>NZ_JACCCK010000001.1:0-2236061 GCF_013410135.1 Microbacterium sp. JAI119
CACCAGCATCGAGGAAGGCCCGCCTCATGCGGCGGAGCGACCCAGAGTGGGGAATTTCGATGAGCAGAACCGAGGAATTTCAGTGAGCGCCGTCAACCGCGCCGATTCGCGGGTCCTGCCCGCGCGCTCTTCATGGACTTCGCCCACGTCTTCGCCGCGCCGCTGGTCGAACCGATGAGCTATCTCCAGCTGGAGAGCATTCTCAATGCTCTGCTCTTCGTGCCGCTCGGAGCCGCAGTGGCGCTCGCGCTCAGCAGGCGCCTCTGGATACTCGCGCCCGTGCTGGTGTTCGGTACGTCGTTCGCGATCGAACACGTACAGGCCTCGATACCCGGTCGCGTTCCCGATGTGCAGGACATCGTCTGGAACACGGTGGGCGGCGTCGTGGGAGCAGTCGTGGTGGGGATCGTCCGAAGAGTTCTCCGGCCGATCCGCCGATCGCGCGCTGGCGACGGAGAGTAGTCGTTGATGCTGCTCCGGTAGCGGTCAGCCCGGTCCTGGCCCGCACGAACACCGAGTCGGCGCCGAGCCCGCGTTCGAGCGGAATCGGCAGGATCGAGTCGATCGTCGGCGGTTCTCGGCCTGGTCGGACATACGCCGGTCGCTCAGGATGGATTCTCCGAGATCGACGGGAGAGCATCACGGTGACTGTCTATTGGGTGAACACGTTCACGAGCATTCGAGATCACGAGACGCTTGCGCGGTACGTCGAGCGCGCAGGTCCCGCGATGCGGGCCGGGGGCGGCAGGTTCCTCGCGCGGGGTGCGCCTCTCGCAGTGCTGGAAGGCGAGTCGGCGTTGCGCACGACGATCATCGAGTTCCCGGATCTCGAGGCTGCGGTGGCGGCGTACCATTCCGAGGCCTATCAGGAGGCGCTGCGCAGCCTCGGTGATGCCGCGACGAGGGAGATCCGGGTGATCGCGGCGGTGCCGGCGGCGGACTGAGCCCGGCGACACTGCGCCTCCGCACCCGAGAGGATGCGGAGGCGCACTGCGGAGTGCCGGGCTCAGCCCACCGGTTCCGTCGTGAAGGTCACCGCGAAATCCGGAATCTCCTTCGGGAGGAAGGATGCGGAGCCGACCTCGACGGGAGTGGTGTCTTCGATGGACACGTTCCCGGGACCGGGGGGAACCCGGAGCAGGAACTTCTCGATCCGGAGGATGGAGCCGGTCGGGGGATTGACCGTCAGGCGGAAGCGGGCGTCGTCGGTCTCGTACACCAGGATCTTGTCGGCGGAGGCGTCGTTCTCAACGGCCATCCCGTCTGCCAGGGCGAGTGCCTCCAGGAACGTCGCGCGATACTCCGGGGAGGCGGAGAGGATGGGCACTGAATGTCCGAGTTCGTTGAGCATATGCTCCGCGGCGGGGATGTCGAGCCGTTCCTCGATGCTCGCGTACAGTCCGTTCGACTCCGGTTCGCCGTCCATGGGCATCCTCGCCGCTTCTGCTTTGGCAGCGATCAGTTGATCCTCCATGCCGGTCGTCCATGCGGCGAGGAAGGCCGCGGGGTCCGACGGGAAGTCGGTGGTCGACACCGGGAGTTCCCCGATGGGAGGGGCGTCGACGTCGACATCGCGCACCGTGAGGGGCTCCGCGCCGATGGGGAAGGATGACCCGTAGTACGAAGTCCAGGCGCGGTGGACGGCCGTGGCGTCGCCGTAGGTCTCGGTGGCGTGCAACTCGGTGTGCGACGTCTGCGACGAGCTTCCGTCCGCCGCATGGAGATACGTCACAGCCGATTCGGTGACGACGGCACCCGTGGCATCCGTCCTGAAGCTGCCGAACGGAGGGGACTGCTCATTCCGACCACCGACGAGGCGCAGGTGTCTGGTCGCCATGGTCACCTGGACCGGCTGCGCGGCAGCCGATCGGATGGAGGCCGCGGTCTCGTTGAGATAGGTCGATGCCGAGGCGGCCGGCGGTTGGCCGACGACTCCCGGCGGGATGAGTACGGAGGCGGCGACGGCGACCGCGGCGACCGCCGTGCCCGCGAGGGAGATCCCGATGATCCGTCCGAGTGGGCGGCGACGTCGCGACTGCGCGATCGCCTGGTGGAGGGCGCGGCGAGGCGCCTGCGGCGATGTGGGGTAGGTGGGCTTCATCTCCCGCACCGTGTCAAGGATGTCCATGGATGGTCTCTTTCTCGGCAAGTCGAATGTGGGTGGTCGCCGCGCGCGGCCGGTGAGGTGGAGCCGGCGACGGCGGGGGAGGAGCGGCGAGCTTCGCCCGGATGCGGCTGAGGCGTGAACGCACGGTACCGACCGGGATCGCGAGCGCCGCGGCGATCTGCTCGTATGTAAGATCGCCCCAGGCGTGCAGGAAGAGCACCTCGCGGTCACGGGCCGTCAGCGCGGCGATGCGGGGGTAGAGGCGCTCGATCTCGCCTGCTGCATCGAGCTGCGAGGAGGAGCGGTCGTGATCGTCGGCAGCCACCTGGTCGTGCTGACCGACGGACGCCTGCAGCGCGCGCCAGTGTTGCGCCTGGGCCCTTCGGTGCTGTCCGAGGACATTCGTCGCGATGCCCATCAGCCAGGGCAGCGCGGAACTCCGCGTCAAGTCGTAGCGCCTCCGCTTGCGGAACGCGATCAGGAACGTCTCGCTCACGATGTCATCGCTCGCAGCCGGTCCGACGCGGCGGGCGACGTAGGCCGAGACGGCGCCGATATGTCGCTCGAAGATCTCGGAGAACCGTTCCGCGGCCTCGAGCGATTCGCGGATGATGTCGTTGTCGTTGCTCACACTAGGTATTCGTCCGGCACGGAGATCCGGTTCCATCGGGCGGCCTGCGTCGGCGACGAAAGTGCATCAGGTGTCGCTCTCCGCCCGCTCTCCTCCCGGTGATCGCGGCAGGACCCGGGTGGTCGCTCCCGAAGCGGCGACCACGACCGCGAGTGCCGCGAGACCCCAGGGAAGCGTCGCCGCCACCGCGACGGCTCCGACCAGCAGCGGCCCACCGGCATCGCCGAGCTCGCGGCCGAGTTCGGCCGTGCCCATCGTGCGCCCCATCCGTTCGGGTGGTGTCGTCTCGGCGAGATGCGCGAAGGCGAAAGGCGTCGAGACGCCGATCCCGATGCCGAGCAGGGCGGCGGCGACGTAGAGACACGGGAGCACGGGGACGAACGCGGCGACCAGGATGCCGGCCGTGATCACCGCGAGGCCGAGTGTCATCGCGGTCCGATCGCTCAAGCGGCCGCTGTCGCGGAGCCTGCCCGCCCAGGGCTGGGTGAGTGCCGAGCTCAGCGCCAGAACCGAGGCGATCGCGATGCTCGCGAAGAGGGGAGCACCTTCACTGCTGGCGAGAGCGGGGAGGAAGCCGATCGCCGCACCGAGCGCGCCGGTGGACGCGGCGAGCACGAGCGTCGGGATGAGGAAGCCCCGCTCCGTCGTCTGACGGACCAGGTCGGCGACCGTGTACCGGGGTCGAGGCAGCGGCTCGAGTCGGGGCAGGGAGATCGCCACCCAGATCGCGGTGAGGACGGCGAGCGCGCTCAGGCACGTGAAGAGGAGGGGGAAGCCGCCCAGGAAGATCAGTGCGGCGCCTAGGAGAGGACCCAGTGTGTAGCCGAGGCCCTTCCAGGATCCGTATCTGCCGAAGTATCGCCCCTTCGCGCCCGGGGCCGCGAGCCGTGCGACCGTCGCCGAGGAAGCGGGCGAGAACGCTGAGGCTGCGGCGCCCTGCCCGAGACGTGCGATCGCGAGGGCTGCCGTGCTCGACGACCACACCCCGACGAGCGATGCGACGCCGAAGGCCAGAAGCCCGAACACGATCACCGGCTTGGCGCCGATCCGGTCGGACAGCGAGCCGAAGACGGGTTTGAGGAACACCTCGGCGAGGTCGTAGATCGCCAGAAGCGCCCCCAGACGCAGGAGGTCGAGACCGATGTCCCCGCCGGTCGCCCCGATGCCTGCGGCGATGCTGTGGGCGCCGAACGCCGTCACGAAGCCGGCTGCATACAGCGGTGCGACCTGGCGGGTCGCCGGTGCGGCGGCGGTCGGCAGGCTCACGCGTGGACGGCCTGGTAGACGAGGTCGGCGAACCGGGCGAGATCCTGAACGCACGCGGCCAACTCGCGGTCGGCGTCCTTGGACGAGGCGGAGTCGAACACGTCGCGGGCGCGGATCGTGCGGTGCCAGCGCTGCAGTCGGTCGAGGCTCTGCTCCTCCTCTTCGAGCTCGGCCAGCGTGAACTTCTTCTTCTCGATCTCACGCGCGATCTCGGCGCGGTACTTCGCGCAGTCGGCGACGAACTCCGCCCAGTCGTCTGCTCTCGCGGCGTCGAAGAGCTTCCGAAGTGCGGCGGTGTCACCGCCGTCGGCCTGGGTGCGTAGCACGAGGATGTCGCCGTTGCCGCGCTGTGCGAGCGCCAGCGCCCGGTCGACCCCCTCGACGCACGCAGGCACATCTGGCGTGACCCAGGTACCCTGCCCTGCGGGTACCGCACCGAAATGACGCAGCTCGCGCCAGACCGCGACGCGATGCCGCGAGGGTGATGCGGGTACCTGCACCAGGAGCACGAGCCAGCCATCCGATTTCGTCACACACGAAACTGTAACAGGTGTTACATCCATCTGCGGGCGAGACCTCGATAGCGTGGAGTCCGATCATCGCGAGAGCGGGGAGGGCCATGGCTCAGCAGGAGACGGAGGATGCGCGCGTGCGCGACGGGTATGCGGCGCGTGCGGTCGAGTACACGGAGTTGTTCGGCGACATCGCGCAGATGGATGACGTCGACCGGGAGCGCATCGGTCGCTGGGCGGACGGCGTCGACGGACGCATCCTCGACGTGGGGTGTGGTCCTGGACACTGGACGGCGTTCCTCGTCGAGCGCGGTGCCGATGCCGAGGGCATCGACCTGGTGCCGGACTTCATCGCCGGCGCCTCGGCGCGATTCCCCCACATCTCGTATCGGACGGCGTCTCTGGCCGATACCGACATCCCGCTCGGTTCCTTGGGCGGCGTGCTGGCTTGGTACTCGCTGATCCACGCGACTCCGGATGGGCTTCCGCATCTGCTCGAGGCCGCTCGCCGCGGGACCCGTGAGGGCGGACATCTGCTGGTCGGCTTCTTCGACGGGGCGGACGGGCAGCCTTTCCCGCACGCCGTCACGACGGCGCACTACTGGTCGGTGCAGGGTATGTCGAACCAGCTCGAGCGCGCCGGCTTCTCGGTGCTCGACAGCGAGACCAGGGTGCAGGAGAGAAGGCGCCCGCACGCATCGATCAGCGCGGTCGCGATCTGATCGATGCGCACGGTGCCTGAGCGGATCAGGCGAGACCGCGGAAGAACCTGCGGATGTCGTCGGCCAGCAGCTCCGGCTCCTCCATCGCCGGGAAGTGCCCACCCTCGGCGAACTCGCTCCAGTGGTCGATCGCACCGGCGGGATCCATCGTGCGCCGGATCAGGGGATGCGCGTCGAAGACGGCTCAGCCGGCGCGCACCCCGGAGGGCATGACGAAGTCCAGCTGGGCGTGCTCCGACTCGTAGAAGAACTGCGCGACTGAAGCACCGCTGCGGGTGAACCAGTAGAGACTCACGTTCGTCAGGAGCTGGTCGCGGTCGACATCCGGCGCCCCGTACCCGCCGTCGATCCTGCGCTTGAACTTCTCCACGATCCACGCGAGCTGGCCGACGGGCGAGTCGGTGAGGGCCGGTCCGACCGTGTCGGGTCGATGGTTGTGCATGCCGATGTAGCCGCGTTCCGCAGCGCTCGCAGCATGTGCGGCCTCGAGCTGGGCGAGCTCTTCCTCGGACAGACCATCGGGGGCGGGGAACATGGTGCCGACCAGTCCGAGCCACACGCGGTCGCTGGCGAAGTGCGTGCCGATGACGTGCTCCGGGTGCAGCGCGGCCAGTCTGCCGATGATGCCGGTGCCGACGTCCGTGCCGTGCGCCGCGAACCGGTCGTAGCCGAAGCGCGTCATGATCTCGGTGTAGGCGTCGGCGGTTCGAGCCAGATCCCACCCGGTGCCGGAGAGCGGGTTCGAGAACCCCAGTCCGGGCAGGGACGGGATGACCACGTGGAAGTCGTCCGTCAGCAGCGGGATCAGTCGCTGGTACTCGATGAACGACGCCGGCCAGCTGTCGCTGAGAAGCAGAGGCGTGGCTGCCGGGTTCGCCGAGCGCACATGGAGCACATGGAACGTCTGACCGTCGACGACCGTCGTGAACTGCTCATGCGCGTTGAGGGCCCTCTCCTGCGCCCGCCAGTCGAATCCATCGCGCCAGTGATCCGCGAGCTCCTGCAGGTAAGGAAGCGGGATCCCGCGGCTGAAGTCGGTGCGATCGTCACGTCCGGGAACGGGGAGCGGCCAGCGCGTGCGGGTCAGACGATCGTGCAGGTCATCGATGGCATCCTGCGGGATGTCGATGCGGAAAGGGCTGAGGGAGGTGTTCTGTGTCATGCTGTTGACGCTCTCAGGCAATGCGGAAGACCAGCTTCCGCATTTGCTGAGAGGATCAGACATGCTCGAGACCTCGGCCCGTCTGCTGGAACTGCTGTCATTGCTTCAGCTCAGACGCGACTGGACGAGTTCCGCACTCGCCGACCGACTGGGTGTGAGCACGAGGACCGTGCGCGCCGACATCGGCAAGCTCCGCTCGCTCGGTTATCCGGTGGATGCGCGCCCCGGCGTCGCGGGCGGATACCGCCTGGCCGCCGGAACCGCGATGCCTCCGTTGCTGCTCGACGACGACGAGGCGGTCGCGGTCGCCGTCGGGCTGGGGGTGGCCGCCACCTGGCGGCTCGGCGTCGAAGAGACCTCGCTCACCGCCCTCGCGAAACTCGAGCAGGTCATGCCCTCGCGACTGCGCCGTCGCGTCGACGCGATCCGTGAGGCGACGAGTGTGGTTCCTGGGGCCGAACCCCCGCTCGACCTCGCGGCGCTCAGCACGGTCGCCGCGGCCGTCCGTGCCCATGAACGGCTTCGCTTCGGCTACACGAAACCCGGCGGAGACGAAGAGAAGCGGCACACCGAACCGCAGCGCCTGGTGAGCTGGGGGTCGGTCTGGTACCTGCTCGCGTGGGATCTCGATCGTGACGACTGGCGCATCTTCCGCGTCGATCGCATGGTTCCACGGGCGTCGACCGGTGTGCGCTTCCGGCCCCGCGCGATCCCGGAGGGCGACGTCGTCGAGTACGTCGTCCGCAGGGTGACGAAGGCGTCCACGTCATGAAGCTGAGGCGGTACCCCCGGGCAGGCGGAACGTCGTCCTCGGGATGTCGTCCACGAAACGGTGCGCCAATGCGAAGGCCTGTTCTTCGGTGAGCCGGTGCTCGGAGACGAGTGCCGCCAGGTAGCCGGCGTCGAGTCGTCGGGACATGTCGTGGCGCGCGGGGATCGAGCAGAAGGCCCTGGTGTCGTCGACGAATCCGCTGGTCTTGGTGAACCCGGCACTGTCGGTCACCGATCGCCGGTAGCGCGAAATGGCGTCGGGGGTGTCGAGGAACCACCACGGCGCACCGGCGTAGACGGACGGATAGAAGCCCGCGAGTGGTCCGATCTCACGGCTGAACGCTGTCTCGTCGACCGTGAACAGCACCATCCGGAACGTCTCGTTCGTGCCGAAGTCGTTGAGGATCGGGGTGAGCGGCCGCGTGAAGGCGGCGACGTCCGGCAGATCGTGCCCGCTGTCTGGGCCGAACCGCGCGAGCGTGTCACGGTGGTGGTTGCGGATGACGCCGGGGTGCAGCTGCATCACGAGTCCGTCTTCGGACGACATCTCGGCCAGCCGGTAGAGCATGTTGCGGCGGTACGCCGTCGCGTCTTCCGCCGTGACTTCGCTCCGGAGCCCCGCGGCATGGATGCGCTCCGCATCGGCACTCGTGAGCGGCTGCGATCCGGCATCGAGCACCCCGGTGTCGGTCGCTGTGCCGCCCGCTGCCCGGAACGCGGCGCGGCGGCGGCGCAGGGCCTCGAGCAGCCCGGCGTAGTTCCCGGCATCGGTGCCGGCAGCTTCCGACAGCTCCGCGATCGCGATCGTCCAGCCCGCAGCCGATGGGTCCATGTAACGGTCGGCACGGAATGTCGGGAGCACATGCCCGTGGAAGGACGGATCGTCGCGCAGTCGTGCGTGAGCTGCGAGGTCGTCGGCGGGGTCGTCGGTCGTGGCGAGCACCGCGATGCGGAAGCGCTCGAACAACGCACGTGGGTGGAACTCGGCGGTGCGCAGCTGCGAGTCGATGTGCGCGTAGAGCTCGTCGGCGTTGCCCGCACTCGGCTGCTCCGTCACCCCGAACACCTCGGACAGCGAGGTCTCGAACCAGTAGCGCACCGGGGTTCCGAGGAAGACGTCCCAGTTCGCGCAGAACGCCCGCCATACCTCCTGCGGATCAGCGGGCGCGGCTCCCCGGCCCAGCGCGTCGAGGGGCACGCCGACTGCGTGGAGCAGACGCAGCACGTAGTGGTCGGGCGTGATCAGCAGTGTCGCAGGGTCTGGGAAGGGCTTGTCGTCGGCGAGCAATGCAGCATCGACATGGCCGTGCGGGGAGAGGATCGGCGCCGCGGCGACGGCGTCGTACAGCCTCCTGGCGAGCTCTCGCACTCCGGGATCGGCGGGGAGGAGTCGGTCGACGTGCGGGCTGAGTTCTCTGCTCATGATTCTCCTCCAGGGGTACGGCGCGGTGCGGAGCCGGTCGACTCCCGCACGGTCAGATGGGTCGGCAGCGCCGCGATGTGGCGGCGGGTGAGTGCGCTCGCGCCGATGCGCTCGCTCTGCAGTCGATCGAGCAGCATCGATACCGACAGCCGTGCGGCCTGTTCGACCGGAGCGGTGAGGGTGGTCAGCGGCGGGTTGCAGAAGTCGGCGCCGAAGATGTCGTCGCAGCCGACGATGCTCATGTCCTCCGGAACACGCACGCCTCGTTCCTTGAGCCGGATGAGCATGCCGATCGCGAGGAGGTCGTTGAAAGCCACGCACGCGGTGGCGCCGGTGTTCAGCGCAGCATCCGCCGCGGCCGCGCCCGCCTTCGTGCGCGGCTGGTACGGGCCCACCTTCGTGTGCTCGATCCCGAGGCGCTCGCACGCGGCCGCCACGGCACGCCAGCGGAGGTTGCTCGCCCAGCTGGTGGGGGGACCGGCCACGTAGCAAATGCGTCGATGGCCGAGCGAGGCGAGGTGCTCGACCGCCTGGTCGAACCCGAGCGGTGTGTCGATGAACACCGACGGCACCCCTGGTACCGCCCGGTTCAGCGCGACCAGAGGAAGCTCGGCGCTGAGCTCGGCGAGCCGCTCGTCGGACAGGCGGGACGCGGTGAGGATCGCCCCGTCGTAAGAGCTGCGCAGCTCTTCGAGCGTGCTCTCCTCCATCTCGGGCGACTCCTCGGTATGCACGAGGATCTGCGAGTAGCCCGCCACCCGCAGGGCCTGCTGGGTGCCGCGGATGATGTCGAAGTAGAACGGGTTGGTGACGTCGGATACGAGCACGGCGACCATGCGGGTCGATGGTGTCGCCGAGGCGTTCGACGCGGTGACGGGGGTGTAACCGAGGTCCTTCGCGATGCGGATGATGCGCTCGCGGGTGTCGGGGTTCCCGCGACCGGGGACGGCGAGTGCGCGCGAGGCCGTGGAGATCGCGACGCCGGCGGCATCGGCCACATCGGCGAGCGTCGGCCGATGCGGAGGGGGTGTGGGAGACGACATGCGGCAACAGAATCACAGGATGGCAATTACTGGCAATGGATTGCTAACAATTGCCATGCTTGCCTACCTTGGCGAAGACGCAGTCACGTCCACTCACTGTCTCGAAGGAGAGTTCAATGAAGTCTCGACCCCTGATCGCCCTCGGGGCGATGGCCGCAGCAGCGATCGCACTGACCGCATGCTCGGGATCCGGCGCTGGTACGGATGACGGCGGCACCGGTGGCGCTGTCGATGGGACAGGCCAGACGCTCACCGTGATGATGGCCGCGAACGGCCTCTACCCCGAGCAGCAGAAGGAATGGTTCGGGAAGGTCTCCGATGCATTCGAGGAGAAGACCGGAGCCACCGTCGAGTTCGAGACCTTCGCCAGCGCCAACGACGAGCTCACGAAGATCCAGACCTCCGTGCTCTCCGGACAGGGCCCCGACGTCTACGGTCTCGGCACCACCTTCACACCGACCGCCTACGCCACGGGAGCCTTCGTGAAGCTCACCGATGCCGACTGGGACAAGGTCGGGGGCCGTGACCGCTTCGTGCCATCCACCCTGGGTATCTCCGGCCCGAGCGAGGACGACGAGATCGCCATCCCGTTCGTGAGTCGTCCCTTCGTGATGGCCTACAACACCGAGCTGCTTGCCGCCGCCGGCATCGAGGAGCCGCCGACGACCTGGGATGAGCTGACGGCTGCGGCCGCGAAGATCGAATCAGGGGATGTGCACGGTCTCGCGATCGGCTACGCCGACAGCTTTGACCCCTGGAAGTTCGTCTGGGGTATGAGTGTGCAGGCGGGCAACCCGCTGATCGACGTCGACGCCAAGAAGGCGGAGATCGACGACCCGGCCGTGGTTGCCGCCTACGACACCTACTTCGGCTGGTACCAGGACGGGCTCGTCGACCCGGCATCGGTCGGGTGGAAGAACGCGCAGGCCGTCGCCGCCTTCGCCGACGGAAAGGCCGGCTTCCTGCCGATGACCTCCGCCAACTCCAAGCCCACGTTCGCGGGCTCGCCCGTCGCGGACTCCTACTCTTACGCGCTCCTGCCGACCATCCCGCCGGGGGAGACCGAACTTCCGAAGGGCGGCAAGGAGGCAGCCAGCATCCTCTCCGGCGACAACCTCGTCGTCGCCCAGTACTCGCCGAACCAGGACCTCGCCTTCGCGTTCATCGAGATGCTCACCAGCACCGAGTCGCAGCTCGACTACTTCGACACCTTCGGAGAGCTGCCCACCGGCGTGGAAGCTGCCGCGCAGGTCGAGAAGGACAACCCCGATCTGAGCGCCAACGTGCAGGCCGCCTCGCAGTCGGTGGCCACCCCGTTCACGGGCGCCTGGGGGGACACGCAGCTCGCCCTGACCAACGTGGTCGTCCAATCGCTGCCCGCCCTGCAGGGGGGATCGCTCAGCCAGAGCGCGATCGCCGCATCGATCGCCGAGGCTCAGGCGAGCGCGCAGTCGGCGCTCGACAAGTCCAAGTAGCGACGCGAGGACACGCACATGGCGATCGCCACCGACACGCGTCGGAAACGGACCGACGACACCCCGCCGAGCGAGCGGCCCCGCCCGCTGTGGATGCTGCTGCCCGGCGGGGTGCTGATGACACTGCTGATCCTGGTGCCGCTGCTGCTGGCCTTCTGGATCTCGATGCTCGACCTGGACCAGTACACGATCCGGCAGTGGCTGCAGGCGCCGTTCGTCGGATTGGGCAACTTCGTCGAGGCGTTCTCCTCCTCGCCGCTGCTGCGCGGGATCGGGCTGAGCGTCAGCTATGCGCTGATCGTGTCGGTGGCGGCGATCCCGATCGGAGTCACGGCGGCGCTGGCCACGCAGAACGCCTTCCGCGGTCGCGGGCTGGTGCGCTCCGTCTACCTGATCCCGTACATCCTCCCCGCCTTCGTGGTGGCCACGGTCTTTCGGGCGATGTTCCAGCCCGAAGGAGTGGTCGACGAGGCATTCGGCGTGTTCGGGGTCGACCCGGGGCTGTGGCTCAACGGGCCGCAGAGCTATTGGACCCTGGTCATCGCGCAGCTCTGGGTGAGCTGGCCGTTCGTGTACCTGTTGACGCTGGCCGGACTGCAGGCGGTGGATGCGGAGGTGCACGAGGCCGCGGCGCTCGACGGCGCGGGGTGGGGCATCAAGCTGCGCAAGGTCATCCTCCCGTATCTGCGCGGATCGATCCTGCTGGCATTCATCCTCACCTTCCTGCACAGCATCAACGCCTTCACGATGCCGTTCGTGCTCTTCGGGATACCGGCGCCGGTCGATGTCGAGGTGCTGCCGGTCCTCACCTACGTCACGGCGTTCCAGAGCTTCCGGTTCGGCCTCTCGGCGGCCATGGCGGTGGCCTCGCTCGCGATCGTCGCGATCCCCCTGTTCATCTACCTGCGCGCCGTGCGCCTGGACACCGGAGAGGACGCGAAGCGATGAGCGCCACCACCACGATCGCGCAGGTCAACCCGCGCCGGAGCCGCCCCGGCGGTCACAGCCAGGTGGATCGGCTGCTGCCGCGCCCGCTTCTGGCTGCCGCGAACATCGTCCTGTGCCTGCTCGTGTTCGGGCCTGTCTCGTACATGCTGTTCGCCTCGATCAATGCGGATGTCGCGGTCGCGGGCGGCGCATACTGGCCGACCGAGCTGCGCCTCGACAACTACATCAAGGTCTGGCGCAGCGTCGATCTCGCAGGGGGCCTCGCCAACAGCCTCCTGATCTGCGGGGCTGTCGCCGTCGTCTGCGCGGCCGTCGCCGTCTCGATGGCGTGGGTGCTGGTGCGGTTCACCTTCATCGGACGCGTCACCATCCTTCGGGGGCTGCTCGGTCTGCAGTCGGTTCCGGGCACGCTCATGCTGCTGCCGGTGTTCGTGATGTTCTCCACCCTGTCGTCGGTGCTGCGCATCCCCACCATCGGCACGCACTGGTCGGTGTTCGTCACCTACCTCACCTTCGCGCTGCCGTTCTCGACCTGGGTGATGGTGACGTACATCCGCGGGCTTCCGCGCGAGCTCGAAGAGGCGGCCCGCATGGACGGCGCCTCCAACTTCCGTGTCCTCACACGCATCGTGCTGCCGCTGAGCTGGCCGGGGATCGTGGTCTCCGCGATCTTCGCGTTCCTGCAGGGCTGGAACGACGTGCTGTTCGCCTCGGTCATGACCAACCGCGACAGCCGTACCGCCGCGGTGGCACTGCAGATCTTCGGTGCGACTCAGGAGACAGGGGCGGTGCCCTTGTACGGGCAGATGATGGCGGCCTCGCTCATCTGCGCCATTCCCGTCGTCGTGCTGTACCTCGTGTTCCAGCGTTATCTCGTAGGCGGTCTCACCGCAGGAGGAGTGAAATGACCCCGTGGAAGCTCTCAGGATTCGGTGACGAGATCGATCCGGACCCGGCCGTGCAGATCGCCGTGCTCCAGGCGCTCGGCGCGCGGCACATCGAGGTGCGCAGCGCGTGGGGGGTGAACGTCGTCGATCTCGACGAGTCGCAGCTCGCGCAGCTCGCGGCCGTGGTGCGCGAGCGCGGCATGGCGGTCTCGGCCGTCGCCTCGCCGGTCGGAAAAGTCGATGTGTCCCTGCCCGTCGAGCACGAGGTCGGTCGGCTGCAACGGGCGATCCGGGCGGCCGAGGTGCTGGAGGCCCCCTACATCCGCATCTTCTCGTTCTTCCGAGCCGAGCACCTTTCGGCGGACGACATCCGCGACGAGGTGCTCGTGCGGATGGCGGCGCTCGCCCGTACCGCCGAAGCGGCCGGGGTCACCCTCGTGCACGAGAACGAGAAGGACATCTACGGCGACATCCCCTCGCGCGTGCTCGATGTGATCGAGTCGGTCGGCTCCGACCGGCTGCGCGTCGCCTGGGACAACGCCAACTTCGTCCAGGTCCGCGTCCGGCCGTTCACCGACGGCTACGCCAAGCTGCGGCCGCACCTCGAGTATCTGCAGCTGAAGGACGCTCTCGCCGCGACGGGTGAGGTCGTCCCGGTGGGTGACGGCGACGGCGAACTTCGCGAGACCCTCACGGCCCTGCGCGACGACGGCTATGCGGGGTTCGCCTCGCTCGAACCCCACCTCACCGACGTCAACGCGCTCGGCGGCTTCTCGGGGCCTGAGGCCTTCGGTCGTGCCGGCCGAGCCCTGCGCACACTCACAGACGAGATCGGAGTCACCCTCTCATGACCGACGGAATCCTCGACGTCGCCATCGTCGGATGCGGCATCATCGGCGTCAACCACGCCAGAGCGATCGCGGCCACCCCTGGCCTGCGCATCGTCGCGGTCGTCGACGAAGTGCCGACCGCGACCGATCGGCTGGCCGACCTCATCGTCGAAGAACTGGGCGGAGAGCGCCCATCCACGCACGCCGATATCGAGTCGATCCCCGACGACATCGATGTGGTCGTCATCTGCACCCCGAGCGGTTCCCATGTCGAACTCGCCGAGCGGGCGGTCGCGCGGGGGATGCACGTCGTGCTCGAGAAGCCCCTCGACGTGTCGATGGAACGTGGTCGCCGGCTGGCCTCGATCGCACGGGACGCCGAGGCGCGCGGCATCCGGATCTCGGTGATCAGTCAGCACCGCTTCGACCCGGGCGCGGTGGCCGTCGCTGAGGCCGCCCACACCGGACGCCTGGGGCGGATCACGAGTGCGGTGGCCTCTGTGCCCTGGTGGCGCTCGCAGGAGTACTACGACTCCGGCGCCTGGCGGGGCACCTGGGAGCTCGACGGCGGAGGCGCCGTGATGAACCAGGGTGTGCACACCGTCGACCTGCTGCTGTGGTTCCTCGGCACTCCCGTCGACGTGTTCGCCCACACCGCGTTGCTCGCGCATGAGCGGGTCGAGGTCGAAGACGTGGCGGTCGTCACGGTGCGCTTCGAGTCGGGCGCGCTCGCTGTGCTGCACGCCACGACGGCCGCCTTCCCCGAGCAGCCGGTGCGGCTGGCCGTGCACGGCGCGCAGGGGACCGGCATCATCGAGAACGACCAGCTCGCGCGGTTGTGGGTGGACGGCGACACCGCCGACCGCAGCGTCGACTGGGTGCCCGAGGGGCATCGGCTCGGCGACGACCGTGACCCGCAGGCGTTCGCCGAGGGTCACGCCCGCCAGTACGCCGACATCGTCGGGAGCATCCGTGAGGGGAGAGCCTCGCGGGTCGGCGTACCCGAGGCACTGCTGGCGCTCGCCGTGGTGCGCGGCATCTACGTGTCGGCGACCACCGGCTCTGCGGTACGCGTCGCCGACCTGATCGACGGCACCGTCGACGATGCGGACGTGCGGACGGGAGGCATCGCATGAAGTTCTCGGTGTTCACCGCGGCGACCCCCGACTGGGAGCCGGCAGAGGCGGCTCGCCGCATCGCCGCGATCGGGTATGACGGCATCGAGTGGCGCATCACCGACCAGGACGAGGCCGACCCGCCCGGATTCTGGGCCGGGAATCGCGCGACCTGGCCGCTCACCGGGCTCGAGGGGTCGGTCTCCGAGATCGCCCGCATCACCCGCGAGGCCGGGCTGGAGTTCAGCGGCATCGGCGGCTACGCGCTCGCACCCGACCACGACGATGTGCTGCGGACGCTCAGGGCCACCGCAGAACTCGGTGCGCGTCAGGTGCGCGTGCGCATCCCTTTCAACGACACCCAGGACTATCGCACGGTGTTCGCGCAGACCAGGGGCGACCTGGAGTGGGCCTCCCGCGAGGCGGGGGCACTCGGCGTGAAGGTGCTCGTCGAGCTGCACCATCAGACGATCTCGGCGTCGGCGTCGGCCGCCCTCCGCCTGGTCGACGGCATCGACCCGCGCACCATCGGTGTGATCCACGACCTGGGCAACCTCGTGATCGAAGGGCAGGAGGACACTCGCGCCGGCCTGCAACTCCTGGGGGAGTACCTCGCGCACGTGCATGTGAAGAACGCCGTCTGGCAGCGCACCGGGCAGACCGGGCTCGACGGCGATGTGCGCTGGGAGTCGGCATGGGCTCCGCTTCGCGAGGGCATCGCCAGCGTGCCGGACTATTTCCGCGCCCTCGCCGAGGTCGGCTACGACGGCTGGGTGACGCTGGAGGACTTCTCGACGGATGCTCCGCTGGAGGAGCGCCTGATCGACGACCTCGCGTTCCTGCGCGCGTCTGCCGGCGCCGCCGGCATCGGATCGTGACCGGGCCTGCGCGCACGCAGCATCCCCCGCTCCGTGCCGCTCATCTGGGTCTCGGCGCCTTCCATCGGGCTCACCAGGCCTGGTACACCCAGCAGGCGAACGAGCGTGCAACCGCAGACGACGGGTGGGGCATCGCCGCTTTCACCGGGCGTGCCCCTGAGGCCGCAGAGCTGCTGTCGCGCAACGACGGCGTGTACACGGTGCTGGAGCGCTCCGCCGAGGGAGACCGGGCGACGACCGTGCAGTCGATCGTGCGGGCGGTACCCGGATCGGATGAGCGGGCCTGGCTCGACACTCTCACCGATCCTCGGGTCGCAGTTCTGACCGTGACGGTCACCGAGGCGGGGTACTCGGCCGGTTCCGGGGTTCCGCGGCGCATCGCCGAAGGTCTCGTCGCTCGGGCGGATGCCGGTGCAGGAGCCATCGCGGTCGTGAGCTGCGACAACCTGCCGCAGAACGGCCGGGTGCTGAGCGACGCGGTGCGCAAGGCCGCCGGGCCCCAGGCTGCGGGAATCTCGGACATCGCATCGTTCGTCGACACGGTGGTGGACCGGATCACCCCTGCCGTCACGCCTGCCGACATCGACGCTGTGCGGGAGCTCACCGGCCTCGACGATCCGTCCGCGGTGGTCACCGAGCCGTTCACGGAATGGATCCTCGCGGGCGAGTTCCCGGGCGGTGCTCCGGAGTGGGCGCAGGTCGGTGCGCGATTCGTGGCGGATGTCGGACCGTACGAAGCGCGCAAGCTCTATCTGCTCAACGCCGGGCACACCTTCCTCGCCGCGGCAGGGCGGTTGCGGGGCTACGACACGATCGCAGAGGCGTTCGGCGATGCCGACCTGCGCGCCGACACCGAGGCGCTGTGGGCTGCGCAGCGCACCGCGGTCGACCTGCCGGTCGCGGAGCTCGACGGATGGCTCGACGATCTGCGCCTCCGCTTCTCGAATCCGCGCATCGCCCATCGGCTCGACCAGATCCGTCGGGACAGTCCGATCAAGGTGGCGCTGCGCCTCGTCGCTCCCCTGCGGAGACGCCGAGAGGCCGGCGATGCCGCCGACGACGCGCAGCTGCACGCCGTGGAGAGCTGGATCCGCTCCCTCGTCGAACTCGACCCGACCGACCCCGCGACGGCCGTGATCGCCCGCACCATCTCCGCCGTGCCCGCGGCTGACCGCGCACGCACCGTCATCGACCACCTCACTCCCGAAGGGACCCTCGCATGAGCATCGACAAGGCTGAGGTCATCGTCACCAGCCCCGACCGGAACTTCGTCACCCTCAAGCTCACGACGGCCGATGGCATCTCCGGTCTCGGTGACGCCACCCTCAATGGGCGCGAGCTCGCGGTCGTCGCGTATCTCACCGAGCACGTCGTCCCGCTGCTGATCGGTGCCGACGAGGATCGCATCGAGGACACCTGGCAGTTCCTCTACCGGAGCGCGTACTGGCGCAGGGGACCCGTCACGATGGCCGCTGTCGCCGCGGTCGACATGGCGCTGTGGGATATCAAGGGCAAGAAGGCGGGGATGCCCGTCTACCAGCTCCTTGGCGGAGCCAGCCGCACCGGGCTTCTCGCCTACGGTCACGCGTCGGGCAAGGAGCTGCCTGAACTGTTCGACTCCGTGCGCGCGCACCTCGACCAGGGGTATCGGGCGATCCGGATCCAGACCGGTGTTCCCGGGCTCAAGGCCATCTACGGCATCGCTTCGCAGGCCGCCGACACCGGAGGGGGAGAAGCCCGCTATGACCACGAGCCCGCCCGCCGAGGGGCGAAGCCCGTCGAAGAGGACTGGGATACCCGCGCCTACTTGAACCACCTGCCGGGCGTCTTCGAGGCGGTGCGCAACGAGTTCGGCCCCGACATCCCGCTGCTGCACGACGGCCACCACCGGATGACGCCGATCCAGGCGGCGAAGCTCGGCAAGGCGCTCGAGCCGTACGACCTGTTCTGGCTCGAGGACTGCACCCCCGCCGAGAACCAGGAGGCGCTGCGACTCGTGCGCCAGCACACGACCACGCCCCTCGCGATCGGCGAGATCTTCAACACCGTCTGGGATTTCAAGGACATCATCCGCGACCAGCTCATCGACTACGTGCGCGGGGCCGTGACCCACATGGGCGGTATCAGCCCCTTGAAGAAGACGCTCGACTACGCCGCGATGTACCAGATCAAGTCCGGCATGCACGGGCCCACGGACATCTCGCCGGTCGGCATGGCGGCGGCGATGCACCTCGGCCTCTCGATCCACAACTTCGGCATCCAGGAGTACATGCAGCACGGCTCGCGTACCGACCAGGTGTTCCGGCAGTCCTTCACCTGGCATGGCGGACTGCTGCACCCCGGCGACAAGCCGGGCCTGGGCGTCGAGCTCGACGTCGACGCGGCCGGCAAGTACCCGTATGAGCGCGCCTATCTGCCGTACAACCGGCTGGCGGATGGAACGGTGCACGACTGGTGAGCACCGAGCCTCGGTCGATCGTCGTCATGGGGGTTTCCGGGGTGGGCAAGACCACGGTCGGTCAGGAGCTCGCCCGCCGGATCGGTGTCGCGTTCATCGATGCGGATGACCTGCACGGGCCGGCGAACATCGCGAAGATGGCAGCCGGGGTCCCGCTCGACGACGACGACCGGTGGCCGTGGCTCGACCGGGTGGGGGCGGCGCTCGCCGCGGACCCCGGGGTCGTCATCGCGTGCTCGGCGTTGAAGCGCACCTACCGCGATCGGCTTCGGGCGTCGGCGCCGACGGTCGTCTTCGTGCACCTCGATGCGCCGCAGGAGCGGGTCGCGGAGCAGGCGACCGCACGGCGGGGCCACTTCATGCCTCCCGCACTGCTTGAGTCGCAGCTGCAGACGCTGGAGCCGCTCGGGTCGGACGAGGGCGGCCTCACTGCGGCAGTGGATGCCTCGCCCGCAGAGCTCGCGGAGCGCATCCGTCGAGCCCTCGTCTGAGGACTTCCGGCGCCTTCGGACCGGCCTCAGGGAATCGGAACGGCCCGATCTGCGCCGAGCCGCTTCATCACCATGGTCGAGGTGAGGCGCTGCACGCCGGGGAGGGTTCCGAGCGTGTTGTCGTAGAGCTCCTGGTACGAACCCATGTCACGCGTGAGGATGCGCAGCATGTAGTCGGGGTCGCCGAACAGGCGCTGCGCCTCGACGACGGCGGGGATCGAGACGACGGCTTCCTCGAACGCGACGATCGTGTCCTTGTCGGTACGCCCGATCGTCACGAAGACGATGGCTTCGAAGGTGAGGCCGACGGCTGCCGGGGCGACCACCGCCCGGTAGCGTTCGATCGCTCCGGACTGCTCCAGCTCTTTGAGTCGGCGATGGCAGGCGGAGAGGCTCAACCCGACCTGCGCGGCGAGATTCGTGGCACTCATCCGACCGTCGTCCTGCAGTAGCGAGAGGATCTCCCGGTCAAGTGCGTCCATGGTGACAATTCTTGCAGGTGAAGCCGTCAGTCGCCCGAAGAATCGAAGCACCTTTCGCGTGATTCTTCGTAGTCTCTTCCTCGAATCGAGGAGAACCGATGGATATCGCGCTGGTCATGCAGTTCTGGGTGGTCGCCGTCATGCTCGCCCTGACGCCGGGCGCCGATTGGGCCTATGCGATCTCCGCCGGCCTGCGTGCTCGCTCGATCGCGCCATCGATCCTCGGGATGATCGCGGGTTACACCGTCGTGATCGTCGCCGTCGCGCTCGGCCTCGGCGCGCTGGTCACCACGTATCCCGTCACCCTCACGACGCTGACGGTGGTCGGCGCGCTCTACCTGATCTTCCTCGGGGCGACGACGCTCGCCAGCCGCCCGGCGCCGATCGCCGAGAGCGGCGAGCCGATCGCCACGGGCGGATGGGCGCAGTTCCTGCGCGGCTCCGGCGTGAGCGGCATCAACCCGAAGGGCCTCCTGCTCCTGCTCGCCCTGCTGCCGCAGTTCACGAGCCCCGACGGCTGGCCGTCAACGACGCAGATGCTCGCGCTCGGTGGCCTGCATCTGCTCAACATCGCGGTCGTGTACACGACCGTCGGGCTGCTCGCTCGCCGACTGCTGCGGACGAGGCCCCGCGCGAGCTCCGTCGTCACCCGGATCGCCGGCATCGCGATGACGGTCATCGGCGTCGGCATCCTGATCGAGCAGGTGATCGAGTGGCTGTGACGGCAGAGGTCTCTCACCAGGGCACAGGTCGTCACCAGCGCACAGGGCTTTTCCCCGGTGGATGCTGACCTCTCCCGGACAGCGCGGAGGTAGCGTCGAGGGGCGCCATCGACCGGCGAGACAGGAGGACCACGTGACGACGACGGGACGGACGACCACGGCCCTGCGGCTGCTGCTGCCCGCGTTCCTGCTCGGCGCGATCATCGCGATCTCGTTCCTCGAGGCGCCGCTGAAGTTCCTCGCCCCCGGCGTCACGATCCCGATCGGGCTCGGCATCGGGCGACTCGTCTTCACCGCGCTGAATGTGCTCGCCGGCATCGTGCTCCTGGTGCTCACCTTCGTGAGCGTGCGAGCACGGGCGGGACGCGGGCCCCTCATGATCCTGGGCGGGATCTGGCTGGTCTTCGTCGTCGAGGTCGCACTCATCCGTCCCGTGCTGAACCGGCGCAGCGACCTCGTGATCGCGGGATCGGAGGCGCCGGGCACCAACGGGGCGCACTACGCGTACATCGCGGCCGACCTCACGATCGTCGCCCTCCTCGTGGTGCTGATCATCGTCACCGCGCGAAAAGTGCTCCCTCCACCCGGCACCGTATCCTGACCGAAGCCCGTCGCGCGTAATGGTCCCGCGCATCCAACGTCTTCTCTGCGGAGGCGGCGCACCTCCACCGGTCATCTGATCGGGACGCCGCGACGACGGACCTCAGACCTCGTCGGTCGGCGAACGGCAGTGTGTTCGACCCGTGCCCTCCTCGGCGCGGTGCAACCGCCGGCCGGCGCACGAGGGCACGGCTGGGGAGTCGTGGCCCTCGGGGCGGGGTGTCCCGTTCGTTCCCTCGCGGACCGCACACCCCGCCCACTCGACCTCCCCGGAGGAATGGTCGCGAACGGCGGGGTGATGTTCCTCCGCTACCGGACCGCCTGAACTGCGGCCGCGGACCGGTCGGCGATCAGCGGGCCGAGGTCACGGTCGGACGCGGACGGTGCGTCCCTCGAACGACACGAGGTCGCCGTCGCGCAGCTGTCGTCCGCGGCGTCGTTCGATCTCGCCGTTCACGGTCACGTACCCGTCGATGATGACCTCTTTGGCGTCGCCGCCCGAGTCGAGCAGGCCGGCGAACTTGAGGAACTGTCCGAGGCGGATCACCTCACCGCCGATGGAGATGTCGTCGATCGGGTCGGAGTTCGTCATCCTTGAATGCTAATCGGACTTGCGTGCTGATCGGCTTCGCCACCGCAGGACGCGATGGTGCCGCCGCCCCGGTGGGGAGCGGCGGCACCATCATGCCGGGCGTCTCGGGTCCGCCCGACAGGACGCGGCCCGCACCGACTCAGTCGATGTCGGTACCGACGACCGCGAAGTCGGCGTCGAACTCGATGTCGATCGATCGGCTGTCCGCAGTGAGCACCGAGGCGTCGTAGGGGCTCACGTCGTCGCCGTCGACATCGAGGTCGGTGATCATGCCCTCGGCCTCGGCGAGTGCGGCGGCGACCAGTGCGCGGATCGTCTCGTCGTCGAGGATGAGCGTCGGGCCGGTGTCGTCGCCGTCTGCCGCGTCGGTGGAGGCGACGGTCGCCGCGAGCTCCTTGTCGACGCGGATCTCGGTCTCATCTCCCGCCGCTGTGCTCAGCTGCACCTCCCAGGTGCCGTCACGCTTCGCGTCGATCGAGGTGACGTCGCCGTCGGCCGCGCCGCGTGCGGCATCCGCGATCGCGATCAGCTCGTCGGCGGAGGCGGAACCGATGCCCGTCACCGGGCCACGACCGTTCGAGGGGGTGTCGCCGCGGTCGTCGCTCCTGGGGCCGTCACCGGGACGACCGTGATCCTCGCTGTCGTCCTTGCGGGGGCCGTCCGACACCGAGGAGCGGTCGTCGTCGTCGAACTCGTCGCCGATCGCCGCGCCGATGGCGATGCCGCCGCCCGCGAGGACCACGGCTGCCGCGATGCCGCCCCCGATGAGGAGCGCGCGCTTGCGGCCGGCCTTCGGGGATGATGCCGTGGCACCGGGGGTCGGCTCGGCCGCCGGGAACGTCGGGTGCTCGCCGGCGCCGGGCGCGGGTGCCGTCCCGGCCGGGGGTGCAGGGGCCGTCGGCGCCGCTGCGGCATCGGGAGTCGGGGCCACCGGCACGGTCGGCGCGTCCGGCGTGCTCTCGGGCGTCTGGTCGGGAGAGGGTGTCTTGTCGTCCATGACTCGATGCTCTCCCGCGGGCGCTGAAGCCTCCCTGAAGCGTCCTGAAGGACTCTTCAGGAACCCGTCGCTCAGGCGCCGCGGGGGAGGGTGAGGACGAAGCGTGCGCCGCCCCATCGGGAGTCGTCGACCGTGAGAGACCCGCCGGATGAGGCGGCGATTCCGCGCGCGATCGCGAGCCCGAGGCCGCTGCCTCCGGCGTCACGGCTGCGGGCCTCGTCGAGCCGAACGAAGCGCTCGAAGATCCGCTCCCGCTCCTCGGCGAGAACCCCGGCTCCGTCGTCTTCCACCGTCACGAACACGTATCCGTCCGAGGGGATCACCGCGATCGCCACCCGACCTCGACTGTGGCGGGCGGCATTGTCTGCGAGGTTGCGCACCAGCTGGCCGAGCAGGCGCGGGTCGCCGTGCACCCGTGCGGCATGGATGCCGGTACCGTCGACGTCGAGCCCGGCCGCGCGGAGTCGGCGCACCTCGCCGAGCGCGATGTCGTCGAGGTCGACCGCCTCGTCGAGCGTGCTCGCACCCTCGTCGAGGCGGGCGAGAAGCAGCAGCGATTCGACGATGCCCTGCAGTCGGAGCCCCTCTTCCGAGACGACCTCTGCGAGCTCGCCGATGCTGGTGACCTCGGGGTGGGCCTGGGCGAGCTCTGCGTGCTGGCGGATGGTCGCGAGCGGCGAACGCAGCTCGTGCGAGGCATCCGATACGAATCGGCGTTGCGCGGTGGCAGATGCATCGAGCCGGTCGAGCATGCCGTTCATGGTGGTCGCGAGTGCGGCGATCTCGTCTGCTGTCTCGGGTACGGGAACGCGCTGGTGAAGGCGCTCGGCGGTGATGCCGTCCACTTCCTCACGGATGCGCTCCACCGGTCGGAGCGCGCGGCCCACGACGAGCCAGGTGGTCACGGCCACGAGCAGCAGCAGCAGCGGGACCGCGATGGCGAGCAGCGTCGCGACCGTCGCCAGGGTCTCTGCGTCGTCGTCCATCGAGACCGCGAGCACGAGCGTCTGATCGCCCTCGATGTCTTCCGACACCACGAGCACGGTGTCGCCGTCGAGGGTCGTCGTCTGCGGGTCGTCGTCTGCCGGGAGCGGGGTCGAACCCAGTTTGTCGCGAGCCTCCTCGCTCGCGGCACGTACCGAGCCGTCCGGACCGAGGATCTGCAGTATCTCGTCTTCGAGCGCGTCGATGCCCTTGCCGCCCGGCCCGCCGGCACGTTCGGCGAGCTCGCTGAGCCGCTGTTCCGCAGCGCGCTCGGTGCTGCTGTGGATGCTCGCGCTCAGCACACCGTAGAACGAGAAGGCTCCGATCAGCAGGGCGACGGCGACGACGACGGTTGCGCCGAGTGTGGTCCTGCCGCGCACCGTGCGCCAGCTGCGGTTAGCCACCGTCGGCCGCCATTCGATAGCCCGCACCGCGGATGGTCTCGATGGCCTCACGACCGAACGGCTTGTCGAGTTTGCGGCGGAGGTGCCCGACGTAGACCTCGACGATGTTGGGGTCGCCGTCGAAGTCGTCGTCCCAGACGCCGTCGATGAGGGCGCGCTTCGACAGCACCTGCCCGCGATGACGCATGAGGTACTCGAGCACGGAGAACTCCCGCGCGGTGAGGCTCACCGGGGTCTCGCCGCGCCAGACCCGGTGGGCTGCGGGGTCGAGCCGCAGATCGCCCGCCTCCAGGATCGCCGGGCGGGCGACGGCTCCACGGCGCACGAGGGCGCGGAGCCGTGCGACGAGGATCGCGAACGAGAACGGCTTGGTGACGTAGTCGTCGGCCCCGGTCTCGAGTGCCTCGACCTGGTCCCACTCGCCGTCCTTCGCGGTGAGCATCAGCACGGGCGTCCAGTTCTCCTCGGCGCGCAGTGCTTCGCAGACCTTCCATCCGCTCATGCCCGGCATCATCAGGTCGAGCACGATCGCGTCGTACCGCGTCTCGCGTGCACGCCAGAGTCCGTCGACGCCGTTGTGCGCGACGTCGACCGCGAAGCCCTCGGCCTCGAGCCCGCGGCGCACGCCTTCGGCCAGGCGCACCTCGTCGTCAACCACCAGGATCCGCATTCCTCCAGTGTGGTCGGTCGACGCTGAATTCGGGCTGAAGCGGTCGAGGATCAGGTGGAGAGGTGTGCCTGGATCTCGAGGATCACTTCGCCGAGGGCTCCGGAGGAGAGGAGCCCGGGCCCGAGGGGTCCGGCTGTATCGGTGCCCAGCGGTGGGAGGGTGCGCAGGGCTGCAGCGGCTTCGGGAGAGAGGTGTGCGAGTTGCCATCGCACCTCTGCGGCACGGGCGTCGGATGCACGGGCGTCGGTGGCGTCCGGGTGTGCCCGCTCGACGGCCCGCGCGGCGTAGGCGGCTGCCCCGAGAGCATGCGCACCCATGTGCGCGACCCCTGCGGCCTGTGCCGCGGAGCGGGCGGCGGCGGTGCCGGCAGGGGTCACGGCGCTGCGAGCAGCCCTGCCCGCGACGAAGCGACGACGGATCTCGCCCGCAGCCGTGAGCTCGCCCCGCGCGAAGGCGCGCGTCCTGGCGATGGCATCGCGCGCACGGTCGTCGTCCGGGGCCTCGGTCTCGAACAGCGGCAGCACGCGCTCGGCGCAGTCGGCCGCCCACACCGCGACGATCCGACGGTCGGTCTCGGTCATGCCCTGAAGAGTCATGCCCTGCGGAGTCGACATGGGGTTCACCTCGTCCGTCGTCCGGTGCGAGCGCGCGCGGCCTCGTGCGCCTCGCGGAGAAGGGCGAGCACGGCACCCTCCGTCGCCGCTGCGGGGTTGATCACGCACACCCAGCCGGCGGTGCCGTACAACGGGTGAGGCCGGAAGACGTCGACCGCCGTCGGGTCGGTGTCGCCGCCCGTGAGAGACCCCGCCGCGATGATCGACTCCGCGCGCTCGCGTCCGACGTGGATGTTCACCCGGAAGCGCCCTGGAGCGTCCAGCGCGGAGGACGTGTCGTCGGGATAGTCCTTCGTGATGATCGTCCCGTACGGCTGCGTGCGCTCCGGCATCCGGCCGTCGGGCGCGTGGTAGAAGTATGCGTCTCCCCATGACAGTTCGGGGAAGTCGCTGCCTGCCTCCGGGGCGACGACGAGCACGCCGTCGAACGAGCGGACCTCTTCGATGATCTCCTGCATTTCCATCCTTCAATGCTGAGGCTGATGTGCTTATGTGGGCTCAAGGGCCGGAAAGACAAGGAGGCACGTGCAGAACCCTCAAGAGCAGGTGATGACCACTGCGGCGCTCGGACGGCTGGTCGGCTACTCGACGCAGCAGGTGCGCGACCTCGAGCGACTCGGTGTGCTCCCCGCCGCGGAGCGCGGTGCGAACGGGTACCGGCGGTATCGGATGCCGCATGTCCTGGCGCTGCACGCCTATCGGGCGTTGGCGACGGCGCTCGGTCCGGTGCCCGCGCGTCGACTGATGCCCGCTCTCATCGGCGGATCGGTCGAGCAGGCGGCGGAGCGGATCGACACCCTGCACGCGGATCTCGCCCTCGAACGCTCACGGGTGCGCGCGGCCCTGCGCGGACTCGAGGACGCGGTGGCGGAGGCCGACGACCCGTTCGTCGAGGACGATGCCATGGCCATCGGCGAACTCGCCCAGGCGCTCGGCGTCCGCTCCTCCGCACTGCGGCACTGGGAGCGAGAAGGGCTCGTGCGCCCCCTTCGGCGTGCAGGATCGGTCCGCTCCTACGACTCCGCTGGGATCACCGAGGCGCGGATCGCCGCCGCCCTGCGTTCGGGCGGCTACGGCATCCCCGCCGTTTCGCGGATCATCGACGAGGTGCGCGCGCACGGTGACACCGCGCAGGTGCAGCGCATCCTCACGGAGCGATTGGCGGACCTCACGCGCCGCAGCGTCACGCTTCTCGCGGCGGCGGGCCATCTGCACGCCCTACTGACGGAACACCTCGCGGGGGCCGGATCGGACGGACCATCCTTCACGTCCGAGCGCTGATGTCAGATTAGCCAGCGGCCACGGGCTCGCGACATGATCACGCGCGTGGCTGACTGCTCCCATCGACACCGTGATCGCGGACTCACTCCAGTCGGACGCTGCGGGGTCGGACGAAGTCAGTGGGCCGAGTGCATCAGGCTGGCTTCGATCGATGGACGGAGCAGCCAAGAGACCTTAGTCGGTTGGCAGGGCTTTGTCTGTCGGCCGAACGTCCTACAGACACGGAGCTTGCGGGTGGGCGAAGCTATAGCTTCCAGTTACTCAGGGAGATAGCTCATGACGAAGAAGTTCTTGACAGTATCGTCACGCGGGGCGAAGGCGCTGATAGCCGAGGACGGCCACCAGGTCGAAAGTGATACATTTCATTTATGATGGTGTGGATCGTGTACTTGGAAGAAACTCCTGGTTTCATCGGCGTCTTTGACGTCGAAAGCGACGCGTACGAATTCCAGGAAAAGTATGCGGCTGATAGCGGACTCTCAGTTCTGCTTACCCCCGTCTCTGTGCCTTATCGGGTCGCGGGAACAGATGGGCCTCTTTATTCGCAGTAGACGCTACGACTCCCCTACCGCGCGTCAAGCGGCTCGAGTGTCTAGCGGAAGTTTTAGTTGACTAGAAATAGGTATTCAAAGATGAGACACCGTCACCACCACAAATTCGGTTTTATTTTCGCTGGATCATTGATCCTCGGGATCGTAGCAGCCGGCGGCAGCCCGGCTTACGCGGCATCATCAGGGAACGACGCGCCCGACCTCCCGCCACTCACAGCGGTGAGCTCGGCGGACGTTCCCGACGAGTACCTCGTCTACCCGGATGGAACACCGCTTCCTGCCGATGCGGTGGTGATGACGGACGCGGAGATGGATGCACTTGGGTCGGACACGAGCATCGGCGCTCCTGAATCGACGCCAGGTGCGACCACGAGAGCGACGGTAGTAGGAAATTGTCATTTTGCGGTGGGACAAATGTGGAAGAGATCATCCGGACAAGGGTTCCCCTCCGGTTCAGTGGGCGCGAAGCCAGCAATCTCTAGTTGTTGGGGAGCCGTCACCAAGACGTACATCAGGTCAATCGTTTTCATGCATAACGGGTGGCTCTGGGTTCCCGTTACTGAAGCCTTCGAGAGTTTTGGCACGTGGAACATGGTGCAAAAAAGTGTCCAGTACAAATGCAATGGGACCGGGCAGCACACGTTCCGCGTTGTCTCGTATTTCAAAGCCTCTGGGGCCAAGGATGTCACCGCTGCGTCAGCTCAGCTCAGCTCCGGCGATTACAAGCTCCAGTGCGGCTAAAGAACTGTCTGATCTCATGACGCGGTGAGCAATCGCTGCACTGAACCGCGAGCTGGCCCGTCACCCTCGAACCCGTCACCGTCATCTCGGACTACGAACGACGACTGCTCTCGAACAAGACGCTCGTCCACGCACTCGAGTCCGCATCGGTGGAAGTCGAGCGAGGCAATTCGTTTCGGCTGAACGTCGACACGTCGCCGCTGACCAGCAATACGAACAAGGACCACGTTCGCACGTGGTCCTTCTTCGTATTGCTGAGCGATCCAACGCTGCGAACAAGCGAGATCGGCTACTCGACGCAGCAGGTGCGCGACCTCGAGCGACTCGGTGTGCTCCCCGCCGCGGAGCGCGGTGCGAACGGGTACCGGCGGTATCGGATGCCGCATGTCCTGGCGCTGCACGCCTATCGGGCGTTGGCGACGGCGCTCGGTCCGGTGCCCGCGCGTCGACTGATGCCCGCTCTCATCGGCGGATCGGTCGAGCAGGCGGCGGAGCGGATCGACACCCTGCACGCGGATCTCGCCCTCGAACGCTCACGGGTGCGCGCGGCCCTGCGCGGACTCGAGGACGCGGTGGCGGAGGCCGACGACCCGTTCGTCGAGGACGATGCCATGGCCATCGGCGAACTCGCCCAGGCGCTCGGCGTCCGCTCCTCCGCACTGCGGCACTGGGAGCGAGAAGGGCTCGTGCGCCCCCTTCGGCGTGCAGGATCGGTCCGCTCCTACGACTCCGCTGGGATCACCGAGGCGCGGATCGCCGCCGCCCTGCGTTCGGGCGGCTACGGCATCCCCGCCGTTTCGCGGATCATCGACGAGGTGCGCGCGCACGGTGACACCGCGCAGGTGCAGCGCATCCTCACGGAGCGATTGGCGGACCTCACGCGCCGCAGCGTCACGCTTCTCGCGGCGGCGGGCCATCTGCACGCCCTACTGACGGAACACCTCGCGGAGGAGGAGGGGTCGTCGCTCACGTCCGCGCCGGGATCTGCGCCAGGACCTCGGGGATCAGCGGATTCTCGTCGAGGGGGTCGGTGATGACCGCGGCGATCGCCTCGAACGGCAGTACCGGGTAGCGCGAGGCGGCGCCGATCTTCTCGTCGCTGGCCAGCACGATGGTCGCGGCGCATCGGGAGGCGATCGCCCGCTTGGTGACGGCATCGTCGAGTTCGCCCGTCGTGAGACCGTGTCGGGGGTCGACGCCCGTGACGCCGACGAAGAACACGTCGGCAGCGAGGTGCTGGATCGCCTCCATCGCGAGTCCTCCGCCGGCGACGAGAGAGTGTCGGGCGAGCTCGCCGCCGATCATGATCACGCGCGCATCCGAGTGCTCGGCGACGGCCAGGGCGACGGCAGGACTCGGGGTGATGACCGTGATGTCGGTGCCGGAGGGAAGCAGTCGCGCCATCGCGAGCGTGGTGGTGCCGGCATCCAGCACGATCGTCGATCCGGGGAGGATGGTCGTGACCGCCTGGCGGGCGACCCGCTCCTTGCTCTGGGTCGCCAGATCGTGGCGCTCGCGCACCGGGCGATCGGCCGCGGCGATGGGCAGCGCGCCGCCATACACGCGCTGGAGCCTTCCCTCGTCGGCGAGCTCGCGGAGGTCGCGACGGATGGCGTCTTCCGATACTCCGAGTTCATCGGCCGCAGCCTTCGCCACGACCCGTCCCTCGCGGGTGAGCACGTCGAGCAGGTGGTCCTTGCGCTGAGCAGCGAGCATACGTTTCCTCACGAAGTTGCACGTTTATGCATGATTCAGACTACAGTCATCTCCATGATGAAGCCACTCCTGATCCTGATCGCCGGCCCCTACCGTTCCGGCACGAACGGCGACCCCGCCCTGATCGCTCGCAATCTCGCGCGCCTGGAGGAGGCGTCCGGTCCGATCTTCCGCCTCGGCCACGTGCCGATGATCGGGGAGCGGGTCGCATTGCCGGTCCTGCGCACCCTCGAGCCGGGCGACTCCGGCGAGGGCGACGTCATGTACGAGACCGCCCGCCGACTGCTCCTGCACTGCGACGCGGTGCTGCGGCTGCCGGGGGAGTCGTCCGGCGCCGACAAGGACGTCGAGATCGCCCACGAGCTCGGGCTGCCCGTGTACCGGTCGCTCGACGAGATTCCTGCAGCTTCGACTCCGTAGGCTGGAGGCATGACCAAGAACCTCTGGACCATCCTCGGCGTCATCCTCGCCGTCGTGATCGCGTGGTGGATCGTGAGCGCGCTGTTCTCGGTCCTCGCGTTCATCTTCAAGCTCGGGATCGTCGCGGTCGTGGCCGTGGTGGTCTTCCTCGTGCTGCGAGGGATCTTCAGCCGCAGCGACGACTGACCAGACGTCACCGCGGGTAGGTCACGCCGCTCAGCCGCTCCGAGAGGTCCCAGCTGCGCGCGGCATCCGCCGTGCTCCGTAGCGGACGGTACAGGGCCTGCTCGGCCGGAGCGCCGCCCATGTGGCCAGGACCGCGCGGGCCGTACAGGCGGCCGGGCAGAGCGGACGACGACGCTGCCGCGAACAGGGCGGGCAACGCGGCGCTCTCGGCCGTGCCGACGATCAGCCCGCGCTGGGACGCCCACCGGATCACCCTCACCTCGACGGTGTCGTCGGCGCGACCGAGTTCCGGACGGGCGGCGAGCAGGCTCGTGGGGGCGACTCCGGGGTGGGACAGGTTCGACGTGATGCCCCATCCGAGCGCCTGGCTGCGCCGGTCGAGTTCGAGGCCGAACAACCCGAGCGCGATCTTCGACTGCCGGTAAGACCGCATCCCGTCGTACGACTGCTCCCCGTTCGGATCCTGCCAGTCGATCGTTCCGCGGGCCGCGGCCACGCTCACCTGGGAGGTCACGCGCGCCTGCCCCGCGCTGAGCACGGGAAGAAGGTGTGCGACCAGGGCGAAGTGCCCGAGATGATTCGTCCCGTACTGCACCTCGAACCCGTCGGCCGTGGTCTGCCGGTCAGGCGGCGACATCACCCCGGCGTTGTTGATGAGCAGATGCACGGGGCTGCCGTCCCTCCGCATCGCCTCGCCGAACTCCGCCACGGAGTCGAGCGATGAGAGGTCGAGCGGCGCGGTCTGCACCTGCGCACCCGCCGCGGCGTCCCTGATGGTCGCGGCGGCGGCATCCCCCTTCCGCGGATTGCGCACGGGGAGCACGATCTCGGCTCCGGCACGGGCGAGACGCGTGGCGATGTGCAGGCCGATGCCGTCGCTCCCTCCCGTCACCATCGCACGGCGGCCGGCGAGAGAGGGGATGCGGATGTCGGGGATGCGCGGGCTCATGATGTGCTCCTTCGGGTCTTCCTCCAGCGTGCGTGCTGGGCGTCGCCGCAACCAGGACTCCCCATGCAGTGGATACCGGCACGGACGGATGCGAGGATCGGGGCGTCGGGAGGAGGGCCGGATGGTCATCGACAGGACGGCGCTCGCGGGGTTCCTGCGACTGCGGCGAGACAATCTGCAACCGGAGGACGTGGGTTTGGCACGGGGGGCGCGACGGCGCACCGAGGGGCTCCGTCGCGAGGAAGTGGCCGCGCTCAGCCACATGTCGGCCGATTACTACGCGCGACTCGAACGGGGTGACGGGCCGCTGCCCTCGGAGCAGATGCTCGCCGCGATCGCCCAGGGGCTGCACCTCACGATCGACGAGCGCGACCATCTGTTCCGCCTCGCCGGACATCAACCGCCGGCACGAGGGGGGATCAGCGACCACATCGGGCCGGGGATGCTGCGGATCCTCGACCGGCTGCAGGACACTCCGGCCGAGATCGTGAGCGAACTCGGAGAGACCCTGCGGCAGACGCCCCTCGGTGTAGCGCTCACCGGCGACACGGCACACCTCACCGGCATGGAGCGGAGCCTCGGTTATCGCTGGTTCCGCGAGCCGTCCACGCGGGACCTGTACGACCCCGCCGAGCACGAGTTCCTGTCGCGGCTGTGGGTGTCTGGTCTGCGGGAGGTCATCGCCCGGCGGGGCCCCTCATCGCGCGCTGCCCGCATGGCCGACGCGCTGCAGGAGCACAGCGCGGAGTTCCGCGAGATCTGGGACCGTCATGAGGTCGGCCTCCGGCCCCGCGAGACGAAGCGCTTCGTTCACCCCGACCTCGGGCCGCTCGAGCTGACGTGTCAGAGCCTCGTCGATCCCGAGCAGTCGCAGTTCCTTCTCGTCTACACCGCGATCCCGGGGTCGGAGAGCTATGAGAAGCTCGCTCTGCTGTCGACCCTGGCTCCCCGGGTCTTCGTGTAGGGGACCTTCGAATCGCGCAAATGGTGGGAAACGGCGTCCACAGCACCCGTTTGCGCGATTCGAGGCGAGAGGGCTACGCCTTCGCGAAGGAGCCGACGCGGTACTTCGCGGCGCGGTGCGTGTCCTGCACGCGGTCGCCGCGGCCGTGGAGCTTGTTGCGGAGCGTGCCGGGCGCATATTCCTCGGGGTAGGCGCCACGCGCGCGCAGCACCGGGATCACGTGCTCGATGATGTCCTGCCACGTGCCGGGCGTGACCGCATAGGCGAGGTTGAAGCCGTCGATGTCGGTCTCGTCGACCCAGGACTGCAGCTCGTCGGCGATCTCCTCGCCCGAGCCGACGATCGTGGGGCCGAGGCCGCCGATCGCGTTGTGGCGTCCGAAGTCGCCGACCGTCCACTCGCGACCGAGGTCGGCCTCTTCCTTGAGGTGCTGCAGCACCGACTGGATCGCGTTCGACTCGACGTTCCCGACCGGCTCGTCCTCGGCGTACTGCGAGAGATCGACGCCCATCCACCCCGACATGAAGGTGAGTGCGCCCTCCGGGCTGGCGTAGGAGAGGTACTCGGCGTGCTTCGCGGTGGCCTCTTCGCTCGTCGCGGCGGTGATCACGGTGAGCAGCGTGTAGATGCGGGCGTCGTGGCGGTCGCGCCCCGCGGCTTCCAGGGCGTCGCGGATGCGCTTCACCGTGCCGGCGAGCACCTCCTTCGAGGGGGCGGCGACGAAGATGGCCTCGGCGTTCTCGGCGGCGAACTTCACCCCGCGCGGGCTCGCGCCGGCCTGGTAGATCACCGGTGTGCGCTGTGGTGACGGCTCGGAGATGTGGATGCCGGGAACGCTGAAGTGCTTCCCCTCATGCCCGATCGGGTGCACCTTGCCGGGGTCGGTGAAGATGCCGCGCTCGCGGTCCTCCACCACCGCGTCGTCCTCCCACGATCCCTCCCAGAGCTTGTAGAGCACCTCGACGTACTCGTCCGCGTGGTCGTAGCGGTCGTCGTGGGCGAGCTGGTCCTCCTGGCCCATGTTCCGTGCGGCGCTGGGCAGGTAACCGGTCACGACGTTCCAGCCGACGCGGCCCTGCGTGAGGTGGTCGAGCGTGCTGAGTCGTCGAGCGAACGGGTAGGGATGCTCGAACGCGGTGCCGGCCGTGATGCCGAAGCCGAGGTTCTCGGTCACCGCGGCCATCGCGCTGACCAGGAGGATCGGGTCGTTCACCGGCACCTGGGCGCCGTTGCGGATGGCGGCCTCGTTCGTGCCGCCGTACACGTCGTAGGTGCCGAGCACGTCGGCGATGAAGATGCCGTCGAAGGTCGCGCTCTCCAGCAGCTTCGCCAGATCCGTCCAGTACGAGATGGTGTTGTACTGCCGGGAGCGGTCGTCGGGGTGGCGCCACAGGCCGGACGACTGGTGGGCGACGCAGTTCATGTCGAAGGCGTTGAAGCGGATCTGACGGGTCATGGGCTCCATGAAAGGCGAACCGCGCCGGGGAATCCAGGGTCGCCGACACGCGCCGACACATTCGGGCGCGACAGCCTCCGCTCTGGCAGTCGGCACACCCGGCGGGCTCTACCCTTGACTGGTGACCGACGAGACCGCGACAGCCCAGCGTCTGGTGCGGCGCTTCGCCCGCGAGACCAACCTGCTCGTGGCCGGTCGCGACTTCTCCGTCGTGGGAACGGATGCCGTGGCCGACGAGCTGCGTCGACTGCTGCCCGCGTTCGGTGCGCATCTCGGAAGCACCGGCACGGTCGGCCACGGAGTCGTCCTCGCACCGGGTGCGACGCCCGAGATCCTGCTCGACGGCAAGGCTCTCCCAGCGCGTGAGACGGCTCACGACCGTGTCGATGCGGCCGGACGTCACATGCCCGTCGCCACCGATCGCGCGCGACGCCTGCGCGAGGCCGGCACGGTGAAGGGTGTGCGGATCGGCATCGCGATGGTGCTGGAGCCGAAGACCGCCCAGCTCGCCCTGCTGCTGCGGGATGCCGGAGCGACGGTCGCCGTCTACGCCCACCCGGATGAGATCGACGTCGAGGTCGCCCAGGTGCTGCGATCCCGCGGAATCCCCGTCGACGGTGACCCGGCCCTGTCGGCAGCTGCGGAGCGCGCCGCCGCCGTGGCCTTCCTGCGCCGCGGCTTCGACCTGCTGCTCGACGACGGCTCCCACCTGATCCGTCTCGCGCACGAGGAGGGGATCGCGGCCGGGCTGCGCGGCGCGGCCGAGGAGACCACGAGCGGACTCATGCCCCTGCGGCTCATGGAGCGCGAAGGAGTGCTCGAGATCCCGGTCATCGCGGTGAACGACGCCCTCACCAAGACCTCCTTCGACAACCGCTACGGCACCGGGCAGTCCTGCGTGTTCGCGATCGCCGACGCCCTGGACGACGCCGGCATCGACCTTCGCGACCAGCCGGCCGTGGTCGTGGGCTACGGGCCCGTAGGAGAGGGCGTCGCCGCCCACCTGCGGGCGCTGGGCGTGCAGGTCGGCGTCACCGAGACCGACCCGGTGCGCGCACTTCGCGCCACGCACGACGGCTACCGCATCGGGCGTCTGCACGACCTCGCCCCCGGAGCGCTCGTCGTCTCGGCCACCGGTGCGCCGCACACGGTCGATGCCGAGGTGCTGCTCACGGCGGCGATCGTCGCGGTCGCCGGCGGTGTTCCGCACGAGGTCGACCTCGATGTGTCGACGCTGCAGTCGTACGCAGGAGCGGACGGGCAGAGATCGCCGTTCGTCGAGCGTGCGGGAGACGGCGCGCTCGTGATCGCGAGGGCCGGATGCGTGAACCTCGCAGCCGGCGAGGGCAACCCGATCGAGATCATGGATCTGTCGTTCGCCGTGCAGTTGTACGCCGTCGAGCACCTGCTCTCGCTCGCGCTGCCCGTCGGAGTGCATGCCCTTCCCGCCGAGGCCGACACCGCCATCGGCACGGCCGCTCTCGCCCTGCGCGGAGAGCGCATCGACCAGCGCAGCGCCGCCCAGATCGACGCGCTGCGCGAATGGCGCTCGCCGCGTTTCCGAGGAGAGTCCGCATGACCGCCGTGACCGTCTACTCCGCGGGGCTCGTCGTGCCGATCACCGCCCCGCCGATCGTCGACGGTGCGGTCGCCGTGCGCGACGGACGGATCATGCACGTGGGCGAACGCGAGTGGGTGCTGCGGTCGCTCTCGGAACGCGGGATCGAGGCGGAGGAGGTGCACTGGCACGGCGTGCTCACCCCCGGTCTCGTGAACGCGCACACCCACCTGCAATACACGGGCATGGCCTCGGTCGGGCGCGGGCAGTACGACGGCTTCGACGACTGGGTGCGCGCGTTCGATCCGGTCTACGAAGGTGGGCGCGACTGGGCGGTGGACGCGGCCGACGGTGCCGCACAGGCACTGCGTTTCGGCACGACGGCCGTTGCGGATGTCGTGACCGACAGGGCGGCAGCGACCGCATTGCACGACGCCTGCCTGCACGGCATCACCTACTGGGAGGTGATGAGCTGGACCAACGCCGACTGGGCTCGCACCGGGCGCGAGCAGGTGGAGCAGGCGCTCGACGCGCTGCCGACGCCGCCGGGGACGGGCCTCTCACCCCACGCTCCCTACTCGCTCGACATCGAGCCGCTGCTGGAGATCCCCGACATCGTGCGCGAGCGCGGCGGACGCATCCACATCCACCTCGGCGAGGCTGCTTTCGAGAGCGAGTTCGCGCACGAGCACCCGCAGGCCTGGCACACGGCGGGGCTCGCGAGCTTCCAGGAGCTGCGCAAGGCCGGATTCGGCACCAGCGCCACCGAGTTCGTCGATCAGCTCGGCGTGCTCGGACCGGACTGCCACATCGCGCACGGCGTGTACATGAGCGCCAGGGACCGTGCCATCCTCCGGGAGCGCCGCACCACCGTGGCGCTGTGCCCGCGATCGAACGCCGTCATCGGGCTCGAGGAACCCCCGATCGCCGCGTACCTGCGCGAGGGCAGCCCGATCGCCGTCGGCACCGACTCGTTGTCGTCGAGCCCCTCGCTCGATGTGCTGGCCGATGTGGCCGAGCTCGCGCGCATCGCCCGCTCGCAGGGGTACACCGACCGCGACCTGCACGCCCGCCTGCTGGGTGCGGCCACCCTCGGAGGGGCGCACGCCATGGGCATCGACGTCGGTCCCGACCGCACCGGGTACCTCGCGGTGGGGGCACTCGCCGACCTCACGTTCTTCGGCGTCCCGTCAGGCCCCGATGCCGTGGTCGAACTCGTCGAGCACGGGGCGGGCCGCACGGCCGCCACCATCATCTCCGGCGAGGTCCGCTACGCCGTCGACTCCTTCCCCGAAACCGGAGCACCCGCATGACACAGCGCCCCGCGACCGCCGAACGGCTCGACCTCGCCCCGCACCCCGAGGGCGGCTGGTTCCGTCGCACCTGGACGAGCCCGCTTCCCGTCGAGACGCCGAACGGTCCGCGCCCGGCGGCCACCTGCATCCACTACCTGCTGCTGCCGTCGGAACGGAGTGAGTGGCACGTCGTGACCAGCGACGAGCTGTGGCTGTGGCACGGCCCGGGGCGGCTCGAACTGAGTCTCGGTGGCGACGGCGCGGAGCCGGGGGTGGCGACCCCGGTGGTGCTCGGACCCGACGACGCGGCGCAGGTGCTCGTGCCCGCCGGTGTCTGGCAGGCCGCGCGGCCGCTCGACGCCGACGAGGTGCTGGTGTCGTGCTTCGTGTCGCCAGGTTTCGACTTCGCCGATTGGCGACTCGCCGCATCGCCTACTCTGTAGAGGCAGACCCGCCTCGACACCTGGCGGACCCGCCCTGCCCCGCGCTCTCCTCCCTACCCTTCTTCGCCCTGGAGTCATCGTGCCCTTCGCCCTCTCCCTCCGCCGCGCAGCCGCCGTCACCGCTGCGGCCGCCGCCATCGCGCTCACTCTCTCCGCGTGCACCTCGCCGTCCTCCGACTCCGGCAGCGGTGACGGGTCGGGCCTCTCGACCGTGACCGAGGGCAAGCTCACGATCGCCACCGGCGAGCCCAACTACGAGCCGTGGTTCGTCGACGACGACCCCTCCAACGGCGAGGGCTTCGAGGGCGCGGTCGCGAACGCGGTCGCCGAGCAGCTCGGGTACGCGGCCGACGACATCGTCTGGGTGCGCACCACCTTCGACGGCGCCATCGCTCCCGGTCCCAAGGACTGGGACATCAATCTGCAGCAGTTCTCCATCACCGACGACCGCAAGAAGGCCGTCGACTTCTCGTCGCCGTACTACACGACCACCCAGGCCGTCGTGGCAGTGGGCGATTCGCCCGCCGCATCCGCGACCACCATCGACGAGCTCAAGGCCACCAAGGTCGGCGTCGCCAGCGGCACCACGAGCTACACGGTCGCGAAGGCTCAGCTCGGCGAAGGTAACCTCAGCGTCTTCAACTCGGTCGACGACGTCGTGCTCGCGCTCAAGGGCGGTCAGATCGACGCCATGATCACCGACCTCCCCGGTGCCTTCTACGTCGTCGGCGCTCAGCTCGACGACGGCGTGGTCACCGGACAGTTCGCCGACGCGAACGGCGGAGACGACTTCGGCATCGTGCTGCCCAAGGGCTCCGCCCTCACGGCCGACGTCACCAAGGCGGTCGATGCACTGCGCGAAGACGGCACGCTCGACGAGCTGCAGCAGAAGTGGCTCAGCGACGCGGTCGACGTCCCCGTCCTGAAATGACCTCGACGCCCGTCGACGCGGAGTGGCAGCCGAGCGAGCTCGAGCTGTCACGCCGCGCTCTGCGGCGCCGGGCCACCACGCGCTCGGTCCTGATCGCCTTCGGCAGCAGCCTCGCGCTCGCCGTGGTGCTGATCGTCGTCGTCGTCAACACCCCCGGTTGGGCGATCGTCAGCCAGACGTTCTTCGACCCCCAGGTGGCGCTCGAGAGCATCGGTCCGATCTTCCAGGGGCTGCTCGTCAACCTGCTCGTGCTCGTCATCGCGGTGGTGTGCGTCGCGATCCTCGGCACGCTCCTTGCCACCCTGCGCTCTTTGCGTGGCCCCGTGTTCTTCCCGCTGCGTGCGCTCGCCGCGGCGTACACCGACTTCTTCCGCGGCATCCCGCTGCTGATCGTGCTGTACCTGGTGGGCTTCGGCATCCCCGCGCTCGGGATCTTCCCGCGCATGCCCGCGATGTTCTGGGGCACGATCGCCCTGGTCCTCACCTACTCCGCCTATGTCGCCGAGGTGCTCAGGGCCGGCATGGAGGCGGTGCACCCCTCGCAGCGCATCGCCGCGCGCTCGCTCGGACTCACGCACGGGCAGACGCTGCGGATCGTCGTGATCCCGCAGGGCGTGCGCAAGGTCGTCCCCGCGCTCATGAACGACTTCGTGTCGATGCAGAAGGACGTGGGTCTGATCTCCGTCCTCGGTGCGGTCGATGCCGTCAGGGCCGCGCAACTGATGGTCGCCGAGACCTACAACTTCACCCCCTACGTCGTGGCCGGCCTCATGTTCATCGTGCTCAGCTGGCCGATGATCCGCCTGACCGACGTCGTCACGGCACGTCTGAACAAGCGCGAGCAGGCCGGAGGAGTCGTATGAGCGTGCCGGTGATCGAAGCCAAGGGCGTGCGCAAGCGCTTCGGCGACCACGACGTGCTGCGCGGCATCGACCTCTCGGTCGGCACGCACGAGGTGGTCGTGCTGATAGGCGCATCGGGTTCGGGCAAGTCGACGCTGCTCAAGACCATGAACCTCATCGAGGGGGTCGACGACGGGCAGATCTTCCTCTCGGGGGAGGACATCACCGACCCGCGGGTGGATGCCGACGCCGTACGGGGGCGGATCGGGGTCGTGTTCCAGCACTTCAACCTGTTCCCGCATCTCACCGTGCTCGACAACGTCACGCTCGCCGCGGTCCGCGTGCACGGGATGCGCAAGGCCGAGGCGCGGGCGAAGGCGCGCGCGCTGCTCGAGACGCTCGGGCTCGGCGCCAAGGCCGACGAGTACCCCGACCGGCTCTCGGGCGGACAGCAGCAGCGCGTCGCGATCGTGCGGGCGATCCTCACGCAGCCCGAGGTGCTGCTACTCGACGAGATCACCAGCGCGCTCGACCCGCAGCTGGTCGGCGAGGTGCTCGACCTCGTGCGCGAGCTGAAGGTCCAGGGCGCCACGATCGTGATGGCCACCCACGAGATGTCGTTCGCCCGCGAGGTGGCCGACCGCATCGTGTTCCTCGAGCACGGCGTGGTCGTCGAGCAGGGTCCGCCCTCGCAGGTGTTCGACGCCCCGCAGCAGCCGGCCACGGCGGAGTTCCTGGCCCGCGTGCGGCACTGACACCCGCTAGGACCCGCACGCGCCGACTTCATCCGATCGACGGATAGAAGCGGTACTGAGGGTGGATGTGTGCCCTCGGGCGTTCGTGTTGAGCTTGAGATCTCCGCTGAATCCTCGAGAGGTCTCCTTTGAGCACGCCCCACATCATCCCGTCATTCCCTGCGCCGACGGAGGACGCTTCGGTCGCAGACTCCGGCGACCGTCCGCGACGCGGAGGAGCCACCTCCACGGGTAGGCGCCGTATCGTCGGCGTGGATGTCGCGCGCGGACTCGCGCTGGTCGGGATGTTCGGCGCGCACCTGATGGTCGCGAGCGGTCCCGACTTCACTCTCTCGGATCCGTCGACGTGGCTGGACATCGTCAACGGGCGCTCCTCGATCCTGTTCGCCCTGCTGGCGGGGGTATCTCTCGCGCTGATGACCGGCGGTGCGCAGAACGCGACTGCGGACGAGCTGCGGAAGATCCGGTTGCGCCTGGTCGGTCGAGGAGCGGCGATCTTCGTGATCGGGCTGCTGGTCGAGCTGCTGGGCTCCGGCATCGCCGTGATCCTCACGCTGTACGGCGTGCTGTACATCCTGGCGGCGTTCACGGTGCACCTGCGCACCAGGGTGCTGGTGATCGCGGGGGCGGCGCTCGGCATCCTCGGTCCTCCGCTGCTCGCTCTGATCGGCACGCTCTCGCCGGATCTGGGTGGCCCTGGGCTGTCGCTGGTGCTGTTCGGCACGTACCCGATCACGGTCTGGGCGGCGCTGCTCTGCGCAGGCCTCGTGATCGGCCGCCTCGATCTGACCCGCGTGAAGACGGCGGTGGTCATGCTCGTCTACGGTGGGCTGGTGGCGATCGGCGGATACACGCTGGGTGGGCTGCTCACGCCGCCGCAGCAGGATGTCACGACGTCGAGCTCCGCCTCCGGCTCGAGTTCGGGTTCAGTTCCGGGCTCGATGAGCATGGTCCCGGGTGACGAGGTCGACATCTCCGGGCTGACCTGCCAGACGAGCGACGGCATCGTCGCCTGCTTCGCGCCCGAGAAGGCCTCGCTGTTCGGTGGCGACGGCGGTGGCGACGTCGACGGCCAGTCGTACTTCGACCGGGTGGCGTCGCAGGACCCGCCGGCGAAGATGCTCGAGGCCGTCACCAACTTCTCCGCCCACTCCGGCGGGGTGCTCGAGATCCTCGCATCCGGCGGATTCGCGGTGGCGATCCTCGGGCTGTGCCTGATCGTCACCCGCTACGCGAGGTGGGCGGTGGCACCACTGGCCGCCTATGGTGCTGTGCCCCTCACCGGCTACGTCATCCAGGCGATCCTCATCCTGGCGGGTGCGGCGACCTGGCTCCCGAACCCGGTGCTTCCCTGGATCGCGTTGTCGCTGCTGATGATGGCCGGCGCACTCGTCTGGACGCGCACGGTCGGCAAGGGTCCGCTCGAACGGCTCACGGCGCGTGCGGCCGATGTCATGGCGCTGACCGTGAAGGGGAAGAGCCGGGCCTGAGGACTGCCTCGTTTCGAGGAGGGGCGAGAGCGAGGCGGAAGGGCCGGGGGAGGGCGGAGCTCAGGCGAGCTCTTCCTCCTCCGGACGTCGTGGGCTCGGGTCGGGCGGCAGGATCTCGATCGGCGGTGCGGCCGTGCGCTGTGCCCGCCACCAGATCACGAAGCCGACCGCGGTGAAGACACCGTAGAAGACGTACATGAAGCCGGTTGCGTAGTAGCCGGAGCTGAACAGCAGCGGCACGCCGACCACGTCGACGGCGATCCAGATCAGCCAGAACTCGGTCCAGCCCTTGGCCATGCCGTAGGTCGCGAGCAAGGATCCGACGAACGTCCAGGCATCGGCCCACACCGGCTCCCACGATCCGAGCAGACGGAACAGCGGGGTCAGGGCGACCGTGCCGACGATCATCACGAGCACCATGCCGATGCGTGCGCTCGTCGGGGCCCAGCGGGGAACCACTCGCCCGCCGTCGAGATTCCGCCAGCGGATCCAGCCGTAGATGGCCACGGCGATGAACATGATCTGCCGACCGGCCTGCCCGAGCAGGTGCGGCAGCGACGGGTCGGGGCTCAGCGCTGAGCCCAGGAAGACCGTGAGAAGCAGCAGGTTGCCGATGATGCCGACCGGCCACGCCCACACCTTGCGGCGCATCCCGCCGAGGGCGCTCGCGAGGCCGAACGCGTTGCCCACGACCTCACGCACGAGGAGGGTCTGCCCGCCCGGCAGGATCCACTGCGAGTTGAAGGCTTCGACGAACCACTGCAGCAGGTCCATCGTCAGGATCCGGTGCGGGGTTCGGTGCCGGGTTCGGGGCGATCGTCGAGCACGAGTTGCAGCATGCTCAGATCGAGCCAGCGTCCGAACTTCGCGCCGACCTGCGGCATTCGACCGACCTCGACGAAGCCCAGGCGCTCGTGCAGGGCGATGGAGGCCGCGTTGCCGCTCTCGATCCCGGCGATCATCACGTGCATCCCGGCGGCGCGGGCACGCTCGAGGAGGGCCGTCATCAGCGTGGTGCCGATGCCCCGACCGTGCTGGCCGTCCCGCACGTACACCGAGTGCTCGACCGTGTGACGGTATCCGCTGTGCGGGCGCCACTGCGCGTAGGAGGCGTAGCCCAGCACCCCGGTGTCGTCGGCGGCCACGATGACCGGAAAGCCACGGGCCGTGCGATCGGCGAGCCAGGAGATGCGGTCGGCGAGGTCGACCGCCTCCTCGTTCCAGATCGCGGTGGTGTGCAGCACGGCATGGTTGTGGATCGCGGTGATCGTCTCGAGGTCGGCGGTCTCGGCATCCCTGATTCGCACGGCTGTCATCGGCGGGCGGTCTCTCTTCTTCTGCGCTTCGGGTGCGCATCCTTCATCGGCGCTCGGGTGCGCATCGCCGACGCTAGCAGGAGCAGCGGCGTTCGGGTGCGCGGCGACCGAACAGTTACGGGGAGCGGCGCGCCGTCGCCGCTCTTGTCCCCCGAACGGCCTACAGACTCGCGCAAAGACCATGCGTACTGTGTAGAACGTATTGTTTTAGTCGGCGGGTGCATCGGAGGATCTCATGTCTTTGGAACACGCGCGTCGCACGACCGGGCGCACACGAGTGGCCAGCGCGCTGATCGCCCTCGTCCTGTCCGGTGTGGGAGTTCTCGCCTTGGCAGGCCCTGCCGCAGCCGCGCCGGGTGATTGCCCATCCGGGTACACGTGCAGTTACTCGGGTTACAAATACACCAACGACGCATGGCAGCAGCCGTCCACGCACAAGTTCGCGAACTGCGTGGATGTCATGGCCATCGGCTGGAGGTCCTACGGCAACGTCATCTCGTCCACCTTCAACAACGGTCGATCCCAGAACTCCTACCTCTACAGAGGGCCGAGCCAGGCGGGAGCGTATTTGTTCGTCCCGCGAGGGGGCGGCTTTGGGAACGTGGGGAGTTTTAACGATGACATCGAGTCGGGCTATTTCGAAACCACTCGGAGCAGTGTCGGTTCGGCCCTATGCCGGTGACCTGTCCGCGTATGGGTGGCCGCCTGTTCGTGACGACCGCCCTTGCGGTCACGGTTGCCGTGGGTCTGGCGGGGTGCACCGCGCCGGGCAGTGAGGCGGATGCGGGGGTGAAGAATCAAGCTGCGTGGAAGATGCCTCTTGATGAGTTCGTGGTGTACTCCCCGGAACTGGACAACTACGCGGAGCAGCTGTTGATCTCGGATTGTCTGGGTGCGCAGGGGTATGAGTGGCCGGTGCCGTGGCAGGACACGGAATTCCCCCGTGCGGAAGACGTCAACGAGGTGGATCTGCGGTTGTTCAATCTGGAACTGGCGAAGAAATGGGGTTACCACTTCGCGCGGCTGGATGATCCGGAGAGCGCGGAGCTGTGGTTGACATTCACTGAGACGGTCGATTCCTACTTTCCGAATCAGGAGTTGGATGACGCGCTCGTGGCCTGCACCGACAAGATCCGCGCGAAAGACAAGAGCTCTCTCTCCAACTTTGACGGACGGAACTACATTTCGGAACTGACGGCTCAGGCCATGATCATCGTGGAGCAGGATCCGGATGTGGCCAAGGCGGTGAAGGCCTGGCGGGAGTGTCTGACTCCACGGGTGGATTACGCGGTGACCCAGGAGCAGCCTTGGGAAGGAGCTCCCTCCGCTGAGAGACAGAAGTGGGGTGCGGTGACCGGATCGGACTCGCAGCCTTCGGTGGAGGAGCTTGCTGCGGCGGTTGCCGATGCGGAGTGCCAGGAGTCGAGCGGGTGGGCTTCGCTCTGGTACGAGCGGAATTGGGAGGAGCAGGAGAAGCTCGTCGCAGAGAACAGGGACAAGCTCGATCGGATCCGTGCGGACGCGATCGAACGGAAGAAGAAGCTGTTGACGATCGTGGCGGAGAACGCGCCAGCCGCGCCCTAGAGAGGCGGCGCGAGAGTTGGCTCGGTAACGAGCCTTGGCCGATCAGTGAGCAATGAGAGTTCGATGGATGAAGTAGCTGTGCCGGAAACGGCGAGACGGTCCCGCTGGATCGTCGTGATCGCCGTGGTGCTGATCGTGGCGCTGATTGGTGCGGGATTCTGGTTTGCCACGCAGTTCCAGTCGTCGGCGCAGCAGGAGGCCAACGCCAAGGCGCCCGCCCCCGGGCCGGTCTTCGCGGAAGTTGCGAAGGGTTCGCTGGATGGAGAGGTCGGCTTCACCGGGCAGGCGGGGCCGTCGACGCAGACTCCGGTGACGGTGCTTCCGGTCGCGGATGCGTCGCTCACCGTCGTCACCGGACGCCCATTGGCGACGGGTGCAACCGCTTCTTCGGGGCAGGTTCTCACCGAGGTCAATGGGCGTCCTCTCTTCGGTGTGCAATCGGCGTTCTCCTTCTATCGCGACATGGGCGTCGGGGATCGTGGACCGGATGTCGAAGCATTACAGGCCGCACTGGTGGCGCGGTCGTACCAGCTCAACGCTGATGGGCGATTCGGAAGCGAGACGGCCACGGCGGTGAAGCGCTGGTATCAGGACAGCGGCTATGAAGCCCCCACTCGCAGTGCCGCGGCAGAAAAGACGAGCCCGGGAGAGGGCGAGAAGTCGGCGGAGACGAGCGCGAAGGTGCCGACTGCTGAGGGGTATGTTCCTGTCGCCGAAATTCTGGCGATGCCTTCGGCGTCCGCTCAGGTCGTGCAGGGCGTTCAGGTCGGACAGCGTCTGGCGGCGGAGGGCGTGCCGGACTTCATCCTCGGGTCGGCGGATCTGGTGGTCACGATCACGGTTCCCGTCACCGATCTCGGGGATGTGGTCGCAGGCGACGCGGCTGTGATCTCGATCGGTGGCACTGAGGTCGAGGGCACCGTGGGGGACATCCGCCCCTCCGGCTCGGCCGAAGACCCAGAGGGAACGGGCTCGAATGGGGACGCGGAACAGGCAGCGCCCGAGGTCACCTTCGCCGTGGTCCCGAACGCAGCACTGCCGGGATCGGCCGGGCGGGCGCGGGTGACAGTGGTCAAGCAGATCGTGGCCGAGGACGCTTTGATCGTCCCGGTTCTCGCAGTCTCGGACCGAGGGCCTGACAAGACTGTTCTGACAAAGCAGCAGGCGGACGGAACGCTCTTCGAGGTGCCGGTCACGGTCCTGGGCACACTGCAGGGCGAGGTCGCCGTCGAGCCGCTCGAAGAAGGCGCCCTGGAGACCGGCGACCTGGTTCGAGTCGGTTGACGTGACGCTGATTCAGTTACGGGGAGTGCGTCGGACGTACTCGTCGGCAGGTCGGCCCGATGTCGATGCACTGCGCGGTATCGACCTGGAGATCGACCAGGGGGAGTTCGTTGCGATCGTCGGGCCATCGGGCGGTGGCAAGACGACACTGATGAACATTCTGGGTCTCCTCGACGACCCGACGGCGGGCAGCTATGTTCTCGACGGCGAGGAGGCTCGTGCCGGCGACGGCCGCCGTGCGGCGAGCGTGCGGGCACGGACGATCGGATTCGTGTTCCAGGCCTTCCATCTTCTCGAGGCCAGATCAGCCGTCGACAGCGTCGAGCTGAACCTGCTCTACCGGGGCGTGCCGCGTGTCGAGCGGCGTGAGAGTGTCCTCCGCGCCATCGACTCTGTCGGGCTCGCGGAACGCGCGTTCCAGAGCACCTCGACGCTGTCGGGCGGGCAGCGTCAACGCATCGCGATCGCCCGGGCGATCGCCGGGGACGCGAAACTGATCCTTGCCGACGAGCCGACCGGAAACCTCGACTCGGTCAACGCCGCTCGTGTTCTGGACGAGCTTGGACGCATCAATCGCGACGGGGCGACGGTCGTCGTCGTCACTCATTCGGCTGAGGTCGCGGCCCGGGCGCGTCGTGTGGTCCACATCGCCGACGGGGCGATCGTGTCCGACGAGCGACAGCCCGGCACCGGAGCGGATCCGGCACCCAAAGAGTCCGGGGATAGGTCGCTGGCTTCTGCAGTCGACGAGGGGCCCTTCCCTGTTCCGGGCGACGACGAGCAGGCGCAGCTCACCGGGCGCATCCGACTCGCCGACATACTGCGCGACGCCTGGGCGTCGGTGATGTCGAGAAAGTACCAATCGATCGGACAGGGGCTCGCCGTCGCCATTGCCGTGGCATTGACGATCACCACCCTCGGGCTTTCGGCATCGGCACGGGCCCAAGTGTCCGCCACGTTCGATGCTCACCTGAACCGCGAGGTCTCGGCGACGTGGTCGACGGGAGCCAAGCACTCGCTTCCGCCCGAGGAGGTTCCGCAGGCGATCGAGCGACTCAGCGGAGTGGATGCAGCCGCGGTCGTCATCGATCTCAATGTCAGCACGGTCTCGACGTTCGCGGAGGCACGCCAGATCCGGCCGCACGTCGCCATCGGAGACATCGTCGGCGCTGCGCGTCTCACCGTCGACGAGGCACCGTGGCATGAGGGACCTCTGGCTGCCGGTGAGGCCTACGTCGGAGATCTTCTCGCGAAGGACATGCAACTCAGCAGCATCGACGGCGCCCCCACGATCTCGGTTGATGGCATCACCTATGTCGTCGCCGGCATCATCACCACGTCCTCGCGTCTCCCCCTGCTCCGCGGTGAAGTGGTCGTCGGACCCCGCGAAGACATCACGGCGAAAGGGGCCGTCGATGTGACGATGTTGGCCGTGACTTCCTCCGGCGCAGCGCAGCAGGTCGCCAAGCAGTTGCCTTCGGCACTGAACCCGTACGAGCCGGACCGGATCGTCGTCGCTGCGCCGACCGATTCTGCACAGTTGAGAGGACAGGTCGAACAAGGGGTGCAGGCCACCCTCACCGCGTTCACGCTGCTCGCGCTGATCGTCGCGATCGCCGCACTCATGAACGCCACGCTCCTCGCTGTCAACGCACGCCGGGGTGAGATCGGCATGCGCAAAGCGCTCGGAGCCCGAGACCGACAGATCGGGGAACTCATCACCCTCGAATCCGCAATCGTCGGTGTCGTCGGAGGGGCCGCAGGTCTCGTGCTCGGCATGGCGGCAATCCTCGTCGTCACAGTGAGCCAACGATGGGCGCCCGTGTTCGATATCGTGCTGCTTCCCATCGCCATTGCCGTCGGCCTGATCGTCGGCGCCGGAGGAGGTGGATTGGCCTCCATCCGCGCCGCGCGTCTGCGCCCCGCCGAGAATCTCCGCAGCTGACATCCCTGCTGGACGTCGTGCGGGCGCGCTGCGGCCGAACAGTTACGAGGAGCGGCGCGCCGGTGTCGTGCTGACGGCCTCGCGCACGAGGATCGCTCGCCGCATGTCGGCCATGATCGGGTCGAAGAACCGCTCCCGGTAGCGTGCCTCGCTCACAGCGGAGAACACGAAGGGGAGGGCGGCGATCACGGCGAGCAGAGTGGCGGCCTTGAGCAGGTTGACGGTGAGCGGCAGCTTCGCCCCGAAGAACTCCAGGGGCTGCACCGCGAGCGGCTGGGCGGCGCTGCCGGGACCGAGCCAGATGCCGACGACGCCCTGGGGGATCGCGATGCCTCCGATCACGATCAGCAGCGCCGCGAGGAGCCCGGCGAAGAACAGCGCCTGCACGAGTTGCGCGACGGTCATCGCGAGCAGGATGTTGATGCGCTGCGGAGCGTGCAGGCGCCCCGGCCGCCCGGGTGCGGGACGCCCCTCCGCCGGGGTGCCGACGAGCAGGGCGGCTCGCTGCTCCGCGGTCGGCGCGTGCGCGTGGTCATCGATCTCCGACGCGCTGACGCGCAGCACGACGATGCCGGCGAGCACCGCGACGACGAGGCCGACGAGGGCGATCGATCCCCATGACAGCGCGGAGGCCATCTGCCAGACCTCGGCAGAGAAGAACGAGAAAACCACCAGCATGAGGATCACGGGCAGCGCGATCGACGCCATGTGCCCGATCGCCGACGCATTGCGCACCGCCAGGCGCGAGGCCCAGGAGATCATGGCACCGCCGCCCATGCCGGTCACCAGGATGCAGAGGGCGAGCACGAGCGCCGTGCGGAGGACCGGCCCCACGGTTGAATTCGGGTGGGTGCTGTAGTCGTAGACGATCGTGAAGGCGAGGCTGACGGCGATCAGGACGAGGGCGACCGCCGTGCCGATCCCCGCAGGGAGACGCCGCAGCAGGCCTCGGACGAGGAAGTAGGCGGCCCAGGCGAGGCCCACCGCCAGCAGGAAGATCGTGAGGGCGAGGGGGACGATCAGGAGCTCCCACCCGATCGAGTCGTCGTCGAGGGCGAAGTCGAACACGACCTCGATCCCGTCCTGGAAGAGGTAGGCGGCCACCGCGACCCAGGCGATGAGGGGGGCGACGCGACGGGGGAGGTCGGTGAACCAGCGCCGCAACGGCACGAAGGTCGGAAGCCCCTGCTCGCGGAACCAGCGGTCGGCGTCGCGCTTCGTGCTGCGGGACTTCGGCGACGGCGAGGTGGCGGACATGGCGATGAGACTACGGCACGGCGGCGCATCGACTTATCCACACCCCTCCAATATATCGAAGATATGTTCTAAACTGAGAGCATGACGAACCCGCATCTGAGCCCCCTCCTCGAGGCCGTGGAGTGCCTCGAAGACGTGTGGGCGGATGCGTCGAACGCGGCCGAGCTGACCAGAGCACAGCTGCTCGAGGCGCATCGCACGATGGGGCTGGTGCAGCGTCGACTCGACGGCATCCACGCCGAGATCGCGGCGAGCATCGCGCGGGAGTCGCGCCCCGAGCTGGGAGCGGCGAGCCTGGCGAAGGAGCAGGGGTTCCGCAGCCCTGCGACCATGATCGCGGCGACGACCGGCGGATCGACGGGAGATGCGGTGCGCCTGGTGAAGGTGGGGGAGGCTACGGCTCCCCGGGCGAACCTCCTGGGCGAACCGCTGCCGCCGCGTTATCCCGCGGTGCAACAGGCGATCGGCGCGGGCGCGCTGAGCGCCGCAGCAGCAGCGTCGATCGTGACCCTGCTCGATCGGGCCCGCCTGAAGGTCGGTCTGGAGCGGATCATCGAGGCCGAGCGACTGCTCGTCGAACGCGCCGCGGAGCTGTCGCTCGACGACGTGCGCAAGCTGGTCGTGCACGCCGAGGCCTGGCTCGATCCCGACGGTGTGGCTCCGCGCGAAGACGAGGCTCGTTCACGGCGCTCCCTGACGATGTTCGAGCGCGACGGGTCGCTGCACCTGACGCTGCAGACCGATGTCGCCTCCGGCGCGCCGGTGAAAGCGGCGATCCAGGCCTACGTCACTGCGACGTTCCAGGCCAGGGCGCACGTGCTCGATCCCGAGGCGCCCGATGCCGATCGACGCACGGTCGCGATGCTCCAGGCCGATGCGTTCGTCGAGATCTGCGCACACGCGAGCGGATGCGACAACGGCGGTCTCCCCGTGTCCGGAGCGACGGTCGTCGTGCGGGTGGGGCTCGACGACCTGACCGGCGGCACCGGGTTCGCGACGGTCGACGGCCTCGGCGAGCCCGTCAGCATCGCCGCCTGTCGTCGGATGGCGGCGGGCGGCGGCATCATCCCCGTCGTGCTCGGAGGTGGAGGCGAGATCCTCGACTGGGGTCGTGAGAAGCGGCTGTTCACCCGTGCTCAGCGGCTCGCGCTGGTGGAGCGTGACGGCGGCTGTGTGATGTGCGGGCTCGCGCCGCAGCTGACCAGGGCGCATCACCTGCGTTGGTGGCAGCGGGATGCCGGGCCGACCGACCTCGACAACGGGGTGCTGCTCTGCGAGAGCTGTCACCACCGCATCCACGACAACGACTGGGAGATCAGGATCGAGGGGGTCGGGGTCGCGGCACGGGTGTGGCTCATCCCACCGCCCAACGTCGATCCGGAACGCAGACCGAGACTCGGGGGTCGAGCGCGCTACGACATCGCAGCGTGACTGCGTGCCGCGCGGGTGTGTGCGTGGAGTGAGGCGCGGGCGTGCGGGTTCGACTAGGACGAGGGTGCGGCTCGAGAGCGGCACGTCGCATCCCCCGCACGGCGGATAGTCGCGAGACGGCCGACTCGGAATCAGACGTGCACGTCGGCGGGGGAGGTCTCGCCCTCGTGGAAGCTGGGCGTCTTGCCGAAGAGCCGCGCGATGCCGAGCACGATCACGACGATCAGCAGTCCCAGTGCGAGGCCCGCGATCGCCGACACGAGCGTCTCGACCAGCCAGACCACGAATCCGCCGGCCGGCTCCAGGGCGTGCTCGATCCCGTGCAGCAGGTCGGTGGTGAAGTGCAGCCCCACCTCGCCCAGGTTCACGAGCACCAGGTGGCCGCCGACCCAGAGCATCGCGACCGTGCCGAGGATACTGATGAAGCGAAACACCGCCGGCATCGAGCGCACGATCCTGGTGCCGGTGTGGCGCACGCGCTGCACCGGATTCTTCGCCATCTTCAGGCCGATGTCGTCGATCTTCACGAGCAGCGCGACCGCACCGTAGACGACGCCCGTCATGAGGAGGGCGATCACGGCGAGGATGGCCAGCGTCGCCCAGATGTCGAGCCCCTTCTCGAGACTCGCGAGCGAGATGAGCATGATCTCGGTGGAGAGGATCAGGTCGGTGCGCACGGCGCCCAGCACGAGCTTCCTCTCGTCGCGCGCGCCCTCGTCGGCGTGGCCGTGCTGCACGCCGAACCACTCCAGCACCTTCTCCGCGCCCTCGAAGCAGAGGTAGGCCCCACCGAGGATCAGCAGATAAGGCAGCACCCACGGCGCGAACGCGGTGAGCAGCAACGCCACCGGGATGATGATCAGGAACTTGTTCGCCAGCGAGCCCAGGGCGATCTTGCCGACGACGGGCAGCTCCCTCGCCGGAGTGAGTCCCTGCACGTACTGCGGGGTCACCGCGGCATCGTCGATCACGACGCCCGCCGCCTTCGCCGACGCCTTCATCGCGGCGCTCAGGATGTCGTCGACGACGGCCAGAAGTCCAACGGACATGCGTGGGTTCCCCTCGTGAAGTGCCGGATGATCACACTACCGACTTCGAGGTGCCCCGCCCGCGCCAGACGGCTTCATGTCGCGGGTCTGATGCCGTCTCATCGCGCTCGGCCGGCAGCCGTAGCCACGATGGAACGCGGCGAGCAGACCGTTGTGGGTGAGCCCGACGGCCCTGGCGGCATTCGCCACCGGGTATCCCCGACGCAGAAGCGCAGCGGCCGCTTCGAGGCGGACCGCTGTGCGCCACGTCGTGTAACTCGTGCCGAGCTCCGTCACGAAGGCGCGACGGATGCTCGTCGTGCTGGTGTGCAGGCGTCGCGCCCATCCATCCAGAGTGCGATCATCCGCAGGATCGGCGCGGAGTGCGGCGCCGATTGCGGAGGTCAGGGGGCCGCGCAGCTCCGCGTGCGCGATGCGGGCGACCTCCGACCGCATGCGTGCCCGCTCCGCAGCGGCATCGCTTCTCCGCGGAGCGGGCGCACCAACCGGCGAAACGGCGACCGCGTCGACGTGAGCAGGATCCCCCACTCCGCGGACCGAACGACGTCGACTGCTCCTGCGCAGTGCGGCGCACAGCAGGGGAGAGGCGTCCGCTCCGGAGATCGCGGTCGCCAGCAGCCGGTTGCGCAGCTCCACGGATACGGCGACAGCGCACGGTGCGGAGACGACGCCGGTGGGAGCGCCCGTGCGGTGCACGAACGGTGCGAACCCGGGATGGAACCGCGCGGAATGCGGCACACCGGCCGGGATCCAGATCCCCTCGGTCTGGTCGACCGTGAACGGCTCGCCATCCACCTCGATCACGGCACTGCCGCTCAACGCGACGATGAACTGGTCATCGTCGTGGCGGTGCCTCCCATGACCCCAGGGGGCGAAGTCCTCGTCGTCCGGACCCTCCTCGTTACCTCTCTCGCTTCCGGTCCCTATGTCCTCCGGGGCATCGACACGGGCCTCTTCGGGGATGGGGGGACGTGAACGGAACATGGGACTCCTGGAACGCTGAGTGGGAAATAGTTAGGTTAGCCTAACCTCGGCCATCGCGGGAGATCGCGATCGGGATTGAGGGGAGCAGGGCACGAGGTGAGTACGACCCAGACGGCGGATGCCTCTGAGCGGAAGGTCGCTGAGGAGATCGCCACGGACCCTCGTGCCGTCCTCGGACCGGTCCGCTCGAGCATGCGCCGGAGGCTGATCGGTCTCACCGCACTCCTCCTCTTCCTCGCGGTCGCCGCGCTGCTCTCGCTCGCTATCGGGGCCCGGGACATCGCCCCCGATGTCGTGGTCCGAGCGCTGGCCGCTGCTTTGCGCGGTACCCCGGACGGCGACTTCGAGGCCACGGTCGTGATCACCGAGCGACTGCCGAGGACCATCCTCGGCCTCTTCGTCGGGGCCTGCCTCGGCGGCGCCGGCGTGCTCATGCAGGGGCTCACCCGCAACCCACTGGTCGACGGGGGCATCCTCGGCGTCGAGATGGGTGCGGCGTGCGCGGTCGTGGCGGGGATCGTGCTGATGGGCCTCACCGGCGTGGGTGCGACGTTCTGGTTCGCCCTCGCAGGCGCGGGGATCGCCGCTGCCCTGGTCTTCTCGATCTCGCGGCTCTCCCGTGCAGCGTCCACGGCGATGAGCCTGGTGGTGGCGGGAGCGGCGACCGCCGCGATGCTCGCCGCCGTGATCAACCTCCTGATCGTCCGGGACAACACGGCATTCTCGCGCTACCGGTTCTGGTCGGTGGGGCAGCTCGCTGGGCGCGGGGAGACCATTCCGGAGCTCTGGCCCTTCGCCGTCGCCGGGATCGTCCTCGCCCTCCTCTGCGGCGCCACGCTGAACGCCCTCGCACTGGGCGAGTCGACGGCAGCTGCCCTCGGCGTCCGCGTGCGTCGAGCGCAGCTGGGGGTGGCGTTCGTGGCCGTCCTGCTCTGCGCCGCCGCCGTCGCCGCGGCGGGACCGATCGGCTTCATCGGTCTGATCGGAGCACACCTCGGGCGTCTCATCGTCGGCGCCGATCAACGGCTGCTCGTCCCGTTCGGCATGGTCTGCGGGGCCGCTGTGCTGCTGGCAGCCGACGTTGCGGGGCGCATCACTCCCGGCAACGGGGAGATCGCCGTCGGCATCATGACCGCCGTGGTCGGCACACCGGTCTTCGTCGTTCTGGCGCGCACCAGGAAGCTGGTCGAGGCATGAGCGGGACCGGCACCGTGGCATCCACGGTCGGCATGCACGTCCGACGCCCGAAGGAGGCGGAAGGCGCCGTCGTCGGGCTTCTGAGGGATGTGCGACGGCGCACGTGGCTTCGGGTCTCCGCAGTCTTCGCGGCTCTCGTCGTCATAGTCTTCGCCGCCTTCTCGGTCGAGCTCCTGGTCGGCGGGAGTGCGGAGCTCTCGCCCGGTGCGGTGCTCGATGCGCTCTTCGGCGAGGGAACGGTCGTCGGTCGACTCGTGGTGTGGGAGTCCCGGCTGCCCCGCGCGCTCACCGCCGTGCTCGTCGGCGCGCTGTTCGGCATGGCGGGTGTCGTGTACCAGCGTCTCATCGGCAACGTGCTGGCCACGCCCGACATCATCGGCGTCTCCAGCGGGGCGAGTGCCGGGGCGGTCGCTGTGCTGGTGGGGCTCGGCGGGACCGGCATCGCCGTCCAGGGCGGGGCTGTCGTCGGGGCCGTCCTCGCCGTGCTGGTGATCTTCGGTCTGAGCTGGAAGCGGGAATCGTCCACCTACCGGCTGGTGCTCGTGGGTATCGGGGTGGGGGCGTGCTTCGCCGCCGTGACGAGCTACCTGCTGACGTTCGCCGACACGATGACGTCGACGCGCGCGATGCGCTGGATGATCGGGTCGCTGGCCGGCACCCAATGGTCCGATGTCGCGCTCCTGGCCGCAGCCCTCGCCGTCGGGATCGGCGCCGTCGCCCTCATCGACCCCTCGCTGGACGCGATCCGGCTGGGCGATCCGCTCGCCAGAGGTCTGGGTACGCGAGTCGGACTCATTCGTGTCGCCGCGCTGCTTCTCGGAGCTCTGCTGGCCGCGATCGCCACGAGCGTCGTCGGTCCGATCGCGTTCCTCGCGCTGGTGTCCGGACCCATCGCCTCCCGGCTGGTCCGTCAGGGCGGGCCGTTCCCCGCCGCGCTGGTCGGCGCCGCCCTGCTCCTGCTCTCCGACATGGTCGCGCAATCCGCGCCGTTCGTGAGTCCGGTGCCGACCGGAGTCGTGACCGGACTCATCGGCGCCCCCGTGCTCATCTTCCTGCTCCTGACCCGGAAGGCGGATGCCTGATGACCGTGCTCGATGAGGCTTCGTCCGTTCCCCCCGACGTGGGCAGCGCGGAGCAGCCGATACTGGCCGCGCACGGCGTGCACGCCGGCTATGCCGCGAAGACGATAGTGAGCGACCTCGATCTACTCATCGCCCGAGGAGGGATCACCGCGCTCATCGGGCCCAACGCCTCCGGGAAGTCGACGCTGCTCGGAGCCCTCTCGCGTCTCGTGCCCCTGCAGGCCGGATCGGTGCTCCTCGACGGCGCGGACATCCATGCGCTGCCCACGCGGGAGGTCGCCCGTCGGCTGGGGATCCTCCCGCAGAGCCCGGTGGCACCCGAGGGCATCACGGTCGCCGAGCTCGTGCGGCGTGGTCGTCACCCGCATCGCCGGTTCGGGAGCGCGCGGGCCTCCGACGATCTGATCGTCGCCAGGGCGCTCCTGCGCACCGGCGTGGCCGACCTCGTTGATCGTCCGGTGGACACGCTCTCGGGCGGGCAGCGTCAACGTGCCTGGATCGCGATGGCGCTCGCGCAGGAGACGCCGCTCCTCCTGCTCGATGAGCCGACGAGCGCGCTCGACATCGCCCACCAGGTCGAGGTGCTCGATCTGCTGGTCGATCTCGTGGCCGAGGGGACGACCGTGGTCGTGGTGCTGCACGATCTCGCGCACGCCGCCCGCTACGCCTCGACCGTCGTGGCCCTGCGCGACGGCACCATCGTCGCCTCCGGCCCGCCCACCGAGGTCATCACCGCCGAGCTCGTCGAGCAGGTGTTCGGGGTGCAGGCCCGCGTCATCGCCGACCCCGACACCGGAGCGCCGCTCGTGCTGCCGCGCGGACGCCATGGGATGTGACGCGAGTCGCCCTCGCACTCTGAAGTCGCCCTCGCACTCTGAAGCCCTCCTCTCACCCCGAAGAAAGAAGAGACACATGACCCGCTCCGTGCTCCGCCGCCTGACCGCGGCAGCCGCCGCACTCGTCGTCAGCACCGCGCTGCTCGCCGGATGCGGCGCCTCCGCAGCCACTCCGGCATCGTCTGCCGGCGGGGGCGAGGGCTATCCCATGACGCTCACGAGTCCGTACGGGGAGACGACGCTCCAGAGCAAGCCCGAACGCGTCGCCGTGGTCTCCTCGGTGGACCTCGACATCGCGTTGGCTCTCGGCATCGTCCCGGTGATCAGCCCGCAGTACGGCGACGCCGAACTCGATCCCTGGGAGATCGACGCCCTGAAGGGACTGGGTGAGAAGAAGCTCACGACCTACGACTCCACCGACGGCGTGGACTACGAGGCGATCGCGGTGGCCGAGCCCGACGTGATCCTCGCCACCAGCGGCTGGACCCTCGACGCCGACTACGAGCAGCTGTCGAAGATCGCCCCGATCGTCTCCTACACGGGAGCGGACGGGCTGAGCACGATGACCTGGGAGCAGCGCACAGAGTCGGCTGCCACCGCCCTCGGCCGCAGCGATCAGGCGAAGGAGGTCATCGACAGCATCGCCGCCGACTTCGACGCCGCCGCTGCCGCGCATCCCGAGTTCGCCGGAACGACCTTCACCTATGCGGTCATCCACCCCGAGCAGATCACCTACATCTCGTACGAGGGCAGCGACGTCACGTTCTTCACGAAGCTCGGACTCGCACTTCCGGAGCGCGCCACCGACTTCAGCGCCACCTCGGCCGCGGTGAGCCGCGAGAACCTCGATCTGCTCGACGCGGACATTCTGCTGATGGGCTATCCGTTCGGCGACGAAGGCCTGCTGACGCAATCCGACCTGGAGCAGGACGCGCTGTTCCGCCAGATCCCCGCGGTCGAGGGCGGTCACTACGCCGTGATCGACGACGCCTTCGCCTCTCCCCTGGCCTACCCGACACCGCTCACCGAGTCCTGGCTGCTGGAACGGCTCGTCCCGGTGCTCGCCGACGCCGTGGCCGGAAACGGAGGGAAGTGACATGGGGCTTCCCCGCATCGCGACCTACGACGTGCCGGGCGCACACGAGCATCCGACGGGACGCGTCGACTGGACCGTCGACCCGAACCGCAGCGCGATCCTCGTGCACGACATGCAGCAGTACTTCGTCGACGCCTTCGCGGAGGCGGACGGTCCGGTCGGGCTGGCCATTGGCCACATCTCCCGCCTGCTCGATGCGGCGCGCGCGGCAGGCGTCCCGGTGATCTACACCGCGCAGCCGGCCGCGCAGGCTCCCGACGACCGCGGCCTGCTGTCCGAGTTCTGGGGCCCCGGCCTGCAGGACCAGGAGAGCGCCGCGATCGTGGCAGAGCTGCGCCCCGCTCCCGGAGACACGATCCTCACGAAGTGGCGCTACAACGCCTTCATCCGCACGCCGCTGCGGGAGACGCTCGCGGCCCAGCATCGGGACCAGCTCGTCATCGTCGGGGTCTACGCGCACATCGGGTGCCTGCTGACGGCGGCCGATGCGTTCATGAACGACATCCGGCCGTTCCTCGTCGCCGATGCCGTCGCGGACTTCTCCCGCGAAGATCACCTCTTCGCGCTGGACTACGCCGCCAAGCGATGCGCTCGTGTGCTCGACACCGACACGGTGCTCGCCGCCCTCTCCTCCGACGCGCCAGGAGCGTCCCGATGAGCACGGTGGCCCTCGTCACCGGCGCAGCGGGAGGCATCGGCGCCGCGGTGGTCGAGCGACTGCGGCGCGACGGCCGCACCGTCATCGGCCTCGACCGCGATCCGGGGACGGACGTCGTCGTCGATGTCACCGATCGTGCTGCGGTCGAGGGCGTGGTCGCCGAGATCGAGAAGACGGGAGCGAGCATCGATGTGCTCGTCAACGCGGCGGGGATCCTACGTACCGGCTCCGCGTTCGAAGCGGATCCCGATGACCTCGCCGAGATGCTCGCGGTGAACGTGCTCGGCGTGGCGACGGTGTCGACGGCGGTGGGCACGCGGATGGCGAGGCGGCGGCACGGGTCGATCGTCACGGTCTCGTCGAACGCCGCCGCGACCGCCAGGGCGGACATGGTCGGCTACGGCGCCTCCAAGGCGGCGGTCGCCCAGTACACGATCGGACTGGGTCTCGAGCTCGCTGCCGACGGAGTGCGATGCAACGTGGTCGCTCCCGGCAGTACGCGCACGGCCATGCTCGTCGCCGCCGGGGTCCGCTCCGACGGCGACGACCGCGCGGCGCAGGCGGTGGCGGCAGCGATCGCCGGCGACGCCGGTCGCTTCCGCAACGGCATCCCGCTGGGGCGCGTCGCCGAACCAGAGGACATCGCCGCCGCCGTCGCCTTCCTGATCTCGGACGACGCCCGGCACATCACCATGCAGACGCTGACCGTCGACGGCGGGGCGACGGCGTGCTGAGCGGGAACCCGGAGATCCCGGCTTCCCGGACCCACCCGCAGGCAGTGTGAGGAGAGAACATGTACGGATCGGATGACGTCATCTTCCATGGGCGTCGACGGTGGCACGGCACCGGGCGACGCGCGGTGCTCCCGCGGGAGCTGTCCGCGGGACCGGGTCTGGCCGATGCCGTGCTCTCGATGCTGCGGCGGACGGAGGCGGAGGACGGCGTCCCCCGGATCGCCCTGGGGGCCATCCCGTTCGACCCGTCCCTTCCCGCGCACATCATCGTGCCGGAGCATGTGGTCGAGGTCTCGGCCCAGGACGAAGAGGCGGCCGACGGCGTGGCAGGACCGATCGTCGGCGCATCGTCCGAACCGGCGCAACGTGCCGCGGCCGTCATCCCGCCGGACGACCCGGGCTATCGCATCGCGGTCGGTGCTGCGCTGCGTGCGATCCAGGCCGGCATCGTCACCAAGGTGGTCCTGGCGCGCACGATGGACCTGGAGGCCGGCGATCCGATCGACACCGCCGCGCTGTTCCGGGCCTTCGCGGGGCAGAACCCCTCCGCTTACGCGTATCACGTGCCGGATGACGCGGGCGGAGTGCTCGTCGGAGCCTCCCCGGAACTGGTCGCCGCGGTCGAGGGCGCGCGCCTTCGTTCCCTCCCGCTCGCCGGGACGGCCGCTCGCCACGACGACCCCCGCGCCGACGATGTCGCACGGGTGGCCTTGGGGTCGTCCGCCAAGGATCGCCACGAACACGCGGTGCTGGTCTCCGAGCTCGCCGCGCGGCTGCGCCCGTTCACCGAGACCCTCTCCGTCCCCCGCGAACCCGAGATCGTCGAGACGCCGCGCCTCTGGCATCTCGGTACGCCGATCGAAGGACGCCTGCGTCCGGGGACCACCGTGCTCGACGTCGCGGGGGCCGTGCATCCGACTCCGGCCGTGTGCGGCATGCCGACCATGGCCGCGCACGACCTCATCCGCATCCTCGAGCCGCAGGACCGCGGGCTCTACGCCGGGCTGGTGGGCTGGATGGACTCCTCGGGCGACGGCGAATGGGCACTCGCACTGCGGGGGATCCACGTCTCGGGTTCGACCGCGCGTCTGCATGCCGGCGCAGGGATCGTGTCGGGCTCCGACCCGATCGCCGAGCACGCCGAGACCGCGGCCAAGCTCGGCTCCGCTCTGCGTGCGCTCGCCGCCGTCACCCCGGTGCGTCGCCGCACGCTGGTGGGTGCCGCATGAGCGCCGTGGAGCCGCTGAGCGTGGAACCGCTGACAGTGGAGGGCGTCGTGCCCTATCCCGAGGAGTTCGCGGAGCGCTACCGGCGGGCGGGACATTGGATCGGTGCGACCTTCGACGCGCTGCTGCGCGAGGCGGTCGCGGCGGCACCGAACAGCGTCGCGATCGTGGACAGCGACCGGTCATGGACCTACCGCGACCTCGACGGACGCGTCGGCCGGTTGGCGACGGCGCTCATCGCCGACCAGGGGATCCGTCGCGGTGACCGGGTCGTCGTGCAGCTTCCGAACATCGCCGAGTTCGTCGTCGTGGTGTTCGCCCTGTTCCGAGCGGGGGCGGTCCCGCTGTTCGCGCTGCCGGCGCATCGACGTTCCGAGCTGCTGCACTTCTGCCGGACATCCGAGGCCGTCCTGATCGTCACGGCGGAGTACATCGGCGGGTTCGACCACGCCGCACTCGCCACCGAGGTCGCCGACCTCGTGCCGAGCGTCCGCGGAGTGCTCTTCGCGAGCGCCGTCGAAGCCGTGTCCGACGGGAGGACGCAGGCGCAGACCGTCCCCGTTCGGCCGGAGGACATCGCCTTCCTGCAGCTGTCCGGGGGGACGACCGGCACGCCCAAGCTCATCGCCCGCACCCACGACGACTACCTCTACTCGGTGCGCGAGAGCGCGCGCATCTGCGGGCTGCACGCGCACAGCCGCATGCTCGTGGCGATGCCCGTGGCGCACAACTTCACGATGTCCTCTCCGGGCATCCTCGGCATCATCGCGGCGCACGGCACCATCGTCCTCACCACCGACCCGGACCCCGACACGGTGCTGGCTCTCATCGAGCGGCACGGCGTGACGATCGTCCCCGCCGTGCCTCCGCTCGTCCTCTCCTGGCTCAACGCCCCGCAGCGGCAGTCGCACGATCTGCGCAGTCTGGAGGTCGTGCAGGTGGGCGGGGCCAAGCTCAGCCGCAGCGTCGCCGAGCGGATCGAGCCGGCATTCGGATGTCGTCTGCAGCAGGTGTTCGGCATGGCGGAGGGGCTCGTGAACTACACCCGGCTCGATGACGACCTCGAGACCGTGATCTCGACCCAGGGCCTGCGCATCAGCGAGGACGACGAGGTGCGCGTCGTGGACGAAGCCGACCGTCCGGTGCCGCCCGGCTCGCCCGGGGCCCTGCTGACGCGCGGCCCGTACACGATCCGCGGCTACTTCCGCGCGCCGGAGCACGATGCACGATCGTTCACCGACGACGGCTTCTACCGCACCGGCGACATCGTGATCGAGCGGGAAGACGGCTATCTCACGGTCGTCGGCAGATCGAAGGACCAGATCAACCGCGGCGGCGAGAAGATCGTGCCGGAGGAGATCGAGAACGCGCTCCTCACGCATCCGGACGTGCACGACGCGGCGGTCGTCGGGGTGCCGGACGACGCGATGGGGGAGCGGGTGCACGCCTCCGTCGTGCTGCGCCCCGGCCCCGAGGGGGTTCTCCCGCCGGTGCGACCCGTCGACCTGCGTCGTCATCTCGCCGCCGTGGGACTGGCGGTATACAAGGTGCCCGACGTCTTCGCCCTCGTGCCTGAGCTCCCCGCGACCGGCGTCGGCAAGGTCGACCGTCGAGGGGTCGCCGCACACGAGGGGAGCCGTTCGTGAACGCGGCAGCTCTGGATGAGGGGAAGGACGTCCCCGAGACCGTCGATGTCGTCGGCGTCGGATTCGGGCCGGCGAATCTGGCCATCGCGATCGCTCTGCGCGAGCACGCGGAGGAGGGCAGACCGCTCGAAGCGGTGTTCTTCGAAGCGCAGGAGGAGCCCACGTGGCACCCGGGAATGCTGCTCGAGGACGCGAGCATGCAGATCTCGTTCCTCAAGGATCTGGTCACCTTCCGCAACCCGGTCTCCCCCTACTCGTTCGTTGCGTTCCTCCATCAACGTCAGCGTCTCGTCGACTTCACGAACCGCGGGTGCGCCGAGCCCCTGCGGATCGAGTTCGCCGCCTACCTGCGGTGGGTGGCCGAGGCGTTCGTCGACGTGGTCCGCTACGGATCCCGCGTCGAACGGGTCACCCCCGTCCGCATCGAGGGTGAGGTCGAGGCCTTCGACGTGCTGGTGGCGTCTGCAGACGGCGTGCGCACGGTGCGCGCCCGCAGCGTCATCGTCGCGGCGGGACTGCGGCCGCGATTCCCGGCCGGCATCGCCCCCGGCACGCGCGTGTGGCATTCGGCCGACCATGTGCACCGCGTGGGGCAGCTGCGCGCTCCGCGTCGTCTCGCGGTCGTCGGCACCGGGCAGAGCGCGATGGAAGTCGCCCTCGACCTGTCCGATCGGTTCCCCGAGGCCACGGTCCATGTGATCTCCTCCCAGTTCGGCGTCGCGCCGAGCGACCAGGGGCCCCTGGTGAACAGGATCTTCGACCCGGCGTCGGTAGACCTGCTCTTCGATGCCACCGATGCGGTGCGCGCCAGACTCGACGTGCTCCACCGGAACGCCAACAACGGCGTCGCCAGCTCCTCGGTGATCCGCGCCTTCTTCGACCGGATGTACCGCGATGCCTGGCTCGACCGCGAGCGCCTGGTGCTGCACCGCGTCAGTCGCGTCGTCGCCCTGGAGGAGGCCCCGTCCGTTGTGGAGCTGCGGGTCCAGTCGGACCTCGACGGTGATGTGACCTCCCTCCATGTCGACGCCGTCGTGTTCGGCACCGGCTACCGGCCCTTCGACACCGCGGAGCTGCTGCAGGACGACGTCGACCTCCTCCGCCGCGACGACGCCGGTCGGCCGGTGCTCCGCCGCGATCACTCGGCCACGCTCACCGAGCCGGGCTCGGCGCGACTGGTGCTCGTGGGACAGAGCGAGCACCAGCACGGTCTGACGTCGACGCTCCTGTCGACGACGGCCGTGCGCGCGGGGGAGATCGCCGACGCCCTGGTGGCCGAAGCCGCAGAGAACCAGCACTCGCACGACAGGTCGGCCGGAGCGCACACCGCCGACAGGAAAGGAACCCATGTCACCGTCTGAAGCCCTCGAGCGCGCCCGTGCGCTCGCCGCCGCCGTCGTGCCGGACGATCTCGCCGATGTCCAGGGGGACGAGGACCTCCGGGACTACGGGCTCGACTCGGTCCGCGTGATCGGACTCCTCACCGCCGTGCGCGATGCGGGCGGCGCGATCGAGTACGCCGATCTCGTCGGCGGACCCACCCTCGACATCCTCGCCGGGGCACTCGCCGCGGCGCACCCCGCACCCCAGGAAGGCGAATCATGAGCACCAACCCCTTCGACGACGAGGACGGCGTCTTCCTCGCACTCGTGAATGACGAGGAGCAGTACTCCCTGTGGCCCGAGTTCGCCGAGGTCCCCTCCGGCTGGCGGATCGTGTTCGGTCCGGCGAACCGGGCGGCGACGCTCGAGTTCATCGAGAAGACCTGGACCGACCTGCGCCCGCGTTCCCTGCGCGAGGCGATGGCCGCGGAGGAGGCGCGATGACCGCGGTCGCCCCTGCTCCGGTCGAGTACGTCGACTTCCCCGTGCGCATCCGAGAGGTCGAGGTCGTGCGCACCACCCGGCTCTCCGACACCATGATCAGACTCACCTTCGGCGGCTCGGGTGCAGAAGGGTTCGAGAGCGCGATCTTCGACGAGCACGTGAAGCTCATCTTTCCCGAGCCCGACACAGGCGAGTTGCGGCTGCCCCGCCCCGACGGCGACGAACTCATCTGGCCTCGTCCGATCCCGACCAGCCGCGAGTACACGATCCGCGCGCACCGACCCGATCTGCGGGAGATCGACATCGACTTCGTCGTGCACGCGAGCGGGCTCGCGTCGGACTGGGCGCGTGATGCGCGGCCGGGAGACAGGGTGCACGTCGCCGGCCCTCCCGGGGGATATCGCGTCAGCGACGACTACGACTTCTACGTGCTCGTCGCCGACGAGACCGCGCTTCCGGCGGTCGCCCGCTGGCTGGAGGAGAGTCCGCGCTCGCGAACGGGGGCTGTCGTGATCGAGGTCGAAGGGCCGGGATCGGAGCAGCCGCTGGAGACGCCGGAGGGCGTGTCGGTGACCTGGCTGCACGGCGGTGGGGCGGCGACCGACAACCTCATCCGCGGCGCTCTCGCCGTCGACATCCCCGATGGTGCGCGGGTTTTCGTCTGGCTCGCGGGAGAGGCCGGCGCCATCAAGCCCCTCCGACGCTGGGTGCGAGACGACCTGGGTCTGACCAAGCACCACTCGTCGATCACCGGGTACTGGAAGCGCGGCATCGCCGACACGCACGAGCACCTCGACGATGACGATGACGACAAGGACGAGGACGACGAGGACTGACCTCGCCCCGCCCGCCAGCCCGCACCGGGATCCGCTCCTGATCTGGACCCCTCCCACGAAGAGAAGACCGCGATGACCACGACCTCCCCCGTCCCCCCGTCCGACGACCGGCTGCTGAGCGCCGCCGAGCGCAGCATCGTCGACGCGCAGCTGCTGGACCCGGACTCCGACGTCTTCGTCGTCGCCGACCGGGTGGACATCGCCGGCGATGTCTCGACGGCGATGCTGGCCGAGGCGATCCGCGCCACGATCGCCGAGGCGGACACGCTGGGAGACCGGATCGTGATCGGGGACGATGGTGCCCCGTGCCGGGTGCGCAGCGATGCACCCGTGCGGATCGAGGTGCATGACGTCGCGGACCGACCCGATCCGGAGGCCGCAGCGGAGGCGCTGTTCGCCCGCGAGCTGGCACGCGGGCGCGGGGGGCTGGACGCGGATTCGCTGGTCGGACAGGTGATCGTGCGCACCGCAGCGGATCACGTGGTGTGGCTGCTGCGCTCGCACCATGCTCTCCTCGACGGCTACTCGATCTCGCTCATCGCGCATCGGGTGGCCGAGCGGTATCGCGTGCTCGTCGGCGCAGGCCCTCTGGGCGTCGGGTTCGCGCGCTCCTCCTCATTGCGCGACGAAGAACGTGCCTATGCGGAATCGGCCGTTGCGGACTCCGATCGGGCATCGGTGCGGAGCCTGCTCGACGCGGCCGTGGTCGTGGAGGATGCGGATGTCCCTACGCTCTCCGGAGGTGTTGCTCCGGCTGTGCGGCGAGCCCATACGGTCGACGTGCCCGTCTCGGCGCAGACGGCCGCCGACCTCGGGGCCGTCGCAGGATCCGACCGGCGTCTCACCTGGGCGGACGTGCACGTCGCCGCCTTCGCCGCGTTCGCGGGAAGGGCTGCCGGCGTGCCCCGTCTCGTGCTCGGCGTGCCCTTTGCCGCACGCGCGACCGGTGTCGCGGCCCGCACGCCGTCCATGTCGGTGAGTGTGCTCCCCCTCCCGGTGCGGGTCGATCCCGCCGACTCCCTGCTCGCCGTGGCCCTGCGCGTGAGCTCCGACCTCGGGGTGCTCCGGCGTGCTCAACGGACCAGAGGAGAAGAGATCTCTCAGGAACGCGGCATGCCCTCACTGCTGCGCGGACCGGGCGTGAACATCAAGCCGTACACCCCGGTGCTCGACTTCGCCGCGGCGGTGGGAACCGTCAGCACCGTCGCCGCAGGTCCCGTCGACGACGTCGACCTCACGATCATTCCCGCGGCGGACGGCGGTGTGCGTCTGCGACTGGAGGTCAACCCCGACGTGTACTCGCCGACGGAGGCGGACCGGATCGCCGGACGGTATGCGGGATTCCTCGCCCGGATCGCCGCCGAGCCCACGCGACCGCTCGGCCGCGCGGCCGCACTCGCGGACGGTGACAGCGGTGCGTCGGGTTCGGAGCCCCTACCGGACGGCGGGTATCCGCTCGTCGACATCTCCGAGGCGCTCGCGCGTGCCGTCGCGGCCGATCCGGAAGCGGTCGCGATCCGTGCGGGAGATGATGCGGTGACCTTCGCACAGCTGCAGGCGCGGGTGCGTGCGCTCGCCGCCGTGCTCGTCTCCCGGGGCATCGGCACCGACGACGTCGTCGCGATCGCTCTGCCGCGCGGCATCGATCTGGTCGTCACGATCTTCGCGGTGCTCGAAGCCGGCGCCGCCGTCGCACCGGTCGATCTCGCCTACCCGGACGAGCGGATCGCCTTCGTGCTCCGGCATGCGGACCCGCGACTCGTGGTCGCACTCGACGGATCGCCCGCCGCCGCACACCCGCGTGCGCTCGTGCTCGGCGAGGACGGAACGGCGGAGCTGCCGGCCGCTCGGGTCGATGCCGTCTTCCCGGTGCCGGCATCCGGGGCTCTCGCCTCGGTCACCTACACTTCGGGATCGACCGGCACCCCGAAGGGTGTCGGCGTCGGCCGCGGTTCGCTCGCGTTCTTCCTCGCGCATCACGCGGACACGCTCTTCCGGCCCATCGCTGCCCATGCCGGACGGAGGCTCCGCGCCGCGCACACCGCATCGTTCGCCTTCGACTCCTCCTGGGAGCAGCTGCTCTGGCTCCTGCTGGGCCACGAGCTGGTCGTGTTCGATGAAGAGGACCGCCGCGATGCCCGCGAGATCGTGGAGGCGGTCGATCGCCTGCAGATCGATGCCCTCGACGTGACCCCGACCTTCGCCTCCGCCCTCGTGGACTCCGGTCTGCTGGAGACCGCGCACACGCCGGCCCTCCTGCTCATCGGCGGCGAGGCCGCATCCCCCGAGCTGTGGCGGCGGCTGGCCGACGGGCCCGTCCACGCCCACAACTTCTACGGCCCCACCGAGGCCACGGTCGACGCTCTCGGCGCCGTCGTCGAGGGGCCGGAGCCGCGCATCGGTCGGGCGCTCGCCGGCACCGACGCACTCGTGCTCGACTCCGCGCTCCACCCCGTTCCCGTCGGGGTCTCGGGCGAGCTCGCGCTCGCAGGACCGCACCTCGCGCGCGGCTACCTCGGGATGCCGGGACTCACCGCCTCCCGTTTCGTGGCTGACCCCCGCGGAGGCGGTGGCCGCATCTACCTCACCGGCGATGTCGTGCGCGTCGAGGAGGACGGGCTGCTCTCCACCCGAGGTCGCCGCGACGATCAGGTGAAGGTCCGCGGACACCGCGTGGAACTCGGCGAAGTGCGCTCCGCCCTTGCCTCCCTCCCGCACGTGGCCCGCGCCGAGGCCATCGTCCGCGGGACCGGGGCGTCGGCGCGACTCCTCGCGTACGCCGTCCCCGTCGGATCGACGGACGCCGCGGGCGCCCTCGACACCGTAGTTCTCGACCCCGAAGCCCTGCTTTCCGCCCTGCGAAACCTGCTGCCCGATCATCTCGTGCCGCACGGCGTCGTCGTGCTGGACGGACTGCCGCAGACGGCGCACGGCAAGCTCGACGTCGCCGCCCTCCCGGATCCCGTGCGGAGCGCCATCACCGGGATCGCGCCCTCGAACGACCGGGAGCGCACGGTGTGCCGCGCGATCGCCGACGTGCTCGGGCTCGAGGAGGTGCCGGCCGACGCCGACGTCATCGTGCTCGGTGGTGACAGCATCTCGGTGATCGCGATCACGGCCGCGCTCCGGCGCGCCGGGTGGATCGTCCGACCGCGCGAGGTGTTCGCCGCCCGCACCGCCCAGGGGCTCGCCCCGCTTCTGCGTCCGCTCGATGCCGATGCCGGCGCGCACTCCCTGACCGTCGTCGCCGCGACCGGCCCCGTGCCCCTGCCGCCGGTGGTGCGCGCGCTGCAGGCGCTCGCCCCGTCGCTCGAGGACGTGCGCGACTATGCGCAGAGTGTCGAGATCCGCGTGCCGGGTGTCGACACCGCGGGGGTGACGGCCGCACTCGCCGGCCTCGTCGCGCGGCATCCGGTGCTCTCCCTCGTCGTCCGGGAGGACTCGGGCGGAGACTGGCACGCCGAGATACCCGTCGCCCCCACGCCCATCCCGCTGTTCGAGGGCACCGACGTGGCCGATCTACTGCCCCGCATGCGTGGGGCACTGGCTCCGACCGAGGGGCGGATGGTGTCAGCCGGGTTCCTGCCGGCCGATGGGGTGCTCGTCCTCGTGGCGCACCATCTCGTGATCGACGGCATCTCCTGGCGCATCCTCGTCGACGAACTCGCTCGTCTACTCGACGGGCGCGATCTCCCGACGGCACCGGAGTCGGCCTGGCGCCGTCGGGCGCTGGCCCTGGAGGAACGCCGCCTCGATCCGGTCGAGGAATCCCATTGGCGTCGTGTCGCCGACCGCTCGTGCGCGGTCTTCCCGCATCCGATCCCCGGCCCCGAGTCCTCGACGGCGCTCCGTCTCTGGCGGGTGGGGGATGCCCGGATCGCGGCGGCCGTGCTCGACCGGATCCCGGCGGGTCTGGAGGCACGCCCGGATGCGGTCCTCGTCGCCGCGCTCGCCGTGGCCCTGCAGGACTGGGCGGAGGCCGAGGGCACGCTGCTCGTGGAGTGGGAGACCCATGGTCGCGAACCCCTGGACGACGGGGAGGAGCTCGCCGACGGCATCGGCTGGTTCACGACCGAGTTCCCCGTGGCGGTCGACCTGCCCGCGCGCGGGCTCGCAGCGGCCGAGCGTCTGACCTGCGCCATCCGCGCCGTGCGTCACTCCAGGGCGGAGGTGCCGCATGACGGCTACGGTGCGGGCGCGGTGGCGGATGCGGCCGTGCCGGGTGTGCTGCTCAACTACCTGGGACGCTTCGGCGAGGCGACGCGCTCCGCCGAGGGGGAGCGGCCCACGGTGGGCCTGCGCGGAGAGCGCCCGTTCACCGTGCATCACCCGGATCGGCTCAGGATCGGCCACGCGATCGAGGTCGCGGTGTTCGTCGCGCCGGACGATCGTGGGCTCGAGGTCGAATGGACCGTGGCGCCGGCGCTGGCCGAGCGGCTTCCGGTGCTGCTCGCGGCGTGGGACCGTGCCCTCGAAGGGCTGGTCGATCTCGCCGATCAGCTGGCCGCGCCCGGAGCGGGACCCGCGGCGACCCTCATCCCTGCCGAGGCCGCGCTCCCCGGCCTCGACCTCGGGACGATCGAGCGGATCGAGGCGGACAGAGGCCCGCTTCGCGACATCGCTCCGCTCACAGCGCTGCAGGAGGGGCTGCTGTTCCACGCGCTCCGCGACGGCACGGACGACGTCTACTCGACCGTCACGACCATCCCGCTGACGAACCCGCGCGCCGATGCCACGGAACCGCTGGCGTTGGAGACGATCGCCGAGGCCGTGCGCTCGGTGGTGCGGGCGCACCCCCAGCTCGGCGCCGCGTTCGTCGCGGATCTCACCGACCGTCCCGTGCAGCTGGTCCCTCGGGAGCCCGAGGTCGACGTCATGATCCACGAGGACGACCACACGGGGGACGACTCCGTGCTCGCCGCCCGCGCCGAGACGCGGGTCGCCGACCTCGTCGCCGCGGAACTCGCACGCACGAGCGATGTATCGCGCCCTCCGCTCCTGCATGCCCATGTGGTTCGCAGCGGGCGCTCCAGCGCCGTGCTCGTGCTCGGGGCGCATCATCTCGTGATCGACGGGTGGTCCACGCCGCTGCTCATCGAACGCGTCGTCGCCGCCGCGGCAGGGCAGAGCGTGGCGGACGGGTGGGGAGATCTCCGTCGCACCCTCGTCGCCCAGCAGGCGGAGGACCAGGCACCGGCGCGCGACGCATGGGCCGCGCACCTCGCCGGCCTCGACGGCCCCACGCTCGTCGCTCCCGCGACGCCGAAAGACGATGACACGACGGCGATGTCCACCCCACGGTCCGCGACGCGCACCATCCCGGTTCCGTTGGATCCCCTGGTCGGCGAGCGGCTGCTGGCGGCCGCACGGAGCGCGGGGCTCACGGCCGGCACCGTCGTGGTCGGCGCCTGGGCGCAGGTCGCCGGCCGCGCCGCAGGGCGCACCGATGTGGTCGTCGGCATGACGACCGCCGGACGCGCCACGGCCGTCGAGGGTGTGGATCGCGTGGTCGGGCTCCTCTCGGTGACGGTCCCGGTCCGACTCCGCATGCGTCCGGGCATCGCGTTCTCGGCTCAGCTCGCCGAGCTGCAGCAGGAGCGCGCCGGTCTGCAGGATCACGAGGCGCTGCCGCTGTCCGACATCGAGTCCCTCACCGGGGTCGGAACCCTCTTCGACTCGTTGGTGGTGGTCGAGAACTACCCCTCGCCGGTCGCGACCGGCCAGGACCGCCTCCGGGTCGGCGAGGTGCAGGCCGCCGGAGCGACGCACTACGCGGTCGGGATCACCGTGCTCCCGGGAGAGGGGCTCCGGATCGCGCTCGAGCACGATCCGGTTCGCATCTCCGATGAGCGTGCCGCCGCTCTCGCCGCGGAGTTCGCGCTGATCCTGCACAGGCTCTCCGAGGACCTGGGCATCGCACCTGCGGAGCTGCCCGTCGCGAGCGGCGAAGGGGCGCTCATCGGGCCGGACCCGGAGCGTGCGCCGCGTGCGGACGACGGCGCCCCCGCCGTGCTCGCCTCGTTCCGCGCCGCCGCGGCGAACGCTCCGGATGCCATCGCCCTGCGCTTCCGCGATCGGGTCGTCAGCGCGGGCGAACTCGCCGACGTGGCCGGCGGGTTCCAGGCGGCTCTGGAGCGCGCGGGAGTCGGACCGGAGCACATCGTCGCCCTCGCGGTACCCCGCGGTGTCGAGGCGGTCGCCGGGATCATCGGCACCCTGGCTGCCGGTTCCGCATACCTCCCGATCGACGAGTCCTCCCCACGCGAGCGCGTGCGCGAGGTGTTCGCCGAAGCATGCCCGACTCTCGTGCTCGCCCCGCGGGGGAGCACGGCGGCGGAGCTCGCCGCGGAAGCGGACATCGCTGTCGTCGACCCGGCGGACATCTCGCCGGTGACGCTCGCGCCGCGGTCGGTACCGGGCGCCGCGGCGGCCTACGTGATCTTCACCTCAGGGTCCACCGGACGACCGAAGGGCGTGGTGCTGACCAGAGACGCCCTCGACACCCACTTCGAGGGTCTGCGTTCGGGGCGTCATGCCGAACTCGTCGCGCGGATGACGGCTGAGGAGGGGAGGGACCGGATCGTCGCGGTGCACTCCGCATCCTTCGCATTCGACACCTCGCTCATCCAGCTCCACTGGCTGTTCGCCGGGCACGAGCTGATCCTCCTCGACGACGAGGAGCGTCGGGACCCCGCCCTGTTCACCGCCCGAGCGTGCGCGGCGGACGTCATCGACGTCGCTCCCGTGCTGGCGGAGCAGCTGGTCGAGGAGGGGCTGTTCGACGGAGCTCGGCCGCTTCCTGAAGTGCTGCTGGGCGGCGAGGCGGTCAGCACTGCGCTCTGGTCGGCGCTGCGTGAGCGGTCGGCCACGACCAGGACCCTCAACCTCTACGGACCCACCGAGGCGACGGTCGATGCGCTTGGCGCCGTCGTGGCGGAGAGCACGGAACCGCTGATCGGCACGCCGGTGCCCGGCGCGCGAGCCGTGGTGCGGGATGCCTGGCTGCGTCCCGTCGCCCCGGGCACCAGGGGAGAGCTGTACCTCGAGGGAGGACAGCTCGCCAGGGGCTACCTGGGGCGACCCGGCCTCACGGCGTCGCGCTTCGTCGCCGCGCCCGATGGCTCCCGCCGCTACCGGACGGGCGATCTCGTGCGCGTGGACGGTGCGGGACGCGTCGAGTACCACGGGCGGCTCGACGATCAGGTGAAGGTCGCCGGCAATCGGATCGAGCTCGGCGAGGTCGAGGCTGCGCTCCGGAGCCTGGACGGAGTGTCGCAGGCCGCGGTGGCCCTCGACGCCGACGGTCCGGTGGGCGCGCGCCTCCTCGCCGCCGTCACGACTGTCGAAGGCGCTGCTCCGACGAGCATGCGGCTGCGGACGGAACTGGCGGCTCTCCTGCCAGCTGCGGCGGTGCCTGCCCGCATCGTCGTGGTCGATGCGCTCCCGGTCTCCGTGAGCGGGAAGATCGACCGGGTGGCGGTCCGCGCTCTCGCGCTCGCCGCCCCCGGCGAGGACCCGACCAGGGACGTCGTGGCAGCGACCACGCCTGCGGAGCACGCTCTGGTCGCCGCCGTGCTCTCCGTGATCGGCGGGCCCGAGATCTCGGTCGACGACGACTTCTTCGCGCTGGGCGGTCACTCCCTGACCGCGCTGCGCGTGCTCGGGGCGATGCGTCGCACCGGCTACCTGCTCAGCGTGCGCGACGTCCTGGAGGAGCGCGTGCTCCATCGGATCGCGGCGCGTGCAAGGGAAGCGACGATCGACACCGCGCCACCGTCGTCGCCGGAACCCATCGACGCGGGGATGATCCCGGTCTCGGCAGCGCAGCGGAGGCTGCTGTTCCTCGCGGAGCTGGAGGGCCCGAGCGCGACCTACACGGTACCGGTGTCGTACGACGTGCCGGTGGGCACGAACGCGGATGACCTGCAGCGGGCCTGGGATGCGCTCGTCGTCCACCACCCTGTGCTGCGCACGGTCTATCGCCGGGCGGACGGTCGCTTCCAGGCCGAGGTGCTCGCCGATCCCCCTCCCTCGTTCGCAGTCGTCGACGTCGACGGACCCCGTGACGTGGCCGTCGCGGCGGAGGAGGGACGCGTCTTCGACGTGTTCGCCGCCCCGCCTGTTCGCGCCGCGCTGCTGCGCCATCCCGAGGGGGACGTATTCGTGATCGCCGCGCACCACATCGCGGTGGACGAGACCTCGTTCCGGGTGATCCGCGAGGACCTCTCGGCGCTGCTCGCCGATCGTGCGCCCGCGGCCTCGGTGCCCTTCGGTGCGTTCGCCATCGTCGAGTCGGCCGCCGAGACTGCAGCGGTGGAGCGCTGGCGCGAGCGTCTGCGGGGCATCCCCGTCGAGCTCGACCTGCCGACGGACCGCCCCCGTCCGGAGCAGGCCGGATACCGCGCGGAGACCGTCGAGACCGCTGTCCCCCCGGCGACCGTCGCGGCGCTCGACGCCTTCGCGACCGCACACGGCGCGACCCGTCTCATGGTGCTGCATGCCGCCGTCGCGACCCTGTTCCGGGCCCTGGGGGCGGGTACCGACATCGTGCTCGGCACCCCTGCCACGACGCGCGACGCGCGGTTCGAGCGGACGGTCGGCTATTTGGTCAACACGCTGCCGCTGCGGATCGACGTCTCCGGCGATGCGGCGTTCCCCAAGATGGTCGACCGTGCGCGCGCTTCCCTGCTCGACGCTCTCGACGACGTCGGGGTGCCGTTCGAGGAGATCGTGGATGCCTGTGCGCCGCGGCGCTCCCTCGTCCGGCATCCGCTGTTCCAGACCATGGTCGCCGTCGAGGAACGGGATCAAGGTGCTCTTCAGCTGCCGGCGGGACCGGCCGTCGAGCGCAGCGGGCTCGTCGACGCCGCGCGGTTCGACCTCGCGATCCGGTACCGGGATCCCGGTGAGGGGCACGGACCGGACGATTCCGACGGTGCTCTCACGCTCGTCGCCGCTGCCGACCTGTTCGACAGGTCGAGCGTCGAGCGTCTGGCCCGGCGTCTCGTGCTGTGGATCGGTCGGCTGCTCGATCAGCCGACGGCACCCGTCTGCACGATCGACTCCCGTCTGCCCGATGAGCCGGTGCGCGTCCCCGAGGAGCGGGAGACGTACCGCTTCACGCCGGTCCTCGACGCGCTCGCTGCTCGAGCACTGGAGGCGCCATCGGCCGTCGCCGTGCGGGGAGACGCGGAGACGTGGGACTATGCCACCCTGCTCGCGCACGCCGCAGGAATCGCCGGCGAGCTCCGTGCGCGCGGGATCGGGCCGGAGGACCGCGTGGCCGTCGCGGTGGGGCGGACCCCGGCGCTCCTGTCCGCCCTCATCGGCGTTCTCGCCGCGGGTGCCGCTTACGTCCCGCTGGACGTGGACTACCCCGATGCCCGACTGCGATTGATGCTCGACGACGCCGACCCGGCGCTCGTGCTCGTCGACGAGAGCACACGGGGTGCGGGCAGAGGACGGGACGAGCTGTCCGTCCGGTCCGTCGCCCCCGTGTCCGGTGGCGTGTACGCCGCGGCTGCGGTCGTGCGCGGCACGCCGGTGTTGCCGGAGAGCGCCGCATACGTGATCTACACGTCGGGATCGACCGGACGCCCCAAGGGGGTGGTCGTCCCGCGCGCGGCTCTCGATGCCTTCCTCTCCCACGAACGATCCGTTCTCGCCCTGACCTCGGCGGACCGCCTGCTCGCGGTCACGACGGTGTCGTTCGACATCGCAGCCCTCGAGCTGTTCGTTCCACTGATCAGCGGCGCGGCGGTCGTGGTCGCGAGTCGGAGCGATGTCCGCGACCCACAGCGTCTGGCGGCGCTCACGACGGGCGAGGCGTGCACCCTGGTGCAGGCGACGCCGTCGCTGTGGCGGCCGCTGCTGGAGGAGCAGCCGGATGCCTGGCGTGCGGTGACCGCGCTGGTCGGGGGCGAAGCCGTTCCGGCGGACCTGGCGCGTGGGCTGCGTGCGTCGTGTCGCGCGGCACGTGTCGTCTACGGTCCCACCGAGGCGACCGTGTGGGCTCTGGGTGCGAGGCTGCAAGCGGCGGACGAGGAAGCGGCGACGGTGCCGATCGGCCGACCGTTCGCGGGAGTGGGCGCGCTCGTCCTCGACGACGCGCTGCGACCCGTGCCGTTCGGCGTCGCGGGAGAGCTCTACCTCGCCGGCGCTCAGCTCGCCCGCGGGTATCGGGACCGTCCCGATCTCACGGCCGACCGCTTCGTCGCCGACCCCTCGGGCGAACCGGGGTCGAGGATGTACCGCACCGGCGACCTCGTCCGCAGAGAACCCTCGGGTGCTCTGCGCTTCCTCCGCCGCGTCGACGACCAGGTGAAGGTCGACGGTCACCGCCTCGAACTCGGCGAGATCGAAGCCGCGTTGCGCGGCGTCGACGGCGTGCACCGGGCGGCGGCCGTCGTCCGCCCGGATCAGACCGGCCGCGCTCGGCTGCTCGGATACGTGGCGCCAGAGGAGGGTGTGGACCTCGACGGAGCCGCCGTGCGCGATGCCGTCGCTGCCACGTCCCCGGCCGCATCCGTGCCCCGCATCGTCACCGTGCTGGATGCCATCCCGCTCACCCTGAACGGGAAGATCGATCGCGGAGCACTCCCCGATCCGGTGGCGGTGGTCGCGACGGGCCGCGCTGCGGAGAACGACGCGGAGCGCGCGGTCGTCGATGCGGTCGCCGAGGTTCTCGGCCTCTCCCGCGTCTCGCCCGATGAGGCCTTCTTCGAGCTCGGCGGCGACAGCATCTCCTCGATCCGCCTGGTCGCGCTGGTCCGCGCCCGGGGCTTCACGATCACCCCGGGTCAGGTGTTCGCGCACGAGAGGCTGGCCGGCCTCGCCGCCGCCGCCGTGCCTTCGGCAGACGCCGAGTCGCCCGCACCCCGTGCCGTCAGACGGACTCGCGCCCGCCTGGCCCCGCGTGACCTCAGCAGCATCGAACGACTCCTGGAGGAGACCCCGTGAGCACGACCGCTTCCCCCTCGACCGCTTCCCCGTCGACCGCTTCCGCATCGACGGCCGCTGTCCTCGACGTCTGGCCGCTCACCCCGCTCCAGCACGGTCTGCTCTTCCACTCGCTGTGGGAGCGGGAGACCGGGGCGTCTCCCACGTACCTGCTGCAGGCCGCCGTCGAGGTCGAGGGTGAGCTCTCGCCCCAAGCGGTGCGGTCGGCCGTCGCGGAGGTCCTCGCCGCGCACGAGAACCTCCGGGTCGGCTTCTTCGCGGGTTCCGACGGCGATCCGGTGCAGTTCGTGCCGGAGCGGGTCGAACCCGATGTCACCGTCGTCGATCTGCCGGAGGCCGCAGGATCGGCGCGCGGACAGGCGTCGATCACCGCGCCGGTGCAGGCGTTCGCCGCAACCGAATGGGAGCGCGGCTTCGATCCGCAGCGGCCGCCGCTGATCCGGGTCGCCCTGCTGCGTGTGACAGCGGCTCGCGCGGTGCTGCTCGTGACCGCGCACCACCTGCTGCTCGACGGCTGGTCGATCCCCCTGCTGCTCGAGGAGATCCTGAGTCGGGCGACCGGCGAGACCCCGCCAGAGTCGGAGGCGCACTTCGTCGACTACCTCGATGTGGTCGCCCCGGAGGAGCCCGACCCGACCGACGGCGCGCTCGTCACCGGACTGCTGGACGGCGTCACGGAGGCGACGATCGTCTCGGATGGAGGCGCCTCGGAAGGAGCAGTTTCGGGCGTCGATGATTCCCCCGTGCGGAAGGTGCGGCACCGACACGACGGTGAGGCGCTGCGTTCCAGGGCCCGCTCCCTCGGCGTCTCGCCGGCTGCCGTGGTGAGCGCCGCCTGGGGCATCGTCCTCGGTCACATCGTCGACCGTGATGACGTGGTCTTCGGCTTCACCGTGTCCGGTCGCGGCGTGGGCATCCCCGGAGCGGAGCGGATCATCGGCCTGCTCGGCAACACGTTGCCGTTCCGGGTGCGTGTGCGACCCGGCGACCTCGCGTCGGAGGTCGTCCAGCGCGCCCACCGTACGCAGGGCGTGCTCGCCGCGGCCCCCAGCGCCGATCTCCGCACGGTGCAGTCGTCTCAGGGGATCGTCCCGCTCTTCGACAGCCTGCTCGTCGTCGAGAACTATCCGGATGCGGTCTCGGACTGGGTGAGCGCGAGCGGCGGTCTGCGGGTGGCGGGCACGTGGGCACGTGACGAGGTGCACTACCCGCTTGCCCTCCTGGTCGAGATCGGCGACACGGTCCGGTTGGAGGTCGCCACCCGGACGGGCGCGCGATACGGCGGGGAGACCGTGCTCGATCTGGTCGATGCCGTGCTCGATGCCGTCATCGCGGAACCCTCGGTGCGTGTGGCGAGGATCCCGCTGCCGACGCAGAGCGGTGCCGAAGACGCCGGCGACGAGCTGGACGGCGGACCGGTTCCGGATGCGGACCTGGACGCGCTCCTCGACGCGGCCCGGGACGCTCATGGCGATCGCATCGCGCTCGTGGCGGGGAAGCAGCGCATCACGACAGCGGCGCTGCACGCGGCCGCCGACCAGCTCGCGCGCGTCTTCGGTGCGGGAGTCGGTCCTGTCGCCCTGCTCGCGCCGCGGTCGTCCGCTCTCGTCATCGGCGTGCTCGCGGCGCTCCGCGCAGCACGCCCGTTCGTCGCACTGGATCCAGAGCTTCCTGTGGAGCGCCGACGTGTCGCTCTCGCCGATTCCGGAGCGACGACACTGTACATCGCGCCGGGGATGGAGCCCCTCGCGGAAGAGCTGGGAGCCACGGGGGCTTCCTCCGCCCCGGTGACGGACGCCGCGCTCGGCGCCGGTTCCGTGCGCGAGCTGCGCGTGGCTGCGGCAGCTGGATTCACACTCGCTGCATCCACAGCGCCTGAATCGACAGCAGCAGACGCGGCTGCGCGTCGCCGTTCCGACGCGCCGGCGTACCTCGTCTTCACCTCCGGAACGACGGGACGCCCGAAGGGATGCGTGAACACCCGAGGGGGGCTCGTCGTGCGGCTCGCGTGGATGCGCGATCGCTATCGGATCGACGCGGGCGATGTGATCCTGCACAAGACGCCGCTCTCCTTCGACGTCTCCGTCTGGGAGCTGGTCCTGCCTCTCGTCACCGGAGCCCGGCTGGTGCTCGCTCCTCCTGCCGCACACCGCGATCCCGAGGCGCTGGATGCCCTCATCGCGGCCGAGGCGGTCACGACCCTGCATTTCGTGCCCTCGATGCTGTCCGCCTACCTCGACCTGGTGCCTCGGCCGGAGTGGTCGAGCATCACCCGCATCCTCTGCAGCGGCGAGTCCCTGCCGTCTGCCCTCGCGGAAAGGGCCGCGGCGCTCGCCGAAGCCCCCGTGCACAATCTCTACGGTCCGGCGGAGGCGGCGATCGACGTCACCGCCGGGGATCATGCCGAGGGAGCGACGGGGTCGAGCGCCCCGATCGGACGAGCGACTCCCGGCACGCGGCTGCGCGTGCTGGACCGGCTCCTGCGTCCGGTGGAGCCCGGCGGGGTGGGTGAGCTCTACCTCAGCGGCGCACAGCTCGCGCTCGGGTACCTCGGTCGCCTGGCTGTGACCGCCGAGCGTTTCATCGCCGACCCGAGTGGTTCCGGGGAGCGGCTCTATCGCACAGGAGACCTCGTCGAACGCACGCCCGCAGGGCTCGTGCACCGGGGGCGCGTCGACGATCAGGTGAAGATCCGCGGCATGCGGGTGGAGCCCGGTGAGACGCAGGCGGTGCTCGAGGCGCTTCCCGGCGTGGCGGCGGCGGCCGTCGTGCTGGACGAGGATCCGAGTCCGGCTCTCGTCGCCCTCGTCCGTGCGAAGCCGAGCGAGGGACGACCGCCCCGCGCCGATGATCTTCTCGCCGCCGCTGCCGCCCTCCTGCCGGAGGCGCAGCGGCCGGTCGCGGTCGTCGTCGTGGAGGAGCTCCCGACCACCGTGAACGGCAAGCTCGACCGGGCAGAGGCGCTGCGGATGATCCGTTCGACGAGGTCGGCTCCGGCGGCCGGGACCGACACATCCGGCACCGGCACATCCGGCGCGGAATCACCCGTCGGGGACACCGGGGTCGGCCCTCGCCTGCTCGCCGCGGCGCGCGAGATCCTCGGGGCGGAGGTGGGTGCCGCGGACGACCTCTTCGCCGCGGGACTCGACAGCATCTCGGCGATCCGGTTCGTCGCGCTCGCGCGGCGGACGGGGGCGATCGTCACGCTCGGCGCCGTCTTCGACGCCCGCACCGTCTCGGCGCTCGTCGCACGCGCGACCGATGCCGGCCGTCCGGCCGTGGATGCGGAGGACGACCGGAGCAGCGCAGGGCAGGCCGGCGCGGTCGTGCTCGACGAGCAGGAGCGTGCCGACCTCGATCGCCGCTTCCCCGGGTGGGAGGCCGTGCTGCCTCTGGGGCCGTTGCAGGAGGGACTCTATGTGCACACGCGTCTGGGCGCGGCAGCGGACGGTGTCGACGTGTACGTCGTCCAGCACAAGATCACGCTCCGGTCAGAGGTCGACGCCGACGCGCTGCGCCGAGCCGGCGATGCCCTGCTCCGCCGCCACGCGAGCCTGCGCGCGGGGTTCGTCGACGACGGGAGCGGGAACCCGATCTCGGTGATCGTCCCTCCGACCGCGATGCCCTTCGCGGAACTCGACCTGCGGGGTCGGTCGGACACGGAGCAGCAGGGGGAGCTGGAGCGTCTCACGCAAGCCCAGGTCGACGAGGGGTTCGATCTGGCCGCGCCCCCGCTCATCCGACTCGTCCTGGTGCGGCTCGGTCCCGCGCACGCGATGGTGAGCCTCGTGCATCACCACATCCTCACCGACGGCTGGTCGCAGACCCTGCTCCTGGAAGACCTGTTCGAGCTCTACGACCGCGCGCTCGCCGTCCCGGGGCCCGTCTCGGACGAGGGACTGCCGCCGACAGCCGACTACTCCGCGTACCTCGACTGGGTCGGCGAGCAGGACCGGGCCGCCGGGATCGACGCCTGGAGATCGGCCCTCGCCGGACTCCCCGGTCCGACCCTCGTCGAACCCCGGTCGATCGCCGCACCCCCGGTGCTCTCCGAGTCGGTCACGGCCGTGCTCGACGCCGCGCTCTCCCGCGGGCTCTCGGCGCTGGCCAGGCGCTCATCCGTCACCCTCTCCACCGTCCTCGGCTACGCCTGGGCGCACGTGCTCCGCGGTATCACGGGACAGGATGACGTGGTGTTCGGGACGACGGTCTCGGGCAGACCGGCAGAGGTCGCGCACGTGGACCGGATGGTCGGCCTGCTGATGAACACGGTTCCGGTGCGGGTGCGCATCCATCCCGGGCGTCAGCTGACGGAAGAGCTGCGATCGCACATGGCCGCGCAGTCCGAGGTGATGCACGCCCACCACGTCGGCCTGAGCTACGTGCAGCAGGCGTCCGGTCAGGCCGTCCTCTTCGACACCCTCTACGTCTTCCGCAATCTCCCCGTCGACGAGGCCGTGCAGTCCGAGACGTTCCTCCGGCACGGCATATCCGAGGCGGAGGCTCACGACGGCACGCACTACAGCCTCGCGATGACGGTCAATCCCGGCGAGCGCCTCGAGGTGGCGCTCGCCTACCGTCCCGATGTGGTGGACGTCGGTCGCGCGGAGCGCTATCTCGATCGGTACCTCGCCGTGCTCGGCGCTCTCGCCGCCGATACGGGCGCTCCTGTCGCACGGATCCCCATCGCGGTGCCGGATGACCGCCCGGCGATCGAACGGGTCAATGCCGAGGCGACCACCGTGGCACCGACCGCCAGACACGGTGCCGATCACGACACGGTCGCCGATCTGCTCGCCACCGCAGCATCCCGTCACCCCGACCGGACGGCACTGGTCGGGCGGGACGCGCGCGGCTCCGCGGCCTCCTGGACGTTCGCGCGTCTGCAGCGGGAGGTCGACCGGATCGCCGCACTCGTCGTTGACGGCACTCGCGGCCCTGGGTCGGTGGTCGCGCTGGAGCTGCCACGCACGATCGAGCACGTCGCGGCGATCTTCGGCGTGCTCCGGGCAGGCCGGGCGTACCTGCCGTTGGATCTCGCCCACCCCGTCGAGCGTCGACGTCGTCTCGCCGACCGTGCGGGAGCGGAGCTCGCGGTCGTCTCCCCGGGGGCCGCCGACACGGCGGACGAGGGGCCCGCCGGCATACCGCGACGGGAGCTCCCCGGCGCTTCTGACGCCGTGCACGAAGGGACGGAGGCCCGCTTCACCCCGCCGCGGCTCACACCGAACCACGCCGCATACACGATCTTCACCTCGGGCTCGACGGGCGAGCCGAAGGGTGTGGTCGTGCCGCACCGCGGGCTCATGACGATGTACGACAACCACCTCGAGGCGATCTTCCGGCCGACCATCGCCCGTGCAGGGCGCTCGCCGCTGCGGATCGCGCACACCGTGTCGTTCTCGTTCGACATGTCGTGGGAGGAGCTGTTCTGGCTGCTGGACGGTCACGAGGTGCACATCGTCGACGAGGAGAGCCGTCTCGACGTCGAGACCCTCGTGGCGCACTACGGGCGAGTGGGCATCGACGTCGTGAACGTCACGCCCTCCTTCGCGCGGGAACTGCTGCGCGCGGGGCTTCTCGACGGGCGGCCGCCGGCGCTGGTCCTGCTCGGTGGGGAAGCCGTACCAGCCGAGCTGTGGACGACCCTCCGCGACCATCCGCACACGGCGGGGTACGACCTCTACGGTCCGACGGAGTTCACGATCAACGCGCTCGGCGCCGACCTGGCTTCGAGTGCCGAGCCCTGCCTGGGGCGGCCCATCCTCGGAGCGCGCGCCTACGTGCTCGACTCGGGGCTGCGCGAGGTGCCGCCGGGAGGGACGGGGGAGCTGTACCTCTCGGGCGACGGCCTCGCTCGCGGCTACGACCGGCAGACGGCACTGACCGCCGCACGCTTCGTCGCCGATCCCTTCGGCGCACCGGGCGACCGTCTCTATCGGACGGGCGATCGGGTGCACCGCAGACAGGACGGCGGGATCGAGTATCGCGGACGCGACGACGGTCAGGTGAAGGTCCGCGGCTACCGCATCGAGCTCGCCGAGATCGAGAAGGCGGCGGAGAGCCACCCCGACATCGTGCAGGCCGCCGCGTCGGTCGGCGGCGCCACGGGCGGCGCCACGGGCGGCGTTCTCCGGGTGCATGTGGTCGTCGCACCCGGCGCGCACCTCTCGCCCGACGCCGGCGATCCCGGTGAAGCGGAACAGGCGTTCATCGACGGGCTGCGGGCGCACCTGTCCGGCATCCTGCCTCCCTACGCCGTGCCGTCCCTGTTCGCCGTCGTCCCGGTGATCCCACTCACGGTCAACGGCAAGGTGGACAGGGACGCCCTTCCCGCACCGCGTGGCTCTGGCGGCGGCGAACCTCCGCAGGGGCGGGCGGAACGGCTCGTCGCCGCCGTCTTCACGAGAGTCCTCGGCGTGGCCGTCGGGCACCGGGACGAGGGCTTCTTCGACCTCGGCGGCCACTCCCTCCTGGCGATGCGGGTCGTGGCCCAGCTGGGCGAGGAGCTGGGAGTGCGGGTTCCGGTCGGGACCGTGATGGCCGCACCGACCGTGCGTGCTCTGGCCGCCGCGATCGGCGATCCTGCGAGGGATGCCGGTCTCGCGCCGGTGCTCGCGCTCCGCGAGCCGACGACGGACGCGCCACCGCTGTTCTGCGTGCATCCTGCCGGTGGCTTCGCCTGGCAGTTCGCGCCGCTGGTCCGCTTCCTCCCCGCCGGTACGGGCGTGATCGGGCTCCAGGCTCCGCTGCTCTCCGGTCGCGAGAGTGGGGCGCGCGACGTGGACGAGCTCGCGCTGGAGTACCTCGCGCGCATCAGGGAGATCGCACCGCACGGTCCGTATCGGCTGGCGGGGTACTCCTTCGGCGGCAACGTCGCCCACGCGATCGCCGCTCGGCTGGTCGCCGAGGGGGAGGAGGTCGACCTGCTCGCCCTCCTCGACCCGGCGCCGTTGTCCGGGGAGCAGGGAGCTTCTTCCTCTGCCGAGGTGTTCGGCTCGGACGACGAGGCCGCGGTGCGCGCCGAGCAGACCGCCTTCTTCGCGGAGCTTCGGGACGGGACCGGAGACTATCCGCACCTCAAGGAGGCGATCCGCGCCTCGCGCGGTGTGCTCGGGCTCGACGACCGTGCCACGGTCGATGCGATCGTCGCCAGCCACGCGTGGGCCTCAGGACTCATGGCCGCGTCCGTCTCGCCCGTCACCGACGTGCCGACGCTCCTGTTCGTCGCGGGACGGGAAGAGCCCGCGTCGACGGGCTGGGGTGTGCGACTCGGAGAGCGCGCGGAATGCTCCGTGCTGGACGTGGACCATGCCGGGATCGTCGCTCCCGTCGCGTGGGAGCGGATCGGACCGGCCATCTCGCGCCGTCTGGAGAGGGGCAGATGAGTCGTCGACCCGCGGGCGGCACCCAGGCCCATCCGGTCCGGTCGGCCGAACGGGGGCGACTGCTCCGCAGGGCGGCGTGGAGCGTGCGTGGACCGCTCGCGCTGTCGATGGCCGGTGCCGTCGTTCGTCAGGCCGGCTTCCTGGCTGCGCCCTTCGTGCTCCGGTTCGCGATCGACGACGGTGTGATCGGGGGAGACCTCGGTGCAGCGGCATGGTGGGCAGCGGTCGTGCTCGCAGCCGGGGTCGCGCAGTTCCTCGGGATGTGCGTGTGGGACCATTTCGCCAACCTCGCCGATGCGAGGACAGGGGTGCTCCTGCGTACACGCCTGCGCACGTGCGCGATCGCCGACTCGGGGCGCGCATCGGGCGGCACCGGCGATCTGGTGATCCGCGCGGGACGGGATGTCGATCTGGTCCGGGTCTGGGTGCACGGCCTCCCCACCTGGGTCGTGATCGCGGTCACGGTCGGGGTGCTCGTGCCGGGGCTCGCGTCGCTGGACCCCTGGCTCCTGGTGGTCGCGGGCGCCACGGTGCCGTGTCTGATCGTGCTCGCGGTCGTGTACCCCCGGCGATTCGAACGCGCGTCGATGCATGCCGCCGAGGCCCACGGCCGGCGGGCGGATGCGGTCGATCATCTGCTGCGCAGCGCCGTCACCGTGCGCGGGGCGGGGATGGAGAACACGGTGGTCGAGCGCCATGCACGACTTTCGGCCGACCTCTCCGAACGCACCGTGCGGGCCGGGGGCATCCTCGCCCGATGGACGGCCCTGGGCGAGGGGATCCCCGCCGTGGCCACCGCGGTCGGCGTGGTCGTCGCCGTGTTCGCGGTTCTCGACGGACGCCTCACGGTCGGTGGTCTCGTGACGTTCAGCGGGTGGATGGCGACCGTCGGGATCGCGGTGCAGGTCGGGCTCCAGCGGTGGACGCAGAGCGCGGACGCGCGTGTGGGCGCGGCACGGCTGCAGCCGGTCCTGGACGCCCAGACGGCCGCAGCGGGTGGGACCTCGGCTCGGCGTATCGTGCTGGACGAGCTCCGGATCTTCCCTGAGGGGGAGCCGATCGCGCTCACGCTCGAGCCGGGTCGTCTGATCGGCCTCAGCGGGCCGACCGGAAGCGGCAAGTCGACCCTGCTGCGGGTGATGGCCGGGATCGAAGCCCCCCACGCGGGCCGCGTGCTCGTGGACGGTGCCCCGCCGACGGGACCCGTCGGCGGGGTGCATCTCGTCCCCCAGCGCCCCCTCGTGCTGAACGGGACCGTGCGGGAGAACCTCGCGCTCGGTGCGGCCACGGAAGACGGCGATGCCGACGACGCGCGCTATCGGCGTGCGCTCGCGACGGTCGGCCTCGACACCGAACTCGCCTCGCGATCGGTCGACGCGCTGGACGCCTCGGTCGGTGAGGGCGGAGGAGAGCTCTCGGGAGGACAGGTGCAGCGGCTCGCCCTCGCCAGGGCGCTCGTGGTCGAGCCCGCCGTGCTGCTCCTCGATGACGTCACCTCCGCTGTCGATGCGACGACGGGTGCCCGCATCATCGCGGCGATCACGGCGGTGGCGAGAGAGCGGATCGTGGTGGTGGCCGGGCATGGCGCGATCCTCGACGCGGCGGACGCGGTGCTGCGTCTTCCCGCGCGCACCGAGGTGTCGGCATGAACCGCGCAGCAGCAGCGGCAGCGGCAGCGACGGCGGCAGCGACAGATGCCACCGGCGGGCGGGTTCGGGCAGCGAACCCCGATCGGCTCGTCGCCACGCCTCCGCGGCGCGGGGTCGTGCGTGCAGCGTTGCGGTTCGCGCGCCCGCACGGCTTCCTGCTCGTCAGCGCGATCGTCTTCAGTGTCGGAGCGAGCCTCGCCGCCACGCTGGCCCCGGTGGTGGTCGGCCGGGTGACCGACGCGCTGCTGCGCGGTGAGCGTGCGGCGGCCCTTGCCTTCGCGGGGATCGGCGTGGGGCTCGCTCTGCTCCAGCTCGTGCTCTCGGCGGTGGGCAGGAGTCGACTGGCCCGCGGCGGGGAGTTCCTCGTGCGCGATGTGCGGGATCAAATCGCGGCGCAGCTGACCACCGTGGCCTTGCGATTCGTCGAACGGCATCGACACGGCGAGCTGCTCCAACGTGGCACGGCCGAGATCGCCGCGCTCTCCGCCTTCGTGCGCGAGTCGTCGACCGCGCTTCTCGTGACTGGGTCGACCGTCGTCCTGCTGGTGACCGTGCTCGCATTCCAGTCCTGGGTGCTGACGCTCGTCCTCGTCGTCGTCTTCCTCCCCCCGGCGCTGTTCGTGATGCACCGGTTCCGTTCCGGGGCCGCTCACGCCTACGGTGCGGAGGCGGCGGCTGAGGCGGACGTCGTGGCGGAGCTCGCGGAGAGCGTGCGGGCGCGGACGCTGATCGCCGATGCTCCGCCGGTCACGCGGCGCCGATTGGACGAGCGCTCGGCCGAGGTCAACGCCGCTGCCGTCCATGCCCAGATGCGCACGGTGGTCCTCGGCCGCTGGATCAGCGCGATGTCGCTCATCGAGGGCGTGACGCTCGCGGCACTCATCGTCGTCGGGGTGCCGATGGTGGGCGCGGGTGCGGTCTCCGTGGGGGTCGTGGTCACGTTCCTGCTGGCGAGCGTGACCCTGTTCTCCGGCTTCGCCGACCTGGTCGCCCTCGTCGGGGCAGTGGAGGAGGCGGCGACGGGTGCGGCGCGCGCGCACGACCTCCTCCGCGCGACCGGCTCGGACACTCCCGTCGGCGTGGGCGGTCGCGATGCTCGCCACGGTGACACCGCACCGGCTGACGCGGCGGGATCCGACGGTGGGATCGAGATGCGCGACGTCTGGTTCGACTACGGCGGCGAGCCCGTGCTGCGCGGGGTCAGTCTGCACCTGGAGAGCGGCCTGCGCTACGGTCTGGCCGGCCGCTCCGGAGCGGGCAAGTCGACGCTGGCACTGGTCATCGCCGGGCTGTACGCCCCGATCAGGGGCACGGTGCGCTGCGGCGATGCCGATCTCGTAGCGCTCGCCCCCGCGGAGCGCGCGCTCCGCGTCGCCTTCGTGCCGCAGGAGGTGCAGCTCGGCACCGGCACCATCGCCGAGGAGCTGCGTCTCGCGGCACCCTCCGCGAATGACGCGGACCTGCGGGGGGCGTTCGCCACCCTCGGCCTGTCGCGGTGGGTCGACGCGCTTCCGGAGGGACTCGATACGGCCGTCGGAGCGGACGGATCTCTCTCCGCCGGTCAGCGGCAATTGGTCGGGCTCGCCAGGATCGCCCTGCTGGAGAGCCGCGTGATCGTGCTGGACGAGGCGACGTCCGACGTGGATCCGGAGACCGCCGGACTCGTCGAGGCTGCGCTCGATCGACTCGCGCAGGGCAGGACCGTCGTCGTCGTCGCCCATCGGGAGTCCACTCTCGCCCGGCTCGACCGCGTGCTGGAGGTTCGCGAGGGCACCGTCACGGACATCACCTCCGTCGTGCGCGAGGCGACGGGATGACCTCGTCCCCCCTCCTCGACATCCCGCCTCTCGACATCCCGTTCCTCGTGCCCGGCGACGCCCGCGTCCCCGGCGATGCGCGGACCGAAGCCCCGCCCCGCCGCCTGGTGGCCGAGGTCGAGCTCGTCGATCGGCTGGAGGATGCGGATCCGCCGTCCTGGCTCCCGCTCACGCACGACGACCGTGTCCGCCTCGCCGCGTTCCGGCGTGAGGGCGATGCCCGCCGTTTCGTCACGGGGCGGGTCATGGTGCACCGTCGACTTCGGGAAGTGCGGGGAGTCCCGCTGGGCGCCGCCCGCTTCACGCGGCGGTTCACGGCGGCGGGGGAGTGGAAGCCGGTCCTGTCCGGGGAGCCGGGGCGCGGATTCGAGGGCACGCAATGGCCCGACGTGTCGATCTCGCACAGCGGGACGTTCGTGGCCGTCGCCTTCTGCGAGGGGGCGGAGGTGGGGATCGATGTCGAGCAGCACTCCGCCTTCGTGGACGGCGACGACGTGCTGTCCATGGCTCTCACCCCGCAGGAGCGGGCACGCGTGGCGTCGATCGCCGACGCCGCACGCGTCTTCACCGCCAAGGAGGCCGTGCTCAAGGCCGTGGGCTTCGGCCTGGCGATCGATCCGCTCCTGGTCGAGGTCCTCGACGGTGCGGTGCGGCGCTTCGATCACCCGGAGCGTCGCCCCGTGGTGCTGGCGCCCGTCCCGGTCCCCGACCGCCTCTCGGGCCTCGTGTCGGCGACGGTCGCGATCGCACCCGTCTCCTCCCCAGGCAGTGGGAGTCGCACCGATCAGCCCTGAGCGTCGCCCGCGGCACTCGCGAGCACGCGCTGCAGCGGCTCGTAGTGCTCGACGACAGCCCGGCGATACCGGTCGACGTCGCCGGAGCGCGCCGCTTCGAGCATGTCGCCGTGCGCCTTCGCCGTCTTGTGGATGTCATCGGGCTGCGGGATCCCCAGCTGGGGGAGCACCGCCGTGTGGACATCCCAGAAGGCGCCGACGAGCTGCCCGACCAGGCGGTTCCCGATCGTGCCGAACAGGCGGGTGTGGAAGGCGCGGTCCTCCTCGAGGAAATGCTCGCCGCGCTCGGCCTTGTCGACCATGTCGGCGACCAGCGCGTCGAGCTCGGGGTCATCATCCGCCTTGGCCGCCTCCACGATGCGTTCGGCCATCGAGAGGTCCAGCGCCAGGCGCACCTCGACGACCTCGCGCAGCGCCTGCAGCGACCCCTCCGGCGACAGCACCCCGCGGAAGACGAGGGCCTCCACCATCGGATCCAGCGACATCGGTCCGACGTACGTTCCGTGGCCGTGACGCACGTCGACGATGTCGAGGGTCGAGAGGGTGCGGATGGCCTCACGCACGGAGGATCGCGAGACGTCGAGCTCGTCGCAGAGCTCCGCCTCCGTAGGCAGCGGGTCGCCCGGGGTGAGCCCGCGCGTCAGGATGAGCTGCTTGATCTGATCCGCCGTGGTCGAGCGCCGCATGCGTGACGCCCTACTCGTGGTGGACTTCATGGGGCTCCCTCTCGTGCCTGGCAGAAACGCTCCGATCATCTCACTCTTGTGATCTGATCGAACCTGTGTTTAGAGTACATCAGACATCAGATGTCCTCAAGATGTTCCCCCCACCACCCTGGAGCACACATGAACCGACACTTCACCCGCCGTCGCGCGGGTCGATTCGCGATGGCGGTCGCCGGCACAGTCGCCGCATCCGTCGCCCTCGCGGGCTGCGGCGCCGGCACCACCGCCACCCCCGACGAGAGCGCGGCCGCGAGCGAGATCGACCCGGACGCCATCATCGAGGCGGGGATCTCGTACACGCTGAACGGCAGCTTCGACCCGATGGTCGCCTCCGGCGCCGTCACGGTCTCGGCGAACTGGCACGTCTTCGAAGGTCTCGTCGACCTCGACCCGGTCACCCAGAAGCCGGCCCCTGCGCTCGCCGCCGACCTCCCGACGAAGATCGACGACACGACCTACGAGATCGACATCCGCGAAGGCGCGACCTTCCAGAACGGCGACCCGGTCACGGCGGACGACGTCGTCTTCAGCTACGACCGCGTGCTCGACCCGGACAACAACTCGCTCTTCCTGTCGTTCGTCGACTTCATCGACACCGTCACCGCGGTCGACGAAGACACCGTGCGCATCACGACGGACTACCCCTTCTCGCTGATCAACGACCGCCTCGGCGTCGTCAAGATCGTCCCGAAGGCGGTCGTCGAGGCCGATCCCGAGGACTTCGCCGCCAACCCGGTCGGCTCCGGCCCGTACTCGCTGGTCTCCGCGGTCCCCGAGGACAAGCTCGTCTTCGAGCGCTACGACGACTACAACGGCCCGCGCCCCGCGCTCGCCGCCGGCATGAACTGGAACCTGCTCGCCGACGCCTCGGCCCGCGTCACCGCGATGTCCACCGGCACCGTGCAGGCGATCGAAGACGTGCCGTACATCGACGTCGACACCCTCGCCTCGTCGGCCGACGTCGAGAGCGTGCAGTCGTTCGGCCTGCTGTTCATGATGTTCAACACCAAGGCGGCGCCGTTCGACGACGTGCGCGTACGGCAGGCACTGCACTACGCCCTCGACATGGACAAGATCATCGGCACGGGCATGCTCGGCAACGCCACGCCTGCGACCTCGTTCCTGCCCGAGACGTACCCGAACTACCACGAGGCCTCGACGGTCTACACCTACGACCCCGAGAAGGCGAAGGAGCTGCTGGCGGACGCCGGCGTCTCCGACCTGTCGATCACGCTGCTGACGACCGACACCGGATGGGTCAAGGAGGTCGCCCCGCTGATCAAGGAGTCGCTCGACGCGATCGGCATCGACACCACGCTCGACATCGGACAGTCCGCGTCGATGTACGAGAAGGTCGACTCCGGCGACTACACGGTGGCCGTCGCCCCCGGTGACCCCTCGGTCTTCGGCGTCGACCCCGACCTGCTCATGAACTGGTGGTACGGCGAGAACGTCTGGACCCAGACCCGCACCAACTGGGCTGACTCTCCCGAGTACGCCGAGCTGCGCACGCTCCTCGACACCGCCGTCCAGCAGGAAGGCGACGAGCAGCAGAAGACCTGGGACCAGGCGTTCGACCTGCTCTCCGATCAGGCCGTGCTCTACCCGCTGTTCCACCGCAAGCTGCCGACCGCCTGGAGCAGCCAGGAGCTCGTCGGGTTCCAGCCCGTCCCCACCACCGGACTGTCGTTCCTCGACGTCGGCGTGGCCGCGAAGTAGCACCCGCACAGAAGCAGCACCCGAACAGGGGGCGCGCTCACCCGACGAGCGCGCCCCCTGCACCTCCCTCACCCTCGGAAGGAGCGGCACGTGTCCCACACGCTCCGCCTCATCGGCCGGCGACTGCTGCAGTTGCCGCTGATGATCCTCGGCATCACGTTCCTCGTGTTCTTCGTGATGTCGTTCTCGCCCGTCGACCCGGCCCGCACGGCGCTCGGCGAGACGGCGTCGCCCGCAGCCCTCGAGGCCTACCGCGAGGACCACGGCCTCAACCTCCCCCTGCTCGTCCGTTACGTGAACTTCCTGTTCGGACTCGTGCAGGGCGACCTCGGCACCTACTCCGCGCGCAGCCTTCCCGTGATCGATGAGGTCGCCCGTGCCTTCCCGGTCACCCTGGCGCTCACCTTCCTCGGGCTCATCATCGCCGTGATCGTGGCCTTCGTGATCGGCGTCCTCGCCGCCGTCTACCGCGACCGCTGGCCCGACCAGGTGATCCGCGTCTTCGGCGTCGCGGCGCTCTCCACCCCGTCGTTCTGGCTCGCCATCCTGCTCATCCAGGTCTTCACCCTCGGCCTCGGACTGCTCCCCGCCTCCGGCCCGCTCCCCGACTTCTGGGCCGATCCCTCCGGTTGGCTCGCCCGCATGACCCTCCCTGCGATCGCGCTCGCGGTGCCGGTGATCGGTCAGCTGTCGCGCGTCGTGCGCACCTCGATGGTCGAGGAGCTCGACCGCGACTACGTGCGCACCGCCCTCGGCGCCGGCATCCCGCGGGTGATCGTCGTCGGCCGCAACGTGCTGCGCAACGCCCTCATCACCCCCGTCACGGTGCTGGGGCTGCGCATCGGCTACCTGCTCGGCGGCGCCGTGGTGATCGAGATCATCTTCGCCATCCCGGGGATGGGAACCCTCATCCTCAACGGCGTCACCAACAACGAACCCAACCTCGTGCAGGGAGTGACGCTCGCGGTGGCGCTCGCCTTCGTCGTGATCAACATCATCGTCGACCTCCTGTACGTGCTCATCAATCCTCGAATCCGGGCGGTGTGACATGCGACGCAAACTCACGGAACGGCTTTCCGTCCCGGGCCTCCGCTGGGGCCGCCTGTCCCTCGGGTCGATCATCTGCATCGCCGTGCTGGCGATCATCGCCCTGGCCGCGATCTTCGCGCCTCTCATCGCGCCGTTCGACCCGCTGGCCTCCGGGACTCCCGTGCAGCCGCCGGGAGCGGAGCACTGGTTCGGCACCGACCGTCAGGGCCGCGACATCTTCTCGCGCCTCGTCTACGGCGCCCGCTACTCGCTCGTGATCGGTATCGGGGCGACCCTCGTCGCCCTGGTCGCCGCTTGCGTGCTCGGCACGATCGCCGCCACCGCCCCGAAGTGGATCTCCGAGACCCTCATGCGCGTCATGGACGTCGTGATGTCGTTCCCCGGCATCGCGCTCGCCGCGGTGTTCGTGGCGGTGTTCGGCAAGTCGCTGCCCGTGCTGGTGCTGACCATCGCGTTCCTCTACGTGCCGCAGCTCACCCGCATCGTCCGTGCAAACATCCTCGACCAGTACGGGGAGGACTACGTCTCGGCCGTGCGTGTGATGGGAGCGGGCACCCCGCGCATCATCGTGCGACACGTGGCGCGCAACGCGATGGCGCCGGTCCTCGTCTTCGCGACCGTGCTCGTCGCCGACGCGATCGTGTTCGAGGCCTCGCTGTCGTTCCTGCAGGCCGGCGTGCCCGATCCCGAGCCGTCGTGGGGCAACGTCATCGCCGCGGGCCGCAACCTGCTCATGAGCGGAGCGTGGTGGGCGACCTTCTTCCCCGGCATCCTCATCATGATCACGGTGCTGTGCCTCAACATCCTCTCCGAGGGGATGACCGACGCCATGGTGTCGCCGCGGGCGCGCACGATCACGGCCGACGCCGCGAACACCGAGGAGTCCACGCACGAGCTCGAGGTCGCAGCGATCCCGGACGACACGCACGTGATCCCCACCGTCGACACCGCGGTGAACCTCTCCGTGCCGAGCGGCGTCCCCGACACCCTGGTGCCGCGCGCGGAAGTCGTCCCCCTCGCGGAACGACTCGCCGAGCTGCGACGGCGTGAACTCACCCGCACGGATCGCCTCGAGTACACGGGCGACGACAAGCCGCTGCTCGAGGTGCAGGACCTGTGCATCTCGTTCCCCCGGCACGGCGACGTCGACGTGGTCGACCACGTCAGCTTCACGGTGCGCCCCGGCGAGACCATGTCGCTGGTGGGGGAGTCCGGATGCGGCAAGTCCATCACCTCGCTCGCGATCATGGGTCTGCTCGACCCGAAGGCCGACATCCGCGGACGCATCCTGTTCGACGGGAAAGACCTGCTGCAGATGGCCCCGAAGGAACGCAACGCGCTGCGCGGACACGACATCGCGATGATCTATCAGGACGCGCTGAGCTCACTCAACCCGGCGATGCTCATTCGCTCGCAGATGAAGCAGCTCACCTCGCGCGGCGGCACCCGCACCGCCGAGGAGCTGCTGACGCTCGTCGGTCTCGATCCGAAGCGCACACTCTCCTCGTATCCGCACGAGCTCTCGGGAGGGCAGCGGCAGCGCGTGCTCATCGCGATGGCGCTGACCCGGGATCCGCGGCTGGTGATCGCCGACGAGCCGACCACCGCGCTCGATGTCACGGTGCAAGCCCAGGTCGTGGAGCTGCTCATGCGGCTGCAGCGGGAGCTCGGCTTCGCGCTCCTGTTCGTCTCGCACGATCTCGCCCTGGTGGCCGAGCTCACCCACCGGATCACGGTGATGTACGCGGGCCAGGTCGTGGAGCAGGGCACCACCCGCGAGGTGCTCACGCAGCCCGTGCACGAGTACACGCAGGGCCTCCTGGGCGCTGTGCTCTCGATCGAGGCCGGCTCCGACCGCCTGCATCAGGTCTCGGGAGTCGTGCCCTCACCGCGCGACTTCCCGGCGGGCGACCGCTTCGCCCCGCGGTCCAGCGACCCCTCGCGGTATGCCGGCACCACCCCGGTGCGCCGACACATCGAGGGGACGGAGCACTACTACTCCGCGCATCCGGACGATGCGCCCGTCGAGGCGATCGGAGCAGGACGATGAGCGAATCCGTCATCGAGCTGAAGGACGTGCACGTCCGCTACAAGACCCGTGCGTCCTCACTCTTCCGTCCCGAGTACGTCGATGCGCTCGCGGGCGTCTCGCTCACGGTGAAGCGCGGGCAGACCCTCGGCATCGTCGGCGAGTCCGGATCGGGCAAGTCCACCTCGGCCAAGGTGCTGATCGGCCTCGAGAAGCCCACGAGCGGGCAGGTCGTGTTCGGCGGCGAGCCGGTGCGATCGTTCACGCCCGCCGTGCGCAAGCGGCTCGGGCGCATCCTGTCCGTCGTCTTCCAGGACCCGGCGACCGCGCTGAACGCCCGGATGACGGTGCGCGATGCGCTCCTCGATCCGCTGCAGGTGCACCGCCTCGGCAGCGCGGCGACCCGGAGTCGCAAGGTGCGCGACCTGGTGGGTCTCGTCGGGCTGCCGCCCTCGGCCCTGGACGCGCTGCCCAGCCAGCTCTCCGGGGGGCAGCGCCAACGTGTCGCCATCGCCAGGGCGCTCGTGCTCGACCCGCAGGTGATCGTCGCCGACGAGCCCACCTCGGCGCTCGACGTCTCGGTGCGGGCGCAGATCCTGAACCTGCTGACCGACCTGAAGGAGCAGCTCGGCCTCGGCATGGTCTTCATCTCCCACGACATCCAGACCGTCCGCTACCTCTCCGACGAGATCGCCGTGATGAACAAGGGGCGGGTCGTCGAGTTCGGCGACGCGGCCCGTGTGTTCGACGCTCCCTCCGACGACTACACCAGAACGCTGCTGGGCGCTGCGCCCTCGCTGCTCGAATCCCACCACTGAAACGACCGGAACACACATGTCTGCTGCCCCCTCCGCCCCCGTCTTCGCGGGCGTCGTCCCGCCCGTCGCCACCCCGTTGCTCGAGGACGGCTCGATCGACCACGCCTCGCTCTCCCGTCTCGTCGACCGTCTCGTCGACGAAGGTGTCTCCGGACTCTTCGCCCTCGGCTCCACGGGCGAGACCGCGTACTTCACCGACGACCAGCGCGTGGAGCTGCTCCGCACGATCGTCGCGGCGAATGCCGGCCGGGTGCCGATCATCGCCGGCGCGATCGAGCTCACGGCTCCCCGCATCATCGAGACCGCCCGCCGTCTGGTCGACGCCGGCGCGCAGGCGATCGTCACGACGGCTCCGCTGTACACGCTGAACTCCGCCGCCGAGGTCGCCGACCACTTCCGCACCATCGCCGCGGCCATCGACGCCCCGCTGTGGGCCTACGACGTCCCGGTCCGCGTGCACTCCAAGCTCGGCATCGATCTGCTCGTGCAGCTCGGCAGCGAGGGCGTGATCCAGGGCGTGAAGGACTCCTCGGGCGACGATGTCTCGTTCCGGCGTCTGATCGCGGCGAACCGGGCGGCGGGGAGTCCGCTGCAGCTGCTCACCGGTCACGAGGTCGTCGTCGACGCCATGGCGCTCGCGGGTGCCGACGGCGTGGTCCCCGGACTCGCGAATGTGGAGGCCGCGGGATACGTGCGGCTGTGGGAGGCGGCCAAGAGCGGCGACTGGGTGATCGCCCGGGCCGAACAGGAACGCATCAACCGTCTGTTCGACATCGTGTTCCAGCCGCAGGGGCTGTCGGGGGATGCGACCGGTGTCGGCGCGTTCAAGGCCGCCATGCACGCCCGCGGCATCATCGATCACGCCACCATGGCTCGCACCGTGCAGGCGCTCGACGACGATGCGGTCTCCAGGATCCGCGACATCCTCGACGAGCTGCACCTGCTCCCTGTCGCCGTCGCCTGATGGGCGAGGTCGTCCTCGCCGTCGACATCGGCGGCACCAAGACGGCCGCAGCGCTCGCCGACCGCCACGACACGCTGCTGCGCACCGAGGTGGCCACGACTCCCGCCGCGGAGGGGCCGACGGCCGTCGTGGCCACCGTCGTCGCCCTCGCCGAGCGGCTGCTCTCCGGCACCGGGCTGCGCCTGTCGGGAGTCGGCATCGGCGCCGCCGGGGTCGTCGATGCTGGGAGCGGGACGATCGTCTCGGCCACCGACACCTTCGCGGACTGGCCGGGCACCCCTCTTGCCGCCCTCGTGCGCGCCGGGCTGGGGGCGCACCTGATCACGGATGCTCCCGTGCGGGTGCAGAACGACGTCGATGCGCACGCGGCGGGGGAGTACCGGCACGGGGCGGCGGCCGGGGCGGCGAGTGCGCTCATCGTCGCGGTCGGCACCGGTGTCGGCGCCGGACTGATCCTGGGCGACGATGCCGTGCGCGGAGCGCATCACGTCGCGGGGGAGATCGCGCACCTCCCGGTGCCGGGAGCCGCACACCTGCGCTGCCCCTGCGGCAGACCCGGACACCTCGAGGCGATCGGCTCCGGCATCGGCATGCACCGGCACTTCCTCTCGCTCGGAGGAGACCCCGGGATCACCGATGCCCGGGGGATCGCGGCGGAATCCGTTGCCGGTGACCCCATCGCCCGCCGCGCCATCGGCGAGTCAGCCGCAGCGGTCGGACGCGCCATCGCGGGAGCGGCCACGATCCTCGATCCCGAGCGCATCGTGGTCACCGGCGGCGTGCCGAACATCGGTGAGGACTGGTGGCGCCCGATGCGCGACGCCTTCCACGCCGAGGCGATCGATGCGCTGCAGAGCACGCCCATCCTGCCGGGTACTCTCGGCGACGACGCCCCGCTGCGGGGAGCTGCGGCATCCGTCTGGAGGAACCCATGAGACTCGCCGACCACCTCGAGCAGCTGCGTGGCGGCCTGATCGTCTCGTGCCAGGCCTACCCCGGTGAGGCGATGCGCGACCCGCGGACGATGGCCCAGGTGGCCGCGGCTGCCCTCGTCGGGGGTGCCGCGGGCATCCGGGTGCAGGGAATCGGCGACATCCGTGCGACGGCCCACCTCCCCGTGCCCGTCGTGGGTCTGTGGAAGGACGGCGATCGCGACGTGTTCATCACTCCGACGCTCGACCATGCCAGGGCCGTCGCCGACGCGGGAGCCGACATCATCGCGGTCGACGGCACCCGTCGCGATCGTCCGGACGGGTTGACTCTCGGGGAGACGATCCAGGGTCTTCGCACGCACACCGACGCCCTGATCATGGCCGATTGCGGTTCGCTCGACGATGCGCTCGCCGCAGAAGAGGCGGGCGCCGACATCCTCGGCACCACCCTGTCCGGCTACACGGGCGAGCGCCCGAAGACCACCGGCCCCGATCTCGAGCTCATCGAGCTGATGGCGGCCCGCTGCCGTCGTCCGATCGTCGCCGAGGGGCGCATCCACACGCCGGCGCAGGCCGCGGACGCGATCGCCACTGGTGCCTTCGCCGTCTGTGTCGGCACCGCCATCACGCATCCCTCGACGATCACGACGTGGTTCGCCGATGCGGTCGCGCGAGCCCGCGCATGACTGCGCCCGTCCTCGTCAGCGCCTATCCAGCCTCTCCGGCGCACGCGCGCTGGGACCCGGAGCTCGAAGGGGAGCTGCTGCCCGCGCTGTGTGCGCTTCCCGGGGTCGCCGGGCTCGAAGTGCCGTGGATGGGAGGCATCCACCCGCACGACGAGGCCTGGTTCCTCGCGAACGTGCCCGCCGTGCCGCTCGCCGTGACGCCGATCCCCTTCGTGATGGGGCGCCTGGGGAGCGACTCGCGATATGGTCTGGCGTCGACCGATGAAACGGGTCGCGCGGCAGCCGTCGACGACCTGCGCCGCGTCGCCGCCGACATCGCGCGCATCGACCGCGAGAGCGGCGCGACCGTGGCCGTGGTGACCCTGCACACCGCCCCGCGGGTGGCGGGAGCCGTGGAACCGTTCGTGCGTTCGCTGCAGGAAGCCGCCGCCCTCGACTGGTCGGCAGCGCGCCTGGTCGTCGAGCACTGCGATGCGTCGGTGCCAGGGCAGATCCCGGAGAAGGGTTTCCTCTCCCTCGACGACGAGATCGCCGCGATCCGGTCAGCGGGAGCGCCGGTCGGGCTCTGGCTCAACTGGGGTCGCTCGGCGATCGAGCTGCGCGATGCGGACGCCGTGACCGCGCAGATCGCCGCAGCCGCAGCCTCCGGGTTCCTCGTCGGCCTCGCCTTCTCCGGCGCTGCGGCCGTGCAGACTCCGTACGGTCCTCCGTGGGTGGATGCGCATCTGCCGATCGCCTCGACGCATCCGGAATCGGCCTCGCTCCTCGATGATGCACACGTCGCTGCGGCACTCGCGGCAGCGGGCGACGTCGCCTGGCTGGGGCTGAAGACGGCCCGACGCCCTGACGACGCCAGTGCCCGGGACGCCCTGCGCACCGTCGCGCGGAACCTCGAGGTGCTGCGCCGACCCTTGTTCGACGTCTGACCTCTCGCTAGAGTGACTTGAAATCAGACATCAGACGTCTGATTTCCGCACGAACAGAAAGGTCTGTCCATGCACGTTCCTCTCCCGCCCGCCTCTCGGAATGGCCGTGGCCGCCGTCGCCCGCTGCTGCGATACGGCACTATCGCGGCGCTCGTCCTCGCCCTCACCCTCCCCGCCACCGCAGCTTCGGCGGCCCCCGCCCCCGGGTACCTGACCGATCCGAACGCCGATCCGGGCGACTACCTCGAGCTGAACATCGGTGCCGACCGTACCGCCGCGAACTACTTCTACCGCATCCCCGCGCTCGCCCACCTCGGCGACGGCGTGGTCCTCGCGTCGTGGGATGCCCGACCGGGGAACGCGGCCGACGCCCCCAACCCGAACTCGATCATCCAGCGCCGTTCGACCGACAACGGTCGCACCTGGGGCCCGCTGCAGATCATCGCGGCAGGGAAGACCGGAAGCGGCCAGTACGGCTACTCCGACCCGAGCTACGTCGTCGACCGGGAGAGCGGCCGCGTCTTCGCGTTCTTCGTGCACTCCAAGGACCAGGGATTCCAGGGGAGCGCCTACGGAGACGACGACGCGAACCGGCAGGTCATGGGCGCCGCGGTGATCCACTCGGACGACGGCGGTGCGACATGGAGCGCCCCGCGGCTGATCACCGACGTCGCCAAGACCTCGAACGGCACCACCAGCGCAGGCGTGTACACGCCCGTGGCGGGGGACGTGAAGGGCACGTTCGCGACGTCGGGCGAGGGCATCCAACTGCGTTACGGCGCCCACGCGGGCCGACTCATCCAGCAGTACGCCGGCACGGTGCGGCAGTCGAACGGATCGACGGCGATCCAGGCGTACTCGGTGTACTCCGACGACGGCGGTGTCACCTGGGAGCGCGGCGAGTATGTCGGCACCGGCATGGACGAGAACAAGGTCGTCGAGATCTCCGACGGCCGCGTCATGCTCAACTCGCGCGACAGCTCCAACGGCCGTCTGCGCAAGGTGGCGATCTCGACGGACGGCGGCCACAGCTACGGGCCGGTCACCCGTGACCCCGAGCTGCCCGACCCCACGAACAACGCCTCGATCACGCGCCTGCACCCGGACGCCCCTGCGGCCAGCGTCGACGCGAGGAAACTGGTCTTCACGAACGCCAACAACGGCGCCGACGGCAACCGCGTGAACGGGGCGGTGCGGCTCTCGTGCGACGACGGCGAGACCTGGCCGGGCCTGCGCACGCTCGAGACCGGCACGTTCGCCTACTCCAGCGCCACGGCGATCGACGACGGCAGGGTGGGGGTGCTGTGGGAGGCCGGATACACGAACACCATGCAGTTCTCCTCGTTCGACGAGGCGTGGATGAACGCGGTGTGCGCCCCGCTGTCGGTGCCGCAGACCGCTCTCACCCCCGGTGCGGCCACCACGGTTCCGGTCACCGTCACGAACCAGGAATCGACAGCGCTCAGCGGTGCCGTCACCTTCCACACTCCGACCGGCTGGACGGCGACCACGGCGCAGGTCACCGGCCTCGCACCGGGCGCGAGCGCCACCGTGAACGTGCAGGTCACCGCACCGCAGGGAGCCGCGGGCGCCCAGCGTCTGCAGGCCGCCTTCACCGCGGCCGACGGACGGCTGAGCCAGACGACCGCGACGCTCACGCTGCCGCAGTCGTCGGTGCTCGGCGCGACGCTCACAGCGACCAACACGTCGGCGGCGCGGAACGTCGTGACGAATCCGTACACCGTCGGCGAGCAGCTGAGCTTCCAGGTGCGGGTCGTGAGCACGGCGGGCATGAACACGGTCGTGACCCCGGCGGCGAACACCTTCACCACCGGCTTCGCCCCCACCGCGTGCCGGTGGCTGAACCTGCCGGCGTACGACGCCTACAACTGCAGCACCCCGCGGCGTACGCTCACGCAGGCCGACATCGACCGCGGCTGGTACACGCCGGAGTTCAGCTTCACCGTCGCGCCGGTCGACGGCTCGGCCCCCGCTGTCACCGTGACCCACGCGGCCGCGCCCGTGGTGCTGCGCGACGGCGTGCTCGCGGCGACGATCACGGGAGCGCGGGCGGATGCCGGGCGAGACCTGGCGGCGACCCCCTACGCGGTGGGTGAACAGGTGCCCTACGGCTTCCGGGTCGACAACCGCAGTCCGGTCACGGTCTCGGTGGTTCCCGCATCCGGTGACTTCTCGCCCTTCCTCCCGCCGGGGGCAGGAAACTGTCGGTATCGGGACCTGCCGGTCGGCGCGGGGTACGACTGCGGGACCGCGCGCCACACGGTGACCCAGGCCGACATCGACCGCGGCTTCTTCGTCGCCGACACGACGTGGACGGTCGAGGCGGCAGGGCAGTCGACGAAACGCATCGCCGTGGCGGGTGGCGAGGTCGATGTGATCGCGCGCACCCCCGGGGTGTCCGGCGCAGCAGTGGGTGAGTGGGCGGACGGGAACGGGAACGGCGTGGCCGATGCCTCCGACACCGTGACGTGGACCCGCACCGTCGAGAACATCGGCAACGTCGCGCTCGATGCCGTGACCGCTGCCGGAGCGGACGTGGGGGTGCTCGCCCCCGGTGAGAGGACGACCCTCGATCCGATCGTCGTCCGGCTCACGACCGACGACATCGCGCGCGGGTCGATCGATTCGGCCCCCTTCGATGCGGCGGCGGTGAACGGGGCGCTCGAGGTCTCCGCTTCGATCGACGCCTCGCCGCTCGTGCTTCCCATCGCCGCCGCATGGAGCACCGGGACCGTGTATGCCGAGGGGCAGCTCGTCTCGCTCGACGGGCGCCTGTGGCAGGCGTCGTGGTGGACGCGCGACCAGCGCCCAGGCGACCCCGTCGGTCCGTGGCAGGAGCTCCTATCCGACGCGGAGGGAGCGACCGTGTGGACGGCCACCCGCGTCTTCACCGCCGGCGATGCTGTCGTGCACGACGGCATGCGTTTCGAGGCGAAGTGGTGGACGCGCAACCAGCAGCCGGAAGCTGCGACGACCGGCGGCCCGTGGCGGACGCTCGACTGACGCTCCTCCGCAGAGGGGGCAGCCGACGAGCGTCCTGAAAACTCACAGCCCGTTCCCAGGGCTGCGGGACCAAATCGGGCCGCTCGTCGGTTCTTCTCTGAGACGGCGCAGCCAGCGATGTCGGAGAAGGAGCCAGATCATGTCGAACGACTACGGCAAGACCCCCGAGGCCGTCAGCGGCCTCACCCACCTGCAGTACGAGGTGACGCAGCAGGACGCCACAGAGCCGCCGTTCCGCAACGCCTACTGGAACAACCACGACGACGGCATCTACGTCGATGTCGTGTCCGGCGAGCCCCTGTTCTCGTCGACCGACAAGTTCGACAGCGGTACCGGCTGGCCGAGCTTCACGAAGCCCATCGACGCCGACGCGGTGACCACGCGCACCGACCGGTCGCTGTGGATGAAGCGCACCGAGGCCCGTTCCGCCGGTGCGGACAGCCATCTCGGACACGTCTTCGACGACGGACCCCGCGCCGAGGGCGGTCTGCGCTACTGCATGAACTCCGCGGCCCTTCGCTTCATCCCGGCGGACAGCCTGGAGGAAGAGGGGTACGGTCGCTACAGCGTCCTCTTCGCACGCCCCACCACCACCGACACCCCCGACACCGCTGAGGAGCAGTCATGACCGACGACGGAAACATCACCCGCACCCCTGGAACCGAGACGGCCGTGCTCGCCGGCGGCTGTTTCTGGGGCATGGAAGACCTGATCCGCCGTCAGCCCGGCGTGCTCGACACCCGCGTCGGCTACACCGGCGGCTCGAACGACCACGCGACCTATCGCAACCACCCCGGCCATGCCGAGGCGGTCGAGATCGTGTTCGACCCGACGAAGACGACGTACCGCGACATCCTCGCGTTCTTCTTCCAGATCCATGACCCGTCGACCAAGGACCGTCAGGGCAACGACATCGGATCGAGCTATCGTTCCGCGATCTTCCCGCTCACACCGGAGCAGGAGACGGTCGCGCGCGACACGATCGCCGACGTCGACGCGTCCGGTCTCTGGCCCGCGAAGGCCGTCACCACGATCGAGCCGGCCGGTCCCTTCTGGCAGGCCGAGGAGGAGCACCAGGACTACCTGATCAAGTACCCGAACGGCTACACCTGCCACTTCCCGCGTGCGGGATGGGTGCTGCCGAAGCGCGACGAGGCCGCCGCCGTCTGAGCGCATCCCGACGTGTGGCCCGGTCGCCTGTCGACCGGGTCACACGTGTGTCGGATGGGTCTCTGCGGGCGAGGACTCTGCGGGCTAGGACTCGGCGGGCTGGGACTCTGCGAGGAACGCCACGGCCGCTTCCTTGAAGTCGCGGGAACCGGGGGCATTGAAGTGGTTCCGGTTCGGGATCTCGAAGAACCGACCGTCGGGGGCGGCCGCGGCCAGAGCCCGCGAGCCCTCGATGATCGCGTCCTTCGACCCGGTGGCGAAGAGGATCGGTCGAGTCGGCGCATCCGAGGGATCGGGGTCGATCATGCCCGATGCCCGCATGCCCTCGGCGAGTGCGACGAGCGCCTGCAGGTCGTTGCCGGGCACCCGCTCGGTCAGCGCGATGTAGTTCTGTGTCGTCCGGTCGGCCACCGGCGTGCCATCGGCGATGTAGGCCCGCACCTGATCGAGGTCGAGCCGCGCGAGAGGGATGCCGTCCGGCACGCCTCCGAGCACCGCCCGTCCGATGCGATGCGGCAGCTCGCGGACGACCTCCCAGCCCACCCGCGCGCCGAGGGAGTACCCGACGTAGAACGCGTCGTCGACGAGGTACGTGTCCATCACGGTCTCGACGTCGGTGACCAGGGTGCGGATGCGATAGCCGTCGGGGTCGTGCGGCTTCTCGCTGAGGCCGTGCCCCCGCTGGTCGAGCGCCAGCACCCGATAGCCCGCACGCGTGAGCTCACGCACCCAGCCCGTGAGCACCCAGTTGTCGCGCGCGTTCGATGCGAAGCCGTGCACGATGACCACGACCGGGGCGTCGAGCTCACCCCAGGTGTAGGTCGCCAGCCGGGTGCCGTCGGCGGCGTACACGTGTTGGGGTGCGGGCATGCTGGTCAGGTCGGAGAGAGGGACGGCCACCTCTCCATCTTGGCCCTGTTCGCGGACGCGGGGCTCAGACGCCTTCGCGGGTCTGGGCGATGGGGCGGGCATCACCGGGCCACGGGGCACTGCGAGAAACGGCCCCCGGGGACCGAAGTCCCCGGGGGCCGTTTCTCGTTCCGGCGATCGCGAGGATCAGACCCGATCGCGCAGGGCGGCACCGAGCTCGGCGTCGACGTTCGTCCAGTACTGGAAGAAGCGCTCGCGGATGGCGTCGACCGTGATCGAACGCCCCTGACCGGTCAGGGTCTCCAGGAAGCGCGCGCGCTGCTCACCGTCGAACACGTCGCGGTAGAGCGTGCCCGGCTGGCCGAAGTCGTCGTCCTCGGCGTGCAGGGTCGCGGCGGAGCGCTGGATCTCGCCGTCGGCTTCCCAGTTCACCTCGATGCCCTTCGACGGGTCGGCCTCCGGTCCGCCTGCCGCTCCGTAGGAGTTCGGCTGGTAGGTGCGGTGCGCGGCATCGTTGAACTGGTAGCGCATCGAGCCCTCGTGCTGGTAGTTGCGCGCCTCGCTCGCGTGCGGCTGGTTCACCGGCAGCTGGTTGTAGTTCGGGCCGATGCGGTGACGCTGGGCATCCGGGTAGGCGAAGATGCGCCCCATCAGCATCTTGTCCGGGGAGATGCCGGTGCCGGGCACCTGGTTCGATGGCGAGAAGGCGGCCTGCTCGATCTGCGCGAAGAAGTTCTCCGGGTTGCGGTTCAGGGTCAGGGTGCCGACCTTGATGCGCGGGTAGTCCTTCTTGGAGATGGTCTTGGTGAGGTCGAACGGGTTGAACCGGTAGTCCTTGGCCTCGTCGTACGGCATGATCTGCACGTAGAGGTCCCACTTCGGGAACTCGCCGTCGGCGATCGAGCGGAACAGGTCGCGACGGTAGTGGTCGGCGTCCGACCCGGCGAGCTGCTCGGCCTCTTCGTTGCTCATCGCCTCGACGCCCTGCTGCGAGATGAAGTGGTACTTCACCCAGAAGACCTCGCCCGCGGCGTTGATCCACGAGTAGGTGTGCGAGCCGTAGCCGTTCATGTGGCGCCAGCTGAGGGGGAGACCGCGGTCTCCCATGAGATACGTGACCTGGTGGGCGCTCTCCGGCGACAGGGTCCAGAAGTCCCACTGCATGTCGGGGTCGCGCAGGCCCGAGTCGGCCAGTCGCTTCTGCGAGTGGATGAAGTCCGGAAACTTGATCGCGTCGCGCAGGAAGAACGTCGGAGTGTTGTTGCCGACGATGTCGAGGTTGCCCTCCTCGGAGTACATGCGGAGCGAGAAGCCGCGCACATCGCGCCAGGTGTCGGGCGAACCCTGCTCGCCGGCGACCGAGGAGAAGCGGATCAGGGTCTCGCTCGTCGCTCCCGGCTGGAAGACGGCTGCCCGCGTGTAGGCGGACACGTCTTCGGTGACGACGAACTCGCCGAACGCGCCGCCTCCCTTCGCGTGCGGGTTGCGCTCCGGCACCCGCTCGCGGTTGAAGGCCGCGATCTTCTCGACCAGGTAGTGGTCGTGCAGGACGGTGGGGCCGTCGGCACCGACGGTGAGCGAATGCGTGTCGCTCGCGATCGGGGCTCCGGCCTGCGTGGTGGTGGCAGGTTTCGTCATGGTGTTCTCCTTCTCCGCGTGGGCGCGACGATCACCCCCATCCGGGGACGGGCGATCGGCGGCCCTGCTACTGCGCGGCGTTCTGGCAACTGGGGCACAGGCCCCAGAAGGTGACTTCGGCTGTCTGGACGGTGAATCCCCCCGTCGAGGACGGGGTGAGACACGGAGCTTCACCGACGACGCAGTCCACATCGCCGATCGCACCGCAGGAGGTGCAGACGACGTGGTGGTGGTTGTCATCGATGCGCCGCTCGTAGAGCGCTGCGGAACCTGCCGGTTCGATCCGGCGGATGAGACCCGCCGTCGTCAGGTCCGCGAGGATGTTGTGCACCGACTGGATCGACGTGGTCGGCAGCACTTCGGACACGGCGCGGTAGACCCGCTCCGCATCCGTATGGGCCATGGAGTCGAGAGCCTCGAGAACGGCGACGCGGCCCGCGGTCGCCCGAAGCCCAGCGCCGCGAAGCGCCGAGTCGAGTTCTGTCTCCATCCCCCGAGGCTACCTTGTTTTTTGAATAACTCAAAAGAAAGAATTCCGGCATGCCGCGTCCGGCTGCGGGGAGAACCGGAGATCTAACCCAGGTGAGGTCCCCAAAAAGACCTGGGATTCCGGCGAGCCCTCCGTTACTCTGGGCAAAATCACAGCTTGGGCGGCGTGGTGGTCGCGCGAGCGAAGCCGAGGGAGCCTCGATGCCGTCTCAGACCAGCCAGCCCGGTGTCCTGTCCTCTGCGCGAGAAAAGCAGCGCAGATCGTTTCTGGCTCGTCTTCGTGTCTCCCGTGCGCGTCGCAAGCCTTTCGCCGTCGTCGCACTGCTGACTCTCGTGCTGGCAGGGCTCGTCGTCCCTGCGACGACGGCGAGCGCCGCCCCCGGTGACGCCGCACAGCTGTACCTGGGCCCGTCCTACGAGGGCCCGATCGTCGGATCGGACAAAGACCTGACCGCGCCGACCGAGTGTCCGTCGAACTCCGTCCTCACCGGGGTGCAGACCGAGAACCGTCAGCAGACCTCTCCGGTCAGCCCCAATGCGAACTCGATCCTGGTGCGCTTCGCTCTTCAGTGCTCGACGATCACGGTGAGCAATGCCGGCGTCGTCACGGGCACCGTGAACCCCACCTGGATCAACGGACCGGTCTACGACCAGAGCCGTGGAAACCTGCAGACCGGCACCTGCCCGGCCAACACGTTCGTGCACCGCATCACGGGCACGACCTATGTCGGCGACAACGGGGCCCGCTGGCCGTCGTCGGTGCAGATCACCTGCCGACCGATGATCCTCACTGGGGCCGGGGAGCTCCGCGTCGACCTCGCCGCCACCCCGACGGTCCTGACCATCGGGCAGGACTTCAACACCAACGGCGGACTCCAGACACCGACCCCGCGTTGCGGCCCCGGAGACACGACCGGCACCAGCGACATCCTGGTCCGCGGCTACCGCGCGCAGAGCGGCGGGGAGGGCATCGACGGGTTCAACCCCTCGTGCGCCACGGTCCCCGACGACTTCGGCGACGCGCCAGCCAGCTACGGTTCCGTCTCCCATGAGCTGAACGCCGCGACCTACCTCGGCTGGTCGGCCGATGCCGAGACCGCGATGCAGTACAGCGCGAACGCCACCGGCGACAACCAGGTGGGCGGCACGGCCCCGAACCAGTTCATCAACGACGAGAACGGCGTCTCCACGTTCGGCCCCATCACGGCAGGCATCACCGGCAGCTACTCGGTCTCGGTGCTGGTCGCGAACAAGGCGCCCGGCACGACCGCCACTCTCGTCGGCTGGGTCGACTTCAACCGGAACGGCGTCTTCGACGCGAACGAAGGGGTCTCGGCGCCCGTGCCGGCGGGAACCCCGGACGGCTCGTCCGTGACGCTCACCTGGCCGGGGATCATCTCCCAGACGGTCGCGGGCCCCACTTTCGCCCGGTTCCGGATCGCCAACGGCACCGGCTTGACCACGTCTACGCCCACGGGTACCGGAGGCCCCGGTGAGGTGGAGGACTATGCCCTCACCATCGCTGCGGCGAACCCCGGAATCTCGCTGTTCAAGTCCGCGTCGCCGTCCGGTCCGGATGACTTCACGGTCGGACAGGTCATCGACTACACGTTCGTGGTCACGAACACGGGCGATGTGCCCCTCACCGACATCAGCGTCGACGAGACCGCCTTCACCGGCTCCGGCACTATGTCGACCCCGGTCTGCCCGACGACGCCTCTGGCGCCTGGGGCACAGGCGACCTGTACTGCGAGCTATACGCTCACACAGGCCGACATCGACAGCGGTTCCCTCTCCAACACCGCGACCGCGACGGGCGTCCCGCCGGGCATCCTCGTGCCCCCGGTCTCCCCACCCTCGACCGTGAACGTGCCGGCGACATCCACGGCCGCGCTCACCCTCGTGAAGAGCGCTGACACCGCAGAGATCACCGCAGCGGGGCAGGCCATCGCCTACTCGTTCCATGTGACCAACTCCGGCAACGTGACGCTCACGAACGTCACCGTGGATGAGACGGCGTTCTCCGGCACCGGAACGCCCCCGGTGATCACCTGCCCGGCGGGAGCCGCCTCGATGATCCCTGGCGCGCAGATCACGTGCACGGCGACCTATACGACGACCGTCGCCGACTACAACTCCGACTCCCTCGACAACACGGCCACCGCGACCGGCACCCCGCCCTCGGGCACGCCGCCGGTGTCGCCGCCGTCGAGCGTCGAGATCCCCGTCGCCTCGGCACCGGGGCTGACCGTGGCGAAGACGGCCGATCGCACGCAGCTCACGGCGGCGGGCGAGACGATCAACTATTCGTTCCTGGTGACGAACACCGGCAACGTCACGCTCACGGGCGTGACGGTGAACGAGACGGCGTTCTCCGGGACGGGGACGCCTCCGGTGGTCACGTGTCCCGCCGGCGCGGCGTCGCTCGCGGCAGGGGCGACCGTGACCTGCACGGCGTCGTACGTCGTGACACAGGCCGACATCGACTCGGGCGGCGTGACGAACACGGCGACGACCACCGGTACCCCGCCCACGGGTGAGCCTCCGGTGTCTCCGCCGTCGACCGTCGTCGTCCCCCCTAACCCCGTGCCCGGCATCAGCGTCGTCAAGTCGGCGAGCCCGAACACCCCTGACGCCTATCAGGTGGGACAGGAGATCACCTACTCGTTCGTCGTGACCAACACCGGCAACGTCACTCTCACCAACGTGACCGTGAACGACGAGGACTTCTCCGGTTCGGGAACGCTTTCTCCGATCCAATGCCCGGCAGGCGCGGCTTCCCTCGCTCCGAGCGTTCAGATCGTCTGCACCGCCACGTACGTGCTGACCCAGGCGGATGTGAATGCGGGGCAGGTCACGAACAGCGCGACCGCGACAGGGGTTCCGCCCGGTGGTCTCGTTCCTCCGGTCTCGCCGCCTTCTGAGACCGAAGTCCCCATCGTCCCGGCTCCTGCGATCAGCATCGTGAAGTCGGCGACTCCTGCGACGATGACGGCCGTGGGCCAGACGCTCGCGTACTCGTTCGTGGTGACCAACACCGGAAACGTCACCCTCACCGACGTGACGGTCGACGAGACGGCGTTCTCCGGCTCCGGTTCACTGTCCGCGATCGTGTGCCCGGCGGAGGCTGCGAGCATGCTGCCCGGTCAGATCGTCACGTGCACGGCGGAGTATCAGACGACGCAGGCCGACGTGGACTCGGGTCTCCTGACGAACACCGCCATCGCCACGGGCACCCCGCCGTCGGGGCAGCCACCGGTCTCGCCGCCTTCGACGGTCGAGGTCCCGTTCGACGGGACCAACTCGCTCGCCCTCGAGAAGCGAGCGAACCCGGTCGACGTCAACGGCAACGGTGTCATAGACCCCGGCGACCGTATCGAGTGGACGATCATCGTCACGAACACCGGCGCGCAGACCATCGACGACATCGTCGTCAGCGACCCCACGGCTGGTCCGGTCACCTGTCCCGCCACGAGCCTCGGTTCGGGAGCGCAGATGACCTGCACGGTGCCTCCACACACCGTCACCACCGCCGACGTCGGTCGCGGCCAGGTGCGCAACGTCGCCACCGCGACGGGTGTCCCGCCCGGCGGCGGAACGATCGTGCCGCCGCCGTCGGAGACGACCACGCGGGTGTTCCCGCCGCCGCCGCCCACGCTGGCGGTCACGGGAGGCACCCTCTCGGCCGCTCTCATGGTCGGGGGACTGATGCTCTTCCTCGGGGCCGCTCTCCTGCGACGTCGGCGCACGACGTGACGTCGGCTCGTCGGTGCGGACGGTTCAGCGGCCGTCTGCACCGTCGAGCACGCGCGTGCCGATGAGGGTGAGCCATCGCGACGGCGCTCCCTCCTCGGCATCGACCGGGAACCAGGTGCGCCCGGGGAGCGCAGCGCCCTGCAGCCAGGTGCCGTCGTCCTGACGCGACCGCCTCACGAGATCGAGCGCATCGGTGATCCGCGGATCGGACGCGCCTCCCTCGTGCAAGCGGGCGTCGCGGAAGTGGTCGAGAGCGGTCAGCGCGCTGTACTGGTGCCGACTCGGGTAGACGAAGTGCGAGACGAACGGGCCCACGAGCTTGCCCGTCGACTCGCGGTACAGCAGTCGGCGGCGCAGCAGGTACTCCTCGCCCCGGTGCCTCGCCTCGCGCAGGGAATCGTCGCCGGTGAGACGTTCATACGACAGCATGCCGCGCAACGCATTGAGGGTCGAGTGGAACGAGGAGCGCACGGAATCGCCCTCCTCCGCCTCGCAGTTCCATCCGCCGTCGTCGAGCTGGTGCGCCGGGAACCAGCGGGCGAGTTCGGAGACATCGACTCCCAACCAGGCGCCGTTCGCCAGCGTGAAGGCGTTGATGCACACGTCGACCTCACCGCCCCAGAACGGCAGATCCTCGTACTCCCATCGGCAGTTGCGCGCAAGGCGCTCGGCGGTGTCTCCGAGCGCCGCGGCCTCGACGCCCCATTCCCGAAGCTGATTCAACGACCAGCTCGTGGCCGTCCAGGGCTGTATCGGCTGACGCGCCTCCTCGGTCTCGAAGTAGCCGCCGGGGAAGTGCGCTCCGCCGGCCCACTGCCCGTCGGCGTCCTGATGCGCGAGCAGTGCCGCACCCAGTCCCTCGGTCGCCACGCGTCGCCGGGTCGCCTGCCACACCCGTTCCGGTTCTCCCAGGAGGTCGCGTTCCACCTGCCAGCGCAGCGCCGGATCGGAATCGAGCAGCCAGTCCTTGGTCCGAGCCGTGATCGCCATGGGGGCACGCTACCCGTCGACCTGCGCCCCCCGGAAGGGGGGGTCTAGCTGCGCGTGACAGTGAACCCGGCTCCGCGGACGCGCACCCTTCCCCCACCGACAGCCTGCCCGCGCTGCGCGCCATCGGCCTCGTAGGCGCGTCCCGACCCCGCAGCCAGGGGAGCGACGCGCTGGTCCCGCCCCGTTCCGTCAGCGTAGAGCACGGCGGTCCCGCTCGTGGTCGCGTACACGGCGGAAGCGACGGCAGGCTGGACCACGAGCGCGTCAAGACGCACGTCTCCGCGGCTCGTGCAGCGCACGGTCACGGCCTCGCCCGGCAGATCTCCTCCCAGTCGCTCAGGCACGAGCATCCCGTCGGCCTCGGTCAACCCTCGCTCTCCCGTGCCGCCGGCGGGCGTGGTGGAGCGCCACAGCCGCTTCCGGCCACGGAACACCTCCCACACCGCGTCGCCGACCTCGGCGGACTGCCGCCAGATCAGGCCGTGCAGGATCCCGCCCGCCTCGGTCACGTCGAACTCGACCCACTCGCCGCGAGGGATGCGCACGTATGCGCCGCCGGAGAGGTTGCCTTCACCGATCCAGGCGCCGCCCTCCGGCCGCTCGACCGTTGAGCCGGGGGAGAGTCGTGCGGTCTCCGCCTCCAGCACCCGCAACCCCGAGAACGACCGCAGTCCGGTGATCGATGTCGCGAGGTCGGCCGCATCCCGGTTCGCGTCGAGCAGCTGCATCGTCAGCAGCCCGTGGATCGTCGACTCGGCACCCGAGTTGCGGTTCACCCGCCCGTCGGTCTCGACGCCATCGAAGGTGACCCCGGTCGCTGTGTCGTACACCGGAACGCCTGCCGTGTTCGCGCCGAAGAACCATCCGGCGGCGAGTCCTGCGAGCACGCGGAGTCCTTCCCCTCCGACCGCGGACGCCTGGAGCGCGCCGGCCACGCGACCGTGCGCGCCGTAGGCGATCTGCGCCTCGGCCGGAAGCGGTGCCCACGCATTGTGCGGCCCGCCCGATGCGAGCACCTGCGGGGTGAAGCGTCCGGCATCGGACAGCGCGGCCTCCGACCAGGCTCGTCGACGCAGCAGCGCCCCTCCTCGGGCCAGAGCCTCGGGGGCCGCGGCGCCCCACGCGTGCCAGAACCCGAGCGATCCGGTCCACGGCAGAACGGCGCCGAACGGCCAGCCCTGCGAAGGGTCGCTCGCCATCGCCGCGACACCGTCGCCGTAGGTCTGCAACGCAGCGCGACTGCGTGAGTCACCGGCCTCGGTCGCGGCGACCAGACCGAGCATGGCCTCGGCCGTGGCATCCGCTCCTCCGGCGATCAGCCACCCCGGCAGCCGGCGTCCGTCGCTGTGCACCCACTGCCCGGCGCGCGAGAGCGACTCCTGCCCGAGCGCGTCGAGGCACAGGTGCAGGCGGGCGAGGAGGAATGCTGCGAACTCCGGATCGTCGCGACGGAAGGCCGCGTAGCCCTCGCCGAAGGCCCAGACCGAACGGGCGAGCCAGTACGACTCCGCCGAGTCGGAGGGGTCGGGCAGTTCGACAGGGACGGCGCTGGGGGTCAGGGTGCCGTCCTCCTGCTGCCACAGCACCACACGCCCGGCATTCGGACCGGAGGCGGTCTGCAGGAAGGCGAGTGAGCGGAGCACGTCGCGGGCCTCGTCACGGCTCTGCGCGTCGCCCGCTGCCTTCCATTCGCGCAGGAACACGATGGCCGCGCGGGCGATGTCGTCGGCGTTGTACGCGCCCTGCGACCAGTGTCCCGTCACCGCATCCCGTGTGCCACCGCCGACCGGGCGATAGCCGCCTGCGCCGTCGGTGTCGGCGTAGGTCCAGGGCGCGCGGACCGCCGGTTGCGCCTCGATTCCGAACGTGGTGTGGGTCGCGCTCGCGACGACGGGAACATCGGCGAGGAGGAATCGCAGGTGGGCGAGGTTCGTCAGCCGTGGTCGACGCGCAGTCTCGGACGTCAGCACTGCCGTGCCGGTCGCAGTGTTCGTCGCGCCCCTGGCGGCGTCGACGGGGAGGAGGGCGAGCGCGGAGGCCGCCGCCGTGAACGTCAGGAAGGTGCGTCGAGAGGCATCCATGTCCTCACGCCTCTCCGCCGTCGCGCAGCGCGCGACCCCACGACTCGGCCGGATCGTGGATCGCGACCGCCAGAGTCGTGTCGGACTGCCCGTAGTACGCGAACCACTTTCCGTGGAACTTCACGAGCCCCTCCACGAAGGTCACGTTCGAGACGAGCCCGTGCATGTCCTCGAAGGTCTGCGGGCGCAGCCACGGTTCCTGCAGGCGGGCGATGACCTTCGTCGGCTCGTCCGGGTCGATGGCGATCTGCCCGCAGCGGTAGTCGACGTCGACGGTGCCGTCGTCGTGCACCACACGGGTGGCACCGTTGGTGAGGAACAGCAGCAGGCCGTTGTCGGTGACCACAGGGGAGGTGCCGATCTCGACGAGCGCCTCGTCCCAGGTGCCGGGCGTCGGCGAGTACATCGGCTCGGTGTCGGCGGTGCCGGGAGTCCAGTGGATCAGGTCGTCGCTGGTCGCCCAGTAGATCGCGCCCTCGCCGAAGTACATCCACCACTTGCCGTGCATCCGCTGCGGAACGATGACCCCGGCCTTGGACCAGTTGAAGCCGCGCGGGTCCATGGTCTTGAAGGTGTCGAAGTCGTCGAAGAGCGGGCCGTGCTTGGTCCAGGTGCGCAGGTCGGTCGAGGTCGCCAGGCACAGCTGTGCGCTCCGGCGGTCCCAGCCCGTGTAGGTGAGGTAGTACGTGCCGTCGATCAGCGCGATGCGCGGGTCTTCGCACCCGTAGGTCTCGTAGTCCTCGGAGGGGGAGAGGATCGGCGCATCCTCTCGGGTGAACGTCACCCCGTCCGTCGAGCGGGCGATACCGATGTGGGAGACGATGTCGTCGGCGTGCGCCCGGTAGAGCAGCACGACCTCGTCGCCGTCGACGATGGCCGCCGGGTTGTAGAGGTTGGCCGACTCCCAGCTGTCGCCGCGCGGACGCAGGATCGGGTTGCCCTCATAGGGCGTGAACGGACCGAGGGGGAAGGAGGCTCCGGAGAACATGGGGGCCCTTTCTTGCTGGGGGATGGAGGCTAGCCTTTGACGGCCGCGCCGAGATCAGTGGCCTTGAAGAAGCGCTGGAAGACGACGAACAGGATGACGACGGGGAACGCGAGCGCCGTGGCGCCGGCGAGGATCGCACCGTTCGGGTTGGCCGTGGACTGCGCCACGTTGGAGATGTAGTTCGCCAGTGACACGGCCAGCGGCTGCAGGCTCGCATCCTTCGTGATGAGGAATGGCCAGAGGAACTCGTTCCAGGGGCCGATGAAGGTGACCAGCACGACCGTGACCAGCACGGGGCGGATGAGCGGGATCGCGACGGATGTCAGCAGACGGATCTCGCCCGCACCGTCGATCCGCGCCGCTTCGAAGATCTCCACCGGCAGCGCCTTGAAGAACTGCACGAAGATGAACACCGCCGTGGTGTTGATCAGGAACGGCAGGATCATGCCCATGTACGAGTCGCCGAGGCCGTAATTGCGCGTGATCTGCACGTAGAGCGGGATCATCAGCAGCTGGAACGGCACCATCTGCACGAGCAGCATCAGCACCCAGATCACGCCGCGCCCACGGAAGTCGAGACGGGCGATCGCGTAGCCGGCGAGCAGGCCGAACACGACGGTCCCCAGCAGCACGCCGGCTGTGAAGATCAGCGAGTTCAGCAGCGAGCCGACCAGGTCGATGCGCGAGTCGATCGCGACGAAGTTGTCGACCGTCCACCCGCTCGTCGGGAACAGCTCGCTGGGGGAGTTCGTCGGACTCTCCTGGAACGCCCCCACGATCATGAAGTAGAACGGGAAGGCGAAGCCGATGGCCGCGATCGTGAGCAGGATGATGCTCAGGATGCGGGGGGCTGAACGCGTGCGTTTCATCATCGCTCCCTGGTCGCTCGGTTGGCCGCCAGCGAGAGCATGCCGACGAGGATCACGAGGATCATGCCGATGGCCGCTGCGGTGTCGGGGTTCTGCTGCTGGATGCCCAGCTGATAGATCAACAGCACCGGGGTGGTCGATGCGCCGTCAGGGCCGCCCCCGTTGGTGAGCAGATACGGCTCGGTGAAGAGGTTGGCTCCGGTGATGATCGACAGGATCAGCACGAGGGTCGTGGCGCTGCGCACCCCGGGGATCGTGACGTGTCGGAAGCGCGAGAGCACCCCGGCGCCATCGGTCTCCGCCGACTCGTACAGCTCCTTCGGCACGTTCTGCAGCGCCGCCAGATACAGCAGGATGTAGAACCCGAGCTGCTTCCAGGTCACGTAGAACGCGATCATCGGCATCGCGAGTCCGCTGTTGACGAGCCACGACGGGTCGGGGGCGAGCGGGCCGAGGATCGTGTTGATCAGCCCGTTGCCCGAGAACAGCAGCATCCACACGCCCACCAGCGAGACGCTCGCCGTGAGATACGGCACATAGAACGCGACTCGGTACGCCGCGACCCACCGGATGCCGGTGTTCAGGGCCGCGGCGAGCACCAGGGCGAGCACGGCCGTGAGGGGCACGTTGATGACCAGGAAGATCAGGGTGTTGCGGAACGAGCCGAGCACTCGCGGGTCGGTGAGCACCGTGACGAAGTTGTCGAAGCCCACGAACGGGCGGTCGACCTCGGTGCCGGGAGCGGTGAAGAAGTAGTCGTGGAAGGCGATGTAGACCGCGAACGCGAGGGGGTAGGCGAAGATCGCGATCACGAACACGAAGTACGGCAGCGCGAACAGTCCACCGATCGGTTGCGCACCCAGCCATCGGGTGCGCAACCTCTTCTTGTCGGTCACGGCGTCACTCGGCGACGAGCGCGTCGATCTTCTTCGCCGCGTTCCCGAGGAAGTCGTCGATCGACTCCTTGTCGAAGATCACGGCCGAGGAGTACTCGTCGCGGAATGCCTGCCACGCCTCGACGGAGTTCGGGATGCTGGGCACGTCGGCGGTCTTCTCTGCCTGCTCGGCGAACGCCACGTAGTTCGGGTTCGCGGCGAAGTAGTCGCCGTAGGTGTCGGTGAGGCCGGTGCGCATCGGCATCTGCCCCGTGGCCTCGAGCAGCTGGCCGTCGCTGTCCTCGCTGGTGGAGAACTTCAGGAACTCCCACGCCGTGCCCTGGTTCTTGCACGCCGTGAACATCGACACGCTCTTCGAGTCGGCGAACGTCGTGGGGGCCTCGCGGCCGTCGCTGGTCGGCACCGGCATGAAGCCGACGTCGACCGTGTCGGCATAGGAGGGGATCGCCCAGGGGCCGGCGAGCTGCATGGCGGTGGTGCCGGCCGACATTGCGTCATCGGTCGAGGCCTCGTTCGGCGACAGCTTCTCGTCGTAGAAGGTCTTCCAGAACTCGGAGACGGTGCGCCCGGCATCCGAGTCGAAGGTGGACTTGCCGTCTTCGACGAGCATCGTGCCGTCGGTCTCGGCCAGGTACAGCGGATAGAAGTCGAACCACGGCTGGTAGAACTCACTCGTCGGTGCCGGCCAGATCGCACTCTGCACGCCCGAGGCGACGATCGCGCGCGACCCCTCGAGGAACGCGTCGTACGTGTTCATCTGCGGTTCTTCGGGGTCGATCCCCGCGGCCTGGAAGAGCGCCTTGTTGTACATGACCATCACGGGGTTCGACTTCCACGGGAGCTGGTAGAAGCTGCCATCGCTCGCGTAGGCGTCGACCTCTCCGCCGCGCTCGGTGATGTAGTCGCTGCCGCCGTCGATCTTGCTGAGGTCGACGAGTCCGCCCTGCTTGACCCAGCCCGAGACCGCGGCCGGCGCCACGTTGTAGACGAGGCAGGGAGCCGTGCCCGCGGTGATCGCGGCGGTGATCGCCTCTTCCGACGACGAGCCAGCGGGGATCTCCTGCGCCTTGACCTTCTCGTCGGGGTGCTCGGCGTTCCATGCCTCGACCACTGCGGTGCCCCAGGCGAGTTCCTGTTCGTTGTTGGAGAGCCAGATGCTGATGGGCCCGGTGCCGTCGGCGGATCCTTCGCCGCCGCCCCCTCCGGCCGAGCATCCGGTGGCGATGAGAGCGGTGGCGCCGATCAGGGCGATTGCGCGGAGCTTCTTCATGGTGTCCTCCTTGACACTGCGGGTGATGACGCTGCGGGTGGTGATGCTGTGGTGATGCGGATATCGACTAGCTCGTGCTCTCCCGGAAGTGCACGACGTTGCAGTCGACGATCTCGGTGCGCGGCTGCGCCCCGAGGATGTCTGCCCGCAGGAGGCGGGCGGCGGCGCGGCCCCGGGCCGCGGGGTCGGACGAGACGCTGGTCAGCGCCGGAGACAGGTGGGCGGAGAGGTGGTCGTCATCGAAGCCCGAGATCGCGAGGTCCTGCGGGATCGAGAGGCCCTGGGAGCGCGCGTAGGAGAGGCCGGCGATGGCCATGGTGTCGTTCGAGTAGAGGACCGCGGTCGGGCGGTCGGGCAGGGCGAGGAGCTCGGCGGTGCGGGTGCGCCCGCTCGCGGCGGTGAAATCGCCCTCGCGGAGCAGCTCGTCGTCGCCGATCGCCGCGACGTACGCGTCGGCGCGCGCCTTCGAGTGCACGTAGTCGAGCGGACCCGAGACGTGGGCGATGCGCTCGTGCCCGGCGGCCCGGAGGTGCGCGATGATCTCGCGGACCGGGGCGGTGTCGTCGGTGCGCACGCACGAGAACCCGGTCGGCTGGTCGTAGGCGCCCACCAGCACGGTGGGCAGTCCGAGGTCGTCGAGGAAGGGCACGCGCCAGTCGTCGGTGCGCAGGTCGAGCAGGAGGGCACCGTCGGCCCTGCCGTGGGTGAGCGTGCGGTAGGCGCGCTCTTCGGCATCGCGGCCGGAGACGACCTGGAGCAGGAGTGCCGTCTCGGTCTCGGCGAGCACCGACTCGACGCCGGCGATGAACGCGGGGAAGAAGGAGTCGTTCGCGATGACCTGGGGATCGCGAGCGAGCACCACGGCGACGGCGTTGGCCCGACGGGTGGCGAGGGCTCGCGCGCTCTGGCTCGGTGCCCAGTTCAGCTTCTCGGCCGCAGCGAGCACCTTCGCCTTCGTCTCGTCGGAGATCGGGCGGTTGCCGCTGAGGGCGTGCGAGACCGTGGCCTTCGTGACGCCTGCTTCGCGAGCGACATCGGCGATGGTCGTGCGGCTCATGCCACCTCCTCGTGGATTCCGGACGCTCCGATGCGCTCATCGGTGAACCGGTTTGACGAGTGTAAACCGGTTTGATCGCGGAAGTCAACGATGCCATCCGATTCCTCCGGAGGTATGGCGAGAGGCGGGATCAGACGAAGCGGACGGTCTGCTGCAGCCGCGTGCGCACGTCGAACAGCTCGTTGCCGCCGATCGCCCGCGCCTGCGGGACGCCCTGGCGCAGCACCATGGCGAGGGCGCTGCGTCGTACCACGACGACCGGAACTCCGCGGCTCGTGCCCAGCGGCGTGACGGCCTGGGCGAGGTCGTCATCAGGCAGCACGATGATCATGCCGCCGAAGCGCACGCGCGCAGCCTTGGCGATCGTGCGCATCCTGCTGAGCGCGGCGGTGACGGGCGCGCGGGTTCCCAGGCTCGGGCCGGTGATCTCTCCGCGACGGAAGCCGACCACTCCGCCGAAGTCCTCCGACATCACGCCGTACAGTCCTGAAGGCCCCAGCACCACGTGATCGAGCTTGTCGTCGGCATCCGCTCCCACCGCGACGTCGTGCCACACCGTGAAGCCCATGCCGAGGTCGGACACCGTGCGGGCCGTGGCCTCTTCTGCCAGGGCGTCGGCGAGGAGTCGACGCAGATCGCGCGGAGCCGAGCGCACGAGGGCGGGGTCGTAGGGATCGGGGACCTCGACGCCGCGGCCGGCCCATTCGCGGATGAGTGCGAGGTAGCGCTCACGACGCCATCCGCCGGGGTGGCCGTAGGAGCGGGCGCGGGGGCGGGTGTCGGTGCGGGCTGCGGGCGGGCGCCATCCGCTCCACTCCGCCGCGGGGTCGGCTGCTGCGCCGGGCGTCGTGGTCGGTACGCCGGTGCGGCGGTCGTAGGCGGCGCGGCTCTCGACGGTGCCGACCAGCTCCCACGCGCGCTGCACCTGGATGAAGACCGCGGCGTCGCCGCCGGTGTCCGGATGCGTCTGGCGCAATCTCAGACGATAGGCACGGCGCAGCTCGACGTCATCGACGGTGGGGTCGACTTCGAGGATCTCGTAGGCCGAAGCCGAGAGCGGACTGTCGAACATCGCTCTCCCTCCGCGACCGCGGCATCCAGGATATCCGCCGCTCCTTGTGGGTTGGCCGATCCGACAAGCCTCAGGCGGGCACGTCGACGATGCGCTCCACCCCGAGGACAGGGGTGATCGAGCCGGCGGATGCCGCGGCCAGGTCATCGGCCAGGCGGGGGAGCTCTTCTTCGGGCGCCCACAGTTCGAGCGTGGCCATCGCCGCGTATGCCGGATCGCCGAGCGTCGCGCCGTGATGCGTCGCCCACTCGCGCAGCAGATTGTCGTAGCGCCCCGCCTCCGCGTGCGGAACCTCGAGCGTGACCTGTCGGAGGGCCGCTCGCCGCACGAGCGAGGCCAGATCGAGCGACTCGGACACGGCGGAGGAGTAGGCACGCACCAGACCGCCCGCGCCGAGTTTCACGCCGCCGAAGTAGCGGGTCACCACTGCGACCACATCGGTCAGGTCGCGCCGACGCAGCACTTCGAGCATCGGGATGCCCGCGGTCCCCGACGGCTCACCGTCATCAGAGGACCGCGCCTGATCGCCGAGCAGTCCGGTCACCATCGCGGTGCAGTTGTGGTTGGCGTCCCACGCCCGCTTGCGGATGCCGGCGATCACGGCCTCGGCCTGCTCGACAGAAGCCACGGGCTCGATGCGGGTCAGGAAGCGCGACTTGCGGATGACGATCTCGTGCTCGACAGCGGCCGCGATGGTCGCGGGGTAGCTGCGGGCCGAGGTCACCCGCCTCACGATACCGAGGCCGCACGTCGGTCAACGGTCGACGAACGCCATCTGCTGCGGGTTGTAGCGGTCGCCACTCACCCCGATGCGCGTCGCGAGGGTCGAGAGGTCGGCGACCTCGTCGGCCGAGAGCGCGACGGCCGTGCTCCCGGCGTTCTCCGCGATACGCGCGGTGCGCCGTGTGCCGGGGATCGGCACGATCCCTGGCTGCTGGGCGAGCAGCCAGGCCAGCGCGATCTGCCCGGGGGTGGCCTCCTTCGCCGCGGCCAGCTCGGCCACGTGCGCCACGAGCGCCTGGTTCGCCGCCCGGTTCTCGGCCGTGAACCGCGGGATCGTGGCGCGGATGTCCCCGGCGGCGAAGTCGGCCGCGGTGTCGACGGTGCCGGTCAGGAATCCCTTGCCGAGCGGGCTGAAGGGTACGAAACCGATGCCCAGTTCGGCGAGCACCGGCAGGATCTCGGCCTCGGGGTCACGGGTCCACAGCGAGTATTCGCTCTGCAGCGCGGTGACCGGGTGCACGGCGTGCGCGCGACGGATGGTGTCGGCCGAGGCCTCTGAGAGCCCGAAGTGGTGCACCTTGCCTTCCGCGATCAGCTCGCCGACGGTCCCGGCCACGTCCTCGATCGGCACCTCGGGGTCGACGCGGTGCTGGTAGAACAGATCGATCACATCGGTGCGCAGACTCCGCAGCGAGGCCTCGGCCACCCGCCGTATCTGCTCAGGGCGGCTGTTCAGCCCCACGCTCCTGCCGTCTACGATGTCCCACCCGAACTTGGTCGCGAGCACGACCCGGTCGCGGAGGGGTTCGAGAGCCTCGCCGACGAGCTCCTCGTTCACGTACGGGCCGTACACCTCGGCCGTATCGAAGAAGTCGACGCCGTGATCGAGTGCCGACCGCAGCACGGCGATCATGTCGTCGCGGCTGCCCGGGTTGGGTCCGTAGCTCTGCGACATGCCCATGCAGCCGAGGCCGACCGCCGAGACCTGCAGGCCCTGTCCGAGAGTGCGTGTGTGCATGGGGTGGTCCTTTCCTCGTGGTCGCAGACGGATCGGCGGCGCTGGATCCGACGTTACGCGCGGGCACGATCACGAGGGAGTCCCTGACAGAACCCCGCTGACCGGAACCCCCTTCCAGGTGTGGGCGGATCCATCGAACGGTGGAGAGGGGTGTCAGCCCCCTGTCCGATCCCCGCGACGGGGGCGGCGGCTGGACTGGATGCATGCTCCGCACCCTCCGTTCCCTTCCCCTGTGGCTCACCTCGCGGCGCGGCGGGTGGATCTCCCTGCTCGTCGCGCTCGTCGCGTTCACCGCTCTGCTCGGCGCGCTGGGTCGGGCATCGCTCCCCGCGGGAAACGATGTGGCTCCGCCGGACTCCGAATCCGCGCGGGCGGCCGTGCTCGCCGCGGGCTTCGATGATGCGGACGAGGGCACGGTGCTCCTGGTCGCGACCAGAGACGACGGTGCGCAGCTCGGCGATGCCGACCTCGACGCTCTCTCCGATCTCGCGGCGGACGTCCGAGCCGAGACCGGGCGCGAGCCGCACGGACCGATCGTCAGCGACGACGGAGAGGCCGCGGCGATCCAGGCGACGCTGACCCTGGAAGACGACGATGCCGCCGCGGACGCCGTGCGCGATCTGCGCGGCACCGTGACGCAGCATCCGATCGACGGGGTGAGCGTACAGGTCACAGGCGGACCGGCGTTCGGTGTGGACGTCGCCTCGGCGTTCGACGGAGCCGACTTCACGCTGTTGATGGTGACCCTCGGGATCGTGGCGCTGCTGCTCATCGTCACGTACCGCTCGCCTGTGCTGTGGATGGTCCCCCTGGTGGTGGTCGCGCTCGCCGATCAGCTGGCGAACAAGGCGACGGCGGCGATCGGGGCGGGTCTCGGACTGCAGTTCGACTCCGGCATCGTGAGTGTTCTCGTCTTCGGCGCCGGCACGAACTACGCCCTCCTGCTGATCTCGCGCTATCGCGAGGAGCTCGCGCGCGAGACCGACCACCGCCGTGCCCTCGTGGGCGCATGGCGGGCCACTGCACCGGCGATCGTCGCCTCGAACGTGACCGTGGTCCTCGCTCTGTCGACCCTGACCCTTGCGGTGATCCCCGGTACACGCGGGCTCGGTATCGCGTCGGCCGTGGGACTCCTGATCGCGCTCGCCGCCGTGCTGCTGGTGCTGCCACCCGCGCTCGCCGTATGCGGGCGGCGCCTCTTCTGGCCGTTCGCGCCGCGGGTGGGCGACGCCGCCGTGACGGGTCGTGTGTGGGGTGCGGTGGCGCAGCGCGTCTCCCTGCGCCCGTGGGTGCCCCTGGTCGGTGCGCTCGCGTTGCTCGGCGTCTTCGCGGGTGGTCTCGCGGGGGCCTCGGTCGGGCTCACGCAAGTCGAGAAGTTCCGTGTCGCTTCCGAGTCGGCGGCGGGTCTCACAGCGCTCGGCGAGCACTTCCCCGCGGGAGAGGCCCAGCCGATGATCGTGATCGGCGATGTGTCGGACACCGATGCGCTGACCGCGGCGATCGGCGATGTGCCCGGGGTGCTCCGGGTGTCGACGACGGGGGAGAGCACCGACGGCGCGCTCGTCCGGCTGCTCGTCGTGGGACATCCCGCGCCGGGAACGCCCGAGAGCCTCGACCTGGTCGGGGCAGTGCGAGAGGCCGCGCACGCCGTGCCCGGTGACGCCGTGGTCGGTGGCCCGGTGGCGGCCGACCTCGACGCCCGCGAGGGCAACCAGCGCGACCTGCTCCTGATCGTTCCCCTCGTGCTCGCGGTCAGTCTGCTCGTGCTCATCGTGCTCCTGCGCTCCCTGGTGGCACCCGTGTTGCTGCTCGCGGTGAACATCCTCAGCGCGGTCGCCGCGATCGGTGCGGGCACCTGGCTGAGCCGAGTCTTGTTCGGATGGGAGGCGCTGGACCTGCAGGTGCCGCTGCTCTCGTTCCTGTTCCTCGTGGCGCTGGGGATCGACTACACGATCTTCCTCGTCCACAGGACTCGCGTGGAGGCACGGACCGTCGGCACCCGTCAGGGGATGGTGAGCGCACTCACGGCGACGGGTGGCGTCATCACCAGTGCGGGTGTCGTGCTCGCCGCGGTGTTCGCCGCGCTCGGATTGCTGCCCCTGGTCACGCTCGGGCAGATCGGGCTCATCGTCGGCATCGGAGTGCTGGTCGACACCTTCGTGGTGCGCACACTGGTGGTTCCGGCGATCTTCGCGATCGTCGGCGAGCGGATGTGGTGGCCGGGAACCGCAGGGCGGAGAAGATCCCGGGCGGATCGAGGCGGAGAACGGCCGGACGGGGGAGAATACGAGCATGCCGCCGTCCCCAGCACCCGAGATGCGAGCTGAGTCGTCGCGGCCGGAGTCGTCGCGACCGGAGTCGTCGCGGCCGGAGCGCGCGGCAGGCTTCCGCGCTCCGCGCACGTGGGCGAGCCTGGTGGGGTCCATCCGGATCGGCCAGGCCGTCATCACCGTGGTGCTGCTCGTGGTCGGAGCCTGGCGCGCGGCGGCGGACGGCGTCCCGCTGCCGTGGGTGCTCGCCCTCTCGCTCGTCTTCCTCGGCTGGTACGGAGGAGGGTTGCTGCTCAGCGAGCGCACCTCCGACCGCCGTCTGGCGACGTGGTGGCTGCTCGGACTCACACTCATCTGGCTCGGCGCGGTCGTGGTGTCGCCGGAGTTCGTCTGGCTCGCGTTCCCCCTGTGGTTGCTCGCCGGGTTCGTGATGCGCCTGCGCTGGGCGCTGCTGCTCAGCGCGGCCGTCCTCGTCGTCGTGGTGACCGCTCCGCTGCTGCACACCGGCACCACGACCTATGCGAACGTGATCGGGCCTCTCGTCGGCGGAGTCTTCGCTCTAGGGATCTCCCGCGGATACCTCGAGCTCGTCCGCGATGGACGGGAGCGACGCCGACTGATCGCCTCGCTCGTGGCCACCCAGGAGGAGATGGCCGCGCTGCAGGACGAGCTGGCTCGCACCCAGCGCGAGTCGGGGGCGAGCGAGGAGCGCACCAGGGTGTCGCGCGACATCCACGACACCGTGGCGCAGAGCCTGTCGTCGATCGGGATGCTCACACGGTCCGCCCTGGAGGCGGACGACCCGGCGCAGCGTACCCGTGCCCTCGAACAGATCGGTGCGCTCGCTGCGGAGGGGATGGCCGATGCGCGGCGCATCGTGAACGCCCTGATGCCGGCCGAGCTCGAATCCACCGCGCTCGGCGACGCCCTGGCCCGCATGCTCGAGCGCCTCGCCGAGGAGACCGGGATCGAGGCGACGCTGCACGCCGACGACGACCTGCCGTCGCTCGGCATCGACGCCGAGGTCGCCCTGTTGCGCACGGCGCAGTCGGCCCTCGCGAACGTCCGCTCCCACGCATCCGCGACCAGGGTCGTCGTCACCCTCGCGGACGCCGGCGACGCGGTGCGGCTCGACATCGTCGATGACGGGATCGGTTTCGACGCGCGGCAGTGGGACCGGCAGCGGGACGCGCAGGGTGGCGTCGGCAGCACGGGTGGTGGCTACGGTTTGCGTTCGATGCGCGCGCGCCTGCGGGAACTCGGCGGAGGGCTCGACGTGGAGAGCGCCCCGGGAGACGGCACCGCGCTCTCGGCGCACATCCCCCTCGGCGGCACCGCTCAGGGGCGACGGAACGGAGGGGAGGGATGACCGCGGTGCGCGTGCTGCTCGTCGACGACCACCCCATCGTCCGGGCCGGCGTGCGCTCGCTGTTCGACCATCGCGATGACGTCGAGGTGGTGGGGGAAGCGGCATCCGGTGAGGAGGCCGTGGCCCTTGCGCGGCACCTGCATCCGGACGTCGTGCTGTGCGACCTGCGGCTCGGCGAGGGCATGGACGGCGTGCAGACGACCGCCGCCCTCCGCGCGCAGGAACCGGCACCCGCGGTGCTGATCCTGACGACGTTCGACCGCGACGCCGAGATCCTGGGAGCCATCGAGGCGGGAGCCGCGGGCTACCTCCTCAAGGATGTGGCGCCGGACGACATCGCGCGCGCGATCCGCCAGGCGGCGTCGGGGGCGCTTGTGCTCACCCCCGAGCTCAGCGAGAGGGTGGTGCGGGTGATGCGTGCGCCGCGGGTGCGCCTGACCGACCGGGAGCTCGAGGTGCTGCGTCTGCTCGACACCGGAGCATCCAACCGCGAGATCGCGAAGACCCTGTTCGTCACGGAGGCCACCGTGAAGACCCACCTCGTGCACGTGTTCGAGAAGCTCGGTGCCGACAGTCGCGCACGTGCCATCGCCATCGCGCACGACACCGGTCTGCTCTGAGCCGTCTGTCTGCTCTGAACGGGCTGGGTCCTCTAAGCGGCTGGGTCTTTCGAACGGCTGCGCCCTCGACGGGCCCGTTCTCAACCGTTCGATGGATCCCCGGAACGGTCACCCCGGCGAGGCTGGGATCAGACCGAAAGGATTCCGATGCGCCGCCTCTTCTCCGCCGCGTTCGCCTACATGCTCGTGGGCGTCGCCTCCGGACTCTTCTACCGAGAGTTCACCAAGATCAACGACTTCCCCGAGGGCGAGTCGACGCAGCTCGGCCTGGTGCACACGCACTTGCTCGTGCTCGGCTTCGTCGTCCTGCTGATCGTCCTGCTCCTCGAGAAAGCGTTCACGCTGTCCGAGAGCCGCCTGTTCGGCTGGTTCTTCTGGCTGTACAACGCGGGCCTCGTGCTCACGACGGCCATGATGATCTGGCACGGCAGCCTCACGGTGCTCGGCCAGGAGTCGAGCGGCATGATCGCCGGCATCGCAGGCCTCGGCCACATCCTCCTCAGCGCCGGCATGATCTTGCTGTTCCTCGCCCTCCGCAAGCGCCTGTTCGTCCCGAAGCCGGCCGTCGCCTGATTCGAAACGGGGAACCGTCAGTCCGCCTCCACCGAATCGTCGCGCAGGTGGGCGATGTGTGCCGCATGCCGCGCCAGGTGGTTCGGTGAGCGGCGCACGAACAGCCACGCCACGAACAGCACCACGAACCAGATCGGTGTCACGAGCAGCGCGGTCAACGTATCGGGCTGGGTCGTGAGCGCCCACAGGATGAACACGAAGAACGCCAGCACGACGTAGACCATGGACACGCCGCCGGGCAGCCGGAACGTCGATGCGGCGACCTTGTCCTTGCGCGTGCGCCGGTACACGAGGTAGCTGCACAGGAAGATCGTCCACACGAACATGAAGCACAGCGCCGAGACCGTGGTCACCATGTCGAAGGCCGTGCCGATGTCCTTGCCCGCATACAGCAGCACCACACCGGAGAGCAGCAGGATGCACGACAGGAACAGCGCGTTCTGCGGCACGCGGCGGCGGGAGAGGCGGGCGAACATGCGCGGGGCGTCGCCGTCCTGTGCGAGTCCGAACACCATGCGCGAGGTCGAGTAGATGCCGGAGTTGGCGCTCGACATGGCCGAGGTCAGCACCACGAGGTTCACGACGGTCGCGGCGATGCCCAGACCCGCGAGGGCGAACATCGCGATGAAGGGGCTCTCGCCTGCCACGTACTCGGTCCACGGGGTGACCGCCATCAGCACGATGAGCGCGCCCACGTAGAACAGCAGCACGCGGATCGGGATCGCGTTGATCGCCTTGGGGAGGTTGCGCTTCGGGTCCTTGGTCTCGGCCGCGGCGGTTCCCACGAGCTCGATGCCGACGAAGGCGAAAACGGCGATCTGGAACCCGGCGACGAAGCCCATGAATCCGTGCGGGAACATGCCGCCCTTGTCCCACAGGTTCGAGAAGCTCGCGGTGCCGGCGTCGTGCTGGAACCCGGTGAAGATCATCACGAGTCCGGTCACGATGAGCGCGACGATCGCGACGATCTTGATCAGCGCGAACCAGAACTCCATCTCGCCGAACGCGGCGACGGTGGGCAGGTTCAGGGCGAGCAGGACCACGATCACGAGGATGCCGGGGATCCACAGCGGGATTCCGGGGATGAGTGCGTCCGTGTAGCCGGCGATCGCGATCACGTCGGCGACTCCGGTGACCACCCAGCAGAACCAGTAGGTCCAGCCGGTGAAGAACCCCGCCCACGGGCCGAGCAGATCGCTCGCGAAGTCGCTGAACGACTTGTACTTCAGGTTCGACAGCAGCAGTTCGCCCATCGCCCGCATGACGAAGAAGAGCATGAAGCCGATGATCATGTAGACGAAGATCACGGATGGGCCCGCGACCGAGATGGTCTTGCCGCTGCCCATGAACAGTCCGGTGCCGATGGCGCCGCCGATCGCGAGCAGTTGGATGTGGCGGTTGCTCAGTGCGCGCCGCAGGTGCTGTTCCTCTCCGTCTGCGGCGACATCGCGCTCGCGTCCGGTTTCCCCCGTGTACTGCTCGGTCACTTTCTTCCTCCGGTCGTCGTCGACTGCGTCGATCCGAAGGTACCCGTCGACCGCGCGATGCTCGGAATCGAGATACGGTATTCCGTCGCGCCGAATCGATTCGATAGGCTTGTCGCACCCCCGATCAACCCCCCAGTTCTGCGAGCCGCTCCTTCATGGCCACCTCTCTCACCACGGGCCGCCCGTGGCGCGTCATCCTTGCCTTCTCCATCCCCCTTCTGCTCGGGAACGTGGTGCAGCAGCTGTACCAGTTCGCCGATGCCATCGTCGTCGGTCGGCACCTCGGCGTCACCTCCCTCGCGGCGGTCGGCGCGACCGGCAGCCTGCTGTTCCTGCTGCTCGGGTTCGCCTGGGGACTGACGAGCGGTTTCGCGATCCCGATCGCCCAGGCCTTCGGCGCGAGGGATGACGCGGCCGTGCGCCGTTCGGTCGCGACCGGTGTTCTGCTGAGCGTCATCACGAGTGTGATCCTGACGATCGGAGCGCCCCTCCTCGCCGGTCCGATCCTCGCGCTGCTGCAGACGCCGCCCGAGTTGATGGCCGAGGCCACGATCTTCACCCAGATCAGCTTCCTCGGTGCGAGCGCGACGATGTTCTTCAACTACCTCTCCGCGATCATCCGTGCGATCGGAGATTCCAAGACCCCGCTGGTGTTCCTCACCGTGTCGTGCGCCCTGAACGTCGGGCTCGTCGTCCTGATGGTCGGGCCGCTGGAGTGGGGTGTGGGCGGAGCCGCGCTCGCGACCGTGGTCGCCCAGGCGGTCTCGGTCGCCCTGTGCCTCGAGTTCGTGCGTCGTCGGCTGCCCATGCTCCACCTGCGCCGTGCGGACTGGCGGATCACCAGCGGTGACGTCGCTGAGCACCTGCGCCTCGGTCTGCCCATGGGATTCCAGGCGTCGATCATCGCGATCGGCACGCTGACCGTACAGGTCGCGCTCAACACCCTGGGGGCGGATGCGGTCGCGGCCTACACGACCGGATCCCGCGTCGACAGTCTCGCGGTGGCCCTGCTGTCATCGCTCGGACTCGCTGTCTCGATGTACGCCGCGCAGAACCACGGGGGTCGGCGTCCCGACCGCATCCGTCGCGGTGTGGTCGAGGCGACCTGGATGGCCGTCGTCGCCGGCTTGGTGCTCGGTGGACTGCTCATCGCCTTCGGTGCGCCGATGGTCCGTCTGTTCATCGGCGAGGGGTCGGACGACGTCGTCGACGAGGCGCATCGGATGCTCATCATCAACGGATGCGGGTACTGGGCGCTGGGCATGCTGTTCGTCCTGCGGGGAGCCCTGCAGGGACTCGGTCACACGCTCGTCCCCACGGTCACCGGCGTGATCGAGCTCGTGATGCGCGTGGGAGCGGCCATCGTGCTGGGCGCGTGGATCGGATTCGACGGAGTCGCCCTCAGCAACCCGCTCGCCTGGCTCGGCGCTATCGTCCTGCTCGTCCCCGCGTACGTCCGCGCGCACCGCGCCCTCGGTCGGCTGCCCATCGACCCGGCGGAGGCCACCGAGACCTCGGCCATCGCGATCGTCGGGCCGACCGACGGGTCGATGGTCGTGGACGCCGTGGTCACCCAGCCCGTCCGCGTCCTCCGCGCGCGCCGCCTGCGCTGGCCGCGCCGTCGCTGACGATCTCGTCGCTTTGTCCGCAGTGCACGGATATCCCTCTCCAGGATGATGCGGATCGCACTTGAGACGGATGCCCTCCCCGGGAGACACTTCTAATGTCGAATGAGTGGAGTAACCACTGACGGGGGGTCGTCATGACGACATTGAGAGTGGCCAGCGATCTGGCTGCGGTGATGGTGCCGATCGGTTACGTGGGTGCGGCGCTCGCCGCCATCTTCGCGATCGTCGCGGCGGTCGCCATCGTCCGGGGAGCCGGTGGGCTCGCCGGGGGCGCGGTGGGACTGTGGATCGTGGGAGCGCTGATGAGCTTCGCGGCGTCGTTCGCGCGCGACTGGACGCCGCTGATCCTGGCGGGCGGATCGCTCGTGGCGATGCTGATCGTCGGGAGCATCGTGCGTGCCATCGTCGACGCGGGCGGTGTCGGGCGCACCGACCGCACGGTCGAGGAGGCACTGCCGACCGCGATCCCGGCCTCGAAGGCTCCCCCCGCTCCGACGTCGAAGCCGGTGCTCACCAAGACCGGACCGGCGACGGCCTCGATCGCCATCGTCCGCTGAGCGCTCAGCGGTAGTCGCGGTCGCGGTGCTGTCCGCTCTCGTCGCCCGACTGCACCCGCTCCGCTTCGCGCGCCCTCAGCTCCACACGGCGGATCTTGCCCGAGATCGTCTTCGGCAGCTCGGGCACGAACTCGATGATCCGCACCCACAGATGCGATGACAGGCGCTCGTGCGCGTACGCGAAGATCGCACGCGCCGCCTCGGTCTCGGTGTTCGTGGAGTCCGGAGTAAGGCAGACGTAGGCCTTCGGCACGGCCAGGCGCGTGGGATCGGGGCTCGGGATCACGGCCGCCTCGACCACGAGCTCATGCTCGAGCAGCACCGACTCGAGCTCGAAGGGCGAGATCTTGTAGTCCGAGGCCTTGAACACGTCGTCGGAGCGACCCACGTAGGTGAGGTACCCCTCGTCGTCGCGCACGGCGATGTCGCCGGTGTGGTGGTAGCCGCCCGCCCGGGACTCCGCGGTCTTCTCAGGGTCGTCGTAGTACCCGGCCATGAGCCCGAGCGGCGGGTGCGCCAGGTCGAGCGCGATCTCGCCCTCTCCGTCGACGACCTCTCTTGTGACGGGGTCCAGCAGCACGACCGGGTACCCGGGCAGAGGTCGTCCCATGGACCCGACCTTGACGGTCTGCCCGGGAGAGTTCCCGATGCAGGCCGTCATCTCGGTCTGTCCGAAACCGTCGCGGATCGTTCCGCCCCAGGCTTCCCGCACCCTGTCGATGACTTCGGGGTTCAGGGGTTCTCCCGCGCCCACGAGCTCGCGTGGCGGGTGCGTCAGGCGGGCGAGGTCGGCCTGGATCAGCATGCGCCACACCGTCGGCGGCGCGCAGAAGGTCGACACGTGATGGGTGTCCATCACCTGCATGAGGGTGTTCGCGTCGAAGCGGGCGTAGTTGTAGACGAAGACGGTCGCCTCGGCGAGGAACGGCGAGTAGAAGCTCGACCAGGCATGCTTGGCCCACCCCGGCGACGAGATGTTCAGGTGCACGTCGTCGGGGCGCACGCCGAGCCACCACATGGTCGACAGGTGTCCGATCGGGTACGAGGCGTGCGTGTGCTGCACGAGCTTGGGCCGGTTGGTGGTGCCGGAGGTGAAGTAGAGCAGTGCCGTGTCGGATGACGGGGTGGGGCCGTCGGGTTCGAAGCTCGTGGGCGCCGCTGCGGCGTCGTCGAAGGGCGCCCATCCGGACGGCAGGTCAGCGCCCACGCCGATGCGCAGGATGCCGGGGTCGATGCCGGTGAGGCGGTCGGCGAGCGTTCCGAGCGTGACGACAGCTCGTGCGCGCCCGTGATCGACGCGGTAGGCGAGATCCGCCGCGGACAGGAGCGAGGATGTCGGGATCGAGACGGCTCCGACCTTCGTGATCGCCAGCATCACCTCCCACAGCTCGATCGTGTTGTTCAGCATGACGATCACGTGGTCGCCGCGGCGGATACCTATGCGGGTGAGCCAGGCGGCCACCTGGTCGGAGCGCGTCGAGAGCTCCCCGTAAGTCCAGGAGTGCAGGCTCAGATCGGCCTCCACGATCTGCACGGCCGGTCGGTCGGGTTTCTCGCCGGCGATGACGTCGAACCACTCGAGCGCGAAGTTGAACTCGTCGACCTCGGGCCAGACGAATCCCTCTCGCGCCGCGGCGTAGTCGGTCGCGTTCGTGAAGAGGAAGTCCCGCATCTCCCGGATGGTGTGCGTGGCGGCGGTGGCGCTGCGGCTCATGGTGCTCCCTTGCTCCTTGCTGGCGTGCACTCCATCCTGGCCCATGGGTCGGCGCCAGGAGAACGGTCAGCCAAGGAGAGCGGTCAGGGGGAGAGGACCCCCGGTCCGTCGCGGAGCTCGAAGACGAGCTGGGTCTCGGTGCCGCGGACGACGGGGTGGATCGTGATGTGCTCGAGCACGATGTCGCGCAGTGCCGTCGCGTCCTGCACGGCGACGTGCACCAGGAAGTCGTCGACACCGGCGACGTGGAACACCTGCAGGACACGAGGGATGCCGGCGAGCGCGTCGAAGAGCGCTGTGACCTTGGCTCCGGTGTGGTTGGCGAGGCGCACCTTGATGATCGCCTGCAGGGGGAAGCCGAGAGCCGCCCCGTCGACGCGGATACGGGTGTCGCGGATCACACCGCGCTCGCGCAGTGCCCGCACCCGATGCGCGCACGTGGATTCGGCGAGACCGAGCCGATGCGCGAGCGCCTTGTTGGTGGTCTCGGCGTCGCGGGTCAGCACCGCGAGCAGCTCGAGGTCGATCTCGTCGAGTTGTGCTTTCGCCAACGTGAGGCCTCCTCGCCTGCGGGACATTGCACACAATAGCGTTCCGGTTCCTCGATTCGGCGTGCTCTGTCGAATTCCTGCGCTTCTGCCGTGATTCCAGCAACGTGGAGTCATGACTGCACCGCTGCATCCCGATACCGTCGCCGTCCACAGCGGGCGCTCCGATCTGGAGGGTCTCGGGGTGCATGCGCTGCCGATCGACCTGTCGACGACCAATCCGCTGCCCGACATCGAGCGCGGTGGCGACTCGTACGAGGCCATGGCGACGGGCGGTCGTCCCCCGGCCGACGGCAGCATGGTCTACGCGCGGCTGTGGAACCCGACGGTGGCTCGGTTCGAAGAGGCGCTCGCCGAGCTCGAGCACGCCGACGCCTCCGTGGCCTTCGCCTCTGGCATGGCCGCGATGACGGCGGTGATCCTCGCTCACACCGGAGCCACCGGCGCGCGGCACGTCGTCGCGGTGCGTCCGCTCTACGGCGGCACCGACCATCTGCTCGGCTCCGGGCTGCTCGGTGTCGAGACCACCTATTGCCACCCCGACGAAGTGGCGGCGGCCATGCGTCCCGACACCGGCCTGGTCGTGGTGGAGACGCCGGCGAATCCCACCCTCGACATCGCCGACATCGCCGACGTGGTGCGGCAGGCGGGCGCGGTCCCGGTCGTGGTCGACAACACGTTCGCGACCCCTGTGCTGCAGAACCCCATCGATCTGGGGGCCGCGATGTCACTGCACAGCGCCACGAAGTACCTCGGCGGCCACGGCGACGTGATCGCCGGCGTGGTCGCCTGCAGCGAGGAGACCGCGGAGGCGCTTCGCCGCGTGCGGGCCGTGACCGGCGGGCTGCTGCATCCGCTCGGTGCCTATCTGCTGCACCGCGGTCTCACCACGCTGCCGGTGCGGGTGCGGCACCAGCAGGAGAGCGCGCGTCGGATCGTGCAGTGGCTGAGCGACCGGCCCGAGGTGGCGGAGGTGTTCTATCCGGGACTCGGCGGCGACCCGCGCGGCATCCTGCAGCGGCAGATGCGTGGCACCGGCGCGATGATCGCGATGCGCATGCGTGGCGGGTTCGCCGCGGCCTCCGCCGTCACGACGGCGACCGCATTGTTCACGCACGCGGTCTCGCTCGGCGGTGTGGATTCGCTGATCCAGCATCCGGCGGCGCTCACCCATCGGCCGGTGCCGCCGGAGGCCCGTCCGGCAGCCGACGTGCTGCGGCTGTCGATCGGGTTGGAGGACGTCGACGACCTGATCGCCGATCTCGCCCAGGCCTTTGCGGCCGTACCGGCCTTCGATGATGAAGCGCCGCTCACCGACCGGGTCACCTCCTCGCGCGACGCACACCGGGGGGCAGTGCGCGCCTGAGGGGGTGACTCAGCGCCCGCGAACCCGTCGGCTCGGCGCCGCATCGGCCGTGACTCACGGCGAGGGGAGGCGGATCGTCCCGGTCGCGAGGCGCTCCGTCGGCATCCGGTCGCGGTCGTAGGTGATCTCGTCGTACCCGTGCGGGGTCGGCACTCCGTCGTCGTCGAGGCTCACGAACACGATCTTGTCGATCGTGAGGATGCGCTTGCGCGTGATCATGTTCCTCGCCACCGCGCGCATGGTCAGCGACGTGGTGCCGAAATGCGTCGCCTGCAGGCCGATCTCGATCAGGTCGCCCTGCACGGCCGAGGCCTCGAAGTTGATCTCCGAGATGTGCTTGGTGACGGCGCGATAGTTGCCCAGCTGCACGATCGCGTAGATCGCCGCTTCCTCGTCTATCCACTTCAACAGACTCCCGCCGAACAGGGAGCCGTTCGCGTTCAGGTCCTCGGGGCGCACCCATTTGCGGGTGCGGAAGTTGAGTCCGTCCTCCGACCACTGCCACGCCGGTGCCTTCTTCTTCGCCATGCGCACGAGGCTAGGCGGCGCGTGAGTCGGAGATGTTACGGCCCGTTTTCGCGGAGGACACGGCCGTCGGCCACGTCCCTTTGTGCATACCTCACAAGAAACTCAGTGTCATGAGCGCTGGAACTTGGTTTCGAGCGGCAAATCCGTCACTCGCGCCTCGGCGCAGCCATACAGTCACCGGTGGCAACGACGCCACTGACCCCCAGGAGTCCTCGATGACGAGTACCACGCCCCATTCGCACGGAATCGGCATGCGCATCGCCGTCATCGTGCTCAGCCTGCTGCTGGCCGCCATGGTGGTCCTGTTCTTGGTGACCACCGGCAAGATCGCCGCCGGTGCCTCCGAACTCGCCGACGGCACGACATCGGCCAAGGATGGTTCGGCCGATCTGGCAGCCGGCGCTGCAGACCTCTCCACGGGCGCATCACGCCTGGCCGAGGGCACCCAGGAGCTCGCAGCGGGAGCCGCCAGCGCGCAGGAAGGATCGCAGAAGCTGAGCGACGGTGCCACGACCGCAGCGACCGGCGCGACGACCCTGGCCGAGGGGACGAACAGCCTCGCCGCCGGCGCATCGACCGCCGTGGTCGGTGCGGGCAAGGTCAGCGGAGGTGCGCAGACGGCGCTCGCCGGAGCGCAGGAGCTCGCGACGAAGATGGCGCAGGCGGATGCCGGTGCGCAGACCCTCTCTTCCGGGATGTCCACCCTCGCCGCCGGTGTGAACGGCGCGCACGCGTATGCGAACGGCGTGCTCGTCGGCGCGACGCAGCTCAGCGACACCCTCGGAACCAAGGTGAACGCCGACGTGGTGGCTCTCGCGCAGCCGGGAGCGAAGACGCTTCTCCAGGGCGTCGCGGCCACGGCGCCCGGCCACTCGCAGCAGCTCGCCGACGCCCTCGCGGGGATGCTCGCCGCCGACCCGGAGAACCCGCAGCTGAAGGCTCTCGCCGCTCTCGCCGCCGGAGTCGACCAGGAGGTCGATGCGATGGCTCCCGTCGCGGCCAAGGGCTCCGACCTCGCGCAGGGACTCGTCGCGGCCGCTGCCGGATCGGCTCAGGTGACGGGTGGCGTGAATGCGCTCATCAGCGGTGACGCCGCCCGCCAGTGGCCAGGCACCGCAGCACTCGTCGCTCCCCAGGGGGTGCCCGCTCTGGTCGCCGGCGCGCAGGCTCTGCACTCCGGCACGACGCAGCTCTCGGCAGGCGCATCGAGGCTCGCCGCGGGCCTGCAGACCCTCTCGACCGGGGCATCCGCCCTCTACTCGGGAACGGCGAACCTCAGCGCAGGCGCGACTCGCCTGAACGACGGCGCGACGACGCTCGCCACCGGCGTCGGGACGCTGCAGACCGGCGCGGGCGACCTGAACGTCGGGATCGAGAAGCTCTCCGCGGGCGCCACCACCGTCGCGAACGGCTCGGGCGAGCTCGCGGCCGGCGGCGACAAGCTCGAGGCCGGTGCTGCCGACCTCGCCGCGGGCAACGGCCTGATCGCGGACGGGTCCGGCACGCTCGCCACCGCGACGGCCGGGGCTGCCCCGTCCATGACGCCGTGGGGCCTCGGTATCGCCCTCGCCGGGCTGATCGCGATCGGCTTCTGGGTCGGTCACCGCGTCTCCCATCGACGCGCGCTGGCCCTGGCGGTCTGACTCCCCGACCCCGCCCGACGCCACCCCGCCCGGCCCACCCCCGCCCCGCCCGGCCCACCCCCGCCCCGCCCGGCCCACCCCAGCGCCCTGAGCGGATGTCTCCCACCGGCATCCGCTCAGGGCAGAGCCGCTCAGGGCGGATTCGCGCCGTCCGCGATGTGCTGCGGCCGATGCTGGGGGCATGAGCGAAGACAACCCCATCCCGCAGTTCGGTCCCGAAGCCCGGCGCGCGCTGTTCCACGAGCGGGTGCTCGTGCTCGACGGCGCCCTCGACGACGACAACGGCACGCTGCTGATGACGCAGCTGCTCGCGCTGTCGGCAGAGGACCCCACGGCAGACATCGCCTTGTGGATCCACTCGCCCGGCGGGTCAGTGCCCTCGATGCTCGCGCTCCGCGACATCATGCGGCTGATCCCCAATGATGTCGCGACCTTGGCTCTCGGTCTCGCGTGCAGCGCCGGGCAGTTCCTGCTCTCCGCCGGCACCCCGGGCAAACGCCGGGCGCTTCCGCACGCTCGGATCCTCATGCATCAGGGGTCCGCGGGCATCGGCGGCTCCGCGGGAGAGCTCGAGACGCAGGCCGACGACCTGCGGCACATGCGCGACACCGTGCTCGGACTGATCGCCGACGACACCGGTCAGCCCGTCGCGCGCATCTTCGAGGACTCGCTGCACGACCGCTGGTACACCGCGACGCAGGCGCAGGACTACGGCTTCATCGACGCGATCGTGGTCTCGATCGGCGACGTGATGCCGCGACGACGCGCGCGCGTCGGTCTGGGGGTGGACGCATGAGCACCTACTCGATCCCCAACGTCATCGCGCAGCATCCCCGAGGCGAGCGCATCATGGACGTGTACTCGCATCTGCTCGCGGAGCGCGTCATCTACCTCGGCACCGGCATCGATGCGGGGGTCGCGAACGCCCTCATCGCACAGCTGCTGCACCTCGACGCGGACAGCCCGGAATCCGGCATCCAGTTCTACATCAACAGCGAGGGCGGCGATCCAGGGGCCGCGCTGGCGATCTACGACACCATGCAGCACATCCGTCCGCGCATCGCGACGACCTGCGTCGGCCAGGCCATCGGCCCCGCGGCGCTCCTGGTCGCTGCAGGAGACGTGGGGGAGCGGGCGGCCCTCGCCCACGCGCGCATCGTTCTGCATCAGCCCGCAGGGCAGTCGCGCGGTGCGATCCCCGACCTCATCCTTGCCGCCGACGAAGTGGTGCGGGTGCGTTCCGACATGGAGGAGATCCTGGCCAGGCACAGCGGTCGCACGGTCGCCGAACTCCGAGCCGACACAGACCGTGATCGGGTGTTCACGGCACCCGCCGCGCTCGACTACGGACTGATCGACACCGTGCTCGGCGCGCGGAGCTGAGGCGGCGTCCGGGCTGCCGGACGGATGCATGAGCGACGGGCGGCTGCATGACCGACGCGGGACCTGTGGTCATGCATCCGTCCGTCGCTCATGCAGATGACGGGTCAGGGACCAGATGACGGGTCAGCGACCAGGTGACGGGTCAGCGACCAGGTGACGGGTCAGCGACCAGATGACGGGTCAGGACCAGATGACGGGTCAGGACCAGATGACGGGCCAGCGACCACGGGTTCGGGGTCAGGCGGCGAGGGCGAACGCGCCACGCGAGGGGGCCGTCGATCGCAGACTGTCGGCCACGTCGCTGGTGAGCTCGATCAGACTCGTGTCGAGCGCACCGGCGATCGCGGCGATCATCTCGCTCGACGGCTCCTTCAACCCGCGTTCCACCTCGGAGAGGTACTGCGGCGAGACGCCGGCCTTCTCGGCGGTCTCGGTGAGCGTCTCCTCGCGGTCGTGGCGTCGACGACGCAGCTGGTCGCCGAGGAGGTGACGCCACAGCGGCTCGGGGTCGTTCGACTTCGGGCGGTCGGAGCGAGGAGTGTGCGGGAACGAGAGCAGGTCGGCCATGCCTCACGATAGGCCGAGGTGTCCGGACGGTTCGAGCGGTTCTGCTCAGAGCAGAACAGCGGGTCCTTAGGCGTCCGCGTGACCAGGGGCGGAGTCTGTCGAAGCCGAGGAGCCGGCGCCTTCGGGCGAGGGGGATGCGGCGGCATCCGTCGCCGCCCAGCTCGCGAGCATCCTCAACTTGTCGGCCGATGCCGTCCCTGGCTCCGCGGTGTAGGTCGAGAGGTGCAGCCCGGGATCGGCCGGCAGCTCGAAGGCCTCGTAGGAGAGCTCGATCTCCCCGACCACGGGATGCGTGATGCGCTTGACCCCGGTGCGGTGGAAGCGCACGTTGTGGGCGGCCCACAGCGTGCGAAACCGCTCGCTCCGCGTCGAGAGCTCGCCCACCAGGTCGGTGAGCTTCCGGTCGAACGGGTTGCGTCCGGCCTCCCCGCGCATCGCGGCCACGAGCTCCTGCGTGTTCCGATCCCACTCGGGGTAGAACTCCTTCGCGGCCGGATCGAGGAAGGCGAAGCGCGCGCTGTTCGGCTGCGGCTGCGCGAACACGGGCGCGTAGAGGGCGCGACCCAGGGCGTTCGCCGCCAGGTAGTCGAAGTAGTTGTTGCGCACGATCGCCGGAGCTTCGGTCATGGCGTCGAGCAGGCGCAGGATGCTCGGACGCAGCTCTGTCGTCTTCTTCCGTGGTGCGCGCGCGACCGGCGAGGTGTTCGCGGCGCGGGCGAGGTCGAACAGGTGCGCGGTCTCGGCCTCATCCAGCTGGAGCGCACGGGACAGCGCATCGAGCACGCTGTCCGATGCCCCGGACAGGTCTCCGCGTTCGAGACGCGTGTAGTAGTCGACGCTGACCCCCGCGAGCAGCGAGACCTCCTCGCGGCGCAGTCCGGGAACGCGGCGGTTGCCGCCGAACGCCGGGAGTCCGGCCTGATCGGGGGTGATGCGTGCGCGCCTCGTGGAGAGGAACTCGCGCACCTCGCTGCGGGTGTCCATGCATCCGACGCTACGCGCTCGACGACCGGACAGGGAGGTACTGGCGGTACCGGTGACCCGGGCCGTACGTCAGAGGGCCGCGGTCACGCCGGGGAGCAGCTTTCCGAGGATCGCCCCCAGCTGCTCGCGCTCCTCGCCGGTGAGGGGATCGAGCACGAGCTCCCGCACCTGCTCGACGTGCACGGGGGCCGCCGTGCGGAGCATCTCCCGTCCGGCCGGCGTCAGCGAGGCCGAGAGGGTGCGCTTGTCGGAGCCGCAGGAGGTGCGCTCGACCCAGCCGCGCTCCTCGAGCGAGTCCAGCGCGTGGCTCAGACGCGACCGGCTGAGGCCGGCGATGCGGGCGAGCTCGGTCATGGTCACGGCGCTCTCACCCCGGCCGGCCAGGGTGATGAGGATGGCGTAGCGGGCGTGGTTGAGACCGACCTCTTCCTTCAGCGTGCGGTCGAGCACCTGAGGGAGCAGTTGCACGAAGCGGATGACCGGCAGCCAGGTATCCATCTCGGTGTCGTCGAGCCGACGCGGATTCTGCTCCGCCGTCCCGTCCGCCTCCGAGGTCATGATGCCCTCCCGTGCTGTCGCGCCTGCCGTCATGCCGCGGACAGGTCGAGTGTGTGCGCCGTGTGGTCGCGCTTGGCCTGCAGGTAGCGGGAGTTCGACTCCGACAGGTGCACCCGGGTGGGTACACGCTCGGTCACGCGGACCCCGAGGGCTTCGAGCTGCACCGCCTTGTCGGGGTTGTTGCTCAGCAGGCGGATACCGTCGACGCCGAGCGCGTGCAGCATCTGCGCCGCCACCGTGTAGTCGCGCTCGTCCTCACCCCGGCCCAGGGCGACGTTCGCCTCGTACGTGTCGAGGCCGGCATCCTGCAGGGCGTACGCGTCGAGCTTGGCGTACAGGCCGATGCCGCGCCCCTCCTGGCGCAGGTAGAGCAGGAAGCCGCCCTCCTCCGCGATGCGCTCCACGGCCTCGCGCAGCTGAGGGCCGCAGTCACAGCGTTCCGACCCGAACACGTCGCCCGTCAGGCACTCGCTGTGCGGGCGCACGAGCGGGGCCTCGCCGCCGTCCTCCGCGCGATCGATCGCCGCCCGCCAGTCGCCCAGCCCGAGCAGCAGGTGCTCGCGGCCGTCGGCCAGCCCGTCGAAGGTGACCACGTCGGCGGTCGTGGAGAAGCCGTCGCCGAATCGCAGCGGGACGCGGACGCGGGTGCGTTCCGTCGCGACCGGAGCGACGGTTGAACTTTCAATCATGCCGGGTGCAACGCGGCCTGCTGCGGAGTATTCCCCGTGGAGCGGATTCCGAGGGGTTCCCTCAGTACCTCCCATCCGCCGTGGAATCGGAGTTGACTGGGGGTCACGCGACAGAAGGAGCATCACGAATGCGCGGAGTAGTCATGCACGCCCCAGGCGACGTCCGGGTCGAGGACAGGGAGAAGCCCACCATCACGCGGCCGACCGATGCCGTGATCCGTATCGCCGCGACCTGCATCTGCGGGTCCGACCTCTGGCCGTATCGCGGTGCGAACCCCGTGGACCACGATCCGATGGGACACGAGTACGTCGGCGTGGTCGAGGCCATCGGTGACGAGGTGCAGACGCTGGAGGTCGGCGACTTCGTGGTCGGCTCCTTCATGGCATCAGACAACACGTGCGAGATCTGCCGAGCGGGATACCAGTCCCGGTGCGTGCACGTCGTCCCGATGGGCAGGTACGGCACGCAGGCCGAGTACGCGCTCATCCCGCACGCCGACGGCACCCTGGTCGTCACTCCAGGACAGCCGGACGCCGACCTCATCCCGTCTCTGCTCGCCGCATCCGACGTCCTGGGAACCGGATGGTTCGCCGCGGTCGCCGCCGAGGTGGGGCCGGGCAAGACCGTCGCGGTCGTCGGCGACGGCGCGGTGGGTCTGCTGGGCGTCCTGGCCGCACGCGAGCTCGGCGCGGAGCGCATCATCGCGATGAGTCGCCATGCCGATCGGCAGGCTCTGGCGCGCGAGTTCGGTGCCACCGACATCGTCGAGGAGCGGGGGGACGAGGGGGTCGCCCGCATCAAGGAGCTCACGGACGGACTCGGCGCGCACTCCGTGATCGAGGCGGTCGGCACGCAGGAGTCGATGATGCAGGCGATCCGCTCCACCCGTCCCGGCGGCCACGTCGGCTATGTCGGTGTCTCCCACGATGTCGCCCTCCCCGGCGAAGAGCTCTTCTTCTCCGGAGTGCATCTGCACGGCGGCCCTGCTCCCGTGCGGCGCTTCCTCCCCGAGCTCATCCAGCTGATCTGGGACCGGAAGATCGATCCGGGCAAGGTGTTCGACCTCACGCTGCCGCTCGAGGACGCGGCGGAGGGCTACCGCGCCATGGACGAGCGACGCGCCACGAAGGTGCTGCTCACGGTGTGATGTGCGGAGGCGTGGGCTCCTGCGGACGTCGTCGCTGTCGCTGTCGCACGAGCTTCACCTCGCTCGCGAGGATCCCGAGCACGACGAGTGCGCCGCCGATGAGCGCGGTCGCGGGCAGGCGCTCGCCGGCGAGGCGTCCGATGACCCCCGCCCACACCGGCTCTCCCGCGTAGATGATGGTCGCGCGTGTGGGGGAGACCGACTTCTGCGCCCAGTTCATCGTCAGCTGGATCAGACAGCTCGCCGCTCCCAGTCCCACCGCGCAGCCGACCCAGATCCAGGAGAAATCGGGAACCCCCTCACCGACCACCGGCATGGTGAGCAGTCCCAGCAGGCCGGCTGTGAGCAGCTGCACGATCGTGATGCGTCCGAGGTCGATCTTCCCGGCGAACAGGCTGATCAGGATGATCTCGGCCGCGATCGGCAGGGTGCTGATCATGGTCGCGATCTCACCGGTGCCGAGCGTCAGGGCGAAGGCATCCGGCCCCGCGATGAACAGCAGCCCCACGAACGCCAGTCCCGCACCCGCGAATGCCATGGCCGGGGGACGCTTGCGGAACACGGCCCACTGGGCCAGCGGCACCATCGGCACGTACATCGCGGTGATGAACGCCGAGGTGCTGCTGTCTATGGTCTGCAACCCCAGCGTCTGCAGGCCGTAGCCGAGGTAGATCATGACGCCGATCGCGATGCCGGCGCCGATGTCGCGCCAGCGGATGCCGCGCAGAGCGCGTCGGAAGATCACGACGCTGATGAGCCCGGCGATGAGGAAGCGGATGCCGACGAAGAACCATGGCCCGGAGTGCTCCATGGCCCAGTGCACGAGCAGGAAGGTGCCGCCCCAGACCGCGGTGATCGCGATGAGCGCGGCTTCCTGCGGACGCAGACGCATCCACCGGAGACGAGAGGGCATCGTTGCCCCTTTCTCGACGTTGCCGGATAGAGCCTAACGGGCCGCAGTCGTCGTTCGAATCGCGCGGATGGTACCGAACAGCCGTCTGATCGAGTCAGTTGCGCGATGCGAAAGTGACGGGAGAAGACGGCCGGGCGCCGATGCCGCTGCGGACTCGGTAGCCTCGCAACATGAGCGACTTCGTGAGTGCCGTCGAACTGAACGACCTGCTGACCGGGGGTGCGCCGGTGCGTGTGATCGACGTGCGCTGGCGCCTCGATCGTCCCGACGCCGGACACGACGACTACCTCTCGGGCCACATCCCCGGCGCGGTGTTCGCCGCTCTCGACACCGAGCTCGCCACGCACGGCGAGGCCGCGGAGGGGCGCCACCCGCTCCCGTCCACGGCCACGCTCCAGGACGCGGCCCGTCGCTGGGGGGTGCGATCCGGCGACACGGTCGTCGCCTACGACGATTTCAAAGGCATCGCCGCCGCCCGCGCCTGGTGGCTCCTGCGGCAGGCCGGCGTCGACGTGCGCGTGCTCGACGGCGGCATCAGGGCATGGCGGGCTGAGGGGTTCGACATCGCGACGGACGACGTGAGTCCGGAGTCCGGCGATGTCGTGCTCGACCCGATCGGAGACGATGCGTTGTCGATCGACGAGGCCGCGGCCTTCCCGGCGTCCGGGGTGCTGATCGACGCGCGGGCCGCGGATCGGTACCGAGGCGACTCGGAACCGTTCGATCCCGTGGGTGGTCACATCCCCGGTGCGCGCAATCTTCCCGAACCCGTGCACTTCGACGCGGACGGGAAGATCCTCGACAGGGAGACGATCCTGGCGACCTTCGCCGAGGTCGGCGTGACGCCGGGGACGCTCGTTGCCGCGTACTGCGGTTCGGGTGTGACGGCTGCCCACACCGCACTTGTACTGCACGAGGTCGGCATCGAGGCCAAGGTCTTTCCCGGTTCGTGGAGCCAGTGGTCGAACACCCCGGGGCGTCCGGTCGCGGTCGGCGATCAGCCCGGTTGATCCTCGCGGGGGCCGTACCCCCACTGCAGTCCCAGCGCGCCAGGCCCGAAAGCCCGACGCACCAGGTGGACCGAGTTCCCGCGAGGCGGCGGGAGGGGGGTGATGGTGACCCCGTCCGGCGTCTCGATGTGCTCCTCGCACCAGTCCGGGATCGCGTCGGGGTGGAAGCGCGTCCACACCAGCAGCTCCCTGGCCTTCTGCGCCAGCGCGTGGCCGGTGTCGTGGGTCTCCGGGTAGTCGGGCGGGTACTCGACCGACCACTCGACCATCGCGGTCTCCGGCGCTGTCAGGGGGACGTCGAGTTCGAACAGCACACCGTGCACCTCGCCGTCCGGGTGGGAGTAGCGCGCCGCGATCCTCCCCCCTGACACGGCCTTGAGCAACGGCGCCGGCGTGCGGACGCCCGGGGTGATCTCCAGGAACGGTATCGCCGTGATCGTGCCCACCGTCGACTGCACGATGCTGCGCGTGATGCTGTACGCGACGTTGCCGTCGGCCCCGACATCCGTCACCGAATGGGTGGTGAGCTCGCGGGAGGTGTCGGGGTAGGCCGCCCCCAGCGCTCGGAAGGCCTCGATCACGGCCACCTCGAGCTCCTCCTCGTCGATCGGGAACTGGTTCGGCCCGAGGGGGCCCGTGCGATTGGTCGAGCGGAGCATCCTGCTCAGCGCGCCGGCGCGGAGTCCGAGGAGCTCCTCGATGTCGGCGAGGGCTGCCAGCGACTGCGCGCCCTCCGGTCGCCTTGCGCCCGACCGCCAGTAGCTCAGGGTCGCCATCGACACGCGGTTGCCCCGCGCCTTGAGCTGCCGCTGCAGCCAGGACAGGGTCACCGGTTTGGCGTTTATCGCGTCGCGCAGGGCGCTCGCGAAATCACCGTGCTCGGCTCTGCGCGCGTCATCTTCGAGATTCATCACAGATCCCCTCCGGTATGTGAAGATCAGCGCTTTAGAGTGAGCATACGACCGCACGCGCGTACCTCAGGGGACCGGGTGGGCATGTGGGGTCACTTGGCCGTCTTCGCGGGCAGGGTGCCCGTGCCTGCGAACGACCGGCCTGACGCAGTGATGCCCCCCTTGCTGCGTATGTCGTGAAGCCCGGCAATCGATCTGGGGAGATCCGCCGGGCTTCACGAATCCTCCCCCGCACGGCTCCCGGCGTCGCGGCCACGCAGCCTTGCGTAGACTGGGAGCAACACCCCGGAGGACTCAGGACCGTCATGTCTGCCCCTGCTCGCGCATTCACCATGCGCCACGTGCAATTGCTGCGCGCGCTGTTCGCCGCCGTCGCCGCGCTCATGATCACGTTCTCGTCTGATCACTCCGCACCCGTCGGTCTGTCCGTCTTCAGCGGTTTCGTGTTCCTCACGGCGCTCGTGCACGTGCTCGCCGCCTGGCTGGTGCTGCCGGCCGGATCGCGCTGGCCGTCCGTGCTGCTCGCCGCCGTCGGGGTGGTCGCCGGCCTCGTGAGCGGCATCCCCGTCTGGCGGTCTGACGATCTGTTCTTCGTCGTCGTCTCCTCCTGGGCGATCGTCAGCGGCGGCATCGAGCTGCTCGCAGGCATCCGCTCCCGTCGTGCCGGCGGCATGCTGTCCCGCGACGCGATCTCCGTGGGGGCGCTGGGCGTGCTGCTCGGTATCGCTCTGCTGCTGATCCCGTCCGGCTTCCTCCAGGAGTACACGATCGACGAGGCCGGCACGTTCGTGCTCTCCGGCATCATCCTGGGCGTCGGCATGTTCGGCGGCTACGCGGCGATCGTCGCGGTGTTCCTCGGCATCGCCGGCCTCACACCGAAGCAGGCCGACGCGGTCACGACGGCGTCCGATTCGAACGACAGCACCGCTCCTGCGGAGCACGGAGGAGAGCGATGAGCGACGAGAAGCCCACCCGCCGGGACATTCTGCGGCCCCTGCACCTGCTCCTCATCGCACTCGGCTGCGGTGTGTTCGCCATGGTCGTCACGCTGGTCTCCACCGGTGCCTTCACCGCGCGGGTGAACGCCTCCATCGCCAACGGCACCTACGAGGGGCTGACCCCGATCGCCCTCGGACTCGTCGTGGGCGGCGGCGCGTTCATCGTGACGCTGCTGATCCTCGCGATGCTGATCCTCGCCGTCGATCCCGCCGACGTGACGAAGACGATCGATCGTCCCGTGCTGTACGACCCGGAGCCCGAGGGCGAGAACCCCGATTCCGCGGCGCCCGGTCGCTCCGCCTCCTCCTGATCCGATAGCCCCTCGAGCAGGGTCACCCACTCGACCCCCGGCGGAACATCGGGTTAAAGCGCTCAGAAGAACGCGCTGAAGCCGACACTTTCGGCATACCTTCTGGACAATCGTCGCTATACATCCGATGTTTCATGGCGCACACTGGCTCCGACGCCTCGCATCCACGATCGGCTGCGAGGCCGCACGGCCCCAGTAGATCAACGATGCTCCGGAGGATTGCTGTGATGAAGGACCCCATTTCCCGTCGCCAGGCACTGCAGGTGGGCGGTCTCGCCCTTCTCGCCCCGCTCGTCCCCCAGTTCCTCGCCGCCCGCCCCGCCGCGGCGAGCACGTTCTCGGCGCAGGCTCCTCTCCGCGCCGTGCCGGCGGGGGCGATCCCGCGCCCACAGCTGTCGCCGTACGCGCTCTGGTACGCGACGCCGGCGACGGACTGGGAGACCCAGGCTCTCCCGATCGGCAACGCCCGTCTCGGCGCGAAGCTGTTCGGCAACCCGGACGCCGAGGTGATCCACTTCAGCGAGCAGAGCCTGTGGGGCGGGGTCAACGACTACGACAACGCTCTCGCCGGTCAGCCCGACGGTGCGTACGACACCAGCGTGACCGGCTTCGGATCCTTCCGCGACTTCGGCGAGGTGACGGTGGCGTTCGGTGCGCGCACGACCGTCAGCTCTCCCGGCGGCCCGTACCAGGTGTCCGGTGGCGAGAGCGTCGACAAGACGTTCGACGGCAACCCCGCCACGAAATGGTGCCTGATCGCGCCGCCCGCAGAGGTGACGTGGCAGGCCGATCTCGCCGCACCCGCCGTCGTCTCGTCGTATGTGCTCACGAGTGCCAACGACGTCCCTGCGCGGGACCCGCAGGACTGGCGCCTGGAAGGCTCGTCCGACGGAGCGGCGTGGGTCGTGCTCGACGTCCGCTCCGAGGCGCCGTTCCCCCAGCGACTCCAGTCCAAGAGCTTCTCAGTCGCCAACACCACCGCGTACGCCCACTATCGCTTCGTCTTCGCCCCGAAGGCGGGAGTCAGCCACTTCCAGGTGGGGGAGATCGCGCTCGGCGGCGTCGAACTGGCGCAGGGAAGCGCCGTCTACGTGTCATCGCCCAGCGGTCACGCGGACTCCCTCGTCGGCAGCATCGATACCGATCCCGCGACCGTCTGGGCTGTTCCCGCGACGGGCGGTGGCGCGGTGTGGCAGGTCGAGCTCTCCTCGAAGAACACCCTGAACGGCTACGTGCTCACCAGCGCACCGGACACGCCGGAGCAGGATCCACGCGACTGGATCGTCGCCGGCTCGGATGACGGGCTGACCTGGAAGACCCTCGACACCCGAGTAGGGGAGACGTTCCCCGAGCGCGGCGTGGGGCGGACGTTCACGTACGCGAACACCACCGCGTTCGCGATGTACCGCATCTCGTTCTCCGCGCCGGGTGCCATCCGTCTCGGCGGCATCGCCTTCACCGGCGGCGGTTTCAGCACGGCGGGCGCCAAGGCGGTCGTGGACTACCGGCGTGCACTCGACATCGCGGACGGCACCCACAGCACTCACTTCGCGACCGCACAGGGGACGGTGTTGCGCGAGGCCTTCGCGAGCCGGGAGGCCGACATCATCGCGGTGCGGTTCACCGCCGATCGGCCCGGTGCGCTGACGGCGCTGCTCACTCTGACGTCCAAGCAGGACGGCGTCGCCACCGTGGCCGACGCGGGCGGACGTCGGCTGAGTTTCGCCGGGACGATGGCCAACGACCTCACGCACGCGGCCGTCGTCCGCATCGCCGAGACCGACGGCCGGGTCGTCGCCGCCGAGGGCGGGCTGCGCGTCTCGGAGGCGTCGAGCATCACACTGCTGCTCGACGCGCGCACCGACTATCGTCTGAGCGCGGCGCACGGCTGGCGAGGCGCCGCACCGCAGCCCGCGATCGAGAAGGCGCTGAACGCCGCCGCCTCCCGGTCGTGGCAGAGTCTCCGCTCTGCGCACACCGCACAGGTCTCCGAGCTGATGCAGCGCGCGAAGGTGGAGTGGGGAGCGACCGACGGCACCGTGACGGCCATGCCCACGGATCGCCGGCTGCTCCGCTACGGGAAGGGGGAGGCGGACCCCACGCTCGAGCAGACGCTCTACGCGTACGGCCGGTATCTGCTCCTCAGCTCGTCGAAGCCCGGGGGGCTGCCGGCCAACCTGCAGGGGCTGTGGAACAACAGCAACCAGCCGGCGTGGGCCAGCGACTACCACACCAACATCAACGTGCAGATGAACTACTGGGGCGCGGAGACCGCCGACCTCCCGGAGTCCCATGAGGCGCTCGCGACGTTCATCCGCGAGGTGGCGGTCCCCAGCCGGGTGGCGACGCGCAACGCCTTCGGCGCCGACGTGCGCGGGTGGACCGCCCGCACCTCGCAGAGCATCTTCGGCGGCAACTCGTGGGAGTGGAACACGATCGCGAGCGCCTGGTACGCCCAGCACCTCTACGAGCACTGGGCGTTCACGCAGGACAAGAAGTACCTGCGCGACCTCGCCTACCCGCTGATCAAGGAGATCTGCCAGTTCTGGGAGGACCAGCTCAAAGAGCTTCCCGACGGCACGCTGGTCGCGCCGATGGGCTGGTCTCCGGAGCACGGTCCGCGCGAGGACGGCGTCATGCACGACCAGCAGATCATCTGGGATCTGTTCCAGAACTACCTCGAGTGCGCCGAGGCCCTCGGCGCCGACAAGACCTACCGGAAGACCGTCGCCGACATGCAGTCCCGTCTGGCTCCCAACAAGATCGGCCGCTGGGGGCAGTTGCAGGAGTGGCAGACCGACCGTGACGACCCGAACGACATCCACCGGCATACGTCGCACCTGTTCGCCGTGTACCCGGGGCGGCAGATCACCCCCGACACCCCGGAGCTCTCCGCGGCGGCCCTGGTCTCGCTGAAGGCCCGCTGCGGGGAGAAGGAGGGTGTGCCGTTCACCGCCGCCACGGTCTCGGGAGACAGTCGTCGTTCGTGGACCTGGCCGTGGCGGGCCGGTCTCTTCGCGCGCCTGGGTGATGCCGAGCGGGCGGGGATCATGGTGCGAGGACTGCTCACCTACAACATCCTGCAGAACCTCTGGGCGAACCATCCGCCGTTCCAGCTCGACGGCAACTACGGCATCGTCGGAGCGATCGCGGAGATGCTGGTGCAGAGCCATGGTGGGGTGATCCGTCTGCTCCCCGCCGTGCCGGCGGACTGGGCGGTGAGCGGATCGTTCGCCGGTCTCCGCGCGCGGGGCGGGTATCGCGTGGACTGCACCTGGCGGGACGGGAAGGTCGTGTCCTACGACGTGGTCGCCGACCGCGCGCCGAACATGAGCAACGTGATCGTGGTCGTCAACGGGGAGCGTCGCAAGGTGAAGCCGGGCAACCCGAAGAACGGCAAGCCCATGCGCGACCTCGGTCCGGCGCACTGAGCAGGGGCGGCGAGCGGGGCGGGGACGATCCGGAATACCGGTGGGGTGGATCGGCTTGTCCCTGAGGTGACTGCCTCCGTCGACCGCGCCTCCATCGGACTCCGGTCGGAGCGCGGACCCATCCTCGGCGCGCTCATGCTCGCCACCGGGCTCATCGCGATCGACGCCACGATCCTCGCGACCGCCGTCCCGAGCATCGTGCGCGACCTCGGCAGCTACCAGCAGTTTCCCTGGCTGTTCTCCGTGTACCTCCTGGCGCAGGCCGTGAGCGTGCCCATCTACTCCCGCTTCGCGGACACCGTGGGCCGCAAGCCGATCATCCTGCTCGGCATCGCCCTGTTCCTGCTCGGGTCCATCCTCTGCGGGTTCGCCTGGAGCATGCCGGCGCTGATCGTGTTCCGCATCGTCCAGGGCATCGGAGCCGGTGCCGTCGCACCGATGTCGATGACCATCGTCGGTGACATCTACACGGTCGCCGAACGTGCCAAGGTGCAGGGATACGTCGCGAGCGTGTGGGCCATCTCCTCGGTGGTGGGTCCCGCGCTCGGCGGCATCTTCGCCCAGCTCGACGCCTGGCGATGGATCTTCTGGATCAACGTGCCCCTGTGTCTGATCGCCGGGTGGATGCTGCTGCGCAACTACAAGGAGCAGAAGCAGACCCAGAAGCACAGCATCGACTACGGGGGAGCGGTGCTGCTCACCATCGGGCTCACGGCGCTCATCCTCGGCATGCTGGAGGGAGGAAACGCCTGGGCGTGGCTGTCCGTGCAGAGCGTCCTCTGCTTCGGGATCGGCGTAGTCGCGCTGCTGGCCTTCGGGGTCGTGGAGCGCCGTGTCGCCGAGCCGATCGTCGACCTGCGGCTGGTGACGCGTCGGCTCATCCTCACGACCACGTTGGTCTCGCTCGGCATCGGCGCGCTCATGCTCGGTGTGACGAGCTTCGCCCCCGCCTACCTCGAGGGATCCATCGGCATCGCTCCCCTGCTGTCGGGTCTCGCGGTGGCAGCTCTGACCCTCGGCTGGCCGCTCGCCGCCGCGAACGCCGGACGGCTGTACCTGCGCATCGGCTTCCGTCGCACCACGCTCATCGGCATGAGCATCACGACGCTCGCCGCCATCATGCTCGCTGCCGTCGCCTCCTGGCCGAACCCGTTCGTCATCGCCGGCATCGCGTTCCTCCTGGGCTTCGGGCTCGGGTGGAGTGCGGCCCCGACGCTGATCGCCGCCCAGGCCTCGGTCGGCTGGGGCGAGCGCGGCGCGGTGACGGGGATGAACGCCTTCGCGCGGTCGGCGGGAAGCGCTGTGGGCGTCGCCGTGTTCGGCGCGATCTCGAATGCGGCCATCGCGCAGGGTGCGGGCGCGGACGACCCCGACACGATCATCCACGCGTCGGTGTGGGTGTTCGTCGCCGTCGCGGTGACCGCGGTTCTCACTCTCCTGGCGGCGTCGTTCATGCCGAAGGACAGCGTCGAGGAGCACTCCGGCGAGTCGGGCTCCTAGCTCCTCCCGGGTTCAGCGCGCGAGGCGCGCCGCGATGCCCGTGTAGGTCGCCGGGGTCAGCGCGAGCAGGCGCTGCTTTGCGGCATCGCCGATCTCGAGGCCCTGCACGAACTCGGCGAGGTCGGCGGCACCGACCCGGTGACCACGGGTGAGCTCCTTGAGGAGCGCGTACGGGTCGGTGATCGAGGAGCGGCCTGCCACGACCTCGGCGCGGATGACCGTCTGGATCGCCTCGGCGAGCACCTCCCAGTTCACGTCGAGGTCGGCGAGCAGCACGTCGCGCGACAGCGAGATCGCGTTCAGGCCGCGGCGCAGGTTGTCGAGCGCGAGCAGCGAGTGCCCGAACGCGACGCCGATGTTGCGCTGCGTGGTGGAATCGGTGAGGTCACGCTGCAGGCGGCTCGTGACGAGCGTCTGGCCGAGCGATGCGAGCAGGGCTCCCGAGATTTCGAGGTTGGCCTCGGCGTTCTCGAAGCGGATCGGGTTGATCTTGTGCGGCATCGTCGACGAGCCGGTGGCACCCGCGACCGGGATCTGCGCGAAGTAGCCGAGCGAGATGTAGGTCCAGATGTCGGTGGCGAGGTTGTGCAGGATGCCGCCCGCGTGACGCACGCGGTCGTACAGCTCGACCTGCCAGTCGTGCGACTCGATCTGCGTCGTGAGGATGTTGAAGCCCAGGCCCAGTCCCTCGATGTACTCGCGGGCGATGGTCGGCCAGTCGGCGTCCGGGTCTGCCGCGAGGTGGGCGGACCAGGTGCCGGTCGCGCCGGAGAACTTCGCGAGATACTCGGAACCGGCGATCTGGCTGCGCACGCGCTCCAGGCGCCAGGCGAAGACCGCGAGCTCCTTGCCCATCGTCGAGGGCGTTGCGGGCTGGCCGTGCGTGCGCGAGAGCATCGCGGCGTCGGCGTGCTCGACCGCGAGCTCGCGCAGCTTCGCGATCACGGTGTCGAGGGCCGGGAGCCAGACCTCCTCGACCGCGCGCTTGACGGTGAGGGCGTAGGACGCGGAGTTGATGTCCTCGCTCGTCGCGGCGAAGTGCGTGAGCTCGGAGATGCGGTCGAGGCCGAGCGTCGAGAGCCGGTCGCGCACGAGGTACTCGATCGCCTTCACGTCGTGCTGGGTGACGGCTTCCTTCTCGGCGAGCCAGTCGATCTCGGCCTGACCGAAGTCGCGGTAGAGCGAACGCAGGCGCTCCTTGTCCTCGTCCGACAGCGGGCTCGTCTCGAACAGCGAACGGTCGGTGAGCGCGATCAGCCACTCGACCTCGACCTCGACGCGTGCCCGGTTCAGGCCCGCCTCGGACAGGAAGTCGGCGAGACCGGTGACGGCGCCACGGTAGCGGCCGTCGAGGGGGCTCAGGGGCTGGGGCGGGAGCGAAGGCTGGAAAGTCAGGGGAGTCCTCCTGATCGGGCCCCTCAGAGGCGGGGCGTGCGGGGGAGACGCAGAGCGGGTTCAAGCTGGCGGAACAGGCCCCGAGTCGCCGCCTCAATCATACCGAGCACGGAATCGAACATCTCCGCGCCCGCGTAGTACGGGTCGGGCACGTCGTGGGTGGTCGCCGTCGGGTCGAAGGCCAGCAGCAGGGTGACCTTCCCCTCCTCGTCCTCGTCGTGGGCCCATTCCCGCAGGATGCGCTCGTGCGTGCGGTCGAGCGCGACGACGAGATCGTTGTCGGCGAAGGCGGCCGCGGTGAACTGACGGGCGCGGTGCTGGGAGCCGTCGTAGCCGCGACGCGCCAGCGAGTCGATCGTACGGTGATCGGCACGCTCGCCCAGATGCCAGTCGCCTGTTCCGGCGCTGCGCGAGACGATGCGCGGGCCGAGTCCCTGCCGCTCGGCGAGGTCGCGGAAGACGACTTCGGCCATGGGAGAGCGGCAGATGTTCCCCGTGCAGACGAAGATCACGCGGAAGGGATCCGGGGATGTCACAGATACATTCTGCCCGCCCATGGCCGTCCTGCACAGCGCGAACCTGCTCGCGCGGCTCCTGCACACCATGGGCGGGCGACCACCTGTCCACGGGTTGCGTATTCCGGGCGACCCGCGTGGAGCGCGATCCCGAATGCTGGAGCCATGTACTCGTTCGTACCCGAGCAGTCCGGTGGATCCGCGCAGTCGTGGGGGCAGGCCTTCGCGCACCGGGGGATCGGTGATGCCATCACGACGCTGGAGGAGGCGGGAGCGGTGCTGGTCTCGCTCGTCGACGCGACGGACTGGAGCTCGGAGGGGTTCCGCGCGCTCCACGAACTCCTCGCGCGGGTACGCGATGACACCGGAACGCAGCTCGGGAGTCTTCGGATCCGGCAGTGGGAGCTGGAGGGATCGGAATGATGGGGGCCGCACGCGCGCACGACGCCTCCGTTGCCGGCGGCCTGGAGATCGACCACGGCGGCGCGATCGCGATCGACACCGAGCAGTTGCGCGAGGTCGGCGCGCACCTGCGGACGGTCGCGGCGCGATACGAAGAGGCTCGGGATTCGGTGGTCACCGCTGCGGAGGCGATCTCGTCATCCGATGCTCCCGCGCTGCGCGTCGACATCGGCGCTCTGCGACTCAGCGGCGAGCGGATCGGTGCACTCGCTGCGGAGATCGAGAACGCCTGCACGGGAACGCTGTTGATGGCCGACGCATTCGAGCTGGTGGAACTGCGGGCACAGGCCGAGGCGCTCGCCCTCACCGACGCCGCGGCGGCGAACGACGTGCGCGCACGGGCCGACGAGATGATCGCCGACGACGAGCGCGTGGGGCGGATGGCGGACTGGCTGGTCGCCGGCTGGGAGCGACGGAGGTTCGAAGGGCTCGGAGATCAGTACGACCTGGGTGGGATGCTGCCGCCGATGTTCCTGGTCGGGGCGCTGGTCGGGCTCGCCTCGGGGTATGGGAAGGTGCGGCCGGGGGTGGCGGGATCCGAGGTGCCGGGCGTGAAGGCTCCGACCTCCGTGCCTGTGGATCCGGTGCAGGTGACACCGGTGAAGACGTCGACTCCGCGCGCGCCGGACGACCTCGCCGGAGCGTTCAGGAGGATCCCGGGCGGGGGAGCCCAGGTCGCCGTGGAGAAGTACACGATGGTCGGCGGCGCGACCCGCTATGTGGCCTACGTGGCCGGTACCCAGAATTCGCTGCTATCCCTGAAGAAAGGCGCGGAGCCGTGGGACATGACCTCGAACATCGAGCTCTATCAGGGCGCTACGTCGGCGTCGTACCAGGCGACTCTCGATGCTCTGGCGGCCGCCGGTGTCGAACCGGGCGATCGCGTCGACGTGGTCGCGCACTCGCAGGGCGGGATGATCGCCACGCGACTCGCCGTGGAGAGCGAGTACGAGGTGTCGATGCAGATCACGGCGGGGAGCCCCACCGAACCGACACTCCGGGAGGAGCAGACGCTGATCCAGCTCCGTCACACCGACGATGTCGTATCGGCGCTCGCCGCGGGCGGGTCGGCAGAGGGGACGGGGTCGCCCGACAGCTTCACCGCCTCGCGGGTCGGTGATCCGGGGGACGGCGTCGAGGACCTGCGGTTGAAGACCCACGGTCTCGAGACGTACATCGAGACCGCCGAGATGGTGGATGCGTCGACCGACCCTCGCGCGGTGGCTCTCGACGGGTACTGGGATGAGCTCGGGCGGGCCGTCGAGGTCGAGCGCACCGAGTACCGCGCGGAGCGGAGCGGGTGACCGTGGTGGCTGTCACCGGTGGCTGTCACCGCGGTGTCAGCGGGTCAGTCGCGACGGCTCTTGCTCTGCGGGCGCAGGACGAATCCGAAGATGCCGTTGATCACCGAGATGATCAGTGCTGCGAGCACGCCCCACCAGAAGTCGCCGACCGTGAGACCCCAGCCAAATCCGCTCGTGATCCAGGCGGTCAGCCACAGCAGGAACCCGTTGATCAGGAAGCCGATCAGGCCGAAGGTGATGATGTAGAGCGGGAACGCGACGATCTTCACGACCGTTCCGATGATCGTGTTCACGAGTGCGAAGATCGCGGCCACCGCGAGCAGGGTCAGCACCAGCTGCAGCGTCTCGCCGGGCGGGAAGGCCCTGATGGTCACCTGCAGGGCAGGGATCAGCGTGACGACCCAGAGGGCGAAGGCGTTGACGACGACGCGGATGATGAAGCGCATAGTCCGACCAGTGTCCCACGGACTCTCGTGCGTGTCAGTGCGAAGTCCGTCGGGTGCTCAGCGGAAGTGAGCGCGCAGAAGCGCAGCGACCTCGTCCAGGGAGGACTTGCTCTGCGCCGTCCGGAGGATGAGGTCGAAGGCAACCTCCGTCTCCATGTCGATGATGACGTTGTTCATCTCGAGGAACGTCAGGGTGAGGACCCAGGAGAAGCGCTTGTTGCCATCAAACAGAGGGTGATTCCGGCTCAGGGACGACAGGAGAGCTGCTGCCTTGACTTCGAGATCCGGGTAGGCCTCGACTCCGAACATCGAACTCGACGGTCGGGCGAGCGCGGAGGAGAGAAGCCCGATGTCTCGGATGTGGAGCCCGAGCTCCTCTGTGATGCCTACTGCGTGCGGAAGCTCGACATATCGAGTCACGCGTCTTCGAGTTTCTTGAGGAGATCTGCGTATCGGTCAGCCACCCCGCGGGCGATCGACACGGCCTGCTCGGTCGTGACCTCCTCGCGGAGAAAGCGGTCCGTAGCCTCGATGAGCAGTGCGTGCTTGGACGTGTGTCGCCTCGATGCCAGCTCGCCGAGCTGGGCATCGAGTTCTTCCGGGAGTCGCACCGTCATCGCCATACCAGAATGGTACCACCGGGCATCGAGCCGCGACAGGGGGCGAATGAGCGCGATCCGTCCCCTCGGGCTGTGCTCGCCCGCCCTCGTAGACTCGACCTCGTGACCGAGCCGATCCTGCCCCGCATCCGTCCCGCCATCGCCGCTCTCGCTCCGTATCGCCAGGGAAAGCAGGCCGGCCCCGATGCGTTCAAGCTGTCGAGCAACGAGAACCCGTTCGACCCGCTGCCGTCGGTGCTCGACGCGCTGCAGAGCACCACTCCCATCAACCGCTACCCGGATGCCACCGCCGGTCGCCTGCGCGCGCGTCTCGGTGCGCGCTACGGGGTCGAGCCCGACCAGGTGCACGTGGCCTCGGGCAGCGTGTCGATTCTGCATCAGCTGATCCTGGCCACCGCCTCGGTCGGCGACGAGGTCATCTACGCGTGGCGCTCCTTCGAGGCGTACCCGAGCCTTCCGCTCGTCGCCGGAGCGACCGGTGTGCAGGTGCCGCTCACCGCCGACTCCCGCCATGACCTCGAAGCGATGGCGGATGCGGTGACCGAGCGCACCCGCGCGATCATCCTGTGCACGCCCAACAACCCGACCGGTCCGATCATCACCTCGGCCGAGTTCGCCGCCTTCGTCGCGCGGGTGCCCGGCGACATCCTGATCATCCTCGACGAGGCCTACGCCGAGTTCGTCACGGCGCCGGGTGCGGTCGACGGTCTGGCGGAGCGCGTGTTCGAGCAGCACCCGAACGTGGTGGTGCTGCGCACCTTCTCGAAGGCCTACGGTCTCGCCGGGCTGCGCGTCGGCTATGCGATCGGGCACGAGAAGGTGCTCGACGCCGCCCGCACGACCGGCATCCCGCTCTCGGTCACCTCCGCTGCCGAGAACGCCGCGATCGCCAGCCTCGACGCCGAATCGGAGCTCCTGGAGCGCGTCGCCGTCATCGTCGAACGCCGCGGCCGTCTCGTGGAGGGGCTTCGTGCACAGGGGTGGGAGGTGCCGGACTCCCAGTCGAACTTCGTCTGGCTGCCCGCGGGCGAACGCACCGACGAGGTGGCTGCCGCATTCGTCGAGAACGACCTCATCGTGCGTCCGTTCTCCGGCGACGGCATCCGCATCTCGGTGGGCGAGGAGGACTCCATCGCCCGCGTGCTCGAGGTCGCCGGCTCCCTCCGCTGAGTCGCCGCATTCCGCGCGTTCTCGCGGATTTCTCCGGTTTCCAGGCATTTACGAGGGCGTCCTAGGTATGCGCGACCTGGCATGCGGGCGCGGGTAGCGTGAGAGCGTGACCACCTCCGAGACACCCCTTGTGAGCGTTCTGGACGAGACCGGACGGTACGCTCCGTCCGCCGCCGCAGAACGGTACCTTCCTCTGATCGACGCGATCGGCGATGCGGAACTCGAGCAGTTCTACCGGGACATGGTCGTCATCCGCGCGATCGATACCCAGGCGACGAACCTGCAGCGTCAGGGCCAGCTCGCGCTGTGGCCGCCGAGTCGTGGACAGGAGGCGGCGCAGGTCGGATCCGGGCGCGCGCTCCGCGCCCAGGACACCGTCTTCCCCTCCTACCGCGAGCACGCCGTGACCCGCATCCGCGGCGTCGATCCGGTCGACATCATCAAGCTCATGCGGGGCGTCTCGCACGGCGGGTGGGACCCGACCGACCCCGAGAACGGCAACACCCGGCTGTACACGCTGGTGCTCGGATCGCAGGTGCTGCACGCCGCGGGCTACGGCATGGGCCTCGCCTTCGACGGACGCACCGGCTCCGGTGATCTCGACCGCGACGAGGCGGTCATCGTCTACTACGGCGACGGCGCATCCAGCCAGGGCGACGTGCACGAGGCGATGGTCTTCGCCGCGAGCTACCAGGCTCCGACGGTGTTCTTCCTGCAGAACAACCACTGGGCCATCTCGGTGCCCGTCTCCACCCAGTCACGCGTGCCGCTCGTGCAGCGCAGCGCGGGCTACGGCATCCCGAGCGTCCGTGTCGACGGCAACGACGTGCTCGCCAGCTACGCCGTCTCCCGTGTCGCGCTGGACGAGGCTCGCGAGGGCAAGGGGCCGCAGGCCATCGAGGCCGTGACCTACCGGCTCGGCGCACACACGACGAGCGACGACCCGACCAAGTACCGGGGCAGCGACGAGGAGCAGTACTGGGCCGGTCGCGATCCCATCGTGCGGATGCGGGCCTTCCTCGAAGCGCGCGGAGCGTCGGAGCAGCTGTTCGCCGATGTCGAGGCCGAGGCGGCCGATGCCGCAGAGGATCTGCGCGCCCGCACGGTCGAGCTCGGGCCGCCCAGCGCCGACAAGATGTTCGACCACGTGTACAGCGAGCCGCATCCGCTGATCGACCAGCAGAAGGCCTGGCATGCGCAGTACGAGGCGTCCTTCGAAGGAGGAGCCCAGTGACTCTGGAGACGATGCCGCTCAGCAAGGCGCTGAATGCGGGTATGCGCAAGGCGATGGAGAACGACCCGAAGGTCCTGCTCATGGGCGAGGACATCGGCAAGCTCGGCGGCGTCTTCCGTGTGACGGAGCATCTGCAGCGCGACTTCGGCGACCGCCGGGTGCTCGACACCCCGCTGGCCGAGGCCGGGATCGTCGGCACGGCGATCGGCATGGCGATGGTCGGGTACCGCCCGGTGATCGAGATCCAGTTCGACGGATTCGTGTTCCCCGCGTTCGACCAGATCACCACGCAGCTCGCGAAGCTGACCAACCGGCATGAGGGCGCGATCAGCATGCCGATCGTGATCCGCATCCCGTACGGCGGACACATCGGCGCGGTCGAGCACCACCAGGAGAGCCCGGAGGCGTACTTCGCGCACACCCCCGGCCTACGTGTGGTGTCGCCGTCGACGCCGAACGATGCGTACTGGATGATCCAGGAGGCGATCGCGTCGAACGACCCGGTGATCTTCATGGAGCCGAAGAGCCGGTACTGGCAGAAGGGCGAGGTCGAGCTCGACGCCTCGGCCGTTCCACTGCACTCCTCGCGCGTCGTGCGCACGGGCAGCGACGTGACGCTCGTCGGGCACGGTGCGATGGTCACCACTCTCCTGCAGGCCGCCGCGCTCGCCGAGGCTGAGGGCACGAGCTGCGAGGTCGTCGACGTGCGCTCGATCTCACCGGTCGACTACGAACCCCTCCTCGACTCGGTGCGCAAGACCGGACGCATGGTCTATGCGCAGGAGGCCCAGGGCTTCGGCAGCATCGGCGGTGAGATCGCCGCGACCGTCATGGAGCGCGCGTTCTATGCGCTCGAGGCTCCGGTGCTGCGCGTCTCCGGCTACGACACCCCGTTCCCGCCCGCGAAGCTCGAAGGCGCATACCTCCCGGATGCCGACCGCATCCTCGAGGCCGTCGACCGCTCGCTGGCATACTGACACTTCCGCTCGGCCGAAAGGACTCGTCATGAGCACGCAGAACTTCACCCTTCCGGACGTCGGAGAAGGCCTGACCGAGGCCGAGATCGTGGCCTGGAAGGTCGCTCCTGGCGACACCGTCGCGATCAACGACGTGGTGTGCGAGATCGAGACGGCCAAGTCGCTCGTCGAGCTGCCGTCGCCGTACGCGGGCGTGGTGGGCGAGCTCCTCGCTGCCGAGGGCACGACCGTCGAGGTCGGCACCCCCATCATCACGTTCCTGACCGAGCCGGCGGCTGGCACTGCGGCCGCTCCGGCTCCTGCAGCGCCGGCGGCGGAAGAGGGCGGCGGCTCCGTGCTGGTGGGCTACGGCACGGGAGGCGGAGCCACCTCGCGGCGCAAGCGTCCGGCCGAGCGACCCGTCCGCTCCTCGGTGGGGGTGATCGCGAAGCCGCCGATCCGCAAGCTCGCGCGCGACCTCGGTGTCGACCTCACCGCGGTCGCCGCGACCGGTGCCGACGGGGAGGTCACTCGCGACGACGTGATGAAGCACGCCTCGCAGGCGAGCGTCTTCCGCAACATCGAGACCCCCGAGTGGGGGACCGTGCGCGAGGAGACGGTGCCCGCCCCGCAGGCCGCGCCGGCAGGACTCGCTCGCGGCCTCACCGCAACGCGTCCGTCGGCTGCAGGTGACGACCGCACCGAGTCGATCCCGGTCAAGGGTGTGCGCAAGGCCACGTCGTCGGCGATGGTGCAGAGCGCGTACTCGGCCCCGCACGTGACGGTGTGGAAGGAGATCGACGCCACCCGCACGATGGATCTCGTCAAGCGCCTCAAGGCCTCGCCCGACTACGCCGACATCAAGGTCTCGCCACTGCTCATCATGGCCCGCGCCGTGATCTGGGCCGCCCGTCGCACCCCGATGGTCAACGCCGCCTGGATCGAGACCGAGTCCGGAGCCGAGATCGCCGTCCGCCACTACGTGAACCTCGGTATCGCCGCCGCCACCCCGCGCGGCCTGCTCGTGCCCAACATCAAGGACGCGCAGGACCTGAGCATGAAGGAGCTGGCGCGGGCGCTGAACCGTCTCACGCTCACGGCCCGCGACGGCAAGACCCCGCCGGCCGATCAGCAGGGCGGCACGATCACGATCACGAACATCGGTGTGTTCGGGATGGATGCCGGAACCCCGATCATCAACCCCGGCGAGGCCGGCATCGTGGCGATGGGCACCATCAGTCAGAAGCCGTGGGTCGTCGACGGCGAGGTGCGCCCCCGTTGGGTGACCACGGTGGCCGGATCGTTCGACCACCGCGTGATCGACGGCGACGGCATGAGCCGCTTCATCGCCGACGTCGCCTCGATCCTCGAGGAGCCCGCGCTGCTGGTGGACTGACCCGTGTCACGCACGTGACCGCCCGATCACGCACTGTGGCGCAGACGTTCCTCCGCCAACCGCGGCACCGCGTGCTCCCTGGCCGCGCGTCGGGCGGTCGCCACGGCCCCGCGTGAGACGACCTCCGCGCCGAGTGTCGACGCGAGGATCTCCGGAGCGGGCAGGTGCAGCTCCTGGGGGAGGATGCGGCGGGCCGCGGTCAGCACGGGCTCGATGCTCTCGGCGACCGCTCCGCACACGATGACGCGAGCCGGGTCGTACATGCTGCCGAGCACACCGACGACGCGGGCCACGGTGGCCCCGACGCGGGAGGTGATCAGCACCGCGTCCCGGTCGCCCGACGCGGCGAGGGTCAGCACGAGTCGAGGGTCGATGCGACGTGTGCCGACGAGGCGTCCGACGGCGCTGTCGTGCGAGATCTCACCGGATTCGACTGCCGCGCGCACCTGGTCCTGCACGGCATAGCGCAGGCCGAACGCCGAGCCGACACCCACGATGTGGTCGAACACGACGCCCTCGCCGACACCGCCGTGCGCGCCGTGCAGCACGTGCCCGTCGACCACCACGCCGCCGCCGAAGCGCTCGCTCGCGAGCAGGGCGACGTAGTCGCGGCATCCGATCGCGGCTCCCTCGGCCCCTTCGGCGATCGCGGCGAGCTGGGCGTCGTTCTTGATCTGCACGACGGGTGCCCAGTCCTCCAGTGCCTCGGCGAGCCCGGGGTTCGTGCGCTCCCAGAAGCCTTCCGGGTGCGGGGGCGAGATGCCGTCGCGGTTCACCGGTGCCGCAACCCCGACGCACACGGCGAGCACCTGCTCGCGCGCGACCCCGGCTTCGGTGAGCGCATCGCCGAAGCGCCCGAGGATCGTCGCGCGCCGCTCGGAGACCGTCTGCGTCGGATCGAACTCCACCCGGTGGTGCACGAGCGTCTCGTCGAGCAGGTCGGCCACGGTCACGGCGAGGTGGGTGTCGCCCGCATCGACGCCGATCACGACGCCCAGGTCGGCGGGCAGCACGAAGCGGCGAGAGGGTCGCCCTGCGCGGTAGGTGCCGGCGGCGCGGGCGTTGGGGAGTTCACGGAGGATCTCCGCGCCGACCAGGGTGTCGATCGCGTCGATGGCGGTCGAGCGGGTCAGCGAGGTGCCGGCCATGGCCTCGGACGCGGTGAACTCGCCAGCCGTCCAGGCGAAGTCGAGCACGGCGCTCACGCTCGCTCGACCGGTGCCCAAGCCTGCGGAGACATCTGCCACGGCGCTTGACCTTCCTCTCGTCCAATGAGAGAGTACCGTTCGACACAGTAAATTCGCTCACTAGATTTAGTGCACGGATCTACGGGATGGAAGGACGACGGTGTCTGGCACACGAACACGCGCGGCGCGAGCGGTGGCCGCGGCCCTGGGGGTCACCCTGGTCGGCACGGCGCTCGCGGGATGCGCCCCCGGCTCGGGAGCGGAGACCATCCGCTTCACCTTCAGCAAGCGCGAGGCGATCGAGTTCATGACCGCCCTCGTCGCCGAGTACAACTCCTCGCAGAGCGACGTGAAGGTCGAGATCGACACCTCGGGCGTCGACGTCGTCTCGGCGAGCTTCGTGCGGGGCAACCCGCCAGACGTCATGCTCGCCAACTACAACTACGAGATCGCCCGTTTCGTGCAGCGGTGCGCGCTCACCGATCTCTCCGAGACCGACGCCGCTGCGGGCATCCGCGATGACCTGCAGCCGCTCATGGACCAGTACGGCTCCTGCGAGGGCCGCACCAGCGCCCTGCCGTACTCGGTGATGGCCGCCTCCGTCATCTACAACAAGGAGATCTTCGACGCTCAGGGCCTCGAGGTGCCGACGACGTGGGACGAGCTGCTTGCGGTGTGCGAGCAGCTGAAGGCGGCGGGCATCGACCCGTTCTACGGCACGTTCAAGGACGACTGGACCGTGGGCCAGGGCTGGTACGACTACACCGCAGGCGGCTCGGTCGACGTGATCGACTTCTTCGATGCGCTCGCGGACGAGGGTGCCGACGTCGGTTCCGACTCCGAGGTCTCGTTCTCGAAGGACTTCGCCGAGCCGATGGACAGGATGCTGCAGCTCGCGAACGACTACACCAACGCGGATGCCCCGAGCCGTGGCTACGGCGACGGCAACCTGGCCTTCGGCAAGGGCGAGGCCGCGATGTACCTGCAGGGTCCGTGGGCGTTCAGCGAGATCGCGAAGACCGCACCCGACCTGCGGCTGGGCACCTTCCCGCTGCCGATGACGAACGACCCGGCCGACCTCGGGGTGCGCGTGAACATGGACCTCGCCGCGATGATCCCCGAGGGGTCGCGCCATCAGGAGGCCGCCCGCGACTTCCTCGAGTTCCTCTACGAGCCGCAGAACATCGAGGAGTACAACGCCTCGCAGCTCGGCTTCACGCCTACGAAGGGCGCTTCCGCCCCCGACGACCCCCGGGTCGAGGGGATGGTCGAGTACTACGACAACGGGCAGATCTATCAGGGCCCGTCCGTGCTCGTGCCCAAGACGCTTCCGATGATGAACTACGCGCAGGCGATGGTACTCGGGGCTTCTCCGACCTCGATCCTGCGCACCATGGACGCCGACTGGGCACGCATCGCCTTCCGGGCGCCGATCCCGTCGACCCAGGACAACGCCGCCGGCGAGGAGGGCGCATCATGAGCACCACGACAACTCCCTCTGCTTCCGACAGCACGACCGTCATCGTCACGGGTGGCGACCGGAAGCTGCGACGCCACACGCGCCGCGTCGAGCCGATCTACTACCTGTTCCTGCTGCCGACGCTCGTGATCTTCACCCTCGCGATCACGGTGCCGGGGGTCATCGGCATCTTCTTCAGCTTCACCGACTCGATCGGCATCGGGGAGTGGAGCTTCAACGGACTGACCAACTACATCGCGCTGTTCAGCGATCCCTCGATCCTGCAGAGCTACCTGTTCACGTTTGGTTTCTCGATCGCCACGGTGATCGTCGTGAACGTGATCGCCTTCCTGCTGGCCGTCGGACTCACCTCGCGCATCCGCTTCAAGACGGGCCTGCGCACCATCTTCGTGATCCCGATGGTGATCTCGGGGATCATCATCGCCTACGTCTTCAACTTCCTGTTCTCCAACTCGATCCCGGCGGCGGGAGCAGCAGCGGGCATCCCGTGGCTCGAGACCAGTCTGCTGGCCAACCCCGACCTCGCCTGGATCGCGATCGTCATCGTCACCGCCTGGCAGGCCGTGCCCGGCACCCTGCTGATCTACATCGCCGGCCTGCTCTCTGTCCCCGGCGAGGTGTACGAGGCGGCGAGCATCGACGGCGCCAGCAAGACGCAGCAGCTCACCCGCATCACGTTGCCGCTCGTCGCGGGATACGTGGTGATCAACGTGATCCTCGGGTTCAAGGGCTTCCTGAACGCCTACGACATCATCGTCGGTCTCACCAACGGCGGGCCGGGCACATCGACCCGCAGCGTCGCGATGACGATCATCGCGGGCTTCAACGGCGGCGACTACGCCTACCAGATGGCCAACGCGACCATCTTCTTCATCGTCGCCGTGCTCATCTCCCTCCTCCAGCTGTCGCTGACGCGCGGAAGGAACGCACTCTGATGTCGACGCAGACACTCACCACGATCCCCACCTCAGGGAAGAAGCCGCGCATCCGCATGGAGCGCGTGAACTGGTCGGGCACGATCATCCTGATCCTGTGCGCCGTCACCGTGCTCCTTCCGCTGTACGTGACCATCTCGATGGCATTCAAGACCACAGGACAGGCGGTCGACGGCAACGCCTTCTCTCTCCCGGCGCCGTTCAGCATCGACGGCTTCGTCGAAGCCTGGACGCTCACGAAGTTCCCGGTCGGCGCGGGCATCTCCCTGCTCGTCACGGCGGGCACCGTGATCGCGACCATCGTGCTGGCGGCCTTCGCCTCCTACGCCATCGTGCGCAACTGGGACCGACGGCTGTTCCGCTACTCGTTCTTCTACCTGCTCGCGGCGATGTTCATCCCGTTCCCGGTCGTGGCCCTGCCGCAGATCCAGCTCACCGGACGCGTCGGACTCGACAACCCGTTCGGCGTGATCATCCTCGCCACCATGTTCCAGCTGAGCTTCAGCGTGCTGCTGTTCACGGCGTTCCTGCGGTCGATCCCGATCGAGCTGGAGGAGAGCGCGCGCATCGATGGAGCCACCACCTGGCAGACCTTCTGGAAGCTGATCTTCCCGCTGCTCGCCCCGATGAGCGCAACCGTCGGCATCTTCGCGTTCCTGTACGCCTGGAACGACTTCATGATGCCGTCGCTCATCATCGCCGACCCCGCGCTGCAGACGCTCCCCGTTCGGCAGAACCTCTTCCAGAACCAGTTCAGCAACAACTACAACGTCGCCTTCGCCTCGTACCTGATGGCGATGGCCCCCGCGATCGTGGCCTACCTGTTCACGCAGCGGTGGGTCATGGAGGGCGTCACGCAGGGCGCCGTCAAGGGCTGACACCGCACGACCACCGCAAGAGAGAAGGAGTTCTCCCCTCATGACCGACGCGCTTCTCGTCGAGACCCGCACCGCCGAAGACGCCGCCTGGTGGCGTCAGGCCGCCGTCTACCAGATCTACCCGCGCAGCTTCGCCGATGCGAACGGCGACGGCATCGGCGACATCCCCGGCATCGTCTCCCGGGCCGACTACCTCCAGGGCCTCGGCATCGATGCGGTATGGCTCAGCCCGTTCTACCCGTCCGCACTCGCCGACGGCGGATACGACGTGGCCGACTACCGCGACGTCGACCCGCGGCTCGGCACGCTCGACGACTTCGACGACATGGTCGAGGCGCTGCACTCCCGCGGCATCCGCGTGATCGTCGACATCGTCCCGAACCACTCCTCCGACCAGCACGAGTGGTTCCAGGAGGCGCTCGCCGCCGGACGCGGGTCGGCCGCGCGCGAGCGCTACATCTTCCGTGAGGGCACCGGTCCCGACGGCTCCGAGCCGCCGACCGACTGGGAATCCGTGTTCGGCGGCAGCGCGTGGGAGCGCGTGGCGGACGGGCAGTGGTACCTGCACAACTTCGCCGTGGAGCAGCCCGACCTGAACTGGGACCACCCCGAGGTGCGTGCCGACTTCCTGAAGACCCTGCGCTTCTGGTCGGACCGCGGCGTGGACGGGTTCCGCATCGACGTCGCCCACATGCTCACGAAGGACCTCAGCGAGCCGCTTCCCTCGCGCGCCGAGCTCGACGCGATGGACCGCACCTCGGGCACGCACCCGATGGTCGACCGCGACGACGTGCACGAGATCTATGCCGAGTGGCGCGCGGTCTTCAACGAGTACGACCCGCCGCGCACGGCGGTGGCGGAGGCGTGGGTGGACACCCCGGAGCGCCGTGCGAAGTACGCCTCGGCGGAAGGACTCGGCCAGGCGTTCAACTTCGACCTGCTCGTGGCCGACTTCGACGCGCGGCAGTTCCGGAGCATCATCGCCGACAACCTGCAGCAGGCGCAGGAGACCGGATCGTCGACCACCTGGGTGCTGTCGAACCACGACGTCACCCGTCATGCCACGCGCTACGGCCTCCCGGCCCTGAACGGACGACCGGTCAAGCAGGGCACGGAGTGGGTCAAGGCCGGCGGTCCGGCGGACGGCCTCGACCGCGAGGGCGGACTCCGCAGGGCACACGCCGCGACCCTGCTGCTGCTCGGCCTTCCCGGCAGCACGTACCTCTATCAGGGTGAAGAGCTCGGCCTGCACGAAGTGGCGCAGATCGCGCCGGAACAGCGTCAGGACCCCGGGTTCTTCCGCGGTGCGGAGTTCGACGGGCTCGGCCGTGACGGATGCCGTGTGCCCCTTCCCTGGACGGCGGCCGGCTCCTCGTACGGCTTCGGCGCCGAGGGCGCGCACCTGCCGCAGCCCGAGTGGTTCGCGGAGTACGCGGTCGACGTGGAGGCCGCCGATCCGGCGTCGACGCTGTCGCTGTACCGCGAGGCCCTGCGCCTCCGGCACCTGCTGCAGACGGGGGAGACCCTGGAGTGGATCGACACCGGACGTGCCGACGTGCTGCGCTTCACCCGGCCGAACGGATGGAAGGTCGTGTCGAACTTCGGCACGGAGCCGTTCGACCTCGGGGATGCGGCCGCGGATGTCGTGCTCGCGAGCGCCCCGCTCGACGGCTCTGCACTCCCCGGGGAGGCCACGGCCTGGATCGCACCGGCCGGTCTGCTCGGCTGAGCTTCCGCCCCTTTGCCGAAACGGAGATGATCCGCGCCCCGCGCGGGGTGTCGAGCACTGACACGCCGCGCGGACGTCGGGTCGTCTCCGTTTCGGCCGTGGGTGACCGAGCGGCCGAGGGCGATTTGATAATGGTTCTCATTAGCGTTTAGAGTGAGAGCATGAAGAAGCCCGTCCTCGCCCTCACCCTCGCATCCGTCGCCGCACTCACGCTGGCCGGATGCTCCACACCCTCGGCGGGAGAGGGTGACGACGGCACGATCACCGTCGTGGCGAGCACGAACGTCTACGGCGACATCGCGTCGACCATCGGTGGAGACCGCGTCGACGTGCAGTCGATCATCACCTCGGCGTCGCAGGATCCCCATGCGTACGAGACGACCGCCCGCGACCGGCTGACGGTGCAGAAGGCCGACCTCGTGATCGAGAACGGTGGCGGCTATGACCCCTTCATCGACACGCTGCTGCAGGATGCGAAGGACCCGCACGTGGTGACGGCCGTCGAGTACTCGCACGACTTCCCCGGCAACGAGGGGCATGACGACGAGGGACACACGGACGAGGCCGACCACGATCACGCCGAGGGCGAGGACGGCCACGAGGGGCACGACCACATCGAGGGCTTCAACGAGCACGTGTGGTTCGACCCGCACACGATGATCCATGTCGTCGAGGCCATCGCCGATGAACTGACCGAGCTCGACCCCGACGGCGCGAAGGAGTTCGCCGCCAACGCCGCCACGCTCACCGCCGACCTCGAGGGCTTCGAGACCGAGCTCGCGACCCTCAAGGCGGAGGCGCCGAACGTCAACGTCTTCATCACAGAACCGCTGCCCGGCTACCTCGCGGCCGCCGCCGGATTCACCGACATCACCCCGGAGGGCTTCGCCGAGTCGGTCGAAGAGGGCACTGACGTCGCGCCCGCCGTGCTGCTCGAGGCGCTGAACGTGATCGACAGCGGACAGGTCACCGCGCTGCTGACGAACGCCCAGACCGGTGGGTCCGAGACCCAGCGCGTCGAGACCGCGGCGAAGGACGCCGGGGTTCCGGTCGTCGCCTTCACGGAGCTGCTCGAGGACGGATCGTCGTACTCTGAGTGGATGAGTGACGCGATCAAGAGCCTCGCCGCCGCCGTCCAGCCGTGAGCGGCGCCCTTCAGCGCGAGAAGCCGGTACTCCAGATATCCGACGCGTCCCTGCACCGTGGGGATCGCGAGCTGTGGTCCGGCCTCGATCTCACGGTCGAACCGGGGGAGTTCATCGCCGTGCTCGGTCCTTCCGGATCGGGCAAGACCACGCTCCTGCGCAGCATCCTCGGCCTGCAGCCGCTGTCATCCGGCACGATCCGCGTGGCGGGTGAACCCGTCCATCGGGGCAACTCCCGCATCGGGTACATCCCCCAGCAGCGGAATCTCGCCCCCGACACGAGCATGCGGGCCCGCGACCTGGTCGCCCTCGGGGTGCAGGGCAGCCGCTTCGGCTTTCCCATCCCGCACCGCGGCGACCGGGCGAAGGTCGACCGACTGCTCGACGCGGTCGGTGCCTCCCACTTCGCGGATCGCCGCGTCGGACTGCTCTCGGGCGGCGAACAGCAGCGGCTCCGGGTCGGCCAGGCCCTCGCCGACGAGCCCGCACTCCTGCTGTGCGACGAGCCGCTGTCGAACCTCGACCTCGCCAACCAGGTCGCCGTGACCGACATCATCGACCGACAGCGCCGTGAGCGCGAGGCGGCGGTGCTGTTCGTCACCCACGACATCAACCCGATCCTGGGCCGGGTCGACCGCATCCTCTACATCGCCGGCGGGCGGTTCCTGCTGGGAACCCCCGACGAGGTGCTGCAGACCCGCGTGCTCACCGACCTCTACGGCACCCCGGTGTTCGTGCTCCGCGCCGGAGATCGTCTGGTCGTCGTGGGCGTGCCGGACGCGGAGCCTCACCACGATCACGGTGATCACGCGCACGGGGGAGCGGCATGAACGCGGCGGCAGCCATCGCGCCCATGGTCGGCTGGGATGACATCTTCTCCTTCCAGGACTACGGCGAGCTCGTCGCCCTGCTCGCGAACTCGATCATCGCGGGAGCCGTGCTCGGGATCGTGGGCGGCCTGATCGGCGTCTTCGTGATGCAGCGCGACCTGGCCTTCGCCGTGCACGGCGTGAGCGAGCTCTCCTTCGCGGGGGCGGCGGCGGCCCTGCTCTTCGGCGGCAGTGTGGTGGCCGGATCCCTCGGCGGTGCCCTCGTCGCCGCGATCCTGATCGGCGTGCTCGGGGCCAAGGCCAGGGACCGCAACTCGATCGTCGGTGTGCTCATGCCGTTCGGTCTCGGTCTCGGAATCCTGTTCCTGTCGCTCTACGACGGCCGCAGCGCCAACCGCTTCAGCCTGTTGACGGGGCAGATCGTCTCGGTCTCGAGCCCCGACCTCGGGTGGCTGATCGGCATCAGCATGGTCGTGCTCATCGGGCTGCTGGTGATGTGGAACCCGCTGCGCTTCGACTCGCTCGACCCGGAATCGGCCGCCGCCCGCGGGGTGCCGACCCGCGCCGTGAGTCTGCTGTTCATGGTGCTGCTCGGCCTGATCGTCGCCGTGAGCGTGCACATCATCGGCGCGCTCCTCGTGATGGCACTGCTGGTCACGCCGGCCGCCGCCGCGATGCGCGTCACGGCCGGCCCCATCGCGGTGCCGTTGCTGGCTGCGCTGTTCGGGTTCGTCTCCGCGGTCGGCGGCATCCTGCTCGCCCTCGCCGGAACGCTGCCCGTGAGTCCCTACATCACGACGCTGTCGTTCACGATCTACGTGATCTGCTGGATCGTGCAGCGCTCGCGTGCCAGGGTTCGCCGGGTCCAGGCCTGAGATCCACTCCCAGCCCCCGCTGATCGCCGCGGCCTAGACTCTTCTTATGGCTCAGCGGAACACCTGGCAGCGCGAACGCGTGCGCGAAGCACTCGCCGACGCGCGCGGATTCGTGAGCGCGCAGAGCCTGCACGCCTCGCTGCGCGATGACAACACCGGCATCGGCCTGGCCACGGTCTATCGCGCCCTCGCCGGGCTCGCCGCCTCCGGAGACGCCGACTCGCTGCAGAGCCCCGAGGGTGAGGCGCTCTACCGGGCATGCACCACGCAGGGCCACCACCACCACCTGATCTGCCGGTCCTGCGGTCTGACCGTCGAGATCGAGGCCAAGGACGTCGAGCAGTGGGCGCACCGCACGGCTGCCCTGCACGGATTCACCGAGGCCGCGCACGTGGTCGACATCTTCGGACTGTGCACTCCGTGCGCGAACAAGCGCGATGCCGAGAGGGCCGCGTCCGCGTGAGCTTCTCGGCAGCAACGGCGACCCGTCACGGCCACTCCCATCGCCCGTCACCCTCGCCACGATCGGCATGGATCGGCGTCGGCCTCGGCGCGGCCATCATCGCCGCCCTGTTCCTGATCGATGCCTTCCTGCCGAAGCTGTTCCCCGCCTCACTGCCCACCCGCGCGCAGGACGGCCTCACGCTCGCGCTGAGCGTGCTCATCGAAGCCCTGCCGTTCGTGATCCTCGGTGTGCTGCTGTCGATCGTGGTGCAGGTCTGGCTTCCTGCCGACGTCATCCACCGCTGGCTGCCGAAACGCGCGTGGGCCCGTCGTGCGGTGCTGTCGCTGCTCGGCATGCTGATCCCGGTGTGCGAGTGCGGCAACGTTCCTTTCGCCCGTGGACTCATGATGCGCGGCCTCGCGCCGGCGGAGGCGATGACATTCCTCATCGCCGCACCGATCGTGAACCCGATCGTGATCCTCACCACGCACGCGGCGTTCGGCTGGGACGGCGGCATCCTCGTCGCCCGCCTGGTCGGCGGCTACCTGATCGCCAACCTGATCGGCTGGATCTACAGCCGCCACCCCGACCCCGACGGCATGCTCACGCAGCTTTTCGTCGACACCTGCGACCGGGTGACCCACGAACCGGGCACCCCTGTGCGCCGCAGCCTCACGCAGTTCCTCATCGAGCTGCGCGCCGTGATGCCCGCGCTCGTGATCGGCTCGGCGCTCGCCGGAGCCGTGCAGGTGCTCATCCCGCGGGAGTGGCTGCTGGCGATCGGCTCCAACCCGGTGCTGTCGATCGTCGCGATGATGGCCCTCGCGATGACGGTGGCCATCTGCTCGAATGTCGACGCCTTCTTCGCGCTGTCGTTCGCGTCGACGTTCTCGTCCGGCGCGATCGTGGCCTTCCTGCTCGTCGGGCCGCTCGTCGACATCAAGATGCTCGCGCTCATGCGCACGACCTTCACGGGCCGCACGCTCGTCGGGATCGTCGGCATCGTGCTCGCCGCGGCCTTCGCCATCGGGATCGGGGTGAACGTCCTTGTCTGAGCACGTGGCACTGTCTGAGCGCGTGGCGCTGTCTTCGCCGACCGCAGCGCGCGTTCGCGCTCTCGGCACCCGCTGGCTGGGTGTGGGGCTGGCCGCCGTGATCTCGGTCGTCACCCTCGGTCTCGGTCTCACCGGACGCCTCACCCTCTACATCAGCCCCGAGTCGGTGTGGTTCGCGTGCACAGCCGCCGTCGTCACCCTGGCCGGTGCGATCTGGTCGTGCACCCTCCCGCTCGGCGAGGAGAGCGACCACGGTCACGATCACGGGCATGCCCCTGCGCCCACACGCCGCAAGTCACGCGCGGAGAGCGCCGCCCGGGATCAGGCCGACCTGGAGCACGCCGACCCGGAGGACGGCGACGGGCGCCCAGCCACTGCGCCCTCGTCGCGCCGCACGCTTGCCGGGGTCGCCGCCGTCACGGGTGGTGTCATCGCCTCCGGGGTGGTGGTGGCCGGCCTCGTGCTGCCGCCCGCCTCGCTGTCCGTCGAGCTCGCGATGTCGCGCGCGGGAGAGCAGAGTGCGTTGTTCGCCGGTGCCGACACGGTGGCCCTCGGCGTCGCCGACACCTCGACGTTCGGCGTCGGCGACTGGGCGAGCGTGTTCGCCGCAGCGACGAACACTGCCGCGTATGACGGTGCGCCGGTGAAGCTCACGGGGTTCGTGACCCCGGACGATGCCGACGACGGCGTCAATCTCACCCGCCTGGTCATCACGCACTGCGTGATCGACGCGCAGACCGCCATCCTCCCCGTCGACGTGAAGCCCGACGACTACGCGACCGGCCAATGGGTCGAGATCACCGGAACAGTGCGTGCGGATGCCGATGGGAAGCTCCGCATCGAACCGACCGACGTCGTCGCGATCGACGAGCCGGGGGACCCCTATGAGTACTGACGACGAGCGCCCAGAGGTGCCCGCCGTCCCGCGCACACGCGCGGAGATGCGTGCGGCGCGAGAAGCCGCCGAGGCAGCGGAGGCGGAGCGGATCGACCGCGTGATCGCCTCCGCCGAACACGTCGCCGCGGCGCCGGACCACGCTCCGCACACCGCGGATCCATCGTCTGCCGCTACGGCGTCCGCGGATCCCTCGTCTGCCGACCAGCCGGATGCCGTCGCAGACGAGGCAGTCCTCCGTGAAGCTGCCGTCCGTGAAGCTGCGGTGCGTGAGGCGGGCGACCGTGAGGTCGCCGAGCAGGAGGCCGCAGCCCGGAAGATGGCAGCCTTCGAGGCTTCAGCCCGAGAAGACGCGGAGGCGACCACCCTTCCGCCCGTCCCGCTCGCGACTGAGCCCGTGTTCGTCGGCGCGGCCCCGGACGTCGAGAGGGAGCGCGCAGAGGCCGCGGAGCCGAACACGCCTCCGACCCCTCGCGTCGCGGCAGAGCCGGAGCCCGTGCAGACTCCGGGGAGCCGTCGTCGCTTCGTCGTCACGCTCGCCGCCGTGCTGGGTGTCCTCGTCATCGTCGGAACGGGGCTGGGTGTCGCGAGCCTGCTCCAAGGACCGCGCATCAGCGACGTGCAGGTGAACGCCGCGCAGGCGATCGAGTCCTCAGGCAGCCGCGTCATCCTCACCGCGAACCAGGCGCTCGCCGACATCGACCCCGCGCAGGTGACGGTCGAGCCGGCGGTGCCGTTCACCGTCGATGCCTCCGGTCGCGGCGTGGGGGTGCGATTCACCGTCCCGCTCGACGATTCGACCGAGTACACGATCCGCGTGGCCGATGTCGTCGGTGCCGGAGGCGGCCCGACGACGACGCTGACCACGAGCTTCACGACGCCGCCGTCGAACATCTTCCTGCTGCGCCGCGACGTCGAGGGCAAGGACAAGATCTTCCTCACCGACCTCAGCGGAGAGAAGGCCGTCGCGGTGTTCGAGCACGACAAGATCAACGACTTCCGTGCGACATCGACGCAGCTCGTGGTCTCGGTCGAGGAGGACGACGGATCCCGCCTGCTCGTGATGGACCGCGACGGCAAGAACCAGCGTGAGCTGAAGCTCCCCGGTGACGGCTACGTGGGGGCGATCCAGGTCTCCGAGCGCGGCGGCCTCGTCGGCTACAGCTACTCGGACAAGGAGCTCAGCGATACCGAAGGGCGCGCGAGCGTCCTCGTCACGCAGTCGCTGAGCGGCGACGACGACCCGCAGATCATCGAGGTCGCCGGTGCCGAGGCGAGCGTCTTCGTGTGGCAGTTCGTTCCCGACAGCGCGGCCGTGCTGTTCATCGACTTCGACGGAGCGCTCTCGCTCGTCGACCGCTCGACCGATGCCGGCGTGCAGTCGCTCGGTCTCGCGGCCACCATCCAGGGGATCTCCCGAGGCACGTACACCGCGATCGTGGAGCGGCTCGACGGAGCCGTGGTCGAACTCGATCTGGCCGACGGCTCGGAGCAGCCCCTCGCCGCTTCGGACCCCGACTACGGCACGGCGAGCTCCATCACGCCGTTCCCCGGCGGCACACTGCGTCACGTCGTCGCGCGTGACGAAGAGGGTCTCCCGATCGGACAGGTGGTCGTGCGGGTGGACGACGACGGTGCGGCGACCCCGCTGGTCGAGGTCGGGTCGACGGACTCGATCCTCCAGGCCTGTGCATCGCCGAGCGGTCAGTATGCCGCCGTCGTCGTCGCGCCCGACCTGGCGAACAACGCCTACGACGGGATGCTGCTGCCGCTTCCGGAGAACGTCGAGACGCACCTGATCGACATGGACTCGGGCAAGGAGCTCGTGGCCCTCACCGGCTTCGACGCCTCGTGGTGCCAGACGGCCCCGAGATTCTGAGATGACCGGCGGCCCCGACCCCGTGCGCGGTGCAGAGCCGCAGGAGGCTCTGCGCCGCGCCGTCCGCACCGACCTGAGCGGCTCCGCCGTCGACGCCGCTCCGCGCCTGCTGGGTGGAGAGCTGCGCACGTTCATCTCCACAGCGACGGAGGCGGACCCGGTCGAGGTGCGGCTGCGCATCACCGAGGTCGAGGCCTATCACGGGCAGGGCACTGGGGAGATCCCCGACCCCGGCTCGCACGCCCGCATGGGACGGACGGCGCGCAATTCGACCATGTGGGGTGAGCCGGGGCGTCTCTACGTGTACCTGAGCCACGGCATCCACTCCTGCGTCAACGTCGTGTGCGGACCGGAGGGACAGGGCGACGGCGTGCTGCTCCGCGCCGGTGAGGTCGTGGCAGGGGTGGAGGCTGCCGCCCTGCGTCGTGGCGTCGCCCTTCCGCTCGGGCGCATCGCGCTGCGGGACCTCGCCCGCGGGCCGGGCCGCCTCGGGCAGGCTGTGGGCCTGCGACATCCGCTGCACGACGGGATCGACGCCGTCACGGCAGGCCAGCAGCACGGGGCGCGGGCGGAACTCTGGCTGGGGCCGCAGCGCGACGACGTGGTGAGCGGTCCTCGGGTCGGAGTGGCAGGCGTCGCGGGGACCGCGGCATTCCCGTGGCGCTTCTGGATCGAAGCGGATCCCACGGTTTCCCCGTTCCGATGGGGACGCGGTGCGGCCGAGGCGTCGAGTCGCGCGAACGGCTCGATGTCGGCCTGAGCTGGTGCCGTGTGCGCGATGCGAACCGCGGCGCCGGCCGTGCTAAACTGACTCTTTGTCTGCGCACACTCCTGTGCGCAGTTCGCATGCTTCCCCTTCTGCGGCCGAGAGATCGGCGGGTCGTGGTCGTGTGCAGACAAGGGATCTTGGGTGGGGCCGTCCGGCCTCACGGTATAAAAGGAGTCACATCATGGCAGCAGTGTGCCAGGTGACCGGAGCTGTTCCCGGCTTCGGACACAATGTCTCGCACTCGCACCGCCGGACGAAGCGCCGCTTCGACCCGAACGTGCAGAAGAAGACGTATTTCGTTCCCTCGCTCGGTCGTAAGATCACGCTCAACGTGTCCGCCAAGGGCATCAAGGTGATCGACGTCCGCGGCATCGAGAACGTGGTCAAGGACCTCCAGGCGAAGGGTGTGAAGCTCTAATGGCCAAGAAGGCTCAGGACGTCCGTCCGATCATCAAGCTGCGTTCGACGGCAGGTACGGGTTACACGTACGTGACGAAGAAGAACCGCCGCAACACCCCCGACCGCCTCGTGCTCAAGAAGTACGACCCGGTCATCCGTCAGCACGTCGAATTCCGAGAGGAGCGTTGATCAATGGCTAAGAAGAGCAAGATCGCTCGCAACGAGCAGCGCAAGGTCATCGTCGAGCGTTACGCCGAGCGTCGCGCCGAGCTGAAGAAGACCCTGATCGACCCGAACGCCACCGACGAGGCCCGCGAGGCCGCACGCGTCGGCCTGCAGAAGCTGCCGCGCAACGCGTCGCCGGCTCGCGTGCGTTCGCGCGACGTCATCGACGGCCGCCCCCGCGGTGTCCTCACGAAGTTCGGCATCTCGCGTGTCCGCTTCCGTGACATGGCACACCGTGGCGAGCTGCCCGGTGTCACCAAGTCGAGCTGGTAAGTCTCAGCAGACAGTCGATAGGGGCGAGGATCTTCGGATCCTCGCCCCTTTCGCGTCCCTGCACCGCGAGCCGGGTCAGGTGATCACGCCGGATCAGGCCGTTTCCTGGACCTGCTCTCCCGCCCGCCGAGGCCCCCGAACATGTGACTGGAGTGACAAAAGTGACGCGACACGCCCAGTAATTGCCCAAAACCCGCGAAATGACGCGGAAATGAGGGTGGTCGTTGGTACATTCAAGGCGGTCGACAGACCAGGAGCATCCGCTCCGACACCCCACAACGATGCGACGGTCTTCGTCGCTGGAGGATGACATGGCTGACAAGTCCATCACCAAGACCGAGCTCGTCGCGAGCATCGCTTCCGCCACCGGCCAGAGCCAGGCCACCGTCTCCGGTGTCCTCGACTCGCTGTTCGCCACGGTCTCCGACGCTGTTGCCAAGGGCAGCAAGGTCTCCATCCCGGGCTGGATCTCCTTCGAGCAGGTCGACACCGCTGCTCGCACGGGCCGCAACCCGCAGACCGGTGCCGAGATCAAGATCCCGGCCGGCAAGCGCGTCAAGGTGACCGCTGGTTCCAAGCTCAAGGCTGCCGTCAAGTAATTCGACCGCACCTCTTCGAAGGCCGCTCCCGTTCCGACGGGAGCGGCCTTCGTGCTTTCTCATCGCCGGGCGCGCCTAGGCTGGAGGGGTGAGTTCCCGCAGCGAGTCGACGAGTCGGATTTCGGCGTATCGCGTGTCCGGCGTCGCCATCCTCCTCGTCGCCGCCCTCGTGGCCCTGGTGCTGGCGCTCCTCGTGGGCGGCGGGGCCAAGCCGCCCCTGCTGCAGGACCCCGGTCCGTTCGTGCTCTGGGGCACGCCCGTGGCCAAGCTCGTCATGAACGTCTCCGGTGCCGTCATGCTCGGCTCGCTCGTGCTCGCGCTCTTCGGTCTGCGCGCGGGGGAGCGGTCGTTCGATGCGGCTCTGAACATCGCCTCGGTCGGTGCCGCCGTGTTCACGGTGTCCGCGGGCCTCGCCGGGTTCCTGGCCTTCATGGCCGCCTTCAACCCGAAGCTCAGCATCGAGCGCGAGTTCGGCTCTCAGCTCGGCCGCTTCCTGCTGGAGCTGCCACTGGGTCAGTCCTGGCTCATCACCACCATCTTCGGTGCCATCATCACGGTGCTGGCGTTCGCCTGGCGCTCGTGGACGCCCACGCTCATCACAGCGCTGCTCGCCGCGGCGTCCTTCCTCCCCCTCGCGACGCAGGGGCACGCCGGAGACCTCGCCGGGCACAATATGGCGGTGAACTCGATCCTGCTCCACACGATCGGCGCCGCGGTCTGGCTCGGTGGCCTCCTGCTGCTCGTGCTGCTGCGGGGGCGGACCGACGTCGACCCCGTGCGCCTCGTCGGCCGCTACTCCTCCCTGGCGATCGCCGCGTTCGCCGTGGTGGCGTTCTCGGGGGTCACGCGGTCGGTCGTCGCGGTCGGGAGCTGGGAGGCCCTGTGGGCGACTCCGTACGGCTGGATCGTGCTCGCCAAGATCGCCCTCCTCGGGGGCATGGGACTGCTGGGCGCCTGGTACCGGGCCCGCCTCATCCCCAAGCTGACGGGTCAGCGCGCTGCGGGCTGGTTCTGGCTCCTGGTGCTGTGCGAGGTCGCGCTGATGGGCCTCGCCTCGGGTGCGGCAGCCGCTCTCGCACGCACGCCTCCGCCCACCGGTGAGGTCGCTGCCTTCGCCCAGACCCCCGCACAGATCCTCACCGGCTCGACGCTGCCTCCGGAGTTGACGCTGGAGCGCTGGTTCACCGCCTGGGACTTCGACGTGCTCTGGCTCGTCGCTGCCGGCTTCGGCCTGTTCCTGTACCTCGCCGGCGTGCGACGCCTGCGGCTGCGCGGCGACCGGTGGCCGATCCATCGCACCGTGTTCTGGGTGCTCGGCATGCTGTTGCTGGTCTGGGTGACCAGCGGCCCGCTCAACGCGTACCAGGAGTACCTGTTCAGCATCCACATGATGGGCCACATGATGCTGTCGATGGCCATCCCGCTGCTGATGGTCTCCGGCGCCCCCATCACGCTCGCCCTCCGCGCGATCCACAAGCGCGACGACGGCACGCGCGGTGGTCGCGAATGGATCATGTGGGCCGTGCACTCTCCGTTCGCGCGCGTCGTGACCCACCCGTTCGTCGCTGCCGCGATCTTCATCCTGTCGCTGTGGGCCTTCTACTTCACCGATCTGGTGCGGTGGTCGATGTACGAGCATCTCGGCCACGAGTGGATGGTGATCCACTTCCTGATCTCGGGCTATCTGTTCGTGATGAGCCTGATCGGCGTCGACCCCGTCCCGTACCGTCTGCCGTACCCTGGCCGTCTGATCACCCTGATCGCTGTGATGGCGATGCACGCCTTCTTCGGCATCGCCATCATGATGCAGGAAGGCCTCATGGTCGCCGACTGGTTCGGCTCGATGGGGCGCGACTGGGGTGTCGACCCGATGATGGACCAGTACGTGGGGGGCGGCATCGCATGGTCGATCGGCGAGATCCCCACCCTGATCCTCGCGATCACCGTCGCGATCCAGTGGAGCCGAAGCGACACGAAGCTGCAGAAGCGCCGCGACCGGCATGCCGACCGCACCGGGGACGCGGAGCTCGAGGAGTACAACGCCAAGCTGGCGGCCCTCGCCGAGCGCGACAGCCGCGAGGGGCGCTGACGCCGAAGCGGGGTCCGGTCAGTCGACCGGGGCTTCGCTGGGGGAGCCGACCCTGATCGATGCCGTGCCGTCCGGCAGGATCGTGATCGTCCCGTTGAGCTGGAACGGCACGTCTTCGGACAGCGGCTGGACCTTGCCGTCGAACAGCGACCTGATGTCGACGTCGACGTGGGCGACCGCGTCCGTCGACGGAATCTGCCACTGTCCGCCGTCGGGTGCGACCGTGACACGGGGCTGGGTGGCGATCGACCACTTCGGAGCGGACGCGAGACGATTCGTGACCCGCAGGCCGAACGGGCAGGCGGTCGGCTGGAGGACCTCCTGCGTCGTGCACTCGGCGAGGAAGGACTCGACGCGCTCCTGGACCACGTCGATGAACGCCTCCGTCGGCTCGGTCTGCACATCGAGCGGCGTGATGGCCAGCGGTGTGTCCGCGAGAACCCCGTGGCCCGAGGCGGTCGAGATCGGGGTGTCGACCGTCACCGCATACAGTCCCGGTGTGAAGACGAGCAGGGGCAGCGGGTCGAGCGAGGCGGCGTCGACCCCGTCGACCGAGATCTGGCGCCTGTCGACCTCGAACCCGTTCACGGCGAACCGGTCTGCGCCACGCAGCGTCAGATCCACCACGGCCAGCGGGCTGGTGGTGAAGCGCCAGTTCGGGGTGACGCCCGCCCATCCGTCCTGCTCGATCAGGAAGGTGCTGGTTCCCGGATGGCCGCTCGCCCGGTAATCGACGGTGACGGCCGTACCGCCTTCCGCCGGCTCCTCGGAGGTGACCTTCACATCGGTCAGGGGGGCGAGCGCGGCGTGACGGAGCATGGCCTCGGACGCGGCGGGATCGATGCCGGCGGCGTCGAGGGTCTCGCGGTCGACCGCGACACCCGGCACGCGCAGCGCGTCGGCGGCGCGGCCGGAGGAGAGCAGGTCGAGGTAGCGCACCACGAATGCCGACGGTCCGTAGAACTGCTGGTAGAGCGTGGCTCCGCCTGCCCCGAGAGCGGCGACGAGCACGAGGCCGACGACGGCGAGCATCGCCAGGTCGACCCCCAGGCGCGCGCGCCGGGGCGCGCTCGCACGTGCCCGGTCCATGGCGTCAGTCTAGGAGGGCGTCCTGGGGGGACGCCGAGCGTCGGCGGCCGTGCGCGGATGCCGGGACGTAGCATGGACGAGCGCCCTGTCCGTCCGCTGCCCCTGTGAGAACCGTGTCCCTTCCCGCCCTGTCCGAGGAGCAGCAAGAGCTGTTCCGGCTCATCGAGGACACCGGTGAACACGTCTTCATCACCGGACGAGCCGGGACGGGCAAATCGACCCTCCTTCAGCACTTCGCCTGGAACACGAAGAAGCAGATCGCGATCTGCGCGCCGACCGGCGTCGCGGCGCTCAACGTCGAAGGGCAGACGATCCATTCGCTGTTCCGACTTCCGATCGGCCTGATCGGAGATGCGGACATCGATCAGAACGATGCGACCCGCCGCATCCTGAACGCGATCGAGACGCTCGTGATCGACGAGATCTCCATGGTCAATGCAGACCTGATGGACGCCATCGACCGCTCGCTGCGGCAGGCACGGGGCCGCAGGGGCGAGCCGTTCGGCGGCGTGCAGGTGGTCATGTTCGGCGACCCGTATCAGCTCGCTCCCGTGCCGCCGCGCGGCGACGAGGCCCGCTACGTGCAGGACCACTACCGCTCGTTCTGGTTCTTCGACGCGAAGGTGTGGGCGGGAGGTGGCGGTGGGGCCGGCGAGTCGGATCAGGACGGCCTGTTCGCTGTCGACACGCGGGCGGAGCTGCACGTGCGCGAGCTCGTGCAGATCCATCGCCAGTCCGACGACGGGTTCAAGGCCATGCTGAATGCCGTCCGCTACGGGCGCGTCACCGCCGAGATCGCCGGGGTGCTCAACACCCAGGGCGCGCGGACGCCGCCCGATCCCGAGCCGGGTGAAGTGCCGATGATCACGCTCGCCACGCGCAACGACATCGTGAACAGCATCAACAGTCGACACCTGGCTGCGCTGCCGGGTAAGGAGCAGACCGCGCGCGCAGAGGTGAGCGGAGACTTCGGGAGGGGCGAGGCCGCGCTCCCCGCCGAGTCGGAGCTGAAGCTCAAGGTCGGCGCGCAGGTCATGTTCCTGCGCAACGACACCGCGATGTCTGGCGAGCCGCCGCGCTGGGTCAACGGCACGATCGGGACGGTGGTGCGCATCCTCGGAAGTGCCGTGCGGGTCGACATCGACGGCGAGGAGGTCGACGTCGAGCCCGCCGTATGGGAACGGTTCCGCTACGCGTACGACCAGAACACCAAGAAGCTCACCCGCGACGTGGTGGCCGAGTTCACGCAGTTCCCGCTGCGGCTGGCGTGGGCGGTCACGATCCACAAGTCGCAGGGCAAGACCTATGAGCGCGCGATCATCGACCTCGGCTCCGGAGCGTTCGCACCGGGACAGACGTACGTGGCTCTCAGCCGGCTGACCTCGCTCGAGGGGCTCTACCTGTCGCGTCCGCTGCGCCCCCGCGACATCCGCGTGGACGAGGACGTGCGTCGGTTCATGCGCGACGCCTGGCTGGCCGCATCGACGCCGGAGCTGCCGAAGAGCTGAGCGCGGGTCAGGCGGCGGCGCGTGCGCGGTCGAGGTCTTCGAACAGCTCGGTGTTGAAGCGGTAGGCGAGCAGCACCTCGTCGATCACGCGCTCGCGCTCGGCATCGTCCCACGGCGCGGCGTCGAGCTGCTCGCGGTACACGTCCTTGAACGCGGCGGGGTCGGCGATGTCGTCGAACAGGTAGAAGCCGATGCCGTTGGTCTCGAAGCCGAAGCGGCGAGCCATCACGCGTCCGATGAAGATCCCGCCGGACAGGTCGCCGAGGTAGCGGGTGTAGTGGTGCGCGACGAAGCCGCCGGCCCAGGTGGCGCCGACCTGCCGGATGCGGTCGACGTAGCGCTGCGTCGTCGGCAGGGCGACGATCCGCTCGCGCCAGTCGGCTCCGAGCAGGAACTCGAGGTCGGCTTCGAGCGCCGGGAGCCGGGTGAGCTTGTCGGTGATGAAGACGGAGGCCACGGGATCCTGGCGCATGCGGTCACCTGCGGATTCGAGCGCCTCGTAGATGAAGTAGTGCTGAGCGACGAGCGAGATGTAGTCCTCGCGAGACCCTTCGCCCTTCAGGAGGTCGGACATGAAGCCGGCGGTCTCGCTGCGGGAGTGCGATCCGGACGAACGCTCGCGCAGGGCGGCGGAGAAGGAGAGGATCTCGGGCATGAGGCAAGTGTAAGGCTTGCCTTACCTCAGGGGAAGTCCGAGTCGGCAGGCGTGCGCAGTCGTCAGGCGTGCGCAGTCGTCAGGCGTGCGGTCGGGGCTCGACGCCCAGGCGCGCGCACGCGGCGTCGTAGAGTGCCACGACCTCCCGGCGCACGGACGGGCGGTCGGCGATCGGACCGCCGGGCCACGGCACGCGCAGCTCGGTCACGATGCCGTCGCGGGTGATGTCCCATGTCCCCGCCTCGCCGTCGAATCCGGTCATGACGGAGTCCGTGATGTGCGCGTCCGAGGTGTCGGCGAAGGCTCGTGCGATGAGCAGGTTGTCGTCGGTGTGGTCGCCGTTCATGTGGCGGAGGACGGCGGTGATCACGTCTGCATCGAAGGTGTGGGGCACGCTCCCCACCCTATGTCGACCTCCGACCCCGTCGCGGGGCCGACTTTCAGCATCGGCGCTCTAGACTCGGGAGACACGTCTTCGGGGGTTCTATCCATGCAGCTTCTCTCGTCGCGCCGGTGGCGCGCCGCAACGGCGACGGCGGCCGTGCTCGCTCTCGTCCTCACCGGATGCTCTTCCGAGGAGTCCTTCTCCTACACGCCTCCCGCTCAGGTGGACGGTTCGCTCCCTGACGACACCGTCGCCGCGATGCAGGCGGCCGTCGAGAACGCGATCACCGCGTCCGGCGCGTCGGGCGCCATCGTCGGCGTCTGGGCGCCCTGGAGCGGAAGCTGGGTGGCGGGCATCGGCACTCAGGATCGCGAGGGTGGAGCCGAGCTGTCGACGGACATGTCCTTCCGCATCGCGGACGTGACCCGTCTGATGACCTGCGACGTCCTCTACGCCCTCGCCGACCGGAAGGTGGTCGAGCTGGACGCGAACGTCGCCGACTACGTCTCCGGTGTCGCTGACATGCGCGAGGAGGGTGTCACCCTCCTCGACCTCTGCAACGGGACCAGCGGTGCCGGGTCCTCCGAGGAGACCGTGAAGTCGGCCTGGCTGAACACCCCCGACCGGGTGTGGTCCCCGCTGGAGCTTGCGGGCTTCGGCCTGGCACGCGACCGGGTCGCACCGCACACGACGTTCCGCGACTCCGACGCCGGCTACCTGCTGCTCGGCCTTGCTCTCGAACGCGCCTCGGGCATGACGGCCTCCGAACTGATCGCGGAGTACGTCACAGAGCCGCTCGGACTCTCGGACACCTCGCTGCCGGGACCGACCCCAGGGAAGCCGGGAAGCGGGGAGTCCCTGAACGGACACTTCCTGAACGCCGTCGAGGGCGGATACGACTGCGCGGCACCCGTCGACATCAGCACGCTGTCATCGAGCACGGGCTTCACCGATTCGGGCGTCGTGTCGACCATCACCGATCTCGGCCGGTATGCGCAGGCCGAAGCCCAGCAGGCGCTGCGCACGAAGGACAAGCCTGACCGCTTCGGCGACCCGTTGCCGGCCAGAGACGGCGCACCGTCTTGGTACCAGGCCACCGGTGGCGCCTACCTGGTCGGCTCGATGATCGGCCAGCACGGGTGGACCCCGGGTTACGCCACCGCGGCATACTCCGACCCGGCGACCGGATTCACCGTGGCCGTCGTGCTCAACGACTCCACGGGTGGAGCGCTGTTCGCCCAGCAGCTCTCGTGGGAGCTCGCCGCCATCGCGTCGAAGGCCCCGGCAGCGGCCGGTCAGACGGCACCGGAGTTCGGGCTGCCGTTCACGGCGGAGCAGTACCACCAGGGCACGGCCGAGGCCGCGCTCCCGTGCGTGGCCCCGCCCGCCGCCGAGTGAGCCGCTCCGACTGACAGTCGCGCGAAGGGGTGACGATGGCGATCATCGACAATGCGATCTACGTGGATGGCGTCCGCACCGAGAACCCGGTGACGCTCAGCGAGACCTTCGAGCGCATGCGCGAGCGCGGCGGCATGGGCTGGATCGGCCTCTACCGGCCGAGCGAGGAGGAGATCCGCGCGGTCGCCGACGAGTTCGGCATCCATGCGCTCGTCGTGGAGGACGCCCTCTCCGGTCATCAGCGCGCCAAGCTCGAGCGCTACGGTGACGTGCTGTTCATGGTGCTGCGGCCCGCCCGATACCTCGATGACGTCGAAGAGGTCGAGTTCGGCGAGGTGCACGTCCTCGTCGGGCCGGACTTCGTCGTGACGATCCGGCACGCGGAAGCCCCCGATCTCGGTCGTGTCCGACGGCGCCTCGAAGCCGACACCGCGCTCCTCTCCCACGGTCCGGAGGCCGTGCTCTACGCCATCCTCGACGAGGTCGTCGACGAGTACACGCCAGTGCTCGCCGGCCTCGAGAACGACATCGACGAGATCGAGAGCCAGCTGTTCGAGGAAGACACCGACGCCACGCAGCGCATCTACGACCTGGGCAGGGAGGTCATCGACTTCCAGCGTGCAACGCAGCCGCTCTCGGGAATGCTCGAGGCGCTCCTGCGCGGGTCCGACAAGTACGAGGTGGGCGAGGAGCTGCGTCGCTACCTTCGCGACGTGCTGGATCACACTCTGCGCGTGAGCGACCGCGCGACCACGTTCCGCACCGTGCTCGACAACGCGCTCACGGTGGAGTCGACCATCGTCGCGCGTCGCCAGAACGAGGAGATGCGGCGGATGACGGAGCTCAGCATCCGTCAGAACGACGAGGTCAAGAAGATCTCGGGGTGGGCGGCCATCCTGTTCGCCCCGACGCTCGTCGGCACGATCTACGGCATGAACTTCGACCACATGCCCGAACTGCACTGGCTGCTCGGCTACCCCATGGCGATCGCGATGATGGTCGCGCTGGGCTTCGGCCTCTACGCCGCGTTCAAGCGCAAGGGCTGGCTCTAGGCGCCGTCGCGGTGGCCGGAGCTGTCCGGAATCGTATGCTCGGCGACGGTTCCTCTCCTTGCCGACGAACCAGGCACCGGCGACGATGAGCGGATGAACGCTCACTCCGACACCGCCCTGCTCGTCGTCGATGCGCAGGAGTCGTTCCGTCAGCGCGCCGATGACTGGGCGGCCACCGCGAACCCCGCCGTGCTCGAGAACATCGCACTCCTCGTCGCGCATGCCCGTCGCGTGGGGGACGAGGTCGTCTGGATCACCCACTCCGAGCCCGGGTCCGGCGGCGTGTTCGACCCGGTCAACGGGTTCGTGCGCGTGATCGACGCTCTCGAGCCTCTCGCCTCGGAGCCGGCGCTGACGAAGACCACCATCAACGCCTTCGCGTCGACCGACCTCGAGGAGAGGCTGCGCCGCGACGGCATCCGCCGGCTGGTGGTGTGCGGCATCCGCACCGAGCAGTGCTGCGAGACGACGACTCGGGTGGCGGCCGACCTCGGCTTCGAGGTCGAGTTCATCACGGACGCCACCACGACGTCGTCGATCCCGGCGGCGGGTGCTCTGGCGGCGGTGTCGGGGGAGGACATCATGCGACGCACCGAGAGCATCCTCGCCGCCCGCGGCTTCGCCACGATCGGGAGCACGCGGGAGCGGGTGGGCGCATCCGTGGATGAGGCGCCCGCCGCGCCGTGACCCTGAGCAGGGGGACTCAGTCCTCGGGGTCGGCCTCTGGCATGCCGGGCCCCGGGCCCGGACGCACCGGCGCCTCGGGGGCGATGTCGATGCGGGTGTTGCCGTCGTGCTCGGTGACCTCGACGCGGGGGGCGGCGTCGGCCTCGGTGGCGTCGGGGGCTGACGTCAGCTGATCGTGTCGCTTCTCCGCGCTCGTCATCTCGTCGTCCGACGTGTGTTCAGGCGTGCTCATGGTTCTCCTTCTGGTCGCCGGCGGGCTCTCCGCCGGAGGGGGCGTTCTTCTTCTCCGCATGTCTTCTGCTCCAGCGCGCCAGCGCGTAGAGCATGCCGCCGACCGCGAGCAGGATCGCCCCGAAGAGCCACACCGCAGGTCGCTGCTGGGTGAGCAGCAGGATGCAGGAGGCGATCCCGAGCACGGGCACGAAGGTCCAGACACGGAAGTGGTCGTGCTCGACGCGGTCGCGACGCAGCACCAGCACGGAGACGTTGACGCTCAGGAAGACGACGAGGAGCAGCAGCACCACGGTCTCGGCGAGGGTGGCCAGATCGCCGACGAGTGTCAGGCCCATCGCCACGAGGGTGGTGGTGAGGATCGCGACCCATGGGGTCTTGCGCTTCGGGAGCACGCGTCCGAGAGCGGAGGGAAGCAGCCCCTGCTCCGCCATGCCGTAGGTGAGACGGCTGACCATGATCATCGTGAGCAGGGCGCCGTTGGCCACGGCGACGAGCGCGATCAGGCTGAACAGCCACGACGGGATGCCTGCTCCCGTCGCCTCGACCACGGCCAGCAGCGGGCCGCTCGACTCCTGCAGCTCGGCGGGCGGCAGGGCGATCGAGCTCGCGAGACCCACCAGGATGTAGACGGCGCCGGCGGTGATGAGGGCTCCGAACAGGGCGCGGGGATACGTGCGACGCGGGTTCTTCACCTCTTCGATCATGTTGGCGGAGGTCTCGAAACCCACGAAGGAGTAGTAGGCGATGACCGCTCCGGACAGCACGGCGATGGCGACGCCGGTCCCCTCAGGGCCCTCGACGGTGCGGGAGGCATCGCCGCCGCCGCCGAAGAAGAAGACCGCCACCACGGCGATCACGATCACCAGGCCGCTGAGCTCGATCGCGGTCATCACGAGGTTGGCGCCCATGGATTCGCGGATTCCGCGGGCGTTGAGGAGGGCGACGAGTGCGAGGAAGGCGATCGCGACAGGGATGGTGGGCAGGTCGAGGAAGGTGCCAAGGTAGTCGCCGGCGAACGCGATGGCGAGTCCGGCCGCGCTGGTCACGCCCGCCGCGAGCATGCTGAACCCCACCAGGAACGAGACGAGGGGGCTGTGGAACGCGCGCTCCGCGAACACGGCAGCGCCCCCAGCGCGAGGGTACTTGGTCACGAGCTCGGCATACGATCCGGCCGTGAGCATGGCGAGCAGCAATGCCAGGAGCAGCGGGGCCCACAGCATCCCCCCGACCTTCTCGGAGAGCACACCCATCAGCGCGTAGATGCCCGCACCCAGCACATCGCCGAGGATGAACGCGAACAGGAGGGGGCCGGTGATCGCTCTCCGCAGGCGGGTCGGGGATTCGGCCTGCGGCGCGGTCTCGGTGGTCATGCGAGCAGGCTAAACGGGCGCTCAACGGTCCGACCACGGGGTTGACATGGCCGGACCGGACCACGAGGCAGGCGGCCGTCTTCCGTGCCTCCGCCCCGGAGTACTCAGCGGATTCACAGAAAGTCCGCGCGGCTCCCGGAATCGCGGCCGGCGCGGCGATATCCTCGGTGCCGCACGAGGGGCGGACCGGCCGGATGCGCGGGCTTCCTCTCTCGAACTCCCAAGACAAGGGGCTCTCTCATGACCGGTACCGCACGCAAGGCGCTCGCAGAAGCGATCGCCACCTTCCTCTTCGTCCTCGCGATCATCGCGGCAGTGAACAGCGACAGCCCGCTGACTCCGCTCGCGATCGGTTTCACCCTGATGGTGCTCGTGTTCTCGACGGGCCACATCTCCGGTGCTCACCTCAACCCGGCCGTCTCGGTCGGTGTCTTCCTGCGCGGCGGCCTCAGCGTCGTCGACTTCATCAGCTACCTCATCGCCCAGTTCGTCGGTGGTGCGGTCGCTGCGCTCGTCAGCATGTCCGTGTGGCCGGCGGGCGAGAAGGCCATGGTCATCGAGGTCGGCCCGGCGTTCCTGGTCGAGGCGCTCTTCACGCTGATCCTGGTGTGGGTCGTGCTCAACACGGCCACGTCGAAGGACACCGCCGGCAACTCGTTCTACGGGCTCGCGATCGGTGCGACCGTGTTCGTCGGTGCGGCGACCGTCGGATCGATCTCCGGTGGTGGCTTCAACCCCGCCGTCGCACTCGGCCTCTCGGTGAGCGGCCACTTCGCGTGGAGCTCGCTGTGGCTCTACATCGTCGCCCCGGTCGTCGGTGCCGTGATCGCGGCGATCCTGTTCCGCGTGCTCAACACGGACGACGCCAAGAAGATCGCCGCCGCGGAGTAACCACCGCTGCATGCACGAAGCGCCGCATCCTCTCCGGGGGTGCGGCGCTTCTGCGTGGGGCGGCAAGCATCCGTCGTCAGAGTCCGCCGTGCGGGGGATGCTCGTGGGGGCGACGGCTCGTAGCGGTGGTGAGCACGATCTTCCCGGACGCGCGTCCGGCGATGGACCTCGTGTATGCCGCTCTGACCTCCTCGAGCGGGTGCACGGAGTCGATCGGCATCTCGACGCGACCGTCGGCGATCAGCTGCGCGATGATCCCGAGCTCTTCGGTGCCGGCAGCCGACCCTCCGACGCCCCGGACCGGATGCCGCGCGCGGGCGTCGTAGTCGGCGATCGTGTTGATGCGGTCGGCGGGAACGCCGAGTGCGAGAGCCAGCTCGACCGAGCCGTGGCCGACCGTGTCGAGGACGGCGGTGACGCCCTCCGGCGCGGCGGCGCGGAGCAGATCCGCGAGAGCAGGCCCGTAGGGGAGAGGCTCGATGCCGAGGCGGCGCAGCAGGGGGTGATTCCTCGGGCTGGCCGTTCCGAGCACGCGGGCCCCGCGCAGCACGCAGAGCTGGGCGGTGAGGATGCCGACACCGCCGGCTGCACCGCTGACGAGGACGACATCACCCGCGGTGATCCCCAGTGACCGCACACTGGCGACGGCTGTGCGGCCGGTGACGTTGAGGGCGCCTGCTTCGACGAGACCGAGACCTGCGGGAACCTCGACCAGCACGGCGGGGTCGATCACGAGGTGGTCCGCCTGCGCGTGGTAGCGGAGCCCACCGAACACCGCATCGCCGATCCGCCAACCTCGCGCGTCGTGAGCCCGGGCTTCGCCCGCCCCATCGCCGAGCGCCTGGATCGTGCCGGAGAAGTCGTAGCCGTTGCCTGAAGGGAGGCTGCGCTCGTAGGGATCGTGCATCGGCCGTCCGCTGAACAGCTTCCAGTCCACCGGGTTCACTCCGGCGGCCGCTATGCGGACGAGCACTTCGCCGCGGGCCGGGCGCGGTACCGCTCGACGTTCGAGTTCGAGCACCTCGGGGCCGCCGAAACGGCGGAACACGACGCGTCGTGATGTCGTGTCCGCCGGTTCGGATGCCATGAGGCCAGCCTAGGAGCCGGTGAGGGTCCGGGCGCGGCTCAGTCGACGGGCACGGGTGTGGTCGCGGTGGGGGTCGCCTCGCGGGTCGCGGTGCTCCGCGCACGCGCGGCGGCGGCGACCATCACGATCAGGGCGATGGCGGTGAGGATCGCGCCCAGCCAGATCGGGGAGGTGTAGCCGAGTCCTGCGGAGATGCCGAGTCCGCCCGCCCAGGCGCCGAGTGCGTTGCCGACGTTGAACGCGCCGATGTTGGCCCCGGAGGCGAGGGTCGGAGCGCCTCCGGCGTACTTCATGACACGGCTCTGCAGCCCGGGAACGGTGCCGAATCCGAAGCCGCCCATCAGGAACAGGGCGATGATCGTCGCGATGCCGGACTGCGCTGACATCGCGAACACGGCGAGGACGACGACGAGTGCGGCGATGAAGATCAGGAGAGTACGGTCGATCGCGCGGTCGGCGAGACGCCCGCCCAACCAGTTGCCGAGCACGAGGCCGGCGCCGAAGAGCACCAGCAGCCACGGCACGGCGGACGACGCGAATCCGCTCACCTCGGTCAGCGTGTAGGCGATGTAGGTGAAGGCGCCGAACATCCCGCCGAACGCGAGGATCGTGATGACGAGCGAGAACCAGACCTGTCCCGAACGGAATGCCGCCAGCTCCCCGCGGAGGCTCACCTGTTCGGTGGGGCGGGGGAGGCGCGGCACGAGCAGGGCGATACCGATGAACGCCAGCACGCCGATGCCCGAGATCGCCCAGAAGGTCGAGCGCCATCCCAGCTCCTGGCCGAGGAAGGTGCCGAACGGCACTCCGAAGACGTTCGCGGCAGTGAGGCCGGTGAACATGATCGCGATCGCGCCGGCCTTCTTCTCGGGGGCGACCAGGCCGGCGGCGACCACGGAGCCGATGCCGAAGAACGCGCCGTGACAGAGGGCGGCGACGATGCGGCCGACCATCGCTGTGCCGTAGTCGTCCGCGAGCGCGGTGAGCACGTTGCCGATGATGAAGAGCACGATCAGACCGAGCAGCACGGGCTTGCGGGGCAACCGCGTGGCCGCTGCGGTGAGCACGAGTGCGCCGACGACGACGGCGAGTGCGTAACCGGAGATGAGCCAGCCGGCAGCCGACTCGGTGACCCCGAAGTCTCGGGCGACGTCGGGGAGCAGGCCCATGATCACGAACTCGGTGAGCCCGATGCCGAACGCCCCGATGGCGAGGGCGATCAGTCCTAGAGGCATGACGACTCTCCTGATAGATTGGAGGGAATGTTTGCAGGCGCGGCATATTGCGCGTCGAAGGACAATGATTGCACACGCAAGTATATGGCGCAAGCAACTATCGCGGAGGGTGGCCATGGGAATCGGTGACGACGCCGTCGAGGTGCGCGCACAGGGGTGGCGCACGCTCGCCGCGCTGCACGGGCTGATCGAGACTGCTCTCGAGCGGCGCCTGGGTGAGACGGTCGAGCTCTCCGTGGTCGAGTACACCGTGCTCGATGCCCTCGATCGCCAGGACGGGTGGCACATGCGCATGCAGCAGCTCGCCCGTGCGGCAGCCCTGAGCCCCAGCGCCACCACGCGGCTGGTGAACCGGTTGGAGGATCGAGGCCTCCTCATGCGCATCCTCTGCGCCGACGACCGTCGCGGCATCTACACCGAACTCACTCCCGCCGGCCGCGAGCTGTACGAACGCGCGCACCCCATCCACGATGCGGCGCTCGAGCAGGTGCTGGAGGAAGCAGCGGCGCAGCCCGAGCTCGCTCCCGTAGTCGATGCGCTGCACGGCGTCGCACTCCCTGTGCTGACCGCCGGCTGAGCGGAGCTCCGTGAGCGCTCTCGATCCGGCACCCCGCCGCACCCTCCTCGTCGGCTACGGCAAGCTCGCCACCCGCCTCGCGCCGCTGCTTCTCGCCCGCGGCGAGGAGGTGATCGCGCTCCGACGCACCGAGGGAGCACTTCCCGACGGGGTCGGGGGCATCGCCGCCGACCTGGCGCACCCGCCGCCGACTTCTCTCGAGCGGGTCGACGCGGTGCTCGTCACGCTGCCGCCCGGCGATACCGAGACCTCTTACCGCACGGCTCTGGGGCACCTCGCGTGCGCCCTCCCGGATCCTCCCGCCCGGACGGTCTTCGTCTCCTCGACAGGGGTGTTCGAGGGGGCGGATCCCGATCATCCTCTGACGGAGGAGGACGAGCCGACGCCGACGACACCGCGATCGCGCGGACTCGTCGACGGCGAGAGGGCCGCGGTGGAGCTCTTCGACGCCGTCGTCGTGCGCCCGGCTGGCATCTACGGGCCGGGGCGGGATTTCCTGGTGCGGAAGGTGCGCGAGGGCGCGGCCGTCGATCATTCCCGCCGCACGAACCGCATCCACGAGAGCGACCTCGTGCGCACCCTCGACCTGCTGCTGCGGATGGACGACCCGCCTCGCGTGCTGCATGCCGTCGACCAGGGCCCCGCTCCACTCGGAGACGTCGTGCGGTTCCTCGCCGCACGGCTGAATGCGCAGGTGCCGCCGGATTCGGGGCCGGCCGGACCGCGCGGCGTCGTGTACGACGGGACTCTGCTGCTCTCCCTCCTCGGTGGCCTGGAACACCCGACGTACGAGTCGGGCTACGCGCGGATGGTCGACACCGCGTGACGGGGGCCGCACCGGATCTCCGCGACGGCGTCTAGCCTGAGGGCATGACCAGCGCACCTGCACGCACCGCCCTCGAGGTCGTCGACTGGCGACGTCGGGTGTTCGCCCTGTACGACGCCGTGCGCGGCGCCGACTCCGCGGAGGAAGCGCACGAGCTCTGGCGGATCGAGCGCGACGATCTGATGCTCCACCACCCGGCGACGCCGCTGCTGCCCGAAGACCGAGCGCTGTTCGAGGGGCTGCCGATCGCCTCGTACGACGCGCAGTGGCGCTTCGAGCTGCCGATCCTCCCCGCCGACCCCGGGGGGTTCGACTTCGCGACCGGCACCGACGGCATCGTGCCCTTCGAGCGGATCGGGCGCGTGGAGGTGCCGGATGCGGGGTCGCTCGATGTCTGGCGACTGACCACTTACGGCGGCGGGCTCTTCGTGCCCGTGCGCGATGCGCTCGCCGGGGGCGTCGGCGGGACCTACGGCGGCGGACGCTATCTCGTCGACACGATCAAGGGCGCCGATCTCGGATCCGATGCGGCGCGTGGCACGATCGTGCTCGACTTCAACTTCGCCTACAACCCCTCGTGCGCGTATGACCCGGCTTGGGCGTGCCCGCTCGCGCAACCGGGCAATGTGCTCTCCGTTCCGGTCCCCGTCGGCGAGATGTACGGCGGCGCGGGCGTCTGAGTGCCCCGTCGGCGGGCGTTCCCGGGCGCTGCGGAAACGACTTTGTGACGAATCCGCCGGCACATCCGTCCTATCTCCGAGCGAGCGTTTCGCTCCCGGCGGGAGTTCCACACGGGACCCACGACCGGTCTTCAGATCGAGATGGGACACCTCATGGCAAACCAGGACCAGACCACCCCCGCTCCGGCCGAGAAGGAGCTCGCACAGGCCGCTCCGAAGGCCGCCGGCGCTTCCGCGTCGCGCGTCGACCGGTCGAGCGGATTCTCCTCTTCGCGCGTCCCCGCCGACGAGAACGCCGCGGGCAAGACCACCATCGCCGACGGTGTCGTGGCCAAGGTCGCCGGCATCGCCGCGCGTGAGGTCGCCGGCGTCTACGCCCTCGGTGGCGGAGGCGCACGCGCCTTCGGCGCCATCCGCGACGTGATCAACGCGACCGACCTCGCGCAGGGCGTGAAGGTCGAGGTCGGCGACACGCAGGCAGCGGCCGACCTGACCATCGTCGTCGAGTACCCGGCGCCCATCCAGGACGTCGCCAACAACGTCCGTGCCGCTGTCGCCGGTGCGATCAGCCGTCTGGTCGGTCTCGAGGTCGTCGAGGTCAACGTCGAGGTCAACGACGTGCACGTGCCCGGTGACGACAGCGACGACAACGAGGAGTCGCGCGTCTCATGAGCGCCACCACGGTCGGCGCCCTGATCGGCGCACTGCTGGCCCTCGCCGCCCTGCTGTTCGGGTTCTGGGGATTCCTCCTCATGGCTCTCTTCGCGGGCATCGGGGCGCTCGTCGGCCGGATCGCCTCCGGCAAGCTCGACGTCCGCGGACTCGCCGACGTCTTCACGGGGCGGCGTACCTCCTGATGGGTGCCGACCAGCACATCGCCGGCGGCGCGCTCTCCGGAGCCGCCGCCGGCGGGGCCGCCGTCCGCGGTCGCGTCGAGGTGAAGGACCGCGTCTACCGCACCGTCACCGAGAAGGCGTCCGCGACGTTGATCGGGGTGCCTCGCAGCGACGTGAAGGTCGATGTCGCGGAGCACCCGCGCGGGGTCACCGTGCGCATCGCCACGCCCCTTCCCGCCCCGAGCCTGGACGACACGGCAGCGATCGCTCGGGCCGTGCCCGTCCTGGAGCGGGCACGCGAACTGCAGGAACAGCTGCAGCAGAACCTGAGCACGATCCTCGGGCGCAACGTCATCCGCATCAACCTCACCGTCACCGGTGCCGTCATCCCGGAAAGGAGACGAGTGCAATGAGCACCCCGGTCCTGCGCCGCGTCATCCGACGCGAGACGCACTCGCCGCGAACCGTCGCGATGTTCGTCGCGGTCGTCCTGCTCATCCTCGCCCTCGCGTACATCGGACTCGAGATCGTGCTGAGCCTCGCCGCGCAGCCCGCCCTCCTGGTCGGTCCTGCCGCAGCGGCGGGCTGGTTGATCGGCTTGCCCACGGCACAGCCCGCCGGTCTCGTGATCGCCGGCAGTGTCGTGCTCGCCCTCATCGGACTGGTCTTCATCGTGCTCGCCGTCACACCGGGACGCCTGTCGAGGCATGTCCTCGATGCGGGTGGACGCGCGGTCGTCGTCGATAACGGCGTGATCGCCAGCGCCCTGGCCCAGCACCTCGCCGAGGAGACGGGTCTCGCCCGCGACAGCATCACCGTCGGTGTCGGACACCGCACCGTCGACGTGACCGTGCGCCCCGGCATCGGAGTGCCGCTGGACAAGGCCGACGTGCAGGCGGCGGCCGAAGCGGAGCTGCAGACGTACCGGCTGACCGACAAGGTGCGCACCCGTGTGCGCATCGAGCGTCCCACCGAGAAGGAAGACGAGCTGTGAACAACACGAATCGTGCGTTGAACCGCATCCTGCTGCTGATCATCGGGCTGCTGTTCCTCGCCCTCGGTGCGGTAGGCATCGCCATCATGAGCTGGCCCACCCTGTCGGACATCTGGACCGCGGCAGGCAAGGACGCCCGGTCCTGGCTCGACCAGGCCATCGCCGCGACCGCGATCGCCGGTGGCGGCCTGTCGTGGATCGGCATCGGCGCGGTCGCAGCGATCGTGGTCGTGATCGTGCTGCTGATCCTCGCGCTCACGAGCATCGCGGGGCGTCGGTCGAAGACGGTGCTGCGTTCCAGCGGGGCGCAGAATCCGCTGGGTCGGGTGACCGTGAACGAGTCGTTCGTCTCCGACGCCGTGAAGAACTCCCTCACCACCCGCGATGAGGTTCTGTCCGCGCAGGTCACCGCCAATGACATCCGTCGCCGTCCTGTGTTGCACGTGGCTGTGACGCCGCGTCAGAACACCGATCCGCGAGAGCTCGTCGACCACGTCGATCGCCTCCTCGCCAACCTCGCCGTGCTGACGGGGCGCGACACCGACACCTTCGTCTCGGTGCACACGAGCCTGCGGGCTCGCCTCGCCCACGACCAGCGTCGGCTCTCCTGACCCGACGCTCCTCCGCAGTCCCCCAGAAAGCAGGCATCATGCGCAACAAGATCCTCCTCATCGTCGGCGTCGCCTTCGTCGCGTACGTGTTCGGGAGCAGAGCGGCAACGGTGCAGATCAACAAGGGTGAGTCGGTGAGGCATCAGCTGGTGCGGATGTGGAACGACCCGAAGGCCAGGAAGCAGCGCCGGAAGACGGCGGAGAGAGCAGCGAAGAAGGCGAAGAGAGCCCTCGGGCGCTGAAAGGCTCCGCGGCGAACGGCCCCGCGGCGAACGGCTCGCTCTCAGGCCGGTCGCGCGGTCGACTCCCGCACGACGAGCTCGGGCTGGAACACCACGCGTTCCCGCCCGGCGTGACCGCCGGCTTCTCGCAGCATCAGATCGACGGCCGTGTATCCGATGAGTTCGGCGGGCTGGCGGATCGACGAGAGCGGGACCACGGCGGCGGCCGCGAAGTCGATGTCGTCGTAGCCGATGAGGGCGATCTCGTCCGGGACCCGGATGCTGCTGCGCATCATGAGTGCTTGCAGTACCCCCATCGCGAGGAGGTCGTTCGCGGCGAAGACGGCATCGGGTCGATCTTCGGGTGCGCGTGCGCTGAGGGTCTCGCCGGCGGCACGGCCCGAGAGCACGCTCAGCGAATCGGTCAGGATCACTTCGAGGGAGATGCCGGCCTCGTTCGCGGCTCTGCTGGCTCCCTCCAGGCGGTCGACCACCTGTCGGATGCCCATCGGACCCCCGACGAAGGCGATGCGTCGTCGTCCCTGCGCCGCGAGATGCTGCACGGCGAGGTAGCCACCGCCGACGTCGTCGACCGATACCGAGGAGAAGCTCTCGTCGGCGACTTCCCGGTCGACGAGCACCACGGTGGTGCCGCGATCGCGCAGACGTCGCAATCGCGGGAGGTCGTCGGCGAGCGGAGAGATGAGCAGACCGGCGATGCGCTGCTCCTCGAAGAGGTCGATGTAGGCGCGCTCGCGTTCGACCTTCTCGTCGCTGTTGCCGAGTGTGACCGTCATCCGCGCCTCGGCGGCCCGTTCCTCGGCGCCGCGGGCGATGTCGGTGAAGAACGGGTTGCGCACGTCGAGCACGACCAGGCCTATCGAGCGACTGTGTCCTGCGCGCAGCTGCCTGGCGGCGTCGTTGCGCACGAAGCCGAGCTTCTCGATCGCCGCTGTGACGCGTTCGACGGTGGCGGGAGACACCTTGTCCGGGTGGTTCAGGACGTTCGAGACGGTCCCGACCGAGACGGATGCGGCGAGTGCGACATCTCGAACACTGACGACCACGGCGTGATTCCTTTCCGCGCCATCCGCGAAACCTGTCCCTGAAACGTACCACCGACCAAACCGTGACTTGACAGGAAGCCAGCGAGAGTCATAAATTTCAGATGCTCCGCTCTTTAAAACGATTCAATCCGCAGGGATGATCCTGCAGCTTAGGTCCGATCGATGACGATTCCCTCTGATACCTCCGGTGCTCCGCCGGCGCTCGAACTCCGCGACATCCGCAAGTCGTTCGGCGCGGTGGTCGCCCTCCGTTCCGGGACGCTGTCGGTCGACGGCGGGTCCATCCACGCCCTGGTCGGCGAGAACGGCGCGGGCAAATCCACCCTCGTGAAGATCGTCGCCGGTCTCTACCAGCGCGACGACGGGGTGTTCCGGTTCCATGGAGAGGACGTGGACTTCTCCTCCACCGCGCAGTCCAAGAGCGCGGGCGTCGCGGTGATCTATCAGGAGCCGACGCTGTTCCCCGATCTGTCCGTCACCGAGAACATCTTCATGGGCCGACAGCCGACCGGGCGCTTCGGCCGTATCGACCGCAGGGGGATGCGCCACGAGGTCGAGCGCCTCTTCACCCGGCTCGGGGTCACCATCGATCCCGACCGTCCGGCGGAGGGTCTGTCCATCGCCGATCAGCAGGTCATCGAGATCGCGAAGGCCGTCTCGCTCGACGCGAGTCTGCTCGTCATGGACGAGCCGACGGCCGCGCTCTCCGGCGTCGAGGTCGAGCGGCTCTTCACGATCGCGCGGAGTCTGCGCGACGAGGGTCGTGCGCTCATCTTCATCTCGCACCGCTTCGACGAGGTGTTTTCACTCTGCGACACCGTCACGGTCATGCGGGACGGTGCGTACATCGCCACCAGCGCGATCGCCGACACCTCGGTCGAGGAGATCGTGCACCAGATGGTCGGTCGCGAGGTGACCGAGCTGTTCCCCAAGCAGCAGACGACCGTCGGCGCGCCGCTGCTGGTGGTCGAGAACCTCACCAGTCCCGGCGTCTTCCACGACATCTCCTTCACCGTGTGCGCGGGCGAGATCGTCGGTCTCGCCGGCCTCGTCGGAGCCGGACGCAGCGAAGTGGTGCGTGCCGTCTTCGGCGTCGACCCGTACCGCGAGGGCTCCGTCACGATGCAGGGCGCACGCATCCCCCGCAGCCGACCCACCGAGGCCATGCGTGCGGGCCTCGCCCTCGTGCCCGAGGACCGCCGCAAGCAGGGGCTCGTGATCGAATCGGGCGTCGGCGGCAACATCACCCTCTCCATCCGCCGCCAGCTCGCGAAGCTGGGGTTCCTCACCACCGGCATCGAGAACCGCGCTGCCCGGGAATGGGCGACCAGGCTCGAGGTCAAGACGCACGCCCTCGACACGGTCGCGGCGACACTCTCCGGTGGGAACCAGCAGAAGGTCGTCCTCGCCAAGTGGCTCGCCACGAAGCCGAAGGTGCTCATCATCGACGAACCGACCAGAGGGATCGACGTCGGCACCAAGTCGGAGGTGCACCGACTGCTCTCCGAGCTCGCGGGGCAGGGGATGGGGATCCTCATGATCTCGTCCGAGCTGCCGGAGGTGCTCGGCATGGCTGACCGCGTCCTCGTCATGCGCGAAGGGCGCATCACCGCGGAGATCGCCCGCGCGGAGGCGACTTCCGAGAACGTCATGTACGCCGCCACGCACGCATCGGAGCTCTCCTCGTGACCACCGCCATCCCCGTCTCGTCGATGACGAAGAAGCTCTCCGCGCTCGGTCGGGCGCGCGAATTCGGCATCCTCCTCGCCCTGGCACTCGTGATCGTCGCCGCCACGACGAACAACTCCAACTTCCTGTTCAGCCCTGACGGCTGGCGCGACCTGCTGCTCACGCCCTCGATCCTCGTGCTGGTCGCTGTCGGGCAGGCCATCGTGCTCATCACCCGCAACGTCGACCTCTCGGTCGGCTCGGTCATGGGGCTCACCGCCTACCTCACCGGCCGCCTGTTCATCGACGTGCCCGGCATCCCCATCGTGATCGTGGTCGTGGCCGCCGTCGTCTTCGGTGCCCTCCTCGGACTCGTCAACGGGGCACTGGTCGCCTTCGCCAAGGTGCCGGCCATGGTGATCACGCTCGGTACGCTCTACGCCTACCGCGGCATCAACGTGCTGTGGACCGGCAGCGACCGGGTGAACGCGTCCGACATGCCGAAGGACTTCCTGGCCCTCGGCACCGGGCAGCTCGTGGGCATCCCGATCCTCACGATCGTCGCCCTCATCGTGCTCGCCGCGGCCGCCTGGTACATGAAGAACACGCGCGGTGGTCGGGAGTACTACGCCATCGGATCCGATCCGGCGGCTGCGGAGCTCTACGGCCTGCGCGTCACCCGTCGCGTGCTGACCGCCTTCGTCGTCTCCGGGGCGCTCGCCGGTCTCGCCGGAGTGTTCTACGCGGCCCGCTACGGCACCATCAACTCACAGGCCGGAGCCGGGTGGGAGCTCGACGCGGTGGGTGCCGCCGTGATCGGCGGCGTCGCCATCACCGGCGGAATCGGCTCCGTGTGGGGCGCGGCGATCGGTGCGGTGCTGCTGCTCACGATCAACCGGGCGCTCCCCATCCTCGGCATCCCCGACTTCTGGCAGCGTGCCGTCGTCGGCCTGCTGATCATCGGCGCGATCGTGCTCGACCGCGTGCTCGCCGTCCGCCAGAAACGACGGCTCATCGAAGCGAGGGACAAGTCATGACCGCCGCGACCACGACCGCGACCACCCGGGTCATCCGCGACTTCGACAAGCCGCTCTGGCGCCGCGTGCTCCTCACCAGGGAGATGGCGATCGTCGCCCTGCTGATCGTCGTCATCATCGTCTCCGCGAGCACCGTACGCGGGTTCGGGCAGCCGATCACGCTGACGTACCTGCTCCTCGACATCGCGCCGATCCTCCTGATCGCCCTGCCCATGACGCTGGTGATGATCACGGGCGAGATCGACCTGTCGGTCGGCAGCATGGTGGGCCTCTCCAGCGTCGTCACGGGGGCTCTCGTGCAGGGCGGGATCCCCTTCGAGGTCGCGGCTCTCGCGGCGCTGCTCGTCGGTCTGGTCGGCGGCGCCTTCAACGGATTCCTCGTGACCGTCGTCGGTCTGCCGTCGCTCGCCGTGACCATCGGCACGCTCGCGCTGTTTCGCGGCCTCGCGGTCGGCCTGCTCGGAACGACGGCGGTCACCGAGTTCCCGGAGTTCTGGACCGATCTCGCCAAGGCGAAGCTCGCCGGCACCACGATCCCCGTCATCATGATCCCGTTCCTGCTCCTCCTGGTCGCGTTCATCCTGCTGCTGCACTACACACCGTTCGGTCGTGGCGTGTACGCGATCGGCCTCTCGAAGGACGCCGCACGGTTCTCGGGCGTGCACGTGGAGCGCACGAAGTTCATCCTCTTCGTGCTCTCCGGAGTGGTCGCCGCGTTCGCCGGGATCTTCTACACCCTCCGCTACGGCAGCGCGCGGGGCGACAACGCCACCGGCCTCGAACTGCAGGTGATCGCGGCGGTCGTGCTCGGCGGCGTCTCGGTCTTCGGCGGCCGGGGCAAGATCTACGGGGTCGTCGCGGCGGCGCTGCTCATCGGCTCGCTCGCCAGCGCACTGCGTCTGATGAACGTGACCTCCGACGTGATCAACATCATCACCGGCGCCCTCCTGGTCACCTCGGTGGTGGCCGCGAGCTTCCTCGCCTGGCTGCAGAAGGCCCGTCGCAGACCGGGACGATCGACCACCGGCGCCGCACCCACAGCTTCATGACGCCGACGCCGCGGTTGCGGCACACCCTCACGAAAGGAACAGAACAATGATGTTTGCACGTAAACGCGTGACCGCTGTCGCTGCGCTCGCGGTCGCCGCCGCGGTCGCCCTGTCCGGATGCACGAGCACCGGTGGCGACGGTGGCGGAGGCGACGGCGGTGACGGCAACCTCGCCGTCACCTTCCTGCCCAAGAACCTCGGAAACCCCTACTTCGACACCTCCAGCAAGGGTGGCAAGGCCGCCGTCGAGGAGTTCGGCGGCACGTTCGCCGAGGTCGGGCCGGCCGAGGCGACTCCCGACGCCCAGGTCAGCTACATCAACACCGCGACGCAGCAGGGCGTCGGGGCACTCGTCGTCTCGGCGAACGACCCGAAGGCCATCTGCGACGCGTTGAACGAGGCCCGCGACGCGGGGGTGAAGGTCGTCACCTTCGACTCCGACACCAACCCGGAGTGCCGCGACGTCTTCGTCAACCAGGCGGATTCGGAGGGCATCGCGAAGGCGCAGGTCGACCAGATCGCCGAGCAGATCGGCGGTGCGGGAGAGATCGCCGTCCTCTCGGCCTCGGCGAACGCGACCAACCAGAACGCCTGGATCGACCTGATGAAGGACTACCTCGCCAGCGACTACCCCGACATCACCCTGGTCGAGACGGTCTACGGCGATGACGACGACCAGACGTCGTTCGACAAGACCGCGGCCCTGCTGCAGACCCACCCGAACCTGAAGGGCATCATCTCGCCCACGACGGTCGGCATCGCCGCAGCCGCCCGCTACCTGTCCACCTCGGACTACAAGGGCAAGGTCGCGCTGACGGGCCTCGGCACGCCGAACCAGATGCGCGAATACGTCGAGGACGGCACCGTCACGTCGTTCGCCCTGTGGAACCCGGAGGACCTCGGCTACCTGGCGGCCTTCGCGGCGCAGGCGCTGATCGAGGGCGACATCACCGGCGAGAAGGGCGACACCTTCACCGCCGGCGACCTCGGTGAGTACACGGTCGGGGAGGACGGCGTCGTGGTGCTCGGCGATCCGTTCGTGTTCAACGCCGACAACATCGGCGAGTTCGACTTCTGATCACCTTCGGGCGTCCGGCCGGCACGAGTGTCGGCCGGACGCTCCCGGAAAGGTCCCCATGATCCGCGTATGCGTGAAGCTCCAGGTGCGTCCGGAGCTTCTGGACGAGTACCGCGAGCGTCACGCGCCGGTGTGGCCGGAGATGCTCGCCGAGATCGCCGCGGCCGGTCGCCGCAACTACTCGCTGTTCCTCGCTCCCGACGGTGAGCTCATCGGCTACTACGAGACCGACGACGATGTCGCGGCGCAGGCATACCTGGCCGCGTCGCCGGTCGCCGCCCGCTGGGAAGCCGAGATGGCCCGCTTCTTCGTCGGCCTCGACGGCCGCCCTGACCAGGCGGCACCCACACTTCCCGAGGTGTTCCACCTCGAAGACCAGCTCTCCACCTCCGGTCTCCCCAACGAAAGCAGCGCATCGTGAGCATCCTCAGTCCCTCGAACCTCGCCATCCTTGCCCAGCAGGGCATCGAGCTTCCCAGCTGGGCCTTCGGCAACTCCGGCACGCGTTTCAAGGTGTTCGGCACTCCCGGCACCCCGCGGGACCCGTGGGAGAAGATCTCCGACGCCGCACAGGTGAACCGCTACACGGCACTCGCGCCGGCGGTGGCGCTGCACATCCCGTGGGACGTGGTGGATTCGTACTCCGACCTGCGCAAGCACGCCGAAGACCACGGGGTGACCCTCGGCACCGTGAACTCCAACACGTTCCAGGACGACGACTACAAGTTCGGTGCCCTCACGCACGAGGACGCGGCCATCCGGCAGAAGGCGATCGACCACCACCTCGCCTGCATCGACGTGATGGATGCGACCGGCAGCCGCGACCTCAAGATCTGGCTGGCCGAGGGGTCGAACTATCCCGGGCAGGCCGACATGCGGGGGCGTCAGGATCGACTGCAGGACTCGCTGCAGAGGATCTACGACCGCCTCGGCGACGACCAGCGCCTGGTGCTCGAGTACAAGTTCTTCGAGCCGGCGTTCTATCACACCGACGTTCCGGACTGGGGAACCTCCTACGCGCAGGTCAGCTCCCTCGGTGACAAGGCGATGGTCTGCCTCGACACGGGCCACCACGCGCCAGGCACGAACATCGAGTTCATCGTGATGCAGCTGCTGCGCCTCGGCAAGCTCGGCTCGTTCGACTTCAACTCGCGTTTCTACGCCGATGACGACCTGATCGTCGGAGCCGCCGACCCGTTCCAGCTGTTCCGCATCCTGTTCGAGGTCATCCGCGGCGGCGGGCTGAACAACCCCGACGTCGCGTTCATGCTCGACCAGTGCCACAACGTCGAGGACAAGATCCCCGGCCAGATCCGCTCGGTGCTGAACGTGCAGGAGATGACCGCCCGTGCGTTGCTCGTCGACCGCGACGCCCTCACCGCCGCGCAGAAGTCGGGGGACGTGCTCGGAGCGAACGCCGTCTTCATGGATGCGTTCTACACCGACGTGCGTCCGGCCCTCGCCGAGTGGCGCGAGACGCGCGGTCTTCCCGCAGATCCCATGGCCGCGTACCTCGCATCCGGATACCAGGAGAAGATCGCCGCCGAGCGTGTGGGCGGTGTGCAGGCCGGCTGGGGCGCCTGAGCTCAGCTCCGCGCGGCGTACTGCTCGCGGATGATCGGCCGATGGTCGACCGCGAATGCACGTGCCTCGCCGTCGTGCCACGACGGACGCTCGCCGGTGAGCGCCCACGCCGCCTGCACGGCAGCACCGCGGGCGACCGCCTCGTCGATTCCCGGCACCACGATCGGCACGTCGAAGACCTGCGCCGCGATCCGCGAGACCGCCGGGTTGCGTGCGGCGCCACCGATGAGCAGGATGCGCGAGGCCGGCACCCCGCACCGGCGGATGGCGTCGAGGCCGTCGGCGAGCCCGCACAGCAGTCCTTCCACCGCGGCACGCGCCAGCGTCTCCCTGCGCGTGGAGGCGAGCGACATGCCGAACAGCGTGGCCGTGGCATCCGGACGATTCGGGGTGCGCTCTCCCTCGAAGTAGGGCTGCAGCACCAGTCCGCCCGCACCCGGCTCTGACTCCAGCGCCAGGCGTGCGAGTTCGGCGTGATCGACGCCGAGCAGACCCGCGACGGCATCGAGCACCCGCGCCGCGTTGAGCGTGGCGACGAGGGGAAGATGGTTCCCGCTCCCGTCAGCGAAGCCGGCGACCGCCCCGGTGGCGTCGGCGATCGGGTGTTCGGACACGGCGAAGACCGTGCCGCTCGTGCCGATCGAGATCACGGCGTCGCCCGGTCGGGCATCGAGTCCGAGCGCGCCCCCGGCGTTGTCCCCCAGACCCGCGCCGACCACCGTGCCCGTGCGGGTGACGCCCATCCTCTCGGCAGGTCCGAGCACCTTGGGGAGGTGCGGGACGCGACCGAACGCCCGCGCGAGCAGATCGAGATCGTAGGCACCGGTCGAGGCGCTCCAGTACGCAGTGCCGCTGGCATCGGAGCGGTCCGTCGCGAGCGCCTCGAGGTCGGGGCCGAGGTCGCTGGCGCCGGTCGGCCCGAAGCCGCGCAGCCGCCAGGAGAGCCAGTCGTGGGGCAGGGCGACGGCAGCGACCCTGGCCGCATTGGCCGGCTCGTGCTCGCGCAACCACCGCAGCTTCGCGCCCGTGAACGACGCCACGGGCACGACTCCGACCCGGCGCGCGTATTCCTCGGCACCGACTTCGGTCACGAGCGCCGCCGCGGCCTCGGCGCTGCGGACGTCGTTCCAGAGCAGGGCGTCACGCACCACGCGCCCCTGCACGTCGAGCGCCACGAGCCCGTGCTGCTGGGCGGCGACCGAGATCGCGGCGACGTCGTGCAGTCCGCCGGCATCGACGATCGCGCTCTGGAGTGCCGACCACCAGGCCTCGGGGTCCACCTCCGTGCCGGACGGATGCGCCGCCCGGCCGGAGCGCACGATCTCTCCCGTCTCCAGGTCGTGCACACTCACCTTGCAGCTCTGCGTGGACGAATCCACCCCGGCGACGTATATCGGCATCCGCTTCTCCCTCATCCGTGAACGACCAGTCCGTGGAACACCAGTGCGTGAGACACCAGTCCGTCGAACACCAGGGCCGCGAAGACACCGAAGCATCTCCGCGGCCCTGGCGCTGCTGTCACTCGGACTGGCCGGTGAGACCCTCGTAGGCGATGTTGCCGCTCTTGAGGTTCTTGTTGGTCATCTCGCTCAGGTTCTTCAGGAACGCGTCGCGCTCCGTGACCACGTGACCGATCGCCTCGTCGACGTTGTCCTTGGTGATCGCGGGCATCAGGTAGACGGGGTTCTCCTTGACGTCCTCGCCCCGCACGATGGCGGCGGCGTAGGCGACACCGGCCGACAGCTCGACCGTGCCGTTCTGCAGCGAGGTTCCGATGAAGTCACCGTTCTTGACGGCCTCGAGGCCGTCGGCGATCCCGTCGATGCCCACGATCGGCACGTCGGTCATGCCGGCTTCTTTGAGCGCCTGCAGTGCACCGAGGCCCATGTCGTCGTTCTGGGCGATCACGCCGTCGATGTCATCGCCGAAGGCCGAGATCCAGTTGCTGACCTTGTTGACGGCCTCATCGCGCTTCCAGTTCGCGGTGTCCTTGGCGAGCACCTTCACGTCGGGGTTCTCGGCGAGCACGTTGTCGATGCCCTTCCCGCGGTTGATCTCGCCCGAGCCTCCGAGCGGTCCCTGCAGGATGATGACGTTTCCCTTCCCGTCGAGGGCGTCCATCATCATCTGCGCCTCCTGCTCACCCGCGGCCACGTCATCGGGCTGCACCGAGCCGGTGAGGTCTTCGCTGTTGAGCGAGGCGTTGACGTCGAAGAAGGGGATGTCGGCGGCCTTCGCGGCGGCGATCTGCGGCTGCAGCGAGTCGGCCTGCACGGGGATGACGACGATCGCGTCGACACCGGCCGTCACGTACTGGTCGACCTGGCTGGCCTGGGTGTTGACGTCGAGGCCCGCGGAGTTCCACAGGATCTCGATGTTGTTCTCGTCGGCGTAGCGCTCGATGCCCTCTTTGCCCTCCGTGACGAAGGACGACATGTCGTAGACGCTCACGCCGATGGTGATGCGCTCCTGACCGCTGTCGTCTGCGCCGCCGGCGTTCGCGTTCGGGTCGCCGGCGCCGCACCCGGCGAGCATCAGTGCTGCGACGGAGGTGACGGCGAAAGCCGCGGCGATGCGGCTCTTCTTGGTGAACATGGGATTCCTCTCGTTGGGTGGTGCGATGAAGCAGGGTCTTCTTCGTCGGGGTGGTCGTCGGTGTGCTAGCGGCTTCGTCGTCGGGTCGCCCACACGTCGACGGCCACCGCCGCGACGATGAGCACGCCCTTGATGACCTTCTGCCAGTACGCGGGCACGGTCAGGATGTCGAGACCGTTGTTGAGCGTCTGGATGAGGAGCAGGCCGAGGGCGGTTCCCCAGATCGAGCCGCGACCGCCGAGCAGGCTCGCCCCGCCGATCACGACGGCAGCGATCGCGTCGAGCTCGTACCCGACGCCGAGGTTCGGTGCGCCGAGGGTGACGCGGCTGGCGAGCATGACGCCGGAGATCCCCGCGAGCATGCCGGAGATGGCGTACACGCTGAAGATGGTGCGGCCCACGTTGATGCCGGCGATGCCCGCGGCGATCGGGTTGCCGCCGATCGCGTACACGCGCATGCCCCACGTGGTGCGGCGCATGATGATCGCGAGTCCCAGGATGCCGACGATCATCAGGATCACCGGGAGCGTGAGCCCGCCGAACTGCGCGTTGGCGATGCGGGAGAAGTCGGCAGGCAGCCCGGTGATGGGGGCGCCGTTGCCCGCGACATAGGCGACGCCGGATGCGAGAGTGAGCATCCCGAGCGTCGCGATGAAGGGTGGCACTTTGATCACCGAGACCACGAAGCCGTTGATCGCGCCGGCGATGAAGCCGACGACGACACCGGCGACGATCGCGAGCCAGATCTGGTCGGGGAAGGCCTTCGCGGTGAGGCTGCCGAAGACGGCGGATGCGGCGATGACACTGCCGACCGACAGGTCGATGCCGCCGGTGAGGATCACGAGCGTCTGTCCGAGGGCGATCAGGGCGAACGGTGCCGCGGCGACGAGGATCGTCTGCAGGTTGTCGACCGTGCCGAAGCGCGCGCTGCGGTAGAGGAAGAAGGCGATGATGAGCACCATCACGATCACCATCGCGTAGCGGATGGCGAGGTCGCCGAACCAGGTGGGGCTGAAGCGTTTCACTTCCGACTCGGGCACGAAGGTCTGCGCGGCGGTGCGGGTGTCGGTCATCGGTCGTCCTTTGCGGAGGGGGCGGTGCTGCTGGCGGGGGCCTCGGAGATGTCGAGTCCACTCGCGAGGCGGAAGATGCGGTCCTGCACGTCGGGCTGCTGGAGGGCGGCCCGGTCGAGCTCGGCGACCACGCCCCCGTCCTTGAGCACGAGAGCGCGATGCGACAGCGCGAGGATCTCCGGCATATCGCTCGAGGCCATGACCACGGCCATGCCGGAGGCGGCGAGGTCGGTGATGATGCGGTAGATCTCGCTGCGGGCGCCGATGTCGACGCCGCGGGTCGGCTCGTCGAGCAGGAGGACCTTGACCTCGCCGGTGAGCCAACGCGCGAGCACGACCTTCTGCTGGTTGCCGCCGGACAGCGTCTCCATGAGCTGCCCGAGGCCGCGGCTGCGCAGCCTCACCGAACTCATGACCTCGGAGACCGCGTCCACGCGGCTGCGGCCCTTGAGCCATCCCGCGACGGAGAACTGATCCATGCGCGGCAGGGTGGCGTTCGCCAGGATGTCCATGCTGAGCACGGCGCCAGCGCCCTTCCGGTCCTCCGGGACCAGCGCCATGCCTGCGGTGATCGCGTCGGCAGGGCGTCCGCGGCGGACGCGACGGCCCCCGACGGCGATCTCGCCGGCGGTCGAGGAGCGCACTCCGAACAGCGCCTCGATGAGCTCGGTGCGTCCGGCGCCGACGAGCCCTGCGAGTCCGACGATCTCGCCGCGGCGCACCTGCAGGTCGACCGGCTGCGGAGCCGGCGTGTAGTCGAGGCCGCGCACCGAGAGGGCGATGTCGTCGGACGCGGGCGGCAGGTCGGGGAAGAGGTCTTCGAGCTCGCGGCCGATCATCGCGGTCACGATGTCGTCGTCGCTGAGTTCCGAGAGCGGCGCGTCCGCCACGAGGCCGCCGTCGCGGAGGACCACGACCCGATCGGCGATCGCGCGGATCTCCTCCATCTTGTGCGTGGTGAAGAGGATCGCGACGCCGCGGTCGCGCAGCATCCGCATGTTCTCGATCAGACGGGCCACCTCGCGTTCGGCGATCGCGCTGGTCGGCTCGTCCAGCAGCAGCACGCGAGCGCCGGTGCTGGTCGCCTTGACGATCTCGACGATCTGGCGCAGGCCCACCGGCAGGGACCCCATCCGCGTGGATGGGTCGATGTCGACGCCGAACTCCGCGAGCATCTCCTTGGCCTCTCTGGCCATGCGACGACGATCCACGAGCCCGAGGCGCCCCCGCAGCTCCCGTCCGACGAAGATGTTCTCGTACACCGTGGTGTCGAGGATCGAGGCGAGCTCCTGAGGCACGATGGCGATGCCGCGCTGGTGGGCGTCACGTGCCGATCCCGCGGCCAGCTCCTCGCCCCGGACCAGCACCTGACCGGCGTCCGCCTTCATCTGGCCGGAGGCGATCTTCATGAGCGTCGACTTGCCTGCGCCGTTCTCGCCCGCGAGCGCGGTCACGGTGCCCGGCTCGAGATGCAGCCCGACACCCTTGAGCACTGGTACCCCGCCGAACGCCTTGCGGATTTCGATGCACGCGAGCATGTCGGGCTGCTCGTCGAGGGTGATGCTTCCCGTGCGCTCGAGGTCGGTCATGCGTCCCCCGCGTGCTCGCGGCCGGGGCGCACGATGCTCTTCAGCGTCGAGGGCTGCGCGGCGGAATCGAGTGCCTCCCGGACCTCGGCGATACCGAACGTGCCGGTCACGAGGGCGTCGAGGTCGACGGCGCCGGAAGAGACGAGCTCGATCGCGGTCGGCCAGGTGTTCGCGTAGCGGAAGATGCCGGTGACGACCAGCTCGCGGTTCTGGATGGTGGAGACGGGGAGGGCGATCTCGTCGGCACCCATGCCGACGAGTACGGCCACGCCGCCGGGCTTCAGCGCGGAGATGCCCTGCTTCACGGCGACAGGGGAGCCCGAGGCGTCGACGAAGGAGTCGTATCCCGAGCCGAGGGGACCTGCGGCGGGGTCGACCGCCTCTGTCGCGCCGAAGCGCAGGGCGACCTCTCGGCGTTCCGCCATCGGATCGCTGATCACGATCTCGGTGGCGCCGAAGGCCCGTGCGGTCTGCGCGGTGACGATGCCGATGGGGCCGGCCCCGGTGATCAGCACCCGGCTGCCCGGGCGCACCCCCGCCTTCTGCACGGCGGCGATGGCGACGGACAACGGCTCCATGAGCGCCGCGGCGTCGTCGCTCACGGAGTCGGGCACGGCGTAGGCGAAGTCGCCCTGGATCGCGACGTACTCGGCGAAGGCGCCATCGATGGGTGGGGTGGCGTAGAACTCGATCTGCGGGCAGAGGTTGTAACGGCCGCTCCGGCAGAACTCGCACACCCGGCACGGGCGCTGCGGTTCGATGGAGACGCGCTCGCCGAGGCGGGAGTCGTCGATGTCGGCGCCGACCGCGACGATGGTGCCTCCGGCTTCGTGGCCGAGGACGAGCGGCTCCTCCACGACGAAATCGCCGATGCGTCCCTCGTGGAAGTAGTGGACGTCGGAGCCGCAGATGCCGACCGCGTTCACCCGGACGATCACCTGATCGGGGGCGGGGGCCGGCACGGGGCGGGTCTCGATCGTCAGCTCGCCGGCTCGGACCAGCACGCTCGCACGCATGGTCGTCGGCAGTTCAGTGCGCTTCATCGGGCTCCTCGTGGTGCGTGTGCAGTCGCGCGGTCGTGATTGCTCGACCGACATTAGCCATGCGTGACGGATGAGACAACCAGGTGCTCAGATGAGCGCAAACGGTCGGATCCGGATATGCTGATCGGACTTGGCGGCGTGAGAGGAAGAGGCGACATGGGACCCGATGAGCTGGTGCGGATCTCGCACGTCGCACGCCGGCATTACCTCGAAGGGCGGACGAAGATCGAGATCGCGGAAGAGCTCGGTCTCTCGCGCTTCAAGATCGCCCGGATGCTGGAGGATGCGCTCGAGCAGGGGCTGGTCAAGATCACGATCGAGGCGCCGGACTCGCTCGATCTCGACCTGTCGATGCAGTTGCGTGCTCGGTTCGGCCTCACGCGCGCTCTCGCGGTGATCACCCCGGGGACGACGCCCGAGCTGATCCAGGACCGGTTGGGTCGTGCCGCCGCCGACCTGCTCAGCGAGATCGTCACCGACGGCGACGTGCTCGGGCTCACGGCCGGTCGCACCCTGACCGCGATGGCCGGGCACCTGCGCACCCTGGCGACGTGCGAGGTCGTCCAGCTCGCCGGGGTCGCCGCGCCGACGCCCGAGAACGGCGTCGAGGTGATCCGCCAGGTGAGTCGGATCTCGGGCGGTCGCTCCCGCGCCATCTTCGCGCCCCTGCTCGTGGAGACCGCAGCGACCGCCTCCGCTCTGCGGCGCGAACCCGGCATCATGGAGACCTTCCGCCGGTTCGACTCGGTGACCAAGGCCGTCGTCGCGGTCGGATCGTGGAGTCCGCCCGACTCTCAGCTCTACGACAATGCGGGGAGGGCGGGCGCGCTCGACGAGTTGCTCGCCGCCGGCGTCAAGGCGGAGATCTGCGCGACGCTCATCGACGAGAACGGAGCCGTGGTGGGGTCGGTGGCCGAGCGGTCGCTCGCGGTGTCCACCGAGCAGCTGCGGCACATCCCCGAGGTGATCGCGGTGGCCGGCGGCCCGTCGAAGACAGGTGCCGTCATCGCCGCGCTGCGTTCCGGGATCGTCGACTCCCTGGTGACGGACGCGGCTCTCGCCCGACGGCTGCTCGAGTCGCCGGTCTGAGCGCGACCGGCGCACCACATCAGCGCGGGGCGGGTTCGTAGTTGCGCAGCTCGGTGGAGGCGCGCACCATGCGGCGCAGGTCGGCGAGGCTTCCGTGCACTGCGCCGTGCGCACGGGCCTGCACCAGGAGGTTCCCCATCGATGTGGCCTCCGATGGCCCGGCCGTCACCGTCCGGCCGGAGCGATCCGCGACCGCCTGGGCGAGGATCGACGACTCGGAGCCGCCCCCGACCAGATGGATGACCCGCACGTCCACGCCCGAGAGCGTCGCCGCTTCCTCGACCTGCCGGGCGACGAAGGCGCCGAGGCTCTCCAGCACCAGCCGCACCACTCCGGCGCGGTCGGTCGGCATGCGTCCGCCGGACTCGGCCACGAGTTCGGCGATGCGCGCGGTCATCTGCCCCGGTCGCAGCAGGCGGGGGTCGCCGGTGTCGACCAGCACTCCGGCGCTCGGGGCGGCGTCCGCACGGGCCAGCAGGTCGCGGCGGGCGGCTGTGCTGCGCGCCCCCCAGTCGTCGAGCCCCCATTCCCGCATGCATTCGTTGACGATCCAGAGTCCCGCGGCTATGCGCAGGAACCGTACGGTGCCGTCGAGGCCGAGCTCGTTCGTGAAACCCGCTTCGCGGGCCTGGTCGCTGGTGATGAGGTGATCGACCTCGACGCCGGTGAGGATCCACGTGCCGCACGAGACGTACGCGAAATCCTGATCGCGGGCTGGCACGGCGATCACCGCGCTCGCGGTGTCGTGTGAGGCCACGGCGGTGATGTCGGTCGCGTCCCCGGGGGCGAGGATCCCCTCGGAGACACGGCCGGTCACCGTGCCGGGGAAGACGACGTCGGGGAAGATCCTCGACGGCAGGCCCAGAGCCTCGATCCGGCTGACATCCCAGCCGCCGCCGCGGGGGAGTGCGAGGCCGGTGCTGGAGACGTTCGTGGCCTCGGCGACGTCCGCGGCGCCGAGCCAGCGTCCGAGCAGATCGGGCATCAGCAGCATCTGCTGCACGGTGTCGAGTCGTCCGGCCTCCCGGTCGGCCGCCAGCTGATAGATCGTCATGATGGGGAGCGCGGTGACCCCGGTCGTGCGGAAGGCCTCGGCGGCGGGCAGGATCTCCTCGACGATCGGGAAGCTGCGCTCGGTGCGGGCGTCGCGCTGATGGAAGGGAGCATCGAGGAGACCGTCGTAGCCGAGCAGGCCGTAGTCGCCCGACCACGCGTCGACGCCGATGCTGGTGAAGGCCGGCCCCTCCCTGCGCAGCCGGGTGAGGCCGACGAGTGCATCTCGATACAGCCGTTGCGCGTCCCACCGCAGGCCGAGCTCATCCGTGAACGCACGGTTGCGGAACCGGTGCACCCCGTCGATCCGCAACCGCTCGCCGTCGACGGTCGCGCTCACGACACGACCGCTGGACCCGCCGAGATCGACGGCGGCAGCTCGGAAGGTCGCCGAGCCGAGGGGCAGTTCGGGCATGCCACTCAGCCTATGGCCGGGCCTCTGGTTCGGGCCTATGGTCCGGTGAGCCCTCAGACGCTGGTGTATCCCCCGTCGATGAGGATGCTCTGCCCCACGACATAGCTCGAGCGCTCGCTCGCGAGATAGACCAGCAGGTCGCCGAGCTCTTCGGGTTGTCCCATGCGCCCCGCCGGGATGCGCCGTACCCACTCGTCGGCCATCTCGGGGTTCTCCGCCACGAAGTCCCTGGTCATGTCGCTGGCGAAGTATCCGGGGGCGATCGCGTTGACGCGGATGCCGAGAGGCCACCATTCGATCGCCGCGCTCTTCGTGAACATCGACACCGCGGCCTTCGAGGTGTTGTAGGCGGCCTGGGTCTGCGGGATGTTCACGGCGAACGCCGACATCGACGACACGTTGACGATGCTGGCCGGGTTGCCGCGGTCCGCCTCGACGTGCCGGCGTGCGAACTCACGGCTCGTGACGAAGGTGCCGGTGACGTTGACGTCGAGCACCCGCCGCCAGTCGTCCGTGCTGGTGTCGAGGAGGGGCGTGCCCGATGTGATGCCGGCGCTGTTGACGAGCACGTCTGCCGCGCCCAGCCGCTCGCCGATGATGTCGAAGGCGGCGGCGACGGATGCCTCAGAGGCGACATCGACGCTGACGCCCAGGCAGCGTCGACCCGAAGCGGACTCCAGGGCATCGGCGGCTTCGGCGACGGTGTCGAGGCGGTCGAGGAGTGCGACCTCGGCGCCCCCGGAGGCGAGGGCCTCGGCCATGGCGTAGCCGAGGCCCCGCGCTCCGCCGGTGACGACGGCCACGCGGCCGAGGAGTGGTTCCGTGGTGTTTCCGAGCATGAGCAGAGCCTAGCGGGGGCGCTCAACCTGGAACACTCACCGCTCATATGAGCGCGCGCGATCGAGGTCGCTGGTCGCGCGATCCGTCTCATCGCGCGCACCGGATAGATTCCTCCCATGGCTCTTTCCGGCAATCTCGAGGCGCAACGACGCCGAGACGAACTCGTCGAACTCGCCAACGGCCCCCAGGGTGTGATGATCGAGGCTGCGGCCGAGCTCTTCGCGGTGTCGTCGATGACGATCCGTCGAGACCTGCTCGAACTCGAGGCGGAGGGTCGTGTGCGCCGCGTGCGCGGCGGGGCGACGGCGGCGCCGCGCGCCCGCCCCTTCGATGCGCGTCGGGCCATCAGGGCCAGCGCGAAGCGAGCGATCGCCGAGAAGGCCCTGCGCCTCGTCCCCGCCCAGGGGAGTGTCGCCTTCGATGCCTCCTCGACGGTCAACATGCTCGCGTCGGCGATCGGGCCGCGCGCAGGGCTCACCGTCTACACGAACTCGTTCGAGTCGTTCCAGGTGCTGCAGCCGCTGGACGGCGTCACCGCGGTTATCTCCGGCGGCACGGCCGAGCCCACCACGGGCAGTCTCGTCGGGCCGATCGCCCGCCGGAGCATGCGCTCGGTCTACTTCGACGCGTTCTTCTCCTCGGCGGATGCGCTCGACGGTGCCGACGGCACGTCCGAGGTGTCGGTCGAAGAGGCCGAGCTGAAGCAGGCGATGGCCGCGAACGCCGGAACGACGGTCGTGTGCGTCGACTCCAGCAAGCTCGGCCGTCGCTCGGTGGCCCGCGCGCTCGACGGCGATGAGATCTCCGTGCTGATCACGGAGCTCGATCCCGCGGACGAGCGGCTGGATGCCTTCCGAGGGATCGCGGACATCCTCTGATCACCGGAACCCTTCTCCTTGACGTCGGTTCGTGTTATCTTTCACATGAAGTAACAGTATGAGTGTGCACGGTCGTGTGCACCGCCCCTGTCTTGGAGAGTCATGACCAACGCCACCGCCGCCGCTCTGATCGCCCGGTCGAACCGCCTCGGCGCCGACCCGAAGAACACCAACTACGCCGGCGGGAACACCTCCGCGAAGGGCACCGAGATCGATCCGGTGACGGGGCAGCCGGTCGAGCTGATGTGGGTCAAGGGTTCGGGTGGCGACCTGGGCACGCTGACCGAGCAGGGCCTCGCGGTGCTGCGCCTCGACCGCATGCGCGCTCTCGTCGACGTGTACCCCGGGCTCGACCGCGAGGACGAGATGGTCGCCGCGTTCGACTACTGCCTGCACGGCAAGGGCGGGGCTGCGCCGTCGATCGACACCGCCATGCACGGCCTGGTCGACGCCGCCCACGTCGACCACCTGCACCCCGACTCGGGCATCGCGATCGCCACCGCGGCCGACGGAGAAGCGCTGACCGCGAAGATCTTCGGTGAGAAGGTCGTCTGGGTGCCGTGGCGGCGGCCCGGCTTCCAGCTCGGACTCGACATCGCCGAGATCAAGAAGCAGAACCCGCAGGCGATCGGCTGCATCCTCGGCGGACACGGCATCACCGCCTGGGCCGGCACCTCGGAGGAGGCGGAGGCGAACTCCCTCTGGATCATCGACACCGCAGCCGCCTACATCGCGGAGAACGGCAAGGCCGATCCGTTCGGCGGCGTCCGCTCGGGCTTCGAGGCCCTCCCGGCTGGGGATCGGCGTGGGCGCGCGGCGGCCCTCGCCGGCACGATCCGCGGCATCGCCTCGACCGACAAGCCGATGGTCGGGCACTTCACCGATGCCGACGTGGTGCTCGACTTCGTGGCCTCCGAGAAGGCGCCGACGCTCGCCGCCCTCGGTACCAGCTGCCCCGACCACTTCCTGCGCACCAAGGTCAAGCCGCTGATCCTCGACCTGCCGGCCACCGCATCCGTCGAGGAGCAGATCGCCCGCCTGCACGAGCTGCACGCGCAGTACCGCACCGACTACCAGGCCTACTACGACGCGCATGCCACGGCCGAGTCGCCCGCCATCCGCGGCGCCGACCCGCTCATCGTGCTGATCCCCGGCGTGGGCATGTTCTCGTACGGGGCCAACAAGCAGACCGCCCGCGTCGCCGGCGAGTTCTATGTGAACGCGATCAACGTGATGCGCGGCGCCGAAGCGCTCTCGACGTACGCTCCGATCTCGGATGCCGAGAAGTTCGACATCGAGTACTGGGCGCTGGAGGAGGCCAAGCTGCAGCGGATGCCGAAGCCGAAGTCGCACCAGGGACGCATCGCCTTCGTCACCGGTGCCGCCTCCGGCATCGGCAAGGCCATCGCCACCCGTCTCGCCGCCGAGGGTGCGTGCGTCGTGATCGCCGACCTCGACCTCGAGAAGGCGCAGGCGGCGGCCGCCGAGCTGGGGAACACCGATGTCGCGATCGGCATCGCCGCGAACGTAGCGGATGCCGACGCTGTCCAGGCCGCGTTGAACGAGGCTGTGCTCGCCTTCGGCGGCGTCGACCTCGTGGTCAACAACGCCGGGCTCTCGCTGTCGAAGCCGCTGCTGGAGACCACGGAGAAGGACTGGGATCTGCAGCACGACGTGATGGCGAAGGGGTCGTTCCTGGTCTCGAAGGCCGCCGCTCGGGTGCTCATCGACCAGAAGCTCGGCGGCGACATCATCTACATCTCGTCGAAGAACTCGGTCTTCGCAGGACCCAACAACATCGCCTACTCCGCGACCAAGGCCGACCAGGCACACCAGGTGCGGCTGCTCGCGGTCGAGCTCGGCGAGTACGGTATCCGTGTGAACGGCATCAACCCCGACGGCGTGGTCCGCGGCTCGGGCATCTTCGCCTCCGGGTGGGGTGCGAACCGTGCCGCCACCTACGAGGTCAAGGAGGAAGACCTCGGTCAGTACTACGCCAACCGCACGATCCTCAAGCGCGAGGTCGTGCCCGAGAACGTGGCGGACGCGGTGTACGTGCTGACCGGTCCCGAGCTCAGCCGCACCACGGGCCTGCACATCCCGGTCGACTCCGGCGTCGCCGCGGCGTTCCTGCGATGAGCGTGCGCGCGGTCGCGGCCGTCGATCTCGGGGCGACCAGCGGCCGCGTGATGATCGGGCGGATCGGGGAGGGGCGGCTCGAGCTCGAACTCGTGTCCCGCTTCCCGAACGGTCCCGTGGAGCGGGAGGACGGACTGCACTGGGACTTCGACGCCCTATATGCGCACGTCGTGGACGGGCTGGCGGAGGCGGTGCGGCGGGAGCCGACGATCGAGAGCATCGGGATCGACTCCTGGGCCGTCGACTACGGCCTGCTCGCGGACGGCGTTCTCCTCGCCGAGCCGTTTCACTACCGCGACTCCCGCACGGCTCAGGGCGTCGCCGAGGTGCACGCCATCGTGCCGTTCTCTGAGCTGTACGCTCGCAACGGCCTGCAGTTCCTGCCGTTCAACACCCTGTACCAGTACCGGGTGGACGAACGGATGACCGCGGCCGACACCGTGCTCCTCCTCCCCGATCTGGTCGCATTCCTCCTCACCGGTGCCAGCGTCGCCGAGCGCACGAACGCCTCCACGACGGGGCTGCTGAGCATCGACGACGGTGATTGGGACACCGACCTCGCGACGCGCATCGGCATCCCGCCGCGTCTCCTGCCTCCGTTGGTCGACCCCGGCGCGGTGATCGGGTCGCTGCAGCCCGAGCTCGCCGAACTCGTCGGCAAGGCTCTCCCCGTGATCGCCGTCGGGTCGCACGACACCGCCTCTGCCGTCGTCGCCGTCCCCATGACATCGCCCTCAGCCGCCTACATCTCGTGCGGCACGTGGGGCCTGGTGGGTCTGGAACTGGCGGAGCCCGTGCTGACGGATGCGGCGCGCGAGGCGAACTTCACGCACGAGCTCGGCGTAGACGGTCGATACCGCTTCCTGCACAACGTCACCGGCCTGTGGCTGCTGAGTGAGAGCGTGCGGGCGTGGGAAGCTCAGGACGGTGCACGCATCGACCTGACCGAGCTGCTCGCGGAGGCGGCCGCCGTATCGGACGACGTACCGCTGTTCGATGCGAACGATCCTTCGCTCAGTGCACCCGGCGACATGCCCAGCCGCATCGCGACGCTGGTCGAGGCGTCAGGAGCATCCGCTCCGACGGAGCGAGCCGTGTTCACGCGCAGCATCGTGGAGAGTATCGCCGCGGCGTTCGCCGAGACCGTGCGAGCGGCGTCCGACCTCTCCGGGCGTGAGGTCGACGTGATCCACCTCGTCGGCGGCGGATCCTTGAACGCGCTCCTCTGCCAGGCCATCGCCGATCGTTCGGCCCTGCCGGTGCTGGCCGGCCCCGTCGAGGCGACCGCGCTCGGCAACGTGCTCGTGCAGGCGCGTGCGCTGGGCGCAGCGGTCACCGACCTGGAGGGGCTGCGCGAGCTGGTCGCCGCCACGCATCCGGTCCGTCGGTTCGAGCCGCGCGGCTGACCGTTCCGCTGACCGCGCGGCTGACCGTGCGGCTGGTCGCGCCGCTGACTCGATGGCGCCCTGACGGGCGCGACGTCAGATGACGTGCGTGTTCGGCAGCGAGCTCACGGTCGGGCGGGCGTAGGCGCGGCGCCGGGCGGAGATGTCGGTCGGGCGGGCGGCGCGCGGAACGCTCCGATCGACCGCCACGACCTCGAACTCCTGGATCTGCGCCGGCCGCACCGGGGTGAGGTGGATCATGCAGATCAGCTCGCCGCGCTCGCCGGGGATCGACCAGGTGATGTCGGCCGGTGTCGCCGCGGAGACGACTTCTGGCGTGCCGAGGTCGTCGCGCAGCGGACCCACCAGGGCGATGAGCTCCTCGATCGCGGCCCGGCGCTGGAGGAGCGGGCGGTCGAAGTCGATGTTGTCGGCGAAGATCGCGGCAGCGGCGTCGTCATCCCAGGACCGGATCAGCGCGTCGGCCGCGGACATCAGCCGACGTGTCTCCGGCCACGGCTGCACGGTGCGGGCGGGGGCGTCGTGAAAGGCGAGTGCGCGGAACAGCGCCTCCTCCGAGAGGGCGACCGGGTTGCTCCGGTGGCTGTTCGTGAAGATGACGATGCCCATGCCGGACCCCGCGTGCCACACCATGTTCAGGATGAACCCCGGGAGGCCGCCGCTGTGCGTGACGATGCGTCCGCGGTGCAGGTCTTCGCGCACGAAGAGGCCGAGCGCGTAGCCGCCGGCGACGAACTTCCAGGAGCCGTCGGGGCGGGCCTGCAGCGAGGGGATGTCGACCTGATGGATGCGCTGCAGCTCTCGTCGTGAAGCCCGGCTCACCACGGCATCGTCGCTGCCAGGCAGTGTCGATGCCGCGAGGAACCTGACCCAGACACTGAGGTCGTTGATGGTCGACTGCATGCCACCGGCCGCGGCCATGGCGTCGGACACTTCCGACGGGAAGCCCACCCAGTCGCCCGCGGTGTCCAGCGAGTAGCCGACCGCCCTCGCGAAGCCGCCCTCCGGGGCGCGGTTGTCGAACCACGTGCTGTTCATCCCCAGCGGGCGCAGGATCTCATCGGTGACCCAGTCCTCGACACGGCGGCCCACGGCTGTGCCCACCGCGAGACCGGCCATCGTGAAGCCGATGTTGGAGTACTCGAAGGCGCTTCCGGGGTGGGTGCTGTAGTTGAAGCCGGGTCTGATCCGTTCGACCAGCTCCGCTTCGGAGAGGCCGAGAAACGGGTCGACCCAGGAGTTGTCCTCGGTGAGACCGCCGCCCATGCTGAGCAGCTGTCGCAGGGTCGGGGCGATCGCCGGTTCCTCGCCCACGGTCCCGTGCCATTCGGGGTAGAAGTCGGTGATGGGAGCCTCCAGGTCGAGGAGGCCGCGGTCGCGGGCGAGCAGGGCACCGAGCGCGACGAAGCTCTTGGTCATCGAGGCGATCGGGAAGACGGTGTCGGCGTCGGGAGACGTGCCTTCGTCGTCGGCGGTGCCGAACCCGCGCGTGTGCTCCAGGCCGTCGGGTCCGACGAGGCCGTACACCAGACCAGGCGACTGACCCGCGGCCGTGTACTGCCCGAAGAACGCGTCGAGCTGATCGACGAGCGGCACGACGAGGGTTTCGCTGGACATGGAGACTCCCTTGTTCTCGCGGTCGGCATTCGGCCGTCGCGCTGGTTCGTCTCCACACTCGCGTGTGCCGGGCTCGAAGTCATGTCCGCGGGCACCGAGTGTCGGCTCCTGCTTGTGCGAGGTGACGAAGAAGCGGCTCGGAGCGGGCTGGCCGGGACCCCGTCTACCCGGCAGTCTCCCGCATCGCGGGCCGGGTGAGCTTCGGGATCAGTACCGGAGTCTGTTCGCGGTAGGCGACGTAGTCGGCCCGGTCGCCCCACTTCTTCTCGGCGCGCGCTTCGAGCAGGGGGATGCCGCTGACGCGGGTGAGCAGCAGGATCACGAACAGGGGGGAGAGCAGCGCGACCCACTGCCATCCGACGAGCACGGGGGCAGCGGTGAGGAAGACGCCCACCCAGATGACGATCTCGCCGAAGTAGTTCGGGTGACGGGACCGCGACCATAGGCCGGTGCGGATGAACTCGTCCCGGTTGCGCGGGTCGGCGCGGAACGCCGACTTCTGGGCGTCGGCGACGATCTCGATCACCATGCCGAGGGCCCAGACGACGATGCCGACGACGGTCAGCCATCCGATCGGCGCGCGGGAGGAGGCATCCGCACTGATCGCGATCCAGGCGGCGGCCGCGGTCAGCGACACCCACGCACCCTGGATCACCCACACCTGCAGGAACCGCAGCGGCGACCCCTTGATCTGGTCGAAGCGCCCGTCGGATCCGGCCTTGTGCACGCGCAGGGCCAGGAACGAGCCGAGGCGCGCGGCCCACAGCATGACCATCGCCGCCAGGATCCAGCTCCGCGGGTCGGGCATCGGCGCCAGCAGGACGAGTGCTGCGGAGATCACGAAGAACGTGAGGCTGCCCGTCAGGTCGAAGAACCGTTCGGTCTGCAGCAGCATCGCGGGGATGAACGCGATGACCTGGATCGCGAAGGCCGCAGCGACGGCGAGGGCGAACAGCGGCACGCCGCCGATGGTCGCACCGCCCTGGCTGCCGGCGATCGCGACGAGCGCGCCGACCACGAGGGCGACGACGATCGCGATGAGAGAGGAGCGCGAGGAGGTCGGACGGGTGGGGGTGGGGGAGGACATGGTGTGCTTTCCGATTCTCAGAGGTACAGGTCTTCGACGGCGACGGCGGCGCGATCCAGCACGACGCTCCGCTTCAGCTTCATGGTGGGGGTGACGAGTCCACGGTCGTCGAGGTCGGCGAAGACGACGCTGAACCGGCGGACCTGCTCGCTGCGCGCGACGAGCGCGTTGGCCTCGTCGACGGACCGCTGCAGGTGAGCGTGCAGGGCCGGGTCGTCCACCGTGCGGATGTCGGTCGGGCTGGTCGTGCTGGTCGAGGGGATGCGGCTGCCCTGCGCTTCGGCCCAGGCACCGGCCTGCTCCGGATCGAGCACCAGCAGCGCGGAGAGATACGGCTTCCCCTCGCCGACCATCACCGCGTGCGAGACGAGCGGATTCGCCTCGACCGCGCTCTCCCAGCGGGTCGGCACGATGGTCTTGCCGTTCGAGGTGACGATCACGTCTTTGAGCCGTCCGTCGAGGATCAGCCTTCCCTGCTCGTCGAGCCGCCCGAGATCACCGGTGCGGAAGAAGCCGTCGATGAACGCACCGTCGTCGTGCGCGGGGTCCCGGTACCCGTCGAAGACGCCGATGCCGCGGGCGAGCACTTCGCCCTCGTCACTGATGCGGACCGTGAGCCCTGGCAGCGGTGCGCCGACGGTTCCCGAGGCGATGCGCCCTGGCAGGTTGCCGGTGAGCGGTGCGGTCGTCTCGGTCAGTCCGTAGCCCTCGATGACGGGAACCCCGATGCCGCGGAAGAACAGCGAGAGGTCGGCGTCGAGGGCGGCGCCGCCCGACAGGATGTAGCCGACCCGCCCGCCCATCACCGTGCGAAGGCGGCCGTAGAACAGTGCATCGAAGAGGCGGTGGCGCAGGCGCAGGCCGACGGTGCGTGCGGCGCCACGACCGGCATCGACTCGCTCGGCGCTGCGGCCCCACGCGATGGCCGTCGCCTCGGCATGCGCCCAGATCTTCGTGAGTCCCTTGTCGGCGGCCTTGCCCGCGGCGGCCGCCTGGATCTTCTGCAGCACCCGCGGCACGACCACCAGGAACGTCGGTCGGAGGGTGTCGAGCGTGGCGACGACGGTCGAAGGGTCGGACAGGTGCGCGATGCGCATGCCGCTGGCGAGGCAGATCAGCTGCAGGCCGCGCGCGAGCACGTGAGCGAGCGGGAGGAAGATGACCGTGTTGCCGGACTCGTTCACGATCTCGCGGTAGGCCGCGGCGATGTTCAGCACCTGACCGAGGAAGTTGCGATGCGTGAGCACGACGCCCTTGGGCTCGCCCGTCGTTCCCGAGGTGTAGACGATCGTCGCGGGGTCACCCTGCGTTGCTGCCGTCCTGCGGGCCTCGAGCTTTTCGTCGGTCACGTCGATGCCGCGGGCGGCCAGGTCGAGGAGGGTCCACGGCGAGGTCTCGGCGCTCATCACCCACGCCCCGAGGGTGACTCCGCCGGCGTGCGAGAGCGCCGACTCGAGCAGCGCCGCATGTTCGGTCGTACCGCCGATGGCCAGGCGCACACCGGCATCCGCGACGATCGCGTCCACCTGTGACCCCGACGAGGTCTCGTAGATCGGCACGACGACAGCACCGGCGTACCAGGCCGCGAGGTCGGCGACGGCCCATTCGTAGCGGGTGGGCGCCATGATCGCGATGGGGTCGCCGATTCGGATGCCCTGGGCGATGAACCCCTTCGCCAGAGCGCGCACCTCGTCCTCGAACGCGCGGGTGGTGACCGGCCGCCAGGAGCCCGTCGACGCGTCCTCGACCTCGAACGCCACATGGTCCGGTGCGGCGGCGGCCCGCGTAGCCAGCAGGTCGGTGACGTTGCGGTGGCCGTCGAGGGCGGCGAGCGGTGGTGTCGACGATTCGATCATCGTGGCTTCTCTCGGTCGTGCGGACGGCGCGGAGGGCGCACGAAATCGCCCTTCCTGTCTCTGTTCGGAACCGATGACGATTCGGATGGGATGCTTTTTCGCGGCCGTCCAGGCATCGAGAACGGGAAAGCGATCTGCCGGTATGGCGTCATGTCCGGCACGCAGAAGGTCGCCCCCGCGCTCGTCGTGATCGGTGTGACCGCCGCAGTGCTCGTCGGGTGCACCTCGCCGGTGGCAGTCCAGACGCCCAAGGCATCCGCTCCCGCGGTCGACCTCCGGACGGCGGCCGAGGCTGCCTCGACGCCGAAACCGACGGAACCGGAAAGATGCTCCGGCATGTCAGAGGTCTACAGCGACGGCGACGGTCTGTATTGGGAGCGCCACGGAACGCTCCGTGATCTCGGCGCGCGCGAGTTCGCGCGGGGCGAGGTGACAGTCGATGAGGACGGCACCCCGGTGACGTATACCGTCGAGCCCGGCGACGTCGAAGCCGTGGTCGCTGAACGGCTCTGCGCGTACCCGAACCTCGGCTCCATGAACCACCGGCGGGATATCCACCCTGGGCAGGTGCTCTGGCTCACGCCCGACCCCGATCTTCCCTGGGTGCCGTACTACAACCCTCATGACGCCCCCGGTGGGTTCCAGCAGATTCCTTACCAGCAGGCCATCGAGTCCGCGGGCGCGGCGGTCGATGCCGGTGACGTGGACACCGTGCGGGCGATCTGGAACGGCACGCTCAAGGGCATGTTCGCGACCCAGGAGACCATCGACGCCGTTCAGAAGGTGGTCGATTCCGGCGACCTCGAAGCGCTCCGCCAGCTCTTCTCCTGACGCCGCTCGGTCACGGACCCTTCGGCGGGGAGAGCTCGGTAAGTCACACGTGGAGGGGCTGACGGGAATCGAACCCGCGCTGTCTGCTTGGGAAGCAGAAGTTCTACCATTGAACTACAGCCCCGTACCCGCATCCGAGGAGCGGGCGAACGCCAGCCTACCCGTCCGGTGCCCTTTGGCCAAAGCAGGCACGGCGTCGGAAGCCCCTGGCAACTAGGCTGGTGCCGTGCTTCTCAGCGACCGCGACATCAAGGCAGAACTCGCATCCGGCCGCATCGGCCTCGACCCGCGTGAAGACGGGATGATCCAGCCGTCGAGCATCGACGTGCGTCTGGACCGGTACTTCCGCCTGTTCGACAACCACAAGTATCCGTTCATCGATCCGTCGGTCGACCAGCCGGAGCTCACGCGCCTGATCGAGGTCGACCCCGACGAGCCGTTCATCCTGCACCCCGGCGAGTTCGCGCTCGGGGCGACGTTCGAGCAGGTCACGCTGCCCGACGACATCGCGGCACGTCTCGAGGGCAAGTCGTCGCTCGGACGCCTCGGACTCATCACGCACTCGACCGCGGGTTTCATCGATCCCGGCTTCACAGGGCACGTCACGCTCGAACTCGCGAACGTCGCGACCCTGCCGATCAAGCTGTGGCCGGGCATGAAGATCGGTCAGCTGTGCTTCTTCCGGCTCACCTCTCCCGCCGAGAACCCCTACGGATCCGGCCCCTACGGCAACCGCTACCAGGGTCAGCGCGGACCGACGGCCTCCCGGTCGTTCCAGAACTTCCATCGGACGGATGTCGGCACCACCGACGTCGGAGCAGTCGGAGGCTGAGATGACCGACGCGAGCGGCACGCAGCCGGAAGAGCCCGTCATCCCGGAGCAGACGCCCTCCCCGGAGGGCCCCGATCTGCCCGAAGGGCTCGATCTTCCGGACGAGTCGCTGATCCCGCCCGCCGACGTCGTGATCCCGCCGCCTCCGCCCGAGATCCCGATCCCGGACGGGCTGCTGACCCCGCCGCCGTCTGACCTCCCGTCCGCCGACGCGGTGATCCCGCCGCCTCCGCCCGCGACGCGGCGCGGCGACCGTGCCCGTCCGACTCCCGCCATCCTCGAGGGGGAGCCGCCCGCCGCGGTGGCCGATGACTGGGCGCTGCCGTCCGTCGCCCCCGAGGTGCCGACGTCGGGTGGCTACCGCGTGCTCACCATCGTGATCTTCGCGTTCCTGTTCCTGCTCCTCGTCGCCGCGATCGTCGTGGGCGTGTACCTGCTGAACACCACCAGCTTCCCGTTCGCGGGCGCCGACGTCGCAGCGTCGTCGATCTCAGGCGTTCCGCTCCTGTGACCTGCTGAGCTCAGGAGCGTTTCGGGGCCGTCCTGCGTCGAAGTGCTGCCGAGGCGACGGCGACGATCGTGCCGACGGCCACCCCGATCACGGTCTCGATCGCGCGGTCCTGCAGCAGCATGTCGACGGGCGTGGGTGCGGCCAGGTGCACCATGAGCAGGGCAAGCGGGGTGATGAAGATCATCGCGATGCCGTAGTTGCGGCCGACGAACAGCTCGGCGGCGGCCTGCAGCACGACCACGAGGGCGATCACGGCGAGTGGGGGCAGGTCGATGGCGAGGATGCCGGCGGCGACGAGCACTCCGAGCAACGTGCCGACAAGGCGCTGGATGCCGCGGATCACGCGGGCGTTGAGCTGAGGTCCGCTCACGGCGGCCACCGCGCCGACCGCCGCCCAGTACCAGTGCGAGTCCATGATCAGCAGCCCGGCGAAGCCCGCGACCAGGATCGCGACTCCGACCGACGCAGCCATCTCGCCCGCGATCGGGCCGACGGGCTGCAGGGTCTTCGGCGGCACGTCGTCGGTGCTGCGGGTGAGGATGCCGATGAGGGCGGTGATGGCCAGGCCGAACAGCACGCTCGGTCCACCGACCAGCAGCACGTCCCCGAAGGAGGCGGCTGTGGCGGGGATCGTCGCGCAGGCTCCGACCGCGAACACCGGGAACAGCGGCCCCGGCGGGTGCCACCGCATCGTGTAGGCGAGCAGGGTGACGGCCGACGCGATGACCGCGACCACGAGGATGCTGGCCGGGGCCGGGGCGGCGAGGACCGACAGTGCCGTGCCGACGAGCATCGAGGCGAGGATCACGCCACCGGCGCTCGCCTGCATGCGGATGCGGTCGCGGAACACGTCGTGCCGCCCGTAGAGGGCGGCGAAGGCGCCGAAGCTGGCGTAGATGCTGAGGTCGAGGCGTCCCAATGTCCAGAGCACGAGTAGGGGGACGGCCACGCTGACCGCGGCGCGCAACGCCACCCGGTGGTCGCCGCGGTGCGGCTCGACGCGCAGAACGCCGGTCCACACCCTTCCCCGCGAATCCGCCACTGATCCAGCCTACGTCCGACTCCCGACCGCCTCCGTCGTCGGGTCAGACTGCCGAGGCGCGTAGGAGCAGCCGGGTCTTCTCCAGGATGTGGTTCAGTGCTCGTGCGGCGGCGAGCGCGTCGTCGTGATCGACCTCGTCCCAGATGGGGCCGGCGACGCGCGCGATCTCGCGGCTGATCGCGGCCACCAGTGTCGTGCCCGTGGGGCTGAGGTGAGAACCCTCGACGAGTCCCCGCTCCTGGAGGGCGCGGAGGAAGAGCGCGGAGTCGGGGTCGTGTAGACGGTCAGCGACGAACCTGTCCACGCTGCCCTCTCCCTCGAACTGGGAGACGAGGCGCAGCGTCACCCATTCCCGTTCCGACAGGGCGTGGGGGGAGAGCAGGGTGAGCAGGAGGGCGTTCAGCGCCTTCTCCGTCTGGCCGATGAGCTGCGGGCCGAAAGGGATCATGAGGGCTCCATATCGTTGGTGCGGCCAACGGTAGCACATCATTGGTGATGCCAACGAGTAGCATCGGTTCATGGATCGACTCGAACACAGGGCGACGTGGTGGGTCAGTCGGGCGCACCTGCGCTCCCACGCGCTTCTGCAGGAACTCTTTGCCGACGTGGGCGCTCGCGCGTACCACTACCGGCTGCTCGCGGCAGTGGAAGAGGCGGGCCCGATCAGTCAGGCCGACCTCGGACGCGCGACCGAACTCGACCGCAGCGACGTCTCGGTGGCACTGGTCGTGCTGGAAGAGGGCGGGTTCGTCGCGCGTGCCCCTCATCCGTCCGACCGCCGCCGCAACGTCGTCAGCCTCACCGCAGCAGGCCGCGCCGAGCTCGCCCGGCTCGATGCGGTGGTCGATCAGGCCCAGGAGCAGTTCCTGGCGCCGCTGACCGCAGACGAGCGTGCCGTGTTCCTCGACCTCACCCGCCGGGTCGCTGTCGCGACCGATTGATCGCCCTCCGGCGGGTCACTCGTCTTCCGCCTCGTCGCGGTGGGGTCGCTCGTCGTTCAGCACCTCGAACAGGCTGGAGAACCCCTGGTCGCCGTGGCCGTCGGAGATCCGGCGATCCATCAGCCGCCTGATCTCCCGCATGCGCACCGTGTCCATGCCGAGCGCTTCGCGATGGCTGACGAGGTCGTCCATGAGTGCTCTCTGCACGTGCAACGAACCCAGGTCGGGCCCGTACTGGCCTGCGGCCACGGCCTCGCCGAAGCTCTTCACCAGCGGCACATATCCCTCGACGGTCCCCGCGACGCGCTCCGCGAACCCCACGACATCGGCCCCCTCGGCCGTGATCAGTGCGAACGTATGCAGCAGTCCGATCAGGAACTCGTAGCCGACCGCCACCTGAGCGAGGAACTCGACGGCCGCGTGGCCCACATCCTCTCCGTGGTATCCGACGGTGCCGAGGCCCTCCAGCGCCCCGCGGTGCGTGTCGAAGCCGACGCGATCTCCGCTGAAGGAGAGGAGCACCTCGGGCGACCCCACGGCGGCGGGGTCGCCCATGATCCCGCCGTCGACATATCGCGCGCCGTGCGTCTGCGCCCACTCCCCGGCCGCTCTGGCCTGGGCAGGAGAGCCACTGGTGACGTTCACGATCACCTTTCCTCGTGCTGCCTCGGCGATCGTCTCGAAGACCGCCTCCACGGCGGTGCCGTCGAGCAGGCATACGATCACGAGCGGGCTCGCGGCCACCGCATCGGCGGCCGTCCGGGCGACATCGGCGCCGAGCGCAGCCAACGATGCCGCTCTGCTCCCGGTGCGGTTCCACACGGTGGTCGGGTGGCCGCGTCCGACGAGCGTCCTCGCTATGGCTGTTCCCATCTCGCCGAGGCCGATGACGGTGACGGGCGTCCTCGGGTTCTCATCCACGTTCATCCTTTATGTCCCTCTCGTTCAGTCGGTGGCGGGTTCGGTGGCGGGAGTGGGAGCGAGGGGTGGGTCGTCGTCCGTCGAGGAGAGGCCGATGCCCCAGCTCGCGCCGCGGGCGACGAAGACTCCGAGCGCCGTGACGGCCGCGAACGCGAGCATGAGCAGTCGGGCGGCATCGACGACGTCGGGCATGGCGAGGTTCACGAGCACGCCGGCCATCGCCGAGCTGAACGCACTCGCGATGATGAAGACGGTGTTGACGGCCGCGGCGGCCTTGGCGCCCTCCTCTTCGCCCGAGGTGCTGCCGAGCGCCGCCACGGTCAGGTGGGGGAAGCCGATGCCGATGCCGGCTCCGGCGAGGAACAGTGCGATGAACCACAGGGCGATGACGAGGACGGAGGGGCCCTCGTGCTGGAGCAGGCCGTAGGCGGTCAGCCCGGCGGCGACCACGAGCGGACCGAGGGTGATGAGCGTGCGCCGGGACCGGATGCCCATCGCGTTCGCGCTGAACACCTGTGTCACCGACCATCCGAGGGACAAGGCTGCGCCGAGGAGCCCGGCGACGAACGGGGCGAGCCCGCCGATCTCCTGCCCGAACAGCGGGATGAATGCCTCGGTGCCGATCGCGAAGGCCAGCACGGCGACCGTGACGTAGACCCACCCGAGCGATGATCCGTGCGCGAAGGTGACGCGCGGCAGGATGCCGGTGCGACCGCGACGCTCGTGGCGCAGGAACCAGGCACCGAGAACGACACCGACGGCGATGGCGACCCCGGTGCCGAGGCCGCTGGGGACGACGCTCGCGATGCCCACGGCGGCGACCCCGCCGGCCAGCAGCAGGAGCGAGCCCCAGGGGAGTGACTCGCTCGACCGCGTGCGAGCGGTCCGCGGCAGTGCGCGGACCACGACGATGCCGATCAGCGCGGAGACCACGGCCAGTCCCACGAAGGTCACCCGCCAGGCATCGAGCTGCGCGAAGATGCCGCCTACGACGGGGCCGACGATGTTGCCGACGCCCCACATCGCCGAGACGAGCGCCGCGCCCCGCGCCCAGAGCCGCTCGGGGAGTGCGCGCTGGATGAGCGCGTAGCCGAGTCCGGCGAGAAGTCCGCCTCCGAGGCCCTGCACCGCCCGCCCGGCGAGCAATGCCCACATCCACGGACTCGCGGCGCAGAGCAGCGACCCGAGAGCGAACAGGCCGAGGGCGAGCAGGTACGCCCGGACGGCGCCCTGCTGGGTGAGAACACGGCTGACCATCATCGAGCTCACCACGGAGGCCAACAGGAAGGTCATCATCGTCCAGGCGTAGAACTCCGCCCCGCCGATGTCTCCCACGATCGTGGGGAGCAGGCTGGTCGTGAGGTAGACGTTGCTCGCTTCGAGGAGCACACCGCCTGCGAGCACGGCGGCGGTCGGTGCGTAGCGACGGCCGAGGAGTTCGCGCCAGCTGCCGGCGGGGGCGGTGCGTTGCGGAGTCTGGGTCATCGGGGGTGCCCTTCGTGGCGTCGATGGGGCGGGAGAGCCGCCCGGCGGCGCCGTGTCTCGGCGGCCGTTCGTCACGCTAATACCTCGAGTAAACTCGAGGTCAAGAGGAGGCGATGATGTCTTTGGAGCCCGACGATCTGCTGGCGATCGGCGAAGTCGTGCGACGCTCCGGCGTTCCCGCGACAGCGCTGCACTTCTACGAGCAGCTCGGCCTCATCGCCTCGACACGGACCTCGGGCAACCAGCGCCGCTACCGGCGCCACATGCTGCGTCGAATCTCTCTGATCGTCGTCGCCAAGCGGCTGGGCATCCCGCTCACCGATGTGCACGAGGTGTTCCAGAGCCTCCCGGTGGACGAGCCGCCATCGCAGCGGGACTGGCAGCGGGTGGCGAAGCTCTGGCGCGCACAGCTCGACCTCCGGCGCACACAGCTCGAGCATCTGCGCCGCGAGCTCACGGGGTGCATCGGCTGCGGGTGCCTCTCCCTCAAGGCGTGCCGACTGCTCAACCCCGAGGATGCACTCGCAACCGACGGTCCAGGACCGCGCCGCATCTGACGGCGGGCGCAAGCCGTTCGGGCGCCGTCAGTCCTCTGGATCGAGGCCTGTCGGCAGCAGCGGTCGCATGAAGGTGCGTTCGTAGCGCAGCACGCACCCGCTCTCGTCGCGGATACGGTCCGCCTCGATGAACTGCGGATCGACCCCGAAGCCCTTCCGGTACACCTCGTAGTCAGCGAGCGACGGGAAGGTGAACAGTGCCAGGGCCTGATCGCTCGCTCCCTCGGAGGGAAGGAAGTAGCCGTGATGTCTGCCGCCGTGATCATCGACCAGCCGCATCCAGGCGCGCGCGAACTCTTCGAAGGCGTCGATCTCGTCCGGATCGATCGTGTACGTCACGACGCAGGTGATCACGAGGTCAGGTTACCCCGGTCACCGCACGTGCGGAGAGGCCGCCAGCGCGATGACGGCATCGAGCGTCGCATCCGCCGACAGCACCCTCGTGTGTCCCTGGCCCTCTGTGCGCACCAGACGCGACCGTGCGCCGTGGGCGTCGTGCAGACGGAGCGAATCGTGGTCGGGCATCCTCCGGTCGCCGCGGTCGTGCACCACGAGCAGGGCGGTGTCGGCGGGGAGAGGGCGCTTCACGGCGTCGTATCGTGCGGTGACGGCGGACTGATCCATGTGCAACCTCCTGCGGAATCGCTCCGACAGACGGGCGTTCGTCGCGGCGTCGAGGTGCAGGTCTGCGCCGAACTGTGCGAGGAAGGCGTCGGGGGCGGCGGCGCCGGCGATCACGGCGACGGCCGGAACCGGAACGGTCGAACGGGCTGCGGTCAGTGCCGCCAGCGCCCCGAACGAGTGGCCGACGATCACCACGAACGGCCCGTGCTCGGCCTGCAGCTGCTCGGCCGCGTCGATCCAGTCGCGGATGTCGGTGCTCCGCCCGGACGATGAGCCGTGCGCAGGAGCGTCGAACGCGATCACACGGAACCCCTCGGAGCGCAGTTCCCGCACCAGCGGCGCGAATTGCGAGGCTCGCCCTCGCCAGCCGTGCAGGAGCAGCGCGGTGTGAGGTCCGGTGCCCCATTCGTAGGTGACGACCTCCTGACCGCGTACCGTGAGCCGGCCCCGTCGGGCGTCGGCGTGCGTGGGAGCGTCCGCTTCACTCACCCGCATCCGCGGCGACGTCGTGAAGAACAGTCGATAGGCGATGTCGCCGGCGAGCGTCGGCGAGACAGCGGCGGCGAGCGGGATGCTGCGGGCGAGCAACGCGGGCACGGACGGCATGGAGGCTCCTTCGCCGGAACAATACGAACGATCATACGTATAGTAAGCGAACGATCGTTCGTATACTAGGTGTGTGACCGAGAGCGCTGTTCTGGACGGGCGGAGGGCCCGTGGTGATGCCTCGCGCCGCATCGTGCTGCAGAGCGCGACCGACCTCGCATCGGTCGAAGGGCTCGACGGACTGAGCATCGGGCGGCTGGCTGAGGCTTCGGGGTCGAGCAAGAGCAGCATCGCCACGCTGTTCCAGAGCAAGGAGGGGCTGCAGCTCGCAACCGTCGCCGCCGCCCGCGAGATCTTCACGGCGCGGATCGTCGAGCCGGCGCGAGTCCATCCGCGCGGGCTGCACCGTCTCGCCGCGCTGCTGCACAACTCGCTGTCGTACTCGCGGGACCGGGTGTTCACCGGCGGATGCTTCTTCGCGGCGACGGCCGCCGACGTCGACTCGAAGTCCGGACCGGTGAGCGATGCGGTGCGGTCGGCGCTGGTCGACTGGTACGGCTATGTGGAGGCCCAGCTGCGTCACGCCGTGGATGCCGGAGAGGTCGAGGCCGACCCCGAGGTGCTCGCGTTCGAGCTCGTCGCCCTGAACGAAGAGGCCAACTCGCGCTCCCTGCTGCTCGATGACGCCCGGCCGTACGCGATCGCCGCCGCCGCAATGCGAGCGCGGCTGCGTGCCGCCGGGGCGACCGAGTCGGCCCTGCTGCTGCTCGACCTCTGACTCTCGGGCGCTGAGAACGCGAAACGCCCCACCCGAGTGTCGGGTGAGGCGTCTCGCAGTGTTGCGGGGGGTCAGGCGTCGCGCCCGCGGGTGAATCCCGCATCGAAACCGCGCTCGAAGGCGTGCTGGGCGATCCGCTCCGCACGGTGCGGACCGTGTCCACGACCGCGTCCGTGACCGTGCTCGCCGTGACCGTGCTCGCCGTGACCGTGCTCGCCGTGACCGTGCTCGCCGTGACCGTGCTCGCCGTGACCGTGCTCGCGGCTGTGCGCGTGCCCGTGCTCGCATGCGTGTTCGCGGTCGAAATCGTGCTCCCGGTCGTGTTCGAAGCCCCGCTCGACTCCCGCGCCGAAGCCACGACCGAAGCCGCGTCCGAAGGGTCGTCCGAAGCCGTGGCCGAATCCGCGACCGTGGCGGGGTCCGCCGAAGCCGTGACGGCGTCCGCGGGGAAGAAGGGTCTCCTCGTCCCATCCGAACGCGCGGGCGATCTTCTCGAGCGAGGCGAGCGTGGTGGCCATGTCCTCAGGGGAGACGGCTTCCTCCACCTTGGTGCGGATGTCGTCGACGATGACGCCGAGGCGATCCTTCGCGGCGCGACCGTCGTCGGTGAGCGCCCAGCCGTCGCCCTCGGGAGAGACCCAGCCGCGCTCGACGAGCCGATGCAGCTTGTGGCCGTTCAGTGGGCGGTCGGACGGGGCGGTGCCGTCGACGATGTTGAGCATGCGCCAGTCGCGACGACTCGCGTGTTCGCCGTCGAAAGCGGCGGCGAACTCGGCCGCCATCAGGCGGTCGGCGGCCTTCAGCCAGTAACCGAAGGGGCGGGAGGTGTTCTGTGGTTCAGAGATGTTCTGTGATTCAGAGGTGTTCATGAGAAGTCCTTTTGTCGGGGTGACGTAGTTGTCAATGTGCATGTGTATGTCACAGTGCATGTACATGTAGTGTGACATGAGATTCCGATGCATGTCAAGTCGCATGTAAAATCACCTCATGGCCACCGAACCGAACGATCCCGCCGAAGCCATCGCGCAGGCGCTGTCCCGTCTGCGCGGACGGCGTCCCGGTGAGCGCGGCCCGGGGGGAAGAGGCGGTCGCGGTCACGGCAGCCCCCACGCGTGGCAGGACGGCCCGCACGGCGGCCCCGGCGAGGGGCACGGTGGCGACGATCCGCACGACCACTTCGCGCATCACCGGGGTCATCCCGGGATGCCGCCCTGGATGTCCGACCCTTCGGGGCGTCTCGGCGGCCCCGCCCGCATGCGTATGTTGGAGGCGCTCGCCTCCGCCTCCACCCCGCTCAGCGTCAGTGACCTCGGCGCGGCGATCGGTGTCGACCAGCCCCGCGCGTCACGGCTGGTTCAGCAGGGAGTCGAACGCGGATTCGTGCGCCGCGAGGCCGACCCCGACGACGCACGGCGCACCCGCATCGCGCTGACCGACGAAGGACGCCGCCTCGCCCGCGGCATGCGCGGCGAGCGTCGCGAGATGCTGACGACCGCGCTGACCTCGTTCACCGAGGAGGAACGCGTCGAGCTCGCCAGACTGCTCAACAAGCTCGCCGACAACTGGCAGCGCTGAGGGGAGCCTCGAAGCGGCGGAGTTAGCGGCTGAGTTAGCGGCTGAGCTAGCGGCGGAGGCCCGCGACGTCGGCGGCGACGTCGATGACGGAATCCACCGGGATCGCCGTGTCGGCTGATGCCGAGAGCAGCATGCCGGTGGCCACGATCGTCACCGTGCCGCGAGGGGAGAGCAGCTGAACCGAACCCACCTCGCCGAGAGTTTCGCCGTCGCCCAGCAGCAGCACCCGTCCATCGAGAGCTGCAGCGCGCGGATCGTCGATCGCCCCCTGGAGCGTGCTCAGCTCGTCCGTGCTCCAGGTCGTCTCATCGATGCCTACCGCGAGGGAGGCGTAGTCCTCGAGAGCGGTGGACGCGGAGGCCACCGCGTCGTTGATCCAGACACAGGTGGTGCCGGAGGCGTCTTCCGAGGAGTCGTCGGGCGAGAAAGCGAAGCCCGCGGTGATCGGCGCTGCGAGCGGCTCGATATCCGCGCAGGTGATGACGGGGTCCGCCGAGTCCGCAGGTGCCGCCGTCGGCGCGCCGGCATCGTCGGCCGGTGCGGAGCTCTGGTCGGCGGGGGCGGAGGAGCAGCCGGCGAGCAGCAGCGTGGCGGTCACGGCGATAAGGCTCAGGAGCGGGGGAGTCGTCGGGCGCACAGCCCCGATCCTGCCACACCTCGCTTCGCCGGTTCTCGCGGTCGCACGGCCGGCGCAGGCTCAGGCCGACGCGAATCCCACCGACGGCTCGTCGTCTACCGATAGGGACAGCACAGCGGTCTCGACCGCGTCGTGCTGCTCGATCCGCTGCTCCAGGTCTCGCAGCTGCCGCGCCACGTCGTGCTCGCGCGCATCGCCGGCGAGGTCGACCTCCGCCACGATGAAGAGTCGATTCGGACCGACGTACTCGATGTGCAGGTAGGTCACCCGCTCGACCTGCGGCAGGCCCAGCAGGGCGCTCCCCACCCGCGCGCGCAGTTCCGGTGCGGCGGTCGCGCCCACGAGGAAGGCGATGTTCCGCCGGATCAGGATGATCGCCACCACCCCGAGCAGGACGCCGACGAGGATCGAGCCGATGGCATCCCAGGCGGCGACGCCCGTGATCTGGTGGAGGAGGATCGCGCCGCCGGCGAGCACGAGTCCGATGAGTGCGGCGGAGTCCTCGAAGAACACGGCGCGCAGTGTGGTGTCGCTCGTCTCCAGCACGAAGTCCCAGGTCGACGAGCCGCGCTCCTTCGCGAGGCGGTGGGATTTCACCATCGCCTGCGTGAACGATGCGCCCTCGAGCACGAACGAGACACCCAGCACGATGTACGCCACGGTCGGGCTCTCGACAGGGCCGGTGTCGGACAGTTCCTGAATGCCGTGCATGATCGACACGATCGAACCGGCGGTGAAGATCCCGAATGCAGCGATCAGCGACCACACGAAGGCGTTGCGACCGTAGCCGAGCGGATGCCGCGCATCCTTGGCCTTCGCCCCGCGGCGGTCGGCGATGAGGAGGAACACCTCGTTCCCCGCGTCCGCCCACGAGTGCGCCGCCTCGGCCACCATCGACGCCGACGAGGTGATGATCGCGGCGACGGTCTTCGCGATCGCGACGAGGATGTTGGCCAGGAAGGCGAGGATCACAGTCACGCGGTCAGGCTACTCCCGCCCCGTGGCTCACAGTCTCCGCAGGACTCTCTCAGCGTGGAGCCTTGACGGGGAGCAGGAGCAGGAAGCCGGCGATCAGCACGACCACGATGCCCAGGATTCCGTAGGCGGTCTGGCTCGTCAGCACGATCAGCACGGTCCAGGCGCCTGACGCCATCCAGCTCGCCGCGCGCCCGGTCGTGGCGTAGAGACCAAAGATCTCGCCCTCGCGTCCGGCCGGCGTCACTCTGGCGAGGAAGGATCGGGCGGCAGCCTGGGCGGGGCCCACGAAGGCGCACAGGATCAGACCGCCGACCCAGAACACCATCACGCCGGCGTCACGGAGGAAGAACACGGCGAGACCCGCGACGATCATCGACCCGATCGAGGCGAGGATGATCCGCTTCGGTCCGAGCCGGTCGTCCAGCCGGCCGGCGGCGATGGTCGAGATGCCGGCGATCAGGTTCGCGGCGATGCCGAAGATGATGATGTCCTGCGCGCCGAACTTGAACACCGCGGTGCCGATGATGGCGCCGAACGCGAAGACGCCTCCCAGCCCGTCACGGAAGACCGCGCTCGCCAGCAGATACCAGAAGGTGGGCCGCGTCTCCTCGTTGCGGTAGAGACCTGCGACGTCCTTCACCAGCAGCGGATACGAGGCGAAGAAGCCGACCTTGCGCTCCGGACGGCCGAGTGACGGCTCCGGCACGTTCAGGAAGATCGGGATGCTGAAGATGATCGCCCAGACGGCGCATCCGACGGCGATCAGCCGGTAGGCCAGCCCGTTGTCGGTCGACATGCCGAACCAGTCGAAGGTGTCGAGCACGACCACGATCACGAGCGCGATGATGCCGCCGAGGTAGCCGAAGCCCCAGCCGAGGCCGGAGATGCGACCGACGTTCTTCGGGTTCGCGATGCCGATGAGCATCGCATTGGAGTTCACCGCCGCGATCTCCTGGAACACCGTCGCGGCCGAGATCAGGGCGACGCCCAGCCAGAACAGGCTCGGCATCGGCTCGACGAACCAGAGGCCGAGCATGCACAGGATCAGCGCGCCGGTGCCGATCCCGAGCCAGAGCTTCTGACGCCCCGCCGCATCCGCGCGTTGGCCGAGGACGGGCGCGAGCAGCAGGATGCCGAAGGCCGCGATCGTCGAGCCCAGACCGAGACCGGACGCGAGGTCTGCCTCCGCGGCGAGCCGGACCGGATCGTCCACGTCGAGCGACGCGACCTCGGGCGGGAGGAAGCCCTCGCCCACGAGATAGAGCGCCGTGAACACGAACGTGAGGATGACGGTGTTGAACGGCTGCGTCGCCCAGTCCCACAGCGCCCACGAGTAGACCTGCTTCTTCGGGGCGGGCGTCTCGCCGCGCAGGTCCAGGCCGACGACGGCCACGGCGCCGCTGTTCGCAGTCGCCACGGGCTCGGGCACGGCGCTGTGCCCCTCGGTTTCGCTCATTCTCGAAGTCTGGCGGTGCCGGGTGAACGCCTGGTGACGGCGCGCCGCGCGGTGCGGCGCGGAAACGTGGTGGTGGGGCTCGTCAGAGGGCCGGCCCGCGGCGGATGCGGACCGGACCACGGGCCTCGTCGATCCGGACGGCCTCCCCCTTCTGCGTCACGACGATCTCTCCGCTCTCCGCCAGGGCCGCGGCCACGCGTCGGACGTCGGGCATCCGTGAACGCCAGGACTCCCCGCCGATGGCGCGGGCCACGTCGCTCGGACAGATCGATGACTCCGAGCGCTTGCGGGTGAGGGTTCGGATGGTGGCGGCGATCCGATCGTCCGCGGCTTCCGGCTCTGGGTCCTCCCACCATGGGGCTCCGCGCTCGCCGAGTGCGGTCTTGGCGTCGTGCACCCGGCGACGGGCATCGTCGTCCGAGGTCTTCACCGCTCGCCGCGCGGCCATGAGCTCATCCACCAGTTCCTGTCGCAGCGTGTCGGGGATCGACGGATCGCTCGCACGCCAGCGTCGCCCGTTCACGACGATGTGGTGCCCGTCCGCTGTGCGCTCGGGACCGGACTCCGTCGCGGAAGACTCCTCGCTGCTCATGCGGGCAGCCTGCCCCTGTCGGGCCGCGTCCTCCATCCCCTTGACGCAGGGGCCGCGCCTCAGTCCGTCCGCAGTGGACGCAGCGTGCGGGCGTAGTCCTCCTTCAGCACGGCGAGGTGCAGCCAGGCCTCGATGCGCGTCACTCCGGGCAGCGCACGCAGGCGTTCCAGGCTGGCGTAGAGCGCGCCGGCCGAAGGCTCGACCAGAGTGGCGACCGCGTCGAAGCGGCCGAGCGTGCGCGCGGCGAAGTCCACCCCACGGCCGCGACGCAGCTCGTCGATCACGGCGTCGTCGTCGTCTCCGAGGGTCATGCCCACCCCCATCGACAACTGCCGGTGCGCGAGTCCGCGCGCCTCGACCGCGCTGATCTTGATCACGCCGGCATCGATCAGCCGCTGCACCCTGGTCGCGACGGCCGAGGGGGAGAGGCGCACCTCTTCGCCGAGCGCGCGGAAGCTCTTGCGCCCGTCGGCCTGCAGCTGCTCGATCAGCGCCTCGTCGATCGCGTCGAGGGTGACGCCGCCGTGATACTCCGACACGAAGAAGCCCTTGATCACGGTCGAATAGATGATCGTGCTGATGTCGAGCACCCCGTCGATCGCTCGGATCAGGGCCAGCAGGTCGTGCAGCTCCGACATCGACCCCACGCGCACTTCGGTGACCACGTCGTGCGCGCCGCCGACCGCCGACACCAGCACGGTCTCGCTCATGTCGCGCAGGTGCTCCGCCACGAGCTCGACCGATCCATCGGTGCGGATCGAGACGTGGGCGAGGACGTGCTGGCCGAGGAACACGGGGTCGACGGCGGCGACGACACGCACGGTGCGGTCGGCGAGCATCGTGCGCAGTCGCGCGGCGACAGCGGCTCTGGACTGCCCGAGCCGCTCGGCGAGGGAGAGGATGCTCGCCCGGCCGTCTTCCTGCAGCGCGCGGATGAGTTCGGCGTCGAAATCCATGGTTCCGCCCATTTCGTCAGTTTCCTGCGATCGCACGCTTCGCCGTGCGTAAGTTCAGTGTAGGAGAGGTGATCGCCGTCGGGAAGGCGCGCATTGCACAGATGCGCGATCATATATCCAGTGAATCCCCGTTATCGCTGGAGTTCTGCCCTTGCTGACGGGCCCGCACCTCCGTAGCATCCTTCGCTATCCGACATCTTCCGCAAAGGAGCGGGCACCCCCATGACCACTACCCCCACCAGCGGCACCCACAGCCGGGCGCGCCGCGCCGGCATCGCCGCCTTCGTCGGTACCACCATCGAGTGGTACGACTTCTACGTCTACGCCACCGCCGCGGCGCTCGTCTTCGGTCCACTGTTCTTCCCGAGCGGAGACCGGCTGGCCGAGACCGCAGCCGCCTTCGCGACCTTCGCGGTCGCCTTCCTCGTCCGGCCCCTCGGTGGCATCATCTTCGGTCACATCGGCGACAAGCTCGGCCGACGCACGTCGCTTGTCATCACGCTGCTGATGATGGGCGCGGCCACGGTGCTCGTGGGCTGCCTGCCCACCTACGAGAACATCGGCATCCTCGCCCCGATCCTCCTGATCCTGCTCCGTGCGGTGCAGGGCCTCGCGGTCGGCGGCGAGTGGGGTGGCGCGGTGCTCATGAGCGTCGAGCACGCCCCCGAGAAGTCGAAGACCTTCTACGGCGGCTTCACGCAGCTCGGCAACCCGGCCGGCGCGCTGCTGGCATCGGGCATCTTCGCGATCATGACCCGGATGGGCGACGACTTCATCATCAACGGTGGCTGGCGCATCCCGTTCCTGCTGTCGATCGTGCTGGTCGGCGTCGGCTTCTGGGTCCGTTATCGCGTCGAGGAGACCCCGGTCTTCGAGGCGAAGGTCGAGGGCCGCAAGCAGTCGATGCCGCTGGCCTTCGCGCTGCGCACCAACTGGCGCCCGATCCTGCTCGGCATCGGCATCCTGCCCATCTCGACCGGCGGTTACTACCTGGCCACCACCTTCGCCACGGCCTATGCCACCGGCGACACGGTCGCGATCAGCGAGCAGGTCATCCTCGATGCCATGACGATCGCCTCCTTCGTGGAGTTCGTCGTGACCCTCCCTGTCGCCTGGCTGGGCGACAAGTGGGGGCGGAAGAACGTCATGTACATCGGTCTGATCACCTCGGTGCTCACCTTCGTGCCGTTCCTGCTGATCCTGCCCGGACGCATCGAACCGCTCATCTTCCTGTTCGCCTCGCTGGTGCGCATCGCGATGAGCGCCACCTACGCACCGATCGCCGCCCTGCTCTCGCAGATGTTCCGCCCGCAGGCCCGCTACACCTCGATCGCCCTCTCCTACGGTGTCGGCGCAGCGGTCTGGGCCGGATTCTCGCCGTGGTTCGCGACGCAGCTGATCGCCTGGACGGGCAGCATCTGGTCGGTGATCGCGATGTTCATCGGCATGGCCCTCATCGCCGGAATCTGCACCCGCCTCGCGCCGCAGCACTCCGACGAGGCTCCCGTCACCGCCTCCTTCACCGCGCGTACGGACACCACGGCGAACCGGCTGCCCTGACCGGCGCCGCCACCTCCGCCTCCCGTACGCCACGACCGCGAACAGGTTCCCCATGAGAAAGCTCACCCCCTTCGACCGCTCGGCTCAGACGGCTCCCCTCCTCCTGACCGCGCACGCCATCCATACCGCGGATGACGACGCCACCACGGCGACGGCGATGTTGACCGATCGCGGGCGCATCCTCGCGATCGGTACCCCCGCCGAGTGCGAGGCGGCGGCGGAGGGGGTGGGCCTCTCGCCCGAGCGCATCGATCTCGGCGACGCCGTGATCGTCCCCGGCTTCGTCGACGCGCACGCGCATCCGCTCATGTTCGGGCAGATGATGAGCTGGGTCGACTGCGGCCCCGAGAAGGCGGGCAGCATCCCCGAGATCGCGGCGCTGCTGAAGGCGGCGGCCGCCGAGCTTCCCGAGGGGCGCCCGGTGCGCGGCTACGGCTACGAGCAGCGCAACCTCGCCGAGAAGCGCCACCCCACCCGGTTCGAGCTCGACGAGGTCGCCGCCGACCGCGAGGTCTACCTCATGAACGCCTCGGGTCACGGCGGTGTGGTGAACTCGTACACGCTCGCCATCAACGATGTCGACAGGGACACCCCGAACCCCGACGGCGGAGAGTTCTTCCGCGACGCGGACGGCGAGCTCACCGGGGAGCTGTCGGATGCGGCCTGCAACATCCTCACCGGCGTCCACGGGGTGAAGATCGGCCACCACGGTCCGAACTTCCACCTGGCGGACGAGCCGGAGGAGCACCTGCGCCAACTCGACGCGGCGACGCAGCGGTTCCTGGCCGGGGGAGTGACCTCGATCGGCGACGCCCAGGTCACCCGTCGCGAGTTCGACATGTACCTGCGCCTCGCCGAGGCCGGGCGCCTGGAACTGCGCGTGTCGATGTACCTGCTGTCGCACCTGCTCGACGAGGCGCTCGAGATGGGTCTCGTCGGACAGTTCGGCAACGCGCACCTCAGCTTCGCCGGCATCAAGTTCTACGCCGACGGCACGCTGGGCGGCTGGACCGCATACTTCCCTGACGGCTACGTGGGCGATCCCTGCCGCACTGGCCAGCTGTACCACGAGCCCGCCGAGTACGAGGGGCTCATCCGCAAAGCGCACGCCGCGGGGTTGCAGACCGCGACACACGCGCAGTCGCCCACCGCGATCGAGATGGTCGTGTCCGCGATCGAGGCCGCGCTCGCCGAGCACCCCGATCCCGACGCCCGTCACCGCATCGAGCACTGCGGCCTGCCGACTCCCGAGCAGATCGACCGGATGGCCGCCTCCGGCATCCGTCCGGTCAACCAGACCCAGCACTACTTCAACTGGGGCGAAGGTGTGGAGGAGGCCATCGGCACTCCGGGCGAGCGCTTCAACCCGCTGGGCGAGTTCGAGCGCGCGGGCGTGCCGTTCACGATCTCGTCCGATGCCCCGGTCGCCGAGCCCATCCCGCTCGAAGCCATCCAGACGGCCGTGACCCGAGTCACGCGCCGGGGGCACAAGCTCGGGCCGGACGACCTGCGCGTCTCGGCGCTCGCAGCTCTGCGCGCACACACGATCGAAGGTGCCGTGTCGATCGGCCGCGAAGACGATCTGGGGTCGCTCGAAGTCGGCAAGTACGCCGACTTCGCGGTGCTCTCCGGCGATCCGCTGGCCGTTCCCGCCGAGGAGATCTCGGCGATCACGGTGCGCGAGACGTGGGTCGACGGCGTCCGTCGTCACCGAGTGTGAGGATGATCCGATGAGCAGCGACACCACAGCGGCAGAGCAGTACGCCGACACCGCCGGGCGGGCCGTGCTGGAGACGATCCGCGCGTACGGGGTCACCGCGATCTTCGGCATCCCCGGCACCCACAACCTCGAGCTCTACCGCCCGCTCGCCGACCTCGGCATCCGCGCGGTGACGAACCGTCACGAGCAGGGCTCCGGCTACGGTGCCGACGGGTGGGCCCAGCAGACCGGCCTCCCCGGAGTGGTCATCACGACTTCAGGCCCCGGTCTGCAGAACGCCATGAGCGCGATCGGCACGGCGTTCTGCGAGTCCCGTCCGCTCATCGTCCTCTCGCCGGGGGTGCCCCTCGGGGCGGAGTTCGCCGACGTGGGCACCCTGCACGAGACGAAGGATGCCACGGCCATGGTCGGCGCGATCGCAGAGTGGTCGCGCCGCGTGACGAGCGCCGCCGAAGCGGTCGAGGCCGTGCACGACGCGTTCACCCTGTTCCGCACCGGGCGTCCTCGTCCGGTGCACATCGAGATCCCGCTCGATGTGCTGGAGGCTCCGGCCGACGTCCCCGCCGAGGCGCGGCGGCCGCGTCCGGTCCCTGCGCGGGTCTCGGGTGAGTCGGCTGCGCTCGCCGAAGCGGCCCGGCTGTTGGCGGAGGCGAAGACCCCGGTGATCGTCGCCGGTGGGGGAGCCGTGGATGCCGCGCACGAGGTCACCCTCCTGGCCGAGCGTCTCGGAGCCCCGGTGCTGACCACGCTGAACGGCAAGGGCGTGGTCGACGAGCGGCATCCGCTCTCGCTCGGGTCGAACCTGCGACTCGCCGCCGCCCGTGCTGTCGCGGAGGCCGCCGACGTGCTGCTCGTGGTCGGCTCGAAGCTCGGTGAGGCCGAGCTGTGGGCGCCGCGGCTCGAAGCCCGCGGGGCCGTGATCCGCATCGACATCTCGCTCGCGCAGCGCGACAAGAACCTCGCCGCGACGGTCGGGATCACGGGGGATGCAGCTGCCGTTCTGGACGCGCTGTCGACTGCCCTCCCCGCCGGTGTGCGCCCGGCGCGTGACCTCACCGCCGAGCGCACCGCGATCGCCGCCGAGATGCGCGCGACCGCCCCCGACACGGTGGCACTGGCCGAGATCATCGTCGAGGCCCTGCCCGCCGATGCCATCGTCGCGGGCGACTCGTCGCAGATCGTCTACATGGCGCTCGGCAGCGTGCTGTCGTCGGCGCATCCGCACTCCCTGCTCTACACCCCGACCTACGCCACCCTCGGCTACGGTCTTCCGGCAGCGATCGGTGCCGGAGTCGCGCAGACCGAGCACCCGGTCGTGGCCGTGATCGGCGACGGCGCCCTGATGTTCTGCGTGAACGAGCTGGTGACGGCGGTCGAACAGCGCCTCGACATCACGATCGTGTGCGTCGACAACGGCGGGTATGCCGAGATCCGTCAGAACGAGGTCGACCGCGGCATGGAGCCGATCGGCGTCGACCTGGTACAGCCCGACTGGGCAGCGCTCGCCTCGGCCTTCGGCGCGACCGGGCGGCGGGTGGAACGCCGTGACGACATCGCATCGAGCATCCGCGCCGCGATCACCGACGGGGGAGTGCAGCTGGTGCACATCCCGCAGAGTGCGCTCTGAATCCCTCGACATCCCCGACGAACAGGAACGAGCAATGACCGACAACAGCGGCCCCATCGACGCCTCCGTGAACCCGCGGTACTCCGGCATCGCGACCTTCGCCCGGCTGCCGCGTATCGAAGACGTGCCGCGTGCGGACATCGCCGTCGTCGGCATCCCCTTCGACTCCGGTGTGAGCTACCGACCGGGCACGCGCTTCGGCCCGTCGCACGTGCGGGAGTCCTCGCGGCTGCTGCGCCCCTACAACCCCGCCCAGGACGTGTCGCCGTTCGCGATCGCGCAGGTGGTGGACGCCGGTGACATCCCGGTCAACCCGTTCGACCTCACCGAGGCCGTGGCCGAGGTCGAGCGCGCGGCGCTGGCGCTCGGCGAGCAGGTGCAGCGCATCGTCACGATCGGCGGCGACCACACGGTCGCTCTGCCACTGCTGCGTGCGGTGGCGGCGAAGCACGGGCCCGTGGCTGTGCTGCACTTCGATGCGCACCTCGACACCTGGGACACCTACTTCGGGGCCCCCATCACGCACGGCACTCCCTTCCGACGCGCGAGCGAGGAGGGACTGATCGACCTCACCGCGAGCTGCCATGTCGGCACCCGTGGCCCCCTGTACTCCAAGCAGGACCTGGAGGACGACGAGCGCCTCGGCTTCTCGATCGTGTCGAGCGAATACATCGAGGAGCACGGGGTCGAGGCCGCCATCGCCCGCATCCTGCAGCGCATCGGCGACAAGCCGCTGTACGTGTCGATCGACATCGACGTGCTCGACCCCGCCCACGCGCCCGGCACCGGCACCCCCGAGGCCGGCGGGCTGACGAGCCGCGAGCTGCTGCGGATCTTGCGGGCCCTGGCCTCGCAGAACATCGTCGGGGCGGATGTGGTCGAGGTGTCGCCCGCCTACGACCACGCGCAGATGACCGGCATCGCCGCGAGCCACGTGGTCTACGAGCTCGTGACCCTGCTGGCCGCCCGCCTCGCTGCCTGAGCCCCCCCGGACCCCCGACCTCCCCGGCCCGCCGCCGGGCCGCCCCCGCCTCCTGAGTCGCCCCGCCTCTCGATTCAGCCCCCGGAACAGGGCGGGCGGGGGGCGTGTCAGGTGTACGAGGCGGCGAGCAGCTCGGCGAACAGCTCCTCGGGGTCGCAGTCGACGCGTCGCCGGGTGAACCACTCGCAGATGTTCATGCAGTCGCGGTGCAGCAGGTCGAGGCCCTGTGGGTTGGCGATGATGTCGACGATCTGCGGCAGGTCGATCACGCGCACCCGCCCTTCGTGCACGAGCAGGTTGTATGCCGACAGGTCGCCGTGCGCGAAGCCGGCTGCGGCGAAGGTCCGCATCAGGTCGACCGTCTGCGCGTAGAAGTCCTGCAGCTCGGCGCGATCGCTGCGCACCTGGGCGAGGCGGGGCGCGGCCGTGCCGTCGGAGGTGCCGAGGAACTCCATCAGTACCTCGGTTCCGTTCACCTGCACCGGGTACGGCACGGGTGCGCCGAGCTCCCACATCCGGCAGAGCGCCTCGAACTCGGCGAACGACCACTGCGCTGCGGCCACCTCCCGGCCGTGGACCGACTTCCGTGCGAGCGCGCGCGTATCGCGGGTGTTCCGGGTGCTGCGGCCCTCCGTGTAGATCGACGAGCGGTGGAAGCTGCTGTGCTCGGCGCTGCGGTATCGCTTGGCGGCGAGCAGGCTGTGCTGCGTCGGGTCGCCAGGCACCGCGCGTTCGAGCAGGAACACGTCGGCTTCCTTGCCGGTCTTGAGGATGCCTCGCTCCGTGTCGAGCGCCCCGGCCGAGGTCACGACCCATGCGGGCCGGGGTTCAGGACCTCGCTCGGAAGGGGTGACCGCCGGCCACGTGGTCCAGCGCTGCCCCTCGCCGGGAACGACGTCGGCGAAGGTTAGTTCGGTCTCGAGGGCGTCGAAGGAAGAGGCGTCGAAAGAAGAGGATGGTGCGTCGAAGGACGCGGCTTCCGAGGAAGCGAAGAGATCAGACACGATGTGGCTCCGGGAGCAGGAGGCCACACCAGGATCAGGAGCGGGTGGCCTCGAGGGGAAGGTGGTCGGCGGAGAGCGCGACAAAGACGGTGTTCATGTCTTCGGCTCCTTCCGCTCGGGCTTCCCGGGATCCTCCCGGTGCGTCGTCGAGCCTAGGGTGTCGACGACACCGTGTCCAGAGGCGCGTGTCTAGAGGCGCGTGTCCAGAGGGGGCCTGAGCCGGACGAGTACTCCATCGCCTTCGCCGCCGGTTGCGACCACCCAGGAGTCGCCCGCCCAGACGGCGGCATTCGCGCCACAGAGGAACGGCAGCGGATGCTCTCCGGAGGCGTTGCCCAGACGGAGGGCGTCACCGGAGCGGAGTGTGCCGTCGCTCGGGATGTCGGTGCACCTCATCCGACGCTCGATCGCCGCTCGCGCGTCGGATGAGCCGCCGACGATCACGCCCTGCGCGTCGCTCGGTTGCGGTCGTCCGCCCCACCACAGGGCTGTGCCGTCCGGTGCGACCGCGACGAGCGGACGATCGGCGACCTGCGCCTCCCTGCTCAGCTCCGTACCGTCGGCGGCGAGCACGATCCGCGCGGACGGAGTGGCGAGGTACATGTGTCCGGCGTCGTCGACATCAAGGCTGATCGGCGGGACGCCGGGGCGAGCGCCCGGTGCGTCGTCGAGGTCGATCGGACCGCCGTGCAGCAGCGTCCGAGCGCCGCTGTCGACGTCGACGCGCAGCACCTCGTAGTCGAGGTAACCGTCGGATGGGCGCGGCTGGTACCGCACGACCAAGGCGTCTCCCTCGTGCACGGCGACATCCCCGAACTCGAAGTCCCCGAAGTCGAAGTCGCCTTCGTCGCCGACGGCATCTCCCGGCAGATCACGCACCGCCATGGTGGTGGTATCGAGCACCGAGAGCATCGGCATCACATGCAGCCGGTCGCCCTGCAGTAGGACCAGTTCGGTGGGCGAGAGCGCGGCGATCGCCCCGACATGCGAGAGCGGGTCTTCGGGCTCGGTGTTGAACCGGGTGAGCGTCTGGCCATTGGCCCCGACGTGCAGCCATGATCCGGACGAGACGGTCCAGAAGCCGCCGGCCCCGTCGTCGGACAACACACGCATCCCGTAGGCCAGATCGATCGGCTCGCCGGCCGGTGTGGCCTCCGGGCCCGCGCCGACGGAGGAGCTCTGGAACGGGATCGCCTCGAGTGTCCAGTCCTCAGGCCCGACCGCCTGCTGCGGGGTGCATCCGGCGGTGAGCATGATCGCCGCGATGACCGAGGCGCCGTGCAGCATCCGCTGCCGTGCCCCTCCGCGCTCCTGCATATCGATACTCTGCACGCTCCGGCTGGGAACTCCCCGCCTCTCCGCTGGCCCGCCGGAACCGGACCGGACGAATGGTCGGATGCGGCGGACGCCTGATCGGGCGTCGGCCTCCGCGGACTGCGAGTGTGGAGAACATGACCACGACTGCCCCCGTCCCCACCCTGCCGCCGTCCGCGGCTGTCCGCATCCGCTACGGCGGACTGATCGTCCTGATGCTGATGGGGTTCCTGCTGGTCACGGCCGAGTTCCTTCCCAACGGCGTCCTCACCGAGATGGCCGACGGGCTCGGGGTCACCCCGGGGCAGGCAGGGCAGACCGTCACCGTCACCGCGCTGGTGGGGCTCGTGGTCGCTCCGACCGTCGGACTCATGTTCCCGCGGCTCGACCGGCGGTCGCTGCTCGTATGGATGGCGCTCGCGGCCGCCGTGTCGAACCTCATCGTCGCGATCGCCCCGAACCTGATCATCGTGCTGCTGGCGCGCTTCCTGCTGGGCGCGGCGATCAGCGCGTTCTGGGCGATGTCGATCACGGTCGCGGCACGGCTCGCGGGACCGGAGAATCTCGGTCGCGGTGTCATGTTCACCTCGGCGGGGGTGTCGCTGGCGACGGTGGCGGGTGTGCCGCTGGGTGTCATGCTGAGCGAGCTCGTCGACTGGAGGATGGTCTTCGCCATCGCCGGTGTGCTGATGGTCGTCCTCGCCGTCGTCCTGCGTTTCGCGCTGCCCTCGGTTCCGGCCGAGAGGGCGTCGAGCCTGCGTCTGCTCGTGGACACGCTGCGCCGCCCGGGGATCGGTCTCGGCATGGTGGGCCACGTCCTGGTCGTGCTCGGACACTTCCTCGCCTACACCTATGTGCGTCTCGCGTTGGAGCGCATCCCCGAGGTGGACGCCTCGACCATCGTGGTGCTGCTGGCGCTGTTCGGCGTCGGCGGGCTCCTCGGCAACATCACGATCGGGCTCGTCATCGACCGCACCTTCGCGTTCTTCGCGGTGTTCGCACCGCTGGTGATCGCCGTGTCCGTGATCTCGATGATCCTGTTCTCCGGGTCGATCATCGGCGTCGGCATCGTCGTGCTGGTGTGGGGCTTCTTCTTCTCGTCCTGGTTGATCGTCGCCAACACCTGGGTCGGTCACCGCATGCCGGATCGTCTCGAAGCGGGAGGCAGCCTGGTGGTCGTCGGGTTCCAGGGAGCGATCACGCTGGCGGCGGGCATCGGCGGTCTCCTCGTCGACACCCTGAACGTCGAGCTCGTCTACGTGATCGGCGCGATCGCGCTGCTCGCCGGTGCGGTGCTCTTCGGCGTCTCCAACCGGGTCAGCAGCAGGGACTGAGCCGCGCGCGGCCTCAGGCCGAGACGGGGAGGCGGTGGGCGAGCCGCCACGACGAGGGGGTCAAGCCGGTGCGGCGTCGGAACGCACGGCTGAACCCCTCGTCGGAGGCGTATCCCAGCTCGCGCGAGATGTCGGAGACACTGCGTCCTGCCTCGAGCATGCGCTTCGCCGCGTCGACACGCACCTCGGTCACATAGTCCGCCGGTGAGCGGCCGACCGCGCTGCGGAACCTCTCCGCGAAGGTCGACCGCGACATGGCGCCGATGCCGGCCAGGCGCTCGACCGTCCAGTCGCGTCCTGGCTCCTCGCGGATGGCGTCGACGACGCGGTCGAGGAATGGATCGTTCGACAACGAGGGCCATCCCGTCGGCGCGCAGCCGTTCGCCGCCCATGCCCTGATCAGGGACAGCAGCACGGTGGTCGCCATCATGCGGCAGATGATGGGGTCGCCCTGGCGTGCGGGTGTCACCGTGTGATCGATGACCCCCATGTTGAGGGCGAGGGCTGCGGCGGCGGGCTCCACGGCGTCGAAACCGGTGACCGTGAGGAACGGGGGCAGCAGGGCGGGGAGCGGGGATGCCGCATCCGCGAGCTCGATGTCGGCGATCATCAGACTCGTGTCGTCCTGTGCTTCGAGGACGAAGGGCGAACGACCGAGCGTCAGGAACGCGTCCCCCGCCACGAGCATGTCTCGGCGGGCCTTCGGGTCGAGGGCGAGGGAGTCGAGCGAGAAGCGCTTCGAGTCGGTGTCGACGTCGAGTCGGCAGCCGTCGCCGAGCGGCGGGTGCCCGTTCACGCCTCCTGCGGCGACGTAGACCAGGGTGATGCTGTCGGCCGGGATGGGCAGCAGCGATCCCGCGGGCAGCGAGGCGCGTCGACCGATGCCGACACGGAGGTCGACGGAGCCGAGCACGTTCGAGAGCGCATCCGCATCCACTGTCACCATGCCTTCGGCAACGCCGTCGGGCCGTTCGCTATTCCGTCGCGCCGTCTGTGGTGGCCTTGCGATGATGCGCTGTGCGGTGTCGGCGCTCCGCTGACCGACCTCAACCATTCGGTTGATTCGGAGCCCTGAGCGTGCGGATACGGTGGAGGGACACCACCCGAGGAGTACCGTGTTCCGCACCCCCGACCGCCTGTTCCGAGTTCTCGCGATCGCCGAGGCGATCACCTGGACGATCCTGATCTCCGCGATCATCGCGCGCGCCGTCGGCGCTCCAGGAGTCGTGGTGACCGTGGGCGGTGGCATCCACGGGTTCGTGTTCCTGTCGTACGCGGCGACGGCGATCCTGGTCGCGCTGAACCAGCGCTGGCATCCCGGCGTCGGCGTGCTCGCGGTGGCCAGCGCCATCGTCCCCTATGCGACGATCCCCATGGAGATCTGGCTGCATCGCACCGGCCGACTCACCGGAGACTGGCGCCTCGAGGCGACGGACGATCCGCGCGATCGGCGCTGGTACGACCGGCTGATGCGGTGGTTCCTGCAGCGGCCGTGGGTGCTCGCGCTGCTGCTGGTCGTGGGCATCGTCGCGCTGTACGTCATCCTGCTGCTGATCGGCCCTCCCGGCGGGAAGTGAGCCGACGCGGGCCGTCCTCCGCCGTTCAGGGCGTGACCACGACCGCGTTCTCCTCGTTGATCTTCGCCATGGTCGCTTCGGCGTCCCCGGCGGTGCAGTCCACGATCACGGAGAGTCCCACCCCGGTCTGGGTGAAGGCGCGTGCGGCCATCAGCCAGGTGCGGCTGCCGTCCACTCCGACGACCTGACGCGTCTCGACGCCGCCGTTCCCTCCCGCCATGTAGCTGAACTCACCGGTGGTGGCGAGCGGCGTGATGTCTGCCGTCGGCATCTGCAGCAGCACGCCGAGGATCGCGTCGGACGACGCGCTGTCGTCACCGGGGACCACGGCCACGTCGGTCGTGTGACCCTGCCAGAACCGTGCCGTGCAGGTGCCGTCGACCGTGCCGTAGGTCCACCCGCCGTTGCCGTCGTCCGGCGCGACGATCTTCCACCCGTCGTCGACGACGAGACCGTCGCCCCACTCGATGTAGGTGTCGCTCGTGAGATCGAGCCCTTCCGCGAAGGTCAGGGTCGAACCGGAGGGGCCGTCGGCCGGTGCGTCGGTTTCCGTGCCCGCGGAGGGAGCGTCGGAGGGCGAGCCCGTCGGGATCTGCGCGTACAGACATCCGCTGAGGGACAGGACGGCCAGGGTGGCGACGGCCGCGGCGGTCAGGCGCAGGGAGATCGAGAAGGCGCGCGTCATGCCGGTCAGCCTAGTCCGGTCCCGTTGCGCTCTCACGCCGATGATCGTTCAGTGCGCGGTGGCCACGCCGATCGAGTCGTGCACCATGACCGCCGCGACCCGAGCGCCCGCACCTGCTGCGACGATCAGCTGCTGCGGTCCGGGAGCCGCCGCGTCGCCTGCAGCGTAAAGTCCGGGTACGTCCGTGCGCCCTGAGCGGTCGATGCGCAGATGCCCGGCGTCGTCCGTCGCCGGTGCGATCCCTTCGAGGAACGACAGCGTGCTGTGCCATTCGGGGCGTACGAATCCGCCGTCGATGGCGACCGTCGTGCCGTCAGCCAGGCGGATGCTCTCGATCTGACCTCGGTCGCCGACGAGCTCGACGATGGGTTCCCGGCGTAGCGCGATCCCGGCGGCGGCGAGTTCGACCTCCTCCTCCGCCGTGACCACATCCGCGCCGTGGGTGAACACCGTGAGGTTCTCGGTCAGGCGACCGATGAGGCGGGCACGTTCGGCGATGTCCGGTGCCTCACCGATGAGGGCGAGGCGACGACTCCGGAGCTCCCAGGCATCGCAGGCGGCGCAACTGAACAGACTCATGCCGTAGTAGCCACGGAGGTTCGGCACCTCGGGGAGCGTCTCGCGCAGGCCGGTGGCGAGCAGCACGGCGCGTGCCGTCACCGTCGTCTCCGCCTCGCGGCGCCCGATCTCGGCCGCGAACCCGCCGTCGCTCGGGCGAAGCGAGGTGACGCGGGTGCGCCGTCGCACCTCGACGTCCGGATATGCCGAGAGCTCCTCCCTCGCGAGCCGGCGCAGCTCCTGCGGCGGGATGCCGTCGCGGGTGAGGAAGCCGTGCGACCGCAGGGTCGCAGCATTGCGTGGACGATCGGCGTCGATCACCAGCACGCGCATGAGTGCGCGGCCGAGGTTGAGGGCGGCGGACAGACCGGCCGGCCCGCCGCCGACGATGAGCACGTCGTAATCGGTGCTCTCGCTCCCACCCATCGCCGCAGATCTCATCCGCACGGTCCTTCCGAGAAAGGGACGGATCCATGCCGCGGCGTCTGCCGGGCGACACCGCCGGGGCGGCCGGTAAGGCTCGCCTTACTCTCATCCTGCCACGGTTCGACGCCCGCGGCGCCGTGTGCCTCAGCCCCGCCGCACGGGCTGCTGCAGTTCCGTGACCCAGTCCGACTGGTCGTCGGAGACGGCGCGCACGTAGAGCTCGCGGCAGGGGCCGTCGTGCGTGAGGCCGCGGGCCACGATCTCGGTGTGGATCGCGTGCCAGCTCTCGGCGATGTGCTCCATCGAGCCGAGGTGGATGCCGCACACGGCCTCGTCGGCCGGAGGCAGCTCGATGATCTCGAGACCTTCCCGTGCGGGCCCGGCATAGGTGTATCCGGCGATGACCTGCAGGGCGTCGTCGAGGGTCTCGTACTGGGCGATCGGGGTCGCCAGGGAGTGGTCGTCGCCGATGATGTCCGCCACAGTGTCGAACGCGGGACCGACGACACCTGCGACGGCGGGCTGGTCGGCCACGATGGTGCGGATCGCGGCCAGGCGGACGGCGGGGAGCGGCTTGTCGATGATCTCGATCTGGGACATGTGATTCTCTCTCTCGATGAGGTGGAGGCGCCTTTCCACGTCGACGAGTCTCTCTGCGGCGACGCGGTGCTCCTGCTCGACCTCGGTGCGACGGATCCGCAGCAGAGCGGCGATGCGCTCGGCATCGACGCCACGGTCGAGGATCGCGGAGATGTCATCGAGCCCGAACCCCAGCTGGCGCAGGGCGACGATCCGGTGCAGCCGTTCCAGCTGTGACGGATCGTAGGAGCGATAGCCGCTGAACTCGTCCACGTGGGCGGGCATGAGCAGGCCGGCGGCGTCCCAATGCCGGAGCATCCGGTGGGTCACCTGGCCGATCTGCGCGAACGCTCCGATGGACAACATGCCTCAGTTCTCCCGTCTGCCACTGTGTGAGGGTCAAATGAGTGTGAGGGTCAAATGGCTCTCGGGGTCAAGTATCGCGGTGGGACGGCGGGGGCATCGGCGCGCTAACGTCGACGCGTGGACGAAGAGGTGCTGGCCGGGGGGAACGCGAGCGGGGCCGTGGTGCGCATCGGCGACACGGTGCGCAAGGCGTGGACGGCGGCCACTCCGAGCGTCGATCATTTCGTCGCGGCGATGCGGGTGGCGGGGGTCGATGCGCCGGAACCGCGTGGCCGCGACGGAAGGGGCCGGCACGTCGTGGAGTTCGTGCCGGGAACCCTGGCCATGGACGGTGAGCGGCTGACGGTGGCCGAGCTGAGGCGCGTCGGCTCGATGATCCGCGGGATCCACGACGCCAGTGCCCGCTACACGCCGCGGGCGGACGCGGTCTGGGAGACGGCGATCGTCGCGCCCGGTGCCGAGCTCATCTGCCACAACGATCTGGCGCCATGGAACCTCGTCGTCGGCGACCGCTGGGTGTTCATCGACTGGGATGCCGCCGCTCCGAGCACCCGGCTCTGGGACCTCGCCTACGCGGCACAGGCGTTCGCCCTGTCGGATGTCGGACGAGACCCGGTGGATGCGTCTCGGGATCTCGCTGCGCTGGTCGATGGATACCGGGCGGACGATGTCATGCGCCGTGATCTGCCTCGCGGCATGGAGGACCGGACGGCGGCGATGCTCGCGCTGCTCGAACGGTCTCACGCCGTCGGCGACGAGCCGTGGGCCTCGATGTACGTGGACGGGCACGGCGACCACTGGGCGGACGCGCTGCGGTACGTACGGGAGCATCGAGCGGTGTGGGCCGGAGCCCTCGGCGGGGGCTGAGCGGCTTTCCGGAGTGCTCTCGGGTGCAGCGACGACCACATTCCGGCATATCGTTTTTCTGCTGTGATCTGGGGCTTCGAATGTCGGTGGCCCCTGATTCACTGCAGGTATGACGGCACCGGCTGACGCGACGCTCGAGCAGGTGGGCGCGCTCGCCGCGCTCACCGAGATGCTCGTCGAGGTCGAGCGCACGATCAGCAGTCTGCAGGCCGCGCGCGACGGCATCCTGGCGTTGGGGTCACGGATCGCTCTCGAGGTCGCCGACCAGGCGGAGCATCCCGATCACGGCGACATGTCGGCGCGCACGGTGGCTGCCGAGTTCGCCGCCGCCCTGCGGGTGAGTGATCGGACGGTGCAGCGCCGGATGGCAGACGCGGCATGGATCGTGGAGCGCTTCCCACTGGTCTGGGAGGCGCAGGGCGCCGGTCGCATCAGTGCGGCGCACGCCCGGGTCATCTGCGAAGCCGGGGAACACCTCGATGAGGGGGCGACTCTTGATGCCTATGCGACGCAGGTGATCGCCTTCGCCGAGTCGGAGTCTCCGGGGCGAGTGGGCCGCATGGCTCGGCGGGTGGCTGAACGATTCCAGGCACGGTCGATCGAGGACCGGCACCTCGACGCACGGGAGAAGAGATCCGTGTGGGTGAAAGACGTCGGCGACGGGATGTCGCAGTTGGGCCTGCTCGGGCCGTCGACGCTCGTCCACGGCGTCTTCGACCGGCTGACGCAGATGGCCAAGATCGTGCAGGGAGCGGATGAACCTTCGGGTCCGGAATCGGCCGTTGCCACCACCGATCCGCCCACCACCGATCCGTGCACCTCTGATCCGTGCACCTCTGATCCGTGCACCTCTGATCCGCGCACCGTCGCTCAGCTCCGTGCCGACCTCGCCCTCGACCTGCTCCTCGCGGGTGCTCCGATCGGGCACGACGCTCCCGAGGGGCTCCTCTCGGGTGTCCGTGGAGCGGTGTCGATCACCGTTCCCGTCACCACCCTGATCAGAGGCGGCGGGGCGTCGGCCGAGTTGAACGGTTGCACTCCCATCGACCTCGAGACCGCTCGCGCGCTCGCCGGAGCGGCCTCCGGATGGGATCGAGTGCTGACCCACCCGATCACCGGCGCGCTTCTCGCAGTCGACCGCTATCGTCCGGGGTCTGATCTGAAGCGACATCTGAGAGCGAGGGATCAGCGCTGCCGATTCCCCGCCTGCGGATATGCCTCCACTGATTGCGACATTGATCATCATCACGACGCCGCTCTCGGGGGAGCCACTCGCGAATCGAACCTCGGCCACCTCTGTCGGCGCCATCACATGCTCAAACACCACTCTCCGTGGATGGTCGAAGCTCTGGGTGCCGGTGTCTACGCCTGGACGAGTCCGACCGGCAGGGTCTACGTCGACCGGCCGCCCCTGCAGAACACCGTCACCTTCACCGAAGACCTCGCGGTGGCCCCGTTCTGAGCCCTTCCTCAAAGTTGAGCCAGTTCATATCAAGTTCATTTGACTCCTCGTCGACGCCGAAGTACACTTGAGTCATCGCGACTCAGGTTTTCCTGATCGCCGCAGATTTCTGAGACACAGAGAACTTCCCACGAAGAGAACTTCCAACAAAGGAGAGAACACATGACACGTGCTGTCGGTATCGACCTCGGAACCACCAACTCCGTCGTCAGCGTCCTCGAGGGTGGCGAGCCCAAGGTCATCGCCAACGCAGAGGGCTTCCGCACGACCCCTTCGGTCGTGGCCTTCACCAAGGACGGGGAGGTGCTCGTCGGTGAGACCGCGAAGCGCCAGGCCGTCACCAACGTCGACCGGACGATCGCTTCCGTCAAGCGCCACATGGGCACCGACTGGACCTTCGACGTCGACGGCAAGAAGTGGACGCCGCAGGAGATCTCCGCGCGCATCCTGATGAAGCTGAAGCGCGACGCCGAGGCGTACCTGGGCGACACGGTGACCGACGCGGTCATCACGGTCCCCGCGTACTTCAACGACGCCGAGCGTCAGGCCACCAAGGAAGCCGGCGAGATCGCGGGCCTCAACGTCCTGCGCATCATCAACGAGCCGACCGCTGCCGCTCTGGCGTACGGCCTCGACAAGGGCAAGGAAGACGAGCTCATCCTGGTCTTCGACCTGGGTGGTGGAACGTTCGACGTCTCGCTGCTCGAGGTGGGCAAGGACGACGACTTCTCCACGATCCAGGTGCGCGCCACCGCCGGTGACAACCGCCTCGGTGGAGACGACTGGGACCAGCGCCTGGTCGACTACCTGATCAAGCAGTTCAAGGAGACCACGGGCGTCGACGTCTCGGGTGACAAGATCGCCCTGCAGCGTCTCAAGGAAGCTGCGGAGCAGGCGAAGAAGGAGCTGTCCTCCTCGACGTCGACCAGCATCAACCTGCCGTACCTGTCGCTGACCGACTCCGGCCCCGTGTCGCTGTCCGAGACCATCACCCGCGCGAAGTTCGAGGACCTCACGAAGGACCTGCTCGACCGCACCAAGAAGCCGTTCGAGGACGTCATCCGCGAAGCCGGCATCAAGGTGTCCGAGATCGACCACATCGTGCTCGTCGGTGGATCGACGCGTATGCCCGCGGTCGCCGAGCTCGTCAAGCGCGAGACCGGCAAGGACGCCAACAAGGGTGTCAACCCGGACGAGGTCGTCGCCGTCGGTGCCGCCCTCCAGGCCGGTGTCCTCAAGGGCGAGCGCAAGGACGTCCTGCTCATCGATGTCACCCCGCTGAGCCTCGGTATCGAGACCAAGGGCGGCATGATGACCAAGCTCATCGAGCGCAACACGGCCATCCCGACCAAGCGCAGCGAGACCTTCACCACGGCAGACGACAACCAGCCGTCCGTCGCGATCCAGGTCTTCCAGGGCGAGCGTGACTTCACGCGTGACAACAAGCCGCTCGGCACGTTCGAGCTGACGGGTATCGCCCCGGCTCCCCGTGGCATCCCGCAGATCGAGGTCACCTTCGACATCGACGCCAACGGCATCGTGCACGTGTCCGCCAAGGACAAGGGCACCGGCACCGAGAAGTCGATCGTCATCTCCGGCGGCTCGTCGCTGTCGAAGGAAGACATCGAGCGCATGGTGCGCGAGGCCGAGGAGCACGCGGCCGAGGACAAGGCGCGTCGCGAGGCCGCCGAGGTCCGCAACCAGGCCGAGACGCTCGCGTACTCGATCGACAAGCTGATCACCGAGAACGAGGACAAGCTGCCCGAAGACGTGAAGACCGAGGTCAAGGCCGACGTCGACGCGCTCAAGACGGCTCTGGCCGGTGAGGATGACGACGCTGTGAAGACCGCGTTCGACAAGCTCAACCAGTCGCAGTCCAAGCTCGGCGAGGCCATCTACGCCTCCTCGCAGGCGGATGCTGCTGCCGGCGCTTCGGCTGACGGCGAGGCCCCGGCCGGTGACGCTCCCTCCTCCGACGAGGACGTCATCGACGCCGAGGTCGTCGACGACGAGGACGAGAAGAAGTAACCATGACTGACAAGAACTTCGACGAGAACCAGAATCCTGAGTCCGCCGAAGGTCGCAGCGAGGGGTCGGATGCTCAGGCATCCGGCCCCGCGCCGCACCACCAGGACTCCCGCGATGCGCAGGCCGCCGAGGGCTCGGACGAGACCCCGGCAGACGGCGCTCCCGACGACCTGACGGTCGACGACATCCTCGGCGCGACCCAGACCGGCGAGGCCGCGGCGGAAGACGCCGTGCTCGCCGACCTCGAGTCCACTCTGCTGAACGACCTCAAGCGTCTGCAGGCCGAGTACGCCAATTACCGTCGCCGCACCGAAGAGCAGCGGCAGGTCGAGATCGAGCGGGCGAAGGGCGAGGCAGCCAAGGGCCTGGTCCCCGTGCTCGACGACCTCGATCGCGCGGCCCAGCACGGTGATCTGGTCGAGGGCACGCCCTTCGCCGTGATCGCCGAGAAGGTGCGCACGGTCGTGGAGCGTCTCGGAGTGGTCGCGTACGGCGAGAAGGGCGAGGAATTCGACCCGCAGCGTCACGAGGCGATCTTCCAGCAGCCGACGCCCGGCGCCGAGAAGACCACGATCCTCGAGGTCGTCGAGGTGGGCTACCGTCTCGGTGATGTCGAGCTGCGCCCTGCGAAGGTCGTCGTCGCTGTCCCGGAAGGGTAGGTGATCGATGGCCAGCCAGGATTGGTTCGACAAGGACTTCTACAAGACCCTCGGGGTGTCCAAGGACGTCAGCGATGCAGAACTGAAGAAGACGTACCGCAAGCTCGCGCGCAAGTATCACCCGGACTCCAATCAGGGTGATGCCAAGGCCGAGGCGAAGTTCAAGGAGATCAGCGAGGCCTACTCGGTGCTCTCCGATGCGGAACAGCGCAAGGAGTACGACGAGATCCGCGCCATGGGCTCCGGTGCCCGCTTCACGGCGGGCGGCCAGGGCACAGGCGGCTTCGAAGACGTGTTCAGCCGTTTCGGCCAGCAGGGCCGAGGGCAGACGGCGGACTTCGAGGACATCTTCGCGATGTTCAACCAGGGCCAGGGTGCGAGCTTCGGCGGCGGACGCTTCGGCCAGCCGAGCGGCGGCTACCGCGGCTTCGGCGGGCCGCAGCGCGGTGCTGACGTGACCGCGCGCACCACGCTCGACTTCGTCACCGCCGTGCAGGGCGAGACCATCTCGCTGCAGGGCGAAGACGGCAAGCCGTTCAAGGTGAAGATCCCCGCCGGTGTCGCCGACGGTCAGAAGATCCGTCTGCGCGGCCGCGGCCGGCCCTCGCCCGATGGTGGGGAGAGCGGTGACATCGTGGTGCAGATCACGGTGCGCCCGCACCCTGTCTTCACGCGCGACGGTCTCAACCTGCGCGTCGTCGTGCCCGTGACCTTCACGGAGGCGACCCTGGGGGCGACCATCGAAGTCCCGACCCTCGGCGGCGACGTGGTCAAGCTCCGCGTCGCACCGGGCACCCCCTCAGGGCGGGTGCTGCGGGTCAAGGGTCGCGGAGTCGCGACGTCGAAGGGCACGGGCGATCTGCTCGCCGAGCTCCAGGTCGCGGTGCCGACGCACCTCGACGAGGCCGCACGCGCGGCGCTGGAGAAGTTCCAGGAGCTCGAGCCCGACGAGAACCCGCGAGCCGAGTTGATGGCGAAGGCCCGGCGATGAGCAGTCGTCGGGATCACATCGCCGGGACAGGCGTTCGCGCCGGATCAGGCCGTTCTGTGAAGAACGCGCCTGTTCCGGCGCCTCTGCCTGAGTCCGCGCGTACGACAAGAGACACGGGTAGGAGAGGAGAGGGGAATCGATGATGAACGCCGACACCCCGGTGTTCGCGATCGCGGCCGCCGCCGAGCTCTCCGGCCTTCACCCTCAGACGCTGCGGCAGTACGACCGCATCGGCCTCGTCGTCCCCGGCCGCACCTCGGGCGGCTCGCGCCGCTATTCGTCTCGCAACATCGAGCAGCTGCGCGAGGTCGCACAGCTCTCCTCCGAAGGGGCGAGCCTTCCCGCGATCGCTCGTCTGCTCGACCTCGAAGACGAGAACAGGGCGCTGCGCAACCGGATCGCCGTGCTCGAAGCCGCCCTGCGCACCGAGCGGGAGAATCGCCCCGGCGTGCGCGTGTTCGCCGCAGGTTCCGCAGGTGTCGTGCCCATGCCGACCGGTCGCCGCCTGCGCCGCTCGACCGAGGTCGTGCTCTGGGACCCGCGAGGCAGCGCCTAGAGGCAGCGCCTGGAGGCAGCGCCTCGATCAGAGCGGCTCCACGGAGAACCGGAACGCCGCACCATTGCGGAACGGTTCGACGATCTCGAAGTTCTCGTACGCGGGACCCCCGGGGATCGGCGAAGAACTCGCCCAATAGGACCAGCGGGCGTTGACCACTGCCTCGAGCGCCGGGTGCGGGTCATCCACGCGCCAGGTCTGCACGGCTCGACGACCGAGGAAGCGCCAGTGTTCCGCGGTATCAGCGGAGTACTCGACGGACCATGGCTCCTCCTCGTCGCCGGTGGCGCTCACCATCGCCGATTCCCCGTCGCGGGTCAGGTCGGCGAGCGGAAAGCGGCCGTGAGCGGTGAACGCGGTGCCCGAGAACTCCGGCCACAGCTCGGCAGGCGACACCACGCGGTCCGCCAGGTGCAGCAGCCGCAGTCGTGCCCAATTGCCCATCGTCGCGGTGAGGATCAGGTGTGAGAGCGGCACAGATGTCGCCCTCGTGAACCCCGCGACCTCCACCTCGTGCGGCCGGTCGGCGAAGAACCGTACCCTCACACTCACATCCGCACCGTTGGCGAAGCGTTCGACGCCGATCCAGACGGTGAGCGTCTCCACGCCCTCGACGGTACCGATCCGTCCACGGGCCGGGGCCGTCGACGGCATGGAGTTCGCACCTGCAGAATCGTCCGCCGACCAAAACCTCTTGCCCTGCTTGCCGGGATCCAGCGTGCTCGGCTCCATCTCTGAGAATCCCCGTTCTGTCGCGCCCTCCGGGACCGGCTCCACGGCGATGAAGTTCACCAGCCGCTCGTGGGGGTGGTCGAGGTAGGGGGTGAAGACGCGCAGGAGCCCGCGCGGCCCCGGTGTCGGCGGGATTCCGACCTGGAGCCCGCCGACAGGTCCCCACCGGGGCTCGGATGCGCCGTCACCAGAGGGCCGAAGCCAGTGGGGTGTCGCGAAGTCGAGCATGTCGATGACCCTAGTGTGTTGAAATCGATTTCGCTAGATTCGAGGAATCACGTCGATCGAGGAGGATCATGTCCAGCCCTGTCGCCTTCCTTCCTGTCGCCTTCCGCCGCGTGGCCGTGGCGGTATCCCTCGTTCTGGCCGTCGCTGTTGTCGGGTGCAGTGGAGAGGGCGGTGTGATCGTCGATCCCGATCCTGACAAACCGTTCGTGCTCGATGGGGTGTCCGGCCTCACCGAGATCGCGCAGCTCACGGGGCCTGGCGCCACGAACGACACGGAGTCGGTCTCGGTCGCGGGCACCGACCTCGGATCGATGGTGAACGTCGGTGACAAGACCTTCTTCTTCTTCGGCGACACGTTCGGCGAACGCGAGCCCGGGTCGATCGGTGGGCAGGGCGGGTTCTGGCGCTCGAACGTGGCTGCGTGGACGACCGACGACGACCCGTCGGACGGCATCGAGTTCGAGGGGTGGCTGGAGGATGAGGTCGGCCTCGCCGCGCCCCTCATCGAAGGCGATCACGACGCGAACGGCGCCGGTGGCGAGGTCACGAAGATTCCGACCTACGGCTTCGCTGTCGGAGACGCGATCTACGTCTCGTACATGTCGGTGCGTTTCTGGGGCAGCCCTGGAGCCTGGGATTCCAACTACTCCGCCCTCGTCGTCTCGCGGGATCTCGGATCTACATGGCGCCCTGTCGAAGGCGTGGAGTGGCCGGGTGACTCGAACTTCGTGCAGTTCGCGACGGCCGAGGTGAGGGACGGCGACGCGGACTGGATCTATTTCTGGTCGATTCCGTCCGGCCGATTCGGTGGTGTTCAGCTGATGCGCGTCCCGGCCACCGAGGACGCCGTCGAAGACCAGTCGGAGTACTCGTACTTCGCAGGTCTCGAAGGAGGGACGCCGCAGTGGAGCGACGACCTGCGCGACGCCGAGACGATTCTGGAAGGCACGGTCGGAGAGCTCTCGGTGATGTGGTCGACGTATCTGGACCGCTGGATCATGACCTATTCGGATGCCGGTTCGGCATACATCCGTGAGGGTGTCACGCCGTGGGGCCCGTGGGGCGAGGCGATCGAACTCGTTCCCCGCGAGGACCATCCCGGGTTGTACTCGCCGTACCTGAATCCGCGATACGTGAGCGACGGCGGACGTCGGATCTACTTCACGCTGTCGCTCTGGGATCCGTACAACGTCTTCTGGTTCTCCGCAGACCTGGAGCGCGCAGAGTGATCGACGCACGGATCATGCCTTGCGTATGAAATCGATTTCGCCTACTCTGGCGCATACCCGATCACCGACGATCCAGGGATGCGACCAGGGCCCGTCGGCGGCAGCCGAGATCACCGCAGCGACTCGATGAGGAGTCCGTTCCTGAGGAGGAACCCATGAGAATCACAACTCGTACGCGCAGGGCCGCGATCGCCGCTCTGGGCGCGCTCACGGTCGGCGTCATGCTGGCCGCGTGCGGTTCCGGCACGCCGGGGGAGTCTGCCGGCGACGGAGGCGGAGAGGACGGCGTCACCACGGTGCAGTTCTGGCACCGGACGTTCACGCCTGTGGAGAACGAGTGGTACGCCGACATCGTGAAGAAGTTCAACGCCTCGCAGGACAAGATCAAGGTCGTCGATACCGAGGTGCCCGCCGACGCGTGGGACCAGAAGATGAAGGCGGCCCAGGCCGCAGGCAAGGCCCCGGACGTCTACACCAGCTCCGCCAACCTCTACGACCTCGTGAACGCCGGATCGGTGCACGAACTCGACTCCATCGTCCCGAAGGACGCCCTCGACGAGATCCTCGACAACGCGAAATCGATCTCCGAGATCGACGGCACGCACTATGCCTATCCACTGCTGCTCGAGCCTCAGACCGTGCTGTTCTGGAACAAGGACATGTTGGACGCTGCCGGTGTCGATTCAGGGAGCGCCCCGGCGACATGGGACGATCTCCTCGCCGCCTGCGCGAAAATCCAGCCGACGCTCTCCGACGGGCAGTACTGCATCTCGCCGGCGCAGGATGCGGTGACAATGGCGTGGTCGACCGTCGGACAGCAGTACAACTTCGCCGGACACCTGGCGCTCACCGACGACTGGACCGCCCCTGACATCGACAACGAGGGCTACCGGAGCCTGATGGAGCAGTACCAGCAGCTGTGGGACAAGGGATACATGCCCAAGCAGCCTCTCGCGGCATACGTCGCAGGCGAGGACTTCGGTCAGCAGAAGGTCGCCTTCAAGGTGTCCGGTTCGTGGATGATGTCCGAGATCGGCTCGGACTACACCGACCTGCTCAGCAAGACCGGCGTCGGTGCCTTCCCGAGTTCGTCGGATGCGGACGGCCGCACAGCCACCACGATGGGCAACTTCACCTGGGTTGTCGACGCGAAGAGCAAGGCCCCCGAAGCCGCCGGCGAATTCCTCGCCTGGGCGATCGGCGGCGAGCCGCAGAACCTCGTCCCATTCTTCGTCGACACACAGTTCACCAAGGTGCCGGTGCGTCAGTCCGTGCAGGATGCCGTCGCGGCGAGCGAAGAGGCCGCTGACGCTCCGTGGTCGAGCATCATCGTCGACGACATCGCGCCGGACGCCATCCCCGGTTCCACCTACCCCTGGGATGTCAATCTCGCCGTCGGCACGGCGATGGAATCCGTGATGAAGGGCTCCGCCTCGGTGGATGACGCGATCAAGACCGCGAATGCGGCGATCCAGACCGTCATCGACCGCGACGGGCTGTCCGACAAGGCACCAAAGAACTGACGTCGCTCACTGTTCGGGGGTCGGCCCCGGCCCCCGAACAGTGAAGGACACGAGATCACGACGAGGTGGATATGGCCAATCAGGCTGTGCAGGAACGCCGGGCGATCCGGCAGCGGCAGAACCGTTACCGCTATCGCGACAACAGGACCGCATACTGGTTCCTGCTGCCGCTGGTGGTGCTGCTGGGGATCTTCGTGATCTGGCCGGCCATCTACGCCGGATACCTGTCATTCCAGGACTGGAGCTTCTATAAGGACCCGGAGTTCGTCGGCATCCGCAACTACGCCAACGTGCTCAAGGATCCGCTGTTCCTCGCGACCATCGGTCGCGGCTTCGCCTTCGTGCTCCTCACCGTGCCGATCATGCTCGTGCTGGCGTTCCTCTTCGCAAGCCTCGTCGTGACCGTGTCTCGACGGGCGGCCAGCCTCCTGAAGGTCAGCATCTACATCCCGACGATCATCTCCGCCGTGATCGCGTCGATCATCTTCGTGCTGATCTACAACTACTCCGGCGGACTTCTCAACGCTTTCCTCGGTACCTTCGGCATCGAGCCGATCGCCTGGATAGGTGATCCCAAGTGGGCGCTCCTCGCCATCGCGGTCCCGGCGATCTGGCTGGGCATGGGACTGACCTCGCTGATCATGGTCGCCGCGATGGTCGACATCCCGGCGGAGTACTACGAGGCGGCGGCGATGGAGGGGGCCAACTGGGGCCAGAAGACCGCGTACATCACCATCCCGCAGATGAAGAACGTGGTGCTGTACCTGCTCATCACCGGTTTCGTCGCCGCGATCCAGCAGTTCGAACTGCCCCTCGTCATGACCCAGGGCGGTCCGCTGGATTCCACGACCCTGCCGAACCTGTTCATCTTCAACCACTTCCGCAACGATGTGAACGTCGGCTACTCGATCGCCGCAGCGCTGTTGCTGTTCGTGGTGCTGGGTACGATCTCTGCCCTCGTCTTCAAGTTCGTCAACTCCGAGAGGCTGGTGGACTGATGGCCGTCATGCAGGAGACCACGCGCATCGTGCTCGCCGGCAGAGAACCTCGCTCGACCAGGCCGCCGCGCAGCGCCGGAGGCTGGCTCGTCGTCATCGGCAAGGTGATCCTGGGTGCGCTGTTCGTCATCGCGTCGCTGTTTCCGCTCGCCTGGATGGTGATCGCCGGCTTCAAGTCGAAGACCGAGGTCGTGGAGACCCCCTTCCAGTTCTTCCCCGAGGTGTGGCTCTGGCAGAACTACGCGCAGATCCTGGCCGATCCGACGTTCCTGCGCACTCTGTTGTGGACGTTCTTCGGTGCCGTGCTGTTCACCGTGGGCAGTCTCGCCGTGAACTCGCTCGCCGCCTACGCCTTCGCACGCCTCGACTTCCGGTTCAAGAAGACGATCTGGGCGATCGTGATCACGACGATGTTCATTCCCGGCATGACGATCCTGCTCACGAGCTTCATCGTGGTCACCCGCCTCTCCATGCTCGACACGCTGGCCGTGCTGGTGATCCCCGGGCTTGCGAGCGCCGGCATGGTGTTCTTCATCCGGCAGTTCTACCTGAACATCCCCAAGAGCTTGGAAGAGGCCGCGATGCTCGACGGCTGCGGTCGTTTCGGCATCTTCGTACGCATCTTCCTGCCGTTGTCGAAGCCGCCGTTCGTCGTGATGGGGATCACCGCGTTCCTCGCGTACTGGAATTCGTACGTCTGGCCGATCCTGACGATCACCTCGCCGGAGCGGTTCGTGCTCCAGCAGTACCTCGCAACCTTCCGGTCCGAGCGCAGCACCGAGCTCGGCCTCTTGATGGCCGGGTCCGTGCTCGCCGCAGCGCCGGTGATCATCCTGTTCCTCATCTTCCAGCGTCAGATCATCGGCAACATCAAGATGGCAGGCCTGAAATAGCAGCACTCTGCAGCACCACCGGCACCCGCCACCCGGCGGCAGCGAGAGGAGAGATCGATGGAGATCGAACAGAACCAGGAGTCATGGCTCAGCCGCAGGGGCGTCCTGCAGGGAGCGGTGGTAGCGGGAGCGGCGTTCCTGGCTGCGACCGGCCGGCCCGCTCCCGCGGCCGCCGCCGGACTGTCCGTGACGAGGGTCAAGGTGCTCGCCGGCACGCAGAGCCCCGTGCAGTACGGCATCGGGGCCACGGATCTCGGGATCCCCGCTCGCACACCGGATGGTCGGATGCTCTTCATGTTCGGCGACACGTGGGCCGATGGTGTCGGCGGCGCGAACTGGCGTTCCCCCGTCGCTCTCTACTCCTCGACGACGAACCTCGCCGCGGGAGTCGCGTTCAACGGGAGCGCGGGTGCCGGAGCGAACACGCAGGGCGTCGCTCCGCAGCTCTGGTATTACCCGCACGACGCCTACTTCACGACAGTGATCCCCTCCGATGTGATCACCGTCGGATCGCGAATGTATCTGCACGCGATCGTCAATGGCCCTCAGTTCGGAGCCGTGCGCTGGACGGAACTCTGGAAGTCGGACGACAACGGCGCGTCCTGGCAGCACACGGGGCTGCAGTTCCCCGCGGATATGGCGGGCGGCAAGTTCCAGTGCATCACGTGGGGCGAGGGCAACGACGGCTACGTGTACATCTACGGCACGGGCTTCCAGCGCGACAAGGGCATCGTGCTGTACCGGGTGCCGTCGAACAACATGACGACGCTCTCGGCCTATCAACCGTGGGGCTTCGCGAACGGTTCATGGGGGTGGGGCAAGCCCGTCACCGAGGTGCTCGGCGGCAAGTTCGGTGAGATGTGCCTGCGACCGCTCGGCGGGAAGTGGATTCTCACCTGGTTCAACTCCGGCGCGTATCGGATCGACGCGATGGTCCTGAACACGCCGACCGACAACCTCTACACGGCCACGAAGACCACTCTCCTCACCGGCACCGAGTGGAACACGGAAGATGCCTCGCACGTCGCGCAGCTCTACGGCGGCTACATCATCCCCGGGTCGACCCTGTCGGACCTGCACCTCAGCGTGAGCCAATGGAACACGGGCAACAACAGCGTGTACCACTCGGAGCAGTTCCGCGTGCAGGGGCTGGTGTAGGCGGGCGCGTCCAGGAGACCGAAAGCAACGCTTCCTAGCTTGGGGAGCAGGGAACGACCCTGCTCCGCGCCTGGCGCGCGGGTGTCCTGCCACGAAGGAAGAACTCCTCATGACGAACACCAAAGCCCCCTCTGCCGCCGCCTCGACCGGCCTCCTGGTCCTCCGGGTCGTCGTCGGCGCGATCTTCGCCGCCCACGGCGCGCAGAAGATCTTCGAGTTCACGCTGCCCGGGACCATCGGCAGCTTCGCCGGCATGGGAGTGCCGTTCGCCGAGATCGCCGCCCCGCTGGTGGCGTTCCTCGAGCTCGTCGGCGGCATTCTTCTGATCATCGGATTCCTCACGAGGCCGGTCGGCATCCTGCTCACCATCGACATGGCGGTGGCGCTTCTCCTCGTGCACCTCCCCGCCGGGCTGTGGGTCGGGGACGGGGGCTACGAGTTCGTCGCGGTCCTCGGTGTCGCCGCGCTCGCGCTGGCGCTCACGGGAGCCGGCCGTTTCTCCATCGACGGCGCCCTGCTTCGCGGTCGTGCCCCTGCCTGGCTCGCCTGAGAGTCGCCGCGCTCAGTCCTGAGGCTCGCGGGGCGGAGTGGCGCCGATGTCCGGCACCGGGGCTGTGCCTAGGTGCACCTCCAGGTCGTCGGCCGTCGGCGTCTTCGGGCGCCGCGCGGTCGGGCGGTCGAGGTAGAACAGTGCTGTGGAGGCGATGTCGTCGCGCAGCGGTAGGTACCGCCAGCCGCTGCGCCATCCGAGCGCCTGGATGTCGACCTTCGGGATACCGGTCGCGAAATGGATCGGGTCGAGCAGGTGCCAGCGGTACATGCCGAAGCGCTGCTGCGACACATACAGCCCGTCGGGACGGATCACCTGGGGCATGCCCAGATAGGGAGTCGAGAACTCCGTGTAGCCCTGGCCGGGGATGTCGAAGTTCCAGGCACCGCCGAAGTAGTCCTCTGTCCCCGTGCCGCAGATCGTCGGATAGTCGGTGTCGTCGTCGAGGTAGAACTTGATCTCGCCTTCGCCCCACCATCCGTTGGAGTTCACGCCCCAGGCGATGTACGTGCCGACGTACTGACCCTGCCCTTCGACGCCCTCCAGAATCACGTGCGGGGTGAGATCGGCCAGCGGGTTCGATCGACGCCACTGCGCGTGGAAGTACGCGTCGTTCGAGTGGTCGCCTCCGACCTCGTAGGTCACCTGGTAGTAGACACGCACGTCGACGACGGAGGTGTTCTCGAGGGTCAGTCTGGCGCCGTCCTTGAACGGCATCGGCCAGTAGGAGTTGAATCCGCCGTGCGGGTTCGCAGCGATCGTCTGCGAGTTCACCTGCGCGAAGACTCCCCAGGCGTTGCAGAAGAAGTCGCCGTACGGCACCTCGACGGCGGGTTCGTCGGCGCCGTCCCAATATGCGCGCAGCAGCAGGGTGCGCCAGTTGTCGGTATGGGTCGTGATCCAGAGGTGGGTGATCTTGCCCGCACCGGTGATGTTCGCGAGCTCGAGCGTCTCGCCGGCCTTTATGTCCATGCTGGGCGAGATCTTCCAACCGGGACCGAGGTCACGAGCGTTCATCGCGCCCGTGCCCTCGGTCGCGCGGCCACCGCCCCCAGCGGATCCGTCGAAGTTCTCGGGGGAGATCGATCGGGTCTGCACCGGTCGCAGCGCTGCGAGGGATGCCAGATCAGAAGCAGAGGAAGTCATGGGCGCCAATGTAATCGATTTCAGATGAGAACGCCAGAGAATCGAGGTGTGCGCGATACTGTTGCTTTCACGTCCGGCGCGTCCGGGCAGGCAGTGAGGGTGCATGGCCACGATCTATGACGTCGCGGAACTCGCGGGTGTCTCCCCGGCGACCGTCTCGCGTGTGTTCAACGGCACGAGCGTGTCCGAGGAGAAGGTGGCCGCCGTGCGCGACGCCGCGGCCCGGCTGAACTTCACGCCGAATCGCACGGCTCGTACACTCCGACGCCAGAGCTCCGAGGTCATCGCGCTCGTGATCCCGGACATCGAGAACCCCTACTTCACGGAGATGGCGCGAGGGGTCGAAGACGTCGCCTCCGAGGCGGGCTACTCGGTCGTCCTGTGCAACTCCGACGCGCAGATGGAGAAGGAGGCGACATACCTCCGTATCGCGATCTCCGAGCACATGTCGGGGATCATCATCGCGACGGCCGACGAGCGGTCCAACCTCGAGGGCATCCTCGCGACGGGGCGTCCCGTCGTGGCGGTCGACCGCAGCACCACGTACGACATCGACGGTGTCGTGATGGCGAACCGTGCAGCGGGCACGTCCGCGACGCAGGATCTGATCGACGCGGGCTATCGTCGCATCGCCTATATCGGCGGGCCCGAGCACATCGATACCGCGGCGGAGCGAGCCGCAGGATGGCGCTCCGTGCTCGCTGCGGCTCAGCCAGACCTCGACCTCGACGAGCTCGCACGATTCGCGACGTTCCGCGTGGAGGGGGGCCGTGCCGCTATGGAGGAGCTCCTCGCGCTTCCCGAGCCGCCCGATGCCGTGGTCGCCGGGAACAACCTCATCGGCGTCGGCGCCATCCAGGTGCTCACCGAGCACGGGCTCACTCCGCCGCAGGTCGGTGTCGCCGTGATCGGGTCACTGCCCTTCACGACGCTGTCTCCCACCGCCGTCACCGTCGTTCGCCTGCCGGCGCGCCACATGGGTGTGACGGCGGCGCGGATGCTGCTCGAGCGCATCAAGGGCGACCGGCAGCCCTCGCGCACCGTGGTGCTGCGCAACGAGATCCAACCCGCCAGCCAGCGGGTCTAGCGGGAGCCCCAGAAGCGGGTCGCCAGGTGGGCGACCTCTTTGTCGAGCTCTTCGAGTCGTCGATCGACAGAGCCCAGTCGCGCGTCGAACGTCGCCTCGAGAGCGTCGAATCGGGTGTCGACCCTCGCGTCCATCGCCTCGAACTTCGTCTCCATCGCCTGGAGCTTCGTCTCCATCGTCTCGAACCGGTATCCCAGCTCGCGCCGGAGGGACGATGTCATCTTGTCGTTCTGGCGGATGAGGACGGTGAGCGCCCCCAGCATGAAGGCAGCGAACACGCCGATCAGAGTCCAGACCTGGGGTTCGTTCATCTGCATGGCTCCATCCTGCGGGGGAGTCCTCAGATTGTCACGGTATTCCAGTGCGGCTCGGGCTCGAGCCCGTGAAGAGTGGAGAGCGCGCGCTCCCCGCAGATCGTGCAGGAAAGGTCGGATCTTCTTGCGATGTGAAATCGATTTCGCATAAAGTGGCCACAGGTTTCAGATTCTGTGCCCGGTTTCAAGGAGGACACCATGCGCTGCACCCTCGGGGTGGACATCGGCACGTCCAGCAGCAAAGGCGTGCTGGTGGGGGTCGACGGCACGATCATCGCGTCGGCGAGCCGTGCGCACGAGGTCCGCCGCCCCCACACCGGCTGGGTCGAGATGGACGGCGACGTGTGGTGGGACGAGTTCGTCTCGATCTCTCGCGAGCTGCTTGAGACGGTGCCCGATGCCGAGGTGGTCGGAGTCGGTGTGAGCGGGATGGGGCCGTGCATCCTCCTCGCCGACGAGGATGACCGCCCGGTGCGTCCCGCCATCCTCTATGGCGTCGACACACGCTCGACGGCGCAGATCGATCGGATGACGGCCGACCTCGGCATCGAGGAGATCACGCGCGTCGGCGGATCGACGCTCACCTCGCAGGCGGGTGGCCCCAAGATCGCCTGGATCGGGGATGAGGAGCCGGAGGCCCTGGCGCGTGCGCGACGCCTCTTCATGCCGGCGTCGTGGCTGACCAGGAACCTCACCGGGGCGTATGTGCTCGACCACCAGTCCGCGAGTCAGGTCTCGCCGTTCTACGACATCGAGGCCGAGAGCTGGTACGGGCCGTGGTGGGAGCTGTACGCGGGCGGTATCGAGCAGCCCGCACTGCTCTGGGCGGGCGACTTGGCAGGAGAGGTCACCGCCGCCGCGGCAGCGGCAAGCGGCATCCCGGCGGGAACACCCGTGATCACGGGCAGCATCGACGCCTGGACGGAGGCGGTCAGCGTCGGCGCGCACGAGGTCGGCGACCTCATGCTCATGTACGGGACGACGATGTTCCTGGTCGCGACGGGGGCGGAGACTCTGCGCACCCCGTCGATGTGGACCACTGCGGGAGCGTTCGCCGGCACACGCAACCTCGCGGGCGGGCTCTCCACGTCCGGCGCGCTGACCGCCTGGTTGAAGGATCTGACCGGGGCGGATTACCCCGAGCTGCTGGCAGAGGCGGAGCTCTCTCCACCCGGTGCGAGGGGATTGCTCGTGCTGCCGTACTTCGCCGGGGAGCGTACCCCGATCCAAGACCCTGATGCCCGGGGCGTGATCGCCGGACTCACGCTCGAGCACACGCGAGGCGACCTCTATCGTGCCGCTCTCGAGGCCACGGCGCTCGGCGTGCGCCACAACGTGGAGACCATGCGCGCGGCGGGTGCCGACATTCGTCGGATCGTCGCGGTGGGCGGGGGCACCCAGGGGCGGCTCTGGCTGCAGGTGGTCTCCGACGTGACAGGTCTCGTGCAGGAGGTGCCGCAGACGACGATCGGCGCGAGTTACGGTGCGGCCTTCCTCGCCGCGACCGCGATCGCCGCGCCTGACGAGACGCCGGTGATCACGGACTGGAACCCCGTCGCGGAGACGATCCGGCCTGATGAGGCGCTGCGCCCGGCCTACGACGACCTGTTCGACAGATACGTGCGCCTCTACGCGGATTCGAAGGACGTCGTGCACGAACTCGCAGACACGCAGCGCGGAGCATCCGCATGACCCGCGAACGGCGCGCCCGCGGTATCCCGCACACGTCGCAGGCGACGGCGTTCCCGCTGGGAGGCATCGGGACGGGCAATGTGTCGATCGGTGCCAGGGGAGAGCTGCGCGACTGGGAGCTCGAGAACCTTCCGGACAAGGGGCGTCGCAACCCGCACTCCTTCTTCGCGATCCACGCGGCTCCGGAGGGCGGCGACGCGGTCACCCGAGTGCTCGAAGCGCGGCTCGGCGGGCGTCACGATGCAGACGCGGGCTACGCGTTCGACCAGCTCGCGGGCCTCCCGCGACTCGATGCCGCGACGCTGCACGGCGAATACCCGGTGGTCGACGTCGACTTCAGCGACGCCGTCCTACCGGTCGACGTCTCGCTGCACGCCTTCACACCCCTGGTGCCTCTCGACGCGGACGAGTCCGGCATCCCGGCAGCGGTGCTGCGTTACCGCGTGACGAACCCTGGGTCGGTCCCGGTGGCGGTCACGGTCGTGGGCAGCATCTCGCACACGGCGGGGCGTGGCACCCCGGGGCCGGATGCGCCATGGGGGATGCGTGCGACGCAGACGGTGCGCTGGCGCGACGACGGCGAGGTGCGCGGACTCGACTTCGGGGTGGAACTGCCCGAGGATGACTTCGGCTACGGGACGCTGAGCCTCACCACGACGGATGCGGCCACGACCGCCAAGCCGCAGTGGGTCACCAGCTACTGGCCCGACGGTGCACGGCTGTTCTGGAACGATCTGACTGACGACGGGCTGCTCGCGGCGGAGCCGAGGCTCACGCTGGAGGATCGGCCCAGAGGGCTCTTCGCCGAACCCGATGCCGACCCGGACGCCGCGCCGCTGACCGAAGCGGAGATGCTGGCGAAGCTTCCCCGTCTGCGCACCGGCTCGCTCGGCATCGTGCACGTCCTCGCTCCCGGTGAGAGCCGCGACTTCGAGTTCGTGCTGTCGTGGAGCTTCCCGAATCGTCGTCGTGGGTGGAACGGGCATATCGTGTTCGCCGACCCGAACCTCGACGAGATCGTGCGGAACCACTACGCGACGCTGTGGCCGGATGCCTGGGCCGCCGCTGCCCACGTGCACGCGCACCTCGCAGAGCTCGAGGAGACGACGGATGCGTTCGTCGAGGCGCTGTACGGCGGGAGTCTCGATCCGGTGCTGATCGATGCGATCGGAGCGAACATCGCGGCCGCCCGTTCCACGACCGGCTTCGTCATCGAATCCCCGAACTCCGAGCTGGGCGATGGACCGGTGTTCGCGGCGTGGGAGGGATCTTTCGATCACGGCGGCTCGTGCGAGGGCACCTGTACCCACGTGTGGTCGTATGCGCAGACCCTCGCCTGGCTCTTCCCCTCGCTCGAAAGAAGTGCTCGGCGGGTGGAGTATCTGCTCGAGACGGACGAGTCCGGGGCGCAGAAGTTCCGCGGCAACCGCGTCTTCGGAGGTCCCTCCTGGTTCATGGGTCCGGCCGTCGACGGACAGCTCGGCACTCTGCTCCGCCTGCACCGGGAATGGCGCTTCAGCGGAGACGACGACTTCCTGCGTGAACTGTGGCCCGCAGCGGCTCGCACCCTGGACTTCGCGATCAGGGTCTGGGATCGCGACGGAGACGGGCTCCTCGACGGGGAGATGCACAACACCTACGACATCGAGTTCCACGGGGCAGAGCCCCTCGCGAACGGCGTGTACCTCGCGGCGCTCCGGGCGGGTACGCGCATGGCTGCCCATCTCGGTGAGGACCGGCGGGCGGAGGCATGGTCGGCTCGAGCGGACCATGTCGCCGCGGCGATGGACGAGACGCTGTGGAACGGTGAGTACTACCGCCAGGTGATCGGCGATGCCGACGCGCACCGGTACCAGTACGGCGATGGCGTGCTGTCGGATCAGCTCCTCGGGCAGTTCCACGCATTCGTGAACGGCCTCGGGCACATTCTTCCCCCGGAACGAGTCGATTCGGCGCTTGCCGCGATCGTGGCGCACAATCACCGTGACGACCTGTCTGCGCACGAGAGCACGCAGCGCGTCTACGCCCTGAACGACGAAGGTGGGCTCCTGCTCGCATCCTGGCCGCACGGTGGACGCCCGGCGATCCCCTTCGTCTACTCCGACGAGGTGTGGACGGGAGTCGAGCATCAGGTCGCGGCCTCGCTTCTCTATGCCGGCCGCGTCGATGACGCGATCCTCGTCGAGCGTTCGTTGCGCGGGCGGTATGACGGGCGTCACCGCAGTCCGTGGAACGAGATCGAATGCGGCAACCACTACGCACGATCGCTCGCGTCGTGGGCGCTTCTGCTCGGAGCGAGCGGTGTGCAGTGGGATGCCCCAAGCGGCGAGCTCTCCTTCGCTCCGGCGACCGGCGGTGATCTCCGCAGCCTGTTCACCACGGGAACCGGCTGGGGGCGTGTCGAGATCGACGAGCATGAGCTGGCCATCCATCTCGACGGCGGCACGCTCGATGTCGCAGACCTGCGGCTGCGCGGCCGGACCGTCGGCCGCGACATCCGACTCCGAGCCGGGGATACGCATCGTTCCCGGCTCACCCCGACCCCAACCCCGGAGGCATCATGACCACCTACACCCTGCCGACCACGGCATCCCGCCCGACGACCGCTCCGAAGACCGCGTATCTCATCACGTCCGGAGACCTTCGTGAGTCGGCGAACGTGGCGGGGTGGCCCACCCAGGTCGAGCTGGAGACCGGCGTCACCGGGGTGCTGAACGCCCTCGGGTGGGAGGTCATCCGGCCCTTCGGCGTCGACCCCGAGACCGGGCACGGATTCATCTCGAGCCAGCGCATGGGCCTCGAGGTGTTCACGCGCATCCCCGTCGACGCGCCGCTCATCGTCGCGATCGCCAACTGGCAGTACTCGCACCATGTGCTCGCCGGACTGCGATCCCACGAGGGGCCGATTCTCACGGTCGCGAACTTCGCCGGCGATTGGCCGGGCCTCGTCGGCCTTCTCGGGCTGAACGCGGGTCTGACCAAGATGGGCAAGCCCTACGCGACCACCTGGTCCGTCGACTTCGCCGATGAGTGGTTCACCGACGGCATCAAGGAATGGACGGAGTCCGGCGCCATCACGCACGACAGCTCGCACGTCCGACCGCTGCCCGCGCTGCCGGACAGCCCGGAGAAGCAGCTCGGCGAGGCGCTCGCGGCACAGCTGCTCTCCGAGAAGGCGATCATCGGCGTGTTCGATGAAGGCTGCATGGGCATGTACAACGCGATCTTCGACGACGAGCTGCTCAACCCGACCGGCATCTACAAGGAGCGCCTCTCGCAGTCGGCGTTGTACGCCGAGATGCTCGACGTCACGGACGATGAAGCCGACGCCGCGTACGACTGGTTGATCGATGCGGGGATGACGTTCCGCTACGGCGAAGACGGCGTCACCGAGCTCACCCGCGACCAGGTGCAGTGGCAGCTGAAGATGTACATCGCCGCGCTCCGCATCGCCGACGACTTCGGGCTCGACGCGGTCGGCATCCAGTACCAACAGGGCCTGAAGGACCTGGTGCCCGCCTCAGACCTGGCCGAGGGCATTCTGAACTCGACCGAGCGGCCGCCGGTGACCTCGCGCGACGGCTCTCGCGTTCTGCACGAGGGACGGGCCTTCCCGCACTTCAACGAGGCCGACGAGGGTGTCGCCGTGGACGCGCTCGTGACCGACCGGGTGTGGCGCGCGATGGGGCTCGTGCCCGACAACACGCTGCACGACGTCCGCTGGGGCGAGGACTACGACGGACAGTTCGTCTGGGTCTACGAGATCTCGGGGTCGGTGCCGGCATCGCACCTCGGAGGCTGGCAGCACGCGGAGGGATGGCGGCAGGGTCATGTGTTCTTCCCCGCGGGCGGCGCCACGATCAACGGCGTCTCGAAGCCCGGCGAGGTCGTGCTCTCCCGAGTGTTCATCGCCGAGGGCATCCTGCAGGCCGACATCTTCCGGGCGTCGGTGGTCGAGCTGCCGGCGGAGGAGACCCAGCGGCGTAAGGACGCCACGAACCCCGAGTGGCCGATCGCCCACGTGGTGCTGCACGGCGTCTCGCGCGACCAGTTCATGGCACGGCACAAGGCGAACCACGCGCAGCTCGTCTACGCGCCCGACGCCGAGACCGCGGACAAGGCCCTGATCGCGAAGGCCGCGATGTTCGACGGCATGGGGATCAAGGTCAACCTGGTGGGAGACGTGACGATCTGATCGGTCGCTGCACATCACTGCGAGCGCCAGAAGCGGGTCGCGAGGTTCGTGAGTTCCCTGTCGAGGTCGTCGACCTTGATCTCGATGCGGTCGAGCCGGGCATGGAGCCCATCGATCCGGGCCGAGAGCGTGCCTTCGACGCGGTCGATCTTCGCCGAGAGCGTGCCTTCGACGCGATCGATCTTCGCCGAGAGCGTGCCTTCGACGCGGTCGACCTCGGCGCGGATCACCCGGCTGAGCTGGGTCGTCATCAGCGTCATGCCGCCCAGCATCACTGCTGCGAAAACGCCGATCAGAGTCCATACCTGCGGATCGTTCAAGCGCATGCCTCCAGTCTGATTCCGGAGGGCAAGGTTGTCACGGTATTCCGGTCGTGACGTGCTGTCATCCCGGTGGCTGTGGAGCGAATGGCGTGTAGAAGCACCGTGCAGAAGAGGTCAGGAATCGGTTGCAGCCGGAGACTCGGTGACCAAGGGCAACCTGCTCGACGGGCGAGAGCCGTGAACATGCACGCGATGCGTCAGGCCATGGGCCGCGGTGGCGACGGCTTCGAGCATGGAAGGCATGACACTTCATGAAGAGGAAGGGGCCCCGGTCGTCGTACTCGGAGCCACCGGAACGACGGGCTCGCAGGTGGCGGATCTGCTGGAGGCCGCGGATGTGCGGGTGCGACGCGCCTCCCGCCGCTCGCCGTGGCGGTTCGACTGGGACGACGCGAGCACCTGGCCGTCGCTGTTCGACGGTGCCGGGGCGGTGTACGTGGTCCTCCCCGAGGATCCGATGGACCTCACCCCCTTCGCACGGGTGCTCGCCGACGCCGGCGTCGAGCGCGCCGTGGTGCTCACCGCACGAAACCCGGGGGTCAGCGGTGACGGCATCGCGTCCGGAGCGGAGGAGGTGTTCGGTGCCGCCGCGCCCGCTTCGACCTTCCTGCGCCCCTCATGGTTCGCGCAGGGCTTCACCACAGGTCTCTTCGCCGCTCAGCTGGATGCCACCGGCGAGCTGCGGCTGCCGGTGGGAGATGGGAGGGAGCCGTTCATCGATGCACGCGACATCTCCAGAGTCGCAGCGACGCTCCTGCGATCGCAGACGCCGGGCCCGTCGCACGTCGAGCTCTCCGGCCCGCAGTCGCTCTCGTTCGCCGAAGCCGTCGAGATCGTCGGGCGGCGCACCGGGCGTGCCCTGACCTTCGCCGACATCGGGGTCGACGAGTGGCGGGGATCCGTCGCGCCCTACCTGAAGCCGCGGATGGTGGATGCCCTCGCCAACCTGTTCGACGCGATCCGCGCCGGGCGCGATGATCATCTCTCCGACGGCGTCCACGATGTGCTCGGCGAACAGCCGCACTCGCTGGAGGCCGTGGTCGCCCGAGAAAGCGCGGTGGCGCGGTGACCGGCGAAGTGGCCACCGGGCCGATCCCCCGAGGGGTCAACAGGCGGATGGTGCTGGGCGCGGCACTGGGGGTGACCGCCGCGGTCGCTGCGGGAGCGGGCGGGGCGATCGTCCCGTCCGGCAGTGCTTCCGCCTCCCGTTCCCGCGCCGACCTCGTGCTCATCCACGGCGGATCGCACGGCGGCTGGGCCTGGCGGCGCGTCGTCGACGAACTCGATCCTCGCCGGGGACGGATCCTCACGCCCACCCTGCCGGGAGTCGGCGATCGTGCGCACCGTCTCTCGCCCGACATCCGCTTCCAGGACGGCGTGGACGACATCGTGGCGACGATCGATGCCGAGGAACTGCGTGACGTGGTGCTCGTCGGACACAGCATCGGTGGTGCCTATGTCTCCGCCGTCGCCGAGCGGATCTCCGATCGCCTCCGCGGCGCGGTGTACCTCGACGCGGTCGTCGTCGATCCCGGGGAGCGGATCCTCGACGTGCTCACCCCCGCGAGTCGGGCCGCGCTGCCGACCGTGGTCGCGCAGGCGGGTCAGGGGTACTACGTCCCCAAGCCGCAGGATCCGACGATGTTCGGGGTGACGCGTCGGAACGACGTCGAATGGCTCGACCGCAGGCTCACCGGGCACCCGTGGAGCAGTTGGAGCGACGTCGTACCGATCACCGGCCCGATACCCGATGTGCCCCTGCTCTACATCGACTGCACGGCCCCGCCGTTCGCCGATGTCGGCCCGTCGAAGGACCGTGTGCGTGCGCGGCCGGAGCGATGGTCCGTCACGAAGCTCGCGGCGGGACATGACGCCCTCGTCACGGCCCCTGCCGACGTCGCGCGTCTGATCCGGCGCTTCAGCGCGGGGGTCTAGCCCCGGACGCGGCTCGGCGCGGGATCCACGTAGTTGCGCGGACTCGCGCCGAAGCGGCGTTTGAACGCGGTGCTGAGCGCGAACTCGTCCGAATAGCCGAGCCGATCCGCGACGTCTTTCAACGGCATGTCGGGAGAGGCCTCGAGGAGTTCGAGCGCGTGCGCCATGCGCCACCGGGCGAGGTGCGACGACGGCGTCGAGCCGACGACCTCTCGGAAGAGCTTGGCGAACGCGGAGCGGGACATGTGGGCGTGCGCAGCCATGTCGGAGACCGTCCAGACCGTTCCGAGCTCGCTGTGCACCGCCTCGAGTGTGGCCCCGATCCTCGGATGCGCGACGCCGCCGATCCAGCCCGGTGGTGTCGGCGCCGTGTCGATCCAGGCGGCGACCGCCGCGCACACCGCGACTTCGGTGAGCTTGCAGAGCAGGCTGTCGACGACGGGATCGCGCCTGCCCTCGGCGTGCAGCAATGCGACCACGGAGGCCAGCAGCGGTGTGCTGTCGACCACGATCGTCCGGGGGAGCTCCTGCTCGAGGAGCGTGTAGACGTGTCCGCGACTCTTGAACGTGATCGCTTCGACACCGAAGACAGACCGCATCTCGGAGCTGCTCTCGGCCTGGATCTCGCGGGTCAGAGCGATGGTGTCTCCCTCGGCCGGGCACACCACGGCGAGCTGGTCCGAGCGGACGAGGTGGCGTCGTCCTCCGATATCGACGTGAAGGTCGTCGTGCTCCGGAATGACGAGGAGCTGCGGGGGTGCGCCATCGCTGGGGACCGGCGGTCGATGGGCGTCGCAGCGCCGCGACGAGATCACTCTGATGCTCGAGAGGGCGCGATCCACCGAACTCACTCGACCCCCTCGCTGCGCGGCGGACGCCCCGTCACTCCATTCTCTCCCCGTGCCGGGGCGACGGCTCCGGGGTCGATGCCGGGCGCAGCCCGCTGGGTGGTCCGCTGAGCGCCCGCAGGGCGTAGAGGATGGTCGCGAGGTCGACGAGTTCCTGGACGAGCGCACCGACGACCGCCGGGATGACGCCGGTCATCGCGACGATCATGAGCCCGACGCTCAACCCGATGCCGATCCAGATCGCGGTCAGCGCGACCCGGAGCGTGTGGCGGCCGATCGAGACGGCGTCGACGACCTTCGCGAGCGAATCGACGAGGATCACGACGTCTGCGGCATCGCCGGCGGCAGTGGCTCCCTTCGCCCCCATCGCGATACCGATGTCTGCGGCTGCCAGCACGGGCGCGTCATTGACGCCGTCGCCCACCATGAGCACCGGGCGCGGCTGCATCTCGGCGGCGAGCCGCACCTTCTCGGGCGGCAGCAGCTCCGCGTGGATCTCATCGATGCCGAGCCGGCGTCCCACCGATTCCGCCGTCGAATCCACGTCGCCGGTGAGCATCGCGACGCGATCGACGTCGTGCAGCCGCAGCCACGAGATGACGGCGGACGCTTCGGGGCGGGCGGCGTCGGCGAGCACGAGCACGCCGGCGAAGCGCCCGTCCACCGCCACGTAGGCCGCGGCTTCGCCGGGTTCGAGCTGCGCCCGGACGGTGTCGGGTGCGAGCGAGGCGACGTAGGCGGGCTTTCCGACCACGACGGTGCGCCCGGCGATCGTTGCGGCGACCCCGTTCGTGGCGGTCTCGCTGGCTTCCCGAGCCGCGTGCAGGACGAGCCCCCGCGCATCGGCGGCGCGCCGGATGCCGTCGGCCAGCACGTGCGAGGAGTACTGCTCCGCGGATGCGGCCAGCTGCAGGATCTCGTCGGCGTCGAAGCCCGCAGCGGGGCGGACCTCCACGAGCTCGGGGCGGCCCTGCGTGAGCGTCCCGGTCTTGTCGAACGCGGCGGAGCGCACCCGGGCGATCTGTTCGATCACGGCCCCGCTCTTCATGATCACCCCGGATTTCGCCGCCCGTGAGAGGCCGCCGAGGAATGCCACGGGCGCCGCGATGAGGAGGGGGCACGGCGTCGCCAGCACGAGCACCTCGGCAAAGCGCGTGGAGTCGCCGGAGATCGCCCATGCGGTGCCGGCGAGCACGAGCGACACGGCGGTGAACGGGATGGCGAAGCGGTCGGCGAGGCGGACGATCGGCGCGTGCGACGACTCGGCGGAGTGCACCAGCGCGACGATCTGCTGGTACTGGCTGTCGGCACCGGTGCGCAGTGCTCTGATGCGGACGGCGCGGCTTCCGTTGATCGCCCCGGACAGCACCTCCCCGCCCGCCTCGCGCGTGACCGGCATGCTCTCGCCCGTCAGCGAGGACTCGTCGAACGTCCCCGTGTCGGTCAGGAGCGTCGCATCCACCGGCACGATCTCGGAGGGGCGCACCAGCAGCACGTCGCCGACCGCGACATCGTCGATCGGCACGTCGCGAGCTTCGTCGGAATCGGGCGAGTCCGGGTGTACCAGAACATGGGCGATGCGAGGCGAGCGGTCCAGCAGCGCCGACAGATCCCGCTTGGCCCTGCGTCCGGCGAAGTCCTCGAGCGCCTCACCGCCGGAGAGCATCAGCACGATGATGAGCGCAGCGATGTACTCGCCGACCGCCAGCGTGGCGACCATCGCGACGACGGCCAGGATGTCGAGCCCGACGTGTCCGTGCAGCACGTCGCGTACCATGCCGACCAGTGTCCAGACCACGATGGCCGACACGTACACCGTGGCGAGCCAGCGGCCGATCCCCGCTTCGTCCACCGCGTGCAGCACCCCCACCGCAGCGAAGACCAACACGGTGAGCGTGATCACGGGGTACCGCCACAGCGGTCGAAGCGCGCGCATGCGTCCAGCATCCCGGGAAAGCGGTATCGGCGCCAGTGCCCGTGCGAGGCACTGTTCATGACAGTGGCCGGCACTCTTTCGACCACATCGCTTAAGCGATATAGTCGGCCGCGAGACGCACCGATGCGGCTCGATCTGGACACGACGACGAAGGAGACGAACTGTCATGAGTCAGCCGAAAGCCAGTAACCACCGGTTCCGTAGAGCACTTGCAGCCGCTGCGGCCCTCGCGCTCGCGGGGATGGGGGCGGTCGCCGGATCGACCGCGGCCGCTGCGGACGACACGGCCGCCGAGCCGAAGCTCGCTGTCTACGTGGAAGTCAACTCGAACGATTTAGCGAATGTCGCCGACTACACGCTCGCCGATTCGGGTCGGCCGGCCGTCGACCTGGCGATGATCTTCGCCGCCAACATCAACTACGACGGCGAGAAGGCCTACCTGCACTTCAACGAGCGCGTCACCGAGACGCTTCAGGATGCGCAGAACCAGATCCGACCGCTGCAGGCCCGCGGCACGAAGGTGCTGTTGTCCGTGCTGGGGAATCATCAGGGTGCCGGGTTCGCGAACTTCACGTCGTTCGCGGCCGCGGACGCCTTCGCCGCCCAGCTCGCCGACGCGGTCACGACCTACGGCCTCGACGGCATCGACTTCGACGACGAGTGGACGAACTACGGCGCGAACGGCACGCCGCAGCCCAACGCGCAGTCCTTCGGGTGGCTCGTCTCGGCGCTGCGTGATCGCCTCGGCCCTGACAAGATCATCACCCTGTACGCGATCGGCGAGACCTACACCGTGACGGACTTCACCCGGTTCGATGCCGCAGCGGTGATCGACCACGCCTGGAACCCCTACTACCCGTCCTACAACGCCCCCACGGTGCCGGGTCTCGAGGACAGGGCACGCCTCGGCGCGGCCGCGATCGACCTGTCGAACGTGAGCTCCGCGACAGCCGCGGACTACGCCCAGCGCACGGTCTCCGACGGCTACGGCGTCTATGTGGCGTACAACCTGACCGCGACCGACCAGTCGGGGCTGCTCTCCGGGATCACGCAGGCGCTCAAGGGAGAGGCGACCGAGTACCGAGCGGCTCCGTGAGCGGCACGAGACCCGATCAGTCGAGATCGAAGAGCTCGATCTGACGGAGCGTGACCTCGGCTTCCGCCCGGACGCGGATCGCCGAGGTCACGACTCGTTCCGTGAACGTGAAGGGCGTCGTACGGTCGGCCGGGAGCTCGCAGACATGGGTCGTCGCGACGGTCTCCCACTCACCCGCAGTCGTCAGGCGCTCCCACAGCAGGGCGGAGGAGGAGGCCTCTGAGGTCGTGGTCACCGTGACGTCGCTGACACTCTGCGGCGAGGGGAACCGCCATCCGATCCAGTCCCCGGTGTGCAGGGTGCTCTCCTGCCGACCTTCGAGGGCGAGGCCCGCGCCATCGTCGAAGAGGTGCTCGGGGTTCGTGACCCCTGACGAGGCGAGGGGGTATCCGTCGCGCGACGTCAGATCCTGATGCCAGGGCACCGAGTGCTGCTGCGGATCCGCGACTTCCAGCGCCAGGAGGGGGTCGGTACCGAACCGCAGCTCGAGAACGGAGTCTCCGACCAGCGCATCGATCGGCAGGTCTGCCGACGTCAGGGTCACGCCGTCGAGTCGCGCCTCCTGCAGCACATGGGCGGACGGAGCGGAGCGTCGTGACCGGATCCGCAGCGTCGAGCCGTCGCCGCGAGCCACGCGGATGTCGTCGAACAGCGGGGACCCGATCCGGAGTCGTCCCGAGGCGAGCTCCAGGGGATAGAGCCCGAGTGCGGCCCAGAGCCACCACGCGCTCATCTCGCCGTTGTCCTCGTCGCCCGGGTACCCCTGGCCGATGTGGGCGCCGGCGAACAGGCGCCCGGCGAGGTCGTGCACGACGGACGCGGTCTGCCACGGGCGGTCGGAGAACGCGTACATGAAGGGGATGTGGTGAGCGGGTTGGTTGGAGATCGCGCACATCCCCGACCGCAGGGCGCGTGCCTCCCGCTGCTCGTGGATCACGGTGCCGTATGCACCGCCGAAACGCTCGTCCGCGGTCTCGGGTTCGGCGAAGAGCGCGTCGAGATGGCGGCCGAGACGTTCGGGGCCGCCGTGGAGGTCAGCCAGTCCTGCGCCGTCGTGCACGGCTCCGACCGACATGCCCCAGGCGTTCGTCTCGACGTTGTCTCCGCCCCAGGAGCGGGGGTCGAAGCCTCCTGCGAACTCGCCGAGGGAATCCCTGCCGCGGAAGAATCCGGTGTCCGGGTCGAACAGGGTGCGATACGACCGCGCGCGGTTCGCGAAGTAGCGGGCGAAGGATCGATAGCGGGCAGCATCCGATGCGGACTCGCACTCGGCGGCCAGCTGCGCGGCGAAGTGGCCGAGGGCGGCATCGCTCACCGCGTTCTCGATGCTCCAGCTCATGCCCTCGGGCACCTCCGAGGAGATGTACCCGGTGAACCGGCCGGTCGCGATCCCCTTGCGGCCATGGCGTGCGTCGGGCCCCGGCTCGCAGGCGTTCCGCCACCCGCTCTCGAAGGCGGCCGCGCGGTCGAACCCGACGCCCCAGCGGGCGGCATCTCCGAAGATCTGGTCGCTGGAGGTGCCGACCATGCTGTCGACGTACCCCGGGGCGCTCCACCTCGCCATCCAGCCTCCGCGGCGATACTGCTCCAACTGACCTTCGAGGAGGCGCCCCGTGAGCGCGGGGTCGAGCAGGGCGAGCGCCGGCCACTCGGTGCGATAGGTGTCCCAGTAGCCGTTGTTGACGACGAGCTCACCGTCGACGATCGGTGGGGTATCGCCCCAGGACGCACGCGCAGCGAACACGTCGGCGAACCGCCAGACGGGCGCCTCCGCCGTCCCGACGTTCTCCGCGGCGCTGTTGGGGTACAGGTGCATCCGGTGGAGGGCGGCGGCGATCCGGGAGCGGTGCTCTTCGTCGGCGAGCGAGCGATAGGGGAGGTCGGCGTCCGCCAGCGGGGGGATCGTCACGCGCGACAGCGGCCGATCCCACTGGGCAGCGGTCGCATCGCGCAGCTCCTCGTAGGCGATCGGCGCCGGCGCCTCGGTCTCCAGGGCACGTCGGGCCTGTCCCACGGAGAGGAAGGAGATGCCGATCCGCACCTCGAGTGAGCCCCGTCCGGAGACGTGGCCCGCGACCGCACCGCGTCCGTCATCATCGAGCGGACCGTGTGCGAAGGTTGGCCCGTCCCCACTGGCGTCCCGGTCGGGGTGCATCACCACTCCGGCGAAGAAGCAGCGGGGAGCGTTGCCCCACTCCTCGGAGCCTTCAGGGATCCAGCCCTCGAACCCCCCGGCGTCCGTCCAGGCGAGGCATCCTTCGTCGCTGAGCTGGTCGATGACGAAGCCGATGCGGGCGTCGGCGTCGGAGCTGCACACGCGGAACGCGCCGGTGTGGGCGGTCGCCGTCAGCTGGACGCGCAGGCCATCGCCGAGCTCTGCCGCGTATTCGTGCGGCCGCGCCCGTTCGGTGCCCGGTGTGATCCAGCGCCGTCGCCCTGCACGGCTCGATGTCGGGTCTCCGAGGAAGGGCATCAGCTGCAGCACGGAACGATCGCCGATCCAGGGGCTGGGCTGATGCGAGAACTGCAGGGCCTCGAGTCGTCGCCCCTGCGGGTCGTCGTGCACGAACGGGCGATACGGCCAGCGGGAATCCTCCGCATCGGTCGCCGGCGTGACGAACGTGAACCCGTGGGGCACGGCGACCGCCGGGATGGTGTTACCGCGGGAGAATCGTGCACCCGAGTGCGAGCCGCGGCGGGTGTCGACGCGTTCCGCGGGTGCGAGGTCGGCCGGCGCCGGCACCCTCTCCTCGACCATGAGCTGCACGAAGCCCGTGCAGCGCGAGGGGAGGTCCGCGGCATCGGCACGGGAAGCATCGGCAGGGGAAGCATCGGCAGGGGAAGTATCGGCAGGCAGAGCCGCGGTGCCGAACACGACCTCGACCACCCCCGCGTGACCGGCGAAGGGAGCGAGGGCGACGGTGTCGGCGTTCCATTGCTCCGGCAGGCTCCACCGGGCGTCGAACTGCGCCTGCGCGGTGACCGGGAAGTCGTAGCGGTCCCGCACGGCCGCGTCGTCGCTCAGCCGCGAGCCGTCGGCGAAGCGCACATCGACCGTCACAGCGAGTGAGGCGTGCGGTGCCAGCGTCGCCGCCGGCCCGTCCGCGTAGAACGCCCAGTGCAGCACGGTGTCCTGGGTGATCTCGACAGCGGGGAGATCCGGAACGTCGAGCCGCTGCTCGCCGGCGGACGGATCGAACGAGAAGGCGAAGACCGGAGCCCGGAGCACGCCGCTGCGGGGGCGGGAAGACGGGGGATCGGCCGGGCCGTCCGCCGGGATGAGGTGCACGCTGCTCACCCCTTGATCGCGCCTTCCTGCACGCCCTTGAAGAAGAACCGCTGCGTGAACGAGAACATGATCACGATGGGGACGAGGGCGATCATGGTGCCGGCCGCGATCAGACGCGGGTCGACCGAGAAGCTGCTGTTGAGGTAGGCCATGCCGACCGTCAGCGTGTACTTCGCGGGATCGGAGAGCACGATCAACGGCCAGAGGTAGTCGTCCCAGGCGCCGATGAAGGCGAAGATCGCCACCACCGAGACCATGCCGCGGATGTTCGGCCACACGATGTGGCGGATGCGCTGCCACGTGGTCGCGCCGTCGACGGTGGCCGCGTCGAGCACGTCCTTCGGGATCATGCGGCACGCGGTGGCGACCAGCAGCACGTTCATGGCGCTGATCGCTCCGGGCAGGAACACTCCCCACAGGGTGTCGGCGAGGCCGAGCGCACGGATCGTGAGGAAATTGCTCGTCACGGTCACCTCGCCGGGGAACAGCAGGGTCGACAGCAGGATGCCCATCACGATCCACTTGCCGCGGAACTTCATGCAGGCGAGCGCATAGCCGGCGAATGTGGCCAGGATCACGTTGCTGATCACGGTGCCGACGGAGACGAGCAGCGAGTGCCACGCATACAGGTACACGGGCACGACGTCGGCGACCCTGGTGTAGTTCTGCAGGGTCGGCTCGCGCGGGATCAGCTCCGGGGGGAAGGAGTAGATGTTCTCGGTCGCGCCCTTGAACGAGGTCGACAGCTGCCACACGAACGGTCCGATGACCAGGAAGAGCACGAGCACCAGCAAGGCGTATCGGCCGATCAGCCCGCCGAGAGTCGGCTTGCTGAAGTCGCCGGAGCCGCGGTGCCGGAAGATGCGCTCGCGCGCGGGAGCGGGAGCGTCCTGCGGCTTCTCATCGCGTTCGGGCGCGGTGATCGTCTGAGCGGTCATGCGGGAGCCTTCGCCTTCTTCTCGCGGTTCATGAACGCGATCGCCGCGAGCGGTATGAGCGTCAGGAGGAACAGGGCGACGCTGATCGCAGAGGCGTAGCCGATGTTGCCGTTCAGGCCGGAGCCGACCTGGCGGATGAGCATCACGAGCGACATGTCGTAGCCGCCGGGGCCGCCCGTGCTCTTGGACAGCACGTCGAGCTCGGCGAACACGCGCATGGCCGAGACGGCGATCAGCACCGCGATGAGGAGCATCGCGCCGCGGACCGACGGGATCGTCACCGAGAGGAAGCGGCGGAACGACCCGGCGCCGTCGAGCATCGCGGCCTCGTGCAGTTCCTTGCCGACGTTCCCGAGGGCAGCGAGGTACACGACCATGTAGTAGCCGAGTCCCTTCCACACCGTGAGCAGGATGGCGCACCCGAGCAGCAGCCAGCGGTCGACGAGGAAGGGCATCGGCTTGTCGATCAGGCCGAGGAAGTCGAGCGTCTGGTTGATGATGCCGCGGCTGTCGAACAGCCAGGTCCAGATGAGGGCGACCACCACGACCGAGGCGATCACGGGGAAGTAGAACGTGGTGCGGAAGAACGAGATGCCCGGCAGCTTCTTCTGCACGAGGAGGGCGAGCAGCAGCGGCAGGATCGTGAGCAGGGGCACGCACACCACCACGTAGATGAGACACGTGGTGAGGGCGTTCCAGAACATCTCGTCGCCGAACATGCGCTCGTAGTTGGCTCCACCGACGAAGCCGGGCGTGCGCAACGGCCTGGCGTCGGTGAAGCTGAGGAAGACCGTGTTCAGGAAGGGCCAGAGCGCGAACACCAGCACCCAGATCACGGCGGGGGCGATGAGCAGCCACGGTGTGTACCACTTGTGGGATCTCATCGTCTTCCTCCGGCTCCTGGTGCCGGTGTCCGCGCGCATGCTCACTGGTCCACGCGGTTGGCGTTGGCGTACTCGACGATCTTGTCGAGCTGGGCCTTCGGGTCCGCTTCGCCGTTGACGGCGAGGGCGATCTGCTGGGTCATGTAGGTGGCCATGTCGGACGTCCACTGGAACGGCAGGGCCTTGGCATCCTTCATCGCACCGAACACGGTGTCGATCGCGGCGAGCTGCTTCTCGTCGGTGACGGTCGAGGCGATGCTGTCGACGACCTGGTCTCCACCTTCGGCCGTGCCCGGCGCGGTGCCGACGGCCAGCGACGAGAACGCGACCTGGTTCTCCTGGTTCGTCGCGAACTCCGCGAACGCGAGCGCGGCTTCCTTGTTGTCGGAGTCGGCCGAGACGTTCAGTCCCTGCACGTACAGGGGTGCGACCCCGAGGCGGGGCGTTGCGACCGTGTTCTCGAGCAGTGCCGGGGCGTCCTTCTGCAGGTCGGTCGTGAACCCGGTGCCGCCGGTCGTGAAGGCGACCTTCTCCTGGATGTACGCCTCGGCGTTCCCGCCGTAGTCGCCCGTGAGGGCCTCGGCGGGCATGGCGCCCGCGGCGTAGGCGTCGGCGTACTTCTGGATGATCGCCGCCGCCTCGTCGGTGTTGAAGTCGAACTCGCCCTTGTCGTCGATGACCTCCATGCCGGCGGCCGTGAACGTGTCGAGGGCCGGGATGGAGGAGAGCAGCTGCACCTTGCCGCCAGACTCCGTCGCCACGTCTTCCGCGAGGGTGAGGAGCTCGTCGACCGTGGTCGGCAGGTTCTGCTCGGTCACCCCGAACGGCGCGAGCTGCGCGAGGTTCCACCACGAGGCGTCGCTGGAGAGGTACCAGGGGAGGCCGTAGGTTCCCTCGACACCGGGGTAGGCGCTGTACGCCTCCCATGCGCCGGTGTTGTAGGTCGACTTCAGATCGGGGTCCGCGGTCTCCAGGTCCACGAGCTTGCCTGCCGCGACGAGCGGGTAGGCGATGTCCGGCGGCAGGTTCAGCACATCGGGCAGGGTGTCGGCGTTCGCCTGGCTCAGGATCTTCTCCTGGTAGCCGTCGCCCGGCTGGTCGAGCCACTCCACCGTGACGTCGGGGTGCTCCTTCTCGAACGCGGCGATGAGGTCTTCGAAGTACGGGGTGAACTTCTCGTTCTTGAGCGACCAGGTCTGGAACTGGATCTTCCCGCTCAGCTCGCCCGATGTGTCGATGGGGCCGGAAGCACCGGAGGATGCGCCGCCTCCCGTGCAACTCGTCAGCGCCAGAACGCCGATGGTGAATGCTGCCAGAGCGACAATGCGTGTGGGAACTTTCATCGTGCTTCTTCCTCGAGGCGGGCGAATCCGCGCGGCAGTCCGATCGGGGACTACAACGCTTTAGCAGATGAAACCATCCGATTCCGTCCCTGTCAAGACACCCGGCCGCGAGATCACTGTCTGCGCGCAGGACAGGGTGCATCGTCTGTTGCTCAAGCGTTATAGTGGTGCGAAATCCGCCCTCTCCGGAGGACACGTCCGAAAGGTCTGACACATGACGCAGCGCGGCGCCCTCGATGCTCCTCTGAGGTTCGGGGCGAACTACACGCCGTCGAAGAACTGGATGCACTCCTGGCTCGACTTCACCCCCGACGACGTGCGTCGCGACTTCGCCGCCCTCGCCGAGCTCGGGCTCGACCATGTGCGCGTCTTCCCCCTGTGGACCGTGCTGCAGCCGAACCGCACGCTGATCCGCGAGAAGGCGATCGACGACGTGCGCGCCGTCGTCGACATCGCCGGCGAGTTCGGCATGGATGCCAGCATCGATGTGGTCCAGGGGCATCTCTCGAGCTTCGACTTCGTGCCGTCGTGGTTGTACACCTGGCACGACAAGAACATGTTCACCGACCCCAGGGCGCTCGAGGGGCAGATCGCGCTCGTCGACCGCCTGGGGCGAGCGCTGAGCGAGGCGCCGAACTTCCTCGGGCTGACGCTCGGCAACGAGACGAACCAGTTCTCCGCGCACACGCATCCGTCGCCCTGGCCGGTCACGCAGGACGAGGCCGGGGGGTGGATCTCCGCGCTGCTGGCGGCGGCGGAGGCGGCAGCGCCAGGGCTCCCGCACGTCCACAGCGAGTACGACGCGGTCTGGTACATGGACGGGCACGGCTTCACCCCCGCCCATGCCTCCCGTCTCGGCGCGATGACCACGATCCACTCCTGGATCTTCAACGGCACCGCCCAGCGTTACGGCGGGCGTTCCGTCGCCTCCGACCGTCATGCCGAGTACCTGATCGAGCTCTCCCGCGCCTTCGCGACAGACCCCGACCGGGTGGTGTGGCTGCAGGAGGTGGGCGCCCCCTCGAACTGTCTCACCGACGACGAGATGCCCGGCTTCCTGGAAGCGACCGTGCGCTCGGCCGTGCGCACCGAGAACCTCTGGGGCATCACGTGGTGGTGCTCGCACGACGTGAGCCGTGACCTCGGAGACTTCCCCGAACTCGAGTACACCCTGGGGCTGATCGGTCAGGACGGCGCCGCGAAGCCCATCGGTCGGCGTCTCGCCGAACTCATCCCCGAGCTGCGCCAGCGCGTCGCCCCGCCCGCGCGGGACACCGCGATCGTGGTCGACGTCGACGAGCGTGAGGTTCCCGTGAGCCGCGCGGCACTGAGCCCAGGGGGTGCCGTGTTCCAGGCATGGGTGGACGCCTGCGCCGCCGGACTCGATCCGACACTGGTCACCTCGCACGACGCACTCGACCCTGTCGCGCTCGACGCGCGCGGTATCCGCCGCCTGATCCGCCCCGACCTCTCGGCGGATGCCGTCGACCCCTACGGCTCGGTGAACACGGTCGTTCCCGGCTGATCCGGGTCGGGCGTTCGTCTCAGCCCGTGCGAGTGCTCAGCCCGTGCGAGCGGGCGGAGCCGTGCTCTCGCGCGCCGTGAGCACGGGAGTCGGGCCCTCGACGCTCGGCAGATTCGCTCCCGCCTCGATCTGCTGCAGCAGCAGGGTGGCGGCACGCTCTCCGAGTTCGAAGGTGTCGCGGGTCATCGCCGTGATCGACGGATTGATGAGCCCGGCGATGACCGAGTCGTCGAAAGAGGCGAGGGAGACATCGCGAGGGACGGCGCGGCCCATCTCCTGGGCCACACGGAGACCTGCGACCGCCATCACGTCGTTGTCGTAGACGATGGCCGTCGGGCGCTGTCGCCCCGACAGCAGTGTCCGCGTCACCGCGGAGGCGCGTGCGGGTGAGAAGTCGGTGGTGATGACCTCGCCCTCGAGGCCGTCGGCGGTCATGCCCTCGAGCACCTGGGCCCGCAGTCGCGTGTGCTCGAGCTCGGCAGGCCCAGCGACGTAGGCGATGCGGGTGTGTCCGAGCGCGGACAGGTAGGAGAAGAGCGTCTCGGCCACGGTGTCGTCGCCGATCCAGACGCTGGGCACCGAACCCTCGGGGGAGGGCTCCGACCCGATCATCACGGCGCGGGCGTCGAGGGCTTCGATGCGCCCGACCCTGGGATCGTCTTCGCGGGGGTCGATGAAGATGAACCCGTCGACCTGATTGGAGGAGCGCCACTGCCGGTGCACCTCCATCTCCTCCGCGACATCGGCGACGAGTCGCAGCTGCAGGCTCACCTTGCTCTCCGACAGACGCGATTCGATGCCGGCGATGAGGTCGGTGAAGAAGGCCTCGGAGCCCAGGGAACGAGCGGGGCGGGCGAGGGCGAAGCCCACCGTGTTGGCGCGCGCGCCGACCAGTGCGCGCGCCGCGGAGCTCGGCTGCCAGCCGTTCTCCTCGACGATCGCGAGGATGCGGTGCCTGGTCTCCTCGCTCACGCCGGGGCGCCCGTTGAGGGCGAAGGAGACGGCACCGGGGGACACGCCAGCCATGCGCGCGATATCGGCGATCGTGACGCGTTTCGCCGGACTCATAGTCCCTCACCCTACTTGATCGGTTTAGCCTCGGGAAAGAAGCCGGATCGTGCCCTAGACTCGTGCACTAGATCGCTTTAGTACAACAGATAGCATTCAGTCACAGCGCATCACCGCAGACCCGAATCAGCCCTCACCGTCGAGCCCGGAGACCCACTCATGCATGACGACACCTCGCTCACCGTCGGCCGCGTCAAGCGCGTTCTCGAGGAGCGCATCCGCCCGGCGATCCACTCGGCCTCCGTGCCGCTCGGCGTCGAGATCCACGAGCTGCCCGGCGAGCCCATCGCCCCCGCCGAGGGGCTCGCCCTCGACTACGCGCCAGGCGTCGTCGGGGCGCCGTGGGGGCCCGCCTGGGGCACCACCTGGTTCAAGCTCACCGGACGCGTCCCGGCAGAGTGGGCGGGCCGCCGGGTCGAGGCGCTCATCGACCTCGGCTTCGACGTGAACATGACCGGCTTCCAGTGCGAGGCCCTGGCTTATCGTCCGGACGGCACGCCGATCAAGAGCATCAACCCGCGCAACCAGTGGGTGCCGATCGCCGAGACCGCCGCGGGTGACGAACCCATCGAGCTGTACCTCGAGGCGGCGTCCAACCCGGTGCTGCTGGACTACCACCCCTTCCTGCCGACGCAGGAGGGCGACATCCTCACGTCCTCGAAGGAGCCGCTCTACCGCGCCCGCCGGATGGACCTGGCGGTGTTCGAGCCCGAGGTGTTCGACCTGTCCCTCGACCTCGAGGTGCTGTTCGAGCTGCAGGCGGAGCTCCCTGCCACGTCGCCGCGCCGCATGCGCATCCTGCAGGCCATGGACGACGCGCTCGACGTGCTCGACCTGCAGCACATCGTGGAGACCGCCTCCGACGCCCGCGCCCGCCTCGCCGATGTGCTGGCCGCTCCCGCAGAGGCGAGCGCGCACCGCATCTCGGCCGTCGGTCACGCGCACATCGACTCGGCCTGGCTGTGGCCGGTGCGCGAGACGATCCGCAAGGTCGCGCGCACGACCTCGTCCATGACCACGCTCATCGAGGAGCAGCCCGAGTTCCAGTACGGGATGTCGAGCGCGCAGCAGTACGCCTGGATCAAGGAGCACCGCCCCGAGGTGTGGGAGCGGGTCAAGGCTGCGGTCGCCGCCGGACGCTTCCTGCCGCTGGGCGGCATGTGGGTGGAGTCCGACACCGTCATGCCGACGGGAGAGTCGCTCGTGCGGCAGTTCTCGCACGGGCAGCGCTTCTTCGAGCGCGAGTTCGGCATCCGCTCGAAGGGCGTGTGGCTGCCGGACAGCTTCGGCTATTCGCCGGCCCTTCCGCAGCTGATGCGCCGTGCCGGGTTCGAGTGGTTCTTCACGCAGAAGATCTCGTGGAACCAGCAGAACGTGTTCCCGCACCACTCCTTCCTCTGGGAGGGCATCGACGGCTCGCAGGTGTTCACGCACTTCCCGTCGATGGACACCTACAACTCGCAGCTGAGCGGTATGGAGGTGGCGAAGGCCTCCCGTCAGTTCAAGGAGAACCGCCTCAGCTCGCGGTCGATCGCTCCGGTCGGCTGGGGCGACGGCGGCGGCGGCACGACCCGTGAGATGACCGGCAAGGCCGAGCGTCTGCGCGACCTCGAGGGCAGCGCGCAGGTCGTATGGGAGCACCCCGACGTGTTCTTCGACGCCGCCAAGGCCGAGCTGCCGAACCCGGCGGTGTGGGTCGGCGAGCTCTACCTCGAACTGCACCGCGGCACGCTCACCAGCCAGCACGCCACGAAGGCCCTGCACCGCTGGGCCGAGCATGCTCTGATCGAAGCAGAGCTGTGGGCCGCCACCGATGCCGTGCGCACCGGTGCCGAGTACCCGCAGGCGGAGCTCGACCGGCTGTGGCAGGCCGTGCTGTTGCACGAGTTCCACGACATCCTGCCCGGGACATCGATCGCGTGGGTGCACCGCGAGGCCGTCGCCGTGCTGTCCGACGTGCTGTCGGATGCGCGCGACATCGCCGACGCCGCGCGCCGGTCGCTCGCCGGCGAGGGTGACCGCGAGCTGCGGTTCGAGCCGAGCTCGGTCGCCGGTGGTCGGGCGCTGGGCGCCGCGTTCGTGGGGGAGTCGACGGTCGCACCCGTGACGCTCGTCGAGGAGGCCGATGGCTGGCGGATCGAGAACGACCTCGTGTCGGTGCTCGTCTCGGGCGAGGGGCTGATCGTGTCTGCCGTCGACAAGGCGTCGGGCAGGGAGACGGTCGCCGCAGGCAGGGCCGCGAACCTGTTCCAGTTGCACCAGGACTTCCCGAACATGTGGGACGCCTGGGACATCGACCGGTACTACCGCAACAGCGTCGACGACCTCACGGCGGTCTCCTCCATCGAGGCATCACTCGTGAACGGTGTCGCGCAGATCGTCGTCGTGCGCCCGTTCTCGGAGTCGACCATCACGCAGACGATCGTGCTCGCGCCGAAGTCGCGCACCGTGCTGCTGCGCAATGACATCGACTGGCACGAGACCGAGAAGCTGCTCAAGCTGGCGTTCCCGCTCGACATCCAGGCGTCGCACACCGAAGCCGAGACCCAGTTCGGTTACCAGGCGCGCGTCACGCACACGAACACCAGCTGGGAGGCCGCAAAGTTCGAGACCTCGATGCACCGGTTCGTGCTCGTGCGCGAGCAGGACTTCGGTGCGGCCCTCGTGAACGACTCGATCTACGGGTACGACACGACGCGCGAGGTCGGCGAGGACGGGGTCACCACAACCGTGCGGCTCTCCCTGCTGCGGGCGCCGCGCTTCCCCGACCCGGACACGGATCACGGTCCCCACGAGATCGAGGTCGGCTTCGTGATCGGCGCCGACGCCGCGATCGCCACAGCCGAGGGCATCCGCATCAACAGCCTGCCCACGGTTCTCCGCGGGGCGCGCGAGGTCGAGCCGCTGGTCTCGGTGCAGGGCGAGGGCATCGTCGTGTCGGCCGTGAAGCTCGCCGACGACGGTTCCGGCGACGTCATCGTGCGTGTGTACGAAGCGCTCGGGCGTCGTGCGGTCGGCGAGCTGTCCGTGGGCTTCGACCACCGTGAGGTGCGCGAGGTGAGTCTGATCGAGGACGAGATCGACGATGCACGGACGGGCGGTGCGCTGCGACTGCGTCCCTTCGAGGTGCGGACGCTGCGCATCGTGCGTTGAGCATCGTGCGCTGAGCCTCGTGCGCTGAGCCTCGTGTGCTGAGCCCGCGTGTGCTCCTGCTCTCGCGTGTGTGGGTGATGTGCGCGGACCCGTTGTCGTGGCAGGGCGAACGGGTGCACGATGGCGGGATGGTGAGCATCGACGATGTGCGCGCGATCGCCCTCGCCTTGCCCGGCGCCGAGGAATCCGTCGGCGGTCACACCGGAGCGGCGGCCTGGCGGCTGAAGAGCGGCCAGTTCGCGTGGCTTCGCGGACCGAGAACGACCGATCTGCGACAGCTCGCCGAGGCCGGGCGTGAGTGGCCCACCGGTGATGTGCTCGCGGTGCGGGTCGCCGACCTCGAAGAGAAGGATGCCCTTCTGGCCGCCGAGCCGGATGCGCTGTTCACGATCCCCCACTTCGACGGCTACCCGGGACTGCTCGTCCGTCTCGATGCCGTCGACCGGGGCCGGCTCGAAGAGATCATCACGGATGCATGGCTGGCGCGTGCCCCTGCGAGAGTCGCGAAGGCATGGTTGGATTCGCACGGACTGGAATGACGCGGGATGCGATCCGCGGCCTCCCGGGAATCACACGGGGAGCGGGAGAGCGATGTCAGGCAGGCGGCAGTCTCAGCACGTCGGGGGACTCGCCGCCCGTGAGGTCGTCGGCGATGAGGAGGCTGCGCGCGAGGTCGTCCAGCGCGCCGATCAGCGTGCCGAACCGCTCCTTGTCGCTGCACACGGCCGTCAACGTCACCAGGTGCGTACCCGTGTCCCAGGTGTACGTCGCGAACGGCGGCGAGGCGGGCGACGGCGGCATCGGGACGAGCAGTTTCTCGCCGACGCCGAGCCTCGTGGGGAACGACTCCGTGTCGTCGTAGTCCATCGGCATCGAGGCCCGGGCGATGCGCACATCAGGCGTCAGCACCTGTGCGGTCGCCATCGCCACGACGAGCTCGGGCTCCGCCTTCCACGTCCACACCAGCACGCGTCCGTCCGCACGCTTCATGAGCATCGGCGCCGCCTGGCTCATCGCCCACGCGCCGAACCTCGAGCCGGGTCGCTCCGTCGCTCCGACCGCGGCGTTGACCTGGCCGAGCAGCATCCGGATCGCGGCCTTCCGGTGGCGGCGGCCCTTCCAGCCGAGCGAGTCCGTCACGGGAATCCACAGCTGGGGATCGGCGTCGGCACTCAGTCGCATGACTCCACGGTAGCCGGTGCGTCTGAGTGATGCCCGGTACGCCTCGGCGGCACGATCAGGGCCCTCCGGTAGAGTGGCCAGCGCCCGACCAGGGCTCTCCCTTGGCCGCCACATCGTAAGGCAGCATGTCTGTGACCTCCTCCGACGATCCGATCGATCCGTCGAGCGGCTCCGCCGCCGAATCCGCGCCCCGACCGTTGAAGATCGTGATCGGCTGCGACACGTTCGCGCCCGACATCAACGGCGCCGCCCGCTTCGCCGAGCGCCTCGCCGCCGGCCTCGTGCAGCGCGGACACGACGTGCACGTCGTCGCCCTCAACCAGGCCTACCGCCGCGCCGAGCCGCGGACCGAGGTCATCGAAGGCGAGCCGATGACCCTGCACCGGCTGCCGTCGGTCCGCTGGCCTCCGCACGACTGGCTGCGTTTCGTATGGCCCTGGCGCTCGAAGCACTACGCCCGCAAGGTGCTCGACCGGGTGCAGCCGGACGTGGTGCACATCCAGTCGCACATCGTGATCGGTCGCGGACTGGCGCGCATCGCCCACGAGCGCGGCATCCCCGTCATCGCGACCAATCACGTGATGGCCGAGAACATCCTCGATCACACGACCATGCCCAAGTTCATCGACGACCTGGTGCTGAAGTTCGCCTGGGCCGACGCGAAGCGCACGTTCGACCTGACCAGGGCGATCACCACGCCCACCCGCCGTGCCGCCGACTTCCTCGAGAACACCGTCGAGGTGAAGGGGGTCATCCCCGTCAGCTGCGGTATCGACCGTTCGCAGTACACGCCGGTCATCGGTCCGCGCGAGAAGAACCGCATCGTGTTCGTCGGACGCCTCACCGCCGAGAAGCAGGTCGAGGTCATCCTCCAGGCCATGACGAAGCTCGACCCCGCGCTCGAGACCACGTTCGACATCGTGGGCGGGGGCGACCAGCGCAAGCAGCTGGAGCACCTGACCGCCCAGCTCGGTCTCTCCGACCGGGTGACCTTCCATGGGCGCACCACCGACGAGGAGCTGCGAGCCCTGCTGTCGCGGGCGAGCCTGTTCGTGATCGCCTCGATCGCCGAGCTGCAGTCGATCGCGACCATGGAGGCCATGGCTTCGGCCCTGCCCGTCGTCGCGGCCGATGCCGTGGCCCTCCCGCACCTGGTGCACGACGGCGAGAACGGCTACCTGTTCGAGCCGGGGAATGCCGACGAGCTCGCTGCACGCCTCACCGACGTGCTCACGGCGGAGCCCGCGGAGTACGAGCGGATGCAGCAGGCCTCGCTCGACGGCGTCCTGATCCACGACATCAACCGCACCCTCGACACCTTCGAGGCGCTGTACCGCGACGAGCCGCTGCCGGAGTAACCCGCCATGCACATCGTCTTCTTCGGCGATCAACACCTCGACTCCCTCGGGGGAGCGCAGGTGTCGATGCGGCTCCAGCGGGAGTTCCTGGAACGCGCCGGTCACACCGTGACGGTCGTGGCTCCGAAGATGCACGGATCGCGTGCGTCGTCCGGCACCCACGGCGGCGCGTACGTCGACCTGCCGTCGATGCCGATCACGACGGATCGCGAATACTCGATGAGCTGGCCCGGGCGCGGCACCGATCGCTTCCTCGACAAGGCCATGACCCGCCGTCCGCCCGTCGACCTGGTGCACGTCCAGGCCGACTTCTGGGGAGCCTTCATCGGACACCGGTATGCGCAGCGCCACGGCATCCCGGTCGTGCACACCATGCACAACCGGGTCGACGTCGGTATCGCCGCCGTCACTCCGCTGCACCGCCCGGTGCTCGCGGCGCTCAACGCCTGGCGCGGCATCGCCCTGCGCGGCATCGCGGTTCCGTCGAAGGGGCGATACCCGGCGAAGGGAAGCGACGGGTGGGCGTTCCTGCGCGGCCTCGCCGCCGGGGCGTCCGCCGTGACGGCCCCCTCGACGCACTTCGCCCGCCGCCTCGAGCAGCACGACGTCTTCCCGCATGTGGACGTGATCTGGAACGGCATCGACGACGACGTCCGCGAGCAGACGCTCGCGGACAAGCCCGCAGACCGCGTGCCGGGGATACCGCGGTTCGTCTGGCTCGGCCGGATGAGCCCGGAGAAGCGTCTCCTTCCGTTCCTCGAGGCGTTCGTCGCTTCGGGAGTCGTCGCCGATCTGGAGATCATCGGGGGAGGCGCTCAGCGCGCAGCCGCCGAGAAGATCGTCCGCGCACGCGACGGCGTGCACTTCGCCGGACGCCTCACCTACCCGCAGACGTTGGCGCGCATCGCCGCCGCCGACGCGCTCGTGCAGACGTCGATCGGCTTCGAGACCCAGGGGATGACCCCTTTCGAGGCAGCCACCCTCGGAACGCCGTCGGTGATCTGCGACCCCGACATCGCCGCGGAGCTCGGCGGCGGGCTGTGGGCCGTACCAGAGCCTGATGCGGAAGCAGGATCCGGGGTGGACCGGGAGGCTCGCCGACGCGTCGCGCTGGCTGAGACGCTGCGACGTGCGGCAGACGACATCGCGCGTGGGGCGGCTCCTGTTCCGCTGCCCGAGGTGGCCGAGGCGTTCCGACAGTCATCGCGCACGGCGGCGATGGTCGAGGTCTACGAACGGGTGCTCGCATGATCACGACGGCGCCGGCAGTCGTGTCTTCGAGCAGGCAGCCTCAGAACAACTGGTAGAAGAGCGACGACATCCAGGTGGTCGCCATGCCGATGGCGCCCACTCCGGCGATGCCGATCGCGATGCCGGCGAGCAGGTGCGGGCCGGGCCGGCGTACGGCGACGAGCCCGAGGATGAACGCCAGGACGTATGCGACGAGGCTCACCACGCCGACCAGGCCGGAGAGGGCGTTGTACCAGCCGTAACCGTCAGCGGCGAAGTAGGCGAACGGCGCCGTCAGCGAGATGACGAGATTGACGGCGAAAGCGATCACCGCGATGAGGAACGCGACCCTTCCGAGCGGGTTCCCCGTGTCAGCGGGGTGCTGCGGCGCACCATAAGACGGAAGCGGTGCCGGCGGGTACTGGGGTGCTGCGGGGTGCTGCGGGGCGGGGTACTGCGGGGAGGGGTTCTGCGGTGCTGCGGGGTTCTGCGATGTCGTCGGGTACTGCGGAGACGCGGGCAGGTGCGGGGCGGGGGGACCGGAAGGTCGCTGAGGCTCGCTCATGACGACGAGCGTAGCCCCCGCGGTCATGGTGCTGGTCAGCGGTAACCGTGCCCCGACTCGGCCTGCTGCCCGACATCGCGTCCTGCGAGGCGCGTCCAGTCGGTCGGGGTGCGACGGTATCCGTCGCGGCGCAGTTCGACGAAGGTGGCGATCGTGGCCCACGCGGCGAGGGCGAGGAGTGCGATGAGGAGTATCATGGCAGAAACGCTACGTTCGATGCCGAACCGCCACGAGTGGCAGAATAGACTCTGAACGTATGAAAACTGCCAACCGAGAGTGTGTATGAAGACGGTCGCCTGTGTCATCCAGGACGGGTTCGCGCCCTTCGAATTCGGCGTCGCCTGCGAGGCGTTCGGCCTCGACCGCGCCGATGACGGGGTGCCGAACTTCGACTTCCGCATCGTCGCTCCCCGTGCCGGCGTCGTGACGTCGAAGATCGGCTTCTCGGTGAACGTCGAGCACGATCTGACCTTCGCCTACGAAGCCGACCTCGTGGTGTTCTGCCCTCTTCCCCGGGAGAACTGGGGCGACGTGGATCCGCTTCTGGTCGACGTCGCCCGCCATGCGGTCGACCGCGGCGCGTGGGTGATGAGCGTGTGCAGTGGATCGTTCATCCTCGCCGCTGCCGGGGTGCTCGACGGTCGACGCGCCACCACGCACTGGATGTACGCGCACGTCATGGCCGACATGTATCCGCAGATCGACATCGACCCCGACGTGCTGTTCGTGCAGGACGGCAAGATCATCACGAGTGCCGGCACCGCGGCGGGCATCGACGCCTGCCTGCATCTGCTCCGGCAGGAGGTGGGTGCCGAGCTCACCAACCGCATCGCCCGCCGGATGGTCGTGCCCCCGCAGCGCGACGGAGGCCAGGCACAGTTCATCGATCGCCCCATCCCCGTCGTCCCCACCGATTCGCTCGCCGCGGTCGCCGACTGGGCTGTCGAGCACCTGCGCGAAGACCTCGGTGTCGACCAGCTGGCGGCCAGGGCCCTCATGTCGCCGCGCACGTTCGCCCGCCGGTTCAAAGCCGAATACGGCGCGACGCCGGCGGCCTGGCTCGCGCGTCAGCGCATCATCCACGCGCAGCGGATGCTGGAGCGCACCGACCTGCCGCTCGAGCACATCGCCGACGAGTGCGGATTCGGTTCAGCGGCTGTGCTGCGGCAGAACTTCGCGAGAGTGCTCGGGCTGACCCCCACCGCCTACCGTGCGCGGTTCTCCTGTGCCGAGGAATCCGCGGTGCCCGCGGCCTGAGCCGGGCGGGTCCATCACGCAGCCGGATTCAGTGTCCAGGCCGGATTCAGTGTCCAGCCGGGGTCGCTGCTCAGCCAGGGTCAGTGTTCAGGCCGGATTCAGTGTTCAGACCAGTGCGCAGGTGCGGGCAGTGCGACGTCGCGCACCTCGACCCCGTCCTTGGTGACGGCGGCGATGCAGTAGAGCAGGGACTGCGTGGGGTAGCCGTGCGGCCGGTTGTCGCGGATGATCGCCCTGTCGTCTTCCGGAGGGAGCGCGGTCGAAGATGCGAGCAGGGCCGTCCACTCGGCCGTCCAGTCGTCGCTGTCGGCGGTCGGACCCAGGGCGCGGAATTCGGGCAGCCACGCCTGGATCCGCGGAGTCGTCGCATCGTCGAGATCGTCGTGCGCGATCATGTGCGTTCCGGGGTCGATGGGTGTCTCGCGAAGCTCGACGCCGTCCCACGAGAGCACTCTCGCGCCGGCGGGACCCACCTCGAGCAGGTTGAAGCCGTGCATCGGCAGTGGTGCGACCGGCGATCGGCCCGTCACCGACTCCAGGGCGAGGGCGCCGCGGGACACCGCGTGAGCTGCGGGGAGGTCACGCACGTCCGCGCGGTTCAGCAGCACGGCGAGTCGTCCTTCTGCCGGGTTCGCGGCCAGCCACGCGCCGCCCGCTCGGCGGTCGCGGATACCCACCACGCCCGGAAAGTCGTCCGGCCACCACGCTCCGAGGGAGTCCCAGGCCCGCAGCGGGTCTTCGTCGCGGACCGCCAGAAGTCGTGCGGATCCGGCATTCTCGACATCGATCACGACCGTGCACACGGCATCAAGTCTAGGTCGGCGGAACGATCGTCGGCCCGCGGCGGTGGATGCTGGGGCAGAATCGAGACGTGAACATCGTGGTCGGAGTCACAGGCGGCATCGCCGCGTACAAGACGGTGCATCTGGTGCGCCTGCTCACGAAGGGCGGCCACGACGTGACCGTGGTGCCCACCGCGGATGCGCTGCGCTTCGTCGGGCTGCCTACATGGGAGGCGATCAGTCGTCACCCCGTGACAACGAGCGTGCACGAGGATGTGGCACGGGTGCGGCACGTGGCTCTCGGTCAGGCGGCCGACCTCGTGATCGTGGCGCCGGCGACCGCGAACTCGATCGCGAAGATCACTGCCGGGCTCGCCGACGATCTCCTGGGGACCACCCTGCTCGCGACCGAGGCCCCGGTGCTGATCGCTCCGGCGATGCACGCCGAGATGTGGCGGAACAAGGCGACACAGGCGAACATCGCGACCCTGCGGGAGCGCGGTGTGCACCTGGTGGGTCCTGCCGACGGTGAGCTCGCCGGTGGTGACAGCGGTCCCGGCCGGATGTCGGAACCCGAGGAGGTCTTCGCCGCCGCGCAGGCGCTGCTGGCTCCCGGTGACCTCGCCGGCGTGCGGGTGGTGGTCTCGGCCGGCGGCACTCGCGAGCCGATCGATCCCGTGCGTTTCCTCGGCAACCGCTCCAGCGGCCGGCAGGGTGCGGCGCTCGCCGCGGAGGCGGCCGCTCGCGGAGCCGAGGTCACCCTGGTGTCGGCGAACATCTCGGGTGACGTGCTCGCCGACGTGCGGCATCCGTCGATCCGCGTCGTCGGCGTGGGCTCCGCGATCCAGCTCGCAGAGGTGATGAAGCGTGAGGCCGCAGAGTCGGACGTGATCGTGATGGCCGCCGCGGTCGCCGACTACCGACCGGTCGCGGTCTCGGAGCGCAAGCTCACCAAGGAGGGCGGCGGGGTACCCGCCATCGAGCTGATCGAGAACGAGGACGTCGTCGCAGCCCTGGCCTCTGCACGTCGCCCGGGTCAGCTCGTCGTCGGCTTCGCAGCCGAGACTCCGGAGGACGAGGCCGAACTGCTCGCTCGCGCTCGCGGCAAACAGCAGCGCAAGGGTGTCGACCTGCTGGTGGTGAACGAGGTCGGCTGGGAGCGCGGGTTCGAGAGCGCGGAGAATGCCGTGCACATCCTGGGCCCCGGGGGTGCGGTGGCGGCGATCGTCTCCGGCTCCAAACGCGCTGTCGCGTCCGCGATCTGGGACGCGATCGGACGGGAGCGCTGACGAGGCGGACGGACTGGAGGAGAATCTCGGCGAGTGCTAAACTTGAGTCAATAAGACTCAACTTTGATCCCGTCCTCCGACTTGGTGGACGGGAGACGACCAGAAGGAGCAACTCCAGGAGGAGCGCATGACCACCCCGCAGACCGGCAACCAGAACCAAGAGCAGCAGTCCGCCCTCGAGCAGTTCGGCATCAACCTCACCGACCGTGCCCGCGAAGGCAAGCTCGACCCCGTGATCGGACGCGACAGCGAGATCCGTCGGGTCAGTCAGGTGCTCACCCGACGCACGAAGAACAACCCCGTGCTGATCGGCGAGCCCGGCGTCGGTAAGACCGCCGTCGTCGAAGGCCTCGCCCAGCGCATCGTCGCCGGCGACGTCGCCGAGTCCCTCAAGGACAAGGAGCTGGTCACGCTCGACATCTCCGCCCTCGTGGCCGGCGCCATGTACCGCGGCCAGTTCGAGGAGCGGCTGAAGCAGGTGCTCAAGGAGATCACCGAGTCCGACGGGCAGGTCATCACGTTCATCGATGAGCTGCACGTGCTGATGGGCGCCGGTGGCGGTGAAGGCTCGGTCGCCGCATCCAACATGCTGAAGCCGATGCTGGCCCGCGGCGAGTTGCGATTGATCGGCGCGACCACCCTCAACGAGTATCGCGAGTTCATCGAGAAGGACGCAGCGCTCGAGCGCCGCTTCCAGCAGGTCTACGTCGGAGAGCCCACTGTCGAGGACACGATCGCGATCCTCCGCGGCCTCAAGGGTCGGTACGAGGCGCACCACGGGGTGACCATCTCCGACAGTGCTCTCGTTGCGGCCGCGGCCCTGTCGAACCGGTACCTGCCCGCGCGTCAGCTGCCCGACAAGGCGATCGACCTGATCGACGAGTCGATGTCGCGGCTCAAGATGGAGATCGACTCGTCTCCGGTCGAGATCGACCAGCTCAAGCGTCAGGTCGACCGGATGAAGCTCGAGGAGCTCGCCCTCAAGCGCGAGAAGGACGCTGCGTCCAAGGAGCGACTGAGCGCCTTGCGCGAGCAGCTCGTCGGCATGGAGCGACAGCTCGCCGAGCTCGAAGCCCGCTGGGCACGCGAGCGTCAGGGTCTGAACCGGGTGGGCGAGCTCAAGAAGCAGCTCGACGACGCGATCACGCAGCGCGACCTCGCCATGCGCAATGCCGACTACACGAAGGCTTCGAAGCTCGAGTACGAGACGATCAAGCGCCTGGAGCGCGACATCGCGGAGGCCGAGCAGGCGGAGGACACCGCGTCGAGCGAGCCTCGCATGGTCAACGAGCAGGTGACCGAGGAGGACATCGCGGCCGTGATCGCCGCGTGGACCGGCATCCCCGTCGGCCGGTTGCTGCAGGGTGAGAGTGAGAAGCTGCTGCACCTGGAGAACGAGCTCGGCAAGCGCCTGATCGGGCAGAAGGACGCCGTGAAGGCCGTGTCCGACGCCGTCCGCCGTTCGCGCGCGGGGATCAGCGACCCCGGTCGTCCGACCGGATCGTTCCTGTTCCTCGGCCCGACCGGTGTCGGCAAGACCGAGCTTGCCAAGGCGCTGGCGGAGTTCCTCTTCGACGACGAGCACGCCATGGTGCGCATCGACATGTCGGAGTACGGCGAGAAGCACTCGGTGTCCCGGCTCGTCGGCGCCCCTCCCGGGTACGTCGGCTACGAGCAGGGTGGTCAGCTGACCGAGGCCGTGCGTCGCCGGCCGTACAGTGTGATCCTGCTCGACGAGGTCGAGAAGGCGCACCCCGAGGTGTTCGACGTGCTGCTGCAGGTGCTCGACGACGGTCGGCTCACCGATGGGCAGGGGCGCACGGTCGACTTCTCGAACGTGATCCTGATCCTCACCTCGAACCTGGGCTCGCCCATCCTCATCGACCCCGTGCTCGCACCCGATGAGAAACGCGACCAGGTGATGGCGCTCGTGCGGCAGGCGTTCCGTCCGGAATTCCTGAACCGCCTCGACGACATCGTGATGTTCTCGGCGCTGAGCGAAGACGACCTCGCACAGATCGTGGAGCTCTCGGTCGACCAGCTGCACGACCGGCTGAAGGACCGGCGACTCACCCTCGCGGTCACTTCGGATGCGCGGGCCTGGCTCGCCGAGCGCGGGTACGACCCCATGTTCGGTGCTCGTCCGCTGCGCCGCCTCATCCAGAGCGAGGTGCAGAACAAGCTCGCGACCGCGCTGCTCTCGGGCAACGTGCACGACGGCGACACGGTTCGCGTCGACGTGGCCGCCGACGGGATGGGCCTCGTGCTCACCTCGACGACGCCGGAGCCCGAGGCCGACTCCGACTCCGACGAGGATGACGTGATCGAGGCGGAGCTCCTCGAGGACTGACACGCCACGACTGAGCTGAACCGCTCGGACACAGAAGAGGGACCAGCGGGTGATCCGCGGGTCCCTCTTCTCGTGGGGTCTCGGCTTTGACGTGCGGGCTCAGCACTCTCGTGCAGGCTCAGCCGCGCAGACCGGAGGCCGCGGCGAGTGCGCGACCGGTGAGGGAGTCGTCGTCACGCACGATCTCGGACGGCGTCCCGCTGAAGATCAGGCTCCCGCCGTCGGATCCCGCCCCCGGACCGATGTCGATGATGTGATCGGCACGGGCGACCACTCGCAGGTTGTGCTCCACGACCACCAGCGTCGCTCCCTCCTCGAGCAGGTCGTCGAAGAGGAGGTTGATGGTGTCGACGTCGGAGGGGTGCAGGCCGGAGGTCGGCTCGTCGAGGATGATGCGGTCCGCCCGGTCGCGGTGCGGATCGCTGAGGTGGCGGGCCAGCAGCAGACGCTGCTTCTCCCCGCCGGACAGCGTGTCGAGCGACCGGCCGACCGGGATGTATCCCAGTCCGGTGCGCTGCACCCAGGCCAGGGCCTCGACCACGTCGGCATGGGCGGAGAAGAGGGCGCTGACCTCGGCCGGTGGTGCCGCCAGCACGTCGGCGATCGTGGCGCCGTCGACCTGCACGGCCAGAGCGGTCGGGTTGAAGCGCAGCCCGCCGCACGCATCGCAGGGGAGGGACACGTCGTCGAGGAACGCGAGCTCGGTCGTGATGTGGCCGCGGCCGCGACAGGTGGGGCACGCCCCGCGGGAATTGAAGCTGAACCAGGAGGGGTCGAGGCCGGAGGCATCCGCGAACACCGCCCTGACGGTGTCGGCGATGCGAAGGATGCTCAGGGTCGTGGATCGGACGCCGCCGCGCAGCGGTTCCTGTCCGACGACCGTGAAGTCCGGGTGCTGGCGTGGCAGCTCCGCGGTCGCGAACGAGCTCTTGCCGGAACCGGCGACTCCCGTGACGGCCGTGAGCACGCCCAACGGGATGTCGACGTCGAAACCTCGCAGGTTGTGCGAGCGCGCATCCCGCACCGTGATCCGGCCTGACGGTGCCCGTGTCGCTCGACGGATCGGCAACGGCTCGGCGAGCAGGCGCCCCGTCAGTGTGTCGCCGGCGCTGAGCTCGGCCGGCGTCCCCTCGAACTGCACGAGCCCACCGGCAGACCCCGCACCGGGACCGAGGTCGATGATGTGGTCGGCGACCGCGATCACCTGCGGGTGATGCTCGACGACGAGGATCGTGTTCCCGGCATCGCGCAGTCGTTGGAGCAGGGCGACGAGGCGCTGGATGTCGGCGGGGTGCAGCCCGGTGCTCGGCTCGTCGAACACGTAGGTGACGTCGGTGAGCGCGCTGCCGAGGTGTCGCACGATCTTGACGCGCTGCGCCTCGCCGCCGGACAGCGTCGCCGACTCGCGGTCGAGCGCGAGGTAGCCAAGGCCGACCGAGAGCAGGGCGTCGAGCGCATGACGGATCCCTTCGACCGCCGGTGCCACCCGTGGGTCGTCGAACTCCTCGAGCAGCGCGTGCAGCTCGGAGACCGGCATGCGCATCCAGTCCACGATCGAGCGCCCGGCGATGAGGCTGGCCCTCGCGGCTTCGTTCACGCGCGCGCCGCGGCAGTCGGGGCAGGTGTGATGCGTCACGAGTCGGTCGAGCTCTTCGCGCACGGAGGCTGACATCTTCACCGGACGCTGCTTGAGGAACACGTCGCGCATCCGCGTGATGACCCCGTCGAAGCGCGCGCTCTGCGGGAAACGCGGGTCGGGGTCCTCGAGCTTGAGCTTGTCGGCATAGAGGAACTGGTCCATCTCCTCGGCCGTGTAGTCCTTGAGCGGCTTCTCGCGGTCGAACAGTCCACAGTAGGCGAAGCGTTTCCAGCGGTACACGCCTGGACGGAACAGGCTGAACCGCACCGGGCCCTCGTCGATGTTCTTCTCGGGGTCGATCAGTTCATCGATGTCGATGTCGTACACCGTGCCGAGCCCTTCGCAGGTCGGGCACATGCCGGAGGGGTCGTTGAACGAGTACGCGGGGGAGTAGCCGGCTGACGGCTCGCCGACGCGGGAGAAGACGAGGCGCACGAGCGAGGCCAGATCGGTCGCGGTCGCCACGGTCGAGCGCGCGTTGCCCGTGAACCGACGTTGGTCGATCAGCACCGTGAACGTCAGACCGTCCATCGCCTGCACGTCCGGAGCGGGCAGCTGCGGCAGTCGCGAGCGGATGAACGTCGAATAGGAGTCGTTCACGAGCCGCTGCGCCTCGGCGGCGATCGTGTCGAGCACCAGCGACGACTTGCCCGAACCCGAGACGCCGGTGAAGACGGTCAGCAGCTTCTTGGGGACGTCGACGGAGACGTCGCGGAGGTTGTTCGTCCGTGCGCCGGTGATGCGGAGCATATCCATCCGCACACGCTAACGGGGCCCCCGGACAAACCGGAGACCCCGTTGACAGCGTCGGCGGGAGCGGTCAGGCGCTGAGGACGACCGTCTCGTCGATGGGGCGACGCACGCGCGGGGCGACCTCGCGCTGCTGCAGCACCTCGGGCAGGGCCTCGATGTCGCCGAACTCGCCGACGGCGAAGACCGTGACCGGCGCGAACCGGGCCTCGAGGTCCGCGAACTCACGGACCACCTCGGGGTCGAAGCCGCTCATCTGGTGCACGAGCAGGCCGTCGTGGTGGGCCTGCACCGAGAAGTGCGCGACCGCCTGGCCGAGGTCGTAGAGTGCGTGCGTGATCGGGGTGCCATCGGCGGTGGCGGTCTCCGCGATCGCGACGACGAGAACCGCGGCGTTGCCGGCCCATGCCTGGTTGAAGCCCATCAGGGCGTCGACGACCTGGGCGTGGAGTGCAGTGCCGCGACGGGCGACGATGAAGCGCCAGGGCTGGATGTTGTTGGCGGACGGGCTCCAGCGGGCGGCCTCGAGGGCGGTCGCGAGCTTGGCCTCGTCGATCGAGTTCTGCGCGTCGAAGGCGCGGGGGCTCCAGCGGCCGGCGAGGACGTCGAGGACGGGGTGCTCGGTCGGGGCGGTGCGGTCGATCACGGGGGTGCTCACAGAAGTGCCTTTCGGAAGGAGTGGATCGGACTCCTTCGTCCGGGTACACGGGAGCCAACAGATGTATGTGCATGCATATTCCCGGATCGTCCGGATGCCCTCGATGGCCGGATCCCGCAGCGACCGGATGCCGATCGCGGTGACGAACAGCGTGACGGCGATCGCGAGCGCCACGGCCACGGGGCCGGCGGACGACACCTCGGCGACGTCGAGCCAGGCGATCGTGTAGGTCGCGACGGCCGCGACCGGGAAGGTGAACGACCAGAAGCCGAGCGTGAACGGGAGCCGACGGTAACGCGGGATGGTGGCGACCTGCGCGGCGACGAGGAGCGTCATGAGACCGGCGAACGCGGACGAGAGCGGCGATGCGATGCCGTCGGTCAGGGCGAAGAGCGCGAGTCCGCCGACGGCCGGCGGGGCCATCAGCACCGCCAGGCTGGGGGTGAGCGCATCCGGCAGCGGGGGGCCGGCGACCAGGCGCACGAGCACGAGCGTCGTCATCACGACCCAGAAGAGGCATCCGACGCCGAACGCCGCCCATCCGAGCCCCGGCAGCCCGAGTGCCTCCGCGGCGGTCGCGGTGATGAATCCGCCGGCGACCGGCGGCAGGATGTACCCGCCGTGGATCGCGGCGAGCTCGATCCGGCCGGCCATCCAGGTGCTCACCAGCCAGCCCGCCCACACCGCGGTGCTGGCCATCGAGGCGGTCACGATCGTCGAGCCCGCGACGGGGAGCGAGGGAAGCAGCCGGATGCCGATGAGCATCCCTACCAGAGGGAGGATCACGGCGAACGGTGCCTGCGCGGGGTCGCGGAGCTGCGCGCGCAGAGGTGTGCTGCTGCGCACGCCTCTCGCGGTGTGCGCGGCGAGCAGTCCGATCGTCGCCATCGCCGACAGGCCCCAGAAGGCAGGGGCGACGGAAGCGGGCACCGGGGCGACGGCGGTGGCCGCCGACCAGGTCGACGCGACGCCGGCGAGGCCCAGCGCGATCGCCAGAGTGCTCAGCGGGATCCGTGCGGGAGGATTCCGGCCGGAGCGGGTGCGAGTGGAAGAGGACATGTCGAGGTAACCTCTGACATTTTACTCCGGGGTTCACGAAGGCGGCGCGGATGCCGAAGACGGCGCAGACCCCGAGGCTAGGCGGCGAGGTCGTGCGAGGCCGCGTCGGCCAGTGCGCTGCGCACGGCGCGGATCGAGGGAGCGTCCGCAGACACACGCCTCGCGGAGGAGAAGATCTCGCGCCGAGGCTCCTGCGGCAGCGGTGCCAGGTCGACCGTCGGGGTGTCACCCGCCCATACGAGCTCCGGCAGCAGTCCCACTGCGAGTCCGGCATGGATCAGCCGCACGTGGGCGGTGAGGTCGGCGATCTCGAAGCGCACATCGGGCTCGAACCCGGCGGTGCGGCACAGCTGCTCCGCCCAGGCGCGCGACGCGGTGCCGGCAGGTTCCAGCACCCAGGGTTCGTCGCGGGTCGACCACAGCGCGGCGACGGCGTCGGCGTGCGCGGGGGTCCCTGGCCGCCGCGCGAGGGCGATCGCGTCGTGTGCGAGCGCCACCCGGTCGAGGTCGGCGTGGATCGGGCGTGTGCGGCCCGGGTACTGCTCGGCGAGGATGAGGTCGAAGTCGCGGCTGGACACTCCGACGAGTCCGGTCTCCGGGTCGGACTCCGTGACCTCCACTCGCAGGGCAGGATGACGTTCCTTGAGGGCTTCGAGCCCGCGGGGCAGGAGCGAGTGTGCCGTGGACTGGAAGACCGCGATGCGCACGGTGCCCGTGACTTCGGTCAGGGATTCGGCGACGGCGACCTGGGCGTGCTCGAGCTGGTCGAGGATGCCGATGGCCTCGGCGACGAGCACGTTCCCCTGCGGCGTGAACTGCACCCCGCGCCCGACCCGGCGCAGCAGCGGCACGCCCACGTCGCGCTCCAGCGCACTGAGCTGCTGCGACACCGATGCCTTGCTGTAGGACAGGGCGTCGGCGACGGCCGACAGTGTCCCGCGACGCGACAGCTCCACCAGCATCCGCAGTCTGTTCACGTCGAGCACGGCGGGTCCTTCGTTCGGCGCCTATCGTTCAGAGGAACTGAACAGAATCCACGCAAATCGGTTGATAGACGGAGCCTACCGAGCGGCAGGACAATGATCCAGCCGCACACGAAATCCCGGTGTGCGCTCTCTTGGAAGGTCCCACCGATGCCTGTCGCCGCCGACACCACCACCCCCCGCACCGAAGACGTCGCCGCCCTGGTGCAGCGCTGGCTCGCCGAGAGCGAGACCCACCCCGTCGAGCCGGCCGCCCAGCGCCTCTCCGAGGTGCTCAAGGACCCGAACGGACTCGCGTTCACGGTCGGCTTCGTCGACGGCGTCATGCGCCCGGAAGACCTGCGCGTCGCCGGCCGCAAGCTCGCCGAGCTGAGCGACATCACCCCGTCGCTGCTGCCCGGATACCTGCGTGCCGCGATCAAGACCGGCGGCTTCTGGGCGCCGAAGCTCCCCGGCGTTGTCGTGCCGATCTCGCGCCGCGTGCTGCGCGCCATGGTCGGGCACCTCGTGCTCGACGCCACTCCGTCCAAGCTCGGCCCCGCCATCGCGAAGCTGCGCAAGAGCGGCAACCGCCTGAACCTCAACCTGCTCGGCGAGGCCGTGCTCGGAGAGCGGGAAGCCGGACACCGGCTGCAGGGCACCCGTGACTTCCTGGCCCGCGACGACGTCGACTACGTGTCGATCAAGGTCTCCAGCGTCGTGAGCCAGCTGTCGATGTGGTCGTTCGACGAGGCCGTGGCGGACGTCGTGGAGAAGCTCACCCCGCTCTACGAGCTCGCCGCGCGTGCCGAGGCCAAGGGCAAGGCCAAGTTCATCAACCTCGATATGGAGGAGTACCGCGACCTCGACCTGACGATCGCGGCCTTCACGAGCATCCTCGACCAGCCGGGCTTGGAGAACCTCGAAGCCGGCATCGTGCTGCAGGCGTACCTCCCCGACGCGCTCGGCGCGATGCAGCACCTGCAGGAGTGGGCAGCCGCCCGCCGCGCCAAGGGGGGAGCGCCGATCAAGGTGCGCGTCGTCAAGGGCGCGAACCTCGCGATGGAGGAGGTCGACGCCGCGATCCATGGCTGGCCGCTCGCCACCTACGGCACCAAGCAGGACTCGGACACCAACTACAAGCGGGTGCTCGACTGGGCCATGACGCCCGAGCGCCTGGACGCCGTGCGCATCGGGATCGCCGGTCACAACCTCTTCGACATCGCCTACACCTGGCTGCTCGCCCAGGCGCGCGGGGTGGCCGACCCGACCGGCGCCGATCCCCTCGTCGAGTACGAGATGCTGCTGGGCATGGCGACCGGTCAGGCCGAAGCCGTCCGCAAGGACGTCGGCCGTCTGCTGCTCTACACGCCGGTCGTGAACCCGGCGGAGTTCGACGTGGCGATCGCGTACCTGGTGCGCCGCCTCGAGGAGAACGCCAGCCCGGAGAACTTCATGTCGGCGGTGTTCGAACTGGCCTCCAACCCCACGCTCCTCACCCGGGAGCGGGAGCGCTTCGAGCGTTCGCTTGCCGCGCTCGCGAACGACGATCCGCAGTACGTCCCCGCCGCCCATCGGGTGCAGGATCGGACAGCTGAGGCTCCCGCGGGAACGACCACGGGCTTCGCGAACCAGGCCGACACTGACCCCGCCATCGCGGCGAACCGTGCCTGGGGTCGCGAGATCCTGAGCCGTTCGGTCGGCTCGACGCTGGGTCTGGACAGCATCGCGCTGGCCAAGGTCGAGACGGACGCCGAACTCGACGGCATCTTCACCGCAGCGACCGCCGCCGCCGAGAAGTGGGCAGCGCTGCCGGCCGCCGACCGTGCCGCCGTGCTGCACCGCGCCGGCGACGAGCTCGCCGCGCGCCGTGGTCAGCTCATCGAGATCATGGCCCACGAGGCGGGCAAGACCATTGCCGAAGCCGACCCCGAGATCAGCGAGGCCATCGACTTCGCGCACTACTACGCCGAGCGCGCGAAGGACCTGGAGACCGTCTCCGGTGCCGAGTTCGTGCCGTCGAAGGTCACCGTGGTCACTCCTCCCTGGAACTTCCCGGTGGCGATCCCCGCCGGCGGTGTGCTCGCGGGCCTGGCCTCGGGTTCGGCCGTGATCATCAAGCCGGCCAAGCTCACCCAGCGCTGCGGTGCGGTGATGGTGGAGGCGCTGTGGGCCGCCGGTGTGCCGCGCGACCTGCTCGCGCTCGTCGATCTGGCTTCCCGCGACCTGGGCACGCGCCTCGTCGCCGGCCCCGCGGTGGACCGTGTGATCCTCACCGGGGCGTACGAGACGGCGCAGCTGTTCCGCTCGTTCCGCTCCGACCTGCCGCTGCTCGCCGAGACCAGCGGGAAGAACGCGATCATCGTCACCCCCTCAGCCGACCTCGATCTCGCGGCCGCCGACGTGGCCCGCAGCGCGTTCGGCCACGCAGGGCAGAAGTGCTCCGCCGCGTCGCTCGCGATCCTCGTCGGATCCGTCGCCGACTCGAAGCGGTTCGAGCGTCAGCTGGTGGATGCGGTGACCTCGATGCGCGTCGGCCTGCCCGACGACCCGGCCACGCAGATGGGTCCGATCATCGAGCCCGCGAACGGCAAGCTGCTCACCGCGCTCACGAAGCTCGAGAAGGGCGAGCGCTGGCTGGTCGAGCCGCGCAAGCTCGACGACGAGGGCAAGCAGTGGACGCCCGGGGTGAAGACCGGTGTGCGCGAGGGATCGTACTTCCACCTGACCGAGTTCTTCGGGCCGGTGCTCGGCATCATGCACGCCAAGGATCTGGACGAGGCGCTGCGCCTGCAGAACGCGGTCGACTACGGTCTCACGGCCGGCATCCACTCGCTCGACTCCGACGAGGTCGCCACCTGGCTCGACCGTGTCGAGGCCGGCAACCTCTACGTGAACCGCGGCATCACCGGGGCGATCGTGCAGCGTCAGCCGTTCGGCGGCTGGAAGCGCTCGGCGGTCGGCGCCGGAGCCAAGGCCGGTGGCCCGAACTACCTCTTCGGTCTCGGCGAGTGGGCTCCTGCGGAGCTTCCGGCCGCGGCGCCGGGTGCGGCCGTCGTCCCCGTCGTGCGGGCACTGCTGGAGGCGGCGTCCTCCGAGGTGGACGCGACCGAGGCCGAGTGGCTGCAGCGTGCTGCCGCATCCGACGAGCATGCCTGGATCGACGAGTTCGGCGCCGTGAGCGACAAGTCCGGCCTCGGGGTCGAGCGCAACCTGTTCCGCTACCGTCCCGTCGCCGTCGACGTGCGCATCGCCGACGACGCTCCTCTGGTGGATGGCCTCCGTGTGCTCGCGGCCGCCCTGCGCAGCGGCAGCCCGTTCACGGTGTCGGCTCCCGCTCTGCCCTCTCGCGTCGAGAAGGCCCTGCGCGCGCACGGCGTGACCGTCAAGCACGAATCGGACGCGGCGTGGACCAAGCGCTACGCCAAGGCCGCGAACTCGTGGCACCGCGTGCGTCTGGTCGGCGGCGACGCCGCGGCGTTGCACGAGGCGCTCGACGGAAGCCCGGATGTGGCGGTCTGGTCGCACGCCGTGACCGGGGCGGGACGGGTCGAGATGCTTCCGTTCCTGCACGAGCAGGCCGTATCGATCACGAACCACCGCTTCGGCAACCCCACCACCCTGGCCGACGGCGTGATCTGACCTGACCCTTCGCCGAGACCCATCGGCCACAACGAAACCCACCGTCGCTGACGTCTGCGACGGTGGGTTTCGGCGTGCGGGATGGGTCTCGGCGTCAGGGGAGGAGGCTAACCCCGCAGCGCCTCGCGGAGCTTGACGCGGGAGCCCATGCGCAGGAGCGAGTTCTCGTAGATCTTCGCGCCGATGACGATCGCGGCCACGCAGCTGGCGAGCAGGATCACGAGGCTCAGCAGCGGCTCCCACCACTGCGCCTCTCCCACGAACAGGCGCATCGGCATTCCGACCGGGGCGGAGAACGGCACGTACGACATGATCGTCAGCACCAGCGGGTTGTCGTTGAAGACGATGACCAGGATGTACGGCGCCATGATGAGCATCGTGATCGGTGTCGTGGTGGACCCGATGTCCTCCTGGCGAGAAACCATCGACGCCGCGGCCGCGAACATCGCCGCCAGCAGGATGAAGCCGAACAGGAAGAAGATCGCGAACCAGATGATGGGCGCCCCCAGCGTCGTGAGCACCTCCCGTTGACCGGTGACGATCAGACCGATGGTGGCGACCGCCGCCAGGGCGAGGATCTGCCCCATCGCGAGCACGGTGTTGCCGATCACCTTGCCGGCGAGGAGCGTGCGGGCCGGGATCGCCGAGAGCAGCACCTCGACCACGCGGGTCTGCTTCTCCTCCACGACGCTCTGTGCGATCGTGCCGCCGAACGTCGCCGCAGCCATCATGAAGACGAGCCCGAACGCGATCGCGATGAAGTAGCGCAGCAGCGGGTTGGTGGTCGCCGGCTCGAGGCTGACGATTTCGGGAGCGATCGACAGGGCCGAGACGATCTCGCCCGGGGGATCCTGCATCGCGATGATCGTGTATCCCGACGGTCCGTCGCCTTCGATCACCGCGGCATCGACCTTGTCATCGCGCACGAGCTGTTCGGCTGCGGCCCGGTCGGCGACCGTGGTGACCTCGACGTTCGGGATGGCCGAGACGGCGGAGGCGGTCTCCGCGGTCACGGCGATCGGCGTGGTCTCGGTGTTCTTGCTCGCGAACCCGCCGAACAGGATGCCGGCGAGGGCGAGGACCAGCAGGATGCCGGTGGAGATCAGGAAGGCCTTGCTGCGCAGCTTCGATCCGATCTCGCGCTCGGCGACGAGCCAGATGCCGTTCGAGCTGCGAACGGGGGAGGGGGTGCTCACTGGATGACCTCCTTGAAGATCTGGGCGAGGGACGGATGCTTGGGGGCGAAGCTGGCGACATCGCCACGCTGTACGGCGGACTGCAGCACGCGCTGGGCCGTCTCCGGGCCGTCCGCGTCGAACAGGGCGTAGCCGCCCTCGAAGTCGACCACCGTGACACCGGGCTCGGTGCGCAGCCACCCGGCGTCTCCGGCCGAGACCAGCTCGTACCGGTCGCGCGCGTGCTCGGCGCGGAGTGCGTCGCGTGAGCCCGCCGCGCGGATCGTGCCACCGGCGAGGATGACCAGGTCGTCGCACAGCCGTTCCACCACGTCGAGCTGGTGGGAGGAGAACAGGATCGACGCCCCCTTGGCCGCGCTGGACTGCAGGACACCCGCGACCACGTCGACGGCGAGGGGATCCAGGCCGGAGAACGGCTCGTCGAGGATGAGCACCTCGGGGTCGTGCACGAGCGAGGCGGCGATCTGCGCGCGCTGCTGGTTGCCGAGCGACAGAGATTCGATGGTGTCGTTCAGCCGCTCACCGAGCCCGAGTTCCGTGAGCAGCGAGGTCGCCCGCTCCATCGCCTCCTGCTTGCCGAAGCCGTGCAGGCGTGCGAGGTAGACGATCTGCTCGAGCACCTTCATCTTCGGGTAGAGGCCGCGCTCCTCGGGCATGTAGCCGAAGCGGCGCCGGTCGGCGGTCGTCAACGGAGCACCGTCCAGATCGACGCGTCCGCCGTCCGACGACAGCAGCCCCAGCACGATCCGCATGGTGGTGGTCTTGCCGGCGCCGTTGCCGCCGACGAAGCCCGTGAGCCGCCCGGGGGCGACCGTGAAGGACACGTCATCGAGCACGCGCCGAGAGCCGTAGCTCTTGGTGATGCCGGAGAGTTCGAGCATTCCTGTGGTCATACCCTCACGCTACGGAGCACACGTGTCTCGGACATCCCCCGCATGGCGGACTCCGCAGGATCACCCGAGCGGGGGAGGAGGAGGTCAGTTGCGCGCGGTGTGCAGCACCGTGCGCACGAGGAGGCCGGCGACGAGGGCCCAGAACGCGGCGCTGACCCCGAGCACGGCGATCCCTGACGCGGCCACGAGGAACGTCACCACGGCGGGGATGCGCTCACCCGGGTCGTCGATGGCCTGCTGCACGGACGATCCGAACGCGGCGAACAGCGCGAGGCCCGCGACCGCCGGGATGACGGCGGCAGGTGCCAGCACCACGAGCGCGGCGAAGGCCGCCGAGAACACGGCGAGCACGAGGTAGGACACTCCGGTCGAGACCCCGGCGACCCACCGCCGTTTCGGGTCGGGGTCGGCGTCCGGCGAGGCGGCGAGCGCGGCGCTGATCGCGGCGAGGTTGATGGCGTGCCCGCCCGCCGTCGCACCGAGCGCCGTGCCGACCCCGGTGACGAGCATGGCCGGGCGCCACGGCACCTCGTATCCGAAGCTGCGCATGATCGCGACGCCAGGGACGTTCTGAGACGCCATCGTCACGATGAACAACGGCAGCGCGAGGCCCACGAGGGCGCCCACCGTGAACGTGGGAGCGGTGAATTCGAGGCGCGGCAGCAGCAGACGCGGATCGAACGAAGCGCCATCGCCGATCAGGGACACCGCGACCACCACGGCCGCAGCGGCGAACGCGAGCGGCACGGCCCAGCGCGGGGCGAGCCGCGCGAACACCAGCCAGGTGAGGACGACGGGCACCACACCCCAGGGATTCGCCACCAGACCGGTGATCGGGGCGAGGCACAGGGGCAGCAGCACTCCGGCCAGCATCGCCTGCGCGATGGACGGAGGGATGCGGGCGATCAGGGCGCCGAGTGCGGGCCACAGCGCCGTGAGCAGGATGAGCGCGGCGGTGACCAGGAACGCACCGACCGCGGCAGGCCAGCCGCCTTCGACCGTGCCCGTGGCCACGAGGAGGGCGGCCCCCGGCGTGGACCAGGCGACGGTGATCGGCATCCGATACCGCCATGCGAGCACGACGCATGCGAGACCCATCATGAGGCTGACCGCGAGCAGCCCGCTGGCCGCCTGCGCCGCGTCCGCCCCGACGGCGTCGAGTCCGGTCAGCACCACCGCGAACGAACTCGTGAACCCGACGAGTGCCGTCACCACTCCCGCCAGGATCGGGCGGGACAGGGGTGCGGCGTCGGGCATGGCTTCGAGGCTACCGCGGGTGGTGCACCGTCGCCCGGTCAGTCGCCGAAGAACAGCCGCGTCGACTCCGCGACGAAACCCGTCTGTCCCAGGTGTTCTCGCAGTCGGTGGTACTCGTGGGCGTCGACCCCGGCGACGTACGTGATCTGATCGGTGCCATCCGTGACCGCGCCGTAGGCGATCTCGGCGATCTCTTCGGCAGAGGAGCGCGTGGTGTCGCGAGCCGGGTCGCGGAATCGCCGAGTCGCGGCGACGAGCGCATCAGCGTACACGGCGTGGCTCGACTGATCGAGGCTCCGACCACCGAAGTCGGTGCGGATCCCTCCGGGGGCGAGTGTCTTGACGCGGATGCCGAACGGCTTGAGCTCGTAGGACAGGCTCTCGCTCCAGCCCTCCACGCCGAACTTCGCCGCGTGATAGACCGAGTTGAACGGCATCGTGACGAGACCGCCGATCGAGGTCGTGGTGAGGATCACTCCCGAGCCCTGCTCTCGGAATGCCGGAATGAACTCCTTGGTGACGCGCATCGGGCCGAGCAGGTTCGTCGTGAGGTTCTTCACGATCTGCTCGTCGCTGCTCGCCTCGAACGGTCCGGCGAGGCCGTATCCCGCGTTGTTGAAGAGCACATCGACCGGATGTTCGGCGAGGGTCTCCGCGACTACGCGCACGATAGCTTCGGCATCGTCGACGTCGAGCCGTTTGAGGATCACCCCGGGCAGGGCGCCGAGTTCCTGCTCCTTCTCGGGGTCTCTCATCGTCGCGATCACCCGCCAACCCCGTCCTGAGAACAGCGTGACGGCCGCGCGGCCGAGTCCGGTCGACGTGCCGGTGATGAAGATGGTGCCGGGTCTCGGCTCCGAAGCGCTCATGCGAGTCGCCGCACGCGGGGCGTCAGCACCCGGGAACAGTCCTGACCGCCGACGCGGAAGAGGGCCTGGTGTGACGACGCCGGGGCCTGCCCGTGCGGATGCTCGACAGTGGATCTCATCTCCGGCAGTGCTGGCGCGTTCATTCTCATCCCTCGGGCGTCGGTGGTCTCCTACGTCGGAAGAGATGGGGAATCCGCGCGTTCATTACGGAGAACGGGCGGATTGCTTCGACGGCGGTGTCGTGGGGGACCGAGACGGTGCGACGGCCGTGGCTAGGCGAGCCCCATGCGATGGGCGAGCACGACCGCCTGCACGCGATCGCGGGCGCCCAGCTTCTGCAGGATGCGTGAGACGTGCGTCTTGACGGTGGCTTCTCCGATGAAGAGCGCCCGCGCGATCTCGGCGTTGCTCCGAGCGTCGGCGAGCAGCGTCAGCACCTCGGCCTCGCGCTCGGTGAGAGGCTCGGCGAGCACGACCGGGATGGCGCCGCCCGAGGGAGGAACGGAGCTGGGGGCGGACACCGGCGGGGGCGTCGCGGCGAAGCGTGCCAGCACACGGCGCGTCACCTCGGGGGCGAGCATCCCGTCGCCGGCGGCGAGCGCCCGGACGGCCGCGATCAGATCTTCGGGACCGGCGTTCTTGAGCAGGAAGCCGCCGGCTCCGGCCTCCAGTGCCCGGTACAGGTAGTCGTCGCGGTCGAAGGTCGTGACGATTGCGATGGCCGCGTGGACCGCGGGGTCGGCGACGATGCGTCCGGTCGCTTCGATCCCGTCCATGTCGGGCATCTGCACGTCCATCATGATGACGTCGGGGCGGAGGGCGGATGCCTGCGCCACCGCCTCCGCGCCGGTCGACGCCTCGCCGACCACCGCGATGTCGGGCTGCGTGTCGAGAATCGTGCGGAAGCCGGCGCGCAGCAGGGCGTGGTCGTCGACGAGCAGCACGCGGATCGGATCGTTCATCGGCTCGCACCCGTCCCGGTCGCCGCGGCGAAGGGTACGCGGGCGCGCACGCGCAGGCCCCCGAACGGCCGGGGGGTCACCTCGAGCGTGCCACCAGAGGCCGTGGCGCGCTCGCGCATGCCCAGTTGGCCGAGTCCTGGCCGCAACTGCGCCACCGGTCGTCCCGTGTTCACGATCTCGACCTCGACGCCGTCGTCGTCGTAGCGCACGCGGACGTCGGCGGTCGCGTCGGGTCCGGCGTGACGGCGGGCGTTCGTCAGCGATTCCTGCGCGATGCGGTACAGATTCACGGCGACGACCGAGGGAACGGGCGCGGGCTCGCCGATCACCGTGTACGCGGTAGGCAGTCCCGCCTCGGTCGAGGCCTCGGTGAGTTCTGCGATGTCGTCGAGAGCCAGGGTCGAGGCGCCGTCGGTCGGCTCTCCTCCCGGGGTCCGCAGAGTCTCCAGCAGTTGGCGCAGCTCGTGGATGGCGTCGCGCGCCGACCCCTCGATGCCCGTGAGGATGCGAGAGGCCTCCTCCGGATCCCGCTCCAGCACCAGGCGCGCGGCCCCGGCCTGCACGCCCATGACGGACACGTGATGGGCGACGACATCGTGCAGCTCTCTGGCGATGCGCACCCGGTCGAGCGCGACGGCCTGGGCCGCGGTGACCTCGCGTTCGCGCTCGAGCTCGGCCGTCCGCTGCTCGAGCACGGCCAGCTGTGCCGCCGCTGCCCACGAGCGCTCGCCGAAGTAGTAGGCGCCGCCGAAGTAGAGCACGTTCAGCAGCAGTTGGATGAGCATGAAGGCCACGTAGGGCGACATGGCTCCGGCGATCACATCCGCCTTGTCCGCCTCGCGGATCGCGTCGCGGTACATGGTGATCAGCAGCCACACGAACATGCTGACGATGATCCCGACGCGCACGATGAGCGCACGCCGGCGGTTGTTCATCCAGGCGCCGACCGTGTAGATCGCGATGAACATGGCGATGTTGCCGACGTAGATCTCGGGGATGCGGATCGTCACCGCGGTGAAGTAGGCGGCCACCACGATGACGGCGACGGTGCCTGGCCAGCGCCGGCGCACGGCCAGGGGAGCGGTGACGACCACCGCGTACACGAGGGCGGTCCACAGCGGCGCCTGTTCGTCGCCGTACATCTCCGCGATCGAGGAGAGCGCTGCGCTCAGCACGGCACCGACGAACAGCACGGTGGCGAGCACGAGATCGCTGCGCCGTTCGCGCTCGGTCGGCGTGCGGACGAACGGGGCGGCGGACATCCCTCCACCGTAGGGCGGGCCGTGGCGGAGCCGCATCCCCCGTGTGGGGGATCGTTCCGAACTTGCTATTGACAAGCATGATTGCTTTTAACAAGCTTGTCCTCAACGAGCTCACCGACCGATGAGCTCACACCTCCGGAGGAGCCATCATGACCAAGGTGTTCGTCAGCCTGCCCACCACCGACCTCGAGCGCGCGAAGGCCTTCTACACCGCGCTCGGCTGCGAGATCAGCCCCCAGTTCACCGACGAGAATGCGGCGTGCGTCGTGTGGAGCGAGGACATCTACTTCATGATCCTCAAGCGCGAGTTCTTCTCGACCTTCACCGACAAGCCCATCGCCGACCCGAACGAGGTCGTCCAGGTCTCGGTGGCGTTCAGCCAGGACTCCCGCGAGGAGGTCGATGCGATCCTCGCGAAGGGTCTGGCGGCCGGAGGCGCCGAGCCGAAGCCCGTACAGGACTACGGCTTCATGTACTCGCGTGACCTCGACGACCCCGACGGCAACTCGCTCGGCTTCCTCTACATGACGCCCGAAGCCATCGAGAACGGCCCGGATCACGTGGCCGACACCGCCACGTCGGCCTGACATGGCGGCGCGCAGCTACGGCCAGTACTGCGGTGTGACGACGGCCGTCGAGCTGATCGGGGAGCGGTGGGCGCTGCTCATCGTCCGCGATCTGCTCGTCGGACCGCGTCGGTATACCGACCTCAAGCAGGGCCTGCCGCGCATCCCCACCAACATCCTGTCCACGCGACTGAAAGAGCTGCAGGAGGGTGGGGTCGTGCGACGTGTGCCGCTGTTGAACTGCGGACTCGTGTACGAGCTCACCTCCTACGGGCGCTCCTTCGAGCCGATCATGCTCGCCCTCGGACGCTGGGGCTTCCAGGCGATGGGAGACCCGGACGAGGGCGACGTCGTCACGGCCGATTCCCTCACGATGGCGCTGCGCACGGCGTTCGTCACCGAGAGCGCGCTGGACGCGGAGTACGAACTGCACGTCGGCGATGTCGCCCTCCGTGCATCGGTGCGCGACGGCGAGCTCCGCGTCGCGCAGCTCGCTCCTCCGGCGCCTCCCGTCGGCGGGCGCATCCCCGAAGGAGAACCGGATGCGGTGATCGTCGCCGGCCCCGGTATCCGTCGGTTGATCGGCGGCGACATCACCCCGGCCGAGGCGTTGGCGCAGGACGTCGTCGCGGTCGTCCGTGGCGATGCATCGCTGTTGGACTCGTTCGCCGACACCTTCCACATCGCACGACTGACAGTGGGGAGCACGACATGAACAACCAATATGCCGATGAACAACAGGCGCCCGATGAACAACAGGCGCCCGGTCGCATCCTGATCGACCTCTTCACCTCTCTCGACGGAGTCGCCCAGGGTCCCGGCGGCACCGATGAGGACACGTCGGGCGGATTCCGGTTCAGCGGGTGGCAGGCCGGATACCCCTCCTCCGGCGTCGGACCCGAGATCGAGAAGGGCATGCGCGGTCTCGATGCGCTGCTGCTCGGGCGGCACACGTACGACATCTTCGCCTCGTACTGGCCGCATCACACCGAGGGCGAATCCGGCGACATCGGCACGCTCTTCAACCGCGTGCCGAAGTACGTCGCGACCCGGGATGCGGATCTCGCGCTCGACTGGGAGGGCAGCACGCGCGTCGGTGTCGACCTCGCCGCGGAGATCGCGGCGATACGGGCGGCCCATCGCGAGGTGCATGTGATCGGCAGCATCGATCTCGTGCACACGCTGCTCACTGAGGGTCTCTTCGACGAGCTGAACCTCTGGGTCTACCCACTGCTGCTCGGAGCGGGCAAGAAGGTGTTCGACGACGGCGCGTCGCCGAGGGTGCTGCGTCTACTCGAGCCGCCGATCACCGACGAGGCCGGGGTGACACTGCTGCGCTACGCACGGACCGATCGGGTGCCGGAGGTCGGCACGTTCGATTGACATGAAGCGCGCCCCTGGTGCAATACGATCCGAACGTGGGGGTTGGAAAGCAGTCGCGGCAGGCGGAGCGCGTCGCAGCCTTCCAACGGGTCTTCGAACAGAATTGGGCTCGTGTTCGACACCACATCGAGTGCGTGGTCGACGACCCGGATGAGGTATCGGATCTCGTCTCCGACGTGTTCACGCTCGCGTGGTCGAAGCTGGATGAGCGCAAGCCACTCGGCTTGATCTGGCTGCTGCGCGCCGCGGACAACAAGCTCAAAGATCGTGAGCGCAGGAGACGATCCGAGGTCAGGGCGATGGATGCCCTGCGTCACGGCGTCGGGGGCCGACGCCAGTCCGACGTCCTCGATGCCATCGCGGTGCGTCATGCGATCGAGACCGCCTTGACCCCACGGGAGAAGAGGATGGTCGTCCTCTTCTACTGGGACCGATTGGCCGCGGGGGAGATCGCCGAGCTGCTGCGTTGCTCGCAGTCGGTGGTCTTCACGACATTGAGCAGGGCGCGGGTGAAGCTGGAACGGGAGCTCGGACTCGACCGCCTCCCCGAAGCCTCCATTGCCCGAGCGGCGAATACCTTACAAAGGGATTGATCGAGGAGATGGATATTGCGCACGCTCCCAGCTGAACCATAGCTTTCGTCTGTGAATCTCCTTCCTTCGGGTTCGCGCAGGCTCGCGCGTTCCGGCCTCGGGTCTGTCTGCGTCCTCGCCATCGTCCTGAGCGGGGGAGCGTTGTCGGCATCGGCCGCGCCGACGGCAGGTGCAGCAAGAGAGCTGTCGGTGCAGTCGTTCCGCGATATCCGGGAGCGTGCGGTCTCGTCTGCGGCATCTGCGGCTCGCGCTACCGGGGAACCGGTACCGGTCGTGGGGATGATCACCCCCACAGAGCAGACGCTGGCGATGCCGGATGGGACGATGCGGTACGAGGCATCGAGCGTGCCGGTGCGGGTCGAGCGGGGCGGTGACTGGGTACCCGTCGACACGACACTCGCATCGACCGGCGAGTGGTTCGAGCCGATCGCCTCCGCGGCTCCCGTGCGCTTCTCGTCAGGCGGCACCGACCGGCTCGCTCAGGTGCAGGCTGAATCGGGCGAGTGGATCACCGAGATCTGGCCCTACGGGATCCTGCCGACCCCGGCGGTCGAAGGGGACACCGCGACCTATTCTGAGGTGCTGCCCGGTGTCGACCTGAAGATGGTCGCGACGAAGACCGGGCAGGCGTCGATCTACGTCGTCAAGACCGAGGAGGCAGCGCAGTCCGCGAAGCTCGACGGTCTTCACGTCGTCGTCGAGAACGCAGAGCTGAGCGCGGACTCGACGGGCACCGTCACCGCGGAGACAGGGGATGAGTCGAGCATCGTCGCCGGTCAGCCGCTGTGGTGGGACTCCTCCGAGGGGGGCACCTATCGCGAGCCGGGCGGCGAAGCACCGCCGTTGCCCGTGACGCACGACGTGGGGGCGGACCGAGTGCTGCTCGACGTGGGCGATTCGGTGACGAAGCACGAGAAGCGCGACGGGGATGTCGTGTATCCGATCTTCGTCGACCCTGACTGGTCGTCGGGGATCACAGCCTCCTGGTACACGGACGCGGCCTATCCGAACCAGTCGTACCTGTCGGCGGGGGCTTCCGATGTGCTGCGCGTCGGCATCTACCAGCAGTATCGCTCGGACATGTTCTTCCAGTTCCCCATCGGCGCTCTGGCGGGCAAGGTCGTGACGAGCGCCCGACTGAACACCACTCAGCTCGCGGTCGCGTCCAGCGGGGCGGGTGCGATCCAGGTCCACACCTATGGGATCAAGCCGACCGGGTTCACCTGGGCGCAGGAACAGGCGTGGAACGCGGCAGGAACGGGTGGGTGGAGTGCCCCGCTGCAGGCTCCGTGGTACGGCCCCGGCCTGGGCTCGGCGCCGATGGCGGTGGGCTGGAACGTGACATCGGGCGTGCAGGCCAAAGTGGGGGCGTCTGCCATTCAGTTCGCCTTCACTTACACGAATGCGAACCTGCCGTCGCGTCGTCACTACAGCCGCGCGGCAACGCTCATCGTCTCTTACAACACCCTGCCGAACACGCCCACCGCCCCGTCGTTCACCTCCCCTTCGCGTGCGTGTGGCACCGCTGCGGCTCCGGCCGCGATCGGTCAGACGGACGTCGCGGTCGCGGTGAATCAGACGGATCCCGACGGAGGAAGCGTCGGTACCAACTTCTACCTGGCCAAGGCCGGCAATCTCGGTGTCCTCGTGCAGACACTGGGGTCCGGCCTCGCCGCCGGAGGGACGAAGACAGTGACGTTCACCGGCCTGGTCGATGGCGAGACGTACGCGTGGCGCGGGAGAGGTCAGGACACGACGCATCATGGCACCGGCTACAGCGAGTGGTGCTACTTCACGGTGGATACGACGAAGCCGGCTGTGCCGGTGGTGGAGGCCCCGACGGGTGCTTCCTATGCCGTCGGGACTGGAGTCCCGTTGTCGGTGACCGGGGCAGCGGATGTCGCGGGATACGTCTACTGGGTGACCCCCACGCAGCTGGTCGCCCCTGCGCCTCCGGTGCCGGCTGACGGCACGGTCTCCGTGGCTGCGGCCCTTCCGAACTGCGCGACCACAGTGACCAACAGCGTCCGGTGGGCCTGCAAGACCGGCAGCGGTGCGACGACCGTCACCGTCGCGCCTGTCGACTCGCTGTCGACGGTGTGGGTCTCCGCCTACGACAAGGCGGGCAATCAGTCTGCTCCCACAGGGCATCCGCTCTATCCCGGCGGGAACACCGGGACCCCGGCCACCGCCGCGAACCTCGACGCGGGACACGCCTGGCAGCTCACGACGATGTCATCGCCGCTTCCGGAGGCGATTCCGGACTCCAACCCATGGATCGGTGCGAACGCCATCGACCTCATGATCCCCGCGACTGCGTCGACGACCACGACGGACCTCCCCGACTTCCCGGTCGCCTCGCCCGTGCTCTCCACGAACGTGGCGACCGCAGGATACGAGATCACCGCCCTGGCGGCTCCCGTCGACGCGTCCAAGAGCTTCTCCTTCAGCCTCTGGGTCAAGCCGGCACACGTGGCGCCGACGTCCCAGATCATCGCCATCCAGCGGGGCCAGGGCATCGGGACGATGCAGTTGCAGATCACCAGCACCGGCAAGTACGCCTTCTGCCTCGGCGAGCAGTACGTGAACATGAGCAACACCGCCCGCGACAACAACTGCGTCACCGGGGGAACGGTCCTGCCCAGCACTTGGCAGATGGTCACCGGGATCTGGGATGCCGCGAACCAGCAGCTCCGCCTCCACATCGGCAACTCCATCACGCCGGTCGCCGTCAACGGCCACGTCAACGGCAGCGGTGATCGCTCGGCGAACGGAAGCTTGATGTTCGCCCCGGGCCCCGACAGCCTCCGGTTCATCGGGCTCATCACGAACCCCGTCATGGTCCCCGGTGTCATCGACCATGCGCAGCTGGCCCGAATGGCCGCCTTCGAACTCCCCTTCACCGACTGAGTACCGGAGACTGACCATGGCGCGTCGGAGCACCCGCACGATTCTTGCTGTTCTCACCACCTCGGTGCTCGCGTGTGGAGTGCTGGTCGCGGCTCCGGGAGCAGCCTTCGCCGAGTCGCCGACACCGACCGTCGAGACCCCGGTCTTCGGCGATCCGGTACCGGGTTCGACGGTCAGCGAGGCGGATGCGGGCGCCGACCCGCTCTCGTCGGTGAACTCGGCCACTCCGGATGCCATGGAGATCCCGTCGCTGGAGAGCACCGACATCGTTCTCGAGCAGTCGGATCTGGAGGGCGTCACGACCGACGCGGCGGAAGGCGCGGAGGGGGCTGCGCCGGCGACGGTGGCCGGGGAGTGGAAGCCGCTCGGCGATACCGGCCTCGCCCTCGCACCCGCGTCCGGCGTCGGGGCGGCGGAGAAGGAGAACGCAGCCGAGAACGATGCCGAGAACGCGGAGGGGGAGGAAGACGACGCGGCGTCGCAGAGCCCGTCCGTGGTCGTGGAGATCCTCGACGAGAAGGCGGCGGCCAAGAAGGGGCTCGACGGCATCGTCGTCTCTCTGGCGCAGCAGGACGCGGAGGAAGAAGGGGAGCCGGTCGCGGTGCGGATGCCTCAGCAGCTGCTCGCCGGTGCCTATGGCGGCGACTTCGCGAGTCGCCTGGAGTGGGTGCAGGTGCCCGCGTCGACGAAGCCGGAGGACGTGTCGGAGAAGGCCGTCCCCGTGGCGACCGCGGCGACGGACGAGGGGCTGGTGCTCACACCGAAGGTCTCGAAAGAGCCGATGATGCTCGCGGCGGTGTCGGGCGCGAGCAGCGCGAACGGCACGGGCTCGTATGCGGCCACACCGTTGAAGTCGTCGTCGACGTGGGACGTCGCAGAGCAGACCGGCGCGTTCACGTGGAACTACGACATGGCCGTCCCCGCTCCCGGTGCGGGGCCGACGCCGTCGGTGGGCCTGTCATACAACTCGCAGTCGGTGGATGGGCTCACAGCATCGACGAACAACCAGCCGTCGGTGGTGGGTGAGGGATGGGACCTCACCGCCGCCGGGTTCATCGAGCGCAGCTATATCCCGTGCGCGAAGGATGACGGTGCCAGTGGTGCGGTCACGACATCCGGCGACCTGTGCTGGAGAACCGACAACGCCACGGTATCGATGGCCGGGCGGTCGGGCGCGCTCATCAAGGACACGGCCAGCGGTGTCTGGAAGCTGCAGAACGATGACGGCACCCGCTTCGAGCGCCTTGTCGGTGCCGCGCAGGGCTGTGCGGCGAACGGAACGGTGAACAACGAGTGCTGGCGGATGACAACGACCGACGGCACCCAGTACTACTTCGGTCTCAATCAGCTCCCCGGGTGGTCCGCGGGCAAGGCGACGACGAACTCGACCTGGACGGTGCCGGTGTTCGGCAACGATGCGGGGGAGCCGTGTCATGCCTCGACGTTCGCGGCGTCTTCCTGCTCGCAGGCGTGGCGGTGGAACCTGGACTACGTCGTCGACGTGCACGGCAATGCGCAGACGATGTACTACACGGCGGAGACGAACAAGTATGCCAAGGGCGGTTCGGGAGCGACCGCGTACCAGCGTGGCGGTGCCCTCACGCGCATCGAGTACGGGCTGCGGGCCACGGACCTCTTCGCATCGAAGGCCGCGGGGTACCGCGTTCTCTTCAGCTACGACGGGAAGGGCCGATGCAACGATGCCACCGGGTCATCGTGCACGGCTGCGGCCCTCGACAGCGCGGTGATGCCGGCGAATCCGGCCAAGTATCCCGACGTGCCGTTCGACCAGCTGTGCACCGGAACCTCGTGCAGTGCTTCGCAGATCGCACCCTCGTTCTTCACGAACGCGAGCCTCGTGAAGGTGGAGTCGCAGGCGAAGGTCTCGGGCGAGTACTCGACCGTCGACTCCTGGGCGCTCGGGCACTCGTACCCTGATCCCGGCGACGGGACATCGGCCGCGCTCTGGCTCACGCAGGTGCAGCGGACGGGCACAGCGGCAGGGCAAGCGGCGATCGTGGAGCCGGCGACGGTGTTCTCCGGCGTCACGATGCAGAACCGGGTGTGGGTCGTCGATGGTCTGGCCCCGCTCGACAAGTGGCGGTTGAGCTCGATCAAGACGAGTCTCGGCGGCGTGATCAGCGTGAATTACCAGGGCCAGCAGTGCACGCCGGCTCAGGCTGCAGGAATCCTCGGCGACCTGCCGAACAACACGAACTGGTGCTTCCCGGAGTGGTGGGTGCCGCAGTCGACCATCCCGCTCGGCGGACGGCAGGACCTGTTCCACAAGTACCCGGTCTCCTCGATCCTCGTCAACGGTGTGACGGGGGGCCCGCTGAGCCAAGTGCAGCAGACGCAGTACTTCTACGGCACGCCGAAGTGGCGGTACAACGATTCGCCCCTGACAGTGGCGAACTCGCGCACGTGGAACGTGTTCGCGGGGGTGAACACCGTGGAGGTGCGTGAGGGCGACCCGGCCGTACCCGCGGCCCAGAAGGTGTCGAAGTACACGTACTACCAGGGCATGAACGGAGACAGGGCGGCTGCCGGCGGAGGCACGAAGACGGTGAACGTCACCGGCACCAGCATCCCGGACGACCGCTGGTTCGCCGGACAGCCGTATCAGCAGCAGACGTTCAACGGTGTCGGCGGAGCTCTGGTGTCGACGCAGGTCAGCACGCCGTGGGCCTCGAACGTCACCTCCAACGACGGCGCGCGGCAGGCGCGGATGGGTGGCGTGCAGAAGACAGTCGTCACCGAGCCACTGTCGACCGGTGGCAACCGCACGCTCGAGACCCGTACGACGTTCGACGGAACCTACGGCTATCCGTTGACGGTGTCGACGGTCCCGTCGGATGCCACGGGCAAGTGCGTCACGACGACTTACGCCGCGGCGAACACCTCCGCCTGGATCATCGGTCTCCCGAGCGAGGTGCGCACGGTCAACGCCGCGTGTGACGGCGTGGCCGGCGCGCAGTTCCCGCGCGACCTGGTCAGCGACGTGAAGACCAGCTACGACGGCCTGGCCTGGGGCGCGGCGGCAACGAAGGGGCTGCCGACGTCCGTGCAGGTGGTGGACAAGTACGACAACGGTCAGCCGCATTGGGTCACGAAGGAGTCGTCGACCTATGACTCCCTCGGACGCCTGCTCACGAAGACGGATCCGCTGGGGCGTACGACGTCGACGGCCTACACTCCGGCGACGGCCCTACCTCTGCTGTCCACGACCGAGACGAACGCGGCGCCGTTCTCCTGGCAGACGGTGACGACGCTCGAGCCGACGACCGGCGCGAAGACGAAGATCGTCGACCCGAACGGCTCGATCACGACGATCGCGATCGACGGTCTCGGGCGGTCCACGAAGGTCTGGCTGCCGCTGCAACCCCAGGCCGCGAATCCCGCGGCGCCGTCGATGTCGTTCTCCTACACGCTGTCGCAGACCGCCCCGAATGCGATCAAGACAGACACCCTGACCGGTGGCGGCATCGTCTCGAGCTACCAGCTCTTCGACGGTCTCGGGCGAGAGACGCAGACCCAGAGCCTCGCCGTCGGAGGCGGCACGGTCGTGAAGACCACGAACTACGACAACCAGGGGCGACAGTACTTCGTGGACAACGACTACTGGACGGCATCCATCGCTCCGGGAACGGCGTTCTTCACTCCGGTGACGGAGAACAACATCCCCTCGCAGGTCATCACCGTGTACGATGCCGTCGGACGCGCGCTGACGTCGACCCTCAACACCACGGGGTCCGTGCACTCGCAGACGATCAACGCCTACCCTGGTGCAGATCGGGTCGACACGGTTCCGCCGGTCGGGGGCACCTCGACGAGCACGTTCACGAACTCCCTCGGGCAGAAGACCAAGCTCATCCAGTACCTCGCGGCCGGCATCACCGGCACCGGACAAACGACGACGTTCGCCTACGACGGTGGCGATCGGATGACGAAGATGACCGATCCGGCCGGCAACGACTGGATCTGGACGTTCGACCTGCTCGGCAACCGTATCGGCCAGGACGATGCCGACTCGGGAGTCGCGACGGCCACCTACGACCTCGCCGGGAACATGACCTCGACGACGGATGCTCGCGGGAAGACCGTGACGACGACCTACGATGAGCTCAACCGCAAGACGGCCTCGTATGCCGGCACATCTTCGGGCGCGATGCTCTCGTCGTGGACCTACGACACGGTCAAGAAGGGGCTCGTCACGACCTCGACCGCCTATACGGGATCGACTCCGGGCGCCCCGGGCCTTGCCTACAAGACCACAGTCGGCTCGTACGATGCGGCGGGCAATCCACTCGACACCACGCTCTCGATCCCGGCAGGGGCACCCGCGTTTGCGGGCACGAGCTACAAGACGACGCTCTACTACAACGCGGACTCGTCGTTGCTGGCGAAGCAGATGCCCGCGATGGGTGGCCTGCCGGCCGAGACGATCCGCTACAGCTACGACTCCTGGGGCAAGCTGAGCGGCGTGCGCGGCACGTCGATCATCCTCGCGAACACCGTGTACTCGCCGATCGGGCAACTGTCGCAGTTCAACCGGGTCAACGGCTCCACGAGCACCGCGTACTCGACCTACGGCTATGACGCCGCGACGGGGGCGGTGCTGTCGATCAAGGACAACGCGGTGTTCGGCGATCTGGGGCACTATGTGGCCGACCGGGCATATACCCGCGACGCGGTCGGCAATGTCACGTCGGCGACGATGAGCTCTGTGCTGCCGACGGCGGGGACGCAGAAGGCCTGCTACGCGTATGACTCGCTGCGCCAGCTGAAGTCGGCGTGGACTCCGAACGCATCGACGGGGTGCGGGGCCACACCGTCGGCGAGCGGGATGGGTGGCCTCGAGCCGTACTGGCATGAGTACACGTACGACAACGCCACCGGGAACCGCACGGGGCTCGTGAAGCGTTCCTCGATGGGGACGGCCACGACCGCGACCTACACCTACGCGGCAGCGGGCGGCGACCGTCCGCACGCGGTCAACGCTGTGACAGGCCCGGCCGGAGTGGGGCCGGGATCGTACTCCTACGATGCGGCAGGCAACATGACCGGACGCCCCGGCCAGACGATCACGTTCAACGACGCGGGCAAGGTCTCGAAGGTCGTGGCCGGGTCCACGACGCAGGACACGGTCTACAACGTCGACGGCAGCATCCTGCTGCGCACCAACACGACGGAAGGTTCAACGCTATTCGTCGGTGACACCGTGCTGAAGCAGGCGACGGGATCGACGGTCGTCGCGGGCGTACGGACGTACAGTGGTGCCGAGGGCAAGCCGATCGCGGAGAAGTCCGCGAAGACCGGAACCGCCGGCACAACGCTGACGTGGTTGTTCTCGAATCTGGAGGGGACGGTGGACGTGCAAACAGTGGCGAACTCGACAGGCACGACCACGCGCATGCTCCGTGATCCCTACGGTGCCCCGATCGGATCGTCCGGAGTGTGGGGTAGTGGGACCGGGTACATGAACAAGCCCGTGACCGCGTCGACGGGTCTGACCACGGTCGGTGCGCGCACCTACGACCCCGTGCTAGGGAAGTTCCTGTCCGTGGACCCTGTGATCGATACGAACCTGCCGCAGCAGAACACCGGATACACGTACTCGGGCAACAACCCCACCACGTACATGGACCCGAGCGGAATGAGGTTCGTCATCGATGGGTTCAAGCCCAAGCCCAAGTCCAAACCGGGGACAGCCTCAACCGCCTCGAATCCGGGCAACGCGGCAAGTGCGAGCGGACAGAAGTGCAAGGTGGGGGACTGGTCCTGTCGGGTGAAGGCAGCCACTCCCGAGGTGAAATGCGGCGGGGCTGGGAAAGCGCGGTCGTGCAATTCGATCGGACCGGCTGGGATCTGGTCGTACTCGTATCGTTTTGATCACCTCATCGGAACGACCAAGCAGTTCAGTGCAGAGCAAGCGATGACCGCTTTCTCGCAGAACCCGACCAAGGTCTTCCCTTTCACTGTGGAAGGCTGCCCCACGTTCAAGAACGGCGGCGAGTGCAGCCTCAAGACGGGAACGCCCCTTCTCAATCCGAACGGCGTTGTCGGAGTGACTACGACGCGGACCTCGGTGAAGTTCACGGTTCTCGACTACGGGTACTTCGATGCGCCGGGGTCGACCATCAAGTTCTCCACCTGGGAGGATAAGAAGGGAAACGTCTACTTGACGCAAACAGCCGACGGTCACGGCGCTGACTTCATCACATACGCGTCTCTCAGTTGGTTCGAAGCAGCGAAGCCGACCTGGGAACAACAGGCTTCTAACCTCTCGGCGCTCATGGAGGAATCGCGATGACGTCGAGACGGAGAGTGTTCCCTACCATGCTGTTGCTGCTTGGCGCCGTGGTGGTGACGGCCGCGATCGTCGCCCTGCTCCGCTACGGATGGGTCGGTGGTTGGGAGCCATCTCCTGTGGGGCGGGACGATGTGAGGCCGCTGCTCGGCACCTTCACAGTCTTTGCGGTCGGGGGAGTACTTGTTGCGCTGCTGTGCTGGTCTCTCGAGCGACCGATGACTGGCGGATCATCGCGAGTCAGCCGCAACCGTTTCCGGCATGTTCTCATCCCCAACGCTCTGGCGGCCGTCGTTGGTATCTTCCCGGTCTATCTGCTCGTGTGGGATTGGTCTCAGGCTTTCGCGGTCGTCGGCGGACTCGCTGTTCTCGGAAGCGTCATGTGCTTCGTCGCTCTGCTGGTCGGAGACAAGATGCAGGTCAAGACAGCCGACCCCGACAATGCGACCGAGCATCGGTGACAGTCTCTCCGGGACCGCCCTCGCCCCGGGTATCACGATGGTCTCTTACCGTGGCAAGGGTGGAACCGTCTTGTGACCCGTCCCACTTGATGGGATCCTTGTCCACCAGCAGCTTGCCAACGCGCGGACGCAGCGGCGTCTGCGGCAGCTCGTGGTCGTCGTGGCGTCAATTGTGAACGGTGTTGTGCACACGCCCTAGCCGCGTTTGCTGATTCATAGGTGAGAAGAACTCAGAGCGCCGATCTTTTCCTCCGAGAAGCGTTCTCGTGCTCAGTCGGTGAACGGCAGCTCGAAGGCGTTGAGCCGGGCGAGCTGGACGTGATTGATGACGCCGGGGACCATGACGGGGTTGGCGATGAGACCTTCGAATCGTCCTGTCATGGGGGCGGGGCCGAAGACGAGGGGTCCGCTGGCTGAGCGGTCGCCGGCTCCGTTGATGTGTGAGTTGACGGCGACCGGCGTGATCGAGTTGCCGACGAGGAGTCGGAGCTGCTTGTTCGTCGCATCCCAGATGCCGGTGAGCATCTGCCACGATCCGGGCGTCGCGGCTCCGCCGGTGGCGCAGTTGCTCGTCGGTGTCGTGCTGGCGGAGTTGACGGGGTAGTCGCCGAGGCAGAACGCGTAGGTGCCTGCACTGGTGACCTGAAGCTGGACGGAGCCGCTCGAGCCTCCTCCCTGCATCGCGATCTTCTGGGAACCTGTGGCAGGCAGATACCGGGTCTTCACCCACACGCTGAACGTGAAGCTGTTCATCGCGTTCACGGCGGGATACATCGTGCTCACCTCCATGGCGCTTCCCCCGGCGGTCGACAGCACCGGGGTCTCGATGGGCGGGTCGGGCAGATCCGTCGAGGTGGTGGAGCTGGTCTCGGGTATCAGCAGGTCGATGCCATCAGCGCCGATCCACGGGTTGGAGTCCGGGATCGTGTTCGGCAGCGGGGTGGACATCTGCGTGACCTGCCACGCGTGTCCCGCGTCGAGGTTCGCCGCAGCAGCGGGGGTTCCGGTGTTGCCGCCAGGGTAGAGCGGCCGGCCGACCGCGGCGGACTGATTACCTGCCTTGTCGTAGGCCGACACCCAGACGGTGGACAGTGCGTCCGTCGGCGCGACGGTCAGAGTGGTCGCTCCGGACGGGGCTTTGCATGCCCAGCGCACGTTTCGGGTGATCGCGGTGGCGCAGTCGGGGAGCGCGGCCGCGATGGAGACCGTCCCGTCGGCGGGTACGGGCGGGGCGGGCGCGACGAGCTGGGTGGGAGTCACCCAATAGACGTATCCGGCGACGTCGGCCGCCCCGGTCACGGCCAGGTTGAGGCCCGTCCCGACGGTGTAGGAGGCGTTGGTCGGCGTGGTGACGGTGGGAGTGGCCGGCTTCGTCTTGTCGACGGTGAAGTAGCACCAGGCTGTCGGGGCGACGCCGTTGCTGCGGTGATCGCTGCCCCAGGCGCGCCACGCGTATGTCTCACCATCGGTCAGTGTGGTGAACGTGACCGACTTGTACCCCTGCGCACCGAGCCCTCCGGGCTTGTCCTGAACGGCAGCGTTCAGGTTGGAAGCCTTCATGAGGTGGAAGTTGGTGTCGACATTGCCGGGGTCGGGGTCGGTCTGGTGCACGCGAACGGTGACGTCGCTCTGCCCGATCGGGGTGGGGGCCGCGGCGGTTCCGCACTGTCGGCTCGGCGACGTGAAGACCGGGTCGGTCGGGGCGTTGGGGCGTGTGTTGTAAGACACGGTCAAGGTCGCGGCGCGGCTGAAGTGGCGTCGCGAGACGACCGTCTCGTTCTGGGGCGCGAGCCCGAGCTGGAACCAGGTCTGTCCGACGTAGGCCTGAACGCCTGCCGTGACGTTCCAGCCGACGGCCTCTGGTCCGCTGCTGCACGATCCCGGGTTCTGAGTGTCCAGAACCGGTCCCCACAGCGAGTGGTTCTGCTGGTTCCACGTGAACCCTCCGGCCTGTGGGCCGAAAGCACGCACCTGGACGGGGCTGTTCGGGCAGGAGGCCCATCTGATCTGCGTCGCGCCGAGCTGGGCCCCGAGGATGTCCTTGCCGGCGAGCGGGCTGATGATGAACTGGTAGAAGATGTTGCCTCGGAAGTTCTGGTACCGGCCCATGCGGAGCACATCCGACGTGCTCGCGTTGAGGTACGACTGGTCGGGATAGGCGGCGTCCGTGTACCAGGATGCCTGAGCGCCGGCCGACCAGTCGGGGTCGATGAAGATCGGGTAGGTCACGTCCTGGCCCGAGTCCTTCTCATGAGTAGCGACGGAAGCTCCGACGTCGAGCATCACGCGATCCTCACCGACGTCGTGCGTGACCGGCAGCACCGGCTCGGTCGCTCCGGGCTCGCGGAAGTCGCCTCCCGAGGAGGAATCCCACCAGAGGGGCTGCCCCGCGACGATCTGCGAACCGTCGGCCGCCTCTGCTTCGACGGAGCCGTTCTTCTTGGTGGTCAACGCGGCGTCCTGGATCACGACATGAAGATCGTCGAGCGCCGCCGACCGCGCGGCTTTCTCCGTCTTGACTACGTAGACCGATGCCTGCCCGGTCTTGGTGGCCACCATCTTCAGGTCAACGTCGGGCAGCACGTTCGCGTAGGTGGCCGTGTCGCCGTCGACAGTCGGGGCGGGGAGGGTGCCGTAGGGCCAGGTCTCGGTGACCCACTCTCCGGAGGCGGTCTGCACCTGTGCGAGTTCGTTGTTCCCGCCGGCGGAGAAGCGGACGGGTGCGGCCGACGCGATCGGTTCCCACCACCCATCCGTGCGAGCGAGTGTCGTGTCCACCGGGACCCACGTGGAATCCTGCTCCACTCTGACGGGCACTGTCGACGTCTCGTAGCGCATCGTCCCATCGGGCATCGCCACGTGCTGCTGGGTGGGGGTGATCATCCCGTCCACGGGGACGGGCTCGCCGGTCGCCTGCGCGGTGGAGATCGCCGCCGTGACCGCAGCCTGTTGGGCAGCTCGGAACGACGTGGCGGACAGGGCCTTCCCCACTCCCGGCCCCACTGCCGGGGGTGCCGCACTCGCGGAGAGCGACCCGCCGCCGAAGACGATCGCGGCAGCGCACACGCCGCCGAGGAGAGCCAGGCCTCTGCTGCGGCGGTCTCTGGCGGGAATGGATGCGGGATAGCGGGTGCGCGCGGCGCGGGGGAGCTTCACAACCGCAAACTATGGGCGTCGTCTGCCGCCCCGCAATATCGATTCACTCGATGAATCCGATTGTCAGGTATTCGCTCGACGTGCAATAGCGGCTCAGCCGAGCAGGCGCTCGATCACCCGCGCCACACCGTCCTCGTCGTTCGAGGCGGTCGTGTCGTCGGCCGCATCCTGCACCAGGGGTTCGGCGCCTGCCATCGCGACGCCGTGCCCTGCCCAGCGGAGCATCTCGACATCGTTGAGCGCATCGCCGAAGGCCACCACGTCAGCGCGGTCGATGTCGAGATGCTCGCAGAGTCGCGCGAGGCCGGTGGCCTTGGTGACGCCCTCCGCCATGACTTCGACGAACGGGGCGCCCGACAGCGTCGCCTCGAAGCCGGTGAGTCCGAGCGAGCGCAGGGTGTCGAACAGGGCGGCCGGGGCGAGCTCGGGGTGGCGGATCACGAACTTCAGGCTCGGCGCGGACAGCACCTGCTCCAGCGGGACGCCGCCCATCGTGGCGGGGTCGCGCTTGTGGTCGGAGAGGGCGGCGATCGCCGCGTAGCCGTCCTGGGCCACGAACGTCTCTCCGGCATCGCGCACACTCGCGAACAGCAGGCCGGGGATGCTCGCGCGCAGAGCTTCGGCGAGCGCGCGGATCGTCTGGGGCGGCAGCTCCTCGGCGAACAGCATCCGCCCGTCGTCGAGGCGCACGGCATAGGCGCCGTTGCTGCACAGCGCCCACCCGTCGAACCCCGCGTCCGCAGCGATGGCACGCAGGCCGAGCGGCTGGCGCGCGGTGACCGGGACCACGTGGATCCCGCGGGCTCGGGCGGCGTCGAGCGCGGCGCGGGTGCGCGGAGTGACGGCCGACGACGAATCGAGCAGGGTGCCGTCGAGATCGGTGGCGATCAGCCGCACACGCACGTGATCGGCCCTCAGGAGAAGATCATCGGCATGTCGTCGTCGTCATCGGCGCCGCCCGTCCCAAGACGACGGCTGTCGAGGTCGACGACCACCGGGACATGGTCGCTGGGCTGCTCGCCCTTGCGCTCGTCGCGGTGGATGGACGCGCCCTGCACGGCCTCGGCCAGCGTGCGCGAACCGAGCACGAAGTCGATGCGCACACCCTCGTTGCGCGGGAACTTCAGGCGCTGGTAGTCCCAGTAGGTGAAGCCCTCCGGGATCAGCGGGCGTACCACGTCGGTGACCCCGGCATCCTGGAACGCGAAGAACGCGTCGCGCTCCTGCGGGGACACGTGGGTCGAACGGCCGACCACGATGTCGGGGTCGCCGTTGTCGACGTCGAACGGGATGATGTTGAAGTCGCCCACCAGCGCGAGGGGCAGATCGGGGTTCGCCGACAGCTCGGCTGCCGTCGATCTCTTCAGCTGCTCGAGCCAGTGCAGCTTGTAGAGGTAGTGCGGGTCTTCCAGCGAGCGGCCGTTCGGCACGTACAGGCTCCACACCCGCACGCCGTCGACCATCACTCCGAGCGCACGTGCTTCGAGCGGCGCATCCGGCCCCTCATGCCCCTTCGCGAAGCCCGGCATTCCGTCGAACGAGGTGCGCACGTCGGTGACCGGGAGGCGGCTCGCGATCGCCACGCCGTTCCACTGGTTCAGCCCGTGCACCTCGACGTGGTACCCGGCCTCCTCGAACGGTCCGTAGGGGAACTGCTCCGGCTTGCACTTGATCTCCTGCATCGCCAGCACGTCGATGTCCTCGCGGACGGCGAACTCGACGGTGCGGGTGACGCGGGTGCGGATGGAGTTGACGTTCCAGGTGGCCAAGCGCATGCGTCAAGCCTAGTTGCGGGATCCGACACCCGAGCCCGCACTGGGTCCGTCGCCCGCGACCTGTGTGGCGGCCACCTGCATGGCCACCACCTGCATGGCCACCGAACGGATGCATGAGCCGCATGGCCGGACGTTCATGCATGCGGTCAAACCTCATGCATCCGCGCAGTGCGCCCCAGGCTCCTACACTGGATGCCGTGACCGCACTCGACGCAGACCGCCAGACGCTCCTCGACCTCATCAAGGACGAGGCGGTGTTCCACGGCGACTTCACCCTTTCCAGCGGCAAGAAGGCGACGTACTACGTCGACATGCGAAAGCTCACGCTGGACCACCGCGCCGCTCCCGCGATCGGTCGCATCATGCTCGACCTGATCGGCGACCTCGACGTCGTGGCCGTCGGTGGCCTCACGCTCGGTGCCGATCCGATCGCGAACTCGGTGCTGCACGCTTCGGTCGCAACCGACACCCCGCTCGACGCGTTCGTCGTGCGCAAGGAGCCCAAGGACCATGGGCGCGGCCGCCAGATCGAAGGCGCCGACGTCAAGGGCAAGCGTGTCGTCGTGCTCGAAGACACCTCGACCACGGGGCAGTCGGCGCTCAAGGCCGTCGAGGCCCTCCGCAAGGAAGGCGCAGAGATCGTTGCCGTTGCCGTGATCGTCGACCGCAAGACCGGGGCGCAGGCCGCGATCGAAGCCGAGGGCCTCGAGTGGCGCGCCGCCTTCGACCTCGACGACCTCGGACTCGACCCGCAGTGACGCGCTACGCCCTGGCCGTCGACGTCGGCGGAACGAAGATGGAAGCCGCGCTCGTCGGCGAAGACGGCCGGCTCGTCGAGGGAAGCCGGAGTCGACAGGCGACGGGTCGCGAAGCCACTCTCGATTCACTCGATGCGTCGGTGGTCGCGATCGTCGAGCACGCGCTGGCGGCTCTACCCGCGGACGCCGAACTCGTCGGGGCCGGCGTCGGCAGCGCCGGACCGATCGACCGCACGGTCGGGGCGATCATGCCCGTGAACATGCCCCTGGCACGCGGGTTCCGTCTCGAGGACTCGGTGCGCGCGGCGGCGTCCACGGTGCTGGGGCGCGACGTGCGCACTCTGCTCGGTCACGACGGCGGTGCGCTCGCCCTCGCCGAATCCTGGCTCGGGGCCACGCAGGGCGCCGGTGCCTCGCTGTCGATCGTCGTCTCGACCGGTGTCGGCGGCGGGTTCGTCGCGAACGGCGCCTATATCCCCGGGGCCACCGGCAACGCCGGCCACCTGGGTCAGGTGCGTCGCGAGGGTGGTCTGACCCTGGAGGAGATCGCCTCCGGGCCGGCGAGCGCCGCCTGGGCGCAGACGCAGGGCTGGAGCGGTGCCACCGGGGAGGATCTGGCCCGTGACGCAGCCGCCGGAGACACTGTCGCTCGTGCGGCGATCGAGCGCTCCGCCCGCGAAGTAGGCGGTGCGTTGGCGGATGCCGCGACCCTCGTCGACCTCGACGTCGTCGCGATCGGCGGCGGATTCTCGCGGGTGTCCGAGGACTACATCGACCTCGTGCAGACAGCGCTCACTGCCAGCGCGGCGCACGAATACTCGCGGCGCGCCCGAGTCGTGCGCTCTGGGCTGGGCGACGAGGGGCCGCTCATCGGCGCCGCCGCGCTCGTGCTGCGGTAGCCGCCGCCCTCGTGCTGCTGTAGCTCCCTCCGACTGCGCAGCTCAGCTCAGCTCAGCTCAGCGGTGGGCGCTGAGCAGGTGCCGGGGTGGCCCTTCGAGGCGGGCCACGGAGATCTTGAGATCGGTGACGTCGGCGGCAACGGCGTCGATGCGGGTGCTGAGCTTCTCCTCGACGGCGTCGATACGGTCGTCGATGCGGCGGACCATCCAGGCGCCCGCGGCGAACAGGCTCGTACCGAGGGTGAGCACGACGCCGATCGCGCTGAGGACGATGGTGACGGTCTCCGTGCTCACTGTCTCATCCTCGTCCCGCGGTGAGCAGGTGCCGGGGTGGCCCTTCGAGGCGGGCCACGGAGATCTTGAGATCGGTGACGTCGGCGGCGACGGCGTCGATGCGGGTGCTGAGCTTCTCGTCGACGGCGTCGATGCGGCGGACCATCCAGGCGGCGCCGACGAACATGCTCGTGCCGAGCGTCACCACGACGCCGACGGCGCTCATGATGGTCGCGAGGGTCTCCGTGGACACGCGTGCTCTCCTTGCTCGGCCGGGTACATCGACGACGTTACGCCGCTCATCCCGGTGTGCGCGCCGGTATTCCAGCATCTGTGAAGATGTCGCGGAGGTTGCGCGATGTGGAGAAGAGGTCAGTGCGCCGCAGGCGTCTTCCGCGGTGCCCGGCCGGCGACGAGCATCAGCACCGGCACCAGCGCGCACAGCACCGCCGACACGAAGAACGTCGCGCTCGACGCGGGGTCGCGTCCGATCGGGAGGATCGCCGTCGGCACGAACGTGCCGCCGACGGCGCCGCATGCGACGAGAGCACCGGTCACGGCGGCGCTGCGAGCGGGATCGAGGCGGTCGAGCGCGAGGCCGACGATGAGCCCGTAGCTGGGGGCCAGCAGCACGACCACCACAGCCAGCGCGATGAGCGCGCCCCCGGCGGCGGACTCCACCAGCATCCCGGTGACGGCCATCAGCACCGCAGCGGTGCTCGTCGCGGCGACCAGGATCACCACCGGCGACACCGCGAGTCGGCGCAGGGTGGCGGCACCGAAGCGCCCGATCGCCATGAGCGCCCAGAACGCCGAGGTCCCCAGGGCCGCCACACCGGGGTCGAGCGCGAGCGTCCGTGCCGGGATCACGGCCGACCACCCCGAGAGCACGGTCTCCACGCCGACGTAGAGCGGCAGCGCCACCGCGAACGGGAGCAGCGCGAGCAGGCCACGCGCATCGCGATGGGTCGGCTTCTCGGAGCGCGTGAAGGCGGTCGCCGGCCCTGTGAGCATCACGACGGTCAGGAGGGGTACGAGTGCCAGCACTCCGAGCACCGGCCGGATGTCGGATCCGGCGGCGACAAGCAGTGGCGTGACGGCCGCGCTCACGGCGACCGTGCCGAGGAGGGCGCTGAGCAGACCCGTCGCGCTGCCGACCGCCGCGGACTTCGCCGCCACGGATCCCGAGGCCTCCACCAGCCCGAAGCCGAACCCGGCGACGGCGGCTGCGGTGATGAACACCGTCGGCGTGCCGGCCAGCGCCACCACGACGATGGCAGCGGCCTGGAGCGCGCTGCCGAACATCAGAGCGCTGCGCGGCGGCCGGTGCATCAGCAACGGCCCGGACACCAGCACTCCGACGAGGAGCCCGGCGAACAGTGCGGGCACCGCGACGCTGAGGTCGGCCGCCATCGCCCGTTCGGCGGAAGGCAGGATCGCCGGCAGGAAGGCGGCCGTGACGCCGAGTCCCGCGAAGGCGGTGAACAGCCCGGCCCGTGCGCGTCGGGCGTCGTCGATCACGCCCCGGTCGTCCGCACGCGGTGCACGGCGGCGAAGGTGTCGCGCAGCGCCTCCATCGAGCGATCGTAGTTCGACTGGGCGACACCGATGAAGATGCAGTCGACCACCATCAGCTGGGCGATCCTGCTGCCGAGAGCTCCGGAGCGGAAGCCGGTCTCGCGCGCGGCGGTCGTGAGCACGATGTCGGCCTGATCGGCCAGCGGAGCGCCGGCGTGGTTGGTGATCGCGATGGTGGTCGCTCCCGCCTGACGGGCCAGCAGCAGGAACTCGATGGTGTCGGTCGTGGCACCGGTGTGGGAGACCGCGATCGCGACGTTGCCCGGCCCGAGCGTCGCCGCCGAGGTCCAGGCGGCATGCGGGTCAGACCACTCCAGAGCGGTGCGCCCGATGCGGGTGAGCTTGCGCTGCAGGTCGAGCCCCACGATGGAGCTGGCGCCGACACCGAAGATGTCGACCCTGGTCGACGAGGTGATGGCGTCGACGGATGCGCGCAGCGATTCGGTGTCGAGCACCTTGGCGGTGTCGGCGAGGGAGAGGGTCTCGGCGAGAGAGACCTTCGCGACGATGTCGGTCAGGGTGTCGTTGCGATCGATGTCTCCGGAGACGGCGGGCAGCGCGGCCGTGTCGAAGGTCTCGCGCTCGACGTCGCGCAGCACGTGATTGCGGAGTTCCCGCACGTGCTCGTAGCCGAGGCGCTTGCAGAACCGGACGACCGAGGTGGTGGACGTGTCGCAGCGCTGGGCGAGCTCGGCGACCGAGAGGCCCGCGGTTCCCGCGGGGTCGGAGAGGAAGAGATCGGCGATGCGCTGCTCGCTCGGACGCAACTCGGGGCGGATCGCCCGCATGCGGACGAGCACGGGGTGTGCGCCGGCTTCGTCGCGGGCGGCTTCATGAGGCATGGGGTCTCCGATCACTGTTCATAACAGTAGAGGAACTTCTGTTACATCTGTAGTGACGTTCGTGTACTTTTGGTACCAACCAAGACCGACGACGTTCACGGGGCGGCAGGCAACAGCGCCTGACCCGACGCCACGGCGGCCGTCACACTCAGGAGGATCCAGCAATGAGCACAGCACGCTGGGCGTCACTCGGCGCTCTCACGGCGACGGGCCTCGCCTTCGCCCTCGTCATCACCGGGTGCTCCGCACCCGCATCCGACCCGAAGCCCTCAGAAGGCGCTGCCGGAGGCGACCTCGTCATCGGCGTCACCAGCGACCCCGACACCCTGTTCCCCTGGAAAGCCACCCAGTTCCAGGCCGTCAACGTGCTGCAGAACCTCTACGGCACGCTGACCGAGTTCGACGAGGACCTGAACGTGGTTCCCGGCCTCGCCGAGTCGTGGGACGTCTCCGAAGACGGCCTCACCCTGACCTTCCACCTGCGCGAGGGCGTCACGTTCGCCGACGGCAGCACGTTCGGTTCGGAAGACGTGAAGTACTCGCTCGATGCGATCGCGGCCGAGGCCACGGCTGCCGTCGCGCGCAGCTCTCTCGCCTCCGTCACCGCGGTCGAGGCCACGGACGAGAACACCGTCACCCTCACGCTCAGCGCTCCGGACGCCGCCCTGCCCGCCAACCTCGCCGTGATCAACATGGCGATGCTGTCCTCGGACGACACCGAGGAGGGTCTGAACACCACGCCCAACGGCACCGGGCCCTTCATCCTGGATGACCGCAAGGCGAGCCAGTCGCTCACGCTCGCCAAGAACGAGGACTACTGGGGTGACGCCGCACTGCTCGACACCGTCGAGTTCCGCGTGATCCCCGACGAGTCGTCGATCGTCTCGGCGATGCAGTCCGGCAATGTGCAGCTGGCCGTGTTCGACGACCCGCTCGTCGCACAGACCGCCGAGGGCGCCAACGTCGAGGTCGCCACGACCCCGCAGCTGAGCTACCACGCCCTGCAGCTGAACGCGCAGCGCGGCGACCTCGCCGACGTGAACGTGCGCCTCGCCATCCAGTGCGCGATCGACCGCCAGGAGGTGCTCGACACCGCGGCCCTCGGCGAGGGCGAGGTCACCGGCCCCATCACCTCTCCCGCATACAAGTCCGACCCCGATGCACGCCCCTGCCCGGAGCGCGACCTCGACAAGGCCGCCGAGTACCTGAAGAAGGCGGGCAAGGAGGACGGCGTCACCATCAAGACGATCGTCTCCCAGGGCGAGTACGCCACCTCGGTGAACGAGGCGCAGAACCTGAAGGCGCAGTTGGCCGACGCCGACATCACCCTCGACCTCGAGGTGCTCGAGTCCGGTGCGTTCGTCGACCGCTGGATCGCGGCCGACTTCGATGCCGCGGTCGCCCTCAACGGCGGTCGTCCCGACCCCGACGGCATGTACGGCCGCTACTTCACCAGCACCGGAAACCTGAACAAGGTCGCCGGCTACTCCTCGCCCGAGCTCGACGCGCTGTTCGCGGAGGGACGCCAGACGGCCGACCCCGACAAGCGCAAGGACATCTACGCGCAGGTCTCCGAGAACCTCGAGGACCACGCGGCGTGGATCTGGCTGTTCACGAGCTACACCTACACGGCGACCGCGTCGACCGTCGACGGCTTCGTCCCGATGGTGAACGGCTCGCTGCAGTACCTGCGGACCACCTCCATCAAGTAGCGGATCGAGGGGGCGCGGCCGCCCCGCGCCCCCTCCTTCCCCGACGACAGGCACCCACACACGCGCATGTTCAGACAGCTCCTCCGCAACAGCGTGCTGCGACGCATCCTCGCAGCCCTCGGCACGCTCCTCGGCGTCGCCATCTTCGTCTTCCTGATGCTGCGCGCCATCCCCGGCGACCAGATCAGCTCCGGCCTCGGCACCGAGGCAGCCGCGCTCACGCCCTCGCAGCGCGCCGCCCTCGAGGCGTACTACGGCCTCGACCAGCCGCTCATCGTGCAGTTCTTCTCCTGGCTCGGCAACATCTTCACGGGCAACCTCGGATTCTCCTCCCGGGCACAGACGAGCGTCCTCGACCTCACGGCTGCAGCCCTGCCCGTGACGTTCGAGCTCGCGATCATCTCGATCGTGATCGCGCTGGCCATCGGCATCCCGCTCGGCATGCTCTCCGCCTCGAAGCCCGACTCGTTCCGCGACGGCGTCGGACAGGTGGTGGGTCTCGCCGGTCTCTCGATCCCCGCGTTCCTGCTCGGCACCGCGTTGCTCGCCATCCTCGCCCAGTCGTTCGGATTCAACCCCAACGGGCAGGCGTACGCGACGCTCTTCGAGGACCCGCTGCTGAACCTGCAGCAGATGCTGCTGCCCTCGATCGTGCTCGGCTTCGGCATCGCCGCGCCGATCATGCGTACGACCCGCACCGCGGTGCTCGAGATCCGCTCCAACGACTTCATCCGCACCGCCAGGGCGAAGGGCGTGCCCCCGCGTCGACTGCAGGTGCGCCATGTGCTCGGCAATGCCCTGGTGCCGATCGTCACGATGACGGGTCTGCAGTTCGGCTACCTCCTCGGAGGTGCGGTCGTGGTGGAGCAGATCTTCTCGCTCCCCGGTATCGGACGCCAGGTGCTGCTGGGCATCCAGCAGAAGGAGTACGCGCTCGTGCAGAGCACCGTGCTCGTGATCGCCCTCGCCTTCGTCATCGTCAACCTGCTCACCGACCTGCTCTACCGGGTCATCGATCCTCGGGTGCGTGCCGCATGACCGACATCTCTCAGACTCCGACCATCGCGCCCGGCGGCGGGCGCACCATGGAGCGCGTGCGTCTCCTGCTGCGCAGCCGGAGCGGTCTCGCCGGCCTCATCATCGTCGTGCTGCTCGCGGTGCTGAGCCTCGTCTCGGCGTTCGGCCTGCTGCCGTTCGATCCGCTCGCGCAGGATCCGCCGTCCCGTCTGCAGCCGCCGTCCGCCGTGCATTGGTTCGGCACCGACCAGTTCGGCCGTGACGTGTTCTCGCGCGTCGCAGCCGGCGTCGCCAACTCGGCGCTCATCTCCGTGGTCGCCGTGGCGTTCGCGACCGTCGTCGGCACGGTCTGCGGACTCATCGCCGGGTTCTACCGCGGCTTCTCCGACGGCGCGATCACCGCGATCACCAACGTGCTGTTCGCCTTCCCGCCACTGCTGCTCGCCCTGTCGCTGGCGTCCGTCTTCGACCGCAACTGGTTCACCATCGCCGTGGCCATCGCGATCGTCTACGTGCCGATCTTCATCCGCGTCACGCGCGGACCCGTGCTGTCGCTGCGCGAGGTGGAGTACGTCAAGGCGGCCAAGAGCACGGGGCAGAGCCGCATGGCCACCATGTTCCGACACGTGCTGCCGAACATCACCTCGATCATCATCGTGCAGGTCACCCTCTCCCTCTCGTGGGCTGTGCTGACCGAGGCCTCGCTGAGCTTCCTCGGACTCGGCACGCCGCCGCCGGCGCCCTCGCTCGGGTCGATGATCTTCGAGGCGCGGACGCTCGTCACGATCGCCCCGTGGACGATGATCGCGCCGGGCGTGATCGTCGTGCTCCTCGTGGTCGGTCTGAACCTGCTCGGCGACGGCCTGCGCGACAGCCTCGACCCTCGGAACAGAGGAAAGCGATGACCATGGAGGATCTCGGCGCACTGGCCACCGAGGCCAGCGACCCCCGTTACGCGGAGCTCGACCGGATGAGCGTCGCCGAGCTCGCGCAGACCATGAACGAGGCGGATGCCACGGTGCCGGCCGCGGTGCAACGCGCTCTGCCGCAGATCGTGCCGGCGATCGAGGCGACGGCCGCCCGCATGGCGCAGGGCGGACGCCTGGTCTACGTCGGCGCAGGAACTCCCGGACGCATCGGCGTGCTCGATGCCTCCGAGTGCCCACCCACGTTCAGCACCCCGCCTGAGCTCGTGTTCGCGATCATGGCCGGCGGTCCGGGTGCGATCGTGAACCCGGTCGAGGGTGCGGAAGACGACGCGGAGGCGGGAGCTGCGGCCATCGACGCGGCGGGGATCGGTCCGCTCGACACCGTGATCGGCATCGCCTCCAGCGGACGCACGCCGTACGTGATCGCGGCAGTGCGCCGGGCACGCGAGCGCGGAGCACTCAGCATCGGCCTTTCGTGCAACGTCGACACCGCGCTGAGTGCCGCCGCCGAACACGGCATCGAGGTCGAGGTCGGTCCGGAGGTGCTCTCCGGCTCCACCCGTCTCAAGTCGGGTACCGCGCAGAAGCTCGTGCTCAACATGTTCTCGACCATCTCGATGGTCCGGAACGGCAAGGCCTACGGCAACCTGATGGTGGATGTGAAGGCCACCAACCACAAGCTGCGCGAGAGGGCGATCCGGATGGTGCAGACCATCGCGGACGTCGACCGCGACGTGGCGGTGGCGGCCCTGGAGACGGCCGCCTACGACGTGAAGCTCGCGTCGATCATGATCCGCCGCGGTGAGGACCTCGCCGCGGCCACCGCACGACTGGACGCGGCCGATGGTCGGCTGCGCACCGCACTGGAGGAGAACTGATGCGCGTCCTCGGACTGATCTCCGGCACCTCGCACGACGGGATCGATGCCGCCGTCGTCGACTTCACGACCAGCGGAGGGTTCACCGACCACGGCGTGGATCTGCGCGGGAGAGTGCTCGCGGCGACGAGCGTGCCCTACGCGCCCGAGCTGCGGGCACGGCTGATCGCGGCACTGCCGCCGGCGCAGACCACCCTTGCCGAGGTCGCCGAGCTCGACACGCTCATCGGCCAGGCGTTCGCCGAGGTCGCCGCCGACATCGCCGCAGAGGTCGGCGGCGTCGATGCGGTCTGTTCGCACGGTCAGACCGTGTACCACTGGGTCGACGGCGCCCACGCGCTCGGCACCCTGCAGATCGGTCAGCCCGCCTGGATCGCCGAGAAGGTCGGCGTGCCCGTGGTGTCCGACATCCGCATCCGCGACATCACCGCGGGCGGACACGGAGCTCCGCTGGTGTCGTTCCTGGACGAGCTGCTGCTGCGCGGCCGCGCCGGCGTCTCGGCGGCGCTGAACCTGGGTGGCATCTCGAACATGACCGTGGTGCGGCCCGACGGCCTGGTCGCCTATGACATCGGACCGGCGAACGCGCTGGTCGACGCGGTCATCGTGGAGCACGGCCTCAATCCGCTCGGCTACGACGACGACGCCGCGATCGCCCGCACCGGACAGGTCGATGAGGCGCTCCTGGCCGCGCTGCTCGACGACCCGTACTACGCGCTCACGCCGCCGAAGAGCACCGGCAAGGAGCACTTCCACCTCGGCTACGTGCACGAGCACCTGGCAGCGCAGGGCCGCGAGATCGCGGTCGCCGATGTCGTGCGCACGCTCACCGAGCTGACCGTGCGCACCGTCGCGCGCGACGTGGAAGCCGCCGGGATCGGATTCCTCGCCGTGTCAGGTGGCGGCTGCCGCAACCCGCTGATCCTCGAGGGGCTGCGCGCCGCGCTCCCCGGGACCGAGGTCGTGCTGGCGGACGAGCTGGGGGCTGCGGCCGACAGCAAGGAGGCGATCCTCCTGGCGCTGATCGGCTGGTCCACGATGCACGGCGTGCCCGCGATCGTCCCCGGCGGCACGGGAGCGCGCGAGCCCCGGATCCTCGGCACCATCACGCCGGGCGTCGGCCCGCTGCAGATGCCGGAGCCCGTCGCCGCCATCGACTCCCTCGTGCTCACGGAGGCCCCGGCATCGTGAGTCTCCAGGTGCGCCCCGCCACCCCGGATGACCTGTCCGGGGTGCTCGGCGTGTTCCTCGCCTGTTGGCGGGAGAGCTATCGCGGCGTGCTCTCGGATGCGGCGATCTATGCGATGACCGACGAGCGGGCGGAAGCGCTGTGGCGTCGGGTGCTCGCCGACCCGCGGGGCGTCGTGCTGCTGGCCGAACGCGAGGGCGAGATCGTCGGGATCACCCGCTACGCCGCCCCCACCGGTGACGCCACCACCGGTGATGACACCGCCGGTGATGACACCACCGCAGACGACGACCGTGTGGACGGGGCCGTGCACTCGCTGTACGTCTCGCCCCGAGCCCACGGCGGCGGGATCGGCGGCGCACTGCTGGCACGCGCGTCCGACGACCTGCGGGCGGCGGGGGCCGAGGCGGCGACGCTCTGGGTGTTCGCGGCCAATACCCCCTCGATCGGGTTCTACGAGTCGAAGGGCTGGCACGCAGACGGGGCCACCCGCACGCAGCCGGAGTTCGGCGAGCCGGAGCAGCGTATGCGCAAGGAGTGGGCATGAGTGCGGGATCGAACGCCGTGGTGGGTCTCCGCGTGCTCCGGGTCTCGTCGCCCCTGGTGCGCCCCTTCGTCACGGCCGTGCGCCGCACCGACCACCTCGACGTCGTGCTCGTCGAGGTCACGGATGCCGACGGTCGCCACGGATACGGGGAGGCCGCCACGAGCTGGCGTGTCACGGGGGAGAGCCCGCCGAGCGTGGCCGCTGCCGTGGCGGGGCCGCTCTCCGAGGTCGTCCTCGGCCGTCGCGCCGATGACGCAGGGATCGCAGCCGACATCGCACGGTCCGTCTGGGGCAATGCCGCCGCCCGCAGCGCGGTCGAGTGCGCCGTCGCCGACCTCGCCGCCCGGCAGCGGGGATCGTCGCTCGTCGCCGACCTCTCTCGCAGCCCCGCTGCCGTGCACAACTCCTCAAGACCGTCGCGCATCCGCACCGACATGACCTTGTCCGCGGGGGAGCCGTCGGCGTTGGCGCTGCTTTCCGAGGAGCACGTCATCGCCGGCTTCGGCTGCCTCAAGATCAAGGCCTCCGCCGCGCACGACACCGTCGCCGGACTCCGTGCCGTCCGCGCCGCGGTCGGGCCCGAGATCACGCTGCGCGTCGACGCGAACCAGGCCTGGGACGCCGAGACGGCGATCCGCATCATCCGTGCCGCAGAGGACGCGGGGCTCGGGGTCGAGCTGGTCGAGCAGCCGGTCGCCGCGCACGACCTGGACGCGCTCGCCGCCGTGACCGACGCGGTGGACACCCCGATCATGGCCGACGAGTCGGTGCGTACGGCGCGCGATGTGCGTCGGATCTCCGACCGCGGTGCCGCCGACCTCGTGAACATCAAGCTCGCCAAGACCGGCGGTCTCGCCGAGGCGCTCGCTGCCGCTGAGGCTGCGCGTGCGGCCGGGCTCGGCCTCGTGATCGGCTGCATGATGGAGTCGCACGTCGGAGTGAGCGCCGCCGCCCATCTCGCGGCCGCCGTCGCCCCGGATGTCGTGCACGATCTGGACGCGGCGTTCTGGCTGCAGAGCTCGCCGGTGACCGGCGGAGTCGCGCTGACCCGGGATGAGCTCGATCTCGGCATCGAACTCGGCATCGACCTCGGCAGGGGGAACGGCATCGGCGTCACGGGTCTCGTCGCCGAAGAGTCGGAGATCCTCCTCGACCTCTCCGCGGGAGCAGGGGTGAGTGCATGAGCGCCGACGCAGCGGTCTCCGTGGTCCTGGCCGCACCCTCCGCCCCGCGCGGCGTCGTCGCGGGTGTCATCACGGACGCCGGGCGGGATGTCGCCGCCGGCGGTCTGGCCGACCTCGCCGGGACCGCCATGACCACCGGCACCGCCTTCGACATCGCCTCGGTGTCGAAGGTCGCCGCGACCACCACCGCGGTCCTCCGGCTGGTCAGCGGCGGCGAGCTGGGCTTCGACGACCCGGTCGACCGCTTCGTCCCCGGCACCGCCTGCGCGCCCGGGACGACCGTCCGCCACCTGCTGCAGCACCGTGCCGGTCTCTGGGAGTGGCAGCCGCTGTACCTCGACCGCGAGCATGCCGGGGATCCGGCGAGGGCGATCGACGCGATCCCGCTCCGATACGCCCTCGACGAAGGTCGACACTACTCCGACCTGGGGTTCATGCTGCTCGGTCGAATCATCGCCGCGATCGCCGGACAGCCCCTGGACGCCGCAGTGCGGGAACTCGTCACCGCGCCGCTCGGTCTCGCCCGTACCGGCTACGGTCCCGTCGGTCAGCCCGTCGCCTCCTCCGCTGTCGGCGATGCCGCCGAGCGCCGGATGGTCGCGACCGGAGTGCCGTACCCCGTGCTCACCGCGGACACCGACTTCGCCTGGCGCACCGACGAGATCAGCGGTGTCGTGAACGACGGGAACTGCTTCCACGCCCTCGGTGGCGTGTCCGGGCATGCGGGGTTCTTCAGCACCGCCGACGACCTGTTGACCCTCGGTGCCGCGCTCGCCGCACCCGAACGACACCCGGAGCTCTGGGAGCCGGATGCCGTGGCCGAGCTGTTCCGAGACGGCCCCGACACCGGCCAGGCACTGGGGTGGCGCAGCGACACGGTGGCCGTCGCCGGTCGGCCCACCCGGATGCTCTGGCATCCCGGCTTCACCGGATGCGCGCTCGGGATCGTGCCGGGGACCGGTACGTCCGCGGTGCTGCTGACCAACCGACTCTTCGCCTCCGAACCCGTGCCGACCGAGACGCTGTGGCGCGCAGCGCTCCCCGCGCTCCTGCCCGGCGGCACCGACCCCGGCAACAACGCTTCTGACAACGCTTTCGACACTGAAGGAACGAGTACCCCATGAGCACCACCGAGCCCGTGCTGAGCATCAGCGGCCTCGCCGTCGCCTTCCGGACCGGTTCCGAGCTGGTCACCGCGGTCAGCGACGTCACCATCGACATCGCCGCAGGTGAGACCGTCGCGGTCGTGGGGGAGTCGGGGTCGGGCAAGTCGACCACTGCGGCCGCGGTCAACCGTCTGCTGCCGGAGAACGGCGTGATCACGGCCGGCAGCATCCGCTTCGACGGTCGTGAGCTGACCGATCTGCCCGAGAACGCGATGATCTCGCTGAGGGGCGCCGGGATCGGGCTCGTGCCGCAGGATCCGATGTCGAACCTCAACCCGCTCATGCGCGTGGGCGAGCAGATCGGCGAAGCGCTCGAGGTGCACGGGTACACGCGCGGCGACGCCACCACGGCACGGGTCGTCGAGCTGCTGGAGATGGTGGGGATCGCCGATGCCGCGCAGCGCGCGCACCAGTATCCGCACGAGTTCTCCGGCGGCATGCGTCAGCGTGTCCTGATCGCGATGGGCCTGGCCTGCAAGCCGCGCCTGCTGATCGCCGACGAGCCCACCTCCGCGCTCGACGTGACCGTGCAGCGCCGCATCCTCGACCAGCTCGATTCGCTCACCGACGAACTCGGCACTGCGGTCTTCCTGATCACGCACGACCTCGCCCTCGCCGCCGAGCGCGCCGACCGCATCGTGGTGATGTTCCGCGGTCGTGTGGTCGAGGAGGGCACCTCCGCCCAGGTGCTCGGCGCCCCGCAGCACGAGTACACCAAGCAGCTGCTCGCCGCGGCTCCGAGCCTCGCCTCGCACCGTGACGCCCTGCCGCAGCGCGAAACCTCAACGGGTACACCGTTCGTCGAGATCCGCGACCTCCGCAAGGAGTTCGCCCTGCGCGCGCCCAAGCCGGGGGAGCCCGAGACGTTCACCGCCGTCGACGGGGTCAGCTTCGAGATCCGCCGCGGCACGACGGTCTCGATCGTGGGCGAGTCGGGATCCGGCAAGTCGACCACGGCGAACATGGTGCTCGGCCTCGAGGATGCCACGTCGGGGTCGATCCTGTTCGACGGGCTCGACCTGACCACGCTCCGGCGCAAAGAGCTGTTCGCCCTGCGCCGTCGCGTGCAGCCCGTGTTCCAGAACCCCTACGCCTCGCTCGACCCGCGTTACACGGTCGAGCAGTCGATCGCCGAGCCCCTGCGCGTGCACCGCATCGGCACCGCGGCCACCCGGCACTCGCGCGTGCTCGAGCTGCTGGAGCAGGTGGCCCTGCCCGCGGCCATGGCCGAACGACTGCCGCATGAGCTCTCCGGAGGGCAGCGTCAGCGCGTGGCGATCGCCCGGGCACTCGCGCTCGAACCCGAGCTGGTGGTGCTGGACGAGGCGGTGTCGGCCCTCGACGTGCTGGTGCAGGCGCAGATCCTCGACCTGCTCGCCGACCTGCAGAAGCGGCTCGGGCTCAGCTACCTCTTCATCAGCCACGACCTCGCGGTGGTGCGCATGATCTCCGACGAGGTGCACGTCATGCAGCGCGGTGTCGTGGTCGAGAGCGGCACCCCCGAGCGCATCTTCGACGCCCCGCAGCACCCGTACACGCGAGAGCTTCTCGCCGCGATCCCCGGGGCGTCTCTGGCGTCCTGATCGCGCTCGGTCGTCGACCACCGCCGTCGTCGACGACCGCAGGTTCAGCGCTTGCGGTCGTCGTCGTCCCAGGGGCCTTCCCACCAGCCGGCGCGGTCGTCGTCGCCGGGGCCGCGCCGACGGGAGCGGACGAACTGCACGATGAAGACCGTCAGCGTCGACAGCAGGATCACGAACATCACGAGGAACAGCAGGTCGCTCTGGTTCATGGGCGTCTCCCTTCCGCAGCGTCCGCCACGATCTTGGCGATGCGCACCGCCCGGGTCTCCGGTCTCTTGGCCATCGCGATGTGGGTGAGTCCGAACTTCTTCACCGACTTCGGGAATGCGTCCCAGTTCGCGCGCGCGACGGGCAGAGCATCGAGCGCGGTGGTGAGTTCGTCCGGCTCGATACCCGCCTCCGGTCCGTCGAGCACGGTCCACGAGCCGTTCGCCTTCGCCATCTCCAGCGCTCGGATGCCGGCGGGTGCGAGCATTCCTGCCGCTTCCAGTTCGGCGATGCGCGCCTTGTTGGTGGCCGCCCACCCGCTGCCGGGACGCCGCGGCGAGAACCACTGCCCGTTGGCGCGGTCGTCCGTCCCGTCGCCGAACACGCGCACGGGGCCGTCGATCCATCCGAAGCAGAGCGCCTGACGGACGGCATCCTCGTAGCCGACGCCGTCCGACGCCCCGCGCACGCTCAGCAGCCAGACCCCCGCCGTGCGCTCGTGATTCTCCTCGAGCCAGGCGCGCCACGCCGCCGCATCAGCGGCCCGGAACCGTTCCCCCTCGTCCAGCGCGCCCACGGGCTACTTCTTCGTCTTGCCCGGCTTCACCGTCGTGATCGTCTCGGTGATCCGCGGCAGCAGGTCGGCCACCGACTGCACGATCTCGTCGGGGCGGAACGGGTACTTCTCGATCTCGGCCTGGTCGCTGATCCCGGTGAGCACCAGCACGGTGTGCAGGCCCGCCTCGATGCCGGCGACGACGTCGGTGTCCATGCGGTCGCCGATCATGCCCGTTCGCTTCGAGTGCGCGCCGATCTTGTTCAGCGCCGAGCGGAACATCATGGGGTTCGGCTTGCCGACGACGTAGGGCTCCTTGCCCGTGGCCTTCGTGATGAGGGCGGCGATGGCTCCGGTGGCCGGCAGTGGACCGTCGGTGCTCGGGCCCGTGGCGTCGGGGTTCGTCACGATGAAGCGTGCGCCGCCGATGATGAGCCGGATCGCCTTCGTGATCGCCTCGAAGGAGTAGTTGCGCGTCTCGCCGACCACCACGAAGTCCGGGTTCGTCTCGGTCATGATGAAGCCGGCGTCGTGCAGGGCGGTGAGGATGCCGGCCTCGCCGATCACGAAGGCCGAGCCGCCGGGGAGCTGCTGCTTCAGGAAGTCGGCTGTCGCGAGCGCCGAGGTCCAGATGCGCTCCTCCGGCACATGCAGGCCGCTGATGCGCAGGCGTGCGGACAGGTCGCGTGCGGTGAAGATCGAGTTGTTGGTGAGCACCAGGTACGGGATGCCGGCGCTCTCCCATCCGGCGAGCAGTTCGGATGCTCCGGGGATGGCGTCGTTCTCATGGACGAGCACGCCGTCCATGTCGGTGAGCCAGCATTCGATGTCGTCACGTTTTGCCATGTGCACAGCCTAGGGGCCGCACCTTTCCGGCGTCAGGCCGTGAGCCAGATCGCGTCGGCGGCGTGCGCGACCTCGGCCTCCGCGCCGCCGACGGAGAAGCCGCCGTCGGTCACCTCGACCTCGACGCCCACGGCGATCCCGGCAGCTTCGACGGCGCGGAGCACCTCGGGGTCCTGGTCGCTCACCCGCAGCACGCGGCCGACGTGTCCGACAGGGGCATCGGCGAGCAGCACGAACGGAGCGCGTTCGATGCGGCCCTCGGCGTCCGGGATCGCGTCGCCGTGCGGGTCGAAGCGGGGGCGTCCCAGGCGCGCATCGATGCCCTCCAGCAGCCGGTCGCTGATGGTGTGCTCGAGCACCTCGGCCTCGTCGTGCACCTCGTCCCAGCCGTAGTCGAACTCCTGCACCAGCCAGGTCTCGACCAGGCGGTGCCGGCGCACCATGGCCAGCGCGCGCTTCGTCCCTGCTTCGGTCAATCGCACCGCTCCGTAGGGCACGTGCGAGACGAGTCCGGCGGCGGCGAGCTTCTTCACCATCTCGGTGACCGACGATGGCGCGATGCCGAGCTTCGCGGCCAGCACCGAGGGGGTGATCGGTGCGTCCTGCCACTCGGTATGCGCGTAGACGGTCTTCAGATAGTCGTCAGCTGCAGGGGATGCCACCCGCCCAGCCTACGTGGTGCTCTCGCGCGCCCATGCGGTGAGTCCGTGGATGAGCGCCCGCACCCCGATCTCGAACGTGCGGCGGGCGGGGTCGGTGCTGAGCCGGGCCCTGGCGGCCTCGGCCTCGGCGAAGGTCGGGAACTGCGGGGCGAGCTCTCCCGGTGCCATGTTGTCGGCGGGGGCGAGGGCGTCCAGCGCGGAGCCGATGATGAACGACTCCAGTGCCACGATGGCGTCCACGATGGTCTCGGTGGGCCACTCGTCGTGCGCGAGCAGGCGTGCGATCTGGTCGTAGTCGGCGAACGAGCCTTCGTCGGCATCGATCGGCGAGGTGGCGAGCATCACCATGGCCTCCGGTGCGGCGATCGCGGCGTCGCGGTAGCTGTGCGCCCAGGTGAGCAGTGCGTCCTCGACGGGCAGCTCGTGGAGGACGGGGGAGACGAGCGCACGGCTGACCTGCCCGCGCATGGCCCGGATCACGGCGTCCCGGTTGGCGAAGTGGTGATAGAGCGCGGAGGTGCGCACGCCGAGCGATTCCGCGAGTGCGGTCATGGTGAACTGTCGCGGCGTGCGCTGGGCGCTCAGCCGGAACGCGGCCTTGAGGATGCGCTCCTCGGTGAGCACCTGGGTCGACGGCCGCCCGACGCTGCGCGGAGATTTCGTCATCGTGCTCGATTCTGCTCAGGTGTCTGGTATTTTATTGAAACTCTTTCAATACTGAACTCTTCAACGGACGAAGGCGCAGTCATGACCGGTTTCGACGCCGACACCATTGTCACCGACGCACGCGTGGTGACGATGGACCCGCGCCGCCCGTTCGCCACAGCCTTCGCCGTGCGCGAAGGGCGCTTCCTCGCGGTCGGGGACGATGCGCTGGTCCGAGAGCTGCGCGGACCTCGCACCCGCGTACGCGATCTCGGTGGAGCGGCCGTCACGCCTGGCCTCATCGACGCGCACCTGCATCCGATCCAGGGGATCGAGCTGACGGCGGGCATCGACCTCGGGGGTCTGACCACCGGGGCGGCGCTGCTCGCCGCCCTTCGCGTCGAGGCCGACCGCGCGCTCGCCGAAGATGCGGACCCGTGGGTGCGCGGCTGGAATCTCGACTACGACGTGTTCCACGACCTGCCGATGACCGCCGCCGCGATCGAGGACGCGGTGCGCGGACTCCCGGCGCTGCTCATCGTGTTCGACGGGCACACCGCTCTCGCCAGCCGCGCCGGCCTGGCCCGGGCGGGCATCACCGGCGCACGCGCGTTCGAGGATTCGTCGTGCGTGGTCGTCGATGCCGACGGCCACCCCACAGGGGAGCTGCGCGAACTCGGCGCCTACGAGCCGGTACGTCTGAGCGCGCCCGCCCGGACCCGTGAGCAGACCCTTGCCATCGGGCACGACCTGCTGCGCGGACTGCGCGACTCCGGACTCACCGGCGGCACGATCATGGACGGCGGCTTCGCCACGCTCGATCTGCTCGATGCTCTGGAGCAGGGTCCGGGTCTTCCCATCCGCATCGTCTCGGCGATCGACCACGAGCCCGGCTTCGACGAGGAACGGACGATCGAGAACCTGCGGATGCGGGACCGACGCGGCGAGCGCTGGCGGGGCGGATCGGTCAAGCTCTACGCCGACGGCGTGGTCGAGACGGGGACCGCCTGGCTGCACGCGCCCGATTCCGCCGGCGAGGGACTGGAGCCGTTCTGGAAGGACGTGGCCGCGTACGGCCGCACCGTGCGCCGATACACCGAGGCCGGGTTCCAGGTCGCGACGCACGCGATCGGCGACCGGGCGGTGGGCGAGGTCGTCGACGCGTACCTCGCGGCCGGCGTACGCAGCGCTTCCGGCGCCCCGCATCGTATCGAGCACCTCGAGACGACGACCGACCGCGATGTCGCTCGCATCGCCGCCGCCGGGATCACCGCCTCGATGCAGCCCCTGCACATGCAGTGGCGCAAGGCGGACGGCTCGGACGACTGGTCCCACCGGCTCGGACCCGAGCGTGCCGCGCGCGCGTGGCGGGTGCGCGACTACTGGGACGCGGGAGCCCCTCTCGCCCTCGGGTCGGACTGGCCCATCGCGCAGAACGATGCTCGTATCGGCCTCGCATGGTCGATGCTGCGCCGACGGCCCGGTGACCCTGATGCGCCCGTGTTCGAGCCCGACCAGGTGCTCTCCCCGTACCAGGCGCTGCACGGCTACACCGTGGGCGCCGCCCTGGCTCAGGGAGATGCCGACCTCGGCCGCATCGCCCCCGGGTTCAAGGCCGACTACGCCGTGTGGGCGGAGAACCCGCTGCACGTCTCCCCGGACGACCTCCCCGACCTTCCCGTACAGGGGACGGTCGTCGGCGGCGTCGAGCCCTGACCCCGGCTCGCCGCCCCCTCGCGCCCGCATCCTCCACACTCCTCCACACTGAGGTGACCCCCATGCCCGAATTCGGCGCTCTCGCGCTCCTGCCCATCGTGGTGATCCTGATCGTCGCGGTCGCCACCAGACGCACCCTGTTCGCCCTCTTCTGCGGCACCGTCGCCGGGGCGCTGATCCTCGGCGGCTGGGGCGGCTTCGACGTCTGGGTCGAGTACACCGGCACAGCCCTCTCCAACGAGACGGCGCAGTGGCTGCTGCTGATCGTCGCGCTGTTCGGCATGCTGATGATGCTGTTCGAGAAGTCGGGCATCGTCACCGATTTCGCCGACTGGGCCGAGCGGTTCGTCACCTCCCGGCGCAAGTCGCTGGTGCTGACCTTCCTGCTCTCGATCGTGCTGTTCGTCGACGACTACCTCAACGTGCTCACCACCGGCACATCGATGAAGCGGGTCACCGACCGCTACCGGGTTCCGCGCACCCAGCTCGGCGCGATCATGAAGATGACGGCCGCGCCGATCGCCGTCCTCATCCCCGTCTCGACGTGGGCTCTGTTCTTCTCCGGGCTCTTCGAGGCGCAGGGGGTGACCGTCGGCGGCACCGGCTTCGGGGCGTACCTGCAGGCGATCCCGTTCATCTTCTTCGGCTGGGCAGCCCTGGCCGTCGCCCTCCTGATGAGCGTCGGCTGGCTGCCGAGGTTCGGCGCGATCAAGCGCGATGCGATCCGTGCCGAGCGCGATGGCGACGTCTTCCCGGTCGGCACGACCGACGAGGAGCGCAGGGCCGAGGGGGCGGCTCTCCTCGCCGAGCTGAAGGCGGACGACCCGGACGGCTCGACCGCGCAGCGGGTGGCGACAGCCCTCGCGACGTCGACCGAGACCGGGAGAAAGCCGCAGCCGTGGGGATTCCTGATCGCCATGGCCGTGCTCGTCGGAGTGACGATCGCGACGAACGCCAACGTGGTCGCCGGCACCGCCGCGTCTCTCGCGGTGACGATCGTGATCGTGCTCGTGCAGCGCCGACTCCGCATCCGCGGGGTGCTGGACGCCGCGCTCGAGGGCATCGAGAGCATGCTGTTCGTGATGGTGCTCACCGTGCTCGCGTTCATGGTGCAGGAGATGAACATCACCCTGCAGCTGGCGGAGTTCGTGATCCAGGTCACCGAGCCCGTGCTCACTCCGGCCCTGCTGCCGGCGATCGTGTTCGCGGTGTGCGGCGTCTACGCCTACGCGACGGGATCGTTCTGGGACCTGGCCGCCGTCATCACCCCGGTCGTCCTCCCTCTCGCGATCGCGCTCGGAGCGGATCCGATCCTCGCGGGTGCCGCCGTGTTCTCCGGTGCGGCGCTCGGCAGCACCACGTGCCTGTACGGCGACGGCATCATCCTCGCGTCGCGGTCGATCGGCATCAAGCCGATCAATCTGATGCTCGCGATCCTGCCCTACGCGGGGATCGCGGCCGGATTGTCGTTCGTGCTCTACCTGGTGACGGGATTCGTCACGGCGTAGTGCCGTCAGCGCGGGTCAGTTCGCGACGGCGACCAGGATGCCGAACGCGGCCTGACCCGCGAAGAAAACGACGAGGAACCCGAGGAGCGCGGCGGCCAGAGACAGGCGGCCGTCGAAGTCCTCGATGTCGGCCATGCCGATCTTGCGTGCCCGGAACGCCAGCACGAGCGTGGCGATTCCGAGGGCGAGCTGCACCCACGGGCTCGCGAGGTCGATGACCTTCGGGAAAGCGATCAGCACGGCGCCGATCACGCCCGTCGCGAAGCCGGTCCAGGTGAGGATGCGGACGTTGCGGCGGGCGTTCTCGGCAGACATGTGTCGAGCCTATCCGGGCTCAGGCGCCCGTCAGCACCAGCCAGAGCAGGGCGCCGTTGAGCGCGATCAGGAGCACGGAGGCGATCACACCTGCCGCCGTCGTCCAGCGGCTGTTCACCCAGGAGCCGAGGGTGCGTCGCTGCGCGGTCAGGGCGACCAGGGGGATCAGTGCGAACGGGATCCCGAACGACAGCACCACCTGGCTGAGGACCAGCGCGAGCGTCGGGTCGAAGCCGATGCCGAGGATCACGAGCGCCGGGATCAACGTGACCAGTCGACGGGCGAGCAGGGGGATGCGCACATGCAGCAGGCCGTGCATGATCTCCGCCCCGGCGTAGGCGCCCACCGAGGTCGACGCCAGCCCTGAGGCGAGCAGACCCACGGCGAAGAAGGTCGCCACGACCGGCCCGAGTCCGGCAGCGAGCGCGGCGTGCGCGCCCTCCAGGGAGTCGGTGCCCTCGACTCCCGCGAGGTTCGCGGCGGCGAGCAACAGGATGCACAGGTTCACGGAGCCGGCGACCACCATGGCGATCGACACGTCCCAGCGGGTGGCCGTGAGCAGGCGGCGGATGCGCGACGCCTCGGTGCGCACGGCCTCGTCGCCGATGTGGTCGGTCGCGGCGCCGAAGCGGTCGCGGGCCAGGGAGGAGTGTGCGTAGATCGCATGCGGCATGATCGTCGCGCCGAGGATGGAGGCGGCGAGCAGGACCGAGCCGGTGTCTTCGAACCGGGGCACCATGCCGCCGATGACGCCCGCCGGGTCGGGGGGCGCGACGAACACGCCTGCGACGAAGCCGATCGTGATGATCGCCATGAGCGCGATGATGACGAACTCGAACGGACGGGCACCGCGACGGCTCTGCACCGTGAGCAGGATCATCGAGACCGCGCCGGTGATGAGGCCGCCGAGCAGCAGCGGCACGTCGAACAGCAGGTTGAGGGCGACCGCGCCTCCGATGACCTCGGCCAGGTCGGTCGCCATCGCGACCAGCTCCGCCTGCAGCCAGTATGCACGGCGGGCCCAGGGGCGCGTGAGCCGTGAGCCCAGCAGCTCCGGGAGGCTCTGCCCGGTGACGACCCCGAGCTTGGCCGACAGGTACTGGATCAGCCAGGCCATCACGTTGCCCGCGACCACGACCCACACCAGCAGGTAGCCGTACTGCGCCCCCGCGGTCATGTTGCTGGCGACGTTGCCGGGGTCCAGGTAAGCGACGCCCGCGACGAGGGCCGGCCCGAGCAGCCACAGACTGCGCGGAGCCCTGGCCGGGGGAACGGTCGGGTTCGTCATCGGAGCGGAAGCATTTTTAGGCACACCGAAACCGTAGCGTATTTTTCGGTGGACCTAAATATCCCCGGACGTGTGGCGGCGCTAGCCTGGCGGGATGGATGACGCGAGCACAGGATCGATCGCCCAACCCGGGTACGGCGTGGGCCCGTGGCCCGGAGGCGAGACGGCCTGGCCGGAGGGCGAGCAGTACGACCCTGAGCTCCTGGCGGCGGGGGACACCCGCAACGTGATCGACCGCTACCGCTACTGGCGGATGGAGGCGATCGTCGCCGACCTCGACACCCGGCGGCATCCGTTCCACGTCGCGATCGAGAACTGGCAGCACGACATGAACATCGGGTCGATCGTGCGCAGCGCCAATGCTTTCCTCGCCGACACCGTGCACATCATCGGTCGCCGCCGCTGGAACAAGCGCGGTGCGATGGTCACCGACCGCTACCAGCACGTCGTGCACCACGAAGACGTCGAGACGTTCGCCGCCTGGGCTGCGGCCGAAGGAGTCCCGATCATCGCGGTCGACAACGTCGAGGGAGCGGTACCCGTCGACAAGGCCGATCTGCCGCAGCGCTGCGTGCTGCTGTTCGGGCAGGAGGGTCCCGGCCTCTCGGCCGAGGCGCTCGCCGCTGCGTCCGCCCACATCGAGATCACCCAGTACGGATCCACGCGCTCGATCAACGCCAGCGCCGCGGCCGCCGTGATCATGTACGAGTGGTGCCGGAGACACGCGGCCTGAACCCGGCTCGTGTGATCGGTCAGCCGCGGTCGATGCCGAAGATGTGGCGATAGATCGCGCTCACGTCGCGATCGAGATGATCCATGCGCTCATGCACCGCCCGGATCTCCGTGCGCACGCCGGCGAACTCGCTGCCCGTCTCGGTGCGCACGCTCGCGAACTCGCTCCGGAACTCGGTGCGCACGCTCGCGAACTCGTTCCGCATCTCCGTGCGCACGCCATCGAACCCGTTCTGCATCGTGCGCAGGAACATCGTCGAGATCAGTGTGATCGTGCCGAACATCCCCGCGGCGAAGACGCCGATCAGAGTCCATACCTGTGGCTCCGTCATCCCCAACATCCCTTCAGTGTCCCTCGATCCTCGTCGAGGGCGCCAGGGGTCGGAGACGTAGTATTCCGCGGATTCCGGGCGTTGTGGAGAAGTCGTGATCGCCGGGTTCGGTGCAGTGTCAGGCTGTGGCGGAGAGCCAGCGCCCCGAGCGCACCCGCCAACCCAGAGTCCCGAGTCGCGCGAGCAGGTACACGCCGAAGAAGGCGACCGCGAGCCAGACGAGTCCCGCAGTGCCGTCGACCCCCGTCGCCGTGACGATCCACAGGGCGGGGAGGAACGGCACGAGGTTCAGGCCGCCGGCGATCGCGAGGTATCGGGCGTCGTTCGCGCCCATGAGCACCCCGTCGAGCACGAAGACCACACCGGCGATCGGCTGGGCGACGGCGAGCACGAGCAGCGCCGGTTGCACGAGGGAGGCGATCTCCGCTGATCCGGTGAAGACGATGCCGAGCACCCCCGACAGCGCGGCGATCAGCGCGCCGACGATCACGCCGAACCATGCGCCCCAAGCGACGGTGCGGGCCAGCACACGGTGCACCTGCTGCTCGTCTCCGGCTCCGAGTTCCTTGCCGATGAGCGCTTGCGCTGCGATCGCGAGGGCGTCGAGCGCGAACGCGGCGGCCGAGAAGATCGTGAAGACGATCTGCCATCCGGCCAGCTCGTCCGTGCCGATTCCGGTGGCGACGCCCACGGTCGCGAGCAGTGCGACGCGCAGGCTCACGGTGCGCAGGAACAGCCAGCCGCCCGATGTCGCGGTGCTGCGAAGACCCGCGCCCTGTGCGCGCAGCGAGGCGCTGTGCCGGGTGGCGAGACGACGGACGACCAGCACGTAGGCGGCGACCATCCCCCATTGCGCGGTCACGGTGCCGGCGGCGGAGCCCGCGATGCCCCAGCCGAGTCCGTAGATGAAGAGCCAGTTGAGCAGGGCGTTCGCGCCGAACCCGAGGCCCGCGATCCACAGCGGCGTCATGGTGTCCTGCATTCCGCGCAGGAGTCCGGTCGCGGCGAACACGATGAGCATGGCGGGAAGACCCCACATCGAGATCACGAGGTACTCGTTCGCCTGGGCGGCCACGGCTTCGCTGGCACCGAACAGCGAGACCAGCCACGGCGAGGAGACCGCTCCGATGACCGCGAGCACGGCGCCGAGCCCGAGGGCCAGCCACATGCCGTTGACTCCCACCGAGACGGCCTCTCCCGGCTGCCCCGCTCCGAAGCGCCGGGCGACGGCCGGCGTCGTGGAGTAGGCGAGGAAGACCATGAGTCCCACGATCGTCTGGAGCACGGCTCCTGCGATGCCGAGCCCGGCGAGCGGTGTGGTCCCGAGGTGCCCGACGAGCGCGGCATCCACGATCAGGAACGCGGGCTCCGCGATCAGCGCGCCGAGAGCGGGGATAGCCAGCCTCAGGATCTCTCGGTTGAGGGAGGCGCGCGCGGTCATCCTCCGAGCCTATGACCTGGCGCCGACCTCGCCCGCTGCCATGGACGTAGGGTGAAGGAGACCCGGATGTCACGGAGGTGCATCATGACGGACCCCAGAGACGCGGCGGCGCGGTACCTCGCACGCAGGAGCGAGCGTGCGGACGCCGACGGGAGCGCGGACGGCGACGCGAGCGAGGAGTCGGGGGCCGCACCGGGTTTCGCCGCTGCCGTCGATCCTGCGGCGTTCATCGAGACGGCGATCCAGGTGGCGATCCGTCGCGGAGAGTTCGACGATCTCCCCGGCGCGGGCAAGCCTCTCGAAGGGCTCGGGACCCACCACGATCCCGACTGGTGGATCCGCCGCAAGATCCAGACCGAGAACCTGACCGGCCTCGGGCCGCCCGCGATCCTGCTGCGCACCGAGGACAGGGAGTTGGACGACCAGCTCGACCTGCTCGGGCGCGAGTCCGATGTGCGCGACGTGCTGGAGGACTTCAACCGTCGCGTGCGGGAGGCGCGTCGCCAGCTTCAGGGCGGTCCGCCGGTCGTGACACCCCTCCGTGACGTGGATCACGAGGTGGCCGCCTGGGCCGAGCGCCGTGCCGCACGCCCGGCCCCCGCCCCTGCCGAGCAGCCGCGTCGCCGACGCTTCCGCGCGCGACGACGCGACTGACCCGGACGCCCGCCCCTCCGCGACGCGATCCGGTCCCCTCTCGGCAGGTTCAGCCCTCCCGTCGCTTCAGCCCTCCCACAGGCCTGAAGCCGTCTCGGTGCCTTGTGCGCGACGCGCACGAAGCCATCCATCCACTCCGAGCCGTGCAGCGGCCGGGACGAGGAGCACGACGGCGGAGAGCATGACCATCGCCGGATACTGGGCGATCAGCTGATCGGCGCTCCAGTAGAGCATCAGTGTTCCGATCGACAGGAAGGCGGTGATCCTGGTCAGCAGGCCCGCGACCAGCAGCACGCCGAGGGCGACCTCGAGGGCGGGCATCACCACGCCGAACAGCTCGGGCGCCGTCCCCATGAACGACCCGAGCGGGGCGAAGAACCACGGCACCCGAGGGTTCCCCTCCGTGCTCTGTGCCACCAGCTCGATGTCGGCCGCCCCGAACCCCGCGCGGTACTTGAGGATGCCCTCGATCAGCCAGAGCACCCCGACCGCCACCCTGGCCCCGCCGCCGAGCAGCGAGAGGACCAGGGCGCGTGCCGGCCGCGCTCCGCTCATGAGAGCTCGGCTGCCCCGAACACGGCCTTCGCCTTGTCGCAGTGGATCACGACGTAGGAGTACTCGGACGTGTCGATGCCGTCGAGGGCGAAGGTCTGCGTCGTGGTGTCGAACGAGACCGCATCGACGAGCATGCCGGCGGAGACCGCGGCCTCGTCGGTGCCGTTCGTGAGGTAGACGTGCAGGTCGGGTCCCTCGTCGGAGGAGAACCCGGACAGGGCGATCTCGTCGTCGGACACGGTCACGGTGCCCGAAACCTTCTTCTCGTTCAGACCCATGAAAGTGCCGGTCTTCTCGGACATCTTCATCTCGGTCGTCGACGTGCCGGGATCCGCGCTCTGCGACGCCGACGACGAGGGCTTGGTGTCCTCGGTGGTGGCGGGGGAGCTGCACGCCGCGAGGGCGAGAGCGAGGGTGACGGCCGCGGTGGCGGCGAAGGCGGTCTTGCGCATGAGGTTCTCCTGTTCACGGTGTGTGCGACTGTGTGTCCGGAGCGACGGAGGCCGCGGCGGATCGCACTTCGAAGAACGCTACGAACGCGCGGAGGGCGATGGGGGAGACCTTTCAGAACCGTAAGGAACCGCCCGACGGCGCTGAGCCCGCGACTAGTGTCGACCCCATGCAGCAGGAGACCCCCAGGGGGCAGGAGGCACCCGGGCAGCAGACGACCGAGGTGGTGGTCGTCGAGGACGACCCCACCGTCAGAGCGGCCGTCGGCGCGTACCTGCGGGCCAACGGCTACGAGGTGTCGAGTTTCGGAGACGGTGTCTCGGCGCGCACAGCCCTGCGCGAGAGGACGCCGGACGTGGTGATCGTCGACCGCATGCTGCCGGGGATCAGCGGGGACGAGCTCTGCCGCGACCTGCGCTCGTTCTCCGATGTGCCGATCATGATGCTGACCGCTCTCGGGCAGGTGGACGACCGCATCGAAGGGTTCGAGTTCGGCGTCGACGACTACCTTGCCAAGCCCTTCTCGCTGCGGGAGCTGTCGATGCGCGTCGGCGCCCTGGTCCGCCGCGCGCAGGCCGTCCAGGCCGCGGCGGGCGAGGTGCGCGCCGGAGTGTTCGCGATCGATCCGCTGCGTCGCCGTGTCTGGGTGCGTGGCGAGGAGATCGCCCTCACCGGCCGGGAGTACGATCTGCTGCTCTTCCTCGCGCGCAACGAGGGGCGAGCACTCGGGCGGGAGGAGATCCTGCGCGAGGCGTGGGGGTGGAGCTTCGGCGAGGCATCGACCGTCACGGTGCATGTGCGCCGGCTCCGGGAGAAGATCGAACAGGATCCGCGCGACCCCGTCCACCTGCGCACGGAGTGGGGCGTCGGCTACCGGTTCTCGACCGACGGGGACCGATCATGATCGTGCTCGCCGCACCCGATGTGCTGCTGATCGTGCTGACGTGCCTGCTGGCGGCCGTGGTCGTCGCGGCGCTCACCCTCGCCCTGTTGCGAAAGCTCCGGCGCCGGTCGGTCCGTGCGCAGCTCATGCTGGTCGCCAGCGCAGGGGTCGTCACGATGGCGGCTTCGGTCGTCGCGATCGCGGTGGAGATGTACATCTCCACACACGACCTCACGGTGCTGCTCGCCGTGATCGGGGTGTCCCTCGTCCTGGGGCTGGCGACCGCCTGGGTCGCGGCGAGAGCGATGAGGGCGTCGTTCGACCGTTTCTCGGCATCGCTCGAGGAGATGGGCCGCGGCGGAGTGATCGTCGCGGGAGCCGGCGGATCCCGCGAACTGGACGGCCTGTCGATGCAGCTGGCCGAGGTCTCGGCGAAGGTGGATGCCGCCAACGCCGAGCTGGAGCGTCTCGATTCGGCCCGGCGGCGCTTCTTCGCCTGGATCTCTCACGACCTCCGCACTCCCCTGACGGCGGTGCGCGCGCTCGCCGAGTCGATCGAGGACGGGGCTGCCGACGCACCGGAGCGCTTCGCCGGGCAGGTGCGGGCGCAGGTGGAGACGATGAGCCGCATGGTCGACGAGCTGTTCGAGCTGTCGAAGCTGACATCCGGCGCCGTGCAGCTGCAGACGCAGCAGGTCGAGCTGCTCGATGTGGTCTCCGACGCGGTCGCCGACGTCGCGGTCGCGGCTGCCGCACACGACGTGCGCATCGTCGAGCGCGGGGTGGGTGGGCACGTGCTCTGGGCCGATCCGCATCAGCTCGGGCGCATCATCGTCAATCTGCTGACGAACGCGATCCGGCACGCGCCACGCGGCACGGAGGTCGTCATCTCCGCCACCGAGGCGGACCGGAACAGACTCGTGCTCGGCATCCTCGATCACGGAGCCGGAGTGGCGGTGGAAGACCTCGACCGCATGTTCGACGTGGGCTGGCGCGAGGACGCCGCCCGCACCTCGGCCGGCGATCAGGGCGGTGTCGCTTCCGGAGCGGGGCTCGGACTGTCGATCGCCCGCGGCCTCGCCCGTGCCCACGGCGGCGAGGTGTTCGCCGAGCGCACCGACGAGGGATTCCGCATGAACGTGCTCCTGCCGTTCGGGGGAGGCGGGTCATAGGCTGGAGCGCATGACTGACGTTCTTCCCGTGGGCCTCGCCCTTGATGAGTTCAGCTCCGACATCCGCCCCCAGGACGACCTGTATCGCCACGTGAACGGCGCCTGGCTCGCCCGTACCGAGATCCCGGGCGACAAGGCGCGCTGGGGCTCGTTCCACCTTCTCGCCGAGCAGGCGGAGAAGGATGTGCGCGCCATCATCGAGGAGTCGCAGGACGCCGCGGAAGGCACGCTCGCCCGCAAGATCGGCGACCTGTTCGCGAGCTTCATGGACACCGAGCGCATCGATGCCGCCGGTGTCGCCCCGCTCGCCGAGACGCTCGCCGAGATCGATGCGATCGCCGACGTTCCGACGTTCCTGCGCACGGTGGGCGCCTACGACCGCGACGGCCGCGCCTCGATCATCGGTCTCTACGTCGACGGCGACCCCGGCAACCCCGAGCGCTACCTCCCCGTGCTCGTGCAGGCGGGTCTGTCGCTTCCCGACGAGAGCTACTTCCGGCTCGACACCTTCGCCGACACGAGGACCGCGTACCGCGCGCACCTCGAGCGTCTGCTGACCCTGGCCGGCGTGGGCGATGCCGCGGCGAACGCCGACCGCGCGATCGCTCTCGAGACCGAGTTGGCGGGCCACCACTGGGACAACGTGCGCAGCCGTGACGCCGTGGCGACGTACAACCTCAAGACCTGGGACGAGCTGCAGGCACTCGCGGGCGTCGACCTGGCTCCGTGGCGCGAGGCGGTCTCGCCGTCGAACCCCACCGCTTTCGACGAGGTCGTCGTCGCGCAGCCCAGCTTCTTCGAGGGGCTCGGTTCGCTGCTGACCCCCGAGCGGCTGGACGACTGGAAGGCCTGGCTGCGGGCGAAGGCCGTGCACGCCGCCGCCCCGTACCTGACCGACGACCTCGTGCAGGAGAACTTCTCGTTCTACGGCACCGAGCTCACCGGAGTGCCGACGATCCGGGAGCGCTGGAAGCGTGGGGTCTCGCTCACCGAGGGGGCGCTCGGCGAGGCCATCGGCAAGGTCTACGTCGAGCGGCACTACCCGCCGACGGCGAAGGCCGCCATGGACGAGCTGGTCGCGAACCTGATCGAGGCGTATCGGCGGAGCATCACCGACCTCGAGTGGATGACGGCCGAGACCCGCGAGCGCGCGCTCGCCAAGCTCGACTCGTTCACCCCGAAGATCGGGCATCCCGAGGTGTGGCGCGACTACTCCAGCCTCGAGATCGACAGGGGAGACCTGTTCGGCAACGTGCGCCGGGCGTCGATCTTCGAGCACGACCGCAACGTCGACAAGGTGGGCAAGCCCATCGATCGCGACGAGTGGCACATGCCGCCGCAGATGGTCAACGCGTACTACAACCCGTCGATGAACGAGATCGTCTTCCCCGCGGCCATCCTGCAGTACCCGTTCTTCGACGCAGGGCGTGACGCCGCGGCGAACTACGGCGGCATCGGCGCGGTCATCGGTCACGAGATCGGGCATGGCTTCGACGACCAGGGCAGCCGCTACGACGGCGATGGACGCCTGCAGGACTGGTGGACCGATGCCGACCGCTCGGCGTTCGAGGAGCGCACCAAGGCGCTCATCGCGCAGTACGACGCGCTCGTCCCGGAGGGCCTCGACGCCGAGCACCACGTGAACGGCGCGCTCACCATCGGCGAGAACATCGGCGACCTCGGCGGTCTCGGCATCGCGTTGAAAGCATACGAGCTGTCGCTGGACGGCCAGGAGGCCCCGGTCATCGACGGGTACACGGGGGTGCAGCGCCTGCTGCTGTCATGGGCGCAGGTGTGGCAGCAGAAGAGCCGTGACGCCGAGACGCTGCGCCTGCTCACGATCGACCCGCACTCGCCCAACGAGTTCCGCTGCAACCAGATCGTGCGCAACATCGACGCCTTCTACGAGGCGTTCGGCGTGACCGAGTCCGACGCGCTGTGGTTGCCTGCGCCGTCGCGTGTGACCATCTGGTGACAGATCGTCGCACTCTGTGAATCATCCCCCGGCGGTGGGGTTACGATAGCCCTGCCGCCGGGGATCGCCTTCCCGCGGTATCCCGCACATCCACCCCCCTAAGGATCAGCGTGGGCGCTCTCGAGCCTGGTGAAGGCTTCCGCAACTCCTCGGCCCCCGAGTCTCTCGACGGTGCCCAGGAGGCCTCGGGTGCTGGGCGCCGTTCGCAGCGCACCAGCCGCCGGCTTCCGCGCCGCGCGGCGGCGGGACGACGCTCGTTCACGGCCACGCTCCGTGCGCTGGAGGGGCTGGTCGATTCCGGAGCGCAGGTCTCGGTGCACGTGGTCGACCTCGACAACCATGTGCATGTGCTGGCCGGCGACGACCACGTGACGATGCCGATCGCCGGTCTCGGCGTGGTGCCGCTTTTGATCGAGGTCGCTGCGGGCTTCCAGAGCGGTGCTCTCGATCCGTTCGAGATCGTCGAGCGCGAGAGTGTCGACGCCGTGGAGACCTCGGGGCTGTGGCGGCATCTGCACGCGCCGGCGCTGCCCCTGGAAGACCTCGCGGTGATGGCGGCGACCGCGGGCGATCCGATCGCGGTGAACGCCCTGCTGCAGCGGGTGGGGCATGATCGCGTGCGTGAGCGCATCGAGTCCCTCGGACTGCGCCGCACGGCTCTGCTCGATCGCTTCCGCGACCGCCGCGGCCCCGACGACGCCCCGCAGGTGGCCGTGGGGTCGGCGCGCGAGCTCGCCGGGCTGTTCTCCGCCCTCGTGAACTCGCAGGTGGTCGATGTCGCCGTCAGCGCACAGGTGTCCGAGTGGCTCAGCCTCAACCAGGATCTGAGTCTGGTCGCGGCCTCCACCGGCCTCGACCCTTTCGCACATGATCACGATGCGCACGGCCTGCTGTTCGTGAACAAGACCGGCAGGGATCGCGGAGTGAGGGCTGAAGCCGGCGTGCTGGCCGGGCCCCGAGCCGGTGTCGCGTACTCGCTCATCGTGTGCTTCGACGACCTCTCGATCACCCACCGTCTGCGCGCGCACGACGCCTTCCGCGTGCTCGGCGTCGAACTCATGGAGTACACGCACTGACGTCGACGCGGGCGAGCTCACCCGCACCGCTAGCATCGGGGGATGCCTCGATCTGACTGGACCCCGCATCGTCGCGACGACGGCGAGCTGCTCGGGTGGATCCATCCCGAGGGTGAGGGCTGGGTGGCGGTCGACGTGCTCGGACGCCCCGCGTCGGTTCCCACCGAATGGCTCGACGCCGAAGCGGCACTCGAGGAGCACGGCATCGCCTGGCTCGCCGACCCCTGGATGCTCGAGGGCGAGGCGCTGTCGGACGGCGAGGCCGACCGTCCGCTCCGGGTGCGCATCCTCGAGGTGACCCCCGACGAAGACGGTTCGCCCGGTCGAATCGTCGTGAAGATCGACGACTTCGGCGACATGACGCGTCCGGCTGCTGCGCAGTTCGTCCTGGCATGGCCGATCCCGGACCGCCTCCGCCCGCCGCGCGCCGACGACCCCGACCCCCGCACGATCGCCGGCTGACGCCGACGCGTCTCAGCCCGGCAGCGAGGGGCGCTGCTCGGAGCTCCGCTGCTTCGGGATGAACAGCGACAGCACCACCGCGATGATGCCGGCGGCGATGGCGAGCCAGAAGCACACCTCGAAGGCAGCGCGTGTCGGGACGGCGACTCCGCCGACGTCGACGCTCATCGCGGCGAGGACACCGCCCATCACCGCCGAGGCGCTGGATGTGCCGACCGATCGGAACAGGGCGTTCAGTCCGTTGGAGGCTCCGGTCTCGTTCGCCGGGACCGAGCGCATGATGATCATCGGCATGGCCGCGAACGTGAACCCGATGCCCACTCCGATGAAGATGTTGGCCACGAAGATGTGCCACACCTCGGAAGACCACAGCAGCACGAAGACATAGGCGAGCACGATCGCGCCGGCACCGACCGTGAACAGCGGACGCGGTCCGACGGTGCGCTCGAGCCAGCCGGAGAGGGGCGAGATGACCATCATCACGAGACCGGCCGGCATGATCACGAGGGAGGCGGCGAGCATGTCGAGACCGAACCCCGCACCGCCGATCGTCGGCATCTCGAGCAGCTGTGGGAACGTGACGTTCGAGGCGAAGAGCGCGAAACCCATCCCGATCGCGGCGATGTTCGTGAACAGCACCGCGGGGCGGGCGGCGACACGCAGGTCGAGCAGCGGATCCTTCGTGCGCAGCTGATACCAGCCCCACACCAGCAGCACCACGAGTCCGCCGATGATGCAGGTGAGCGTCAGGGGAGACGTCCATCCCCATTGCGCACCCCGCGAGACGAAGAGCAGGATGCCCGTGAGGCCGATCGCGAGTCCGATGGCTCCGATCACGTCGAGCCGCCCGGGAGAGCGCAGCACATCTTCGGGGATCACCGCCAGCACCAGGGCGAGGCCGACGACACCGAGTGCCGCGGCGAGCCAGAAGAGCATGTGCCAGTCGGCGTTCTGGGCGAGGAGTGCAGCCACGGGCATCCCGATCGCGCCGCCGACGCCCATCGTGGCGCTCATGAGGGCGACCGCGGTGCCCAGCCGTTCGGGAGGGAGCACGTCGCGCATGATCGCGATGCCGAGTGGGACGACGCCGGTCACCGCACCCTGCAGCGCGCGGCCGATGATCACGCCGACGATCGAGCCGGAGACGGCGGCGATCATGGACCCGAGGATCAGGATCGCGAGCAGGGCGATCACGACTCGACGCTTGCCGTACATGTCGCCGAGCCGGCCGGAGATCGGAGTGGCGACCGCGGCGACGAGCAGCGTGATCGTCACGACCCAGGTGGTGTCCTCGCGGGAGGCGTTCAGCAGCTGGGGCAGCTCGGCCTGCAACGGCACGACCAGCGTGAACATGAACGACGAGCAGAGCCCCGCGAAGGCGAGGACCGCGACGATCGCCCAACGGGGAGGAGTGCGGGAGAGACGCTTCCTCGCTCTGTCATCGCTCGCACCCACCGGCTCAGGCTATCGCCGAATCCTCGTGCCGGATTCCTCGAACGGGCCGAGGAGGGGCAGACTGGGTGCGTGCGAACCATCCGTGATCTCGACACCGTTGAACTCATCCTCGACGCCCAGGGCCTGCTCGACTCCATCAGGGGTCCGCAGCGCGTGGTGGATGCCGGAACCCTGCGCGCCCTGCAGCAGTCGGGCAACTACGTCGTCGGCTTCTTCGACGGCGAGGGCGAAGACGAGCGCATGGTCGGCGCGTCCATCGCCTTCTTCGGCGAGCCGGCCCGACGTGCGATGCACTCCCACATCACCGCCCTGCTGCCCGAGTACCGCGGGCGTGGCTGGGGCCGCGAGCTCAAGGAGCATCAGCGACAGTGGGCGTTCTCCCGCGACGTCGGCCGCATCACGTGGGTGTTCGATCCGCTGGTGGCGCGCAACGCGCACTTCTTCTTCACGGTGCTGGGCGCCCGTGCCACCGGATACTCGGTCAACCGCTACGGCATCTTCGGCGGCGGTGACGCGGGCGACGAGAGCGACCGACTCGACGTCGAATGGGCACTCGCCGACATCGCCAAGCCCCCGGCCGACGACGCGGTCGTGGAGACCCTCCAGATCCCGGCCGACATCGAGGCGCTGCGCGTCTCCGATCCTGCGGCCGCCCACGAGTGGCGCCTGCGCCTGCGTGCGCAGATGGAGGGCCTGCTCGGCAGCGGCCTCCGGATCGCCGGGTACGACACCGAACGCGGCTACCTCTTCACGGCGTGATGCGGGATGCGCGGGGGATGCTCAGCGCACCCCGCGCATCAGCTTCAGCACGGGCTTCACGCTGAGCAGCAGTCCGATGCCGACGACGATCGCGATGCCGCCGAGGATCGAGAAGAACGGCACCTCGTCGTCGGGGTTGTAGAACCGCACGAGCTCGCCTGAGATCGCCGTGCCGAGCGCGATCGACAGGAAGAACAGCGCGACCATCTGGGTGCGGAAGACGGTCGGTGCGAGCTTGGTGGCCGCCGACAGACCGACAGGGGAGATGAGCAGCTCCGCCACGGTGAACACGAAGAGGATCCCGACGATCGCGAGCAGCGGTGTGGAGTTCTCCCCGCCACCGGCGAACGGCAGGAAGAGCAGGAACGCCGACCCCATGATGATCGCCGCCAGGGCGAACTTGACCGGCGTCGAGGGCTGACGCTTCCCCAGACGGGTCCAGATCGCCGCGAAGACGCCCGACAGGATGATGATGAAGACCGGGTTGATCGACTGCACCCACGACACGGGCATCTCCCAGCCGAACAGGTTCCGGTCCAGGCGCTGGTCGGAGTAGATCGTCAGCACCGTGAACTGCTGCTGGTACAGCGACCAGAACGCGACGCTGGTGATGAAGAGCGGCAGGAAGGCCCACACGCGCGAGCGTTCGGTGGCGTCGATCCGACGGCTGCCGAGGATCACCGAGAAGTAGGCGACGGCGGCGATGATCGTGACGCCGATCACGAGGGCGGCCAGGTTGTCCGGGCGGATCACCCCGGTCAGCACCAGGACGGCGATGACCACCACCGCGGCCCCGGCGATGACTCCGACCAGGAGGTACCGGGACTTCGGGAGCGGATTCGGCACCTCACGCGCCGAGGCGGGGAGGGACTTGCGGCCGAACGAGTACTGGATGAGTCCCAGCGTCATGCCGATGGCCGCGAGGCCGAAGCCGCAGTGGAAGCCCAGCGACGACTGCAGGATGCCGGTGAGGATCGGGCCCAGGAACGCGCCGAGGTTGATCCCGAGATAGAAGAGCGAGAAGCCCGCGTCGCGTCGAGGATCGTCTTCGCTGTAGAGAGTGCCGACGACGGACGACGCATTCGCCTTGAGTCCACCGGATCCGACGGCCACGAGCACGAGACCGACGCCCACACCGACCGCGCCGGGGAGCAGCGCGAGGGCGAGGTGTCCCGCGACGATGACCATCGCGCTGACGAACAGCACCCGCTCGGCGCCGAAGAGGCGATCCGCGAGCCAGGCTCCCAGGATCGTCGACAGGTAGACCGATCCTCCATAGGCGCCAACGATGCCGCCGGCGACCGCCTTGGGGATGCCGAGGCCGCCCTCGGTCACCTCGAAGTACAGGTAGATGAGCAGGATGCCCTGCATGCCGTAGAAGCTGAAGCGCTCCCACATCTCGACGCCGAAGATGTGCACCAGTGCCCACGGCTGCCCGAAGAAGCGGGTGTCGTCGTCGCGGGTCCGCGGTGTTCGCGCTGCAGTGCTCATCCCCAGGACGCTACTCCGGCGCGGCCGCGGAGGCCAGGGAGCGCGCGGGAACGACGGATAGAATGGGATGCCCGTGTTCGCGGGTTCTCCTCCCGCATCCGACCATTGGAGCCACCATGGCCGAACAGTCCCGCCTCGACAAGGTCATCGCCCTCGCCCGCCACCGCGGGTTCGTGTTCCAAGCGGGTGAGATCTACGGCGGTTCCCGGTCGGCCTGGGACTACGGCCCCCTGGGCACGGAGCTCAAGGAGAACATCCGCCGCCAGTGGTGGCAGACCTTCGTGCGGGGTCGCGGCGACATGGTGGGCCTGGACTCCAGCATCATCCTCCCCAAGCGCGTGTGGGAGGCGTCGGGCCATGTCGCGACCTTCACCGACCCGCTGGTCGAGTGCCTGCAGTGCCACAAGCGCTTCCGTGCCGACAACCTCATCGAGGACTTCGAGGCGCGCAAGGGCCGCAAGGCCGAGAACGGTCTGGCCGACATCCCCTGCCCGAACTGCGGCACCAAGGGGCAGTACACCGAGCCGAAGGCCTTCTCCGGTCTGGTGAAGACGTATCTCGGCGTGGTCGACGACGAGTCCGGCCTCTACTACCTGCGCCCCGAGACCGCGCAGGGCATCTTCGTGAACTTCTCGAACGTGCTCACCGCGAGCCGCAAGAAGCCTCCGTTCGGCATCGGCCAGGTCGGCAAGGCCTTCCGCAACGAGATCACTCCCGGCAACTTCATCTTCCGCACGCGCGAGTTCGAGCAGATGGAGATCGAGTTCTTCACGCCGCCGGCTGAGGCCCAGGAGTGGTTCGAGCACTGGGTCGAGGCCTGCTGGAACTGGTTCATCGACCTCGGCATCGATCCGGAGAACATGCGTCAGTTCGACGTGCCGGAAGACGACCGCGCGCACTACTCGGCCGGCACGATCGACGTCGAGTACAAGTTCGGCTTCGCGGGCAAGGAGTGGGGCGAGCTCATGGGCGTCGCCAACCGCACCGACTACGACCTCTCCAGCCACAGCGAGGCATCCGGCCAGAGCCTGACGTACTTCGACCAGGCGACGGGCGAGCGCTACACCCCGTACGTGATCGAGCCGTCGTTCGGCCTCACCCGCGCGATGATGGCCTTCCTGGTCGACGCCTACGTGGAGGAGCAGGTGCCCAACGCCAAGGGCGGTACCGACGTGCGCACCGTGCTCAAGCTCGACCCGCGTCTCGCACCGGTCAAGGCCGCGGTGCTGCCGCTGTCGCGCAACGAGAAGCTGTCGCCGCTCGCCCGCGAGGTCGCCGACACCCTCCGCAGCTCGTGGGCCGTCGACTTCGACGACGCGGGTGCCATCGGCCGCCGCTACCGTCGCCAGGACGAGATCGGCACCCCGTTCTGCGTCACGGTCGACTTCGACTCTCTCGACGACCGTGCGGTCACCGTGCGCGACCGCGACACCATGGCGCAGGAGCGCGTCTCGATCGACGAGCTGCACGCCTACCTCGCGGAGCGTCTGCGCGGCGCCTGAGCGCTCTCACCTCTCTCTCTCGCTCGCCCTTCGCCGAGACCCATCCCCACCGCCGAGACCCATCGTGATCGGAGCACGTAGGAGTGGGTCTCGAAGGGGAGGGTGGGTTTCGATCCCCGTCATGATCCCCGCACGGCGCGCGCGTAGCGCTCGGAGAGGAGCTGCAGGCGGGGGAGCAGCTCGGGCGGACTCTCGACCGTGAAATCCATCATCAGCATCCCGATGTAGGCGGCGATGGTGTCGAGGCTGTCGGCACCGGTGACGAGGATGCAGTGCTCGTCGTCGACGGGTTCGACCACCCCGACCGCGGCGTGGATGCGGTCGAGCACGGCCTCCGCCGGCGCGTCGATGCGCAGTCGGGCGTGCACGATCCACCCGCTCACCGCGATGGTCCGCATCGCGAAGGCCGTGTAGTCGCCACCCGGGAGCGGTCGCGCGTCGAAGCGGCGGTGCGTCGGCATCCGCAGGTGCATCCAGTCGACCCGGTACGTTCCCCACTCGTCGGCGTCGGGGTCGCGTGCTACGAGGTACCAGCGCCGCACCCAGGTGAGCAGCCGATACGGCTCGACCAGCCGGGGAGCCCCCTCGTAGTCGAAGCGCAGCCACTCCTGGTCGCGGATGGCGCGCGCGATGGCCTGCAGCGACGCGGCGTCGACTTCGGGGTCGGGCGCGTCGGTGTCGTTGTTCTCCGGGGCGCGGTCGACGCTGGAGCGGAGCGCGTCGACGGTGGGGCGCAGGTGCGACGGCAGCACCTGCTCCAGCTTGGCGAGCGCTCTCGCCCCCGACTCTTCGACCCCCGCGATGCCGGCGGCGGCGCGGAGTCCGACCGTGACCGCCACGGCCTCCTCATCGTCGAGGAGGAGCGGAGGGAGGGTGCCGCCCGCCCCGAGACGATATCCGCCGACGGATCCGCGCGTGGCATCGACGGGATACCCGAGTTCGCGCAGTCTCTCGATGTCGTGCCGCACGGTGCGCGAGGAGACACCGAGTCGGACGGCGAGGTCGGTGCCGGAACGCCCGGGGCCGGTCTGCAACAGGGCCAGCAGCGCGAGCAGTCGAGCGGTCGGATCGGCCATCGGAACTCCTCGAAAAGTCGTGCATCCATTAGGAACGAATCCAACCTAATGCCCTTCTACCTTCGAGATATGGAAAACACGACGCTCACCTTCCGTCCCTTCACCGTCTCGGTCTCCGCTGCCGAGGTCGCCGATCTTCAGGATCGCCTCGCCCGCACCCGCCTTCCGCAGCCCTCGCCGACGGACGACTGGGATGCGGGCACCCCCAACTCCTACCTGCGTGAAGCCGTCGCCGCCTGGCGCGACTTCGACTGGGCAGCCGCTCAGGAGCGGATCAACGCCGTCCCGCACTTCACCACCGAGATCGACGGCCAGACGATCCATTTCCTCCACGTGCGTTCGGCTCACGAAGGTGCGATCCCGCTGCTGCTCGCCCACACCTACCCCGGCTCCTCGATCGACTACCTCGACCTGATCGATCGGCTGGTCGATCCCGTGGCGCACGGCGGTCGAGCCGAAGAGGCGTTCGACCTCGTGATCCCGGATGCACCGGGCTACGGGTTCTCTCAGCCTCTGGCGTCCGCGGGGTGGACGACGGCGCGGGTCGCGGAGGCGTACGACCGCCTCATGCGCGGTCTCGGTTACGAGAGCTACGGCATCCACGGTTCCGACAACGGCGCCATGGTGGCTCGAGAGCTGGGCCTTCGGGAGCCCGCGGGCTTCCTCGGACTGCACGTGCTGCAGCTGTTCTCGTTCCCCTCGGGTGACCCTGCAGAGTTCGAGAAGCTCGAGCCTGCGGACTACGCCGGCCTGGAGCACATGCAGTGGTTCCAGTCCGTCGGCGGCTACAACGCGATGAACTCGTCGCGTCCGCAGACAGTCTCGGTCGGGATCAGCGATTCCCCGGTGGGGCTGCTGGCCTACAGCGAGCTGTTCAACTCGTTCGGCAACGGTACCTCCCTGGTGCCGCTGGAGAAGATCCTGCTCGAAGTCAGCGTGAACTGGTTCGCGAACGCGGCATCGGGCATGAGCCGCAGCTACCTCGAGAACGCCAGGGCGGATGCCGCTGCCGAGGGTGCAGAGCCGCAGATCAACGCCGCGCGCACCGGGGTCGCGGTGTTCGCTGACGACTTCCAGACGATCCGGGTCTTCGCCGAGCGCGACAACTCGAACATCGTGCACTGGAGCCGCTTCGACGAGGGCGGGCACTTCGCCGCCCTGGAGCGCCCCGACCTGCTGGCCAGCGACATCCGCGCGTTCTTCGCCCCGCAGCACTGACTCCTGTCACGTCGGGCCAGACCCACGCTCCTCGCCGAGACCCATCCGCGCAAACGCTGTTGCGGATGGGTCTCGGCGCGCAGCATGGGTCTCGAACCTCGAACCTCGCGAGCATGCTCGTGGCGCGACTCTTCGCCCGGACTCAGCCCGTGACCGTGAGGCGCACGCCCTCGCTGCCGCCGGCCTCGACCCAGGCCAGCGAGCGCTCCAGGATGCCGCGCAGCACGTCCAGATCGACCTGCTCCAGGTCTTTGATGTACAGGCAGCCGACACCGGTCGTGTGGGGGCCGAGTTCCGCCAGAGCTTCGGTGTGCGCGTCCACTCCGTCGAACAGGTAGATCGTCGTCGCGGCCTTGCGCGGGGCGAAGCCGAGCAGCCCGCTGTCGCCCTCCGTGCCGGTGGGGTAGCGGTAGTGGCAGGAGCCGAATCCGATGATGGTGCCCCAGGTCTGCGGCTCGCGACCGGTGATCTCCTGCATGAGCGCGGTCAGCGTCTCGGCGTCCCTGCGGCGCACTGCGGGGGAGGAGCGGGCGATGAGCCCGGCTACGTCATCCCCCGTCGGCTTCACTTCGTGGCCTTCGCCGCCGCCTTCATGGCCTTCTTGTGCTCGCGCACCTTGGCGAGGGAGTCGGGCGAGACGATGTCGGCCACGCTGCGGTACGACCCGTCCTCGCCGTAAGGGGCTGATGCCTCGCGCCAGCCCTCGCCGGTGAAGCCGTACTGCTTGCCGAGGAGGGCGAGGAAGATCTTGGCCTTCTGCTCTCCGAACCCGGGGAGTGCCTTGAGCCGCTTGAGCACCTCGGGTCCCGACGGGTCGCCCTGGGTCCACAGCGCGGACGCGTCGCCGCCCCAGTCGTCGACCAGGGTCTGGCACAGCGTCTGAACGCGCGTCGCCATCGACCCGGGGAACCGGTGTACGGCGGGGGTCTGCTTGAAGGCCTCGAGGAACTCGTCCGGCGCCATGCCGGCAATGGTGGCGGCATCAGCCGCTCCGGTGCGCTGCTCGATCTTGAGCGGACCGGCGAACGCGGTCTCCATCGGCACCTGCTGGTCGAGCAGCATCCCCACCAGCAGAGCCAGCGGGTTGTCGGTCAGCAGCTCGTCGGCGGCGGTGTCTCCGGTGATGTGAAGGGCCATGCCTCCAGTCTGCCACCGCGTGGGCTGAGCGTGTCAGGCGCTGGCGGCGTCGTCCACGGAGTCGGCCTCCGGCGCGATGCCGTACAGGGCGGCCAGCGCGGCGGTGAACTCGTCGGCGCGGCCCGCGGCGGCGAGTTCGTGCGCACGCACGGTCGGGGTGTGCAGCAGCACGCCGGAGAGGTGTCGCAGGGCCTGCTCGACCTTGCCGTCCTCGTCGCCGCGTGCGCGGGCCCGGGCGATCTCCCGCTCGAGCAGCTCGAAGATGTGCGAGCGGAAGGCCACGACCGACGGGGTCACGCTCTGGCGCGCGCCCACCACGTGGAAGGTCTCGGCGGCCTCGCGGACGACGCTGCGAGCGGCATCCGTCGCCTGCAGCTCTTCGAGGGGCGCGTGCAGTCGGATGGTCTCGAGGTCGAGCAGTGCGACGCCCTCGAGCGACGCGACGGCGGGGTCGACGTTGCGGGGCATGCCGAGGTCGACCACGAGCTGACTGTGCGTGCCGACGGGGCAGCCCGCCGCGGCGGGGCCGGTCGGCAGCTGCAGGTGCTCAGGGCCGAGGACCGGTTCCGTGGCGGTGGTGCAGGTGATGAGAAGGCTCGACCGTGCCGCGGTGCGGGCGTACTCGTCGGCGGTGATCGGCCGGATGCCGTGCTTCGCGGCGAAGACCTCGGCACGGCCGGAGGGCGAGTACACCGAGATGTTCACGGCGCCGCGCTCGCGGAGCGTCGCGAGGGTAACGGCCGCGTAGGCGCCGGTTCCGACCAGCAGCACACGCTCCGCAGACCAGTCGGCGATGCGGCTGTCGGCGAGTTCGAGCGCGAGGCGCACCAGCGAACGACCGGCGCGGCCGAGGGCGGTCACGTTCTTGACCTTGCGCTGAGCCTGGCTGGCGCGCTGGAAGAGGCGCTCGAGCTCGGGCGAGGTGGTGCCGTCCTTGCGAGCGGACTTGAGGGCGCGGCGCACCTGACCGGCGATCTCGCCCTCTCCGGAGACGACGGACTCGAGCCCGGATGCCACGGAGAACAGGTGCTCGGCGACGCGGCGTCCGGCGTGGACGGTGTAGGCGCCGTCGAGGTCGGCGGCGGGGATGCCGGTGGCGGACTCGACCGCTTCGATCACGGCTTCGACGCCGATGGCGCCTGCGGCGGTGACCGGTTCGTCCATTTCCACGTACGCCTCGAAGCGGTTGCACGTCGCCAGCACGACCGCACCCTGCACACACGGCGTCATGCCCACGATGGTGGGAGCGACGTCGTCGGGGGTGCGGCTCAGGCGTTCGAGCAATTCGAAGGAGGCGGTCTTGTGACTCGCCGTGACACACAGCAGCACAGATCGATTGTACCGGAGCGTCTGCGGGCGAAGGGTCGGCAGCTCGAACTCGGCGGCTCCATAAGGGGTGGATGGGAGGATGGGAGTATGGCCCTCTCCGATGCCCCGCTCCTGCGCGCCCTCGCCGGCGACCGTCCCGCACACGCCCCCGTGTGGTTCATGCGGCAGGCCGGCCGCTCCCTCCCGGAGTACCGTGAGCTGCGTGTGGGCACCCGGATGCTCGACGCCTGCCTGACTCCCGACCTCGCCGCGGAGATCACCCTGCAGCCGGTGCGCCGTCACGGTGTGGACGCGGCCGTCTTCTTCAGCGACATCGTCATCCCGCTGCGGCTCGCCGGGGTCGAGGTGGAGATCGAGCCGGGTCGCGGTCCGGTGTTCGCGAACCCGGTGCGCACGGCGGCCGACGTCGAGCGCGTCACCGCGATCGATCCGGACGATCTGGACGGCACGGCCATCGCCGAGGCCGTGCGGCTCGTCACGGCCGAGCTCGGCGACACCCCGCTGATCGGATTCGCGGGCGCCCCGTTCACCCTCGCCGCCTACCTCGTCGAGGGAGGGCCATCCAAGGAGCACCTGCGGGCCAGGGCCATGATGCATTCCGACCCGGAGTCGTGGAACCGCCTCGCGGGCTGGTTGGCGCGTGTCTCCCGTCGCTTCCTCGAGACCCAGCGCGACGCCGGGGCATCCGTCGTCCAGCTCTTCGACAGCTGGGCCGGTTCCCTCAGCACGGCGGACTACCGCGCCTTCGTGGCCCCGCACTCGCACGCCGCCCTGTCCGGCATCGGCCTGCCGACGATCCACTTCGGGGTCGGGACAGGTCCCTTCCTCGCCGACATGCGCCTCGACGGTGTTGCCGACGGCGTGGGTGTCGACTGGCGGCTGCCCCTCGACGAGGCCGCTGCGATCCTGGGGCCGGATGTCACGGTGCAGGGCAACATCGACCCCGCGCTGCTCTCCGCCCCGTGGCCGGTCCTGGAGGCCCATGTGCGCGACGTCGTCGAGCGGGGTCGCGCGGCGCGCGGGCACATCCTGAACCTCGGCCACGGCGTGCCGCCGGAGACCGACCCGGATCAGCTCACCCGCATCGTCGAGCTGGCGCACACGATCTGACCGTCACCGCCCCCTGCGAATCCGGCGCGTGAGGCGCAGGTCCGTGAGGGTGAAGCGTCCGGGCGGGAGAACGGGGCGGTGCGAGAATTGACGGCATGAGCCCTGAGTCCTCGTCCGCTGAGCCCTTCGACCTGGCCGCCCGCGCGGCCGAGAAGCACGTGGTGGTCGTCGGCGGGGGCATCGGAGGGCTCGTCGCCGCGCGCGAATGCGCCAAGGTCGGGATGCGCGTCACCGTCCTCGAGGCCGAAGCGGCGCTCGGGGGCGCGATCCGCCGGGTCGACCTCGACGGGGTCACGGTCGATGCCGGGGCGGAGAGCTACGCCACCAGGGGCGGCCTCGTCCGCGCCCTCGTCGAGGAGCTCGATCTCGCCGATCGCATCGTGGTGCCGCAGGCCGGTGGCGCCTGGCTGGCCGGCATCCCCGGTGTCGGAGCTGCCCCGCTTCCGGCGGGCGGCATCCTCGGCATCCCTTCGAATCCGTTCCAGCCCGAGGTCCGTCGCATCATCGGGTGGTCGGGTGTCTGGCGCGCATACCTCGATCGGGTGCGTCCGCCCCTCACGATCGGGCACCAGCTGAGCCTCGGGAAGCTCGTCGCGTCGCGCATGGGGGCGAAGGTGCGGGATCGACTCGTCGCCCCCGTGACGACGGGCGTCTACTCCGCGTCTCCGGACGACGTCGACATCGACGTCGCGGCCCCGGGGCTCAATGCCGCCCTGACCAGGGTCGGCTCGCTCTCCGGCGCGGTGCAGACCCTCCGCGACGAAGCCGCGGCGAAAGCTGCGGCGACAGCGCCGGAGGCCGACGGCACCGCCCCAGTCGTGGCGAAGACTCCTGGAGCTGCCGTCGAGGGCCTCTCCGGGGGGATGAGTACCCTCATCGATGCGCTCGCCGCCGACCTGAAGCGCCTCGACGCCGACGTGCGCACGGGCGTTCGGGTGCGCAGTCTCCGCAGGACGGGTGCGACGTGGTCTGTCGAGGCCGAGTCCGCGGCGGATGCGGAGCACGGCGGTGAACCGGCGCTCGAGGGTGCACCGGCCGATGAGGACGTCGCGGCGGAATCCGCGCCACCGGTGATCGAGGAGCTCGACGCGGACGCCGTCATCATCGCGACGCCCGAGTCGACGGCGCGAGGACTCCTCGCCGCGGTGATACCGGACCTCCAGAAGACGCAGGCCGCGGACTCGCCGGAGATCGAGATCGTCACGCTTCTCCTCGACGCCCCCGAGATCGCGTCCGCCCCACGGGGAACAGGTGTGCTCACCGTTCCAGGGAGCCACACGGCCAAGGCCCTGACGCACTCGACCGCGAAGTGGGGCTGGGTGGGGACTGCGGCGGGTTCCCGGGAGATCGTCCGCGTGTCGTTCGGAGCTCAGGGCGAGCCGGCCGCCACCGCTCGGCTGACCGACGACGCGGCGGCTGCACTGGCGCGGAGCGAGGCGGCCGCCCTGCTCGGAGTCGCCATCGCTCCCGAAGCCGTGATCGCCTCGCATCGCGGTCGGTTCGTCCAGTCGCAGCCCGCATCGATCATCGGATCCGGTGAACGGCGCACGGCCGCGCGCGCAGCGATCGAGGCGGTGCCCGGCATGGCCGTGGTCGGCGCCTGGCTTGCGGGGACAGGGCTCGCCCAGGTGATCCCCGACGCCAGGGATCAGGCCGACCGCCTCCGGCGCTTCCTTCTGTGGGACTGAGCGCTTCGACGGACTGAGCGCCATGACGGAGAGAGCGCTCCGTGTCAACCCTCTGACCCATAGATGCCGAAATCGGCATACGGGGTTACGCTGGGTACCTGGCCGCGGGGTGCGAGAGCCTGCGACCGATCCCAACCGGGCGAATCTGGCCGGACTACCGGAACAAGGTGAGGAGACCCCATGAAGGGGAAGATCGGACTCGTCGTCGGACTCGGCGTGGGCTACGTCCTCGGCACCCGTGCCGGACGTGAGCGCTACGAGCAGATCAAGACGCAGTGGCTCAAGGTGTGGCACCTCGATCCCGTGCAGGAACAGGTCACCAAGGTCAAGGGCTTCGTCGGCGACAAAGCCGCAGCCGTCCCCGGTGCGCTCTGGACCGGCGTCGTGAAGGTCGCGAAGTCCGTCAGCGGCAACGGCACGCCGGGTCAGCGCCTCGACTCCGCGATCGCGACCGGTCGTGAGGCCGCAGAAGACCTGGCCGAGGCGACGGAGGAAGCGGTCGAGGCGGCGAAGGCCACGGCTTCGTCCAGCAAGACCTCGACGTCCGCCTCTTCCAAGCCCGCCGCGAAGAAGCCGGCTGCCAAGAAGCCCGCCGCGAAGTCGGCCACCAAGAAGTCCGGCGCCTGACATGCCCCGCGGATACCGTGATCGTGCCGACGACAGTCTGCTGACTCTCCTCGGGGATCTGCCGGAACTCGTCACGAATCTGGTCAAGGCCGAGATCGACGCGGCGAAGGCGTGGATCTCGCGCACCTCGAAGGACGCCGGCATCGGTTCCGTGTGGTTCCTCGTCGCGCTGTTCTTCCTGTTCTGGGCCGTGCCGGTGATCCTGGTCTTCGCGATCGCGGGTCTGTCGTCATGGTGGCCCGTATGGCTGTCCGCGATCGCGGTGTTCGGCATCCTGATCCTCGCGGTGCTGCTGTTCGCTCTGCTGGGCGTCCTCAAGTTCCGCAAGGTGCTCGCGCGCCAGAATCCGGCTCAGGCCGTAGCCGAAGACATCCGAATCGTGAAGGAGGCCGGCGATGACGAATTCTGAGTCGCTGCCGCGCACCGCCGTCCCCGGCGGGATCGTCGACCCGGTCGCCTCGGCTCGTGCGGAGCTGAAGGCCGCCCTCGCCGCGATCGAGATCAAGGGGAACATCCCGCGCCGGGTCGAGAAGGCGTCGACGCGAGCGGTGGCCAGGGCGCGCGTGTTCGCCGACCGCAACCCGATCGGGGCGGTCGCCGCCACCGTCGGCATCGCGGCGGCGGTCGGCGGCGCGGTCTGGGCGATCGCACGCTTCATCTCGCGCTGACACGCATCTCGCACTGACACGCATCTCGCACTGGTGCGCAGCATTCCAGGATGTCGTGAGGCACCCGTCCGGGTGATTAGCGGCTCCTGCGTAAACGAGGCAGACTGGGGAGCATGATGTCCGAAGAGCGCGATGAGAACCCGTCCGGCTTCACCCTCTGGGCCGTCTGGCGACGAAACCCCGACGTCCCCGTGACGGAGAACGACTCGACCGAGCTCGAGACGATCGTCTCCTACATCGAGGATTCGGGCGTGACCGTCCGCGGCTTCTACGACGTCTCCGGGCTCAAGGCCGACGCCGACCTCATGGTGTGGCTGCACGGTGACACGGCGGAGGAGCTGCAGAAGGCGCTGCGCCGCCTGCGTCGCACCGAGTTGCTGCGCTCCCTCCTCCCGGTGTGGAACGTGATGGGCGTGCACCGCGACGCCGAGTTCAACCGTTCGCATGTGCCGGGCTTCCTCCGCGGCATCGGCCCCAAGGACTGGCTCTGCCTCTACCCGTTCGTGCGCACGCCGGAGTGGTACCTCGCCCCGGAGGAGGAGCGTCGCACCATGCTCGCCGACCACGGACGCAAGGGCGCGGCATTCAAGGGCGTGCTCGCCAACACCGTCGCCTCGTTCGCGCTCGGCGACTACGAGTGGCTGCTTCCGCTCGAGGCCGATGAGCTCACCGACCTCGTCGACATGATGCGCGATCTGCGGTACACCGACGCCCGCCTGTACGTGAAGGAGGAGGTGCCCTTCTACACGGGGCGCAGGCTCCGGTTCGACGAGATCGCGGACGTCCTCCAGTAAGCGCATGAGCACTCCCATCCGTCTCGGTACCCGTCGAAGCGCGCTCGCGCAGGCGCAGTCGGGTCATGTCGCCGCGGCTCTCGAGAAGCTGTCGGGGCGCCGGGTCGAACTCGTCCCGATCACCAGCGAAGGCGACACCAACCGCGCGTCGCTCTCCGAGATCGGCGGGCAGGGCATCTTCGCGACGCGTCTTCGCGAGGCGTTGTTCGCGGGGGAGTGCGACTTCCTGGTGCATTCGCTGAAGGATCTCCCCACCGCCATCCCTGAAGGGCTCGTGATCGCGGCGACCCCGAAGCGCGAAGACCCGCGTGACGTGGTCCTGACCCGTGACGGCACCGCGTTGCACGAACTCCGCTCGGGAAGCACCGTCGGCACCGGCTCACCGCGACGCATCGCCCAGGTCCACCGGCGAGCACCCGGCGCCGAGGTCGTCGACATCCGCGGGAACGTCGATTCCCGGCTCGCCAGAGTCGTCTCCGGTGAGCTGGACGCGGTGATCCTCGCGGCAGCCGGTCTCTCGAGGCTCGACGCGAAGTCGCCGCTCCGACGCGAAGAGCTCGGTCTCGCAGAATGGCCCACCGCGCCGGGACAGGGTTCGCTCGCGGTCGAGACCCGGGCGGACGCCCCGCAGGAGCTGCTCACGGCCCTCGCCGGTCTCGACGACACCGACACGCGTCTGGCCATCACCGTCGAGCGCGCGATCCTGCAGGGCCTGGATGCCGGGTGCCAGGCACCGATGGCCGCTCACGCCGTCGTCGACGGCTCCTCGATCCGCGTCAGGACCGTCGTGTACGCCGCTGACGGGGGTCGCCGGATCGGCCTCGACGTCACGGAAGACCTGAACGGGGAGTATATTCGTCGGAACGGCAGTGGCAATGGAGCGGATGCTGCCGATGGTGCAGACCCGATGCACGCAGCGCGCGAGCTCGGGTTCACTGTTGCCCGTCGGCTGCTCGATCAAGGGGCGGCCGGCCTCGTATCCCGAGAGCAATCCTCATGACCACTTCCGAAATCAAGCAGGACCGACCGCTGGACGGCTGGCGCATCCTCGTGCCCCGTGGCGGGCCGTGGGGCGACAGCGTCGCCGCGAGCCTGCGCGCGCTGGGCGCGGTCCCCGTCGTCGCCCCGCTCATCAACTTCGCGCCGACGACAGACCAGGCGACGCTCGACTCGGCGTTGGCGCAGCTGGCCGCCGGGGAGTTCGACTGGCTGACGGTCACGAGCGCCACCACCGTCGACGTGCTCTTCGCCCACAGGGCGGTCGTGCCGCGTTCGACCAAGATCGCCGCTGTCGGCGAGACGACCGCGGCGGCTCTGCAGGCGGTCGGCTACGAGGTCACGCTGGTCCCGGAGCAGGACAACTCCGCAGAGGGGATGGCACAGCAGCTCATCGCCCTCGAGAAGGAGCCGCGCCGCATCCTCGCGCTGCGCAGCGAGATCGCGAAGCCCGTGCTCAGCCGGCTGCTCTCCGAAGCGGGCCATGATGTGCACGGTGTCGTGGCGTATCGCACGGTCGGCGTCCCGGTCACGGAGCGGATCCGCCGCGATGTGGAGAACGGTCGGATCAACGCGATCCTCATCACGAGCGGTTCGGTCGCCGAGCAGGTGCGCGAGCAGTTCCCGGAGATCCCCGACGACACCCTGCTCGCGGCTATCGGCCCCCGCACCGCGAAAGACGCGCAGCGCGCCGGGCTTCCCGTGTCGGTGGTTGCCGACCGTCAGACGATCGACGCCCTGATCGAGGCCGTCTCGCACTTCACCCTTCCGCACGCGGCCGACGAGTTCGCGCCGTGAGCTTCCCCGACGTGCGACTGAGACGACTGCGGCAGTCTCGCGCAGTGCGCGATCTGGTGCGCGAGACCTCGCTGCTGCCGGGGCAGCTCGTCCTCCCGCTGTTCGTGCGAGAGGGCATCACGGAGCCCGTGCAGATCGGGTCGATGCCCGGTGTCGCTCAGCATTCTCTCGATTCGCTGCGTGCGGCCGCGGTCGAGGCTGCGGAGGCGGGGGTCGGCGGCGTGATGCTGTTCGGCGTCCCCGAGGTGCGCGACGCCCTCGGCTCGGGTGCCGATGATCCGCATGGGATCCTCAACGTCGCAACCGAAGCGCTGGCGGCAGAGGTCGGCGACGCGCTCGTCGTGCAGACCGATCTGTGTCTCGATGAGTTCACCGACCACGGACACTGCGGCGTGCTCGCGGCCGACGGCTCCGTCGACAACGATGCGACGCTCGAACGGTACACCGCGATGGCTCTCTCCCAGGCGCGCGCGGGGTCGCAGCTGCTCGGGCTGTCCGGCATGATGGACGGCCAGGTCGCCGTGATCCGCAAGGCGCTCGACAGTGAGGGCTTCACGGACACGCTCCTGCTGGCCTATGCGGCGAAGTACGCGAGCGCGTTCTACGGACCTTTCCGGGAGGCAGTGGACTCTCAGCTGAAGGGCGACCGCCGCACGTACCAGCTCGATCCCGGAAACCGTCGCGAGGGTGTGCGCGAGGCAGTGGTGGACGAGGCGGAGGGTGCGGACATCGTCATGGTGAAGCCGGCGATGGCCTTCCTCGACGTGCTCCGCGAGGTGCGCGACACCGTGAGCATTCCGGTGTGGGCATATCAGGTCTCCGGCGAGTACGCGATGATCGAGGCCGCCGGTGCGAACGGGTGGATCGATCGTCGAGCAGCCGTTCTCGAGTCCCTTCTCTCCATCCGCCGCGCCGGTGCGGATGCGGTGCTCACCTACTGGGCCACCGAAGCGGCCGGCTGGCTGCGCGACTGATTGACCGAGGAGCACTCCTTTCATGAACGACCGTAACGACGACCTGTTCTCCGCTGCCCGCGCGGTCATCCCCGGTGGGGTCAACTCCCCGGTGCGTGCTTACGGTTCGGTGGGCGGGACGCCGCGGTTCCTCGCTTCGGCAAAGGGGGCGAAGGTCACGGATGCCGCCGGCCGCGAGTATGTCGACCTCGTCGCGTCGTGGGGTCCTGCGCTGCTGGGGCACGCGCACCCGGAGATCGTCGCCGCGGTGCAGGAGGCCGCAGCTCGTGGCCTGTCATTCGGCGCTCCGACGGAGGGCGAGGTCGAGCTCGCCGCGTTGATCGCCGACCGTGTGCGGTTCGGCGAGATCCGTCCTGTCGAGCGCGTGCGTCTGGTCTCCACGGGTACTGAGGCGACCATGACGGCCATCCGCCTTGCGCGGGGCGCCACGGGTCGCGACCTGTTGGTGAAGTTCGCCGGTCACTATCACGGGCATTCGGATGGCCTTCTCGCCGAAGCAGGTTCCGGCGTCGCGACGCTCGCGCTTCCGGGGTCGGCAGGTGTCCCGGCACCGATCGCGGCGCAGACGTTCGTGATCGGGTACAACGATCCCGAGGCGCTGGCTGCGGTGTTCGCCGAGCACGGCCAGCGCATCGCCGCGGTCATCGTCGAAGCCTCGGCCGCGAACATGGGCGTCGTGGCCCCGCTGCCCGGTTTCAACCGTCTGATCGCGGAGACTGCCCACGCCCACGGAGCGTTGATGATCCTCGATGAGGTGCTCACCGGATTCCGGGTGCACCCGGCAGGGTTCTGGGGTCTGCAGGCAGCTGCGGGCGAGTACTACCTGCCGGACATCTTCACGTTCGGCAAGGTTGTCGGTGGAGGCATGCCCCTGGCCGCGCTCGGTGGTCGAGCCGATGTCATGGATCTGCTCGCTCCCCTCGGGCCGGTCTACCAGGCGGGCACTCTCTCGGGGAATCCGCTCTCGGTCGCAGCGGGTCTCGCGACGCTGCGGCTCGCGACACCGGAGGTCTACGCGACGGTGGACGCCGCATCTCTTCGAGTCTCTACCGCCCTCGACGCGGCCCTCACCGACGCCGGCGTGACGCACGCGGTGGCCACCGCGGGCAACCTGTTCAACGCCTCGTTCCGGGCGTCGGCGCCGAGGGACTACGCCGAAGCTCAGGCTCAGGAGTCGTTCCGCTACGCGCCGTTCTTCCACTCGCTGCGTGAGCAGGGGGTGGCGCTTCCCCCGAGCGTCTTCGAGGCGTGGTTCCTGACCGCGGCCCACGGTGAGGACGAGCTGCAGCAGATCGAAGCCGCTCTTCCTGCCGCGGCCGCTGCGGCCGCAGCTGCTCGTCCATAACCGCGCGTTGGTGACTGTGCGTTCGTGAGGGCGCGTCCCAGGACCGCGCGTTCGTGACCGCGCGTCCGTGAGGGCTCGTTCGGGACCGCGGTCAGACGAACATGACGCGGCGCGGTGATGCGTCGGTGTAGCACCGGCCGAGCGGGCTGGTCCACTCGATGTCGCCGCCGGGGGTCTGTCTCGCTCGCCATCGGTGCTTCTCGGCGATGTCGGGATGCTTCAGCGCGTGGTGCCCGACGCAGAAGTGGCTCAGGTTGTCGATCGACGTCGCTCCGCCCTTCGCATGGTCGTGATTGTGGTCGATCTGACACCGGTGGACGGGTGTGCGGCACCCGGGAAATCGACAGTGCTGGTCTCTGGCCTGGAGGTGCCGCCGCATCGCCGCCGTCGGGGCGTAGGCGGCTGTGGCCGTCACGATGCCGGCGGGGTCGAGGAAGAGGCGGGACCAGCCGCCGTTGCGTCCGGCGAGGTCGCGGGCGATGTCGGGGTGCAGTGCACCGATGCCGTCGAGCTCGGCAGGCCGTTCGTCGATTCCGGCCAGCGTCTCGGCAGCGATCGTGACCTGGATGCGGGCGTGGATGCCCTCCAGAGCTGTGCCCGCCGCAGCAGAGGGATCCGTGGTCAGGAGCAGGTCGCTGAGCAGGTCGGTGCGGACCGCATCGATGCCTCGCTCATCGGTCGGGGCGGATGGGGCACCGAGTGACGGATCCGTCGTGAAGGTGTCTCCGTCGCCGAAGATGACGTGGGCGTCGACGCGTGCGTCGCCGGTGTCCGGTCCGCAGGGTGGCTCGCTGTCGTACGGGTGGCTGTTGAGCACAGGGTCTTCGCGATGGGAGTCGTCGGCTCGCAGGTCCTGCAGAAAGACCCGATCGGCGCCCGAGTCGAGGTCGTCCGAGGACAGCGCCGGTGTGTCATCGCCCGAAGAGGGATGGTCGCCTCGTGTGGCGATGACGTGCTGTGCGAGCCGGGTCAGTCGGTCGAGGATCGCGTGGGCGAGATGCTCCGGCAGCACGACCTGCAGCAGCGCGAGGCCGTCGTCGAGCGACCGGAGCGTGACTGACCGCTCCCCGTAGGCCCGCCGATGGCGCTCGACCACGGTCTCGCAGGCGAGGGACGACGCGACGCGGCGCACCATCGCGCGGGTGCGTGCGGGAGAATCCTGCTCCGCGACGACGAGTGCGGCAGTGTCGTACAGGGTGAGCGCCTCGGTGGCGGCCCGACCATCGCGAACGGCCTGCCGCACGATGGCGCCCTCGCGCACGATCTCCCGAACGTGTGCCGCACTGATCGCGCCGCGTCGGAACGCGTCTCTGACGACCGGGTGCTCGGCTTCGAGGAAGAGGGCGTCTGTGAAGGCGTACTCGATGCTGCCCTTCGACACGCGACCGGCCGCCGAGTACTCGGCGATCATCGAGCGGTGGATCGCCTCGCGGTGCTGCGGCTGCTCGTGGACATCTTCTTCCTGCAGCCGCAGACGATCGGCGAGCAGCGCAGACGCTTCTGCCTCGAGGATCGCGATGCGTCGGCGCTTCTCCACCCACGCGTCGAGCAGCGACTCGCGCTGATCGATGTCGTTCGTGGAGGGAGGCATGAGTCGAGTATAGTACATATGTTCGAATAGAGGAAGGGGATGTGGATGACTGGTGCTGATCGACAAGGGATCGTTGCGTTCCTGTGAGCAACTTCCAGACAACTGGCAGGGCCACGCTGGCAGACTGGGGGACATGGTGACGTTGCTGCTGGACCAGACGCAACTGGAGGTCGTGCTCTCGCCGATCGAACGTGCCGCCACCTTCCACCGTGACAACCTCCGGATCGCGCGCGACACCATCGCCAAGGTGCAGCTGACCGAAGATGCCTGGACCTGGCTCCGTGGCGTGCCGAACCCCGGCACGCACATCCCCGGCGTCCTCGCTGCCGGCAGTTGGAAGGCCGCGGGCAGCCTCGACTTCGTGCTGATCCGTCGCCGTCGTCCGAGCGTCGTGATCGATCTCGAGGGCGACGAGCAGTACCGCCGCCTGATCCTCACCACGAGCCACGGGCTCGCGCTCACGCAGGCTCTGCGACTCGACGTGTCGGATGAGCCCGCCAACGTCGAGGAGATCGTGGCGACCGCGCCTGTGCCGGTCTCGAAGGGACGCCGTCGTCCGGTCATCCGTCCTCGGCCTGCCTGACGCGAGGCGGCTCAGGCTTATGAATCCACGGTCGACCCGCCTCTGAATGCGGAACGCCCTCCGGGCCGAGAGGCCGGAGGGCGTTCGTCGTCAGCCGAGTCGCTCAGTTGCGACCGTGTTCGTTGTGACCGTGCTCGTCGTGACGGTGTTCGTCGTCAGGCTCGCTCTGCTCGCCGGCACCGGCGGTTCCGGACTGCTCGGTGCCGTGTTCGTCAGCGCCGAACCCGTCGGGCAGGGACTCCTCGGTGGGCGACTCCTCGGTTGGGGACTCCTCCGTGGGGGCCTCCTCCGTGGGGGACTCCTCAGCGCCCGGCTCCTCAGCTTCGGATGCGGCGGTGTCGCCCGCCTCTTCGGAATCCGTCGATGCGGCCAGCGGCACCGTGTCGATGACACCGGTGGATGCGACGGTCCAGTGCGCGCCCTCGTCGGAGACGCCGCCTTCGCCGTGCTGCTCCTCGGCCGTCTGGTTCTCGGCGCTCAGCGGGTAATCCCTGGGTTCGTCCTCGTAGTAGGCGCGCGCAGCCGCCGCGAGCATGGAGCTCACCGCCGCGGAGCGCGGATCCTCGTCGTCGGCAGTGACAGCAGCGACATCGTCGGAGGAGTCGGAGTCGGAGTCGGATTCGGATTCGGATTCGTCGGAGGTGGACGCGAGAGCATCGTCGTCCGTGGGGCCTGCGCCGAGCTGGTCGTCGGACTCGTCGGTGTCCGTCGATTCGGGTGCGTCGTGAAGATCGGCGAAGACCTCGACACCGCTGTGGTGCTCGTTTCCGTTCGCCGGATCCGCTGCCTGATCGCCTGCTGCCTCGGCCGGTGCGGCGGAGCCGAACAGGATCTCATCGAACGATCGTTCCGGAGACTCCTCGGAGGGTGCCTGCTCGGCCTGCGCATGCTCCGCGTCGTGTTCGGCGGCAGGAGCTTCGTCCGTCGAAGCCGAGGCGTCGGACGAAGGCGCGTCCGATTCGTCCGACGTGTGCTCGGAGCGGTCGCCCGTGTCCACGGATGCGGCGAGGTCGTCGACAGGGGCCTCGCCCGCAGGGGCGGCTGCGGCCTCAGCCGCCCAGGCGGCAGCGGCTGCCACCGGGATCGCGACCACGGAGTCGGCCGGAGCCGGCCCGGCCACGGAGGTCTCCGCCCCGGTGACCTCCGCTGCGGTGTCTTCGGAAGCGGTGTCTTCGGAAGCGATGTCCTCCGCCGCGGTGACCTCCGCTGCGGTGTCTTCGGGGGCCGTCGCAGCGAGCTGCGGTGGCGTCGCCGAGATGCTCGGGGCGAACCGGCCACCTCGCATCAGGTCGATGAAGACGTCTTCGAGTGTCGGCCCTCGCTGGACGAGGGTGCTCAGGGCGATGCCCGCGTCGGCGGCGACCGCTCCCACCGTGCCGGCGTCTCCGCCGCGCACCGTGAGGCCCGAACGCAGCACCTCGATGTCGAAGCCGGCCTCCTGCAGCGCGGTCGTCAGCGCGCTGCGGTCCGCGGCGTCCACGATGACGGATCCGCCCTTGGGGTCGGCGAGAGTCTCGATCCCGCTGGAGAGCACGAGCGTGCCCTTCGAGAGCACGAGCACGTTGTCGGCGACCTGCTCGACTTCGCTGAGGACGTGCGACGACACGAGGACCGTGCGCCCTTCGTCCGCGAGGCGACGCATCAGGAGTCGCATCCAGCGGATTCCCTCGGGGTCGAGTCCGTTGGCCGGTTCGTCGAACACGAGCGCGCCGGGATCGCCCAGCAGGGCGTGGGCGACGCTGAGCCGCTGACGCATGCCGAGGGAGAAGCCCCCGATGCGGGAGCTGCCTTCACCCTCGAGGCCGACCAGGGAGAGCACTTCGCCGACGCGGGCCAGGGGGATGCCGTTCGCCTTGGCGGCGATGGTCAGCTGACGCTCGGCGGTGCGTCGAGGGCGGTAGACCGTCTCCTCGAGCACGGATCCGATGGTGCGCAACGGCTGCCGCAGTTCGGCGTACGCCGTGCCGCCGACGGTCGCCGTGCCCGAGGTGGCGCGCACCTGGCCGAGGAGGATCCGCAGCGTGGTGGTCTTGCCGGCACCGTTCGGGCCGAGGAAGGCGGTCACGGCACCGGGCTCCACGCGCGCGGAGAAGTCCGAGACGGCGGTCACCTCATTGAAGCGCTTCGTCACGTGCGTGAACTCGAGCACCTGTCCTTCAGGCATCCGTGACCTCTCGTCGCATTTGAACAGTTCCTCCCTATCCTGCCGGAAAAGCCTGTCGGATCCCGCATTTCGCGCGGAATACCGCCCATCCGGAAGGGGTAGCCTGGCGATCGTGACCGAATCCCACGCTGCAGACCGCGTCCTCGTCCGCACCGAAGGCGCGCTCGGACGACTCACCCTCAACCGTCCCGAGGCGATCAACGCTCTCGACGTCGACATGATCGAGAGCCTCACTGTGGCCTTGGATGCCTGGCGCGACGATACCGATGTGCAGATCGTGCTGATCGACGGGGCAGGAGAGCGCGGCATGTGCGCGGGCGGTGACGTGCGGGCCCTGCACGCGCAGATCGTCGCGGGTCAGGCTGACCAGACGGCGGAGTTCTTCCGTGCGGAGTACGCCTTGAACGCCATGATCGCCGAGTATCCCAAGCCCGTGGTGGCACTGGCCGACGGCATCACGATGGGTGGTGGCATCGGGCTGGCCGGCCACGCCGCGATCCGCATCGTCACGGAACGCTCCAAGCTCGCCATGCCGGAGACCCGTATCGGATTCACTCCCGACGTCGGGGGAACCTGGCTGCTCGGCCGCGCTCCTGGGCGCCTGGGCGAGTACTTCGGTCTCACCGGATCCACCATGAGCGGCGCTGATGCCGTCTACCTCGGCTTCGCGGATCACTTCGTGCCATCCGACCGTCTGGACGCATTGCGCGAGGCCCTCGCCTTCCGTGCCGACCCGACCGGTCCCAGTGAGATCGTGCTGCTGTTCGACGAGACCCCGGAGGCCTCGCAGCTCCCGGACGCGCGCGCGTGGATCGATGAGGCCTTCTCCGCCCCCACCGTGAGCGAGATCGTCGAACGATTGAAGGCTCAGGGGACGACGGAGGCGGCGGCGACCGCTGACCTGCTCGAAGACCTCGCGCCCACCGGGCTCACCGTGACGCTCGACGCCGTCCGCGAGGCGCGCGACCTGCCGGGGCTCCGCGCGGCGCTGGAGGGCGAGTACCGTCGCGTGATGTGGTTCGTGAACGAGCATCCCGACCTCGTCGAGGGCATCAGAGCGCAGATCGTCGACAAGGACCGCGATCCGAAGTGGAACCCGCCCACGCTCGCCGAGCTCGCACCCGACGCCGGCGCCCCCGCGCGCGACTACGTCCCGCAGCCCACGTTGTTCTGAGCCCTCGGGGTCAGGGCGGGTCGCGGTTCCGCAGTGCGCTGCAATCAGCCGCACTTGTTCGCCCGCGTGCAGAAACCGTAGATCGGGGCGGGAAGCGGTTCGCTGTGAGCGAAGGTCCACCATGAGGGGGATACGAATGTCCGCGGATCGTGGCACTCTGTCTTGTGGCCGATTGTCGGTCGGCATCCGTCTGCCGAGAAATCCGCCGTTTCATCCTTCCTAGAAAGTCCGCCTGTGCTGGGAAAAATCCTCCTCCGTTATCTCTCCCGATACCGATGGCTGCTGCTCGCCGTGCTGGTGTTCCAGCTCGCGAGCGTGGCAGCCACTCTCTACCTCCCGCGCCTGAACGCCGACATCATCGACAAGGGCGTCGCCCGGGGCGACACCGGGTACATCTGGAGCACCGGTCTGTTCATGCTCGCGGTCTCGCTGGGGCAGATCATCGCCTCGGTCACCGCGACCTACTTCGCCGCGCGTGCAGCGATGGGTGCCGGGCGCGACATCCGCGCCGACGTCTTCGGCAAGGTCAGCGGCTTCTCCGAGCGTGAGGTGTCGCAGTTCGGTGCCGGTTCGCTCATCACCCGCAACACGAACGATGTGCAGCAGGTGCAGATGCTGGCCATGATGGGCGCGACCATGCTCGTCACGGCGCCGCTGCTCGCGATCGGCGGCATCTTCTTCGCGGTCCAGACCAACGTCGGACTCAGCTGGCTGATCGCCGTCTCGGTGCCGCTGCTGCTCATCCTGGCTGCCCTCGTCATCGGCCGCATGGTGCCGCTGTTCCGCAGTTACCAGGGCAAGCTCGACAACGTCAACCGCATCATGCGCGAGCAGCTCACGGGCGTCCGCGTGGTGCGTGCCTTCGTGCGCGAGCGCATCGAGGAGGAGCGCTTCCGCGGGGCGAACACCGACATCATGGTCGTGGGCCGCAAGGTCGGCTCGCTCTTCGTGCTGCTGTTCCCGCTGTTCATGCTCATCCTCAACGTCACGGTCGTCTCGGTCATCTGGTTCGGCGGTATCGAGGTGAACAACGGCACGGTGCAGGTCGGCACGCTGTTCGCCTTCATGCAGTACATCGGTCAGATCATGGGCGGCGTCATCATGGCGAGCTTCATGGCGATGATGATCCCGCGCGCCGCAGTCTCGGCCGAGCGCATCGGCGAAGTGCTCGACTCCGAGTCCACCCTCGTGCGTCCGGAGAACGGCGTCACGGAGTTCCCGGTTCCCGGATCCGTGGCGCTCGACGATGTCGAGTTCACCTACCCCGGGGCGGACTCGCCGGTGCTCACGGGCATCAGCTTCGCCGCCCAGCCGGGCGAGACCGTCGCGATCGTCGGCTCCACCGGTTCGGGCAAGACGACGCTGATCTCCCTCATCCCTCGGCTCTTCGACGTCTCGGGCGGATCCGTGCACGTCGGAGGCACCGACGTGCGCGAGGCCGACGTCGAGTCGCTCTGGGACAGCATCGGCCTGGTGCCGCAGCGTCCGTTCCTCTTCACCGGCACCGTGGCGTCGAACCTGCGCTACGGCCGTGAGGAGGCCACCGACGAAGAGCTGTGGCACGCGCTCGACATCGCACAGGGTCGTGACTTCGTGGAGGAGATGCCGGACGGTCTCGATTCCCGCATCGCCCAGGGCGGCACGAACGTCTCCGGCGGTCAGCGTCAGCGGCTCGCGATCGCCCGCGCGATCGTGCACCAGCCGAAGATCCTCGTCTTCGACGACTCGTTCTCCGCTCTCGACCTGACGACAGACGCGCGGCTCCGCCAAGCGCTGTGGCGGGAACTCCCGCACGTCACGAAGATCGTGGTCGCCCAGCGCATCTCCACCATCACGGATGCCGACCGCATCGTCGTGCTCGACGGCGGCACCATGGTGGGCGTCGGCACGCATGAGGAGCTGCTCGAGACGAGCGACACCTACCGAGAGATCGTCGAATCGCAGCTGGGGGTGGACGCATGAGCGCGCAGAACGACGACCAGCGCAAGGCCAAGCGGGGCCGCGGCAAGGCAGCTTCGTCCGTCGCCGAGGTCGAGCTGACCGCCGAGGAGAAGTACGAGGCCGAGCTCGCCGAGCAGGCGCGTCAGAACTCCGGCGACTGGGACAGCGTCGCACCGGGCAAGGCCGACAACTTCGGCCCCAGCTTCGCGCGCATGATCGGGCTGCTGAAGCCCTCGGCCATCTGGTTCGTCTTCGTGTCGATCCTCGGCGCGATCGGCGTGGTCCTGACGGTCGCAGCGCCCAAGGTGCTCGCCGAGGCGACCAACCTCGTCTACAAGGGCTTCATCTCCATCCAACTCGGTCAGCCCACCGACGGCTTCCCCGGCTTCCCCGCCGGCACGTCGCAGGACGTGGTGGTCGACGCGCTGCGGGCAGGCGGACAGGACGACTTCGCGAACCAGGTCGGCGCGCTGGGAGACTTCACGGTCGGCCAGGGCATCGACTTCGACGCGCTGCGGCTCGTCATCGCCGCCGTGCTCGGCATCTACGTGGCCGCCGCCTTCCTCACCTGGATCCAGGGCTACGTCATCAACGTGATCATGGTGCGCACCATGTGGCGACTGCGCGAATCGGTCGAGGCGAAGATCAACCGCCTGCCCCTGGCGTACTTCGACAAGGTGCAGCGCGGCGAGCTGATCTCGCGCGTCACGAACGACATCGACAACATCACGCAGACGATGCAGCAGTCGCTCTCGGGCGCACTCACCTCGGTGCTCACCGTGATCGGCGTGCTCGTGATGATGTTCTCGATCTCATGGCAGCTCGCCCTCGTGGCCCTCATCACGCTGCCTCTCATGGGCGTGATCTTCGGCATCATCGGACCGCGGTCGCAGAAGGCCTTCGGCACGCAGTGGCGCAAGGTCGGGCGGCTCAACGCCCGTGTCGAGGAGGCGTTCTCTGGCCACGCGCTGGTGAAGGTCTTCGGTCGCGAGAAGGACGCACTGGACAAGTTCCAGGACGAGAACGAAGAGCTGTTCCAGGCGAGCTTCAAGGCGCAGTTCCTCTCCGGCATCATCATGCCGGCGATGATGTTCGTCGGGAACCTCAGCTACGTGGGCATCGCGGTGCTCGGTGGTCTGATGGTCGCCAACGGTCAGCTCCGCCTCGGCGACGTGCAGGCGTTCATCCAGTACTCGCAGCAGTTCACGCAGCCGCTGTCCGAGCTGGGCGGAATGGCCGCTGTCGTGCAGTCCGGCACCGCCTCCGCCGAGCGTGTGTTCGAACTGCTCGACGCCGAGGAGCAGGAGGCCGACGACGCCGATGCTCCCGAGCTCGTGGAGGGCAAGGGCGTCATCGAGTTCGAGAACGTCGCGTTCTCGTACACGCCGGATCGTCCGCTCATCCGTGATCTGTCGTTCCGGGTGGAGCCGGGTCAGACCGTCGCGATCGTCGGTCCGACCGGTGCGGGCAAGACGACGCTGGTCAACCTGATCATGCGCTTCTACGAGCTCAGCGGTGGACGGATCATGCTCGACGGGCAGGACATCGCCGAGGTGACCCGCGACGAGCTGCGATCGCGCACCGGCATGGTGCTCCAGGACCCGTGGCTGTTCGCCGGCAGCATCCGCGAGAACATCCGCTACGGTCGCTCGACCGCGACCGATGAAGAGGTCCTCGCCGCAGCCAGGGCCACCTACGTCGACCGCTTCGTGCACGCCCTCCCCGAGGGATATGACACGGTGCTCGACGAGGATGCAGCGAACGTGTCGGCCGGTGAGCGTCAGCTCATCACCATCGCGCGGGCGTTCGTCGCACAGCCGTCGATCCTCATCCTCGATGAGGCCACGTCGGCGGTCGACACCCGCACCGAACTGCTGCTGCAGCACGCGATGGCCGCGCTCCGAGAGGGGCGCACGTCGTTCGTGATCGCGCACCGGCTGTCGACCATCCGCGATGCCGACCTCATCCTGGTGATGGAGCACGGCGACATCGTGGAGAAGGGTACGCACGACGAGCTCATCGCCGCGCAGGGCGCCTATTGGCGTCTGTACCAGTCGCAGTTCGAGCAGGCCGCGACCGACATCGACGCCGAAGACGCTCTCACGGGAACGACGCCGGTCGTCGTCACCGGCGAAGCGGGCGACACCGATGCTGCGGGCGCGGAGGCTGCAGCCGCTGTGGCCGGCGCGTCCGTCGGCGCACAGGTGCCGGCAGTCGAGACGGCCGCGGCGCAGGCCCTGCTGGAAGACGGCGCTGACGGCTCCGATCACCGCTCCTGACCTACGGCATCAACGCACGACGCCCCACCGCCGCTCACGCGGGGTGGGGCGTCGTCGTAGGCGATCGCCGGGGAGTGCGTCAGGGCTGGTCGGCTCTGATCCCGAGCAGCTCGAGCGGGTGGGTCAGACGCCACCAGGGACTCGGCCCCTCGACATCCGCGGCCAGCACCAGCGGAGTCGTCGTGGTGTTGACCGGTCCTGCCGTGGTCAGCGTGCCCACCGTGTCACCCTGTTCGCGTTCTTCGCCGAGGTCGAAGGCGGTCGCGGCGGTCGCGGTCGCGCTGTTCCAGAGCACCACATCGGCGTCGGATTCGGTGATGACGTCGACCTGCTCGCCCCACGGAGTCGTGACGCTGCCGACCACGGTGTCCTTCGCGACGGCCGGCGCCTGCGCCTCCAGTGCGGATTCCGCCTCGGCGAACAGGGAACGCGTGAGAGCGAGTCGCTCGTCGTCTCCGGCTTGATTCAGCGCCGCGGCGAACAGGTGCACCGTGGTGTCACCGATCACGAGGTCCTTCGCGGTGAGAAGGTTCCAGCCGACCAGGGTGCCGGTCTTGATGCCGACGACACCGGGATCGTCGAGCATGCCGTTCGTGTTCACGACGGTGCCCGCACCCGGGAGGTCGACGGACTTGGTGCCGACGATCTCGGCGAAGACCGGGTTCTGCATCGCACGCTCGCCGAGCGCCACCAGGGCCTCGGGCGTGGCCACGTTGCGCTCGTCGAAGCCGGAGGGGGTCACCACGGTGATTCCGGTCAGGCCACGTTCGCGCAACCACACCTCTGCAGCCCTCGCGAACTCGCGCTCGGAGCCCCAGATCTCGGTCGCGAGCCGATCGATGTAGTTGTTCGCGGAACCCATGAGCGTCCCCTGCAACAGCTGGTACTCCGTGAGGACTCCGCCGATGGGCACGTCGAGGGCGGATTGGTCACTGCGCCGGTAGTCCCAGTACTTCACGCTGTCGGCGCGGGTGAACGAGAACTCGGGTCCTTGCTCCCCGACAGCGAGCGGCATGCGGTCGAGCACCATCAGACTGCTGACGACCTTGGTGATGCTCGCGATGCTCACGGCGTCGGGCACCGAAGCCGCCGTCGTCATGCCCGCGATGCCGACGGCACCCGCACCCTCGGTCGGCCAGGTCACGGCGGCGGCAGCGGCGGGAGTCGTCGCGAACTCGACCGACTGCACCGTCGGCGGCACCTCGTGGAGGGGCCAGAGCAGTGTGGTGCCGGCGTAGACGGCGACGAGACCGGCGAGCGTGGCCAGCGGGACCAGGACACCCGGGCGGGCGATGGCGGGGCGAAGACGCGCACCGCGCAGCAGACCGCTCGATCGCTCGGCCTCCGAGGTGTCGTCGAGAGTGGCCGTGGCGGTGTGCTCGGCGACGGTCGCGGCGTCCACCCAGGTGAGAGCGGTGGCCGTCGTGGTGTCGTCGGCCCACTGGGGCGCGGCTGTCTCCGACGCGGTGAGTTCGCCGGAAGGATCCGGGACCGTGCGGTCGCGAGGGATGAACGGCGGCTTCGTCAGCGCGGGGGTGGCCGGTTCCGGGGCGCTCACGGCCTCCGGTGGAACGACGGGCTCCGGGTCTACGACCGTCCCCGGAGCATCCGCTCCAGGCGACGTCTGCTCGGCCGTCAGCACCGATCCGCCTGTCGCGGTGTCGGCGGTGTCGGCGGGGGCAGGGCCGTCGTCGCCGACGACGCCCGTCGCCTCGTCGGCGGGATCTGATGCGGTCACTCGTTTACGGTACCCAATCCCGCGCGTGTTCCGCGGCGCCGGGCCCTGTCGCCACGGGGGTGTCGCCGACGGTAGGATCGTCAGCACAACCACGGGAGTCCGGCGAGCCGGGCTGAGAGGGAGCGAATCGCGCTTCGACCGTCGAACCTGATCTGGGTCATGCCAGCGCAGGGAGGAGTTCAGATGAGTACGCCCACGTCCGCATCCACGCAGCAGGCATCCGCCGCCGCACAGGATCCGCACCGCACATCGATCTGGCGCTGGCGCGTCGTCGACATCGTCGTTGCCGCCGTCCTCGGCGTCGCGATCGGCCTCGTGTTCTGGGGATGGAACACGATCGGCTACGCCTGGTTCGGTGCGGCCGATGCTCTGACGCCGGGACTGGGCGGTATCGCCGTCGGCATCTGGCTGCTGGGCGGCGTCGTCGGCGGCCTCGTCATCCGCAAGCCCGGTGCGGCGCTGGTCGTCGAGCTCGTCGCAGCGATCGTGTCGATGCTGATCGGAAACGTGTGGGGCGTCTCGACCGTGCTGTCCGGCATCGTGCAGGGACTCGGCGCGGAGATCATCTTCGCCCTGTTCTTCTACCGGCGCTTCGGGATCGCGGTCGCCGCGCTCGCCGGTGTCGGTGCAGCGGTGGCTGCCTGGGTGTTCGAGCTGTTCTACGGCAGCTCACCCAACATCCTGAAGTCCGTCGAGTTCAACACGATCTACCTGGTCAGCGTTGTCGTCTCCGGGGCGATCCTGGCGGGTGTCGTCGGTTGGCTGCTGGTGCGCGCCTTGGCCGTCACCGGTGCACTGAACCGCTTCGCCGTCGGGCGAGAGCACGTGCGCGAGGTCTGACCGTGACCATCGCCGCCCCGGCCCGCGTGCAGGCTGCGGGCTGGGGCTGGCGGTACGCCGGTCGGAAGCTCCCCGCCGTCGAGGACGTCTCGTTCTCGATCGAACCGGGTGAGCGGGTGCTGCTGCTCGGCGCCTCCGGTGCCGGGAAGTCGACGCTGCTCGCGGGCCTGGCCGGGGTCCTCGGCGGCGACGACGAAGGGGTGCGAACCGGGTCGCTGCACATCGACGGTGCCGCCCCCGAATCCCGGCACGGTCAGGTGGGCCTCGTCCTGCAGGACCCCGATGCGGGGATCGTGCTGTCGAAGGTCGGCGACGACGTGGCGTTCGGGTGCGAGAACCTCGGTGTGCCCGCATCCGAGATCCCCGGTCGCGTCGCGGAGGCGCTGGATGCCGTCGGGCTCGATGTGCCGCTGCAACGCCCCACGAAGGCCCTGTCGGGCGGACAGAAGCAGCGACTGGTGCTCGCCGGTGTGCTCGCGATGCGCCCAGGGCTGCTGCTGCTCGACGAGCCGACGGCGAACCTCGACCCCGAGGGTGTGCGCGAGGTGCGGGCGAGCGTCGAACATGCCGTCGCCTCCACCGGTGCGACGCTGATCGTCGTCGAGCACCGCACACCGATCTGGGTCGATCTGATGACGCGGGTGATCGTGCTCGCGGCCGACGGCGGACTGCTCGCCGACGGGGAACCGGCCCAGGTGTTCGCGGCATACGGCGATGTGCTGGCGGACGCCGGGGTGTGGGTGCCCGACCGGGGGATCGACCTGCCCGTGCTGGAGCAGGTGTCGGCACCGGACGCGCTCATCGCGTCCGCCCTGACGATCGGACGGGAGCACGGAGCGCCGGTGCAGCGCGGGCTCGACCTGCGCGTGCCGCGGGGGAACGCGACGGTGATCACCGGGCCGAACGGCGCCGGCAAGTCGACGCTCGCCCTCACGCTCGCCGGGCTCATCCCGGAGCAGGCGGGAGAGGTGCGGTCGGCACCGGAGCTGGCGGGGCGCAAAGGCACGCGCCCCATCCGCTGGACCTCGCGCGAGCTGCTCACCCGCATCGGGATGGTGTTCCAGGAGCCGGAGCACCAGTTCCTGGCCCAGACCCTTCGCGATGAGCTCGCGGTCGGACCGCGGGCACTCGGCTGGGATCAGGCGAAGACGGATGCGGTCGTTGACGGTCTTCTCGAACGCCTGGGCCTCGCCCCGCTCGCCCTCGCCAACCCGTTCACGCTCTCCGGAGGGCAGAAGCGGCGGCTGTCGGTCGCCACCGTGCTGGCCGGGGCGCCGGAGGTCATCGTGCTCGACGAGCCGACGTTCGGACAGGATCGCCGCGGGTGGATCTCGCTCGTCGCCCTGCTGCAGGAGGAGATCGCGCGTGGCCGGTCGATCATCGCGGTCACGCACGACGACGCGGTGATCCGACACCTGGGCGGTCATCGCATCGAGTTGGGGTCGTCGTCGTGACGGCGACCGAGACCGTGCGCCCGGTCTGGCTCGACGGTGTGAACCCGGTGACGAAGCTGCTGCTCGCCCTGCTGCTGTCCGTGCCGCTGTTCGCCTCCATCGACATCACGAGCGCGCTGGCAGCGATCGTCCTGCAGCTGCTCTGCTTGCCGTTGACGGGGCTGCGTCTGTCGACGGTGCTGAAGCGCCTGCTGCCGATCGCGATCTTCGCCCCCATCGCCGGTGTGAGCATGCTGCTGTATGCGGAACCGGCAGGGCGCATCTACTGGACGTTCGGCTTCGCGACGATCAGCGACGACTCCATCACGCTCGCGATCGCGGTGAGTCTGCGAGTGATCGCGCTCGGACTCCCCACGATCCTGCTGTTCGGCGGCACCGACCCGACCGAGCTCGCCGACGCGTTGGCGCAGGTGGCCAAGCTCCCGAGCCGCTTCGTGCTCGGCATCCTCGCGGGAACGCGCATGCTGGGGCTCTTCCTCGATGACTGGCGCACCATGAGCCTGGCCCGTCGCGCGCGCGGTGTGGGCGACCGGGGTGTGCTGCGACGGTTCTTCTCGATGGCGTTCGTGCTGCTCGTGTTCGCGGTGCGGCGCGGCTCGAAGCTGGCGCTCGCGATGGAGGCCAGGGGCTTCGGCTCCGGCATTCCGCGCACCTGGTCGCGTCCCTCCCGGTTGCACCCGCGTGATGCGGTGGCGGTGATCGGCGGAATCGCGATCATGGCACTTGCGCTCGCCGCCGCCGTGCTCGTCGGGACGTTCCGTTTCGTCTGGAGCTAGCTCCGGTCGAGCTGGAAGTAGTGCTCACGGTGCAGTGCGCACCGCTCGTTGAACAGCGCCGAACACCGTGGACATGCCGTCGCCGCGAAGTACTCGGCGATCGTGAGCTCATGCCCGCACGCACCGCAGAGGATCGCCCGTCTGTCGCGCTCATGGGCCGCCCATTGCTGTGCCGCATGCTTCACGGTCTCCTCGTGGCAGCGGTGGCACGGGTAGTACTCGCCGCAGCAGGCGAAGCGGATCGCGATGATGTCGGTCGGGCCCCGATAGTGCACGCACCGGGTCATGTCGTCGACGACCGGACCGAGCACACGCGGCCGATCGTCGGGCACGATACTCACGTCTCGTTCCAGAGTCGACGGTAGTACTCGAGGCGCTCGTGATCGGGGTCGACGCCGTAGGCCTCGATCAGTGTGTCCTCCCAGCCTTCGCCGAAGTTCCACATCGTGCTCATCGAGGCCACGGCGATGTCGGCCCAGCGGTCGGCGACACCGAGAGCGGCGAGATCCACGAAGGCGGCCGGCCGGCCTTCCGCGTCGAGAAGCGTGTTCGGCATGCAGGCGTCGCCGTGGCACACCACCAACCGGTCGATCGACGGTACCTGGAGCAGATCCTCTGGCACGACCGTGCCGCGATCGGCGGCGTTGGCGATCCGCCACTGCGTGCTCCACTCCCAGGGGCACTCGGCCACCGGCAGGGCATCGTGCAGCATCCGCAGGCCGACCCCGACCGCTCGCACCGCGGTCTCCGGCTGGTCGGCCCAGCGGGGGTCGACGGCGCTGCGGGCATCGATCGCGACCGTGACGAGCCACTCGTGCGTGTCGTCCTGGCCCTGCTCGATCACCTCCGGTACGGGGATCCACGTTCGTGCCCACCTCATGCGCTCGGCTTCGTCGCGCATGTTCGCCTCGTCGTCGAGTGGGCCCCACTTGATGTACCGCCCGTCGTCGGTGCGGAAGGTCAGCCCGCCGATCCCGTTGAGCCAGACCGGCTCGAGCGCGGCACCGCGCGCGAGCTCGCGAACCTTCATCGGCACGTCGAGGGAAGCGGAGGGAATGCTCATCCGTCCATCCTGCCCGACGGGCACCGCACCGGCTCAGCGGCGGTCGTCACGGAGGCCCTCCAGATAGGCGTTGTAGGCGTCGAGCTCAGCGGTGCCGTGCGCATCGGCATAGCGATCGGCCGCGGCGGCGCGTGCCGTGTCGTCGCGGAACCACCGGTGCATCACGTAGACGAGCATCAGCAGGGTCGGGGCTTCGCCGTACGACCATGCCAGCCCGCCGGCCAGCTGCTGGTCTTCGAGCGGATTCATCCCGAGCGCCAGAGTCGGTGCGACGAAGTGGTCGACGAGCATGGTGGTCGCCATCATCAGGAAGACGCCGAAGAACGCGTGCAGGGCCGCTTCGGCGAAGACGTCCAGGGCGCGACCGCCGTGCCCGAGCCGCACCGGGAGGGGATCGGAGCTCAGTACCGGGACGGTGAAGAGGATCCCGATAACGAGGAACCCGACCTCCAGAGCGAGGTGGCCTCCGGGCGCTGCGAGCACACGATCGGCGAGACCGGCCAGGTACAGCCCGTAGAACGCGATCAGGTACATCGGCAGCGCGATCCACGGGCTCAGGATCCACCGGGCGATCCCGCTGCGGAGCCCTCCGTGCGCGATACGCAGCACGACGGCGCCCAGCCCGCGGTGCGGTGTCACCCGCAGGAGGAGCGTGCCCGGTGAGCCGAGGACCAGCAGCGGAGGGATCGCGATCATGAGCGTGAGCTGCTGGAACATGAACACCGACATCAGGGCATAGCCGTACACCTCGACCCCGAGGCCCGTGGTGGCGGCGAGCGCGATGCACCCCAGGAGGAAGGCGACGGTTCGCCAGACGGGCCACCGACGGTGCTGCCGCCACAACCGGAGCGCCCCGGCCAGATAGGCGACCGCCAGCACTACCGCGACCAGGGGCAGGAGGGGGAACGGCCCAGCGGCCGGAGTGAACAAGACCGGTGTGAGGAAGTCTGCGAAGGTCGGCGGGGCATCGGGCATCCAGTCGTTCATCCGGCCGCGTCCTCCCGCGAGCCGTCCGGCCGGTCGATGGTCTGCGTCGTCCGCGCTGCCGCACGCTGGTCGAGCAAGAGCCCGACGACGAGGACGACCCCCCCGATCGCGAGCGCGACATCGGCGAGGTTCCCGATGAACCAGTTCCCGTAGGCGAGGAAGTCGGTGACGTGACCGCGACCGAATCCGGGGGGTGCGAGCAGACGGTCGAGCACATTCCCGATGGCACCTCCGAGGATGAAGCCCAACCCCCACGCCCGTCCCCTCGTGCGCGCGCGCGTCGCGGCGACGAACAGAGCCGCCACCGCAGCCACGCCCACCACGGTCAGCACCCACGTCGCCCCTGACCCGAGCGACAGGATCGCGCCGGGGTTGAAGGCGAGCTGCAGGCCCAGCGCATCACCCAGCAGGGGTATCCGCTCCGTCCGGCTGAGTCCTGCGATCGCGGCGGCCTTGCTCGCCTGGTCGATGAGCACGACGATGCCGGCGACGACGAAGGCGATCCCGTACCGGGGACTGTTCTCACGCGACATCGGAACCCTCTTCCCTCGCAGCGGCGTCCGCGCGGTCGCGCCGACGCCGCGCGCGCCCTGAGACGAGAATGCCGAGCGCTCCCGCAGCGAGGAGGAAACCGATCCCGAAGAGGAAGGCGACGCCGAGGAAGCCGAGATCGGTGCGCTCCACCGGCTGTTCGCCGTTCTGCTGTTCATGCGTGGTGCCGGTGGTGGGAGTGGGAGTGGAGGTCGGGGTGGGAGTCGGAGCGGTGGTCGTTGTGCGGCTTTGGGCGCCGACGACACTGCGCTGCTCCCCGGCCGCTGCCGACTCCGCACCGATGAACACGATCAGGGCGCTGAGAGCGGCTGCAGCGATCGCCGTGCGGACCGGCCGAGAGGCCGTGCCGACCGGCCGGCTCACCGTCCTCGCCTGTCCGGAGCGAGCGGTTCGCCGTCGTTCGATGTGCGTTTCATGGGGTCTCCTTCGAAGGGGTGAGCGCGGGCGTGGCCTCGGATGTCGTCACGAGGGGGTCGCGGGATTCGGTGCGGGAGCGGGAGCGGGCGTGAGAGCGGGCGCGATCCGGATGCCGGGGCGTGGCCCCTCGAGGCAGGAAGCCGTGGAGCCGCGCGACACCGGCGGAAGACGCCGTTCTGGTGACGGCGCTTCGACGATCAGGTTCGGGAGAGACCCAGCCGGATCAGGGAGACCGCGGTCCCGCAGGGGTGCAGGGGAGACGCCGGATCTGAGCGCAGCGCGCGCGGTGTCTCCCGGAGGGTCGAGAACTGTCCGGGGCGCCCGAGGACGCGAGAAAGCAGGAGCATCGCGGCGAGGCCGCACAGCACCCCGAGAATGCAGAGTGCGGCACCGACGAGGGTGCTCGTGACGGCGACCGGGAATGCGGCCTGGACCTGGGCCTCGTCCGTTTCGGCGTCGGCGCCGATCGCGGCGGTGTCGTCGATAGCGGCGGTGTCGTCGAACGCATCGATGGTCGCGGCGGCGAGCGAGGGGGCCGCGCCGTTCTCCCCGGCATCGCCGTGTGCGGTCACCGCGAAGGCGAAGAGGAGCAGGAGCGCCAGGCTCACGGTGGTAATGAGGCGCATTATCACCGGCTGGTCGACAGTCGCCGTGGATCGGTGGATCCCGGGCGGGCGGCGCATTCTCCGGATCCTACTCCCACGACCTATCGCGTTCCTTCGAGCGGGAGACGGGAACTAGGCTCGGTCGCGACGCAGTTGCTCAGAGTCGTGGTGATACCAGGAACCACGTAGGCTGATACTGCGTTCCATCACGGCATGTCGCACGACGGGGTTCGAAGGAGAACATCAGATGCAGATCAGTGGACAGGGTGCACTCATCACCGGCGGAGCCTCCGGGCTGGGACTCGCCACGGCGCGACGACTGGTCGCAGCGGGCGCGCACGTCACGATCATCGACCTCGCCTCATCGAAGGGCGCCGAGGTCGCGGACGAGCTCGGCGGTCTCTTCGTCGCGGCAGACGTCACGAACGCCGAGGAGGTGCAGGCGGCCGTCGCGGCCGCGCAGTCAGCGGCACCGCTGCGCGTCGTCGTGAACTGCGCCGGGATCGCCCCACCCGCCAAGGTGCTCGACCGTGAGGGCAACCCGGCCGTGCTCGCCGACTTCGAGCGCGTGATCCGGATCAACCTCGTCGGCACGTTCAACGTCATCTCCCAGGCCTCCGCCGTCATCGCGAAGAACGAGCTGCACGACGAGGAACGCGGTGTCATCGTGAACACCGCGAGCGTCGCCGCGTTCGACGGGCAGATCGGCCAGCCCGCGTACTCCGCGTCCAAGGGCGGCGTGCACGCGATGACCCTTCCGGTGGCGCGCGAGCTCGCCCGCTACGGCATCCGGGTCTGCACGATCGCCCCCGGCATCATGGAGACGCCGATGCTGATGGGCCTCCCGCAGGCGGCCCAGGACTCCCTGGGTCAGCAGGTGCCCTTCCCGTCCCGTCTCGGCCGCCCCGACGAGTACGCCGCCCTCGTGCAGCAGATCGTCGAGAACGGCTACCTCAACGGCGAGACCATCCGCCTCGACGGCGCCATCCGCATGGCGCCGCGCTGACCCCGCGCCTGTCCCTCCCCTTCGCGATCGAGAACCCAGGAGAACACATGTCCCTTGCAGGCAAGACCATCCTGATGTCGGGCGGCAGCCGCGGCATCGGCCTCGCGATCGCGCTGCGAGCCGCCGCCGACGGTGCGAACATCGCCATGCTCGCGAAGACCGACACCCCGCATCCGAAGCTCGAGGGCACGATCCACACCGCCGCCGAGCAGATCCGTGCGGCGGGCGGCCAGGCTCTCCCGATCGTCGGCGATGTGCGCGACGACGACGACATCACCGAAGCGGTCCTGAAGACGCAGGGTGAGTTCGGCGGCATCGACATCGTGATCAACAACGCCAGCGTCATCGATCTCTCCCGCTCGCTCGACCTGAGCGCCAAGAAGTACGACCTGATGCAGGACGTCAACGTGCGCGGGACGTTCATGCTCTCCCGCGCGGCGGTGCCGATCCTGAAGGATGCCGAGAACCCGCACATCCTCTCGCTGTCGCCGCCCCTCAATCCGTCACCGAAGTGGCTGGGCGCGCACACCGGCTACACCCTCGCGAAGTTCGGCATGACCATGGCGACGCTCGGCCTCGCCGCCGAGTTCGCCCGCGACGGGATCGCCGCCAACACGCTCTGGCCGCGCACCACGATCGCCACTGCCGCGGTGCAGAACCTGCTCGGCGGCGACAAGGTCATGGCCGCGAGCCGCACGCCCGACATCTACGCGGACGCCGCCTATGCCGTGCTGCTCAAGCCCGCCGCGTCGTACACGGGGCAGACCCTCATCGTGGAGGACGTGCTCGAAGCCGACGGCGTGACCGACTTCTCCCGCTATGCGGCGATCCCCGGCACCCCCGACACCGCCCTGTTCCCGGACATCTTCCTCGACTGAGCTCCCTGCTGCCCCTGCTGCCCCAGCTGCCCGAAGTCGGAGGCCGAAGTCGGAGGCCGAAGTCGGAGGCCGAAACAGAGACCATCCGACGTCAGGGCCGCGTGTCGGGCGACGCCACGCCGCACTGAACTGGTTCGTCTCCGTTTTGGCGGGAGGAGGGTGAGGGCGCGTGGTGTGGGTGTGGTCAGAACAGCAGGTAGACCGCGCCGAGGATGGTGAGGGCGATCACGATGCGGTCGAACACGCGCTGATTCATGCGGCGGGCGACTCGCAGTCCGAGGAGCGCGCCGACGACGACGAGCGGGGCGAGCACGGCATCCATCAGCAACACGGGTGTCTCGAACAGCCCGAGGCCCGCGAGGAAGGGGACCTTGATCACGTTGATGATGGCGAAGAACCAGGCGGACGTGCCGAGGAACACCTGCACGGGGGTGCGGGTGGCCAGGAAGTACATCGACATGACCGGGCCTCCGGCGTTGGCGACCATGGTGGTGAAGCCGCCGAGGGTTCCGTAGGCGCCCGCGAGGATGATGCCGCTGGACGGGGGAGCCACAGCGTCCGCTCTGCTCTGCCGCCACCGACGCCACAGGGTCACGGCGATCATCAGCAGCAGGATCACGCCGATCGCCCGACGGACCACCCCGTCGCCGGCGAGGGCGAGGAACGCGAAGCCGACCAGCAGCCCGGCGATCACCGCGGGAGCGAGCCGCAGCAGCGTCGGCCAGTGCGCGTGGCGACGGTAGGCGGTGAGGGCGAACAGGTCGCCGACCATCAGGAGCAGGAGGGTCGCCGCCGTCGAGGTGCGTGCCGGCAGCACGGCGGCGAACAGGGCGATGGCCAGGATGCTCCCGCCGGGCAGTGCCGTCTTCGAGATGCCGATCGTCACCGCGGCCACCGCGAGCGCGGCCCAGGCCCACGGGTCGAGGGCGATCACCGTTCGAGCTCGGCGACGATCGCGTCGTAGCCCCGTGCTGTGGCGAGATCGACCGGGAGCACGCCGTCCCCGTCGGGGATGCTCGTGTCCGCTCCGCCGTCCATGAGCGCGCGCACCACGTCGACGTAGGTGGAGGAACCGTCGCCGAGAACGATCGCCTCGTGCAGCGCCGTCCAGTTCAGGTCGTTGATGTGGTTCGGGTCGACACCGGCCTCCAGCAGGATGGCGATGGTCGAGAGGAGTCCGCGTTCGGCGGCGGGGATCAGTGCCGTTCCGCCGAAGCGGTTCGTGCTTGCGAGGTCGGCGCCGTTGTCGAGCGTCAGCAGGAGGATCTCGTCGTGTCCCCGCGCACCGGCGTACAGGTAGGCGGAGTCCTGGATGTCGTCCTTGGCGTTGACGTCCGCACCCGCGTCGATCAGAACGCGCGCCGCGTCGACGTGATCGGCCTTCGTCGCGGCGATCAGTGCGGTCATGCCCCCAGGTCCCCGTGCCTCGAGGTCCGCCCCGTCGTCGATCGCCTTCCTGACGGCGGAGGCGTCTCCGGACGCTGCGGCCGCGAGCAGATCGCGAGTGGCGTCGGTCATGGCGGGCTCCTGGGTCGATGAGCGCGGATCAGGTGCCGACGGAGGCATGGCCGACGTGCAGCCGGTCGCGGTCAAGAGCGCGATCGCGACGGCGCCGATCGACAGCATCCGTCGCGCACCCATGCATCCGGTATACCAAACGATGGGGAGTGTGCGGTGCTCGATCGCGTGGTGTCACTCGCGCGTGGCGGTGAGGGCCGCGGCGAATCGTGCGGCGCGCTGCTCGATATCGGTCCAGTCGGCGTTCTTGATCGACGCGCCGTTCGCGAGGTCTCCGCCCGCACCGACCGCGACCGCTCCGGCGGCGAACCAGGCGGCGAGGTTGTCGGGGTTCACGCCACCGGTGGGCATCAGCGGGGCGTCGGGGAACGGTCCGCGCAGGGCGCCGAGGTACGACGGGCCACCGAGCGATGCGGGGAAGATCTTCACGACGTCGACGCCGAGCTCGAGTGCGCCCATGACCTCGGTCGGGGTCATGGCGCCGGTCATCACGACCCGGCCCGTGTCGAGCATGCTGCGCGTGAGGTGCGGCAGGGTGCCGGGGCTCACGAGGAACTCGGCTCCCGCGTCTGCAGCCTGCTCGGCCTGCGCGGCCGTGGTGACGGTGCCGGCCCCGACGTAGGCGGCGTCGCCGTGGCGGGTGATGAGCTCGCGGATGACGGCGGGGGCGTCGGGAGTGGAGAAGGTCACCTCGATGCCCGTGACCCCGCCGCGGATGATCGCCTCCGAGGCCTCGAGGGCCAGTTCAGGGGAGGGGGCGCGGAGGACGGCGAGGATGCCGGTCGTGCGGGCGCGGTCGAGACGGTCGGGCATGGGGCTCCTTCATCGGGCGGGCTCGTCCATTCTCCTGGGCGCAGCCTGTAATGACAACTCGATCAGGACGTGTGGGTGTGCGGCCAGGCGTCGATCACGTTCTTGGACTCCTTGAGTCCGAGCCCCGTGTGCTCGCGGAGGGTCTTGATCGCCGCGATGGCCGAGCCGCCCGCGACCTGCGCGTCGATCGTGGAGGCCACCGACGGCGGCAGCGAGGCGCGGACCGACGACGGGGTCGCGGTGATCGACGAATGCGGCGCGGTCGTGTGAGAGACGGCTGCGGGGTGCGGAGCCGTCGTGCTGACCGACCAGTGCTCGATACGGTCCTTCGCGTCTTTGAGCGAGACGCCGGAGTGATCGCGGTAGAGCTTGATGGCGTGGATCTTCTGACCCGCCACCACGAGGCGGTCGACCTCGGCGACGACCTCCGGGGTCAGCCCTGGAGTCGCAGCGGCGGAGGCGGAAGGGGCGGTGTGCGGGGCGGTGGAGAACCCCGGGGGATCCGGGAGTTTCGGGCGCATCCCCCGGACGGCCACGGCGAGGACGGCGACGACCACGATCAGGCCGACGACGATCGCGATGATCCACAGCACGGCATCCATGGCCTCAGTCTAGGGAGGCAGCCGCTCGCGCCCGGGGTCTTCCCATCCGCCACCGCGTACCCTGGAAGGTATGACCGAGACTCCCCGCACGCGCGAGACGCGCCCCGCAGCACCCGCGTCGTCGCGTTCGGGGGCCGTCCGCGAGACCAAGAAGCCGCAGGTGCGCCCTGCGACCGAGGGCTGGACGCAGCAGAAGGATGCCGAAGGGCGCCCGCTCCTGCAGTTCGCGAGCCCCAAGCGCGGGAAGCCCCCCGTGCACCTCGCCGACCTCACCCCGGCCGAGCGCATCGACAGGGTGAAGGAGCTCGGCCTGCCCGGCTTCCGTGCGAAGCAGCTCGCGACGCATTACTTCCGGCACTACACGTCGGACCCCGAGCAGATGACCGACCTCCCCGCGGACACCAGGGAGCAGCTCGTCGCCGGGATGCTGCCGCCGCTGCTCACCGAGGTGCGACGCCTCGAGACCGACCGCGGTGACACGATCAAGTTCCTGTGGCGCCTGCACGACGGGGCCCTGGTCGAATCGGTGCTCATGCGCTACCCCGGCCGCATCACGCTGTGCGTGTCGAGCCAGGCAGGCTGCGGCATGAACTGCCCGTTCTGCGCGACCGGACAGGCGGGACTGACCCGCAACATGTCGACCGCCGAGATCATCGAGCAGATCGTGCGGGCCAACCGGCTGATCGCCGAGGGTGGCCTGGGCGGCAAGAAGGCCGACGACCACAGCATGGAGCGTGTCTCGAACATCGTCTTCATGGGCATGGGTGAGCCGCTCGCCAACTACAAGCGCGTGATGGACGCCGTGCGCACGATGGTCGCCCCGCAGCCCGACGGCCTCGGCATGAGCGCTCGCGGCATCACGGTCTCGACCGTCGGCCTGGTACCCGCGATCAAGAAGCTCGCCGATGAGGGCATCCCGGTCACTTTCGCCCTCTCGCTGCACGCCCCGGACGACCATCTGCGCGACGAGCTCATCCCGGTGAACTCGCGGTGGAAGGTCGACGAGGCCCTCGACGCGGCCTACGACTACTACGCCAAGACGGGTCGTCGCGTCTCGATCGAGTACGCGCTGATCAAGGACATGAACGACCACGCCTGGCGCGCCGACCTGCTGGCGGACAAGCTCAACCAGCGCGGACGCGGGTGGGTGCACGTGAACCCGATCCCGCTCAACCCGACCCCCGGCTCCATCTGGACGTCGTCGGACAAGGATGTGACGGACGAGTTCGTGCGCAGGCTCAACGACGCCGGCATCCCGACGACCCTCCGCGACACCCGCGGCAAGGAGATCGACGGGGCGTGCGGTCAGCTCGTCGCCACGACCGAGGACGAGGCGGCTTCCGCCGCACTGGCCTGAGGCGTCGAGTCGGCCTGAGGCGTCGAGTCGGCCCGAGGCGTCGAGTCGGCCTGAGGGATGCCGTCGCGGCGTCCGTCAGCGGCGCCGAGTCGTTCGGCGCGGTCGAGCCACCGGGTGATGGTCGCGGGCGTCGCATCCTTGACGCCGAGCATGCGATGGGTGCGCACCGAGCGGATCCCGCAGAAGCGCATCGTTCCGCGGGCGACGTGGGTCTGCGCGGGCAGTCCCGTGAACGGTGCGAAGAACCAGGGCGTGTCCGCGAGCAGCAGCAGCCGGCCGTGCCGCGCCGGCAGCAGCCCGTCGGGGAGCCCGAGCTTGTTGTAGCGGTACTCCTGCTGCGGTAGCAGGGCCCTGTCGAAGAAGCCCTTGAGCAGCGCCGGGACGGAGCCCCACCACAGCGGCGTCGCGATGACCACGGTGTCGGCCTCCTGCAACGCACGCTTCGCGTCGACGAGGTCGGGCTCCAGCGTCATGCGCTCGCGGTAGCCGAAGCGCAGGCTCGGGTCGAAGTCGAGGTCCCGCAGGGCGAGTACGCGTGCGTCACCGTGCCCCGCCGCATAGCGCTGCGCGAGCGACGCGGTCAGGGAGCGGGCGTCGGGGTGGCCGTCGATCACGAGAGCGGGCATGGCTGATTCCTATCTGGACAGTGTCAAGCTGGTGGACACTGTCAAGATAGGAGAGGATGTTGCTCATGTCAAGTTCGAAGGACGGCTATCACCACGGCGATCTCGCCCGTGCGCTCGAGGACGCGGCGATGCAGCTGCTGGAGCGCATGCCCGCGGCCGAGATCAGCCTGCGCGAGGTCGCACGGGCCGCGAACGTGAGCCACAACGCCCCGTACCACCACTTCTCCGACCGGCTCGGACTGCTCAAGGCGATCGCCGAACGCAGCATGGCCGACCTCCTCGAACAGGTGCGTACGGCGACCGAGTCCGCGTCGACGCCCGAGGCCGCGCTCACCGCCGGCGGCGGCGCATACATCCGCTTCGCCGTCGAGCATCCGCATGCGTTCGACGCGGTGTACGACCCCACGGTCTGCATCCCCGGCTCGCCCACGGCCACGATGGCCCCGCTGATCGACGGACTCGAAGCCGTGCTCGCCCAGGCAGCCGTCGGCGCCGGCCTCGATCGTCCGACCGATGCGGTGGCGCTGTGGGGGCTGATCCACGGGCTGGGCACCCTCGCCGCCGCCGGCCACTTCACCCTCGACGCGGCACTCGAGACCTACGCTGCCGCGCTCGACCGGCAGCTCTGACGCCGCTCCGGTCGCGATATGACACCCGAATGGCCGCAGATGGCTGGAATATCGCGACGGCAGCAGCCAACCTGAGAGGCCGCAAAGGACTCTTCCACGTTTTCCACAGGCGATCTTTCGTAGATTGTTCGAATGCCCTATTCCGCCCATCGACCGGGTCGTTACGACTCGCAGGGTCGGATCATCCTCGACAGCGAACCCGACGCCGTCACGGATGACCTCGACTTCCTGCGCGAGTTCGAGCCCACCGGACCCGAAGACGCCGCCCGAGACGCGTCCTCGTCCGAGGCGACCCCGATCGCCGACGCCGTCACCGCAGAAGAGACCGCAGCGCCCGCCCCGGACGCATCCGCCCCGGTGAAGCCCGCACGTGCGCCCCGTGTCCGCCGGCCCCGCAAGAAGCGCGAACCCCGCGCTCCCGGCTCGCGCGCTCGCACCCTCGCGATCCTCGGCGGTGCGGAGGGCGAGATCCTCGACCGTGTCCCCGGTGAGACGCCCCGCTTCGTGCAGATGTTCTTCGTGCTCGCAGGCACCGCGCTGGTGTCCGCGATCTCGATGCTGTTCGCCCTGACCACCGGCGTGCAGGCGGCGGTCTGGCTGGCCGTGCCGCTGGCGCTGGTCTGGGCGCTCATCATCTTCAACCTCGACCGCTTCCTCACCTCGACCATGAGCTCGACGAGGAATGTCTGGCGCCTCATCGGGCTCGCCATCCCGCGTGTGATCATGGCTGCGATCATCGGCTTCGTCGTGGCAGAGCCGCTCGTGCTGCAGATCTTCCACAACGACATCGCCCGCGAGGTCGCCTCCACCAACATCACCCAGTCGCAGTCCGACCAGGAGGCTCTCGAGTCCGGTCCGGAGAAGATCGCGCTCGACGCGGCCTCCGCCAAGGTCGCCGAGCTCGAGAACCAGGCGGCCACGGGCATCGTCGCAGGAACCGACTCCTCGTCGGCCACCGAGTCGGCGGCTCAGGCCACGGTCGATGACGTCACCGCGAAGATGACCGCCCAGCAGGCCGTGATCGATCAGGCTCGGGTGCTGTATCAGTGCGAGCTGACCGGTGAAGGCGCCGGCACTGTTCCCGGCTGCACCGGCGTCAACGGCCAGGGTGCCAGCTCCGATGCCGCCAAGGCCCAGCTCGCCGAAGCACAGCAGACCTACGACGCGCTCGCCGCACAGCTGCGCACCGCGAACGAGGAGCTCGCCGCCGCCGGCACCGCGGCCAAGGAGAACACCACCTCGTCCGAGGCGCAGAACCGTGAGCAGGCGAAGTCGCAGCTGCCGACGGCTCGTGACTCCTACGACCAGGCGCTCGCCGCGTACAACGCGCGCGCCGATGCCGTGGCGCAGGGCAACGCGGGAGCGGTCGGCCTGCTCAGCCAGATCAGTGGACTGAACCGACTCAGCGAGAAGGAGCCCACGATCCTGTGGGCGCACATCCTGATCGCGGCCCTGTTCTTCATGATCGAGCTGCTGCCGGTGCTGGTCAAGGTGCTCACGAGCTATGGCGACCCGAGTCTCTACGAGAAGGCCGCCGCGATCCGCAAGCAGGTCGCCCTCGACAAGGTGACGGCCGAGGGGTTCCGCGACCGTGCGCAGATCGTGACGGATCAATCCCAGGAGATACAGGCGGAGTCCGGTTCCGGCGAGCCGCAGACGCGCGCGGAACGTCGGGAGGCGGCCGAGGCGCAGGAGCGGGAGCGAGCCGAGAAGCGCGCGCAGGCGCAGACGCTCGAGGAGCAGGAGCAGCTGGTTCGTCCGACGATCGGCTGAGCTGAGCCACGTGGCAGGGAGCCGGTCGGCTGGTGCTCAGAGGAGCTCAGGAATCCGCTCCGACATCGGTGGTGCCTGCTCTGGTTCGATGTCGCGGATCCGGGTGGTTCGGAGCGCCGGGTCGTCGCGGACGGCGACGGCGATGGAGCGGATCAGCGCCACGGTGGACGGTGTGCGTGCCCAGTGCGCTCCGGTGATCAGCGTCTCGATCGCCGGAAGCGCCGCGTTCGCCGTGTCGGTCTCGCCGGACGACCATATCCGCATCCCGTTCACCGCGCCCGACGATGTGCTGGAGGAGGGCACCCGCCGTCTCGGTGGGGCGTGGCGCGAGTATCGGGAGACTCTCGGGATGCGTTCCTAGGATGACCCGGATGACCCGGATGACCCGCATGACCCGCATGACACGGATGCAGCGCCGGACTCTGTGGATCTCGATCGTCGGTGTGCTCGCCGTCCTCGCCTACGCCGCGTTCGCCGCCGTGCAGATCCTCGTGCTCAACCCGCTCGCCGCAGCCCCTGGTCGAACGCTCGACGAGATTCGTTTCGCGATGTCGGAAGCCGGGGAGAGCCTGATGCCGGGTCAGGCTCTTCTCGTCCTCGGCATCGGCGTCGCACTCGCCGTGGTGCTCGCGGTCGTCGCGGTCCGCACGGGCGCGCACCCGCTCGTCCCGGTGATGGGATTCCTGGCCTTGCTGATGCTCGGTGCGATCGGCTACTTCGCGGCCTCGTTCGGTGCCGGCATGGGGCTCGCCGACGCCTTCGGCATCAGCGGCGGCGACTACTCGCCCTGGGCTGTGCCGCTCTATGTCGTGAGTGTGCTCTCGGGGGTCGTGCTCGTCGCTGTGGGGGCCGTGGTCTCCGCGCGCCGAAGCGGTGCCGCAGCGCCCGACTGAGGCCGTCCGCCTCCATCCGGCCCCGCCGGCGCGGGCAGCCAGTAGCGTTGATCCATGGTCAACTATCGCTATCTCGGCAACAGTGGTCTCAAGGTATCGGAGATCACCTACGGCAACTGGGTCACGCACGCATCGCAGGTCGAGGACGACGCCGCGGTCAAGACCGTGCACGCCGCCCTGGACGCCGGCATCACCACCTTCGACACTGCGGACACCTACGCGAACACGGCGGCCGAGGTCGTGCTCGGCAAGGCCCTGGAGGGTCAGCGTCGCGAAGGGCTGGAGATCTTCACCAAGGTCTACTTCCCGACCGGGCCCAAGGGTCCGAACGACACGGGCCTGAGTCGCAAGCACATCTTCGAGTCGATCAACGGTTCGCTGACGCGTCTCGGCACCGACTACGTCGACCTCTACCAGGCGCACCGCTTCGACTACGAGACCCCGCTCGAGGAGACGTTCCAGGCCTTCGCCGACGTGGTCCGTCAGGGCAAGGCGCTCTACATCGGCGTCTCGGAGTGGACCGCGGAGCAGCTGCGTGAAGGGCACGCGCTGGCGAAGCAGCTCGGCATCCAGCTCATCTCCAATCAGCCGCAGTACTCGATGCTGTGGCGGGTCATCGAGGGCAAGGTCGTCCCGGCGTCTGAGGAGCTCGGCATCTCGCAGATCGTCTGGTCGCCGATGGCGCAGGGTGTGCTGAGCGGAAAGTACCTGCCGGGTCAGCCGGTTCCGGAGGGCTCTCGGGCGACCGACCCGCACAGCGGCGCCGACTTCATCAAGAGCTTCCTGCAGGACGGCATCCTCACCGCAGTGCAGCGCCTCAAGCCGATCGCGGAGCAGGCGGGGCTGTCGATGCCGCAACTCGCGATCGCGTGGGTGCTGCAGAACCCGAACGTGGCGGCGGCCCTCGTCGGCGCCTCCCGTCCGGAGCAGCTCGCCGAGACCGTCAAGGCCTCCGGTGTGAAGCTCGACGCCGACACGATGACCGCGATCGACGAGGCTCTCGGCGACACGGTCAACCGCGACGCCGAGAACACCTACTCGGTCTCACCGAAGTCCCGGCTCGTCTGACTTCCTGATCCAGACGCCGAGACCCATCGGAAACGCCGAGACCCACTCCCGCTGACGTGTGCGGGGGTGGGTCTCGGCGTTGGGGGTGGGTCTCGGCGCTGGGTTACTCCTTCACCGCGCCGGCGGTCAGGCCCTGGACGATCCAGCGGCTGGCGAGGGCGAACATCACCATCGTCGGGAGGATCGTCAGCACGGCCGCGGCGCTCATGGAGCCCCAGTCGATGTTGAACGTGGAGATGAAGCCGTTCAGCGCCGATGGCACGGTGCGGTTCGCGTCGGTGTTCATCAGCACGACCGACAGGAACAGCTCGTTCCAGCAGTTCACGAAGTTGAAGATGAACGCCGCGATGATGCCGGGGGTCATCACCGGCACGAGCACCCGGAACAGGGCGCCAAGGCGCGAGCAGCCGTCGATCATCGCCGCTTCTTCGAGCGCGTCGGGGACGTTCTCGAAGAAGCCCCGCAGCATGACCGTGGAGAACGGGATGCAGATCGCGATGTAGACGAGGATGAGCCCCGGCTTGGTGTCGACGAGGCCGAGGTCGGTCATCATCGAGTACAGCGGTCCGAGGGCGATGAACGCCGGGATCATCTGCGTCAACAGGAACGCGATGAGCACCGCCCCCTTGCCGCGGAACTCGAACCGCGCCAGCACGTAGGCGCTGAGCAGCGCGATGAGCGTCGCCACCGCCCCGGCTGAAACCGCCACGATGGCCGAGTTCGCCAGGAACGTCCCGAACGAGCTCTTCTCGAACAGGCTCGTGAAGTTGTCCAGCGAGGGTTCGCTCGGCCAGTACTCGATCGGGAAGCGGTTGATGGTCCCCGGCGACTTGAACGCGGTGAGCGTGATCCAGTACAGCGGGAACAGGGTGATCAGCAGCCACAGCCCCAGGCCGACGACACGCACCACACCGCCCGCCGTGACACGGGGCTTCGGGCGCGGTGCGGCCTTCGGGTCGGGGACCGTGATGCGACGGGTCTCCGTGACCGAGGATCCGGTCCGGACGGATGAGGTGATGGTCATCGCTGCACTCTCCGCATCGCCATCAGGTAGAACGCGCAGAAGACCATGAGGAATGCCACGACGATGAGCCCGATGGCGCTCGCGATGCCGTAGTTGCCCTGCTGCGTGTAGTTGATCATCCAGGTCGTGATGATGTGGGTCTGGTTGGCCGGGCCGCCGTTCGTCATCGCGTAGATGATGTCGGGGAAGTTGAAGATCCAGATCACGCGCAGCAGGATCGTCAGCAGCAGCGTCATCGAGATGTACGGGATGATGATGGAGAACAGCTGCCGCACCTTGCCGGCGCCGTCCAGGCTCGCCGCCTCCAGCATCTCGTCCGGCACCGACTGCAGAGCTGCGAGGATCATGATCGCGAAGAAGGTCACGCCGTACCAGATGTTCGCGACGATCACGGCGAACATCGCGAGCTTCGGGTCGGCCAGCCACGGCAGCGGGGCGTCGATCAGGCCCGCTTTCATGAGCAGGTCGTTGACGACGCCGAACTCGGCGTTGAACATCCAGCGGAACAGCATGCCGATCAGGAAGCCGGACACCGCCCACGGGAAGAACACCAGCGCCTGGTAGAGCCCGCGGAAGCGGAAACGCTTGCGCAGCGCGAGCGCGATGAGGAAGCCGATCACGAGCTGCGGAACGAGCGAGCCGACCACCCAGAGCACCGAGTTCCAGGCGACGGTCGGGAAGGCGGGATCCCGGAACACGGCGACGAAGTTGTCGAAACCCACGAACGGCGTCGACGTCAGGTCCCACAGGTTCCAGTCGTGGAAGGCCATGCGTGCGCCCTGCAGCATCGGCCAGTAGGTGAACCAGCAGACGAAGACGATCGCCGGCGCGAGGAACGCCAGCAGCGTGAGCGCCGTGCGACCCCGGAAGGGGCGGCGACGCGATGCCGGGGAAGCCCCGCCGGCCGGCTGCTGCGAAGCAGTGCCGACGGAGCCTCCCTCATGAGCGGTGCGGGCCACGGATCAACCCTTCTCCGCGGCGTACTTCTCGGTCCAGAACGCATCCCACGACGCGAGGAGATCCTTCGTGGACATGTTGCCGAGCAGCACGTTCTGCACGTCCTGGTCGGACTTCTGGATCCACTCGGTCCACCAGCTGACCCCGCGCGGCTGGCGCACGTTGACGTAGGTCTCCGGGTCCTCGGTCATGGTGACGTAGCTGGTCCACGGGCCGGACGAGTAGAAGTCGTCATCTGCGGCGGAGGCGATGATGGGCACCAGGCTGTTGGCCTGCGCGAACTCGGTCGCGGGCTCGGCGGACGACAGGAACTCGACCAGCTTGACCGCCGCCTCCTTGTTCTCGCTGTTCTCGGCGACACCCCAGCCGGCGACGGCGAGGGGCTGCGCGGCCTTGCCGGACGGGCCGACGAGCAGCGGGGCGGTGTCCCACTGGTCCTCGGTCAGCGACGAGTCCTGCACCGTCGCGATGACCTCCGGGTCCTGCAGGAGGAAGGCCGTTGTGCCGTTCGTGAACCCGGCGACCATCTCGGGGTAGCCCCACGACACGGCGGACGGCGGCGACGCCTCCTTGAAGAGGTCGAAGTAGTCGTCGACGGCATCCTGTGCCTCGGGAGCCGCGAAGATCGTCGAGCCGTCCTCCATGAGGAACGCGTCCTCCGTGTCGAGGCCGTCGATCGTGTAGGCCTCGATCGCCGCGACGACGTTGCTGTTCGCGTTCTGGCCGCCGCGGAAGGCGTACCCGTAGATGTTGTTCGACGGGTCCTGGATCGCCGACGCCTGCTCCAGCAGGTCCTTCCAGCTGTGCGGCGGGCCGTCGAAGCCGGCATCCTTCACGAGGTCGGTGCGGTAGAACAGCGACAGCCCGTAGAAGCCGTAGGGGACGAAGTAGCTCTTCCCGTCCTCCGCGACCGAGGCGGACTGCGCGTTCTCGGTCAGCGCGTCCCAGCCGTCCCACTTCTTCAGGTCGGGCCCGAGGTCGTACAGCCAGCCGTTGTTCGCGAACGGCCCGACGGTGATGTCGCGCACCTCGAGCACGTCGACGCCCTTGCCGGACTGCAGCATCTGCTGGATCTTCTGGTCGGCCTGTTCGGTGGGCGGGGAGACGAGGGTGACGGTGATCTTCGGGTTGGCCTTCTCGAAGTCGTCGAGCAGCCCGCGCAGCAGTTCCGTACGGGCGGGGTTGGTCAGGCTCTCGACCATCTGCAGCTGGACGGAGCCGTCGTCGGTGGGGCCGGAGCCTGCGGAGCAGCCGGTGAGTGCGAGGACGGCGACGGTGCCGAATCCCGCTGCGGTCGTCAAGATCTTGTTCTTCACGATGTGCCTCTCGATGGGGGTGGGGGTGGGTGTTGCGGTCGGGTGGACGGACGCTCGCGTTCAGGGAAGGACGAGGGAGTCGGCCTGGCGGATGCCGGCGCGACGGAGGATCTGTGGGATGCAGCGTTCGACGAAGGCCTCGTAGTCGGATGCCTCGTTGTAGAGGTGTGCGGACAGCCGGAAGTAGCCGACGCCGCGGAAGCTCGTGAATGCCGTCTCGACACCGACCTCGTCGAGCAGATCCATCCGGAGCGCGTCGGCCTCCTCTCTCGTCGCGCCCAGGCCGAGCGGGAGGCGCACGAGGCGCATCGACGGCACTGGGGAGGGGAGGGGAGTGAGGGGGTCCTCGTCGCTGTACGGGCGCAGAGCCTCGGCGATCAGTTCGGCGCCGGCGTCGGCGATCTCCGCCATCGCCGTGCGAGCCGCTGCCCATCCGAACTCGCTCTCGATGAAGTCGATGGCGGTCGGAGTGGCCAGGTACGTGGTCGCGTCGATCGTGCCCTGCGTGTCGAAGCGCGAGGGGTACGGCTCGCGCGCGGCCCAGGAGTCGATCAGCGGCCAGAGCTCGTCGCGGTCGGGCGCCGTCGTGACCAGAAGAGCCGAGCCCCGCGGTGCGCACGGCCACTTGTGCATGTTGCCGAACCACCAGTCCCCGCCGGCGACAGCGGCCGCGTCGGGGACCAGGCCGGGGGCGTGAGCGCCGTCGACGAGGGTGCGCACGCCGTGTTCGGCTGCGGCGTCGGCGATACGTCGGGTGGGCAGGAGGCGGGCGGTCGGCGAGGTGATCTGGTCGACGACGATCAGTCGGGTACTCGGCCTGAGCTCGTCGGCGAAGAGCTGCACGATCTCGTCATCGGAGGCGAGCAGCGGCACCGCGACGGCGCGGACCGTCGCGCCGAAGCGCCGGGCGAGGCGTTCGGCGCCCATCGTGATCGCGCCGTACCCCTGATCGGTCACGAGGATCTCGTCGCCGGCGTCGAGTCGCAGGGCATTGAAGACCACGGTCGCGGCGGCGGAGGCGTTGGGCACGAAGGCGCTGTCCTCGGCGCGGGCACCGACGAACGGGGCGGTGCGCTCGCGGGCCTCCTGCACGCGCTCCGCGATGCGCGGGAACCACTCGACGGGGCTGAGGTCCGCGCGGCGGCGCAGAGCGTCCTGCTGCGCGACGACGACGGACGGGACCGCGCCGAAGGACCCGTGGTTCAGGTGGATCACGGACGGGTCGAGGGGCCAGGCGTCGCGCGCTGGCATGCCGGAGGTCAGCGTGAGCGGTGCGGGGAACAGCGGTGCGGGCATCGGTCCTCATCGGTGAGTTCGGGCAAGTTGTTGCACAACTTTGCCACAGGGCTGCCGATTCCGCTACAAAACTCCGGTGATGAAACATACTTGTCATACGAGTTTGCGGAAACACCGCCTTCCGACAGACTTCACGAAGAACGGCGGAGTGTCTGGAGGACGACGATGAGCGCACTCGACACGGCGCTGCACGGGCTGCGGGCCTTGATCGCGGACGGCGCGCTGCGGCCGGGCGACCGGCTTCCCAGCGAGGGAGAGCTCTGCGAGACCCTCGGTGTCTCCCGCGGATCCCTGCGCGAGGCGATCCGTACCCTCGCCGCCCTCGGGGTGCTCGAGACGCGACACGGATCGGGCAGCTACGTCAGCGAGCTGCGCGCCGCCGACCTGATCGGCAGCCTCTCGCTCACCGTCGGACTGCTGCCGATGGCGGGCGTGCTCGAACTGACGGAGCTGCGCCGAGTGCTGGAACCCCACGCCGCTGCACTGGCCGCGGCGCGCATCGACGACGAGACGGTGGAGTCGCTGGACCGCGTGCTCGACGAGATCGAGGCGACCACCGACTTCGAGGCGCAGTCACGACTCGATCACGAATTCCACATGGCGATCTCCGCGGTCGCGGGCAACGAGGCGCTGACCAGCCTCATCGACGTGCTGCGCTCGCGCTCCCGGGCGTATCGCATCTCCGACCCCGAGGATGCCGCGGAGCTCAAGATCCACTCCGATGCCGGGCACCGCGCCATCCTGCGCGGCCTGGCCGCGGCGGATCCGGTGGCTGCGAGTGCCGCGGCCTCCGCGCACGTCGCGTACACGGAGTACTGGGTGCGCAAGTACTCCGGACTCTGACGCCCCCGACACCCAGCGTCGAAACCCATCGTTGTCGCCCAGACCCACGCCCAGCGGCGGCTTTCACCGTGGGTCTCGGCGCGGACCGTGGGTCTCGGCGGGGAGGGGGCGGGAGACCTCAGCCGAGGGTGATGTCGACCTGGATCTCGGCGGCGATGCGCTCGAGGTCGGCGCGCAGGGCGTCGAGGTCGACGTCGGCCGGCACCTTCGCGGTGACCGACGCCTCGAACAGGCGCCCGCCCGCCATCGCGGCATCGCGCGTCTCGGTGGCGAGCTCCTCGATGCTCAGGGCGTGAGCGTTCAGCACGCCGGAGACCTCGCGCACGATGCCGGGTCGGTCGTTGCCGAGCACCTGGATCTCGAGCAGCCGATCGTCGGCGGCGGCTGCGTCCGGACTGCCGGTGAGCACGGCGAGGGTGAGCAGCCCTTGACCCTGGAGGCCGCGGAGCGCCGACGTCAGCTCGGCCTCCTTGTCGTCGGCGACCGAGACCTCGATCACGCCCGCGAACGTGCCGGCGAGCTCGGCCAGCGAGCTGTTCTCCCAGTTGCCGCCGTGCGCATCCACGACATCGGCGACGGCGGCAACGAGGCCAGGACGGTCTGCGCCCGCGACGGTGAGGATCAGAGTAGTCATGCGGCCAGCGTAGCCCGCTGCCCTCACTCCACCCAGACCCCGGTCTCCAGGAACCGCTCCAGCAGGGCGCGGTGCGGGGCGAGGTCCCAGCCCTGCCGTGCGACCCACTCGTCGGAGTAGTAGGTGCCGGCGTAGCGGACTCCGCTGTCGCAGATCAGGGTCACGACGCTGCCGGTCTCGCCCGCAGCTCGCATCCGGGCGATGAGCTGGAACGCGCCGTAGAGGTTCGTGCCCGTCGACCCGCCGGCCCAGTGCAGGGTGCGTTCACGCAGCAGGCGGATCGCGGCGATCGACCCCGCATCGGGGACCTGGATCATCTCGTCGATCACGGTGGGCACGAACGACGCCTCGACGCGCGGGCGGCCGATGCCCTCGATGCGACTCGGGCGTCCGGCCGGCGGATCCACCGTGCCGGCCCAGCCGTCGTAGAAGGCTGAACCCTCCGGGTCGACGACCGCGACCTTGGTGTCGTGCATCCGGTACTTCACGTAGCGGCCGAATGTGGCGCTGGTGCCTCCCGTGCCCGCACCCGTGACGATCCAGGTGGGGATGGGGTGGCGCTCCTGGGAGAGCTGGCTGAACACGCTCTCGGCGATGTTGTTGTTGCCGCGCCAGTCGGTCGCGCGCTCCGCGAACGTGAACTGGTCGAGGTAGTGGCCGGTGCAGTCCGATGCGAGGCGCTGCGCCTCGGGCGACATGTCCTCCGCGCGGTCGACGAAGTGGCAGGTGCCGCCGTAGAACTCGATGAGGTCGATCTTCTCCTGCACCGTCGAACGCGGCACGACGGTGATGAACTGCAGGCCCAGCATCCGGGCGAAGTACGCCTCGGAGACCGCGGTCGACCCACTCGACGATTCCACGAGCGTGGTGTCTTCGCGGATGCGTCCGTTCACCAGCCCGTAGAGGATGAGTGACCGCGCGAGGCGGTGTTTGAGGGACCCGGTCGGGTGCACCGACTCGTCCTTGAGGTACAGGTCGATGCCCCATTCGGGCGGCAGCGGGAACAGGTGCAGGTGCGTGTCGGCGCTGCGGTTGGCATCGGCTTCCAGCAGGGCGATCGCGGTGCTGGTCCAGTCGCTCATGCCCTCGAGACTACCGGGCGGTCAGCCGACCGTTCCGGCGCGCGATGCCCCGCCCTCGCCGTCCACGTGCAGCAGCGAGGCCTGCGACTGCTCCTGCTGCAGCTGGAATTCGAAGCGCGACCGGTCGCCGCGGTGATACGCGATGAAGTACTCGATGGGCGTACCGTCGGCGCTGCGGCTGATGCTGCGCAGACGCAGCAGGGCCGAACCAGCGCTGACCCCGAGATGCTGCGCCTGCTCGTGCGTGGCCACGGTCGCCTCCGCCGAGCGCACGCCGTGCGTCGCGACGATGTCGTTGTCGGCGAGCAGCCGGTACAGCGACGCCTCGGTCAGGTCGGCGCCGAGCGTCACCGAGCCCACGGCTTCGGGCATCCAGGTCGTCGAGAGCGACCACGGCTCGCCGTCGACGTGGCGCAGACGCTCCAGCACGACGACGGCAGAGCCGACGGGCACCTCCAGGGCGAGCGCGACCTCTTCATCCGCCGTCGTCCGCTCGTGGCGCAGCACGTCGCTGTGCACGTGGCCGCCGCGACGCTCGACGTCGTCGTACAGACCGACCAGCGTATGCACCAGGCTCTCGCTGGTGCGGGGCCGGGAGACGAAGGTGCCCTTGCCCTTCACGCGCTCGACGAGCCCCTCGTGTTCGAGCTGGGCGAGCGCTTGACGCACCACGGTGCGCGAGATGCCGTAGCGCTCGCACAGCCGGTGCTCGCCGGGCAGCGGATCGCCGGGCTGCAGGCCGTCGCGGGCGATGCCGTCGATGATCAGCTGGCGCAGCTGGTCGTACATGGGTGCGGCGGAATGCCGATCGATCGCGTCGTCGACGATGGCCATCAGTACGCCACCCCCGCGTGCAGGATCACGTTCGCGTAGGGGGTGAACTCCCCGGAGCGCACGAACGCGCGGGCGCCCTGGCTGAGCTTCTTGAAATCGACGTGCGGGATGAGCTCGATCTCGAAGCCCTCACCGGCGAACCGCTCCCGCAACGCCTCGAGCACTTCGGGACTCTGCTCCGCCACCTCGGCCGAGACGGTGGCGCCCTCGACCACCAGCTCGGCGAGCACGGTGTCGAGCACGTCGAGGAAGGCCGGAGCCCCCGGTCGATACGCCAGGTCGATGCGCTCAGAGCCTGGCGGGATGGGCAGGCCCGCATCGGTGACGACGATCAGGTCGGTGTGCCCGGTCTCGCTGATCACGCGGGAGAGCGCGGGGTTGATCGTGGTGGCGGTCTTTCGCATGGGTCTCCTCGGTTCTCCGGATGCGCGGATCGCGGAGTTCAGCTCGCGACGGATGTGGTGGTGCGCTCGGCCAGGCATGCCTCGACCTCCGCGCGGTGGGGAAGGCTCGGCGATGCGCCCTGCTTGGTGACCGTGAGCGCGCCCGCCGCCGTTGCCAGCCGCACGGCGTCCTCCAGGCTGCTCCCGCTGGCGAGAGCTGCACCGAGATAGCCCGCGTAGGCGTCTCCCGCTGCTGTCGTGTCCACGGCGTCGACGGGGAACGGCGGGATCACGGCGGCGCCCTCCGCCGTCACGACGCATGACCCCTGGCCCGCGAGTGTGATGACCGCGGCGCCCACCCCCTGTGCGAGGAACCAGCGGCCGGCGCGCTCGGCCGAGTCCGCGTCCGTGACCTCGATGCCGCTGATCAGCGTCGCCTCGGTCTCGTTGGGGGTGACGATGTCGATGCTCCGCCAGATCTCGGCGTCGAGCTCGGCGGCAGGGGCGGGATCGAGGATGACCGTCATGCCGTGTTCGCGTCCCCGCGCGGTGATGTGCGCGGTGAGCGCAGAGGGGGTCTCGAGCTGCGTGAGCAGCACCGACGTGGTGGGAGCGAGAGCCGCGAGTGCCTCGTCGATCTGTGCGGCACTCAGGGCCGCATTGGCCAGCGGCACCATCACGATGTCGTTCTGCGCCGAGGAGTCGACGCGGATGTGCGCCACACCGGTCGGGCCGGGAACCGTGCGCAGGTGCGCCAGGTCGACCCCGGCGGCCGTGAGCCCGTCGACGACGAGATCGTGGAAGAGGTCGTCGCCCACGCAGCCGACGAAGCTCGTCCGTGCACCCGAGCGCCCGGCGGCGACGGCCTGGTTGGCACCTTTGCCTCCCAGCATGAGGGTGAACTCGTCGCCCAGGATGGTCTCGCCCCTGGCGGGGAGGCGTCCGGAGAAGGTGGTGACGTCGGCCGTGACGCTTCCGACGATCACGACGCCGGTGCGATCCTGGGGGTGTGCGGGGGTCATCTCGCTCCTGATCTCCTTCGACGGCAGGCGTAGCCGACGCTTTGACAGACCGCGGTGGCTGTCATTACATTAGCCGAATCCGCACCTGTAACGACAGGTTGTCCGCGAGGAGACCCCGATGAACCCGATCGCGCCACGCCTGTACGTCGACAGTGCCGACGTCGACCGCGTCTCCCGCCTGCTCGCCGCCGGGGTGGTGCACGGCGTCACCACGAACCCGACGATCCTCGAGCGCGGCGGTCGCACCGCAGCCGACATCCCCGAGCTTTACGCCCGATGGGAGGCGGAAGGCGCGCGTGAGATCTTCTTCCAGACGTGGGGAGGCGACACGGACTCCTTCCTGCGCAATGCCGAGGGCATCCGCGCGCTGGGCGAACGGGTAGCGGTGAAGGTGCCGGCGACCACTGCGGGTTTCGCCGCGGCATCGAACCTCGTGCGCGACGGCGCGACCGTGCTCGTCACCGCGGTGTACTCGGTCGCGCAGGCGCTCGCGTGCGCCTCGATCGGCGCCCAGTACATCGCGCCCTACCTCGGTCGGATGCGCGACGCCGGCCTCGACGGCGACCACACCATCGCACGGATGCAGGAGGTGTGTGCGGGCAGCGACTCGAACGTGCTCGCCGCCTCGCTGCGTTCGGCCGACGACATCACGGGGCTGCGCCTGGCCGGAGTGCCGTACTTCACCGCAGCGCCCGACGTGCTGGACGAGGTGCTCTTCCACGAGGTGAGCGACAGCTCCGCCACCGAGTTCGACGCCACGATGGTGCGCCTCGGCGCCTGAGCGACGCCCCGGAGCGGATCAGTTCGCCGCGGCCTGACGCAGCCAGCGCTCGACACCCGCGATGTGCGCGGTGGCGAGCGAGGTCGCGAGGGCGGAGTCGTGCTGGGCGATCGCGTCGGCGATGGCCCTGTGCTCCGACAGGGTGAGCTCGACCGCGCCGGCCTCCGTGAGGCCGCGCCAGACCCGCGCACGCACGGTCTGGCTGCTCAGGTGCTCGATCAGGCTCGCGAGATACGCGTTGCCCGACATCGCGACGATCTCACGGTGGAAGCGGATGTCGTGGTCGACGAGCGCCTCGATCGTGACGGCCGCATCGACCGCGTCGACTTCGTCACGCAGCTCGGAGATCTGCTCCTCGGTGCCGAGCGTGGCCGCCAACCCCGTCGCCTGCGACTCCAGCATCCGACGGACCGCGAAGATCTCGAGCATCGAATCGTCGTCGTGCATGTCGACGACGAACGAGATCGCCTCCAGCAGCAGGTGGGGTTCCAGGCTCGTGACATAGGTGCCGTCGCCTCGTCGCACGTCCAGCACCCGGATGACCTCGAGCGCCTTGACCGCCTCGCGCATGGAGTTGCGGGAGAGGCCGAGCCGTTCGGACAGCTCCTTCTCCGGGGGAAGCCGATCGCCCGGGGCGAGTTCGCCCGCCACGATCATCGCCTTGATCTTCTCGATCGCCTCGTCGGTGACTGCCATGGCGTCATCCTAGCGATTGATCGGATGTCTCCGGCAGGATGGGAGCCATGCGTGTTCTCGATTCACATCTGCACCTCTGGGATCCGGAGGCCCTGACCTACACGTGGCTCGACGGGCCGCTCTCAGGACGTTTCGCCGGGGCGGAGCTGGAGCGTGCCCGTGTGGCGCGTGCGGAGACCGAGCGGTCGATCTTCGTGCAGGCGGAGACCGTCGAAGACGACTTCCTCGACGAGGTGCGCTGGGTCGAGGAGCTCGCCCCCGCGGCGGGCGTGATCGGGATCGTGGCCGGCATCCGTCTGGATCGGGGTACCGACACGGTGGTGCACCTGGAGAGTCTCGCGGCGGAGCCTCTCGTCGTCGGCGTGCGTCACCTCCTGCAGGACGGCCCTGACGGGTTGGCCCTCTCCGCCGCATTCGTGACCGGAGCGCGGGAGGTGGCTCGGCGCGACCTCGCCTTCGACGCCTGCGTCCGTGCCGAGCAGCTGCCCGAGGTGGCGCGTCTCGCGGCAGCGATCCCCGAGCTGCGGATCGTGCTCGACCACCTCGGCAAGCCGGCGGTCGGCACGGCTGCTGCGCCGCTCGCGCCCTCAGCCGAATGGGTGCGCGACCTGACGGAGGTGGCGGGCCACGCGAACGCGTTCTGCAAGCTCTCCGGTCTGCAGGCGGAGGCAGGGGGAGACTGGGCGGCGGAGCAGCTGGTGCCGTTCCTCGACGTGGCCGCCGATGCCTTCGGCGTCGAGCGCCTGATGTGGGGGAGCGATTGGCCCGTCTCGGCGATCGGTCCGGCCGAGTCCGCTGCGCCCGACGCACCCGAGCGCGAGAAGGTGGCCTACCAGCCCACGGCACGATCGCGCGGGGCCGATGTCGTCATCGCGTGGGCGGAGGCGCGCGGCCACGATGTCGACGCCCTGTTCTGGCGCAACGCCGAGCGGTTCTACCGGATCGACGCCTCGGCCTGAGGTTTTCGAATCGCGCAACCGGTCCGGACCATGCTTCGGATGTCCAGGGTGCGGATGGAGCCGGTTGCGCGATTCGAAAGCGAGGGGCTACTCCGCGCGCAGGCGCAGCTGGGCCATGCCGCCGTCGACCTCGATGAAGGTTCCGGTGGTCGAGCCGGCTGACGGGCCCACGAGGTAGGCGACCGCCGCAGCGACCTCGTCGGGGCTGACCAGGCGTCCGTGGGGCTGGCGCGCTTCGAGGGCGGCGCGCTCCGCGGCGGGATCGGTGGCCGAGTCGAGAAGTCGCCCCACCCATGGGGTGTCTGCCGTTCCCGGGTTGACGGCGTTCACGCGGATGCCTTCGCGCAGGTGATCGGCGGCCATCGCACGGGTGAGGGCGGAGACCGCACCCTTCGACGCACTGTAGAGCGCGCGCTGCGGCAGGCCGGTGGTCGAGGCGATGGAAGCCGTGTTGCAGACCGCGGCCGCCGGCGACTTCCGCAGCCAGGGCAGGGCGGCAGACGTGACGCGGGCGATGCCGGTCACGTTGACCGAGAGCACTCGGGCCCACTCGTCGTCGTCGTTCGCGGCGATGTCGCCCTGCGCGCCGATACCGGCGTTGTTCACGACGATGTCGATGCGTCCGAACTTCTCGCCGACGGCAGCCACAGCGGCGTCGACGCTCGCGCGGTCGGAGACGTCGGCCGTGAAGGCGGCGAAGGCGGGGTCGGCCGTGGCGGTGTCGCGATCGAGCACCGCGATCGTCGCTCCGTCGGCGTGCAGGCGCTGTGCGATCGCCGCGCCGATTCCGGATGCTCCGCCGGTGACGATCGCCACCAGCCCGTTCAATCCATCCAGTCCGTTCAATGCGCTCACTTCCGGGCCTCCCATGCCACGAACTCCTGTCGCTGACGACCGAGGCCGTCGATCTCGATCTCGACCACGTCGCCCGCGGCCAGGTAGGGGTACTTGCCCGACAGTGCGACGCCCTGCGGGGTGCCGGTGAGGATCAGGTCTCCGGGCTCGAGCGTCACGTACTGCGACAGGTGGTGCACGATCTGCTCGACCGTGAAGATCATGTCGCTCGTGTTCGAGTCCTGCCGCGGCTCGCCGTTCACGAAGCTGCGCAGGCCGAGCGCCTGGTGGTCGACCTCGTCGGGGGTGACCAGCCACGGTCCGGTCGGATTGAAGCCGGCGGCGATCTTGCCCTTCGACCACTGCCCCCCGGAGACCGCCATCTGGAAGTCGCGCTCGGACACGTCGTTCGCGGCGACGAAGCCGGCCACGTGCGCCATCGACTCCTCCGGCGAGTCGAGGTACGCGGTGCGGGTGCCGATCACGATGCCGAGCTCGACCTCCCAGTCGGTCTTCTCGCTGCCGCGGGGGATCGTCACCGTGTCGTCAGGGCCGACGACCGTGTTCGGCGTCTTGAGGAAGAGGATCGGGATGGTGGGCGGCTCCGATCCCGACTCGGCCGCGTGGGCGGCGTAGTTCATGCCGATGCAGATCACGGCGCTCGGCCGTGCGATCGGGGCGCCGACGCGCAGGGAGGAGGCATCCGCGAGCTCGGGGAGTTCTCCGGCATCGCGGGCGGCGGTGACGCGGGAGCCGAAGTCGCTCTCGAGGAAGGCTCCGTCCACATCGGATGTTACGGGGCGGAGGTCGAGGTATCGGTCGCCCTCCACGAGGACGGGGATCTCATTCCCGGGGGTGCCGAGCCGCGCGAACTTCATGTTTCTCCTGATCGGTCGGGAGGCCGCGACGAGGCGGCCGGTCTCGTTGACAGTATAGACATCGGATGTTTACACTCCAAGAGATCCGCACGGAGAAATCACCCGTGCATGGAGAGGAATCCCGTGAGCCGTATCGTCGCCCTCGACACCACCGACATCCGCTTCCCCACGTCTCTGAGCCTGGACGGGTCGGATGCGATGAACCCCGACCCCGACTACTCGGCCGCGTACGTCATCGTGCGCACCGACGCGGACGACGACATCGAGGGGCACGCCTTCGTCTTCACGATCGGCCGCGGCAACGACGTGCAGGTCGCCGCGATCGACGCGCTCGCCGGCCACCTGGTCGGACGCGAGATCGAGCCTCTGCTCGACGACATGGGCGGCACGTTCCGTGACATCATCGGCGACTCGCAGCTGCGCTGGCTCGGCCCCGAGAAGGGCGTCATGCACATGGCCATCGGCGCGGTCATCAACGCGCTGTGGGACATCAAGGCCAAGCGTGCGGGCCTCCCGCTCTGGCAGCTCCTCGCCCGCATGACGCCGGAGGAGCTCGTCGACCTCGTCGACTTCCGCTACCTCACCAACGCCCTCACCCGCGAGGACGCCCTCGGGATCCTGCGGGCCGCAGAGCCCGGTAGGGCCGAGCGGGAGCAGCAGCTGCTCGCCACCGGCTACCCGGGCTACACGACCAGCCCCGGCTGGCTCGGCTACTCCGATGAGAAGCTCGAACGCCTCGCCCGCGAGGCCATGGCCGACGGTTTCACCCAGATCAAGCTCAAGGTCGGCGCCGACCTGCAGGACGACATCCGCCGCTTCCGCAAGGCGCGCGAGGTGTGCGGCCCGGACTTCCCGATCGCGATCGACGCGAACCAGCGCTGGGAGGTGTCCGAGGCGATCGAGTGGGTGAACGCGCTCGCCGAGTTCCACCCCGCGTGGATCGAGGAGCCCACGAGCCCCGACGACGTGCTCGGCCACGCCGAGATCGCCAGAGGCATCGCCCCGATCCGCGTCGCCACCGGTGAGCACGCGCAGAACCGCGTCATCTTCAAGCAGCTGCTGCAGGCCGAGGCCATCTCCGTCATGCAGATCGACGCCGTGCGGGTCGCGGGCGTGAACGAGAACATCGCCAACCTGCTGCTCGCCGCCAAGTTCGGGGTGCCGGTCTGCCCGCACGCCGGCGGTGTCGGCCTGTGCGAGGCCGTGCAGCACCTGTCGATGTTCGACTTCGTCGCCGTCACCGGCACGCGCGAGGGCCGGATGATCGAGTTCGTCGACCACCTGCACGAGCACTTCGTGGTGCCGACCGACATCCAGGGCGGCTCTTACATGGCTCCCACCACGCCGGGCACGGGCATGGAGATGAAGGCTGAGAGCATCGCCGCGTACACCTGGACGGGCGCGCATGTCGGCGTCTGACGGTGTGATCGTGCCGGACCGCCTGACCGTCCCGACTCTCGGCTATGGTGCCGCGAACGTCGGCAACCTCTTCCGTGAGCTGTCCGACGACGACGCGTGGGCGGTGCTGGACGCGGCGTGGGAGAGCGGCATCCGCTTCTACGACACCGCTCCGCACTACGGCCTCGGGCTCTCCGAGCGTCGCCTCGGCGCCTTCCTGCAGACCAAGCCGCGCGACGAGTACGTGCTCTCGACCAAGGTCGGCCGGCTGCTGCGCTCGAACCCCGACCACGCCGGCGGCCTCGACACCGCGAACGACTTCCACGTGCCTGACGACCTCCAGCGCGTGTGGGACTTCTCGGCGGACGGCATCCGGAGGAGCCTGGACGAGTCCCGCGAGCGGCTCGGCATCGAGCGCATCGACCTCCTCTACCTGCACGACCCGGAGCGGCACGACCTCGACCTCGCGCTCGCCGAGGCCCTTCCGGCCCTGGAGCAGCTGCGCGCGGACGGCGAGGTGACCGCGATCGGCATCGGCTCGATGGTGTCGGAAGCCCTCGCGGCATCCGTGCGTTCCGCGGACCTCGACCTCGTGATGGTGGCCGGCCGCTACACGCTGTTGGAGCAGCCCGCAGCGGTCGACGTGCTGCCCGCGTGCCGGGAGACCGGGACCGGGATCGTCGCGGCGTCGGTGTTCAACTCCGGACTGCTGGCCTCGAACGAGCCGCGGAGGGATGGCCGCTACGAGTACGGGCAGCTCCCCGACGAGCTGTGGGAGCGCCTGGTGCGCATCGCCGCGGTGTGCGCCGACCACGATGTGCCCCTGCCGGCCGCGGCGATCCAGTTCCCGTTGCAGTCCGAGGTCGTACGCTCGGTCGTGGTGGGTGGCAGTCGTCCGGCGCAGCTGCAGCAGAATGCGGAGTATGCCGCCCTCGACATCCCGGCCGCGCTGTGGGACAACCTCGCAGCGGAGGGGCTCATCCCGGCCGGCTCAGGCGTCTCCTGAACCACCCGACGGCTCGACGAGAGGAGCACTCGTGCTCGAAGGAATCCATCCCCTGCTGACGGGAGAGCTGCTGCTGCACCTCGACCGCATGGGGCACTCCGATGCCGTGGTCGTCGCCGACGCGCACTTCCCCGCGTGGGGTCTGGGCGCACGTGTGATCGACCTGCCCGGCACCACGACGCCTGAGGTGGTGGCTGTCATCCGCACCGTGCTGCCGCTGGACGACGCCCCCGGCCTCGATCTGATGACCTCGGCCGACGGCGAGGTGCTCGACGTGCAGCGCGAGCTCATGGCGGCGGCGGGCACAGCCGTGGACACGACGGCCTTCGTCGAGCGGTTCGCCTACTACGAGGTCGCGAAGACCGCGTATCTGATGGTGCGCACGGGTGAGACGCGCAAATACGGCAACGCGCTGCTGCGCAAGGGTGTGGTCGGCCACCCCTCGGCCTGACGAAGGAGCGAGGCCTCGCGGCACCCAGAGAACGACCGTCTCAGCGACCGACGGTCGACTCCCGCACGATGAGTTCGGCGGGGAACGGCGTCGTCGCGGGCGGGGGTGCCGAGGGGTCGGCGAGCTGTGCCAGCAGGGCGATCCCGGCGGCGCGGCCGATCTCGTAGCCGGGCTGGCGCACGCTGGTGAGCGGGACGACACCCTGGTGCGCCTGGGCGACATCGTCGAACCCGATGAGTGCGATCTCCTCCGGCACGCGGACGCGGTGGCGCAGGAGCTGCGTGAGCACGCCGAGCGCCACCATGTCGTTCGCGGCGAACACGGCGTCGGGCCGCTCGGCGGGGGGCAGGGCGATGATCCGCATGCCGGCCTCCAGGCCGTCCTCGGTCGCCAAGTGCGGCACTTCGACCGTCGACACCGTCGCGTCCGTGTCGGCGACGGCTTCGCGGAGCCCGGCCAGACGATCGTTCGACTGGCTCACCGCCGGGTTGCCGAGGAACAGGATGCGTCGTCGCCCGAGATCGACGAGGTGCTTCCCCGCGAGGCGGCCGCCGGCACGATCGTCGAACAGCACGGATGCGACCTTCGATGAGTCGGGGATCGGTCCCACCACGACCGAGCGGATGCCGCGATCGGCGAGCGCCTCGAGGCGCAGTACGACGTCGCCGAGCGGATAGATGACGATGCCCTGCACACGGTGCGCCTCGAACATGTCGAGGTTGCGTCGCTCCTGTGTCTCGTCGCGGTCGCTGTTGCTGAAGAAGAGCGACCAGCCGCCCTCGCGCGCCACGTCCTCGACGCCGCGCGAGAGGTCGTGGAAGTAGGGCAGCCAGGCATCGAGGAGGATGAGCGCCAGCGCCTTGCTCGAGCCGGCCCGCAGCTGCCGAGCGGATTCGTTGGGCACGAAGTCGAGCTCTTCGATCGCGGCCCGTACCCGCTCGCGGCTCGCGGCTCCGAGCACGTGCGGGTGATTGAGGTAGTTCGACACGGTGGAGGAGGAGACTCCCGCGAGGGCGGCGACGTCCTTGACGCTCGCTGGCATGGGGCTCCTTCGTCTTCTTCGTCTTCGTCTTCGTTGTCTTCATCGTCGCCGCGGCGATCGGGGCTCCTGACCGCGGTGGCGGCCTCAGGATATCGGAGGAGTTGCAACGTGCCAAGAAAGTTCTTGACACCGCTGCCGCCCCCGACGTAGCGTGACTCGCACACCGGACTTGGCACGTGCCAAGTCCGGGGCGGCGACGGTGCCGGACACCCGCTGTGAGAGGTCTCATGAACATCGGCTGTCACGGTCTGGTCTGGACGGGGAATTTCGATGCCGAGGGCATCCGTCTGGCGGTGCAGAAGACCAAGGAGGCGGGCTTCGACCTCATCGAGTTCCCGCTGATGGATCCGTTCTCCTTCGACGTCGCGGTCGCGAAGGATGCTCTCGAGGAATACGGCCTCGACGTCAGTGCGTCGCTCGGCCTGTCCGAGGCGACCGACGTCACGAGCTCCGACCCCGTGATCGTTGCAGCCGGTGAAGCCCTGCTCATCAAGGCCGTCGACGTGCTCGCGGATCTCGGAGGGAAGCACTTCTGCGGCGTGATCTACAGCGCGATGAAGAAGTACATGGAGCCGGTGACCACCGAAGGGCTCGCGAGCAGCCGGGACGTGATCGCGCGGGTGGCCGACCATGCCTCCGAGCGCGGAGTGTCGGTCTCGCTCGAGGTCGTGAACCGCTACGAGACGAACGTGCTCAACACGGCGCGGCAGGCTCTCGCGTACGTCGCCGAGGTCGACCGGCCGAATCTCGGGATCCACATCGACACGTACCACATGAACATCGAGGAGTCGGATATGTTCGCGCCGGTCCTCGATGCCGCACCCGCCCTGCGCTACGTGCACATCGGCGAGAGCCACCGCGGCTATCTGGGAACCGGCACCGTCGACTTCGACGCGTTCTTCAAGGCGCTCGGGCGCATCGGGTACGACGGCCCGATCGTGTTCGAGTCGTTCTCGTCGGCGGTCGTCGCCCCTGACCTCAGCCGCATGCTCGGCATCTGGCGGAACCTCTGGAACGACAACGTCGAGCTGGGTGCCCACGCGAACGCCTACATCCGCGACAAGCTCGTCGCGGTCGAGTCGATCCGCCTGCACTGAGTCGGCGAAGGGCGGGAAGGATCAAGATGTCATTACAGGTCTTCCCAACCTCGTCGACGTTAGATACATTTAGATACAACTTGCGCTGCCCGTAGCGTAGGACGCAGAATTGATCCGATGTTTGCGACGGAATGATCCGTCGACATCGAAGCAGAACCTTCAAGGAAGCAGGTGAGCGCATGAGTGGACCCATCCTCCGGGTCGAGGGGATCAGCAAAGGATTCCCCGGCGTGCAGGCGCTGAAGGACGTGCACCTCGAGGTGCACGCCGGCGAGGTGCTCGTGCTCGTGGGTGAGAACGGCGCGGGAAAGTCGACCCTGATGAAGATCCTCTCCGGGATCTACACCAAGGACGAGGGGACGATCACGTTCGAGGGTCAGGAGGTCGAGCTCACGAGCCCTCTTCAGGCGCAGGAGCTCGGCATCACGATCATCCATCAGGAGCTCAACCTGATGCCCGATCTGACCGTGGCGCAGAACATCTACGTGGGGCGGGAGCCGACGACGGGCCCGTTCCTGTCGGAGCGCAAGCTCAACGCCCAGACCGCAGACCTGCTGCAGCGCCTCGACATCCACCTGAACCCGCGGCAACTCGTCGGCGAGCTCACGGTGGCCGAGCAGCAGATGGTCGAGATCGCCAAGGCCCTGTCGTTCAACGCCAAGGTGCTCATCATGGACGAGCCCACCTCGGCCCTCACCGACACCGAGGTCGAGACGCTGTTCGTGCTGATCGAGCAGCTCAAGGCGCGTGGCACCGGGATCGTCTACATCTCGCACCGCATGGACGAGCTGCGTCGCCTGGCCGATCGGGTGACCGTCCTGCGTGATGGCACATACATCGGATCACTCGACCGGTCCGAGATCACCATCCCGACGATCATCGAGATGATGGTCGGACGTGTGATCGACGAGGGAACCCGTCCTCAGGCCCGCGAGCACGCCAACGACCCGATCGTCCTCGATGTGCAGGGGCTGTCGACCAGGAACCTTCTCAAGGACGTGTCCTTCCAGCTGCACAAGGGCGAGATCCTCGGGTTCGCCGGGCTGATGGGTGCGGGACGCACCGAGACCGCGAGGGCGGTGATCGGCGCCGACCATCGCGACGGCGGCACCATCGCGATCGACGGTCGCACCGTGAAGATCGCCCAGCCCGCCGACGCGGTGCAGCACGGCGTCGGCTACCTCTCGGAGGACCGCAAGCTCCTCGGGCTGATGCTCGAGCAGGACGTGACGTTCAACACCGTGCTGGCCTCGCTCGGCTCCTACGCCAACGCGATCGGCTGGATGGGCGACAGCAAGGCCAAGAACCGCACCAAGGAGTACGTGCAGCAGCTGCGGGTGAAGACCCCCTCGGTCAACCAGGTGGTCAAGCTCCTCTCCGGAGGCAACCAGCAGAAGGTCGTCATCGCCCGGTGGCTGATGCGCGACTGCGACATCCTCATCTTCGACGAACCGACGCGAGGCATCGACGTCGGCGCGAAGGAGGAGATCTACCGCCTCATGCAGCAGCTCGCTGATGCAGGCAAATCCATCATCGTCATCTCATCCGAGCTCCCGGAGATCCTCCGCGTGGCGAACCGCATCGCGGTGTTCGCCAACGGCCGCATCACCGGGACGCTCCGCAACGAGGAAGCAAGCCAGGAGAAGATCATGCAACTCGCAGCCCACGGGGAGGAAGACTGATGAGCGCTCCGCAGCAGCCCGGATCGTCGACGACGACGATCATCCAGACCGCCGTGAACGAGAACACGGACAAGAGAGACGTCGGCGCGTTCCTGAAACGTCAGTTCCAGCAGTCGCTGGCGTTCGGCACGCTCATCGTGCTGATCATCTTCTTCTCGATCGCCAGCCCGAACTTCTTCACCTTCAGCAACATCGCCACGGTGCTGCTGTCGACGGCGGTCATCGGCATCCTCGCCCTCGGCACCACCTTCGTCATCATCACCGGCGGCATCGACCTGTCGATCGGCACCGGCATGGCGCTGTGCGCCGTGATGACGGGTGTGTTCGTGACCAACATGGGGCTCCCGGTGTGGGTCGGCGTGATCGGCGGCATCCTGACCGGTGTGCTGATGGGGCTCGTGAACGGTGTGAACATCACGTTCCTCCGCCTCCCGCCGTTCATCGCCACCCTCGCGATGATGATGATCGCGGGCGGCCTCGCCCTCGTGATCTCGGGTGTCGCACCGATCTACTTCTCGACGTCGGCCCCCGACTTCAAGAAGATCGCCCTCGGCGTGATCATCCCCGGCATCCCGAACGCCGTGCTCGTGACAGCGGTGCTCGCGGTCATCGCGTACCTGGTGCTGTCGAAGACGCTCCTCGGCCGGTACACGTTCGCGATCGGCTCGAACGAGGAGGCCACGCGCCTCTCGGGCGTCAACACGCGTCGTTGGACGATCCTCATCTACATGTTCGCCGGAGCTTTCACCGGGGTCGCCGGCATCGTCATCGCCTCGCGGCTGGATTCGGCCCAGCCGCAGATCGGCACCGGATACGAGCTGCAGGCAATCGCCGCGGTCATCATCGGCGGCACCTCGCTGCTGGGAGGACGCGGATCCATCCTCGGCACCGTGATCGGCGCCCTCATCATGAGCGTGCTCGTGAACGGGTTGCGCATCATGTCGATCCAGCCCGAGTGGCAGAACATCGTCGTCGGCGTGGTCGTGCTGCTCGCGGTGTTCCTCGACTCGCTGCGCAACCGACAGCGCACCTGAGACCTGGACGGCGGCGAAAACCCGTGCCCGTCGTCGTCCTCCGGCCCCGGCCGACACCCCGCGGAGACATCCGCACAGGCACCTGGAATGTCCACAGCGCCGGCTCGTCCGGCATCCACACAGAACAAACCGAGTCGTACCCAAACAATGGAGTTTTCATGAAATTCGGGAAGAAGACCGCACTCGTGGCCCTGGTGGCCGCATCCGCACTGGTGTTCGCCGGCTGTGCCGGCGGAGGCGGCGACGTGATCGAAGAGGGCTCGAGCAGCGGCGGCAGCAGCGACGGCGAGATGTACATCGCCATGGTCTCGAAGGGCTTCCAGCACCAGTTCTGGCAGGCCGTCAAGAAGGGAGCGGAGGACAAGGCGAAGGAGCTCGGCGTGAAGATCACGTTCGAGGGTCCTGCCGCCGAGACCGAGATCGCGCAGCAGCTCGAGATGCTGACCGCCGCGATCGACAAGAACCCGGACGCCATCGCCTACGCCGCCCTCGACCCCGAGGCGTGCGTCGCCCCGCTCGAGCAGGCCAAGGCGAAGGACATCCCCGTCGTCTACTTCGACGCCCCCTGCAACGGCGACGTCGGGCTCAGCCTGTCGGCCACCGACAGCAAGGTCGCCGGTGCGCTCGCTGCCGAGCACATGGCCGACCTGATCGGCGGCGAGGGCCAGGTCGCCATCGTCGGTCACTCGCAGATCAACTCGACCGGTGTCGAGCGCCGCGACGGCTTCGTCGACAAGATCGAGGCGGACTACCCCGACATCGAGATCGTCGACATCCAGTACGGTGACGGCGACCACCTCAAGTCGGCCGACATCGCCAAGACCCTGATCGCGGCCCACCCCGACCTCAAGGGCATCTACGGCACCAACGAAGGCTCCGCCATCGGTGTCGTGAACGCCGTGAACGAGCTGGGCCTCGAGAAGGGCAAGATCACGATCGTCGGCTTCGACTCCGGCGCAGCGCAGATCAACGCCATCAAGGACGGCACCATGGCCGGCGCCATCACGCAGGACCCGATCGGCATCGGCGCACAGGTCGTGCAGGCCGCCTACGACGCCGCCAACGGCGACTCCGTCGAGAAGTTCTACGACACCGGTTCGTACTGGTACGACAAGAGCAACATCGACGATGAGAAGATCGCGGCCGTGCTCTACGAGTGACACCGCAACGCTGAAGAAGCCCCTCACCTCCGGGTGGGGGGCTTCTTCGTTGCCGGACGCGGGCGGGGGATGGAATTCCACGATCGAGTCCGGGAATCGAGGTCAGGATCTGTCCGCGGTGACTGTCAGAGTGATCGCGACGAAAGGACTCACGCCATGAGCAGCACACCCGCCCGCCCGGCTGGATCGAACACCATCAACCCCTTCCTCATGACCGATGACGCCGCCCGCATCATCGACTTCGTGATCGAGGTCTTCAGGGCGACCGATGTCCCCGAGGCCCGCACCGTCGACACCGACGGACTCATCCTGCATTCCGAGCTGCGCATCGGCGACTCCGTCATCACGGTCGCCGACCGTAAGCCGGACTGGCCCTTCACCCCCGGATTCATCCAGGTGTACGTCGACGACGTCGAGGGAACGCTCGCACGAGCCGTCGGACTCGGCGCCCGTATCGTGACCCGGCCGACGGACTTCTTCGGAGACACGTTCTCGCGCTTCGCCGATCCCTCGGGAAATCTCTGGTGGGTATACGCCCACGTTCCGCAGGAGCAGACGTGGGACGCGGACGGAACGGACGCATCCACGTGGAACGGATCGGCGGAAGACGCGGGCGTGGACGACCGCGATGCCGCCGAGGCGGACTGGTCGAGCTTCACGTCACCCGAGCTCGAGTACATCCACGAAAGCCTCGTCGAGGCGATGGCGTCCTTGCGGGATCCTCGGCTCGATCGCTGACGGCGACGGATCGTCAGATCCGACGGAGGAAGGTGAGCTGCGACGAGGGTTCGACGATGAGCTCCTGCAGCGCGGCGTTGAAGGGGACACCGGCGGGGGCTGAGAGATGGGCGTGGAAGGCCGCCTCATCGCGGTAGACCTCGTACACGAAGAAGCGGTCGGGATCGTCGACGAGCCGGGACGCGTCGAAGACGAGGTTGCCCTCCTCGGCGCGCACGACATCGGCGAACGCACGCAGCAGGGTGGCCACCATGTCCCCGGTGCCTGGTCGTGCAGTGAAGGTGGCATGCAGGACGGTCGGCTCTGACACGGTGTCTCCTCGGGGCTGTCGGATGCGGATGTGGATGCCCATGTGCATGCTCTTGTTCCGGCCCATGCTCGGGTTCAGGTGGAGAGCGTCAGCAGTCGGGCCGGTGTGGTCGCGAGCATCCGGTGCACGGCTTCGTCGCCGATCGCGTCGCGCAGGCGTGGGAGGTAGCGCTCGCCGAGGTAGGCGAGTCCTGGCATGCCGCCGTAGGCGACGTACCGCGTGCGACGAGCCACGTCGCCACCGAGCACGATCCGGTCCCCGGCGCCGCGCTCCACGACAGCGACCGTCAGGGCGAGCAGCTCGGCATCGGAGCGGGTGCGGGGTCGTGCGAAGCCGTCGTAGCCGAGGTGGGCTCCGCGTTCCGCGAGGGAGACGTGCAGGCCGGGATCGGGGTCGCGGTCGGCGTGTGCGAGCACGACGCGGTCGGCGGACACCCCCTCGGCCGCGAGCAGATCGAGCACCTCGTGAGCCGCCGTGCCGAATTCCAGGTGCACCATGACCGGCGCCCCCGTCGCGCGGTGCGCCTCGGCCACCGCGACCAGCGTGGTGCGCTCGAACGGGCTGATGCGCCAGTAGTCGGCGCCGCCCTTGAGCATCCCGGCGCGCACGGGTGCGCCGTCGGGCGCTGCGGCGATGGACACCTCTGGGGCCTCGAAGAGCTCCGCGTCGTCGGCGGGCATGCCGCGTGTGATGTCGGCGATGAAGAGGGCGGCCAGACGGTCGGCGGTCCACACCTGCATCGGATGGTCTGCGCCGTAGTGGGCTTCACGGTGTCGGCCGGTCGTCGCGACGATGTGCAGTCCGGTCGACGCACTGATCCGCGCCAGGGCGGAGGCGTCGCGGCCGACACCGAAGGGGGTGGCATCCACCATCGCCTCGAATCCGCTCGCCTGCAGCAGCGCCGCCTCTTCGCCCGAGGCCTTCTCGTCGTCGAGCTCGTCTCCCGGCAGCAGCGGCGACACCTGGAACAGGTGCTCGTGGTAGTCCACGCGCCCGAGCAGCGCCGGGGCGATGTCCCCGAGCACCGTGCGGACGACGGCGGACATCAGCGCACCGACTCCGCGGCCTCGGCGAGTCGCTCGACGGTCTCGGGTGTGAGATCGAGCTCGAACACGTCGGCGACGACCTGCGACCAGCCGTGGATGAAGTAGCGCCAGCCGTCGACCACGTGCAGGTCGCGAAACGTGGCCTGCGCTTCGGCCTGATGGAGGAACTCGAGCGAGCCGCGGTAGTTGAACTCCCACGCGTACGCGCCATCGGGGAACACCACCGCGTCGGTCAGGGGGGAGCCGGGGCGGTCCTTCCCGAGTCCCGTCGCATTGGCGATCACCGAGCCGGCCGGCGCAGCCGCGACGAGGGCATCGGCTTCTTCCGGCGTCGTGGTGACGACGTATTCGATCAACCCCTCACGGGTGCCGTGCTGGCGGTGCACCTCGCGCAGGTGGTCGAGCTTGTCCTGCGTGCGGGCGGTCACTGTGATCCTCGACGGGGCGTCGGGGCGTTCGGCGAGAGCCCAGCTGAGCGCGGTGCCCGAGCCTCCGGCCCCCAGGATCACGACCGCAGCCCCCGTGCGGGTGAAGTGGTCCGTGGGCAGGAAGTCGTTCAGCGCGAGGTCGACCGTGATCGGGTCCTTGGCCCTCCCCGACAGCGTCCGCCCCCGCTTGGAGATGCTGGAGATCTCGGAGCACGACACCGCGAACGGGTCGAGTTCGTCGAACAGGTCGGAGGCGGCGGCGAACACGTTCATCTTGTGCGTGGTCACCAGGGCCCCGCGGTGGTGCGGATCGTCGCGGATCTGCTCGACCATCGCGCGATACTGCGCCGGGTCGGCATCCATCGGCAGGTCGTGACCGACCAGGGTGCGCGTCGGCAGGTCGAGGATGTCGGCCCAGAGCGGGAACACCTTCATGATCGACGACGAGGCGGTGGTCACCCCGACGAAGCCCATGTAGTCGGCGGAGGCGGTGCCGGATGCGGAGGTCACGGCGTCGGAGGCGGTGGTCATCGGGTCTCCTCGGAGGCGGGGATCGGGACGGGATGCGCGGGCTCGCCGCCGGAGAGGACGGCGATCACGTCGGCGAGCGAGAGGGAGCCCATGTTGTCGACCGCCTGGGTGGTCTGCGCGCCGAGGTGCGGGGTCACGATGACCCGGTCGGCGAGCTCCGGCGCGAGCAGGGGACTCGCGTGCGCTGCGGTGTCCCCGTCGAGCGTGTCGGCCGCGTAACCGGCGAGCACGCCGTCGTGCAGTGCCCTGGCCACTGCGGCCTCGTCGACCAGGTCCCCTCGGGCGGTGTTGACCAGCACCGTGCCTGGCCGCATGCCGGCGAGGCGCTCCGCATCGACGAGTCGCTGGCCGCCCGGGGCGTGCAGAGTGATCACGTCGGCCGCGCGGAACAGGTCGTCGACCGAGGCGGGTTCCGCCCCGCGGGCGCGCACCACGTCGTCGGGCACGAACGGGTCGGCCGCGAGCACGCGCGGACCGAAGCCGCTCAGACGCGCAGCGACGCCCTGGCCGATCCGGCCGAAGCCGACGATGCCGACCGTGGCGGCGCCGAGCTCCCGTCCGCGCCGAACCCCCCAGTCGCCCGCGCGCACCCGGCGGTCGCCGTCCGGCACGAACCGCAGCGCGGCCAGCATCAGACTGACCGCGTGATCGGCCACGGCGTCGGCGTTCGCGCCGGGGGTGTTCGTCACGGGGATGCCGCGAGCACGCGCGGCAGCGAGGTCGACCGACTCGGTGCCCACTCCGTAACGGGCGACGATCTTGAGCTTCGGGGCCGCGGCGAGGTGCGCATCGGTGATGGCGCCGGTTCCTGCGATCCAGGCATCGGCGCCGTGCAGCAGCGACCGCAGCTCGTCCATGTCGTGGTGCGCGGGCCCGCGGAGGACGCGGTGTCCGGACTGCGCTGCCCGCTCCACCAGATCGAGGTCGCCGTCCGAGAAGGATCGGCTGGTGACGAGGATCACAGCCATCAGCGCGGCCGTCCGGCGAACCACGGCGCGAGGGCCGCGTAGGCATCCGTGAACCGCGCGTGCCGTTCGGCGTACACGGCATGGCGGCCGGCATCCGGGGCGAACTCGGCGGTGACCTCGCTGAGGGCACGTGCTGCCGAGAAGTCGGTGATCCCGAGCCCGACCGCGGCCGTCACGGCGGCTCCGAGGCTGTTCGCCTCCTCGACGATCGTGCGGCGACGAACGGGAACTCCCCAGACGTCGGCGAGCACCGACAGGTACACGTCGCTCTGCGCTCCGCCGCCGACCGCATCGATGCGGTCGATCACGGCGCCCGACGCGCGGAATGCCTGGATGCAGCTGAGCAGGTTGAACGCGGTGCCCTCCAGCACGGCGCGAACGAGGTGGGCCCGACCGTGGTGCCGCGAGAGACCGACGAATGCGCCACGGGCGTCCGGGTCCCACAGCGGGGAGCGCTCACCGAGCAGGTACGGGAGGAAGTAGAGGTCGTCGGTGTCGACATCGGCGGAGGCCTCGGCCGTCAGCCGTCCGGTCTCCGGGTGGGCGGGGTCGGGGGAGAGGGCCTCGGCGATCCACTGCACGGAGGCACCGCCGGCCTGCATGGTCGCCGTGGGCACGAACGAGCCGGGGACGACGTTGTCGAACGTGAAGGTGCGCATTCCCGGATCGTGCAGCGGAGCGTCCGCTGCGAACGAGATCCACGACGAGGTGCCGAGGCACACGTAGGCGCCGTCCTCCGGAGCGACCACGCCCGATCCGACCGCGGCCAGGGGGCCGTCGCCGCCGCCCATCACCACACGCACGCCCGTGTGCAGCCCGAGCGAGGTCGCAGCGGCATCCGTCAGCGCTCCCGCGATCTGCGTCGACTCGAGGATCTCGGGGAACAGCGCGCGGTCGAGGCGTGCGGCCCGCAGCACCTCGTCCGACCAGGTGCCGGCCGCCTGGTCGTAGGCGTTGGTGCCTGACGCGTCGGAACGGTCCGTCGCCAGACGCCCGGTGAGGCGCAGCACGATGAAGTCCTTCGCGACACAGACCCGGCGCACGCGCGCCCAGACGTCGGGCTCGTTGTCGCGCACCCACATGATCTTCTCGACCGAGTAGGTGGGGTTCAGACGGTGCCCCAGGATCCCGTACGCGCGTTCGGCGCCGATCGCGTCCTCGAGCTCGCGCTGCTGGGCTCCGGCTCTCGTGTCGGCCCAGATGATCGCCGGTCGCGCGGGCTCGCCCTCGGCATCGAGGAGGACGGCGCCCATCATCTGTCCGCTCACCACGAGTCCGACGATGTCGCTCGTGGGCGTGCTGGTGCGGGCGATCAGGTCACGTGTGGCGGCGACGACCGCGTTCCACCAGTCGTCCGGGTTCTGCTCGGCGACGCCGCCCGCGGCGAAGTGCGCGGGGTAGGCGACGGTGACCGAGGCGACGATCCGGCCGTCGTCGTGGTGCAGGGAGGCCTTGTTCCCCGTCGTGCCCAGGTCGTGCGCGATGATCATGGCGGCGCCTATCCCGCGTACGGACGCAGCTCGACGCCCTCGGGCGACCGGTAAGCCCGCGAACCCATCCCGTGCTCCAGCACCCAGCCGTAGTCGTGGCCCGCTCCACCCGGGTACACCGCGAGGAAGGAGTACGGCTCGTCGCCGGTGTTCACCGAGCGGTGCGCCCACCCAGGCGGGATGTAGCCGATCGTGCCAGGGAGCATGTCGAGCCATTCGGTGCGCTCGCCGTCGAACATGAGCAGTCCGCCGCGACCTTTCAGCGCCAGGTAGATCTCGCCCTGATGGTTCGGGTGCTGGTGGCCCTTGGTCATCCAGAGCTCTCCGCTCGTGTCCCCGGGCATGATCGTGGTGATCGACTGGGGCAGCTCGCGGTCGACCTCGGGCACGGGGGAGCTGACCACGGTGTAGACCACGGGGTTCTCGCCGGCTGATGCCGTTGCCCAGGCCTCTGCGTCGAGGAAGAGCCCTTCGAGGTCGGACATCCGCCGGGTGAGAGTCGGCCCTTCGGGCGAGAGCGTGAGCTTCTCGGCGTCGAAGGCGATCGCCAGGGGGGAGATCGGCGGGGCGTGGAACTCGGGCATCGGTGCTCCTCGTAACGGGTGCTGCGACGCTGCGCAACCTGTAATGACAGGTTCACCCTACCTGTTATGACAGGTGGCGTCCAGAGCGGGTTGCACCCTCGCACGCGATGAGGATGAGCGCGCGCGCAGCGACGGGCTCCCCGGTCCGGTGCACGGCACACCGCGGAGAGCCCGCCCTGTACTCGGGTCAGCTCGCGCCCGACCCCGCGACCGCAGCATCGATGAGGTCGGCGATCGCCGCCGGCTGCGAGGCCAGCGAGGCGTGGCTGGCGTCGAGCTCGACGACCTGACGCGGGTTCATGCGCGTCGCCATGCGTCGTTCGTTGTCGGGATTGATCATCCGGTCGGCGGTCGAGACCTGGTACCAGGTGGGCTTCGCCTTCCATGCGGGCGTCGTCACGGTGTCACCGAACGTCGACCCCAGGGGGGCCTTCTGGGTGACGGCCATGACCAGCGCGTCGTCGGCGGAGAGGTCCTGGGCGAAGCTCTCGTGGAAGCGGTCCTGTGCGATCCACAGATAGCCGTCCGAGTCGGGGGCGATGGCGTCGACCGCGGCCGGTGGGTTCTCCTGAGTGATCTGCCCTGCGCTCTCGCCGGCGTCGGGGGCGAACGCCGCCACGTAGACGAGGCCCACCACGTTGGGCAGGTCGCCGGCCTCCGTGATGACGGCGCCGCCGTAGGAGTGCCCGACGAGGAGGACGGGGCCGTCGATCTGACGGACCATCTTCTGCGTGCGCTCTGCGTCGTCGGCGAGGGAGGTGAGCGGGTTCTCGACCGCGTGCAGATCGTCGTAGCCGCGGCGACGGAGTTCGAGGATCAGGGGACCCCAGTGAGCTGCCCCTCCCCAGAAGCCGTGGACCAGGACGATGGCGGGCTTGTCGGACATGTTCGTCTCCTGTCTTTCGCGGTCGCTCGTGCAGTGCGCGCGTGACCTTCGGTTGGTTCCTGGTCTGGAACCAAGAAGAGAGTAGGTTGGACTCTGGGGCAAAAACCATGACTGATGACCTGCGAAAACATGCCGATCCTGCATCGACTGCCGATCATGCCGTGGACGCGCTCTCGGAAGCACTCCTGCACGCTCGCCTGGACGGGCGGGACGCGATGCTCTACGCGCCGCCCGCTCCTTTCCACGTGGACATCCCCTCGGGCGTCACTCGAGTGCACTTCGCCGTCGACTCGCGGCTGATCGTCCGGGTCGACGGTCAGGCGATGCCGATCGTGCTCGAGCCCCGTGATTTCGTGCTGGTCCGTCAGGGGCTCGCGCACAGCATCGCCACCGCCGATTCGACGGTCCCTGCCCGCGAGCTGGTCGAGTCCGACCGCGGCACCGGCGCGGAGGCGGCGCCGGGCTGGGTCACCGGCGAGTTCCGCGCGCAGAGCGAGCTCGGCGGCCCGTCGATGGCTGCTCTTCCCCCGGTGGTGCACATATCGTCGGCCCGGCCGGGAAACGAGTGGCTGGGGCTGAGCCTGCGACTGCTGCTCGATGAGCTCGGACAGCGCCGACCCGGCGCGTGCATCATGATCTCGCGCATCCTGGACCTGGTCTTCATCCATGCCCTGCGGGAGTGGTCGGCCTCCGACAAGGTCGAGCCGGGGTGGCTGGCCACCGCGCTCGACCAGACCCTCGCGCCGGCCTTGGCGGCGATCCACCGTAATCCCGAGCATCCGTGGACGGTCGACGACCTCGCAGCCCTGACGCACCAGTCACGGTCCGCCTTCGCCCACCGGTTCACCGCCGTCGTCGGTCAGTCGCCTGCCGCCTACGTGGCGGAGCGTCGGATGCTTGCCGCCTCGAAGCTTCTCGAGACCACGGCGATGGCGGTCGGTGCCGTCGCGCATGCGGTCGGGTTCGAATCGGAGGCGGCGTTCTCGCGAGCCTTCCGCCGGCGCTTCGGTCGTTCACCGCTGGCCTGGCGGAAGCACTCCCGCCCGCGCATGGCGGGTGTCGGCGCGGGTGCGTCGGAGGAGGCTCCTGCGCCGGCTCAGGCCCAGGGCTCTGCGTCGGCTCAGGATTCGGCGTCGGCTCAGGACTCGGCGCGGCGCGCGCGGTAGGCGGCGACGGCGTTGCGGTTCGCGCACGTGGTGGAGCAATAGCGCTTCGAGCGGTTGCGGGAGAGGTCGAGCGCGATGGCCTGGCAGGTATCGTCCTCGCAGACCGTGAGGCGCGAGCCCTCGTCAGCACGGATGACGTCGATCAGGGCCATCGCGGTCTCGATCAGGATGCGTTCGGCAAGGGGCTGTTCGTCCGCCACCGCGTGCAGATGCCAGTCCACGCCGTCATGACGGCGCAGCGCGGGGGTGAGGCGGGACTCCGCAAGGGCGTCGTTGACGTGCGCGGCCATCTCGTCGCGCGGCGCCAGCAGCATCGCACGGAGCCGGGGACGCAGTCCGCGAAGCGAGGCGACCTCGGCCTCATCGCGGTCCAGGCGGCCGGTGTAGGGGAACTCGTGGAGGAAGGTGCCCTCGTCGTCGATGTCGGTGAGCGTGTCCGGCTGCTCCGCCGAGTTCGCGAGCCAGACCGCGGAGCGCAACGCCTCTTCCGTGTCATCGGTGAAGATCATATTGACATGTTACAACGCGCGGGAGTAGCGTCATCGATCATGAGTACGGTGAGCAATGACGCGGTTGTGCACTCCGCCAGGGGCGTGCGTCTCGGGCTGCCGCTCGCCCTCGCCGCGGCCTTCGCCTTCGGCATGTCCGGCGGATGGGCGCGGGGGCTCATCGACGCAGGGTGGAGTCCCGGTGCCGCCGTCACCGCGCGCATCTGGGTCGCCGCCCTCGTGCTGCTCGTCCCCACGATCCTGTCGCTGCGAGGACGGTGGACGCTGCTGCGGCGCAATGCGGGCATGATCCTCGCCTACGGGCTGCTCGCGGTCGCCGCGACCCAGCTGTTCTACTTCCAGGCGGTCGCGGTGATGGACGTCGGGCTGGCGCTGCTCATCGAGTACACCGCCCCGGTCGCGGTACTGCTGTGGCTCTGGCTGCGGAGAGGGGAGCGGCCGAGCCGCAAGAGCCTGCTCGGTGCGGCGATCGCTTTCGTCGGGCTCGTGCTCATGCTCGACGTCCTCACGGGTGCCGACGTCAACGTGCCCGGAATCCTGTGGGCCCTCGGCGCCATGGTGGGCGCTGCCGCCTACTTCGTGCTGTCAGCCAAGGCCGACACGGGATTGCCGCCCCTCGCCCTGGCCGGCAGCGGGCTCCTGCTCGGGGCACTGGGGCTCACTGCGGCCGGCGCGATCGGCGTGCTGCCGATCGCATGGACGACCGACGACATCTCCTACCGGTTCGGCAGTGTTCCCTGGTTCGTCCCGGTGCTCGCGATGGGGGTGGTGGCGACCGCTCTCGCCTATCTGCTGGGCATCGCCTCGACGCGCATGCTGGGGTCGCGGCTCGCTTCCTTCGTCGCACTCGCGGAGGTCGTGGCCGCGCTGCTGTTCGGCTGGCTGCTGCTCGGCCAGCTCCCCGACCTGCTGCAGGCCTTCGGCGGTGTGCTGGTGTTGATCGGCGTGGTCGTGGTGAAGCTCGGCGAGCCCGCCCCTCGCGACCGGAGCGGAGTTTTGTATACGTACAGTCGGCGCAGGGGGTGATAGGAGGAGCGCAGGGCGGGTTTATGTATACACTGAGGGGATGAGTCTCGTCGCTGAACGCACCTCCGCGGGTGACCGCGCGTATGCGGCGCTGCTCGACGGCATCCAGTCCGGTGCCCTGCCGGCCGGCTTCGTGCTCGGCGAGGTCGAGCAGGCCGAGCGCCTGGGAGTGAGCCGTACACCGATGCGCGAGGCGCTCCGTCGCCTGATCGCCGACGGGCTCGTGGTGCAGCAGTCTCCGCGCGTCACCGTCGTGGCAGACCTCGACGCCGACGACATCCGCTCCCTCTTCGAGATCCGTCGGGCGCTCGAGGAATCCTCGGCACGCCTCGCCGCCGCCCGGGGCGACGCGCAGCTCTTCGCAGCCCTCGCCGACGAGTTCGCGCATGTCGACCTCGACGCCGTCGAGGGTCGAGACGCCTATTGCGCGCTCATCGCCCGCTTCGACGCGGCCCTCGACGCAGCCGTCGCCAACGACTACATCGCCTCCGCGCTGCGCACCGTGCGCACCCACCTCGTGAGAGTGCGGCGGATGGCCAGGGACAAGCCGGCCCGACTCGCCGCCTCCGCCGCCGAGCACCGCACCATCGCGGAAGCACTCGCCGCCCGCGACGGCGACCTCGCCGCCCATGCCACGCACGTGCACCTGCACAACGCGCTCGCCGGCATCCTCGACTCCCTTGATTCCCGTAACAGTGAAGGATAAGAAATGACCGTCAGCCACCACGTCCGTGTGCACCGGAGCGACGAGAACCTCGCCAGGGAAGACCAGCTCGCCTGGAAGATCGCCGAGGTCGCCGCCGACCGGGTCGAGGTCGAGCAGCCCGTCATCGACATGATCATCAACCGCATCATCGACAACGCGTCGGTGGCCGCCGCTTCCCTCACCCGTGCGCCGATCAACGCGGCTCGTGCGCAGGCGTTCAGCCACCCCGTCTCGACCGGCGGCGTCGGCGCGAACCTCTTCGGCGCCGCGCTCGATCACCGCACCAGCCCCGAGTGGGCGGCCTGGGCGAACGGCGTCGCCGTGCGTGAACTCGACTACCACGACACGTTCCTCGCAGCCGAGTACTCGCACCCCGGCGACAACATCCCGCCGATCCTCGCGGTCGCTCAGCACACCGGCAAGGACGGCCAGGCTCTCGTGCGCGGCATCGCCACCGGCTACGAGATCCAGATGGACCTGGTGCGCGCGATCTGCCTGCACAAGCACAAGATCGACCACGTCGCCCACCTCGGCCCGTCCGCGGCCGCCGGTATCGGCACTCTCCTCGGTCTCGACGTCGAGACGATCTACCAGGCGGTCGGCCAGGCGCTGCACACCACGACCGCCACCCGCCAGAGCCGCAAGGGTGAGATCTCCACCTGGAAGGCGCACGCCCCGGCCTTCGCCGGGAAGATGGCCGTCGAGGCGGTCGACCGGGCGATGCGCGGTCAGACCAGCCCCGCGCCGATCTACGAAGGTGAAGACGGCGTGATCGCGTGGATGCTCGACGGCAAGGACGCCTCGTACGACGTGCCGCTGCCCGCCGCCGGCGAGCCCAAGCGCGCGATCCTGGACTCGTACACGAAGGAGCACTCCGCCGAGTACCAGGCGCAGGCGCTAATCGACCTCGCCCGCAAGCTCGGCCTGCAGAACCCCGCGCTGCGCGACCCTGCGAACATCGAGTCCATCGTCATCCACACCAGCCACCACACGCACAACGTGATCGGCTCGGGCGCGAACGACCCGCAGAAGTACGACCCCACCGCGTCGCGCGAGACCCTCGACCACTCGGTGCCGTACATCTTCGCGGTGGCCCTGCAGGACGGCGGCTGGCACCACGTCGACTCCTATGCCCCCGAGCGCGCTGGTCGCGCCGACACGGTCGCGCTGTGGCACAAGATCACCACGGCCGAGGATGCCGAGTGGACGCGCCGCTACCACTCCGAGGACCCGGCCGAGAAGGCGTTCGGCGGTCGCGTCGAGATCCGCCTCACCGACGGTGAGGTCGTGGTGGACGAGATCGCCGTGGCCGATGCGCACCCCCTCGGAGCGCGCCCTTTCGCCCGCGAGAACTACATCGCGAAGTTCCGTCTGCTGGCGGAGCCCGTGCTCGAGCCCGCCGAGATCGAGCGTTTCCTCGCCCTCGTGCAGCGCCTGCCCGAACTGACCGCTGCCGAGGTCGGCGAATTGTCGATCGTCGCGAAGCCCGGACTGCTCGAAGCCGCCGACGCCCCGAAGGGTCTGTTCTGATGCTGTACTCCACCGTCACACCTGCCGAGAAGAGGCGCCTCTTCCGGGAGCGACTGGCCTCCGGGGAGCTGCTGCGCTTCCCCGGAGCGTTCAATCCGCTGAGCGCCCGACTGATCGAGCAGAAGGGCTTCGACGGCGTCTACATCTCCGGCGCCGTGCTCTCCGCCGACCTGGGGCTCCCCGACATCGGCCTCACCACGCTCACCGAGGTCGCCGGCCGCGCCAAGCAGATCGCCCGCATGACCGACCTCCCCGCGATCGTCGACGCCGACACCGGCTTCGGGGAACCGATGAACGTCGCCCGCACGATCCAGGAGCTCGAAGACGCGGGTCTCGCCGGCACCCACATCGAGGACCAGATCAACCCGAAGCGCTGCGGTCACCTCGACGGCAAGGCCGTGGTCGACGAGAACACCGCGATCAAGCGGATCCGTGCCGCGGCCGACGCCCGCCGCGACGAGAACTTCCTCATCATGGCGCGCACCGACATCCGGGCCGTCGAGGGGTTGGACGCCGCGATCGACCGCGCGAAGGCGCTGGTGGATGCCGGCGCCGACGCCGTGTTCCCCGAGGCGATGCGCACCCTGGGCGAGTTCGAGGCGATGGCCGAGGCGCTCGACGTGCCGATCCTGGCGAACATGACCGAGTTCGGCAAGAGCGAGCTGTTCTCCGTCGACAGCCTCCGCGACGCCGGAGTGAACCTGGTCATCTGGCCGGTGTCGCTGTTGCGCATCTCGATGGGGGCCGCCGGCCGCGCACTGGATACTCTGAACGACGAGGGGCACCTGACCTCGAAGCTCGGCGAGATGCAGCACCGCGCCGATCTCTACGATCTGATCGACTACGAGTCGTACAACCACTTCGACTCGGGCGTCTTCAACTTCACCATCACGAAGGAGTGACCATGACCGAGCCGGACATCAAGAAGGGCCTTGCGGGCGTCGTCGTCGACACGACCGCGATCTCGAAGGTCAACCCCGAGACGAACAGCCTGCTGTACCGCGGCTACCCGGTGCAGGAGCTGGCGGACACCCAGCCCTTCGAGGCGGTGGCGTATCTGCTGTGGAACGGCGAGCTGCCGACCCCCGAAGAACTCGCCGCGTTCCGGCTGGAGGAGCGGAAGCACCGCGCGCTCGCCGACAACGTGAAGGCGGCGATCGACCTGGTGCCGCTCGAGGCGCATCCGATGGACGAGGTGCGCACCGCGGTCAGCCTGATCGGCGCGTCCGATCCCGGCGCCGGGGGTTCGGTGCTCGATGCGGGCGGCAGCCCGGAGCAGAACCTCGAGCGCAGCATCCGGCTGTTCGCCGCGCTGCCGGCCATCGTCGCGTACGGTCAGCGTCGTCGTCGTGGCCAGGAGCTCATCGCCCCGCGCGACGACCTCGACTACTCGGCGAACTTCCTCTGGATGACCTTCGGGGAGGAGGCGGACGACGTCGTGGTCGACGCCTTCAACCGGTCGATGATCCTCTACGCCGAGCACTCCTTCAACGCTTCGACCTTCACCGCGCGGGTGATCACCTCGACGCTGAGTGACATCTACTCGGCCGTCGTCGGTGCCATCGGTGCACTCAAGGGTCCGCTGCACGGAGGGGCCAACGAGGCCGTGCTGCACATCTTCGACGAGATCGGGTCGGCGGACGCGGTGGAGTCCTGGCTTGACAAGGCCCTCGCGGAGAAGCGCAAGATCATGGGCTTCGGGCACCGCGTCTACAAGAGGGGCGACTCCCGCGTGCCGACCATGAAGGCCGCGCTCGACACCCTGGTGGAGCACTACGACCGCCCGGAGGTCGCGGCTCTGTACGACGCGCTCGAGTCGGAGTTCGTCGCCCGCAAGGGCATCTACCCGAACCTCGACTACCCCTCTGGTCCCGCGTACAACCTGATCGGCTTCGACACCCTCACCTTCACGCCGCTGTTCGTCGCGGCCCGGGTGACCGGGTGGACGGCCCACGTGATCGAGCAGGCCGGATCGAACGCGCTCATCCGCCCCCTCTCCTTCTACGACGGCCCTGACGAGCGCCACGTCGGCTGACCCCGCCCTTCGAATCGCGCGAATGGCTCCATCTCCACCCGGGATGGAACCTTCGCGCGATTCCAACGCTGTAGCGCCCCGGAGGCTCCCGGGTCAAGGTGGCTGCGGCGAAGTCGGCGACGGGAGTAGGACAGACCCCGGGGACGGAAGCACGTCCCGTACGAAGGAGGGTCCATGTCCGCATCCGATGCCGCCGTCAAGGAGGTCAGGTCACTCGTCCCCGCACGTATGGACCGGCTGCCGTGGTCGCGATTCCACTGGTTGATCGTCGTCGGGCTCGGGTTCTCGTGGATCCTCGACGGCCTCGAGGTGCAGATCGTCGCCGCGAACGGGTACGCCGCGACCCTCGGCATGGGCCCGGCCGAGGTGGGGCTCGCCGGCACGTGCTACCTGCTCGGTCAGGTCTTCGGTGCCCTCTTCTTCGGACGCCTCACCGATCGCCTGGGACGCAAGAAGCTCTTCCTCGTCTCCCTTGCCGTGTACCTCGTGGGCTCCGCGGTCGCAGGGCTAGCCTTCGCGCCGTGGTTCTTCTACATCTGGCGCTTCGTGGCCGGCGCCGGTATCGGCGGCGAGTACGCGGCCATCAACTCGGCGATCGACGAGATCATCCCGGCGCGCTACCGCGGACGTGTCGACATCGCGATCAACGGCACCTACTGGGGTGGTGCGGCGCTCGGTGCCGTGGCCAACGTGTTCTTCCTGAACACCGACATCCTTCCCGAGGACATCGGGTGGCGGCTCAGCTTCTTCCTCGGACCCCTCCTCGGACTGCTGCTCATCTACATGCGCCGGCACATCCCGGAGAGCCCGCGCTGGCAGATGACGCACGGACGCGAAGAGGCGGCGGAGCGCAATGTCGACGAGATCGAGGAGCGCATCCGCAAGGAGGGCAAGACGACCCACCCGTCGACGAGAGCAAGGCCATCACGGTCAAGGAGTACGGCCGCGTGCCGTTCCTCGTGATCGCGAAGGTGCTGTTCAAGAAGTACCCGCGGCGCACGCTGGTGGGCATCACGATGATGGTGACGCAGTCCTTCCTCTACAACGCCATCTTCTTCACGTACGCGCTGGTGCTGGAGAACTTCTACGACACCCCGCCCGCTTCGGCGTCGCAGTACTTCATCGTGTTCGCCGTCGGGAACCTCGCCGGGGCGCTCATCCTCGGGCACTTCTTCGACACCTGGGGGCGGCGGCGGATGCTGTTCTCGACGTACGTGCTCGCGGGCCTGATCCTCCTCGTCAGCGCGTTCCTGTTCAACGCGGGCGTGTTGAACGCGGCCACGCACACGGCGTTCTGGTGCGCGTCGTTCTTCTTCGCCTCGGCCGGTGCGTCGGCGGCATACCTGACGGTGAGCGAGATCTTCCCGCTCGAACTGCGCAGCCAGGTGATCTCGTACGTCTTCTCGATCGGGCAGCTCGTCGGGGCCATCGCTCCGGTGCTCTACGGGTCGCTGATCGGCGCGAGTGCCGAGTCGGGCGACCGCGGCCCCCTGTTCTGGGGGTACGTGCTCGGGGCGGCGATCATGATGTTCGGCGGCGTCATCTGCGGAATCTTCGGGGTCAGCGCCGCGGGCAAGTCGCTGGAGGACATTGCGGATCCGCTCTCGCTCGTGGATTCGCCCGACGAGGGGGTCTCGCCGGGGAAGGGGACCTGAGCCGGCGCTCAGCGGGCCCGGAGCCAGCGGCGGATGCGACCACGCGCGTTCCGGTAGGGGGATGAGGTGTTGAGCGAGATCATGCGCCCCATCGTCCAGGTGCGGTACCACGGGGCGCCGTAGAGCTCCTGGTCCGAGCGACTCAGGACGAGGGCTTCGATCCGCTGCTCTGCGTCGTCGAGGCGTGCACGCAGCTCCACCCAGGACGCGTTCTCGTGGTCGCGGGAGAAGTGCTGAGCCAAAGCCCCGAGGTCGTTCCAGCCGAAACCTGCCGCCGGCAGCTCGTCGGGGAGCCCGGCGGCGCGACGCTCGTGCCAGGTGAGCACCTGCTCGTTCCAGCCGATCAGATAAGCGAGAAGGTCCGCCGGACTCATCATGGTGTCCTTGACATGACCGGGCAGCACGAGTTCGCGGGCGGAGTCCGTCGGCACCCGATCCAGGTCGGCGCACAAGCGCGCGTACTCCGTCCGGATCGCCGTGAGCAGGTCGTCCTTCGTCGCGGGGACAGCCATCAGTGCGTCCGGCTGTCCCGCGCGAAGAAGGGTCGGGGCCAGGCACCCAGCGCGAGCACCGCCAGCACGGTCTGGATCAGGCCGGTCGCGAAGAAGATGCCGTGCAGCGGCGACCAGACGAGCATCATGGCGATCTCGACGAAGATCCAGATCATCATCGTCAGCCCGGCCGCCGCGTGCATCGCCCACGCGACGCCGAATCGGCCGAACTGCGCGACGAGAGCCAGCGCCTGCACGCCGCCGACGACGACGCCCAGGATGATCCCCGGCCAGACGTAGGAGTCGAAGATGCTGCCGTCGAGCCATTCGGGCGGCAGTCCCATCCCGCCGCCGACCGTCAACCCGACCATTCCGATCAGAGCCGACAGGAGGTTGAGCGCCGCGACGGTGGCGAGAGCGATGCGGAGGGCGCGGGGTGTCGATCGCATGGGCTCACCGTACCGGCCGGTGCCCGCGTGGCGCGGGAGCGGCGGGCGTGGAAAACCGATGCTCGCGGTCGCTCAGGAGCACGACGCCGAGCGCGCGGTCAGCGGGCGAGCCAGCTCCGCAGCGACCGGGTGACGAACGGGAGAACCCAGTACGCCATGATCGGCGTGAGCACGAGCGTGGTGACGAGCACCCGCAACCAGATCGGCAGTTCGTTCCATCCCGGAACCGGGCTCATCGCGTAGGTGAAGGCGAGGTTGACGGGGAAGAAGCCCAGCCAGATCGAGGTCGCCTGCTTCCAGCGCGGCGGGGCGGGTGCGACAGTGACCGTCTCGGTGGTGCCGTCGGAGGACGGAAGCGTGATCGTCCCGGTGGTCGGCTCGTCGAACCAGCCCTCGATCCCGGTGCGGCGCTTGGAGCGCTCGCTGCGCACGAAACCTTCGCCCATCGACAGCCACCATGCCCGCTCGGCCGACTGCTCCCACGCGGTGAGCGAATCCTCGCTCGCGAAGCGGTAGAGCATGTGCCAGACCTGCGAGTCTTCGCCGGCGCGCACCCAGCCTGAGCCGAGGAAGCCCGGATACTTCGTCGCGAGGTTCACCCCCGTCTGCACCCAGGCGGTCGCCTCGACGATGCGCTCGGGGTCGACTTCGCGGCGGATGGACACGGTGAGGGGTTCGGACATGGTGCGGTCCTCGGGAACGGGCGCCAGGGGTCGGGGCGCCGGAGCGGATGCGCCAGGGTGACGGCGCTTGGTCGATTCTAATTCGGTTGCGGGAGGTTCCCGGCCGGATCCGCCCGTGCACAGAGAGACCCCCGCCGACCCGATTCGGCGGGGGTCACGCGGCGTGGGAGCCGCGACGGGAGCGAGAGCGCTCACCGTGCGCGCGGTGGACGTGACACCCGATCCGGTCTGAGTCTCTGTCCGCGCATCTGCAGTTCTACCCGGGCGAGATGGCCGGACGGTGAACGCGATGCGAACACCCAACACTGCCGAGGGCGAGGTTGATCCGGAAGATACGAGGATGTCCTAGTAAATGTCCGGTACTCCGAGTAAACTCCCCAATGTGCCAATGACGGCACGGAGGGATGTCACACAATGACTCGTACTATCCCGCACTTCGTGGGCGGATCGCTTCTCACTCCCGATTCGGGTCGCTTCGCCGACGTGTTCGATCCGAGCACGGGCGCTGTGCAGGCCAGGGTTCCGCTCGCATCGGCCGACGAGGTGCGCCGCGTGATCGCGAACGCCGAAGAGGCGCAGGTGGCGTGGGCGGCGACCAACCCGCAGAAGCGCGCCCGCGTGCTGCTGCGCTTCCTCGACCTGGTGCAGCGCGAGATGACGTCTCTGGCCGAACTCCTCGCGAGCGAGCACGGCAAGACGGTCGACGACGCGAAGGGCGACATCCAGCGGGGGCTCGAAGTCATCGAGTTCTCCGCCGGTGCTCCGCACCTCCTCAAGGGCGAGTACTCCACCGGCGCCGGAGCCGGCATCGACGTGTACTCGATGCGGCAGCCGCTCGGGGTCGTCGCCGCGATCACGCCCTTCAACTTCCCCGCCATGATCCCGCTGTGGAAGGCCGGCCCCGCGCTCGCCGCCGGCAATGCGGTCGTGCTCAAGCCCAGCGAGCGTGACCCCTCCGTGCCGGTGCGCATCGCCGAACTCTTCCTCGAGGCGGGCCTGCCCGCCGGCGTCCTCAACGTGGTGCACGGCGACAAGGAGGCGGTCGACACGCTGCTCACCGACGACCGCATCCGCGCGGTCGGCTTCGTCGGGTCCACGCCCATCGCGGAGTACATCTACGCGACGGCCGCAGCCCACGGCAAGCGCGCGCAGTGCTTCGGCGGTGCCAAGAATCACATGATCGTGATGCCGGATGCCGACCTCGACCAGGCCGTCGACGCGCTGATCGGCTCCGGCTACGGCTCGGCGGGCGAACGCTGCATGGCCATCTCGGTCGCCGTACCGGTGGGGCAGGAGACCGCAGACGCCCTCGCCGCGAAGCTCACCGAACGTGTCGCCCAGCTGCGGGTGGGGCCTTCCCTCGCCGCGGACGTCGACTACGGACCTCTGGTCACGCGGGCGGCCGTCGAACGGGTGGAAGGCTACATCCAGCAGGGGATCGACGAGGGTGCGACGCTGCTCGCCGACGGTCGCGGCTTCACGGTCGAAGGGCACGAAGAGGGGTTCTATCTCGGACCGACCCTGTTCGACCACGTCACCACCGACATGGCGATCTACCGCGAGGAGATCTTCGGCCCTGTGCTCGTGATCGCCCGCGCCGCCGACTACGAGGAGGCGCTGCGCATGGCCTCGGAGCACGAGTACGGCAACGGGGTCGCCATCTTCACGCGCGACGGCGACGCGGCTCGTGACTTCGCCGCCCGCGTCGAGGTCGGGATGGTCGGGGTGAACGTGCCGATCCCCGTGCCGATCGCCTATTACACGTTCGGCGGGTGGAAGCGCAGCGGCTTCGGCGACCTCAACCAGCACGGCACCGATGCCTTCCGCTTCTACACGAAGACCAAGACGGTGACGAGTCGCTGGCCCGCGGCAGGCATCCGCGACGGCGCCAGCTTCGTCATCCCCACGATGCACTGACCCTTCGACAAGCTCAGGGACCCAACTTCTAAGGAAAAGCGATGACCATGACCACCGTCACCACCACCGCCGAGGAGCGCGAGGCGATCATCGGCGCCGTCCGCGAGTTCGCCGAGACCGAGCTCGCCCCCTACGCCGCGGAACGCGACGAGAAGCACCTGTTCCCCCGGGAATCGCTGAACCGTGCAGGAGAGCTCGGGCTCGGCGGTATCTACGTCGACGAGGAGTTCGGGGGCAGTGGACTCAGTCGGCTCGACACCGTCGCGATCTTCGAGGAGCTCGCGAAGGGTGACCCGGCGGTCGCGGCGTACATCTCCATCCACAACATGGTCGTGTGGATGATCGACACCTACGGTGATGACAGCCAGCGCGCGACGTGGCTGCCGCAGCTCACCGCGATGTCGGAGTTCGGCGGCTACTGCCTCACAGAGCCGGGGGTGGGGTCTGATGCGGCCAACGTCGCGACGAGTGCGGTCCGCGACGGCGACGATTACGTGCTCACGGGAGTGAAGCAGTTCATCTCCGGTGCGGGCGAGGCCGCCGTCTACGTCGTGATGGCGCGCACGGGAGAACCGGGAGCACGCGGTATCAGCGCGTTCCTCGTGCCGGGAGACTCCGAATCCCTCAGCTTCGGCGCACCGGAGAAGAAGATGGGGTGGCATGCGCAGCCCACCCGACAGGTGATCCTCGACGGCGTCCGAGTCCCGGCATCCGCCATGCTCGGCGACGAGGGACGCGGGTTCGCGATCGCGATGTCCGCGCTCAACGGCGGTCGGCTCAACATCGCCGCGTGCTCGCTGGGCGGGGCGCAATGGGCGCTCGACAAGGCTGTGCAGTACGTCCACGAGCGGATGGCGTTCGGCGAACCGCTCGCCGAGAAGCAGTCGATCCTGTTCGCGATCGCCGACATGCGCACCGACCTGCACGCCGCACGCCTCATGGTGCGCGATGGCGCGCAGGCGGTCGACGAGCACGCGCCGGACGCGACGATGCGTTGCGCCATGGCCAAGCGGTTCGCGACCGATGCCGGATTCGACGTCGCCAATCGCGCCCTGCAGCTGCACGGCGGCTACGGCTACCTGCAGGACTACGGGATCGAGAAGGTGGTCCGCGACCTGCGGGTGCACCAGATCCTGGAAGGAACGAACGAGATCATGCGTCTGATCGTCGGACGCGAGATGCTGCGACCGGCGGGCTCGGCGTCCGTGCAGCGTGGCGGAGATCAGATGCGGAGCGCATCATGACCGGGTCGTCGTCGAAAGCGGCCGTGGCCTTCCTCGGACTCGGGCACATGGGACTGCCGATGGCGAAGAACCTCGTCGCCGCCGGTCATGAGGTGCACGGCTTCGACCTGGTTCCGGCGGCGATCGAGGCAGCGCGGGCGGCCGGCATCGCGGTGGCGGCGAGCGGGGCGGAGGCCGTGGCGGAGGCGGATGTCGTCATCACGATGTTCCCCGCCGGGAAGCACGTGATCGAGGCGTATCGCACCGAGCTGCTCGCGGCTGCGCGACCCGGCACGCTGTTCATCGAGTCGTCCACCATCGCGGTCGACGAGGCCCGTGCCGCGCACGCGCTCGCTCTCGCCGCCGGACACCGCAACGTCGATGCCCCGGTGTCCGGGGGAGTGGTCGGCGCGGAGAACGGCACTCTCGCGTTCATGGTGGGCGGGTCGGACGAGGACTTCGCCGCGGCACTTCCGCTCCTCGAGGTGATGGGAAAGCGCATCGTGCACTGCGGCGGATCTGGGCTCGGACAGGCGGCCAAGGTCTGCAACAACATGGTGCTCGCGGTCTCGCAGATCGCCGTCGCGGAGGCATTCGTGCTGGGGGAGCGCCTCGGGCTCGAGCACCAGGCGCTCTTCGACGTCGTGTCCCAGGCGTCAGGGCAGTGCTGGTCGATCACGACGAACTGCCCCGTGCCCGGACCGGTGCCCACGAGCCCGGCGAACCGCGACTACCAGCCCGGATTCGCCGGTGCATTGATGGCGAAGGACCTCGGTCTCGCGCTGCAGGCGATCGAGCAGACGTCGACGGATGCGCGGATGGGCCGACTCGCCCAGGAGATCTACGCCGCGTTCGCTGCCGGAGACGGGGCGAGCCGCGACTTCTCCGGCATCATCACCGACATCCGCGACGACCGCGTGTGATGACGGCCGTTCGAATCGCGCGAATGGTTCCATCGGGCACCTGGGAGCCACCATTTGCGCGATTCGAACGCAGGGGTGAAGGTGGAACGCAACCACGACGGAGAGGGCGACATGACCGAGTACGAGACGATCCTGGTCGAGCAGCGCGGACGGGTGGGGTGGATCACCCTGAACCGGCCGGAAGCGCTGAATGCTTTGAACAGCAGAATCGCCGAGGAGGTGACCGCCGCCGCGCTCGCTTTCGATGCGGACGAGGGCGTCGGCGCGATCGTGGTCACCGGGTCGGAGAAGGCGTTCGCCGCGGGTGCCGACATCAAGGAGATGGAGGGCATGTCGGCGGCGCAGATGCTCGAGACCGATCACTTCGGTGTGTGGCATGAGTTCGCTGCGGTGCGCACCCCCGTGATCGCGGCCGTCTCCGGGTTCGCGCTGGGCGGCGGGTGCGAGTTGGCCATGATGTGCGACATCATCCTCGCGGCCGACAACGCCAAGTTCGGGCAGCCCGAGATCAACCTCGGCGTGATCCCCGGCATGGGTGGCACGCAGCGTCTGATCCGTGCAGTCGGCTACTACAAAGCAGCCGAGCTCGTGCTCTCCGGCCGGTTCATGGGGGCGGAGGAGGCCGAGCGCTCCGGCCTCGTGTCCCGTGTCGTGCCGACCGCGGAGCTCCTGACCGAGGCGACGAAACTCGCCGACAGCATCGCCTCGAAGTCGCTCCCGTCCGTGTTCGCCGCCAAGGCCGCGCTGGACGCGGCGATGGAGACGACCCTCGCCGAAGGGCTCGCGCACGAGAAGCAGGCGTTCGCCGCGCTGTTCGACACCGCGGATCAGAAGGAGGGCATGTCGGCCTTCCGGGAGAAGCGGTCACCGGACTTCCAGAACCGCTGACCGCTCGTGGACGACTCCGCAGAACTGAGGGCGCCATGCCGGAAGCGGCGCTCTGCGTGGTGCCCGATGAGTACTTCTGCGGAGTTCGTCACGCCGTCAGCTGCGGAGTGCGTCGACGATCTTCGTGATCCGGCGTTCGCGCGTCGCCTCCTGCTTCGCCTCGGCCACACTTCGCGCGTGCTCCTTGCGCACCGAGTACGACAGGGCGTCGAAGGCGGAGCGCAGTGCGGGGTCGGCGTCCAACGCGGCGGCGAGCTCGGGCGGAACGTCGACCGTGCGCTCGGCCGCATCCACTCTGATCACAGCGTCGATCTCCTGGCCGATGTCGAGCCCGAGGTCGGCGCGGACGGCCTTGCTGAAGCCGATCATGTTCTCGCTGCCCATGCGTGCCAAGCGCAAACGCGCGGTGCGCCCACCGATCGTCACGGCCACGGGGAACGCCTTGCCCGCACCCAGGGACGCGACCTGATCGTCGGTGAGCAGGATGGCCGCCGCGGGGCCGCGGCCGGTGAGGACGGTGTGCAGGCGCAGTTCGCTCATGCCGAAAGAGTACGCCCGGGCTCCCCGAACTCGGCGGCGAGAATCGCGTTGCGCTCGGAGATCAGGCGGCGCATGTATCTGCCGAGGACCAACGCGTCGACCAGCCGACCGAGCGGACCGAACGGTGAGCGGAACGTCACGGTGTCGCGCATGAGCGTGCCGTCCGGATGCTCCTCGAAGCGGTGCTCGTGCAAAAACGCGGCGAACGGCCCGGCGATCTGCCGATCCGAGAACCCGTGCGGCGGATCGACGTCGAACACCCGCGAGCGCAGTCGGAACGGGATGCCGAAGTGGCGTGCTCGCCAGGTCGCCGTCGTCCCCTCGGTGAAGACGCCGCCCGCCGGCGCCTCGACCATCGTCTCGCCGAATCGGGCCATGCTCTTCACGTGCAGTTCGGGGTCGAGCGAGGCGGCGAACACCTCGGCGGGCGTCGCGCCGATGACCGTCTCGAGCGCGAACCGCGGCATGTCAGAGCGCTTCGGGCTGCGGACGCGGGTCGGCGAAGTCACCGGCGTCCTTGCGCAGCCGGGCCACGATCGCCACGAGCTCCGCCGCGTCGTCGCGGCTCAGGCCGGGCTCGGCGAAGACGTCGGCGTTGAGAGCCCGGGTGGCGCGCTCCACGAGTTCCCGACCGGATTCGGTCAGCACGAGGAGTGCGGCGCGTCCGTCGTGCGGGTGCGGCTCACGCGCGATCAGACCATCGCGGACCAGACGCTCGGCCGTGCTCGTGACCGTGGTCGGGTGCACCTGGAGGCGGGCGACCACGCTGGACAGCGGAAGGCTGCCCGCGCGGCTGAACGCGAGCAGTCGCAGCACCTCGTAGCGGGCGAAGCTCAGGGCGAACGGCTTGAGCGCCGCGTCGACGCGTGCGAGCAGCAGTTGCTGGGCCCGCATGACCGAGGTGACCAGGGCCATGCCGTCGGCGGCCTCCGTCCATCCGTGCGCGAGCCACTGCCGCTTCGCCTCGGCGAGCGGATCGATGGGGAGCGGACGGGGTCTGGCCATCTCTCTACGGTAGTGGCGGGAGTGCGGGGCGCGGCGACGGCGCGCGACGCACTCGATCTCGGCACATCTCAGCCCCGGTCAGCGCTGAGTCTCAGTCGCAAGTGGGTTGGTACTCAGTATCGCGGTCTAGAATTGCAGGAGTCGTGAGGAGCAATCGATGAAGATCTTCGTCCTGGTCAAAGAGGTGCCGGACACCTATGGCGATCGCAAGCTGAATCTCGAGACCGGACTCGCCGATCGCGCGGCGGGCGACGTCGTGCTCGACGAGATCACTGAGCGGGCCCTCGAGGTCGCGCTCAGCTACGCCGACAAGAACGACGGCACCGAGGTGGTCGCTGTCTCGATGGCTCCGGAGAGCTCGACCGCGTCCGTGCGCAGGGCTCTCGCGATCGGTGCCGGATCCGCCGTGCACATCGCCGATGAGCAGCTCACCGGCGCCGATCTCGGACTCACCGCCGAGGTGCTGGCCGCGGCCATCCGCCGCGGCGCTCCCGACCTCGTCATCACCGGCAACCTGTCGACGGACGGCTCCGGTGGAGTGATCCCCGCGATGCTGGCCGAGCACCTCGGATTCGCCCAGGCCACCGCTCTCACCTCGGTCGAGATCGCCCCCGACGGCATCTCCGGAGTGCGAGGCGCCGACGCCGGGAGCCAGCCGGTCTCGGCGCCGCTGCCCGCCGTGATCTCCATCACCGAGGCGCTCCCCGACGCACGCTTCCCGAACTTCAAGGGCATCATGGCGGCGAAGAAGAAGCCGCTCGAGGTGCTCTCCCTCGCCGACCTCGACGTCTCGGCCGATCCGTCCGTCGCCCCGCGCACCATCATGACCGCGGTGGCGGAGAAGCCCCCGCGCGCGGCCGGAGTGAAGATCATCGACGAGGGCGACGCCGCCGACAAGCTCGTCGACTACCTCGTGCAGAACAGGCTGGTGTGAGATGACCTCTTCCGAGAACCCGATCCTCGTCCTCGTCGACATCGACCCCTCCGGTTACGTCGCGACCAGCACGGCCGCCCTCATCGGCGCCGCCTCCACGATCGGTTCGCCGGTGGCCCTGATCGTCGGCGGCGGTCCTGCGGCCGTGGATCAGGCAGCGGCGGCGGGGGCATCCGTGGTGCTGACCGCCGACGGGGACCCGGCTGCGCTCACGGTGCCGATCGTCGACGCACTGCAGGCAGCCGCAGCCCAGGTGCGACCCGATGCCGTCCTCATCTCGAACTCGATCTCCGGCCGCGACGTCGCCGGGCGCTTCGCGGTGCGCACGAAGAGTGCGCTGTCGGTCGATGCCGTCGGGGTCTCGCGCGATGACGAAGGCGTCGTGGCCCACCACTCGGTCTACGGCGGGGCGTACCTGGTCGATTCGGCTCCCACGTTCGGGACTCCGGTGATCACGGTGCGTCAGGGAGCTGTCGACGCGCGCGCCGAAGCCGTCGCATCGCACTCGGTCGAGGTGCTCGATGTCACTCCGTCCGGGGCCGTCGCGGCCACGGCGGGCCCGGTCGAGGCGGTGGAGGTCGCCTCCTCCCGTCCCGAGCTGCGGGGAGCCACGAAGGTGGTCTCCGGTGGCCGAGGTCTCGCGTCGAAGGAGAAGTTCGTGCTCGTCGAAGAGCTCGCCGACGCGCTCGGCGCGGCCGTCGGTGCGTCGCGCGCGGCCGTCGACGCGGGCTACATCCCGCAGTCCCATCAGGTCGGACAGACCGGCGTCTCGGTGTCGCCGCAGCTGTATGTCGCACTCGGCATATCCGGAGCGATCCAGCACCGCGCGGGCATGCAGACATCGAAGAACATCATCGCCATCAACAAGGACGCGGATGCGCCGATCTTCGACGTCGCGGACTTCGGCATCGTCGGCGATGTGTTCACCGTGGTCCCACAGGTGATCGCGGCACTCGAGGCACGGAAGAAGTAGCCATGGCGACGCGGATGCTGCGACGCGGTCTGCCGCGCGTGCCTGGAGGAGATCCCTGGCCTCCCGCTGATGCGGTGGCGGAGGATGCCACGGTGGATGATCGGGCGGCGGACGCGGTGACGAGCGCGGCGCCCGACGAGCCCGCGACAGGTTCGGAAGTCGCGGTGTCTTCGGACGTCGAGGTGCCTGTCGGGGTGCCCCTCGAGCCCACCGGCCCCGCCGGCCCGGCATCGCCGGCGACCGTGACGGCTGCTGTTGCAGCGGCCGCTCCGGCAACGGCCGGTGGGGCAGCGCGGATCCGTCGCGGTCTGCCGCGTGTGCCGGGCGGGGAGCCTTGGCCGCCGTCGACGTCGCCGACCGCTCCCACTTCTCCCGCCGAGGTGCCCGAACCCGCTGCGGCAGTACCCGCTCCCTCTCCGGGATCGGCGGTGTCGGACCCCGTGCCGGCTGCGTCAGCATCCGCGCCAGCGCCCGCGGCGTCGACCGCCACAGCGGACATCTCTGCGGCAGAGACCTCCGCCCCCGTCGCGGTGGCCCCAGCCGACGGCACCGGTGTCCGACGCGGCTTGCCTCGTGTCGCCGGCGGCGACCCGTGGCCGCCCGCCGACACTGTTCCCCTCTCTGCTGCCGCCCCAGCCGAGCCCGTCGCGCCCGAGCCAGTCGCGCCCGAGTCCGTCGTGCCGGCCGCAGTCGTTCCCGTCGCGGCTGCCGCGACTCCTGCCGTTGCGACCGGACCGTCGTCCGTGCTCGCCGACGTCTCGACTCCGCTCCCGTGGACGCAGACCGTGTGGAACGGACGAGCGCCCCGACACCTCCCACAGACGTCGGCCCCGACGACCGGCCGCCCGCGCCCGACGTGGACCCAGGTGATCGGCGTGCTGTTCGGAGCCGCTGCGCTCGGGGTGCTCGCCGGAGCCGCCATCGCGTTCGTGCGCACGCTCCTGAGCTTCCCGTTCATGCAGGACTTCCTGGCGGCCTTCCCCGGCGAGTACGAGCCCGGGATCGCCGTCGAGCCGGGATTCGCCCCGTGGATCGGGTGGCAGCACTTCTTCAACATGTTCCTGATGGTGCTGATCATCCGCTCGGGGTTGCAGGTGCGCACCGAGAAGCGTCCGACGGTCTTCTGGACCCCTCGCAACAACGCGAAGGGCAAGATCAGCCTCAACCTGTGGTTCCACCAGTCGCTCGACATCCTGTGGCTCGTCAACGGCGTGATCTTCGTCGTGCTGCTGTTCGTCACGGGGCACTGGGTGCGCATCGTCCCGACCAGCTGGGAGGTGTTCCCGAACGCCCTCTCGGCGGCCCTGCAGTACATCTCGTTCGATTGGCCGCACGAGAACGGCTGGAACAACTACAACAGCCTGCAGCAGCTCGCCTACTTCGCCACCGTGTTCATCGCGGCGCCGCTCGCCGCGATCACCGGCTTCCGCATGTCGGGGCTGTGGCCGAAGAAGGCCGAGAAGCTGTCGAAGGCGTACCCGGTCGAGTGGGCGCGGGCGCTGCACTTCCCGATCATGCTGTACTTCGTGGCGTTCATCATCGCGCACGTGGCGCTCGTCATGTTGACCGGGTTCCTGCGCAACCTGAACCACATGTTCGCGTCGCAGGACGCGGTGACGTGGACCGGATTCTGGGTGTTCATCCTGTCGCTCGTGGTGATCGCAATCGGATGGGCGGCTGCGCGTCCGCTCGTGCTCGCCCCCATCGCCAAGGTGTTCGGCAAGGTCTCGGGTCGGTGAGCAGATGAGCGACGAGGTCATCGCCGAATACTGGCGCACAGTGCGGACCACCCTGCCTCACCTCCCGGAGACGCGGCCGGAAGCCTGGGGGTTCGGGGCGACGCCCGAGCACGCCGACGAGCTGCTGGCACTCGTGCTCGACGGCATCAAGGTCGGCACCGCGTCGTCCCTCTGGGATTACGAAGCGACCGGCGACCCTCTCCCCGCTGTGGGCGAGCTCAGCATCATCCTGGACGGGACCGGCGCCCCGCGGGCTGTGATCGAGACCACGACGATCGACATCACGCCGTTCGACGAGGTCGACGAGGCCCATGCCTTCGCCGAGGGGGAGGGCGACCGCACGCTGACGCACTGGCGCGAGGTGCACGAACGCTACTGGCGCACCCACTCCGAGAACCCGCGCGGCTACGAACCGGACATGCCGGTGGTCTGCGAGCGGTTCCGGCTGGTGTTCCCGGCCTAGAGAGTCCCGAGGGACTGGAGGAGAGGCGCGATCATGGCTGAGGCATACATCGTCGACGCGGTCCGTTCGCCGGTCGGCAGGCGCGGCGGATCGCTCGCCGAGGTCCACCCTGTGGACCTCGGCGCCCACAGCCTTCGGGCGCTCGTCGACCGGGCGGGGATCGACCCCGGTGCGGTGGACGACGTGATCCTGGGCGTCATCGACGCGATCGGCGGCCAATCCGGCAACGTGGCCAGGACGGCTCTGCTCGCCGCCGGATTCCCCGAGCACGTTCCCGGGGTGACCATCGACCGGCAGTGCGGGTCGAGCCAGCAGGCCGTGCACTTCGCGGCGCAGGCCGTGATGAGCGGCACGAGCGACCTCGTGATCGCGGGCGGACTGCAGAACATGTCGCAGGTGCCGTTGACCGCCGCGGCCACCGTGGGGGAGTCCTACGGCTTCACCACGCCGTACGCGCAGTCGCCCGCCTGGACCGACCGCTACGGCGATCAGGAGATCTCGCAGTTCGCCGGTGCCGAGCTGATCGCCGAGAAGTGGGACATCTCCCGCGAGGAGATGGAGCGGTTCGCCCTGGAGAGCCATCGTCGTGCAGCCCTGGCGCAGGACGAGGGTCGCTTCATCGGCGAGATCGCTCCGCTGAACGGTCTCGACCACGACGAGGGTGTGCGCCGCGACACGACGCTGGAGCGGATGGCGGGGCTCGCGCCGCTGCGGGAGGGTGGACGGATCACCGCCGCCGTGTCGTCGCAGATCAGCGATGCGTCCAGCGCCGTGCTCATCGCCAGCGGGCAGGCCGTACGTGACCACGGGCTCTCGCCCCGTGCCCGCATCCATCAGATGACGGTGCGCGGCGACAGTCCGATCCTCATGCTCACCGCTCCGATCCCCGCCACGAAGCTCGCGCTGGAGCGCGCGGAGATGCGGGTCTCCGACATCGACCTGTTCGAGGTGAACGAGGCCTTCGCTCCCGTGGTGCTCGCCTGGATGCGCGAGCTCGATGCTCCGCACGAGAGGGTGAACGTCAACGGCGGAGCCATCGCGCTCGGTCACCCCATCGGCGCGACCGGGACCAGGCTGATGACCACGATGCTCAACGAGCTCGAACGCACGGGCGGACGCTACGGTCTGCAGGCCATGTGCGAGGGCGGCGGGGTCGCGAACGTGACCATCGTCGAACGGCTCTGACGCCCCTGATCCCGCGGTGACGACAGAGCGGGCCGCCTCCCGGGGGAGACGGCCCGCTCTGCACGTGCTCGGAGGGTCAGGGGCGGACGAAGCGCACTTCGGTCAGCGTCTCGCCCAGGAACGGCTCGGTGTGCGATGCGCCGTCGAGGTGGAATCCGTTGCGGGTGTAGAACCGGTGCGCGCGAGGGTTGTCCTCGGCGACCCACAGGTACAGCGGCTCGTCCTTCTCCACGGCGGCGTCGAACAGCTTCTGGCCGATGCCGGTGGAGTGATAGGCGTCGAGCAGGTAGATGAAGTAGAGCTCGCGGAACGCCGGAGCGTCCTTGTCGCGGGCGGGGCCGGAGCCGACGAAGCCCACGATCTCCCCGTCGACCAGCGCGGCGTTCATCTTGAACTCGGGGCCCTGCGAGGCCCAGTGCGTCCACAGTTCGGCCATGCGGCGGGGCGAGACCTTCTCCAGCGCCGCCTTGCTGATCAGGTGGTCGTAGGTCTCGTGCCAGCACTGCGCATGCACGCGACCGAGGGCTTCCGCATCCACATCACGGACCGGACGGACGATGACTTCAGGCTGGGCTTCGGCGCTCATGGTCGTGACTCTACGCGCGGCGTCCGCGAAGGGGAAATCGAGGGGATGTCCGATGACACCCTTCCCGCGGTCATGGAGGTTTCGCACAACGATGTTCGCCGATCGTGCACTCCTGGCTACGATCGATGTTCGTGAACGTGATCTGGCGGACCCTCCTGGTGATCCTCGGTGCTCGCCGCCGCGTGCGACGGGGGAAGGCCCTCGACCCCACCGCCGTCGGCAGCATCACCCTGACCACGCTGCCCACCGACATCGACATCCTGCGTCATATGAACAACGGCCGCTACCTGTCGTTGTTCGACCTCGGGCGCTGGGACCTGCTCATCCGCACCGGACTGTTCGATGCGATGAAGGACCGGGGCTGGTATGCGGTCGTCTCCAGCGAGACGATCACGTTCCGCAAGTCGCTGCAGCTCTGGCAGCGGTTCGAGGTGCAGTCGCGTTTCATCGGGCACGACGACAAGGCGCTCTTCATGGAGCACCGCGCCGTCGTGGACGGCGAGGTCTACGCACGGGCGATCGTGCGGGCCAGGATGCTGCGACGCACCGGAGGGACCGTCAGCAACGAGGAGCTTTTCGCGGCCGTGGGCAAGCCGGAGGGTGTTCCGGAGATCGACGCCTGGGTGCACGACTGGGCAGCGGCCTCGGCGCTTCCTCCCGTGCGGGCGAAGGCCCCGAGCGTCTGGGGCTGAGCGTCTGGGGCTGAGTTCGAAAACCCCTAGGGGCTGAGCGGCAGAGGAACGTTCTCTCCGTCCGCACCGGCGCGGTAGCTTAGGCGTGTGCTGGCGATCCTGACGACGACCGGGCGAGTGCTGTGGCGGCACTGGCCTGCGCTGATGGCGTGGTACCTCGCGGGCGTCCTGGTGCACTACGGGGTCACAGAGATCGCCGGCTTCATCGGAGCCTCGTCGGCGACGTTGGGCTTCCTGGTGCTGCCGATCGCGATCCTCGCCCGGCTGGTGAGCCTGGTGGCGATGTTCCTCGTGCTGCGCGACGGTCTGCGCAACCTGCAGGAGGTGGCACCGCTGCCGGAGTCGCCGGTGGAGCGTCGGCGTACTTTCCTCTCGGCCCTTCTCGCCGGCATCCTGCCGTTCTTCGCGGTGTACTGGGCGCAGGGGCTGCTCGGCGAGGACGTGCGGGCTTACTCGCTCCGCGCTCTCGAGGTGCGCAACGGCATCGTGTGGACGGCGAGCGTGAACGGCGAGCCGCCCGTGAGCTCGGACGACACCGTGCTCAACCTGCCGATCAACGTGTGGACCATCGCGATCATCGTGCTCGCGTTCGCCGGTCGATGGGCGTGGTCGAAGTGGTCGCCGAAGCTCGCGGCCTGGTTGTCGCCGGTGGCGGTGTACTTCGAGGTCGTCTGGGTCTTCTTCTCGGTGATGGTGCTCGGCGACATCTTCGACGCGATCAAGGCCTGGGTCGACAGTCGCGCGGCGATGGCGTACCTCGAGACGGTGCGGGAGGGCATCCTCGACGCCGTGGCTCCCCTGCGCTGGCTGTGGGAGGGGATCGGCTGGGTCCTCTCCGAGGCGGGCCCCGTGCTGCTGGCGCCGCTGGCCTGGCTCACGATCGCCGGAGTCGTCTTCGGACAGGCGATCGTCGCCGAGAAGCTGCGCGTCGAGAGTGAACTCGTCTCGCGGTTCCGTCAGCACACGGAGGCGATCCCCAACCCCCTGGTGCGACGGCTGCGCGACCTCGGCGACGAGCTGGGAGCGCGCTTCCGGCCGATCGGTCGCGCCCTGCTGCTGATGTGGCGAGCGGGTCCCCTGCTGGTCGTCTCCTACGCGCTGCTCTACGTGGCGGTGAAGGCGCTCGAATCGGTCCTCGGCTTCGGTGTCACCCGGCTGATCGGACCGCAGGACTACGTGTTCTGGGCGGTCGCGGCCCCGCTCGTCTCCCTCGTGCCGCTCCTGCTCATCGAACCCCTCCGCATCGCCGTGATCAGCGGCGCCTACGACGCCACGCTCGGACGGCTGCGACGTCGCCAGCAGGCGCGGCCGGACGCCTCGGCCTCCACGGAGGCGGAAGCGGAGATGCGTGCCGTCGCGGATGCGGCCGGACTGCTGCCCTCGTCGGTCGATGCGGTGGCAGCCGCTGTGGTCTCGGCGCCGCCTCGTGACGCCGTCGGCGGTCAGGGTTCGAACTCGAACCTCACGAACGAGCCGCCGGCGCGATAGGGCCGGATGTCGACCCAAAACGGGCCCTCCACGTCGGCAGGAACCACGAACGGCACGATCAACTCGTAAGGGCTCGCCTGCTCGCTGAGGCACGTCTCGGGCTCGTCGGCGCTCCAGTCGAGTCCGATCTCGGCGCGCACCGGACTCCACTCCCGCCCCGTCGACTGCTCCACGAGCACGGGAGCCTCGCACCCGACGCCCTCGGCCTCCGGGTCCACGGGCACCGCGACCGCGATCAGCCGCGTCTTCTCCGGTACGTCGAGGCCGGAGACGTCGTCGATCTCCCCGCCGCGGATCGGGCCCCAGGCTGCGCCGGCGAGGTCCGTCGTCTCGTCTTCCGGCACGACCACCGGGGCGACCGCGCGGGCACCGAACCCGAAGTACTGGTACCACTCCTGCCAACCCACGGCGGCCGCCGTCGCGGGCACGAGGAGGGCGAGTGCGATCAGGGCGACGGTGTTGCGCCGCCACCAGGAATCGCGCTTCGTCGGAACAGCTGCGGCTGCGGGGTCTTCCTGAGGGGCGGGAGGAAAGAGCGGAGGAGGGATCGTCATCGCGCCCACCCGTTCTCGACCAGGAGCACCTCGGCCTCGACGGGGAGAGTCGCCAGGTCGATCGGCAGGTCGATCACGCCGTCGCGCAGCACCTCGAAGCCGCCCGATCCCGGCACGCCCAGGCGCAGGGTGGCCCTGTCACCCACGACGTCGTCGGGGAGCTCGAACGCCAGACTGCCGCTGCGGGGAACCGCGGTGACCAGACGCTGAGCGAGGAAGGTGGTTCCGCGATCCGTGGCGCTGAACGTGCGCTCGCCGATCGTGAGCTCGGCGAGCCTGAGGGTGCTCAACCGCTGCGTGACCCCGCTCGCGGCGTCGAGGTCGATCACGAGCCAGGTGCCCTCGGCGGACCAGCCCTCGGCATCGGTGACCCGATTCGTGAGATGGACATCGGTCACGGTCGCGACGAGGTTGCGTGTGACGGCCTCCTCGCCGATCTGCGCGACCGCGGGGAAGGGGGCATCCGGAGCGTCGTCGGGGAGCGTGACCTTGACGAGGACCCACGCGCACGCGAGCAGCGCCGTGGTGAGCAGCCAGACGAGCACGTGCTTCTTCATCCGGCGCTCACCTCCTCGATCGTGGTCGTCAGCGTCGCGCCGACGCGGGGATCGTTCCAGTAGTCGCCGCGGATCAGGCTCTGCCCGACGTAGTGGTCGGAGTCGGGGAGGGTGAGCGAGACCTCGTCGCCGTCGCGGAAGTCGTCCGGTCCCACGGCCCAGGTGATCAGCACACGGGCCGGAACGTCGGGCTGGAGCGTGGGCGCGAGCTTTCCGTCGTCGGCGCGCGACACCACCCCCTTGGCATCGAGCCCTTCGATGCGGATGCCGTCCAGGAGAGGAGACACCTTCGCGGGTGATCCGGAAGCACGCGGCTGCGAGAAGGTGTTCACCACGTCCACGGTCACGACGAGCAGGCGCTCCCCCTTCTCCTCGTCGGGATAGATCGCCGCCATTCCGCGCTCGTCGCGCAGCTCGACGCCCACCACGGTCATCTCGAATTCGGAGCCGGAGAACGTCTCGCCGATCGTGAGATCGGGGATCGGGTCGACCGCGGCGGCCTCGAGGCCGCCGAACAGGGCGGTGGTCGCCAACAGCGCCGCCCCCGCGCCGGTGATCAACCACGAGGTCGGGATGAGGTCGATGCTGCGCCGCGCCCACCCCAGCACCTTCGCGCGGGCTCCCGCGTTCGAGGCGGTGACCTCCGCCTCACCGCGCGATGCGGAGGTCCTGTCGGGCGGGGTCGTGGTCACGGCAACAGCTTAGGACCGCGCCGTTCGGCGGTGCGGCATGATTCGCACCCCGCCCGGCCGCGCTCCTCCGCTCCGGGGCCGCACCGGGCGGCGAGAACGGCCGCATGCGAAGCGGACGCGGATGGCGGAAAGCGGCGGCGCGGCGCGGAATCCGGGGCGTCCAGACCTAGGCTGAAATCCATGGCAGACCTCCCGCCGGATGCCGTGGCATCCGCATCCCTCGCAGACCGTGCCGTCGAGCTGGCTCGGCGGTGGACGATCGAGGCCGCGGCGACAGAACCAGACCCGGCGGCCGCTCGGCTCGCCGGAGTGCTGCAGGACGTGAACGGACTCCCGTTCACCCTGGGGTTCGTCGACGGCGTCATGCGTCCGGAGAGCCTGATCGCCGCGGCCTCGCAGCTGCACCGCATCGCCCCGATCGTGCCGGAGTTCCTGCCCTGGTACCTGCGCTCGGTGGTACGTCTCGGTGGCGGGGTCGCGCAGATCCTCCCGACGCCCGTGGTGCCGATCGCCCGTCGGGTGCTCCGGGACATGGTGGGGCACCTGGTCGTCGATGCGCGCCCTGCCAAGCTCGGCGCCGCGATCGAGCGGATCCGCGCCGACGGCTCCCGGCTCAACCTCAACCTGCTCGGCGAGGCCGTGCTCGGGGAGGCGGAGGCCCGACGACGGCTCGACGGCATCCACGCGCTCGTCCGCCGTCCGGACGTGGACTACGTCTCGGTGAAGGTCTCGGCGATCATCAGCCACCTGTCGATGTGGGCTTTCGACGAGGTCGTCGACGAGGTGGTAGAGCGGCTCCTTCCGCTGTATCTCGCGGCGGCGGCCGACGGCACCTTCATCAACCTGGATATGGAGGAGTACCGCGACCTCGACCTCACGATCGCCGTCTTCACGCGCATCCTCGAGGACCCCCGACTGGCCGGGCTCGAAGCCGGGATCGTGCTGCAGGCGTACCTGCCGGACGCGCTGCCCGCCCTGCAGGAGCTCACCGCGTGGGCGCAGGACCGCGTGGCGCACGGCGGCGCCCGCATCAAGGTGCGTCTCGTGAAGGGGGCGAACCTCGCGATGGAGCACGTCGAGGCGCGGATGCACGGGTGGACGCCTGCGACCTACGACACCAAGCTCGACACCGACGCGAACTACCTGCGCTGCCTCGACTGGGCGCTGCAGCCGGAGCACACGGCTGCGGTGAAGATCGGCGTCGCGGGGCACAACCTCTTCGGCATCGCCTACGCCTGGCTGCTGGCGGGCGAGCGGGGCGTGCGGGAGGCCGTGGAGTTCGAGATGCTGCTGGGCATGGCCCAGGGGCAGGTGCGAGCCGTCTCGCGCGAGGTCGGACCGGTGCTGCTCTACGTGCCGGTGGTGGAGCCAGCGGAGTTCGACGTGGCCATCAGCTACCTGGTGCGCCGGCTCGAGGAGAACGCCTCGCCGGACAACTTCCTCTCCGCCGCCTTCCGACTCGGCGAGGACGAGTCGCTGTTCGTCCGCGAGCAGGATCGCTTCCTCGATGCGCTCGACAGGGCGGGCGACCCGACGCTGCGCATCGGACCCCGTCGCACGCAGGACCGTCTCGCCCCCGTGCACGAGTCGCTGCGCCCTGCACCCGTCGCCCCGGTGCCGGAGACCGACCTGACCAAGGCGGTGCTCGGCATCTCCCGCGGCTCGGACGACAGCGGCCGGGAGGCGTTCCTGGAGACCGCGGTCTACTCCGCCCGCGAGCTGGAGCAGGACACCGGCGGAGCCCCGGGCTTCGCGAACACCGTCGACAGCGACCCCGCGCTTCCCGCCAACCGCGAATGGGCGCGCGAGGTGCGCGAGCGCATCGCGACCTCCGACCTGGGGTCTGCCACGATCGCGGCGGCGCAGGTGTCCGATGCGGACGAGCTCGAGCGGGTCGTGCACGGTGTGCGTCGCGCGGCCCCGGCCTGGGGCGGGCGACCTGCCGCCGAGCGTGCCGAGGTGCTGTTGCGTGCCGCGGCTGCACTCGAGGCCCGTCGCGGAGACCTCATCGAGGTCGCGGCCTCCGAGACCGGCAAGGTCTTCGCAGAAGCCGACATCGAGGTGAGTGAGGCCGTCGACTTCGCGCGCTACTACGCAGCCAAGGCCAGGGAGCTCGACGCGATCGCCGGCGCCGTGTTCGTCCCGGCATCCGTCACGGTCGTCACGCCGCCCTGGAACTTCCCCGTCGCCATTCCCGCCGGAGGAGTGCTCGCCGCGCTCGCCGCAGGTTCCGGTGTGGTCTTCAAGCCCGCACCGCAGGCCCGTCGCTGTGCGGCGGTGATCGCCGAGACGCTGTGGGAGGCAGGGATCCCCCGCGACCTGTTGGCGCTCGTCGACGTCGAAGAGGGGGAGCTCGGCCGCGAGCTGATCACGCACGCGGCGGTCGACCGGGTGATCCTCACCGGCGCGTGGGACACGGCGGCGCTGTTCCGCTCCTGGCGCCCGGATCTGCCGCTGCTCGCGGAGACCAGCGGCAAGAACGCGATCATCATCACGCCCTCCGCCGATCTCGACCTCGCGGTCGCCGACCTCGTCAAGAGCGCCTTCGGACATGCCGGGCAGAAGTGCTCGGCGGCGTCGCTCGCGATCCTCGTGGGGCCGGTCGGACGCTCGGCCCGGTTCGCCCGCCAGTTGGCCGACGCCGTGCGCTCGCTGCACGTCGGTCCTCCTACCGATCCGCTGGCCGAGGTGGGGCCGGTGATCGAGCAGCCGCAGGGCAAGCTCGCCTGGGCGCTGAGTGAGCTCGAGGGCGACGAGCAGTGGCTGATCGAGCCGTCTCTCGCCGCGGCGGACGACGGCAGCCGACGGCTTTGGCGTCCCGGCGTGCGCGTCGGGGTGCAACCGGGATCGCGTTTCCACACCGAGGAGTTCTTCGGCCCCGTGCTCGGGGTGATGCACGCCCCGACCCTCGCGCGCGCCGTGGAGATGCAGAACGCCGTCGCCTACGGACTCACCGCAGGGCTGCACACCCAGGATCCGGAGGAGCTGTCGTACTGGCTCGACCGGGTGCAGGCGGGCAATCTCTACGTGAATCGCGGCATCACCGGCGCGATCGTGCAGCGTCAGCCCTTCGGCGGCTGGAAGCGCTCCTCGGTCGGCCCCGGCGCGAAGGCGGGTGGGCCCAACTATCTCATCGGCCTGGGATCGTGGCGCTCGCAGTCGGCAGGGCCGGCCTCCAGCACCCTGCACCTGCGCGGGCTCGATTCGCGCATCACCGCGGTGATCGAGGCGGCACAGTCCTCGCTCGCGTATGAGTCGTTCGAGTGGCTGCGGCGCTCGGCTCTCTCGGATGCGCTGGCCTGGGATCGGGAGTTCGGCCAGGTGCGCGACGTGTCGCGTCTGGGAGTCGAGCGCAACCTGTTCCGATATCGCCCCGTGCCCGTCGAAGTGCGCGCGACCGACGACGCCGCGCTGCACGACCTGCTGCGCGTGGTGATCGCCGGGGTGCGCTCCGGCGCCAGGTTCGTCATCTCCACCCCTTCCGGATTGCCCGCCGAGGTGCGCCGAGCGCTCGGAGACCTCGACGCCCCGGTGTTCCTCGAGAGCGACGACGAGTGGTTGCAGCGGCTGCTCCGTCAGGACGCCGACCTCGAAGGCGTCACACTGCCGGCGAGCGATCGAGTGCGACTGGTCGGCGGTCGTGAGGGTGTCGCCGCTCTCCGCGCGAAGCTGGCCTCGGCTTCCGCTGGCGATCCCGACCTCGCGGTGTACGACGGCGAGGTGACGGCGGCCGCCCGCATCGAGCTGCTGCCGTTCGTGCACGAGCAGTCGATCTCGATCACCGCGCACCGCTACGGCAACCTCGACGCGTGGAGCAGCGACGTGATCTGAGCCGCATGTAAAGAATTCTTGACACACCTGGTAAGCGGTCGTACGCTGAGCGTGTCAAGAATCTTTTACATCGGAGGCGTCGTGGTCTACGAAGAGCGCAATGCGTGGGCGGGACTCATCGTGAGCCCCATCGTGATGGTCGTGTACGTCGTGCTGGTCCTCCAGCAGGCTGGAGGAGGGCCGCTCACCGATGTGGACTGGTTCCCGCTCATGCTGTGGGTGATCGGCGGGGGCATCGTCGCGACCATCGTGCTCAGCGTCGTCTGGGGCATGATCGCCGGAATGCGCGACCCCGACGGTGTAGGGCGCTCCGACATCCGCGACCGCGACATCAGCCGCATGGGTGGGCGGGTGGAGCAGGCCTTCATCGTGATCGCCGGCCTCGGGGTGATCGCGCTGTGCGCTGTCGGGGCCGACGTCTTCTGGATCGCGAACACCATGTTCGCGGGCTTCGCGGTAGCCGCGCTCGTCGGCGGTGTCGCCAGGGTGATCGCCTACCGGCGAGGCCTCGTCTGATGGTCAAGCCCACTCTCGTCTCCAACACCATCCGCGCTCATCGCGAGAGGGCGGGACTCACTCAGGCCGAGCTCGCGCGCACGGTCGGCGTGACGCGCCAGACGCTCATCGCCATCGAACAGCAGAGGTACTCGCCGACGCTCGAACTCGCCTTCCAGATCGCCCGTGCGTTCGGCGTGGGCCTCGACGACATCTTCGAGTATCCCGACACGTCAGGAGCAGCATCATGAGCCGGTCGATGAAGGCGTGGACCAGGAAGACGTACGGGCCCGCCGACGGCGTCGCCCTCGAACACACCTCGATGCCGGTTCCTCGACGCGGCGAGGTGCTGCTGCGCGTGCGCGCCACGGCCCTGAACGCGGGCGACGTGCGTCTTCTGCTCGGCGATCCGCTGCTCGTGCGGCCGGTGTTCGGGCTGACACGTCCGAAGCACCCGGTGCGCGGCATGGAGGTCGCTGGCACCGTGGTGGCGCTCGGGGCCGATGTCGTCGGTGCTGAGGTCGGCGAAGAGGTGGTCGGTGAGCTCGTCGGCGGGGGAGGGCTCGGCGAGTATGTCCGGGTTCCCGCCGCTCGGCTGGTGCCGATCCCCACCGACATCGCGGCAGACACCGCTGCCTGCCTGCCGGTCGCCGGTGGTACCGCCTGGCAGGCCCTCGACCTCGCCGGGGTCGGACTCGCAGACGGTGGCCACGCGGCGGGTGGGGCGCCGCGCGTGCTGATCATCGGTGCATCCGGAGGCGTCGGCACGTTCGCCGTGCAGCTCGCGACTCTCCGCGGAGCCGAGGTATGGGCGACCTGTCGCGACCGCAACGCGCCGCTGATCGAGCAGCTCGGCGCGGTGCGCACGTTCGACCACAGGGAGTCGCCGTTGAGCACGCTCGCGGACGGCCGATTCGACGCGATCATCGACATCGCGGGAGGGATGCCGCTGCGCGAGCTGAAGCGTCTCGTCGTTCCCGGCGGCACAGTCGTGCTGGTCACCGGCGACGGCGGCCATGTGCTCGGCCCCGTCCCACGGATGCTGCGCGCGGTGTTCCTGTCGATCGGCTCGCGGAGCATCCGACCGCTCGCCGCGACGCCACGCCCCGAGGTGCTGGCGAAGCTGCTCGACCTCGTGGCCGAGGGGCGGATCGTCCCCGTCATCGAGCGCGAGTATCCCTTCGCCGAGGCATCGGCGGCTCTCTCCCGACTGGAAGCCGGCCACACGGTGGGCAAGCTCGTGGTCGCCGGCACCGCGGTCTGAGCGCTCATCGGCGGTGTTCTGGTGCCGCACCGACAGCGGTGTGGCGGAGCACCCCCCCACCGCGCTCTGGCGGTGCACAGGGGGCGGGTGACAGAATGGACCCCGGCGTGCCCGAGTCGCATCTTCCCCGACGCCCGCTCGATCGAGCGAAGGGTCGAAGGACCGCCGGGCCCCTGGACAGCGTCCGCCGCGCCCGTCCTCCGAGGAGAGCTCCCATGTCGACGCCTGAAGCCGCCGTCTCCACCGCCCCCGCCCGCACCGCGCACCACCGCCACTACCTGATGTGCAAGCCGGAGCACTTCACCGTCAACTACTCCATCAATCCGTGGATGGAGCCGTCGAAGCCCACCGACACCGCGAAGGCGGTCGCGCAGTGGCAGAAGCTCCACGACCTGTACGTCGAGCTGGGCCACGACGTCGAGCTCATCGAGCCCCTCGCCGGATACCCCGACATGGTCTACACGGCCAACGGCGGGTTCCTCATCGACGGCCGCGCCTATGTGCCCGAGTTCCGCTTCGTCGAGCGCCAGGGCGAGGCTCCCGCCTTCGCCGACTGGTTCCGCGGCGCGGGCTACGACACCGTGATGCCGAAGGAGGTCAACGAGGGCGAGGGCGACTTCCTGCTCGTCGGTGACGTGATCCTCGCCGGCACCGGCTTCCGTTCGACCGGCGACAGTCACCGCGAGGTCGGCGAGGTCTTCGGCCGCGAGGTCGTGTCGCTCAACCTGGTCGACCCGCGCTTCTACCACCTCGACACCGCGATCGCCGTGCTCGATCCGGTGCAGGGTCTCGAGAACGGCGGCCCGGAGCACGCGAACATCGCGTACCTCCCCGGTGCTTTCGACGACGCGAGCCGCGCCGAGCTCGAGAAGCGCTTCCCCGACGCGATCCTGGTGTCGGACGAGGACGGCTCGGTGTTCGGCCTGAACTCGGCGAGCGACGGCTACAACGTGATCATCTCCCCGCGCGCGAAGGGCTTCGAGAAGCAGCTGCGCGAGCGCGGTTACAACCCGATCATGATCGATCTTTCCGAGCTGCTGCTCGGCGGCGGCGGCATCAAGTGCTGCACGCTCGAGCTTCGGGGCGCGAAGTGACCGCGCTGGAGGCAGGCGCCGATGTGAACACCGAGCCGCACGTCGCACACAACTATCACCCGCTGCCCGTGAACATCGCCCGCGCAGAGGGCGCGTGGGTGACGGATGTCGAGGGCAAGCGCTACCTCGATCTGCTCGCCGCGTATTCCGCCGTGAACTTCGGTCACCGGCACCCGGCACTCGTCGCCGCGCTCACCGAGCAGCTCGGACGGGTCACGCTCGTCAGTCGTGCGTTCCAGAGCGACCGCCTCGAACCGTTCGCCGCGGCGCTGGCGGAGCTCGCCGGCAAAGACCTCGTGCTGCCGATGAACACCGGTGCCGAAGCCGTCGAGACCGGCATCAAGGTCGCCCGCGCGTGGGGCTACCGCGTCAAGGACATCGCCGAGGGCAGGGCACGCATCATCGTCGCAGCCGGGAACTTCCACGGGCGCACGACCACGATCGTCAGCTTCAGCGACGACGAGCAGGCGCGCGACGACTTCGGGCCCTACACGCCCGGCTTCGACGTCGTGCCGTACGGCGACGCGGACGCCATCGCCGCAGCCATCACCGACGACACTGCCGCCGTGCTCGTGGAGCCGATCCAGGGCGAGGCAGGGGTCGTGATCCCGCCGGAGGGATACCTGCGCCGCATCCGCGAGATCTGCGATGAGAAGAACGTGCTGTTCATCGCCGACGAGATCCAGGCCGGTCTCGGTCGCGTGGGAGAGACGTTCGCATGCGACCGCGAGGGCGTCGTGCCCGACCTGTACCTGCTCGGTAAGGCCTTGGGCGGCGGCATCCTCCCGGTCTCGGCCGTGGTCGGCGACTCCGATGTGCTCGGTGTGATCCGTCCCGGCGAGCACGGCTCGACGTTCGGCGGCAACCCGCTCGCCGCAGCCGTGGGCCTGCGCGTCGTCGAGATGCTGCAGACGGGGGAGTTCCAGGAGCGCGCCCGTGCGCTGGGAGCCCATCTGGAGCAGGCGCTGCAGCCGCTGATCGGCCACGGCGTCACGGCCGTGCGCATCGCGGGACTCTGGGCCGGGGTCGACATCGACCCCGCGAACGGCACAGGGCGGGAGATCGCCGAGAAGCTGCTCGAACGCGGCGTGCTCGTGAAGGACACGCATGGACAGACGGTGCGCATCGCGCCGCCGCTGGTGATCCGTGCGACCGAGCTCGACTGGGCGGTGGAGCAGCTCAAGCTCGTGCTGGGCGCCTGACCGACCCGCCGACACGGACAGCGCCACCGCTGTCACGGCCGTCGACTGGGGATGAGACGGCTGGCGGTGGCGCTGTCCTCGTGCCGCTCAGGCCGGTGGGGAATCCGGGTCGAGCGTCTTGAGGGTGTCCTCTTCGGCGGCGTTATCGGCGTCGAGCTGATCCTCGGTGTTCTCGTCGCCGCCGAGGGCCGCACGATGGCCCTGGCCGGCGTCGCCCTGGATGGCTCCTCCGGTGGACTCGCCGCGCGAGGCATCACCCTGGATGGCTCCGCCGGTGCCGTCGCCCTGGCCGGAGTCCTCGTCCGGTGCTCCGACTCCGGGTGCGCCCTCTGCCGGGTCCTGCGGGTGGGGGGTGCGTTCCGTGTTCTCGTCCATGCGACGACGCTACGTCGGGTGCGGCCCTCCGCAGAGGGCATTGACAAACAGGCCGAGGATGCTCAGTCGTCGGGGTCGCGCCGCTTGGCGGTGCGGATCGGCGTGGTCACGGCGGCCTCGTCGCTGAACTCGATCGGGTCGACCTCGATCACGCTGAGCGGGCGGGTCTCGTCGAGTGTGAGCAGGAAGCGGCGGTTCTCGTCGCGTCGCAGGCGCCCGGACGTCGCCACCCAGATCACACCGATCGCACAGGCGACGAATCCGGCCGTGCCGCCGAGCATGATCGCAGCGCGCGGCCCGAACGTGTCGGCGACCCACCCCGCGATCGGAGCGCCCACCGGGGTCGAGCCCATGATCACCGCCATGTAGAGCGCGAGCACACGGCCGCGCAGGGCGGGATCGGTGGTGATCTGCACGTAGCCGTTGGCGGTGGTGAGGAGCGTCACGATCATGAAGCCGGTGAACGTCAGGGTCACGGCGTACGACGCGTAGCTGGGCATCACGGACGACACGAAGGCGGCGATCCCGAACCCGCCGGCAGCCAGGATCACCACCCGTACCCGGGCCCGGTCGCGACGTGCGGCCAGCAGGGCGCCGATCAGCGACCCGATGGCCAGCACCGAGCTGAGCACACCGTATCCGTCGGCTCCCGCACCGAACTCGAGTGCCATGGTCGAGGCGAAGATCGGGAAGTTCATGCCGAAGGCGCCGATCAGGAAGACCGTGACGAAGACGACCTTCAGGTCGCTGCGTCCCCATACGTACCGGAAGCCGGCTGCCAGGCCACCGCGGCTGCGGTTCTTCAGCCGAGGGGCGAGCAGGCTGCGCCGCATCAACAGGAGCGCGAGGAGCATCGCCAGGAAGGTCGCGGCGTTCACGATGAACACCCAGCCCGAGCCGATCGCCACGATCAGCAGGCCTCCGACGGCCGGCCCCACCATGCGGGCGAGGTTGAACGACGCCGAGTTGAGGGCCACCGCGTTCGAGGTGTCGCCGGTGGAGACCATGTCCGAGACGAACGCCTGCCTGGCCGGGGCGTCGAAGGCGTTCACGATGCCGAATCCGAGGGCGAACCCGAACATCATCGGCAGCGTCATGAGGTCGTTGAGCAGCAGCACACCGACCGCGATGGCCAGGGCCAGCAATGCCGACTGGGTCGCGAACAGGATGTGCCGGCGGTCGAAGCGGTCGGCCACCCACCCCGTCATGCTCACGAGCACGAGGGGAGGCCCGAACTGCAGGGCCATGGTGACGCCCATCGCCGTGGCGTCGTTGTCGGTGAGCTCGGTGAGCACCACCCAGTCCTGCGCGGTGGCCTGCATCCACCCGCCGACGTTGGAGATCAGGGCGCCCGCGAACCAGATCCGGTAGTTGATGTTCGCGAACGAGCGGAACATGGCGCTCATCTCTCCACCACCCGCCGCATCAGGGCGCTCGCTTCGCGCAGTGTGGTCAGCTCGGCCTCGGTGTAGTCGACCTCGCGCAGCATGTCGGCCAGCAGCTCGTCGCGCCGGCGGATGGTCTCGACCACGATCTCGGCACCGGCCGGGGTGATGTCGACCTGCACGCGTCGCCGGTCGTCCTCGTCGGGGGTGCGCACGACGAAGCCCTGCTCCTCGAGGCCGTTGATCGTGCTCGTCATCGACGGCGCGGTCACGCGTTCGCGTTCGGCGAGGGTCGAGACCGTGCGTCGGCCGTTCATGCGCAGGTCGGCGAGCACCGCCAGCTGCGCGTCGCTCATCGAGTCGGCGGCGCGGGCGCAGCGGAGGCGGCGGGCCAGCCGGAACGTGGCCATGCGAAGGTCTGTGGCGGTGAGGCGGAGGGATTCATCAGACGCAGACATTACTTAGATAGCCTATCTAATTTTCCGGATGCCGTCGCGGCAGCGGGCACAATGGAGGGGTGACCCGAACGCTCGCCTTGGAAATCGCCGTGCAGGACCCCGCCGGAGTGCGCATCGCCAAGGAGGTCGGCGCGGCACGCGTCGAGCTCGCGACGGCTCTCGCCCTCGGTGGACTCACCCCGTCGCCCGCGACGATCGAGCTCGCCGTCGAGACGGCAGGGGTCGATGGCCCCGAGGTGCACGTGCTGATCCGCCCGCGCGCGGGCGGCTTCCACTACGACGACGACGAACTCGCCGTGGCCGAGCTCGATGTGCGCCGCGCGATCGCCGCCGGTGCTACGGGCGTGGTCATCGGCGCCCTCGACGCCGAGGGGCGACTCGACCTGTTCGCCATGGCGCGCCTCCGAGATGCCGCAGCCGGCGCACCCGCGACGCTGCACCGTGCGATCGACGTGACGGCCGATCCGGTCGCGACGCTGCGGAGCGCCCGCGAGCTGGGCCTGCGTCGGGTGCTCACCTCGGGGGGAGCGTCGGCCGCGATCGACGGCATCGACACGTTGCGTGCGCTCGTCGCGGCCGCAGAGGGCGAGATCGAGATCATGGCGGGCAGCGGCGTCGATGTGGCGAGCGCTCCGCTGCTCGCAGCCGCGGGCGTGGACGCGATCCATTTCTCCGCGAAGCGTGCCGTGAACGAAGACGGCGGGGTGCGGATGGGGTCGGCCTCCGACGGGGTCGGCGGCTACGAGGTGACCGATCGCGACACCGCCTTCGCGATCCGCGACGCCCTTGCACGGTAGCCGCCTCTTCCGGTGATGGGTAGGCTCGCAGCGTGATGGATACCCGCGAGTTCACCGATGCCTATGGTGTCGACATCGTCTACGACGTCCATCCCGCCGAGGGGACCCCGCGCGGCGTGGTGCAGCTGCTGCACGGCGTCGGAGAGCATGCAGGGCGGTACGGTGCGCTGATCACCGCGCTCACGGCTGCCGGATTCCACGTCTACGCCGACGACCACCGCGGTCATGGCCGCACCGGCATCCGCCAGCACGGCGGCCCGGAGAAGCTCGGCCGTCTGGGCAAGGGCGGGCTGCGTGCGGCCGTGGAAGCCGTCTGGCAGCTGACGGGCATCATCCGCGAGGAGAATCCCGATCTGCCGCTCGTGCTGCTCGGGCACTCGTGGGGATCGTTCCTCGCACAGATGCTCGTCAACGAGCACCCGGACGCGTGGGACGCGGTGATCCTGTCCGGCTCTGCCCTGCGCATGCCGGGCTCACTGAACGCCGCTCCGCTGAATGCGCGCTGGGCAGGTGAGGGCGCGACCGGGCTGGAGTGGCTCAGCAGAGACCCCGCCGTGTGGACCGCGTTCGACGAGGATCCGCTGACCACCGATGTGCCGCTGCTCAAGCTGTTCGGCCCGATCGAGGCGGCGAAGCTGTACGGCCGCTCTGCGAAGGACCTGGGGCACGACATCCCGATGCTTCTGCTGGTCGGGCGGGACGACCCGGTGGGCGGACCGCGCAGCGTGCACAAGCTCGCCGACGAGTACCGCAACCGTTCAGGTCTCACCGACGTCACCACGCTCGTCTACCCCGACGCGCGCCACGAGATCTTCGCGGAGCTGCAGCAGGACGAGGTGCGCGCCGACGTGCTCGCCTGGCTCGACACGCACATCCCCGCACGCTGAGCTCCCGGCTCCACCGCCGAGACCCATGCTCCTCGTCCACACCCACTGTGGCGACCGCTCGCCGCGGTGGGTCTCGGCGGGGAGCGTGGGTCTGGGGCGAGGTGTTCCCGCGTGGTGCGGATGTAACGCGACGTTACGCGCGGTGAAGGCGTGTGACACGGGCGTCTCGCGCGCCGCGGGGTCACCGTAGATTCGGGGCAATATTCCGCGCATGAGCGAGGAGTGCCCGCTCGGCGGCACCCCGCACGGGAGGGAGCGCTCCGATGAGCTTCGTGAAGGACTGGCAGGACTGGCACGCGTCCAGGGAGCGGTACGCGGGATCGGAGTACGGCCCGTCGGCACTCGAGTCGACGAACTGGCTCATCACGGAGGCCGCGGCCGTGGACGGCATCCCCGGGCTCTGGGCGCTCACCGGCGACGGCGGCATCCGCGGCAGCGAGCTGGGCCAGGCGGGATCCACCGTCACGCTGCGGGGCACGCAGAGCATCCGGCTCGGGCGCCGCGAGCTGCGCGTGTTCGAGCGCCACGGCACGATAGCGCTGCGTGTGCTGAATCCGGCTCGTCCGCAGCGCGAGTGGTTCACCGCGATCGATGCCTATGCCCCCGACGAGCGCTGGCGTCTGCCGGCTGTCTTCGAGGAGACACCCGACGAGCAGATCGTGATCACGTCGGTCGACGGCGATGCGCGGGAGACGCCCGTCGCCGGTCGGCTGCGCTTCGAGCTGGCGGGCGCGCCGCAGACGCTCACCGTGACCCGAGGTGCTCAGGGCGGGCTGAGCGCGGTGTTCGCAGACGGGACGAACGGCCTCGAGACCTACCGCTTCCGGTTCCTTCCGGTCGACGAACCGGCCGTGGACGGCACTGCCGTGATCGACTTCAACCGCGCCTATCTGCCGCCGTGCGCATTCTCCGACCAGTTCGTGTGCCCGCTGCCGCCCGCCGGGAATCGATACTCGACCCCGATCCGCGCGGGTGAGCGCGTCGTCGTGCTCGGAGGCTGACCCGCCGTGACAGGGGCCGCGCGCCTTAAGCTGGAACCGTGCACGGTGAATACAAGGTCCCAGGTGGAAAGCTCGTCGTCGTCGACCTCGAGATCGAGGACGACCGGATCTCCCGCTTCCGGCTCGCCGGCGACTTCTTCCTCGAGCCCGACTCGGCGCTGGACGACATCAACGCCGCCGTCGACGGACTGCCCGTGGAATCGGACGCGACGGCGATCGCCGCAGCCGTCCGCGCCGCGCTGCCCGACGGGGCCCAGCTGCTCGGGTTCACACCGGAGGCCGTCGGAACCGCGGTGCGTCGCGCACTCGTGACCGCCCCTGGGTGGCGCGACTTCGACTGGGAGATCGTGCACGAGAAGGCTGCGTCGCCACGCATGAACCTCGCGCTCGACGAGGTGCTCACCTCCCGCGTCGGCGAGGGGCGTCGCCGTCCCACCCTGCGCATCTGGGAGTGGGACCAGTCGGCCGTGGTGATCGGATCGTTCCAGTCGTACCGCAACGAGGTCGACCCCGAGGGAGCTGCGAAGCACGGATTCGACGTCGTCCGTCGTATCTCGGGCGGTGGGGCGATGCTCATGGCCGCGGGGCAGATCATCACCTACTCGCTGTATGTGCCGGCTTCACTCGTGGCGGGGATGACCTTCGCCGACTCCTACGCCTTCCTCGACGACTGGGTGCTGCAGGCGCTGCGTTCGCTCGGCATCGATGCCGTCTACCAGCCGCTCAACGACATCGCGAGCCCGACCGGCAAGATCGGCGGCGCCGCCCAGAAGCGGTTGGCGAACGGCGGAGTGCTCCACCATGCGACCCTGTCGTACGACATCGACGGTCAGGTGATGACCGAGGTGCTGCGCATCGGACGGGAGAAGCTCAGCGACAAGGGGACCGCCTCTGCCGCCAAGCGCGTCGACCCGCTGCGCAGCCAGACCGGCCTCGAGCGCGCGGAGATCATCGAACGGTTCAAGGACACCTTCCGCTCGCTGACCGACGCCGAGACCGGGTCGATCTCGGCCGACGAGTACGCTGCCGCCGAGGCGCTCGTCGAATCGAAGTTCGCCACCGAGGCCTGGCTGCATCGGGTGCCGTGACGGCGCCGGCCCCTCACCTCCCCCCTGCGGCGGACACCCCTGACGTCGTGGCAGACACCGTGTCCGTGTCAGAGCCGGTCGTACCGCAGCCGCTCGTACCGGGTGCGGTGACGATCGTCGAGGGCGACAACCTCGCCGTCGCCGCGACCCTGCCTTCCGGTTCGTTCACGCTCGTGTACCTGGACCCGCCGTTCAACACCGGCCGCACGCAGGAGCGTCAGGTGGTGACCGCACGGCGGACGTGGGCAACTCCTCAAGAATCGGTGCCGGCCACGGAACCGGTCCCGGGGATCCACGACCTCGGGGGAGTGACCGGCACGGATCTGCGGAGTTCTTCACCGGAGCCGGGAGAGACCGCGCCGGCCGCTGACACCGAGGTGCGGCACGGCTTCCACGGCCACGCCTACGAGCGGGTGCGCGGGATGCTGCGCGCCTATGACGACCGCTTCGACGACTACGGCTCGTTCCTGATGCCACGGCTCGAAGAGGCCTGGCGGTTGCTCGCCGACGACGGCACGCTGTACCTGCACCTCGACTACAGGGAGGCGCACTACGCGAAGGTCATGCTCGACGCGGTGTTCGGGCGGGACTGCTTCCTCAACGAGCTGATCTGGGCGTATGACTACGGCGCCAAGTCGCGCAGCCGCTGGCCCACCAAGCACGACACGATCCTGGTGTACGTGAAGAACCCTCGAGGGTACGTGTTCAACTCGGACGAGGTCGACCGCGAGCCGTACATGGCGCCGGGGCTCGTCACCGCCGAGAAGGCGGCGCGCGGCAAACTGCCGACCGACGTGTGGTGGCACACGATCGTGCCCACCACCGGTCGGGAGAAGACCGGCTATCCCACGCAGAAGCCCGAGGGGATCCTGCGGCGCATCGTCACGGCGTCGAGTCGTCCTGGCGACCGTGTGCTCGACCTCTTCGCGGGCAGTGGGACGACGGGAGCGGTGGCCTCGGCCCTCGGACGCGACGCCGTGCTGGTCGACGACAACCCCGAGGCCGTCAGGATAATGAAGACGCGGATGCCGCACGCCGAGGTGACGTCGTTTCGTTGAACCACACTCGGCCGGAGTAGCCGCGACCGTTCCGTCAGGAGGGGCGGAGCAGCACGAGGAACCGCTCGATCTCTGCCGCCATGTCGAGCGAGGGATCGAGCATCCACGCAGCCTGCAGCCCATCGGCCAAGGCATGCAGGGTGCGGACGACCCATGCCGGGTCGAGGTCGGCGCGGATCCGCCCCTGTTCCTGGTCGATGATGAGCTGAGCGCGGGTGAAGGTCTCGATACGCTCGGTGCGCTCGCGGAAGTAGGCGTGGGCGGGGTGGGCAGGATCCCCGGCTTCGGCGGCCAACTGCGCGTAGAGCTGCACGAGACCGGGGACGGATGCGTTGTGACGGATGACCGCGAGGAACGCGGCCGAGGCGTCTTCGCCGGCGTACTGCTGCTCGTCGCGGTCGTCTCTGGCGCGGAGGATCGCGACGAACAGCTCCTCCTTGCTGCCGAAGTAGTGCAGCAGGCCCGCCGGGCTGAGTCCGGCGGCGTCCGCGATCTCCCGGACCGACGCCTTGCGGTAGCCGTGCTCGGCCACGACGGCGAGTGCGGCCTCGAGGATCTCCTCGCGCTTGGCGACGCCCTTCGCGTATGCCCCCCGTGTAGCCATCGCTCCAGGGTAACCGTCACGCTCGGATCACAAAAACCAAACAACGTTCGTGAAACGCTTGCGCGGACAGTCGACGATCTGTCAGCATGTCCGACGAATACCAAACACCGTATGGTATTGACCTGATCACGCTCACCGACCCGATCACGCTCAACGAGGAGCCGACATGTCCGTGTCCCCGCTCGACCCCGCCGCTGAAATCGCCCCGACCGGCACCATCCGCGCCGTTCCGCCCGCCGCGGGGGAACCGGCGGCGAGTCCGCCCGCGAATCGGCGGCTGCTGCCCAGCTTGCTGATCGCCTCGCTGACCCTGTTCGCCACCTACGGCGGACTCATCGCGATCCTGCTGCCCAGCCAGGTGCTGATGATCGACGAGGCGAACAAGGTCGGCAACCTCGCCGTCGTGACCACGATCTCCTTCGTCTTCACGCTGTTCGCGCAGCCGATCGTCGGGGCGTTGAGCGATCGCACGCGCTCGCGGTTCGGACGCCGGGTGCCGTGGATGGTGCTCGGCGCGATCATCGGCGGCATCTTCCTGTTCGGAATGGGCTCGTTGACCGACATCCTCTGGATCACGGTGTTCTGGGTCATCATCCAGGTGGCGCTGAACTTCTTCCAGGCTCCGCTGACGGCCATCACCGCCGACAGGTTCCCGCGGGCTAAGCGCGGCGGCGCGAGCGCGATGATCGGTATCGGCACGCAGGTCGGCATGACGGTGGGCATCATGCTCGCCGGGGCGTTCGCCGCGCAGATCGGCATCGGCTACGCGGCGTTCGGCGGTGCCGTGATCGTGGCGGCGCTGCTGTTCGCCGTGGTGAACCGCGACTGGTCGTCGAAGCACGCCGCGGTGGCCCCGTTCCGATGGGGCGCCTTCTTCCGGGGCTTCTGGATCGACCCGCGCCGCCACCCCGACTTCGCCTGGGCGTTCGGGGCGCGGTTCCTGCTGATCCTCGGCTACTTCGTCGTCAGCTCGTACCAGCTCTACATGCTCACCGACTACATCGGGCTGCCCCTGGCGGAGGCCCAGGGCGCCGTCGTCACGCTCACCCTCGTGGCCTTCATCCCGACCCTGGTCGCCATCGGTCTCTCCGGGTGGTGGAGCGACAGGGTCGGTCGCCGCAAGGTCTTCATCTACGCTGCGTCCGTCGTGATGGTGGCAGGGCTGGCGATGCCGCTCCTGCAGCCGAACATGACCGGCATGATCCTGATGAGCATCATCAACGGGGTCGGCTTCGGGCTCTACATGTCGGTGGATGCAGCGCTGATGACCGAGGTGCTGCCGAACGAGGGCGTCTCCGCGGGGAAGGACCTCGGCATCCTGAACGTGGCGACCAACGTGCCGCAGGCCCTGAGCCCCGCGATCGGCGGTGTCATCCTCACGGCGCTCGGAGGCTACGCGATGCTGTTCGTCTTCGCGATCGTGTTCGTGATCCTCGCCGCCGTGGCGACCGCGCCGATCAAGGGAGTGCGCTGATGACCGGGAACGACCGGGAGAATACTGTCATGACCGATACCGATTCCGAGACGACCGCCGACTTCGTCGAGGTGGCCACGGCCGCGGGACGAGTGCGTGGCCGCTGGCGTCCGACAACGGGAGGGCGGGGCAATCCCCGATCGGCGGCTTTCCTCGGAATCCCGTTCGCCGAAGCACCCATCGGTGCGCTGCGCTTCCAGGCGCCCGTGCCGAAGGCACCGTGGGAGGGCGTGCGCGATGCGCTCGAGTTCGCGGCGACCGCGCAGCGCGGAGACCCCGGCGTCACGCTCATCCCCGAGCCGAGCATCGAGGGTGACGCCACGCTCAACGTGAACGTGTTCACCCCGAACCCGAGCCGCGCGGGGCAGGGGGACGGGCTCCCGGTGCTCGTGTGGATCCACGGCGGCGGCTACTTCGCGGGCTCGCCTGCCAGCCCCTGGTACGACGGCCGCAACTTCAACCGCGACGGTGTCGTCACGGTCTCGCTCTCCTACCGGCTGGGCTTCGACGGCTTCGGCTGGATCGAGGATGCACCCTCGAACCGTGGTGTGCGCGACTGGCTGCTCGCCCTCGAATGGGTGCAGCAGAACATCGCGGAGTTCGGCGGGGATCCGTCACGCGTCACGATCGCCGGACAGTCCGCGGGCGGCGGTGCGGTGCTCACCCTGCTCGGCATGGAGCAGGCGCAACACCTGTTCCACGGCGTCTACGCGATCTCGGGCGCGCTCGCCGATGTGAGTGCCACCCGGTCGGAGGCCTTCGGGCGTGCGCTCGCCGCGGCGGCGGGGGTCGAGCCGACCGTGGCTGGGTTCTCGTCGCTGCGCGAAGAACGCATCCTCGAACTGCAGAAGAAGGCCACGGAGCTCGGTCCCTCGTCCCTGGGCAGCGTGATCGACGAGGGGCTCCCACTCGGGCCGACGGTCGACGGTGATCTGCTGCCGCGCTCCACGCGCGAGGCTCTGCGGGCCGGCGTCGGCGCAGACAAGCCGCTCGTCCTCGGGGCGACGGACGACGAGTTCACGATGGTCCTCTCCGGGGCCGAGAAGAAGCTGCGCTGGGTGCCGAGGTCGCTCCTGCTGAACAAGCTGGGACTGCCGAAAGCCGTACGGAGGGAATACCTCGCCGCGAACGCCGACATCGCCGGCCTCGGCAAAGCGCGCCTGGGCGGGCGTCTGCTGACCGACCGGATGTTCCGGACGGCGCTGCTGAACGTGCTCGCCGACCGCGGCTCGGCACCCACCTGGCTGTACCGGTTCTCCTGGCCGTCAGGGCACTTCGGCTTCGCCGAGCACTGCCTCGACGTGCCGTTCTTCTTCGACTGCCTCGACGGCCCCGCCATGGAGCCACTCGCCGGACCGAACCCTCCACAGGAGCTGGCCGACGAGGTGCACGGAGCGGCCGTCGCGTTCATCGCCGGAGGTGACCCCGGGTGGCCGCGCCATCGGGGTGCCGCGGGCATCGCCCGGGTCTACGACGTGCCGACGCGCGACGTCGCCGATGCCTACGCGTCCGTGCGTCCGCTGCTGCGCGCGACCTGATTCGAGAGCGCCCGCGGTGCGGACTCAGGCGACGTAGATCTTGCGGAGGGTCTCGGTGACGGTCCAGGTCGTGCGCATTCCCTCGGCGAGCCGCACGACGGAGCCGGGTCCGACCTCCAGATCGGGCAGCCCGGACGAGGCGAACGCGATCGTGGCGTGACCGGACAGCACCACGAACACCTCATCGGCCTCGGTGTCGGTCGCGGTGCCAGGGGTCATCTCCCAGACGCCGATCTCGATGCCGCCCAGAGTCGCCAGCTCGCGGATCGCGGTCGTCGGCGTGCCGGAGAGCACGTCGTCGGAGGGCAGCGGCTCATGAGCGAGGGGCAGGGCCCCGACATCCACCGCACTCCCCGCGGCGAGACCGTTCACGAGTCGAAGCCCATGCCGACGGCGTCGAGCGCCTTGAGGAACAGGTTGCGCCTGCCCTGGTTGTGGTCGGCCTGGTTCATGGCGGCGCGCACGAGATTGACGCCGATCGACGCCGCGGGCTCCGGCGGGAACGGGATGGGCTTCTCACGTACCATCCGAAGCTCCGTGCGCTCCGTCTGCTCCCCGGACAGCTTGTCGAGCATGACGTCGGCGGCGAAACGCGCCGCGCCGACCCCCAGGCCCGTGAAGCCGGTCGCGTACGCCACGCGTCCCTTGCGGGCAGTGCCGAAGAACGCGCAGAAGCGGCTCGACGAGTCGATGGCTCCCGCCCAGCGGTGCGTGAATCGGAGACCCTCCAACTGCGGGAAGGTCGTGAAGAAGTGGGAGGCGAGCTTGCGGTGGCTCTCGATGCGGTCCTCGTACTCCGCACGCACCTTGCCGCCGAAGTGGTAAATGGCGTCGTAGCCGCCGAACAGGATGCGGTTGTCCCCGGTGAGCCGGTAGTAGTGGAACTGGTTGGCGCTGTCGGCCAGACCCTGACGATTCGACCATCCGATGGATGCCAGCTGCGCGGTCGAGAGCGGCTCGGTCATCAGCACGTAGTCGTACACCGGAACGGTCATCAGCCGGTTGCGCTTGAGGAGCGAGGGGAAGACGTTGGTGCCGAGGGCGACGGCGTCCGCGACCACACGGCCGTCCGGAGTGACCAGGGTGATCGGACCGGACCCGTCGCCCTCGATCGCGCGGACGATGCTGTGCTCGTGGATCTCGACGCCGAGGTCGGCGGCCACACGTGCCAGCTCGACGCCGAGCTTGGCGGGGTGCACCATGGCGCAGCCGTCGCGATCCCAGTCTCCGGCGAGGAAGGTCTCCGAGTGCACCTCGGCCTGCACGGCTTCGCGGTCGAGGAAGCCGGGCTCTTCGCGATACCAGTCCACCTGATGCGGCTCGACGGCGACCGCCAGCTGACCCGTGCGCTCGAACTCCGCATCCATGCCGTACCGCTCGACCGTCTCACCGATCCCATCGAGGTTCGCGTGGCCCAGCTCCTCGAGCCGGTCGATCTCCTCCGGCCATCGGTTGACGCCGTTCTCATGGCCGTGGGTGAGGCTCGACTCGCAGAATCCGCCGTTGCGCCCGGAGGCGGCCCAGGCGATGCGCGAGGCTTCGAGCAGGACGACACGACGTTCGGGGTCGCGTTCCTTGGCGCGCACCGCGGTCCACAGTCCGGCGTACCCTCCGCCGACGATGGCGAGGTCGGCGCGGACAGTGCCGTTCAACGGCGGGTGCGTCGGCCGCTCGACGTCGTCGAGCCAGAACACCCGCAGGGCGGTGTCCCGGAGCGAGGCGTCGATGACGCTCGCTGAAGGTCGTTGGCGTTCGAAGACGGTGGTGCCCATCGTTCTCTCCGTTCCTCGGAGGCTCGCGTCAGCGCGTGCCCCAGTTGTAGAGGTCCTTGTACAGGCCGGCGTAGAGCAGGCTCTCGGTGTGCGTGATGCCGGGGATCGTGCGGATGCGGGTGGCGATGAGTTCGATGAGGTGCTCGTCGTTCTCGCACACCGCCTCGACGAGGATGTCGAAGGTGCCGAGCGTCACGACCACGTAGGCCAGCTCAGGGATCGTTGTGAGCTCCTGCGCGATCTCGCGCGGGTTACCGGAGACTCGGATGCCGATCATCGACATGCGGTGGAAGCCGAGCTGCATCGGATCGGTGACCGCCACGATCTGGATGATGCCCGCCTCGGTCATCCGCTGCACGCGCTGACGAGCGGCGGCTTCGCTCAGCCCGACCTCCCGCGCGATCTCGGCGTAGGGGCGGCGGCCGTCCTCCTGCAGCAGTTCGACGATGCGCTTCGAGATGTCATCAAGGGCAGGCTGGGACGGCTTCGTGCTCATGTGTCGATATTGTCAGTCGATGTGTGATCCCGCAACTGATTCAGTCGAATCTACGGGAGGTATCTTCAGATTCCGCAGGGATGTCGATACCATGACCCCATGTCGACTCATCTTCTGAAGGATTCAGCGCCGTTGCAGAACTTCATCGGCGGACAGTACGTGCCCGCACACGGCGCCGGTCGGATGCCGCTTCTGGATCCTGTCACGGAAGACGCGTACGGCGAGCTCCCGGTGTCGGACGTCACCGACGTCGATGCCGCCTACGCAGCTGCGGCTGCGGCCTTCCCGATCTGGCGCGACACCACGCCAGGGGAGCGGCAGCTGGCGCTCTTCCGCATCGCCGACGAGATGGAGTCGCGCGCAGACGAGTTCGCCGACCTCGAGTCGCAGGACACCGGCAAGCCGCGCGCGAGCCTGGTCTCGGACGAGATCATGCAGTCGATCGACCAGCTGCGCTTCTTCGCGGGTGCCGCTCGCAGCCTCGAGGGCAGGGCCGCGGGGGAGTACCTCGCCGGACACACCTCGTTCGTGCGTCGCGAGCCGGTCGGTGTGATCGGCCAGGTGACCCCGTGGAACTACCCGCTGAACATGGCGGTGTGGAAGATCGCGCCCGCGCTCGCCGCCGGCAACACGGTCGTGCTGAAGCCCGCCGAGTCGACACCGCTCACGACGCTGCTTCTCGCCGAGATCGTCGCGCTGCACACGCCGGTGGGCACCCTCAACGTGGTGCTCGGCGACCGCGACACCGGTGTCGCCCTGGTGGAGCACCCCACGCCGCAGATGGTCGCGATCACGGGTTCGGTGCGGGCGGGCATGGCCGTCGCACGCTCGGCGGCGAACGACGTCAAGCGGGTGCATCTCGAACTCGGCGGCAAGGCTCCGGCGATCGTGTTCGCCGACGCCTCGATCGAGAAGGCCGTCGAGGGCATCACCACCGGCGCCTTCTTCAACGGCGGACAGGACTGCACCGCCGCCACCAGGGTGCTGGTGCACGCCTCACTCCACGATGAACTGGTCGCCGCGCTGGTCGCGAGGGCGCAGACGCACGCCCGCACCGGGGGGCCGCGCGAGGAGGGTGTGCTCTACGGGCCGCTGAGCAGCGCGGCCCAGCTCGCACAGGTGCAGGGCTTCATCGACCGCCTCCCCGCGCACGCGACGATCGAGACCGGTGGACGCCGCCGGGGAGATCGCGGCTACTTCTGGGAGCCCACCATCATCTCCGGTGTGCATCAGGACGACGAGGTCGTGCAGGGTGAGATCTTCGGACCCGTTCTCACGGTGCAGTCGTTCACCGAGGACGCCGAGGCCCTGGGGATGGCCAACGACGTGCCCTATGCGCTCGCCGCCTCGGTGTGGACCACCGATCATGCTCGAGCGATGCGCTTCTCGCGCGACCTCGACTTCGGGTGCGTATGGATCAACACGCACATCCCGTTCGTGTCGGACATGCCCCACGGCGGATTCAAGCACTCCGGCTACGGCAAGGACCTCTCGCAGTACGGCTTCGACGACTACACGCGCATCAAGCACGTGATGAGTGCGCTCGACTGAAGGGGCCGGCGAGGGGCCCCGGGCGCTCAGGGGGCGAGCTGCTTCACACGACGGTGCTCGCGCAGGGTGAGCTGGGGGCGCTCCTCGATCTTGACCGCGCCGTCCTCGTCCCAGCCGTGGCGTGCGTAGAACGCATCCGCGCGATCGTTCCCATCGAGCACCCACAGGTACGCGCGTGCGTACCCGGCCTCGGCGATCCGCTGCTCCGCCGCCTCGAGCAGGGCGTGGCCCGCACCCGTCGACCAGGCGGCGGGGTCTGCGTAGATGCCGTAGACCTCGCCGTCGGCGAGCCCGTCGGGGTCGCGGCCGGAGCCCAGCGATGCCCAGCCGACCAGGCGGTCGCCCCGCACGGCGACGAGGGTGCCGAGGCCCGTGGGCAGCGGCTCCGCGATGATGCGCCGCCAACCCTCGGCTCGCTCCTCGACGGACAGTCCGTCGAGGACGGACTGATCGATGAGTCCACGGTAGGCCGCCTGCCAGGAGCGGACGTGCACGCCGGCGATGCTGTCGGCATCTTCGGCGCGGGCGTCGCGGATCACCAGCGGAGTCATCCATCCAGCCTAGGGGGATCGCCGTGGCCGGAGGGGGGTGGACGCTGCGGGTCAGCTCACGTTCTTCTTGAGCCAGGGCAGGGGATCCACGGCGACGGTGTTGATGTGGACCTCGAAGTGCAGGCACGACCCGAAGACGTAGCCGGTCGATCCGACGTCTCCGATGTACTGGCCTTCGTCGACGCAGTCGCCGACCTCGACAGCCCGGCTTCCGTAGGTCATATGCGAGTAGACGGTGCTCACGGCCTGTCCGTCGACGATGCTCTCGATCTGGATCGTCACGCCGTAGCCCTGGTAGCTCTCCGTCGATCGGGAGACGCAGCCCTTCATGGCGGCGTTGATCGGAGTGCCGACCGGCGCGGCGAAGTCCTGTCCGAGGTGCGATCGACCCGGTCGTGAGGCGCCGAACCCGTCGGTGAAGGAGTATGTTCCGTCGGCCATCGGCATCACGATGCGTCCGGCGAGGGGGATGTCCAGCGCGCTTCCCAGCGGCATGCCTGCGGCGATCGCGGCGGCCGCGGCACGGGAGCGCGTCTCCTTGATCTCCTCGGGCGTCGTCGCCGAGAAGTTGCCGCGCGGGGCGATCTCCGCCCGGATCTCGTTCTTCGATGTGTAGGACTGGGACATTCCGTCGGCAAGAGTCGAGACGGGGGCGCTGGCAGCAGCCGCGGGGCCGCTGGTGGGGTTCAATGCAGGAAGCGCGGCTCCGGTGATCAGGACCCCGATCGCCAGGGTGGCGCCGAGTGCCTTGGACTTCGCCCACGTGCGCTTCTCGCGGCGGACCCGGGTCTGAGGAGTCGACGCCGCGCGAGGAGCCATGTGTCGGGGGCGCAGGCGAGGATCCCAGGAACGGGGGGCCTGTGCTTCCTGGGGCTGGGGGTCCGTGGTCTGGGGCTGTGTTGCCTGGGACTGCGTTGTCTGGGGTGCCGCGGTCTGGGGTGCCGCGGTCTGGGGTGCCGTCGTCTGGGGCTGTGTTGCGCGCGGTGCCGTCGCTGGAGTCGGCTTCGTCTGGGGCCGTGCCTGAGTCTGCGTCGCCTGCGAGTGGAGGGCTGTCTCGTCCTGGGTCGGGTCCGCGGCTGCGGTCGCTGTGTGAGCTGCCGCGGCTCTGCGGCGTGCGCGCGAGGACCTGAGTGACGGGGCGACAGGCGCGGCGTCTGCGTCGAGCGCGAGGTCGGCTGCGGGTGCGGGGCGGGCTTCGGGTGCGAGGCCTGCTTCGGGTGCGGGGCGGGCTTCGGGCACGAGGGCTTCGGCGGACGAAGAGGTCGCGTCGGCGAGGGGGAGCGTGTCGGCGGCGTTCGACGGAAGGGAGGAGTGCGCGTCTGCGGTCGCCTGGCGTCGACGATGACGACGGAGAAGCGGTCGAGTCGGATCGGGGACTTCTGTCGGAGCTTCCGAGGCTTCGTGAGCGCGCTCGGGGGGCAGGGAATTCGTGACGGGATCCTTCCGGGAGGCAGATGTACGCGGCGGTCGATCCCCCCGGATGCCACCGTTACCGATCTGTAATTTAATTCGTGAACTCGCGAGCGTCAAATCGAGATCGGACGCGTCGGCATCGATGTGGCCTTCGCCGCGCTCTGTCCTCCGTCGATATCCGCGGAGAGCGTGACGCCAGCGGTGTGTCGATTCTGCATCCCGTGCGGAGTGCTCGGGGTGCCCTGGCTTCTCGGTGCGCGGCAGCTGTGGAGTACTCGCTTTCCGCCGGCTTGGTGGAGTGTTGGAGGCCTCTATCTGTGTTCTGGAATATTGCTCTGAACTGGGCTTATCCCGGGATGAATGTCGGTGGCCCCGAGTTGACTTCGGGTATGAACACTCCTGTGGATGCGCTCAGCCAGGTCGTCGCCGACCTGGATGCGGTGCTGCGTTCCGAGGCGGTGGTGGGTTTGAGCGACGAATCGAAGATGGAGCTGCTGCGAATGGCGGGTGAAGCGCAGCGGCGCGTGGAGGCCGTGGTGGTGGGGGTCGTCGCATCGGTGGAGTCACGCCCGGCGGGTTCGGGCGACCTCGCGTTCTGCGGCCTCTTCGGGTGCCGAACCGTCGGCGAGCTTCTGCAGCGGGTGCTGCGGGTGGATGCGACGGGTGCCACCCGGGTCGTGAAGGCCGCGAGGGCGGTGCGGCGGGAGGTCGATCTGACGTCGGGCGGCTGGTTGCCGGCACGGTGGCCGGCATTGCGCGCGTCCCTCCTCGACGGGACGGTGGGGGTCGACGGGGTTCTCGCGGCGATCGGTCCGATCGAACGGGCCGGCGCCAGGGTGGGGACGGCGGACAGGTTGCGGGCCGATGCGGAGTTGGCGGCGTATGCGCGCGGGCTTCCGGTCGCCGAGCAGCGCGCGGATGACCACGGCGGTGCGGAGTCGGGGGTCGACGACGACACCGCTCCTCCGGCGACTCCGGAAGACCTGCGGGTGCTGGCGCAGGTGATGGTGCAGTATCTCGATCCGGATGGTGCCGAGCCTGCGGACGAGATCGCCATGCGGGCGCGGGGGATCGTCCTCGGTCGGGCCAAGGACGGGGTGATCCCGATCCGGGGTGGGCTGCTCCCCAAGGTCGCAGGACAGCTGCGACGCCTCTTCGACGCGTACCTGAACCCGAAGGTCGACGGCCCGCCGCAACCTGGTGTCGCTTTCCGGCCCTCCGACACGGCGCGCACCTCTTCGCCGGAGGTCGAGGGGGCGGATCATGGCTTCCTGCCATCCGAGGACCCGGTGCGGACGATCGACCCCCGGACGCGCGCGCAGAAGCAGCACGACACGCTCGCCGCCGTGCTCTCCATCGCTGCACGTCACGATGACACGCCCCGCCTGGGAGGTGCCGCACCGACGCTGGTCGTCACCGTCACCGCCGAGGACTACGCCACCGGTTCCGGATGGGCTCGCATCGAAGGGATCGACACCCCCGTGTCCACCGGAGTCGCCGCGCACACCGCGTGCGGGGGCGGCGTGCAGCGGGTCCTGTTCGACCCGGCTGGGCGCATCATCGGAATCCACACCTCCGACCGCATCTTCAATGCCCATCAACGCCGGGCGATCACTCTCCGCGACCGTGAATGCCTCATCCCCGGCTGCCATGTGCCCGCGGCCTGGTGCGAGATCCATCACGTGGACGAGCACGCCCGCGGTGGAGCGACTCATACCGACAACGGCGTCGCGCTGTGCTGGCACCACCACCGAACCCTCCCCACCAGTGGATGGGAGATCCGGATGCGACATGGCGCACCCTCCGTCCGCGGCCCTGCCTGGTGGGATCCGAGCCGGCGATGGCGAACACCACGACCGACCAGCGCTGCTCGTTCCCGACCGACGGTTCGACGCGAGGAGCTGCTGCGGACATGAAACCCGGTGGCAGCGGAACCTTTGGTGATGGTGGCAGCGGAACCTTTGGTGATGGTGTCAGTGGAGGTGGAGGTGGAGGTGGAGGTGGAGGTGGAGGTGGCAGTGGAGGTGGAGGTGGAGGTGAAGGAGGAGATGTGCCTGTGCCTGTGCCTGTGCCTGTGCCGGCGCCGGTGCCGGGTTCTGCGCGCATGCGGTCCGACGGAACCGGTCCGGGGTGTCGACTGGTGCGACACGATGTGGCATGCTTGCGGGCACTGCGCCCGGCACAGCCAGTGGTGCACGACGCGACGAAGAGAGGCGACCCCGCAACCCCTATGTCCAGACCACTCGCGGGACCGCAGGGCCTGCTCCGCACGCTCAACGGCCGCGCGATCCTCGAAGCTCTCGCGCGCAGCGGTCCGCAGACCCGTTCGGACCTGATGTCGACCACCGGACTCTCACGGACGGCGGTGACCCAGGTGCTGCGGATGCTCGAGAATGCCGGTGCCGTCGCCCCCGCGGGCATCGACCGTGACACGAGGGGTCCTGCTGCAGGACGCGTCGCCCTGCACCCCCGGCTCGGTTTCGCCGCGGCGGTGCACGTCGATCATCACGCCGCCCACGTCGTGCTGGTCGACGCGACCGGCACTGTGCAGGCGGAGGAACACGGGCCCTTCGCCGAAACGGATGACCGCGTGGCCCACATCGTCGGGCTCGTGGAACGCTGCCGGCGCTCGGTGAATGCGGCGAAAGCGGCCGTGCACCTGGCGGTGGTCGGAGTCCCCGGCATCGTCACGGCGGACGGAGGCATCCGAGACGACTTCGGCCCCGACGGCGGCCTCTTCCGCTCGGCTCTTTCCACGGCCCTGGACTGCCCCGTCCGCGTCGAGAACGACGTCAACCTCGCAGCCCTCGCCGAGCTCACGGGCGGTGAAGGCGGCACGCTCGCGAGCTTCGCGCTGCTGCTGCTCGACGACGGGCTCGGTGCAGGCATCGTCATCGACGGGGAACTCCACCGCGGGTTCTCCGGCGTCGCAGGCGAAGTCATGTACTTGCCGCAGACGCCCATCCCGATCGGTGCGCCCCTCGCCGGCGACGCGGTGGTCGGAGACCTGGCTCTCGGCGTCGGACGAGACCCCGATGCGTCGCTCGACGACCATCTGGAAGCAGCCGAGCGCGGAGACGAGGCGGCTGTCCAGATCGTGTCAGAGCTCGCCCGCCGCATCGTCCTCGTCGCGGGCACCGTGGGGCTGGTGCTCGACCCCGAGGCGTTCATCCTCAGCGGCAAGGCCGCACACCCGGCCCTCGTCGCCGCGATCGAGCGCATCGCCGCCGAGTACGAGGCGCAGCTTCCGCTCCGGTTCCTGGTCTCGTCGTTCGGCACCGAGGCTCCGCTCATCGGTGCGGTCGACCAAGCCGCGGCAGCGCTCCGCAGCGACCTCTTCAGCCGCATCCTCACGCCCGCACCCAAGGGTGGCCGCTGAACGACCACCCTGACTCGACCGCCGAAGCCCACTCACCGGCACCACGCCACGCCTCCGAGCAACGCCGCTCGACCACCGACAGGATCATCCGATGACCGCACCCTCCGAACTCGCCGACCGCCTCGGACTCGCGCCCGGCACGCGGGCCATCATCCTCAATGCGGATGACTTCGGCATGTGCCATGCCGCGAACACCGCCATCGTCGACCTGCTCACGTCCTCGCGCATCGACTCGAGCACCGTGATGGTCCCGTGCTCCTGGTCGCCCGAAGCGCTCGCCTTCGCCGCCTCCCGTCCGGATCTCGACGTCGGTGTGCATCTCGTGCTCACGAGCGAATGGGCGCGCTACCGGTGGCGTCCGCTCACCGGCTCGGACACGAGCCTCGTCGACGCTGCGGGATTTTTCCCGACCGATGTGCTCTCCGTCGAGCAGAACGCCTCAGACGAGGATGTCGCCGCCGAACTCTCCGCCCAACTGCAGACCGCGCTCGATGCCGGCGTGGATGTGACGCACCTCGACAACCACATGGGGTCGGTCTACGGGCTCGTGACGGGACGGGACTTCCTGCAGCCGGTCTTCGAACTCGCCGCACGGCACGGCCTGCCCTTCCGGCTGCCCCGCAGCATGGACGGCGTGGGCGAGAACCCCGCCCTGCAGGCTCAGCTCGATCGCGCCGCAGCGGCCGCCGACGCGTCCGGCGTCGAGATCATCGATCGCCTCTGGTCGCATCCGTTCGAACTCCTGCGCGAAGGCGCACCCGACGAGGAGACGTATGAGGAGGTGCGAGCCGGTTTCATCGCGCTGCTGCGGGCGGTGCCGGCCGGAGTCACCGAGATCTACCTGCATCCGATGGTCGACGACGACGAGCTCCGCGCGGCCGTCGACTTCAGCGCGAGGAAGCGCGGCTATGAGCTGCGTCTGCTGAGCGACCCGGTCGTGCTGCAGGCCATCGAGGATGAGGCGCTCGTGCGCATCGGCTGGCGCGACCTGCGAGACCTGCAGAGGGGCAGCGCCCGGTGACCTCTCTGCGCGAACGCGTACGCGACCGACGACTGGATGCGGCGCCCACCAGAGTGCAGACGATCGCCTTCGGCGCATCCGGCTTCCCGACGCAACTGATGGCGCAGACCTTCTCGGCCTTCGTCGTCTACTTCTACGTCTCGCACCTCGCGGTCCCGGCGACGGGCGTGGCGATCGCCATGATCGCCCACGGGGTGCTGAACGCCGTGCTGAACCCCGTCGTCGGCACGATCTCCGACCGGCTGCGCACGCCCTGGGGTCGGCGCATCCCGTGGATCGGCCTGGGCATCGCGCCACTCGTCGTCGCCTTCGCGCTGGTCTGGATGCCGCCGGAGCTCCCGGTCACCGGCCTCATCGTCTGGTTCCTCGTCGTCGTGGCCGTCTACGACGTGGCCTTCGTGGTGGTGGTGCTGAACATCTCGGCGCTGTTCCCTGAGATCTTCCGCACCACCGAGGAGCGGGCCCGCGGCAACGTGCCGCGACAGATCTTCGCGATCCTCGGCATGGTGCTCGGCACGGCCGGCGCTCCCGCCCTGTACGGCGCCATCGGCTGGCCGGGAATGGCCATGGTGCTCGGGGCCGTCTGTCTCGTGCTGCTCGTGTGGTCGTTCCTCGGAGGCATGATCGAGCGCCGGACGCCGCAGACATCAGCGGAGTCGTCATCGCCCGACAACCCGGGGGAGGCCATGCGCTGGCGTGATCAGCTGACCTATACCTTCCGCAACCGTGCGTTCGTCCCGTACGTCCTCGGCTCGCTGTTCGTGCAGACGTCGATCGCCGTGATCCTCGCCGCCGTCCCCTTCTACGTACGCTACTCGCTGCACGCGCCGGAGGGAGAGGGCAGTCTGCTGCTCGGGGCGATCTTCGTGACCGCGATCCCCTCGATCGTGTTGTGGAGCGCGGTCGTCCGCCGCACCTCGCCGCGCACGGCCATGCTGTGGAGCGTCGCGGTGTTCGGGACGGCCGTTCTCGGCTATCTCGCCCCCTCGACCGTGCTCGGCGCTGCGCTGGTCGGCGTGGCCGTCGGTGTGGGTGTCGGGGGTCTGCTGCAGCTGCTCGAGGTCATGCTCGCGCAGATCATCGACGATGACGCGACCCGCACCGGGCACCGTCGAGAAGGCGCCTACTTCGGGGTGAACGGATTCGTGGTCCGTGGCTCGGTCGTGCTGCAGGCGATCGTCGCCGCAGTGGTGCTGAACGCTGCCGGGTTCGATGCCACTCTCGGCGACGCACAGCCGGACAGTGTCGACGGAGGCATCCGGCTGATGCTCGCGGTGATCCCGCTCGGGTTCACGGCCGTCGCCTGGCTGTGCTTCTGGGCGTACCCGATCCGCACTCGCGACGTCTGACCGTCAGGGGCGAGCTGCCTGTCGGGCCTCCCAGCCCGTGCGCACCATCTCGTCCACCGAGTACCGCATGGTCCAGTCGAGGTCGCGTGCGGCGAGCTCGCCCGTCGCCACGATGCGGTCGGGGTCTCCGGGGCGCCGGGGGCCGACTTCGGGGGTGAAGTCGATTCCGGTCACGCGGGCGACGGCATCCATGATCTGCTTCACGCTGAGGCCGTCGCCGGAGCCGAGGTTGTATGCCGCTTCGAGGGGCTGGCCGGACGTGAGGCGCTGGGCCGCCGCGACGTGGGCGGCCGCGATGTCGCCGACGTGCACGTAGTCGCGTACGTTCGTCCCGTCTTCCGTGTCGTAGTCGTCGCCGTTGATGCGCGGGGTCTTCCCCGCGATCAGCGCCTCGAACACGATGGGGAACAGGTTGTGCGGGCTGACGTCGTAGACCGTCGGATCGGCGGATCCCACCACGTTGAAGTACCGCAGCGAGGTGTGCCGCAGCGGGCGCTCCGAGTCCGCCGTCGCGATCGCCTGGTCGCGCAGCAGCCACTCGCCGATGAGCTTGGATTCCCCGTAGGGGCTGGCAGGCTTCTTGGCGGTGTCCTCGACGACGAGGGCGACGTCTGGGGTGCCGTACACCGCGGCGGACGAGGAGAAGACGATGTTCGCGACACCGGCGGACTCCATGGCCTCGAGGATCACGCGTGTGCCGTCGACGTTCTGCGCATAGGTGTGCAGGGGGCGCTGCACCGAGACGCCGGCGTACTTGAAGCCGGCGACGTGGATCACCCCTTCGGCGTCATGCTCGCGCAGCGTGCTCTCGACGAGCGCGCGGTCGAGGATGCTGCCCTGCACGAACTCCACGCCTTCGGGCACGAAAGACGGGACACCGCTGGAGAGGTCGTCGAGCACGACAGGCGTGAGCCCCGCGTTCGCAAGCGCACGCACGACGTGGGAGCCGATGTAGCCGGCCCCGCCGGTCACGATCCAGGACATTGCTTCCTCTCCTGCCGCGGATTCGTCGCGGCCCGATGGATCATTCTGTCATGCGTCGCGCCGAGGACCGGCTGAGGGGAGGACCGCGAACAGCAGGGGTTCCACGAACCCGTGCGCCGCGAAGGAATCCCTCACGGCCTCCGAAACCGAGGCGACGTCGGACGCTTCGACCAGAGCGATCGCCGCACCGCCGAAACCGCCGCCCGTCATCCGCGCCCCCAGGGCGCCGGCGGCCAGGGCGGTGTCGACGGCCGTGTCGAGCTCGGGGGTCGAGATCTCGAAGTCGTCCCGCATCGATGCGTGCGAGGCGACCAGGAAGTCGCCGATCGCTCGCACGCCCCGCTCGCGCAGCACCCGCACCGTGTCGAGCACCCGCTGGTTCTCGGTCACGATGTGGCGCACGCGGCGGAAGGTCACGTCGTCCATCAGACCCTGCGCCCGCGGCAGGTCGTCCACCGTGACGTCGCGCAGTGCCGGCACACCCAGGAGCGAGGCGCCGAGCTCGCAGGAAGCGCGCCTCTCGCGATAGCCGCCGGTGGAGTGGGCGTGCTTCACGCGCGTGTCGATCACGAGCATCGCGAGGCCCGTCTCGGCGACGGCGAGTGGGACGAGTTCGGCGTCCAACGAGCGGCAGTCGAGGAAGATCGCGGTGTCGGGCTGACCGAGCATCGACGCCATCTGGTCCATGATGCCGGTCGGCGCGCCCACCGCTTCGTTCTCGGCACGGCGCCCGATGCGGGCGAGGTGCGTGCCGTCGAAGCCGGTGTTCCACAGGTCGTTCAGCGCGGAAGCCGTCGCGCCCTCGATCGCGGCGGACGAGGAGAGTCCCGCCCCGACGGGCACGTCGGACGCGATGGTGAGGTCGAATCCTCCGAAGGGCCCGCTCTCCGTCGCGGCCTGTCGCATCGCCCAGGCGACTCCGAGGGGGTACGCGGCCCATTCGGGGACGGCAGGGTGGGCGCCCGCGGGGGTGGGGAAGAGCCGATCCAGATCGTCCAGGTCGACCTCGACCGGCTCCTCGGCGAAGGTGGAGGCGACTCGGACCCGGTCGTCGTCGCGCAGGCCGACGGCGGCCACCGTGCGCTGCGGGATGGCGAACGGCAGCACGAACCCGTCGTTGTAGTCGGTGTGCTCGCCGATGAGGTTCACGCGTCCGGGTGCCGACCAGAATCCGTCCGGCTCGCGGCCGGTGAGGCGCGCGAACAGGGATCCGGCGTCATCGTGTGCGGCGTCGTCGTGTGCGGCGTCGTCGTGTGCGGCGGTCATGCGGAGGCTCCCGGATCGGTCTGGTCGTCTGCTGTGCGCTCGATGGCCTCGCGGAGTCGCGCGGCTCCGACCTCCGGCGGCACCTCTGCCGCCCACGCCCACATCGCGGCCTCCGAGCCGGCGAGGAACTTCAGCTTGTCGGCGGCACGGCGCGGGCTCGTCAGCTGCAGGTGCAGGCGCACGGTGTCGCGGCCCACGTGCACCGGTGCCTGATGCCAGGCGGCGATGTACGGGGTGGGGGAGTCGTAGAGGGCGTCGACGCCGCGCAGCAGACGCAGGTACAGGGGTGCGAGTTCGTCCCGCTCGGCCGCCGAGGTCTCGGCGAAATCCGCCACGTGACGGTGCGGCATCAGGTGCACCTCGAGCGGCCAGCGCGCGGCGAACGGCACGAACGCCGTCCAGTGCTCGCCCCGGAACACGACGCGCTCGGACGCCTGCTCGGAATCCAGGATGCGCTGGAAGAGGTCGGGCGCCGTGCGGTCGATCGACTCCAGCACGCGAGCGGTGCGCGGGGTCACGTACGGGTAGGCGTAGATCTGGCCGTGCGGGTGGGGCAGCGTCACGCCGATCGCCTCGCCGCGGTTCTCGAACGGGAAGATCTGCTCGATGCCGGGCAGCCGGGAGAGCGCGGCCGTGCGGTCGGCCCACGCCTCGATCACGGTGCGCGCGCGGGTGACCGACTGCGTGCCGAAGGAGCCTGCGTGCTCGGGGCTGAAGCAGACGACCTCGCAGCGTCCGACCGAGGTGCGCGTGCGACCGAGGCCCAGGGTGACGAGGTCGTCGAGACCGCGGGGAGCATTCGCAGCCTGCGGTGCGGTGCCCACCGCCTCGGTGAGAGCAGGACCGAATGCGGGGGAGCGGTTCTCGAACACCGCGACGTCGTAGCGGGACGGCACCTCCGACGGATTGCTCGGCGTCTGCGGGGCCAGGGGGTCGGCATCCGAACCCGGCATCATCACGCGGTTCTGCCGGTTCGCGGCCACCGTGATCCAGTCGCCGGTGAGCACGTCGAGGCGCATGGTCGCGGTGTCGGGTCGAGGGTCGAGGGTGCGGGCATCCACGGAGCGCTCCGGTCCGAGTGTCGTCCCCGGGTCGTCGTAGTAGATCAGATCGCGGCCGTCGGCGAGGGTGGTGGCGCGTTTGACGACGCCGGCGCCGAGGGTCTCGGTGCGCGTCTCCGGAAGCTCGGGCGTGTTCACGTAAACATGGTAGGCGCAGCCCCGTGATAACGTCAACACGAGCGAGTCGCGCATCCACCGTGCGCGGGACGGAGGCGGCGGGTGCGAGCACGCGGGAGTGGCGGAGAAGTCGTCGACGTGCCCGGTTCCGACCGCGGGCGTTCGTCCTCCCGCCGGGTGTCGATGGCCATGGTCGCCGAGCGCGCCGGCGTCTCGGGTCAGACGGTCTCCCGTGTCGTCAACGGCAGCCCCCGCGTGGACCCCGATACCAGAGCGCGTGTCGAGACCGCGATGGCCGAGCTCGGATACCGCCCGCACCGCGCGGCCCGCGCCCTGCGCACCGGGCGTTCGCAGACCATCGGACTCGTCGTCACCACGCTCTCGACGGTCGGCAACTCCCGCATGCTCCAGGCGACGGCGGAGGCGGCGGCGGAGCGCGGATACGCCCTCACGCTGGTGACCGCCGCCCGGGGCATCGGTGAGGCGTTCGACCGGCTCGCCGAGCAAGAGGTGGACGGCGCGATCGTCCTGAACGAGGCGTCGGCCCTGGTCTCCGACACCGAGCGCCCGAGCGGGCTCAGGCTCGTGGTCGTCGACGCCCCGACCGAGGCCGGCTTCGCCTCGGTGCACAGCGATCATGCCGGTGGCGCAGCGGCGGCCACGGAACGGCTCCTGGAGCTCGGGCACTCCACGGTCCATCACCTCGCCGGTCCCGCCGACTCCTTCGCCGCCATGGAGCGGGAACGGGGCTGGCGCGAGACCCTCGCCGCTGCCGTCATCGATGCTCCGCCCGTCGTCCGGGGTGACTGGAGCGCCGATTCGGGCCACCGGGCGGCAGCTGCACTGACGGCGGCCACCGCGGTCTTCTCCGCCAACGACCAGATGGCGCTGGGCTTGCTGCGCGCGCTCTCCGACGCGGGGCGCCGGGTGCCGGAGGATGTCAGCGTGATCGGCTTCGACGACGTGCCGGATGCGGCGAACTACCGCCCTCCACTGACCACCATCCGGCAGGACTTCACGGCCCTCGCCCAGTGCGCGGTCTCGTCGTTGATCGACGCCATCGAAGGGGTGTCGAAGGCTCGCGCCGCCTCGGTCGTCGGAACCGAGCTCGTCGAGCGCGCCAGCACGACATCGCGCTGACCGTCACACCCTCCTGATGCGCCTGTTGCAGTTCGCCTCGATGTCGTGCCATGATGCCGGAAAGCGTTTTCCCATCTGGTGGCCGACCAGCAGGTCCGACCACCGGGGAAGCGCACCGACGGCCTCCTGCGACAGAAACGGAACACCATGGCACAGGCGAACACCCGCGAGATCGGGATCATCATGAACGGCGTCTCCGGGCGCATGGGCTACCGGCAGCATCTGGTGCGCTCGATCCTCGCGATCCGCGAGGAGGGCGGCATCGAACTCGCCGACGGCTCCCGCATCACGGTGAAGCCGATCCTGGTCGGACGCAACGAGGCCAAGCTGGCCGAGCTGGCGGCGAAGCACGGCATCGACGACTACACGACCGATCTCGACGCGGCGCTCGCCGACCCGCAGTGGGAGATCTACGCCGACTTCCTCGTGACCAAGGCCCGCGCCTCCGCGATCCGCAAGGCCATCGCCGCAGGGAAGGCGATCTACACGGAGAAGCCCACTGCGGAGTCGCTCGAGGAGGCACTCGAGCTCGCGCGCCTGGCGGACGAGGCGGGCGTCAAGACCGGCGTCGTGCACGACAAGCTGTATCTCCCCGGTCTGCAGAAGCTCAAGCGCCTGATCGACTCCGGATTCTTCGGCCGCATCCTCTCCGTCCGCGGCGAGTTCGGGTACTGGGTGTTCGAGGGCGACTGGCAGCCCGCGCAGCGTCCGAGCTGGAACTACCGCACCGAGGACGGCGGCGGCATCATCACCGACATGTTCCCGCACTGGAACTACGTGCTGGAGAACCTGTTCGGCGAGGTCAAGAGCGTGTACGCGCAGGCCGCCGTGCACATCGCCGACCGCTGGGACGAGAAGGGCGAGCACTACACCGCCACTGCGGAGGACGCTGCGTACGGGATCTTCGAGATCGAGGGCGGCGTGATCGCCGAGATCAACTCCTCCTGGACCGTGCGCGTGAACCGCGACGAGCTCGTCGAGTTCCAGGTCGACGGCACCCACGGATCCGCCGTGGTCGGACTGTTCGGCGCGAAGATCCAGCCGCGCAACGCCACCCCGAAGCCCGTGTGGAACCCCGACCTCGAGGACACGCGCGACTACGACGCCGACTGGCAGGACGTGCCGACCAACGACGTCTTCCTCAACGGTTTCCGCCAGCAGTGGCAGGAGTATCTGGTCTCCTACGTCGAGGGCACCGAATACCCGTTCGACCTGCTCGCCGGTGCACGGGGTGTGCAGTTCGCCGAGGCGGGACTGACCTCCAGCGCCGAGGGTCGCAAGATCGCCCTGTCGCCGCTGACCCTGGGCTGAGGCGCGCATGAGCACTCTGCGCCTCCTCCGCCCCAGCGGTGAGACGTTCGCCGCCGCCCTCAACGACTCGGGCGCATACGCCCGCCCGACGACGCCGCTGCAGAGTCGAGTCGCCTACGCCGCTGCACACGTCGTGCCGAAGGTGCATGCCGACAACACCCCGGGACAGCCCGCCGACATCGACTGGGATTCCACCCTCGCCTTCCGCCGCAACGTGTACTCCTGGGGTCTCGGCGTCGCCGACGCGATGGACACGGCGCAGCGGAACATGGGTCTCGATGCCGTAGCCACCCGTGAGCTGATCGCCCGCAGCGCTCAGGTCGCGCGCGAGGAGGGCGGTTCGGTCGTCGTCGGCGTCAACACCGACCACATCGCCGAGACGCACATCCCCCTCGAACAGGTGATCACGGCCTACACCGAGCAGCTGCACTTCACCGAGGAGCAGGGCGCCGGACCCGTGCTGATGGCCTCGCGCCACCTCGCCCGTGTCGCCGCCGACGCCGCCGATTACCGTCGCGTGTATCGGGAGGTGCTCTCGCGCGCGACGACCCCCGTGGTGCTGCACTGGCTGGGTACGGCTTTCGACCCCGAGCTCGCCGGCTACTTCGGTGCGGAGGATTGGCAGACGGCGTCCGAGGTGCTGCTGCAGATCATCGCCGAGAGCCCTGGCAAGGTCGCGGGTGTCAAGATGAGCCTGCTGAACGCCGACTCCGAGATCGCGGTGCGCTCGCGCCTCCCCGAGGAGGTCAGGATGTTCACCGGCGATGACTTCAACTACGTGGACCTGATCGACGGCGCTGCGGACCGTGCCCACTCCGACGCGCTGCTGGGAGCCTTCGCCGCGATCACCCCTGTCGCGTCCGCGGCGATCCAGGCGTTGGATGCGGGTGACGCTGCGGAGTACCGGCGGGTCCTCGGTCCGACCGAGGCACTGAGCAGGCAGGTGTTCGCGGCACCCACCTTCTACTACAAGACGGGTGTGGCGTTCCTCTCCTGGTTGAACGGGCACCAGCCCGCGTTCCAGATGGTCGGCGGGCTGCATTCCGCGCGCAGCCTGCCGCATCTGAGCCGCATCGTCGAGCTCGCGAACGACTCGCTCGCGCTCGAACAGCCCGACCTCGCCCGCGAGCGATGGCACAGCATGTTGCGTGTGAACGGAGTGGACGCATGACCCGCGAAGCGCAGACTCCGGATCCGCGACTGTCGATCAATCAGGCGACCATCAAGCACGCCGACCTCGCGACGGCGCTGCGGGTCACGGCCGCCGCCGGCGTACGGTCGATCGGACTCTGGCGTGAGCCCGTGAACGACGTCGGGCTCGACGTCGCGGCGCGGATGCTCCGAGACTCGGGGCTCCGGTTCTCGACGCACTGCCGAGGCGGATTCTTCACGCTGCCGGACGGGCCGGAGAGGCGCGCGGCGCTCGACGACAACCGCCGTGCGATCGAGGAGACGGCGACGCTCGCGGCCGCGGGAGCCGCGGGATCCACCGCCGTGCTGGTGCTCGTCGCCGGGGGGCTGCCCGCGGGATCGCGCGACCTGATCGGAGCGCGCGAGCGCGTGCGCGATGCCATCGGCGTGCTGGCCCCCGAGGCGAAGGCGGCGGGTGTGACGCTCGCGATCGAGCCGCTGCACCCGATGTACGCCTCCGATCGCGCCGTCGTCTCGACGCTCGGTCAGGCGCTCGACATCGCGGGCGACTTCGAGCCCGATGTGGTGGGCGCGGCCGTCGACACGTTCCACATCTGGTGGGATCCGCAGGTGCTCGAGCAGATCGCGCGCGCCGGCCGGGAGGGACGCATCGCCACGTACCAGGTGTGCGACTGGAAGACGCCCCTCGCGGACGATGTGCTGCTCTCACGGCACTACACCGGCGACGGGGTGATCGACTTCGCCTCGCTCACGCGCGCCGTGATCGCGAGCGGATACGACCGTGACATCGAGGTCGAGATCTTCAACGCCGACATCTGGGCGGACGCTCCGGATCACGTCGTACGGCGGACTGCCGAGACGTTCGCCGAAGCCGTCTCCCCGTACCTGAGGTGAGGATGTCCGGTCGCCGGCGCCGCGTCGTCCCTCGCGGTGATGCTGAGGCGGGACCGTGGCAAGTAGGATCTGGGTCATGACCAAGCCCGCAACGTCCGCGGAGCGGCCAGCGCGGTCTCCGCGTCATGTGCGAGGGCCCGCCCCCACCCTGCACGACGTCGCACGCGAGGCGGGGGTCTCGCTCGCGACCGCATCGCGCGTGCTGAACGGCTCCGAGCGGAAGGTCGCCGAGTCGTTCCGGGAACGGGTGGAGTCCGCGGCCGGGAAGCTGGGGTACACCGCCAACGTCTCGGCCCAGTCGATCGCGAAGGGCACGTCGCCGGTCATCGCCCTGCTCGTCGCCGACATCGCCGACCCCTATTTCGGACAGATCGCGTCAGGCGTCGCCAGGGGAGCGGACGAGGAGGGGCTGGTCGTGACGATCGCGATCACCGAGAGGGACCAGGCGCGGGAGGCGCGGATCGTGCGCGCCCTGCGCGGGCAGCGGCCCCGAGGCCTGATCCTGGCCGCCTCTCGCACACAGGAGGCCACAGAGGCCGAGACCGCGCACGAGCTCGCGGAGTTCGTGAGGCAGGGCGGCCGCGTCGTGGCGTTCGGACCAGACGGCGAGGGAGAGCGTCACATCGAGATCGACAACCGCTCCGGTGCGGAGGCGTTGGGTCGTCTGATGGCAGAGCGCGGATACCGCCGTGCCATCGTTCTCGGCGCGGCGGACGGGGTGCGCACATCGGATGATCGTCTCGTCGGCTTCCGCGCGGGTTTCGAGCAGGCGGGTGGCGTCGTCGAGAGCGTGCATCGTGGCGACTTCCGCCGGGAGTCCGGGGCTGCCGGGATGAGGGCGGCCCTCGACCGCGGAGTGGAGGCCGGCACCCTCGTGTTCGCGATCAGCGACGTGGTGGCGCTCGGGGCGATGTCCGCGATCCGTGACGCGGGGCGCGAGATCGGCACCGACATCGCGGTCTGCGGTTTCGACGATGTCCCCGCGAGCAGCGATGTCTCCCCGGCACTGACGACGGTGCGCGTGCCGTTGAGCGACGTCGGGTACCAGGCCTTCCGCGCGACGGTCGACGTCGAGTGGGTGCAGGCCCCGTTGCCGCTCGAGGTCATCGTGCGTGCCAGCACTCCGATGGTCGGCTCGTGACCAGGGTCGTGCTGGCCCCCGACAGCTTCAAGGGCACGGTCGCCGCGGTGGAGGCGGCCGTCGCGCTCGCGGAGGGCTGGGCATCGGTCGAACCCGAGGCTGAGTTCGTGCATCGACCGATGGCAGACGGTGGTGAGGGGACCGTTGCGGCTTTCGAAGCGGCGGTGCCAGGCGCGGTGCGGATGCCCCTCGCGGTCGACGGGCCTGCCGGGGTGCGGGTCGACACCTTCTGGCTGCTGCTGCCGCCGACGGTCGACGCCCCCGACGGCACAGGTGTGATCGACCTCGCCTCGACCTCGGGCATCGAGCTGCTGCAGGAGCTGCGTCCCTGGGATGCGGATACGACCGGCCTCGGCCAGGCCCTGGCCGCAGCCATCGATCATGGTGTCTCACGCCTCGTCGTCGGCATCGGCTCCAGCGCGTCCACCGATGGAGGCACCGGGATGCTCTCGGCCCTCGGCGCGCGGTTCCTCGATGCCACCGGCGTTCCGGTCGCTCGCGGCGCGCGTGGCCTCGCAGACATCGCGTCCGTCGATCTCACCGGGCTGCGCGCGGCACCCGACGTGCGGGTGCTCACCGACGTCACGAATCCGCTCACCGGCCCGCGCGGTGCGGCCGCGGTGTTCGGCCCCCAGAAGGGGCTGCGATCGGTCGACGACATCGCCATCGTCGACGACGGCCTCGACCGGCTCGCCGAACTGCTCGCCATCGATCCCGCAGGGCCAGGCTACGGCGCGGCCGGCGGAACCGGAGCAGCCCTCGTCGCGTGGGGTGGCGAGCTCGCTCCCGGTGCCGCGGAGGTCGCCGAGCTCATCGGTCTCGCCGATGCGCTCTCCGATGCCGACGCGATCATCACGGGGGAGGGGTCGTACGACGGCCAGTCCGGAGACGGCAAGGTGCCGTCATTCCTCGCGAATCTCGCGGCCGAGGCCGGAGCCGTGGCGATGCTGGCGGCAGGGCGGTTCACCGCAGACGCCGACACCTCGTCGTTCGCCGACGTCGCGTCTCTCACCGCGCTGGCCGGTTCGTCGGAGGCGGCGCTGGCCGAACCCGTCCGCTGGTTGCGCGCCGCCGGCGCCGTTCTGGCTCGCACCGCCGCAGCTCGCACCGCCGCAGCTCGCACCGCCTCAGCTCGCACCGCATCTGCCGGCGAACCGTCCTGACCGCCGGCGCGAGACCGACGGTCCGCAGCCGTCAGTCGCCGAGCGCGGCGGAGACCACGGCGCGTGCTTCGGCCTGCACCTCGGCGAGGTGCTCAGGACCGCGCAGGCTCTCCGCATAGAGCTTGTAGACGTCTTCGGTGCCCGAAGGGCGAGCGGCGAACCAGGCGTGCTCGGTCTGCACCTTGAGGCCGCCGATCGCCGCACCGTTGCCAGGGGCGTGCGACAGCTTCGCCGTGATGTCCTCGCCGGCGAGCGCGGTCGCCGTCACCGCCTCGGGAGCGAGCTTGCCGAGGGTCGCCTTCTGCTCCGGGGTCGCCGGAGCGTCGACGCGCTGATACGCCGATGCGCCGAAGGCGGTCTCCAGCTCGTGGTACCGCTCCGAGGGGGTCTTCCCGGTGACGGCGATGATCTCGGCGGCCAGCAGGCACAGCAGGATGCCGTCCTTGTCCGTGGACCAGACCGAGCCGTCCTTGCGGAGGAACGAGGCACCGGCCGACTCCTCCCCGCCGAACGCGACCGAGCCGTCGAGCAGCCCGGGGACGAACCACTTGAATCCGACCGGAACCTCCAGCAGGCGCCGTCCGAGCGACTCGGCGACGCGGTCGATGATCATGGACGAGACCAGCGTCTTGCCGATCGCGGCGTCGCGGGGCCACCCCTCACGGTGCGAGAACAGGTAGTCGATGGCGACCGCGAGGTAGTGGTTCGGGTTCATCAGTCCGGCGTCCGGGGTCACGATCCCGTGCCGGTCGGCGTCGGCGTCGTTCCCGGTGAGGACGTCGTAGGAGCCCTTCTTCGCGACCAGGGATGCCATCGCCGAAGGAGACGACGGATCCATCCGGATCTTCTCGTCCCAGTCGAGCGTCATGAAGCGCCATGTCGGGTCGACCTCGGGGTTCACGACGGTGAGGTCGAGGTCGTGCATCTCGGCGATCAGCGACCAGTACTCGACGGAGGCTCCGCCCAGCGGGTCGGCGCCGATGCTGACGCCGGCGCTGCGGATCGCATCGATGTCGATGATCGACGGCAGATCGCGCACGTAGGCGTCACGGAAGTCGTAGCCGGTGAGGGAATCCCAGTCGATGTCGGCGAAGCGCTCCAGCTTCACGCCCTCGAGCCCCGCGGCGATCAGGGTGTTCGCCCGGTCGGCGATCCAGCTTGTCGCGTCGGTGTCGGCGGGCCCGCCGTGCGGAGGGTTGTACTTGAAGCCGCCGTCGCGCGGAGGGTTGTGCGAGGGGGTGACGACGATGCCGTCGGCGCGACCGGGGTCGTCTGCCGCCTTGCCGCGGTTGTAGGTGAGGATCGCGTGGCTGAGGGCCGGAGTCGGCACCCACGAGTCGCGGGAGTCGACGCGCACGTCGATGCCGTTCGCGAGCAGCACCTCGATCGCGCTGCGCTCGGCGGGGAGCGACAGCGCGTGCGTGTCGCGTCCGAGGAACAGCGGACCGGTGATCCCCTGCGCGTCGCGGTAGTCGACGATCGCCTGCGTCGTGGCGAGGATGTGGTTCTCGTTGAAGCTGTTCGACAGCGACGATCCGCGATGGCCGCTGGTGCCGAACACGACGCGCTCTGCGGCCACCTCCGGGTTTGGCGTGCGGTCGTAGTAGGCGGCGATCAGTTCGTCGACGTCGATCAGGTCACTTTCCTCCGCGGGGAGGCCGGCACGGCTCGTCATCCTCTCAGTCTGCCCCCTGTTCGGCGTGATCGCATCCGGAAGAGGCCCTCTTCCTCTCCCGCCTCGCCGTTCTCGTCGCGATATGACAGCCAGAACCGCCGACGAAGGTGGAACATTGCGACGGGAGGGGAAGTCACGCGGGGGAGCGGCGCCGTCACCGAGGGATAAGGTGAAACCCGTGACTGAACGCCGCACCTACAGCTATCTCGGCCCCGCCGGCACCTTCACGGAGGCGGCGCTCGATCAGGTGGCCGAGGCCCGCGGGCAGGACTGGCGCCCCGTGCACAACGTGGGCGAGGCTCTCGCCGACGTGCTCGAGGGGCGCAGCGACGCCGCGATGATCGCGATCGAGAACTCGATCGAGGGCGGGGTGTCCACCACGCAGGACGCTCTGGCGACCCTCCCCGGTCTGCGCATCATCGGCGAGTACCTGGTGCGGGTGAACTTCGTGCTGGTCGCCCCGCGCGGCACGACGCTCGACCAGGTCGAGGTCATCGCGGCGCATCCCGTCGCCTACGCGCAGTGCCACGGCTGGCTCGGCGCGCACCTGCCGTCGCACTCGCACGTGCCGGCCTCGAGCAACGTCGCCTCCGCGATCGGCGTCCTCGACGGAACGCTGCCCGCTCAGGCCGCCATCGCGGCTCCCGGCATCGTGAACCACTACGACGTCGATGTGCTGGCGGAAGGCATCGGCGACAACGCGCAGGCGGTGACCCGTTTCGTGCTGGTCACCCGCACCACCCGTTCACCGGAACCGACCGGTGCAGATAAGACGTCCCTGATCGTCGAGCTTCCGCACGACCACCCCGGATCGCTCCTGGAGATGCTCGAGCAGTTCTCCACCCGCGGCATCAACCTGTCGCTCATCGAGTCTCGGCCCATCGGCGATGAGCTGGGTCGCTACCGGTTCGTGATCGACGCCGACGGCCACATCGAGCACGAGCGCATGGCCGATGCGCTGCTCGGCATCCGCCGGTTCAGTCCCCGCGTCGTGTTCCTCGGGTCGTACCCGCGGGCGGACCGTCAGATCGTGCAGTACCCTGACCGCTACTCGGACGACGTGTTCGTCGAGGCGCGCGATTGGCTCCGCGGTATCCTCTCCGGCGAACCGGAGTCCTGACTCTCCCGGTCCGTCAGGCCGTCGAGCCGCTCATTGCTCCTGGAAGCGCGGCCAGTCGCTCCCCGGCGTCATGTGCGAATGCAGCGCACCCTTCGCCGAGGCGAGGCTCGGGTAGGTGCCCGTCGTCGCGTCGGCCCCGACCATCGTGACCGTGTAGCCGTCCTCGTCGTGGCGGATGCTGCCCACAACGCCGTTGCGTCCGTAGGCCACCCAGAGTGCGAGTGTCTTCGTGGTGCTCATCGTCGAACCCCTCTCTCTGCCGCCGAGGCTACGCCTGCCCGCAGGGGAAGGCCAGGGCTTGACAAGCGGCCGTCACTGTCGGCTCAGAGCGCAGCGGCGATGAGCTCCAGAGTCTGCGCTCGTCCGGTCGGGGCGTCCTTCGGCTCGGCGTCGTAGGCACCGGCGACCGGTGAGAGCATGACCTCGTCGACGCCGTGGCGCTCGGCGAAGGCACGCACCTCGGCCGCGACGCTCTCACCCGTGCCGACGAACCAGCGAGAGCGGGCGGCCTGCACGACCTCGTCGGTCGCCGGGTCGGTGACGGCGGACATCGCTTGCTCGACGGTCTCGAGAGCGGCGAGGGGTTGATTGAGCCGCAGGCGCGCCATCATCCGCAGCTGCGGCAGCGCGCGAGCCTCCGCCTCGTCCTGGGTCGGCGCCGCCACCGCGTTCACGGAGAGGAACGTGCGCGGCTCAGGGTGCTCTTCGCTGGGGCGGTACCCGGTGCGGTAGAGATCGAGCGCGCGTTCGAGACCCTGCCCCGAGAAGTGGTTGGCGAAGACGTAGGGCAGCCCGTGGGATGCGGCGAGCTGGGCCGAGTAGTCGCTCGATCCGAGCAGCCAGACCTCGGGGGTTCCGGTGGCGGCCGGAGTGGCGCGCACCGTGTACTCCCCGCCAGAGGTGAAGCGCAGGGCGGCTCCCTCGCCGGAGAGGAGTGCGGCGATGTCCTGCACATGGCGCGGGAACTGCTCCACGTCGCTCGTCGTTCCCGAACCGCGGAGCAGCTGGGTGATGACCGGGTCGCTTCCCGGAGCGCGCCCGAGGCCGAGGTCGATGCGGCCGGGCGCGATCGCCTCGAGTGCCGCGAACTGCTCCGCGACGATGAGCGGCGCGTGGTTGGGCAGCATCACGCCGCCCGAACCGAGCCGCACGCGCGAGGTGCGGGTGGCTGCGGCCGCGATCAGCACCGGGGGAGTGGTCGACGCGACCGACGGCATGTTGTGGTGCTCGGCGAACCAGTAGCGGCGATAGCCGAGGCGGTCGGCGACCTCCGCGAGAGCGAGCGAGGCGGCGACGGCCTCTGCGCTGGTCTGGCCGGTGCGAACCGGGACGAGGTCGAGGACGGAGAGAGCTGTATCGGGCATCCTCGGTTGCAACGCGTCCGCAGGCGCCGTCATTCCCCGTCTTGCCCGGTTCGCCCGGCGGTGTTCAGGGCCCAACGGGGTGGGGGCGACAGTCACGCCGCCCCCACCCCGTTCGTCAGGCGTTGATCGCCTCGCGCTGATCAGTGGACTCCACCGTGATCTTGCGCGGCTTGGCACGCTCGCTCACCGGGATGATGACGGACAGCACACCGCTCTCGTACGAGGCGCTGATGCCGTCGAGGTCGACACCCTCGCCGAGCGAGAACTGCCGCAGGAAGGAGCCGGATCCGCGTTCACGGGCGAGCCAGCGCACACCGTCACGGGTGTCGGGGGTGCGCTGTGCGCGGATCGTGAGCTGACCGCCGTCGAGATCGACGTCGATCGAGCCGGGGTCGGCCCCGGGAAGGTCGGCGTGGAGCACATACCGGTCTCCGTCGCGGAAGAGGTCCACCGGCATCGGCCGGGGAGCGCGAACGGAGTCCAGCACGCTCGCGGCGAAGCGATCGAGCTGGCTGAAGGGGTCGAAGGTCAGTGCCATGAGGTTCTCCTTTCGTGCTGCCCTGAGGGCGAATCGGTGGTGCAGGAGATCTGCACCATTGCTATAGATTTTTTATACGACAACTCGTGTTAGATTTGCAACTCCGAATCCCGCCGACCTCAGGGGGTGACCGCATGCCGCATCGTGACAGCCGGACGCCGCTCTATGGCATAGCCGTCGCAGCGCAGCTGGTCGAGCTCCCCGAGGCGACGCTCCGCCTGTTCGAGAGCAAGGGCTTGCTCACCCCCGCCCGCAGCGAAGGCGGGACCCGCCGCTACAGCGATGACGACATCGAACGGCTGCGGCGAGCGGCCTCACTGCGCGAAGACGGGGTGAACATCGCCGGGATCGCTCGGATGCTCGACCTGCAGGATGCGAACGACGACCTGCAGGTGCGCAACGAGCAGCTCCGCGAAGCTCTCGATGCTCAGCGCGGGAGAGGCCGCCGCTCCGCCGACTGATCGATGGTGCGACGCGGCCGACCGTCCATCGGGCCCGACCACTACCGTTGAGGCATGGAAGCAGGCATCTTCTACGTCCTCGTCGGCTCGGTCGCCGTCGCCGCCTTCGCGCGGTGGCGTGGATGGCCTGCACCTCTGCTCGTGACGGTGGTCGCGCTCGCCGCGTCGTTCCTCCCGTTCGTGCCCGATCTCGACATCGACGGGCATGTGCTCCTGAGTCTCGTGCTGCCGCCGCTGCTGTACTCGGCCGCCCTCGATGTCTCCTTCGTCGGGTTCAAGCGCAGCCTGCCGCAGATCCGCCGTCTCGGGATCTGGCTCGTGCTGCTCACGGCCCTCGCTGTCGGGTTCGTCGCCTGGTGGATCCTGCCCTCGCTCACGCTTCCCGGCGCACTGCTGCTGGGCGCGATCGTCGCTCCTCCCGACGCGGTGTCCGCCGCGGCGATCGGTCGTCGGCTCGGACTGCCTCGACGCATCATGACCGTGTTGTCGGGCGAGAGCCTCATCAACGACGCGACCTCGCTCACCCTGTACCGGGTGTTCGCGGCGATCCTCGCCGGGGCGACGGTCTCGGTGTGGGGCGGTGTCTTGCAGTTCCTGCTGGCTGTCGGCGTCGGTGTCGCCGTCGGACTCGTCTTCGGGATCGTCCTGCACCAGCTGCGCATGCGCATCAGCGATCCGGTCGTCATCGGCACCTTCGGACTGCTCGCTCCGTTCGGTGCGTACGCGATCGCCGAGCATCTGCTCGGATCGGGAGTCCTCGCCGTCGTGGCGATGGGGCTCTACGTCGGTTACAACTCGCCGCGCACCGACTACACGACGCGCCAACAGGAGAAGCCGCTGTGGCTCTCGGCCGACCTGTTGCTGGAGAGCTTCGTGTTCGCCTACATCGGGCTGCAGTTCCCTCGCGTGCTCAGCGACCTCGGCAGCGAGTCCGTCGGACAGATCCTGCTGCTCTCCGGCGCGGTGCTGCTCGTGGTGGTCATCGTGCGGCCCCTCTACATCTACCCGACCAGTGCGTGGTCGAACTTCCAGGACCGCAAGCGTCTCGAGCGCTGGGATCGCGGTGTGGAATCCGGGGAGTTCGAGAAACGTCACCGCAGGTCGCGTCGCTGGGGGAACTACACGGCGGACGAACTGCGCAGCCACATCGTCCGGGAGCAGATGGCGGGACTCACCCTCACGTGGAAGGACAGCGCCGTCATCTCCTGGGCGGGCATGCGCGGGGTGGTGACGCTGGCGATCGCGGTGGCGGCGGCCGACCTCGCGACCCTCGACACCGAGGCGTCGCACGCGATCGTCGTCGTCGCGTTCATCGTCACGGTGGGCACCCTGCTGCTGCAGGGGCTCACGCTGCCCATGCTGATCCGTGGTCTCGGCATCGAGCGCGACGCGGATGAGGCGGAGGACGAGGCGGCTCTTGCGGAAGTGCGGGAGAAGAGCCGCGAGGCCGGCAAGGCCTATCTCGCCGAGAAGCGCGTGGAGTGGGAGGCGAAGTACGGCGAGGTCGATCTGAGCGTGTTCGACGCGTTCACGAAGCGTATGACCCGGGTGGAGAAGGACACCGACGAGGCGCAGAAGGTCGAGGACGCCGTGACCCGGCCCTCCTATGACGACCTCGTCGCGCTGTCCAGAGGGTGGTTGCAGGTGCGCCGCGACATCCTCCTCGCCGAGCGCGACGCCGGCAATCTCGACGAAGAGGTGATGCGGGAGCTCATCGCCGCGATGGATGCCGAGGAGCTCGCGCTCGACACGCGCGGTGCCACCCGTCAACAGAGCCGCGCCTGACGATCCCTCCCGCTCCCCCTCCTCCCCTCTCCCCCTCTCTCCCCCTCCCCCTCTTCCCTCCTCCCCTCCCGCTCCCCCTCCCCCTCCCCCCCCTCCCCACCTCCGCCGAGACCCATCGTCGTCGCCCAGACCCATCGTCTGAGACGTCTGCGACTGTGGGTCTCGACGACGCGCGTGGGTCTCGGCGGAGGAGAGACGGGGAGGGAGGAGGGGGAGAGGGGGGAGAGGGGGGAGAGGGAGAGAGGGAGAGAGGGAGAGAGGGAGAGGGGGTCAGCGTGCGCTGACCGGCTCCTTGTCGGCGGACGCGTCCGCCTCGGGAGCGTCGTCGTCGCCGGAGTCGTCGGCGAAGGGGAGGCCCTCGCGCGGAGCGTTGTAGAGCTCCTCGTTCAGGATGCCCTCGCGCTTGGCGACGATGGTCGGGATCAGCGCCTGACCCGCGACGTTGACCGCGGTGCGGCCCATGTCGAGGATCGGGTCGATCGCGAGCAGCAGCCCGACGCCCTCGAGCGGCAGACCGAGCGTCGACAGTGTCAGCGTGAGCATGACCACCGCGCCGGTGGTTCCGGCGGTGGCGGCGGAACCGACGACCGAGACGATCACGATCAGCAGGTACTGCACGAAGTTCAGCTCGATGCCGAAGAACTGTGCCACGAAGATCGCGGCGATGGCCGGGTAGATCGCGGCGCAGCCGTCCATCTTCGTGGTCGCGCCCAGCGGCACGGCGAACGAGGCGTAGGAGCGGGGCACTCCGAGGTTGCGCTCGGTCACGCGCTCGGTGAGGGGCAGCGTGCCGATCGAGGAACGGCTGACGAAGGCCAGCTGCACCGCGGGCCACACGCCGGAGAAGTACTGCTTGATCGACAGGCCGTGCGTCTTGACCAGGACGGGGTAGACGACGAACAGCACGAGCGCGAGGCCGATGTACACCGCGGCGGCGAACCAGCCGAGTGAGGCCAGCTTCTCCCAGCCGTACTTGATCACTGCAGAGCCGATGAGGCCGAACGTGCCGAGCGGGGCGATGCGGATGATCCACCACAGCACGCGCTGGATGACCTTGAGCAGCGACTCGGTGAACACGAGGAACGGCTCTGCCTTCTTGCCGGCCTTGAGCGCGGCGATGCCGACGACGGCCGCGACCACGATGACCTGCAGGATGTTGAAGCCGACGCTGGAGCTGAAGGTGCCTTCGACGGCACCGGGGTTGGTGCTGACCGTGAGCCCGAGGAAGTTCTGCGGGATGAGACCCAGCAGGAAGTTCCACCAGGTGCCGACCGTGTACGGGTCGCCGGTCTCGAGGCCCTCACCGGCGCGGTTGCCCGGCTGGATCACGAGGCCGAGGACGATGCCGATGATCACGGCGACGAACGCGGTGATCGCGAACCACAGGATCGTCTGCCCTGCCAGGCGTGCAGCGTTCTGCACGCGGCGCAGGTTCGAGATGCTGGCGACGATGGCCGTGAAGATCAGCGGGACGACGGCGGCGCGCAGCAGCGTCACGTACGAGCTGCCGATCGTGTCGAGGGTCGCCGACAGGCCGTTCGGGTTCTCGGCGGTGGCGCCGAGCTGGCGGCCGATCAGACCGGCGGCGACGCCGAGGACGAGGGCGGCGAGGATCTGGAAGCCGAACGACGTCAGCAGCTTCCGGACCGGTCCGCGGGTGTCTGGCGCCTTCTGGGCGCGTGCGGTGGTGCTCATGGGGTGGGGACTCCAGGATCGCGGCGCGCCGAGTGCGCGCCATGAGGCCCAACGCTATGACTCCCTGAGAATTCCCTGGGTGGATATGACGAAGGATGACGCTCCCGAGCTCAGCGGGGGAGTGAGCTCAGCGGGGGGGAGTTCAGCGGGGAGCGAGCACCAGCAGCTCGCCCACTTCGCAGTCGAGCGCTTCGCAGATCGCGCGAAGGGTGGAGTAGCGGATGGCGCGGGCGCGGTCGTTCTTCAGAACCGACAGGTTCACGATGCTCACCCCGACCGCGGCGCTCAGCTCGGTGAGGGTCATCCCGCGATCGGCGAGCAGCTCATCGAGTCGGCAGTGGATGCCGGTGAACTCGTCGTCGCTCTCCGCCGGGGTCACACCAGCCCCTCCGTTTCCTTCTCGAGCGCGAGCTTCTCGTTCTGCAGGCGGATGCCGCGGCGGAAAGCGACGGCGATCAGGCCCACGGTCACGCCGGTCGCGAAGATCGGAGCGACGCTCCAGAACTCGATCGGATGCGCAGGCTCTCCCTCACCGAGGCCGAGTGCTGAGGTGACGCCGTTGCGGCCCATGGTCTCGAACATGACGATCAGGATCGGCGCCACGACCAGGGTCCAGCCGATCACATCGAACGCGCGGGCGTTGCCGCGCACGAAGAAACGTCCGCGCAGGAAGTTCCAGGCGACCAGCGTGACCGACCCGATCACCAGCAGGGCCGCGAGCGCCCACAGGGTGATGGCGGCGATGATCGCCCCGACCGACACCGTGTTCACACCGGTGGCGAAGACCATCGCATCCTGCGCTATCCCCTCGACGGAGATCGCGCCGGAGTCGGTGGTCGCCGAGATCGGCTGCTCGTCGATCGGGATCGACCACGCGATCCCGGAGTCGCGGAAGGTGCCGGCGACGCGCAGGATCGTGGCGAACGCCACTGCGACCAGAGCCGCGGCGGCGTAGAGGATCACGGTGATCGCGTCCGCCGTCTCGGAGCGGGTGGCCTTGGTTGCGGCTGCGGTGGTGTTCATCAGACGAGTCCTTCCGTGTCGCGCTGTAGGCGTTGACCGATCTCGAACGCGCCGGCGACGACCACGAGCGCGAAGCCCCACCCGAACGGGGCGAGGTCGATCGACATCTCGAACGCCGGAACGCCACCGGAGACGAGGTTCAGCTCGGAGGTGATCTCGCTGAACGCATTCGCGCGCACCGCCTGGCTCATCAGACCGCCCGCCATGACGGCGAGCGCGGCGACGGCGATGCCCCAGGTCGCCGCGCTGCCGAAGGGGCGACCGATCAAGAGCCGGATGCACAGCCAGGCGACCGCGAGGCACAGCACGATCGGGCCCAGGACCGCGAGCGCATCGGCGATGGCGAGCAGGAGGCGGGGAGACAGGCTGAGGCCGGAGGCGGTGAGCGTGACGGTGTCGTACTGTGCATCGGAGATGTTCGAGGACGCCGCGAGCACTGCGGGCGCCTCGGCCGTGCTCAGCGGCATCGACGGGACGGTGACGGACTCGCCCGTCATCAGGACGGCGGTGCGGACGCCTGCGCCGATCAGATCGACGACCGCGATGGCTCCCGCGGCTCCGGCTATGACACCCAGCACGGTCTTCTCCACCAGGCTCGCCGCTCTGGTCGCGGTCGGTACATCGGTCATGGCGCCTCCTTCTCCGTGGCCCGGTTCGGACCCGTTGTTATCGACTTTCGTTAACATAACGACAGTCGATAACCCCGTCAACCTCCGGTATGCCCACGGCGAACACGGGCATACGTGCCGTTCGCGGTGGTTACTCTCGATGTACAGGCGCAGAGAACGCCATAGGTGTCAGCGCTTCGCCCCGTGCGAATAAGGAGTCACAGCATGTTCGAGAGATTCACGGACCGAGCCCGTCGAGTGGTTGTCCTCGCCCAAGAAGAGGCGAAGATGCTCAACCACAACTACATCGGAACCGAGCACATCCTGCTCGGTCTCATCCACGAGGGTGAAGGTGTCGCTGCCAAGGCGCTCGAGTCGCTCGGCATCTCCCTCGACGCCGTGCGCGAGCAGGTGCAGGACATCATCGGCCAGGGTCAGCAGCAGCCGACCGGCCACATCCCGTTCACCCCGCGCGCCAAGAAGGTTCTCGAGCTCAGCCTCCGCGAGGCCCTCCAGCTCGGCCACAACTACATCGGCACCGAGCACATCCTGCTCGGCCTCATCCGCGAGGGCGAGGGCGTCGCCGCCCAGGTGCTCGTCAAGCTCGGCGCCGACCTCAACAAGGTGCGCCAGCAGGTCATCCAGCTGCTCTCCGGCGCTCCCGGTCGCGAGCCGGCGTCCGTCGGTGCGCAGACCAACGACTCGCAGGCGGGCGCTCAGGGCGGCTCGGCCGTGCTCGACCAGTTCGGTCGCAACCTCACCCAGGCCGCACGCGACAACAAGCTCGACCCGGTGATCGGGCGCGAGAAGGAGGCGGAGCGGGTCATGCAGATCCTCTCCCGCCGTTCCAAGAACAACCCCGTCCTGATCGGCGAGCCGGGCGTCGGCAAGACCGCCGTCGTCGAGGGGCTGGCCCAGGCGATCGTCAAGGGCGATGTGCCCGAGACGCTGAAGGACAAGCAGCTCTACTCGCTCGACCTCGGCTCGCTCATCGCCGGTTCCCGCTACCGCGGTGACTTCGAGGAGCGTCTGAAGAAGGTCACCAAGGAGATCCGCACGCGCGGCGACATCATCGTCTTCATCGACGAGATCCACACCCTCGTGGGTGCGGGCGCCGCCGAGGGTGCGATCGACGCGGCCAGCATCCTGAAGCCTCTCCTCGCCCGCGGCGAGCTGCAGACGATCGGTGCCACCACGCTCGACGAGTACCGCAAGCACTTCGAGAAGGACGCCGCGCTCGAGCGCCGCTTCCAGCCGGTGCAGGTGAACGAGCCCACGCTGCCGCACGCGATCAACATCCTCAAGGGTCTGCGCGACCGCTACGAGGCGCACCACAAGGTGCAGATCACCGACGGCGCGATCGTGGCCGCGGCGAACCTCGCCGACCGCTACGTCTCGGACCGCTTCCTCCCGGACAAGGCCATCGACCTGATCGACGAGGCCGGCGCACGTCTGCGTCTGTCGATCCTGTCCAGCCCGCCCGAGCTGCGTGAGTTCGACGAGAAGATCGCCGCCGTGCGCGAGCAGAAGGAAGTCGCCTCCGAGGAGCAGGACTTCGAGAAGGCCGCCTCCCTGCGCGACGAGGAGAAGAGCCTCCTCGCGGAGCGTCTGCGCCTCGAGAAGCAGTGGCGTGCGGGCGACGTCGCGACCCAGGCGGTCGTCGACGAGGGTCTGATCGCCGAGGTGCTCGCCCAGGCGACGGGCATCCCCGTGTTCAAGCTGACCGAGGAGGAGTCCAGCCGACTCGTCTTCATGGAGAAGGCGCTGCACCAGCGCGTCATCGGTCAGGAGGAGGCCATCGCCGCCCTCTCCAAGACCATCCGTCGTCAGCGTGCCGGCCTCAAGGACCCGAAGCGTCCCTCCGGCTCGTTCATCTTCGCCGGCCCCACGGGTGTCGGAAAGACCGAGCTGGCCAAGGCTCTCGCCGAGTTCCTGTTCGACGACGAAGCTGCGCTGATCTCCCTCGACATGAGCGAGTTCGGTGAGAAGCACACCGTGTCGCGTCTGTTCGGTGCCCCTCCCGGATTCGTCGGATTCGAAGAGGGTGGCCAGCTCACCGAGAAGGTGCGGCGCAAGCCGTTCAGCGTGGTCCTCTTCGACGAGATCGAGAAGGCGCACCCGGACATCTTCAACTCGCTGCTGCAGATCCTGGAAGAGGGTCGTCTCACCGACGGTCAGGGTCGGATCGTGGACTTCAAGAACACGGTCATCATCATGACCACCAACCTCGGTGCGCGCGACATCGCCGGTGGACCCGTCGGCTTCCAGATCGAGGGCAACGACTCGACCAGCTACGACCGGATGAAGGGCAAGGTGAACGAAGAGCTCAAGCGGCACTTCAAGCCCGAGTTCCTCAACCGTGTCGACGACATCATCGTGTTCCCGCAGCTGTCGAAGGAAGAGCTGGTGCAGATCGTCGATCTGTTCACCAAGCGCCTCGGCGAGCGTCTGCTGGACCGCGACATGACGATCGAGCTGTCGCAGGCCGCCAAGGAGCGTCTGATCGAGATCGGCTTCGACCCGGCCCTGGGCGCCCGACCGCTGCGTCGCGCGATGCAGCACGAGGTCGAGGACCGTCTGTCCGAGAAGATCCTGCACGGTGAGCTCAACTCCGGAGACCACGTGAAGGTCGACGCGAAGGACGGGCAGTTCCTGTTCGAGCACGGCCCGCGCGATGGCGGTCCCGTCGCGGTCGGTGTGAACACCGGCGGCGGCGCGATCTCCGGCACCCCCGACCTGGCGGTCGCCAGCGGGGAGTGACCTCCCGGAACCACGAGAAGGGGCGGATGCTGCGGCATCCGCCCCTTCTTGCGTCCCCGCCTCTTGCGTCCCCGCCTCTTGCGTCCCCGCCTCTTGCGTCCCCGCCTCTTGTGTCCCCGCCTCGTGTGTCCCCGCTTCGTGCGAAAACCCAGACCATGCCGCGGCGCCTCGGCGCGTCCAGGCCGGACACGCCTCGAGGGCATCGGATGGTCTGGGTTTTGGCATACCGACCCCGGCTGAGGGACATGCCCAGGGGTGGGTTCTAGGCTTGTGGTGTGAGCGAGTACATCGTCCGTCCGGCGCGCAGCGCCGACATCGTCGGCATCCGTGACCTGCTGCAGCCGCTCGTCGAACAGCGCATCCTGCTCGGCAAAGACCTGGCGGTGCTGTACGGCGCGGTGCAGGAGTTCGTCGTCGCAGAGGCCGATGGCGTGCTGATCGGATGCGGTGCGCTGCACGTGTTCTGGGAAGACCTCGGCGAGGTGCGCACTCTGCTCGTGCGCGACGACTGGCTGCACCACGGTGTCGGGCGCGCGATCGTCGACCGTCTGGAGGAGAACGCCAAGACGCTCGGCCTGACCCGCCTGTTCTGCCTCACGTTCGAGGTCGACTTCTTCGGGCGGCGCGGTTACACCCCGATCGGCGAGCAGGTGGTCGACTCGGACGTGTACTCGCAGCTGTTGCGCAGCGGTGACGCGGGTGTGGAGGAGTTCCTCGACCTCGCCCACGTCAAGCCGAACACGCTCGGCAACACGCGCATGCTCAAGGTGCTCTGACCACGCACGTTCGTCCGCGTGTGCCGTGGGGCCTCCCAGGCTGAGCGCGGCGGATCGCTTAGCCTGGAGTCATGCCCCGTCGCTCTGCCGCCGTCTACCGTCGTCGGCGACTGGTCGTCATCCTCGGTCTCATCCTGGCCGTCGCCGCGATCGGCATCGGCGCCTGGTTGCTGATCGCCCGCCCGTGGGCCTCGGCCGACACGTCATCGACGCCGACGTCCACCCCCTCCACGTCGCCGTCACCGTCCGCGGGCGCGACGACCGAGGGGCAGTCGCCCTCTCCCGATCCCTCCTCCGAGCAGACGCCGGCGATCGTCGCCTGCGAGGCGGCGGACATCGAGGTCGCCGCCGTGACCGACGCCGAGAGCTATGCGCCCGGCGTTCTGCCGAAGCTCTCGATCTCGCTGACCAACAAGGGCACGAAGGACTGCACGCTCGACGTCGGTTCCGCCACCCAGGCGTTCACGATCTCCAGCGGCTCGGACGAATGGTGGCGTTCGACCGACTGCCAGGAGAACCCGAGCAGCATGATCGCCACGCTCACGGCGGGTACCACGGTCACGAGCAAGGACCCCGTCACCTGGGATCGCACCCGGTCGAGTGTCGAGACCTGTGCCCAGGAGAATCGACAGCGAGCGCCTGGGGGCGGAGCCTCGTACCACGTCGAGGTATCCATCGGCGGTTTCACGAGCCCCTCGAGCGCGCAGATCCTGCTCTACTGAACGACGTCGCACCGACGACCGATCGCTGCGCAGCTCCGTCCCGCTGAGTTCGAAGCGATCTCAGTCGGCGCCTTCGAAATCCGTCGTCGCTCGACGGGTATCGCACGAAATGGAGCGATGTCGCCTGCCTTCGCCGCACGATGCTGACATCCCCCACTCTTTGGGATACCATAGAAGCGACTCTCCGCATCTGCGGCAACAAGCCATCCCCAGTGGCGTCGAACTACAGCGTCCCCAGCGCTTCGACATCGCCGCACGAGAGTCCGAGGGCCCTCTCGAGTACCCCAGTCCCCAATGTGGGACTCGAGAGGGCCCCAATCGTCTCCGCTGTCGGATCGGCACTCTGCGCCCGGCGCTCTGCATAAGCTGGATGCATGGCAGCGAAGAAGGCGAAGTCCGGAAAGAACAAGCCGGCACCCGAGGATTTCCGTTCGGACGCTCTGGCGCAGGCTCTGGAGAAGCAGGATGTCGCTGCGGTCGCGCTCGCCCTCCGGCACGGCACCACGATCGTCCCGCTCATCAAGCCCGGCGCGCGGGACAACCCTCTCGACAGCGGCGAGGTGTGGACGTATCGCGACCCGAACACCGGTGACCTCGCCCTGCTGCTCTTCAGCGACGCGAAGAACAAGCCTGCCAACCTGCCTCCAGGAGTGGGCATCTACAGCGCGGACTGGCTGCGGAAGTTCCTCGCGGCGCACCCGATCACGACGGTGTTCCTCGATATCGCCGGACCGCACCCGATGCAGGCCGATCCCGCTGAGCTGCTCAAGGCGCTCGACGCCTGACACGCGACGTCAGACACACGGCGTCAGACCCTCCATGCCTGACCTTCGACGTCAAAACCGCGACGCGGAAGCGCGGGCGGTCAGAACGGGGGGATGTCGCGGTCGGATCGGCGTGAGGTGTTGCGCGCGCGCACATCGCTCAGCGCGGCTCGGAGCGTCTTCGAACGATCGTCGACCACCTGCTCATAGCCGAGGCGCGCGGCCTCGGAGCGTCGCTGGGCCGCCTGCGTGACCGGCCTGATCTCCCCGGCGAGGCTCAGCTCGCCCACCGCCGCGACCGTGCGCGGAACCGAGATCTGCTGGATGGAACCCGCCACGGCGATGGCGATCGCGAGGTCGGCCGCGGGTTCGGTGAAGCGCACACCGCCGACCGTGGACACGTAGACGTCGAGGCTGCCGGTCGCGATGCCGGCTCTCTTCTCGAGGATGGCCAGCACCATGGCGACCCGCGAAGAGTCGACGCCGTGCACGATGCGGCGCGGGTTCGGGGCGTTGCTCGGCACCGTGAGCGCCTGCACCTCGACGGGAAGGGCGCGTCGACCCTCGAGCGAGATCGCCACGCACGTGCCTGGCTCGGTCGCCCCCTGCGAGAGGAAGAGCCCTGAGGGGTCTGGCACCTCGGCGATGCCGTCGCCGGTCATCTCGAAGCAGCCCACCTCGTCGGTCGGACCGAAGCGGTTCTTGAGCGCGCGGACGAAGCGCAGCGAGGTCTGACGGTCGCCCTCGAAGTGACACACCACGTCGACGAGGTGCTCGAGCACACGGGGCCCGGCGACCTGACCGTCTTTTGTCACGTGGCCGACGATGATGATCGGCAGGTCGCGATCCTTGGCGATGCGGATCAGTGTGGCAGCCACCTCTCGCACCTGGCTGGGCTGCCCGGCGGCGCCGTCGATCAGGGACGACGAGACGGTCTGCACCGAGTCGACGATCACGAGCTGCGGCTTGACCTCGTCGATGTGGCCGAGGATGGTCGCCAGATCGGTCTCGCTCGCGAGATACAGCTCGTCGTGCAGCGCGCCAGTGCGCTCGGCACGCAGGCGCACCTGACCGGGGGATTCCTCGGCGCTCGCGTAGAGCACACGGCGTCCGCCGCGAGCCGCCTGCGCTGCCACCTCCAGCAGAAGCGTGGACTTGCCGACGCCGGGTTCACCGCTGAGCAGGATCGCCGCCCCCGGCACGATGCCGCCGCCGAGGACACGGTCGAACTCGCCGACGCCGCTCGAGCGACGAGGTGCATCCTGCGTCGTGATCTGCGTGATGGGCCGGGCGGCACGGTCGGCCGTCGGCGCGACCGGCCCCACCCGACGGAGGATGCCGGTCTGCGCTGCCTGCTCCTGCACCGTTCCCCACTGCTGGCACTCGCCGCAGCGTCCGACCCACTTGGCGGTGGTCCACCCGCATTCCGTGCACACGTACGCAGGAGGAGCGGGTTTCCGGGTGGCCATGCCCCCAGGCTATCGCCGGCATCAGACATCCCTATCGGCCAGGTGTTTATTCACGGCCCATCCTCTCGGCAAACTCGCAGTGTCGCGGGATACTGGGTTCATGGCCAACGGCGGGCCCGTCTGCGGGCCGATCTCGAGCTACTCCCGGGTGCAGATCCTGCACTTGCTCTTCGAAGCGGGAAGTTCGCAGACCCGGGGCGAGCTCTCCATCACCCAGCTGTGCGAAGCCACAGGGCTGCACCCCAACACGATCCGCGAGCACCTGCAGCGCCTGATCGAGGGCGGCTACGTGATCCCGACGATCGAGCACCGCACGACGCGGGGCCGACCGCGCACGCTGTACAGCGCGGCGACCGGAGCGCCAGGGGCCTCCAGTCCCGTTGCCCGAGACAAGGCGAAGGCGGCCGCCCGCCGTGGCGACCTGATGCGGAGCATGCTCCCCGACGCGGCGTCCGGACTCGGGCGCGAAGCCACCTATCAGCTCGATGCGCTCGTCGAGCACCTGGAGGAGAGCGGCTTCGAGCCCGTGCTCGACGACCGCAGTCTCACGGTCGACCTCAGCCCGTGCCCGCACGCCGCCGGACGGTCGGAAGACCGCCCGATGCTGTGCCGCGTGCACCTGGAACTCATGCAAGGCGTCCTGAACGAGGCAGGCGGACCACTCGAAGCCGAGTGCGTGCGCGACGCTGTCCTCCCGTCGGACTGCACCGTGCAGCTGCGCGACACCACCGCGCCGCTGGTCGAGGGAACGCTGCGTCACAGCACGAAGCAGCGGCACCACAGAACAGGAGTCGTGCATGGAATGGCTTGATCCGCTCGCTCTGGCCCGATGGCAATTCGGCCTGACGACCGTCTACCACTACCTCTTCGTGCCGCTCACGATCGGCATGGCGCTGGTCGCGGCGATCTTCCAGACCGCGTGGGTGCGCACCGGCAAGGTGCAGTACCTGCACCTGACCCGCTTCTTCGGGAAGATCTTCCTGATCAACTTCGCCATGGGCGTCGTCACCGGCATCGTGCAGGAGTTCCAGTTCGGCATGAACTGGTCCGACTACTCCCGCTTCGTCGGTGACGTGTTCGGCGCCCCGCTCGCCTTCGAGGGCCTGCTGGCCTTCTTCTTCGAGGCGACCTTCATCGGCCTCTGGATCTTCGGCTGGGACAAGCTCCCGCAGAAGCTGCACCTCGCCACGATCTGGTGCGTCTCGATCGGCAGCATCCTGTCGGCGTACTTCATCATCGCCGCCAACGCCTTCATGCAGAACCCCGTCGGGTACACGTTCAACGAGGCGACCAACCGCGCCGAGCTGACCGACTTCTGGGCGCTGCTGACCAACCCCGTCGCGCTCGCCGCGTTCCCGCACACGATCTTCGGTGCGTTCATGTTCGCCGCCGGTGTCGTGATCTCGGTCTCGGCCTGGCACCTCTCGCGCGGCCAGCACTTCGACACCATGCGCATCTCGCTCAAGTTCGGGCTGTGGGCCATGATCGTCTCGACCGCGGGCGTCGTGCTCACGGGCGACCAGCTGGGCCTCGCGATGTACGCTGCGCAGCCCATGAAGATGGCGGCGGCCGAGGCCACGTTCAACACGGTCTGCGGTCCCGATGCCTCGTTCAGCATCTTCACGCTCGGCACCCCGGACGGCAGCTCCGAACTGTTCTCCATCCGCGTGCCCTATCTGCTCTCGCTGCTGTCGACACACACCCTCGACGCGTGTGTGCACGGCATCAACGATCTGAACGCCGAGTACGCGCAGACCTACGCCGCCACCGGTCTGACCGACTTCGCCCCGGTGCTGTGGATCACGTACTGGGCCTTCCGCTGGATGATCGGCCTGGGCATCGCCGCGGCGCTCGTCGCCGTCGCGGGCCTCTGGGTCACCCGCAAGGGCGCCAAGAAGCCGGTCGCACCGTGGATGTGGAAGGTCGCCATCTGGTCGTTCCCGCTCGCGCTGGCCGCCAACATCATGGGCTGGGTCTTCACCGAGATGGGCAGACAGCCCTGGATCGTGTTCGGGCTGATGACGACGCAGGACGGTGTCTCGCCGGGCGTCAGCGGGCTCGAGGTGCTGATATCGCTCATCGCGTTCACCGCGATCTATGCGGCGCTCGCCGTCGTGGAGATCCGCCTCATCATCCGGGCCGCCCAGAAGGGGCCCGACACCGAAGAGAAGCCGCATGACGAGACGGCCCAGCTGCCGTCGGTCGTCTACTGAGAGGGAGGAGCATCATGGATCTCGCAACACTCTGGTTCTTCATCGTCGCCTTCTTCTTCGTCGGCTACTTCGTCCTGGACGGCTTCGATTTCGGAGTCGGCATGTCCCTGCCGTTCCTCGGCAAGAACGACGTCTCGCGCCGACAGGTCATCAACACGATCGGCCCGGTCTGGGATCTCAACGAGACCTGGGTCATCGTGGCCGGCGCCGTGCTGTTCGCGTCGTTCCCCGAGTGGTACGCCACGCTGTTCAGCGGCTTCTACCTGCCGCTGCTGCTGATCCTGCTCGCGCTGATCCTGCGCGGTGTCTCGTTCGAGTACCGGCACCAGCGCGACAGCGCGAAGTGGAAGGCCGGCTTCGACCGGATGATCGTGATCGGCTCTGTCGTTCCCGCGCTGCTGTGGGGTGTGGCGTTCGGCAACATCGTGCAGGGCGTCGCGATCGACGAGAACCACATCTTCGTCGGCGGCTTCTTCTCCCTGCTGAACCCCTACGCACTGCTGGTGGGCGTCACCACGCTGCTGCTCTTCTTCCTGCACGGGGTGCTGTTCGTGGCACTCAAGACGGATGGTCAGGTGCATGAGGATGCGCAGAAGCTCGCGAAGAAGGCCGCCATCCCGACGATCCTCGTCGCAGCCGCGACGGTGATCTGGACGGTCGCGATCGCGATGGGCCGCGAGGCTCCGCTGCTCTGGCTGGTCATCGCAGCCGGTGCGCTCGCGGCGGTCAGCCTGATCGCGGCGGTCGGCTTCTCGCTCGTCCGTCGCGACGGGTGGGCGTTCTTCGCCGGCATGCTCACGGTCATGTTCGCCGTGGTCATGCTGTTCTCCGCCCTGTTCCCGTACGTGATGCCGTCGACGATCGACCCGGCCTACAGCCTCACGATCGCCAACGCCTCGAGCACCCCGTACACGCTGCAGATCATGAGCTGGACGGCCCTGATCGCGATGCCGCTCGTGCTCGCGTACCAGGCGTGGACCTACTGGGTGTTCCGCAAGCGCGTCACCCGGAAATCCATCGAGGGGGCTCCGGCGCACGCGTGAAACCCGTCGATCCGAGACTGCTGCGATACGCGGGTGCCGCGAGGGGTTTCCTCGCGGCATCCGCCTTGATCGGCGTCGTCCAGACGGCGGTCACGATCGTCTTCGCGTGGCTGCTGACCGACGCGATCACGGGGGCCCTCGCGGGGCGTGACGTCACCTCGTCGCTGCTCTGGCTGCTGCTCACGGCTCTGCTGCGCGGCCTGCTCATCGCGGCCTCGGATGCCGCGGGCACACGGGCGGCCGCCAAGACGGGGATGCAGCTGCGCACGGCGCTCGTGGCTGCGGTCGGGAGGCTCGGGCCAGGGTGGCTCGCGCAGCGCAATCAGACGGCGCTCGCGGTCACGGCCGGTCACGGGCTCGAAGCTCTCGACGCCTACTTCGCCCGGTACATCCCGCAGCTCGTGCTGACCGTGATCGCGACGCCGGTGCTCGTCGCGGTCATGTGGTGGCAGGACTGGCCGAGCGGACTCACCGCAGTGATCACGCTGCCGCTGATCCCGTTGTTCCTCATCCTGATCGGCATGGCGACCCGCACCGTGCAGACCCGGCAGTGGCAGACGCTGCAGCGCCTCGCGGCACGCTTCGCCGACACGGTGCAGGGGCTGTCGACGCTGCGACTGTTCGGACGCGACCGGCGTGCGGCCGACCGCATCGAGGTCACCGCCGACGAGTACCGCCGCGAGACCATGAAGGTGCTGCGGTTCTCGTTCCTGTCCGGCTTCGCGATGGAGTTGCTGGCCTCGATCGCGGTGGCCCTGATCGCGGTGTCGGTCGGCTTCCGGCTGCTGTCGGGCGATCTGACCCTCGAGGTGGGGCTGTTCGTGCTGCTGCTCGCTCCCGAGGCGTTCCTGCCCATCCGGCAGGTGGGGGTGCAGTTCCACGCGGCGGCCGAGGGGGTCGCGGCGACGGAGGACGTGTTCGAGGTGCTCGATGCGGCGGGGGAGCGCGCGCGGATGCAGGAGCTTTCGACGGATGTCGGAGGAATCGCCGCCGAAACCCCCGGCATCCGTGAATCGGTCATGCATGTGGACACCACCGTGGAACCGGCGAACGGCGGAAACCTCGTGGTCGAGGGTCTGCGGGTGCGCGACCTGCCGCCCGTGTCGTTCGCAGCCGGGCCGGGGACCATCACCGTCATCGAGGGGCCGAGCGGGTCGGGGAAGTCGTCGCTGCTGGCGGCACTCCGGGGCGCTGTCGAGTTCGAGGGGACGGCGTTCTACGGCGGCGCGGACGTGCGGGGGATCGCGCCGTCGGTGTGGCTCGCCTGGGCCGGACAGGCACCTGGACTGACGCGCGGGACAGTGGCGGCGAATGTCACCCTCGGTGATCCTGAGCCGGACGCAGGTCGGGTGCGCGCTGCGCTCGACGACGCCTGCGCCGAGGGGATCGACCCCGCGCTGGAGCTCGGCGTGCAGGGGGCGGGACTGTCGGGCGGGCAGGCGCAGCGGGTGGCCGTCGCCCGCGCCCTGTATCGCCAGGCAACGGCGTCCGGACGGGTGCTCGCACTCGATGAGCCGTCGAGTGCGCTCGACCCCGAGACCGAGGACCGGCTGTGGCGATCGTTGCGCGAGAAGGCGGATGCCGGGGCGACGATCCTCCTCGTCTCCCACCGTCGGACCGCACGGGAGATCGCGGATCAGATCGTGGCGCTGGGGGTGAACGCATGACTGCACCCCGCACAACCGATGCCGCGCATTCCCGCGGTCACCGGGTCGGCGCCATCCTGCGACTCGCGCAGCCGCCACTCGGCCGCTTCGTACCGGGACTGATCTGGGGTCTGCTCTCGGCCGCCGCCGCCGTGAGTCTGCTCGCGGTCAGCGGGTGGCTGATCGTGAGCGCCTCGATCGTCGATTCGCTGGTGCCGCTGTCGATCGCCGTCGTCGGTGTGCGCTTCTTCGCCGTCTCGCGCGCGGTCACCCGCTATCTGGAGCGCCTGAGCGGACACGATGCCGCGCTGCGTCAGCTCGCCTCGACTCGTGCCGACATGGTGCGCCGGCTGATCCCTCTGTCGCCGGCGGGACTCGGCTCGACGGACCGCGGGCAGGTGCTCGCAGCTCTCGTGGACGACGTCGAGAACCTGCAGAACCTGCCGCTGCGAGTGGTGCAGCCGCTCGGTGTGGCGGCGCTCGTCGCGGTCGGAGCGGTGGGCTTGCTCGCGTTCGTCTCGCCCCCGGCCGCCCTCGCTCTCGCGGTCTGCCTCCTGGCCGCCGCAGCTGCAGCGATCGGACTCGGTTGGGCGTTCGGCTCGCACGCCGAAGCACGGGTCTCGGAGCGTCGGGCAGAGCTCTCGGCAGCTCTCGTCGACTACCTCGGGAGCCTCGACGTGCTCATCGCCTACGGGGCGGAGCAACAGGCGCGGGCGCGGATCACCGCCGCCGATGCGGCTCTGCGACGCGTGGTCGACCGTGCCTCCCTCGCTCAGGCCGTCGCGGCGGGTGTCGTGTCCGCCGTGGCCGGGGCGGCATCGGTCTGGGCGCTCGCCGTTGCGGCTCCGGGCCTTGCGGACGGCTCGATCGACGGTCCGTGGCTGGCCGTGGCGGTGCTCGTGCCGATGGTGGTCTTCGAGGTGTTCGGAGCGGTGCCGATCGCTGCGGCATCCTGGCGGAGCGTGCGCGCGAGCGCCGGGCGCATCGTCGACGTGCTCCCGGAGCGGATGCCCGAGGAGTTGCGTTCCGACGAGGGGGATGACGTGGAGTTCGCGCGCACTCCCGAGCTGCATCTGCGCGGCGTCAGGGCGACCTGGCCCGGCGGCACGCCCGCGCTGAAGGGAGTCGACCTCGACCTCCGCGCCGGTGAGCGCGTGCTGGTCGCGGGACCGAGTGGGGCGGGCAAGAGCTCGCTCGCGGCGACCCTGGTCGGCTTCCTGCGCGTGGAGGGCGAGTATCTGGTGGGTGGTCGCGACGCCGCAGAGCTCTCGGGCCCGGCGCTGCGACGCGTGATCGGACTGTGCGAGCAGAGCCCTCAGCTGTTCGACGAGGACATCCGCCAGAATCTGCTCTTCGCGCGCGACTCCGCCTCGGACGAGGAGCTGCTGGCGATGCTCGACCGGGTCGGACTCGGTCACTGGGTGCGGGAGCGCGGGGGCCTCGATGCGAGGGTGGGTGACCGCGGCGCGCTGGTGTCCGGCGGTCAGGCGCAGCGGATCTCGCTCGCCAGGGCGCTGCTGCGCGGCTTCCCCGTGCTGGTGCTCGACGAGCCGACGGCGGGCGTCGATCCTGAGGCATCGGATGCCCTGCTGCGCGATCTGCTGCTGGCCGCGGGGGAGCAGTCGGTGCTGCTGATCTCGCACGTGGCGCCGCCAGCGGGGACGGTCGACCGCGTGGTGCGGATCCACGACGGCCGCACGGTCTGACACCGTTGGCTCCGTGCGGGGAGACCCGCCGGCCGACGTCTCAGACGTTCATGTCCACGGGCGGTTCCATCACGATGCCCTGTGCTTCGAACGCGCGACGGCGCTCTTCGATGCGGCGATGCAGCTCGATCTGGGCAGCGTCGACGAACCGGGGATCGAGGTCGACGGTCTTGGGGTGCGGGTCGCCGTGATTGGCGGCGATGTGCGCGTCGAGCTCGGGGCCGCTGGTCCACGAGGTGATGAGGGCGTACCGCGGTGCCGTGCCGCGGTGCCAGACCGCGTGCCAGAAGCGCTGCGTGTCGACGATGATGCGGGAGCCGGCGCGCAGCGGCAGGCGGATCTCGGTCGCGGGGTCGAAGCGGTCGGAGCGCAGGATCAGCATCGACTCGGTGTCGTCGGAGAGGTTGAAGAACCCGCGCACGACCCAGCCGGTGCCCTCTTCGTTGAGGCGGTTGTTGTCGTCCTGGTGCAGGTTGTAGATCGCGTCGGCGTACTCGTTGGGCTGCAGCTCGATCACGCGGCATCGGCCGATGCCCGCGCCCGGTTCCTGGGCCCGGCGCTGGAGCGTCGGGGCGATCGCGACCTGCGAGTCGACCCAGACACCGTCCTTGTCGGTGCGCGGCGGGGTGTGGTTCCAGAAGCCGTTGCAGTCGACGTCGCCGGCATAGCTGGTGAGCGGGGCGAAGCGCGTGATGCCGGAGGAGCGCCAACCGACGTACTCGAGGCCCAGCCATTCAGCGGGATCGGTGGCGGAGGTGTGGTCGTCGAGCACGACGTAGCCGGTGTCGGCCAGTGCCTCGGACGTGATGAAGCCCATGATGGAACCTTCCCGTCATCGCTGCCCCCACAGGCGGCGGGTTGTAAGGCCATCCTAACTCGATCATCCCCGTCCTGGCGGAGCCGCTGCCGGGGAAAACGCCGCCGACCCGCCGATATTCTGGGGGCATGACTCAGCCGCAGGGTGCCCTCCTCGTGGGCAGCGTGAACTACGACGACGCCGAGACCACGATCCGCACCGCCGCGGAGACGCTCGGCACTCGACTCCGCCGCATCCCGGACGGCGAGGTCGGCAAGCGGTTCCACTGGATCATGTTCCAGCCCGACGTGATCGGTCAGGCCGAGGGCATCGAGCGCATCGGCGATGAACCCATCCCGTTCCCCGCCGGCATCGATGCCCGGGGTCTGCGCATCGGCGAGGGCGCGGATGCCTCGGCCATCGAGCTGCCGCCGCTCGGCTACGCAGCCGCCGCGATCGAGTCGTACGCGGTGTTCGAGCGACTGCGCGCCGAGGGTGCGGTTCCGGCGGAGGTGCGATTCCAGGTGTCGTTGCCCACGCCGCTCGCCGTGATCGCCTCGTTCTTCCACGGCGATGATCGCGGCGCCATCGAGCCCGTCTACACCGCCGCGATCCTGCGCGAGCTCGAGGAGATCCTGGCCGCCATCCCGCACGAAGACCTCGCCGTGCAGTGGGACGTCGCCAGGGAGATGGGCATCATCGAGCGCGCGGCCGGGTACGGATCCGTGATGGAGGCCTGGTGGTCCGACGACCCGTTCGACGGACTGGTCGCACGGCTGGCCGCCCTGGTCGACGCGGTGCCCGCCGACGCAGAGGTGGGCGTGCACCTCTGCTACGGCGACGCGGGGGAGAAGCACTTCTTCGAGCCGCGCGACGCGGCGAACCTGGTCCGGTATGCGAACGCCGTCGTGGCCGCATCCGCGCGTCCGCTCACCTGGCTGCACCTCCCCGTGCCGATCGACCACGACGACGAGGCCTACTTCGCCCCGCTCACCGACCTCGCACCGGTCGACGAGCTGTACCTGGGGCTCGTGCACCGGGAGGACGGGGTCGAGGGTGCCGCACGTCGCATCGCCGCCGCTGCTCCGTTCGTCTCCGCGTTCGGGGTCGCGACGGAATGCGGCATCGGCCGCGCACCCGCCGGATCGACCGAGAGCATCCTGCGCACGCACGCCGAGGTCGCCAGCACCTGGTGAGCTGCTGCTCTCGATTCGCGTGGACGCCCCGCGTCGCGTAAGCTGTTCTGCGGTGACGTGTCCGAGCGGCCGAAGGTGCAACTCTCGAAAAGTTGTGTAGGGTAACCCCCTACCGTGGGTTCAAATCCCACCGTCACCGCCACCACGAAGGCCCCGAATCCCCTGGAAACACTGGGATGCGGGGCCTTCGTCACACTCGAAGGGCTGGCTGCGGTAACGCAGCAGTATCCAGCTCATGATCCGTTGGGCCCGGGTCGCCGGCCCGCGAGCCCAGTCTCTCCACTCGCTTGGGCCTAGGCTGGATGAGATTCACCTCGCGAACTCTGTGGCTGGCGCGGGCTGCTCGTGCGCGGGCGTCACCGCAGCGGCGCAGCGCCGATCGGGAGGGAGCCGTTGGGTGCGAGTTCGACGCGGAGGCGTCCGGCGTCGTTGAGCAGCTCTCCCGGTTGCAGGATCGTCCACGACAGTCCGCTCGCTCCGCCTGAGCATGTGGGCACGGTTGGAGCGACCTTCCGCGCTGTCTGAGCCCAGCGACGTGTATTCCGCCAAGGTGGACGGGGTGCGGGTGGCGAGCCCGGGCGCTCTGTCGCCGGTCGATGTCCTCGTCTTCATCTACGCGATCGCGCAGGCCTGGCAGCTCTCTCCGACCGGCCTCACGGGGCTCGAGGGTGCGCACGACGCCCCCCGCCGCATCGCGGCGCATCGGCGCGCGGTCGTCGCAGCCGTCGAAGGCATGCTCCGAGACGCGTGATGCCCTCGGGGGCGAGCGAGTCGCATCCGAGGGCATCGTGACGATCACGACGGACGGTCGGCTGAGCCGTTCGGCGCCGGGGTGCGCGCAGGACCGGTCCTCCGCGTGATCCACCAGACGGCGGCGGTGATCAGGGCCAGTGCCGCGCTCGGGATGAGGGTGGCGATGGATCCTGCGATCTCTCCCCGGCTGTTGAGCGCGCCGCCGAGATCGACGTGCAGCGTCGTGCCGAGCACGAGGGCCGACACGTTGTAGACGACGTGGAGGACGACGGCGGTTTCGAGTCCGCCGGTGCGCCAAGTGACGATCGCCAAGGATCCGAACAGCACGAGGTAGGAGGTGAGGATGTACGGGTCGAGCGAGCCGTGGAAGAGCGAGAAGAGGGCCGTGGGGATGACGATGCCGATCACCGCGCCGAGGCGGGCGCCCCTCGTCCACCCGCCGATGATGCGGAACATGAACCCGCGGAAGCCGTATTCCTCGCCTGCTGCCGCTAGTGGTGTCAGCAGCATGCCGATCACGAAGTAGGCGACGAGGTCGAATGTCGACCAGGGCACTTGGTCGACGGGCTCCAGGAGGAAGCCGACAGCGACGACCAGGAGCAGCACCGGGCCGAAGGCGAGCAGCGCTCGTCCGAGCACGCCGTATCGGAAGCGTCCGGCTACGGAGTGCATCGACCGGAAGGGGACTCCGTAGAGCACGCGCTGCAGCAGCATGGAGTAGGGGATGAGCAGGGCGAGCGACAGCGCGCCCGCAGCCTGCTGGAGCGGCGTGAAACCAGAGCGCCCCAGGAGCTCCGTATCGACGAGGCGCGCCCCCACCACGAACAGTTGCGCGAAGACGACCATCCCGACGACCACCAGGATGATCGCGAGGATGCCGCGGAGGATGCGACGCTTCTCGCCGGCATATACGCGGTGGTATTCGACGCCAGACGGCACCCGAGGACTCGGGACGGGTTCGTCCGACTGGAGGAGCCAGTTCGGCGCGGTGTTGGTCATGGGTGATCTCCTTGGTTCGTCTGCTGGTGAGGATGAGGCAACCCGATGGGGATGCCGGTGAACCTGCCTGTTGGGTCCCGGTCTCGTTTCACAGCGTCGAGGTGGTAGATGCTGCTGTCGTAGGTCGCGGCGGCGCGTGCGGTGTCGCCAGGTGGGAGAAGGTTCGGGTAGGCGGCAGGGAGGGCGAGGGGGCGGAGCGCGTCGAGAATCCGATCCGCCCAGGCGATCTGCTCGTCGTGACCTTCCGTGTCGGCGGTGGCTGCGATGATCTCGACCATGAGGTGCGGTTCCCGGAGCGCCCATGCGGAATGGTCGGCGCTGATGCGGGTGGCGGCGCCGTGGAAATGGTGGATGTTGATCGCGCTCAGCGGAGACGTGCGGCGTCGCTCTCCGTCCGCCAGAACCTCGATGACCTCGGGGGTGAGGCCGGTTAAGGATGCCGTGCGGAGTGTGTAGTGACGCCCGGAGGGGAACATGCCGTCGAGCGCGTGGAGCGCCTGCTGTGGCGTGGCGGGTCCGATCGTGGATGCCAGAGGCGTTCCCAGACGTTCGATCGCTCGCACCCACCCGGCCCCCTCGTCAGTTTCGCCGCTCCAGTGCAGTGTCACGAGCAGCGCGGCGTGGCCGTCGGGGCCGCTGCCGATCGCGGGGCTGACGGCGAGCTGATCGGGGAAGGTGGGGAGGACCCGGTCGAGGGAGGTGAGCACTTCGCTCATGTCGGCCGTCGGGAAGACGACGGTTCCGGCGAGCATGGCTGGGACTTCCTCCAGGGAGATCTCCAGAGAGGTGACGACGCCGAAGTTCCCGCCCCCTCCGCGAAGTGCCCAGAGGAGGTCCGCGTTCTCCGCATCGGAGGCTGCCACGATCGACCCATCGGCAAGAACGACTTCTGCCGAGATGATGGTGTCGGTTGCGAGGCCGAGAATCCCGAGATAGGGGCCGTATCCGCCGCCGAGGGCGAGCCCGGTGAAACCGACCTCATTGACCGTGCCCACTGCGGCAACGAGGCCGTGTTCCGCGGCGGCATCGATCACGTCCTCCAGCCGGGCCCCGCCCTGGACCGTGGCGGTTCGTGCCGTCGCATCGATCTGGACGCCGCGCAGCTGGGAGAGGTCGAGGGTGACGCCGCCCTTCGCCCGCGCTCGGCCGACCCAGTCATGGCCGCCGCCTCGGACGGCGATCGGCACGTCGCCCGGGACCGATTCGAGCACGTATCGGACATCTGCAGTGCTCGCGACTTGGGCGATGATCTCCGGGCGATGCGTCGGGTGTGCGCTCCAGAGTGCGACAGCCGTCGCGAACGAATCACCTCCCGGCCGGAGCACGCGCTCTCCCATCGCATCGCGCAGACGGCTTGCCAATGCGTCCCAATCGATGTCTCTCGTCATCGTCTCTCCTCTTCGTTCAGGCGGGGGCACCGAGTCGAGCGGCACGGCGTCCCCTGGGGCGAGCTAGCACACTGTGCTAGCTTCTGAGTACGCTAGCACGCTGTAATAGACCGGAGAGCCAATGAACATGCCCCTCACATCGACCCTTCGTCCATTGGGAGGCTTCGAGCGGATCATCGACCTGTACATCTCCCGCAACCCGGTGCAGTTCTCACTCGCCGTCGAACTGGCCTCACCGGTCTCTCCGGAGCAGCTGAGGCACGCGCTCACGGAGCTGCAAGCTCGTCATCCGCTCCTGGCGGCCCGCATCGACCGAGGGGGCGACCGCCCGACCTTCCGTCGGGACCATGCCCCGATTCCTGTGAGGCACGCGCGGGTGAGCGATTGGCAGACCGAAGCCGCCGCCGAGCAGACTCGTCCCATCGACCCCGAGGGCAGCCCGCTGGTCCGTGCAACGCTGATCACCGACGCCGGGCCGACGTGCGCCTCGGCGGTGGTGCTCACGTTCTCTCATCAGATCAGCGACGGACGCGGGGCCCTCCTCGCCGTTCACGATCTGGTCGCCCTGCTGGCAGGACGAACGCGGCGGGCGCGCACCGTCCCGGACGCGCAAGAGGATCACGTGCAGTTCTTGCCTTCCGCCGAAACGCCGTCGGCCAGCCTGCCAGCCGACGAGGAGGCGCCGAGACCCGCTGCTGTCCGGCCCTTCGATGCCGCATCGCCCAGGATCGACGTCGCCGAGCTCGACGCGGTCACGACGAGACTCCTTCGTGCCACCGCCCGAGCGAATGATTCGACGGTTCAGGGGGTCCTGTGTGCTGCTGCGGCACTGGAGATGCTCGACGGCTCACCGCAGGGGCAGGTCCGCATCAACGTGCCCATCGATCTACGTCCGCTCCTCGGGCTCGACGACGCCGTGGTCAATCGATTCGTCGCGACCACCGTGATGCTGAGTGCGACGGCGGAAGACGACTTGTGGTCGCTGGCGCGGCATGCCTCCATGCAGCTGCGGTCCGCTCGGGACCGCGCGGCGGAATCGGTCGCGATGCTCGCGTCGCTCCCGCCCGGCGACGCGGCGGCGGCCGAGGCGGCGATGCTCGCCGCGACGGCCGCCGACCTGGAGATCAGCAATCTCGGTGTCTCCGTCGATGAGGGCGCCGACGTGCCTGCGATCTGGGGGCCGACGATGACGACGCAGGTGAGAGGCGAGCGCATCCTCGGTGTTCTCACGCATGGTGATCGTCTTCGGCTCACCCTCACGACGCACGAGCAGGTCGGAACGCTCGTCGCCGGCATCGTTCGCAGGGTGACGTCTGCCATCTAGTGTGAGCGTGCCTCCTACAGTGTGGGGATGATACCGCCGTCGACGCGGTACTCGGCGCCGGTCAGCCAACCTGCCCGATCCGAGGCGAGGAAGGCGATGAGCTCGGCGGCGTCCTCCGGCCTGCCCGGCGTGCCGAGCGGGATCGAGAGGTGCTCGACGATCCGCTGTTCCATCTCGCTCGCCGAAATGCCGTGACTCGCCGCAGCGTCGCCGATCGAGGCGGCCGCGCCCTCGGTCTTGATGAAGCCGGGGACGACCACGAGGACGCGCACCCCGCTCCTCCCGGTCTCCACCGCGAGGGTCCGACTGTACGCGTTGAGTGCCGCTTTCGAGGCGGCGTAGGACGCCTGCCCCGGCTGCGGGTAGTGGCTCGATATCGACGAGACGTGCACGACGACACCGCCCTCGCGCTCGATCATGCTCGGCACGATCTCTCTGTCCAGCCGGACGACACCGAGAAGATTGGTGGCGAGGTCCGCCTGCCAGGCCTCGTCGCGGAGGCTGAGGGTCGGTGCTTCTTCGGTGAGCACAGCGGCATTCTGCACCAGGACATCGACATGTCCGTCTGCGAGAACGGCGCGGGCGAAGTGCTCGACACCGTCCGCGTTGCTGAGATCCGCGGGAATCCAGGATGCTTCGACCCCGGCGGGTGGTGCGGACCTCGACCCGATGACCACGGTTGCCCCTGCTGCGGCGAACCGCCTGGCGACGGCGAGCCCGATACCGCGCGCTCCTCCTGTGACGACGACGCGTCGGCCGCTGAACTCGTGCTGTGTGTCTGTCATGCGGACTACTCTATCGATGATCGTCGATTATCGATCTTTTGCTAGGATCGACTTGTGCGCTCGATACATCACCCATCGCTCGACGAGATCGAACTCCATCAGGTCCTGCATGCTCTCGGCAGTCCGGTCCGGCTGGCCGTGGTCGCGGGCCTGCTCGATGGGGGAGTCCATCAGGGGAGCGAGTTCGATGTGGGGGTTTCTCAATCCACGTTGAGCCATCATGTGAAGATCCTTCGCGAGGCGGGTATCGTCCAGAACGATCCGGAGGGCACGAGATGCCTGCTCTCGTTGCGGACCGTGGACCTCGAGAAGCGGTTCCCCGGTCTCGTCGACTCCTTGGGAATGCTCGTGCAGGGTGCGAAGGCGTAGACACCACGATCTCCGCGGACGGACGCGCCTTCACTCGGCGATGAGGTGGACGTGGACGACGGAGACGATCGATGAGGACGCGTTGTTCACGGTTCGGGCGCCAGGGCGGTGGCGATCATCATGCGGCGGGCCATTCGCTCATGACCGCGTGGGCTGCGAGCCGCAGAGTCGTCGTCTCGGCCTCGATGCCCACGGCGTCGAAAGGCAGCGCGCGTTCGGTCATGAGCCCCGCCAGCACGGTCGAGAGGAACCGTGCTCGCTCCTCGACTCGACCGCCGGGGATCACGCCCTCGTCGATCAAGGTGGTCAGCCACTGCGAGATCCGATGTCGCCCCATGCGGTCCAGGGCTAGGTAGGTGGCTGCCTCGTCCTCGGACGGGGCGGTGGCTACATAAGCCTCGTAGAGCGCCTCCCACTGGTTCCGCGCGCTCTCGCCCACGCCGATTTGGCGGAGGATGAGCTGCAAGCACGCGATGAGCCTCTCCCCCGCCGTCAGAGAACGATCATTGATCGGATCATCGGGGATCTCCAGGTCGTACATCGCGGCCACCACCGTCTCGATGAGTTCCCGCTGCGTCGGGAAGAAGTGGCGTAGCGACCCCGTGCTCACCTGAGCGCGGGCGGCCACTGCTCTCACGCTCAGACGTGCGGTCGGGTTCTCGCCCAGCATGGTTGCCGCGGCGATGAGGATCTTCTCCCGTGTTCCCGGTTCCTTCGGCGCTTCGTCCATTTTTCCCTCATGAGCCATCCGTCTATAACAGTGTGCTAGTTTAGCCCGTCGTTGGCTATCACGCTGTATTAGATTCTGGAGGGCGAGATGATGGCGGGAAAGAACTGGCGCAACCGTCGCGTTCGTGTCGGTTCCGGCGAACCGCTGCGCCGCTATCGCTGGTGGCAGATGTTCGGTCGGTCACTCCGATCGATCACGCTGCGCTCTGCCGACGGCACGACGTCGACGTACACGGTCGACGTCCGTCATGCCGGCGATATGACCGACGGTGAGATCCGTGCGCGTCTCTACGTCGACGGAGCGCTGCAGTCCTACGCGAAGATGCCCACGCGCTTCGCGGTGCCAGGCGGACACATCGAGGTGGCGATCACCGGGTTCGGGCTCAAACGGTGCCACTATGTGCGGGCAGACGGTGTGGAACAGCAGCTGTCGCCCGATCCTCGATCCGCCGAAGGGCGTCGCGCTCTCTTGCACGAGCAGCATCCCGGAGTGAGCCGTGTGATCGGCCTCGTCTCCATCGCGTTCGTCGTGGCCGGCCTCACTGTCGAGGTCCCTCAGATCATCGAGGCCCTCTCGAAGATCCCCCTGATCGCCGACTCGATCGGTACCTTCGCCTCGCCCATCCGACTCCCGCTCGAGCTCAATCTGCTCGTCGGTCTCGCCGCTGTCCTCGGCAGCACGGAACGAGCCCTGCGAATGCGTTCGAGTTGGATCGACGAGCTCGCCAGCTGACCTCCCCGAAAGGAACGACCATGCACCAGAGCGACCCTGCCACACGACCCGCAACGCAGGACGCCGACAGTCGAGTCGCGGGAGGAAGCCGCCCGTTCGGTGTGCACTTCCGGATGGCGTGGTGGAAAGTGCTCATCGTGATCGTGGCGCTGCCAGCGACGCTCCTGGTCACTCAACTCGGGCTGTACCTGCTCGCGGGCCTCGTCGAAAGCGGGGACCCGTTCGCACCCGAGCTGACGCCCCTCAAGCTGCTGGCGGCGAACGTCAGCACCGGACTCACGGCCCTGTTGGCGCTCGCCCTGGCCGGGTGGTTCGCGAAGGTGCCGTGGCGCGTCGTCTTCAGTGCGCCACGCAGTTTCGACCGCCGTCGGCTCGTGACGTACTTCTTGGGCTCGGTTGTGGTCGTCGGCCTCGCGATGGGGGTGGTGGGGCTGACAGCGTCGGAACAGGTCGGCTGGATGGGATTGTCGATCACCGGCACGACGGCCGGACTGCTCATCGTCATGCTCCTGTCGACACCGGTGCAGACCGTCGGTGAAGAGATCATGTTCCGTGGCGTGCTTCTGCCTGCTACCGGGTCATGGTTCCGGTCCGCGAAGCCGGCCTTCCTCACAGGCCTCACTCTCTCGAGTGCGATGTTCGCCCTCCTGCACGGCTCCAGCGACCCGATGCTGTTCGCTTACTATCTCTTCTTCTCCGTGTGCACCGCGGTGATGGGATTGCTCACCCGCGGGCTCGAAGCAGCGATCGCCTTCCACACGGCGAACAACCTCCTGACGACGACACTCAACGCGATCTTGAGCGGGGGCGGTGCTGTCGCTGTCGATCGATCAGAGGGCTCCACCGGCGGCTTCGCCCTTCTCCTGCCCGCAGCCGGGAGCCTCGCAGCGCTCGTCATGGTCGGGGTCCGGGAGCGGTCGCGCCACCGCGCCGGGACGCACCGCTAGTTTCCCTGGGACGGCGACGCTATCGTCCCGCTGTCACATTCGCGAGACTCTCGGCGAGCTCCTCCGCGCCTTCAGAGACATCGAGCGCGGTGTGACGAGGGAGCTCCCCGTCCTCGCCGCGAGCGTAGAACGCGGCCAGGAGCGCGATGATGTTCGGGTACTTTCCCTCGGGTCCGTCCCACTGTGATGCATACTGCGAGTTGCCGACCAGGCGGCCGGTGCAGACCAACACCCGAACGAGGATCTGCTCGACTTCGGCGATCGAGGGTGCGGGCCCGGTCTTCAGTCGTTCGAACACCGGAAGGACGGAGCGACCCTCCCACTGGATGTCCTGCTGGAGGATCGCCTGGGGGTCGAAGGTCGCTGGGTCGTAGTGGAAGCTGTGCCGCACCCCGTCGTTCTCCGTGATGAGCGCCGAAAAGCCGACCCCGATTCGATCGATGTAGCCCTCTGCGGCGATGCGCACTTCGTCCCGGCTGCGCTGAGCCGAGGCGGCGGTACCGATGTAGAGGATGTCGCGGTCGGGAGCGGCATAGATGTAGGTGTTCTCGGGGTGAGCCTCGTCGGCACGCACCAGCGCGATGCCGGCGCCGCGGGCGATCGCGACGAGATCGTCGACCTTCATGAGTTTGACCATGGTGTCACTGCTTCCTGTGGGTGATCATTCGCCGGAGTCATGCGTGACTATCGGCGCGATCGCCCGTGTGGGAAGCCATGCACGAGGGGTGCCGCAGTCGGTGCAGGAGCGTGACCCGGGAATCTGCCCGAGCTCTCACCTCCTTCGATGCCGGCGACGAAAGGCACAGTCCGATGCCGAAGGGGGCGAGTGGTGATGCTCCGGGCGCTCGACGCCGCCTTCGGGCTTCACTGAGCCGCCGCTCCGGGAGGGGGGATGGGCGATGAGGTCTCGACCTCACCCGAGCAGTTCCACGCCGAACTCGGAGACGACGGCGCGCAGTTCGGCGAGGTAGCGCTGTGCCTGCTCGGTGAGCGGGATCGCCGAGTGGCCGATCCAGCCGATCTCGATGTTCTCGTCGACGTCGAGCGGGATGGCGACGATCTCGGGGTCGAGGTCGTCGCTGATGATGCCGGTCGAGATGGTGTAGCCGTCGAGGCCGATCATCAGGTTGAAGATGGTCGCGCGGTCGGAGACGCGGATGTCCTGCGGGCTCGAGAGGGTGGAGAGGATCTCCTCGGCGAAGTAGAAGGAGTTGTTCGCGCCCTGGTCGAACGTGAGCCTCGGCACGTCGGCGAGATCGGCGAGCGTTACGCGCTTCCGCGCGGCGAGGGGGTTCTTGCGGGAGATGAAGATGTGCGGGTCTGCGACGAAGAGCGGGTGAAAGGCGAGCCCGGAGTCGCGGAGCAGCTTGTCGATCACGTTGCGGTTGAAGTCGTTGCGATAGAGGATCCCCAGCTCGCTGCGGAGGGTGCGGACGTCTTCGATGATGTCCCAGGTGCGCGTCTCGCGCAGGGAGAACTCGTACTCGGTCGCCGCGGTCGCCTTCACCATCCGCACGAGGGCGTCGACAGCGAACGAATAGTGCTGGGTCGAGACGCCGAGGAGTCGTCGGGACGGCGGACGACCGAGGTAGCGCTGCTCCAGGAGCGCCACCTGCTCGACGACCTGCCGGGCGTACCCGAGGAACTCGACACCATCGGTGGTGAGCGTCACGCCCCGGGCGGAGCGGATCAGGAGTTCGCGCCCCACTCTGCCCTCGAGATCCTTCATCGCCGCGGACAGGGTGGGCTGGGCGACATAGAGCAGGTCGGCGGCGGCACTGATCGATCCCTCCGCGGCGACTTCGATGTAATAGGTGAGCTGCTGGAGGGTGATGCCGTTCGAACGCTTGGCCATAGATTCAACCTATGCCACGGCATAGTCGACGCGCATTACCCGATGGGCCCTTGCAGTCGTCATCATGGAGAAACCCCCGATCGAGGCCGAGCCCGGCCGATCTTCCACCGATTGGCCGCTCATGGCATCCGAATTCACGTTCCGCATCACGACGACCCGTTTCGACGAGGACTACTCGCCGTCGGACGACTCGCGCATCACCACGAACTTCGCCAATCTGGCGCGCGGCGAGCACCGTCAGCAGAACCTCCGCAACGCCCTGACGATGATCGACCGGCGGTTCAACGATCTGGCGCACTGGGACAACCCGAGCCGCGATCGCTACACGCTCGAACTCGAGATCGTCTCGGTGGCGATCCAATTCGCCACGGAGGGGGAGGATCGGGAGTTCCCTCTTCTCGAGGTGCTGGAGGTGACCATCGTCGATCGGTCGACGGGCACGCGCACTCAGGGCATCGTGGGCAACAACTTCTCGTCGTACATCCGCGACTTCGACTTCAGCGTGCGGTTGCCGGCGGCCACCGCGGCCGCGGGAGGCTTCACCGTTCCCGACGACTTCGGCGACCTGCACGGCAAGCTCTTCCAGCACTTCCTCGACTCCGAGGCGTACCGGGAGCGGTTCACGCTGTCGCCCGTCATCTGCATCAGCGTCTCGACGAGCAAGACGTACCGTCGCACCGAGAACCACCACCCGATCCTCGGTGTCGAGTACGAGCAGAAGGACGGCTCGCTGACCGACGAGTACTTCGGCAAGATGGGCCTCTCGGTCCGCTACTTCATGCCGCGAGGCAGCGTCGCCCCGCTGGCGTTCTACTTCCGCGGGGATCTGCTCAGCGACTACACGAACCTCCAGCTCATCGGCACGATCAGCACGATGGAGACCTTCCAGAAGATCTATCGACCGGAGATCTACAACGCGAACTCCGAGGCCGCGAGCATCTACCGGCCGACCCTGGAGCAGCAGGACTACTCGGTGACCAAGATCGCCTACGACCGGGAGGAGCGCAGCCGGCTCGCGGCCGAGCAGGGGCGGTACGCCGACGCGCATCTGATGACCCCGCACGGCGAGCTCCTCGAGAGGTGGGCCGTCGGCCGTTCCGCAGACTCGCTGGTGTCCGTCGGATGACGAACGGACGAGCCCCGATCATGCCCGAGATCCTTCCCACCTCCATCGTCGGCAGCCTGCCGAAGCCTTCCTGGCTGGCCGAGCCCGAGACGCTCTGGTCCCCGTGGAAGCTGGAGGGCGATGCCCTGGTGGAGGGCGTGCAGGACGCGCTTCGCCTCACTGTGCACGAGCAACGTCAGGCCGGCATCGACATCATCAGCGACGGGGAGCAGTCGCGCCAGCACTTCGTCACGACGTTCATCGAGCACCTCTCCGGTGTCGACTTCGACCAGCGGGAGACCGTGCGGATCCGCGACCGGTACGACGCCAGCGTGCCCACCGTGGTCGGTGCCGTGAGCCGCGAGAAGCCCGTGTTCGTCGAGGACGCGAAGTTCCTCCGCCAGCAGACCGACCAGCCCATCAAGTGGGCTCTGCCCGGTCCGATGACGATGATCGACACGCTCTACGACCGTCACTACAAGAGTCGCGAGAAGCTGGCGTGGGAGTTCGCGACGATCTTGAATCAGGAGGCGAAGGAGCTCGAGGCGGCCGGGGTGGACATCATCCAGTTCGACGAGCCGGCCTTCAACGTGTTCTTCGACGACGTGCAGGACTGGGGCGTGGCCGTGCTCGAACGCGCAGCCGAGGGTCTGCGCGCGGAGACCGTGGTGCACATCTGTTACGGGTACGGGATCAAGGCGAACACCGACTGGAAGGCGACCCTCGGCTCGGAGTGGCGGCAGTACGAGAAGTCGTTCCCGCTTCTGCAGCAGTCGAGCATCGACACCGTCTCGCTGGAGAGTCACCACTCGCACGTGCCCCTGGACCTCATCGAGCTCATCCGGGGCAAGAAGGTCATGCTCGGAGCCATCGATGTGGCGAGCCCCATCATCGAGACTCCGGAGGAGGTCGCCGACACCCTGCGGAACGCCCTCCGCTTCGTCGACGCGGACAAGCTCGTGCCGAGCACGAACTGCGGGTTGGCGCCGTTGTCGCGTGACGTCGCCCGCGGCAAGCTGCGGGCGCTCAGCGCAGGTACTGCTCTCCTTCGTGAGGAGCTCGGCTCCGCGCTCTGATAGCCTCGAGCTTCCGTGCAGCAACCTGAGGAGGTGGTACCCGTGAACGAACTCACGTCGGTGCTCCTCCAGGGAGACACGGTCGGGCGATAGGTCGTCCGGGAGCGCCGCTTCTTCGCCGCACTCCCGAGAGGCACGACCATGCATTTCACTTCACGACGAATCCTCGACGACCGCATCACCGAGCGCACGTTCACACTCGGCGACGTCTCCGGCATCCTGTGGACGCCGCCCGCCGCAACGCCGACCGCTCCCGTCCCGCTCATCCTCATGGGCCAGCCCGGCGGCATCGGCATGCGGCGCATGTATCCGAGACTGGTCGCGCGTGCCCGCAGCGCCAGCGCGCAGGGCTTCGCCGCCGCGACCATCGAGTTGCCGGGGGCAGGCGAACGCGCTCCACTGCCCGGCGCCGAGCTCGCCCGGGCCGACCTCGTTCGAGCGATCACCGCGGGAGAGAAGCCTTCCGCGGATGTCGTGGACCGGCTGATCCTCCCTCTGGTCGACCGGGCTGTTCCCGAATGGCAGGCGACGCTCGACGAGGCCCTCGAGCTTCCGGAGATCGGCGACCGGGTCGCGTTCTCCGGAGGGGTGATCGCGATCGGCACCCGCCTCGCCGCGATAGATGCACGCATCGTGGCCGCCGGACTCTTCGCCGGCAGCTTCGTCCCACGCTCGACGATGGCAGAGGCCCGACGGGTGACGATCCCGCTGCACGTGCTGCTCCAGTGGGACGACGAGGGCAACGACCGCCAGATGGCACTCGACCTGTTCGATGCATTCGGCTCGACGGAGAAGACGTTGTACGCCAACATGGGCGGCCACACCGGAGTTCCGGCGTTCGCCGGGGAGGACGTCGCCCGCTTCTTCGACCGTCACCTCGGGGGTGCGTGAGGGCAGGAGGCCGAGTGATCTGACCGGGGCGCGGAGGCGAGGCGCTCGCCGAGGGGGAGGGATCCGGCGAACGCCCCGTCTGCACCCGATGCCTGCGAGCGCGGCCCCCCACGATCTCGCGCTACGACCGGAGCACGATCAGGATGCGCCTGATGGAGCCGGAATGCAATGCACTTCCGCGTTTAACGGCACAGTCTGGACAAAAGTCACTGCCGAGAACCGCACGACCGTGGCGCCGGATCCGTCCGGACGGTTCCCGCTCCTGTCAAGGCCCGATACGTCGAGGACGGATCATCCTAAAGTCATCGAATGCCGCCCTTGACCCGACGGGTGGCAGGAGGACTCGCCGATGACCGAAGACTCTGCGCCCACCGACTCTGTGCCCACGCAAGAGCTGCTGGGCGGGCGCTATCAGCTGCGGGAGTGCGTCGGACAGGGCGGAATGGCCCGCGTGTACCGCGCCGACGATGTCCTGCTCGGCCGGACAGTGGCGATCAAGCTGCTGAACGGGGGGAGCGAGGGCGTTCCGTCCGAACGCGCGCGCAGCGAGATGACGCTGCTGGCCTCGCTCAACCACCCCGCGATGGTCACGCTCTACGACGCCCAACTGGTGCCGGGCAAAGCCGAGTACCTGGTGATGGAGTTCGTCGACGGCCCGACCCTCTCCGCCCGCATCGCCCAGGGCCCCGTGCCGCCGACCGACGTGGCCATGATCGCCGCGGATCTCGCCGAAGCGCTGCATGTGGTGCACGGTGCCGGCGTGGTGCACCGCGATGTGAAGCCGTCGAACGTGCTACTCTCGCCCACCTCGCTTCCGGGGAGCCGTTCGGGCGCGAAGCTCGCCGACTTCGGTATCTCCGTGCTCGTCGATGATGCCCGGCTGACGTCGCCCGGTGTCGTGATCGGCACTGCTGCGTACCTCGCCCCCGAGCAACTCCGGGGCGCGCCTCCTGCTCCGGCGGCCGACATCTACTCCCTGGGACTCGTGCTGCTGGAGGCGCTCACCGGGAAGCGGGCGTTCGGCCAGGCGGAGGGGATCGGTGCGGCGATGGCGCGTCTCATCGAGGTCCCTGAGGTGCCGAGATCCGTGGGTCCGCAGTGGGCGGATCTGCTGACCCGGATGGTGGCGATCGCGCCCGAGGACCGGCCCAGTGCTGCTGCCGTGTTCGCCGCGGCGTCCATGCTCGCGTCTGCGCCGGCCATCCCGCCTCGCCCTCCCGTGCCGGTGATCGCCCCTCCGGTCCCGGCCATGAGCGCCGCTTCCGCTGCCAGCACCGCACCGACACTGCTCCTCTCCTCGAAGCCTTCGGACCGTGTGGTGCCCACGCGTCGCCCGACGCGACGGTGGGGAGTGATCGGCACCGCCGCTGCCGCGGTCGTCGCCGCCTCCGTGCTCGTGGGGGTGTGGGCGGCAGGTCAAGGGTTCGGAGACACCGGCGACCTGGAGACCGGCGATGTCGATTCCGTCGTCACCGAGCAGACGCCGGGAAGCTCGCCCTCGCCGGATCCGACACCGGATCAGGCTGACGCGCAGCAGGACACCTCCGGGACTGTCGTCCCCGTCGTCCCGGCTGAGAACACGCAGCCGACACACGTCGATCAGGTCGTCGATCAGACGAAGGACGAGCGCAAGGCGGCGGAGCAGGCGGCCAAGGACGAGCGCAAGGCGCAGGAGGAAGCCCAGAAGAACGCAGACAAGGAACAGGAGAAGGCGGACAAGGAGCAGGAGAAGCGGGACGCGAAGAAGTAGCGCCCCCGACCCGATCAGCCCGCGGCGGCGCGCTCGCCGTCGGAGTTCGGCGTCCAGCCGTACCAGCCGCCGTCCGTGACCATCACGCTCCAGCCGCCGCAGACGAAGACGGTCTTCGCCTTGTACGGATCGGGGGCGCCGTCGAGCGTCCAGGACGGTGCCGACTGCCGCTCGACCTCGGTGCAGGCATCGGCCAGGTCGGAAGCGCTGGTGAGGAGGATGACCGCGTCCTCGGCCTTCTCGACCGTCGAGGTGCGCACGGTGATCTGCGAGGAGTCTGCGGGAATCCAGTCCGCGTCGACCTCCGCCCCCTTCGCGAAAGCGGCCGCATCGTCGAAGGTGGAGGTGGACTGCTTGTGGACGATGCTGTCGAAGGCAGAGCATCCGCTGAGGGAGAGTGCGCCCACGACGATCAGGGCGGAGGCGGCGAGAAGCGGTCGTACGTTCATGCCCCCAGCCTCGCGGCTGTGACGCCCTCGCGGCATCCCTCGCGCGAGGTATCGGCGTACCTCGGACGGATGACTCGTGGGTCGTGTCGTGAGTCGTTCCGCGACGCTCGACGGTCCGGATGTCCCCCATGTGTGCGATGCTGGAGAGGACCACTCAGCGATCATCTCGGTCGCGCCTCTGGCACGGGTTCCCGTGGCGAAACAGAGGAGCGCCTCATGGGCAGGTTCATCTATGAAGGCGACGTCAAGACCGAGATCGAGGATCGTGCGCTGACGCACATCCAGCTCGTCATGACCGCGAAACTCCGTCGAGGCGAGCCGTTCGGTTTCAGCTGGAAGGAAGACGTCAGCATCGGCGGCGGACGCACGACCGTCTGGGTGCATGGCGGCAGCGCGCTCGTCTTCAAGTACAGCGGGAGTCGTCAGCCCTCGATCAATCGCGAGTGGATCGAAGCGCTTGCTTTCACCGCGAACTCGCCGAGCGGTCTGTATCTCGTGCCAGAGCCGGTGGACGCCGGGCCCCGCGAGCCGAACCGGGTGCTCGAGCGGGCCTGACCCAGAACGACGCATCCGCCCACGGTCGATTCGGCCGCGAACGGATGCGTTCGTCATCTGCCGGGCGTTCAGCCGCCGGACGGGTTCTCGAGCGGTTTCCCGTCTTCGTCGGTGGTCTCGTCCTCGAGCACCTCTTCGGTGTCCGGCGCGCCGCCCGATGCGGTGTCGGCCTCCTCATCGGAGCCGGGGGTGCCCTGGGTGTTCTTCGGATCGCTCATGCTTCTCTCCTCTCGTCGGGACTGGCGACGGTAGTCCTCGGAGTCGATCGACATCAGGGGGTTGACCGGCCACGGGTGCAGGGGTGCTGATAATCTGCGGGCCATGCAGCCACCCGAAGACGAGCATCCTCGATCGGGCGGAGAGTCGGCCGACGTCGTCACCGCCGCGATCAAGGAGCGGATCTACGCCACCTTCACCGGCCTCGCCATCGTGCTCGTCCAGAACTCGAACGTCGAGCACACCAGCGCCGCGCGGGCGAGCATCACCCTTCTCGTCGGCATCGTCGCGATCGCGGTGGCCGGGTTCGTGGCAGAGCTCCTTGCCCACCTGGCCGTGCACGCGACCTTCCCTGACCGGCGGGAGTTCGGGCGGATGCTCCGCCTCACGAGCACGGCGATCGCCTCGGCGGCCATCCCGCTCCTTGTCCTCCTCCTCGCGGTGGTGGACTGGATCGAGCTGGGCACCGCTCTCACGATCGCTTCGATCGTCTACGTCGCCATCCTCGGGTTGATCGGGTACATCGCCGTCCGTCGCACCCGAGCGCCTTGGTGGAAGCAGGTGATCGCGCTGGGGATCCTGGTCGCCCTCGGCGGGCTGGCCATCCTCATCCAGCAGCTCGCCCACGGACACTGAGGGCTCTGCTCTCGCGTCGGGCGCCGGAACCCGAGAAATGTCCTGCTCCGGAGTAATCTCAGAGGATGGGAACTCTCGAGTACAACAGCTCTCGTCCTCCGATCAAGGTCGACGACGCGACGTTGGCGCACCTGAAGATCGTGATCGGCACCAAGCTGCGTCGACACGAGAGTTTCATGATGACGTGGCTGCCCGAGGAGAAGAACCCCGCCGGTCGTCTCACCATCTGGATGCACCCCGCGATCCCGCTGATCCTCGCGTTCGACGGCTCGTCCATGCCCGAGATCGACACCAAGCGGATCGAGCGCATGATGGAGCACCTCAACGCGCGCGGTGAGCTCGTCCTCGATCAGCTCGGCTGAACACGTCCGCTCGTCCCGCTTCCCTATAGTGGGGTCATGCGACGTCGCTCCGCCCTGGCCCTCGGTCTGTCCGCCGTCCTTCTGTTGACGGGGTGCGCCTCCGCGGTGGGCGACGGCTCCGCCGCGCCCACGTCCGAACCCACCGCCACGCAGAGCGCACCGCCCGCGGGAGTCGACGCAGCAGCCGAGGAGCAGGCACAGGCCTGGCTGGATGCGGCCGTCGTGCCGCCGGGGGCTGTGCGCGTGACCGAGAAGCCGGTCTCGTTCGGCTCCTACCAGGGGTGGCCGTGCCAGCCGGTCGCCCAGCTCGAGGGCTACTGGACCGTGGCCGACTCGACGGTTGCAGGGGCTGCGAACTGGTTGCGAGAGAACCCGACAGCGGATCTCGTCAGCACGGCATCGGGCATGGCGTGGCCCGAGGATCCGAACCTCGACGGCGTGCTCATCGGCTACATCCCCGCCGACGAATCGCAGCAGGGCGTCGTCTACACCGTCGCGAAGATGGACTCGGGCGTCGCGATCCGGGCGGAGGTCGCGGCCCTCAGCGCTTCGGCGACGTGTCCTTCCCTCGCGCCCGGAGAGATGCTGGGCAAGCCGGGACAGGGCTGAGCGCCCCCGCGGAAGTCCGCGAAGGCGCTCCTCTCACCTGCTGAAGGCCGTCAGTCTTTGCCGGGGTTCTCGGCGTCGGTGCTGTCGTCCGTGCCGGCGTCCTTGTCCGTCGGCGGCACGGTCGGCGGGGTTCCCTTGCCGTCCTCGGCCCCGAGGTTGTCGTTGTCCTCTGGCCCGGGAGAGGGCTCGGTGCTGATGTCGTTCCGGTCGTTCGTGCTCACGGGAGCCTCCTTGGTCGCTGTGGGTTCTCGACGCGCGTCGACGTTCTCAGGGCAGGTCTTCGACGTCGATGCCGTCCTCGTCGGTGTCCTCGTCCTCGTCGGTGTCGTCGTCGTCGATGTCGTCGTCGGTCGATGGCATGTCCGGGTCGATGCCCTGGGCTTCGACCTCGGGGGTGTCGTCTGAGTGGTGCTGGGGATCTGACATGCGGTTCTCCGATCGATCAGTGGGCTGGTCGACCAGTGTCGCCTGACTTCCGTGCGGTCCGTCTGCCCGTTGACAGGTGGGCGCCCGCGAGCGGACAATCCCGGTTGCAGCTCGGCGGGCGTGCGCTCGGGGGAAAGGGGGCGGGGTCAGCGGCGGGTGCGGGCTCGGGTCTTCGCGACGCTGGCGAGGGTGGCGCGGACGGGGGTTCCGAGGTAGAGGCCGAGCGAGGCACCGGAGGCCAGACCGATCCCGATCACGGCCGCATCGATGAGGGAACCGCCGGCGAGCAGCATCCCCGTCGACGTGCCCGCCGCGTGGACCATCTCGAGCAGGCCCTGGAACACGGCCACTCCGGGAACGAGCGGCACGATCGCCGCCGTGGTCACCGCGACCGAGGGGACATGCAGGTTTCGCGCGATCAGCATCCCGAGGAAGCTCGCCAGCAGCGCGCCCACCGCGCTCGCCGCCGCGGGGTGCAGGTTCAGCGCCACCGATCCCGTGTAGCCCGCGAGGGTCACGGCGCTCAGGAGCGCGCTGACCAGGATGATCCGGATGCCGGCGCCGTTGAACACCGCGACGGCGACCGCGATGATGATCGCACCGGCGAACTGGTTCACGGGTGGCCCGAACGGTGCGGGGTCGTCCGGGAGGTCCATCGTGAAGCCCAGGACGCCGCCGAGTTCGAGGCCGACGAGGATTCCGATCACCACGCCGAGGGTCTGCATGGTCAGATCCAGGATGCGCCCGCCTGCGGTGAGGGCGAAGCCGTCGATCGCATCCTGTGCCGCGCCGACCACCGTGAGACCGGCGAGCATCAGCACGATGCCCGAGGCCACGATGATCGATGGGCGGATGCCGACGAACGGCTCGATCCCCGCGGTGCCGAGCGCCGAGACCACCACGGCCACGATCGTCGTCACCAGGCCTCCCGCGATCTGGCTGAAGAACAGGGGGACGCGGAGTCGCGCGAGCCCGGCCTGGGTCAGGGCTGCGCACAGCGCGGCGACGAATGTGAGTCCGACGATGATCGGTGCGGCACCGAGCATGATGCTGACCCCGACCGCGAGCAGAGCGCGCGCGACGATCACGACCGGCTGCTGGTAGCGGAACGGCACACGCCGGATGGCGCGGAACGTGGTGCGGGCGGATTCGAGGTCGAGGCCGCCGTCGATGTCGGCGACCAGGGCCTGCACACGCTGCAGCTTCGCGTGATCGGGCGCGGTCACCCGCACCACCCGCACCAGGGTCTCGGGCCAGACCTCGCCGCTCAGGTGGAACGACACCGTGATGGAGTTGTACGTGACGTCGACCTGCACGCCGCGCATCCCGTAGGCGTCGCACACCCGCGTGATCGCGAGCGTGACCTCGTGCGCGGAGGCGCCGACGGCGAACATCGACTCCCCGATGCGCGTCGCGAGGTCGAGCACGCGGGGGACCGTGCGCTCGTCGATGACGGGCATGGCCTCGGTGTGCGCGACCGTCGAAGGATCGGTGTGCAACAGGCGACGTACGGAGGAGAGCAGCGGCCGGCGGGAGTTCGCGGACATATGGTCCATTCTCTCGCCGGTGCCGCCGATCGCGGGGAAGACTGTCCGGTCCTCCGCGACCCGAACGCGGAGGACCGGCGAGATCGAATGAGCGGGTGCGTATGCGCACCGGCCCCCGAGCCGCCGCCCGGACCCGAGAGAGAATCCGAGCACGCCGCCGGTTCGACCGGCGTAGAGCGCTGAAGCGACTCTTCGCTTCGGCCACGATACGCGGGAGCCGCGGCAACACTGCCATCGGACACCCTCCCTTGACGGAAACCCCGACGCGCTGGTAGCGACGCGGTGGGCATGGTTAGCGTTCGAGAGGGCCACGATGCAACCCCCTTGGGTGTGCTGCGCCGATCGTGGCACCGTCGCGGATATGAAACTCGTGTCCTATGCAGGCCAACAGGTGGTCACGACCGATGACGTCGCCGACGCGCTCGTCGCGCTCGCCGCCGCCATCGCGAGCGAAGGCGAGTCGGCGGCGCTCCGGCTCCCGATCGTCATCGATGGGAAGAAGGATTCCGCCGATCTGATCGTCGGCGTCGGCAACGACCTCCTGGTCGGGCCGCAGACCTCCGACGGCGACGATCCGGACTTCTCCGACGAGGCAGCGGAGATCCGACGCCACCCCCTCTTCCCCCAGCGCGCCACCGGGGATGAGGATGAGGATGATGAGATCGGGATCGCGTCGATCGACTTCGACATCGACCACGGGGCACGTGCGTAGCGCACCGACGCGACCGCTGTAAAGGGGAGCGCGTAACGGATACCGTGCGCCTAGTCTGCTGAGGTGCTGAACTCCGCCCTGCCCGATCCCGACGTCCTCTGGGCATGCGTCGAGGAGGGTTTCCATGTCGGGAGCCGCCGCGGCGACTTCCTCGGATACATCGACAGGCAGCCGGACGGCGAGTACCGCGCATTCGATGCCCGATCACGGTCGCTCGGCGACTTCCCGACCCTGCGGGCAGCGACCGCCGCGGTCGAGCAGCCGACAGACGCGGCATCGTCCGAGATCCACGACGGCGGGCAGGGGGCCGCGCTGTGAGCTCGGCTTCGGCCACCGGTCTGGTGTCGCTCGTCTACACCAGCACGGCGGCACAGCCGTTCAGGGAGACCGCGCTCGAGCAGCTGCTCGCCGTGTGTCGTCGCCTCAACGACGGGCGCGGCATCACCGGCATGCTCCTTCACCGAGACGGTCGCTTCATCCAGGTGCTGGAGGGGCAGGCGGACACGATCGCCGGCCTCGTCGACACCATCCGCCGTGACTCCCGGCACCGCGACCTGCGCGTGCTCCTGACGCAGTCGATCACCGAGCGCCGCTTTCCGGACTGGACCATGGGGTATCGCGCCCTGCACGTCGGCGAGAGCCGCCCTTCGGGCTTCCGGGACTCGTTCGCCGACCTGGACGCCGGTGCAGACGTCGACACCACGCTCAGGGCACTGAACGAACTCACCCTGTGGTTCCGGGTACGGGCGCGCGACTGAGCACGCGTCAGCAGGCGCTCAGCCCCGGGCGAAGATCTCGGGATGCGCGTCGATGAGCTCGGCCTGCTCGGTCCAGGAGAGCCCCACGATGCTGAGCACCACGCGCACGACGGTCGCGTCGGCGTCGGTCGTGGTCAGCCGCAGCTCGCGCAGCGTGGCCCTGGCCGTCTCCTCGATCAGGAAGGCGAGCAGTTCAGGGGGCATGTCGCCGCGGAAAGCTCCCGATCCCACCCCCACTGCGGTCAGGTCGCGGATGCGTCGTCGCAGCGGAGCCAGGGCGCGGACGGTGTCCGCCAGATGCGCGTCGTCGAGTGCGATGTTCGCCGAAGCGCGCACGGCCGAAGCCTCCCGCCAGAGCCGAGTCGCCATCCGCGCCAGGGTCACGCGCGGATCGGACTCGTCCGTGGTCTCGGCGATCGCGTTGAAGCGCTGCGCCCCCACCGCGATCACCTCGCGCAGCAGGCTGTCGCGGTCGGCGAAGTGGCCGTAGACGGCTCGGCGTGTGAGACCCGCGGCCTGCGCGATCGCATCGAGGGAGGCTGTGGGATTGGTCGCGAGCACCGATTGCGCCGCCCGCAGCAGGGACTCTCGGTTGGCCAGGGCATCGCGACGCCGGCGCGGAGCCGGAGCGGCGGTCTCCTGCCCGTCTCGCGGAGTCGCGGTGCTCACGACATCACCTTGGTCGAGGCGAGAGCATCGACCAGCTTGCGGTTGTAGTTCACGAGCGGTCGCCGCAGCACGAGACCGAGGAGGAGAGCGGGGACGATGAACAGCGCGAGAGCACCGAGCGACCACCAGAAGTCGCCCTGATAGACGCCGGCGATCGCCGAGCGAACCATGTTCACCGCGTAGGTCGCGGGAAGGAAGGGGCTGATGCTCTGGAACCAGTCCGGCAGCAACTGCAGGGGGTACGCGCCGCCCGAGCCCGAGATCTGGATCACCAGGAGCAGCACCGACAGCGCCTTGCCCGCGTTGCCGAACGCCACGACCGCGGTGTAGACGATCAGGGTGAACACGGTCGAGATCGCCCACCCCGCCAGGATCAGCAGCAGCGGATGCGCCGGTTCGATCTGCACGAACAGGATCAGTCCGAGCGTCAGGAGCGTGCTCTGCGCGAGGCCCACCAGACCGAAGACGCCGTAGCGGCCGAGGTACTTCTGCGTGGGGGTGAGCTCCGGCCGGTCGGGCAGCGTCTCGGCGTTCACGTCCGTGCGGATCGTCACGGTCATCAGAAGAGCGCCCACCCACAGGGCGAGGATCATGTACAGCGGAGCCATGGCCGCGCCGAAGCCTGCCACGGGGAACACCGCCGTGCGGTCGAGACGCACGGGCTCGGCGAGCGAGGTCGCCAGCACACCGGGGTCCGCGCCGACCAGGGCACTGAGGTCACCGGTGTCGGCGGCTTTTCCGATGGACTGCTGCACGCCGTCGAACCTGTCGGCCAGGGAGTTCAGCGCCGCCGACAGCCCGGTCGTGGCCTCCTGGGCACGGGACAGGGTGGACAGTACGGAGTCGGACGCCCCGGACAGACCCGACGTGATGCCGGACAGGTCGGAGCGGATCGCCGAGACGTCGGAGCCGATCTGCGCGAGCGTCGACGAGAGGGCGTTCAGCTTCGTCTTGAGCCCGTCGTCGTACGCGGTTCGCGCGTCGGCGATCGCCTTCTTGGCGTCGGCGATCGCGGCGCTGATCTCCTGGTGGGAGCCCTGCGCCGCGTCGTTGCCGGCCGCGATCTGCGTCGCCGTGTCCTGGAGCCGCTGCTGCAGGGCCTGCTGGCGCGCGATCGCCTCGTCGAGTCGGCTGATCACCGCGTCGAAGTCGGACTGCGCGGAATCCGGCAGGTTCGGTCCGACCTGGGTCTCCAAGGTGTTCTTCACGGCCTGGTACTGGTCGATCTGCTGCTGCACGCGCTCGGCGAGCGTGGTGATCGCCTGCACCTGGCTTCCGCTGAGCGAGTCCGCGCCGGCGTACAGCTCGTCGATGCGCTGACCGACGGCGTCGTAGCTGCTCGACGTCGCCGCGAGGGCGTCCGCCAGCGACTGCGCGGCCGTCTGCAGGGTCGACTTGAGAGCGCCCGCCGCATCCACACCGCTGCCGAGGGCGCCAGAGGTGTCCTTGAACGCATCGCCGGCCGAACCGACCAGGCCAGAGGCGCTTTCCAACAGAGGACGACTCGCCTCGAGCAGAGCGGTGAACGTGTCGGCGGTCGTCGCTCCGGACCGCAGCTGATCTCCGACGCTGCCGAGTCGCGCCTCGATGCGGTTCAGCGCCGCCTGCGTGTCGTCATCCGTGAGGTAGTCCGACATCGATGAGACGAGGCCGAGCGCCACGTCGCCGAGGGTCTGGGCGAACGTGTCGCTGATCGCGGACGACACTCCTTCCGCACCCTGCCCCGTGATCTTGGGGGCCAGGGCATTCTTCTTCTCGTTCGTGTAGAGCGCGATGTGGGTGCGGTCGCCGCCGTCGGCATAGAACGTCAGCATGTCGGCGCTGAACGTCTCCGGCAGCACGATGGCGGCGTAGTACTCGCCCGACTTCGTCCCGTCGATCGCATCGCGCTCGTCCGTGATGACCCAGTCGAGCTGGTCGTTCCCGCGCAGCTGTGAGAGCACCTGCTCGCCGACGTTCACGCGGATCGGCACGAGATCGCTCTCGTACCCGGCATCCGTGCTCGCGACCGCGATCTTCAGATCCTTGGTGTTGGCGAACGGATCCCAGCTGGCGATGACGTTGAACCACGTGAACAGCGACGGGATGACGACGAGGCCGAACAGCACGATGCAGGCCATCACGTTCTGGGTGGCGTGACGTACGTCGCGGCGCGTCAGATCCAGGATGTTCTTCACGCGCGGTCCTCCCCTTCGGCTCGCTCGGCGGTGTCTTGTTCTGCGGTGTCTTGTTCAGCGGTGTCTTGTTCTGCGGTGTGTTCTTCGGCCGTGTCGTCTTCAGTTATGAGTTCGGGCGCGGTGTCGGGTTCGGCGGTTCGGCGCTCTGCGGGTCGGCCCTCAGCGGTGGCGGATGCGGAGCTGTCGGGCTCGGGGGCCGGGCCCTCGGGCTCCTCGACCGACTCCGTTTCTCCTTCCGGCTCGAACCACTCGGTGAGCAGCGCGTGTGCCTCGGCACCCGAAGCCGTCTCGGTGTCGGCAGCGGGCGCGGTGTCGGCAGCCGTCTCGGTATCGGCAGCGGGCGCGGTCCTGGTGAGCGGAGCGGTCGTGGCCACGTCGTGGGCAGCGGTCCCCACGGGCAGGGCCGCGTCCCGGACTGCGGGTCCGGCGAGCGCGAGGCGGCGCAGCTCGGTGTCGTCGAGCGCCGCGACCTCGGCACCGTTCTCGAAGCTGTGCTTGATGTATTCGATGGCGACGAGGAATCCGATGACGAGGAGGATCCACAGGGTCCACAGGCCCAGCAGCAGGGCTTTGGATCCGGGGAGAGCCCAGGTGAGGACACCGAGCACGACGAGGCCCGCCACCCCGGTGAGCACCGTGCCCTTCAACAGCATCGGGTACCGGCGCGTGAACGGTTCGGCGCGCCGTGCCAGATCGTCGCGGTAGTCGCTGCGGTTCGAGAGGGCGCGGATCACGTCGGTGAGCCGGTATCCGTTCCCGACGACCTGCACCTTCTCGCCGATGAGCAGGTCGGTGGCGAGCACCTGTCGGTTGAAGAGCAGGGTGAAGTTCGCGAGACGGCGGCGCAGGACGAGTCCGATGAGGAAGGCGAGCACCACGAACACGGCGAGGGCGCCGAGGAAGCGCCAGTAGTGACCGTCGTAGAAACCGCCGATGGTCTCGCGCATCGCGTCGATGCCGTAGGAGAACGGCAGGAGCGGATAGATCGCGCGGAAGAAGCCTGGCATCAGCTCGATCGGGTACAGGCCGGAGGCGCCGGGGATCTGCATGATCACGAGGAGGATGCACAGTCCGCGGCCGACGTGCCCGAACGCCACGCACAGGGCGTAGACGATGCTCACGTAGGCGAGGGCGATGAGCACACCCGTGCCGACGAAGGCGAGTGCGCTGACCGTCTGCACCCCGATGATGAGGTTCCCGGTGCACACGATCAGCGCTTGGCCGACGGCGAGCGTCGCGAAGAGGAAGAAGCGGCCGAAGTAGGCCTCTCGCACCGTCACACCCTCGACCCCCTCGGTGTCGACCTCGACGCGGAAGATGACCATGAGCACGAAAGCGCCGATCCACAGTGACAGGTTCGTGAACAGTGCTGCCATCGCCGAGCCGTAGGTGTCGACGGGGAACACCAGGTGCTCGTCCACCTCGACCGGGGAGGAGATGAACTGGGCGATCTGCTCGGGCTCCAGGTCGGTGAGGGTGCCGAGCAGACCCCATTCGGATGCGGCGTTCAGCGCGACCACGTCGGTGCGCGAGGTCTGCAGGCCCTGTTCGATGCCGGCGAGGTCGCCGTCGAAGCTCGTGAGTGCCGCGGAGGTCGCGACGAGCTGTGAGTCCAGTCCGCCGAGCAGCTGGTCCGCCTGGGCGAGCACACCCTTCTGCGCATCCAGTGCGGCGGAGAACGAGCCGACGCTCGCCGACAGCTGCGCCATGGCGCTGTTCAGCGCGGGGACGGTGCCGGTGAGGATGTCGCGCATCGAGGACGACGCGTCCCTGGTGTCCTGCATCGCGCGGTCCACGGCATCGGCCGTCGCCTGGATCGAGCCGACGGTGTCGGCGGCGCCGGCCTTGAGGGTCTTCAGGTCGGCGAGCAGCTGCTGGTCGGTGGCGTTGCGCTCCTGCAGGGAGGCGATCACCTCGGTCAGGCGCTGCTTCGTGTCCTCGCTGAGGTCGGTGTCGTCGAGGAGCGCCTGCAACCGGGCGGCTGCCGCCTCGTTCGCCTTCAGCACGGTGGAGACGTCGTCGATACCGGCATCGATGCGCACGCCTGCCTGCTCGAGGCTCTGGGTGAGGCGCGTGATGGAGACGTTCGCCTTCGAGGAGGCGTCGGCGAGCAGGGTCGTCCCCTGCAGGAACGCGGTGGTGGCGCTGTCGGTGAAGGTGATCACCTCCTTCTGCGTCTCGGCGATGATCGACTGCGTCTGGGCGAGCGATCTCTGTACGTCACCGAGGGTCGTGTCGACGTCGCCGAGGGTGCTCCGTGCGGACGAGAGCGTGTTGCGGGAGGAGGCGAGACCGTCCTGCGTCTCGGCGAGGTTCTCTCGAGCCGAGGCGAGTGTCTGCGCTGCCTGGTCGAAGGCGTCGAGGGTGTTGTCCCTCGCGTTCAGCAGGCGGAGCTCGGTGGAGTCGCCGACGTCTTTGAGGGCGTTCGTCGCCGCCAGGGCGACCTGTTCCTTGAAGGCGCTCGTGACCTGCTTGTCGAGCTCGGAGGCACCGACATCCGTGATCTTCGGGGCGATCGCCCCGGCCTTCTCGTTGACGTAGTACTTCAGCGCCGGCTGCGTGAAGTCGTCGCTGGTGATGCTGATCAGGTCTTCGCTGAACGACGCCGGGATGACGATGGCGGCGTAGACGTCGCCGCTCTTCACGGCTTCCTGGGCTTCGTCCTCGCCCATGAACGTCCACCCGAGCTGGTCGTTGTCCTCGAGCTGTGTCGTGACCTGCTCGCCGATGTCGATGTGACCGGTGAGATCGGAGGTGGCGCCCTCGTCGAGATCGACCACCGCCACGCGGATGTTCGCCGTATTGGCGTAGGGGTCCCAGAACGCGTTGATGTTGAACCACGCGTACAGGGCCGGCGTGATGAGCACGCCGATGATGATGATCCACGCCTTGGGCACGCGGGAGAGTCTCTTGACGTCGCGCTTGTAGACCCGCCAGCTCTGTTTCACAGGACGAGTTTACACATTACGTGCACACCAACGTGCAAGTTAGCTGAAGAAACGGCGTCGCGCACATCAGTCGAGAGTGGTGACGGTCATCTCGTTGGTCGCGGTATCGCACATCGTCAGCTGCCACGACGGTGCGCCGTCCTTCATGACGCGCGCCATCTCGACGATGAGCGGACTCGGATAGGTCTCACCCGAGAGCTGGGCCGCGCTGTAGGCGCTGCTGCCGTCCATCTGCTGCTCCGCTGCGGTGAGCTCGGTCTCGCCCGTGGCGATGACCTCCAGCGTGCGGACATCGACCAGGGACTCCTTGCCGAAGCTCGGATCGTCGACCGGCTCGCCGAACATGTCGTGCCGGGTGTCGGCGCTGCGCAGGCGCCAGACGAAATCCCCGTCGACCCACTCGAGGCGAAGGCCGACGATGCGCCCGCCGATCGCCTCGGACTCCCCGGGGAGGGATTCGAGGAAGTCGGAGGGCCACGAGACCTCCGCAGGCAGGCAGGTGCCGGGGAAGCCGTCGCCGACGGCCGTCGGCGCGCTCGGGATCGCGGCGGAACACCCGGCGCACGCCAGGACTCCGGCGAGGAGGAGCGCGCTCGCGCGCAGGCGGGGGGAGCTGGGCATCGGTGCCTCCATGGTCGGTGGTGCGCGTCGTGATCGGCCGCTGACGGGCCGCGTCGTCGCGCTCCTGGGATCCTAGCCGTGGGCTCTCGCCCGGTCGGCGGCGACAGGTCTAGAGTCACCCCATGAACGACATCGCACTGATCACCGGCACTTCATCGGGCATGGGGCTGCACGCCGCCGTCGAGCTGGCACGGCACGGGCTGCACGTCGTCGCCACGATGCGCGACACGGGGAAGGCCGCAGCGCTGCGGGAGGCGGCGGCCGTGGCCGGCGTGGAGCTCGACGTGCGCGCCCTCGACGTGGTCGACCACGGGGCGGCGGCACGTCTGGTGGCCGAGGTCGAGGCCGAGCTCGGCGGTATCCGCGTGCTGGTGAACAACGCGGGGCAGGGGAGCGTCGCCACCGCGGAGCAGCTGACGATGGCTCAGATCCAGGCGCAGTTGGACGTGAACTACCTGGCACCGGTCAACCTCGCCAAACTCGTGCTGCCCGGCATGCGCGAGCGCGGCACCGGTCGCATCCTCACCGTGACGAGCGTGGGCGGGGCCGTCGGGCAGCCGTTCGCCGATGCGTACTGCGGGGCGAAGTTCGCCGTGGAGGGATTCATGCAATCGCTGGCGGTGGTCGCCGAGCGCTTCGGCGTGGGGGTCAGCGTGATCGAGCCGGCCGCAGTCGCGAGTGCCTTCGTCGAGAACGCCGTGCGTCCGGAAGGCGGTGGACCTTACGGCGCGCTGTTGGATGCGTACATCGCACGGACGACCGGCGCCTTCGCGAACGCGCAGACAGCGGAATCGGCAGGGTCCGCCATCGCCGCCGCAGCGCTGGCGGACGAGTACCGGTTCCGTTGGCAGAGCTCGGAGGGGGCGACGCGATTCGTCGGCGTCTCGCTCGCCGACACCGACGGCGGCGCGGTGCTCGACTTCACCCGCCCATGGATCGCCGCGGGCTGATCACCGCGCCGCCACCTGCTGCGGGATCAGCCCGCGCAGCTCCGCCGCCGTGACGTCGGCGCCGAAGGCGCGTGTGCCCGGCTGCAATGCGGCTCCCGATGCCAGGGTGTCCATCACCACCGGATCGAAGCCGAGCCTGTCGATGAGCGCCGCGACGACGGCGGTGTCCGAGGCGTCGTCCCCGGCGATGGCGATCGCCTTCCGTCCCGGCGCTCCTGCCGGTCGGGCCTCGTCTTCCAGATCGTGGTAGCCCATGTGGTTCAGTGCCTTCACGACGCGTGCGCCCGAGAGGTGCTCCTGCACCAGCTCGCTGGTCGAGGTGCGCGGATCGCTCAGATCGTCGCGGATGCCGTCGGTCTCCCACCAATAGTTCATGGCATCGAGCACGAGCGTGCCGCGCAGCTGCTCGACCGGAAGGGTGCGGTACTTGCCGAGCGGGAGAGCGAGGATCACGGCGTCCGCTCCGGCTGCCGCCTCCTCGGATGTCGTCGCGACCGCACCGGGGGCGAACACGTCGACGGTCAGGGCGATGCGCTCCGGAGCGCCGGAGCCGGCGATGAGCACGCGGTAGCCCGAAGCCAGCGCCAGGCGTGCGATCGTGGTGCCGACCTTGCCGGCGCCGAGGATCCCGATGGTCTCGATCGTGTCGTTCATGACGCTCTCCTTCAGGCGTGGACGGCCTTGCCGTCCTTCGTGATGCGGGCGAGACCGGGGTCGGCGAACGCGCCCTCTCCCCGGTCCTCCGCGAGCAGTTCGCGCACGCGCGGCGCGACCACCTCCCCGAAGAGACGGATGCTGCGCTCCCGCACATCCTTCGGCAGGTGCATGATGTCGTACTTCAGGTCGAACCGCGACAGGTGGTTGCTGCGAACGGCCGCCGCGACCTTGTGCGCGACCGACTCGGGGGAGCCGACGTAGAGGGCGCCGGTGTCGACCTCCTCCCGGTAGCGCTCGAGGGTGGGTGCATAGAAGCCGCGCTCCTTGCTCATCTGCGTCACGACCGGCTCCCAGAACTTCCAGTGCACGTTCTTGGCCTCGTCGTCGGTGTCGGCGATCAGGCCGATCGAGTGCTGCCCGATCGGGAGCTCGGGCCGACCGAACTGCTCCAGTGCGCGCAGGTACAGGCGTGCGTGCCCGGCGAACCGCTCAGGACGACCGCCGATGATCGCCATCATGAGGGGCAGCCCGTGCTCGGCGGCACGGATGACGGAGTCGGGGCTGCCGCCGATGCCGATCCACGCGGGGATGCCGCCCTCCGGCATCCGAGGGTGCAGTCGCACGTTCTCCAGGGGACTGCGGTAGGTGCCGTTCCAGGTGACGCTGTCCTCCCGCATCAGGCGCAGGAACAGGTCGAGCTTCTCCTCGAAGATCTGCTCGTACTCCGCGATGTCGTAGCCGAAGAGGGGGAACGACTCGATCGCCGATGCGCGCCCCAGGATGAGCTGCGCTCGGCCGTTCGAGATGCCGTCCACCGTGGCGAACTCCTGGTACAGCCGCACCGGATCCTGCGTCGACAGCACGGTCACCGACGTGCCGAGCCCGATCGTCGACGTCGCCTGCGCCGCGGCAGCCAGCAGTACGGGGGTCGCGGAATCCACCTGCCCCTCGCGGTAGTGCTCGCCGATGCTGAACACGTCGAGGCCGACGGACTCCGCCAGCTGCGCCTCGTCGATGAGCAGCCGTACCGTCTCGCCGTCGGACATGACCCGGCCTGCGTCCGTCGCCACCTCGCCGAAGGAGTTCAGTCCGAACTCGAGTTCCTTCATGTCCGCCACGACCTTTCTCGCGTCACCGGCCACTCCGGATTGACGTGTCAATAGGCTGCAACCGTAGGATTGACACATCAATTCCCGGGAGGTCGCATGACCGACGAACGTCATCGCCGTACGCCGACACCCGAGCAGCTGCGCGTCTGGCGAGGCTTCGTCGAGACGTCAGCGACGCTGCGGGAACGACTCGCCGCCCGACTGCAGACGTCGTCGGCGCTCTCCACCGGCGATTACCAGGTGCTCCTCGCCCTGAGCGAAGCGCCAGGACACACGGCGCGGTCGTCGGAGCTCGCTGCCCTCATCGACTGGGAGCGCAGCCGCCTCTCGCACCACCTCAGGCGGATGGAGAAGAGGGGCCTCGTGCGACGGGCCCCACGTGCCGACGGGGTGCACGGGGTCGAGGTGCACCTCACCGACGAGGGCGCCGCCGCGTTCCGGTCCGCGAACGTGCCGCACCTCCGCGCCATCCGCGACGTGTTCGTCGACGCGCTGTCCCCGGAGCAGCTCGCGAACCTCGACGACATCACCTCCGCCCTGCGTCGGCACCTCGACCTCGAGAGGGAGGACGGGGACGACGGGCCGGGTCGGCGGTAGCGCCGATCAGAGGTCCCGCCTGGGCGGACGACCTTCCGTCTCCTCCCGATCAGCGTGCGGGGCGCTCGTCCGTGCTCAGCGCCGACATGAGGATGGAGTCGACCCACTCGCCGTCCCAGAACAGCGTGTGGCGTTGCCGCCCTTCGTACCGGAACCCGGCCTTCTCGTAGGAGCGCTGGGCGCGGGGATTGAACGAGAAGACATCGAGACTCACGCGGTGCAGCCGGATGCGGTCGAACGCGTGGTCGAGAACGGCGTGCGTGGCCTCGGTGCCGAAGCCGCGTCCGAGGCGACCGGGGTTCAGGGCGATGCGGAAGTTCATCGCCGCATCGTCCACCTCCAGTTCGTTGAGCACGACCTCGCCGACGTACCCGCCGGTCTCGAGGTCGATGATCGCCCAGTCCGCGCGGTCGTCCCTGCCGCCGATCGATTCGAGATGCCGCACGACCGCCTCGCGGGTGAACGTCTGGCGCGTGCCGGTGAGCCGCATGCTCTCCTCGTCGAACAGCCCCTCCCACACGCCGTCGATGTGCGCGATGCCGAGCGGTTTCAGTCGCAGCCGTGGGGTGGTCAGGGTGGCGACGTCCGTGAGCGCGGAGACGTCGACGGCCGGTGCGTCCACGCCTACGCTCCGTCGAAGACCGGGCTGAGGAAGCGGCGCTCGTATCGACGGATGCACTGCGTCCTGCGCGCGAAGTCGAAGGCCTCGATGCACTCCGGATCGGTCTTGGATGCCGTCCGATACACCTCGTACTCCGCGAGGGAGGGGAAGGTGAACAGGGCGAAGGCCTCGTCGCTGTCGCCCTCGCTCGGCAGGAAGTAGCCGTGGTGGGTGCCGCCGTGCTTCTCGACGAGACGGATCCAGGTGCGGCCGTAGTCGGTGAACTCGTCCAGCTTGTCCGGATCGATCTCGTAGCGCAGATGAACGGTGATCATGCGGATGATCTTCCCAGATCACCCGGACCGCGGGCGAACCGGACACTACGCTCGGTCTCGTGACGAACTCCCGCGACATGGTCCACATCCCCGGCGGTACGTTCCTGATGGGATCCGAGGACTTCTACCCCGATGAGCGCCCGGTGCACGAGCGCGAGGTCGCCTCGTTCTTCATCGATCGTTACCAGGTGACCAACGCCCAGTACGCCGAGTTCGTCGATGCGACCGGGTACGTCACGGTCGCGGAGCGTCCACTCGATCCCGCGGCCTTCGCCGGTGCGGATCCGGCCGACCTCGTGCCCGGGGCCATGGTGTTCACGCCGACGTCGGGCCCGACGAACCTCGGGGACTGGCGCAACTGGTGGCGCTGGCAGCCGGGAGCGTACTGGCGTCGGCCGTTCGGCCCTGACTCGTCGATCGACGACCGGCTGCAGCATCCGGTCGTGCACGTCGCGTTCGAGGATGCGGTCGCGTACGCCGACTGGGTGGGGATGCGACTGCCCACCGAGGCCGAGCACGAGTACGCGGCCCGCGGCGGTCTCGAGGGTGCACGTTTCGCATGGGGTGACGAGGCCTACCCGGGCGGCGTCGCGCAGGCGAACTCGTGGCTCGGACGCTTCCCCTACGACAACCAGGGGGTGGGCGGCACGGCCCCGGTCGGCTCGTACCCTCCGAACGGCTACGGCCTCTACGACATGATCGCGAACGTCTGGGAGTGGACGACCGACTTCTACACCCCGCGCCACCTCCGCCTTTCGGACACCCCCGTCGATGCCGGCAAGCGCACGAACCTCCTGGCCGCCGCGAGCGCGCAGGAGGGATTCCCCGACATCCCGCGCCGCGTTCTCAAAGGCGGATCGCACCTCTGCTCGCCCGACTACTGCCTGCGCTTCCGGCCGGCGGCGCGCTCGCCGCAGGCCGAGGACACGGGCATGTCGCACATCGGGTTCCGGCTCACCCGCTCCGAGTGAGACCCGCTGGGTTTCCGTGAGGGGAACTGTTTGGCTTCGACCGAGGGTGATCGCCCTCGCCTCACCGGTTGAAGCAAGGAGTCTCCCATGGCTGAGAAGCCCAACATCCTCATCATCTGGGGCGATGACATCGGCATCAGCAACCTGAGCACCTACTCCGATGGTCTGATGGGCTATCGGACCCCCAACATCGACCGGATCGCCGACGAGGGCGTGAAGTTCACCGACTACTACGGCGAGCAGAGCTGCACCGCCGGGCGCGCGGCCTTCATCACGGGGCAGAACCCGTACCGCACCGGACTCACCAAGGTCGGGATGCCGGGGGCGAAGCTGGGACTGCAGCCCGAAGACCCCACGATCGCCGACGCACTCAAGCACCACGGCTACGCGACGGGACAGTTCGGCAAGAACCACCTCGGTGACCGCGACGAGCACCTGCCGACGGCGCACGGCTTCGACGAGTTCTTCGGCAACCTGTATCACCTCAACGCCGAGGAGGAGCCGGAGCACCCGGACTACCCGACCGACGAGGAGTTCCCGGGCTTCAGCGAGCGGTTCCGTCCGCGCGGCGTCATCCATTCCTGGGCGAACGGCGACGGCACCCAGCGCATCGAGGACACCGGCCCCCTGACGAAGAAGCGGATGGAGACGGTCGACGAGGAGTTCCGCGACGCGGCGGCCGACTTCATCCGTACCCAGGCAGAGGACGACACTCCCTTCTTCGTCTGGTTCAACTCCACGCATATGCACTTCCGCACCCACACCAAGGAGGAGAGCAAGGGGCGTGCCGGCCGCTGGCAGTCGAACTACCACGACACGATGCTCGATCACGACGACGTCGTCGGCAGTCTGCTCGACCTTCTCGACGAGCTCGGCCTCGCCGAGAACACCATCGTGATGTACTCCACCGACAACGGACCCCACATGAACAGCTGGCCGGACGCGGGCATGACGCCGTTCCGCAACGAGAAGAACTCCAACTGGGAGGGCGCGTATCGAGTGCCGGCGATGGTCCGCTGGCCCGGACGCATCCCGGCGGGGACGACTCTCAACGGCATCGTGAGCCACAACGACTGGTTCGTGACGCTGCTGGCGGCCGTGGGTGACGGTGACATCGCGGAGAGGCTGGCAGCGGGGACCGAGCTGCACGGCGAGCAGTTCACAGTGCACCTCGATGGTCATGACCAGCTCGACTACATCACCGGCGCCGTCGAGCACAGTCCGCGTCGGCACTTCTTCTACGTCTCCGACGACGGCGATCTCACGGCCCTGCGCTTCGAGAACTGGAAGCTCGTGTTCCTCGAGCAGCGCGCCGCGGGAACGCTGCAGGTCTGGCAGGAACCGTACATCGAGCTGAGATTCCCGAAGTTGTTCAACCTGCGCACCGACCCGTATGAGCGCGCGGACATCACCTCGAACACCTACTGGGACTGGGTGCTCGACCACGTCTTCCTGTTCGTGCCGGCGCAGGCCTACGTGGGCCGGATGCTGCAGTCCCTCGCCGAGTTCCCCGCCCGTCAGAAGTCGGCGTCCTTCACGATCAATCAGGTGATGTCGAAGCTGGAGTCATCGACCGCGGGCGCCTCCTGAGGACTGCTCCCGTCGCGATATGACAGCCAGAAGTCGGACTGGGGCTGTCATATCGCGATGGGAGCAGTGCGCGGTGGGCCGGAGGAGCCCCGCACGATCAGCTCGTGCGTGGTCTCGATCGTGCGCGCCTCATCGCTCGCGGGTCGGAGGATGAGGGACACCGCGTGCTGGCCCATGTCGAACATGGGGATCCGCGCAGTCGTGAGCGCCGGGGCCACATCGGCGGCCACGGCGATGTCGTCGAACCCGACGACGGACATCTCCTCTGGCACGCGGATGCCGTGCTGTCGCAGCTCGCTGAGGATGCCGATGGCCATGGCGTCGTTGAGCCCGACGATGGCCGTGACGTCGCGATCGAGCAGCTCCCTTGCGCCCTCGATGCCGCCTTCGCGGGTGAACGCGCGCGAGATGACGGTGAGCTCCACGCCGGTGCCGTCGGTGCCCTCGCGCAGACCGGCGATGCGGTCGGCGACCGTGTTGAGGTCGAGGGGGCCGGCGACGACGCCGATCCTGCGGTGCCCCAGCCCGGCCAGGTGACGCCCGACGGAGACGCCGGCGCCGTGGTTGTCCGGCAGCACGGCGTCGACGGGGAGGTGGTGTCGACCGATGACCGCGGCGCGTCCGCCGGCGAGGGTGAAGTCGAGGAGCGCTTCGGACATGCCCTGCTCGCGATCGGAGTCGGCGTACCCGGAACCCGCGATGATGATCGAGCCGACGCGCTGACGCAGCAGCGACTTCACCTGGGCGAGCTCGCTGTCGGGTGTGCGGTCGGCCTGCGCGATCTGCACCGAGCGGTTCTCGAGGGTCGCACTGCGGATGACGCCGCTGGCGATGTCGGAGAAGTACGGGTCGCCGATCTCGTGCACCACGAGTCCGATGGTCGGCACGAGCCCGCCGGCCAGGCCCCGTGCGTGCATGTTCGGCTCATAGCCGAGCTGCTTCGCGATCACGCGCACGTGTGCCGCCACCTCGGGGGAGATGCCCGAGCCGCCGGTCATCGCTCGGGAGGCACTCGCCAGGGAGACCCCGGCAGCCTCGGCCACGTCGATGAGTCGTGGCGCGCCCTCACGCTTCACGAAGCCTCCCCCTGAGGAGCAAGATCGACGCTGATTGCGCTGTAGGTTGCTCTTCGTTCTTCCGTCCCACTATAGTGGCGGAAGCGCTTACGAAAGCGCTTTCGCTACGATGACGTAGGAGACTCGGATGACTGCACCCAGACACGGTCGACGGATCGCTGCGGCGATCGGAACGCTCTCGATCGCCGCGCTCACGGTTACGGCCTGTTCCGGAACCGGCGACCAGGGTGGGGGAGGTGGCGCCGACGATCCCATCGTCATCGGCATCTCGCTTCCCCTCACCGGAGACTTCTCGGAGCCGGGGAAGGGCGTCGAGCGCGGGTACGAAGCCTGGCGCGACATCGTCAACGAGAACGGCGGACTGCTCGGGCGGCAGGTCGAGCTGAAGATCCTCGACGACCAGTCCAACGCCGACCGGGTCGTCTCCGACTACGAGTCGCTGATAGCGCAGGACGGCGTCGACCTCGTGTTCGGCCCGTTCTCGACTCGTCTCGTCGTCCCCTCCGCCCGCGTCGCGCAGGAGTACGGCATGTTGTTCGTCGAGCCGGCCGGTGCCGCAGAGGAGGTCTTCGAGCAGGGCTTCGACAACCTCTTCTACGCCGCCCCCGCGATCGCGAACGACCACTACAACAACCTCGCCGAGTACCTGCTGGCCCTTCCCGAGGACCAGCGTCCCGAGACCGCGGCCGTCGCGGCGATGGACGACCCCTTCGCGCAGGGCACCGCCTATGGTCTGCGCGACAAGCTCGAGGATGCGGGCGTCGAGATCCTCGTGAACGAGGTCTATCCGCCCAACACCACCGACTTCTCCACGATCGCCGCGAAGATCGCGCAGTCGAACGCCGACATCGTGATCGGCGGGACGCAGTACCAGGACGCGGTCAACCTGATCATCGCGCTGCAGCAGCTGAACTATCAGCCCGAGCTCGCCGCGTTCTCCACCGCTCCCACCAACCCGGAGTTCGCTTCGGCGATCGGCGGCGCGACCGAGGGGATCCTGGCGCCGACCGGCTACTCGCCGAAGTCGCAGTTCCCGAGCAACGTCGAGTTCGTCGAGAAGTACACCGAGATGCACGGTAACCCGCCATCCGAGGATGAGGCGAACGCCTATACGACCGGTCAGGTCGTCGCGGCGGCGGTGGAGGCCGTGGGCTGCGCCGAGCAGGGCGACTGCCAGCAGAAGCTCATCGACTGGTTGCGCGACAACGAGGTCGAGACGGTCGTCGGTCCCCTCAGCTGGGACGAGACGGGCAAGCCCACCGGCGCCCACCTCATCCAGCAGTGGATCGACGGCGAGATCCTGATCGTCCTCCCCGAGGACGTCAAGGAAGCCGACTTCCTGTACCCGAAGCCGACGTGGTGATCTGCGCGTGAGTGGAGCACTGCTGCTGCAAAGCCTGATCCTCGGCATCCTGCTGGGAGGGCTCTACGCCCTCCTGGCGGCCGGGCTCACGCTGTACTTCGGGATCATGCGCGTCGTCATGATCGCGCACTCGGCCTTCCTCATCCTGGCCGCCTACCTCGCCTGGTGGTTCAACCGGGAGACGGGCATCGATCCGCTGGTGTCGCTCGTGGTCACCGTGCCGCTGTTCTTCGTGACCGGCGTCGTGATGCAGCGTCTGCTGGTGTCGAGGCTCAAGCCCCTGACGCTGACCATGATGTCGGTGCTGCTCACCTTCGCGGTGGCGCTCATCATCGAGGGAGCGCTCGGGTTCTTCTTCTCCGGCACCCAACGCCGCATCCCGCTGCCGTACGCGAGCGCGAGCCTCGAGGTCTTCGGCGCGCAGGTTCCGGTGGTCAAGCTCATCGCCTTCGGTCTCGCGGCCGTGGCCCTCGCCCTCCTGTTCGTGCTGCTCAAGTACACCAAGTTCGGCCAGGCGCTGCGGGCGACGATCCAGCACCCCGAGGCTGCACGGCTGGTCGGCATCAACACCGACCGCGTCGCCGGCTACGGATTCGGGCTCGGACTCGCGACGGCGGCGATCGGGGGCACCGCGCTCTCGCTCGACGCCACGATCTACCCCTCGCTGCACTGGCACTGGATCGGCCCGCTCATGGCGATCATCGTCGTCGGCGGCCTCGGCAGCATCCCCGGTGCCGCCATCGCCGCCCTCGTGCTCGGGGTCGCGCAGAGCCTGCTCCAGCTCCCGCTGGGGCCGACGTGGGCGCAGACGATCTTCTACGTCGCCCTGTTCGCCACGCTCATGTTCCGTCCGCAAGGTTTCTTCGGAGGTCGTCTTGCCCAGCGTTTCTAGCCGAGAGCCGATCGCCACCGAGACGGTCGTGATCGCTCCACCCGCCCCGGTCCGCAGGACCTCCACGAAGTGGGTGAACATCGTCCTCCTGATCGTGGGGGCGGCGCTCGTCCTCTCGTTCCCCACCATCGCCCCGAACCCCTACATCCTGTCGGCGGGCGTGGTGATCCTCAACTACGCCGTGCTGTCGACCGGGTGGAACTTCATGGGCGGCTTCACGGGGTACATCTCCCTCGGCCACGCCGCCTACTTCGGGCTCGGAGCCTATGGCACCGGGCTGCTGATCAAGTACCTCGACCTCCCGGGATTCCTGGCCTGGATCCTGGCCGCGGTCCTCGTGGCGGTCATCGCGATCCCGATCGGTATCGCGGCCCTCCGCGTGCGCGGAGCCTCGTTCGTGATCGTCTCGATCGCCTTCGTGCTGATCATGCTCCTGGTGTTCCAGAGCTGGCGGGATGTGACCGGCGGATCGGAGGGACTGAACGTCCCGCGTCCTTTCGACGTGCTGCGGCCGGAGCACCACCGCATCTTCTACTATCTGTTCGCCGGCCTCCTCGCGGTGGCCCTCGTGGCGTGGTGGATCATCGACCGGTCGAAGTTCGGCACGGCGCTGAAGTCCATCCGCGAAGACGAGGACAAAGCCCAGGCGCTGGGCGTGCCGACGACGAGGTACAAGCTGATCGCCTACGTGCTGTCGGCCCTGTTCGTCTCGCTCGGCGGCGGACTCTACGCCCTCTGGTTCGGCGACCTGGATCCGATCTTCCAGTTCTCGATCCTGATCGGCTCGTACATGGTGCTGATGGCGCTGCTCGGCGGGGTGCGGAACCTCCTCGGTCCCCTGCTCGGAGCGGTCGTCGTCGGCATCGCGCTGGAGTACTTCAAGCTCGAGTTCGGCGACACGCAGTTCCACCTGATCGCGACGGGCATCCTGCTCGGCATCGTCGTGCTCTTCATGCCGGACGGCATCATCCCGGCGGTGAAGGGCCTCTTCACCCGGTCGTCGAGCGCCGCCTCGATCCGTGAGGTGACCGCGGGCGAGCTGCTGGAGCAGAACAGGACGGGAACAGCGGATGCCTCGACGAAGGAGACGTCGTCATGAATGCCCCCACGGCTCAGCACACAGCCGCCCAGCCCACAGCCACGCTCGAGAGCCTCAGCACCGTCGCGATGACGAAGTCGTTCGGCGGCGTCACAGCGGTCGACGGCGCCACGGTCACGTTCCAGGAGGGCAAGGTCAACGGCCTGATCGGGCCGAACGGCTCCGGGAAGACCACCTTCTTCAACTGCGTGACCGGCATGATCAAGCCGGACTCCGGAGAAGTGCGCTATCGAGGACAGGCGATCACGCGCAAGTCACCCGACCGCATCGCACGCGCGGGCATCGGACGCAGCTTCCAGCTGTGCCGGGTGTTCCCCCGCATGACGGTGATGGAGAACCTGCTCGTGGCCGTGCGCAGCACGAGCATCCGTCAGCAGCTGCGCTCGGCCCACGACCCCGATGAGCTGGAGCGGGCGCGCGGTTGGCTGCGGCGCGTCGGCATCGACCACCTCGAGCACGCCGAGGCGCGCAACCTCAGCTACGGCCAGCAGAAGCTGCTCGAACTGGCCGGCGTGCTCATGGGCGAACCCGACACGATCATGCTCGACGAGCCGGCCGGAGGTGTGAACCCCGCCCTCATCGGACGCATCGCCACCCTGGTGCGCGAGCTCAACGACGAGGGCAAGACGTTCATCATCGTCGAGCACAACATGGAGATGGTCATGAGCCTGTGCGATCACGTCGTGGTGTTCGACCGCGGTCGCCAGATCGCCGAGGGAACGCCGGAGATCATCCAGCAAGACCCGCGAGTCCTGGAGGCCTACCTTGGAGTCTGAAACGAAGAACCTGCTCGAGCTGCGTGACATCGAGGCGGGCTACGGACGTGCCGCTCTTGTGCTCAGGGGTCTCACGGTCGAAGTGCCACCGGGATCGGTGGTGTGCCTGGTCGGCCCGAACGGCGCCGGCAAGTCGACCGTGCTCAAGGTGGCCAGCGGCATGCTCAAGCCCCGATCCGGACACATCACCGTCGACGGCCGGGACATCACGGGCGAGGGACCGCAGTCCATGCTGCGTCACGGACTCGCGCACGTCTTGCAGGGGCACAGCGTCTTCCGCGAGATGACGGTCGGCGAGAACGTGATGCTGGGTGCCTTCACCCTGAAGGACCAGAAGGTCATCCAGGAGCGCGTCGAGTTCGTGCAGAACCTCTTCCCCATCGTGGGGGAGCGGTGGAAGCAGCTCGCGGGCCTCCTGTCCGGCGGTCAGCAGAAGCAGGTGGAGTTCGCGCGGTCGCTCATGGTCAGCCCCAAGGTGGTTCTGCTCGATGAGCCGTCGATGGGGCTCGACCCGAAGACGACCGAGAAGGTGTTTGAGCAGATCGTGCGGATGCGCGACGCAGGGACCGCCGTGCTGCTCGTGGAGCAGAATGCGCGGCGGGCCCTCGAGACCGCCGACATCGGGTGCGTCCTCGACCTCGGCCGGGTGCACATCTCGGGCCCCGCGTCCGAGCTGCTCGCCGACCCGACCCTGGCCGCACTGTATCTCGGCGGCAAACCTTCGGTCGCCGACGCGGGCTGATCCTCGGCGGAAGGAGGCAGTCGCTGCCTCCTTCCGCCTTTCTCGTCCATTCGGCGGAAGCGCTTGCGAGAGCGCTTCCGCCCCGAACTGCATTACTGCTTCACGTCTTCCCCGCTGCAGTGCCGCCCCGGGGAAGGGGCACGAACCATCGGCACGACACCGCACGACGACGACGTTGAGAGGTTTCTGATGCACGAACGAATCATGCGACCCGCAAGCTCGAGCACCCGGTCGGCGGCACCACCCCCTCGATCCTTCGGGGTGCGACGAACAGGTGCGCTGGTCGCTGCAGCGGCCGTCGTCGGAGCCCTGCTGACCGCGACGCCCGCGACCGCAGCGGAGCCTTTCACCGAGCTGATCGACTTCGAGACGTACGAGCGCGTGGCGCTGAACGGCCAGGACGGATGGGCGGCGTCGGGCGCCCCTCGCGTGATCGCCGACCCGTTGAACGGCAACAATCAGGTCGTCGAGTCCGTCGGGGGAGGGCAGCAGTCGTACCGCGCCATCCCCGCCATCGCGGAAGGAGACACCGGCACGCTGTTCTTCCGGTTCCTGCGCACCGGCAGCGTCGACACCTCGTTCGGGCTCACCGACGTGGATGCCCCGAACGACTACGCGCACAGCCGGGCCTACGTGAACAACCAGAACGACGACGTGCTGCGCGTGCGCGACGGCGGCGCCTTCAAGCCCGCCGGCGTGTGGTCGAAGGACGCCTGGCAGTGCGTGTGGATCGTCGCCGACAACGCGACCGACAAGGTCACCGTGTACAGCCAGGGTGGCGCGTACGAGGCGCAGACCCGCCTCCCGGAGGGGACAGAGCAGCAGTTCGGCTTCCGGCAGGCCGTGAACGGCGCGCTCGACCGGTTCTTCTGGAAGAACGGCGCCACGAGCACGGGGCGCCTGCTCCTCGACGACGTCGCGGTCGACAACACCGGGGAGAACCTTGCGATCGCGACGGGCAACCCCGGCGACTGCGCGCCCGGCGACACGGCGAGCGAGCCACTGCTCAACCCGCTTCCCGACCCCGCACTCGCCGACCTCGGCATCGAGGTGACCGAGCTCGCGCAGCTGCCGAAGTCGCAGACGACGCCGGCCACGCAGGACCAGCGCCTGGTGCGCCACAACCGCATCACGCACCTCGATGAGGTGCCGGACGACTCCGGTCGGCTGATGGTCCCCGACAACAACGACATCCTCTACCTGGTCGACAAGGAATCGGGCGAGTACGTGCCGTACCTCAACGTCCGCAACGAGTTCATCGACAACTTCCACAACAGCGCGGGGCTCGGAACGGGTCTCGGATCCGCCGAGTTCCACCCCGACTTCGCCGAGAACGGGCTGTTCTACACCGTTCACACCGAGGGCGGCACGGCGCTGACCGAAGACACTCCCGACTTCCCGGCCTTCGGCACCACGGCATTCCACAGCGTGATCACCGAATGGAAGGCGAGCGATCCCTCCGCTGAGACCTTCTCGGGAACGCACCGCGAGGTCATGCGGATCCCCTTCGCCGGACGCGTGCACACCGTGCAGCAGATCGCGTTCAACCCGACCGTTTCCGCGGGCGACGCCGACTACGGCAACCTGTACATCCTCGTCGGCGACGGCGGCAACGGTGTAGGCAACGGCAACCCGCAGGACCTGGCGACGCCGCAGGGGAAGATCCTGCGCGTGAATCCGACAGGCGACGACAGCGAGAACGGCGAGTACGGCGTGCCGGGGGACAACCCGTTCGTCGACGAGTCCGGTGCTCTTCCCGAGATCTACGCCGTCGGCATGCGCGACCCGCACCGCATCAGCTGGGACACCGAGGGCGATCACACCATGTACCTCGCGCACATCGGCGAATGGCAGGTCGAGTCGATCTATGCCGTCGAACCGGGAGACAACTTCGGCTGGTCGGTGCGCGAAGGCTCCTTCCTGGCGGAGAACCGACAGATCTTCCCGCTGCCGGAGGACGATGCCGAGAACGGCTACACCTACCCGGTGGCCGCCTACGACCACAACCGCGACCCCGGTCAGACCGGCGATGCGGGAGTGGCCGTGAACGGCGGGTTCGTCTACCGCGGCGAGATCCCCGAGCTGCAGGGGCGCTACCTCTTCACCGATCTGGTGCGCGGCTGGGTGCTGTCCACCGATGCGGAGGAGATGGTGCGAGGTGACGGCGACATCGCCGACCTCGCCACGATCGAGGAGCTGCGGGTCTTCGCCGACGGCGTCGAGACCACGTTCCAGGAGCTGGTGGGCGACAAGCGTGTCGACCTGCGGTTCGGCTCCGATGCCGACGGCGAGCTCTACCTGGTGTCCAAGGCGAACGGCAAGATCTGGAAGGTGACGGGTGCGCGTTCGGTCGATGAGCCGGCCAACCCGTTCGTCCTCCCGGCGCTCGCGCCGAACCTCGTCACGCATCACGACTTCGATCACCCGGATGCCGCGAAGCCGACGGTCGAGCTCGACCAGGGACGCTCCGGCACCCCCATCTCGCTGATCAACGGCGGGGTGGAGATGCGGGTCGCGGATCGCGCCTACCCGGGTGCGGGCGAGGCGCTGCAGACGCAGCAGATGAGTCCGCGCACCGCCTCGAACGACGACTGGAAGGCGGGCATCTACGACGCGAAGGGTGTGGAGTCGCTCGACCGATTCGCCGATACCGACAAGGCGTCCGTCATGGGCTGGTTCAAACCGACCGGTGACCACCCGGCCCTGAACTCGGGGACCGCGAATCCCGACGACGTGTACAACGCCATCGGCCTCGCGGGCGTGCTCACCGGCACCTCCGACGGACATGCCGTGCGGGCGCTGCTCGAGGTCATCACCGTCGACGGCGAACTCAAGCTCGTGGCACTCGGGCGCCGCGTCGACGGTGCCGGCTCCTGGACGTTCGCGGCTGACCTGCCCTGGAACGAGATCCTCAAGAAGGGGCAGTGGGTGCATCTCGCCGCGACCTTCGACTTCGCCGCGGGTGAGATGAAGCTGTTCATGAACGGCGAGGAACTCGCGGGGAAGTACACCGCGGCGAATCCGTGGGGAGAGGGGTCCACGTCAGACACCGCGCCGGCCGGCATCAAGATCGGCGGGAGCTTCCCGCAGAACACGAAGGAGGCCAACCCGTTCAACGGACGGATGGATGACATCATGCTGCTCGACACGGTGCCGACGCCGGAACAGGTCGCCGCGCAGTACGCGCTGTACGCGGTGCCGCCCGTCGTGCCGCCGGCCCCGCCCGCGTGCACTCCGGACGGGGAGACCCTCACCGATGTGATGGCGAAGGACGACTGGGCGCCGCGGACTCCGGCCAAGTGGAGTTTCCCCGGTGACGAGGTCGTGCTCACCGAGGCGGGAACCAACCCGAACGACGGGATCCGCCGACCGTTCGAGTACGCCGTGCTCACGCAGGGTGAAGAGCTCGGCTCGTTCGACCTCACCGGGCAGGTGCGGCTGGACGAGAAGGCATCGGTCAACAACCGCGACGTCATCATCGTCTTCGGGTGGAAGTCGGACACGGAGTACTACTACGCGCACCTCTCGCAGGACAACTCGATCTACCCGCACAACGGCATCTTCAAGGTGGACAAGGCCGACCGGGAGCGGATCGACGACCAGTGGGACGGCGCTGTCGGTGCACCGCCGGCGGTCACCGACGAGGAGTGGCACGACGTGCGCGTGCTCCGTTGTGCCGACAGCGGCGACATCGCCGTCTACGTCGACGGGCTCGACACCCCGCTGATGACCGCGAACGACAAGACCTTCCCCGAGGGGCGGGTGGGCTTCGGCTCGTTCGACAACTTCGGGCGTCTTCGCGACCTCTCGGTCACGGCCGCTGCCGAGGACACCACCGCACCCATCGCGACCGTCAAGAGCGGGCCCGACTTCACGGTCGGACGTGACGGCGTCTACAGCAAGGTGTCGTTCAAGCTCCAGGATGCCGGCAAGATCGATCGGCTGACGCTCAACGGCGTCGAGAAGGATCTGACGAACGATGTCTGGTCCGACCTGAACGGCGTCGTGCCAGGGGCGTTCGGCGCAGTGGAAGGCTCGAACACGCTCGTTGTGCACGACGTGGCCGGCAACACGACCACCGTGAACTTCACGCTCGATGTCACCGCCCCCACGGTCACGGTCAAGGACGGCGGACAGTTCACCGTCGGGGCCGACGGCGCCCACAGTCTGGTGTCGTACAAGCTCCACGACGCAGGCAAGGTGGATCGACTGACCCTCAACGGGGTGGCGAAGGATCTGACGGACAACGTCTGGTCCGACCTCAACTTCGTGAAGCCCGGAGCCTTCGGAGCCGTCGCCGGGGCGAACACCCTGGTCGTGTACGACGTCGCGGGAAACGCCGCGACCGTCCCGTTCACGCTCACGGCCGCAGCCGGATAGCGGGCGTCCGGACAGCAGCAGTCCGGACAGCGGCAGTGGAGACTCGAGCCGGCACCGCCGGCTCGAGTCTCCACGCGCTCCGTCCTCGATAGCATGGCCGTTCCCCCCTTTCGCACGGCACACGAGGATGGTTCTGCGTGGCATCTCGGCTTTCGGAGACCGCGGAATCGTCGAGCAGACCGCTGTCCGCGTCGCGCTACATCCTCCGCTCCCGGCTCCTGCGCGGAGTCTTCATCAGCCTGGTCATCTCCGGTATCGGGATCTCCGTCACCGTCCCGCAGATCACGCTGTTCCTCGTGGGGGAGCTGCATCTGTCCACGGCTCAGGCCGGCCTCTACTTCCTGACCAACCTCACCGCGCCGATCGCCGGATACCTCGTGGGCTCACTGTCCGACCGCGCCGGCTCGCGACTGCTGGTCTTCCGGCTCTCCGCCATCGCGGGGTTCCTCGGATGGGTCCTGATGGCGGTCGCCATGCAGGCGTGGATGCCGTTCGCCATCAACATGCTGCTGCTGAGCACAGCCGGAGCGGGGGCGGCGCAGTTGCAGGCCGCGGTGCGGGACGAGCTCAACCGCAGGCCGACGCCCGCCGACAACGAGGTCGTCGCCGTGATGCGGATGGCCATGGCGTTCGGGTGGATCGTCGGGCCGGTCATCGGCGCCGTCCTTGGCGCTGTCATCGGTCTGCGTCCCCTGCTGCTCGTGACCGGCCTCTGCGTGCTGCTCTCGCTCGTGCCGCTCATCGGTGTGAAGTCCGACTCGGCCGCGGCACGGCGGGCGCTGTCCACGCCGATCCGTGAGCCAGGCCAGGCCGTCTCCTCGCCCACCGAGCCGCCCGTTCCGCACCCGCGCTCCATGTTGCCGCTCCTGGTCTTCACCGCGATCTACGTGCTCATCATGTGCGGTGAGACCGTGAAGCTCGCCTACCTGCCGCTGTACATGGACGGCGAGCTGCGCGTCGACGCCGGCGTGCGCGGGGCGATCATCGGCTTCCAGCCCCTCGTCGAGCTCCTCCTCATGCCGTTCGCCGCACGACTCGCGACGCGCTTCGGCCTCGCCCGCGTGCTCACGGCCGGTGCGCTGATGGCGGTCGCCGCGCACATCTCCTATGCTGCGGCGGGCCAGATCACGCCGCACATCGTCCCGCTCCTCGTGGGGCAGGTGCTGATGGCAGGCGTGATCGCGACCTTCGGAGTGCTGGGCATCACCGTGGCCCAACGCTTGGTCCCCACCCGCGTCGGCATGGCCACGAGCGTCTTCATGAGCTCCTATGCGATCAACGCCGCCGTCGGAGGCTTCGTGGGAAGCATCGGCTCGCTGTGGCTCGGCCTTCCCCAGTTGTTCTGGATCCCCGCCGCGATCTCCGCCGTCGGGGGCGTCGCGCTGCTCATCCTGAACTCCCGCGTCCCGCTCGATCCACCCGCACGCGACCACTGACCTGTCGCGGCGGCGCTATCTGACGTTCGGACGCACGCAGGTGTCCTGGGCCGCGCTCTGCCCGTCGACGTTCGACGGCAGGGTGTTCGCATCGGGGTGTGTCGTATCGTGCGGTGTCGTATCGGGCGGTGTCGTATCGGGCTTTGTCGTCTCCGGTGGCGTCGTCTCCGCGTCCTCGGAGTCGGCGGACGGCGGGGTGGCCGGCGGGGAGAGCTCGCTGCCACGGCCGGTGTGGTCGGAGCTGATGCTCACCGTCTCACCGGAGATCACCCGCTCCATCAGCGCGGCGGCCGACTGCTCGTCGGGGACGACGCGGTCACCCGCGGGAAGGTGCGGGTACGACACGAACGCGATGTTCTCGAGCGGCAGGTCGCTGAACACCTTCGCCATCGAGGCGAGCGTGCCGAGGTCGGCGAGCGGGGTCGACAGCGTCATATTCCTGGTCGCCGCGTCTGCGATGCCGTACAGCTTCACCGGGTCGGTCAGGGTCGACTGGTCACGGAGCGTCCGCACGAGCGAGGAGAGGAACACCTGCTGGGTCGAGATGCGAGCCAGATCGCTCCCGTCCCCGATGCCGTAGCGCGAACGCAGAAGCGCCAGGGCCTGCTCGCCGCTGAGGTCGTAGGTCCCGGCCTCGGGGATCTCCAGTCCGGAGTGGCGATCGTGGACGGGGCCGGCGAAGCAGATCGGCACGCCGCCGACGGCGTTCGAGGCATCGATCACGCCCGTGAAGCTGATCTCCGCCGCGTAGGCGAGATCGATACCGGTGAGGGCCGTGACCGTCGAGGCGACGCAGCCCAGCCCGCCGCGGGAGAGCGACTCGTTGAACTGCACCCGGTGCCCCGCAGCCCACGTCTTCCCGGTGTCAGGATCGCTGCAGGAGGGCATGTCGACGAGCAGATCGCGGGGGAAGGAGATCACGGTCGCCGCGTCGTGAGCGTCGTTCACGTGCAGCAGCAGGGTGACGTCGTTCCGGCTGCCTTCGACGTCTCCGCCCTCTCCGTACTGGGCTCCCTGCCCCGCGCGGCCGTCCGAGCCGACGAGCAGCACATCGAATGCGCCGTCGAAATCCGCCACGACGGGAGGCTCATCCGTACGGGCGGGGTGCAGTTCGACCGTGGTGACGTTCTGGGACAGCCGGAGCGCCGCGACGGCCACCGTGCCCCCGCCGATGACCAGGACCGCGACGGCGGCCAGGGTGAGGAAGCGCCGGAGGCGCCTCCGGCGCCGTCGGCTCAGAGCTGGAAGCGGGGGAAGACTCATGGGGAAGACCTCTCGGCATCGGCGAGCAGCCAGTGTCGAGCACGAATGTCACACGAGTGTCACAGCCGAGGAACGGTCACCCGGAAGGTCGCGCCCGGGGATCCGGACAGCAGCGCGAGATCACCGCCGAGGAGGCGGGCGTTGTCACGAGCGATCGCGAGTCCGAGTCCGGTCCCGGCGCCGTCTGAGCGCGACCGATCCGTCGTGACGAACCGGTCGAACACCCGCTCGCTGTCGGCGCCGGCGATGCCGGGCCCGTGGTCGCCGACGTCGATGTGCAGCACGTCACCGTCCTCCCGCACGCGGATGACGACCGGCGGGCGCCCGTGGCGGGAGGCGTTCGTGAGCAGATTGGCCACCACGGTGTGCAGTCGTGCCGCATCGGTACGCAGTCGCAGGCTCGGCGCGACCGACAGCTCGTCGACGTCGACTCCCGTCGTGTCGACCACATCGGCGAGCAGGTCGTGCAGCACCACGGTCGTGCGGTGCACGCGTGCGACTCCGGCGTCGAGGCGGGAGAGCTCGAGCAGGTGCTCGATCAGGGTGTGCAGTCGGCGCGTCCCCGTGCGCACGACCGCTGTGGCGACCGCTCGCTCCTCGGCCGTCGTCTGCTCGTCGTCGTCGAGCATCTCGTCGACCGCCATCATCGAGGTGAGGGGGGTGCGCAGCTCGTGGGCGACGTCGCTCACGAGCTGCCTCGACTCCGCCTCGCGCTGTCGAAGCCGCCTGATGGTGTCGCCCAGGCGTTCTGAAGAGAGGCGGAGTGCGTCGGCCACACGGTCGACGTCGTCGAACGACGGCTTCCACGCCGGAGGGCCCTCGCCGGAGCCCACAGCCCGCGCCGTGTCGACGAGGCGGCGGAGCGGACGCGTCAGCGCACCGCCCAGCAGGCGCTCGAGCAGGACGACGAGGACCACGACGCCCGCGCTGAGGAGCACCCCGGAGACGACCAGCTCCCGCACCTGCTCCTGCTGCGGCTGCATCGAGTACGCGGTGACCACGGCGAGGCGGCCGCTCGGGTCCTGGGGGAGGTCGTCGCGGACGACGGAGACGAAGAACACCTCTCGGTCGTCGAGCGTGGTCATCAGCGAGGTCACCTCGCCGGAGCGGCGGCTGTCGTCGATGCGCAGGGCGCCCGGCACCTGATCCGGTCGGAGTTCGCCCGCGCTGCGGCCACTGCCGAGGTCGATGATGACCGTCTCGCCGGGGAGGATCTCGGCATAGTAGCTCCACGTGTCTTCGGGAGACACCGTGGAGATGGACGTGAACAGGGCATCCGCCGTCGTCGAGAACTCATCGAGCAGACCCTGCTGCCTGGACTCGTAGACGATCCTGCCCGCGGTGAAGACGACGACGCCGGTGACGAGGACGGAGACGGCGACCGTGCTGCCGATGAGGGCGAGGGCGATGGCGGTGCGGAGCGTGAGCCGGCGACGGGCCGTCATCGCAGCCGGTATCCGATCCCGCGCACGGTCTCCAGCTGCGGAGTCGCGACGTTCGCAGCGGTCAGCTTCGCACGCAGCCGCTGGATGGCGGTGTCGACGACGCGGGAGGTGTCGGGCGGTGACTGCGCCCAGACGGCGTCGATCAGGCGCGAACGGCTGAGGGTGTGCCCGTCGTTCAGCGCCAGCTCATGCAGCAGGCGGAACTCGGTCGCGCTCAGCGGCAGGGCCTCGCCCCCCGCCAGGGCTTCCGCCGAGTCCTCGTGCAGCTCGAGGGATCCGACCCGCAGCGGCTCCGCGGTGAGCCGGGAGCTGCGACGCAGAACCGTCCGAAGACGTGCCTCGAGCACGGCCACGCTGACCGGCTTGGCGATGTAATCGTCCGCTCCCGCGTCGAGACCGACGACGACGTCGGCATCCTCGTCACGGGCGGTCAGCATCACGGTGGGGAAGCCCCAGCGCGCCCGGATCTCCCGACACAGCGAGAACCCGTCGCCGTCGGGGAGCATGACGTCGATGATCGCGACGTCGGGGGTCGTGCGTTCCGCGAGCAGGCGTGCGGAGGCGACGTCCTCGGCGGTCTCGACGGTGTGACCGCGACGTCGCAGCGCGGTGGTGAAACCGAGACGGATCTCCGCGTCGTCGTCCACGAGCATGATCTTCATCCCACCCCACCTCCCGGACACCGCGCGCTTGCGATGATAGACGGCGGCGCCCGTGCATAGGCTCCGAGCAGAGGCGCCGAGGCGGGTCGCAGGGGCTCGTCAGGTCGAGCGGCTACCCTCGTGCCATGCGCCGAATCGTGGTCCTTCCTCTCGTCCTCGCTGCCGGACTCGGTGCCGGGGCGCTCGCCGGCTGCTCGCAGGTCACGCAGATGGCGGGCGACGCCGTCGGGATCGACGTGCAGGCGACCTGCACCACGATCGACGATGCCTACGGGCAGTACCAGGCGCTGCTCGATCAGGGCGCGGTCTCGGCCGAGCAGGCCGACGCCGCACGCGACGACCTCGTCGCCTCGCTCGAGGGGATCGCGGCGAACGTCGACGGACAGCTGGGCGATCTGATCCGCTCCGGCGTCACGCAGATCGGCGGCATGACAGACCTGCAGGCTCCGGAGACGGTCGAAGCGATCGAACAGCTCAAGGACTCGGCCTCGGCGTTCTGCGGCTGAGCTCCGCCGTGTGAGACGATGCCGGAGATGAGCACTGCGGCTGATGAAGAGCTTCGCGCCCTCCGGGCCCGCGCCTATGGTCCGACGGCGGACATCGAGGACGATCCCGCCGCACTCCGACGGCTCCAGCAGCTGGAGGCACGGAGACAGCCGAGGCCCAGGGCCGAGGACGTCGTCCCGCCCGCACCGGCGATGGAGACCATCGACTCGGAGCCGACGCGCGCTGCGGAACCGGTGAGCCGCGCCAGACGGTCGAGGCGACAGCCCGAGGACGCGGAAGGCGATGCGCTCGGCGTCTTCGACACCTCGGCCGACGACGCCGATGCGGCCCCGCCGACGGCGGAACCCGCCGAGCGTCTGGCGGCGTGGTTCTCGGTGCGCACGACGAGGATCCTGTGGGTGGTCGCGATCGTCGCGGCGGCAGCGATGTCGGCTGCCGTCACGTTCGCCCTGGTGAAGGTCACCCCCGTCGCCTCCTCCGCCGGCGCTCCGCAGATCGCCACGCTCGACGCGACCTCCGACGTGGTGATCCCGGCCGGATGGATGGGGGTGGGTCCGAGCTCCGCGGTGTTCGACTTCTACGGGTTGGTCATCGTGGAGAGCTCAGGCGGTTACTACAACGGTTCGGTCGGCTCGGACTGCCTCACGGTGGCCAGAGCGGATCAGGTGCCGGACAAGGACGACTTCGACTCGTCCAACGGCTGGACCTACGACGGGCCCATGTACACGGGGTGCGCCGTCGGCGCGTTCCCCGCGACCGTCGAGGTGCCGTTCGACACCAACATGCCCAAGGAGCTGACCGAGCGCTTCCCCGACGGGACGGCGCTGCAGTTCGTGTACGAGGCCGATCGCGTCGGGGTTTTCCTCGACAGCGAGTGACCGGCCCCCGCTAACCCACCCCGCGAACTCACACCGCGGGCTCAGGAGACGGTCGTCGCAGCGCGCTGCTGCTCGGCGTACTGCGTGCCCCACCGCGTCAACTCGACGAGCAGGGGCGTCGCGCTCGTGCCCAGCTCGCTGAGGCGGTACTCGACCTTCGGCGGCACCTGCCGGTAGACGGTGCGGGTGATGAGGCCGTCTTCCTCCAGCTCGCGCAGCTGTCGGGTGAGCACGCGGGCTGTCGGGTTCTCCAACAGGCGGCCGAGTTCCCCGAACCGCAGCACCTCGTGCTCGCCCAGCAGCGTGAGGATGCTCGGTTTCCAGGCGCCGCCGAGCACAGCGATGGACACTTCCGCATCGCATGACTCCGACCACTCGCGCACGATCCGCTCGGTCTTCTCCCGCATCGCACGCTCCTCTGTCGTCCTTCTCGGTATCCGAAGTGTCAGTACATGACAGAAATGACAGTACTTGCAGCTTCTGTCTGTACTTTACAGACTGAGCACGTGACTTCCACCCCCACTCAGTCCCCGTCGCGTTCGACCCTCCGTCTCTGGTTCGCGATGGTGCCCCTGCTCCTCGGAATACTCATCGGCGCCCTCGCCATCAGCAGCGTCTCCACGGCGCTCCCGGCCATCCGCGGCGAGCTGGCACTCAGCGACACCGAGGGGCTCTGGCTGGCCGACGTTTATGCACTCTCCCTCGCCGCCACCCTCATCCTCGCTGCGCGGATCGGCGACGCCTTCGGGCGCAAACGGATCGTGCTGATCGGTCTCGGCGGATTCGCCGTGCTCAACGCGGTGGGCGGATTCGCGCAGAGCGGTCTGCTGCTCATCGTGATCCGGGCGCTCCTCGGTGTGGCCGAGGCGTTCGTCGTCGCCGGGGTGGTCGCCACGATCGGGGCCAAGTATCACGCCAGGGAGCGGGTGCTCGCCTATGGGCTGTGGACCGCGACCTTCGGAGTGGGCAGCGCGCTCGGTCCCGTTCTCGGCGGACTCCTGGCGGAGGGTCCAGGGTGGCGCTGGCTGCTGCTGGGGAGCGTCCCGCTGGCGGCGCTCGCCGGAGTGCTGGCCGTGTGGCTGGTGCCCGACTCCCGCAGCTCGCGGACGCCGTCGTGGGATCTCCCGAGCATCGTCACGTCGATCGTGGCCCTCGGCGCACTCGCCTTCGCACTGCATGAGGCGCTCGCCGCCCCCGTGCCGGCGGTGATCGCCGCGGTGGTCGCTGTCGGCAGCCTCGTGTACTTCATCCTGCGCCAGCGCCGACTGCCCGAACCGCTCATCGACATGCGCCTGTTCGCGATCCCCGGCTTCAGTCCCGCGATCACCCGCATCCTCGTCGCCAGCGGGGTGTCCTCGGCGTCCGTCCTGCTCGTCAGCCTGCATCTGCAGGACACGAGGGGCTGGACCGCGGCGGAGGCCGGCCTCGCGATCCTGCCGCAGGCCGCCGCGATCGCCATCGGCGGGGTGATCGCCCCGATCGCGCTCCGCTGGCTGCGGACCGAGACCCTGACCGTGGGTGCGCTCCTGCTGCAGGCGGTCGGGATGCTGTGGCTGTTCACCGACCCCGAGGTCGTGGCTGCTCCGCTGGTGCTCGTCGGTCTGGGGTTCGGCATCGGTGCGACGCTCGCCGCGACGGCGCTGTTCGACGTCACCGTCGAAGACGACGCCGGACAGGTCGGAGCGATCCAGGAGGTCGGCTTCGCCCTCGGTGGAGGTCTCGGCATCGCGGTGCTCGGAACGATCGCCGTCGTCGCGACGGGCGGTTTCGGCACGGCTGCGCTCGCCGCCGCGATCGTCGTGGTGGCGTCCGCCGTCGTGCCGCTCCTGCGTCGCAGGGTTCCTCGCCCCTCGAACAGCTGAGGGGGCGGGTCAGCCTCGATCCTGCTCCACCAGGGTCGAGCGCGCGAGTCGCCGTGCGACGACGAACGGCTCGCTGAACGTCTCCATGCCGACCGTGACGATCGCGCCCTCGTAGAGCAGCATCATCGCCTTCGACATCAGCTCGGGTTCGGTGACCCCGGCCTCGCGGCACAGCTCGAGGAAGAGGTCGAGCAGCCACGCCTTCTGGCGCGACACCTCGGGGAAGACCGGGTGACCGTCGTGGCCGTCGCCGATCTCCGCCCTCGCGTTGATGGCGCTGCACCCTTTCGGGCTGTACTCGTCGGACCAGGTGATCGCGGCGTCGAACACGGCGAGCACCCGCTCGACCCCGGGTCCGGAGACGGATTCCAGGTGTCGTGCGACGTGGGCGCGCCACAGGGCGTCGCGGTGCTGCAGGTAGGAGACGACCAGGGCCTCCTTCGACCCGAACCGGTCGTAGAGCGTCTTCTTCGTGACCCCGGCCGCCTCTGCGATCGTGTCGACACCGACGGCGTGGATGCCGCGCTCGTAGAAGAGGCGAGACGCCGCGTCGAGCACGCGTGTGGCGCCCGGCGTGAGCGGGGCGAGTTCGGGTACCGGGACGGCCATGCCTCCACTATAGCCGTTGAGTAAACAGACCTGTATAGTCGCACAGATGAGTAAACAGATCGGTCTACTTCACGGCATGGCGACGGTTCTGGCGGCCGCGGCGTTCGTGGTGACCTGGAGCTCCGGATTCCTCGTGCCCGCGATCGCCGTCGACGCCGTCTCTCCCCTGACACTGCTCGTCTGGCGATTCGTGCCGCTGGCCGTGGTCCTGCTCGTGGCCGTCGCCGCCACAGGGGCAGCGCGAGGCGTGAGCCGGGCGGATCTCGGGCGGCAGGCGCTCATCGGCCTGTTCGCGCAGTTCGGGTACTGCGTGTCGGTCTACGCGGCGATCGCCGCGGGGGTCGCGACCGGAACGACCGCGCTGATCGATGCGGTGCAGCCGCTCATCGTCGCGGTCCTCGTCGGGCCGCTGCTCGGGTTGCGTGTGCGCGGTGCGCAGTGGCTCGGACTCGTGGTCGGAGCCGGCGGTGTCCTGCTGGTGGTGCGGTCGCAGCTCGACGATTCAGAGGCGCATCCCGCCGCTTACGTCTGGCCCGCTCTCGCGATGGCGTGCCTGATCGTCGGCACCTTCCTGCAACGGCGCTCGGCTCCGCGCACCGGAACCCTCCTGACCCTGGCCATCCACGTGACGGTGACGACCGTGGCGCTCGTGCCGATCGCCGCGGTGTCCGGGGCTCTCGTTCCTCCGGCGTCGGTGTCGTTCTGGCTGGCAGCAGGGTTCGCGGCCGCCTCTCCGACGCTCGCCGCGTACGGGCTGTACTGGTGGCTGCTCCGCCGGGTGGGCATCACAGCGCTCAACGCGCTGCTGTTCCTCGTCGCACCGACCACCGCGGCAGCGGGGGCGCTCCTCCTCGGCGAGCCGCTCACCGGCGTCACCCTCCTCGGATTCGGACTCTGCGCGGCGGGTGTCGCGGCCGTGCTGGTGAGCGAGACGCGAGGCGGGAGCGATGTGAGCGAGCCGGAGCCCGATGCTACGCTGGCGGCGGCAGCTGCGAGGAGTGACGACCCTCGGCCTCTCGGGGCGAGCGGCTCCCGCGCGTCCGGCGTATCGACGAGAGGCCGATGAGCGATCGGCGAAGGTGTGGTGGCACCGCGATCTAGCCCCCGCCCGCACCTCCAGGGCTTTCGCCACCTGGAGGAATCATGTCGCCATCCGACCCCGCCCGCACGCTCGCCACGGAACTCTCCACCATGCCCGATGGTGCCCGGATCACGCTCCTGGGTCACGTTCATCGGCGCAGGGAACTCGCCACCGTGTCGTTCCTGATCCTGCGCGACCGCACGGGGCTCGCGCAGATCGTGTTCCGACCCGAACAGCTGCCGGTGGATGGTCTGCCCGGTGAGGAGACGATCGTGCGCATCGAAGGCACGGCCACCGCGAACGCCCATGCCCCCGGCGGGATCGAGGTGACGGCGCCGGAGATCACCCTGCTCTCCGAACCTGCGCACACGCCGGTCGTCGAGCTCTGGCGTCCCACGCTCGACGCGGCGCTGCCGACCGTGCTCGACCATGCCGCCGTCACCTGGCGCCACCCTGCGCAGCGGGCGAAGTGGGAGCTGACTGCGGCGAGCCTGCGCGGATTCCGTCGCACGCTCGACGCCGAGGGGTTCACCGAGATCCAGACGCCGAAGCTCGTCGACTCCGTGACGGAGTCGGGGGCGAACGTGTTCCCGGTCGACTACTTCGGCTCGACCGCGTACCTCGCGCAGAGCCCGCAGTTCTTCAAGCAGCAACTCGTCGGCGTCTTCGAGCGCGTCTACGAGACAGGCCCGGTGTTCCGTGCGGAGCCGCACGACACGGTGAGGCACCTCGCCGAGTACGTGTCGCTCGACGCCGAGCTGGGCTTCATCGACGACCACCGCGACGTGCTCGCGCTGCTGCATCGGGTGCTGGCGGGCATGATCGACGGCATCCGCACCGAGAGCGGCGACGCCGTCGAGCGCCTCGACATCGCGCTCCCCGCGATCCCCGACGAGATCCCGGTGATCCACTTCCAGGACGCGCTTCGACGGGTCGGCGCCCCGGAAGACGAGCCCGACCTCGCGCCGGCGCACGAGCGCGCGCTGGGGGAGTGGGCGCGGGAGCGGTACGGCAGCGACGTGCTCGCCGTCGAGGGGTACCCGATGCGCAAACGCCCGTTCTACACGCACCCCCAGACCGACGACCCGCGCTGGAGCAACAGCTTCGACCTGATCTTCCGTGGGCTCGAACTCGTCACCGGCGGACAGCGACTGCACCGGCACTCCGACTACGTCGCCGCCATCGAGGCGCGCGGTGAGTCGCCCGATGCCTACGCCTCCTACCTCTCCGCGTTCGCGCACGGCATGCCCCCGCACGGCGGCTTCGCGATCGGGCTGGAGCGCTGGGTATCGCGGCTCATCGAGGCGTCGAACATCCGGGAGGTGACGCTGTTCCCGCGCGACCTGCACCGGCTCACGCCCTGAGCGGTCACCGGGGGCTCGCTCCGTGAACTCGTGGTCGCGGTGCGCGATAGCATCTGTTCCATGACGATCAACCGCTCTGCATGGTGGTGGCTGCGATAGCAGCCGGTTGACGTATGTTCATGGGCTGCACGGCAGTTCGTGAACAGCACCCGTGAACTCCGTGCGGCTCCCGATTCAGGGAGAGACAGATGGATTCGTTCACCGCGACCGCACGCCGTTCGACGGAGGTCGCCGACGCCGTGGCCCGGCATCCGGAGAGGTTCCGTGTGCTCACGGGGGAGCGCCCCACCGGGGCGCTGCACCTCGGGCACTACTTCGGCACGATCCGGGAGCGGGTACGGCTGCAGGATGCCGGGGTCGAGACGTTCCTCGTGCTCGCCGACTACCAGGTCATCACCGATCGGGATACGACGGCGCACGTGCGCGACAACGTGCACGGCGCCGTGCTCGACTACCTCGCCGCGGGGATCGATCCAGAGCGGACGACGATCTTCACGCACTCGTCGATCCCTGCGCTGAACCAGCTGCTGTTGCCGTTCCTCAGCCTCGTCACCGAAGCCGAACTGCACCGGAACCCCACGGTCAAGTCCGAGCTCGAGGCGTCGGGTCGCGCCCTGAGCGGGTTGCTGCTGACCTACCCGGTGCATCAGGCCGCCGACATCCTCTTCTGCAAGGGGAACTTGGTGCCGGTGGGGAAGGACAACCTGCCGCACGTGGAGATGACGCGGGTGATCGCCCCGGAGGTTCAACGAACGCTACGGGGCGATCTTCCCCGTTCCGGATGCGCTGATCACCGCGACCCCAGAGGTTCCAGGGCTGGACGGTCGGAAGATGTCGAAGAGCTACGGGAACGCGATCGCCCTGTCGATGACCGCGGATGAGACGGTCGCCGTGATCCGACGCACGCGGACGGACCAGGAGCGGCGGATCACGTTCGACCCGGAGCGTCGGCCCGGCGTCTCGGCGCTGCTGTCGACGGCCGCTCTGTGCCTGGGCGCCGTGCCCGAGGAACTGGCCGCTGCCGTCGGAGACGGTGGCAGCGGCGAGCTGAAGGCGCTGACCGCGACGGCGGTGAACGACTTCCTGGCGCCTCTGCGGGCCCGACGGCGAGAACTCGCGGCGGACGGGGACCTCGTGCGCTCCGTTCTGCAGCGCGGCAACGAGCACGCCCGTGCGATCGCGGACGTCACCCTCGACGAGGTGCGTGCGGCGATGGGGACCGTGTACTGACGCGGCGCCGGCAGCGGAGCGCAAGTCCGCTAAGGGCGGCGGGCCTCGATGAGGTGACGGGTCGAGTGCGCGACGAACGGTCCACCCTCCTGGATGAGGTCGTGCAGATCGCGGAGCCGGTCGAGATTGTCGTCGACGGTGAAGCCCGGCACCCACCAGATCACCTTGCGCAGCAGATAGACGACGGCGGCGACGTCATGGATCTCGATGCGCAGGCGAGCGGTGCGCACATCGACGACCTGGAGACCGGCGGCCTCTGCGGCGGAGAGCTCGTCGTCGGGATGACGACCCCGCCGCGCGTCGGGCTGCGGCCCCAGGAAGAACTCGATCAGCTCGAACGCGCTCGCCGGACCCACGTGCTGGGCGAAGTACGTGCCGCCGTGCGTCAGCACCCGGGCGATCTCCGACCACCAGATCGTCGCGGGGTGCCGGCTGGTCACCAGGTCGAAGGCCTCCCCCGCGAAGGGGAGCGGCGGCTCATCGGGGTCGGCGACGACCACCACGCCACGAGGGTGCAGCAGCCGCGTCGCCCGGTCCACATTGGGAGGCCACGACTCTGTCGCCGCGGCGACAGGCGGGAACGACGCGGCTTCGGCGAGCACCTCACCGCCCCCGGTCTGGATGTCGAGCGAGGCCGACGCTCCGGCGAGGCGGTCGGACAGCAACCGGGCGTACCCCCAGGGCGGCCGTTCTTCGGTCGCCCGTCCGTCCAGCCACGCGAAGTCCCACCCTGTGACGTCTGCGGTGCGTCCGGCTTCGATCAGCGTCTCGAAGGATTCCGTCATGCGTCGATTCTCCCAGCCTCGCCTTCAGCGGGTGAGATGACGGGCTTCCTCTTCCCTTCGTCGCGGCGCTCCTGTCTACTGGTCGCGAATCGACCGGTGGGTGGGAAGGAAGATCGGCATGTATCGAAGCAACGGCAACTACGAGGCGTTCGCGCGGCCACGCAAGCCCGAGGGTGCTGACGACAAGACCGTATGGCTGGTCGGGGGAGGGCTCGCCGCGATGGCTGCGGCGATCTTCATGATCCGCGACGGCCAGATCGCCGGGGAGCGGATCACGATCCTCGAGGAACTCGGCCTTCCCGGCGGAGCGCTCGACGGCATCAAGTATCCGGAGAAGGGCTTCGTGATCCGTGGCGGGCGCGAGCTCGAGGACCACATGGAGTGCCTCTGGGACCTTTTCCGCTCGGTACCGTCTCTCGAGATCGAGGACGCCAGCGTGCTCGACGAGTTCTACTGGCTGAACAAGGACGATCCGAACTTCTCGCTCTGTCGGGTGACCGAGAAGCAGGGGCAGGATGCCCACACGAACAAGCTGTTCACGCTGTCGGAGAAGGCGCAGAAGGACATCATCGATGTGATTCTCGCCACGCGCGAGCAGATGGAGGGCAAGCGCATCGACGAGGTGTTCGGCGAGGACTTCCTCGCGAGCAACTTCTGGCTGTACTGGCGCACGATGTTCGCGTTCGAGGAGTGGCACTCCGCGCTGGAGATGAAGCTGTATCTGCACCGGTTCATGCATCACATCGGCGGGCTGCCGGATCTGTCTGCGCTCAAGTTCACCAAGTACAACCAGTACGAGTCGCTCGTGCTGCCGATGCAGAAGTTCCTCGACGATCACGGTGTGAAGTTCCGCTTCCACCACACGGTCACCGACGTGCGCTTCGACATCACGGACGACCGCAAGCAGGCCACGCGCATCGACTGGATCGCCGACGGAGAGGCGGGCGGGGTCGACCTCGGCCCCGACGACCTGTGTCTGATGACGATCGGCTCGCTCACCGAGAACTCCGACAACGGCGACCAGCACACGCCCGCGAAGCTCAAGGACGGTCCGGCTCCGGCGTGGGACTTCTGGAAGAAGGTCGCCGCGAAGTCGCCCGACTTCGGGCGCCCCGAGGTGTTCTGCAACGACATCCCCAAGACCAAGTGGGAGTCGGCGACCGTCACCACGATCGACGAGCGCATCCCCGCCTACATCGAGCGGATCGCCCAGCGGGACCCGTTCTCCGGCAAGGTCGTCACGGGCGGCATCGTCACGGCGAAGGACTCCTCCTGGCTGCTGAGCTGGACGGTCAACCGGCAGCCGCATTTCAAGTCGCAGAAACCGAACGAGATCGTGGTGTGGGTGTACGCGCTGTTCGTCGAGACGCCGGGCGACTTCGTCAAGAAGCCGATGCAGGACTGCACGGGTGAGGAGATCGCACAGGAGTGGCTATACCATCTGGGGGTTCCTGTCGAAGACATCCCGGAACTGGCGGCGTCGGGGGCGAAGACGGTGCCGGTGATGATGCCGTATGTCACCTCGTTCTTCTTGCCGCGCAAGGCCGGAGATCGCCCGGAGGTCGTGCCGGAGGGCAGCGTGAACTTCGCATTCCTCGGGCAGTTCGCCGAGACCACCCGTGACACGATCTTCACCACCGAGTACTCGGTGCGAACCGCGATGGAGGCGACCTACGAACTGCTCGACATCGAGCGCGGGGTGCCGGAGGTGTTCAACTCGACGTACGACATCCGATATCTGCTGAAGGCGACCGCACGATTGCGCGATGGCGAAGCGGTGCACATCCCCGGTCCGAACTTCGTCAAGGGCAAGCTGCTCGACCGACTCGACAACACGCAGATGGGAGAGCTTCTGACCGACTTCGGTCTGATCCCGGAGCACGGCGGCACGACGAGGCGCGAGCGAGCGGATGACGCCGTCGAGTGAGGCGCGTACGATTCACCCGGCCGTGACGTCCACGCCCGCCTGGACGAGTCGAGCGCGCAGGTCGTCGACTCCCCGGTAGTGATGAGTGTGCATCGAGAGGGTTTGTGCTCCGACGAGCTTCGACGCCGAATCGTCGGTGAAGAAGACCTCGGCCGCCTTCACGTCGAGCGCGTCGAGCACGTGACGGAACGTCCGGGTGTCGGGCTTCGCGTATCCGATCTCGGCGGAGTTGAAGACCGCGTCGAACCGGGAGGCGATGCCGTGGGCCGCGATCTCGGCCGGGATCGTGTCCGTGCCGTTGGTGAGTACGGCGGTGCGGATTCCTGTCTCCCGGACGTCGTCGATCAGCTCCAGGACGCCGTCGTCGATCATCGCGGGCTGCGCGCTCCACTCTTCGGCAGCAGCCGTCCCGACCCGCGCGCCGATACGGCGCACCCACTCGGCTCGGGTGATCCGCCCGGTCGTGACCTCGTCGATCAGCGGGCGGGCGAAGGCGATGCGCTCGATGTCTCCGGGGGCGAGATCGTAGCGGCGCTCGATCGTCGCCGTGTTCCTGGCGTCGAAGTGCCGGATCACGCCATCGAGGTCGAACAGGACGACACGGATCATCCGACCATCCTCGCTCAATCGCCGCGCTCGGCCGTCCACAGAGGAGACTGTGTCTGGAAACCGCCGGTCCAGGGGGAGGAGAACGATGGTGTCCGTGTTCCCGCGCTCCGTCTCGGTGGTCATCCCCGTGCGCGACGACGCCCGGCTGCTCGAGGTGTGTCTCGCCGCTCTCGCGCGGCAGACCCGGCACGCCGACGAGATCGTCATCGTCGACAACGGCAGCAGCGATGACACGGTCGACGTGGCCGAGAGGTTCGGCGCGCGGGTGGTGAGCGAGCCGATCCCGGGGATACCCCGAGCATCGGCGGCCGGTTATGACGCAGCCACGGGCGACATCATCGCGAGGCTCGACGCCGACTCCCGCCCCCACCCTGACTGGGTGGAGCGTATCGAGCGGACGTTCCGTGAGCGCCCGGACGTCGACTTCCTCACCGGCGATCCGCGCTTCTACGGATCGACGCCGCTCGTGCACTGGATGGGGGAGCACCTCTACATCGGCGGCATGTACGCGACCATGGCGCCCGTCCTCGGGCATGCGCCGCTCTACGGGTCGAACATGGCGATGCGCGCCGCGGTCTGGCGCACGCTGAGCGCCGAGGTGCACCGCGAGGAGACTAACATCCACGATGATTTCGATCTGTCGTTCCACGTGCGGCCGGAGATGACGGTGCTGCGGGACCGTGACCTCGTCGTCGAGGTGTCGGCCCGACCGTTCCAGGATTGGGCGTCGCTCCGGCGGCGGTTGAGCTACGTCGTGCCCACCGTGCGCCTGCATCTGTCGCCGGAGTCGTTGCGCCTTCGACGGCAGGCGCGTCGCGAGGTCGACCGATCGGGTGGATCGTCCGTCGGCCGGTGAAGCGGGCGGTGACGCGTGCGGCGAGTCAGTCGCGCGCGCGGGAGTACAGATCGAGCAGGTCGGCGGTGAGCTGATGCGGCGTCGTCTCGCTCGGGCTGTGCCCCGTCGCATACGCGCGGAACTCCGCGTCGATGTCGTGCGCGTACCGTTCATGCGCGGCCAGGGGCCACAGGTCGTGCGAGCCCGCGACGACGAGCTTGGGCACGGGCAGCGCCCGCACGCGGTCGCGCAGGTCGGGCGCGACCATCATGAGTCCCACGATCTCGTCGACACTGCGACGGCTCGTCAGGGCGAACCGTGAGCGCACGAACTCGAGTCGCCGCGGCGGGACGCGGTTCTTGTTCGTCACGATCCCCCAGATCATGAGTCCAGCGCCGCGCCGAGGACTCGCGATGGGCGCCAGCGGCCCCAGCCACTTCATGCTCGCGAACACGTTGCCGGAACCGGGGGGAGTGGTGAGCAGGGTGAGGGATCGGACGAGGTCAGGACGGCGGACGGCGACGACCTGGGCGATCGTGCCGGCGAAGGAGTACCCCAGCAGGTGCGCTCGAGTCCCTGCCTCGAGGAAGGCGATCAGATCGCCCGTGAACAGCTCATAGGTGTACCTCGCATTCGCACCGGCGGCGTGCGACTCGTACTGCCCCGCCAGGTCGAACGACTGCACGAAGTACCCCGCCTCCGCCAGCAGGGGGAGCATCAGGGCGAAGTCCTCCTTCGATCCCGTCGCTCCCGGCACCAGCACCACGCGCGGATTCGCGGGGTCGCCGAGGGAGATCACCGACAAGTCTCCGCTCGGTGCGGAGAACGTCGACCGCTGCGAGCCCGCAGGTGGCACCGTCCAATCGACGTCGCCGATGGCCGCGTCGAGGTCTGCCGGGGCACCGAGCGCCCGCCCACTCCTCGAATCCGTCGACACGCTCACAAGGTACTCCCCGGCGTGTTCGCGGGGGAGGTGCGCTCGCCGCAGCGTCGCATACGCCTTTAGTTGCACTTTGGCAACTAAAGGCGTATGGTTGACCTCGATCAACTTTCTACGCAGGAGCGTTACCCCGTGACACAGACCCCCATCCCCGCTTCCGAGACACGCTCGGCTCGCGAGGTCTTCACCGCGATCTCCGGCCTCGTCGTCGGCATGTTCGTCGCCGTGCTCTCCGGCACGGTCGTGTCGACCTCGATGCCCGTCATCATCGCCGACCTCGGCGGCACCCAGTCCCAGTACACCTGGGTCATCACCGCGAGCCTTCTCGCCACCGCCGTCTCGACCCCGATCTGGGGCAAGCTGGCCGACCTTGTGGACCGCAAGGTGCTCGTCCAGATCTCCCTCATCCTCTTCACGGTCGGAACCGTGATCGCCGGCTTCTCGACCGACACGAACATGCTCATCGCCGTTCGCGTCATCCAGGGCATCGGCGTGGGCGGCCTCATGTCGCTCGTGATGATCGCCGTCGCGCTCATCATCTCCCCGCGCGAGCGCGGCAAGTACATGGGCGTCGTCGGCGGCATCATGGCCCTCGGCACGATCGGCGGCCCGCTGCTCGGCGGACTCCTCACCGACGTGTGGGGCTGGCGCTCCAACTTCTTCGTCGGCGTGCCGTTCGCGATCCTCGCCCTCGTGCTGCTGCAGTTCACGCTGCACCTGCCGAAGCCGCAGCGTGACACCAAGGTGTCGATCGACTACTTCGGCATCGTGCTGCTCGCCGTCGGCGTCTCGACCCTGCTCATCTGGGTCTCCATGGGCGGCAACCAGTTCGACTGGGACTCCTCGACGAGCATCATGCTCATCGTCACCGCGGCGGTCGCGATCGCGGCGTTCATCACGGTCGAGTTCTTCGTCAAGGAACCGATCGTGCCGATGTCGCTGTTCCGCAACCGCACCTTCACCCTGTCGGTCATCGCCTCGATCGCGATCGGCGTCTCGATGTTCGCCACCTCGGTGTTCCTCGCGCAGTACTTCCAGCTCGCCCGCGGTGCCACGCCCACCGAGTCCGGCCTCATGACCATCCCGATGATCATCGGCCAGATGGGTGCGTCGATCATCATCGGACAGCTCGTCAGCCGTTTCGGCAAGTGGAAGGGCTGGATGCTCACGGGCTCGGTCCTCGCCACCATCGGCGTCAGCCTGATGGCCACCCTGCGCTACGACACGCCGTTCCCGCTCGTCGCCGTCTACATGTTCGTGCTCGGTGCCGGACTCGGCATGGTCATGCAGAACCTCACGCTGATCGTGCAGAACGACACTGCGCCGCAGCAGCTGGGCGCTGCGTCGTCGAACGTGAACTTCTTCCGCACGATCGCCGGCACGATCGGCGTCACCGTGATGGGGTCGCTGCTGTCCACGAGCGTCGCGAACTACATCACCGATGCGCTCGACGGTTTCGTGCCGACGACACCTGCCGAGATCGAGGCGCTCAAGCACCTCGCCTCCGGAGACGTGCCGAAGGTCGGCCAGCTGCCCGACACCATCCGCGCGATGGTCGAGGGTGCATACGGGCACGGCATCGCGGATGCGTTCATCATCGCGATTCCGCTCGCCGTGATCGCCATCATCGCGATCGCGTTCATCAAGAACAAGCCGCTGTCGACGAAGAACGCCGCGGAGCAGATGCTCGAGCAGGCCGAGGAATCGGTGATCGAGGTCTCCGAGGCCGAGGTCGGCGCGTCACTCGCCACCGGATCCATCCGGATCGACGGCGCGGAGTCGGCGTCCCCCACCACCGGGTCGGTACGCGTGCTCGAGCGCGAAGATCGGGACCAGGAGCGCTGAGATGCTCGCCCCCGGAGCGGTGGAGTCGGCGGACGTCGACAGTGCGCTCGGTGACCTCCAGGCGCATCTGAACCTCATCTTCGCGAGGACCCGGTCGCTGTGGAGGGAGTCTGCGGCCCGGGTCCACCCGGAGTTGCAGGTGGCCGGCTACAAGCTGCTCACCTTCATCGACCGGGCGGGAACCGCGAATGCGCACGAGATCGCGGAGCGGTTCGAGATGGACAAGTCGGTCATCAGCCGGCAGGTGCGGATGCTGGAGGAGCTCGGGCTGCTCGAGTCCCGCCCTGATGAGCGGGATGGGCGCCTCCGGGTGCTGAGCGCGACCCCCGTGGCATGCACCGCGCTGGCCGAGGTCCGCCGCGAGTACGGCACCCGCCTTCAGGCCGTGATCGACGAGTTGACTCCCGAGGAGATCCGGGCGGCGTCCAAGGCCTTCCGGTTGCTCGCCGAAGTCTGAGGCGAAGTCTGAGCCGAGGCCCCGCTGTCACGATCGACAGCGGGGCTTCGCCGTACACTGGCGAGCATGAGCGCCTCTCCCGACGCCCCTGCCGATCGCCCTGCATCCGCCTCGACGACGGATCGGCTCGGCGACGAAGATCTCGATCAGGCCGTCACCAGGGTCGAGCAGGAGCTGGGCCGTCTGTTCGCGCGGATCCGCATCGGCTGGCGCGAGGCGGCGGCGACCGTCCACCCCGATCTGCAGCCCCTGGGATATCAGGTCCTCACCTCCATCGCGACGGGCAAGGCGACCTCGGCTGGTGCGATCATCGAGCGCCTGCAGACCGACAAATCCGCGGTGAGTCGTCAGGTGCGCCAGCTCGAACAGCTGGGACTCGTCGAGAGCGTGCCGGACCCGGACGACCGCAGGGCTCGCGTCCTCGTCGCGACCGATCTCGCCCAGGAGCGCGTGGCCCTCGCCCGCTCGCAGTATGAAGGACGCATCGGAGAGCGGCTGCGCAACTGGACCGCGGCCGACCTCGACCACTTCGCCGACCTGCTCGCCGGGCTCGGGGGCGGAGAGGCACCGTCGGCGAGGTGAGACGGCCGGCGAGGTGAGATGCCGCAGGGAATACAGCGCTCCGCCCGTGCCTTGTCTCCCACTGTGACTCTCTACGAACCCGCCCTCTTCGGCGCCCTGCAGCTGTCCAACCGCGTCGTGATGGCGCCCCTCACGCGCACCCGCGCAGACGACGAGGGTGTGCCGACCGAGACCATGGCGGAGTACTACCGCCAGCGTGCGGGGCAGGGCCTGATCATCTCCGAAGGCACCTGGCCGGCTGCGGAGGGCAAGTCGTACCCTGGTCAGCCCGGCATCGTCACCCCGGCGCAGATCGACGGATGGAAGCAGATCGCCGACGCCGTGCACGACGAGGGCGGAACCATCGTCATGCAGCTCATGCACGGGGGACGCGTGGGGCACCCCGCGATCTCGGGCGAGGCGCGCGTCGTGGCCCCGAGCGCGCTCGCCGCCCCCGGACAGACGCGCACGCCGCAGGGCAAGGCCGATCTCCCGGTCGCGCATGCGCTCACCCTCGAGGAGATCCCCGTCGTCGTCGAGCAGTTCGCCCAGGCGGCGCGCAACGCGATCGCCGCGGGCTTCGACGGCGTCGAGGTGCACGGTGCGAACGGGTACCTCGTGCACGAGTTCCTGTCTCCGGTGTCGAACACGCGTGACGACGGCTACGGCGGATCACCCGCGAACCGGGCACGCTTCGCGATCGAGGTCACGGAGGCCGTCGCTGCGGCGATCGGAGCCGATCGCACCGGCATCCGCCTTTCGCCGCAGCACAACATCCAGGGTGTGCTGGAAGAGGACGCCGCAGACGTCCACGCGACCTACACCGCGGTCGCCGAAGGGCTCGCACCTCTCGGTCTCGCGTTCGTCGACGTGCTCCACGTAGACCCCGCCGGCGAGCTCGTGCAGCACATCCGCCGCACGGCCGGTGCGCCGCTGATCGTCAACACCGGCTTCGGGATCGACACGACCAGGGATGCCGCCGAGAGCCTCGTGGACGACGGGTGGGCGGATGCCGTCGCCGCCGGCCGTCCCGTGATCGCCAACCCCGACCTGGTGGAGCGCTGGACCCAGGGGGCCGAGCTCAACCCTCCGCGCCCCGAGCTGTTCTACGGTCGCACGGCCGAGGGGTACACCGACTACCCGTCGCTGGAGTCGGTCCGCGCCGGAGTCTGAGGCGGCGCGCTCGCCTCAGAGCACGATGTCCTTCGCCGTGTCGAGGGGCAGCCATCCCGTCTCACGGGCGCCCGGTCGCGCGAGCACGTCGGCCTCGGTCAGTGCGTCGAGGTCGACGCCGGTGAGGGCGGCGATGTCGATGATCGGCACCTGGAACGTGCGGAAGCCGCCGAGCAGCGGGACGGCTTTCTGCTCCTCGCGGGTGTCGACCAGGTCGGACTGATCGAGGACGAAGCCGGCTGCGGCGAGCCCATCCGGTCCTCGCCAGGCCGCCACCTTCCAGAACCGGAGCGGCACTCGGATGCCGCGGTAGGGAGGGTCGCTGTCCTCGAGCACCGGCGCGGTGAACACCGACACCCGCTGGTCGGTGCTCTCCGCATAGGCGAGCACGTGATCCTCCAGGCCGAGCCAGAGCTCCTTGGACTGGTTGAACCCGGCCGCCTGCGGAGCCGCGTTCGGGTAGAAGAAGGTCGCTTCGCTGGCCGCGCGGGCGGGGGCGGGCGGTCCCCAGCCCGGATCGCGTCGGCGCACGAGGTGTCCGCGGTCGAGATCGTTGCGGGCGTACACCTCGGGCCCGGTCTGCTCGTCGGGCCGCAGGCGTTCGTCCAGCCGCCAGTCGCCGGTGCGGGGGAGGCTCTGCAACGTGGCGCCGTCGATGTTCACGGCCGTGACCGCTGCCAGGCGCCGCTCAGGGTCGAGCAGCACCGTGAACCGGGGGTAAGGGAGTGTGCGCACGTCGTGCGCAGGGCGCGGGAGGGGGAGGGGCGTCCCGAGGAACTCCGCGTCGTAGCCGTCGCTCATGGTCCCATCGTGCACCGGGCCTCCGACGCGCACCCGTTCGATCTCGAAAACAACGGGTCGAGTTTTGACATAGGTCAAACGATCCCCTACGGTCGAAGCATGGCTCAGGCACCCGATCGTGAAGAAGTCTCGGAGGCGATCGTGGGCTCGACCGCTGCGGAGATCTCCGAGAGCGTGCGCGACCTCGTCGAGCGCGGGGCCTATGCTCCGGGCGATCAGCTGCCGCCCGTGCGTTCCCTCGCGGCCCGCCTCGGCGTGAACCGGAACACGGTGCTGGCCGCCTATCGATCGCTGGTCACCGCGCGCATCGCCGCCACGGGCGGTCGCACCGGGACCACCGTGCTCGGGCCGGCGGAGAATCATGACGAGGGGTTCACCCCGGGCTCGGTGCTGCGCGACATCGGCAGCGGCAACCCCGATGCCGCGCGTCTTCCCGACCTCGCGGCCGCGTTCGCCACGGTCACCCCGGGGCACGTGCTCTACGGCGAATCGGTGATAGACCCCGACCTGGCCGAATGGGCGACCGACTGGATCGCCGCCGATCACCCGCGTCCGTTCCGGCTGTCGATCACCGCAGGAGCGGTGGACGCCGTCGAGCGTCTCCTCGCGCAGACGCTCGTGCAGGGCGACCGGGTCGGCCTCGAGGATCCGTGCTTCCTCTCCAGCATCCATACGGCGCGGCTCGCCGGATATGTGCCGGTCGCCATCCCGGTCGATCGCGAGGGCATGACCGTCGCGGGCCTGAGGGCTGCACTCGAGAGCGGTGCGCGCGCGATCGTCTGCACCCCTCGCGCGCACAACCCCACGGGCGTCGGCACCAGCGCGACCAGGGCTCTCGCGCTGCGCGAAGTCCTCGCCGACCATCCTCATGTCCTGGTCATCGAAGACGACCACTTCTCGCTGCTCGACCCCACGCCCTACGCCAGCATCATCGCGCCGACGCAGCAGCGATGGGCGCTGGTGCGTTCGGTGTCGAAGTTCCTGGGGCCGGACATGCGCCTGGCGGTCACGGCATCCGATCCGGTGACCGCGCGACGTCTCGCGTTGCGGCTCAGCCCCGGAACGATGTGGGTGAGTCATGTGATGCAGCGGCTTGCGGCAGCGATGCTGCGCGATGACGAGGTGCAGCGGTCGATCGTCGCAGCGGGCGAGCACTATGCCGGACGGAACGAGGCCTTCGTGTCGAAGCTCGATGCGCGCGGAGTCCAGGCGCAGGCGGACAGTGGCCTCAACGTGTGGGTCGATGTCCGCGACGATGCGACCAAGGTCGGTCGACGTCTCGCGTCGCGCGGGTGGCTCGTGCGGCCCGGCTCCGAGTTCGCCCTGGACACCGAGAGCGCGCAGGGCTCCACGCATCTCCGTCTGACCGTGCACGCCCTCGATGATGCCGAGGCTCAGCGACTCGTGGACGATCTCGTGGCTGTGGCCGGCGGGTCGCACTCGTCCGGAGCGGACGCATGATGGCCGGCCGGCCTCGGGGCGCCGAATCGCGCATCGGCCGCTCTTCGCGCCTGGAAGGTGTGCTGTACGACCTGCGTGGCCCGGTCGCCGACCGGGCGGCCGAGCTGGAGAAGCGCGGGGAGTCCATCCTCCGTCTCAACATCGGCAACCCGGCACCGTTCGGGTTCGATGCTCCTCCGGCCATCGTCGAGGCGCTCCGCTCAGCCCTGCCCCATGCGCACGGCTACTCCGAGTCCGCGGGGCTTCCGGAGACGCGCGAGGCGATCAGCGCGCACTATGCCCTCCGCCCGGGCTTCCCCGCGCTTGCCATCGATGACATCACCGTCGGCAACGGTGTCTCGGAACTCGTGGGCCTCACGCTGCAGGCGTTGCTCGAGCCCGGCGACGAGGTGCTGATCCCGAGTCCCGACTACCCGCTATGGACGGCATCGACGGTGCTGGCCGGTGGGCGGGCGGTGCACTACCCGTGCATCGAAGCCGAGGGGTGGGCGCCGGACCTCGCGGCGATGGAGGCATCGATCGGTCCTCGGACTGCGGCCATCGTCGTGATCAACCCGAACAACCCGACCGGCGCGGTGTACGGGCGACAGGTTCTCGAGCAGATCGCCGAGCTCGCGCGGCGGCATGGCCTGCTGCTGCTCTCCGACGAGATCTACGACCGCGTCGTCTACCCGGGGTTCGAGCACGTCTCGACTGCACAGGTCGCTCCTGACGTGCCCTGCGTCACCTTCGCGGGACTCTCGAAGACGCACCGGGTCGCGGGCTATCGCGCCGCGTGGATGACCGCGACCGGATTCCACTCCGACGATCCCTTCCTCTCCGGGGTGCGTCTGCTCGCCTCGATGCGCATGTGCGCCTCCGTTCCGGCGCAGCACGCGATCACCGCGGCGCTGACCCATGATGCCTCGCTCGACGAGCTGGTCGCGCAGGACGGACGGCTCACCCGGCAGCGGGATGCCGCACTCGACGCACTCGGCGGGATTGCCGGGTTGGACGTGCAGGTGGCGGGCGGGGGACTGTACCTGTTCCCCCGCCTCGACCCGGAGGTGCACGGCATCGTCGACGACGAGCGGCTGGTGCTGGACTTCCTCGACGCCGAGCGGATCCTCCTCGTGCATGGGCGGGCCTTCAATCTGCAGACTCCCGATCACCTCCGCATCGCCTTCCTCCCGGAGGCCGATGTGCTCACCGATGCACTCCGACGTCTCGGTGCCTTCCTGGACGGGTACTCACCGCCTCAGCGCTGAGCTCGTCCGACCCGGTGGAGTGACCGAGTGGCCAGGTCGCGGTCCGCAAGACCGTGCACGCAGGTTCGATTCCTGCCTCCACCTCTCAACGGCCCGGCGCCGGAACGCACACCCTCAGGCGGCCAGCGTCAGCCACGTCCTCGGCGAGTGTCCGATGCGCTGGGCGAAGACCCGAGAAAAGGCGGAGGAGCTCGCGTAGCCGAGCTGCGCCGCGACCGCGCTCACCGACATGCCGCCACGCAGCTGCTCCTGTGCGATCGTGAGCCGCCACTCGGTGAGGTAGTCGCCGGGCGAGCGTCCGAGCACCTCCTTGAATCGCGCGGCGAACGCGCTGCGCGACATGTTCGCCGTGCGGGCGAGGGACTCCAGGCTCCACGCTTCCCCCGGTTCCTCGTGCATGGCGACGAGCGCGGGGGCGAGCCGCTCGTCGGCGAGGCCGGGGATGAGCCCCGGTGCGAGGTCGAGCTGCTCTGCGTGATCGAGCATCCATCGAAGCAGCTGGATGAGCACGACCTCGAACATGCGGTCCGCCACCAGCGGGCGTCCGCACCGCACATTGTCGACCTCAGAGAACATCAGGTCGAGTGCGGGGCCGAGAGTCTCGACCTCATCGAGGGGCAGCACGATCGACGATGGCAGTGTGCGGACCAGCGGGTGGGTCGCGCCGCCGTCGAAATCGAGAGTCGCGCAGGCGAAGTCGGACTCCTCGGTCGGCGCGTTCAGGAACGAGTGGTCGACCGGCCGCGGGAAGAACAGCAGGCTCGGCCGTGAGATGAGCGCGCGCTCGCTGCTGCCGTCGGCCCGACGATGCGTCACCTCCATCTCGCCTCGTCGCAGCACGTGCAGGAAACCGTGTCCACCGCTCGCCGGGAACACCGTCGTGCCGCACAGCGGCCCGTTGTGGAACAGCCGCGTGCGCACGCGGAACCGCTCGAGGAGGGGAGAGAGGCGATCGATATCGGACACGCTCCCAGTATCCGGGACGATATGTCATGAAAGCAAGACGTTATGGTGCGCATCGTCCGATCATTGTCGAAAGACTGGAGTCGGCTCGGATCCGGGCCGACTCGACAATCGAAGGAGCATCCCGTGCCCAACGTCCCTCTCATCGACCGCGACAACGCCACCGGAAACGTCAAGGAACAGCTCGATCAGATCGCCGGCGCCTTCGGGGCCGTACCCGCGATGTTCCGCGCCGTCGCCAACTCTCCCGCGGCTCTCACCAGCATGTGGGGGGCGTTCGGCGCCTTCGGCGGCGGCTCGCTCGGTCCGGCCATCGGCGAGCAGATCGCCGTGGCCGTCGCCGACCGGAACTCCTGCCAGTACTGCCTCGCCGCGCACACCGCCCTCGGCAAGAAGGCGGGCCTCAGCCGTGAGGCCCTCACCGCCGCGCAGAGCGGCGAGTCCGACGACCCGCGCACCGCGGCGCTGCTCGCGTTCGCGCTCAAGCTGGTGGAGGAGCGCGGTCAGGTGTCGTCGGCGGATGTCGACGCGGTGCGCGCGCAGGGGTGGACCGACGAGCAGATCGTCGAGACGATCGCCCAGGTCGCGCTGAACCTGTTCACGAACTACGTGAACATCGCCCTCGACGTCCCGATCGACTTCCCGAGCGTGGCTCTTCGTCGCGCGAGCTGAGCGCTGTCGCAGACGAAGGGGCCGGGTCCGCAGGGACCCGGCCCCTTCGTCGTCGCGGTCAGGCGGTGGGAGCGGGCAGTTCGACGGAATCCAACCATGTCGCGATGGCGGAACGGGCTGCCCTCTCGAGTTCCGGTCCGTAGGCCCTGGCGTCCTCGCGGATGATGCGCGGGTCGATGCCGTTGTGATGCAGCTCGTGCGCGTGGCCGATCAGCCAGCTCCCGATCGCGCGGTGGTCGGCCTCGAGGTGGAACTGCAGGGCGAGCACGGTGCCCGTGCTGAACGCCTGGTTCGGGAACCCGGGGGTGGACGCCAGCCGGCGAGATCCGGCCGGGATCGTGAACGCGTCTCCGTGCCAGTGCAGCACGGGCATGCCGTCGAGTGCGCGCAGCGGTGAATCGAGGCCGTCCTCGGTCAGATCGAGCGGTGCGTAGCCGATCTCGACCTGACCGGTCGCGTGCACCTGCGCCCCCAGCGCCTCGGCGATCAGCTGTGCTCCGAGGCATATGCCCAGCAGCGGCCTGCCGGAGCGGAGCCGATGGGCGACGGCCTCCTTCGAGGCGTGCAGGAGCGGATACCCATCGGCGTCGTGCACGCCGATCGGGCCGCCCAGCACGATCATCAGATCGGCATCGTCCACGCGTTCGATGTCGATGGCCTCGGTGCCGAGGTCGACGTACTCCACGCGAAAGCCGCGTTCGCGCAGGAGTGGCCCGAGGATGCCGAGGTCTTCGAAGTGCACGTGGCGGAACGCGAGCGCCGTGCGCTCGCGCGTCTCGGGAATCGTCATGCGGACAGCCCTTCTGCGACGTACTCGGTCAGCTCGGTGAGACGGTGCGAGTATCCCCACTCGTCGTCGTACCAGGCGGAGATCTTCACCTGCGAGCCGATCACGCGGATCAGACCGGCGTCGAGGATCGAGGAATGCGGATCGATCACGGTGCCGGCGACCGCGATCTCATCGTCGGCGCAGCGCAGGATCCCCTTGAGCGGGCCCTCCGCGGCCGTCTCGTAGGCGGTCCTGACCTCATCGGCGGTGACCGGTCGGGACGCCGTGACCGTGAGATGCGTGATCGAACCGCTGATGGCCGGCACCTGCAGGGTGTAGCTGTCGAGTCGGCCGTCGCCGAGATCGGGCAGGACGCGACCGATCGCGGACGCGGCTCCTCCACTGCGCGGCGTGATCTTTCCGCCCTTCGCCTCCTTCCCCATCGCGGACCGCGGGTCCGCGTGGGGGGCGTCCGGCACCTGGAGGTCGGATGACTCGGCACGGATGGTCGTCATCAGTCCGGAGTCGATGCCGAACGCCTCGTGGAAGACCTTGGCGACCGGGGCCAGGCAGTTGGTCGTGCAGGACGCGCTGGAGATGACGTGGTGTCGGGCCGGGTCGTACGTGTGCTCGTTGACGCCGAGCATGATGGTGCCGTCGTCGTCCGGAGTCGGAACCGTCGTGATCACCTTCTTCGCGCCGGCCGTCAGGTGCGTGCGTGCGTCGTCGGCCCCCGCAACGGACGCCGTCGCCTCGATGACGATGTCGACTCCGAGCTCACGCCAGGGCAGCCGCAGCGGATCGCGCTCGGAGAGCATGCGGACCGCGTGTCCGTTGAGGAAGAGGTGGTCGTCGTCGTACCGCACGCCGCGCGTCGACGGCCCGCTGCTGCCGTCGCTGCGCAGGAGATCCGCGATGGCGCGTGGCCCCCGCGGGTCGTTCACGGCGACGAGGTCGAGCTCCGATCGACGCGCGAGCAGAAGTCGGAGCTGATTGCGGCCGATTCGGTCCAGTCCGTTGATGGCGATTCTCTTAGGCATTGGTGTCCCCTCCGCGGCGCGGTCCCCCGTGCCGGTGCTAGCTTTGACCTATGCCAAAATTATCACACGTGCGCAGCGGGGATTCCTGGGAGTTCGGACCGGCCGGACTGCTGTTCGACTGCGATGGCGTCCTCGTGGACTCGGTCCTGGCCGCAGCGCCCGCCTGGGATGCCTGGGCCCGCCGGCATGCTCCCTCCTTCGACTTCCTGCGCGATGCGCCGCACGGCATGCGGCCGAGCGAGGTCGTGGCCGGCCTGGTGGGGCGGGAGGTCGCGGAAGAGGCCACGGCGGAACTGGTCGCGCTGGAGGTCGAGGCGGCCGCGCACACCCGGGAGGTCGGAGGAGCGTCGCGGCTGGTGGGTGCGCTTCCGCGCGACCGCTGGGCGGTGGTGACGAGCAGCAACCGCGCCGTGGCTCTGGCGCGGCTGCGCAGCTCCGGTATCGCGCTTCCACCGGCGTTGGTCGCGGCGGAAGACGTTCCCCGGGGGAAGCCGGAACCCGACCCCTATCTTCTCGGCGCCTACCTGCTGGCGCGCCGCGCTGACGACTGCATCGTGTTCGAGGACTCCGTGCCGGGGATCCGCTCGGCGCGCGCGGCGGGTGCCGGGTTCGTCGTCGGGGTCGGAGCGGCGTCGTCGGGAGGCGACCCCGACCTGGTCGTGCCCGACCTCCACCGTGTGCGCTGGCGGGAGGGCGCACTCGTCATCGACGCGACGGGTGCACCCGGCTGAGTCGTCAGGCGAGTGTCGCCAGTGCTCGGTCGATCACGTCCACCGCGACCTCGATCTGATCGTCGGTGGTCGTGAGAGTCGGCAGGAATCGGATGACGTTCGCGTCGCTGCCGGCCGTCAGCAGCAGGATGCCGTGCTGGGCCGCGTAGGCCGCGATCGCGAAGGCGGCTCCCGCGGCGGGGTGCGAGGTGGCGGGATCGGTGAGTTCGAAGGCGTACATGGCGCCGATCCCGCGCACATCTCCGATCAAGGGGTGGCGCGAGGCGAGCGTGGTGAGGTGCTGCCGGAGGCTGCCTCCGATGCGCAGGGCTTCCGCGAAGAAGGGGCCGTGCTCGAGCTCATCGAACACGGCCAGGGCCGCGGCGATGGAGACGGGGTTGCCGCCGAAGGTTCCGCCGAGGCCGCCGGGGTCGGGGGCGTCCATGATGTCGGCGCGTCCGGTGACGCCAGCGAGCGGGAGTCCTGCCGCGATGCCCTTGGCCGTGAGGACGAGGTCGGGGACGACGTCGAAGTGCTCGCTCGCGAACCACGTCCCCGTGCGTCCGAGCCCGGTCTGGATCTCGTCCGCGATGAACACCACACCGTTGCGCGTGCACCAGTCCTGCAGTGCGGGCAGATAGCCGTCGGCGGGGACCACGAACCCGCCCTCGCCCTGGATCGGCTCTGCGATGACGGCGGCCAGGTCGGAGGTGCCGATGCGCTGCTCGAGGTGGGCGATCGTGCGCTCCGTCGCCTGCTCCCCGGAGAGGCCGTCCCGGTACGGGTAGGAGTTGGGTACGCGGTGGATGTCGGACGAGAAGGGGCCGAATCCGGTGCCGTATGCGGCCTTGTGGTTCATGGCGAGAGTGAGGTTGGTGCGTCCGTGGAAGGCATGGTCGAGGGCGGCGACCGCGCGCCTGCCGGTGTGCCTGCGAGCGATCTTGACCGCGTTCTCGACGGCCTCCGCGCCCGAGTTCACGAACACCGAGCGCTTCTCGTGATCGCCGGGGGTCTTCTCGGAGAGGCGCTCGGCCAGCCTGACGTACCCCTCGTAGGGCGTGACGGTGAAGAGCGTGTGCGTCACCTGCTCGAGCTGCGCGGCGGCGGCCGCGACGGCGGCCGGATTCCCGTGTCCGATCGTGGTGACGCCGATGCCGCTGCCGAGGTCGAGGAGGCGATTGCCGTCCACGTCGGTGACCCAGGGGCCGTCCGCGTGCGCGATGTACACCGGCAGCACGCTGCCGACTCCCCGGGCGACGGTCTGCCTGCGTCGCTCGTGGAGGGCTCGACTGCGCGGTCCCGGCACATCGGTCAGCAGCAACGGGGCGGAGGAGTGATCGGGAAGCACGCGGGGCGCAGACATGGGGGCTCCTTCGGTGAGCAGTGGTGAGCGGCGGACATCGCCGACGAAACGGCCTAAGACTATGTTAGTGTTTGACCTATGTCAAAGTTGGATGCACCGATCGGCGCCGACGAGCGCTACCCCACGGCGGTCACCGTCGACGACTTCCGGCATAACCTCGCGAGCGTCGAATCGCGCATCGCCGAGGCAGCGCGGCGGGCGGGGCGCGATCCGCGTGAGGTGACCCTGCTCCCGGTGAGCAAGACGGTCCCGACCGAGCGCGTCCGCGTCGCGATCCGCTCGGGCATGCGGCTGCTGGGCGAGAACAAGGTGCAGGAGGCGGTGCGCAAGAACGGGGAGACCGCCGACCTCGATGTGTCGTGGTCGATCATCGGGCACCTGCAGACCAACAAGGCCAGAGATGTGGCCGCGTTCGCCACCGAGTTCCAGGCTCTCGATCGGTTGCGGGTGGCCGAGGCGCTCGACCGACGTCTGCAGGCCGCCGGCCGCAGCCTCGACGTCTTCGTGCAGGTGAACACCTCGGCCGAGGATTCCAAGTTCGGGATGCCACCGGAGGAGCTTCCCGCGTTCCTGGAGGCACTGCCCTCCTATGGGACGCTCCGCGTGCGGGGACTGATGACCCTCGCCATCCTCACCCCGGACGACGCCAGGGTGCGCGAGTGCTTCTCGCTGCTGCGCACGCTGCGGGACCAGGCCAGAGAAGACGCGCCCGACCTCATCGGGGCGGGCGAGCTGTCGATGGGGATGTCCGGGGACTACGAGATCGCCGTCGAGGAGGGCGCCACGTGCGTGCGCGTCGGACAGGCGATCTTCGGTGCCCGCGCGCTGCCCGACAGTCACTACTGGCCGGAAGGCTGACGACACGTGCTGCGGACCGTTCGCGCCTACCTCGAACTGACCAAACCCCGCATCCTGGAACTCCTCCTCGTCACCACGATCCCCGTCATGGTGTTCGCCGCCGACGGACGGCCCGACATCGCTCTCCTGGGGGCGGTGCTCGTGGGCGGGGCACTGAGTGCCGGTTCCGCCGGGGCGTTCAACATGTACTTCGAGCGCGAGAGCGATGCGGTCATGGAGCGCGCGGCCCGGCGCCCCCTGGTCACGGGCGTCGTGTCCGCGCGCGCCGGTCTGATCTTCGCGACCGTGCTCGGAATCTCCTCCGTGGGGTGGATGCTCACCTTCGTCGGCCCCCTGCCCGCCGCGTTGTCCACCGCCGGCCTCGTGCTGTACGTGGTCTTCTACACCCTGCTGCTGAAGCGTCGCACCGAGCAGAACATCGTCTGGGGCGGGGTCGCTGGGTGCATGCCCGTGCTCGTCGGCTGGACCGCGGTGCGCGGCGCTCTCGAATGGCCGGCGGTGATCCTGTTCCTGGTGGTGTTCTTCTGGACGCCTGCGCACTACTGGCCGCTCTCGATCCGTTACCGAGACGACTACCGCCGGGCCGGCGTCCCCATGCTCGGTGCCACGCGCCCGCCGTCGTTCGTCGCCATCAGGGTGATCGGCTTCGCGGTGGTGACGGTCGTGTGCTCGCTCATCCTGCCCTGCGTCGCGGAGGTGAGCCTGCTGTACTGGACGGTGGCTCTGGGGGCGGGCGCGGGGTTCGTGGTGTCCGCGTCGCTGATGCGGTCACGGGCTCGGCGGGGTGGCGAGCTGCGCCCGATGCTCGTCTTCCGCGCGTCGATCGTCTACCTCGCCGCACTGTTCCTCGCGGTGGGCGTCGATCCTCTGCTGACGCCCTGAGTGCGCGGCCCCTTCAGTCCTCGGTGCGGAAGCCTGCGGGCTTGTGTGTGCCGTCGCAGAAGGGCTTGAGGGCCGACAGCCCGCAGCGGCACAGCGCGACGGTGCGGCGGTGGGAGGGGATCGGCGTGCCGTCGGCGGCGTGCAGCTCGACGGCACCGCGGACGAGCAGCGGACCGTCCGGGTACGGAGTGATCGTCGCCGGTTCGTGGTCCGCGCTCATGATGACGCCCTCGTGCGCAGCGACGAGGAATCCGCCGACCAGGCCTCCAGGATGTGTGCGCCTCCCCATCCGTCCACCGTCAAGCAGGCGGCTGCACCGAACATGATGTCTGGCAGCAGCTCCGGGTGGTCCTCGGCGAGGCTGCCTGCGAGGTCTCGGGCGGCGATCTGCTCATGCACGGCGTCGGCCTCGACGTGCTCGTCGAAGTACGCCGTGACGTCGGTGGGGAAGTCCAGGCGGCGCAGACCGTCGGCATACAGGCGGCAGGGGATGGACGAGGTCATCTCGTAGGCGGCCAGATGACCGACGATCGATCCGACGAGCCGACGGTTGAGTCCGAACATCGACATCATGTTGAGCGACGCGAGGGTGACGGCGGGGAGATCGTCGACGTACGCGCCATAGGTGTCATCCAGGCCGGCTGCGCGCATGGCGCGCGCGAAGAGGGCGGCGTGCACGCGGTGCGGTCGGCCGCCGCCGTACTCGTCGGACTGGATCTCGACCAGAGCCGCCTTGGCCCGTCCGTCGAGTCGGGGAATCGCCCAGGAGTGCGGGTCCGCCTCGCGGAGCGTGTACGCCGAGCGCTGGATGAGCATCTCCCGCGCCTGGGACTTCGTGGCCTTCTTCACGAAGTAACGAGAGAGGCTCGGGCCGGTGTCCGCTTCGGCGAGTGCGAAGAGCGCCCGCCCGACGGCGTCCACGGTCGGCTCCGGCAGCTCCGGCATCGGGACTCTCGCGCGCAGTTCCCGCTCGAACGCCGACTCGAGCGTGCGGCGGGTCGCGAGGAGCGCCGGGTCCCACTCGAGCTCGGGATCGAGTGCCGACAGTGATCCGTAGGCGGATGCGTAGAGCACGAAGAGGGCGAGCTGGATGTCGTCGTCACGGGAGACGTCAGCGCAGGCCGCTGCGGCTTCTTCGGCGAGAGCGGCGTGGTCGGCGTGACGATCGACTCCGGTGAGATGCGAGATGACGGCGCGGCTCACCGGGCCGCGGTCGGGGAAGGGGAGTCTCGGTGCGGATGCCGGTGCGGGTGACGGTGCGGTCGCCGTGGCGGAAGAGGTCATGTGTCGTGCTCCTGATCGATGCGGACCCTCGTATCCTGCGGGCTCGGATGAGATCGGGCCAGGGACTTGACGAGCGCGCATCGACCGGGCAAGCGGGGCAGGCATGGAAGCCCGCGCGGATGCACGGAGCCGGCTACCGGCAGGACTCGAATGCGTAGCCGTCGTCGTCGGGGGTGACGAGGTCGCGGTCCCGCAGCACCATCGATGCCGGCGAGGCGTCGTCCGTGCACATCTCGGCGAAGGGCCGCGGAAGCTCATCGGTGTACTCGATGTCGATCACGCGCTCGCCGTAGACATCGGTGTACGCCGCGCACTCCTCGTACGCCGCGCACTCCTCGGTCACCGCGAAGTCGAAGCCGGCGTGCTCCTGCAGCGCGGGGGCATCCTCGGCGGCGTTCTTCTGTCCCGCTGCCAGCCCCACATCGTGCGCCGCCTCGACGAGGAGTGCGGCCAGCGCGAGGTTGTCATCGAGCGAGAGGGCTCCCTTCGACCGCGAGTACGAGTCGAGGTTGTCGAACTCGACGGCATCGAACCCGTCATCCGCGCAGTGCTCGATCCAGGGGATCACGGTGTCGGCGATCTGCTCCCGGCGCTGCGCGGTCGACGTGTCGAGCAGCGCCTCGTCGGGCCAGTCCGGGTCGAAGACGACATGTCCGTCGCGCTGCAGCAGCAGATCATCGGGCCAGGTGTCGAGTTCTCCCGGTTGTGTCTGGAATCCGTTGACGTAGCAGACCGAGTACACACCGGCCGCGGGCTCCGCGGTGCGGTCGCGCCCGACCACGCCGACGCCGGAGGACGGATCGTAGGCCCCGCCGAGCTGATAGTCCGGCGTGGCGCCGGAGGGAGGAAGGGCGACGGAGGACGGCGGGTCCGCGGGCGCCGCGCACCAGCCGAGAGCGAGGAGGAGGGCGACGCCGGCCGCTGGCCAGGCACTCCGGAGCAGCCGATTCAGCGTGCCGCTCCGTACAGCTCCGCGATCTCCTTCGACCCCATGCCCTGCGCATAGGTCGGATGCTGGGGCCATCCCTCCGGAACGTCCTGCCATTGCTCCTGTCGACCGTAGGGGAGCAGATCGACAAGACCCTGCAGGTAGCTCAGCCGCTCCGTGCCGCGGCCGTCGGTGTGCCAGGTGCGGTACACGGTGTCGCCGTCGCGCAGGAACACGTTTACGCCGAACCCCGCGTTCGGCGGGGCGTCCACATCGGCCCCGAACGTGCTGTCGGCGCTCGAGTACCACTGCATGCGGTTGCCCACGCGTTCGCGGTAGGCCAGGGCTTCCTCGATCGGACCGTTCGTCACGATCACGAAGCGCGCGTCGTAGTAGCGCTCGAGCACGTCGAGCCGCGTGAACTGCGAGGTGAAGCCGGTGCAGCCGGGACACTGCCATTCGCTGCCGTCCGACCACATGTGGTTGTAGACGATCAGCTGGGATCGTCCGTCGAAGATATCGGCCAGGCGTACCGGACCCTCGGCGCCGACCAAGGTGTAGTCGGGCAGCTCGACCATGGGCAGGCGTCGTCGTTGCGCGGCGATCGCGTCGAGCTCCCTGGTCGCGGCCTTCTCGCGCACGCGCAACTCGTCGAGCTCACGGCGCCAGGTCTCGGCGTCGACGACAGGGGGAAGGGGCTGTGCTGTGCTCACGGTGACCTCCGGATGCTGAGCGATGCGTCCAGTCTGCGCGCGGCCGGGGACACGGTCAATGCGGGAGCGGTCCCGTCGATGCGGTGTCGGCGGGGAGCGCCTCGCTCGGATTGCGGCGGATGCCGATCCACGACACCACGCCGCCGATCACGAGCAGGGTGGCCGTGACCCAGGCGGCGCTGTGGAACCCGTCGAGGTCGAGAGTGCCGCCGACGATGGTCGACAGCATCGCGACGACGAGCAGCCCGGCCACACGAGATACCGCGTTGTTGACGGCCGAGGCGATGCCCGAATGGTTCTCGTCGATGGCACCGAGGATCGCGGCCGTGAGCGGTGCGACCGTGAGCGAGAGGCCGAGACCCATCACGATCATCGCCGGCAGAACCTGCCACCAGTAGTCGAAGTCTGCGGACACGAGGAGCAGCATCAGAGCGCCGACGGCCATCAGCAACGGGCCGACCGTCATGAAGATGCGGGGTCCCCACCTGCCGGCCCACTGACCGGCACGCGAGCTGATCAGGATCATCAGGATCGTCATCGGCAGACTCGCCAGGCCCGCGGCGGTGGCGCTGAGTCCTGCGCCCTGCTGCAGGTAGACCCCGACCACGAAGCCGTTGAGCGACAGTGCTGCGTAGACGAAGAGCGTCGCGAGGTTGCCCCACCCGAAGTCGCGCACCCGGAACAGCCAGAGCGGCATGAGCGGCGAGGCGGAGTGCTGCTGCCGCCACAGGAACAGTCCGAACAATGCGGCGCCGGCGATCGCGGGGATCCAGATCGCGGGCGACTGCCACCCCATGTTGGGCTGCTCGATGAGTGCGAAGACGACGGCCCCGAGCCCGATCGCGCACAGGGCCCCGCTCCACCAGTCGACCTTGACGCCGCGGGGGTGCTCCGGCAGATGCAACCGGGCGAGGAGCAGCAGGGTGATCCCGATCGGGATGACGTTGATGAGGAACACGAAGCGCCACGAGAGGTAGTCGACGAACAGTCCCCCGAGCAGCGGACCGACCAGCTGCGCCCCCGTGGTGAAGGCCGTCCAGACGCCGATGGCGCGCGATTGCACGTCGGCCCGCATGGTGGCCGTGATGAGGGCGAGCGAGCTCGGTACGAGCAGGGCACCGGCGGCGCCCTGCGCGGCGCGGGCGACGATCAGCATGAGCGGATCGACAGCCGCCGCCACGGCGATCGAGGCGATCCCGAAGGCGATGAGTCCGATGCGCATGACGAGCACCCGGCCATAGGCGTCGGACACCGATCCGGCCAGCAGGATCAGGGCGCTCAACGTGATCAGGTAGGCGTCGACGACCCACTGCTGGGTGGTGATGCCGCCGCCGAGCTCGCGACTGATCGCCGGGAGTGCGACGTTCACGACCGTGCCGTCGAGGAAGGTCACGAACGACGCGAGCACCGCGATCGAGATGACGAGTCTTTGGAGCGGGGCGAAGGTGGCCACAGGCCGACACTACTCCCGGTGGCCGACGTCGGGGCCGGGCGCCTCATGGTGTGGGCGTGGAGACCGTGAGTCCAGGGGGATCCGCCGGGAGCGGCGACGGCGTCCCTGCGCGCAGGAGCTCGGCGAGCTTCGACGGCCCGCCATCCGCGGCGGCCCGGCGTTGGCGATCAGCGCCCGTGCCGGACGCACGCAGCCGGGCGATCCCGTCGCGGACCCTGTCCTCGTCGTCGAGCTCGCGGAGCGCGGGAGCGATCGCTGCCAGCAGCTGGTCGGCAAGCAGCCACGCGTCCTCCGCCTTCCCGGTCGCCGGATCGAGCAGACGGGCGGCCATGCCGTGCCGCGCGGCCGTCCACATCGAGGCGTCGATGCCGTCCACGCCGATGTCCGCGTGCGGCAGATCGTCGGTGAGCACGATCGCGCGGGAGAGGAGCGCTGCGAACACCGCGTCCTGGGCGGAGAGCTGCGCGTCGAAGACCCTGAGCTCGACCGTCGGATACCGCTCCGACAACCGCGCCGACCACGACAGCGAGGCCGCATCGGCGATGGCACCCACGTCGATGAGTCGCTGCACATCCGCGCGGTAGGCGTCGTAGTCGCGGAAGTGCGGGGGCGTCCACGACGAGGGCAGCCGACGGATCAGGATGCTGCGCCAGCTGGCGAAGCCGGAGTCGCGGCCGTGCACGAACGGGCTGTTGCCGGTGAGGGCCAGCAGCACGGGGAGCCACCCGCGCACGCGGTCGAGCGCACGCACCCTCTCCTCGTCGTCGGTGACCTCGACGTGCACATGGAGACCGTTGACCTCGTGGTCGCGCGTGAGGTGTCCGAGGTGCGCGGCGACCTTGTCGTAGTGCGGTGAGGGCGACACCGCTGAGGAGCGCGTCGTGGCGAACGGTGTGCCGGTGCCGGCGGCGATGGCGTGCTGGTCGCCGGCGTGCCACCCGATGAGTCCGCGCAGGTGCGACAGTTGCTCCGTGGCGGCCTCAGCCGTCGATACCGGTTCGGTGAGGCACTCGATCTGCGAGGTCAGGTACTCCTGCGTGACCTCGCCTCCCGTGCTGAGGCGGGTGATGCGCTCGCGTGTGCCGGCGGCGAGACTCACGGGCGCCAGCGCGTGCTCATCGAGGAAGAGGAACTCCTCCTCGATGCCGAAGCGGGGCATCCCCGTCCTCAGTGATTCCTGAGCGCGGAGATCAGCTCGGACTTCCGCTTGCCGCTGTAACCGGTCAGACCGAGCTCCTTCGCCCGCGCGCGCAGCTCCTTGACCGTCCAGTCCTCGTAGTCGCCGTGCTCCCCGCCGCGTCGGCCGACCGCGCTGCGACCTTCCTTCGCCGCGGCGTTCGAGATGCGCGCCGCCTTCTCCTTCGAAGCGCCGTCGTCCCTGAGCTCCTCATACAGCTCCGGATCCTTCAGCGAGTTGTTGCGTCGTCCTGGCATGAAATCTTCTCCTTCGCGCACTCGGGGGGCCGAAGTCAACCCCCTCTGACAGAAGTCCCTCCGCGGATAGCGTGAAGGCACCACAGTCTGGCGTCCGCGCCTGCCGAAAGAAGGGAAAGACCGATGAACATCCTCCTGATCATCGTCATCGTCGTCGCCGTGATCCTCGCGATCACCGGAGGACTGGTGCAGTCGCTCCAGTTCCTCCTGTGGGTCGGACTCGTCCTCCTCGCGATCGCGGTGATCGCCTGGTTGATCCGAGCGATCAGCGGCAGCCGCAAGGTCTGACAACGCAGTAGGTCTGACCCCATCGAGGTGAGGCCCGCCCATCGGCGGACCTCACCTCTTCGGTGTCCGGGGCCTGTTACTTCTCGAACGCGTCCCGGACGTTCTCGCCCGTCTTCTGGGCGGCGTCCTTCACGTTCTCCCCGGCCTGCTTCGCGGAAGCCTTGACCTGGTCGGCCTTGCCCTCCGCTTCGAGCTTCTCGTTGTCGGTGAGCTTTCCGACGCCTTCCTTGACCTTTCCGGCGGCCTTCTCGGCGGCGTTCTTGATGTCGTCTGCAGCACTCATGCGGTGCTCCTCTCCTCGTCGGATCGATTGACTCCGAGGCTCTCATGTCCCGAGGGAAGCGGCCACGGGATTGACAATCCGCCGCGCACATGACAATGTTCCGACGCCATCGACGCACGGGCGTCGAAGGACTAGCCTGGCGCCAGGCGGGTGGTCCTGCCCGCGGACTCGACCAGGAAGCGGTGTGCGATGGACTCGATGATGATGGGCGCCATGTCGAAGAACATGGAGTCGATGCCCGACATGCAGATGATGGACATGGCGGTCATGCAGGCGTGCATGGATGCGTGCGCCGCCTGCGAGCAGGCCTGCACGGTGTGCTCGACGCAGCTGATGGACTGCGCACCGGCCTGCATGAACTGCGCCGACATGTGCAACACCATGATGCGGTCGATGATGCGGATGCAGGGGATGACCCCTGCCTCGATGATGGCGATGCTGAACGCCTGCATCGCGATGTGCAAGGCGTGCATGGATGCCTGCGCTCGGCACGCGGACGACAGCGAGGTGTGCCGGATGTGTGCTCAGGCGTGCGAGGCGTGCATGGACGCCTGCTCCGCCATGAAGGACATGCTGATGGCGAGCGCCTGAGACGAGCCGGTCCGGCGGTGACGCCGTCGCAGGTGGGTGCGAGTGATCAGACGGTCGCGACGTTGAACTGCGTGCCGCCGACGGCCAGCACTCCATAGCGCTGGTGCAACGCGACCGGGGTTCCCGCGGCAGCTTCGAGTGCCGCACCTGCCCCGTTCCACAGCGTGTGCGTTTCGCCGTCGAGCGTGCGCACGACGAGGTCGCCGGAGACGGCGTCGGCCTGCTCGACGAGCGCATCGATCCATTCGGACGGCGTCGCCGAGGCGATCCGCGCCTGGATGAGGTGCAGGGCGTGGCCGGGGGCGAAGGACGAGCACCGGCCGCCGTGACTGCACATGCACGCTGCACGCTCGCGCACCGGGAGGGGCGAAAGGCGGTTCAGCGGCGTGGACACGGGGGACTCCTTCTCGTTCGTCGTTCCGGAAAGACTAGGTCGGTCGTCCTGCGACGCCCAGAGGAGCCGACACGGACGGAAACAAACGGGTGTAAGCTCGCCGGGTGCTGTCGTCGATGAGCGCCCTCGCGGCGCAGAGCGGAGCTGCAGGCGCCTTCCGCGCCGCAGACAGAGGCTGAGGACCCACCGGAGGCGGAATCCCCGTCCCCGGTGCCGTGTCGTACCCGGTGGTCACTGCCGGGCCTTCCTCCTGTCGATTCGCCTTCGCGGCGACCTCTCTGAAAGCACTCACCCTCATGCGTCCCATCGACGAGCGCGCAATCCGCGCCTCCTTCCTCAACGCCTCCCGCAAAGAGGTGTCCGACCTGACCCTGCCGCCCGGTTTCGCCGAGATCGACTTCGACCTTCTCGACTTCCTCGGCTGGGCCGACCCGAAGATGCCCCGCCGTGCCTACGTCGTCACCTGGATCGACGACGCACCCGTCGGCGTCTTCCTGCAGCGCGCTGAGCAGCGTGTGATCGCCAGGGCACAGTGCTCCTGGTGCGAAGACGTGACGCTCCGCAATGATGTGCAGCTGTACGTGGCCCGGAAGGCGGGACCCGCCGGGCGCAAGGGCGACACCGTCGGCGTGCTCACCTGTGCCGAGTTCGGCTGCAACCGCAACGTGCGGATCCTGCCGCCGCTGGCCTATCAGGGGTTCGACCGGGAGTTCGCCCGCGACCTGCGCATCCTCCGGCTGCAGGAGCACGTGGCAGGCTTCCTCGCCGCAGTGGCGGGCTGAACGGGCTAGGACACCCTCGATCGCACGTGCGCCCAGGCGGGTGCCGCCAGCTCCGCCGACCGACGCGCGAACTCGTCGAAGCTGCGACGGCCGGGCCAGCCGGGCGGCAGCATCGACGGGGGAAGCCCCGGGTCGGTGTATGGCAGCACCCGCCAGCGGTCGATCAGCTGCACGTACGCGGCGAACGGCTCGCGGGGCAGCGTCGTGAGGGAGTTCTGGAAGGCGAGGTGCTCCTCGCGCAGCGCCTCCAGATCCCACCACTGCGCTGCCGCGTCGACCAGGGTGCCGGCGGGCAGCGGAGCCGATGCGGGGAACAGCGTCGCCCACCGACGCGCGTCGAGGTCGTCGAGGATCTGCTCCACCTCGGCCTGAAGGTGGCCGGGGCAGATCCACAGGGCGGGGGACACGATGCCCGCTCCGATCCACTGCAGTCTTCGCCGCAACTGGTGGCGCACGCTCCTGGCGCTCTCCGGGATCGAGAACGACACCAGGCACCAGGGGTCGGCGTCGGTCATCTCCTGCATCTCGAAGATGCGCCTGTCGCCGCGCTCCAGCATCGGGATCGCCGCCGGGTTGAGCCGGTAGCCGATCTGCCCCTCCCGTGCGCCGAGCAGCAGCCCCTTCTGCTTCAGGCGTGCGATACCCGTGCGCGCCGCGGCAGCGTCGATGCCGAGGTCACCGGCGAACGCGACCAGGTCGGCAGCGGAGATCCACCCACCGAGCGGACGGAGGAAGACGCCGATGAAGGTCCGCAGCAACGAGGCGATGCTGCCGGGGCGTGCGTCGATGTCGTCGAGCACGGGGGTGGGAGCGATGTCAGAGGTCACCGGACTCCAGCGCATCGCGTACGGCGAGCACACCGGTGACGGTCTCGACGTGCGAGGTGCTCAGGGGGGAGAGACCCAGGCGGATGCCGTCCGGGAACCGGAAGTCGGGGATGATGCCGTCGGACCACAGCCGCCGCGTGACCTCGCGGAAGTCCGGGTGACCGATCGTCACGTGGCCACCCCGCTGCTCGGCGTCGCGAGGGCTGAGCAGGCGGACGCCGAGGGGAGCGAGCACCTCGTCGTAGGCGCGGACCGCGAGATCCGTCAACGACTGCGACTTGGCCCGGACGCCCGCGATCGTGGACTGCTCGATGAGGTCGAGCATTCCCTGCATGGCCAGCATCGAGATGACGGGAGGGGTGCCGCTGAGCAGCTGGCGGATGTCGCCGGAAGGCACGTACTCCGGTCCCATCGCGAAGATGTCCGCCGCACTCCACCATCCCTGGATCGGCTGACGCAGCACGCCCTGGAGACCGCGGCGCAGGTAGGCGAAGGCGGGCGAGCCCGGCCCGCCGTTCAGGTACTTGTAGGTGCAGCCCACGGCCATGTCGACACCCCACTCGTCGAGCTGCATCGGGATCACGCCGGCCGAGTGGCACAGGTCCCACATCATCAGGGCGCCGACGCCGTGCGCAGCCGCGGTGATGCCCGGCATGTCGGCCAGAGCCCCGGAGCGGTAGTCGACGTGGCTCAGCGACACCAGGGCGGTGCGCTCGGAGAGGACGGCCTCGACATCGGTGACCGACACCCCGTGCACGGGGTCGGGCTCGATCCAGCGCAGCGTCATCCCGGTCTCCGCCGCGACGCCTTCGGCGAGGAAGCGGTCGGTGGGGAAGTTGCCCGCCTCGATCACGAGCTCGGTGCGCGCGGGGTCGGCGGCAGCGGCGGCACGCATGAGCTTGTAGATCAGCACGCTCGTCGAGTCGGCCACCACGGTCTGGCCGGCCGCGGCGCCCAGCGCGACGTGTCCGATGCGGTCCCCCAGCTCCATCGGCAGCGCCATCCACTGCTCGTCCCAGGACCGGATCAACCGCGTGCCCCAGTCGTCGCGCACGAAGGTCGCGAGCTTCTCCGGCATGTCGCGCAGCGGGCGCCCGAGCGAGTTGCCGTCGAGATACGCGTCGACGCCCGGTGCCTCTGAGAAGGCGTCGAGGTGAGCGCGCAGCGGGTCGTTCCCATCGAGGGCGCGAGCGTGATCGAGCAGGGAGGCGTCGGGAGTCGTGGTCATGTCACACCTTCAGGTCGGCGGGGGTGAGGGGGCGGGCGTCGAGGGGGTCGAACGACGAGGAGCTGCTGACGGGGAAGAGCAGGAGCACCGATCCGGAGTCGAGCGGATCCACGGGGGCGAGCGCTCGCAGGAGGGCCGCGTCGTCGACTCCGGCCTCGCGAAGGGCACCGACCTCGTGCGGGTTCAGGTCGACAGGCATCGGTCCGTTGCCCAGGTCGGTGCCGTAGAGCACGGTGCCGCCCGCGGCGTGGAACCGGCGCACGTTGTCGATCGCGGTCGCACGCTCGGGGTCGTCGTGGATCGCAAGCGTCGAGATCCACGAGGCGGAGGCCGCCTGACGCACGATCTCGTCATCGTCGAGGCGCTCCGTGAACGGGGCGTGGGCGAGCCCGGCTGCGCCGAGAGCGACCACCCGCTGCGCTTCACCCGCACCTTCGGCGTGCGCGACGACGGGGAGGTCGTGGTCGGCCGCGACCCGGACGATCGCGCGGAACAGCTCGTCGGTGAAGACCGGCCCTGCGCCGCTGTTGCTGGTGACCTTGATGCAGGTGGCACCCGCATCCGCCATCCCGGAGACCGTGGCTGCGGCAGAGTCCGCGTCCGTGATCTCGCGGACCGATCCCTCCGGCGCCCAGTCCCGGTCGGAGGGATAGCCACCAGGAGCGGTCAGGAACGCCCCGGCGAAGTCGATCTCGACGTGGCGCCGGGCGGTGGGCGTGAGCTGACGCAGCACCTCGGGGTTTCCGCCGAGGTCGACCACGCGGCCGAGGCGAGACCCTGCCAGCAGAGTGTGGTCCACCAGCTGCAGGTGCACGTGGTGGTCGGTGAATCCGCCCGTGATGACACCTCCGATGCGGGGGAGTCCGGGGGCGGGGCGCTCATCACGCAGGCGCACACGCCCGTCGACGAGCTCGACGACGCCCTCGCGCCACGCGCTCCCGTCGAAGAACGTCGCAGCGTGCATCAGCTGCCGATCTCCGTGCGCACGGTGTAGAGCTCGGGGAAGAACGTCAGATCCAGGGCGCGCTGCAGGAAGCCGACGCCGCTGGAGCCGCCGGTGCCGACCTTCATGCCGATCGTGCGAGCGACGGTCTTGAGGTGTCGGAACCGCCAGAACTGGAAGTTGTCCTCGAGGTCGACCAGGTCTTCGCAGGCCTCGTACAGATCCCAGTAACGGCTCGGGTCCTGGTAGATCTCGCGGATCGCCGGCACCAGTGCCGGTGTCTCCCGATAGGGCTCCCGCACGTCACGCTCGAGGATCTCCGTCGGGACCGGCAGTCCGCGGCGGGCGGCGAAGCGCAGGAACTCGTCGTACAGCGTCGGCTTCTCCCACTCGGCGGTGAGCAGCGCGAGGTTGGCCGGGTGGTCGGCGAACACACTCAACATCTTCGCGTTCTTGTTGCCGAGGGCGAACTCCACGGCGCGGTACTGCACGGACTGGAATCCGGAAGAGTTGCCGAGCGCCCCACGGAACTGCGCGTACTCGGTGGGCGTCAGCGTCGCGAGCACCGACCACTGCTGCGTCATCACGTCCTGGATGCGTTTCACGCGGGCGATGCGCTTCAGGGCTTCGCGCAGGTCGTCCCTGGCCAGCAGCTGACGCGCGGACGACAGCTCGTGCAGCAGCTGCTTGAGCCACAGCTCCGTGGTCTGGTGCTGGATGATGAACAGCATCTCGTCGTGGTGTTCGGGTTCGCTCACCGGGTGCTGCGCGGTGAGCAGCTGGTCGAGTGCCAGGTACGAGCCGTACGTCATGCGCCCAGACAGATCGGTGACGATGCCGGATTCGAGGGCGCGTTCGTTCTCGGTGTGCATCTGCCGAACATATCACTTTCGTGGCGAGCGTCACAGGAGTGTTATGTCATGCCTCCGGGATTCAGAGCGCGGGAGTGCGGGGCGGCGGCGTGCGCCGTGTGCCCGGTCGGCCGAGAGCCTCGAATGCCGCGGCGAAGCGCAGCAGCCTCGTGTCGTCGTAGGCCCGTCCCGCGAACGTCAGCCCGATCGGCATGCCGATATCGCCCATCAGCCCCATCGGCACCGTGACCGTCGGGATGCCGAGGTGCCGTATCGCGAGGTTGCCGTTCGCGATCCACACGCCGTTGCGCCACCCGAGGTCGGCCGATTCCGGGTTCACGTCCATGTCAGCCGGGCCCACATCCGCGACCGCGGGGAACACGACGGCATCGAGCCGCAGCACGTCCATCCAGACTTCGAGGTCGCGGCGACGCGTCTCCTCCAGGCCGCGCAGACCGCTTTCGAGCTCGGGCATGTCCGCGATCCCGACGCCGGGGTTGTCGCGCACCCAACCGGGGTACTCGGCGATGTCGTCGTCGAAGCCCGTGTAGCGGTCGGGGAGTGCGCCGTCCGGATGCGGGAAGATCGTCGCCCCGTCGATCTCGGTGAGCGAGTGCAGGGCCGGATCGCCGTTCGCCCGGAGGAAGTCCTCCCACGCCCATGCCGAGAGGTCGACGATCTCGCGGTGCAGGTATTCGGGTGACACGAGGCCGCGGGTGGCGATAATGTGTGCGCCCGGTCGGTCGCCCTCGTAATTCGAGACGACGGGGAAGTCCACCTCGACCACGGTCGCTCCCGCGGCGGTGAGATCGTGGCGCGCCGCCTCCCAGCGTTCGATGATGCTCGCCCGTGTCTCGATGCGCCGGCCCGTCGGGCCGCCGACTCCGGGATTCTCGGCACTGCCGGCATCCGGGTCGGCGTTGATGTACATCCGGGGGATGCCGATGCGGGCGCCGACGAGGGGGAGGGCGGATTCCGTCGCGAGCGCCGGATACGACTCCGGCCGGAGGGAGGATGCGGCGGGCAGCTGCACCCACGGCTGCGCGCGCCAGAAGTCGCCACGGACCTCCGCATCGTCGGCCACGATCACGTCGAGCACCTCGAGGAGGTCCGCCATGGTGCGGGTGTGCGGCACCACGACGTCCATGGTCGGCACGAGAGGCCAATTGCCGCGGGTCGAGATCACCCCGCGGGAGGGTGTGTAGGCGCACAGCGCATTGTTGGTGGCCGGCCCGCGTCCGCTCGACCAGGTCTCCTCGCCGAGTCCGAAGGCCGCGAAGCTCGCCGCCGTCGCCGTGCCTGATCCGTTCGACGACCCCGAGGCGAAGGGGGCCGTGAGGAAGGCGGCGTTGTAGGGGCTCTCGGCTCGGCCGTAGACACCGCGCTGCATGCCGCCGTTCGCCATCGGGGGCATGTTCGTCAGCCCGAGGCAGATCGCTCCCCCCGCGCGCAGTCGTTCGATCGTGAAGGCGTCGCGCTGAGCGACGAGCTGTGCGAATGCCGGGCTCCCTGCGGCGGCCGTGAGCCCGCGTACGAGGTAGCTGTCCTTCGCGGTGTACGGGATGCCGTCGAGGGGACCGCGAGCCTCGCCCCTGGCGCGGCGTGCGTCAGAGGCCGCGGCCTCGTCCCGTGCATCCGCGTTCGTGACGACGACCGCGTTCAGGGCGGTCTCGGTGGCGGGGGCGTCGTACGCGGCGATGCGTGCGAGATACGCGTCGACCAGCGCGACGGCCGTCGTCTCCCCTGTCTCGAGGGCGCGGCGCAGGTCGGCGATGGACGCCTCGACCACGTCGACCATCAGCGGAGTCCGTCGAGCGCCGGCTGCTGCTGGGTGATGCAGTGGATGCCACCGCCGCGGTCGAACAGCGGACGTGCATCCACCGTGACCACCCGGCGTCCGGGGTAGGCGTCGGCGAGGATCTCACGTGCTGCGGCATCGGCCTTGTCATCGCCGAAGCCGCACGCCACCACGCCGTCGTTCGTGACGAGGTGGTTGACGTAGCTCCAGTCGACGGGACCCTCGTCGTCGCTCAGCATCGACGGAGCGGGCAGCCCGATCACCTCGAAGCGGCGCCCGGCGGCATCCGTCTGCTCCGAGAGCAGGGCACGCAGCTCGCGGGTGACGGCGTGGTCGGGGTGGTCGGGGTTCTGCTGGTCGTGCAGCAGCAGTCGCCCGGGGCAGGCGATGGTGGCGACGATGTCGACATGGCCGTTGGTGCCGAAGTCGTCGTAGTCGCGCGTGAGCCCCCGGGGGAGCCAGATCGCTTTCGTGGCGCCGAGCGTGCGGGACATCTCGGCCTCCACCCGCTGCTTGTCGGCGTAAGGATTGCGGCGGGGGTCGAGCTGCACGGTCTCGGTGAGGAGCACAGTGCCCTCTCCGTCGACGTGGATGCCGCCCCCCTCGTTCACCAGGGCGGAGCTCACCAGCTCGGCCCCGACGGCGCCGGCCACGATGCGTGCGTGCTGTGCGGCCTTCCGCCACTCCGCCCATTCCGGGGCGCCCCACCCGTTGAAGATCCAGTCGACCGCTCCGAGGACACCAGGACGCTCGTCGTCGACCACGAACGTGGGCCCTGAGTCGCGCATCCAGAACTCGTCGACGGGTGCTTCCACGATGTCGATGCCGCTGCTGAGCATGCGCCGCGCCCTGGCGAGCTCGCTCGGGTCGACCAGCATCGAGACGGGCTCGAACTCGGCGACGGCATGAGCGACAGCGGTCCAGGTGGCATAGCCCTCTTCGCGCGCCGCTGCGGTGTCGCCGAGAGTCTCTCCCTCCGCGGGGAACGCCATCCACGTGCGCTCGTGACGTGCGGTCTCGGTGGGCATGCGCCAGCTCATCGTGGTCTCCTCGTGCGGCCGGTCCGACTATTGAACATGCGATCAACAGGTGTTACGGTAACCCCTGATGAAGACGACGTCAACAGGTGCGACCGCTCGGCGGATGTCGCCGCAGGAGCGCGATCACTCGATCCTCGAGGGGGCGCTCGGCCTTGCCCGCGAAAGCGGTCTGGAGAGCCTGACCGTCCGTGCGATCGCCGCCAGAGTGGGTGTCACCCCCGCCCTCGTCGCGCACTACCGACCGGGGATGGACGCCTTCGTCGCCGACGTCTTCGGATCGATCGTGGCGGCCGAGCGCGAAGAGGTGATCTCCGCCTTCGACGACCGCCCGTTCCACGACGCCGCTGAGCTGGACGCCGCTGAGTTGCGCGGTGGTCTGCTGCGCCTGATCGAGACCCTTCTCGACGCCGACCGCGACGACGTCACCCTCATCTGGGTGCAGGCGTGGGCGCTCGGTGCCCGCAACGAGGCGCTCGCCGCCCGTGTGCGGCAGGAGATGGACGGATGGCAGAGCGCGCTCGAGGGGATCTTCGCCCGCGCAGCCGCCGACGGGGCGATCGAAGCGGGTCGCGCCGACACGGCCGCATGGCTGCTGCTCGCGATGGTCGACGGCATGAACGCGCACTCGCTGGTGAAGTGGGCCCCACGCGACCGTGCCGACCTCGCCAGGCGCGCACTGTCCGCCGTGCTGGACAGTGCCGCCCCCGATGCCCTCGTCGGTGCTCGATCCTCTGACTCCCGACCTGCTGACTCCTGACCTGATGACTCCTGACCTGATGACAAGTAAAGGAACGCCCATGGATGCTGTGCGCATGCACGCGGCCTCGCCCGAATCGACCGCGATCGTCGATGCCGTGCTCGACTACTCGCGTCGTCGCATGCTCGCCGCCGATGTGCCGCTCGACAAGCCGCAGTCCGAGGCCGAGCTGAACCGCCTCGTCGGGCCGACCATCACGGACGCGGGGTTGGGGGCGGCGCGGGCGCTCAGCGTGTTCGAGCATGTGCTCGCCCCGGCCTGCCTGACGACGAGTCATCCGCTGTACCTGTCGTTCATCCCGACGGCGCCGACCATGGCCGCCATCGCCTTCGACCTCGTCGTGTCGGCCTCCGGGCTCTACGGCGGCAGCTGGCTCGAAGGGGCCGGGGCCGTGCACGCCGAGAACGAGGTGCTGTCGTGGTTGGCCGGCGAGTTCGGGCTCCCCGACACGGCCGGTGGCGTCTTCGTGCAGGGCGGCACGATCGGGAACCTCTCGGCGCTGGTGGCCGCCCGTGAGGCGGCGAAAGCCCGTCTGGTCGCGGCGGGGAGGGAACTGCCGAGCCGGTGGAAGATCCTCTGCAGCGTCGAGGCGCACTCCTCGAACAAGTCGGCCGCGCGCGTGATGGATGCCGACGTGCTGCTGGTGCCGGCGGGAGAGGACGGCGTGCTGCGTGCCGAGGGCGTCCGCGAGGCGCTGGCCGAGCACGGGGACGAGATCTGCGCGGTGGTCGCGACCGGGGGATCGACGAACTTCGGCATCGTCGACGACATCGCCGGCATCGCTGCACTCAAGGACGAGTTCGACTTCTGGCTGCACATCGACGGCGCCTACGGCCTCACGGCCATGCTGGCCCCGGAGGCTCGGCACCTGTTCGCGGGTGTGGAGCGCGCCGACTCGGTCATCGTCGACCCGCACAAGTGGCTGTTCGCTCCGTTCGACTGCTGTGCCCTGATCTACCGCGACCCCGACAGCGGACGTCGGGCGCACACGCAGCACGCCGAGTACCTCGACATCCTGACCGACGTCGACGAGTTCAGTCCCTCGGACTATTCGATCCAGCTCACTCGTCGACCGCGCGGTCTGCCGATGTGGTTCTCGGTCGCGACGTACGGCGTGACGGCATACCGCGAGGCCGTGAGCGCCGGTCTCGCTCTGACCCGGCGGATCGCCGACGAGATCGCCCGACGCTCCGAACTGAAGCTGGTGCGCGACCCGCAGCTGTCGATCGTGGTGTTCGAGCGCGAGGGATGGGAGCGCGCCGACTACGACCGCTGGTCGGCCGCCCTGCTCGACTCGCAGCGGGCCTTCGTGGTGCCCAGCTCCCACGCCGGTCGTCCGAACACGCGCTTCGCGATCCTGAATCCGCTCACCACGTTCGAAGACCTCGTCGGCATCCTCGACACCATGAGGTAGGCGAGGCGGACTCGACCTGCAGCGTGGGCAGGTCAGGCGGTGATTCCGGCCAGCAGACGGTGCAGGCCGTACTCGAAGGCACGATCGACGTCGCCGCCGAGGCGGAACGCCCCGGACAGCTCCATCTGCAGGAAACCCGTGGCCCACGCCGTGAAGAAGCGCGCGGCGTCGAGGGCGTCTTCCTGCCCGACCAGGGCGGAGGCGGTGCGGATCAGGGGCGCGGCTGACCGTTCGAGGGCATCGTGCGGGGCCGCGATCGTGAACATGAGGCGGAAGCCCTCCGGATGCCGGTGCGCGAAGTCGCGATAGGCGTGCGCGAGCGCACCGATGTCGTCGCCCGCGGCTTCGAGACGTGCGGTGAGCGCGTCGATCGAGGCTGCGGCGACGGCGGAATGCAGTGCGTCACGGTCTCGCACGCGCTTGTACAGCGAGGGGGCGCGGACCCCCACCCGTTCTGCGACGGCCTGCATCGTGAGCCCGGAGGGACCGGCGACCTCGAGGATCTCCCGCCCGGCGGCGACGATCTCCTCGGTGGATGTGCGTTCGGGTGTCGGCATCGATCCTCCTGTGACGGCTGCTGACAGCCATGGCTATTGACATTAGCCATGATAGCTACGTATCGTAGCCATCGCAATCATCCCGAGAGGATCAGCCATGAAGCTCGCACCGCACCTGCACCGACTGGGCAACGACATCGTCGCCTCCTACCTCATCGACCTGCCGGAGGGGATCACGCTGATCGACGCCGGTCTCCCCGGGCACTGGCACGATCTGCAGCGCGAGCTCTCGACGATCGGGCGCCCTCTGTCCGATATCCGCGGTCTCGTGTTGACGCACGGCGACGGCGACCACATCGGCTTCGCCGAACGGCTGCGGAAGGAGGTCGGGGCACCGGTGTTCATCCACGAGGCCGACAGCCATCGGGTGCGCACCGGCGAGAAGCCCAAGACCCCCATGGGGCCGGCCAAGATCGGACCGACGCTCGGGTTCCTCACGTACGGGCTCCGCAAGAACGCGCTGCGCACGCCACACGTGTCGGTCGTGACCGAGGTGACAGACGGCGATGTGATCGACCTTCCGGGCGCGCCGGTCGTGCTCGGGATGCCCGGCCATTCGCCGGGGAGCATCGCGGTGCACGTCCCCGCCGTCGACGCGGTGTTCGTCGGCGATGCTCTGACGACCCGTCACGTGCTCACCGGTCGCACCGGCGCCCAACCCGCACCGTTCACCGACGAGCCCGCGGAGGCGCTGGCCTCGCTCGACCGTCTCGCCGACGTGTCGGCGGCGTGGGTGCTGCCGGGGCACGGAGCGCCCTGGCACGGTTCCCCCTCCGACATCGCCGCAGCGGTCCGCGCTTCCGCCTGAGGCGCCGCGGTCAGGTCGGCGCGGGTCAGTGAGCCGCGAGCACCGTCGCGGTGTCACTCATCGTGATCTGCGGGGGGTAGAGACTCATCACCCGCAGGGCGGCGGCGTGATTCTCCGCGGTCGAACCGGCACAGGCGTCGGCCGCTATCGTCACGTGTGCGCCCGCGTCGGCGGCGGCCAGCGCGGTCGAGATCACGCAGCAGTCGGTCGAGACGCCAGCGAGCACGACGTGCCCGCCGCGTCCGATGGTCCCCTCGAGCTCCGGACCCCACTTGCCGAACGTCGGCAGGTCGATGCTCGGGTGCGGCGAGAGCGCCTCGGCGTCGGGGACGAGGGCGAACAGGGGATCGCTCGGCGGTTGGTCCGCGAAGGGCCAGGCGTCGAAGTACGCACCCCACGACGTCGTCCGGTCGGCGGTCGGCATCCAGCGGGTCACGAGCACGCGATCGCCGAACGCGTCGGCCAGGGCGCGGATGCGGGGCATCACCTCGGGGAAGAACGGCGACCCCCAGGCGGAATCCGGCGCGGCGAAGATGGTCTGCGGATCGATCACCACGAGCCAGGTGTCGGTGGTCGCGGACGCATTCACGCGGCCTCCTGCTGCCGGATCTTCGCCGCCCTCGCGAAGTACGTCACGAGGAACGAGAGCACCAGCGCGAAGAACACTCCGAGGTTCGCATAGGCCCACTCGCCGTCGCGGCCGCCGATGAGGAACAGCAGGTAGCCCTGCCAGTTGTTCCAGGCTGCGTCCTCGGCGAAGTTGTTCACGACCAGGCCCCAGCCGATCACGCTGGTGACGACCATCGTGCCGATCGAGGTCCAGTCCCACGCGCCGTAGCGTCCGCGCTGGTCGAACAGTGCCTCTTCGTCGTAGTCCTTCCGGCGGCGCAGGATGTCGGCGATGAGGATGCCGGCCCACGAGGCGAGGGGCACGCCGAGCGTGATCAGGAAGCTCTGGAACGGTCCGAGGAAGTCGGTCGCGAAGAACACCACGAAGATCGTGCCGACCGTGAGGATGACCCCGTCGATCGCTGCGGCGGACGGGCGGGGGATCCGGATGCCGAGGCTGAGCAGCGTGAGCCCGGAGGAGTAGATGCCCAGCACCGCGCCCGAGACGAGGGCGAGTACCGCGGTGAGCAGGAACGGGACGAGCACCCATACGGGCAGGATCGAGGCGAGCGCGCCGATGGGGTCGGCGGCGATCGCGTTCATGAGGTCTTCGTCGGAGCCGCCCAGGAGCAGGCCGAACACCACGAGGATCACCGGTGCCACCGATCCGCCGATCGTGTTCCAGGCGACGATCGCCCCGTCCGATGCGGTGCGCTTCTGATAGCGCGACCAGTCGGCGGCGATGTTGATCCAGCCGAGACCGAACCCGGTCATCACCATGACGAGCGCGCCGATCACCTGGCCGACGCCGCCGTCGGGTCGGGCCAGCACGACCGCGAGGTCCACCTGCGGAGCGGCGAGCACGATGTAGAGCACGGTCACGACACCGGTGATCCACGTGAGCACCGACTGCAGCTTCATGATCGTGTGATAGCCGAGCACGGACGCCGTGACGATCAGCGCTGCGACGATCACGGTGGCGACGATCTTGAGCGCGATGCTGTCTCCATCACCTCCGAGCTGGGTGATCACGGTGGCGGTGGCGAGCACGGCCATGATCGCGAGGAACGTCTCCCAGCCGATCGAGGTGAGCCACGAGACGATGCCCGGCACCTTCTGACCCTGCACGCCGAAGGCCGCCCGCGAGAGCACCATCGTCGGCGCGGAGCCGCGCTTGCCGGCGATCGCGATGAGCCCGCAGAGCAGGAACGACACGACGATGCCGATGACCGAGACGATCGTCGCCTGCCAGAACGAGATGCCGAAGCCGAGGACGAACGACCCGTACGACATGCCGAACACCGACACGTTCGCGGCGAACCACGGCCAGAACAGGTCTCGCGGCTTCGCTGTCCGCTCGGATTCGGGGATGATCTCGATGCCCGCACGCTCGATGAGGGCCGGCTTGATGTCCGTCATGCTCACATCCTGGCACTGCCGAGGCGGTCGCAGGCGGTTTCGGCGGCGGCCCCGCCGCGGTGTGCAGCCGGCGGGGGCCTAGCCGGCGAAGAAGGACTGCGCTGTGCGGGTCAGATCGTGCAGGTCCGAGACCCCTGCGAGCTCTCGCGCGGAGTGCATGGACAGGATGGGGATGCCCACGTCGACCGTACGGATGCCGAGCCTGGTCGCCGTGATCGGGCCGATGGTCGAACCGCACGGCACGCTGTTGTTGGATACGAACTCCTGCGTCGTGACCCCGGCGCGCTCGCACCAGGAACGCCACGATGCCGTGCCGACCGCATCCGTGGCGTAGCGCTGGTTGGCGTTGATCTTCAGGATCGGTCCCGATCCGAGCACCGGCTGCACCACGGGGTCGTGCTTGGCGGCGTAGTTCGGGTGCACCGAGTGTCCGACATCGCTCGACAGGCACCACGACGACGCGTAGGCCTGGCGGCGTGCGGATCCGTCGGCGCCGAGGCCGGCGTACACGCGTTCGAGCACGTCTTCGAGGAAGGGGCCCGCCGCGCCGGAGCGCGACTCCGAACCCAGTTCCTCGTGGTCGAAGGCGGCGAGCACCGCGATGGGTGCTCCGGCGGCAGGGGCGTGCGCCTCGAGGGCCACCACGCCGGCGTGCACCGAGGCGAGGTCGTCGAGGCGCCCCGACGCGAAGAACGCGTTGTCCTTGCCGAACACCGCACCGCGGGCGGAATCGGCGATCACCACGTCGTAGCCGCGGACGTCGGAGGCCGAGACGCCGGCGGAGGAGGCGAGCTCGGCGAGGATGTCGGCCTCGGTCGGGTCGCCGAGTCCCCACACCGGCTGGGTCTCGGTCTGCTTGTCGAGGGCGAGGCCGTTGTTCACACCGCGGTCGAGGTGGATCGCCAGCTGCGGCAGACGCAGCAGAGCTCCGGTGTCCGCCAGCACGACACGGCCGTCGGCCAGTGCCAGTCGCCCGGCGAGGCGCAGCTCGCGGTCGAGCCAGGAGTTCAGCAGCGGTCCGCCGTACACCTCGACGGCGGCCTGCAGCCAGCCCCGTGAGCCGGTCGTCGGCTGCGGCTTGAGCTTGAAGCCCGGGGAGTCGGTGTGCGCGCCGAAGATCTGCACGGGCGTCGTGGCCGCAGCATCCTCGGGGACGACCCAGGCGATCGCCGCCCCGTCGCGCACGACGACGAAGCGTCCACCGGTCGTCGGCCAGGCGTCCTCCTCGTGCAGCCGGTGGAAGCCCGCAGCCTCGAGCCGTCGGGCGACTTCCGCCGCCGCGTGGTAGCTCGACGGGGAGGTGGCGACGAAATCGGCGAGGTCCTCGGCGTGGGCGAGAGCGGCGGGGGTGACGGGCATGTCGTGACCTTCCTGGAGAGCGCGGTCCTTCGAGCGTAGTCGGGGTCTCCGTGCGTCCTCCACGACGGCGGCCCGCGCCCGCGCTGTTTCCCGGCCGTTCATCCCGGCGGGTTAGGGTGGTCCCGATAGCGCCTAGGGTTCCGGGGTTCGCGCCCGTCTGGTCCGAGCGGCGCCACGGCTCTCCTCCGCAGGAGAGCCGTCATCTGACAGGACAAAAGCCCGGAGGACCCTGTTCGTCGCGCCGTGCGCCGGACGGAAGGGTCTGTTTTGTCTCCTCTCGCCTTCGTCCTCGTCTTCGGTGCGGCCATCGCCCACGCGGCGTGGAACATCATCGCGCACGGCATCAGCAGAGCGGGCGCGCCGTTCCTGTGGTGGGGCGCCGTCGCCAGCACCGTGGTCTGGATCGGCGCGGTGCCGTTCACGGGAGGTCTCGGCACCGACGATCTGTGGTCGTTCGCCCTCGGTGTCGTCGTCTCGTCGGTGCTCCACGTCGGCTACATGGCGGTGCTCCAGCGCGGCTATCGCGAGGGCAACCTCTCCACGGTGTACGCGACGGCCCGCGGCACCGGACCCTTCCTCTCGGTGATCGTGGCCGTGCTGCTGCTGGGCGAGCGCCCGTCGGTGCTCGCGCTGATCGGGGTGGCGGCCGTGATCGCAGGCGTCGTCGCCATCGGACTCGTCGACCGGGGCAGAGGATCCGGCACCCGGCGGATGGATCCCGGCATCGTCTTCGGCGTGCTCACCGGCGTCGCGATCGCCGTCTACACGATCTGGGATGCGCACGCGGTGCGCACGTGGAACCTCTCGCCGGTCGCCTTCATGGTGGGCACGACGCTGTTGCAGGTGCCGTTCTACTCGATCGCGGTGCGTCGGCGCTGGGACGCGGTCGGGGCGCTCTGGCGCACGCAGTGGCGCCGCATCCTCGCGTTCGGCGCCCTGTCACCGCTGTCGTACATCCTGGTGCTGACCGCGATCCAGATCGCCCCGGTGGCGCTGGTGGCGCCCCTCCGCGAGGTCAGCGTGGTGCTGGTGAGTCTGTTCGGGGTGTTCGTGCTGCGGGAGTCGCGCGGGGGCTGGCGGATCGCGGCATCCCTCGTCGTGGTGACCGGGATCGTCCTCCTCGCCGTGTGAGCCGTTGAACGCGGGATCGACGGGTGGTGTCGAGCGTATTCCGGAATGCCAGGAAAGTAGCTCTGAACGGGACTGTTCCGACCCTGCAATGTCGGTGGTGGGGTGTGGGATGGACGTATGAACCCCCTCGCGGAAGCTATGGATCGGGTCGTCGCCGACCTCGACGCCGTGCTGTCCGCCGCACAGCTCGCCGGACTCGACGATGCCGCGCGACTGGATGTGCTCCGCGGCGCTGGCGAGGCGCTTCGTCGCGTGGAGGCCATCGTTGTGGAGACGACCGCCTCAGCCGAGCCCCGCTTCGCCGAGGCGACCGGATGCCGATCGATGAACGAGCTCCTGCAGCGGGTGCTGCGGGTGGATGCACCCGGAGCGTCTCGGGTGGTGAAGGCGGCCGAGGCGGTTCGGCGCGAGATGGCGCTGACGACGGGGGAGCGGCTCCCGGCGCGCTTCCCCGCGATCCGCGAGGCGATGCTCGACGGCGTGATCGGGGTGGCCGGTGTGCTCGCGGCGTCCGGGCCGGTCCTGCAGGCCGGCGATCGGATCGGGTCGGAGGAACGGGTGGCGGCCGATGCTGCGCTGGCCGATCTGGCACGCGGACTCCCCGAGGCGGACGGGGGTACCGAAGGTGGAGGGCCGCCCGCCACCCCTGACGACCTCCGGCAGTACGCGATGCTGCTCGCGCAGCTGCTCGATCCGGATGGTGCCGAACCGACGGACGCGAAGGCGCGGAATCGGAGATTCCTCACCATCGGACGCCTGCGCAACGGGGTGCATCCGCTCCGGGGCAACCTCCTTCCCGACGTGGCCGCTCAGCTGCAGCTCATCATCGACGCTCAGAACAATCCGAAGACCGATGGCCCGCCAGAGCCGGGCGTGTCCTTCCGGTCGGAGAGCGAGCGATCGGGCGATGGAGCCGAGTCCGGTGCAGACGTCGCCGACGCCGATCCGTGGAACTCCGACCCGCGCAACGTGATCGAACAGCGCACCGCCGCGCAGAAGCGGCACGACGCCATGGCGGCAGCACTGGCGATCGCCGCGCGTCACGAAGACATGCCCCGACTGGCCGGAGCATCCCCGACGCTCGTGGTGCACGCCGACGCGGACGACCTCGTCTCGGGCTCCGGGTGGGCGACCGTGGCCGGCTCGCAGTCGCCGGTGCCGATCGGGGTCGCGACCCAGGCCGCGTGCACGGGCGCCATTCAGCGGGTGCTGTTCGACGACGGTCGGATCGTCGGCACGACCGTCACTGATCGGGTGTTCACGGTTCACCAGCGGCGCGCGATCATCGCTCGCGATGGAGAGTGTCTGATCCCCGGGTGCCATGTGCCGGCGTCATGGTGCGAGATCCACCACGTCGTCGAGCACGCCAGGGGAGGGCCGACCGATACGGACAACGGCGTGCCCCTGTGCTGGTGGCATCACCGTTCACTGAACCGATCGGGGTGGGAGATCCGGATGGCGGGAGGTACCCCGCAGGTCCGCGGCCCGGCATGGTGGGATCCCGAGCGTCGCTGGCGTGTTCCGCGGCAGCGCGAGACCGCAGCTGCGTGATAGCGCTGAAACGCGGTGGGTGATCAGCGGAAGCTGACGAGTCCGGCGTGTGCGGCCGTCACGAGGATCTGCACGCGGTCGCGCAGGTGCCACTTCGACATCATGCGCCCGAGGTGTGCCTTCACCGTCCCCTCGGAGACGATGAGTGCCTTCGCGATCTCTGCGTTCGACATCCCCTGCGCGAGGCAGTTCAGCACCTCGACCTCGCGCTCGGTGAGCGGTTCGAGCGCGGCGGCGTCGGCGGCGACGGGCGTCGAATCGCGGACGTGCTTGATCAGCATCGAAGCGATCCGCGGCGACAGCGAGCTGGCCCCGCTGTGCACCTCGCGCACACCGGTGACGATGTCCTCCGCGCTGGAGTCCTTGAGCAGGTAGCCGGAAGCGCCGGCGCTCAGCATGGGGAGCACCGTGTCGCTGCCGTCGAGCGTGGTGACAGCGAGCACGCGCACGTGCGGCCATCGCTCGGCGATGACACCCGTCGCCTCGATGCCGTCCATCTCGGGCATCTGCACGTCCATCATCACGACGTCGGGCTGTTCGCGCTCGACAGTGGAGATCGCCTCGAGACCGTCCTCTGCCTGCGCGATCACGCTGATCTCCGGGTCGCGTGAAACGAAGTGCGACAACGCCGAACGGACGAGGGGATCGTCATCGACGATCACGACACGGATTTCCTGCATAGGGGGAAGCCTAACGGCGCGGGCGCCTGATGGACGTCATGTAGACCTTTGGCCAAAAAGGTCTAGACCTGAGACAGATGTGCGCCGCTCCTGTCGCCGAGAAGATGAATACAGACATCGACGAACGACTACAAACTGGAGGTGAACGTTATGACTTTCTGGCAGCAGGTTGGCAAGTTCTTTGGTCTCCACAACTAGAATAGTTGGCAAATAGGAGATAGTGAAGCATGGCCTTCGACCACTCGAACCGGAAAACCGCGGACACTCTCCGCCTGGCCCGAGGCGAGAAGCTCAGCGCGATCGAGCGCATCGTCGTGCTGGCGATCCTCGCTATCACCGTTGCCGCAGATCTCATCGGCTTCTTCACCACTCCGGGTGTGAACCCGGCAGCTCTTCTGGTGAGCATCGCGACCACGTCAGTGTTCGCGCTCTACCTCTGGAAGCCGCTCCTCGCGACATGCGCTCTCGGCGTCGTGTTCGCGCTCTCCTTCATCCCCGGATCAGAGCTCCAGGTTCTGACCGCCGCCGCTGTCGCGGCCGGCCTGGTCATGAGGCTGGGGTGGACGTCACTGATCCTCTCCTACACCGGCGGATTCCTGGTCGCCGCGGCGATCGTCCCGTTCGCCGCCGAGCCGGGCGTCACCGTCAACGTCGGTCTCTATCTCGTCTTCGCCACCGTGGCGGGAGCCGTCGGGTTCGCTCTGCGGCTGGCGTTCGCCCGTGGCAGTCGCCTCGAACGCGAGCTCGAGGCGCGGGCTGAACAAGAACGACAGGCAGTGCTCGCCGAGCGACGTTGGATCGCCGGTGAGCTGCACGACAGCATCGCGCACCACCTCACGGTGGTGTCGCTGCACGTGCAGATGCTCGAAGACCCCGAGATGAGCACCGACTCTCGAGAGGCGATCCGCGTCGCCGCTCGCAAGGCCATGACCGATCTCCGTTTCGTGATCGAGCTCGCCGACGACGGTCCGCAGTCGTCGAGCGTGCAGACGGGCGACCTCGCCGATGCCGTCGACGAGGCGCAGAGCGAGTTCGAAGCGGCGGGCCACTCCGTGGCCCGCGTGGGCGATCCCAGCGACGAGCGTATCCCGCGTGCCGTCGAGATCGTCCTCGCGCGCATCGTGCGCGAGTCCGCCACCAACATCCTCAAATACGCAGGCCCCGGCGAGGTGCTGATCGACCTCGCCGTGGACGACGATGTCGCGCACCTCACGCTGCGCAGCCCCCTCCCCACGACCCCGCGCCGTGAACTCTCGTCGAGTCGAACAGGACTCGGCCGGATGGCGGAGCGCGTGATGGGAGCGAGTGGCGAGTTCAGCGCCGGCGAAGTCGACGGGTTCTGGGTCGTGTCGGCCCGACTTCCGGTCGTCTGATGCCCTAGAGTGTGTGAGCACCCTCTCCACGCTCCGCGAGAACCTAGACGAAGGTCTAGCGAGGTCTCGACGTTCGACACTGTGGAACGAGTTGCAGTCCGCCATATCCTGAGGGTTCCCCAGATAAAGCGTCCCCAGCGCTGCGATCGCGAGCGCGGTCTTTCTGGCTTCTGAAACACTTTGCGCGCTCGCGATCGCCTTCTGCGTTAACGGCTGTCTTCCGGGCCTTCCGCGCGACGCTCCGTACCGCGCGACTACCCGCCCACTGCGCGCATGTAGTGGCCATCGGTGGAGATCCCCGATGCGGCGACGGTGAACCGCACGACCTCGCTCAGGTACCGGTCCTCCGAGGCCTCGAAGATCCGCCCCTCCGCGTCACGCGAGGTGCGGGTGAGACGCAGGATGGGCGTCCCGCGCGGCACGCGCAGCAACTCCGCGTCCTGGTCGTCAGCGGCCACGGCGTCGATCACGTGCTGCAGAGTGACGATGGGGTGCCCGACCGACGAGAGGTACTCCGTGATCGACACCTCGTCCAGATCCACCTCGAACAGCCTCCGGCCCGCGACCTCGGTGTAGTTGAGCCGCTCCAGCATGGTGGGGCGCCCGTCGAGCAGGCGCAGCCTGACCACGCTCACGATCGTGTCCCCGGCGTCGACGCCGAGTGCCGCTCCGAGCTCTCCGGCGCGTCTCAGGCTCAGCTCCTGCGTCTCGGCCCCCGGCGTGACGCCCAGCTCGCGGGCCCAGCGGGTGAACGGCACCGACATGTCGACCGCCTGGCTCGCCTTCCTGGCGACGACCCGCGCCGGCCGACCGCGACTGGTCTCGATCAGGCCTTCGCCACGGAGCGCGGCCAGGGCGTTGCGGATCGGCCCCCGCGATGTGTGCCATCTCTCCGCGAGCTCCGCTTCGGTGGGTACGTCATCCCCGGGGCGCAGGGCACCCGCGGCGATCTGGGCGCGCAGGTCGTCGGCGATCTGGGTGTACACAGCTTCGGCCACATAGGTACATTACTTGGTCCGCCCGAACGGCGTTGCCTCGTTCCGGGAGTGTTCACTCAGGCGAATCCCCGGTAAACGCGGCCTGAACTCTTCCGAGTTAGGTACATATCTGCGCTCATCACCTGCCAGAGTCTTCCGTGGATCACCCCTCACACCCTGAAAGGTCCTCATGAAGCTTCGCGCTCTCCCCGCCCTCGCCGGCGTCGCGCTCCTCGCCCTCGGCCTCGCCGCCTGTTCCGGCTCGGCGGACGCCGCCGGCACTCCCGGCGCCGACGAGTCGTCTTCCGCCAGCGGATTCGCGGTCGACGAGAACACCCTGGTCTTCGGTGTCGTGCCCGACTCCGTCGACACCGAGACCAACTACCAGCCGCTCATGGACTACATCGCCGAGATCACCGGCAAGACGGTCGAATACCACGAGTCGACCGACTATGCCGCACTGATCGAAGCCGCCGTCGCCGGCAAGGTCGACGTCGCGTCGTTCTCCGGCTTCACGTACGTCACCGCCACGAACAACGGCGCCAAGCTCACCCCGATCTCCTCGATCGTCACGGAAGAGGGCCAGGAGCCCGGCTACTTCTCGCAGGCGATCGTCCCCGCGGGCAGCGACATCAAGAGCATCGATGACTTCAAGGGCAAGAAGGTCTGCTTCGTCGACCCGTCCTCCACCTCGGGCTACCTGTTCCCGTCCTACAACCTGCTGAAGGCCGGCATCGACCCCAAGACCGACATCACGCCGGTCTTCGCGGGCAAGCACGACGTCAGCGTCACCAAGGTCGGCGAGGGCGTGGAGTGCGAGGCGGGCTTTGCCGAGGACTCCGAGGTCGAGAAGTCGGACAAGGTGAAGGTCGTCGACGAGACCATGGTTCCCGGCGCGCCGCTGGTCTACTCGTCCACGCTGCCCGACGACGTCTCGAAGAAGCTCATCGACGGCCTCTCCGAGATCACGATCGACGACATCATCGCCGCCGGCATCGACGGTGCGGACACCGACGCGTTCCGCAGCGTCTTCTACGCCACGAAGCCGGTCGACGACGCGTACTACGACCTGATCCGCGACATCTGCAAGGAGACCGAAGCGGAGCAGTGCCAGGGCTGAGCCCGGCCTGACCTTTCGCTTCACCCGGCGCCCTCCGTCTCGTCCGCCTCACCCGGACGAGACGGAGGGCACCACCGCACGACTCACGACAACACAGGAGCTACGACATGACCGCCTCGGCATCCGACGCCCTCATCCGCCTCGACGGCGTGACGAAGACCTTCGGGACGACCACCGCGCTGAAGGATGCCTCGCTCGAGGTGTCCCGCGGAGAGATCGTCGTGCTCCTGGGCCTCTCCGGCTCGGGGAAGTCGACCCTGCTGCGCCACCTCGACGGCCTCGAGATCCCCACCGCGGGCTCTGTTGAGGTGCTGGGCGCCCAGGTCCCGTCGCTGAAGGGGAGGGCGCTGCGCGACCTCCGCAGCCGCGTGGGCTTCATCTTCCAGCAGTTCGAGCTGGTTCCCTCTCTCACCGTGCTCGAGAACGTGCTCACCGGCTCTCTGTCGGGTGTGCGCGGGCCGCGTCTCGGTCTCTGGGGCTACTCGCGGGCGGCAAAGCTCACCGCGCTCGAGCACCTCGACCGCGTCGGGCTCCTCGACCGCGCCTACCAGCGCAGCGACACCCTCTCGGGCGGACAGCAGCAGCGTGTGGCCATCGCTCGCGCTCTCATGCAGAAGCCCGCGATCCTGCTCGCCGACGAGCCGGTCGCCTCTCTCGACCCCGAGTCGAGCGAACAGGTCATGGCGCTGATCCGCGAGATCGCCGCCGACGAAGGACTCACGGTCGTCTGCAGCCTGCACCAGGTCGACCTCGCGATCTCGTGGGCCGACCGCATCGTCGGGCTGCGTCACGGCGAAGTGGTGCTCGACACCCCGACCGGTGACCTCACCAAGGCCGAGGTCATGGAGATCTACGGCCGTGTCGCCACCACGACCGCCGAGATCCGCGCCGTGGCCGAGGAGCTCGTGGAGGCGGCTGCGCAGGTGGCCGCATCATGACGGCCCTCGACTCCGCGACGGATGCAGCCACCCGCGGCGGTGGGCCGGTGCCTCGGGACGGCGGGCAGACGGTCGCCGAGCGCGCTCCGAAGCGCCCGATCTCGCCCGAGCGGATCGCGGCATCGCTCACCCTGGTCGCGCTCGTGGTGCTCGGCATCCTCGCCGTCCGCGACGTCGACATCTCGATCCCGGCGATGGTGCAGAGCTGGGGCAACGCCGAGAACTTCATGGCCCGTGTCGGGGGACTCACGTTCCCGGCGCCCGGCGACCTCGCCTGGCTGATCGCCCTCACCGTTGGCCTGGTGCTCGTCGGCACCCTCCTCGCTGCCGTGCTGTCGGTGCCGATCGCCTATCTCGCCGCATCCAACACCACTCCAGGCAACGGTTGGCGCGCGGCCGCGCGCTTCATCGGCGTCCTCACCCGCGCCCTGCCCGACGTCGTCCTCGCGATGGCGTTCGTGCTGATGTTCTCTCTCGGCACGCTTCCCGGCATCCTCGCCATCGGCATCCACTCGATCGGCATGATCTCGAAGATGTTCGCCGATGCGATCGAGCAGATCGACGAAGGGCCGCGTCTCGCCGTCCGTGCCGCTGGCGGCTCGAAGATGCAGGAGTTCACGTCGGGCATCCTGCCGCAGGTACTGCCCAGCTGGGTGGCCACCGTGCTGCACCGCAACGACATCAACCTGCGCGGCAGTGTGGTGCTCGGCTACGTCGGCGTCGCCGGCCTCGGCCTCGAGATGTCCTACGCGTTCAAGTCGCTCAACTACGGCAAGGGCCTCGGCATCGCACTGGTGATCTTCATCCTGTGCGTCGCGATGGAGATCGTCTCGAGCATGGTCCGCGGAGCGATGCTCGGCGAGCAGAAGCACACCCGCTCGTGGATCGACCGGATCCTGCATCCGCGCCTCGGTGCGCACGCCGCATCCACCCAGGTCGAGCGCCCCGCCTGGGCGGCCAGCCCGGAGACCGCCGTGCGTCGCCCCTGGACCGCGCAGCGCATCCGGCACACCATCGCCGGCGTCGTCGCCGTGCTCGTGGTGATCGGAAGCGTGCTGGTCAGCCAGATCAACTGGATGGACCTCATCACATTCTGGGCCAAGCTGCCCGAGGTCGCGGCGCGCTTCTGGCCGCCCTCGTTCGGCAACTACGACGCGAGCGCCATGTTCCAGGCGATGCGGGAGACGGTCGCGATCGCCCTGGCCGCGACCGTGCTCACCCTGCTCCCGTCGCTGCTGCTCGGCTCGCTCGCGGCCCGCAACGTCGCTCCGAGCTCGGGAGCGCGGGGGACCGCACGGCTCCTGCTCGTGGGCATCCGCGGCATCCCGGAGCTGATCCTCGCGATCGTGCTCGTCGTCATCACCGGACTCGGTGCGCAGGCGGGTGTCATCGCCCTCGCGATCGGCGGCATCGGACTGCTCGGCAAGCTCATCGCCGACTCGTTCGAGGAGGTGGATCGCGGACCGGAACGCGCACTGCGCGCCGTCGGTGCGACACGCCTGCAGACCTACACCTCGGCGACCGTGCCGCAGGGCATGCAGGCGCTCATCGGCCACAGCTTCTACATGCTCGACACGAACATCCGTGCGGCGACGATCCTCGGCATCGTCGGCGGTGGCGGGGTCGGCTACTACCTGCTCAACGCCAGCCAGGGGTCCCGCTACGAGACCGTGACGGCCATCGTGCTGATGATCCTCGCCACGGTGCTCGTGGTCGAAGGTCTCGCCATGTGGATGCGGAAGGTGTTCCGATGAATCGCGCTCTCGACACGGCGGATGTGGTCGTCGTCGGCTCCGGCATCGTCGGCCTCGGTGCGGCGTACGCGGCGGTCCGGCGTGGGCTGCGGGCGATCGTCGTCGACCGCACGGATGGGCCGGTCGGTGCGACGATCCGCAACTTCGGACACCTCTGCATCGGCGCGCAGGGTGGCGAGGCGCGGCGCTACGCCGATCTCTCGCGCGACCTGTGGCTGCGCCTCTCGCGGGATGCGGGATTCTGGCTGCGAGAGTCGGGCACGCTGGTCGCCGCCAGACACGACGACGAGCTCGCCGTGCTGGAGGCGGCATCCCGTGAGGGAGGCATCCGCATGCTCGAAGCCTCGGAACTCCTGCGGTCGGCCCCGCTCCGCGCCGAGGGACTCGTCGGCGGCGCGCACATCGAGACCGACCTGCAGACGGATCCGCGCACCGCGGCGGACGCGATCGTGCGCCACCTGGTCGCCCTCGGCGTCGAATTCCGCTTCCGCACCGCGGTCACCGCTGTGGGGGCCGGGCGGGTGGACACGACTCGGGGGCCGATCGCCTGCGGGAGCGTCGTCGTCGCCGTGAATCACGACATCGACCAGCTGCTCCCGGAGGTCGCCGAAAGGCACGGGGTCGTGCGGTGCGCGCTCGACATGATGCGGGCGGCCGTGTCGTTCCCGCGTCCGCTCGCGGCCCCCCTGCTCACCGGCTGGTCGCTCGTGCGCTACGGCCGCTTCGCGGACGGACCGGAGGCCCGTGCGGTGCGCGAGCGTCTGCACACCGAGCGGCCCGATCTCGCAGCGATCGACCTCAACCAGATGTACACGCAGCTCCCCGACGGCACGCTCATCATCGGGGACTCGCACGCCACGGCGCTCTCCCCGGCGCCGTTCCAGCCCGAGGCCGCATTCACCGCGTTCCTCGACGAGGCCGAGGCGCTGTTCGACGCACCCGCACCGCGGGTGATCGAGCGCTGGCAGGGCGTGTACGCGAAGGGCCCGCAGGAGTTCCTGATCGACCGGGGCGACGACGGTGTGCTGGTGCTCGCCGCGACGACCGGCATCGGGATGACCACGGGCCTCGGACTCGCCGAAGAGAACCTCGCCGCCGCCTTCGGGTGGACGGCAGCAATGGAAGGAACATCATGACCACTCCTCTCGAACTCGCCGTCCTCGACATGGCGGGGACCACGGTGCTCGACGACGGCGTCGTGGAGCAGGCCTTCCAGCGCGCCGCCGAGCGCACCGGCGTCGCCGACCGGATGCCGTGGGACGAGGCGCTCGACTACGTGCGCGTGACCATGGGGCAGTCGAAGATCGACGTCTTCACGCACCTCTCCGGCGGCGACGCAGAGGCCGCGGCACGTGCCACTGCCGCGTTCGAGGGCGCGTACGCCGAGATCGTCGCCGAGCAGGGCGTCTCCGAGATCCCCGGTGCCGCCGATGCGATCCAGGGATTGAAGGACGCCGGGCTGAAGGTCGTGCTCACCACCGGCTTCGCCCCGGTGACCCGAGACGCCCTGATCGACGGACTCGGCTGGCGAGACCTCGTCGACCTCGCGCTGTCGCCGATCGACGCCGGACGCGGACGCCCGGCGCCCGACCTCGTGCTGGCGGCCCTGCTGCGCACGCAGGCGTCATCCGTCCAGTCGATCGCGGTCGTCGGCGACACCGTCAGCGATGTCGAGTCGGGTCGTCGAGCCGGCGCCGGATTCGTCGCGGGCGTGCTCACCGGCGCCCACGATCGTCCGGCGCTGAGCGCCGCCGGAGCCGATGCCGTGCTGAGCGATGTGAGCGCGTTGCGGGATGTGCTCGTCCAGCGCGAGCTGCTGCCGCTCGTCGCCACCTCCTGAGGGATCGCTCCATGGGAACGCTGCTGATCCGTCCGCCCGGCCACCGCCGAGACGTCGCGCTGCGCCCGGCGGCCACCGCGATGGTCTGGGTCGGCGAAGGCCACCCGCACGAGACGATCGCGGTACCGGGAGTGGCTCTCGCGGACGGGGACGCGCTCGTGGCGGTCGAGATGTCGACGATCTGCGGATCCGACGTGCACACGGTGCGGGGACGACGATCCGCTCCGACGCCCCTGGTGCTCGGACACGAGAGCGTCGGACGGGTGATCGCCATCGGCGACGCCGGCGCGCGCACCGTGGACGGCACTCCGCTGCGGATCGGCGATCGGGTGGTGTGGTCGGTGACCATATCCTGCGCGAGCTGCGATCGCTGCCTGCGGGGGCTGCCGCAGAAATGCCGTGATCTGGGGAAGTACGGGCACGATCGCGTCGGCGCGCACGGCGACCTCACCGGAGCGTTCGCGAGTCACGTGCAGCTGAGGGAGGGGACGGCCATCGTCAGGGTGCCCGAGGCGCTCCCCGCCGCGGTGCTCGCGCCCGCCTCGTGCGCCACGGCCACCGCGTGGGCGGCGGTCGCTCGAGCGGCGAAGGACCACGACCTCGACGGGGCCTCCGTGCGGATCCACGGCGCGGGTCTCGTGGGGCTGTCCGCCGCAGCCATCGCCGCCGAACAGGGCGCGACCGTGGAGGTGCGGGACCCGAACGTCGACAGGCAGGGTCTGGCCGCACGGTTCGGAGCGACGCGTCTCGACCGGGATCCCGATGTCGTGATCGAGGCGTCGGGGCATGCCGTGCAGGAAGCACTCGCCGGCGTGGCGGTCGGGGGGACGGTCGTGCTGGTCGGGAGCGTGTTCCCCGCTGACCCGGTTCCGTTCGACGCCGAGAGCATCGTGCGCCGGCTCGTCACCGTCGCGGGCATCCACAACTACACGGGCGCAGAGCTGGCTGAAGCGGTGGCGTTCCTCGCGGGCCGGGGGAGGGCGTATCCCTTCGCCGATGCCGTTGGCGCGGTGCGGCCGCTCTCCGAGATCGATGCGGCGCTGCGCGAGGCGACCACCCCACAGGCGCCGCTGCGGATAGGGCTCGTGCCCGGCCAGTGAAGCTGCGGCCAACGCGCCGGCGAGGGTGCTGCGGCCTGTGACGATGCGCGACTCGTGGCGATGCCGTGGTCAGCGCGGACGACGGTCTTCGCCGTCGTTCTCCTGACCGCGCCGCGGACCCAGCGGTCGCAGCCCCTCGGCGTGGAACGCCAGCAGGCCGACGGCCGCACCAACGGTCGACGCGAGCACCTCTTCCGGGTCGCCGACAAGTGCCAGTCGACGGTGGCCCACGTCGCCATCGGCCGTGGCCCAGCCCAGATAGACGGTTCCCGCCGCGTGCCCGCCCTGGGGTTCCGGGCCGCCCACACCGGTGGTCGAGACCGCAAGGTCGACATCGAACAGGGTCCGTGCACCGGCGGCGAGCTGCTCCGCGCAGGCGGCAGAGCACGGATCCGTTCCCGGCGTCAGTCCCAGCACGCGCTCCTTGACGTCGGTGAAGTAGGCCACGATGCCCCCGGCGAACCAGCCGGAGGCACCGTCGCCGGCACCGATCGTCTCCGCGAGCATGCCCGAGGTCAGCGACTCGGCCACTCCGATGCGGAGCTCCCGCTCCGCGGCGAGTTCGCTCAACCGTGCGATGTGGCTCTGCGTGTCCGAGTCGAGAGCGTCGAGAGCGGTCACCGTGCGGAGCGTCCGTTCTCGAGCGTCATCGCTCTTCGCTCTCGTCGTAGTCCGGACGAGGGGGCTGCAGCGGCTGGTCCGAGTACTCTCCGCCCGCGCGGCCGCCGTAGGGGCGTCCGTGATCGGCGAACTCGTCGCGGGCGAATACCAGGGTCCACGGACCCGCCGTGAAGTGCGCGCCCGTGCGCAGGGTCTCGGAGTTCTCATCCACGTGCGTCGCGTCCACGCCGAGGCTCGCGTTCGTCTCGCCCTCGCCGTGCAGGGTCAGCACGTACTCGTCGCGGTCGTCGTGCGTGATCGTGGCGTGCACCGGGTCGGTGTCGGCGAGGCGCAGTTCGTTGCCCTCGGCCGAGCCGACGCGGACGACATCGTCTTCGAGCGCGAACTCGGTGCGCTCGTCGTCCCTGGTGATGCGCAGACGGGGGTTTCCCGCGCCCCACGACGCGTGCGTCGTGCCCGGGGTGTTGCCCTCGTCCGGGCGGTCATCGATGTGTCGGTCGTTCATGGCAGTGCCCTCCTCGGGGTCGAGTGGAATGAGGCTATGCGTCCCTCCAGATCTCGCCGAGGGGGTTGACTTCGCTGTGGCGACCCGGCATCGGATCCACCCGCCGAGGGACTGTGTGGCCGTCGGCTGTTTGAGGAACAATGGGTCGCAACCGTCGTCCCCACCGCCACGAGCGAGGAGCAGTGCATGGGAAAGTTCGTCTATGAAGGCAGCGTGAAGACCGAGATCGAGGACCGGGCGCTCACGCATCTGCAGCTCGTCATCACCGCCAAGCTGCGTCGCGGTGAGCCCTTCCCGTTCAGCTGGCGAGAAGACACCAGCGTGGGCGGTGGGCGCACCACCGTCTGGATCCAGCCCGGCAGCGCGCTGGTCTTCAAGTACTTCGGCAGCAGGCAGCCGTCCATCAACCGCGCCTGGATCGAGGCCCTCGCCTTCACGGCGAACGCTCCGAGCGGGCTCTACCTCGTTCCCGAGCCCGCGGAATCGGGAACCGAGCCGGGCACCGAGGAAGTACCGGTGACCCCGCCCGTCTGATCCTCTCGACCCCTCGCACAGGGCGGACCTGTCAACCCCCCTGACGGGAGGGCGGCCCTCGGGGAGAGTCGCTCGTACGACGACACGTTCCACGAGACGACACGTTCCACGAGATGAGGAGGATCGCCATGACAGACGACACCACCGACCCCCGGCACGCGCATCGCGAGGAGGGCTTCCCCTCGCAGCACCAGGATCAGCCGGGGCTGACGGAGCGGACCCGGCCGGAGCCCGACCACGGCGAGCAGACCTACGCAGGCCACGGTCGCCTGGGAGGACGCCGTGCTCTGATCACGGGCGGGGACTCGGGCATCGGCCGCGCCGTCGCGATCGCCTTCGCCCGAGAGGGCGCGGACGTCGCCATCGCGCACATGCCCGAGGAACAGGACGACGCGGAGGACACCCTCGCCCTGGTCCGCGAGGCCGGCCGGATCGGAGTGGGATTCGCGGGCGATCTGCGCGACGAGGGGTTCGCGACCGACATCGTCGCGAAGACCCGGAGCGAGCTGGGTGGACTCGACGTGCTCGTGCTCAACGCCGGCTACCAGCACGACATCGACGGTTTCGCGTCGCTGGAGACGGAGCGGATGCGCCGGGTCTTCGACACGAACCTGGCCGGAATGCTGTTCTCGGCACGTGCGGCCTATCCCGACCTCGAACCCGGTGCGAGCATCATCGTGACCGCGTCGGTGCAGGCCTACAACCCCTCGCCGGGTCTGATCGACTACGCCATGACCAAGGCGGCACAGGTGGCGTTCGTGAAGGCGCTCGCCGAGGAGGCAGGGCCCAAGGGCATCCGAGTGAACGCCGTGGCCCCCGGCCCGATCTGGACACCGCTGATCCCCGCGACGGGCTGGGACGCCGAGCGCCTGGCGACCTTCGGTGCCGACACCCCGCTCGGGCGGGCAGGGCAACCCGCGGAACTCGCCGGGGCATATGTGTACCTGGCGTCGGACGAGTCCTCCTACACCTCGGGATCGGTCATCGCGGTCACGGGCGGTAAACACCTCTGACCCCTACGAGCATCCGTCGAGACCCATCGTCTTCGTCGACACCCACGCGCCGTCGCGCATTCGACGGTGGGTCTCGACAGGGACGGTGGGTCTCGACAGCAGGGTGGGTCTCGACAGCACGGTGGGTCTCGACAGTCGCCGCCTAAGCTTGTCTGGTGCAGAAGCCCACCGCATCCGGTCCCCTCGTGGGGGTCGTGCTCGTCATCGGCTCCTGCCTCTCACTTCCCTTCGGCGCTGCTGTCGCGGCCCAGCTCTTCCCGGTGCTCGGACCGTGGGGGGTCACCTCGCTGCGCGTGGCGATCGCCGCGGTGCTGCTCGTCGTCATCGTGCGGCCGCGACCGGGGAAGTGGACCCGCTCGCAGTGGCTTGCCGCCGTGCTCTTCGGTGTCTCGCTGGCGGCGATGAACGGCTTCTTCTACGCCGCGATCGATCGCATCCCGCTGGGGCCCGCCGTCGCGATCGAGTTCCTCGGACCGCTCGTCCTCGCCGCCGTGCTCACCCGGAAGCTCAGAGATTTCGCCTGGGTCGGCATCGCCCTGCTGGGCATGGTCGTCCTCGGCATCGACGGGCTGATCGGGGCCGAGCCGCTCGATCCGCTCGGGGTTGTGTTCATCCTCATCGCCGCCGGATTCTGGGCCATGTACATCCGGATGAGCGCCCGCGTCGGCGCCCTCATCCCCGGCAGCAGCGGCCTGGCGATGGGACTCGTGGTCGCGGCCGTGCTGCTGATCCCGGTCGGCGTTCCCGCTGTGTCGACCGTGGCGATGGACCCGCAGCTCCTGCTGCTCGCGGCGATCACCGCGGTGCTGTCGTCGGTCATCCCGTACAGCTTCGAGCTCGCGGCGCTGCGGCGGCTTCCGCAGCGCGTCTTCGGGGTGTTGCTGAGCCTGGAGCCGGCGTTCGCCACCCTCGCCGGCTGGCTCATCCTCGGTCAGGATGCGACGCCGTTGCGCATGCTCGCCATCGCTCTCGTGATCGCCGCGAGCGTCGGCACCACGCTCGGCGTGCGGAGGGACCGTCGCGACGGCGGCCCCTCCGGTCCCTTCACCGCGCCGATACCGCTGCCCGATTGACCGTCGGAGTCGGCAGCGGGAAGCGCCGACGCAGGATGACGCGCTGGACGAGCGTCCACACCACCGTGACGGTGAGGTAGAGCGCAGCGGCGAGGGGCACGAATGCGGCGAATACCGCTGTGAGGTAGTGCGTCGCCGAGACGACGCGCAGCATCGTGGGCGAGTTCAACGGGGAGTCGTCACCCTCGATCGGAGTGGGACGGAACACGCGGCGGGTGACCTCGGCGACCGCGACCATGACCGCCAGCAGCACTCCGAACACCAGGAACGTGGCGGGCGTCGCCGTGCCGCCGAAGAGCGCGGAGACCAGGCTCGTCCCCAGCGGGGCGCCGAACAGGTCGTGCGCGAGCAGTTCGTTCGGATGACCGGCGATCTCGGGACGGAGGAACAGCGTGTACAGGATGCCGACGACGGGGGCCTGCGCCAGCACCGGGAGCATCCCCGCGAACGGCGACGTGTTCTCGGCCTTGTAGAGCGCCAACGTCTCCTTCTGCAGGCGCTCGGGGTTCTTCTTGTGGCGGCGCTGCAGCTCACGCAGCTTCGGGGCGAGACGCGCCCTGGTCTGTTCGGCCTTGGCCTGGGATATGCCCACCGGGATGAGCAGCGCCCGCACCAGCAGGGTGACGAGCACCACGGCGAGTGCTGCGGCCGCGGCGCCGGCGAGAGGGGTGAGGAGGTCGGAGAGCCCGGTCATGGCGCCGTAGGCGGCGTCGAGGAGGGCGGCGAGAGGAGGGAAAGCGAAGATGTCCAAGAGAGTGTCCGTTCGTGGCGTCGGGAAGGGTCGGCGAAGGCCGCGCTGTCCCGTCGTGCGAACGGACTACGCGGCGGTCGCGACTCCCGGCGCCCGAGGGCGCGGATGCCCGGCGGCATCGGGGTCACTCTGCGTGAGGAGGGTGCCGACGTCGATGGCCCGGAGCGGATGCGGGGCGTCGGCTGTGGCCTCGGGGTGCACGCTCAGCACGATGGCGAGCGTGAGGGCGGTCACGGCGAGCAGCGCGATCGCGAGGCCGAGGGCCGTTGCGTCGGGCATCGACACGAGGCCGATCGCGGTCGCGACGAAGCTCAGCATCTGCCCGAACCACTCGCTCATGTGCGCACCCCTTCCTGCGACGAGGGTATCACCGCGGCCTCGGGGTCGCCCGCGGGCGTAACGTCGAAGCATGAGTGACCTTCGCACCCTGCTCGGGATCGAGCATCCGATCGTTCTCGGCCCGTTCGGCGGGCTCTCCTCGACCGCGCTCACCGCCGCGGTCAGCAACGCGGGTGGACTGGGGTCGTTCGGACTCTACGGTTACGACGGCGATCGCATCCGTGCGACCGGGGCCGAGCTGCGTGCCCTGACCGACCGGCCCTATGCGGTGAACGTCTGGCTTCCGATGGGAGACGAGGCCGAGCCGAACCCGCAGCACACCGTGTTCGCGCAGGCCCTGCAGCCGTTCTACGAAGCCGTGGGCGTGGACGTCCCCGCGCGGCCGGAGCGGTACGCCCCGACCCTGGACGAACAGCTCGAGGCCGTCTGGGAGATCGAGCCCGCCGTGCTCAGCGTGGTGTTCGGCGTGCCGTCGGACGACCTGATCGAGGAGGCGCATCGCCGCGGCATCCTCATCGTCGGCACGGCGACCACGGTGGCTGAGGCCGTCGCGCTCGACGCAGCGGGCGTGGACGCCGTGGTCGCGAGCGGCGGCGAGGCCGCGGGTCATCGGGTCGCATTCCTGCGTTCAGCGGAGGAGTCGCTGGTCGGGACGTTCGCGCTGGTGCCTCAGATGGTCGACGCGGTCGGGGTGCCCGTGATCGCGGCAGGAGGTGTCGCCGATCGTCGCGGGGTGGCGGCGGCGTTCGCCCTGGGCGCGGCGGGAGTGCAGGTGGGGACGGCGTTCCTCGCCACCGCGGAGTCGGCCGCGAACGAAGCGCACCGCGACGCGATCCGATCCACCGCCGCCGACGAGACCGTGCTCACACGTGCGATGAGCGGACGCCTGGCTCGCGGCGCCCGCAACCGTGTGGTGCGGGCGATCGAGGCGAGCGGCACGATCGCGCCGTTCCCGATGCAGAACTGGCTGACAGGACGCTTCCGCACCGCGGCGGGGGAGCAGAACCTGGGCGCGCTGCAGTCGCTGTGGATGGGGCAGGCCGCGCCGCTGGTGCGTCATGGCTCGGCTGCCGAGGTCTTCGCCGAGCTGATGGCAGGGCTCCCGGCGACGCCGTGACCCTCGCTGCGGCCCGGATCGCGGGCTGCTCCGCGCTGTGGACGAATGACCGACGCCTGGCAGCGGCCTCCCACGGGCTCGCGGTCGATATCCTGAGCGACCGCGACTGGACCCGCGTCCTCCCGGGTTCGACCGGGCTAGAGGATCACGGTGGATTTGCCGTGCACGATCACGCGATCCTCGGCGTGCCACTGCACGGCGCGGGCGAGCACGAGGCGCTCGACGTCGGCACCGCGACTCTGCAGCTCGGCGGCCGACTCGGAGTGGGTGACGCGCGTGACGTCCTGTTCGATGATCGGTCCCTCGTCGAGATCGGCCGTCGCGTAGTGCGCGGTCGCGCCGATCAGCTTGACGCCACGGTCCTTGGCGCGAGCGTACGGGTTCGCTCCGATGAACGCGGGCAGGAACGAGTGGTGGATGTTGATGACCGGAGCTTCGAGGCGCGTGATGAAGTCGTCGGAGAGGATCTGCATGTAGCGGGCGAGCACGACGAGGTCGACGTTCCCGCGCAGCAGTTCGAGCTGACGATCCTCCATGGCGGCCTTGTCGCCGGAGGGGATGTGCACGAACGGCACACCGAACGAGCGGACGGCCTCGGCCAGGTCGGGGTGGTTGGACACGACCATGGTGATGTCGATGTCGAGCTGTCCGCGCTGCGTACGCCACAGCAGCTCCATGAGGCAGTGATCGTACTTCGAGACGAAGATCGCGACGCGCTTGCGGCGGGCCACGTCGTGCAGCGACCACTCCATGCCGAAGCGCTCGGCGACGGCCGCGATGTCGGCTTCGAGTGCCGGGCGCGCCGCTGCCAGACCGTCGAGGTGGATGACCGTGCGCTGGAAGAAGCGTCCGCCCTCGGAGTCGGTCGAGTGCTGATCGAGCGAGATGATGTTCGCGCCGTGATGAGCGAGCACGCCGGCGACGGCGGCGACGATGCCGGGCTGGTCGTCGCAGGCGATGAGCAGGCGGGCGGTATCGGGCTGAGACATGGGGGCTCCTCGAGGGTGTGCATCGATTCTGCCGTGGATGCGCCGAGCGGGCGAATCGCGAAAGATCACCCGCTGCACTGCCTGCGCACTGCACCGCTCTCACCTACCCTGAGAGCATGAATGCGAGTGACCTCGGCCTCGTGCTGATCCCGCTGCTCGCCGTGGCGGCGCCGCTTCTCGCACGCGGCGTGCGACCGGTGGTCCGGGTGCCCATCGTGGTGTTCGAGCTCGTGCTCGGCATCCTCGTCGGTCCCGCTGTCTTCGGCTGGGTCGAACCGGGACCGCTGCTGGAGAAGCTCAGCGATTTCGGCCTCGCGCTGCTGTTCTTCGTCGCCGGAACCGAGATCGACTTCAAGATGGTGGCGGGCAAGCCGCTCGCGCGCGCCTCTCTGGGCTGGCTGCTCAGCGTGCTCCTGGGCATAGGCCTGGGCTTCTTCTTCGCGCCGGGAGAGGGGATGGTGGTGGTCGGCATCGCGCTCAGTTCCACGGCGCTGGGCACCCTGATGCCGATCCTGCGCGATGCCCGCGAGCTCGACACCCCCTTCGGCCGTGCCATCAGCGCGATCGGCGCGGTGGGCGAGTTCCTCCCGTTGATCGCGATCTCGATCTTCCTCAGCACGCGGACCACGCCGATCGCCACGGCCGTGCTGCTGACCTTCGTGGTGCTCGCCGGGCTCGCGGTGCTGCTGGCGCACCGCGTCCCGCACGGGCGGCTGCACGGCATCGTGCGGGCGACACTGCACACCTCGGATCAGTTCGGCGTGCGCTTCGTGATCCTGCTCATCGCCGCTCTCGTCGGGCTGAGCGTCATGCTCGATCTCGACATGCTGCTCGGGGCTTTCGTGGCCGGGGCGGTCTGGCGCATCATCATGGCGCGTGCACCGAAGAAGGACGCGGAAGAGGTCGAGAGCAAGATCGAGGCGATCGCCTTCGGTTTCCTCGTGCCGATCTTCTTCCTCTACACCGGGGTCACGTTCGATCTGCAGGCATTGCTGTCTTCGCCGACGGCGCTGGGGCTGGTGCCCGTCTTCCTGATCGCTCTGCTCGTGATCCGCGGATCCGCGGCGCAGCTCTCGGCGCCGGCGGGGATGAGCGTGCGCGACCGCGCGGCCCTCGGACTGCTCGCCGCGACGGGCCTGCCGATCATCGTGGCTGTCACCGCCATCGGTGTGGATCAGAAGATGCTCGACACCGGCACGGCTGCGGCGCTCGTCGGAGCCGGAATGCTGTCCGTGCTGCTGTATCCCCTGATCGGGATGACGCTCCGTGGCGACCGCGCGGAGGTCGTGGGCCCGCGACTGGCCGACAAGACACGACAGGGAGAGCTGTGACCACCGCATCCGCGCTGCTGACACAGGCCGTGCACGACCTGAAGGGCGCTCCGAAGGAAGGGCTCGGCGAACAGCGCGATTCGCGCTGGCGCGGGCGTCGCATCGTCAGGGTCGGTGAGGCGTGGCACCTGGGTGTGCTGCTGCTGACCGAGACACATGCGCTGGCGACGGCCGAGGTCCTGCGCGCGGCGGACCCGGGGCGTCGCGGCTACACGGCCGAGTCGGCCAGGGAGCGGGCGGAGCGCAGGGCCGAGGCGCTGCGCGGCGGCTTCGACGAGGGCGATGTCGTGCATGTGGGATGGAGTGTCGTCGACGTCGACGCCGTGGACGCCGGAGGTTCATCCGGTCCGCTCGCTCAGGTCGACGGCGTGCCCTCCGTGCGCTGGAGCACCGCGGGAGGATTCATGCCGTTGGAGGCATACCTGCGCGAGCGCGTACCGCTGCTCCGCGACTCGGCGTCGAGCTGATTCAGGCGAAGGTCTCGGCGAAGCGTCGCAGCAGGGCCGCACCCTCGGTGACCGAGGCTGCGAGAACCTGCTGCTGCACGGCGTCGAACTCGTCGGGGTCGAAGTAGCCGGTGGTGCGGTAGAACGTCATCCGGTCGGCGAAATCGCGAGGCGTGGGCTCTGGGTGGAACTGAGCGGCGTAGAGATGCGTGCCCACGCGGTACGCCTGCACGGGGCAGGCCTCGTTCGTGGCCAGCAGCACGGCGCCGGGCGGGGTCGCCGCCGCGCTCTCCTTATGGGCCGTGAAGACCGTCAGAGCGGAGCCGCTGGGTCCGAACACCGGATCGGCCGCGCCCGCCTGCGTGGTCTCGATGACCGTGGCGCTCGCGGGCTCCGGAGTATCGGTCACCACCTCGCCGCCGAGCATGCGGGTGACGACACCGATGCTGAAGCAGGTGAAGAACACCGCGACCTCGGCGGCCATCGCCGCGTCGGCCAGCATGCGGAGGTCGGCCTCGACGCGAAGCTGCTCGGCGGACTTCACCGCATCGGAGACGTTGAACGGCGAGCCCCCGACGACGATGCCGCGATATCCCCGCAGGCGTTCCATCGGCAACGCCGCGTGCAGCAGATCGAGCCGGTCGACCACGTCGACGCCCAGCGCCCGACGGAAGGAGGCATGCTCGGCATCCGCCGCCCCGGTCTCGGGTCGCACGCAGACGTAGAGAAGCGAGGCCATCAGGAGATTCTAGCGAGCGCGCGTGGCCCAGCAGACGCGGTCACCGCGAGGAGTTCGCCGTGCGACCGCGGACGATGCCCACGAATGTCTCGACGTCGGCCGTGGTGCGCTCTCGCGGCCACACCAGCGCGACGGTCGAGGTCGGTCCGTGCGCGAGGACGCGGTGATCGGCGTCCTTGCGATGGTGCAGACGCGCGAGAGACATCGGGACGACGACGATGCCGACGCCGGATGCCGCCGTCGCGATCGCCTCGTCGGTGGGAAGGGGATCGAAGGTCGCCGGGACAGTCCCCGGGAACACGGGAGAACCCAGGACATCGTCGGTCAGCGCGATCACGACCTCGCCTTCGAGGTCGGCCGCGGTGAGCTGCTCCGCGGCCATCAGATGCGAATCGACCGCTGCGACGACGACCGGGACCTCGTCGTACAGGGGGATGATGTGCAGCGACTCGTCGGTGAGGGGCAGACGAAGGAGCGCCGCATCGACGCGGTCGAGTGCATCGCGCTGGGCGGCCGGGTCGATCGTCACGAGCTCGAGCGGCACACGCGGCATCCGCTGCTTCCAGGCGTCGATCCACTTGCCGGGGGTCGCGCCGGGCACAGCGCCGAGGCGGAAGGTGCGCGGCGCTTCCGGTTCGGGCTGCGGGGCATCGAAGACGACCTTGGAGGTGGGCTTCTTCGGCTTCTGCGGGGGATACCGCTCCGCGGGCGCTGCCTTGTTTCGGCGTACCGGTGTTCCGCGGCCTGTGCCCTTCGCGGGGCGTCTTCCCTGGTTCGCCATGCGGTCAAGGCTACTCGGCGGGAGTGCCCGGCACCTCCGTCGGCGCAGCAGGGCTCTTGGTGGAGAGCTTCCGCTGCGCGCGACGGACGAGTCCGGCGGCTCCGCCGACCAGGAGCAGCACGCCGACGGTCAGGAGCGCGACCGTGACGGCGGCCGTCGGGGTGAGGGCCAGCAGGGCGTCGGCGGCTGCATCGCGGCGGTCGGCGTCTGCCAGCATCCAGAGGGCTGTCGCCGAGATCGCGGCGAACAGGAGCCCCCAGATGATGGCCGCCCAGCGGGTGCGGGGCACGGCGGTGGTCTCGGTGATCGACGGAACGCTCATCACTGGTCTTCCTTCGCGGGCTCGGCGACGGTGATGGAGATGTCACCGCTGTTCTGATCGAGGGTGATCGGTTGGATGGTCGTCGGGGAGGCGGTGTCGGCCGAGATGCTCTGCACGATCACCGCCTCCTCTCCTGCGCGCTCGTCTCCGTCACGCGTGCCGAGCCATGTGCCGGAGTCGACGATCGTTCCCGAGTCGCCCTCCACGCGGGTCCAGGTCACGGATGCCGTGTCCACCGTCGCTCGGAGCTGCAGCTCGACGCCGGGATCGACATAGATGTACGTCCCCCCGGAGGACTTCTCGATCACGATCGGTCGCGGCGCGCCGTCGTGCTGATAGAGGGTGACGGAGAGGTCGCCGAACGGCTGACGGATGTGCTGCTCGCGGCTGTTGGTGATCGAGGCCCATCCGAAGGTCAGGCCCTGCAGCGTGGAGAACGCCCCGGCCACGAGTCCGCCGACGAGGGTGATGACCGTCACGAAGGCCAGGAAACCGCTGCGCCGACGGAACGCCCCGGCGACGATCATCCCGAGCGCGAGGATCAGGGCTGCGGCGAGGAGGCCGAGAGCTCCACCGAGCTGGGCTGCGCCGGTCGCCAGTCCCACGGCAGCACCGGTGATGATCGCGAGCCCCACCATCGTCGCCACGAACGCGAATCCGGCGCGCGGGTTCGACTCCCGGCGGATGCGACGGCGTTCGGCGGCTTCGGCGGCGAACACGGCGGCCTCGGCCTGGCGCTCACGGCGCAGCTGGTCGCGGGCGGCGCGCTCGACGTCCTGCTGCTGGCGCCGCCACGCCTGATCCTGTTCCTTCCACGCGGCATGCTGGGCGCGCCAGGCTTCGAGGGCTGCGGGATCCTGCGAACCGGGCGGCAGAGGGGCCGGCGGTGCCGGCGGGATCGCGCCGAGTGCGGGATCCGGTGACATCGGCTCTGCTGCGATGCCGGCGTCGGATTCCGCGGCGGCGGAGATAGTGGCGTCCGCCCCCTCGGCGGTACCCGAACCGGCGAGGGGGGCGGACGCGGCCGGGGCCGTCTGATCTGCGGAAGCCGTCGGCAGATCAGACGCGGAAGCGCCCGGGGTGCGGCTGGCAGCACGCACGATCAGGAAGAGCAGGCCGGCGACGAGCACGAGCCCGACGATCCAGCTGAGGAGGGAGAGGGCCGACCAGTCGCCGTAACCGAGCCCGAACAGGCGGCCAGCGAGCGGAGCGGTCGGGAACAGCCCGATGACGGCCATCGCCAGGATGCCCCACTGCACGGGCTGGTAGTCGCGACGCAGCAGGTCGCGCAGGTGCACCCGTCCATCGATGTCGGGCAGCAGCGCCCACGCGGCGGCGTACAGGAAGATCACCGGCAGTCCGAAGAGCGCGGCCACCACCAGCACCCCTCGCACGATGAGCGGGTCGATCCGCAGGCGTGCGGCGATACCGGCGGCGACGCCACCCAGCCAGCCCTCGGAGCGGGCGACGCCGAGACCGGCGACCCAGAGCAGGAAGCGGTCGGCGCCGCGCGGGGTGCCCGTGCCGGGACCGCCGACGGCCGGAGCGTCTGGATCGGCAGGGGGCGGAGGCGCAGTCGGAATCGTCATGCTTCGATCCTGGCGGTGGCGCGGGGCGCTGTGCCATGGGGGGAACCCCTGAGCGACCCCTGATTCTCGCCGGGGGAGCCCCCGGAGCATCGGCGCGGATGATTGGATGGCGACATGTCCTCTTCGGCGCACGCTCCCGCGCGACCTCCGCGCGTCGCCGCTCCACCGCGCCCGTCGTTGACCCGCGATCGCGACTGCCTGGTCGCCGGCGTCAGTGCCGGACTCGCACGCCACCTGGGCGCACGGCCGTGGATGGTGCGCGCTCTGTTCATCGCCCTCGCGCTGTGCGGCGGTGCAGGGGTGCTGCTCTACGCCTGGTGCTGGATGTTCACGCCGTGGGCGGAGGGTGAGGACGCACCGACCAGACGGATGCCCGTGGCGTGGCTGCTGCTGGCTCCCGCGGCCGTGGGGGTCCTCGTCGTGCTGGTGTGGCGTGGCGGCAGCGACTGGCTGACCGGGTCGATCCCTCCCGATGTCGCGGCGGTCGTCGTCGGCGGAACGGTGGTCTTCGCGACCGGCGCCGGGCTCTGGGCGACGCTGATCGACAGCACCGACACCGCACGGGGGCCACGGCACACGCTGAGCATCCGGATCCCCTCGATCGTCCTGCTGGCCCTGCTGTTCACGATCCTGCTGTCCTGGCCGGTGGCCCGGTCGGGCGTGGCGCTGGTGCTGCTCCCGCTGGTCGGGCTCGCGGCCGTGGTGTCCTCGTCGTTGATACCCCGATGGCGCGAGCTGTCCGGTGAGCGGGTGCGCCGCATCCGCGAGGAGCAGCGCAGCCAGATGGCCGCCCACCTGCACGACTCGGTGCTGCAGACACTGGCGCTGATCCAGAACAGGGCGGGAGCTTCCAGCGAAGCTGCGCGCCTCGCCAGGGCGCAGGAGCGCGAGCTGCGTGCCTGGTTGTACGACGGCGATGCTCCGGCCGACAGTGATCTTCCGACCGACCTGCGCGACTATGCCGGAGCGTTGGAGCTCGACTACCCGGTGCGCATCGACGTGGTCTCCGCCGGCCTGTCGACAGAGCGGGCGAGCGGAGAGCTCGCCGCCGCCGCCAGGGAGGCGATCCTGAACGCGGCCCGCCACGCAGGAGGCGAGATCTCGGTGTACATCGAGGGAAGCGTGTCAGGCGTCGATGTGTTCATCCGCGATCGGGGCCCGGGATTCCAGCTCGATGAGGTGCCCAGCGATCGGTTGGGCGTGCGCGAGTCGATCATCGGACGGATGCGCCGTGCGGGTGGCAGCGGAGGGGTTCGCAGCGACGAGAGCGGCACAGAGGTGCATCTGCGCATCATGACACCGTCCAACCAGGAGCGGCCGGTACCGCGTGCGACGGCTCGGGAGGAGCACCATGCCTGAGATCATCCGTGTCGTGATCGTCGACGATCACTCGATCTTCCGCTCCGGCCTGCGCGCAGACCTCGATGCGAGCGTCGATGTGGTGGGCGAAGCGGCAGACGTGCCGTCGGCGATCTCGGTGATCGGCGAGACGCGACCGGATGTCGTGCTCCTCGACGTGCATCTCCCGGGCGGCGACGGCGAGGACGCGGCCGGAGGTGAGGCGGTGATCCGCGGGTCGTCTCCGACCGATGCCCGCTTCCTCGCGTTGAGCGTGTCCGACGCCGCGGCCGACGTGGTGCGGGTGATCCGCGCCGGCGCGCGGGGTTACATCACGAAGGGCTCATCCGGCGTCGAGGTCAGCAGCGCGGTGCGGGCCGTGGCCGAGGGTGATGCGGTCTTCTCGCCGAGGCTTGCCGGCTTCGTGCTCGACGCCTTCGGGGCGGTCGCCGGTGAGACCGCGACAGCGACCGACGAACTCGACCGGCTCTCGGCACGCGAGCAGGAGGTCATGCGGCTGATCGCTCGGGGCTACGCGTACAAAGAGGTCGCGTCGGAGCTGTTCATCTCGATCAAGACGGTCGAGACGCATGTGTCGTCGGTGCTGCGCAAGCTTCAACTCTCCTCACGACACGAACTCACGGCATGGGCCTCCGAGCGGCGGCTGTTGTGAGCGCACCGCTCGGGTGAGGTCGCTCAGGCCGCGAGCCACAGACCTTTCTGATCCGTCGCGATGGTGAGTCCGGCCGCGACCGTCTCGTCGTCGCCGATCCTGGCACCGCGGACGATGCGCGCTCCGGCACCGATGTCGGTGCGGACGCCCACGTAGGCGTGATCGCCGATCGCCGCGCCATGGCCGACGTGCGCGTGCGCGTCCACGAACGCGCCTTCGCCGATCACGGCGTCTTCGTCGATCCAGGCACCGCGGGCGATGGTCGCGCCGGCACCGACGCGCGCCCCCGGTTCGATATAGGCACCCGCCTCGATGTGTGCCTTCGGGTGCACCTTCGCGCCATGCGCGACGAGACCCCGGCCGTTCGCGTGCTTGCGATACCGCAGCGTCGCGCCCTGGTCGTTCTCGATGTCGACGTAGTTCTTGCCCACGATTCCTCCCGTGCTCCGGAGTTCTCCGGATATATCAACAACCACGACAGGGGCGGATTCATTCCCGCGGATGGATGTGGTCAGTGCTGACAGGAGGGGCACCAGAAGGTGATGCGTTCGCGGGTCGGATCGGCGCCCTGCTCGCCCCGCCGGATCAAGGTGCCGCAGCGTCGGCACGGACGTCCGGCGCGGCCGTACACCCAGGTGCCCTGGCCGGGCCGATCGACGCCGGTGAAGGTGCGGTGACGGCGGTCCCGGTTGGCGCGGATCGTGCGCACACCGAGGTCGAGGAGGGCAGCGACATCGACCTCCGGCGTCGGTCTGGTCGGCAGGATTCCTCGGAGGAACAGGAGTTCTGCGGCGTACTCGTTGCCGAATCCCGCGACGTTGCGCTGATCGAGGAGGGCGACGTGGATGCTGCGGGCGTCGGCCTCGAGACGTCGGACTGCCTCTGCCGCATCCCAGTCGTCGGCGAGCGGATCAGGTCCGAGGTAGCCGACGAGCTGATCCTCGTCACGGGTGGGGACGACCTCGATCTCGGCGATGTCGACGCCCACGGCTTCGCCCCGCGGCGTACCGACGACCGCACGCACCTTGAACGCCGGATGCCGCCACTTCTCGCCGGGGCGATAGGTGAACCACGCGCCGTCCATACGCAGATGCGAATGCAGGGTGCTGTCACCGATGCGCATGAGCAGATGCTTGCCGCGGGGGATCACGGCATGCACCGGCTGGCCGGTCAGGTCGAGCGTGGCGAATCGGGGCACGCGCAGGTCGAATCGGGTGACCTCCGCGCCGGCCAGAGCTTCGTCGAGTCGTCGTGCCGTGCGGAAGACGGTGTCGCCCTCGGGCATCAGGGGGCGCCGATGGGAGTGGGCGGCGGCGGGGTGCGCGGCGACGCGGTGGGCGGCGCGACGGGCGGTGTGGTGGGCAGCGTGGTGGGGGACGTGGCGAATCCGGCTCGCGCGAGCATGTCTCGCGCGAGCATCGTGCTTCCGGCCACGGCGGCCGGCATGATCGCGACGGCCCCGCCAGGGATCAGGAAGCAGAGCTGTGTCGCCACTCCGAAGCCGAGAACCCGCGCCCGGCTGCCCGAGAACAGGGCAGCGCGCTGGGCGGGGCTGAGATCGCGGGCATCGAAGGCTCGACCTGTGAGCTCTCGGGCCAGCAGTCGACCGGTCAGGACGACTCCGGCGATGGGGCCGAAGAACCCGCCGACGGCAGGGATCAGACCGATGAGGAGCACGACGATCGCGATCAGGATGCCGAGCAGAACCAGGCGGAGTCCCTCGCCGAGAGTGGTCCAGAAGCTGCCACCGTCGGCTGGGGGAGCGTCGCCGAGGTCGGCCTCGACCGCATGCCAGATGCGCTGGTAGAACGGATCGCCGATGGTCAGGGTGAGGGCGCTGAAGACCACGCTGGCCAGGGCGAGCGCGGCCGCGACGATCACGAAGCTCACCGCAGACCGCAGCAGGCCGCGCCACGGTTCCAGCCACCCCTCGGCGAACGGCGTCAGCCACGTGGAGACCGACGGCAGACCGATGATCAGCGGTACGAGCGCGGCAGCGAGCAGGAGCAATGCGATGATCGCGGGGACCAGTCCGAGCAGCATGAGTCCCGGCCGGGTGCGCCACAGCCCGAAGCCGCGCAGCAGTGTGCGGATACCGGTGGCGAACTCGCGGATCATGGCTTCCAGCGTAGGCGTAGTGCTCAGACGACCTTGCGGAGCGTGTATCCGCGAGGGGTTGCCACGAAGCCGGACTCCTGCAGTGCGAGGGCGAGTTCAGTGCCGTAGACGCCCTCGCCGTTGATCTTCTCGACGGTGAGCGTGTCGAGGCGACGGGCGCGCGCGGTGGCCGCGAGGTCGGAGGCCGCGGCGCGCAGCACCTCGGCGTCGTCGCTGAACGACAGCACGGTGCGTCCGCCGCGTTCGAGGGACAGCACCAGTGCACCGTCGACGAGCACGACCAGACCGCCCGCTTTGCGCCCTGGACGATGCGAGACCCCGTCGAGCTTGGGCCAGCCGAGGGCGGCGCCGTACGGGTTCGCCGGATCGGTCGACGCGAGGGTCACGGTCTTGCGCGGCGGCGGATCCGCGAGGCCCGCATAGGTGCGCAACCGGTCGACGGTGCCGGACGCGGCGAACTGCGCAGCTCCGAGCTTCTCGATCACGTAGCCCCGGCGGCAATGCCCCGCCTCTTCGAAGCCCGCGAGCACCCGATAGGCCTGGGCGAAGCCGCCGGGAACACCCTCAGCCTGCACGGCGCCGCGCGTGACGACGCCGTAGCGGTCGAGCAGGAGCCCTGCGGTGACGGTCGCCCGGCGGGCAGGATCGATCTCGAGCGCCGGCAGCAGCGACCAGCGGCCGCCGATCGAGGGCGGGCGGGGTGCCGCGGTCCCGGTGAAGGACACCCCGCGGTAGGTGCGGGCGCGGGGCGCACGGCGTTTGACCTTGTGCGCCTGCGAGCCGCCGGTGAGGAGCGAGCGGATGGGGGCGAAGGTGTCGTTGGTGACGTAGCCCGCCCAGGTCAGAGACCACAGCGCTTCGAGCACCGACTGCTCGTTCTCGGCCGCCGCCATGTCTTTCAGCTGTCCGGCGAAGTAGGCACCCCCGACGTCGAGCGCGATGAGGATGCGCGACTCCAGGGAGTCGGACGCGATCTCGGTGTCGCGCTCCGGGAGGGTGAAGGGCGCGATGTCGGACGGATGCAGCGACACCCAGCCGTCCCGTCCCGGGAGGGTGCCGTGTCCGGACCAGATGACCTCGCCCGATGCCGTCAGTTCGTCGAGCATCGCCGGGGAGTAGTCGCGCACGCGGGAGGGCAGGATCAGCGACTCCCACGCACTCGCGGGGATCGGTACACCGGCGAACTGCTCGATCACGTTCAGCACGCCGTCGACGCCTTCGAGCGGACGACCGATGTGCTGCCAATCCGGGAGGAACCGTGCGTACGCCTCGGGAGAGACCGGCTCGACCGAACCGCGGATGGCCGCCAGCGAGCGCATCCGGAGCCGACGCAGCACCTCGGAGTCGCACCACTCGACCGCGTCGCCGCTGCCTGCCGCCTCGGGCAGGAAGTACCCGCTCGTGAGCCGTCCTGCCGTCTCGAGCCGCTGCAGCGTGTGCCGCGCGACGGCGGCACCGAGCCCGAATCGGGAGGCGACGGCATCTGTCGTGAACGGCCCGTGCGTGCGGGCATGGCGAGCCACGAGGTCGCCGAGCGGATCCGCGACCGGTTCGAGGAACGCCACCGGGATTCCCGTGGGCAGCGCTGCGCCGAGCGCATCGCGCAGCCGACCGGCATCCTCGATCGCTGCCACCCTGGTCTCCCCGGCGATCGTGACGGGGATCGCCCGTCGCGCGGTGACGAGGTCGTCCAGCAGAGCGGCTGCCGAGGCACCTGCTGTCGATTCGGGGTCGAGGCGCGCAGCGACCTCTTCGGCGTCGAGCGGGCCGAGCATCCGGAGCAGGTCCGCGACGCCCTCGAGGCCTCGTGCGCGGCGGTCGGGATCGAGACGCTGGGCCTCGCGTTCGAACTGCGCGATCACGTCGGGGTCGAGCAGTTCCCGCAGTTCGACCGTGCCCACCAGCTCCCCGAGCAGAGCGGGGTCGACCGAGAGCGCGGCCGCCCTCCGTTCGGCGAGCGGAGAGTCTCCTTCGTACATGAACGCGCCCACGTAGCCGAACAGCAGGTCGCGGGCGTACGGCGACGGCTGGCCCGGCTCGGTCTCGACCAGGCGGATGCGTCGGTCGGCGATCGATGTCGCGAGCTTGCGCAGCGACGGCAGATCGTAGACATCCTGCAGCACCTCGCGCAGGGTCTCCAGGATCACCGGGAACGTCGGATGACGCCTGGCGACCTCGAGCAGTTGGGCCGACCGCTGCCGCTGCTGCCACAGCGGTGTGCGCTTGTTCGGGTTCATGCGGGGCATGAGCAGCGCCCTGGCCGCGCATTCGCGGAAGCGGGAGGCGAACAGCGCGGAGCCGCCGACCTCCTGGGTGACCAGGAGTTCCAGCTCCTCGGGGTCGAACACGAACAGTTCGGCACCGGGCGGCTCCGCCTCGGCATCGGGAATGCGCACGATGATGCCGTCGTCGCTCGCGACCGCCGATCCTTCGACGCCGAGACGTTCGCGCACCCGGGCGTTGATCGCCAGGGCCCAGGGCGCGTGCACCTTCATCCCGTAGGGCGAGTGCAGGATCACCCGCCAATCGCCGACCTCGTCGCGGCCGCGCTCGACGGTGAGGGTGCGGTCGGTGGGGAGCGTGCCCGTCGCCTCGCGCTGTTCGGTCAGATGGGCCATGAGGTTCGTCCGTGCCTGCTCGTCGAGCCCCGCATCGATGAGCCGCTGTGCCGCCTTCTCGGGCGTCGCCGCCGAGACCTCGCGCGAGAAAGCCCCCAGCGCCTCGCCCAGTTCGAACGGCCGACCGATGCCGTCGCCGTGCCAGAACGGCACCTTGCCCGGCTGCCCGTAAGCGGGGATCACGTTCACGCGGTCGTGCGTGATCTCGGCGATCCGCCAGCTCGTCGTGCCGAGCGTGAACACATCGCCAACCCGCGACTCGTAGACCATCTCCTCGTCGAGCTCGCCGACCCTGGCGCCGGTCGTCTCGCCCGCGACGAACACGCCGAACAGGCCGCGATCGGGGATCGTGCCGCCGCTGGTCACCGCGATGCGTTGTGCCCCCGGCCTTCCCGTCAGCGTGCCGGCGTCACGATCCCACACGAGGCGTGGCCGCAGTTCGGCGAACTCGTCCGAGGGGAAGCGGCCCGCCAGCAGATCGAGCGTCGCCTCGTACGCCGAACGCGGAAGCGCCTGGAACGGCGCCGATCGGCGAACGGTCTCGAACCACTCCTCGACGCCGATGGCTCCCAGCGCGCTCGCCGCGACGGTCTGCTGGGCGAGGATGTCGAGCGGGTTGCGCGGCACCTGGATCGCCTCGATCTTGCCCGCCAGCATGCGCTCGGTCACGATCGCGGTGTGCAGCACGTCGCCGCGGTGCTTCGGGAAGAGGGCCGCCCGGCTGATCTCGCCCACCTGGTGCCCGGCGCGGCCGACCCGCTGCAGACCCGAGGCCGCAGACGGCGGAGCCTCGACCTGGATCACGAGGTCGACGGCACCCATGTCGATGCCGAGCTCGAGACTGCTCGTCGCCACGACGCAGCGCAGCACTCCCGACTTGAGCTCCTCTTCGACCTGTGCCCGTTGCTCTTTCGACACCGATCCGTGGTGCGCCTTCGCGAGCACGGGATCGGCCCCCGCGGTGGCTCCGGCCTGGGCCATCATCGCGGCGGGCACGGTCGTATCGGGGAGGGGCACGCCGATCCGCTCGGAGTAGATCTCGTTCAGTCGCCCGGTGAGGCGCTCGGCCAGCCGACGGGAATTGGCGAACACGATCGTCGAGTTGTTCTGCAGGATGCGGTCGACGATCGCTTCCTCGACGTGCGGCCATACCGAACCGGTGACCTCGGAGTATTCGGCTCCGTCGGCGTCTCCCGGAACTCCGGGCGGTGGAGGCGGATTCGTCATGTCGTCCATCGGGACGACCACACCGAGCTCGAAGGTCTTGGAGGCGGGAGGTGCCACGATCTCGACCGGGGCAGAGCCGCCGAGGAACCGGGCCACCTCGTCGATCGGCCGCACCGTGGCGGAGAGGCCGATGCGCTGAGCCGGTGTCTCGACGCCGTTCGCGCGGCGCAGGGCGTCGAGCCGTTCGAGGCTGACGGCGAGGTGCGCTCCGCGCTTGGTGGCGGCGACGGCATGCACCTCGTCGATGATCACGGTGTGCACGCCACGCAGCGTCTCGCCCGCGCGGCTCGTGAGCATGAGATACAGCGACTCGGGGGTCGTGATGAGGATGTCGGGCGGATCGGACACCAGCTTTCGCCGGTCGCTCGATGTCGTGTCGCCGGAGCGCACCCCGACGGTGACCGCAGGGGCCGTCACCCCGAGCCGTCTGGCCGACTGGCCGATGCCGATCAGCGGGGAGCGGAGATTGCGCTCGACGTCGACGCCGAGCGCCTTCAGGGGGGAGATGTAGAGGATGCGCGTTCGGGGCTCGCCCTTCGCCGACGGCGTGGTCTCGCCCATGCGCTCGCGGAACACGCTGTCGATCGCCCACAGGAACGCGGACAGCGTCTTGCCCGATCCGGTCGGGGCGACCACGAGGGCGTGCTTGCCGGCGGAGATCGCGTTCCAGGCACCCGCCTGCGCGGGAGTGGGCGCGGGGAACGCCCCCCGGAACCAGTCCTGCGTGGCGGGAGTGAAGCGGTCGAGCACGTCGCTCATCCCTCCATCATCGTCGAGGCCGCAGACATCGGGGCGTGACGATGTCGGCGGGAGGGAGGATGCTGGGGGAATGGCGCACACCACGAACTACGTCGACACGTTCATCGAGGTCGCCGACGACTGCCCGATCGCGCACGCGACCGAGCCGCCGGTCGCCGAGAAGCCCTCGATCGCGGCGATGCATTACCGTCTGATCGCCGAGCAGCCCTACGCGCGCACCTCCGACGACGTGATCTTCGAGACGTATGCGCTGCGCAACGGCATCGCCGTGGACGACAGTGCCGCACGGGCGTCGTTCTTCTCGAAGGGACAGCCCTGCCTGCGCTCCTCGCCGCTGGGAAAGCGCTACGGATGGGGCGTCCACCACGACGCGGAGGGTCGGGTCGCTCTGGTTCCGCGGGACTCGGCGGAGTACACGGCGCTCGCCGCAGACCCCGCGCTCGCGCACACTCGGGCGATGCGGAGTCGGCGGGCGTGACACCTGCTCACGCTCGCCGAGGAGGCGGCAGAGGCCCACGCCGGCGAAGCTGACGAGCAGGGTGTCTCGTACTGAGGTACGACGACCCCTGACAGTGGGCACTTCGGGCCGACGCGACGGGGTGGCCTGCGCTTTTACCGTCGCCCTATGCCCGTCGAGAACACCCTTCCCCACCCCGCCGCCAGCGCTCTCCGTGTCATCGCCTCGATTGTCGGAAGCGTGCTCGTCGCCGCCGCTCTGAGCATCATCTGGGTCGCCCGTCTGAGCATCGACCGGGTCCTGTACGTGAGCGGCCTCGGAGCCGACGGAGAGCCGACGGCCGGATGGTTCGAGCTCGCCCTGCTGCTCCTCGTCGTGGGTGGTCTCTCGGTCGCGTGGACGGCACGCGGACTGCGGTCGACGGTGCCCTGGCTGAGCATCTGGACGCCGTCCTTCTCGGTGGCGATGGCGTCCGCGCTGTTCCTGGTGGCCTCCCAGGTCACATGCACGACGGGATGCCCGCTTCCCGTCGGCCCGGCCTTCACCTGGCAGGACCTCGTGCACACGACCGTCGCCGTCCTCGCCTTCGCGCTGGCCGCGTTCGCGATGCTCCAGGTGTCGTTCGTCGAGGGGAGGCGCACACTGCGGATCCTCTCCTTGGTGGCGGGTATCTCGACCGCGGTGATCGCGGCGGCCGGTGGCCTCCTCTCGCTGCTGCAGTTCCGCACCGATATCGGCAGCATCCTCGAGCTCGTCGCGACCACGATCGGCATGGGCTGGCTCGCGATCCTCGGGATGGACACCGCGTTCGCCCAGCGTGCAGGTGCGGCGCGCAGACAGACGTGGGTGCGAGCCTCGAAGGAGAAGGCCGGCGCTCTGGTGGGGGAGCGTCGCACCGCGACCGCATCGCTCCTCGTCGTCTCTCGCTGACGGAGTCCACGATGCGGTGCGTAGAGTCGACCCATGCGAGAGCCAGCACCCGTCGCCGCCGGAGAGGCCAGAGCGATGGGTCTGCCTCGGCCTCCCGGTGCGCTGGGGCGGTTCTGGAAGACGCACCCCTGGCTCTTCGACGTGCTCCTCGCCGCCGGCTACCTGGTCGTGAGTGCGTTCTGGTCCCTGGTCACTCCGCTGTCCTCCGGCGTATGGTCGCCCGCGTGGCCGTACATGATCCCGCTGTTCGTGAGCGTGGTGACCTCCGCCTCCCTGATGTTGCGCTCCCATCGACCCTGGCTCACGTACCTGGTGTTCGGGGCGGGTGCGGTCGTCGCGTTCGTCACCGACACCGTCGTCGAGACGTTCGGGGTCGGCCTCGCGGTCTACGCGCTGTTCGTCTACCGGTCGAATCGCAGCGGCTGGATCGCGTTCGGCATCACCGTGGTGGGAGGGGTTCTCGTCCTCCCTGCCCTGGACTGGCTGCGCGAACCCGATCCGGAACGTCTCTTCGTCTCGGTGCCCACGAGCGTGCTGTTCCTCGCCGTGATGCTGATCGCTGCCCTCCTCGGAGTCAACGTGGGTGACCGGCGGCGGTACATCGGGGCGATCCTCGATCGTGCCAACCAGCTCGCGCGCGAACGCGACCAGCAGGCACGGATCGCGACTCTGGCCGAGCGCGCCAGGATCACGCGCGAGATCCACGATGTCGTGGCGCACAGCGTGTCGGTGATGGTGTCGCTCGCAGACGGTGCGGATGCCCTGGCCGAGAAGGACCCGCAGCGGTCGAGGGACGCCGTGCAGGAGATCGGCGAGATCGGGCGGCAGTCGCTCGTCGAGATGCGGCAGCTGCTCGGTGCTCTGGGCGACGACACGGCGGAGAGCGAAGAAGACGGTTCGTTGCGACCGAATCCGGGACTTGCCGAGCTCGTGCCGCTCGTCGAGACCTTCCGCACGGCGGGGCTCCCCGTGTCGGTGCGCACGGAGGGGAGTTCGCCTTCGTCGCCCGCTCTGCAGAACACGATCCACCGCATCGTGCAGGAGGCGCTCACGAACGCGCTGCGCTACGCGAAGGATCCGCGTGAGGTGCGGGTGCTGCTCGACTTCCGCGACGACGTCCTCGTGATCGAGGTCACCGACGACGGGCAGCCGGGACCACCCGCCGCCTCGGTGGGGTCCGGTCGCGGGCTCGTCGGCGTGCGTGAGCGGGCGCGGCTGGCCGGCGGAACAGTGCAGACCGGACCTCTGCCCGACGGCGGATGGCGCGTGCGGGTGGAGATCCCCGAACAGGAGGACCAGCGATGACCGAGGAACCGACCCCGATCCGGGTGCTCATCGTCGACGATCACGAGTTGATCCGGCGAGGGATGAGGATGGTGCTCGACGCCGAAGACGACATGAAGGTCGTCGGCGAGGCAGCATCAGGAGCCGAGGCTGTGCACACGGCCGCGGATCTGCGCCCCGACGTGATCCTGATGGACATCCGGATGCCGGAGATGGACGGCATCGAGGCGACCAGGCGCATCGTCAGGGGCACTCCGTCGAGCAGGGTGCTGGTGCTCACGACCTTCGACCTCGACGAGTACGCGTTCGGGAGCCTTCGTGCGGGAGCGAGTGGTTTCCTGTTGAAGAACACTCCGCCCGCGCAGCTGACGGCGGCGATCAGGGCGATCGCCGCCGGTGATGCTCTGGTCTCGCCGCGTGTCACCCGGTCGATGCTCGATCTGTTCGCCACACGCCTGCCCCGACAGGCGGAGCGTGGCGATGCGCGCCTGGACGTGCTGACCGAGCGGGAGCGCGACGTGTTCCTCGCCATCGCCAAGGGGTACAACAACACCGAGATCGGTGAGAGCCTCTTCGTGTCCGAGTCGACTGTGAAGACCCATGTCGGCAGGGTGCTGCTGAAACTCGATCTGCGTGACCGCGTGCAGGCCGTCATTCTCGCGTACGAGATCGGTCTGGTCTGACGGGTGCGTCGTCGGCGAGCCGCCTCCCCGACGACGCAGGTCCGCCTCACGGCTCCAGCGTCACCTCCTGCAGTGCGCCTTCGCCGTCGATCTCGAGCGTCAGATCGAGGTCGAGGCGACGCAGGAATGCGTCGTCGTGGCTCACGACGAGCACGGCGCCTCGGTAGGCGCGGAGGGCTTCGACGAGCTGGTCGACCGTGTCGAGGTCGAGGTTGTTCGTCGGCTCGTCGAGCACCACGAGGTGCGGTGCGGGGTCGGCGAGCAGCAGCGTCGCCAGCGCGACGCGGAACCGCTCACCGCCGGAGAGGGACGCCACAGGGCGCTCGGCCGTGGCTCCTCGGATGAGGAACCGGGCGAGCCGGTTGCGCAGCTCCTTCTCCGGCACGTGGGGTGCTGCGGCGGCGATGTTCTCGAACACCGAGCGCTGCTCGTCGAGTCCGTCGACCCGCTGCGGCAGGTAGCCGATCAGGTCGGTGTGGGCCTCGGCGTGCAGCGGATGCTCATCCGGAGCCGAGCCGCCGGCGACCAATCGCTCCAGCAGCGTGGTCTTGCCCGCCCCGTTCCGGCCGATCAGTGCGACCCGCTCCGGACCCTGGATCACCCAGGCTCGTTCGTCATCGCCGACCGTCGCGATGCGGCGGCTGCGGGACACCTGCGGGTCGGGCAGTTCGATCTTCATCGATGCATCAGAGCGCACACGGCGCCCCGCTTCATCGAGGAGCGACCGCGCCGCATCCTCCTTCGCTCCGACCTCGGTGCGCAGTCGGCCCGCCGAGACCTCAGCGGCCATCTTGCGCCCGTGGGCCACGATCTTCGGGACGCGCTTATCGATCTCCGCCTTCTTCGCGGTGCGTGCGCGGTGGGCGAGCTTCACTTCGGCTTCGATACGCTGACGTCTCTCCTTGCGGAGCACCTGGGCGGCGGTGACCTCGGCTTGCTTCGCCGCATCCTGCTCGGCGTCCAGCCACGCCCGCCACTCGGAGTACGGGCCGCCGAACACGCTCAGCGTCTGGGCGTAGAGCTCGGCGGTGTCGTCCATCAGCTCGAGCAGAGACAGGTCGTGGCTCACGACGATGAGCGTGCCCTTCCAGGCGCGCACCATCGCCGCGAGCTTCGCTCTGGCGTCGCGGTCGAGGTTGTTGGTCGGCTCGTCGAGGACCGTGATGGGCGCGCGGCGCAGACGGATGCCGGCGATCGCGACGAGCACCGCCTCCCCTCCCGAGAGCTCGCCGACCGTGCGGTCGAGGAAGTCCGGGGCCAGTCCGGCCTCGGCCAGCGACGCCTCCGCGCGCGCTTCGATGTCCCAGTCGTCCCCGACCGCATCGAAGTGGGCCGGGTCGACGTCGCCCGTGCCGATCGCCCGCACGGCATCGAGGGCTTCGGACACCCCGAGGAGGTCGCTGACGCGGCGGTCGACATCGAGTGTCAGCTGCTGCGGAAGGTACGCGACCTCGCCGGATGCGGTGACGACGCCCGAGGTGGAGTCGAGCTCGCCGGCGATCAGTCGCAGCAGCGTGGACTTGCCGGCGCCGTTGCGTCCGACGAGCCCGGTGCGTCCCGAGCCGAAGGACCCGGAGATGCCGTCGAGCGCGATCGAGCCGTCGGGCCAGGTGAAGGTGAGCCGGTCGAGGACGACCGAGGCGTGAAGAGTTGTGGGGGTTGACATGAGTGTCTCCTGTCGAGTGCGAGGGTGCACTGACACCGAGCCCCTGCCGGGCCGTGACACGCGTCACGGGATGGGGAGGAGTGGGTCTGCCGTGGAGTCGGCGATCGTCGGGTCAGCGCGCGGAAAGATGAGCGCGGAGGCGACGGATCAGATCAAAGGACTTCCAGACACGGCGGACAGGACTCCCCGACGATACCCGGGCGTGTCGCGATCGCGCAACCCCGGGCGTGTCGGATTGTCCGTCGCGCGGGGGATGCCGTCGCCTCCACCGGTGCGTAGCGTGGAGGCATGGCAGATCACGATCCGAGTCCGCAGGAGTCGCGTTCGCGTATGGGCCTGGGCGTCGGGCTCGCGCTCGGAGTGGCGATCGGGGCGTCGCTGGGCGCCGCCCTGCAGAACTGGGCCCTCGGAATCGGAATCGGAGTGGCGATCGGCGTCGCCCTCTCCGTCGCCATCACCTCGGGCGGCGGATCCGGTTCCCGCGAGCGCGAGGATGGGGACCAACGCGAGGCCGGCGACGAGACCGACGGGCGCCCTGGTGACGACTCCGGTGCGTCCGAGGAGCCGGAGCGCTGATCAGCTCGCGGCGATCCCCTCGACCCACTTGGTGAGGAAGCGGTGCACGTCGGTCAGTTCCTCCTCCGAGATGCTGTGCGTGAGTCCGGTGTACACCCGACCGGACAGCTCGGAGTGCGTCGGCAGCCATTGGGCCGTGTGGTCGACCAGCGCGGGCGGGATGACGTCGTCGTGCGTGCCCCGACCCCAGAACACCGGTGGGCGCAGCTCGGCCAGTGCCTCGTCGTTCGGAAGGTCTCCCGGTGCGGCGTATCCGCTCAGCGCCGCCACCGCGCCGAAGCGTTCCGGAGCCAGACGGAGGGCCTGCAGCGCCACCGCCGCGCCCTGAGAGAAGCCGAGCAGCGCCACCGAGGGGGCATCGGCGGCTGCGGAGTCGAGCCAGCGCAGGAAGGCGTCTGCCGCGGCGGTGACCGCCTCCGAGCTGCGTCCGTCGAGTCCTTCGATCGGGTACCAGGAGCGCCCCGGCATGGGCCACGGAGGGGCGAGCGGAGCGGCGACGGAGGCCACGGCGATGCCCTCGGGAAGGTAGGGGATGAGTCCGAAGAGGTCGTGTTCGTCCGCCCCGTAACCGTGCAGGAGGACCAGCAGAGGCGCCCCTGCGCGGTCGGTGGACGACCATCGGGTCGCGGAGTCGTCGATCGTCAGGTTGTCGCTCACACCGTCATCCTGCCAGGGGCCACCCTCATCGTCTGCTCAGCCGTCGCGCGGCGGCCGTCCACTCGAGGTGCACGGCCGGGCGCGGTGTCGGTTCTGAGGGACGGCTGGTAGAAAGGACACATGGCGGTCCGCACACCTGATCCTGATCCGGAACCCGACGACGACGGTCTCGGCGAGTTCCCGGATTCGAATCGCCCCGCGCCCGATGCGAACCCCGGCTGGTTGAGCGAGTTCGAGCTCGAAGAGGCTCGGCGTCGGCTGCCGTTGCTCTATGTGGAGGCGATCCCGGTGCGCACCGACGGCTCCGGCCAGGTGATCGAGATCGGCATCCTGCTGCGCTCCACCCCGATGGGGGAGATGACCCGCACGATCGTTTCCGGGCGCGTCCGCTTCGGCGAGACGATCCGCGACGCCCTCTTCCGCCACGTCGAGAACGACCTGGGCCCGATGGCCTTCCCGCTGCTTCCGCCCCAGCCGCTGCCGTTCACCGTGGCCGAGTACTTCCCGATCCCCGGCGTGAGTGCCTTCCACGACGACAGGCAGCATGCGGTGTCGCTGGCCTTCGTCGTGCCGGTGACCGGCACGTGCGAGCCACGGCAGGATGCGCTCGAGGTCACCTGGTTCTCGCCGGAGGCCGCCGGGTCCGACGCGGTCGCCGCCGAGATGGAGAACGGTCGAGGCACTCTCATCCGCCAGGCTCTCGCGAGCCTCGGTCTGCTGCGCTGATACCTCCGGTGCTCAGGCTCCGGCTGTGGTGAGGCGCGAGAGCTCGGCGACGAAGGCGTCGACGTCGGCTTCTTCGGTGTCGAAACCGCACATCCAGCGCACCTCCTTGCGCGCCGCGTCCCAGTCGTAGAAGCGGAACGAGTCGCGCAGCCGGTCGGCGACGCCGTCCGGGAGCGTGGCGAAGACGCCGTTGGACTGCGTCGGCTGGGTGAAGTCGACGCCGCGGATGGAGCCGTCGGCGATGCCCGCCTCGATCTCCGAACGCAGACGCGCCGCCATGGCGTTCGCGTGCTTCGCGTTGCGCAGCCACAGGTCGGTCTCGAGCAGAGCGATCAGCTGCGCCGACACGAACCGCATCTTCGACGACAGCTGCATGTTGAACTTGCGCGAGTACTTCAGGCCGTCGGCGGCGTCGGGGTTCAGCACGACGATGGCCTCGCCGAGCATGGCGCCGTTCTTGGTGCCGCCGAAGGTCAGCACATCGACGCCGGCGTCGCGGGTGAACGCACGCAGCGGCAGGTCGAGGGCCGCTGCCGCGTTCGAGAGGCGCGCACCGTCGAGGTGCAGCTTCATGCCGCGCTCGTGCGCGTGGTCGGCGATCGTGCGGATCTCCTCGGCCGTGTACAGCGTGCCGAGCTCGGTGGTCTGGGTGATCGAGACGACCAGCGGCTGTGCGCGGTGCTCGTCGCCCCAGCCCCAGGCTTCGCGGTCGATCAGCTCGGGCGTGAGCTTGCCGTCGTCGGTGGGGACGGTCAGCAGCTTGAAGCCGCCGATCTTCTCCGGGGCCGCGGCCTCGTCGACGTTGATGTGGGCGGTCGAAGCGGCGATCACCGCCCCCCAACGCGGCAGCATGGACTGCAGGCCGGTGACGTTCGCGCCGGTGCCGTTGAACACCGGGAACGCCTGCACGCCCTCGCCGAAGTGCTCCTGGAAGACCTCCTGCAGGCGCGCGGTGTACGCGTCCTCGCCGTAGGCGCTCTGGTGGCCTCCGTTCGCCGCGGCGATGGCCGCGAGGACGTCGGGGTGGATACCGGAGTAGTTGTCACTGGCGAAGCCCCGGATCGCGGGGTCATGCTGGATGCTCACCGCTCAAGCCTAATCGCCCTACCGGATGTCCCCGCCCCGCTCTACCCTCGAATCCATGGAGCGCACCGTAGCGAAGCGAGCCTTCGCCAACGTCCTCGTCAACACGCTCATCGCGAACGTGACGACGAGTTTCCTGTGGTTCGCGCTGACGTTCTGGGTCTACATCGAGACGCAGTCGGTGCTGGCCACGGGCATCATCGGCGGCGCCTACATGCTGTTCGTCGCGTTCTTCGCGATGGCGTTCGGCACGATCGTCGACCGCAACCGCAAGCACACCGTCATGGTGATCTCGAGCATCATCTCCGCGGTCTCCTTCCTCGTCGCCGGGGTGCTCTACCTCTGGCAGCCCGAGGCGGCGCTGCTCGATCTGGGAGGGCCGTGGTTCTGGCTGTTCTCCGGCATCATCCTGTTCGGCGGCGTGATCGAGCAGCTGCGCAACATCGCGCTGTCCACGACCGTGACCCTGCTCATCCCCGAGGAGAAGCGCGCGAACGCGAACGGTCTGGTCGGCACGGTGCAGGGCATCGCCTTCCTGGTCACCAGTGTGTTCTCGGGATTGTCGATCGGCTTCCTCGGCATGGGATGGACCCTGGCGATCGCCATCGCCGCCATGGCGCTCACCTTCGCGCACCTGCTGTTCATCCGCATCCCTGAGGGCGCTCCGGAGCCCGACCCGAACGCCTCCAGCGCCCTCGACTTCCGGGGAAGCGTGCAGGCCATCCGACTGGCGCCCGGGCTGTTCGCCCTGATCATCTTCTCCACGTTCAACAACCTCATCGGCGGCGTCTACATGGCGCTCATGGACCCCTACGGGCTCACGCTCTTCGATGCCCAGACCTGGGGGTTCGCTTTGGCCTTCGCCTCGACCGGCTTCCTCGTCGGCGGCGGGCTGGTGGCCAAGTTCGGCCTCGGCCCCAAGCCCATGCGCACGATGCTGCTCGTGGTCATCGCGATGGGACTGCTCGGGTCGGTGTTCATGCTGCGAGAGTGGTGGCCGCTCTACGTGGTCGGCATGTGGGTGTACATGGCACTGGTGCCTCCGGTCGAGGCCGCGGAGCAGACCGTGATCCAGAAGGTCGTGCCGTTCCAGCGTCAGGGGCGTGTGTTCGGGGTGGCCGCAGCGATGGAAGCGGCGGCGGCTCCGCTCACGGCCTTCCTGATCGCCCCGATCGCCGAATTCCTGATCATCCCCTACATGAGGACCGCCCAGGGGCAGCAGCAGTGGGGGTGGCTGCTCGGAGAAGGCGAGGCGCGAGGCATCGCGCTGATCTGCCTGTTCGCCGGACTGATCATGGTCGTCGCCGCCACGCTGGCCTTCTTCACGCGCTCCTATCGCAAACTCACCGAGCTCTACGCCGAGGCTCCCGAGCAGGAGATCGACGCGCCGGAACCGGAGGGGGCGGATGCTCCACCCGTGGTTCCGGGGATGCCTCCGGATTCCCGCTGACGCTGACCGCCGCGCAGGAGCGGACAGGGGGCATCGAGACGGCATCGAGGGAGCCTCGGTGCCGTGCCAGGCCGGGGATCAGCCCAGGTCCAGCACCCGGTCGTTGAGCGCGGTCGCGTCCTCGTCCCACAGCGCGACGATCCGGGCGGCCAGCGCATCGGGATCGAGTGCCTTGGCGCGGAACACCACGGACGCCGTGCGCAGGGGCTCGTCGGCTTCGCGTGCGGCCTTGGCGTAGCCCTGGGCCACCGCTCGCGTCCAGGCCTCGCTCGCAGCCTTGACCGCGGCGTAGTTCGCCCCGCCGGCGAGGGGGCGCGCGACGGCGGTGGATGAGACGATCGCGAAGCGTCCGGCGTCTGAGGCGCGCACCACATCGTCGAACGCCCGGCTCGTGGCTCGCACGGCGTCGAGCGCGGGGAGCAGCGCGGCGAAGTCCTCATCGGACTGTCCGGCCAGGCCCCCGCCTCCTCTCCACCCTCCGACCAGCGGAACCACTGCATCCACGGGGCCGAGCCGCGAGGCCAGGGTGGTCATCTCATCGAGAGAGGTCGCATCGGCGACCTCGACCTGAGCCCCGGCACGCGCCAGCTCCTGCAGGCGCTCCTCCGAGCGGCCGGTCGCGAAGACCCGTGCGTTCGCGGCGACCAGCGCCCGCGTCACGGCGAGGCCGGCCGCACTGGTGGCCCCGGCGAGCAGGACGATGCGTCCGGAAGCCGTCGATTCGGTGCGCTCGGCCTCTTGTGCCACGTGTTCAGCCATGTCGTCCACTCTCCCGGATCGGAGGGGCTTCTGCGGCCGGAACCTGCGGGAGATCCCGCACGAGAGGTTCCGGCCGCAGCGCGGTGCGCCCCAGCGTCACACTCGGAACGCGCGCGGTGCGCGCGTGGTCATCAGTCGTCCGTGCCGCGGATGCCGACGGTCGACTCGATGACCGGCTTCATCTTCTTGTCGAGGGTCTCGAAGAACATCGACAGCGGGAACTCGTCGTCCATCACGGCGTCGGTGTAGCCCTTCGGCGCGCCGGCGAGGATCTCGTCGGACAAGCCGCGGGCCCACTGAGACGCCGGGTGCGGGGTGAGCGTGCCGCGGACGAGCTCGTATGCGGCGAGCCAGTGCGCGACCTTCGGACGGTCGATCGAGTGCCAGTACAGGTCGTCGATCGCATCTCCCAGAGCCACCACGGCATCCGGCACGGCGTCCCAATCGAACGCGAGAGCGGTGTCGGTCCAGTGCAGCACGCCACGCTGGTGCAGCCACGCGAACAGGAGCTGTCCGCCGACCGCGTCGTAGTTGCGCGTGCGAGTGCCCGTGATCGAGAAGCGGAAGATGCGATCGAAGATCACCGCGTACTGCACGAGGTGCGCGTAGTCGTGCGTCTCCTGCTCGATCTCGGTGAGCTCTTCGCCGGCTTCGATGCGGGCAGCGAGAGCACGCTCGATCTTCACCGACTCGCGGAACGCCGTCATGTCGCAGCGCATCTCCTCCAGCGAGTAGAGGAAGAACGGCATCCGCTGCTTGATCATGAACGGGTCGAAGGGCAGATCGCCGCGCATGTGGGTGCGGTCGTGGATGATGTCCCACATGACGAAGGTCTTCTCGGTCATCTGCTGGTCGTCGAGCATCGCGGCCGCGCGCTCCGGCAGGTCGAGGTTGGTGATCTCGGCAGCGGCACGGGTGACACGACGGTAGCGGGCCGCCTCGCGGTCCTGGAAGATCGCGCCCCACGTGAAGGTCGGGATCTCGCGCATCGCGACGGTCTCGGGGAACAGCACGGCCGAGTTCGTGTCGTAGCCGGGGGTGAAATCGACCAGACGCAGCGAGACGAACAGCTTGTTGCCGTAGTCGCCGGCTTCGAGTGCCGCGATGAACTCCGGCCAGATCGTCTCGACGATCAGCGCCTCGACCAGGCGGTCGCTCGAGCCGTTCTGCGTGTACATCGGGAAGACGACGAGGTGGCGGATGCCGTCGACGCGGTGCTGCTGCGGCTGGAAGGCCACGAGCGAGTCGAGGAAGTCCGGCACACCGAAGTCTTCCGAGACCCAGCGCTCGAAGTCGACCACGGAGGCGGCGAGGTATTCGGCGTCGTGCGGGAAGGCGGGGGCGAGTGCGCGGATCGCGGCGGTGATCGCACCGACGAGTTCACGGGCGGCGGCGTGGTGCGCGGCATCCGGGATCGAGCCGTCCTTGATCTGCATCTCGCGGATCGCGATCGCGGCGTCCTTGAGCTGAGCCCACGCGGCGGACTGCTCGGCGATCGATGCGTCCTCGACGACCTCAGGTTCGCCGACGATGGCCTGGACAGCGGAACTGTTGGCGGAAAGAAGGGACATCGGGACCTCCGATCGGAGAGTTTGGTGGAAAGATTCCGGCATATACGGAATCTTGACGATAATCTTACAGCTATGGATGACTCTGTCGACCGCGCGATCCTGACCGCCATCTCCCGCGACGGCCGTGCCACGCTCTCGCAGCTCTCCGACGCCGTGGGGCTGTCGGTGTCGGCCGTGCAGTCGCGCCTGCGCAGGCTGGAGACGCGGGGTGTCATCTCCGGCTACCGCGCGATCCTCGACCCCGAACAGGTGGGAACACCGCTCTCGGCGTTCATCGAGATCACGCCGCTCGACCCCGCCCAGCCGGACAACGCCCCGGAACTGCTCGAGCACCTCGATGCCATCGAGGCCTGTCACTCCATCGCCGGTGACGCGAGCTACATGCTGTTCGTGCGGGTGCCGTCGCCGCGCGCACTCGAAGAGCTCGTGCGCGACGTGCGCCTGGCGGCGAACGTCAGCACCCGCACGACGGTGGTGCTGCAGACGTACTACGAGCACCGGCCGATCATCCCGGTGGGCTCCGCGGAGTAGCCCGTACGGCGGGTGTCAGAGCGCGGCACCCACCAGGGCCTCGCCCAGCGGGGTGCGCAGGTGGTGCATCCTGGCGCCGTCGCGTTCGCTGGTGACCAGGCCGGCATCTCGAAGAACCGAGAGGTGATGCGACGCCGTCGATATCGCGAGGCCCGCATCGTGCGCGACCTGCGTCGTCGTGCGGGCGGCGCCGGCCTGAAGCAGGATCGCCGCCCGCGCCGGTCCCAGCAGGGCGCCGAGAGCATCCTCGATGTCGGCGGCGTCTCGGGCCCAGCCTGCGGTGACGCCGCGGGCCGGATAGAACAGCGTGGGTTGCGCCGGAGGTTCGGTGAGCACCATGCAGCCCCACGACGACATGACCGAGGGCACCAGCACCAGTCCGCTTCCGCGGCAGTCGACCTGCTCGCTGTGGCGACGCAGGGAGACGCGCACGGCGCCCGCGCCCCAGGTCACCTGGCGGTGCAGGTCTCCGGCCATGCCGGCGATACCTGCTGTCGTGATGGTGCGGGCGCGCACAGCGATGTCGGCACGGAGCAAGCGCTCGAGCTGCGGCCACACCGGGGCGAGTGCCGCCTCCCATACGGCGGCCCACCCGTCGGCGATCATGTCACGGGCGCGCTCGGGATGGTCCTGCATCTCGCGTAGGGCCTGTCGGCGGGCGCCGGTCGAACGCTGCACCATCTTCCCGAAGTCGACGCGCATCGGATCGAGAGGTGCCGCGCGCAGTTCGTCGAGCTCGGCCTCGGGGGTCAGATCCCATCGGGGCGTGGTCGTGAGGAAGTCGGGCAGGTAGCCGTCGTCGCCGATCACGCTGGAGAGCAGTGCGAAGTCGCAGCGCGGGAGCTGTTCGCGAACGGCGCGCAGCCACCCCCATTGCAGCGGATGGGCGGCCGGACGCCGCAACACCCTCACCGCGTGCGCGAGCTCGTGCCCGGGGGAGATGCCGAACCGCACCGCCTCGACGTCGCCGGGGCTCAGGTGGAACTCGACACGATGATCCGGGTGCTCGACGCCCTCGATCGGGCTGGAGTTTCGATCCACATCGAAACTCTAGGAGCAGGCGAAGGGTCTGTCGAGACTGGAGCCATGAACAGCACACCGTCTCTCTCCGGCGTCGTCGCGGCCGACGACATCCGCATCGGCACGGGGCGCAGCCGGAGGTTCGTCGGGGTCGAACACGGCGCCGCCGTGTCCTACTTCTTCGTCGAGAACCAGCCGGGGGAGGGGCCGGGTCTGCACTGGCATCCCTATCCTGAGACCTGGGTCGTGATCGAGGGCATCGCCTCGATCACGGTGGGCGAGGAGACCTTCGTCGCCGGAGCAGGCGATACCGCGACCGGACCCGCCTATGTGCCGCACCGCTTCACCAACGTCGGTGACGGGGTGCTCAAGATCATCGGCATCCACGCCTCCGCCACCATCATCCAGACGTTCCTCGACGAGGACTGACCACAGGAGCACCATGTCCTTCCAGGCATACCTCGACAACATCGAGACCAAGACCGGCCTCACCCCGCGGCAGTTCATCGAACTCGCCGCCGAGAAGGGGTTCGACCAGACGACCAAGGCGACGCCGATCGTCGCGTGGCTCAAGGAGGACTACCAACTGGGACAGGGTCACGCGATGGCCCTCGTGCACGTGATCACCAAGGGGCCGCAGATCAGCGACAAGCACGTGGGCAAGGGCGGCGCCCACGGCGACCGGTCCGACACCCTGTGGCTCGACGGCAAGGACACCAACCCGAACCCCTGATGCGCCGTCCCGCTGAGGTCCGGCATCGGGTCGGCCAGTAGGATTCCCTGCGTGGCAGCATCCTCCCAGCGCAAGAAGAAGAACCCGTCCGCGAAGCGCACGCCGGTACACACGAGTGGCAACCCGGCGAAGCGTCCGGTGGTCGAAGCCGGGCCGGTGACGGCGGGGGACTGGATCGGCGCTGCGCGCCTGCGCACCCTGCCGCTCGCGATCGCACCCGTCGTCATCGGCACGGGCGCCGCGCGCAGCACCGGGCCCGAGTTCCACTGGGTCATCGCGCTCGCCTGCCTCGCGGTCGCGGTGCTGCTGCAGATCGGTGTGAACTTCACGAACGACTACAGCGATGGCGTCCGCGGCACCGATGCGCACAGGGTCGGACCTGCGCGCCTGACGGCCTCGGGGCGGGTGAAGCCGCGCACCGTGCTGATCATCGGCCTGGTGTTCTTCGCCCTGGCCGCTCTCGTGGGTCTGGGGATCGTGATCCGCACGGGGCAGTGGTGGATGCTGGCCGTCGGCGCCGCCTGCATCGTCGCCGCGTGGTTCTACACCGGCGGCAAGCGGCCGTACGGGTACTACGGCTTCGGCGAGGTGTTCGTCTTCGTCTTCTTCGGACTCGTCGCCACGCTCGGCACCACCTGGGTGCAGATCTTCGCCCTGCCGCAGCAGGCCTGGCTCGGCGCGATCGCGACAGGTCTGTTCGCCTGCGCCGTGCTGCTCGCCAACAATCTGCGCGACATCGACCAGGACCGCGAGGTGGGCAAGCGCACCCTCACGGTGCTGATCGGGCGCAGGGCCACCCAGGTGCTCTTCACGCTCTTCGTGCTCGCGCCGTTCGGCATCGCCGCATTCCTGGCACTGGGGTTCCCGATCGCGTGGATCTCCCTGCTGGCGCTGCTCGCCGGTCTGCCGGCCATCGCCATCGTCTGGTCGTACCGGCAGCCGAAAGAGCTGGTGACCGCTCTCGCGCTCACCTCATTGACGTCGCTGCTGTACGCCGGGGCCCTGTTCTGGGCCTTCGTGGGCTGATCCGGCCGTGGGCTGATCCGGCTCGCGGGAGCCTCAGGGCTTGGCGTCGCCGTCGACGGGATCGTTCGACTCGTCGATCGCCTGGTCCTCGGCGTCCGCGTCGTCCTGACCGCCGGATGAACGGCTCTCGCGGCGCTCCTGCAGGCGGGCAGACGCGTCGGTGAGCGGCGTGCGGAGGAACAGCATCGAGATGCTCATGCCGATGAGCGCGGCGAAGATCGCTGCGAGCCACCAGAACTCCCGGAAGATCGGGAAGAAGAACCAGAGGATGGCGAGCGGGACGAGGAACGCCAGCAGCCGCAGCACGGTGTAGACGAGGAAAGGCGCGGGCTTCTTCACCCCTCCAGTCTACGTTCGCCGTCGGGAGCCCTCGTCGCCGATCCCGAGCCTGGCGAAGGGGATGCCGCGCACCACCCGTCGCCAGGGGTGCTCTCCGAGCGACCAGAGCAGTCCGGCCTCGAGGTCGAGAGCCAGGTCCTCGCACCCGACGGGGAGACGGACGGCGTCCGGAGCGAGAGCCCCGCGTCGGCCGCTCCAGAGTGTGCCGGGGTGCATGCGGTCGGACTGCGACACGAAGTGATGCCGGCCCCAGCGGACGGCGCCCTGCATCCGTGCGATGCCGGGGGTGAAGCGGTCCACCTCGGTGAACTCGCCGGCGAGGTCGACGGGGATCGCGAACTCGCCGATCCTTCCGCTCTCGTCCGGGCGATGCTCACCGATGAGTACCCGTGCGCGCGGGGAGCCGTCGTCGTCGAACACCCGCCCGAGGTACGAGCAGCGCAGGGCGATGGGATGCACCCTGGTTCGCACGGCGACGAGAGCGGTGCTGCGTCCGCCGCGGCGGTTCGACCCGGCGAGTCGCTGGGCGAGAGCGCCGCGCACGGTACGGATGTCCGACAGATCGAACTCCCAGATGCCCTGGCCCGTCGCGGCGGCGAACAGCCGATCCCCGAACCACGCGAGTCCCCCGGCGTGGATCCGCGCCGGGTGCAGTTCGCCGTCGTCGTCGTCGGCGGTCGCGAGGAGGACGTCGAGGTGACGCGAGCGCTCGAGATCGACGAGCGTCACGCGGGAGGCGAGATGCTCTCCTGACAGCTCCTGGCGGAACCAGCTCACGGCAAGGGTGCGTCGGCCGCGCCATTCGCCGACGTCGACGCCCTGCGGATACCAGCGCCTGGTCCAGGTCCTCGCGCTGAGCCAGCGCAGGTCGACGGTGTCACGCCGCCGCTGTCGCACGGGGCGCCAGGTCGATCCGAAGGGCCACAGCATCTCCTCATCGTCGCCGATACGGCCGTTGGGGGCGAACCGGACCACGGGCGTCGCGCGATGGAGTGCAGCCGTAGTTCTGGCATGTATTATGTTACCGTCCGGTCGCGCTCTCCTCTCATCCAGGGTGGCGCGTCGACCATGAGCGTCTCGCGGCCATCTGATGGGGGTCAGTCGGCCGCGTGGCACGCGGTGTCGCATCTGCGATACCGCGTCCCGAACGTGTCTCGTTCGGCAGTGCGATGCACTGGGAGGTGTGGTTCCGTTCGGGTACGGGACCACACCTCAGTGCCTTTCTCCCGAGTGCCTTTCTCCCGAGTGCACGGTCTCTGGCGCTTCACGGACACCCGTCGTTCACCTCCGCGTCGCCGCCCGGCAAGGACCGCCTGCGACCATTCCCGCACACCGTCCCCGTTCTGGAGTCCTGTGCGCACACCCCTCGTCACCGTCATCCTGCCCGCGAAGGACGCCGGCGCGTACATCGGGACGACGCTCGAGACGCTCACTCGGCAGTTCGATGATCTCGGAGCCGTGAAGCTGGTCGCGATCGACGACGGCTCGCGCGACGACACGGGTGCTCTCATGCGGCGGTACGCGGAGCGGTTCCCCCGCGCCGAGGTGCTGCGCAACGAGTCCGCGCGCGGGTTGGCGACGGCCCGCAACCAGGGACTGCCGCACGTCGAGGGGGAGGCCTTCTGCTTCCTCGACGGCGATGACTGGATGCAGCCGCGTCGGCTCGAGGTGCTCGCGTCGCGGCTGCGAGAGCTCGATTGCGACTTCGTACGCACCGACCACGTCACGGTGAGGGGTGGGACGCGCGCCCTCGTCCGGGCGCCGTATCCGTGGCGCGACCGGGTCGCTCCTCCGCGAGACGCCATCCTGCCGGAGCACGAATCGACGATGGTCGACTACCCGTACGCCTGGGCGGGGCTCTTCCACCGCCGGCTCATCGACCGTGGCCTGGCGGCGTTCACCGAAGGGCTGTTCACCGCAGAGGACCGACCGTGGATCTGGCGACTGCATCTGCATGCCGAGTCGTTCGCGGTGGTCGATGCGCCTGCGCTGCTCTACCGGCGGGGCGTGGCCACATCGCTCACCCAGACCCGAGATCGGAGACAGCTCGACTTCGCCAGGGCGATGGACGAGGTCATCTCGCTCGTCGAACGAGATCGCGAGGCGGAGCGGTTTCTCCCCAAGGCCGTCTGGACGGTGCTCGCCCTCAGCTCCCACCACCTCGTGCGCGCCCGCCGCATGAGCCCTCAGCTGCGCGGCGCAGTGCGCGCGGGGATCCTCCGCACGCTCCGTCGACTCCCGGCCGATGAGGTGGCCGTCGTGCTGAGCCACCTCGATGGACCGCGCCGCCGGGTCCTCGCACGCGTCCTCCGTCAGGCGGGTCGTGCCGGATGACGCAGGTCTTCGCGCTGCACAGCGCCTATGGACTCGCGACCGCAGTGGCCGCGATGGATGCCGGACTTATCGACGACGAGGTCCGTGGCGAGCGAATCCTTGTGCCCTTCACCTCCTCGACGGTGCCCGAGACCGTCACCGGGATCGCGGATGATGCGGCGCTCGGGCCGCTGCGGGCGCGGTTCGACCGCGCGGAGCCGCTGGATGAGATGCTCATGCCGCGGCATCCGCGATCCTGGGAGCCGAAGGCCGCTGATCTCCCGATGCTCGAGCGCCTGTTCGCGCGCGCGTGGGGTGTGGACCCTCGCGATCTGGAACTGTTCGTGCAGAGCCCGCAGGTGGCACCCGCCAGGACGTTGATGGCACTGTTCCCCCGGGCGCGGATCACGATCATCGGGGACGGGCTGATGACCTATGCGCCCATGCGGGTGCGGGTGCCCTATCCCGTCGCCGCACGCATCGAGCGAGTCGTCCATGCCGACGTCGTGCCGGGCGTCGAGCCTCTCGTGGGATCGCCGGGTGCGCGGATCGTGCCGGTGCCGCCGGCGTCGTTCGCCGCGGTCCTGCGAGAGACGGACACAGGGGAGTCTTCCCTCCCTGAGGCTTCCCCATCGACGGTGCTCGTGCTCGGCCAGTACCTGTCGGCGCTCGGTCTGGTCTCGGTGGCCGAGGAGATCGACCTGCAGCAGCGTCTGATCGACCGTGCGGCGCAGTGGCGACCACGGCGCATCGTGTTCAAGCCGCATCCGGGCGCGCCGCCTCTCGTGACGGCGGCCGTCGGGGCGCGAGCGCGCGAGCAGGGCATCGACTTCGTCGAGTATCGCGGTCCGCTCGCGGCGGAGCTGCTCGCCGAACGGATCGATGCCCTGGCCGTCGTCGCCGGGTTCTCCACTGCGCTGCCGACCGTGCACACGCTCTTCGGACGCGCGGTCGGGTCGGCCGGCAATGACGCGGTGCTCGCGGCACTGAAGCCGTTCGAGAACAGCAACCGGATTCCCGTGACTCTGGTGGACGCCATGACGCGCGAGGGCTCGCCCTACGCCGACCCCGCCCGGCTCCAGCTGCTGATCGACGCGGTCGGTTATGCCATGCAGCCGAAGATCGCCGGACATCTGCGGGGGCGGGCCGAGGAGCTGCTGCACGATCTCGACCCGGCCGAGCGCGATCGGTACTTCTCGCCACGAAGGCTCGCCGAGCTGCGGCTACCCGGCGCGCCGGTCGAGAACGCCGTGCGTCGTGCACTGCGACCCGCCGGAGGGGTGGGCAGGATCGAGGAGTGGCGACTGCACGCCCTCGGTGCGCGGCGGCGTGCGGGGCGCGTCTGGCGGGCGGCGCGCGGACGATGACGGCGATGGCGATGGCGATGGCGACGATGAGGAGGACAGGGACGATGGACGAGCAGAGGCCCCTCACGGTGGCGATCATCCCGGCACGCGGCGGATCGAAGCAGGTGCCGCGCAAGAATCTGCAGCGCGTCGGCGGCGTGCCGCTGGTCGAGCGCGCCGTGCGCGCGGCCGCCCGTGCCGCGGGCATCGACCTGGTCGTGGTCTCGACCGACGATGACGAGATCGCCGCGCTGGCGACTGCCGCGGGTGCCAGAGCGGTCCGCCGCCCCGCGGAGCTCGCGGGAGACACCGCGACCTCGGAGAGCGCGATTCTGCATGCCCTCGACGCGCTCGAAGCGAGCGGCGACAGCGTCGATGTCGTGGCGTTCCTGCAGGCGACGTCGCCGTTCATCCCCAGTGATGCGCTCGCCGCCGCCGTGGAGGAGGTTCGCGCCGACCGTGCCGACAGTGTCTTCGCGGCGCATGAGACGTACGGGTTCCTGTGGCGGGAGGACGAACACGGTGAGGCTGCGGCGATCAACCACGAGGCCGCACACCGCCCGCGAAGGCAGGATCGCGAGCCCCACCACCTCGAGACCGGGGCGTTCTACGTGTTCCGGGCTTCCGGCTTCCGGGCGAGCAGACATCGCTTCTTCGGCAGGATCCGCATCGCCCCCGTGCCGGAGTGGACCGCGATCGAGATCGACGATGCAGAGCAGCTCCGTGTCGCCCGTGCGCTCGCCGCTCTGCACGACGTGCCTGAGCCCATCCGGGTGCGCGCGGTGGTCACCGACTTCGACGGCGTGCACACGGACGACACCGCCATCATCGATGCCGACGGCGGGGAGCGCGTGCGGGTCAGTCGGGAAGACGGCATGGGTGTCGCGCTCCTGCGTCGGGCCGGTGTGCCGCTGCTGATCCTGTCGACCGAGGTCAACCCGGTGGTGCGTGCTCGTGCAGACAAGCTCAGGGTGCCCGTGCTGCACGGCATCGACGACAAGGAGAGCGCACTGCGCGCCTGGTCGCGCGAGAACGGGGTGCCGCTCGCCGACATCGCGTATCTCGGCAACGACGTCAACGACCTGCCGGCCTTGCGGATCGTGGGGTGGCCGGTCGCGGTCGCGAACGCGCACCCGCTGGTGATCGAAGAGGCTCGTGTCGTCCTGCGCCGCCGGGGCGGAGAGGGCGCCGTGCGCGAGCTGATCGAACGGGTGTTGTCGAGCTGACCTATGCCGGTAACCCGGCGGTCTCCCGGTGTTCATCCTCGGCCCGTAGTCAGGAGGGAGGGGTTGCACCAACGCTCGAACACCGGAGGAATCATGACTGTCAGCATCGGCTCGCGAGTGATCGGCGGCGGTCGTCCGGCCTACGTCATCGCGGAGATCGGCCTCAATCACAACGGCGACGTCGACATCGCGAAGAAGCTCATCGACGTCGCGGCCCGGGCCGGCGCCGACGCGGTGAAGTTCCAGAAGCGGACTCCGGAGATCTCGACTCCTGAGCACATGCGCGACGTCCCCCGCGAGACGCCCTGGGGTGTGATGAGCTACCTCGACTACCGCCGGCGGGTCGAGTTCGGTCGTGAGGAGTACATCGAGATCGGCGACTACGCGACCATGCGCGGTCTGGACTGGTTCGCCTCTCCCTGGGACGTGCCCAGCGTCGAGTTCCTGGAGGATCTCAACGTCGTGGCGCACAAGGTCGCGTCGGCCAGTCTCACCGACACCGAGCTGCTGATCGCGCTGCGGGAGACCGGCAAGCCCGTGATCCTCTCCACCGGCATGTCGACCATCGAGCAGATCGACCGTGCGCTGGAGACCCTCGGCACCGACCGCGTGGTGCTCATGCACGCGACCTCGACCTACCCGCTGGAGCCCGAGGAGGCGAACCTGCGGGTGATCGCCACGCTGCGCGACCGCTACCCCGGCGTGCCCGTCGGCTACTCGGGCCACGAGCGCGGGCTGCAGATCTCGCTCGCTGCAGTGGCCATAGGAGCCGTCGCGGTCGAGCGGCACATCACGCTCGACCGCACGATGTGGGGGTCCGACCACGCGGCATCGCTCGAGCCGACGGGGCTGGAGCACCTCGTGCGCGATATCCGGGTGATCGAGCGCGCGACCGGCGACGGGGTCAAGCGGGTGTTCGACAGCGAGCGGGCGCCGATGGCGAAGCTGCGCCGCGTTCCGGCATGACGGTAACCAGCGGCATCCGCGTCGTCGCCATCGCGGACGCCGACTCGTTCGTGAAGTGGGCCGCCTCCCTTCTCGGTTCCGTGCCCGGTGTGCGCCCTCACCTGCTGCTCGTGCGCACACCGCTCACGGCCAGCGCCGAGCAGCAGCGCACGGCTCTCGCCGGCACGACGCTCGGGCCGGATGACGTCACCCGCATCGGGTTCGCGCAGACGGAGGGCTGGCTGGCCGAACAGCGCCCGGACGTGGTCCTGCTCGCGGGGCGTGGACCGTTCGTGCGGCTGATGGGGCGCGTGATCGACACGTTGGAGCATCGGCCGGTCACGGTCTCGGGGCTGCCCGGTATGGCGATCCCCGCCCAGCGCGGGGCGCTCGACTATCGCCGCCACACCGACCTGCTGGTGGTGCACTCCCACCGCGAGGTGCGTGCCTTCGAAGAGCTCGGGCGCCGGATCGGGGTGCGGACGCCCGTGGCGCTCGCGACCCTTCCGTTCGCCCGGCGACGGCAGCGGATGCTGCGCTCGGAACGACTCGCCGTCGATGCGGTGGCGGCGTGGGGCAGCGGTTTCGGGGCGCTGAGCGGCGGTATCGCGGTCGCCGAACGCCCCCCGCGGACCGCTCCGGTCAAGCCGCCGGCCACGGACATCGTCTTCGCCGCGCAGGCCCTCGTCCCCCTCGCGAAAGACCAGCGCGCCGAGATCGCGGCCATGCTCGTGCGCGCGGCCGAGGCCGAGCCGGGCCGCCGGGTGGTGGTGAAGCTGCGGTCGCGGCCGGGGGAATCCGAGACGCACCTCGAGCGCGAGCCGTACGCGGGGTTGCTGCCATCGCGCCTTCCGGAGAACCTCGTCTTCTCCTACGACTCGATGAGCACGGCGCTCGATACGGCCGCGGGCCTCGTCACGGTGAGCTCCACCGCCGCGATCGAGGCCACGGCTCTCGGTGTGCCCGTGATCGCCCTGGATGCGTTCGGTGTGAGCAAGAGTCTGCTGAACACGGTGTTCGTGGGAAGTGGGCTGCTCGGCGGTCGCAGCGAGGTCGTGGCGGGGCGCTTCCGGCACCCGCACCCCGACTGGCTGCGCGACAACTACTTCCATCCCGACGGCGAGTCGACGTGGTGGGAGCGGGTCGAGCAGCTCGTGGCGCTGCGACGCTCCGGGGCCCTGCCCTCACGGCGGGTGCCTGCGGCCCGAGGCGGTTCCCTGCACGAGGCCTGGCACCGGGCGAGCGTGCTCGGGGTCGAAGATCGCACGGTGCGGGGCTCGGTGGCGCTCGCGGTGGGCGCCCCGGCGACGCGAGCGCTCGGTGTGCTTCGACGGCGCAGGACACCCGCGGATGGCGGGACCTGGTCGGACGCCTCGACCGACTACACGCTCGAGCCGAACCCGTTCGACGACTCCCTCCGGCGCTGAGTCTTCGGGGCGTTCGCTCGGTCAGCCTCCGAGGAGGTTGCCGAGCTGGGCACCGACCTCCTCGACGAGCTCGTCGACGCTCAGTTCGACGTTCGTGCTCGGCGTGAGGGTGAGGAACATGATCGAGGAGACGATCCGGGCGAGGGCGGTGGCCCGTTCGACGCCTGTCTTCTCATCGCGCTGAAGAATCCGGGCCACGGCGGTCTCTGTCTCCCCGACGATGCGGAGTGCTTCGGCGTGGTGCGGATCCGACGTGTCGGCGAACAGCATCTCGCGAAGGTAGGTGCGTCCGTTCTCGACCTGGACGCGATTGCACTCGATGATCGGTCGCAGGAGAGCGAGGATCGCCTCGGCGATATCGGGAGTCGCCTCGGCGGCCGCCACGCCCTTCTCGAGGGCGACCGCGTAGTGCGCGTTCTGCACGAGGAGCAGCAGCTCGCCCTTGGTCTTCGCATAGAGGAACAGTGTGCCGGTGCCGACGTCGGCCCGCTCGGCGATCTGCTGGGTGGTGACGTCGTCGATGCCGTGCTCGGCGAACAGCTCGGCCGCTGCCGCCGTGATCCGCTCGAGCTTCTGCTGCTTGTTGCGCTCGCGACGCCCGAGGACGTTCGATGCGGAGGTGGTCATGCTCTTCTTTCAGGAATAGAAACTGACTACGCTCAGTTATGAGTTAAGTCGCTAACGTGCACACTCAGATATCGCCTATTGTCGCAAAGAAGAGAGCATTCCATGCCTTCACTCCACGGAGCCGTCGTCCTCGTCACCGGAGCGAACGGAGGCATCGGCACGCAGTTCGTCCATCAGGCGCTCGCCCGCGGAGCCGCCAAGGTGTATGCCAGCGCCCGCGTGCCACGCAGCTGGGATGACGAGCGCGTCGTCCCGCTCGCGCTCGACGTGACGGATGCCGAGTCCATCCGTCACGCGGTCGAGGCCGCGCCGGATGTGACGGTGCTCATCAACAACGCCGGTGCCTCGGCACCCACCGCGGGAATCCTCACACACTCCGACGACGACATCCGCCGGAACGTTGAAACCAACTTCCTCGGCCCGCTCTTCCTCGCGCGCGCCTACGCCCCGCTGCTCACCGGGCGGCCCGGTGCCGCGATCATCGATATCCACTCCGCTCTCTCCTGGTTCGCGGTGGCCGGTATCTACAGCGCGACGAAGGCGGCGCTGTGGTCGGCGACGAACTCGCTCCGCCTGGAACTCGCTCCGGCTGGAGTGCACGTCGTGGGCGTGCACGTCGGCTATGTCGACACCTCGATGGCCGAGCACGTCTCGGACCCGAAGACCGATCCCGCCGACCTCGTGGCCACCGTGTTCGACGCGACGGAACGCGGGGAGTACGAGGTGCTTGCCGATCAGACCTCGGTGCAGCTCAAGGCGGCGCTCAGTGCTCCGCTGGAAGCCGTCTACCCCCAGCTGCAGGCGAGCGCCTGAGTCGCCGCGAGATCGTCGGAGGAGTCGAACATCATGCGCGCATTCGTCGTCCCGAAGTACAAGCGGCCACTCGAAGAGCGGGATGTCGTCGAACCGGTCGTGGGTGACCGAGACGTCCTGGTTCGTGTGGAGGCTGCCGGTCTCAACCAGCTCGACGAGAAGATCCGGCGGGGCGAGTTCGCACAGATCCTGCCCTATGAGCTGCCGCTCGTGCTCGGCAACGACCTGGCGGGGACGGTGATCCGTGTCGGCGCACTCGTCGACGGATTCCGACCCGGCGACCGTGTGTACGCGACCGCAGACGGGGCACGTATCGGGACGTTCGCCGAGCGGATCGCCGTCGCCGAGAAGGATCTCGCCCTCATGCCGGCCGGGCTCACGATGGCGGAGGCCGGGTCCCTCCCGTTGGTGGCTCTCACGGCCTGGCAGGCCCTGGTCGAGCGCGGCAAAGTCCGGGCAGGACAGAAAGTGCTCATCCACGCGGGTGCCGGCGGTGTCGGATCCATCGCCGTCCAGCTCGCCGCCCACCTCGGAGCCACGGTCGCCACGACGGCCAGTGCGGTGAACGCCGACTTCGTCCGTGAGCTCGGCGCCGACATCGTGGTCGACTACCGTCGGCAGGACTTCGCCGAGGAGCTGTCCGGCTACGACTTCGTGTTGGACAGCCTCGGCGGCGAGAATCTCGAGAAGTCGCTGCGGGTGCTGAAGCCGGGCGGACTGGTCGTCGGCATCTCGGGACCGCCCGACCCCGCATTCGCCCGCGCGCGGGGGCTGAACGCCTTCGTGCGACTGGCCGTGGCAGGGCTGAGCCGGAAGATCCGTCGCCAGGCGAAGAAGCTCGGGGTCCGCTACGAGTTCCTCTTCATGCGGGCGGATGGCGATCAGCTCCGCGAGATCTCGGCTCTCGTCGACAGTGGGGTGATCCGGCCCGTCGTCGCGAAGACGTACCCGTTCGAGCGTGTGCCGGAAGCACTCGCCGATCTTGCCGCCGGGGGGAGCCGCGGCAAGCTCGTGATGACGAACAGCTGAGTCACGGGGCGGGTGCCGGAAGCCAGACGCATCGCGCCGTGCGCGGCGCGTCGAGGGCGGCGCGTCGAGGGCGGACACGCCGACGGTGCGCTGCCGCGTCTGGGTTTTCGCACGCAGCGACGCACCGCCGGGCCCCGCTCAGCTGCTGCGACGGATCGCGCGCACTCCGACGATCAGCCCGACCACCGCGACCGCGAGCGCCGATACCCAGCCCCACAGCACGGTCGCGTCTCCCAGGTCTCCGGCGAACAGTGCCCGCTCGGCCTGCACCACCCAGTTCACCGGGTTGACCGAGGCGACGACCCGCATCCAGTCGGGGGCAGCGTCCAACGGCAGCAGCATGCCGGAGAGGATCAGCAGCGGGAAGATCAGCGACTGCTGCACACCCCAGAACAGCCACTCCCGGTCTTTCGTCGCCAGAGCGAGCGAGTAGGACAGCGAGCCGAGGCCCACCCCGAAAACGGCCAGCAGCGCCAGGCCGACGAGGAGGCCCGGGATGTCGGCCGCGAAGCCGAACGGCCAGGCGATCAGCACGATCACCAAGGCCTGCACGACGATCGGCGCGATCTCCTTGAGGGCGCGTCCGACCAGCAGGGAAGAACGGGCGAGCGGGGCGACGAGGGTGCGCTCGTGCGAGCCGGTCATCATCTCGTACTGCAGGTTAGACCCGGTAGACCCGGTGCCGAACAGCACGATCATCACGAGTACCCCCGGCACGAACCAGGCCAGCGTCTCTCCGGCAGGCTGTCCCGAGTCGCCGATCAGCAGGGGCGCGAACAGCCCGAGGAAGATGAGCGGTTGCAGCAGGCTGAAGATCAGCGTGAACGGATCGCGGAGCACGGGCTTGAGCTCGCGCGTCAGCACATTCCGCGTGTCGCGCGCGAGGTTCGGGCGCACGAGCGTGTCGTTGGTGATCATGAGAGGACTCCTGTCGTGCTGTTCTCTGAAGCTGTGCGGGTGTCGGCGGGGGCGGAGGATTCGGGTGCTTCGCCCGCGGCATCCGCTCCTTCGCCTGCTTCGCGTAGCGTGCGCCCGGTGAGGGCGAGGAACACGTCGTCGAGCGTGGGTGGCACGCCGGTGGCCCTACGCGCGACGATCCCGGCGGCGTCGAGTTCGCGCACGATCACCGGCAGCAACCGGTCGCCGTCCTGCACCGCGACCGAGATCGAGGCATCGTCGACGGCGACCTCGGCGGAGGTGAGACGGGCGACCACGGCGCGGGCGCTCACCGCTTCGGCAGCATCCGCGAAGCCGAAGGTCAGCACGTCGCCGGCGAGGGTCGCCTTGAGGGAGGCGGCGTCGTCGTCGGCGATGATGCGTCCCTTGTCCATGACCATCACCCGCTCGGCGTAACGATCGGCTTCTTCCAGGTAGTGCGTGGTGAGGAAGACCGTGGTGCCGTGCTGGGTGCGGAGGTCGAGGATGTGCTCCCAGAGGTTCGCTCTACTCTGCGGGTCGAGTCCGGTCGAAGGCTCATCGAGGAAGATGAGTGGCGGCGCGTGCATGAGCCCGAGCGCGATGTCGAGTCGGCGCTTCTGCCCGCCGCTCAACTGCTGCACACTGCGGGTCGCGAAGGACGCGAGATCGAGCGACTCGATGAGTTCGTCCGCCCGGCGCACACTGTCCCGCCGCGACAACCCGTAGAACGCGCCCTGGCTCAGCAGCTCGTCGCGCACCCGCTGCGAGAAGCTTCCGCTGGTGAGCTGTCCGACGTAGCCGATGCGGGCACGGACCCCTGCCGCGTCGGTGCGAATGTCGTGCCCGACGACCTTCGCTCGCCCCGAGGTGGGCGGGATCAGGGTCGTGAGCATCCGTAGCGTCGTCGACTTGCCCGCGCCGTTCGGCCCGAGGAAGGCGACGAGCTCTCCGCGCGCGGCGGTGAAGGAGACGTCGGTCACGGCATGCACCGGCGTCTTCTTGACGGTGAAGACCTTGGTCAGGCCTTCGGTCTCGATGAGGGATTCGTTCATGGGGAGAGAGTAGAAACCGATGCGGACAGATCCTGTCCGCATCATCTGGCAATCTGAGGCGCATGACCGACACCACCTCCCGTGCCCTCGCCCTGCTGAACCTGCTGCAGACGCACCGGCACTGGCCGGGAACCGAGCTCGCCACCCGGCTCGGAGTGACCGAACGCACCGTGCGCCGCGACGTCGACCGGCTGCGCGAGCTCGGCTATCGAGTGGAGTCGACCCCCGGTGTGGCCGGTGGCTATCGACTGGAGGCCGGAAATGCCGTGCCACCGTTGCTGCTCAACGACGACGAGGCCGTGACGATGGCGATCGGGCTGCGCGTGGCCGCGACCCAGCAGCTCGTCGGCGGACCGGAGGTCACACTCACAGCGCTGGCGAAGCTCGAGCAGGTGCTGCCCTCGGCGCTGCGGCAGCGGGTGAACGCGCTCGCCGCGTCGGTGCAGGCGCCGCGCATCGGAGAGGGACCGGTGGTCTCGCCGGAGGTGCTCGGGGAGATCGCCCTCGCCACCCGCGACACCGAGCGATTGCGTTTGAGGTACGTCGACGGCGAGGGGCAGGAGAGCGTGCGCCGGGTCGAGCCGCACGCCCTGGCCCCGGCCGGTCGCAAGTGGTTCCTGCTGTGCTGGGACCTCGACCGCGACGACTGGCGCACCTTCCGCGTCGACCGCATCGCCGCGGTCGAGCACACGCGGGTGCTGTTCACGCGCCGGGAGATCACCGAGGAGGAGATCGAAGAGCGTGTGCTGATCGCCTCGTCGTGGTCGCCGCAGAAGGTCGAGGCGGCTGCGGTGATGGAGCTGCCGCTCGCCGAGATGCAGGAGCACTTCGGGCCGTGGTGGCAGGGCGCGACGCCTGTGGGCGAGGACCGCACACGCTGGCCCGTCGGCGGCTCGGACTGGCGCGAGGCCATGTACGGACTGCTCTGGATCCCCGAGGGCGTCGAGTACGCCGTAGCGTTGTCTGATCCGCATCGGAGTGAGCTGCGCGAGGCCGTCGGGCGCCTGCTGCGTGCCCTCGACGCCCCCGAGCCGGATGACGCCGAGTGACGCAGCGACGTCATCCACAGACTCATAGGGTTATCCCAGGCAACGGTCCTGGCGGGTCAGATAACGGCCGGGTAACGTCATTCCCATCGCGGCGATCCGGGCGGTCCCGGGCCTCAGCTCATACCTGATGGCGTTGCGGGTTCGACTCCCGCCGTCGCGTCCACTCCAGAAGGTTCGGCGCAGCCTCGCGTCCGCTGAGATGCCGTCGTCACAACCCGAGCTGGTCCAGGCGCTCCTCGAAACGCACCTGCACGTCCTCGGGCTCGTCGTCCTCGGCATCGGCCCAGATCGCGTCCAACTCCTTCTGCACCGACTCGGGCAGCGCGGCGAACTTCTCCTCCCACGCAGCGACCGGCGTCCAGTAGCCGACGACCTTGAACCGGGTCGCGGGCAGGCCGAGCTCTTTGCGCAGATACTTGCGCACGTCTCGCAGCGCCACGGTCTCGCCGGCCACCCACACGTAGCCCTCATCGAGGGGGAGCCGGTCGTCGACGATGCCGCGCACGAGCGGGCCGAGTGCGCTGGGGCCGTGACCGTTGCCGCCGACCACCCAGGTGACCTCGACATCCGCCCCCGCCTCCAGACCTATGCGGTCCGACTCGCTCGGCACTTCGAGCACGACCCGCGTGCGCACGCCCCGAGGTGCTTCGGCGATGATGCGCGCGACCGCCGGAAGCCCGGTGAGGTCGGCGACGAGCACCTGCCATGTGATGCCCTCCGGCGGCGAGTACAGGCCGGTGGGGGAGTTCAGCCCGAGCACGTGACCCGGCTGCGCGCGGGCGGCCCAGGGACCGGCGACACCCGCCTCGTGGATCACGAAGTCGATGTCGAGCTCACCGGCGTCCGGGCGCACTCCGCTGATCGTGTAGGTGCGCATCGGTGCCTCTGGCGCTCCCTCCGGTGTCTCCCACCAGTCGCCCGCGGGCACCGGCAGCGAGACATCCATCGGGTCGTCGCCGTGTGGGAAGAAGACCCGCACGTACTCGTCGCCGATGCCGGTGCTGAGGAACTCGGCGACGCCCTCGCCGCCGAGCGTGACGCGGACCAGGGTCGGAGTGAGGGTGGTGGTGCTGCTGACGATGCCGCGGTGGATGCTCACGGAGTCTCCGTCTCTGTGGTGGGGGTGGTCTCTGTGGTGGGGGTGGTCTCTTCGGCGGGGGTGGTGTCTGTGGCGGGGGAGGGATCGGTCGGGTTCGGTGTCGCGACTGAGGCGCGAGTCTGCGCCAGCCAGGAGTCGCGATAGAGCCCGTCGGTGGCGAGGAGCTCCTCATGCGTGCCGCGCTGCGTAGCCCTGCCATCGGCGAACACGACGATCTGCTCGGCGGTGACGGCCTGCTGCAGCCGGTGCGCGATGAGCAGAGCGGTGCGTCCTTCGCGCAGCACGGCGATCGCCTCTTCCACGGCTTCTCGATGGTGGAGCCCGACGTCGGCGGTGGCCTCGTCGAGGATCACGATGTCCGGGTCGGCGAGGAAGGCCCGTGCGACGGCGAGCTGCTGGATGCGTCCCTCGTCCAAGGGCACGACAGCCTCCTCGGAAGGCTCCACGTTCTCGCGGACCATGGCATCGACGGCCCACTGCGCTCCGACAGCCTGCAGCGCCGCGATCATCTCGTCGTCGCTCGCCTCCGGAGCGATGAGCCTCAGATTGTCGGCGATCGTGCCCCGGAAGTGATGCAGCTCCTGCGACAGGTAGTACGGGGCCGACGTGCGGGAGGCGAGGTGCACGCTGCCAGAGGTCGGTGGGTGGTGGCCGGCGACCACGCGCGCGAGTGTGCTCTTGCCCGACCCCGAAGTGCCCACCAGCGCCGCCGTGGTGCCCGGCTCGACCCGCAGGTTCACGTCGTGGATCCCCCGGCCGGTGGTCGGATAGCGGAACGTCACGTCGCGCACCTCGATCCCCGCTGATGACGCTGATTCCTCCGATGCCCGTGCTGCCGCGTCCGCTCGCCGATCCGAGGCGATAGTCGACGGCGCGAGGTCGATCACGCCGACGAGTCGCGCCAGGCCGATGGTCGCGCGTTGGATGTCGTCGAGTCCGAAGATCAACTGCCCCACGGGACCGAACAGACGGTGGAAAAGCAGCGCTGCGGTGGTGACGGCGCCCACCGTGACCGCGCCGGCCGACTGCAGCAGGAACCCGGTGCCGAGGATCGCGGCGAGGCCGACGAGCTCGCCACCGTTGATCCAGCGGAACAGCCGGTTGGTCACTCGCACGCCCTCGATCTGCTTCCGGATCGAGGCCTCTGCGCGCTCTCGCACCCGCTCCAGCGCCGGCTCCTGCTCGTTGAACGCGGTGAGTGTCTCGATACCCTCGACCGCATCGAGTACGGCCTGACTGCGCGCGGCTTCGCGCACCCGCACTTCGCGGAACACGACGCGCGACCTGCGGAGGAACGCCCGGGTGCCGAGCACGTAGAACGGTGCGGAGGCGAGTCCGGCGAGGGCGAGCCGGGGATCGAGCGCGGTCAGTGCGACCACCGACATGGCGATCGCGAATGCGGCGGACAGCAGGGTCGGGGCCACGTTCCCTCCGGCCTCGGCCACCGCATCGACATCGCCGGTCACGCGGGAGAGCAGGTCGGCGCTCTCGCCGTCGTCGACCGTGCTCACCGGAAGACTCATCGCCGAGGCGAACACGTCCTCGCGCAGTGCCGCGAGCATGTCCTGCACCAGGCCGGTGAGCACCCGCACGGCCCACAGCATCACCACGGCCGCACCGATGGCGCCCAGTCCCGCTCCGACGACCCAGCCGGCGATGCTCGCGAAGCCTGCGTCTGACGAGACGGCATCGACGATGCGGCCCAGGCAGGCGGGCATCACGATTCCGAGGGCGGAGGCCGCGAGGAAGAGCGCGGCGACGGCTGCCGTGCGGCCGGGATGCCGGCGCAGAAGCGCACCGATGACGGCCCGTACCCGAGCGCCGGAGGCGATCGGCAGCAGAGGGGAGGTCGAGACCGGGTCACCCATACTGCACCTCCGATCCGCCGGAGGGAACGTCGACGACTCGGTCGCAGGCGCCGAGCAGAATCGGCGAGGTGGTGATCACGATCACGGTCCCGGTGTGTTCTGCCAGGGCGCGGGCGATGTGCGCCTCGGTGAGGGCGTCGACGGCGGAGGTCGGTTCGTCGAGCACGAGCACGTCGGCCTGTGCGTGCAGGGCGCGGGCGATGCCGATGCGCTGCCGTTGTCCGCCCGAGAGACGTCTCCCGGCTTCCCCGACCTGCGCTTCCCAGCCGCCGACCTGCACCACGGTGTCGTGGAGGGCTGCCATCTCGATGAAGGGCGGGTGCGTGGGCTCGTCCCGCCCGTGCCCACGCACGGCCTCGCGGAGAGAGCCGCTCACGATCGTCTGCCCATGCGGAGGGGCGACGACCCGATGCCGGTATTCCACCGGGTCGAGGTCGGCCAGATCTCGGAGTTCTCCGTCGACCGCGAGGTGGACGCGGCCTCGGTCGACACGGGTCCGCAGGCCGAGCATCCGGGAGAGGGCCCTGGCCGTGTCGCTGTCGGCAGGGCGGACACCGAGGAGCTCCCGCTCGCGCACCTCGACGCGCGGCGAACCCGAGTCCGTGTGGAAAGCCAGCACCACCTGTCCCGCCGGACCTGCCGATGCGGGCGATGCGGGCGGCGGATCCAGCAGATCCTCGGCGTCGATCATCTCGGCGAGGCGCTTGGCGGAGGCGAGTTTGTGGATCCAGTTCGAGGGGAACGACCCCGCATACGCGAGGTATCCGCTGATGAACTGGGCGAGGCCGAGCACGGTCACCAGTTCACCGATGCTGATGCGGCCCTCGGCGGCGAACCATGCCGACATGCCCGCCAACGCGGTCGTCGCGATCGCGGCCAATGTGCCGCTCACCGCTTCGTAGGAGGCGAGGGATCGGCCGGCTGCCGTCGCCGCGCGTCGGGAGGTGTCGCTCGCGGCGACGTAACGCCGCACGGCCTCATCCCGGGCACCGATACCCACGAGCACGCGGAATCCGCTCATGAAGTCGGCGGCCACGGCGCCGGCCTCGGTCGCCGCGTGCTGCTCAGCGAACCCGCGACGCTCGAGCGGACGGGAGACGACCTGCATCACGAACATCATCGCGATGGTCGAGCCGAACACGACGAGTGTCGCGACGGGCGAGATCACCAGCATCGCGAGTCCGGCTCCGATGATCGCGGCGATCGTGGAGCATTGCTGCGCCACTGACCAGGCGACGCCGGCGACGCGATAGGTGTCGGATGTGACGAAGGTGAGCGCCTCGCCGGGGGTCACCGTGCGACGGGAGAGCCGGGGTCGCAGCATCCGCGACAGCGCGAGGTGACGGAGCGCCTGCTCGCCGTACCCGTAGACCGAGACCATGAGCCGGGAGGCCGACTGATAGCTCACGGTCAGCACGAGGAACGTTCCGACGAGCACGCCGAGCCAGAGGGCGAGCGCGGCGGGGTCTGCGGGAAGTACGGCGCGGTCTATCGTCGCTCCGATGATGACGGGGATCGTCGCCTCGGCGAGCGCGTGCACGATGAGCAGCGCCGTCGCTCCGGTGAGGGCGATCCCGCGACCCCCCGATCTCAGCGCGATCCCGAACAGCTTCCGCGGAGTGGATGTCGTGGGGGATGTCTTGGGGGACGTCACGGTGTCCGCCGTCCGAGCGGCAGCACGAGCGGGGTGCCTGAGACGGGGTCGGTGATCACCTTGCAGGGCAGGTCGTACACGGCGTGCACGAGCTCGGCGGTGATGATCTCGCGCGGGTCTCCCTGCGCCACGATGGCCCCGTCGCGCATCGCCACGAGGTGCGTGGCGTAGCGAGCGGCGTGGTTGAGGTCGTGCAGCACGGCGACGAGCGTCGTGCCCTCGCGGTGCAGGTCGGCGAACAGCTCCATCAGGTCGATCTGGTGCGCGATGTCGAGGAAGGTCGTCGGCTCGTCGAGCAGCAGGTGCTTGGTCTGCTGGGCGAGGGCCATCGCCACCCAGACGCGCTGCCGCTGCCCGCCGGAGAGCTCTTCCACCAGGCGCCGTGAGAGATCCGTGACCCCGGTGGCGGCCATGGCCTCAGACACCGCACGCTCGTCGGCGCTGCTCCACGTGCGCATGGCGCTCTGATGCGGGAAGCGTCCGCGACCGACGAGATCGGCGACCGTGATGCCGTCTGGCGCGATGGGCGACTGGGGGAGAAGGCCCAGCTTGCGAGCGGCTTCCTTCGGCTTGAGCGAGCGCAGCTCGTCGCCGTCGAGCAGGACGGCCCCGGTGCTCGGGCGCAGCAGCCGGGCGAATCCGCGCAGCAGGGTGGACTTGCCGCACGCGTTCGGTCCGATGATGATCGTGAACGAGTCGTCCGGTACCTCGAGGGTCAGCTCGGAGATGATGGGGGTGTCTCCGTAGCCCAGCGTGATGTCGCGAGCCAGCAGCGAAGCGGTCATGGGTGTTCCTTTCAGGTGCGGCGCGCGTACTGGGCGGCCAGCAGCCAGGCGAGGTAGATGCCGCCGACCGAGACCGTCACGACGCCGACGGGCACGGCGACGAGCTGGGCGACGGCGTCCGACACCACGACGAGCGCGGCCCCGGTCATCATCACGGGCACGGTGCCCATCGGGGTGTTCGAGCGGGTGAGGCGCTGCGAGATCTGCGGGGCGGCGAGCGCGATGAACGAGATGGGTCCGGCGGCGGCGGTGACGAGCGCGACCAGGGCAACGCCGAACACCATCGCCGCGAGGCGGGTGCGTCCGGGACTGATGCCGAGGGCGGTCGCTGCGTCGTCGCCCATCTCGAGCACGGGGAGCGTGCGGGCGAGCGGGAGGGACAGGAGCATGACGATCGCGAACACGAGAGTCGCCGGGATCAGCTGGTCGAACCCGAGCGAGGCGATCGAACCTGCCCCCCAGGTCGCCGCCATCATCGCCTTCTCGACACTGACCGAGATCAGGATCCACGAGGTGAGGGAGCCGAGTCCTGCCGAGACGCCGATGCCGACGATGATGAGCCGGAACGACGACATCGTGTTCTTGTTCGCCAGCACGTAGACGAGAAGTGCGGTGAACAGGCCGCCGATGAGTGCGCCGGCCGCCTTGAACATGTATGTGTTCAGTTCGAGCACGACCATCACGAGCGTCACACCGAACTGGGCCCCGATGCCGAAGCCGATGATGTCCGGGGAGCCGAGCGGGTTGCGCGTGAGGGACTGGAAGATGCCACCGGCGAGGGCCAGGGCAGCGCCGCACAGCACGGCGAACAGCACCCGGGGCAGGCGCCATTCGACGACCACCTGGCGGATGTCGGGGTCGGAGGAGGGATCGAAGATCGCCCGGATGACGGCCGCGAAGTCGACCTCGTAGGCGCCGAGCGTCATGGAGAAGAGGCCGGCTCCGACGATCACGACGAGGAGGATGAGGCACACGACCACGGAGCGCACCGGGATGAGGGTCGCGACGCGCGCGGTCTCGATCCGGAACAGGCGCCGACCGTGGTCGACGGGCGCGACGTCGGTCGACCGCGCTGGCGTCCCCGACGCGGTGACCGGCTTCTGATCGATGCTCACAGCCCGCTCACCCGCTTGCGGCGCACGAGCACGATCAGGATCGGGGCTCCGAGGAGGGCGGTGACGATCCCGACGCGCATCTCCCCGTTCGGGAGCACGATGCGGCCCAGGATGTCGGCGAGGAGCAGGAAGGCGGGGCCGATGATCATGGAGTACGCGAGTACCCAGCGTTGATCGGGTCCGGTGAACCAGCGCACGATGTGGGGGATCATGAGTCCGACGAAAGCGATGGGTCCGGCGGCGGCGACGCTGGTTCCCGCCAGCAGGGTCACGGCGATGATGACGAGGATGCGGGTCACCCGCACGCGCGCGCCGAGTGCCTGCGCCAGGTCGTCCCCGAGTGCCAGGGCGTTCAGGGAGCGCGCGCACAACAGCCCGATCAGCAGCCCGGCGACGATCAGCGGCACGGCCCAGGTGAGCTGGTCGATCGTGCGTCCACCGATCGAGCCGACACCCCAGAACCGCATGACCTGAAGCGTGCTGGTGTCGCGCAGCACGATGGCGGTGGTGAACCCGGTGAAGGCGGCGCCCAGGGCCACCCCGGCGAGGGTGAGCTTCATCGGGGTCGCGCCCGAGGCGCCGAAGGAACCGAGGATGTACACGAGTAGGGTGAGCACGAAGGCGCCGCCGAGGGCGAAGGGCACGTAGGCGCCGGGGGTGGTGAACCCGAGCACGCCGACGGCGAACGTGACGGCGAACGACGCACCGGCGTTGACCCCGAGGATGCCGGGGTCGGCGAGAGGGTTGCGGGTGAATGCCTGGATCAGTCCGCCGCACACGGCGAGAGCCGCGCCCACGACGATGCCGAGCAGGGTGCGGGGCACGCGCAGCTCCATGACCATCAGGTGCAGCGGGTTCTCGTCGTCGTAGGTGAAGAGCGACTGCAGGACGGTGACGGGGTCGATCGCGCGGGCGCCGACCGCGAGCGAGGCGATGGCGGCGATCACCAGCACACCCGCGGCGATGACGAGTCCCAGAACGAGCGTCCCGTTGCGGTGCGGGGAGCCGGCGTCGCGACTCCCCGCACCCGTGTTCGAGACGTCCGTGACGTCGTCCGTCGTCAGGGACATCCCGTGCGTCACTTGCCGGTGATGGTCGGCTCGCCCTGCAGCGCGCCGGCGAGGTCGTCGACGTACTTCGGCAGGATGTACTTCAGCGAGAGCACGGTGGGAGCGCTGATGGCGGAGGCCTCGGCGGCGTCGGCGTAGATCACGTACGAACCGTTCGCGATCGGGTTCCAGCGGGAGACGACCTTGTTCTCGACGGTGTACTTCCCCTCGTCGGCGCTGCTGCCCCACGCGGCGAACAGGTCGGCCTGGACGTCGTAGAGCTTCTCGAGGCTGACGCCGGTGTACCAGTTGTCGCCCTCGGCGGTCTTGAGGAAGCTGTCCATCGCCGAGGTGGACGTGAATCCGAGGGCCTCGGTGATGCGCACGCGCGGGTCGTACTCGAGGTAGACGCCGAGGTCGGTGCCGCCCTCGTTCAGGGTCAGACCCCAGACGAATGTCTTGTCCTGGAACTCGGGGTGCTCGCCGGCGAGAGTGGTGATCTGCTCCTCGGTCTCGGCGATCAGCTCGTCGGCCTTGTCCTCTTCCGACAGGGCCTTGCCGACCGTGCGGGTCATGTCCTCCCACGTGCCGGGGTTCCACGGACCTTCGATGTAGGGGACGGTCGGGGCGATCTCGGTCAGGCGCTCGTACTCGATGTCGGAGATGCCCGAGTACAGGCTCAGGATCAGGTCGGGCTTGAGCTCCTTGATGGCCTCGTAGTTGGGGCCGTCTTCGAGGAAGGGGATGATCTCGGGCGTCTCGCCGTACTCTTCGGTGACGTAGTCCTCGAACCAGGGCTGGTAGCCGCTCTCGCCCGCGCCCCACACCTCTTCCATGCCCACGGGGTTGGTGCCGAGGGCGGCGACGATGTCGGCCGTCATCCAGCCGAGGGTGACGATGCGCTGCGGCTTCTCGGGGATCACGGTCTTCCCGTGGCCGTGCTCGATCACCACGCCGTCGGTTGCGGTGGGCGCCGAATCGGCAGCTTCACCGGGCGCGGTCGAGCACCCGGCCAGCGTGAGGGCGGCGGCGACGGCCGCGGCGACGAGGGCGGAGCCTCGGCGGATCTTCGGGCGCGCAGAAGCGTGCGACATGGTTCTCCTTCGGGAAGGGGGGAGGGTGTTGCCGCATCGACGCGGCGAGAAGTTAGGTAAGCATGCCCTAACAGAACGATGCTAGAACGCGGATGCGGCGCTCAGTGTTGCGGGAGCGACGACTTGTATCGCGGAACCGACAAACGTTGGTCGGATCGACCGTCGGGCGACCGGGAATGCCGTGCCGTCAGCGCCAGTACAGCTGGTGGGCGGCGTCGGAATGCACCCGTGCCACGTGCTGTCGCGGGGTCAGGCCGAAGCGGTCCTTGAATGCGGCGGAGAAGGCGCTCGTCGTGGCGTAGCCGCAGCGGTGCGCGGCGGCGCCGATGGGGGTGCCGTCCACGACCAGTCGGGCTCCGAGAGTCATCCGCACTCCGGTGCGCCAGCGCCCGAAGCTCATGCCGACGTCGTTCTGGAAGATGCGCAGCACCGTGCGCTCGTGGAGGCCGTGGGCGAGGAACAGCTCGATCGCACTGCGGGGGTCGCCGGGGTCGGCGAGCACGGTCTGCACGAGAGCTGCCACGCGTTCGTCGGCGGGCATCGGCACCTCGCCCCACTCGCTGGCGGCCTCCGGAAGCGGCTGTTGGAGCATCTCGATCAGGACGGACTGGATGCGCACGCGCAGGTCGGTGGGCATGTCGTTGATGCCGAGGTGCAGCAGCATCTCCTGCACGGCGCGCGGCACGAGCACCCGGGTGATGCCGTCGATCGGGGTGATCAGCGCGGAGTCGGGGATGTAGGTGTAGCAGCCCGTCGAGTCCGCCTCGTGATGAGCGGTGTGCGGGGTGTGGGCCGGGATCCATACGCCCTGACCGGGAGCGAGTCGCCACCGCGCATCCTGCAGGTGCACCCACACCGTGCCGCGATAGCACCAGGCCAGCATCGGGTCGGCGTGGCTGTGCGGGGGAGAGAGCGGACGGGTTCCCGTGTCTTCGGCGGTGACCACACCAGTGCCCATCAGGTACGGCTCGTTCACGGTCGACGGATACGAGGGGCTCGCCGCCCAGTCGTCCTGCCGGTATGAGTTCATTCGTGCTCCGCGTGACGGGCTGCGCCGCGGGCTCGAAATCCGGCCTGCCGTCCTCGCCATGCTAACGGGGTGCGGTGCGGTGCGGTGCGAGTGCGACGCGAGGCCTGATGATGGAGGTATGCCCTCCGCTCATCGCCCCGGTCTGCGGGTCTCGTCGGGTCTCACCATCCCCGAGGCCGAGCTGTCGTGGCGCTTCTCGCGGTCGTCCGGTCCGGGCGGTCAGGGCGTGAACACGGCCGATTCCCGTGTGGAGCTGGTGTGGGATGCGGCGCGTTCGCCGGTGCTCTCACCGCATCAACGCGAGCGACTGCTCGAACGGTTGAGCGGTCGCCTGGTCGACGGCGTGCTGACGATCGCCGCCTCAGAACACCGCGCACAGCTGCGGAACAGGGATGCGGCGCGCGATCGACTCGTCGCTGTCGTGGAGGAGGCGCTGCGTCCGCCCGCTCCGCCGCGTCGAGCGACGAAGCCGAGTCGGGGATCGAAGGAGCGCCGGCTGAAGGCGAAGCAGCGGCGCACGGACGTCAAGAGCCTGCGTCGGCGCCCGCGCGAGGACTGAACCGACAGTGAACGAGGGCGATGCCCGATCGTGATCCTCGGGCGCACCTGAAGTCCCTATGCTCGACGCCATGGTCGACCAGGTCGGGTGGGTTCCGGAGTCCCAGTACCGTCGCGCCGTGGGTCTCCTCCGTGGCTGGGTGATGGGGCTGGCGATCCTGGGCGTCGTCGGGGTGCTGATCCTCGGTACGTTGATGTTCCGCTGGGTGTTCCAGGTCTCGCCCTTCCCCGTGGTCGTGTCGTCGCCGGCGGCGTGTCATCTTGGCGGCGATCCGCAGGACCCCAGGTTGTACGTGGCGGTCGACGTGCAGAGGATAGTTGACGGGGCGCTCGTGGACGCATCATCGTTGGGCCCTTCGGGATGGACTGTCGAGGCCGCAGGGGTCGCCGCGTCGATGCCCGAGTTCGCTGCCCTGGATGACGCGGCGTTGACGCGCATCATCGAGCGGGCGGCGGCGGATTCCTCGATGCTCAGCGCGAAGAGGCCCACCGGCGTTCTGCTCGTGGTGCTCGACACCGAGGGTGAGAGCAGCGGGAGCCTCGCCGGACTCCGCACCGAGTGGGTGTTGGGGGAGCCCGTCCACCAGCAGGATGTGCCTCTGGGAATCGAGTTCACGCCCTCCGGTTGCACGGTGACGACCGTTCGATGAGGGCTCTCTAGCTGGCGGATCCGCTGAGGCCGGCTTCGACCGGCGCCCAGCCGTTCTCGAGGATCACGAACCCTGCTTCGAGCGTCCCGAAGGGGTCGTCGTTCTCGTTGACGAGCAGCTGCATCTGCAGGATGAACCGCGAGTAGACCCGGATCTCCGGGGTGGGTGTATCGAGTCCCAGTTCGTCGGCGATCGCGTCGGAGAGGGCGTCTTCGTGTCGGAGCCACATCTTCGCCGCGTAGTCGCGCAGCGCCGGTGTCTCGTTCAGGAAGCGCATGAAGGTGCGAGTGATCTCGTCTCCGTGCTCGTCGACGTTCGCGCGGAGCTCTGAGGCGTAGAAGTCGTGGATGGCGCGGTTGATCGTGCTCCCCGACGGGCGCTCGCGGACGGCGGCCACCAGGCGGTCGCGCTGCTCGTCGTCTTCGTCGAACACCAGCGCCTCCTTCTGAGGGAAGTGCGCGAACACGGTCGTGGGGGAGACATCTGCGGCATCGGCGACCTCGCGGATGCTCACCTCATCGAAGCCGCGTTCCAGGAACATGGCCGTCGCGACGTCGGAGATCGCCTTGCGGGTCGCGGCCTTCTTCCGTTCGCGGCGACCGAGAGGTGCGGGGTTCGTCATGCCCGACAGTCTATCGTGAACCCACTATAAAACTGGCTTGACACCAAAACTGGTATGACTACACTTTCGGTATGACTTCACCCACCTCTCTCACGCGACGGGACCAGAACCGCGCGTGGATCATGCTCATCGTGCTCACGATGCTCACCGTCATCGGAATGACGGTCGTCCTCCCGGTCCTGCCCTTCGTCGTGCTCCAGTACGTCTCGCACGAGAGCGACCTGGCCATCTGGGTCGGCGTGCTCGAAGCGATCAACGGCCTCTGCGCCTTCCTGGTCGCGCCCTTCCTCGGACGTCTCTCAGACCGCTTCGGACGTCGACCCGTGATCATCGTCGCGGCATTCGGTGCGGCCTTCTCGATGGCGCTGTTCGGATTCGGCGGCGCCCTCTGGGTGCTCGTGCTCGCTCGCGTCATCCAGGGCCTCACCGCGGGCGATCTACCCGCCCTCTTCGCCTACCTGGCCGACATCACCCCGCCGGAGCAGCGCGCCAAGCGCTTCGGCCTCCTCGGTGCGCTCTCGGGGATCGGCACCATGATCGGTCCAGCCATCGGAGGACTGCTCGCCGCGATCAGCATCCAGCTCCCGGTGTTCCTGACCGCCGCCGTCGCCCTCACGATCGCGATCCTCAGCATCTTCCTCCTCCCGGAGAGCCTGAAGCCGGGCAACAGGATCGCCGCGATCAAGCTGCGCGACGTGCAGCCCTTCGCCGTCTTCAAGGAGGCCTTCGGACGCAAGGAGCTGCGCGGGCTGATGATCGGCTTCGGCCTGCTCGCGCTGCCGTTCGGCTTCTTCGTGAACAACTTCAGCGTGCTCGCCCTGGACTCCATCCAGTGGGGACCGACCCAGATCGGACTCCTGACCGCGGCCGTCGGCATCATCGACATCCTCATCCAGGGCGTGCTGCTGGGCATCCTGCTTCCGCGCATCGGCGAGCGCGGAGTGATCGTGAGCGGCATCGTCGCGCAGATGATCGGTCTCGCGGCCCTCGCCGTCGTGGCTTCCGTCTTCGCGCAGCCGTGGGTGTTCATCGTCGGCGCCCTGATGCTGGCCGCCGGCCAGGGGGCGTCCCAGGCCGCGATGGACGGGGCGATGTCCAACGCCGTCGGCGACGACGAGCAGGGCTGGCTCGGCGGAGCCACCCAGTCGTTGAATGCGGCGATGGGCACGGCAGCCCCGCTCATCGCCGGTGCGCTCTACGCACTGGTCAGCCACGCGGCCCCGTACTGGCTCGGGGTCGCGCTCATGATCGTGGCGGTGACCGTCGTCAGCCGCGCGCACATCGCGAACACCGCGAAGCGCCCGGCCGGCGAGACGACGGGCGACGCTCCCGCGGCACTCGTGGAGACGGCTGGCTGAGGTTCAGTCCGAGGGGGTTGCCGGGCGCGGCAGCCCCCTCAGCTGTGCGATCGACGCCAGCAACTCTTCCGGCGCGGTTCCGATGCTTCCGAGCACCGCGGCGGCTGCCGCGCTGAACCCCGCCGTGTCGATCGGGAGCCGTGCCGCGTTCGGCACCAGTCCCTTCTCGTTCGTCACCCACTGGCCGGCGGCCGCGTGCCAGGCATGGGCGATCAGCATGGCCGTCGTGGTTCCGCACAGCACCACGTAGGCGGCATCGCCCGTCTTCGCGCCCTTCGTGGCTGCGTTCAGCAGGAAGTCGACCTGCCAGAGATTCTCGATGAACGCCGCGCGGAGGGCGTCGGGGTACGGAGTCACGCTTTGAGCCAGCGCGACGAGGATCCCGTCCGGGTCGCAGAGCGGCACGCCGGTCGCCACCTCACCCGCATAGGCGACGTCGAGGAAGCCGAGCGGATGTCCCGGCTGGGAGTGGAAGGCGAACTCGCCACGGGCGGCGCGGGCGCACTGATCCTCGACGCGGGTCACGTCGCGGAGGATGAGGTCGACCGGTGCGCCGTCGACGATCAGCCAGGCCCCGCTGTCGACCCAGGGTCCCCATCCGCCGCGGCCGGCGATCTCGACGTCTTCGCCGGTCCATCCGCTCGCTGCCTCCGCGAGGGCGGTCAGGTCGACGTCCGCCTCCACATACAGCCCCAGATCGATGTCGGAGTCGGGGCGGTGCGTCCCTCGCGCGCGGCTGCCGCCCAACGCGACGGCTCGCACCCCTGGCACCTTTCCCAGGTCGTCGGCCATGGAGCGGAGGCGGTCTTCATCGAGCACGACACCGATCGTACTCATGCGGATTCCCCGGTGCGGATCCCGCCGGCGTCAGTCCTTGCCGCCGCGCACGAGCTCGAGCCCTGCGCCGGCGAACTGCCGCAGGGTCGCGTCCGGGAGGAAGGCCCGGGTGAGCGCTCCGCCGATGCGGGTGAGGTCGCTCTCGTCACGGAACAGCAGGTACATGGTCTCGTACCGCGGGTGGAACTTCTGCTTGAAACGGTGCAGCGACCCGAAGCCGTACACCGGTTCCAGGGCCTCGGCGAGCCGGTCGCTGAGCGCTGCGATCATCCCGGCATCCGGTGGATAGTCGTGGGCGAGCGGTGCCCCTGAGAGCGACATGATCTGTGCGCCCTCGTCGGCGAACTGGCGGGCGGAGGATCCGATGAGGTACTCCATCACCGGCCCGAAGCCGCCCTCGCGACGTCGCATGAGGTCGAGGGTCCAGCCGCGCACGACGCCGCCTTCGCCGTAGACCGGCAGCCACGACAGGAACCCGTCGACGTCGCCGTTCGGAGCGAGGGCCAGCGCGAGTCGCACCTCCGGGTCTTCCGCCTCGTCGAGCGTGCCGAGCGTGAAACGCATCTCCGGCAGATCCTTGTCTCCCACCCAGGCCTCCGAGATCGCGCGCAGCTGCTGCTGCACACCCCACGGTTCGGCCTTCAGGTGCGTCATCCGGAACGTCATCTCCTCGCGGCCCGCCTTGTTGAGCGAGGTGCGGACGGAGTTCCAGCGCTTGCCGGTGAACTCCAGGCCGGGGAGGTCGACGATCGTGTCGTCCGCCACCACGATGCTCCGCCACGTCGAGGGCACGGCGGCGCGCGTGGCTTCGTCGGCGCTGAAGAAGCACGGCACGAGACCGGCCAGCTCGGCGGCGTGGATGAAGTCGGTCACGGCCTCGGCGCGCGTCTGTGCCGGTCCGATCGGGTCGGCGAGGGCGAGGGCGACGCCGTTGCGCCGCTGGTACGCCACGATGCCGCCGATGACCCTGGCGTAGCTGTTGCCGTCCCAGGTCGTCATCCACGAGAGCGTGCCGCCTCCGTGCGTGCGCAGCTGCTGCTTCATGTCCTCGACGGTGGGGGCGGGTTGCATGCCGAGCTTGGCTCGCCGCTTGGCGCGGAAAGCGCGGCGTACCCAGATCAGGTACACGAGCATGATCAGCCAGAGGAACCCGTTCGCCAGAGCGAGCTCGGTGTCTCCATCCCAACGGAAATCGACCTGAGCCTGGCTGTACACGGTGATCAGGATCAGCACGAGAGTGGCAGTGAGGACGTTGAAGATCCCCAGCAACAGCGCGAGCACCCAGGTCCAGCGGCGCCCGCGCCGGAGGCCGTTCACCAACACGAGGATCACGACGAGATCGATCGCGAGGTCGATGAAACCGCCGGACGCGGGATCGGTCTGGCCGAAGGGGCCGTCGGTCGCCACGAACGTCGTGATGATCTCCACGGCGCCGAGGACGAGCATCGCGACCACGGCGATCAGCCGCTGCTCGCGGACCGTGGTGTGCCGCACCCGCAGCGACCGGTCGACCACGAGGATCAGCAGCACCGCGAGGAGGTGTTCGAGGTCGGCGACCTTGCCCCAGAACAGCATCGCGATGAAGACGAAGCCGAGCAGGATGAGCCAGCCGCGCACTCGCCACGGCGGACGGAACAGCCCGACCGCGGCGGCGATGCAGGCCATGGTGCCGCCGGATGCCCCCACGTCGAGTGCCTGGGCCTGCTCCGTCGCCCAGGCCCAGGGGAACTGCGACAGCAGGAACAGCAGCAGCGCGGTGGCGAAGATCGCGAACAGCTGCCCGATCCAGTAGTAGGCGAGCGCGATGCGCGACCCGCGACGGAACTCCAGGTAGGCCATGCCCCAGAAGCCCGCGATGGTGAACAGATACACCCACGGCTCGTTGACGAAGAACGTGCCGGTGAGGGGAGTCCACCATTTGCCGTCGGCCAGGTTGGGAAGACCGTAGGCGACGCTCTGGAAGAGTGCGGTGTCCTCGAACGGTGTCCAGAGTCCGCGCGAGACTACCCCGACGACGAGGATCAGCAGCACCATCGTCAGCGTCGCGGGGATGCGCCGGACGACGGCGATCACGGGATGCGGAGAGGGGGAGTGCTCCTCGGTCAAGCGCTCAGCGTAGCGAGGGAGGTGGCTCCGCCGCGGAGGCCGCTCCTACTCGCCGCGGAGAACCCGTCGGAGGTCGGCGATCTCCTCGGCCGTCATCCCACCGCTGCGCAGGTAGCCCGACACGTCTCCGTGATTCGCGGTGATCCACTCCATCGCCGTCTCGATCGCCGACGCCGGCGACTCGGTGGCGAGGGTCTTCAGCGCCGGGGTGAGGGGGACTCCGAGAGAGGTGATCAGCGCGGTGAGGGCCTCGGCGAATCCGCGCGCGAGGTTCTTCTCCGTGAGGGTGTAGTCGGCGACGATCTCCTCACGGGGAACCTCCGCGACGAGCAGCAGGATCGCGGCAGCGAGGCCGGTGCGGTCCTTACCCGCAGTGCAGTGGAACAGCACTCCCGGCCGCTCGGTGCGCGCGGCGGCGAGCACCGTCCTGGCGATGGTGGCGAACTGCGGGGCACTGGACTCCAGGATCGAGGTGTAGAGCTCCTCCAGCGTCGGCACCTGCTTCAGCACCTCGGTGACCTGGGTCACGGAGAGACCAGCGCTCCCGGCCGAAGGGAGGAACTTCTTGACCATCTCGTCCATCGCCCCGCCCTGCATGGGAAGTTCGATCAGTGTCACGCTGCCGTCGTCGGGCAGTCGGTCGGCGGCACGGGAGCGCTCGCCGTCCGTGCGCAGGTCGATGACCGTGCCGATACGCAGATCGGTCAGGGCCTGCATCCCCTCATCCGTCAATGCAGCCAGCGCGTCCGACCGGAAGAGGAGGCCGGAGGCGAGCGTCCCGCCGTCGGAGGTCGGGAGTCCCGTGAGTTCGCGGGCGTTGTGGGTCGTCTGCAAAGCGGTTGAGATGTCGATGGTCATTCTGGCCTCTCCTGGGTGTGCGGCCAGAATATCGGTGTGGCGGGAACACGCGGCTTCGACACGGAAACCGCGCGTTCCCGCCCGTCGTCTCAGCCGTTCACGGCCTTCTCGATGGCCTGCTCGAGGTCGTCCCACTCCTGCAGCACGACTTTCTCCCCGGCGACGAAGAAGGTCGGCGTGCTGTTGACCCCGAGCTTCTCACCGTCCGTCTTGTCGGACTGCACCCGCTCCGCGGTGGCCGGATCGGCGATCGCGGCGTCGTAGGCGGCCATGTCGAGGCCAAGCTCCTCGGCGAAGCCTCGGAACACCTCAGGGGTCTCCTCTGGCTGCTCGCCCCACTGCGCCTGGGTCTCGAACAGGCGGTGGTACATGTCCTCGAAGCGGTCCTGACGAGCGGCCGCCTCGGCGGCCAACGCGGCCTGCGTGGAGTTGATGTGACCGGGAAGCGGGAAGTAGCGCACGACGTAGGTGATCTCTCCGTCGTACTTCTCGCGGAGATCTTCCACCACGGGGTAGAACGCACCGCACGCCTCACATTCGAAGTCGAGGAACTCGACGACGGTCACGGCGCCGTCGCCCCCGTCGTCGAGCACATGCGAGTCGGTGCGGACGGTCTGCTGCGGTTCTCCTTCTGCCGAGGGTGCGGCGGGTTGCTGCTGGCTGATCGCGAACACGATCCCGGCGATCAGCAGGACGATGGCGACGGCGATGGCGACCAGGGTCGCTTTGACAGAGTTCTTCATGGGGTCTCCAGACACACGGGTACGACGAGGGAAGGTGCCGCCGGCGGGCGGCGCGGACGCTCGTCGTGGATCAGGTGCGGGAGATGGAGAGCTGCGTGAGGGTGAGGGCGGAGACGAGGATGCCGGAGCCCGCCCGGCTCGGAGTCGCCGCGTGCGGAGAGTGGACGTCGAGCGTCCGTGTCGAATGGCCCGTGAGCCGGCGGAACAGCAGGATCAAGGCGACGGACCCCAGCACCGCGAGCAGGCAGATGCCCACGCCGGAGGACAGCACATCGACCGTCGCTGCGCTCTCGACATCGGCTGAGGTCGGGGCAGCCGCGGCCGAGTCCGAGACACCGGAGGCGAGACACAGTGTCGCGTGCACGTCGGCGGAACCCCGAGACGTCGACCAGGCGCCGACGACGAGCAGGAGCGCGAGGCCGACGGCGATGATCACACGGGCGATCAGCAGCCGTTCGGCCCCCGCTCGCGGCGACGGATCAAGCGATGGGGGCAACATTTCCCGCGCAGTCTAGCAACGCCGCCTCTGTCCTCCCCGGGGCCGGAGCGGTCGCGACACGCCTAGACTGGAGGGGTGGCGAGACTACTGATCGTCGGCGGCTTCCTCGCCGCCGTGTTCTGGGTGTTCAGCATCGTCGACTGTGCAGTGCAGCCGGCGACGCGGCACCGGGGTGTGTCCAAACCGCTCTGGATCGCGATCGTCGTGCTCCTTCCCGTGATCGGCGGCATCCTCTGGTTCGTGATCGGCCGCCGTCGGGCGAACGATCCCGGTGTCCGTCCTGTCGTCGCACCGGATGATGACCCCGCCTTCCTCCGCAGCATCAGCAAGTCCGAGCAGGATGCGCGTATCCGCCGCCTCGAGGAAGAGCTGGCACGCCTCGACGACGAGACCGACGAGCCTCCTGCCACGGACCAGCGCCCGTGACCTCGTCGCCGGCGATGGACGCCGCGGCGACCCTGATCGCCGAGCTCGTCGGCCACGGTGTGCGCGACATCGTGCTGTCGCCGGGCTCGCGGTCGCAGGCACTCGCGCTCGCCGCTGTGCGTGCCGCCGATGACGGACACCTCCGCGTGCACGTCCGAATCGACGAGCGGGTCGCGGGGTTCACCGCCCTCGGCATCGCCAGGGAGACACGCATGCCCGCAGCGGTGGTGTGCACCTCGGGGACGGCCGTCGGCAACCTGCTTCCCGCGGTCATGGAGGCGTTCCACTCCGGGGTCCCGATGCTCCTGCTCACCGCCGACCGCCCCCCGGAGCTGCGCGGCGTCGGCGCCAACCAGGCGACGCTCCAGGAAGGCCTCTTCCGTCCGTGGGTGCGTGACGCGCTCGATGCTCCGGTGCCGGGCGAGGGCGACTGGGCCGGACTCGCCGAACGGGCGGTCGCCGCGTCGATGGGGGCACGCGAGGTCGAGAGCGGCCTCCGTGGCGTCGCCGGGCCCGTGCACCTGAACCTTCCCACGAGAGAGCCCCTCTCGGGGGACCTTCCCTCCATCGAACTCGTCCAGGGCGAAGTTCCCTCGGTGCTGAAGGAGGAGCCGTTCGAGCTCGACCGCAGCCGGCGCACCGTCGTGATCGCCGGGGCCGATGCCGGCCCCGATGCCGAAGAGATCGCGCATGCCGGTGGGTGGCCGCTGATCGCCGAGATCGTGAGCGGTGCGCGGTTCGGACGTCAGGTCGTGCACGGCTACCGTCGCCTGCTGGCTCGCGAAGACCTCGGCGGACGCATCGAGCGGGTCGTGGTGCTGGGCCATCCCACTCTCAGCCGCGAGGTCGCCGCGCTGCTCGCGCGACAGGACGTCGAGATCGTCGCCGTGCGCCACGGCGGCGAGGAGCTGAACCTCAACCACCGCACGCGCGGAGTCGACGCGGTCGCGGTCGCCCGGGGGGCGGCCGATCGCGACTGGCTCGGCGAGTGGATGCGCGCGTCCGCCGCTGAGGTCGTGGACCTGAGCGAGCACGCCCCCGACCCGGAGGCGCTGGCATCCGCCGACTTCGCTGCGCGCAGAGAAGCGGTGAAGGCCGAGCTCGACGCGGTCCGCCGCCCGCTCGATCGCGAGCTCCTCGTCGATGCCGTGTGGCGCGCCACCTGGCCGCACGATCGCCTGGTGTTCGGATCCTCGCGCCTGGTGCGCGTCGCCGATCAGGTGCTCGGCGGCAAGAAGGTCCCCGTCCACGCCAACCGCGGTCTCGCCGGCATCGACGGCACGATAGCCACCGCGACAGGTGTCGCGATCTCCAGTCAGGCGGCCGGAGCACCAGGGATCACCCGTGTGCTGCTGGGCGATCTGGCCTTCCTGCACGATGTCGGCGCTCTGCTGCTGCCGCCGGACGAGACGGAGCCTCGGCTGCAGGTCATCGTCGGGAACGACGGCGGCGGCACGATCTTCGATGCCCTCGAGGTCGCATCCTCCGCGCGGCCGGGCGACCTCGACCGGGCCTTCTACACGCCGCACACCGTCCGCCTCGAACACCTCGCCCTCGCCTACGGCTGGGAGTACCAGCGCGTCACCACCCGCACGGCACTCGATCAGGCGCTGACCTCGCCGCGCGGCGGCCGTCAGATCATCGAGGTGCCGCTGGCGCGTTGACTGGCAGGATGTGCGTATGAACGCGCACACCTGGACGCAGAAGCTGCGAGTCGGCGAGGGATTCCGTCTCGCCGATGTCGACCCCGATGTCAAGCCCGGCTACGACCACGGCAAGTCGCACGGGGTCTCCGACCTCGCGGCAGGCCTGGCGGACCTCAACGTGCTGCAGGAACGGCTGTTCGCCGAGAGCCGCGTCGGCGTGGCGAAGGACGCCGTTCTCCTGGTGCTGCAGGCGATGGACTCCGCGGGCAAGGGCGGCATCGTGCGGCACGTTGTCGGCGGTGTCGATCCGCAGGGCGTCGCGCTCGCCGCATTCAAGGCGCCGACGGCCGAGGAGCGCGCGCACGACTTCCTCTGGCGTGTCGAGAAGCGTCTGCCGGAGCCGGGGTTCATCGGGGTGTTCGATCGCTCGCACTACGAGGATGTGCTGATCGGGCGCGTGCGCGAACTCGCCCCGCCCGCGGAGATCGAGCGCCGCTACGACGCCATCAACGAGTTCGAGGCGCGCGTCGCGGCATCGGGTACCCGGATCGTGAAGGTCATGCTGCACATCTCGCCCGAAGAGCAGAAGGCGCGGCTGATGGAGCGCCTCGAACGTCCGGACAAGTACTGGAAGTACAACCCGGGTGATGTGGACGAGCGGATGCTCTGGCCGCAGTACATGGACGCGTATCAGACCGTCTTCGACCGCACGTCGACCGACGCGGCCCCGTGGTTCGTGATCCCGGCGAATGCGAAATGGTACGCGCGACTCGCGGTGCAGGAGCTGCTGCTCGCGGCACTGGAGGACATCGATCCGCAGTGGCCGAGTGCCGACTTCGACGTCGAGGCCGAGAAGAAGCGCCTCGCCGCCAGCTGAGCGTGCGCCGCGGTCAGGCCAGCGCGTCGACCAGCGGACGGAACTTCACGCGCGTCTCGAGCAGTTCGCTCTCGGGATCGGAGCCGGCGACGATACCGGCGCCCGCGTATGCGGTCACGCCGATCTCTCCCGCCCGTTCGGTGAACTGGGCGCAGCGGAGCGCGATCGCCCACTCGCCGTTGCCTGCGGCGTCCACCCAGCCGACGGGGCCCGCGTAGCGCCCGCGATCGAAGGGCTCGAGCTCGCGGATCGCCGCGATCGCCGCGGGTGTCGGGGTGCCGGCCACAGCCGCAGTCGGGTGCAGCGCGCGGACGAGGTCGAGTGCCGTCTCGCCGGACGCGAGCTCGCCTTCGACATCGGTGGCCAGATGGAACAGGTTGGGGAGCTTCAGCAGGAAGGGCTGCTCGCTCGCCGCCAGAGCCCTGGTGTGGGCGCGCAGCGAGGCGAGCACGCTCTGCACGGCGTACTGGTGCTCGTCGAGATCCTTCACGCTCGACGCGAGATGAGCTGACGCGGCGGTATCGGCATCCGCATCGGCTCCGCGGCCGATCGTGCCCGCCAGCACCCGCGCGGTCACCGTGCCCCCGTGCACGGTCACGAGCGTCTCCGGGCTCGCGCCGATCAAGCCGTCGACGGCGAAGGCCCAGGTGTCGGGGTAGCCGGTCGACAGGGCGCGCACCAGACGCCGCAGGTCCGATCCGGCGGGGATGCTGCCGGTGAGGTCGCGTGCGAGCACGACCTTGCTCACCTCGCCGTCGGCGATGCGGGTGAGGGCGCGGCGCACCGAGTCCTGGTAGCCCTGAGGCGTCTGGGCCCCCGGACCCACCGTGCCGGCCCAGTGCGGTCCATAGGGCTGCGTGACCAGGTCGACCTGATGCTCCGGCGCACCTGCCTGCGCGGCGCCGGCGAAGCGGATCGTGGTGCGCCAGAAGCGGTCGCCGTGTCGTCCGATCACCTGCGTCGGGATCACCAGCACGCTGTCGGCTGTCGAATCCTCATCGAATGCGATGGTCCCGAAGGCGACGAGCCCGGTGCCGGGAAGCTCCATCGGGTCGGACACCTCGGCATGTGCGGCCATGTCCCGCCAGGCGCTCGCGAGCGACGTGACGCGTGACGCTTCCGCATGTGCGGGAGGCCGGATCTCGCTGAGGGTCTGGCCGACGGCGACGATCCCGTCTCCGCGCCGCAACCAGGCCAGAGGACGGGCGGGGTCGGCGTACGCCAGGAGGTCTTCGACCGGGTCGATCTCTCGGGTCTCCACGACCAGGTGGGGGGTGTGCACGCATCCAGCCTATGCCGCTCAGACGACAGGGATCCGCGTGGCCGTAGGGTGAGCGGATGAGCGATGCACGCCCCGCACCCGGCACCGAGATGGTCTTCCAGTGGCGCAAGTGGGACGGCTCGCCGCACTGGCGGCACGAGTGCGTGTATCTCGGTGCCGACCGGTGGGGCGATTGGCTCGGACAGCCCGTGGGGTGGCACAGTGTGCGACCGGGCGCGGAGTTCCACGCCGGGGGTCCGAACGTCACCCTGGTTCCGGCCGAGGGCGACCATGCCGTGACCGTCAACCGCCGTCACCGCAGGGGCATGCGCATCTACATCGACCTGGGGTGGGACATCCACTGGTCCGACGATCCGCTCCTCGTGACCGGGATCGACATGGACCTCGACGTGGTGCGGGTCGCGGGCGAGCGCGGCACCTGGGTCGACGACCGCGACGAGTGGGCCGAGCACAGTGTGCGCTACGGGTATCCCGCGGACGTCATGGCCCATCTCGAATCCCTGGCCCTCGACCTCGAGGCGCGGGTGCGTGCGCAGGTCGCCCCGTTCGACGACGCCACCGTCGACCCCTGGCTCGACCGCCTCGAAGCGCTGGGCCTCCCGCCTAGACTGGACTCGTGACCTCGAACGAGAAGAACCGCGCCGATCTCGGCAAGGACCCCGCCCGCGTCAGCGGCATGTTCGACCAGGTCGCCGCGGGCTACGACCGCACGAACACCGCCATGACGTTCGGCAACGACGTGCTCTGGCGTGCAGCCACCACGCGAGCCGTGGCTCCGAAGCCGGGTGAGCGCATCCTCGACCTCGGTGCCGGAACGGCATCGTCGTCGGCCTCCCTCGCGCGCAGCGGCGCCGAGGTGGTCGCAGCCGACTTCTCCCCGGGGATGCTCGCCGAGGGGGAGCGGCGGCACGGCGCGATGCGCAACCTGTCGTTCGTGCAGGCCGATGCCACCGATCTACCGTTCCCCGACGCCTCGTTCGACGCGGTCACCATGTCTTACGCGCTGCGCAACGTGAACGATCCGAAGAAGGCGCTTCGCGAGCTGTATCGGGTCACGAAGCCCGGGGGCCGGCTCGTGATCAACGAGTTCTCGACGCCGCCGGGGAAGCTCTTCCGCAGCGCATACAGGTTCTACAACGCGCAGGTGCTGCCCCGTGTCGCCCGCGTGGCCGGCACCAACGGCGATGCCTACGACTATCTGAACGAGTCGATCAGGGAGTGGCCCGATCAGAAGCGGCTCTCCGCGTGGATCCGTGAGGCGGGCTGGAGCGAGGTCGCGTACCGCAATCTCTCGTTCGGCATCGTGGCCCTGCACAGAGCGCGCAAGCCGGAGTGAACCGTCCGGGCGAAACCGTGACATCGGACGAAGGTAGGCTGAGAACGTGACTTCGAGCCCCATCGCCCCGGGTTCGCGACTGGCGAGCCGTCTCGGCTTCAGCGATCGCGTCTTCATCGGCCCCGCCGCCCGCCGCGTCGCCCGCGCCATCGAGGACGGGCTGGAACTCGTCGAGACCGGTCTGGCCGACGACGTCCGTGTCGCCGACCCTCTGGCCGATGCCGCGAGTCGCTATCTGTACGAGGCAGGTGGCAAGCGCATCCGCCCCGTGCTCACCCTCCTCGCCGCCCAGCTCGGCGACGGCAACACCACCCAGGTCATCGACGTCGCGAAGGCGCTCGAGATCACGCATCTCGGATCGCTCTATCACGACGATGTGATGGACGGAGCCGATCGCCGTCGCGGGGTACCGGCTGCCCACGCCGTGTGGGGCAACAACATCGCGATCCTCACGGGCGACATCCTGTTCTCCCGTGCCAGCCAGTTGATGTCCCGACTCGGTGAGCGCGCGATCCGTCTTCAGGCCGACACCTTCGAGCGGCTCGTCCTCGGTCAGATGCACGAGACCCTGGGCCCGCAGGAGGGCGACGACCCGATCGAGTTCTACATCCAGGTGCTCGCCGACAAGACGGGTTCGCTGATCGCCGCGGCCACGCAGGGCGGTGTGATCTTCTCGAACGCTCCGTCGGAGTACGAGGAGCCGCTGCGCGTGTACGGCGAGAAGATCGGCGTGGCGTTCCAGCTGCTCGACGATGTGATCGACCTCTCGGCGAAGCCCGAGGAGACCGGCAAGGTGCCGGGCACCGACCTGCGCGCCGGCGTTCCGACCATGCCCTACCTCCTGTTGAAAGCGGAGGACGACGCGGGTGCGGTCGATCTCGCGGCGCGCATCGACGACGGTGTGGCCCTGATCGCCGACGGCGCGGACTCCGCGATCCTCGACGGCCCGCTGGATGAGCTGCGCGATCACGCGGTCACGCAGAAGACCCTCGAGCTCGCGCACGCCTGGACACAGGATGCGATCGATGCCCTCACGCGCCTGCCGCGGGGGACCGTGCGCGAGGCACTGACCCGCTTCGCAGAGACCCTCGCCGAACGCTCCAGCTGAATCCGCGCGGGCGGCCCGTCGGGTCGCGCGCCTGTTGCGACGGCATACGAAAGGACCTCCCATGACCAAGCTCAGACTGGCCATCGTCGGTGCAGGCCCCGCCGGCATCTACGCCGCGGACATCCTGCTGAAGGCGGAGCGCAAGTTCGACGTCTCGATCGATCTGTTCGAGCAGCTTCCCGCGCCCTACGGTCTGGTGCGCTACGGTGTGGCCCCCGACCACCCGCGCATCAAGGGGATCATCACGGCCCTGCGCGACGTTCTCGACCGCGGTGACATCCGCCTGTTCGGCAACGTGCGCTTCGGCGAGGACATCACCCTCGAAGACCTGAAGAAGCACTACAACGCGGTGATCTTCGCCACGGGTGCCATCCGCGACACGTCTCTGGACATCCCCGGCATCGACGCTGTCGCCTCCTACGGAGCGGCCGACTACGTCAGCTGGTTCGACGGACACCCTGACGTTCCGCGCGAATGGCCGCTGGATGCGGCATCCGTCGGTGTGCTGGGCAACGGCAACGTGGCGCTCGATGTCGCACGCATGCTGGCCAAGCACGCGGAGGATCTGCTGGTCACCGAGGTGCCGTCGAACGTCTACGAGGGCCTCAAGGCCAGCGAGATCACCGACGTGCACGTGTTCGGCCGCCGTGGGCCGGCGCAGGTGAAGTTCACGCCGCTCGAGCTGCGCGAGCTCGGCGAACTGCGGGACGTCGACATGGTCGTCTACGACGAGGACTTCGACTACGACGATGCGGCGAAGGATGCCGTCGCCAGCAACAAGCAGGTCATGGTCATCGACCGCATCCTGCAGTCGTGGCGCAAGCGCGATTCGGTGAACAACGCCGGCGGCACGGCCTCGCGACGCCTGCACCTGCACTTCTGGGCGAAGCCGGTCGAGGTCCGCAAGGACGAGAACGGTCGCGTCGCGGCGCTCGTCTACGAGCGCACCCAGCCCGACGGCCAGGGCGGGGCGATCGGCACCGGTGAGCTGCGCGAGGTGCCCTTGCAGGCCCTGTACCGCGCCATCGGCTACTTCGGCTCGCCCCTTCCCGGCGTCCCGTTCGACAAGAAGCACGGCGTGATCCCCAACCGTGAGGGCCAGGTGCTCGCGAAGGACTCGAACGAGCGCGTCCCCGGCATCTACGCCACGGGGTGGATCAAGCGCGGGCCGGTGGGTCTGATCGGGCACACCAAGTCCGATGCGATGGAGACCGTGCGCCACATCATCAATGACCAGGGCTCCTGGTGGCACCCGGAGGACCCCTCCGAGGAGGCCATCGTCGAGCTCCTGCAGGAGCGCGGTGTGCGCTGGACCGATCTGGACGGATGGCACCGCCTCGACGAGCACGAGATCGCTCTCGGCGCGCCTGAGGAGCGGGCCCGCGTCAAGGTGGTCCCGCGCGACGAGATGGTCCGCGTCTCCCGCGGCGAGTAACGCCGCCTCGGTCGGGCCTCCCCGTCCCTTCGGCATGCTCCGCTAGCCTGGCGTGAACGGGGGAGGAATGCATGGCCGACTGGATTCCCGATGTGCTCGGTGACGAGTTCCAGCAGCGCACTCTCGACCTCGGTGTCGACGATCAGGGTCCGGTCGTGGCCACCCTGGTGCGCGCGCTGCCGACAGAGCCGGGCCTCTGGGAAAGGGTGCGCGGACACCGTCCGCTCCTCGACGGAGTCGATGTGCTGTACGTGCACGGCTGGTCCGACTACTTCTTCCAGAAGCGTCTCGCCCGCTTCTGGACCACGCGGGGCGCCCGTTTCTTCGCGCTCGATCTGCGCAAGTACGGCCGCAGCCTCCGCGACAGGCAGACGCCGGGATACATCGCCGATCTCGCGATCTACGACGAGGACATCGCTGCGGCACTGGACGCCACGGGGCGTGGGGAAGGAGGCGTCGAATCCGACCGGCGCCTGATCCTGCTCGGACACTCCACCGGCGGTCTGACACTGAGCCTGTGGGCGTCTCGGCATCCGGGAGCGGCCGACGCGGTGATCCTCAACAGTCCCTGGCTGGAGTTCCAGTTCGCCCCGGCGAGAGCGGCGATCGCCCCGATGGTCGAACTGCAGGCGAGGATCCGTCCGATGGAGGTGGCACCGCAGGTCGACCTCGGCTTCTACACGCGAGCACAGCAGGAGGTGGCCGACCCTGACGACCCGATGGAGGTGAACCCGGTCTGGCGCCCGGCGCAGACCATGGCCGTGTACGCGGGGTGGCTGCACGCCATCCTGTCGGGGCACAAGGCCGTGGCATCGGGCCTGTCCATCACGGCGCCGGTGTGCGTGCTGCTCTCCGCGAGATTCGTGCCCCCGACGCGATGGTCGGAGGACCTCACCTCAGCCGATTCCGTGCTGGTCGTCGACGACATCGCCCGTGCGGCACTCCGTCTCGGACCCAGCGTCACCGTGGAGCGCATCGACGGTGCCCTGCACGATGTGTTCCTCTCCCGGCACGAGGCACGGGAGGACGCCTATCGGCGGCTGGACCGGTGGGTCACCGCATGGCGAGCGGTGCAGTGAGCTCTCACAGGTAGTACATCGCCCGGACGAGGCGCTCTGCGGTGTCGCCGTCCGCACTTCGAACGGCATCGCCGAAGTCGGAGTACACCTGACCCATGCGTGCGCGATCCGACGGCGGCACCACCCAATCGCGGAGGTTGCGGAACAGCACCATGCTCGCGTCGTCGATCAGCGTGCGATGCTGCGAGTTGCCGCTGTGATCGCCGAGGTAGGAGAACACCGCCCAGCGCGCGTTCGACGTCTCGGTGCCGTCCTCGAGTGATGCGTGCAAGCCCTCGACCAGGGCGACGACGTGCTCGCGCTGGGCCATCGTGATCCTCGGTACGGCCAGTCTCGCGGCGATGCCCGCCTGGTAGCCGGCGAACTCGAGCGACTGCGCCACGGTCTCCGGGGTCACCGCCGTCACCTCCGTGTACCGGCTCGGATACATCGTCACCATCCCGAGGCGTTCCAGTCGCTGGAGCGCCTCCCGCACCGGTGTCCGTGACACGTGCAGCTCCTCCGCCACGTCGACGTCACGGATGCGCTCACCCGCGGCCAACGTGCCGTCGATGATCTGTCCGCCGATGTGGTGGAAGACTTCTTCGGCCAGGAGCTGCTTGCTCTCGCCGATGTTCGTCGATCCGGTACTCCCCATGGATCCGCCCCCAGTTGCCCTTCTGATCCCGAGCGCCCCATGATTCGCCCGGGAGGGCAACTACATCATGAAGTCGCTTCGGATGCCAATATCCCCCACCGGAGTCCGCGGTCCGCGTGGGGGCGCGCAGCGCGGGCCCCGGTGGGCTCTTCTTACGTGTGGTCGCCCGCTCGCGGTTTCCGTGGCCGGCGGATGCTCAGCATCCGCCGGCCACCGAAGACGCGAGCGCATGGAACTGCCGCGGCCTCGTCCCCACGAGGGCAAGCTCGCAATACCGAAATCGCGCAGCCCTACGACGGCAGTGCGTCACGCGGCGTTCGCGTCGTCGGTCGAGTCGACCGCTTCCCAGTCTTGGGTACGGAAACCCATATATTGGTATGCAATTCAACAATCTGGCACGCAGTCCAGAAATCACGACGGAGGGGCCGGAAGCGATCGCATCCGGCCCCTCCGTCGTCGAGCGCGACGCTTACCGGTAGTTGATGAACTGCAGGTCGAGATCGAGGTCGGCGCCCTTCAACAGTGCGATGACCGACTGCAGGTCGTCGCGGCTCTTGGACTGCACGCGCAGCTCGTCGCCCTGGATCTGGCTCTTCACGCCCTTGGGGCCCTCGTCCCGGATGATCTTGTTGATCTTCTTCGCGTTCTCGGAGGAGATGCCGTCCTTGAGCGTCGAGACGATGCGGAACTCCTTGCCGCTGGCGAACGGGTCGCCGGACTCGAGGCTCTTCAGCGAGATGCCGCGCTTGATGAGCTTGGACTGGAACACGTCGAGCACGGCCTTGGCGCGCTCCTCGGTGTTCGCGATGATGAGGATGCTCTCGCCGCTCCAGGCGATCGACGCACCGGTGCCCTTGAAGTCGTAGCGCTGCTCGATCTCCTTGCGGGCCTGGTTCAGAGCGTTCTCCGCTTCCTGGTGGTCGACCTTCGAGACGATGTCAAATGAGCTGTCAGCCATGGTTTCATCCTACTCAGGGGCTCAGCGCGTAGACGTTGTCGGAGACCCGGGTGGCTCCGTCCGGCGTGGGGTAGTCGTTGGGGACGGTCACGAAGTGCCCGGTGGGACCACTCATCTCCACGGGGGCGCCTTCTCCGCCGCACGCCATGCCCCACTCGCCATCCTCGGGGAAGGCGAGCACGCATACCGCTCCGTGTTCGACGCCGCGCAGCAGCCAGATCGAGCTGCCGGAGTGTTCACCCACCAGGCGGGCCGACGACAGGTCGGCGACGTCTCCGGAGTCCTGCTCCGCCACCGCGTCCGGGACGGCGTCTTCCGGCTCGGCTTCTCGATCCAGGACGCCATAGCTCGGGGCGAACACGGTGCACCCGCTCAGCGCGATCGCCGTGAGCGCCAACGCGAGCGCTGCCGTGATCCTGCGGATGCGAAGTGTGCCACCAGCCATGACCACAGTCTACGGAGCGGGTTTCGTCGGACCCGTGGAAGCGTTTCCATCCGAGTGAAGCGGATTTCGGTGCATCACGGGTTGATATCGACGGCCTCTCTCATTGCGAACACGCCTGATTTCGATGCATACTGTAAGCGCTTGCAGTCCTTGCAGGTGATCAGCACTGAGAGAGGCACACACCAATGAAGGTGAACAAGAGGGGCATCGTCGCCGCGGGCGCGATCGCCATCGTTTCGACTCTGACGCTTGCCGGCTGCTCCACGGGGACCAGCAACGACGACACCTCCGGCTCCGACGACAGCAGTGCGCTGGTCGTCTGGGTCGACGCCGAGCGGGTCGACGCGCTTCAGGGCGCCGCAGATGCCTACGAGGAGAAGACCGGCGTCAAGGTCGAGCTCACGGGCAAGTCGGTCGATGACATGAAGGACGACTTCATCCAGCAGGTCCCGACCGGCAAGGGCCCCGACATCGTCATGGGCGCGCACGACTGGCTGGGCGAGCTCTCCACGAACGGCGTGGTCGCTCCGATCGAGCTGGGCGACAGCTCCGAGGACTACCTCCCCGTCGCGCTGCAGGCGGCGACGTACGACGGCACCGTCTACATGCTCCCGTACGCCGTGGAGAACATCGCCGTGCTCCGCAACGCCGACCTGGTTCCGGCTCCCGCGACCAGCTTCGACGACATGATCTCCAAGGGGAAGTTCGTCGTCGAGCAGGGGACCGAGGGCAACCCGTACCACCTGTACCCGTTCCAGACCGCGTTCGGCGCCCCGGTGTTCGGCACCGACGACACCGGCAGCTACGACTCCACCGACCTCCAGCTCGGCAGCGAGGGCGGCTTCGCCTTCGCCGACTGGCTGGGCGCGCAGGGCGCTGCCGGCGTGCTCAACACCGATGTCGACGGTGAGATCGCCAAGCAGCAGTTCCTCGACGGCACCGCCGCCTTCTGGCTGACCGGTCCGTGGAACGTGGGTGCGGCCACCGACGCCGGCATCAACGTCGCGATCGACCCGATCCCGAGCCCGACCGGTGAGACCGCATCGCCGTTCGCCGGAGTGAAGGGCTTCTTCGTGAGCTCCGAGTCGAAGAACAAGGTCGCCGCGAACGACTTCCTCGTGAACTACATCGGCACCGAAGACGTGCAGCTCGAGCTGTTCAAGGCCGGCAACGTGCTTCCCGCGCTCACCGCTGCGGCCGACACCGCGGCCGCCGACCCGATCATCGCCGGCTTCCAGGCCGTCGGTGCCGACGCCGTGCCGATGCCCGCCATCCCGGCCATGGGTGCGGTCTGGCAGTACTGGGGCGTGGCCGAGGCCGCGATCATCAACGGCGAGGACCCGGCGACGACGTGGCAGAAGCTCGTCGACGACGTGACCGCCGCGATCAAGTAACAGCCAGGACACTGACTCTGCCGGGGTGGGCGCCTTCGCCCGCCCCGGCAGGATCATGACGAGGACGACATGACTGACACCGAAGAGCGCACAGCTCCTCCGACCAAGCGCCAGCGCCAGGCCGCCAAGATCGCCGAGGCTGCAGCAGGGCCGATCGGCTGGATGCTGCTGAAGATCCTCCTGCTGGCGGTCGTCGATGCGATCGCGCTGTATGCCGCGTTCGTCCTCTTCGCGCACCAGGAGTGGTTGATCCTTGGCATCGTGGTCGTCGTCGCGGTCCTGGTCAACTACATCTACTTCTCCCGCAAGCGCATCGCGGCGAAGTACCTGACGCCCGGCATCATCTTCCTGATCGTGTTCCAGGTCTTCACGCTGCTCTACACCGGGTACATCGGCTTCACGAACTACGGCACCGGCCACAACGGAACCAAGGACCAGGCGATCTCCTCGCTCCTCGCTTCGGCGCAGGAGCGGGTCGAGGACTCGCCGACGTACCCCGTCACCGTGGTCGAGCAGTTCGGCACCTACGGCCTGCTGGCGACAGACCCGGACACCGGCGATGCACTCCTCGGCACGGCGGAGCAGCCGCTCGCAGAGGTCGACGCGCAGTTCGAAGGTGACAAGGCCGTCGCGGTCGACGGGTGGACCACGCTTCCCCTCGCCACCGTCTTCACGCTGTCGGAGGAGCTGGAGCAGCTCTCCGTCCCGTTCAGCGACGACCCCAACGAGGGCAGCCTGCGCGCTCCCGACGGGCAGAAGGGCTACCTCTACGTCTCGACTCTCGAATACGACGAGGTCGCAGACACCATCACCGATACCACCACGGGCACGGTCTATTCGGACACCGGTGACGGTGCGTTCACAGCCGAAGGCGGAGAGCAGCTCCTCCCCGGATGGCAGACGACGGTCGGTTTCGACAACTTCGTGCGCGCTGTCACCGACTCCTCCATCCGCGGTCCGCTCATCTCGGTGACGCTCTGGACCTTCGCGTTCGCCCTGATCTCGGTCGCGACCACGTTCTTCCTCGGTCTGCTGCTCGCGCTGGTGTTCAACAACACCCGTATGCGCTTCCGCAACGGCTACCGCATCATCCTGATCCTCCCGTACGCGTTCCCCGCGTTCCTGTCCGCGCTGGTCTGGGCGGGCATGATGAACGAGAGCTTCGGCTTCATCAACCAGGTGATCTTCGGCGGGGCCGCGATCCCGTGGCTGACCGATCCCACGCTCGCCAAGGTGTCGGTGCTGCTGGTGAACCTGTGGCTCGGGTTCCCGTACATGTTCCTGGTCTGCATGGGGGCGCTGCAGGGCATCCCGGAGGACGTCAACGAAGCCGCCGTGATGGACGGCGCGAACCCGTGGCAGGTCTTCCGCCGCATCAAGCTGCCGCTGCTGCTCGTGACCGTGGCGCCACTGCTGATCTCGTCGTTCGCGTTCAACTTCAACAACTTCAACCTGATCTACATGCTCACCAAGGGCGGGCCGCGCTTCAGCGATGTGTCCATCCCCGTGGGCCACACCGACATCCTGATCTCGATGGTCTACAAGGTGGCCTTCACGGGTCAGACCCGCGACTACGGTCTGGCGTCGGCCTTCACGATCCTGATCTTCATCGTGGTCGCGACGATCTCCATCATCAGCTTCCGCAAGACCAAGGCCCTCGAGGAGCTGAACTGACATGAGCACCGACAGCCCCATCACCGAGCGTCCCGCCACAACCCGGCCCGCCGAGAAGGCGCAGACCCTCGCTCCGCGCCGCCGCAGCTTCGGCGCCTGGTTCGCCGACACCGGATGGCGTCACCTCGTGGCGATCGTCGTGAGCGCGTTCGCGCTGTTCCCGCTGCTGTACGTCGTCTCGGCCTCGCTGAACCCGAAGGGGACGCTGACGGGCTCGAACCAGCTGTTCTCCGCGATCGGGATCGACAGCTACGTGCGCATCCTCAGCGACCCGCAGAACCCGTACGGCACGTGGTTCCTCAACACGCTCCTGATCGCCGTCGTCACCGGCGCGGTCACGGTCTTCATCGGAGCGTGCGCCGCCTACGCCTTCTCGCGCATGAGGTTCGCCGGGCGCCGCGTGGGCCTCGTGACGATCGTGGTCGTGCAGATGTTCCCGCAGCTGCTCGCCGTGGTCGCGATCTTCCTCCTCATGTCGACCCTGGGGGACTGGTTCCCGGCCATCGGTCTGAACACCCACACGGGTCTGATCCTGGTGTACCTCGGTGGAGCGCTCGGTGTGAACACCTACCTGATGTACGGCTTCTTCAACACGATCCCCAAGGAGATCGACGAGGCTGCCCGCATCGACGGTGCCGGTCACGCACGCATCTTCTTCACGATCATCCTTCGTCTGGTCGCGCCGATCCTCGCGGTGGTCGGACTGCTCTCGTTCATCGGCACCGTCAACGAGTACGTCATCGCGAGCGTCATGCTCGTCGACGTCGATCAGCAGACGCTCGTGGTCGGTCTGACGAAGCTCGTCGCGAACCCGCGGTATGCGGACTGGTCGGCGTTCTCGGCGGGGGCCGTGATGGCCGCGATCCCGGTGATGATCCTGTTCCTGTTCCTGCAGAAGTACATCGTGGGCGGTCTGACGGCCGGAGCGACGAAGGGCTGAGCCGCTGGTCTGCCCGCCGGCGTCGTGATCCGGTGGGCACGGGTGCCCGCACGGTCGGACTCCTCACGCTCTCTTGTCTCGCATGCTACCTTGTCTTGCATGACAGCTGATGTCGGCGCTCAGATGCGCAAGGGAGTGGTCGAGTACTGCGTGCTCGGCCTGCTCGCGCGCGAGCCGATGTACGGCTGGCAGCTGGCGGATGCGCTCACCGGCGCGGGCCTGATCGCCAGCATCGGCACGCTGTACCCGCTGCTCGGGAGGCTGAAGGACAACGGGTGGGTCACCACGTTCGATCAGCCCTCCGACAGTGGTCCGGTGCGCAAGTACTACCGGCTCACCGGCAGCGGGATCGATCAGTTGGACCGTTTCCGCGCCCAGTGGACACCATTCGCCCGTGTCGTCACGGGCATCGTCGGAGAGGGACGACCATGACAGAGCTCACCGCAGACGGCCTCCGCACCGAGTACCTCGCGCGGCTCGACGAGGCCATGCGCAACCTGCCGCACGGTGTCGCGAGCGACATCCGTGCCGGCATCCTCGAGGAGCTGCAGGGGCTCGATGCCGAAGCGACGGCGGCACGCATCGCGGATCTCGGCGATCCTGTCGCGATCGCCGATGGGGCTCAGGCGGAAGTCCCGTCCGGGCCGACGATCATCGGCGCGCCCGCGGTCGCCGCGCCCCCGGTGCCGCGTCCGCCGGCGACCTCGACGAGAGGGTTCGCGATCGCTGCGGCGCTGACGTTGAGCTTCGGAGGGATCGTCGTGCCCGTACTCGGCTGGTTCGTCGGCGCCGCGCTCGTGAGCGCGAGCTCGCTCTGGAGGACGTGGGAGAAGGTGGTCGCGATCGTCGTACCCTTCGTCGTCACCGGCATCTCGTTCCTCACGGTCTCCACGCTGACGGCCTTCTCCTCGTCGGAGTCGGGTGGGAGCTCCTCGGGGACCGGGACGCCCCCGGAGGTCCCCGCCGTCAACCCGCTCGTGCCCGGCGTGGGGGAGTGGCACGTCCTCATCCTCCTCGGATTCCTCCTCGTGCCGCTCTCCGGGCTGTGGCTGCTGTGGCGACTCCGGGGGCGCGCCGCAGGATGAAGCGGGTGCCGCGCACCGGATATCGGCGTTGCTCCTCGGGGGATCGGTGCTTCGGGCCTAGCGTGGAGTCATGGCACGGGTGGGGGGTCGCAACCTCGGGATGAGCTGGTTCGCCGGCATCGTGTGCGTCGGCGTCATCGGCGCCCTCGTGTGGCTGTCGCTTCCGATGGTCCCCGTGCTCGCCCAGTTCGCCGGGGATGCGCTTCGCACCGCTCTTCCCTGACCTGGGACGACGTATCCGCATGAATGCCGACACGTCGGCACGCCTCCGCGAGCGTCCGTTCGCGCGGAGGTACCCTCGCAATGCACGATTCCGATGAGAGGCGCACCCCATGAGTGACCCCGACGTTCCCCAGCCCGAGAAGCCGGCTGACGTTGACGACGTCGTCGGCAGCGCGAACGCGGGTCTGGATGCCGCCGCGGCCGCAGGTGCGGATGTTCCCGGCTCCGGCGAGACCGTGGCAGACGGTGGCGACGTCACGCCGGCCGCCGCACCCGTGGATCCCGACCTCGCCGCTTTCGAAGCGGCCGAGCGCGAACACCCCGGAACCTTCGCTTCGCCGCCCCCCGCGGTGACCCCCGCTTCCTCCGCTGCATCGTACGACCGCGCCGAAGAGATCAGGGCTCAGGCCGACGCCGAGACCACCTCCTTCTACCCGGAGCCCGTCGTGGGCGAGCCCGTGCCCTTCGGTCACGAGCAGTCCGGCATGGCGGGAGCCGCCTACGCCCAGTACGGCGATGAGGCCGAGACGCGTGTCGTCCCCTCGGAGCCGCTGGTGGTCGCGGCCGCAGCGCAGCCGCAGCCGATCTTCGTCCAGGCTCCCGAGCCTCCCCGTGACCGGGGCAACCGCGGCACGGCAGGGGCCATCGGGCTTCTCGCCACCCTCGTCTTCGCGGTCCTGTACCTCGGTGCATGGCTCGGTCTCGGCGCGATCGCCGGTGACGTGACCGGAGAGAACATCGGTCAGAGTGCTGTCGCCCCGCTGTCCACCTGGGGGTTCTGGACGCCCGTCGTCGTGTTCTTCCTCGGGTTCTGGCTGCTCGGCGCGATCATCAACCGCGGTCGCTGGGGACTCTGGGTCGTCTTCGGTCTCATCGTCGGCGTCATCGCGTACGGCGGCCACATCCTCGGGCAGCTCTTCGAAGCCCCGTTCTGGAAGCTCAGCTCGAGCCAGGGGCTCGACCTCGTCGGCGAGCAACTGCTCGCTCCGCTCGCGATCGCGGCATTCGTGTTCGCCCGCGAGCTCACGATCTGGTTCGGCGCGTGGGTCGCACGCAGTGGCGCCCGCAAGACCGAGCTGAACGCCGAGGCGCAGCGCGAGTACGAGCGCACGCTCGAAGCCGGCCCGACGCTGGCGAGGTAATCACGAACTCCACCACGCCGAACCCCCGCGGACCCGAGTCCGCGGGGGTTTCGGCCATCCTGGCGGTGGTCCTCGCCACCATCGGCTTCTTCGCGCTCGCCGTCTTCGGGCTCGGAGCGGTGAGCGTCGCCACGGACACCGACATCATCGCGGTCCCGAACCTGGGCCAGGTGCCGGGAGTGGCCGGGATGATCGCCGCCGTCGTCTCCTTCGCCCTCGTCCTGTGGTCGACGCTGCGTCGGTCGCAGCCCTCCTATGTGGCGACGGTCGCGATCGCCCTGACGGCGGGACTCGCCCACCTCGTCGTGGTCTGGTTCGCCGTACTCATCGGCGACGGAGATCTCGTGCTCGCGACTGCGGTCGCCGGAGACCTGGTGCGAGGCGGTGCGAGCGCTGTCATCGTGCTGGCTGCGCTGATCGCCGGGTGGGGCGGTATCGCCCTGCGGCGCACCCGTGCGGAGCATCCACGCTGGCCCTGGGAGCGCGAAGAGGAGGAGTGACCTTCGGGCGCTCGTCCGTCTTCGCCCCGCCGGGCTGGGGAAATCGCGACGGCGAGGGGCGACGCGCCGTACGCTGGTGGAGTGGAGCGCTCGTTGGAGACGCAGGTCGACCAGGCCGTCGAAGCCTGGTTGCGCTGGGTGCCGCGCTGGGAGCCGGCGACCCACCGCGGTCGCGTCGCGCCGTGTCGTCGGTGTCTCGGCTCTCCGATCCTCTCGGCGGCCGGCATCGGGGCGAACGTGCCGCACGGGGTGCAGCACGGGCTGTCGACCAGGATCAAGACCATCGTCGATCATGCCGTCGCGGAGTACACGGCGAGGAACCTGCCGATGCTGCAGCGCGAACTCGACCAGCAGGCCGCGCGCAACCGTGCCCGCAGCTATCGCCCGGCGGAGGATCTCGACCCCGAGTTCGACGGCCTCCCGCTCGATCCCGATCCGGTTCCTGGCGCCCCGTTCCTGTTCACCATCGCCGGGCTCGCGGACGACTCTGCCGCGGAGCTCCCCGCGCTGCCTCCGCTCACGGAGGAGGCCAAGATCGCGCTCCGGCAGGAGGTGGCACTCGCCGACGAGTACGCCAACCTGGTGGGCCGCGAGATCTGCGGCATCCTGCTGCGGCACCGGATCTCGATCCAGGCCGCGGTCTCGCAGCACGTCGAGCCGCAGATCGAGGCTCTGCTGGCCGAGCTGACCGAATCGCTCGACTCGCCGTTCGACCCCGACCTGCCCTGAGGTGCGAGCGCAGGCACGCCCATTTGACCGCTACGTTACGCGGCATTACACTTGATCAGGTGTGTGCACGCCTCCGCGTGCGCACTGGGCGCCGGCACCTGTCGGTCTGCCCCCACGGCATACCCATCACACCAAAAGCTCGTCGGTTCCGGCGTGCCGGTGGGTCATGATGTGAAACCCATCACGCTGTCACCGTGCAGCACTATGAGGAGAGAACGTGCCAACCATTCAGCAGTTGGTTCGCAAGGGTCGCTCGCCCAAGGTCACCAAGACCAAGGCGCCGGCGCTCAAGTCGAACCCGCAGCAGGCCGGGGTCTGCACCCGCGTCTACACCACCACGCCGAAGAAGCCGAACTCCGCGATGCGCAAGGTCGCTCGTGTGAAGCTCCGCAACGGCACCGAGGTCACCGCGTACATCCCCGGTGAGGGCCACAACCTGCAGGAGCACTCGCTCGTGCTCGTGCGTGGCGGTCGTGTCAAGGACCTCCCCGGTGTGCGTTACAAGATCGTCCGCGGCGCCCTGGACACCCAGGCAGTCAAGAACCGTAAGCAGGCTCGTTCCCGCTACGGCGCGAAGAAGGGTTGAGTTAGATGCCTCGTAAGGGACCAGCCCCCAAGCGCCCCGTCGTCAACGACCCGGTATACGGCGCACCGATCGTCACCTCGCTGGTGAACAAGATCCTCGTCGACGGCAAGAAGTCGCTGGCCGAGTCGATCGTCTACGGCGCCCTCCGCGGTGTCGAGGCGAAGAACGGTCAGGACGCCGTCGCCACCCTGAAGAAGGCGCTCGACAACGTGCGCCCGACCCTCGAGGTCCGCAGCCGCCGCGTCGGTGGCTCGACCTACCAGGTGCCGGTCGAGGTCAAGCCTCACCGCGCCAACACGCTCGCACTGCGCTGGCTCGTGAGCTACGCGAAGGGCCGTCGTGAGAAGACGATGACCGAGCGTCTGCAGAACGAGATCCTCGACGCGTCGAACGGCCTGGGTGCCGCGGTCAAGCGCCGCGAGGACACGCACAAGATGGCCGAGTCGAACCGCGCGTTCGCTCACTACCGCTGGTAAACAGCTCCGCCGGCCCCTCGGCCACCCGCCGAGGGGCCGGCACCCCCTCTTCGCAGTACACCTGCTCCAAAAGATAAGGACACTCCTGTGGCACAAGACGTGCTCACGGACCTGAGCAAGGTCCGCAACATCGGCATCATGGCGCACATCGATGCCGGCAAGACCACGACGACCGAGCGCATCCTGTTCTACACGGGCGTCAACCACAAGCTCGGCGAGACGCACGACGGCGCCTCGACCACCGACTGGATGGAGCAGGAGAAGGAGCGCGGCATCACGATCACGTCTGCCGCCGTGACCTGCTACTGGAACAAGAACCAGATCAACATCATCGACACCCCCGGCCACGTGGACTTCACGGTCGAGGTGGAGCGTTCGCTCCGCGTGCTCGACGGTGCGGTCGCCGTGTTCGACGGCAAGGAGGGCGTCGAGCCCCAGTCCGAGACCGTCTGGCGTCAGGCCGACAAGTACAACGTCCCGCGCATCTGCTTCGTCAACAAGATGGACAAGCTCGGCGCCGACTTCTACTTCACGGTCGACACCATCATCAACCGCCTCGGCGCCAAGCCGCTCGTGATCCAGCTGCCGATCGGCGCGGAGAGCGACTTCATCGGCGTGGTCGACCTGATCGAGATGCGTGCACTGGTCTGGGCCGGAGACTCCAAGGGTGACGTCACCATGGGCGCCTCCTACGAGATCCAGGAGATCCCGGAAGACCTCAAGGAGAAGGCGGCGGAGTACCGTCAGCAGCTCCTCGAGACCGTCGCCGAGACCGACGACGCGCTGCTGGAGAAGTTCTTCGGTGGCGAGGAGCTCACGGTCGCCGAGATCAAGGGCGCCATCCGCAAGCTGACCGTCGCGAGCGAGATCTACCCGGTGCTCTGCGGCTCCGCGTTCAAGAACCGCGGCGTCCAGCCGATGCTCGACGCGGTCGTCGACTACCTCCCGAACCCGCTCGACGTGGGCTCGATCGAGGCGCACGACCCGAAGGACTACGACACGATCATCGAGCGTCACCCCGACGCCAATGACCCGTTCGCAGCTCTCGCGTTCAAGGTCGCCGTGCACCCGTTCTTCGGTCGCCTCACCTACGTGCGCGTCTACTCGGGCCACCTCGACTCCGGTTCGGCCGTCGTCAACTCGACCAAGAACAAGAAGGAGCGCATCGGGAAGATCTTCCAGATGCACGCCAACAAGGAGATCCCGGTCCCCTCGGTCACCGCCGGCAACATCTACGCGGTCATCGGCCTCAAGGACACCACCACGGGTGACACCCTCACCGACCCGACGGCGCCCGTCGTCCTCGAGTCGATGACGTTCCCGGAGCCCGTCATCGAGGTCGCGATCGAGCCGAAGACCAAGGCCGACCAGGAGAAGCTGGGTGTCGCCATCCAGAAGCTCGCTGAAGAGGACCCGACCTTCCGCACGGAGCTCAACCCCGAGACCGGTCAGACGACCATCAAGGGCATGGGCGAGCTGCACCTCGACATCCTCGTCGACCGCATGAAGCGCGAGTTCAACGTCGAGGCCAACGTCGGCAAGCCGCAGGTGGCGTACCGCGAGACGATCCGCAAGACCGTCGAGAAGCACGACTACACGCACAAGAAGCAGACCGGTGGTTCTGGACAGTTCGCCAAGATCCAGTTCACCATCGAGCCGCTCGACCTCGACTCCGAGAAGACCTACGAGTTCGTGAACGCCGTCACCGGTGGTCGCATCCCTCGTGAGTACATCGGCTCGATCGACGCCGGTTTCCAGGACGCGATGAACGTCGGTGTGCTCGCGGGCTACCCGATGGTCGGCGTCAAGGCGACCATCGTCGACGGTGCGGCCCACGACGTCGACTCCTCGGAGATGGCGTTCAAGATCGCGGGCTCCATGGGCTTCAAGGAGGCCGCGCGTCGTGCCAACCCCGTGTTGCTCGAGCCGCTGATGGCCGTCGAGGTCCGTACTCCTGAGGAGTACATGGGCGACGTCATCGGCGACCTGAACTCGCGTCGTGGCCAGATCCAGTCGATGGAAGACGCTGCCGGCGTCAAGGTCGTCCGCGCTCAGGTCCCGCTGTCCGAGATGTTCGGCTACATCGGCGACCTGCGCTCGAAGACCTCGGGCCGTGCCGTCTACTCGATGGAGTTCCACAGCTACGCTGAGGTGCCCCGCGCTGTGGCCGACGAGATCGTCCAGAAGACCAAGGGCGAGTAATCGCTCTTCTGGGAGCCCTGGGTCGCTGAGCCTGTCGAAGCACCCGGGGTTCCCAGGTCACCTACAACTTCACATTCCCTCTCTACTAAACTGAGAACCTAACCCGTAGAGAACCGGTCGCAAACCAGTGCCCGGTCACCTCTACAACGACGTCCTGAGGAGGACCCAGTGGCTAAGGCCAAGTTCGAGCGGACCAAGCCGCACGTCAACATCGGAACGATCGGTCACGTCGACCACGGCAAGACCACGCTCTCCGCAGCGATCTCGAAGGTGCTTGCTGACAAGTTCCCGTCCGACACCAACGTGCAGCGTGACTTCGCTTCCATCGACTCGGCGCCGGAAGAGCGCCAGCGTGGAATCACCATCAACATCTCGCACATCGAGTACGAGACCCCCAAGCGCCACTACGCGCACGTTGACGCTCCCGGCCACGCCGACTACGTCAAGAACATGATCACCGGTGCGGCTCAGATGGACGGCGCGATCCTCGTGGTCGCCGCCACCGACGGCCCGATGGCTCAGACGCGTGAGCACGTGCTGCTCGCCAAGCAGGTCGGCGTTCCGTACCTGCTGGTCGCGCTGAACAAGTCCGACATGGTCGACGACGAGGAGATCCTGGAGCTCGTCGAGCTCGAGGTCCGCGAGCTGCTCGCAGGCCAGGGCTTCGACGAGGACGCTCCTGTCGTCCGCGTCTCGGCTCTCAAGGCCCTCGAGGGCGACGAGAAGTGGACCCAGGCGATCCTGGACCTGATGCAGGCTGTCGACGACAGCGTTCCGGACCCGGAGCGTGACCGTGACAAGCCGTTCCTGATGCCCGTCGAGGACGTCTTCACGATCACCGGTCGTGGCACCGTCGTCACGGGTCGCGCCGAGCGTGGCACGCTGGCCATCAACTCCGAGGTCGAGATCGTCGGACTCCGTCCGACCGTCAAGACCACGGTCACGGGTATCGAGATGTTCCACAAGCAGCTCGACGAGGCCTGGGCCGGCGAGAACTGTGGTCTGCTGCTCCGCGGCACCAAGCGTGAGGACGTCGAGCGCGGCCAGGTCATCGTGAAGCCGGGTTCGGTCACGCCGCACACCGACTTCGAGGGCACCGCTTACATCCTGTCCAAGGACGAGGGTGGGCGTCACAACCCGTTCTACACGAACTACCGCCCGCAGTTCTACTTCCGCACCACCGACGTCACCGGCGTCATCTCGCTGCCCGAGGGCACCGAGATGGTCATGCCCGGCGACACCACCGACATGACGGTCGAGCTGATCCAGCCGATCGCCATGGAGGAGGGCCTCGGCTTCGCCATCCGTGAGGGTGGACGCACCGTCGGCGCCGGTACGGTCACGAAGATCATCAAGTAAGCACCTGCTTCCTCGCAAAGGGGTCGGACCTTCGGGTCCGGCCCCTTTGTCGTGCAGCGGGCGCTCACGACGGCGTCGGGCTCGGGCGATGTCGGCATGGGGTGCGACATTTCATCCAATAGAATGACTAGACCGCGCAGGAGCGGCAGCGTCGTACATCGGGATTGTTGGCGTGTTTTGACCGTCCGACTCCGATGTATTGGGATGCTGGATTACAGAGTCGTTCCGTGCCCATGTGGTTCGAAGAGGAGAAGCATGTCGCCGGAGGAGTGGTTCGGCGCGTTCAGACGCGCATGGGTGGGCATGACGGCCGTCTTCCTGCTGAGCGTGCTCGCTTCGACGGCGGTGCTCGTCTTCACGCCTCCGACCTATGAGGCGGAAGCGGAGATCGTGTTCAGCGCGGGCGACACCCGGGAGACCTTCGTCCCTCGCACAGTGGCTTCGAATGCTGCCGTCCGCGCCCGTTCGGAGAGCGTCCTCGCCCCGATCGCCGAGGACTTCGGCGTATCGCGGAGCGAACTCGCCGACCGCGTCTCCGCAACGTGGCGTCCGGAGACTTCGATCACCGCGGTGACCGTCTCGCACACGGACCCTCGGACGGCGGCGGCCATGGCGACCGCGATCGCCGAGTCCGCGGCGGAGCAGGCCGGATCCGGCGTCAGCGCGGAGACGTTCGAAGCGGTGACGCCGGTGGCGCCCGTCCAGCCGCTCGCGGTGACCGTGCTCCCGGTGGGGGCACTCATCGGCTTGGCGCTGGCCGTCGCATACGCCGGTCTCCGCTTCGTGATGGGGGGCCGCACGACGGTCGGAGCGACGGCTGACCGACACGGAGGGAACGAATGAGCATCGGAGAAGGTACGGGTATCCGTACGGTCAATCGGCTGATCCCGGACGCGGTGGCGTGGGCCATCGCCGCGTTGCTGGTGGTGCTGCTGCGCTATGACTTCCTCGTCCCGCTGACGGTGTGGCCGTTCGCGTTGATCGTGATCGCGGGCCTCATCGCCGCGCAGTTCGCTGCCGGGTTCGTCCTTCACCTGTATCGCGGGCGCTACCTGTACGGCTCCATCGAGGAAGTCCGCGCACTGGGGCTCGCCGCGCTCCTCGTGGGTGTCCTCATGGGGGTCGTGCTGCTCGTCTGGATGCGTCAGCCGGCGGAGGCCCTTCGAACCGCCCTCTCCGTGACGGCGATCGCGTTGGTCCTGATGCTGGTCTTCCGCTACGTGCCGCTCGTCTTCAGCCGGAAGAGCGATGACGTTCCGGGAGGATCGCGCAAGGTGCTGGTGTTCGGCGCCGGGTGGGTGGGCCAGCAGCTGATCAGCCGAATGCTCAACGAGACGAAGGAGCCGGTCTTCAGTCCCGTCGGTCTGATCGACGATGACCTCAAGAAGCGGAACCTGCGGGTCAAGGGGGTTCCCGTCCTCGGGACGCTCGCTCAGCTGAGGGCTGCCGTCGAGCTGAGCGGCGCGACGGAGCTCATCATCGCGGTAGGACGCGCCGACGCCGCACTGCTGCGTCGCGTCACCGACGCGGGCAACGCTGCCGGTCTCAACGTGCTCGTGCTCCCCGAACTCGACAAGGTCCTGCAGGGCGCGAGCCGCATCCGGGACCTGAGGGATGTCAGCATCGAAGACCTCATCGGCCGTCAACCCGTCGACACCGATGTCAAGTCGATCGCGGGATACGTGACGGGGAAGCGTGTGCTCGTCACCGGGGCCGGCGGGTCGATCGGCGGCGAGCTCTGCCGCCAGCTCTCGCAGTTCGGTCCGGACGTGCTCGTCATGCTCGACCGCGACGAGAGCGGCCTGCAGGGAAGCCAGCTCAGCATCTCCGGTCACGGCCTTCTCGACACCGAGGATGTCGTCCTCGCCGACATCCGCGATGTCGAATCGCTCCGCGAGATCTTCCGTCGTCATCGCCCCGAAGTCGTCTTCCACGCTGCGGCGCTGAAACATCTGCCCATGCTCGAGCAGTATCCCGAAGAGGCCTGGAAGACGAACGTGCTCGGCACCCGGAACGTGCTCGAAGCCGCCCTCGATGTCGATGTCGAGACGTTCGTGAACATCTCCACCGACAAGGCGGCGAACCCCTCGAGCGTTCTCGGACACTCCAAGCGCGTGGCGGAGAAGCTCACGGTGTGGGCCGCGAAGAGCTCGCATCGGCGGTACCTCTCCGTGCGCTTCGGCAACGTGATCGGCAGCAGGGGCTCCATGCTCCCCATGTTCCGGACCCTGATCGAGGCAGGCGGGCCCGTGACCGTGACCCACCCGGAGGTCACTCGATACTTCATGACGATCTCCGAAGCGTGCCAACTGGTGATCCAGGCCGGAAGCATCGGCCGGCCGGGCGAAGTGCTCATCCTCGACATGGGTGAGCCGGTGAAGATCCTCGACATCGCGCAACGCATGATCGCGATGTCCGGCGAGTACATCGAGATCGTCTACACAGGTCTGCGCCCAGGCGAGAAGCTGCACGAGGAACTGGTCGGTGAAGACGAGGTCGTCGAACGACCCTTCCACCCCCAGATCCAGCACACATCGATCGGGAGCATCAGCCCGGAGGCGCTCGACCTCGGCGGCTGGATGCGCCGGCTCGTTCCCGCAGAGGCTGCCGTGTCCGCCCATGGTCGAGAAGGAGACCTCCCGCGATGAACGACCGGATCTACATGTCGTCTCCCGATGTCAGCGAGCTCGAGGAGAAGGCGATCGTCGCCGCACTGCGGTCCGGATGGGTCGCTCCGCTCGGTCCGGACGTCGACGCCTTCGAGCGCGAGATGTGCGACAGGGTCGGAGTGCGCCACGCGGTCGCGCTGAGCTCGGGGACGGCAGGGCTCCACCTCGGACTTCTCGCGCTCGGGGTCGGTGCCGGCGACATCGTCGTCACGTCGAGCTTCACGTTCGCTGCCACCGCCAATGCGATCGCCTACACGGGCGCGACGCCGTACTTCATCGACGCGGACCCGGTGACGGGCAACATGGATGTGGGCCTGCTCCGCGAGGTCATCACGGAACTCGAGGCGAAGGGCACACCGCCGAAGGCGATCGTCCCCGTCGACCTGCTCGGCAAGGTCGCCGATCTCGAGGCGATCGAGCAGATCGCCGACGCGTACGGGATCCCGGTGCTCGCCGATGCCGCCGAGTCGCTCGGAGCCCGCCGCGGCGGCCGACCCGCAGGCAGCTTCGGGCGCGCGTCGGTCTTCTCCTTCAACGGCAACAAGATCATGACGACCTCCGGCGGCGGCATGCTGGTGACCGATGACGCGGAGATCGCAGATCGCGTCCGCTATCTCGCGACGCAGGCGCGACAGCCGGTCGCGCACTACGAGCACACCGACATCGGCTACAACTACCGGCTCAGCAACCTCCTCGCCGCGCTCGGTCGCGCACAGCTGTCCCGCCTCGACGACATGATCCGCCGACGTCACCGCTGGCGCGACGAGTACCGCGCGCTGTTCGCGGACGTCGACGGCGTCTCGGTGTTCGGCGGAGACCACGATGCCGAGGACAACGCGTGGCTCACCGCCGTGCTCGTCGACGAGGACGTCACCGGCTGGAGTGCCTCCGAGCTCTCCGCGCACCTCGGTTCTCATGACGTCGAATCCCGACCGCTGTGGAAGCCGATGCACCTGCAGCCCGTCTTCGCCGAGGCCCCGGCCGCGGTGAACGGGGTCTCGGAGCGCTTCTTCCGCGTGGGCATCACGCTGCCGTCGGGGTCGGCGCTGTCCGAGGAGCAGATGGAGCGTGTGCAGACCCTGATCCGCGGTTTCCTGGCTGAGCGCGCATGAGCAGAGTCTTCTTCGATGCGGCCAAACGCACGCTCGACCTCGGTGTCGCCGCCGTGGTCCTGATCCTCTCCCTTCCCCTGCAGATCATCGTGGCCGCGCTGGTGCTGGTGAACCTCGGTCACCCGGTGATCTTCCGGCAGCCGCGGCCGGGACGCGAGGGGAAGGTCTTCACCCTCTACAAGTTCCGCACCATGCGCCCCGCCGATCCTGCGGTCGGCACCGCCGACGACGCGGCGCGGCTGACCGCGTTCGGGCGTCTGCTGCGCGGCACCAGCCTCGACGAGCTGCCGACCTTCTGGAACGTGCTGCTCGGCGATATGAGCCTGGTGGGTCCACGCCCTCTCCTCGTCTCCTACCTCGACCGGTACACGCCAGTGCAGGCTCGTCGGCATGAGGTGCGACCAGGGGTCACCGGGTTGGCGCAGGTGAGCGGTCGGAACACCGTCGACTGGGATGAGCGGTTGCAGCTCGACGTGAAGTACGTCGACACACGATCGATGAGGCTCGACCTCTGGATCCTGTGGCGCACGGTCGCCGTCGTGGTGCGCCGTGACGGGGTCAGCGCCGACGGGCACGCGACGATGCCGGAGTTCCGAGGTCTGAAGGATGCCGATGCGTGAGCTGATCATCCTCGGCGCCGGAGGCTTCGCGCGCGAGACGCTGGACGTCGTCGAAGCCCTGAACGCGGTGTCGCCCCGCTTCGACGTGCTCGGTTTCGCCGACGACGCCCCCAGCCCTCTCGCTCTGGAGCGTCTGGCCGATCGGGGCCATCGCCATCTCGGCACCATCGATGCGGCACTCGCCGCGCACCCGGCGTCGTCATTCGTCATCGCGGTGGGGTCGCCCGAACATCGCGCGCACATCGCCGCGCGGGTGGGAAGCGACCGGGCGGAGACGCTGGTGCACCCCGGCGCGTCGATCGGGTCCCTGACGACGATCGGCGTCGGCACGGTCGTGTGCGCCGGTGTGCTGGTGTCGACGAATGTCCGGGTCGGACGACACGCTCACTTGAATCCGGGAGCCATCGTCGGCCATGACAGCGTCCTCGCGGATACGGTGTCCTTGAATCCGGGATCGGTGGTGTCGGGGGACGTGCGCATCGGAGAGCGCGTGCTCATCGGCGCGAAATCGGTGGTGCTGCAGGGATTGAGCATCGGTGCGGACGTCACGGTCGGTGCGGCTGCGTGCGTGACCAAGGACGCCCCTGCACGGGTGACACTGGTGGGAGTGCCCGCTCGTATCCACAGAACAACAGGAAAGAGTCACAGCTCGTGAAGGTAGTCATCACCGGCGGTGCCGGGTTCATCGGTTCGAACCTCGTGCGACGGTTCAACGACGAGGCGCCCGATGTCGATGTCCACGTGCTGGACGACTTCAGCACGGGACGCGAATCCAACCTCGCCGGAACGCGGATCACGCTGCACCGCGGGTCCGTCGCCGATGCCGAAGCGGTTGCCGCCGCCACGGTCGGCGCGGACGCGGTCGTCCACCTGGGCGCGCTCGGCAGCGTCCCGCGGTCCATCGACGACCCCGTCGCCTCTCACGTCGCCAACCTGACGGGGACGCTGACCGTGCTCGAAGCGGCCCGGCGCGAGAACGCCTACGTGGTGATGGCATCCTCGAGCTCCGTGTACGGCGCCAACCCCGCTCTGCCGAAGTCGGAGTTCGACTGGACGCGGCCGATGAGCCCGTACGCGGCGACCAAGCTCGGGGGAGAGGCCTACGTGCTGGCCTACCAGTACTCCTACGGTCTTCCGACCCTGGCGTTCCGCTTCTTCAACGTCTACGGTCCCTACCAGCCGGCCGACCATGTGTACGCCGCCGTGATCCCGAGGTTCGTCGACGCGGCCCTCGCCGGGCGCGCGCTCACCATCCACGGCGACGGCCTGCAGTCGCGGGACTTCACGAGCGTCGACACGGTGACGCATGCGCTCATGGTCGCCGTCCGAGACCGCGTGACGTCGGGACATCCCGTGAATCTCGCGTTCGGAACCAACACCACGCTGCGCGAGCTGGTGACCGTCATCGAAGATCAGACCGGCCGCACGGTGAGTGTCGAGCACGTCGATCCGCGTCCTGGCGATGTACGTGCCTCCCAGTCCGACGGCGTTCGTCTGCGGGAGCTGTTCCCCGACGTGCAGCCCGTCCCGCTCGAGGAAGGGATCGCGAAGACCGTCGCGTGGTTCCGGAGCAAGGACTCGTGACCCCGGCCGCGACCGCTCGCATACTGATCGGCGTCACGGCGGACGTCTCCATCGGCCTGCTGTCCGGGCTGCCGCAGCGGCTGGTCGCTGACGGATGGGAGGTGCACGTCGCGAGCTCGCCCGGCGAGAGACTCGAGGCGCTCGCATCGTCTCCCGGCGTCTCGGTGCATCCGCTCCCTATGGCCAGAGAGATCGACATCGTCGGGGACGTCCGAGGGCTGCGGGACTGGATGCGGCTGATCCGCCGCCTCCGGCCCGACGTCGTCTTCGTCGGCACTCCGAAAGCAGGCCTGCTCGGCATCACCGCCGCCCGACTGCTCGGCGTTCGCACTCGTGTGTATCACCTGCGCGGGCTCCGACCGGAGACCGCAGCGGGGATGACTCGCCGGGTGCTGACGATCATGGAGCGTCTGACGATCCGCCTCGCGACCACCACGCTGGCGGTGAGTCCGAGTCTCCGACAGCGCGTCGTGTCCCTGCGGCTCGCGCCGGCCGCACGCATCACCGTGCGCGGCAGAGGCAGCTCCAACGGTGTGGATGTGGATCGCTTCGCCCCCGGCAACACGGCGGCGCAGGTCGATGGCCTCCTGCCCGGTGTCCCCGTCATCGGTTTCGTCGGCAGACTCAACCACGACAAGGGCCTCGAGGTCCTCGCCGAGGCCTGCCGCCTCCTGGACGATCGCGGGGCGGCATACCAGCTGCTGATCGTGGGCGGCGTCGACGGTGCGGAACTGGGTTCCTTCTCTCGACTGCGGCGGGCCCCGATCGTGCTCGGGGCCGTGCCGGACACATCGATGTACTATCCCCTGATGCGATCCCTCTGCCTCCCGACCCTGCGCGAGGGCTTCCCCAACGTCGTGCTGGAGGCGGGGGCGACGGGGATCGCCGTCGTCACGACGGATGCGACCGGAGCGGTGGATTCCGTGATCCCCGAGCGCACCGGACTCATGGTGACGGCGGGGGACGCGGGTCAGCTCGCCGACGCTCTGCAGCGGGTGATCGAGGATCCGCATCTCGCGGCGGACCTGGGCGCGAACGCCCGCGACTTCGTGGTCGAGCATTTCCGACGTGACGCGGTCCATGCCTCTGTGTCCGACTTCCTGCGGAGTGAGATGGAGCGGGGTCGGCGATGACGGACGTCTCCAACGGTGTCGGCGCGCTCGTCGTCGTCGCCGTGCTCATCGGACTGACCGTCCTGACCTGGTTCATCGCGCGACGAGCGTTCCTTCCCGTGGTCGTGCACAACGCGGTGTGGGCGGTGACGCTGGTCCTCGTCGGGTCGGGGCTCATCGCCTATCACGGTGCATCGATCGCCGCGTGGGGCGTGCTGCTGGTCGGTATCGCGTTCTTCTCCGTCGGGGCGTGGGGAGGTATCGCGCTCGCAGCCCGCAAGGCACGCAGCGCCGACCTGGCACCGCGGGACCATGCGCTCGTCAGCCGACGAGTCCTGCTGATCCTCGCCGGCGCCTACGCGCTGGGTTTCGGGGTGTACATCTGGACCATCCTCCAGCGCTTCGGGTGGGAGACCTTCTGGTTCCATCCCGGAACGATCCGTGGGGCTGCCGAGTCGTACCTCGCCGGAGTGCCCCTGTGGGCACGTCTGCTGATGTACGTCGGACCTCTTCTGCTCGCGATCCTCATCGTCCCGGGGTCGGTCCGGAACGGACTCGCGTGGTGGTGGCGCGTGCCGGCTGCGGTCCTGCTCGCCGCCTCGATGCTCGCCCTGCTGCAGCGGACGAACCTCTTCGCGGGGGTTCTGCTCGCGATCGCTGCCCTTCTCCTCCTCTACGCGCGCTCCTGGCGCGGCGGCCGCGTGCGGGCGTGGTACCTCCGCCCCTGGGTGATGATGATGTCGATCGCAGCCATCGGCGCCGGTGCGCTACTCGCCTTCCAGGTGCTCGCGGGTGCGCTGGGCAAGACGGGTGATGTCGGCAGCAACGTCTCGCCATTGCTGAGCGCCTCCGGGCTGTCCAGCCCGTTCATCTATCTGACCGCGGGCGTGCCCGCGTTCCTGTCCCTGGTGGATTCCACCAACGGCGCGTGGCCCCCGGTGGGCGGGCCTCGCATCGTCTACGGCGATTTCAACCCGCAGACATTCGGAACCGCGTTCTTCGAACCCGTCCTGAGTCTGATCCCCGGACTGCGCACCTGGAACCCAGTAGCGCCGTTCGTCAACGTGGGGACTCTGACGAACGTGTATACATGGCTGGAACCGTTCTATCGGGACTGGCGGGTCGTCGGCGTCGCCCTCGGCGCGGCGGCGATCGGTGCGCTCGTGGCCTACCTTTACTCCACGCGGCGAGCATCCCCGGCGCGCTGGTGGCTTTCGGCCCTGCTGGTGTCGACGCTGTTCCTGGTCACGTTCACGCAGAAGACCAACAACACGCTGTACCTCGTCACAGCCGCGATCATCGTGGTGCTCGGGGTGATCGGCTCTCGCCGGCGGGCGGCATCATGACGGCGCTGCACACGTACACCAGCTACGGGCGCAGTGCGGGAAGCGCACGGGTCCGCGTCTTCGACTGGCTCGACAGGCTGGAGGTGCCCGCGGTCACGCACTCGTATCTCGACGGGGCGACCAACTCCGGACGGTCTCTCCTGAAGTCTCCTCGGCGGCTGCTCGCGGCCGAGGCGGAGCTGCGTCGCAGGCCTCCGCGCGACGCGCGAGTGCTGGTGTCGCGGCAGGCGAGTCCGCTGAGCCGCGGTGGTGTGGAGAGACGTCTGCTGAGTGGCGAGCGCGTCGGGATCTATGATTTCGACGACGCCCTCCACCTCGACCGCCGGGGCCCGTTCCCGAAGGCGGCGATCTGGCGAGCGGCGGTCGGCGCGGCCGACGTCGTCATCGCGGGAAACGCCACACTCGCCGAGGCGGCGAGTCGGATCAACCCTCGCGTGACCGTGATCCCGAGCTGCGTGGATCCGGCGGACTACTCGCGCAAGACGAGCTTCGACATCGGGGAGACGCCGCGCGCGATATGGATCGGCTCGCCCGCCACGGAGCGCTATCTGCGCGACATCGAGTCTGCGCTGCTGTACGCGCATGAGCGGACGGGCATGCGGCTCACCGTCGTCAGCGCGGGGGACGCGGAGCTCGGACCGCTGGACGCGATCGTCGACCGGGTGGCGTGGTCGCCGCAGACCTTCGGTGCCGTGCTCGCCGACGCCGATCTCGGGCTGATGCCGACACCGGATTCCGCCTGGTCGCGAGGCAAGTGCGGCTACAAGCTGCTGCAGTACGGCGCGGCCGGGATTCCGATGATGGGCGACCCGGTCGGGGTGAACGCCGAGATCCTGCGCAGAGGAGACGGCATCGCGCCCGAGAGCGCGGACGACTGGGCGGACGCTCTCACCGGCTTCTTCTCGGAGAGCGCGACGCGACGTGCTGAGCGTGGAGCCGCAGGTCACCGCACAGTCCGGGATCACTACAGCTTCTCGGCGTGGGAGTCGGTCTGGCGTCAGGCGGTGACCGGCAACTGATCCGCGCGGCGGGCGACGAGCAGCCAGAAGAGCGACGACAGCAGGGTGGAGAGGGCGTATGCCCATATCGCTCCGCTCAGCCCGCCCAGCAGAGCACCCGCCAGCGGCCCGACGACGCCCAGCGCGGTCTGGACGAGCCGCGCCGCGAGCAGGCCGCGTCGTGAGGCCCGCAGCCTGGACACGATGTAGAAGGTGTGCCCCACCATGTTCGCCATGACGAAGATCGCGGTCGGTGCGGCGAACGGAATGAGGTCCCGGAGAGTGCCGAGCGGCCAGGACGTCTCGCCGAGCAGCAGCAGCACCCCGGCGGCGAGACCGCCGAGCACGATACCGCCGGCCACGACCGCGCCGACGGTCGCCGCAGACATCCGCAGTCGGGCGATGCGCGGCCGGATCGGATTCAGCAGCAGGCGCACCGGTGCGGCGACGTTCGACACGGCCCGGTAGACACCGAACGGGCCCACTCCTAAGATCGGGGCCAGCGCGTAGGGGGTACCGATCGACGAGGCATCCATGATCAGGGAGTCGCGCACGAGGGGAGCGATGGCGGTCCAGCGCTGACGGGTCCAGCGCACGAGCACGCCAGGTCGACTCAGAGCCGGCCACCTCGAGAACACGGCGGCGACGACGCTCGACGCCGCCCAGGTGCCGAGGACCCAGGAGAGCTCGCCGCTATGGAGGGTGAGGGTCACGACGCTGAGGACGACGGCGACGATGGCGGCGATGGCGTCTCCGAGGACCGACCCGCGTGTGTCGCTGTTCTCGACCGCGTAGAACCGTGCGGTCGAGCGGTAGGCGCTGCCGCCGATGGCGAGCGCGATCAGCCACCAGTACGGCGTCAGGGGCGAGTTCGTCAGGGAGACGACGAGTGCGGAGACGGCGGCGAAGATCAGGGCGAACTCCGTCGACGCACCGCTGAAGTCCGCCCAGGAGGTGGGGACGTCCTGGCGTGAACGGGTCGCCGCCTCGCAGATGAGGGAGAGTGCGAGCGACAGCGCGAAGGCGCCGGCGAGATAGACGATCGAGAAGAGCCCGAAGTCCGTGGGGGCGAGGGTGATGAGGCCGAGGACCTGAACGGAGAGTGTCGCGACCGCGGCAGCCGAGGACGTGAGGATCAGGCGCAGCGAGCTCACAAACGAACGACCCTGGGTCCCGAGAGCCGGCCCTTGGTGTCGAGCACCGGCGTCGGGGACTCGTGCAGCAGCGTCAGGTCGAAGTCGGAGTGATCGGTCACCAGGATGACCAGATCAGCGGCCTCGACTTCCGCAGCGGAGAGCTCCACGCGCTCGACGGCGGTCGGCCACCGGTGCGACTCGACGTGGCGGTCCGCGCCGCGGATGGACGCACCGAAGGAGGTGAGCAGCTCGATGAGGCGCAGGGAGGGGGACTCGCGGATGTCGGCGGTGTCGCGTTTGTACGCGAGTCCGACCAGCAGGATCGTCGACCCGTTCAGCGAGCGCCGGTCTTCGTTGAGCAGTTCCATGGAACGCTGGGCGACGTAGTCCGGCATGTGGTCGTTGACATCGTTGGCGAGTTCGACGAAGCGGAAGCTACGTCCGAGCTTGCGCCGCACCTGCCACGAGAGGTAGCTCGGATCCACGGGAAGGCAGTGGCCGCCGACACCGGGGCCCGGGGTGAACTTCATGTACCCGAACGGCTTGGTCGCCGCGGCATCGATCGATTCCCAGATGTCGACGCCCAGCTCGTGCGCGAACACGGCGAGTTCGTTCACCAGGGCGATGTTGACGTGGCGGAACGTGTTCTCGAGAAGCTTGGTGAGCTCGGCCTCCTTGGGCGTGGTCACGCTCACCGTTCGGTCCACGAGGAGGTCGTAGAAGGCCTTCACCTTGCCGAGTGACTGCTCGTCGATGCCGGAGACGACCTTCGGTGTGTTGACGAAGCCCCACGTGGGGTTGCCTGGGTCGATCCGCTCCGGGCTGTATCCGACGGCGAAGTCCTGTCCTGCCCGGAGCCCGGACCCGGCCTCGAGGAGGGGGACGAGGATCTCCTCTGTCGTGCCCGGGTAGGTCGTGGACTCGAGCACGACCGTCGCCCCGCGGGTGAGTCGGGTCGCCAACGATGCTCCCGCCGACTCGATGTAGGAGATGTCGGGGAGGCCCTCGCGGAGCGGGGTGGGGACCGTGATCACCGCGACGTCGAAGCCCTCGGTGTCGTCGTAGTCGGAGGACGCGAGATAGCGACCGGAAGCGATCGCCTCCTTCAGCTGCTCCGACGAGATGTCATCGACGTACGACTCACCGGCGTGCAGAGCGGCGATCCGCACGCTGTCGACATCGAGTCCGACGACGGTCATGCCCACCTGCACGGCGCGCATGGCTACCGGAAGCCCGACATATCCCTGACCGACGATGACAGCTTTCACGTGCACTCCTCCATGGTGTGGGCGAACCCCCGCCATGGGCGTGCGTCGCGGTCTGCGACGCTGCTCAGGTCCACCTCGGTAGTATATTGCGGTGACCCGAGACTCCAGACGCGCGCGTCGAGCCCAGAACGAGCAGCAGCGTCGAAAGAGTCGCCGCACCCGGATCATCCTGTGGGTGGTGGGCGTCGTGCTCGCACTGCTCATCGCCGTCGCCGTGATCGCGGCGATCCTCATTCCGAAGGCGCTCGACGCCAAGGACAAGCTCGAGGCTTCGGTGCCGCTGGCCCAGAGCATCCCCGGGCTGATCGCCTCCGGCGACACTGCGGGCGCGCAGGCCGCGGCGGAGGAGCTGACGAAGACCGCCGCTTCCGCGCACGAGCAGACCAGCGGATTCCTCTGGGAATCGCTGGAGTGGGTGCCGGTGATCGGCCCCAACCTCCATGGCGTCCGCATGGCGACCGCGGCCGTCGACGAGCTGGCCACCAAGGCGCTCCTTCCCGCTTCGGGGATCGACATCGCAGCACTTCGTCCTTCCGACGGCGGGCTCGACCTCCAGGCGATCCACGGCATCGGGGACATCGCGCGGTCGGCCGACCAGGCCGTGCGCGATGCCTCATCGATGCTGGCGGGCGTCGATCATGACGCGCTCCTCGGGCCCGTGGCATCCGGTGTGGAACGCATCGAGAAGGTTCTGAAGCCGGCTGCGAGCACACTCGCCGGCGTCATGCCGCTTGTCGAAGCCCTCCCCGAGATGCTGGGAGAGGGGGGACCCCGCGACGTGCTGGTCATCTTCCAGAACAATGGAGAGGTGATGTCCGGTGGCGGCACGATCGGCTCCATGGCCCAGGTGCACATCGACAACGGCGCCATCTCGATCGTGAACCAGTCGTCGGCTTCCGGTCGCGACTTCCCGAACTTCCGTCCACCGGTCGGGGGAGTGACGCAGGAGGAGACCGACCTGTACGGCTCGCTGTTCGGCAGCTACGTTCAGGCGCTCACCCGCTCGCCCCGTTTCGACAGGACGTTCGAGATCGCACGCGACATGTGGCGAGAGGCCAAGGGCGTCGAGGTCGACGCGGTCGTCTCCCTCGATACCGTCGCCCTGAGCTACCTCCTGGTCGCGACCGGGCCGGTCGCTATCCCCGGCGGTCCGGAGATCTCGAACTCCAACGCGGTGGCGATGCTGCTCGGCGACCTCTACAAGACGTACGAGCCCGCAGAGGTCGACATGATCAACCAGGTCTTCGCTGGGCTGACACTGCAGAAGCTGATGGGCGGTCAGGTCGATTTCGCCAAGCTGTCCTCTGTGCTCGGGCTCGCAGCGAAGGAGGGCCGGATCGCGATCTGGAGCGCCCGCGAGTCGGAGCAGCAGCTCATCGCCGGCACGGACCTCGATCGTCGCGGGCCGAGGGCGGCGGAAGGTACGGAGGCGTTCGGCGTCTACTTCATCGACTGGACGCCCGGGAAGATGCAGCGGTACATGACCCAGTCGATCGACGTGAGTCAGCCGGTCTGCGCCGCCGACGGACGCCGTCACGTGTTCGTGACGGTGACGCTTGCCAACACCGTCGATCCCGCTTCGGTGCGAGGGCTTCCCGAGTACGTCACCGGCGTCGGGATCGAGACGCCGAAGGGATCGATGCAGGTGGAGACCCTCGCCTTCGCCCCTCCGGGATACTCGCCGGTCGGGCAGAGGGCAGACGCCGAGCTCGCGCAGTCGGAGGTGCGCAAGGACCAGGAGTTCACCGTCGGAACGATGCGGTTGACGCTGGCGCCGCAGGAGAGCAGGACGCTCACCTACGAGTTCGTCGCCGACTCCGACGCCCCCACGAAGATCGAGCTCGACAGCACCCCGGTCGTCACTCCGACGGTCCTCACGCAGGACGCCGTCACCTGCCAGTGACCGACGCCACGGGATGCTGCTCTGCCGCAGCTGATCCCCCTGGTGATAGCGCGGCGGTTCGTGCAGACTAGACGCACATCGCACATCGCACATCGCACACCGCCTCCGAAGGGGAATCATGGGTATCGAGGACGCCGTCAACAAGGGCAAGGACCTGTACGAGCAGAACAAGGACAAGATCGCCGAGGCGGTCAAGAGCGAGCAGGCCGAGGACATCAGCGACAAGGTGCTCGACGGCGTGGCCGACTTCGCCAAGAAGATCGCTCCCGGCGCCGCAGACAAGATCGACGAGATCCGCGACAGCGCCGACAAGGCCGTCGGCAACGAGTAGCACGCAGCACAGCATCTGAGCGGCGAACCACTCCGGTGGGGCGCCGCTCTTCTGTTCCTGTCCAACGGCTTCGGCTTCGGAATGTCGTCGGATGTGGCGCATCCACAGATGTATCCAGTAGGATCATCGAGACCGCCTGGGGATCTTGCGGTCGGGGAAGCCGAAGGGGTTCGGTTTCCCGAAGCACGCGGACTTCCGCGTACGAAACTGGGGATAAGCGATCTTGGGGATCATCGTGCGACGCGCGCCGTCACGGCGCCTGAGCGTCTCCCTGCCTGCGCGGCGGGTCTTCCGCCGCGCCCTCGGTCGAGGAGTTCGGCGTCCCTTCACGCCGGGCTACTCGCGTTCGGTGTGCCCCCTCGCACTGAACGCCCTCCCCAAGCGGGGCGAGGCATGGGGATGCCTCGCCCCGCTATCTCCTGGGATCTGAGCCCTCTCGGACGCGTCACCGGGACTGTCGGAGGAGCGCGACACGCCCGGGTTTGCGCAAGTGAAATCAGCCGTGGCAGAATAGACAGGTTCGATATTCCGTCGCCGCTGTGCGCGCGAGGGATCACTGCCAGGGCAGTGCATAGACGGCGCCTCCTCCGGGACGGTGCAGGGTTCTAGGCCGCGGGTAGCAGAACACAACCCCGACACCCCTCTACATGAAGGGTTCTGCCGTGCGCGGCGGAAGGTCGGCATCCGGTCGCTTCACGGCGTCCGGCTGACAGAAGAACAGTGGTGCAGCAGATCGACTCGCAAGAGCCGTTCTCGTGCCGAGGCGCGAACAGCGCCGACGTGCGTCCAATGCCCCAGGGCCACCCGGTCCCGGACGGTAAGACGCTTAAAGAGAGAGAGCAGACAATGGCGGGACAGAAGATCCGCATTCGCCTGAAGTCGTATGACCACGAGGTCATCGACACGTCCGCACGCAAGATCGTCGACACCGTGACCCGTGCGGGCGCAACCGTCGTCGGCCCCGTGCCCCTTCCGACCGAGAAGAACGTCGTGTGCGTCATCCGGTCGCCGCACAAGTACAAGGACAGCCGCGAGCACTTCGAGATGCGCACCCACAAGCGTCTGATCGACATCGTCGACCCGACGCCCAAGGCCGTCGACTCGCTGATGCGTCTCGACCTGCCGGCCGATGTCAACATCGAGATCAAGCTCTGAGGTTCGACATGGCTGACATCAACTCCAAGGTTTCCAAGGGCATGCTGGGCACGAAGCTCGGCATGACCCAGGTGTGGAACGAGAGCGGCAAGCTCGTTCCCGTCACCGTCATCGAGCTGGCACCCAACGTGGTCACCCAGGTCCGCACGCCCGAGAAGGACGGCTACAACGCCGTGCAGATCGCGTACGGCCAGATCGACCCCCGCAAGGTGAACAAGCCGCTCTCCGCCCACTTCGAGGCAGCAGGCGTCACGCCGCGTCGTCACGTCACCGAGATCCGCACCGCGGACGCCGGCGACTACAACCTGGGCCAGGAGCTCACGGTCGACGGCACCTTCGAGGCCGGCCAGCTCGTCGACGTCGTCGGCACGAGCAAGGGCAAGGGCTTCGCCGGTGTCATGAAGCGTCACAACTTCAAGGGTGTCTCGGCTTCGCACGGTTCGCACCGCAACCACCGCAAGCCCGGCTCCATCGGCGCATCGTCGACCCCGAGCCGCGTCTTCAAGGGCATGCGCATGGCCGGCCGTATGGGTGGCGAGCGCGTGACCGTCCTCAACCTCACGGTGCACTCCATCGACATCGAGAAGGGACTCATGCTCGTCAAGGGCGCCGTCCCCGGTGCTCGTGGCCGCATCGTCTATGTCCGCAACGCAGTGAAGGGTGCCTGATCATGGCTGACTCCACTCTCGCGCTCGACGTCCTCAAGGCAGACGGCAAGAAGGCAGGCTCGATCGAGCTTCCCGCCGCGCTGTTCGACGCCAAGACGAACATCCCGCTCATCCACCAGGTCGTCGTCGCGCAGCTCGCGGCGGCTCGCCAGGGCACGCACTCGACCAAGCGTCGTGGCGAGGTCTCCGGTGCCGGCCGCAAGCCCTTCAAGCAGAAGGGCACGGGTAACGCCCGTCAGGGTTCCATCCGCGCGCCGCACATGACCGGTGGTGGCATCGTGCACGGCCCCAAGCCGCGCGACTACTCGCAGCGCACCCCCAAGAAGATGATCGCCGCCGCCCTGCTGGGCGCGCTCAGCGACCGCTTCCGCGGTGACCGCATCCACGCCATCGAGTCCTTCGGGATCGACGGCACGCCTTCGACCAAGACCGCGGTGAACTTCCTCACCAACGTCGTCTCGTCGAAGAACGTGCTCGTCGTGATCGAGCGCAACGACGACGTGACGCTGAAGAGCATCCGCAACCTGTCGAACCTGCACGTGCTGACGTTCGACCAGCTCAACGCATACGACGTGCTCGTCTCCGACGACATCGTCTTCACCCAGGCCGCGCTCGAGGGCTTCATCGCCTCCAAGTCCGGCGCCAACCAGGAGGTCTCCGCATGAGCGAGCAGGCATCTGTTCTCCAGACGGCCCTGAACAAGGACCCGCGCGACATCATCCTGAAGCCGGTCGTGTCCGAGAAGAGCTACGGTCTCATCGATGAAGGCAAGTACACCTTCCTCGTCGACCCGCGCGCTTCGAAGACCGAGATCAAGCTCGCCATCGAGAAGATCTTCGGCGTCAAGGTCGCAAGGGTCAACACCCTCAACCGCGTCGGCAAGGCTCGTCGCACCCGCTTCGGCACCGGCAAGCGCAAGGACACCAAGCGCGCCATCGTCACCCTGAAGTCGGGCACCATCGACATCTTCACGGCAATCGGCTGATCCGGGGGATAAGGACAATAATGGCTATTCGCAAGTACAAGCCCACGACCCCGGGCCGTCGCGGCTCGTCGGTGGCTGACTTCGCCGAGATCACTCGATCGACGCCGGAGAAGTCGCTGCTGCGCCCGCTCTCGAAGACCGGTGGTCGCAACAACCAGGGCCGCATCACGACCCGTCACATCGGTGGTGGCCACAAGCGCCAGTACCGCGTCATCGACTTCCGTCGTAACGACAAGGACGGCGTCAACGCCAAGGTCGCTCACATCGAGTACGACCCCAACCGCACCGCGCGCATCGCGCTGCTGCACTACTTCGACGGTGAGAAGCGCTACATCCTCGCTCCGGCGAAGCTGAAGCAGGGCGACATCGTCGAGTCGGGTGCCGGGGCTGACATCAAGCCGGGTAACAACCTCCCGCTGAAGAACATCCCCACGGGTACCGTGATCCACGCGATCGAGCTCCGCCCCGGCGGCGGCGCGAAGATGGCACGTTCGGCCGGCGCGTCCGTCCGTCTCGTCGCCAAGGACGGCCCCTACGCCCAGCTGCGTCTGCCCTCGGGCGAGATCCGCAACGTCGATGCGCGCTGCCGCGCGACCATCGGCGAGGTCGGCAACGCCGAGCAGTCGAACATCAACTGGGGCAAGGCCGGCCGCATGCGCTGGAAGGGCGTCCGCCCGACCGTGCGTGGTGTCGCGATGAACCCGGTCGACCACCCGCACGGTGGTGGTGAGGGTAAGACCTCTGGTGGTCGTCACCCCGTCTCCCCCTGGGGCCAGGCTGAGGGTCGTACCCGTCACGCCAACAAGGAAAGCGACAAGTACATCGTGCGTCGTCGTAACGCCGGCAAGAAGCGTAAGTAGGAGTAAGAGAAGATGCCTCGCAGTCTTAAGAAGGGCCCCTTCGTCGACGATCACCTGCTTCGCAAGGTGGTCGTGCAGAACGAAGCCGGCACCAAGAACGTCATCAAGACCTGGTCCCGTCGGTCCATGATCATCCCGGCCATGCTGGGTCACACGATCGCGGTCCACGACGGACGCAAGCACATCCCTGTGTTCGTGTCCGAGACCATGGTCGGTCACAAGCTGGGCGAGTTCGCGCCCACCCGCACCTTCCGCGGCCACGAGAAGGACGACAAGAAGGGGCGGCGCCGCTAATGGTCGAATCGATCGCACGCGTGAAGCACATTCGCGTGACCCCTCAGAAGGCTCGTCGTGTCGTCGCGCTCATCAAGGGCAAGCAGGCCCAGGAGGCTCTGGCGATCCTGAAGTTCGCTCAGCAGTCCGCCAGTGAGCCGATCTACAAGCTCGTCGCGTCGGCCATGGCCAACGCGCAGGTGAAGGCAGATCGCGACGGCGAGTTCCTCGACGAGAAGGACCTGTACGTGGCCAACGCGTACGTCGACGAGGGCACCACGCTCAAGCGTTTCCAGCCCCGTGCACAGGGTCGCGCTTTCCAGATCAAGAAGCGCACGAGCCACATCACGGTCGTGCTCTCGACGCCTGAGGTGGCTCCGGCCGCCGCGGGCGACAGCAACAAGAAGGCGAGCAAGTAATGGGACAGAAGGTAAACCCGTACGGCTTCCGTCTCGGCATCACGACGGACCACGTCTCGCGTTGGTTCTCTGACTCGACGAAGCCGGGTCAGCGCTACGCCGACTACGTCGCCGAAGACATCAAGATCCGTAACCTGCTCAAGACGCAGCTCGACCGCGCCGGTGTCTCGAACATCGAGATCGAGCGCACCCGTGACCGCGTCCGCGTCGACATCCACACCGCCCGTCCGGGCATCGTGATCGGTCGTCGTGGAGCCGAGGCCGAGCGCATCCGCGGCGACCTCGAGAAGCTCTCGGGCAAGCAGATTCAGCTGAACATCCTCGAGGTCAAGAACCCCGAGGCCGATGCACAGCTCGTCGCACAGGGCATCGCCGAGCAGCTCTCTGCTCGTGTGGCGTTCCGTCGTGCGATGCGCAAGGGTCTGCAGGGCGCTCAGCGCGCCGGCGCCAAGGGCATCCGCATCCAGGTCTCCGGCCGCCTCGGCGGCGCCGAGATGAGCCGTTCGGAGTTCTACCGTGAGGGTCGTGTGCCGCTGCACACGCTGCGCGCGAACATCGACTACGGCTTCTACGAGGCGAAGACCACCTTCGGCCGCATCGGCGTGAAGGTCTGGATCTACAAGGGCGACCTGACCGCGAAGGAGCTCGCTCGCGAGCAGGCCAACGCACCCAAGGCTCGTCGTGACGACCGTGGTGGCGACCGCCGCCGTGCCCCGCGCAACGAGGCACCTGTCGCAGAAGGAGCGTCGGCATAATGCTCATCCCCCGTAAGGTCAAGTTCCGCAAGCAGCACCACCCGGGTCGCTCGGGTCAGGCCACCGGCGGCACGAAGGTCTCCTTCGGCGAGTACGGTATCCAGGCCCTCACGCCCGCTTACGTGACGAACCGTCAGATCGAGTCCGCTCGTATCGCGATGACCCGTCACATCAAGCGTGGTGGAAAGGTGTGGATCAACATCTACCCCGACCGTCCGCTCACGAAGAAGCCGGCCGAAACCCGCATGGGTTCCGGTAAGGGTTCCCCCGAGTGGTGGGTCGCCAACGTCAAGCCGGGCCGTGTCCTCTTCGAGGTCGCGGGTGTCGACGAGGAGCTCGCTCGCGAAGCTCTGACCCGTGCAATTCACAAGCTGCCGCTCAAGGCACGCATCATCAAGCGCGAGGAGGGCGACGCGTAATGGCGATCGGCACCAAGGAGCTCGCCCCGGCAGAGCTCGACACATTCGAAGACCAGCGCCTCGTCGAGGAGCTGCGCAAGGCCAAGGAGGAGCTGTTCAACCTCCGTTTCCAGTCGGCCACCGGCCAGCTGGAGAGCCACGGCCGCATCCGCGCCGTCAAGCGCGACATCGCGCGCCTCTACACCGTGATCCGCGAACGCGAGCTGGGCATCCGTGCGACGCCCGCTCCGGTCGAGGCTCCGGCGAAGAAGGCGACCAAGTCGAAGGCGAAGAAGGCGGACTCCGCCGACGACGCCGTGAAGGAAGAGGCTGAGTGATGGCCACCAAGAAGGAAGCGACTGTGGAGACGCAGGCCGCAGGACACGAGTCGTCCGAGCACGACGTCCGCGACGCCGCTGCCCGCGGTTACCGCAAGGCACGCCGCGGCTACGTCGTCAGCGACAAGATGGACAAGACCATCGTGGTCGAGGTCGAGGACCGCGTGAAGCACCCGCTTTACGGCAAGGTCATCCGCCGCACCTCGAAGGTCAAGGCGCACGATGAGGCGAACTCCGCCGGCATCGGCGACCTGGTCCTGATCAACGAGACCCGCCCGCTGAGCGCCACGAAGCGCTGGCGTCTGGTGGAGATTCTGGAGAAGGCCAAGTGATCCAGCAGGAATCCCGACTCAAGGTCGCCGACAACACCGGCGCCAAGGAGCTGCTCACCATCCGCGTTCTCGGTGGCTCGAAGCGCCGTTACGCGGGCCTCGGCGACACCATCGTCGCGACCGTCAAGGACGCGATCCCCGGTGGAAACGTCAAGAAGGGCGACGTCGTCAAGGCGGTCATCGTCCGCACCAAGAAGGAGGTCCGTCGTCCGGACGGCTCCTACATCAAGTTCGACGAGAACGCCGCAGTGATCCTGAAGAACGACGGGGAGCCCCGCGGCACCCGTATCTTCGGGCCGGTCGGTCGTGAGCTTCGCGACAAGAAGTTCATGAAGATCGTCTCGCTGGCGCCGGAGGTCATCTAATCATGGCGAAGATCAAGAAGGGTGACCTGGTTCAGGTCATCACCGGTGCCACGCAGGAGCGTGGCGGCGACCGTGGCAAGCAGGGCAAGGTCCTGGATGTCCTCGCCGACAAGAACCGCGTGATCGTCGAAGGCGTGAACTACGTCACCAAGCACACGCGCGTCGGCCAGACGCAGCGTGGCACCAAGACCGGAGGCATCGAGACCGTCGAAGCCTCCATCCACATCTCGAACGTCGCACTCGTCGACCCCTCGACCAAGAAGCCGACCAAGGTCGGCCACCGGGTCGAGGAGCAGACGAAGGACGGCGTGAAGCGCACCGTCCGTGTGCGCTACGCGAAGAAGAGCGGTAAGGACCTCTGATGAGCACCGACACTGCCGCGCCGGCTGGCAAGATCCAGCCGCGCCTGAAGCAGAAGTACAACACCGAGATCAAGAAGGCTCTGCAGGAAGAGTTCGGCTACGCGAACGTCATGCAGATTCCCGGACTGGTCAAGGTCGTCGTGAACACCGGTGTCGGCGAGGCAGCTCGCGACAGCAAGGTGATCGATGGCGCGGTCGACGATCTCACCAAGATCACCGGCCAGAAGCCGATCGTCACGAAGGCTCGCAAGTCCATCGCGCAGTTCAAGCTGCGCGAGGGACAGGCCATCGGCGCGCACGTCACCCTCCGTGGTGACCGCGCGTGGGAGTTCGTGGATCGCCTCGTCTCGCTCGCACTGCCCCGTATCCGCGACTTCCGCGGTCTCTCGGGCAAGCAGTTCGACGGCAACGGCAACTACACCTTCGGTCTCCAGGAGCAGAGCGTGTTCCACGAGATCGATCAGGACAAGATCGACCGGGTTCGCGGTTTCGACATCACCGTCGTCACCACCGCGAAGACGGATGACGAGGGCCGGGCACTGCTCCGCCACATCGGCTTCCCGTTCCGCTCGGAAGACGCACAGGCGTAACACCCTCGACGGGCTCAGTGGTCTCGTGTCACTGAGCCCGTCGATGTGCACGTACAATTGAAAATTGCGTGTCATCGCAGGCCGTCTGTCGTGTAACGGCAGCCGGAACCTCATGAACAAAGGAAAACAACAATGACAATGACAGACCCGGTCGCAGATCTGCTGACCCGTCTGCGCAACGCGAACTCGGCGCACCACGATTCCGTGACCCTGCCGTCGAGCAAGCTCAAGACGCACATCGCTCAGATCCTCCAGCAGGAGGGCTACATCGCCGGCTGGGAGACCTCTGACGCCCGCGTCGGACAGAACCTCACGCTGACGCTGAAGTACGGTCCCAACCGTGAGCGCTCCATCGCTGGCATCAAGCGCGTCTCGAAGCCCGGTCTCCGCGTGTACGCGAAGTCGACCGAGCTCCCCACGGTCCTCGGCGGCCTTGGCGTGGCGATCCTGTCCACCTCCTCCGGTCTTCTCACCGACCGTCAGGCAGAGCAGAAGGGCGTGGGCGGAGAAGTTCTCGCCTACGTGTGGTAATTCGAAATGTCGCGTATTGGACGACTTCCCATCGACGTTCCTGCGGGCGTGACCGTTTCGGTCAACGGCCGTGAGGTCGCGGTGAAGGGCCCCAAGGGTGAGCTCACCCTCACGGTGGCCAGCCCCATCGAGGTCGCGGTCGAGGAGAACCAGGTTCTGGTCTCCCGTCCCGACGACGAGCGCGAGTCGCGGTCGCTTCACGGCCTGACCCGCACGCTCATCAACAACAACATCATCGGCGTGACCCAGGGCTACACCAAGGGTCTCGAGGTCGTCGGTACCGGTTACCGCGTGCAGCAGAAGGGCAGCTCGGTCGAGTTCGCCCTCGGCTTCTCGCACCCGGTCCTGATCGACCCGCCCGCCGGCATCACGCTCACGGTCGAGGGCACCACGAAGCTCACCGTCAGCGGGATCGACAAGCAGGCTGTCGGCGAGGCAGCTGCCAACATCCGCAAGATCCGCAAGCCCGAGCCGTACAAGGGCAAGGGTGTGCGCTACGCCGGCGAGAACGTGCGTCGCAAGGCCGGAAAGAGTGGTAAGTAACCATGGCTCTCAAGTCAAAGTCTGACGCCCGCGCGCGTCGTCACGCCCGCCTTCGCAAGAAGGTCGTCGGCACCGAGGCGCGTCCGCGTCTCGTCGTCAACCGCTCGGCCCGCCACGTCTTCGTGCAGCTGGTCGACGACAGCAAGGGTCACACCGTTGCGTCGGCTTCGACGCTCGAGACCGACCTGCGCTCGCTCGAGGGTGACAAGACCGCCAAGGCCCGCAAGGTCGGCGAGCTCCTCGCCGAGCGTGCGAAGGCTGCCGGCGTTTCCGAGGCAGTGTTCGACCGTGGCGGCAACCGCTACGCCGGTCGTGTCGCCGCCATCGCCGACGGCGCCCGCGAGGGGGGTCTGGCACTGTGAGTGACAACAAGGAGAACGAAGTGACCGAAGCGGCTGCTGCCACTTCCGAGACGGCTGCCGGCACCACGCAGGCCGAGCCGGCTCGCGACTCGCGTGACGGCCGCCGCGGCGGCCGTGGCGACCGCAACCAGGGTGGCGGTCGTGACCGCAACTCCCGTGACCGCGGCGACAACCAGTTCCTGGAGCGCGTCGTCACCATCAACCGCGTCTCGAAGGTCGTGAAGGGTGGTCGTCGCTTCAGCTTCACCGCCCTCGTGGTCGTCGGTGACGGCAACGGTCTGGTCGGTGTCGGCTACGGCAAGGCCCGCGAGGTCCCTCTGGCGATCTCGAAGGGTGTCGAAGAGGCCAAGCGCAACTTCTTCCGCGTTCCGCGCGTCGGCAGCACCATCCCGCACCCCGTGCAGGGTGAGGCGGCCGCCGGTGTGGTCCTGCTCCGTCCGGCTGCCGCCGGTACCGGTGTCATCGCCGGTGGTCCGGTCCGCGCCGTGCTCGAGTGCGCCGGTATCCACGACGTGCTGTCGAAGTCGCTCGGCTCGTCGAACACGATCAACATCGTGCACGCGACGGTCACCGCCCTGAAGCAGCTCGAGGAGCCTCGTGCGGTCGCCGCACGTCGTGGCCTCGAGTTCGACCAGGTTGCCCCTGCGCGTCTCGTGCGCGCCGAGGCAGACGCCATCGCCGCACAGAAGGTAGGTGCCTGATGGCCGCGCGACTGAAGGTCACGCAGATCAAGTCCAAGGTGAGCGAGAAGCAGAACCAGCGCGACACGCTGCGCAGCCTCGGTCTGAAGCGGATCGGTGACACCACCGTCCGCCCCGACGACGCGCAGACGCGTGGTTACGTCAAGACCGTCGCCCACCTCGTCAAGGTTGAGGAGATCGACTAATGGCCGAGAAGAACGAGGCCGTCGAGGCTGAGAAGGCCCCGAAGAAGGCTGCGGCTCCCAAGGCTGCCGCCGAGAAGAAGCCGGCTGCGAAGAAGGCTCCGGCCAAGACCGCTGCCGCCGACGCGAAGGCTGAGGGCGCTGCCAAGAAGCCTGCCGCCAAGAAGGCGACGCCGGCGAAGGATGCTCCGGCATCCCGCCCCGGCGTGCTGAAGGTGCACCACCTGCGTCCGGTCCCCGGATCCAACACCGCCAAGACTCGCGTCGGCCGTGGTGAGGGTTCCAAGGGTAAGACCGCTGGTCGTGGAACCAAGGGCACCAAGGCGCGCAACACCGTTCGCGTCGGCTTCGAGGGTGGGCAGATGCCGCTGCACATGCGCACCCCGAAGCTGCGCGGGTTCAAGAACCCGTTCCGCGTGGAGTACCAGGTCGTGAACCTGGAGAAGCTCGCGGAGCTGTACCCGAAGGGTGGCGACGTCACCGTCGGCGACCTGGTCGCCAAGGGTGCCGTTCGCAAGAACGAGAAGGTCAAGGTTCTCGGAAACGGCGACATCGCCGTGAAGCTCACCGTTTCGGTCGACAAGGTCTCGGGTTCTGCCGAGCAGAAGATCGTCGCGGCCGGCGGATCCGTCAAGTAACCGCACAGCAAGAGGGGCCGGAGATTCTCCGGCCCCTCTTGTGGTTTCACACTCCGAGACCTTGCTCTGGGGCCGCATCCGGCGGGCCTGGTATCGGTGGCGAATTCCGGGAAGCCCGGTTTGCGTTACCCTGGTCTTTCAGCCGTCCTTCGGGAATCGGCAACCTTTTCAGGAGGAACGTCCTTGTTTAGCGCCATCGCGCGGATCTTCCGCACCCCAGACCTGCGGCGGAAGATCGGTTTCACTCTCGCCATCGTCGCGATCTACCGACTCGGCTCCAACGTCCCGGCTCCGTTCGTGGACTTCCCGAACGTCGAGGAGTGTCTCGCCGCCAACGCCGGCACCGATGGGCTGCTCGGGCTGGTCAACCTGTTCTCCGGTGGTGCACTGCTGCAGCTGTCGATCTTCGCGCTCGGTGTCATGCCGTACATCACCGCGACGATCATCACGCAGCTCCTGCGCGTGGTCATCCCGCACTTCGAGGCGCTGCACAAGGAAGGACAGGCCGGTCAGGCCCGTCTGACGCAGTACACGCGTTACCTCACGATCGCCCTCGCGCTGCTGCAGTCGACGACTCTCGTCACGGTGGCGCGCAGCGGCCAGCTCTTCGGAACCACCGACCTCGCGGCCTGCCAGCAGCTTCTGACGAACGACGTGTGGTGGGCGCAGCTGCTCATCATCATGGCGATGACGGCCGGTACGGGTCTGATCATGTGGTTCGCAGAGCTCGTCACCGAGCGCGGCATCGGCAACGGCATGTCGCTGCTCATCTTCACCTCGATCGCCGCGACGTTCCCCGGCGCCATGGGTCTGATCTGGCAGACCAAGGGCTTCGAGGTCTTCCTGCTCGTGCTGCTGGTCGGGATCATCGTGATGGGGCTCGTCGTGTTCGTCGAGCAATCCCAGCGACGGATCCCCGTGCAGTACGCCAAGCGCATGGTCGGTCGACGCACCTACGGCGGCACGAACACCTACATCCCGATCAAGGTGAACATGGCGGGTGTGATCCCCGTGATCTTCGCCTCGTCGCTGCTGTACATCCCGGCCCTCATCGCGCAGTTCAACACCCCGCAGGACGGATCTACTCCGGCGGCCTGGGTGACCTGGATCACGACGAACTTCACGACCGGCAACAGCCCCGTGTACATGGCGGCCTACTTCCTGCTGATCATCGGGTTCACCTACTTCTACGTGGCGATCACCTTCAACCCGGTCGAGGTCGCCGACAACATGAAGAAGTACGGCGGGTTCATCCCCGGCATCCGTGCGGGGCGTCCGACGGCCGAGTACCTCGACTACGTGCTCACCCGCATCACGCTCCCCGGCTCCCTCTACCTCGGTCTGATCGCGCTCATCCCGCTCATCGCCCTGGCCACCGTCGGCGCCAACCAGAACTTCCCGTTCGGCGGCGCCTCGATCCTCATCATCGTCGGTGTGGGTCTCGAGACGGTCAAGCAGATCGATGCGCAGCTGCAGCAGCGACACTACGAAGGGCTCCTCCGATGACAGCTTCCGCACGTCTTCTCATCGTCGGCCCGCAGGGCTCGGGCAAAGGCACGCAGGGCGTGCGGATCGCCGAGTCCTACGGCATCCCGGTCGTGTCGACCGGCGACATCTTCCGCGCGAACATCAAGGAGGGAACGCCGCTCGGCCAGCAGGTCACGGCGATCCTCGACAAGGGTGACCTCGTTCCGGATGAGCTGACCAGCGAGATCGTGCGCGACCGTCTGTCGCAGGAGGACGCCGCGCAGGGTTTCCTCCTCGACGGCTACCCGCGCAACACCGCACAGGTCGACCACCTCGAGTCGTTCCTCTCCGAACGGGGCGAGGCGCTCGACGCCGTCATCCTCCTCGACGTGCCCCGCGAGGAGAGCCTGGAGCGTCTGACGCTCCGTGCGACCGAGCAGGGACGCTCCGACGACACCCCCGAGGCCATCGGTCACCGTCTCGACATCTACGAGAACGAGACCGCCCCGATCCTTGAGGTCTACGGCGCCAAGGGCATCGTCGACCGCATCGACGGCGTCGGCTCGCTCGACGAGATCACCGAGCGCATCGCACAGGCTCTGGCCGCGCGCGGCCTGCGTCCCGCGGTCTCCACCTCCTGAGATGTTCCGCCGGTCGATCTACAAGACCCCGGCTCAGTTGCGGGCCATGGTGGAGCCCGGGCTGATCACGGCAGCGGCACTGGACGCCGTCCGCCCGCTGATCAAGGCCGGGGTCACCACCCTCGAACTCGACACCGTGGCGAACCGCACCATCCTCGCCCGCGGCGCCGAGTCGAATTTCCAGCTGGTGCGCGGCTACCACCACACGACCTGCATCTCGGTGAACGAGCAGGTCGTGCACGGGATCCCGGGGGAGCGGGTGCTCCAGCCGGGAGACATCGTGTCGGTCGACTGCGGTGCGCAGTTCCGCGGGTGGAACGGCGACAGCGCCATCACGGTCGTCGTGCCCGACCCGGAGCGCCCGGAGCTCGTCGCCCAGCGCGAAGAGCTCTCCCGCGTCACCGAGGGGTCGATGTGGGCCGGGATCGCCGCCATGGCCTCGGTCTCGTCCATCGACGAGATCGGTGCGGCCATCCAGGACTACATCGAGGCTCAGGGGCCCTCAGCGGTCTCGGGCGAGCCCTACGGCATCCTGCGCGAGTACGTGGGTCACGGCATCGGTCGCAAGATGCACGAGGCCCCCAGCGTCTTCAACTACCGCACGCCCGACCGTGGCGAAGACCTGAAGCCCGGTCTGGTGCTCGCGATCGAGCCCATGGTCACCGCCGGCGGAGATGCGACCTTCATCGAGGAGGACGACTGGACCGTCACGACGGTGGACGGTACGGACGGCTCCCATTGGGAACATAGCGTCGCCCTGCATGATGGGGGTATCTGGGTGCTCACCGCGCCCGATGGAGGAAGAGCCGGACTCGCCCCGTTCGGGGTAGAGCCTCGAGAGATCGGAAAGTAATGGCAGCGGCGAAGAGCAACACCAACTGGTTCGCGATCGGCGTCTCGATCGCCGTCGTCGTGGTGCTGGTGGCGATCGGCGGTCTCGTGGTGTTCCTCAACAACCAGGCCACCGCGCCCGGTGCGACGCCCAAGGCCAACGACACGTTCAACTCCGAGACCGGGGCGATCTCGTTCGGGGACGGCGAAGACACGATCGCGGTGTTCGTCGACTTCCAGTGCCCGGTCTGCAAGACCTTCGAGGACCAGTTCGGTGGACAGCTGGAGGCTGCGGCCGCCGACGGTCGTATCACCCTCGAGTACCACCCCATCGCGATCCTCGACCGGTTCTCGCAGGGGACCGAGTACTCGTCGCGCTCGGCCGGTGCCGCGGTGTGCGTCGCGGAGTCGAACCCGGAGCTGTACCTCGACTTCGCCAAGACACTGTTCGAGAACCAGCCTGCGGAGAACACCTCGGGTCTCACCAACGACCAGCTCGCGGGCTTCGCGACGCAGGTCGGCGCAGACGACGCCGTGTCGTGCATCACCGATGAGACGTACCGCAAGTTCGGAGCAGCCCAGGCGAAGTCGCACGAGATCGCGGGAACGCCGACGGTCGAGATCAACGGAACGCGCCTCAACCTGCAGGACCAGGCCGACCTCAAGAAGTTCACCGACCTGATCAGCTGAGCCCGCTGCTCGTCCGCCGCACGCGGTCGAGTTGCCCGATGGCTCCGGAGCGTCTAACATAGATCTTTGGTGCTTTGTGCCTTGATTCGGCGTGTCCGTCGGCGCAGTACCGCAATCCCATCACCCACCGCAGATCGACCGATCTGCAGAAGCGTCAGCGAGGCTATGGCTAAGAAAGACGGTGTCATCGAGATCGAGGGCGTGATCTCCGAGGCTCTGCCCAACGCGATGTTCCGCGTTGAGCTCAGCAACGGACACAAGGTCCTTGCAACGATCTCCGGCAAGATGCGGCAGAACTACATCCGCATCATCCCCGAGGACCGCGTGGTCGTGGAGCTCAGCCCCTACGACCTCACCCGCGGCCGTATCGTCTACCGCTACCGCTGATCGGTCGAGAAGTAACGGCCTGCCCCTGCCGGGGGCGGTACGAAGACAGCGAACAGGAAACATCATGAAGGTCAACCCCAGCGTCAAGCCCATCTGCGATCACTGCAAGGTGATCCGCCGTCACGGCCGCGTCATGGTGATCTGCAAGAGCAACCCGCGTCACAAGCAGCGCCAGGGCTGAGTCCCTGGCGGGCCCGCCGGTCTGATCGACGGGCCCGCGCTGTGCGGTATCGCTCACGCACATCTCACAACTGAATACACAACGGCAGGATCAGAACCCGCGCATGCGGGGGACACCTCGGGGCGGAGGCCCGGGCACCGATCCTGTTCCACACCTCCACAACACCCAGGAGAACCGCATGGCACGTCTTGCCGGCGTTGACATCCCGCGCGACAAGCGCGTGGTGATCGCCCTTACCTACATCTACGGCGTCGGCCGTACCCGCTCGGTCGAGATCCTCAAGGCGACGGACATCGACGAGAGCATCCGCGTGAAGGACCTCAGCGACGACCAGCTGATCGCCCTCCGCGACCACATCGAAGGCAACTACAAGGTGGAGGGTGACCTGCGCCGCGAGGTTGCAGCAGACATCCGCCGCAAGGTCGAGATCGGCTCCTACGAGGGCATCCGCCACCGTCGTGGTCTCCCGGTCCGTGGTCAGCGCACCAAGACCAACGCCCGTACCCGCAAGGGCCCGAAGCGCACCGTCGCAGGCAAGAAGAAGGCCCGCTAAGCGCGGCCCCAGGGACTAGGAGAACACTTTCATGGCTGCACCCAAGGCCGCCGCGCGCAAGCCGCGCCGCAAGGAAAAGAAGAACATCGCGCTGGGCCAGGCCCACATCAAGTCGACGTTCAACAACACGATCGTCTCGATCACCGACCCGTCCGGCGCCGTCATCGCCTGGGCATCGTCGGGTGGCGTGGGCTTCAAGGGCTCCCGCAAGTCGACCCCGTACGCCGCCGGCATGGCTGCCGAGTCCGCTGCCCGTCAGGCTGCGGAGCACGGCGTCAAGAAGGTCGACGTCCTCGTGAAGGGTCCGGGCTCCGGCCGCGAGACCGCGATCCGCTCGCTCCAGGCCGCAGGCCTCGAGGTCGGCTCGATCCAGGACGTCACCCCGCAGGCACACAACGGCTGCCGTCCGCCGAAGCGTCGCCGCGTCTGATTCGCGTGTCGAGCCGCTCGGTCCCTTCGCGGTCTGAGCGGCTCGACGCCCGCGTGCGGGCATCGACTTCCACAACTCCAAACCTCACCCCACCACATGTCATATAGCGGGCATGTGATCGAAAGGAACACAGAGTGCTTATTGCACAGCGTCCCACACTGACCGAGGAAAAGATCGTCGAGAACCGTAGCCGGTTCATCATCGAGCCTCTGGAGCCCGGCTTCGGTTACACGATCGGCAACGCGCTGCGCCGCAGCCTGCTGTCGTCGATCCCCGGTGCTGCTGTCACCAGCGTTCGCATCGACGGCGTGCTGCACGAGTTCAGCACCATCCCCGGCGTGAAGGAGGATGTCACCGAGATCATCCTCAACATCAAGCAGCTCGTCGTCTCGTCGGAGCGCGATGAGCCCATCACCGCGTACCTGCGCAAGACCGGTGCGGGCGAAGTCACCGCCGCTGACATCTCGGCTCCGGCCGGTGTCGAGGTGCAGAACCCCGAGCTCGTCATCGCGACGTTGAACGACACCGCGAAGTTCGAGCTCGAGCTCACCATCGAGCGTGGCCGTGGCTACGTCTCGGCGACGCAGAACCGCAACGAGTACGCCGAGGCCGGTCAGATCCCGATCGACTCGATCTACTCGCCGGTCCTCAAGGTCAGCTACCGCGTCGACGCGACCCGTGCCGGGGAGCGCACCGACTTCGACAAGCTCGTCCTGGATGTCGAGACCAAGTCGGCGATCAGCCCCCGCGACGCCGTCGCTTCGGCTGCGAAGACGCTCACCGAGCTGTTCGGTCTCGCCCGCGAGCTGAACGTCGAGGCCGAGGGCATCGAGATCGGCCCGGCGCCGGTGGAGGCAGTGAACTCCAGCGAGCTGTCGATGCCGATCGAGGACCTCGACCTGTCGGTCCGCTCGTACAACTGCCTGAAGCGTGAGGGCATCAACACCGTTTCCGAGCTCGTCGCCCTGTCGGAGACGCAGCTCATGAACATCCGCAATTTCGGCCAGAAGTCGGTCGACGAGGTGCGCGACAAGCTCATCTCGCTCGGTCTGTCGCTCAAGGATTCGGTGCCCGGTTTCGACGGCGCCCACTTCTACGGCGGCAGCGAAGACGAGTCCTTCTGATACCCGACCTTTCTGACCAGGAGTTAGACGATTATGCCCAAGCCCACTAAGGGTCCCCGCCTCGGAGGCGGCCCCGCCCACGAGCGCCTGATGCTTGCCAACCTCGCGGCGGCGCTCTACACCCACAAGTCGATCAAGACGACCGAGACCAAGGCCAAGCGCCTTCGTCCGCTCGCCGAGCGACTGATCACGTTCGCCAAGCGTGGCGACCTGCACGCGCGTCGTCGCGTGCTCTCGGTCATCGGTGACAAGGAAGTCGTGCACGTCCTGTTCTCCGAGATCGCGCCGCTCGTCGCGGACCGTGAGGGTGGCTACACCCGCATCACGAAGGTCGGCAACCGCAAGGGCGACAACGCTCCGATGGCCGTGATCGAGCTCGTCCTCGAGCCCGTCACCCCGAAGGCGAAGTCGACCAAGAAGGCTGCTGCTCCGAAGGCCGAGAAGCCGGCTGAGGCCGTCGAGGAGGCTCCCGCTGAGGAGGCTCCCGCCGACGAGACCGTCGAGGCCGGCGCCGAGTCGCAGGCCGAAGGCGAAGCCGCTGAGGCTGCTGCCGAGGACGCTGTCGAGAAGAAGTCCGAGTAAGCACTCGCTCATGAAGAAGCCCGCCGCCCTTTCGGGGTGGCGGGCTTCTTCGTGTTCCGGGCGACGTCGTCAGCGCGCGCGCAGATCCTTGCGCAGGATCTTCCCCGAGCTCGATTTGGGGATCACATCGATGAACTCCACCTGCCGGACTTTCTCGTGCGGTGCCACGTGTGCGGCCACGTGCGCCATGACCGACTCCGCATCGAGGTCGGCGCTCGGCTGACGGACGACGAACGCCTTCGGCACCTCCTGCCCGTCTTCATCGAAGGCACCGATGACGGCCGCATCGGCGATGGCGGGGTGCTCGAGCAGCACGGCTTCCAGCACGGCGGGTGCCACCTGATAGCCCTTGTACTTGATGAGCTCCTTGAGCCGGTCGACGATCCGGTAGATGCCGTCGTGCGTGACAGTCGCGACATCGCCGGTGTGCAACCAACCATCGGCGTCGAGCATCTCCGCCGTGGCATCCGGGCGATTGAGGTACCCGACCATCACCTGGGGGCCGCGCACCCACAGCTCACCGGGCTCGCTCGTTCCCGAGTCGGGCACCGTGACGTCCTCGCCCGACTCGGGGTCGACGAGGCGTGCTTCCGTGTTCGGAACGAGGGGACCGATGCTCGAGCGGTCGATGTCGGTGCGTGTCTCGGAGGTGAGGTTCACCGCGGGACTGGTCTCGGTCATGCCGTAGCCCTGGGTGACGATACAGCCCAGCCGGTTGGCCACCGCCGAGGCCAGTGCTCCGTCGAGAGGGGCGGCGCCGGAGAAGACGACCTTCACGGAGGAGAGGTCGTACTGGTCGATGATCGGGTGCTTCGCAAGGGCGACCGCGATCGGGGGAGCGACGAACACCCACGTGGTGCGGTGCTCGGCGATGATGCGCAGGAACTCGGGAAGGTCGAACTTCGGCATCGTGACGAGTCCGGCGCGCTGTCGCAGCGCGAAGTTCAGCAGCACCGTCATGCCGTAGATGTGGAAGAAGGGCAGGACGGCGAGCACCCGGTCGCTCGCATCGACGCCGAGCACCGGGCCGCACTGCGACACGTTCGCGACCAGGTTGCGGTGCGTGAGCATCACGCCCTTCGGGCGTCCGGTCGTTCCCGAGGAGTAGGGGAGCACGGCGAGGTGGGTGGACGGGTCGAAGGACACAGCCGGTGCCGGGTGCCCTTCGCCGAGGAGTGCAGCGAGCGATGGGTGTCCGTCCGCGCCGTCGAGCACGATCACATGATCGGCGTCGAAGCCGAGCTTCTCGGCAGCGGCCTGAGCTCCGGGGAGGAGCGGGGAGACCGTCACGACCCAGGTCGCGCCGGCATCTGTGAGCTGATTCGCGATCTCCTCCGCCGTGTAGAGGGAGTTGATCGTGGTGGCCGTCGCCCCCGCGCGGAGGATGCCGTGGAACACGGTCGCGAAAGCGGGGACGTTGGGGCAGAGCACCCCGACCGTCGTGCCGACTCCCACCCCACGCGCCGCGAGAGCGCCGGCGAACAGATCGATCTGCCCGACGAGTTGACGATAGGTCGTGGTCGCGCCGCTCACGCCGTCGACGAGCGCGACGGTGTCGAGTTCGGCGTCGGTGAGGTCGCCGAAGAGGAACTGGTGGATGGAGACCTCGGGGATCTCCACATCGGGATAGGTACTGCGAACCATGAGATCTCCTTCGATCCGGGCAGGCTGACGACGTCGTCGGATGCGATCCAGTGTCGCACACAATGGCACTGCGTCCCAGGGGAATGGCGTACGTCCGAGAGTCAGACGGCGGCGCGATACCGGGTGCTCGGGCGGCCCTTGGTCGAGTAGTCGAGGGAGCGCGTCGCACTGCCGGACGCGGCGAGGTGCTCGAGGTAGCGGCGGGCACTGACGCGCGAGATGTCGAGGTCTTCGCCGATCTCGGTCGCCGACGCATCGGGGCGGGCGACGAGGGCGGCGGAGACCCGGTCGAGCGTCTCCGCGCTGAGGCCCTTGGGCAGGCCGAGCCGCTGTCGGAAGGCGATGATGGCATCCGCCGCCTCCACGCGGCGGACCACGTCGTGCAGCTCGGTGTGATCGCGCAGCAGGAGCGTCGCGCCGATGCCACCGGTGCCCGCATCGCTTCCGGTGCTCCGGGCGACGAGCACGTGCGACCCCACGATCACCGGCCGTCCGGCCGACTCGCCCTCTCGGAGCACGGTCGTGAGCTCCTCGCCGAGCGCGTCGGCGGCGGGCTCACCGTCGAGGTCAGCCGCGTCTCGGCCCAGGAAGCGGGCGGCGGCGTCGTTCACGAGCGTGATCCGTCCGCCGTCGTCCACCGTGATGACCCCTTCGCTGAGACCGTGCAACGTCGTCTCCTGGTTCTTGACGAGGGCGGCGATCTGATGCGGCTCGAGACGGTAGATGCGCCGACGGATGATCGAGGTCACCCACGCGGATCCGAACACTCCGAGCACCGCGGCGGCCAGCATGGCGGAGATCAACCACACCAGGTTGGACGAGAACTCCTCGCTGAGCTCCGACTCGAGGATGCCGACGGACGCGGTGCCGATCACGTCGCCCTCGTCGTCGCGGATGGGCACCTTGACCCGCCAGGAGGTGCCCAGCGTGCCGGTCTGCGTGCCGACGTAGATCTCGCCCGAGAGCGGGATCGACGGGTCGGTGGAGACCTTCTCGCCGATGCGGTCGGGGTTCGGGTGGGAATAGCGGATGCCCTCTTCGTTGGCGACGACGACGTAGGCGAGATCGGATGCCTCGCGGATGACCTCGGCGATCGGCTGGATCACGGCGGACGGCTCGACGTCGTCGAAGGCCGCGTGCACCGTGGGGAGGGCGGCGACCGATTGCGCGACGGCCTGCATCCGATCCTTGTAGGCCTCGCGGAGTGCCTGTTCCTGGAACGCTCCAGCCACGATGCCGGTCGCCAGGGTCACCAGGAACACGATCAGCGCTTGCAGCACGAGCAACTGCACGCGGAGCGTCATCTTCGAGGCCACGTGCTCATTCTGGCCTCTCCACGAGTGGGGCGCGAGCGGGGTCGGGAGCCGCTCGCGACCAATAGTTCCGAAACTCCGACCAATGGTTTCCGAAGCTGGAGCACCGGTACTCCGACCTCCATGGTGGATCCACAGCATCACGAACGCTCAAGGAGGAGCGCACATGAAGAACGCACGCATCGGAACGTGGACCGCCCTGGCCGCGGTGGCCGCACTCACACTCACCTCGTGCGCCGGAGGCAGCGCAGCGACCGACGACGCGGGAGGGGAAGCCGAGGTCGCCGCGATCACCGACGTGTCGATCGTCGTGCCGGCGGACCCCGGTGGTGGATGGGATCAGACCGGACGTGCCCTCTCGCAGGTGCTCACCCAGGACGACCTCGTGACCTCCGCTCCCGTGACCAACGTCGGCGGTGCAGGCGGCACCGTCGGCCTCGCGCAGCTCGCGAACGAGAAGGACCCGAACACGCTGATGGTGATGGGGCTGGTCATGGTCGGCGCGGTCGAGACCAACGCCTCGGCGGTGCGGATCGAGGACACCACCCCGATCGCCCGGCTCACCGACGAGCCGCTCGTCGTGGTGGTGCCGGCCGACTCGAAGTACGACACCCTGGAAGACCTCGTGGACGACATCGTCGACAACGGCCAGTCCGTCACGATCACGGGCGGCTCCGCGGGCGGCGCCGACCACATCCTCGCCGGACTCATGCTCGAGGAGGCCGGGCTCGATGGCGCCGAGATCGCGGAGAAGCTCAACTACACTCCGAACTCCGGCGGCGGGGAGGCCGTTCCGCTCCTCATCGGCGGCAAGGTCGCTGCGGGCATCTCGGGGGTGGGCGAGTTCGCCCAGCACGTCGAGAGCGGCGCGCTCAAGGCCCTGGCGGTGTCCAGCGACGAGCCGGTGTCGCAGCTTCCCGATGTACCGACCATCACAGAAGAGGGCTACGACGTGGTGCTCACCAACTGGCGCGGGGTGATCGCTCCCGGCGGCATCTCCGACGGCGAGAAGGACGAGCTCGTGCGGGTGATCACCGAACTGCACGAGTCCGAAGCCTGGACGGAGCAGCTCGAGACCAAGGGCTGGACCGACGCGTTCCTGGTGGGCGAGGAGTTCGACGAGTTCCTCACGGGGAACATCGAAGAGGTCACCGCGACGCTGAAGAACATCGGTCTGGTGCAGTGACATGACGGTCCCCGCATCGTCGGGGACAGGGGAGCAGGGGGTGCGGGTCGACCACGGCGGTCGGCCCGCACGCCGCTCTCCCTCCGTCCCCGTCGGCGAACTCGTGTTCGCCGGAATCATGGTCGCGCTCGGTGTCTTCGCCGTCGTCGGCATCTTCCTGATCCATGTCCCCGTCGGCATGAAGGCCGGCCCCACGGTCTTCCCGATCTTCGTCTCCGTGATCCTGCTCGCCTCCGCGGTCGCTGTGCTCGTCGGCGTGCTGCGCGGGGAGCGCGGCGGTGCCGAGGAGGCGGAAGACATCGATGAGAGTCTGCCCACCGACTGGGTCACCCTCGCCAAGCTGGCCGGCCTCGTCGTCGCGCACCTGCTCCTGATCGAACCCCTCGGCTGGGCACCCGCTGCAGCCCTGCTGTTCGGCGGGGTGGCGTGGTCGCTCGCCGCCAAGCGGTGGTGGATGGCGTTCCTCGTCGGCATCGTCGTGGCGCTCGTGATCCAGGTCGTCTTCGGCGGTCTGCTCGGTCTGTCGCTGCCGTGGGGACCGGCCCTCGGCTGGCTCGGAAGGATGTTCTGATGGACAGCTGGACTCTGCTCCTGGAGGGCTTCGCGACCGCGCTGCAGCCCGAATACCTCGCGTTCGCCTTCCTCGGAGTCTTCGTGGGCACCGCGGTCGGCGTGCTCCCCGGTATCGGCCCCGCCATGACGGTGGCGCTGCTGCTGCCCCTCACCTACACGCTCGACCCCGCCGCCGCGTTGATCACCTTCGCGGGCATCTACTACGGCGGCATGTACGGCGGCTCGACCACGAGCATCCTCCTGAACACCCCGGGGGAGTCGGCCTCGATCGTCACGGCCATCGAGGGCAACAAGATGGCCAGGATGGGACGCGGTGCCGCCGCCCTCGCCACCGCCGCCATCGGATCGTTCATCGCCGGCACGCTGGCGACCCTCGGGCTGACCCTCCTCGCTCCGCTGCTCGCGCAGTTCGCGGTGAACCTCGGACCCGCCGACTACGTCGCCCTCATCGTGATCGCGTTCATCACGGTCGGTGCGCTGATCGGCAGCTCGATCTCGCGCGGCATGCTCTCGCTCGGCGTCGGCCTGTTCCTCGGGCTCGTCGGCACCGACTGGCTCTCCGGTCAGCAGCGCTACACGCTGGGCCTGCCCGCGCTCTCCGACGGCGTCGACATCGTGTTGGTCGCGGTCGGGCTGTTCGCGGTCGGTGAGACGTTCTACATCGCGGCCCGACTGCGACACGGCGGCATCGACGTGATCCCGGTCACCCGTGGGTGGCGGTCCTGGATGACGAAGTCCGATTGGCGCAGGTCCTGGAGGCCCTGGCTGCGGGGCACCGCGATCGGGTTCCCGATCGGGACGATCCCCGCCGGTGGCGCGGACGTGGCCACGTTCCTGTCCTACGCGACGGAGCGGAAGCTGTCGAAGCACAAGGACGAGTTCGGGCGCGGCGCGATCGAGGGGGTCGCCGGGCCCGAGTCGGCCAACAACGCCGCCGCGGCCGGTGTGCTGGTGCCTCTGCTCACCCTGGGCCTGCCGACCACGGCGACCGCGGCGATCATCCTCACCGCGTTCCAGTCCTACGGCATCCAGCCGGGGCCGCTGCTGTTCGAGAGCCAGTCGAATCTGGTGTGGGCGCTCATCGCGAGCCTCTACATCGGCAATGTCATCCTGATCGTGCTCAACCTTCCGCTCGTGGGCATGTGGGTGAAGCTGCTGCAGATCCCGCGGCCGTACCTGTACGCGGGCATCCTGCTGTTCGCGGTGTTCGGTGCGTATGCGCTGCACAGCTCACCGTCGGACATCGTGATCCTGCTGATCGTCGGCATCCTCGGTTACTTCATGCGCAGATACGGATACCCCGTCGCGCCGCTCGTGGTCGGGATGATCCTCGGACCGATGGCGGAGGAGCAGCTGCGCAAGGCACTGCAGCTGAGCCAGGGCGACCTGAGCACGCTGGTCATGCAGCCGTTCGCCGCCATCGCCTACGGGGTGCTCGCACTGCTGATCGTCGGGGGCCTGTGGCTGCGACGCCGTCAGCGCCGGTACGAGCAGGCTCTCACCGAGTCGATCGCCGTGCCGATCAAGGCCGACTCCGAGGTCTGATCCGGGAGCGGATTCGAGCGGACAGGAGGCCGCGAGTAGGCTGATCCGGTGAATGATGCCCAGGCTCCCGCACGAGGGCCTCGTGCCTACACGGCGTTCATCGGGATCGGCCTTCTCGCAGGCCTCCTCTCCGGTCTCTTCGGCGTGGGAGGCGGCACGGTCATCGTCCCGCTGCTGGTGCTCCTGCTGCACTTCGATCAGCGCCTTGCAGCCGGCACCTCGCTCGCTGCGATCGTGCCGACCGCCGGCGTGGGAGTGATCTCGTACGCGACGACCGGATCGGTGGCCTGGATCCCTGCGATCATCCTCGCCGCAGGTGCCGTGGTGGGGGCGCAGATCGGCACACGACTGCTGCCGCGCATCTCGCAGACCGCCCTGCGCTGGGGCTTCGTCGGCTTCCTCGTCGTCGTGATCGTCAGCCTCTTCCTCGTGATCCCGTCGCGCGATGCCGTGTTCGAACTCTCCTGGCTGAGCGGCCTCGCCCTCGTCGGAGTCGGCGTCGGCACCGGTATCCTCGCCGGGCTGATCGGCGTCGGCGGCGGAGTGATCGTCGTCCCCGTGCTGATGCTGGCCTTCGGCACGAGCGACCTGGTCGCCAAGGGCACCTCGCTGCTCATGATGATCCCGACGGCGATCTCGGGCACCGTGGGGAACTTCCGCAACCGCAACGTCGATCTGCTCGCGGCGCTGCTCATCGGCGTCTCCGCCTGCACGACGACAGCTCTCGGCGCGTGGCTGGCCACCATCGTCGACCCCACCCTGGGCAACATGCTGTTCGCGGCATATCTGGTCGTGATCGCGGTGCAGATGGCCATCAAGGCGATCAAGGGTCGTAAGCGCGCCTGAGCCCCGCGTGGATGAAAGGATCTTCATCCACGGCTCATCTGCGCATCATCATCGACGGGCATCATTGGGGACATGACCACCCCACGACGCCTTCTCGCCACCGGCGCGCTGATCGCGATCCCGGTCGCCTTCGCGGTCGGAAGCGTCGTGCTGGCGCAGATGCCGCCGTCACCGCAGATCCCCTCCGAGCCCGTCACGGTGCAGCTGGCACCGCCGGCGCCGAGCGAGGAACCGGCACCCGCACCAGCTCCGGTCGTACCGGCTCCCGCACCTGCCCCACCCCCTGCTCCGGCCCCTGCTCCCGCGCCACCAGCGCCGCCCGCAGGTGACGACGATGACGACGACGGCGGCGACGATGACTGATGCGCCCACGCTGCCCCTCGACCTCGAGGGCGCCGGCTCCGCGGCGCCGCGGAATGCGCGAGCGATCCCCCACGTCTCCGCATCGACCGGTGCGCCGCTGCGCACGCTGCGCCGCCGCACCCTGCCCGCGCGCTGGCGGATCACCCTGTGGATCATCCTCAGCAGCGCGATCACGCTGCTCGCGGTCGGCATGATCGGTCGGAGCATCTTCCTCGCGGGTGTCGAGCAGTCCGCCAATGCGGAGATCGAGCAGGAGGCCGCGGAGTTCGCCCGTTTCGCGGAGGACGCCGCGGTCAGCGGCCACACCACCCCGGAGGAACTGGTCAGCGAGTACGTCGCCCGGCAGTCCGTGCACGAGAACGAGGTCGTCGTCGCGTCGGTCGGCGGCGAGGTGATCGCCGTCGCGAACGGACGGGTGGAGGCGACGGATCCTGCCGCGCTCTCCGCCGTGCCAGGGGGAGAAGCGCTCGTGACCGGTCTGCTCGGCCAGTCGGCGTCCTCCGGTGCGATGGAGGCGCCGGACGCGGGGCCCCTGCGCTGGGGGAGGCTGGAATTCACCGCAGGCGACCGCGCCGGTGCCGTCCTGATCGTGCAGTACACGCAGGAAGCGCGATCCCAGGTCGATGCCGGGTTCACCACGATCGCGTGGGTCGCATTGATCGGCATCGTGCTCAGCTCAGGCGTCGCCTGGCTCGTGGCCGGCCAGATCCTCGCCCCCGTGCGTGAGGTCTACCGCGTCGCCCGCGACATCGGCGAGCACGATCTCTCCGCGCGGGTGCCGGTCGACGGGACAGATGACATCGCCGCCGTGGCAACCACCTTCAACCAGATGCTCGACCGCCTCGAAGCCGTGCACGCCACGCAGCAGCGGTTCGTCGACGACGCCGGGCACGAGCTGCGCACGCCGATCACGATCGTCCGCGGGCAGCTGGAGCTCTTGAGCGAGGAGCCGGAGGAGCGGGCGGCGACCCTGCGACTCGTGAGCGACGAGCTCGACCGGATGAGCCGCATCGTCACCGACCTGCTCGTCCTCGCCCGTGCCGAGCAGCCCGACTTCGTGCGCGTCGCCGACTGCGACGTCGCCGCCCTCACCCTCGACATCGAGGCCAAGGCGCAGAACCTCGGTGATCGCCGCTGGCAGCTCATGGAAGTGGCGGAAGGCACAGCGCCTCTCGACCCGCAGCGGGTCACCCAGGCCGTGCTGCAACTCGCGGCGAACGCGGTGCAGGTCACGGAGCAGGGTGACCGCATCCTGATCGGCTCGCGCTTCGACGGCGAGCGCGGCGAACGCCGACTGCGGCTGTGGGTGCGCGACAGCGGCCCCGGGGTCGCAGCGGCTGACGCCGAGCGCATCTTCGAGCGTTTCGCCCGCGGAGACAGCTCCGGCGCACGCCGCGGTTCGGGCCTCGGACTCGCGATCGTGCGGGCGATCACCGACGGGCACGACGGCTCAGCCTGGGTCGACAGCGTCTTCGGGGAAGGGGCCACTTTCGGCATCGACCTCCCCGCCCCGACCACCGTGCGGCCACAGTCCGCATCAGAGAGGAGCGAGTGAGATGCGCAGCATCCTGATCGCCGAAGACGACCCGCACATCACCTCGTTCGTGCGGCGGGGTCTGCGCGCAGCCGGCTACGAGACAGCCGAGGCCGCTGACGGACACACCGCCCTGCTGATGGCGCGCAGCGGTACGTTCGACCTGGTGCTGCTGGACATCGGGCTCGGGGGCATGGACGGATTCGACGTGCTCGCCAACCTTCGTGGCGAGGGCGTCGCGACGCCGGTGATCATCCTCACCGCCCGCGATTCTGTCATCGACACCGTGCGCGGCCTGGAGAGCGGGGCCAACGACTACGTCACCAAGCCGTTCCAGTTCGCTGAACTCATCGCACGTGTGCGGTTGCGGATCGGCGACGGCGAGGGGCGGACTGCCGGTCCGGTGCTCACTCACGGCGATGTGCGGGTCGATGTGCGGGCCCGTACCGTCACGGTCGACGGAGACATGCGCGAACTCACCTCGCGTGAGTTCGCGCTGCTCGAGGTGTTCCTGCAGAACGCCGGTCAGGTGCTGTCGCGCGACCAGCTGATCGGTCACGTCTGGGGGATGGACTTCGATCCGGCCTCCAATGTGGTCGACGTGTACGTGCGGGCGCTGCGCGGCAAGATCGGCGTCGACCGCATCGAGACCGTGCGCGGGGCGGGATACCGGTTCCGATGAACACTCGTTCCGAGAACACGTCACCCGTGGGGGAGGCGGTGGTCGAGCGGGCACGCTTCGCGACCATGCCGCCCGAGCGCCGACCGCTGCCCGTCGAACGCCGATCCGTGCGCCGGCGGCTCGGGCGCGCGGGTGCGCTCCGAGCGGTCGCGCTCGGGCTCGTGCTGACGGCCGGGGGCGCGATGCTCCTGGCCGCGCTGACCCGATCGCCGGGGAGCGGCGCGCCCACCCTGCCGATCGCGGTGACGCTCGCGGTCTTCCTGCTCGCCGTATGGGCATGGACCTCGACGCGTCTGGACGACACACTCGTCGCCTTCCTCGCCGCGATCGCCCTCATCGTCACCGGGGTACTGCCGGCACGCGACTTCTTCGCCTCGCTCGGCGACGAGACGATCTGGCTGCTCATCGGGGCGTTCGTGATCGCCTCCGCGGTGGCCACCTCGGGGCTGGCACTGCGTGGCGCCGCCCACCTGCTGCGATTCGCGCGGGGTCCACGGAGCCTGTTCCACCTCATGACGGTCGCGCTCACGCTCACCGCTTTCGCCGTGCCGGCGACGTCAGGGCGGGCGGCGCTCGCCGTCCCCGTGCATACCGCGGTCGCCACCGCGCTTCCCGGACGCGACAGGGTGATCCGTGCGCTGGCGCTCCTGATGCCGACCGTGGTGCTGCTGTCGGCTGTCGGCTCGCTGCTCGGGGCCGGAGCACACATCGTCACGGACCAGCTGCTGCGCGCCGCAGGGGAGGAGGGCTTCACGTTCTCGAGCTGGCTCTGGCTCGGACTGCCGCTCGCCGTGGTGTCGTCGCACCTGGCGTGCGAGATCATCCTCTGGCGCTTCACCCGGAGCGAAGACCGCACCACACGTCTTCGACTGAGCACTGCGGAGATCGGCCGCTCCGCGTCGACGGCCGTGACCGGGCCGCTCAGCACCCTGGAGCGACGAGCCGCCCTGCTGCTGGGGGCGGTGATCCTGCTCTGGGCCACCGAGCCGCTGCACCATCTGTCGCCCGCCCTGGTCGCGCTCCTCGGGGCCGTCGCCGCCGTGACGCCGGGGATCGGCTGCCTGACGTTCCCCGCCGCGATCAAGCGCGTGCCGTGGTCGCTGCTGCTGTTCCTCGCGGCCACCCTCGCGCTGGCGTCCGCGCTCACCACCACGGGCGCTGCCGCGTGGCTGAGCTCGTCCGCGCTCGCACCGCTGCGTGGACTCGGCGCTGCAGGGGCCGTGGCCTTCGTGCTCGTCGTCATCGCGATCTCGACGGCGGCGCATCTGCTGATCCCCTCGCGGTCGGCCCGTTCCGCGGCGATCATCCCCGTCGTGGTCGCGCTCGCTCCCGCCCTCGGCGTCTCACCGATGGCTGCAGCCTTCGCCTCGACAGCGGCTGCCGGCTTCTGCCACACGCTTCCCAGTTCGGCGAAACCCGTCGCGATGTTCGCTGACCCCGACATCGTCAGCGGTGGTTTCAGTCCGCTGGATCTGCGTCGACTCTCGGTGGTACTGGCTCCCGCGATGTTCGTGCTCGTCGCGGTGTTCGCCCTCTGGGTATGGCCGTCGATGGGGCTGCCTCTGTTGCTCTGACCCGCAGCGTCCCGTTCACCCACCCGCTTCACTCCGCGTGCGCCGCCGGTGCACCGGTGCTCGTCGTGCCCGCACACCGGGCGCTCGTCGCCCGTTCGGGCGCAGAAGGAGGAATCGTGTCCATCCACATCCCGCAGCGCATCCTGGTCGCACCCAGCGGATTCAAGGAGAGCCTGAGCGCCGAGGCCGTCGCGCAGGCGATCGCCGCCGGTGTGCGTCGGGTCATCCCCGGCGTGCAGGTGGACGAGTATCCGGTGCCGGACGGCGGGGAGGGCACGGCAGCCGCGCTCGCCGCGGCGACGGGCGGCGAACTCATCGCCGCCCGGGTGACGGGGCCCGTCGGCGACGCGGTCGACGCGCAGTGGGCGCGGCTCGGAGGGCGCGGCTCGGGAACCGCCGTGGTGGAGATGGCATCCGCCGCGGGGCTGCGACTCGTGCCGCGCGACCGCCGCGACCCCGGTGCGACCACGACCCACGGTGTCGGCGAGCTGATCGCGGCCGCGTTGGACTCGGGTGCCGAGCGGATCGTGGTCGGCTGCGGCGACTCGGGGACGAGCGATGGGGGCGCGGGCGCACTCGAAGCCCTCGGGGCCCGCATTCTCGATCGCGATGGCGCGCCTGTGGCTGCGGGCGGTCGGCACCTCCGGGACGCGGTGCACCTCGATCTGTCAGGCCTCCATCCGCGCATCGGCGAAGTCGAGATCGTGCTCGCGTGTAACATCCACAACGTGCTGTGCGGTCCGCGCGGCGTCGCCAGGGTGTTCGGACCGCAGAAGGGGGCGACACCGGAGCAGGTGGAGCAGTTGGCCGAGGCGCTCGACATCTGGGCTGCTCTCCTCGAGGAGCAGAGCCCGTTCGGTGCCGCGATGGATGTGCGCACCGGCGGAGGCACTGGCGCATCGGGCGGTCTCGGGGCCGGGCTGGCCGCAGTGCTCGGCGCCCGCCTCGCTCCGCGCTTCGAGGTGCTGCTGGACAGCGACCTGCTGCCGGAGCCGATCGACGGATTGATGGCCATGGCCGACCTGGTCATCACGGCGGAAGGCGCCATCGACTTCCAGACTCCGCGCGGAAAGGTGCCGGCCGAGATCGCCATGCGCGCCCGCGTCGCCGGCGTCCCCGTGCTCGGAATCGCCGGGTCTCTGGGCGTCGGTGCTCCGACCGTGCACGACATCGGCATCGACGCGATCGCCTCGATCCTCACCGTGCCGATGCCCCTCGAGCAGGCGGTGGAGCAGGGCGAGGCGCTGCTGCGAGACGCCGCGGAGCGCAGCATGCGGATGGTCCTGCTCGGATCGGCGATGTCGGCGCGGGCCGCCTGAAGCGTGCCCGAGCGCCGGCTGCGGGCCTGACGCACGGCGCGGCCTCGGTAGGATCGAGGGGTGGCAGTGAACCAAGATCTGGTCGGCCGGGAGTTCCCGCCGACGGCCCCGTACCTCGTCGGCCGGGAGAAGGTGCGCGAGTTCGCTCGTGCCGTCTTCGCCGACGCCCCGCAGCACACCGACGTCGAGGCGGCCCGCGCAGCCGGCTTCTCCGACGTCGTGGCGCCGCCGACGTTCGCGATGGTCATCCAAGACCTCACGCTTCAGCAGCTGCTGGGTCAGGAGGACTCCGGCATCGCGCTCGAGCGCACCATCCACGCAGAGCAGCGCTTCACCTACACGCGCCCGATCGTCGCAGGAGATGAGCTCACCGCCCAGCTGCGGGTCACCGGCATCCGCATGATGGGCGGGAACGCGATGATCACCAGCGAGGCCGAGATCACCGACCCGGCGGGAGCCCACGTCGTGACCGCCACCAGCGTGCTGCTCGTCGGAGCCGAGCCGAGCGCCGAGGAAGAGGGGGCCGCCTGATGGGCTACACCGTCGGAGACGTGGTCGCCGAGCGCACCGTGCACCTCACCCGCGAATCGCTCGTCCGCTACGCGGGAGCATCCGGGGACTTCAACCCCATCCACTACCGCGACGACGTGGCGGCCTCTGTCGGGCTCCCCGGCGTGCTCGCGCACGGCATGCTCACGATGGGCATCGCCTCGTCGGTGGTCGTCGCCGCACTCTCACCGGAGACGCGCATCCTCGATTACGGGGTGCGCTTCACCAAGCCCGTCGTGGTCGACCCGGTCGAGGGCGCCGATGTCACCGTCGTGGCCACCGTCGGCGCTGTCGACGAGGAGGTCGCCCGCATCGACCTCAAGGTCACGTTCGGCGACACCACCGTGCTCGTCAAGGCGCAGTTGCGCGTCGCCGTCTGATGAGGACGGTCTGATGCGGGAGATCGAGGCGGTCCGGCTCGCGGAGCTGACCACACTGCGCACGGGCGCGGCGCCGGAGCGGATGTTCGAGGCGACGACGACTTCCGGACTGGTCGACGCTCTGCGCGAGACCTGGGCGCGGGGCGACGAGTGGTTCGTCCTCGGTGGCGGATCCAATCTCTTCGTGGGCGACGAGCCGTTCGAGGGCACGGTCATCCGCGTGCGCACCGAGGGCATCGACGAGCTGCCGTCCCCCCACGCGGGTCGCATCCGTCTGCGTGCGCAGGCCGGACACGGCTGGGACGACTTCGTCGCGTACGCCGTCGCGCACGGCTACGCGGGTCTCGAGGCGATGAGCGGGATCCCCGGTACCGTCGGCGCGGCCCCCGTGCAGAACATCGGCGCTTACGGCCAGGAGATCCAGGAGACGCTGGTCGAGGTCGAGCTGATCGACGAATCGACCGGCGAGGTCTCGACCGTTCCCGCCGCGGAACTCGGGCTGGGCTTCCGCACCTCGGTGCTCAAGCATCACCACGGCAGCGTGCCGCTGCGCCGTGCCGTGATCCTCTCGGTGACGGTCGACCTGCTGGTCGCCGGTGAGCGCGTGGTGCGCGGCGAGCAGCTGCGTCGGGCGCTCGGCCTCACGGACGACACCCCGGTTCCGCTGGGCTGGGTGCGGGAGCGCATCCTGGCGACTCGGGCATCGAAGGGCATGCTGCTCGATGCGGACGACCCGGACACCCACGGTGTCGGCTCGTTCTTCCAGAACGCGATCGTGACGGCGACCGTGGCCGCAGCGCTGCCGCCGGAATGCCCGCGCTGGCCGGTCGCCCCCGACCTCGATGCCGTGACGGTCATCCCGCTCGCGTCCTACGACGGGCAGGTGCCGCTGTCGAAGCCGGCCGCCGTCTCCGACGTCAAGGTGAGCGCGGCGTGGCTCATCGAGCAGGCAGGCATCCGCAAGGGGTTCAAGCTGCCGCACTCCCGCGCATCCGTGTCGACGAAGCACGCGCTCGCTCTGACCAACCGAGGTGGCGCGACCGCTGGTGAGGTCGCCGAGCTCGCGCGGTTCATCCAGAGCAGGGTGCACGCCGAGTTCGGTCTCGTGCTGCAGCCGGAGCCCGTTCTCGTCGGCGTCGAGCTCTAGAGCGTCGAGGGGTAGGGCACGTCGTCGGTCGCGGCTACACTCGCGGCATGAGCGGACTGATCCCGTACCTGTTGTTCCCCGGCAACGCCGCAGAGGCGCTCGGTCACTATCGATCGGTGTTCGGCGGTGAGCTCCAGCTGCTCGACTATGCCACGGCAGGACGCCACGACGGTCCGGGCGACGCGGTCGCGCACGGACAGCTGAGCGGGCCGGTCGAGGTCGCCGGGGCGGATGCGGGTGCGGATGACGACGCGGTGCAGATGAGCGGCATGTTCCTCTCGCTCCTCGGCACAGCGGATGCCCTGACCCTCACCGACTGGTACGACAAGCTGGCGGCAGACGGACGAGTCATCGACGCGCTGCAGAAGCGTCCGTGGGGAGACTTCGACGGCACGCTCGTCGACCGCTACGGCGTCCGCTGGCTGATCGGCTTCCACCCCGAGGACTGAGGTGTGTCCCTGCCGAAGTAGGGACGAGACGACGGCAGGAAGATCAACACGACCGCCGTGGTGGTGAGGACGAGGGCCGCGAGGCCGACCGGGAACTCCCAGGTCGTGCCCGTTGCCGCAGGGACGTAGAGCGCGAAGGGGAGCGGGAACAGCACGGTCGCGTATCGGGCCCACGACTTTCCTCTTGTGACGAGCACGGTGATGGTCGCGTAGACGACCACCGGTACGAAGGGGAGCACACTGAGCAACGCTCGCCACTCTCCTCCCCAGTACCAGAGGAAGGGGGCGACCAAGAGCGAGGCGAAGAAGATCAACACGGTCACGGTGATCAGGATGGCGAAGGCCACCCGCAGACTCACAGGCATCCCCTCACCCTCCACTTCGTCCCCCTCCATCCCCACACCTCCAGTATCCCCCCTCACCCCTCACCCCTCACCCGCGTCGAGACCCATCGTCGACGCCGAGACCCACTCCCGCAAGCGACTGCAGGAGTGGGTCTCGGCGAGTGCAATGGGTCTCGACGGGGGTGCCGGGGGCGTGGCGCGACTCAGGCGAACAGACGCTGCAGGCGCTGGACGCCCTCGAGCAGCTGGTCGTCGCCCAGTGCGTACGACATGCGGATGTAACCGGAGGGGCCGAAGGCCTCACCGGGCACGACGGCCACCTCGGCCTGGTCGAGGATGAGGTCGGCGAGCTCGAGCGAGGTGGTCGGCGTCACACCGCCCCAGGTGCGACCGAGCAGACCCTGCACGTCGGGGTACACGTAGAACGCGCCCAGCGGGTTCGGCACCACGAGGCCGTCGATCTTCGACAGCTCGGAGACGATGACCTGGCGGCGGCGGTCGAAGGCCTGTCGCATCTGCTCGGCCTCGTCCTGCGGACCGGTGAGGGCGGCGATCGCAGCCTTCTGAGCGACGTTGTTCACGTTGCTGGTGAGGTGCGACTGCAGGTTGCCCGCGACCTTGATGGCGTCGGCCGGACCGACCATCCAGCCCACGCGCCAGCCGGTCATGGCGTAGGTCTTCGCGACGCCGTTGACCAGGATCGTCTGACCGGCGACCTCGGGGACGGCTTCGACGATCGAGGTGGCCTTGACACCCTCGTATGTGAGGTTCTGGTAGATCTCGTCGCTGATGATCCAGATGCCGTGCTCGAGCGCCCACTCGCCGATGGCCTTCGTCTCCTCGGCGGTGTAGACGGAGCCCGTGGGGTTCGACGGCGAGACGAACACGAGCGCGGTGGTGCGGGCGGTACGTGCGGCCTCGAGCTGCTCGACCGTGACCTTGTACTCCTGGTCGGCGCCGGCGAAGACCTCGACCGGAGTTCCGTCGGCGAGACGGATGGCCTCGGGGTAGGTGGTCCAGTACGGCGCGGGCAGCAGCACCTCGTCGCCCGGGTTCACGACCGCCTGGAACGCCTGGTATACCGACTGCTTGCCGCCGTTGGTGACGATCACCTGGCTGGGGGAGACCTCGAGTCCGGAGTCGCGCAGGGTCTTCGCCGCGATCGCCTCGCGCAGGGCAGGAAGACCCGGAGCCGGCGTGTACCGGTAGCTCGCGGGGTCGGCCAGGGCCTTGGCTGCCGCATCCACGATGAACTGCGGCGTCGCGAAGTCGGGCTCGCCGGCGGCGTAGGAGATGACGTCCTTGCCTTCGGCCTTGAGGGCCTTGGCCTTGGCGTCGACCTTGAGGGTCGCGGACTCGGCGATGGCGGACAGTTTGCGGGAGAGAGGAGCGCGTTCGGTCACGATTACGAGCGTACTCGGGTCGATGCGACGGGAGAGGTGTGGGATGCCGCCAAGATCCGGAGTTCTTTCGGGTGCGGAAGGTCAGCCGGCGACGAGACCGTGCGCCTGCGCGACGGCCGGAAGCGTGATGCGTCCGCCCTGCACGTTGAGCCCCTTCGCGAGCGCTGCGTCCTCAGCCGCCGCACGCTCCCAGCCCTTGCCTGCGATCGCCGAGACGTAGGGGAGGGTCGCGTTGGTCAGGGCGCGGGTCGCGGTCTCGGGAACCGCGCCAGGCATGTTCGCGACGCAGTAGTAAATCGAGTCGTGCACGGCGAACGTGGGGTCGTCGTGGGTGGTCGGGCGCGACCCCTCGAAGCATCCGCCCTGGTCGATCGCGATGTCGACGAGCACCGAGCCCGGCTTCATCGCGGCGACCATGTCGTCGGTCACCAGCTTGGGAGCGGCGGCACCCGGGATCAGCACGGACCCGATCACGAGGTCGGCGCTCTTCAACTCCTCGGCGATGTCGTAGCGGCTCGATGCGCGGGTCTCGAGAGCGCCGCCGTAGCGGTGCTCGAGCTCACGCAGGCGCGGCAGGGAGACGTCGATCACGGTGACCTTCGAGCCGAGTCCGAGTGCGTTCGCCGCGGCGTGCTCGCCCGCGACGCCGCCACCGATGACGACGGTCTTGGCACGCGGCGTGCCGGCGATGCCACCGAGCAGCATTCCGCGTCCGCCCTGCGACCGCAGCAGTGAGTACGAGCCCATGGTGACGGAGAGGCGTCCCGCGATCTCGCTCATCGGCACCAGAAGGGGCAGGCTGCGGTCGGGAAGCTGCACGGTCTCATAGGCCACGGCTGTGGTTCCCGCGTCGACGAGGGCGGTGGTCAGAGCGCGGTCGGCGGCGAGGTGAAGGTAGGTGAAGAGGGTGAGGTCGTCGCGCAGGAAGCCGTACTCCTGAGTGATCGGCTCCTTGACCTTGATGACCAGATCGGCCTCGCCCCACGCGTCGGCTGCGGTCGCCACGATGTCGGCGCCGGCCGCGCGGTAGTCGTCGTCGGTGATGCGCGAGCCGAGCCCTGCGCCGGACTGCACGAGTACCTGGTGGCCCTCGCGCACCAGGCGGTCGGCGCCGGCGGGGGTTAGGGAGACGCGGTTCTCGTTGTTCTTGACCTCGGTGGGGACGCCGATCTTCATTGATCCTCCAGGGTTCGATGCGGTGCGGCACTCAGGATCGCAGAAACATCGACAGAACAACAGAATCCGTGAAGATGATTCGCTCTGCGCACGGATCCTGAATAATGCTTCGTATGGAGACGACATCGGAGGCCCCGGAGCCGAATACCGTTCGGGCGCCGGCGCTCGATGCGGTCGACGCGAAGATCGTGCAGCTGCTCACGGCGGACGGCCGCATGACCAACGCCGAACTCGCCGGACGACTCGGCGTCGCCCCTTCGACGGCGCACACCCGCCTGCGCGCCCTGGTGGACCGCGGGGTGATCACGGGGTTCCACGCGAGTGTGGACGAGCGGATGCTGGGTGCCGGGCTGCAGGCTGTGATCGGCGTGACCCTGCGGCCGAGCGGACGGAGGGAGAGCATCGTCGAGTTCGCGGATCGCGTGCGGGTGCTGCCCCAGGTCATCCAGGTGTTCTTCCTGGGTGGAGACGACGACTTCCTCTTGCACATCGCCGTCGCGGACTCATCCGAGATGCGCGAGTTCGTGCTGGAGCACCTCTCGGCGCAGAGCAGCGTCGCCTCCACCCGCACGAGCATCGTGTTCGACTATCACCGCAACTCGGTGGCCGCGTCCTTCCGCTGAGGTGCCGGAGCGTTCTCGTCAGGCGCCGTAGGAGGCGGGCAGGGCGCAGTAGTCCGCGAACCGCCGCTTCGGATGTGCCGGGTCGGAGACGTCGACGATCGAACCCGCCACGGTGTGGGGCGGTTCGTCGCCCGCCAACTGCCACAGCGCGTAGTTCCACATCCCCCTGCTGCGCTCGCCGATCAGGGCGGCTGGACCGGAGACGAGCAGGATGTCGTCGCTCTTCGGTCCCTCCCGGAACGCGGTGACCACGCTGCGGAGCTCGGTCTCGTCGCCCTCTGCGGAGTGTTCGCGCACGACCTGCTGTCCCGACGCCGTCAGAGCGGTGGCGAGTTCGTCGCCTGCCTGTCGTGAGCGCTCGGCGTCCGCGCCGGCCACCGCGAGCAGCCGCCGCCCGCGCGGGTAGAAGTGCAGGAACTCGGTGGCGATGTCCGCCCAGACGTCGGTCATGCCTCCAGGCTACGCCCGCGTGGCCGCCTCGGCTCCGGACGCGGGAGAGTCCCGGGCCGCAGCTGCCTGCCGCCCGGGACTCGTCCACTCGTGCTCAGTCCTCGTCGATCAGGTATCGGCTGTAGGCGCCCAGCGTGAGGAAGGTCGGGAACTCCTCCTGCAGGGCGACCTCGCGGAAGATCTCCGCTGCGTCGTCGTAGCGGTCGCCGTGGCTGCGGGTCGCCTGTGCGAGCACCTGGTCGATCAGCCCCTCGATGTACTCCGCCGTGATGGGGGTGCCGTCCTGCGTGGTGCGGTCCTGGTGGATCCACTGCCACACCTGTGAGCGGCTGATCTCCGCGGTCGCGGCATCCTCCATGAGGTTGTCGATCGCCACAGCGCCGAGCCCGCGCAGCCAGGCCTCCAGGTAGCGGATGGCGACCGACACGTTGTCCCGCACACCCTGGGCGGTGATCGGGCGGCCGATGTGCAGGTCGAGCAGGTCGCGCGCCTCCACGTGCACGTCGTCGCGCTGGCGGTCGACCTGGTTCGGGCGGTCGCCCAGCACGGCGTCGAACTCAGCCTGCGCCGTGGGAATCAGGTCGGGGTGCGCCACCCACGTGCCGTCGAAGCCGTCTCCGGCCTCGCGCTTCTTGTCGGCAGACACCTTCTCGACCGCACGCGCCGTCACCTCGGGGTCGCGGCGGTTCGGGATGAACGCACTCATGCCGCCGATCGCGAAGGCTCCGCGCTTGTGGCACGTCTGCACGAGCAGGTCGGTGTAGGCCCGCATGAACGGCACCGTCATCGTGACTTCGCTGCGGTCGGGGAGCACGAAGCGCGCCCCACGGCCACGGTAGTTCTTGATGATCGAGAAGATGTAGTCCCAGCGCCCGGCGTTCAGGCCCGCGCAGTGGTCGCGCAGCTCGTACAGGATCTCGTCCATCTCGAACGCGGCGGGCAGCGTCTCGATCAGCACGGTGGCGCGGATGGTGCCGTGCGGGATGCCGATGTACTCCTCGCTGAACGAGAAGACGTCGTCCCACAGCTTCGCCTCCTCGCTCGACTCCAGCTTCGCGATGTAGAAGTACGGGCCTCGCCCGGCCTCGATCAGCGCCTGTGCGTTGTGCAGGAAGTAGAGACCGAAGTCGACCAGCGACCCGGATGCCGAGGTGCGACGGCCGGCCCGGTCGATGAAGGCGACGTGCTTCTCGGGCAGGTGCCAGCCGCGGGGGCGCATCACGATCGTGGGCGTGCGCTCCGCGGTGACGCGGTACTCCTTGCCGGGTCCGGATTCGGAGGCGGGGGCGGTGAAGGAGAGTTCTCCTCGGATCGCGTCCTTGAGGGAGAGCTGACCCTCGATGACGTTCTTCCAGGTGGGACTCGTGGCGTCCTCCTGGTCGGCGAGCCAGACGCGGGCGCCGGAGTTGAGCGCGTTGATGGTCATCTTCGGGTCGGTGGGTCCGGTGATCTCCACGCGGCGGTCCTCGAGGCCGGGCCCGGCACCGGCGACCCGCCAGTCCCGGTCCTCGCGGATGTGGGCCGTGTCGTCGCGGAACTTCGGGTCGTGCCCGTTGCCGATCTCGAAGCGTCGGCGCATCCGGTCGGCGAGCCGGTCGTGACGGCGGGACGCGAACCGATGGTGCAGCTCGGTGAGGAAGGCGATCGCCTCAGGCGTGAGGATCTCCTCGTAGCGGTCGCGGATGGGGCCGGTGACCTCGATCGCCGGACCCTGCTGGGTCGTCTGGATCGGTGCCGTGGTGGTCGTGGGAGTGGTCATGATGAGTCCTTGTACGTCGGTGTCCTCATCCGCCGAGACCCACGGTGGTCGCCGAGACCCAACGCTGCAGACGATCGCGGCGGTGGGTCTCGACGGCGGGGATGGGTGTCGGCGAGACGGGAACGAAGTGGGGATCAGTGGAACTGCGCGGCTTCGGTGGAGCCGGCGAGGGCGAGGGTTGCGCTGTCGGGGTTGAGCGCGGTGGAGATGACGTCGAAGTAGCCGGTGCCCGCCTCGCGCTGGTGCTTGGTGGCGGTGTAGCCGTCCGCCTCTGCGGCGAACTCGGCCTCCTGCAGCTCGACGTAGGCGCTCATGGCGCGATCCGCGTAGCCGCGGGCGAGGTCGAACATCGAGTAGTTCAGGGCGTGGAATCCGGCCAGCGTGATGAACTGGAACTTGTAGCCCAGGTCAGCCAGCTCCTGCTGGAACGTCGCGATCTCGGCGTCCGACAGGTGCTTCTTCCAGTTGAAGCTCGGCGAGCAGTTGTAAGCCAGGAGCTTGCCGGGGAACTGTGCATGGATCGCCGCGGCGAACGAGCGGGCGAGCTCGATGTCGGGCTCTCCCGTCTCGACCCACAACAGGTCGGCGTAGGGGGCGAAGGCGAGGCCGCGGCTGATGACAGACTCCAGACCGGGGCGGATCCGGTAGAACCCCTCGGTGGTGCGCTCGCCGGTGGTGAACTGCTGGTCGCGCTCGTCGACGTCGCTGGTGAGCAGGTCGGCGGCGAGGGCATCGGTGCGGGCGATGATGACGGTCGGGACGCCGGCGACGTCAGCGGCGAGACGGGCCGCGTTCAGGGTGCGGATGTGCTGCTGGGTGGGCACGAGCACCTTGCCACCGAGGTGGCCGCATTTCTTCTCGCTCGCCAGCTGATCCTCCCAGTGGATGCCGGCGGCACCGGACTGGATGAGCGACTGCGCGAGTTCGTAAGCGTTCAGCGGTCCGCCGAAGCCGGCCTCGGCGTCGGCGACGATCGGCGCCAGCCAATCCTGCGTGGTCTCACCCTCGGCGTGCTCCAGCTGATCCTGGCGGATGAGCGCGTTGTTGATGCGACGCACGACCGCCGGCACCGAGTTCGCGGGGTACAGCGACTGGTCGGGGTAGGTCTGACCGGCGAGGTTGCCGTCGGCGGCGACCTGCCAGCCGGAGAGGTAGATGGCCTTGAGACCGGCCCGCACCTGCTGCACGGCCTGGCCTCCGGTGTAGGCGCCGAGCGCCCGGACGTAGTCCTCGGTGTGCAAGAGGTTCCAGAGGTTGTCGGCCCCGCGGTGAGCGAGCGTGGCCTCTTCGCGAACCGATCCACGGATGCGGATCACATCCTCGGCCGTGTAGGTGCGCTCGACACCGTCCCACCGGGGATCGGTATCCCAGATCTCCTGGAGCTCGGCTGCCGTCTGAACCTGGTCGCCGGCTCGCAGACCGGCGGGGCGGGGCGTCGGGGTGTTGGCGGTGTTCGTCATGGTGTCTCCTCGGTGGATCCGGCTGCGGTGCCGGAGTGGCGTGGTTCCACTGTGAGTGAAGTTCCGCACCCCAGCTGACCGATTTCAAAGAGAAGATCGGTCGAAATTCTGTTTCTGTGACAGAATCGCCCGCATGAGCACCATCGACGCTGCAGAAGAGACCGACGCCCTCACGATCGGCCGCCGCATCCGCCAGCTCCGTACGGCGAAGGGGATGACCCTCGACGACCTCGCCTCCGCCGTCGATCGGGCGCCGAGCCAGATGTCGATGATCGAGACCGGCAGGCGCGAACCCAAGCTCACGCAGCTGCAGGCGATCGCCCGGGCTCTCGGGGTCACGATCGACGCGCTGCTGGAAGGCGAGCCGCTCGACGAACGCAGCGCGGTCGAGATCGCCCTGGAGCGGGCGATGAAGGGCCAGACGTTCCAGGCCCTGGGCATCGAGCCGTTCCGCATCGCGAAGAGCCTGCCGACGGATGCGCTGAAGGCGCTGCTCGCTCTGCACGGCGAGATCGACAGGCTCAAGGACGAGCGGGCCGCGACGCCCGAAGAAGCTCGCCGGGCGAACGTCGAGCTGCGGCACCTGATGCGGCGGCAGGACAACCACTTCGCCGACCTCGAGACGAAGGCCGCCGAGATCCTCGCCGCGGTCAGTCACCCCGGCGGCCCGCTGACGCAGCGCACCGCATCCGAGATCGCCGCCTACCTGGGCTTCACCCTGCACTACGCCCCCGACCTGCCGCAGACCACTCGCAGCGTCGCCGACCTCGCCAACGGCAGGCTCTACCTCTCCAGCAGTGTGCCGGCGAAGGGCGATGCCCGCACCGCGGTGCTGCAGGCGCTGTCGAGTCGCATCCTCGGGCACTCCGAACCACGCAGCTACGCCGAGTTCCTGCGTCAGCGCGTCGAGACGAACTACCTCACCGGCGCCCTGCTCATCCCGGAGGCGCACGTCGTCCCCGCCTTGAAGGACGCCAAGCAGCGGAGGGCGATCTCGATAGAAGACCTGCGCGACGGATACTCGGTGTCGTACGAGACGGCGGCGCACCGCTTCACGAACCTCGCGACCCGGCACCTCGACATCCCGGTGCACTTCCTCAAGGTGCACGAGTCGGGCACCATCACCAAGGCGTACGAGAACGACGACGTGAACTTCCCGACCGACCGTCTCGGGGCCATCGAGGGACAGATGTGCTGCCGCCGGTGGACCTCGCGCGTGGTGTTCGACGAGGACGACCGCTTCAACCCCTACTACCAGTACACCGATACCGGCAACGGCACTTACTGGTGCACCGCGCGGGTGGAGTCGTCGAGCGAAGGGCTGCACTCGGTGAGCGTGGGCGTGCGCTTCGACGACACGAAGTGGTTCGTGGGTCGCGACACCTCGCACCGCGGCGTGTCGAAGCACTCGGTCGAGGTGTGCTGTCGTCGGGCTCCCGCGGACCTGGAGGACCGCTGGCGCGAGAACTCCTGGCCCAACGTGAAGACCCCGCGCACGCTGTTGGCGACCCTGCCCACCGGAGCCTTCCCCGGCGTCGACACCACCGACGTGTACGAGTTCCTGGAGGCCCACGCACCGCGGTGAGACCCCGGTCGATACGCTCAGTCGATGAGCAGCGACGTCTTCCCCGGTCCGTTCGGCCCGATGCCCGAGGTAGGGTCCGCCGCGATCATGTGGATGCCGTCGCCGTCGGATGCGCGGAGATCGGTGCGGTTCGTCGACGGCTTCGAGCTGTTCGCCGGGTTCGCCCGGAGTCAGGGCGCGGACCCGAATCTCCTGGCCGACGACCTCGCGGCGACGTGGGATTTCGTGGCCGCGCATCATGCGATCCTCGACAGCGCCGACCTGGCCGCTGCGGCGGCGCGTTTCGTGGGCAACGTCATCGCCATGGTGCATCCGGCAGCGACATGGCGGATGGCGGCCGAGCCCGAGATAGGGACGAACACCCTCTCCATCCCGGTCGAGGCGCTCGTGCAGGGGATGGTGCGGCAGCCCGACCAGCGCGAAGCCTTCCTGCGGATGATCGAGTCGTGGGATCAGGACGACCTCGACGACCAGGAGGTGAGGGCGCTGTCCGCCGAGGCGCCCGAGCGCACCGCCGTGCTCCCTGCGAGCGCCTACGTCCGTCCCGCTCTCCCGCTCCTGCTCTTCCGCGACGACAGGGGCGAGGTCATCCGCTACGGACGCCGCTGGTCCGAGGGTGCCCCGCCGGAGGAGGCCTACTCCCGGGAATCGCACCCGGAGCGCTTCGAACCGTTGCTTCTCGTGGTCGAAGCCCTCGTCGAACACCTTCGTGCCGGGTACGAAGTCGAGGTGCGGCGTGAGCGCGATGAGGGAGGTGCCGAATGCATCGTGCTCGACCCCGCGGTCGGAGCGGCGATCAGCATCGCTCCGATGCCTCCCGTCGTCCGCGTCGAAGCCGGGGCACTCTTCCATGCGATCGTCCCGTTGTGCGTGTGCGACGCCTGCGACGAGACTGCCGAAAGCGCGGCGGACGAGATGGAGCGGATCGTGCTGTCCGTCGCCTCAGGCGGGTTCCGGGAGAAGTACCCCGTCGGGCGACGCGCCTGGCTGTACACGGAGGTGCGGTCCCCCGACGGGGAGCGTCGGGAGACCGCCGCGGGTCCGGCCCCGGAGCTGACCGCGGGCGAGCGGGAGCGCGTGACGTCGCTGTTGAGCGGACTCGATGGCGGCTGGTGGCCGGCCTGGCCCCTCCGCTCGACCTCGGTCTGACCTCCGGTCTCCGCTGTCCTCATGGGCGGAGGCATGGTGCGCCCGTCATGCCGTTCGTCAAAACTTAGTTTGATCTTGCTTAGTCAAGATTGACTATGTTACTTTCATCGAGCCATCAACGACGAACGGCCGAGAAGGGACCCTCATGGCTACTTCCCCTGCGGAAACCCGATTCCGCATCACTGCCACCCTGACGTGCGTTCTCGCCGCCACGCTGACGCTCGGAGCATGCTCCGCGCAGACGCCAGGCGGCGATACCGCCCCCACGAGTGCGAACGACAGCGACGCCTGCAAGCGGAATCAGGATGCCGGCACCATCACCTACATCTCCGGTTACGGCTACTCCGCCAGCGCCGGTCAGCTCGATGTGTTCCTCGCCGAGGAGCTGGGCTACTTCGACGATCTGTGCCTCGATGTCGAGATCAACGCCTCAGGGGCGAACGGGCAGCAGCTCGTGGCTTCGGGGCAGGCGCAGTTCACCGCGCTCGGCTCCGCGTCCGATGTGATGCTGGCGGCCGCCAACAGCAAGAACCTCACGGCGGTCGCCACCTACGGCACCACCCCGCCGTTCTCCATCTTCGGCAACGAGAAGCTCGAGAGCCTCAAGGACCTCGAGGGCGGATCGCTCGGGTACTTCATCAACCTGACACCGATCGCCTCGGCCATGCTCGACGAAGCCGGGGTCGACGTCTCGAAGGTCGAGATGGTGAAGATGACCAACTACGACCCGACCGTCGTGGTGCGCGAGCAGGTCGACGCGATCGTCGGCTACGCCTCGAACCAGCCCCAGTCGCTCAAGGCACAGGGACTGCCGTTCAGCGAGTTCCTCCCCTCCGACCTCGGCGTCGAGGGCACGTACAACGTGATGGAGGTCAACTCCCGGTTCCTCGATGAGCACCGCGAGGTCGCCGCCGACTTCATGCGCGCGAGCCTCAAGGCGCTCCAGTACTGCCTCGACGAATCCGATGCGTGCATCGACAAGCTGGCGAAGCTGGCCGAGGACAACGGGCAGGGAGCCGCGTTCCCGCGCGAGCAGCTCGCCCGCACGTGGGAGGTGGAGTCCGCCTGGGTGCGCGAGAGTGCCGGCGGCAACCCTGGCGTGCAGAACGAGTCCATGTGGGAGCCCGAGTACGCCCTCGTGAAGAAGTACGGCGACGTCAAGGAGCTGCCCGCGATCGCCGACATGATGGACGCCGACCTGGTCGCCGACCTCTACGACGGTGACACCCTGATCTGGAAGGCGAAGTGATGACGGTCGCACACGGCGCCGGCGTCGAGGTCAGGAACGTCTCGAAGTCCTTCGGCGTCGACGGCGCGAAGGTCACCGTGCTCGATGACGTGAGTCTCACGATCGGGATGGGCGAGTTCGTCTCGGTGATCGGGCCCAGCGGTTGCGGGAAGTCCACGCTGCTCAAGGTGGTCGCCGGACTCCTCGACGCCGACTCCGGCACCGTCACGATCGACGGCGAGAGCGTCAGGGCGGCCTCGCGTGACAAGAAGATCGGACTCGTGCCGCAGTCTCCGGCGCTGCTGCCGTGGAAGACGGTGCGCGAGAACGTCGAGCTCCCCGTGCGGATCAACCGCGGGGCCAACGGCGACCGTGCGCTCCGCGACCCGGCCGAGCTGCTGTCGACCTTCGGCCTCGGCCATGCGCTGAAGAAGTACCCGGGGCAGCTCTCCGGGGGTATGCAGCAGCGCGCCGCGATCGCCAGGGCGTTCGTGTTCGACCCGGCGATCATGCTGATGGACGAGCCGTTCTCCGCCCTCGACGAGATGAACCGGGACCTGCAGCGGATCGCTCTGCTGGACTTCTGGCAGTCGAACCGCAAGGCCGTGATGTTCGTCACGCACTCCGTGCCGGAGGCGATCATGCTCTCCGACCGCATCGTGGTCATGGCCGCGCACCCGGGACGCATCGCCCAGGTGATCGACGTGAACCTGCCGCGACCGCGTACCGAGGAGGCCTACGCGACGGACGAGTTCCGCGAACTGGAAGCAGTCGTGCGCGGTGCGCTGCGCGCGCAGACGGAGAAGGCCCATGTCTGAGCTGACGATGAGAGACACCACCGCGACGATCGCGACCGCCCGTCTGAAGGGCCAGCCCCGCCGCGGCGCTCCCTCCTGGCTGCGGTGGGGATCGTGGGGCCCCACTCTGATCACCTTCGTGATCGCCGCGCTGCTGTGGCAGCTGGTGGCCTGGACCAATCCGTATGTTCTCCCGACGCTGGAGGCGATCGGTACCAGCCTCGTCGACGACGCCGGCATGTACTGGTCGAACTTCCTCGTCACGCTGCTCGAGGTCGTGGTCGGTGCCTCCGCCGGCATCCTCGCTGGGTTCCTCCTGGCTGTGGTGATGGCGGAGTTCCAGATCATCGAGCGGGCGGTCATGCCGCTCGTGATCATCGTGATGGTGACCCCCATCGTCGCGATCGCCCCGGCGCTGGTCGTGGCGTTCGGCTTCGGCATGGTGCCGAAGTTCATCGTGACCGGCCTCGTGGTGTTCTTCCCGATGCTCGTGAACTCCCTCGCAGGGCTCCGCGACGTCGACCAGAAGGCCATGGACGTGTTCAAGACGCTGCATGCGTCGCGGTGGGAGATCTTCCGCGAACTGCGCTTCCCCGGCAGCATGCCGTACGTGTTCGCCGGCCTCCGCATCGCCCTGCCGCTCGCCGTGGTCGGCGCCGCGGTCGCCGAGTTCGTCGCGGCGGGGCAGCAGGCCGGCCTCGGCTCGCTCGTCACCACCTCGGCCGCCCAGGCGAACCTCCCCGTCACCTGGGCCAGCATCGCCCTGCTGTGCCTGCTCGGCGTGCTCCTCATCATCGTCCTCGCCCTGGTGCGCAAGCGCGTGCTCTGGTGGAGCGACGGCGAGGTCACGGCCAAGGGCTGACGCGGCGCCCGCCTCCCGGGACGGGATCCCCCACCCGTCCCGGGGTTCCTCCGGCGTGCCCGGAGAACAGCCCAGATCCACCCGAACCACCCACAAGGAAGGCACCCGCACATGACCGATCAGAACACCGTCAAACCGCTGCGTCTCGGCCTCTTCGAGAACGCGCAGGCGAACGACTCCGGTACCGCGACCTGGCGGCACCCCGACAACGGGCGCTACCTGTTCGACAAGCTCGAGTACTGGCGCGACACCGCGCGCATGGTCGAGGACGCCGGGTTCGACTTCCTTTTCCTCGCGGATGCCTGGGGATGGGCCGACGTCGCGGGTGAACGCCCCGACATCTGCTCCGTCGAAGGCCTCGATCTGCCCCGGCTCGACCCGGCGATCATCCTTGCCGCACTCATCCCCGAGACCACGCGACTGGGGCTCGTCGCCACCGGATCCACGCTGCTCGAGCCGCCCTACTCCTTCGCCCGCCGCATGGCGACGCTCGACATCCTCTCGGGCGGACGCATCGGCTGGAACGTGGTCACCACCGGTACCGCCGACACCGCGGTGCAGGGCTTCGGCGTGCCGATGGTCGGTCACGACGAGCGCTACCTCATGGCCGACGACTTCATGCAGGTCGTCTACAAGCTGTGGGAGCAGGCCTGGGAGGAAGGCGCCCTGGAGCGCGACAAGGCCGGTCGCTTCGCCGACCCGTCCAAGGTGCACCGCATCGCGCACGACGGTCCCTATTTCCGCTCGCACGGCTACGGCAACACCTCGCGCTCGCCGCAGGGGACGCCGGTGCTGTTCCAGGCCGGGGCATCGCCCGCCGGTCGCGAGTTCGGCGGCAAGCACGGCGAGGCGATCTTCGTCGGCAGCGGTTCGGTCGAACAGCTCAGTGCGCACTCGAGTGCGATCCGCGAGGAGGCCGTCAAGAACGGTCGCGGGGCCGACGAGGTCAAGATCATGTCGGCGTTCGCCGCGGTCGTCGGCAGCACCGAGGAGGAGGCCCGGCGCAAGTACGCCGAGGTCGCCGACGCGCAGAACCCCGATGTCACGGTCGCCTCCTACGCATGGTTCACCGGCCTCGACCTCTCGGCGTACGCGCCGAACACGCCGATGTCGGAGCTCAGCACCGAACTCTCGCAGACGCAGGTCGCGCGCTTCGCGGACAAGACCGTCGGCGATGTGCTGGGGGATTGGCACGCGCACGGCGTCGGAGCCCGCCCCATCGTCGGCACCCCGGAGCAGGTCGCTAACCGGATGATCGAGCTCGCCGACGGCGCCGACCTCGACGGGTTCCTGTTCGCCCCCGTCATCCCGCCGGCCTCGACCGTCGACTTCATCGAGCACGTGCTGCCGATCCTCAAGGAGCGCGGCGCGATCGCGGAGCCCTCGTCCGAGCCGCAGTCGCTGCGCGAGCGCCTGATCGGCACGCCCACGCCGGCGCTCGCCGAGTCGCACACGGGCTCGCAGTACCGGCGGACGATGTCGCGTGTCTGACACCCTCGCCGGCGTCGCCGTGGTGGGGAGCGCGAACCTCGATCTCGTGGTCGAGGTCTCGCGCCCTCCGCTCGTCGGTGAGACGCTCCTTGGCCGTGCCGGTGGTCGCTTCTCGGGCGGCAAGGGCCTGAACCAGGCCGTCGCCTCCGCCCGCAGCGGGGCGTCCACGCGGTTCTGCGGGGTCGTTGGAACGGACGAGGCCGGCGACGTGCTGCAGCGGACGCTGGCGGATGCCGGAGTAGAGGCGGCCCTGCGCCGAAGCGCCGTCGCCCCGACCGGTGTCGCCCATGTGCTGGCCTTCGACGACGGGGACAACAGCATCATCGTGGCGGCCGGCGCGAACGGGGAGCTCGGCGCCGATGACGCGGTCGCCGGGGTCGAGGGCGCCGCGGTCGTCCTCGCTCAGCTAGAGATTCCTCTCGCGAGCGTGGCGGCGGCGCTGCGGGCCGGCCGCGCAGCGGGAGCGCTCACGATCCTGAACGCCGCGCCCGCACACGCGGCGACGATCGGGATGCTCGCCGACGTCGATGTGCTGGTCGTGAACGAGACCGAGTGCGCCGAGCTCGGCGGCATCGACCGGCTGTACGCCGCCGGTGCCGGGCTGGTGGTCCTCACCCGAGGTGCCGGGGGAGTGACGCTGCACCGGGCCGGAGACGACCCGCTGCACGTCGATGCCTTCCGGATCGATCCGGTGGACACGACCGGCGCCGGTGACGCGTTCTGCGGGGCACTGGCAGCTGCGCTCGCTCAGGGGGCTGCCATCGAAGCGGCGCTGATCCGCGCCTGCGCTGCCGGCGCTGTCGTCGCCCAGCACCGCGGCGCGACGACGACTGCTCTCTCGCCCACCTCGATCGCGGCGCTCGTGGCGTCGCGCTGAGGTCAGTCCGAGGCGGCAGCGTCAGCCGTCGCCGCGCTCTCGGCCGTCTCGCCGGCGAAGGTGTACTCGCCGGCGCGCAGACGATCCAGCAGGTCGAGCAGCCACTGCTTCTCCGCAGTGAGACGCGCGGTGGAGAGGTCGAAGATCTCCCGCACGTACTTCGGGGTGGTCTCGGAGCGCAGGGTGTCCTGCACATCGAAGCCGTTCTGCGTGATGATCGCGTCGCTCTTGATGAGGCGGTGCTCGAGGCCGGCGATCACCTCCTGCCGACTCAGCACGAACATGAACGAGGCCACGGTCATGATGGCCTGGGTGTCGAACGCCGCGACGTTCCAGAGGTTCTCGCGCAGCATCCGCTGCAGCTCCACCTCGCCGGCCGGAGTGATGCGGTACGTCGTGCGGGCGGGGCGCTTGCCCTCGGCCTCGGTGCCGCTCTCGGCAATGTACCCGTCGACCTCGAGGGCACGCAGGGCGTTGTAGATCGATCCGGGCTGGATGTGCGCCCATTCGTCGACATGCCACGTCATGAGCTCGCGGCGGAGGAAGTATCCGTGCACGGGCTGGAACTGCTTCACGGCGCCGAGGACGACGAGGCGGGTGGTCGACATGACCCTCATGCTAACGGCTGGCCTCGCAGATTCCTGTTGTTTGCATGATCAAAGTTGCCTATTATCAATACTAGTCAAAGTTGACTAACGAAAGGAAGCCGAAATGACGACTGCCGTGACCGACGCCCTGCCGCGCGACCTCGCCCTCCGCCGGGCCTTCTCGGTGTATCCGACCGGTGTCGTGGCCCTCGCCGCGCACATCGACGATCGAGCCGTCGGGATGGCGGTCAACTCCTTCACCTCGATCTCGCTCGAACCTGCACTCGTCGCGATCAGCGCAGCCCGCACGTCGAAGACCTGGCCGGTGCTGCGCACGGTGCCCGAGCTCGGCATGAGCGTGCTCGCCGCGCACCATGAGCCACTCAGCCGCTCGCTCTCGGCGCGTGAGGGCGACCGGTTCGGCGGACACGAGTGGCAGCGCACCGACGGGGGAGCCGTGCTGATCGCGGATGCGGCGCTCTGGCTCACCTGCCGCCTGCACAGCACGTTCGACGGCGGGGATCACGAGATCGCCCTGTACGAGATCGCCGACGTCACGCTCTTCGACGATGTCGAGCCCCTGGTCTTCCACCAGAGCCGCTACCGGTCCATCGCCGCGCCCGAGAGCGCGTGAGCGCTCCGCCGCTCGGGGCGATCGTCGGAATGGTCGTCCCGGGTGACGGTCGGGGGCGTGAGCTCGGCTTCCCGACGGCGAACCTGGAAATGGACGAGGGAGACCTCCCTGAGGACGGGATCTACGCGGCCTGGGCGCGGATCGACGACGATCAGCCGCTCTGGGCGGCGAGCGTGAGCGTCGGTGCGAATCCGACGTTCGACGGCGACCGTGCGCGACGTGTCGAGGTGCACCTCCACGATGCGGATCTCGACCTGTACGGCCGGCGCTTGTTCGTGACCCTCGTTGCACTCGTGCGCCCGACCCTGCGCTTCGACGGCGTCGACGCGCTGATCGCGCAGACCGCCGAAGACGTCATCCGCTGCCGAGCGCTGCTGGCTGATCGCGCTCGGGTCCGCTCCTGACCCCCTGCTCCGGTCGCAGTTGCTGCCGTTCAGAAGCCGCGCGGGCGGTACGAAGCGCGACCGGAGGCGTCGGAGCCGGGGAGGCTAGACCGCGTTCCAGCGCAGGCGCGGATCCGCGAGGAACTCCGTGAGGGGGATGGTCGCATCGGCGACCGGGAACATCGTGACCAGCAGCGGGGTGGTGCCTGCGGTCGGCGCGACCGCGTAGGCGAGAGCGGTCGGGCCCTGCACTGCACCGAGGGCCAGCCTGGCCTCGCGGGCGTCGATCACCTGGGTCGCGCCGGCAGCGGGGGTGGCGAGGAGTGCGGATGCGGCGGCGGTCGCTCGCGCGAGCAGCGTCGGCCCCTCGCCCCAGGGGCGGAACGCGTCCGGAGGCAGGTGGCATGCCCGAGCCAGCGCGCCCTCGGTCCAGCGTTCGCGCTTGAGGCCGTAGGGCGTGGGCTCCAGCGACAGCAGGTAGCCGTAGCAGTGCAGCACTCCCGCGTTGCCGAGCGGCCAGTCTGCGGCGATGTCCGCGTGCCCGTGCAGTTCCTCGAACAGCGCGCGGGGGATGACCGCCGCACCCGTGTTCTCGTCGATCACCGACGACCGCCCCCACACGGCGAAGCGGCCGGCCGCGCGGTCGTCGCGGATCGCGGATGCCAGCCAGGGGAGCGCATGGAGGGCGGAGCGTGCACCGGCGTCGGATCCGTCGGCGGCGAGGTGCGCCGCATGCGTGAGCTGTTCGAGTTCGGACACGGCGCTCACCATACGCGAGTGGAGTGGACGGATTGTTCACACGGCGTTCACACGTTCGGGACTTTCTGTCCACAATCGTTCCTCATCATGGACGGAGCGTCCCCACAGAAAGAACTCCGTGAACTCCATCCTCCTCTTCGATTTCGACGGCACGATCGCCCTCGGCGACGGTCCGGTCCTCGCCTACGCCCAGCAGGTCGCTGCCGGCCTCGGTGACGATGACACCTTCCTCGACGACGTCCGCGCGGTCCTCGCCGCAGCCGACGGGGATGCGCTCGACGGCTACGACGCGGTGCGCCGGGTCGCCGAAGCCAGGGGAGCGGATGCCCGTCTCCTGAGCAACGCCTATCTCGCCAGTCGTGCGCAGCTCGGCACTGCCGATGCCCCGATCACCGCACCGGACGGGCTCGCCGAGTTCCTCTCCTCGGTCGACGCCGAGCGGATCCTCGTCACGAACGCTCCGGCCATCCGCATCGTCGACGCGCTGGAGACCCTCGGGCTTCGCGGACTGTTCGACCGGATCGTCACCGGTGCCGGCAAGCCCCGGGGGCTCGAGGCCGTGCTCGCCGAGCTCCCCGCGGACGCCCGGGTGCTGAGCATCGGCGACATCTGGCACAACGACCTCGCCCCCGCGCACGCCCGCGGCCATGCGACCGCGCTGATCGGCGGATTCTCCGACCCTGACGCCACCCCGACCTTCCGCGCCGCCGAGTTCTCGACGCTGGTTCCCCAGCTCGAGGCCTGGCTGCGCGGCTGAGACCTCTCCCTCCCCGCTCATACCCCTCCCTCACACACCCACCCCCATCGAAGGATGAACATGCGTACCTCTCTCCTCCGCTCCTCCGCAGCGGGCGTCGTCGCGGTCGGCGCCCTGCTGACCGTGGTGCTCGCCGGCTGCTCCAGCAGCACCGCCGCGCCCGAGGATTCCGCAGCCCCCGCTGCCGACCCCGACTCGATCGTGCTCGCCCTCGTGCCCTCGCAGGACCAGGACGGACTCGTCGACACCGCCGCGCCCCTCACCGACTACCTCACCGAGGAGCTCGGCATCGAGGTCACAGGCGTCGTGTCGAAGGACTACCAGGCCGCCGTCGAGGCGATGGGCGCAGGCCAGGCGCAGATCGGCTTCCTGCCGTCGCTGCAGCTGTGGCAGGCGAACGACATGTACGACGCGAAGGTCGTGCTGCAGACCGAGCGCAACGGCAACATCACCTACCCCGCGCAGTTCATGACGAACAACCCCGACAAGTACTGCGACGACGAGCCGGTCGAGCGTGACGGGATGCTGTTCTGCAACGGCGCCGACGCCATGAAGGGCCCGGCCGGCCTCGACAGCATCGACAAGGTGAAGGGCGCGAAGGTCGCCGTGCTCGGCCCCGGTTCGCCCGCCGGCTACATCTACCCGATCGTCGCGCTGCAGGAGGCAGGTCTCGACACGGACACCGACATCCAGCAGATCCCGGTCACCGCGAACGACGCCTCGGTGCTCGCGGTCTACAACGGCGACGCCGAGGTGGGATTCAGCTTCTGGGACGCCCGCACGATCGTCGCGAAGGACACCCCCGACGTCGGCCAGAAGGTCGTTGTGTTCGCGATGACCGAGGAGATCCCGAACGACGGCGTCGCCCTCTCGTCCGACCTGTCACCCGAGCTGCAGGATCGCATCACGAAGGCGCTCGAGGACTTCTCGAACACTCCGGAGGGTTCCGAGATCCTCACCAGCATCTACTCGATCACCAAGCTCGCGCCGGCCGACCCCGACTCGCTCGACGTCGTGGCCCGTGCCGCACAGGCTCTGGGGCTCCAGTAAATTGTCCGATCAGATCCAGCACGTGGACGGCGCAGCTTCGGTTGCGGCGTCCACGCCGTGGTCCATCCGCCTCGACGAGGTCACGGTGCGCTATCCCAACGGGACGGTCGGTCTGAACCGGGTGTCGCTCGACATCGAGGCCGGCGAGATGGTCGCCGTCGTCGGGCTCTCCGGCTCGGGCAAGTCCACCCTCATCCGCACGATCAACGGCCTCGTGCCGGTGACGAGCGGCGCCCTCGACGTGGGGGAGCACCGGGTGAGCGGCGCCTCGTCGCGCACCCTCCGCCGCCTCCGCGGCGACATCGGCATGGTCTTCCAGGGCTTCAACCTCGCGGGCCGCGCGAGCGTGCTGCAGAACGTGCTCGTCGGGCGCCTCGCCCACACGCCGCTCTGGCGCACGCTCCTGGGCGTCTACCGCGAGGCGGACAAGCAGCTTGCGTATCACGCGCTCGATCGTGTCGGCATCCTGCCAAAGCTGCACTCCCGCGCTTCCGAGCTCTCGGGCGGCCAGCAGCAGCGGGTCGCGATCGCCCGTGCCCTCGCCCAGGAGCCGCGCATCGTCCTCGCCGACGAGCCGGTCGCGAGCCTCGATCCGCCCACCGCGCACGGGGTGATGAACGACCTGCGCCGCATCAACCGGGATCTCGGGATCACGGTGCTCGTCAACCTGCACCTCCTCGACCTCGCCCGCGAGTACGGGGCGCGGATGATCGGCATGCGCGCCGGGGAGATCGTCTACGACGGGCCCGCCACCAGTGCGACGGACGCCGATTTCGAGAGCATCTACGGCCGCTCGCTCACGCCCGACGACCGGCTGGACGCATGAGCGGCGCCCAGAACGCGACCGTCCTCGACATTCCCGCCCGCCCGCGAGGAGCGTGGAAGGGGCCTGTGATCCTGGCCGCCGTCGTGACCGTCACAGTGGTGATGTGCCTGCCGGTGATCGGCATCGGCGTCGACTTCTCGGCCATCGCGCGCAACTGGCAGAACGGCGCCGACAAGATCGTGAAGCTGCTCCTGCCCGACTGGAGCTTCTTCCCCCGCACCGTCGCGCCCCTCATCGAGACCCTGCAGATGGCGGTGATCGCGACCGCCATCGGAGCCGCCGTGTCGCTGCCGCTCAGCTTCTGGGCCGCGCGTGCCACCAACCCGAACACCACGGCGCGCGTCATCGTGCGCGGCATCCTCAACGTCATCCGCAGCGTGCCCGACCTGCTGTATGCGGCGATCCTGGTCGCGATGGTCGGGGTCGGTGCGCTCCCCGGAATCCTGGCGCTGCTGCTGTTCAACGTCGGCATCATCGTCAAACTCGTCTCGGAGGCCATCGACACCAACGACCGCGGTCCCCTCGAGGCCGGACGCGCGGTGGGGGCGACGCAGGCGAAGATCAACCGCACGCTCGCGCTGCCCGACGCCTGGCCCGCCTTCGCGAATCAGACCCTGTACGTGTTCGAGCTGAACGTGCGCGCCTCGACCGTGCTCGGTCTCGTCGGCGCCGGAGGCATGGGGCTGCTGATCGACGCGGTGCGCACGTTCTACCGCTACGACCAGCTCTCGCTCATCATCCTGGAGATCCTCATCGTCGTCATCGTGATCGACCTCGTCTCGGACGCCATCCGACGGAGGCTCGTATGAGTGCGGCGCTCACCGTCATCCCCGCCAAGCCTCGCCGGCCCTGGCTGATCGCCGGATGGGCGCTCGTCACCGGCATCGTGGTCCTGGCGTTCTGGTCGATCGACATCGACTGGTCCCGCCTCTCCGATCTGCCGTCCGAGATCATCCGGTACACGTTCCTGATGTTCGCCGATCCGAACTGGGAGAAGCTGCCGGAGGCGCTGTGGCAGACGTGGCGGAGCATCGAGATGGCCTGGGTCGGCACGATCCTCGGCATCCTGCTCGCCACCCCGCTGAGCCTGGTCGCCGCGCGCGGATTCGGGCCCGCGTGGCTGCGGGCGCTCCTGCGCGGACTCTTCTCGCTGATCAGGGCGGTCCCGGAGATCATCATCGCGATCGTGATCCTCTCGGTCACCGGCCTCACCCCGTTCACCGGCGCGCTCGCCCTCGCCATCAACGGCGTCGGCACGCTCGGCAAATGGGGGTATGAGGCGGTCGAGGCCGTGCCCCGAGGTCCGATCGAGGCGGCGCGCGCGGCCGGTGGCGGCATGCTGCAGGTGCTGCGCTGGGGTGTGTGGCCGCAGGCCGAACCGGCGTTCTGGTCGTTCTGGCTGTACCGCTTCGAGATCAACGTGCGCTCCTCCGCGGTGCTGGGGCTCATCGGCGTCGGCGGAATCGGCGACATGCTCACCTCCTACACCCAGTACCGTGAGTGGTCGACGGTGGGTGTCCTGCTCATCGTGGTGGTCGTGGTGACGATGCTGATCGATGCGGCGTCCGGTGCGATCCGTCGCCGCATCATGGAGGGAGCCCGAGCCCGTGTTCTCGCCTAGCGCCCCGCCCACCGCACGCATCGCGGCCGTGCTCAACACCCTGCAGCCGGCCGAGCGCCGCGTCGCCGAGCTGATCGTCGAATCGGCCGACGAGGTCGTGGAGTGGACGGCGCAGGAGCTCGCCGATCGGGCCGGCGTCGGCCGCGCCACCGTGGTCCGCACCTGCCAGGGCATCGGCTATCGCGGTTATCCGCAGCTGCGGGTCGCGCTCGCCGCCGAACTCGGCAGCACGCCCGGGGAGGCGGCCGTCGACCACGGTCCCGGCGTGCTCGGACGCATGCGGGGGGAGATCGATCGTCTGGCGGGCTCCCTGCCGGCGCTCGCCAGCCTGCTCGACCCGGATGCTGTCGCCGAGGCCGTGCGCCTCTCGGCATCCGCCCGTCGTCTGCTCGTGCTCGCCAACGGACTGTCGTCGCCGATCGCCAACGACCTCGCCATGCGGCTGACTGCCGCCGGGCGGTCGGCGGAATTCATCGCCGACGCCATCGCCCAGCAGATCGCGGCCCGCCACCTCACGGCCGAAGACGTCTGCCTCGTGGTGAGCGGTTCCGGTGCGAACGAGGCGAGTCTGCGCGTCGCGACGGCGGCCGCGCGGGGCGGTGCGACCGTGATCGCCCTGACGTCGTTCGCCTCGTCGGCCTTGACCGAGGCGGCGTCGCTGTCGCTCGTGATCGCGCCGACCGGGGTGAGCTTCCGCGACGAGCTCGAGCACACCTCCCGCGTGGCCTACCTCGTGTTCGCCGAGGTGTTCGCCGCCGCGGTCGCGACCGAGCGTGGCGTGGATGCGGTCCAGGCGCGCGCCCACGCCCTCGAGGTCGTCTCCGCGAACCTCGGCGAGGGATCCACCGACTGACCAGGCATCAATCCCGAGCGGTCTGCAGGATCGTCCAGAGCTCGGCGCGAGCCGGGAAGGTCGACAGGTCGACGTCGAGCAGCGCGCCGGCTTGGGCGATGCGGGAGCGCAGGGTGTGCCGATGCACCCCGAGCGCGATCGCGGCGGATTCCGCCTTCGCGTCGTGCTCCAGCCACGTGCGCAGCGAGCGTTCGAGATCGGCTCCGGTGCGGGCGTCGTGCTCGCGCACCGGTGCGAGGCGCGACTCGGCGACCAGGCGGGCCTCGTCCGTCGCGAGAGCGGTGAGGATGCTCGACCCCACGGTGTCGGCGTAGCGGGCGACCCCGTGCGTGCCCTGCTGGCGCAGCGCGGTGAGTGCCTGCGCATGGGCACGGGCGAACGAATCGTAGCCCTCCGAATCGGAGACGCCGATGCGGATGCCGAACCGCGCGGCGACCTCATCGAGCAGCCCTTCGTCGGCGACCGACACGCACATCGTGACGCCGTCCTCGGACTCGGCCAGGAAGAAGGAGGTGCCGTGTTCGGACCGGTGTCGCTCCCACCAGTCGGCCAGGGGTCCCGCAGGGGCGTCGGCCGCGACCGCGACCAGCACGGGCGCGGGTGGCAGGCTTCCCAGCACCCGTCTGGCGAGAGAGGGGTCGTCGGCGAGGAGCGAGCCGAGGAGCTGGGTGTGCAGGCGGCGTCGGCTGCGCGCCAGCTGCTCGCTCTGCTCCATCGCGAGTCCCGCCATGGCGATGACCGATGTCACGACCGAACGTGCTTCGGGGTCGAGCGTCTCGATGGCCAGGGCGATGACGCCGCGCAGGTGTCCGCCGCGGCCCACCGTGAACAGCATGAACGAGTGACCCTCGATGCTGAGCGACTGCCCGGCCTCGAGCCCCCGCGTGAGGATCTCGACCACGCGGGAGCCGAGTTCGTGGAGCACACGCGCCTCGATGGCGTCACGCGGGTGAGCGAACGTGAGGGCTCCGGCGGCGTCGAACATGCCAGACCAGACGTCGAGCCGACGCCCGAGCTCCGCGATCGTCGCGTCGAGGCCGTGCGGACGGAGGGCGGCGAGGGCCAGAGCGCGCTGCGTGTCGAGTGCCCATGACCGTCGTGCATAGGCCTGAGCCGCGATGGCCTCGGAGTGTGCACGTGCGACGGCGATGAACGGGGTGCGGTACGGTACGGCGAACAGGGGCATCCCGTGCACAGCGCAGGCCTCGACGAGCTCGTCGGGGATCCCTGAGCGATGCACCTCGGTACCGAACCCCAGGCCGATCACGCCGCGGTCTGCGAGTCGCCCGACATACGTGTCGATGCTCACGGCCTCGTCGAACTGCGTCCCCGTGGTCAGCAGTGCCAGGTCTTCCGAGAGGAACGGGGTCGGGTCGGCGAGGTCGGAGCTGTGCACCCAGCGCAGGGGGCGGTCGAGAGCGCCTTCCGGGATGTCGGCTTCGCGAGGCACCAGCGAGAGCCCGAGGTCACGACGCTGCAGCAGCGCACGCAGGGTCGGCTGAGCGGTGACGGCCATGACATCCTCCGGAACTTATACACGCAGGCGAACTGACGCTACAGATTGTACAGACCGGTGAATGCAGCAGTCTCGGTCACCGCCGTACGCTCGCGAACATGGCACTCCTCGACACCGCAGCCCCCGCAGTCCCTCTCGGTGGACCCGACCTCCCGCAGGAGCGTCGCCTGGTCACGGACCTCCCCGGCCCCCGTTCGGCCGAGATCCTCGCGCGCAAGGCGGACGCCGTCGCCGCGGGTGTCGGACACACGGTTCCGATCGCGGCCGTCGCCGCGGGCGGCGGAGTGGTCGTCGACGCCGACGGCAACTCGCTCATCGACCTCGGTTCCGGCATCGCCGTGACCACGGTGGGCAACGCGCACCCCAAGGTCGCTGCGGCCGTCGCCGCTCAGGCCGCGCAGTTCACGCACACCTGCTTCATGATCTCGCCGTACGAGTCCTACGTGGGCGTGGCCGAAGCACTCAACCGCGTCACCCCCGGCGACTTCGCCAAGAAGAGCGCCCTGTTCAACTCGGGCGCCGAAGCGGTCGAGAACGCGATCAAGATCGCCCGCAAGCACACCGGTCGCCAGGCCGTCGTCGCATTCGACCACGGCTACCACGGCCGCACGAACCTGACCATGGCGCTCACCGCCAAGTCGATGCCCTACAAGAGCGGCTTCGGCCCGTTCGCCCCCGAGGTGTACCGCGCGCCGATGTCGTACCCCTTCCGCGACGGACTCGACGGGCGCGAGGCCGCGGCCCGCGTGATCCTCCAGCTCGAGAAGCAGATCGGTGCCGACAACCTGGCCGCGGTCATCATCGAGCCCATTCAGGGCGAGGGTGGCTTCATCGTCCCGGCCGACGGCTTCCTCCCCGCGATCGTCGACTGGTGCCGCGCGAACGGCGTCGTCTTCATCGCCGACGAGGTGCAGACCGGCTTCGCCCGTACCGGTCATATGTTCGCGAGCGAGATCTTCGGCATCGAGCCCGACCTGATCACCACGGCCAAGGGCATCGCCGGCGGCCTCCCGCTCGCCGCCGTCACCGGTCGTTCCGAGATCATGGACGCCTCGCACTCCGGCGGTCTCGGCGGCACCTACGGCGGCAATCCGATCGCCTGTGCCGCGGCCCTCGCCTCGATCGACGTGTTCGAGAACGACGGCGTCATCGAGCGGGCACGCGAGATCGGCACCATCCTCATCGACCGTCTCACCGCGATCCAGCAGAACGACCCGCGCGTCGGAGACATCCGCGGCCACGGAGCCATGATCGCCGCCGAGTTCGTGGATCCCGAGACCAAGGCACCGAACGCCGCTCTCACGGCGGCCGTCGCGAAGGCGTGCATCGCGCAGGGCGTCATCGTCCTCACCTGCGGCACCTACGGCAACGTCATCCGCTTCCTTCCTCCGCTCTCGATCGGCGACGACCTGCTGAACGAAGGACTCGACATCGTGGCCGCAGCCCTGGCTGCAGCCGCCGAATAACATGCAGGCCGCGCTCCCGCGCGGCCTGACCCCCTGTCCGGTCGCGGCCCCAATCGGGGGATTTCGGGTCGCGACCGGCACTACTTCCCCCAACGAAGGAGTTGCAGATGTCTGAGATCACCCGCGACGTACTCATCATCGGTGCCGGAGCCGCAGGGCTCACGGCCGCGAACGACCTGCGCAAGGCCGGCCTGTCGGTCGCCGTGCTGGAGGCCCGCGACCGGGTGGGCGGCCGCCTGTGGACCGACGTCATCGACGGTGCCATGCTCGAGATCGGCGGCCAGTGGGTCTCGCCCGACCAGGACGCGCTCAAGGACACGATCGAGGAGCTGGGCCTCGAGACCTACAGCCGTTACCGCGAGGGTGACAGCGTCTACGTCGGACCCGACGGGAAGACCCACCGCTTCACGGGGGAGATGTTCCCCGTCTCGCCGGAGACCGAGGCCGTGATCGCCCGCATCACCGGCATCCTCGACGCGCTGGTCGCGGAGATCGACCCCGATCAGCCGTGGGCGCACCCCAAGGCCGAGGAGTGGGACTCCATCACCTGGGATGCCTGGCTGCGTTCGCAGACCGACGACGACGAGGCCGTGCGCAACCTCGCCTTCGCCACGGGCTCCGCGATGCTCACCAAACCCACGCACTCGTTCTCGCTCCTGCAGTCGCTCCTGATGGCCGCGTCCGCCGGTTCCTACTCGAACCTGGTCGACGCCGACTTCATCCTCGACAAGCGCGTCGTGGGCGGTCTCCAGCAGGTGCCGCTGCGCCTCGCCGAGCGTCTGGGCGACGACGTGCTGTTGAACCAGCCCGTCCGCCGCCTCGAGTGGTCGGATGCCGGTGTGGTCGCCGTCACCGACGAGCTCACCGTGCGCGCCCGCCACGCGATCCTCGCGCACGCACCGGTTCTCTACAGCCGCATCTCGTTCGACCCGCCGCTTCCGCGCCGCCAGCACCAGCTGCACCAGCACCTCTCGATGGGCTTCGTCATCAAGGTGCACGCCGTGTACGACCGGCCGTTCTGGCGCGAGCAGGGTCTCAGCGGCACCGCGTTCAGCCCGTACGAACTGTCGCACGAGGCCTACGACAACACCAACCACGGCGATGAGCGTGGCACCCTGGTCGGCTTCGTCTCCGACGCCAACGCCGACGGTGTCTTCGAGCTCTCGGCCGAGGAGCGCAAGGAGCGCATCCTCGAGTCGCTGTCGCACTACTACGGCCCCGAGGCCAAGAACCCGGTCGTCTACTACGAGAGCGACTGGGGCAGCGAGGAGTGGACGCGCGGCGCCTATGCCGCCAGCTTCGACATGGGCGGCCTGCACCGCTACGGCGCCGACCTGCGCAGCGCGGTCGGACCGATCCACTTCGCGTGCAGCGACATGGCAGGCGCCGGGTATCAGCACGTGGACGGTGCGATCCGGATGGGACACCTGGTCGCCTCCAACATCGTCGATGCGAGTCGTGAGGCCGGCGCTGTCGAGAGCAGCAGCTGATGACCGGGTCGGTCGTCGTCGGATACACGGCGACGGACGCGGGAGCGGATGCCGCAGCGCTGGGTGCGCGCATCGCCCGCAGCCTGGGAGCGACCCTGCACCTGGTGATCGTGCTGCCCAACGAGGGCACGCGCAGTGCTGCGGTGCCGCCGGAGCGCGCCTACGAGGAGCACATCCGCTCGCAGGCCAAGAAGTGGCTCGGCGACGCCGTCGTCCGGTTGCCGCAGGAGCTGATCCGCAGCGGACACGTCCGCTTCTCCGAGTCGTTCGCCGAGGGGCTCATCGCCGCCGGTGAGGAGTTCGGCGCACGTCTGATCGTGATCGGCGCGGCGGGCGGCGGCATCTTCGGGCGCCACCGTCTCGGCAGCGTGGCCTCCGAGCTGCTGCACTCGTCGACCATCCCGGTCGCCCTGGCGCCTGCCGGCACCGCGCAGCAGGACGACCACGTCATCCCGCGTGTCACGGTCGCGGTCGGCTCACGGCCGGGCGCGGACGCGCTGCTCGACGAAGCGGTGTCGCTCGCCGGAGACAGCGGTGTCGATCTGCGACTCGTCTCCCTCGTGCCGTTCGACGTGCCACCCGGCCTCGACACGGGAGCCATCCGCACCGTAGGGGACACGCACGGTCGAGAGGTTCTCGCGATGGCGACCGAGCTCCTTCCGGACGGGCGCACCGCCGCGGTCGAGAAGGCCCCAGGCGACACGGTCGAGGATGCGGTCGCGAACCTCTCCTGGCTTCCCGGTGAGGTCATCCTGGTCGGATCGAGCCGGCTGGCACAGCCGCGCCGACTGTTCCTGGGCTCCACGGCGGCGAAGATGCTGCACGTTCTGCCCGTCCCCATGATCGTCGTCCCGCGCACCCGCAACGAAGCAGGAGAACGCTGATGAGCAGCACCCACCGGGCGACGGAGCCCGAATCCGGCGTCACCACCGGGATCTCCACCAAGGGCCTGAGCGCCGGAACGGTCGGCCTGATCGGCGCGGTCGTGATCGGCATCTCGTGCATCGCGCCCGCCTACACGTTCACGGCGGCCGTCGGACCCGTGGCCTCCACCGTCGGGTCCCAGATCCCGGCGATCATCCTCGTCGGGTTCATCCCGATGCTCCTGGTCGCCTTCGGCTACCGCGAGCTCAACAACCGGATGCCCGACTCCGGCACGTCGTTCACCTGGGCGGCCCGTGCTTTCGGTCCCTGGGTGGGCTGGATGGCCGGCTGGGGCCTCGTCGTCGCCACGATCCTCGTGCTGTCCAACCTCGCGGGCATCGCCGTGGACTTCCTCTTCCTGCTGATCTCGCAGATCACGGGCAACCCCGACATCGCCTCCCTCGCGAGCGTCACCTGGATCAACATCGGCGTGTGCCTGCTGTTCATGCTCGGCGCGACGTGGATCTCGTACCGCGACATGCAGACGACGCAGAAGCTGCAGTACTGGCTCGTCAGCTTCCAGATCCTCGTGCTGCTGTTCTTCGCCGGGGCCGCGATCGTGCAGGCGGTGAACGGCAACGGCTTCGACTACCAGCCGTTCGACCTCGGCTGGTTCAACCCGTTCGCGATCTCGTCGTTCAGCGCCGTCGCCGCCGGCCTCTCCCTGTCGATCTTCATCTTCTGGGGCTGGGACGTCACCCTCACCATGAACGAGGAGACCAAGGATCCGGAGAAGACCCCGGGGCGTGCCGCCACCGTCACGGTGCTCATGATCGTCTCCCTGTACCTGCTGCTGGCGGTCGCGATGATCATGTTCGCCGGCGTCGGCACCGGAGCGTTGGGCCTCGGCAACGAGGACATCCAGGAGAACGTGTTCTTCCACCTCTCCGGCCCGATCCTCGGCCCGCTCGCGTTCCTCGTGTCGCTCGCGGTGCTGACCAGTTCGGCATCGTCGCTGCAGTCCACGTTCGTGGGTCCCGCGCGCACCCTGCTGGCGATGGGGCACTACGGCGCACTGCCCAAGTCGTTCGCGAAGGTCAGCCCGCGGTTCTTCACCCCGGGGTACGCGACCATCGCCTCCGCCATCGTGGCATCGGCCTTCTACGCCGTGATGCGCATCGTCAGCGAGGACACGCTGTGGGACACCATCCTGACACTCGGCATGATGATCTGCTTCTACTACGGGATCACCGCATTCGCCTGCGTCTGGTACTTCCGCAAGCAGTGGTTCGACTCGACGCGGAACTTCTTCTTCACGTTCCTGTTCCCGCTGGTCGGCGGCGCGATCCTCGCGGTGCTGTTCTTCACCACGCTGATCGACTCGATGGACCCGGCCTACGGCTCCGGCTCGCAGATCGGCGGGGTCGGCATCGTGTTCATCCTCGGCATGCTGATCATCGTCGTCGGCATCGTCGTCATGATCTGGAACGCGATCAGACGGCCCGCCTTCTTCCGCGGACAGACCCTGGGCATCGACGCACCGCCCAGTCGACGCAAGCGCTCCTAGCCCTCCTCACAGAAAGAGAATCATGAGCACTCAGACCGAACAGGCGCTCCTGGACAGCATCCCCACCGGACTCTTCATCGGGGGCCAGTGGATCGACGGCGAGACCGGAGGCACCTTCGATGTGAAGGACCCCGCGACCGGTTCCGTGATCCGCACCATCGCCGACGCGACGCCCGGCGACGGCATCCGCGCCCTCGACGCCGCGGTCGCCGCGCAGGACGCCTGGGCCGCGACGGCTCCGCGCGTGCGCAGCGAGATCCTCCGCAAGTCCTTCGACCTCGTGCAGGAGCACAAGGAGGATCTGGCCCTTCTCATGACGCTCGAGATGGGCAAGCCTCTCGCCGAAGCACGCGGCGAGGTCGGCTACGGCGGGGAGTTCCTGCGCTGGTTCAGCGAGGAGGCCGTGCGCATCAGCGGTCGCTACGGCATCAACCCCGAGGGCACCGGCCACATGGTCGTATCGCAGCGCCCGGTCGGACCGTCGTTCTTCGTGACGCCGTGGAACTTCCCGTTCGCCATGGCCACCCGCAAGATCGCCCCCGCACTCGCAGCGGGCTGCACCGTCGTGATCAAGCCCCCGGCACTCACGCCCCTGACGACCATGTACTTCGTCTCGCTGCTCGAGCAGGCAGGCCTTCCCGCCGGTGTCGTGAACGTCGTGCAGACGTCGAAGTCGAGTGCGCTGTCGGCGCCCATCATCGCCGACCCGCGCCTGCGCAAGCTCTCCTTCACCGGGTCGACCGAGGTGGGCCGCAAGCTCATCGCCCAGGCGGCCGAAGGCGTGCTGCGCGTGTCGATGGAACTGGGCGGCAACGCTCCGTTCGTGGTGTTCGACGACGCCGACCTCGACAAGGCCGTGGACGGTGCGCTGGCCGCGAAGTTCCGCAACATCGGCCAGGCCTGCACGGCCGCGAACCGCTTCATCGTGCACAAGGACGTCGCCGGGGAATTCGCCAAGCGCGTGACCGAGCGCGTCAACGGCATGAAGATCGGCCGCGGCACGGAAGAGGGCGTGGCGATCGGACCGCTCATCGACGAGGACGCCGTGGCCAAGGCCGGCGAGCTCGTGGACGATGCGGTCGAACGCGGTGCGACCCTGCTCGCCGGCGGCAAGGCCGTCGAGGGCACCGGCACGTTCTACGAGCCCACCGTGCTCACCGACGTGGTCGCCGGAAGCGCGATCCTCCGCGAGGAGATCTTCGGACCGGTGCTCGCGATCGCGACCTTCGAGACCGAGGAAGAGGCCGTGCGCCTGGCGAACGACACCGAGTACGGGCTCGTGTCGTACGTGTTCACCGAGAACCTGCAGCGCGGGCAGCGGATGATCGACGGGCTCGAGACCGGCATGATGGGTCTCAACGTGGGAGTGGTCTCGAATGCGGCCGCACCCTTCGGAGGCGTCAAGCAGTCCGGCGTCGGACGCGAGGGCGGCTTCGAGGGCATCCACGAGTACCTGTCCACCAAGTACACGCTGATCCCGGTCTCCTGACCTTCCGGGTGGGTCCCTGAGCTTGTCGAAGGGCCCACCCCACCCGAACGGCCTGGGTCCCTGAGCCTGTCGAAGGGACCCGCACACGAGAGGACAACCCATGACCGACTACGCCGTCATCAACCCCGCCACCGGAGAGACGCTGGCGTCCTTCGACACCTTCACCGACGCTCAGATCGAAGAGGCCGTGGCCGCGGCCGACGAAGCCCACCGCGGGTGGTCGCGTTCGTCGACGGTCGCAGAGCGCGCTGCCCTCGTCCGCCGTGCGGCCGAGCTGCACCGCGAGCGCCGCGAGGAGCTCGCGGACATCTTCGTGCGCGAGATGGGCAAGCCCCGCGAGGCCGCGCTCGGTGAGGTCGACTTCGCCGCGGACATCGCCGAGTACTACGCCGACCAGGCGGAGTCGATCATGGCCGACCAGCCGATCGCGATCCTGGGGGAGGGGTCGGCCATCATCCGCCGCTCCTCGCTCGGTCCGCTCGTCGGCATCATGCCGTGGAACTTCCCGGCGTACCAGATCGTGCGCTTCGCCGCGCCCAACCTCATCGTGGGCAACACGATCCTGCTCAAGCCCGCACCGCAGTGCCCGGAGTCGTCGACCGCGATCGAGAAGATCTACCACGACGCCGGCTTCCCGAAGGGCGCCTACCAGAACGTGCTCGCCACGAACGAGCAGATCGCGACCATGATCGCCGATCCGCGCGTGCAGGGCGTCTCGCTCACCGGTTCCGAGCGCGCAGGCGCCGCGGTCGCCGAGATCGCGGGCCGCAACCTCAAGAAGGTCGCGCTCGAGCTGGGCGGCTCCGACCCCTTCATCGTGCTGTCGACCGACGACCTCGACGCCACCGTCCAGGCCGGCGTCGATGCGCGTCTGGACAACAACGGCCAGGCCTGCAACGGCGCCAAGCGCTTCATCGTCGTCGACGGTCTCTACGACGCGTTCGTGGAGAAGTTCACGGCGGCGATGGCCGCGGTCGAGGCGACCGACCCCATGCGCGACGACACGGTGCTCGGTCCGGTGTCGTCCGAGACCGCGGCGGAGAACCTGCAGAAGCAGATCGATCAGGCCGTCGAGCAGGGCGCCACCCTGCTCACGGGCGGCACCCGCGACGGTGCGTTCTTCGCTCCGACCGTGCTGGCCGACGTGACGCCGGAGATGAACGTCTACCGTGAGGAGCTCTTCGGACCGGCAGCCGTCGTCTACCGCGTGGCGGATGAGGACGCAGCGGTCGAGCTCGCGAACGACACCACGTTCGGGCTCGGCTCGTACGTCTTCACGACGGATGCGGAGCAGGCCGAGCGCGTCGCCGACAAGATCGAGGCGGGCATGGTCTACGTCAACCTCGTGCTGGCGGACAGCCCCGAACTGCCCTTCGGCGGCGTCAAGCGCAGCGGCACCGCCCGTGAGCTGGGACACCTCGCCGCAGACGAGTTCGTCAACAAGAAGCTCATCCGCATCGGCTGAGCGTGCGACGGACGGCCCCTCGCAGAGCGCGAGGGGCCGCCCGCATGCCCGCCTCGTGTTGCGGGACGGGACGCCCTGTCGGCGGGGACACCGGGTGAGGGACAATGGCCGCATGAGCGCGCACACCGACCCCATCGAGACGCTGACCACCGAACAGAGCTGGGAGCGGCTCCGCACGCAGGAGCTCGGCCGGCTCGTCACCCACGTGGGGGAGACGATCGACATCTTCCCCGTGAACTTCGTGGTCGACGGGGACGGCATCCTGTTCCGCACCGCACCCGGCAGCAAGCTGTTCGAGCTCACGGTGAACACCGATGTGCTGTTCGAGGTCGATGACCACACCGACACGGACGCCTGGAGCGTGATCGTGCGGGGCCACGCGAGTGCGTTGGAGTCGGACGCCGACGTGCACAGGGCGGATGCGGCCGGCCTCCGCCCATGGATCCCCACCCTCAAACGGGTCTATGTGCGCATCGCCCCGACGTCGGTTTCGGGGCGGGCCTTCCGTCGCAGTGCCGAGCCGGAGCTCGACGGGCCCCAGGAGTACTGACTGACCGTCAGGCCGATAACCGTCAGGCCGAGAACCGTCAGGCCGAGAACCGTCAGGCCGAGAACCGTCAGGCCGAGAAGAGCTTCAGGTCGGTCGGGGTGAAGTAGTTCTGGGTCACATCGGTGATCCGCACGAGGAACTTCCCCCGCTTCTCGTCGATCGAGACGACCGTCCCGACATTGCCTGTCATCGTCGGTCCAGTGATCTGCACGGTGTCCCCGATGGCGAATTCGTTCATGGGAGTTCCTCTCCTTGCCGTACTGCTCCGGATCGGTACAGCACTCCGGTTCTTCTGATGGTCCGAGGCTAGATCGAGTGCGGTTGTGGAGACAGTGCCAGACGTCGCCATTTCGGGTGACATCTGTCACGGGTCCGGACGAGCCTCGCGCCCGCCCCCGGGCGTAGGGTCGAAGCATGGCAAACGTCGCTGAGAACATCGTCAAGACTCTGCACGCCAACGGGATCGACCGTGTCTACGGCATTCCCGGGGACTCGTTGAACGGCTTCACGGACGCGCTCCGCAAGGACGGCACGATCCGCTGGGTGCATGTGCGGCACGAGGAGTCCGCCGCCTTCGCCGCCGCCGCCGATGCCGCCACCACGGGCGAGCTCGCCGTGGTCGCGGGCTCCTGCGGGCCGGGCAACCTGCATCTCATCAACGGCCTGTACGACGCGAACCGCTCCCGCGTCCCCGTGCTCGCGATCGCCGCGCACATCCCCACGACCGAGATCGGCACCGGGTACTTCCAGGAGACGCACCCGCAGGAGCTCTTCCGCGAGTGCAGCGTGTACGTGGAGTATGTCGCCGACCCGAAGCAGATGCCGCGCCTGATGGAGATCGCCATGCGCGCAGCGATCGAGGAGCGCGGTGTCGCCGTCCTCGTGATCCCCGGTGACGTAGCCCTCGCCGACATCGCCGACGACCGCGCCGTCGTGATCGAGCGCGCCCGCCCCGTGGTGGTCCCCAACGGCGCAGAGCTCGAGAAGGCGGCGACGCTGCTGAACGCGGCGAAGAACGTCACGATCCTCGCCGGCGCCGGGGTCGAAGGCGCCCACGACGAGGTGATCGCGCTCGCCGACAAGCTGGGTGCTCCCATCGTCCACGCCCTTCGCGGCAAGGAGTTCATCGAGTACGACAACCCCTTCGACGTCGGGATGACGGGACTGCTCGGTTTCGCGTCCGGCTACCGCGCGATGGAGGCCGCCGACGCGCTGCTGGTGCTCGGCAGCGACTTCCCGTACGAGCAGTTCTACCCTGACGGTGCGAAGACGATCCAGGTCGACATTCGCGGCGCACAGCTCGGCAAACGGCATCCGCTCGATCTGGGACTGGTCGGCGACGTCCGGGCCACGGCCGAGGCGCTGCTGCCGAGGATCGCGCGCAAGGACGATCGCGGTCACCTCGACGACGCGATCGCGCACTACCGCAAGACCCGCAAGAAGCTCGACGAGCTGGCGGTGCCGGCGAAGGGGAAGCGCCCCATCCATCCGCAGTACCTCGCCAGGCTCCTGGACGAGTACGCGACCGATGATGCGATCTTCACCGCCGATGTCGGGTCACCGACCGTGTGGGCGGCGCGCTATCTCTCGATGACCGAGAACCGGCGCCTGATCGGCTCCTTCACCCACGGCTCGATGGCGAACGCGCTGATGCACGGCATCGGTGCGCAGGTCGCCCACCCCGACCGTCAGGTCGTCGCACTCGCGGGCGATGGCGGATTGGCGATGATGCTCGGCGAGCTGCTCACGCTGACGCAGAACAAGCTCCCGGTGAAGACGATCGTGGTCAACAACTCGTCGCTGAACTTCGTCGAGCTCGAGATGAAGGCCGCCGGCTTCGTCACCTACGGCACAGGACTGGACAACCCCAGCTTCGCCGCGATCGCCGAAGCCATGGGCATCTTCGCCCGTCGCGTGGAGCGCAGCGAAGACCTCCCTGATGCCGTGCGCGAGGTGCTGGCTCACGACGGTCCGGCCCTGCTCGACGTGGTCACAGAGCGGCAGGAGTTGTCCATGCCGCCGGCGATCGAGGCCGCGCAGGTCAAGGGCTTCGCGCTCTATGCGATCCGCACCGTGATGTCCGGACGCGGGGACGAGCTTCTCGACCTCGCGAAGGCGAACTGGCGCCAGCTCTTCTGAGCCGGCGCCACGCCGGGATCCGACGCTCAGCTCTCCAGGTGGGCGCGGATCTCGGCGGCCTCGCCGTGCCGCCCGAGCGCCTCGAACACGTTGCCGAGTTCGAGGGCCGCGACCTGCAGCAGCGGCGGGTGGCCGGCCGCGTGATCGATCGCGCTGCGGTACACCGGCACGGCGTCGGCTGAGCGGTCGTTGCCGGCGAGCACCCGCGCGGCGAACAGCTCGGAGCTTCCGGCCGCCCCCAGGTCTCCCAGTGCAGCGAAGCCGTCGGCCGCGGTGAGCGCGGCCGACACGGCCTCGTCGATGCGTCCGAGCTCAGCCAGAGCGCGTGCCCGTGAATCGGTGACATCGGCGAGCAGCCACCCGGCGTCGTGCTGCTGTGCGAGGGCGGCGACCTCGTCGAAGAGAGCGAACGCCCGCTCGTCGCCGCGCCCACCGTAGGCCTGCCCGAGGCTGTGCAGCACCTCGGTGAGCGCTCCGACGGCGTCCGGCGCGCGTCGGACGGTCTCGGCCGCGGATTCGAGCAGGGCGATCGCATCGTCGTGCTCGTCGAAACGCGCGAGGATCTTCGCCTGCTCGGTCATCGCCATCGCCTGGTCGGCGTGCTCCTCGGCCTGCCCGAACAGCTCGGAGGCGTAGCCGTGGGCGCCCACCGACTGGCCGAATTCCCCGGCCGCACTCAATGCGCGGGCGAGCATCGAAGCGGTCATCGCTCGAGAACCGGCGGGGACGTCGGCCTCCTCCTCGCGCTGCAGCACATCTCCGAAGAGCTCGGCGGCCTCCTCCGCATCACCGACCCGCAGCATTGCGCGGGCGAGTCGGAAGTCGAGTCCGGTCGTGTCGCCTCCCGCGTCGCCGCCGAGGCGAGCGGCGAGGCGATAGCGCGAGACGGCCTTCTCCGGCTCGTCGGCGTCCTCCCAGAGCGCGCCGGCGAGCAGATGGGCGTCGCCGAGTGCACGGGTCGCTCCCAGCTCGGCGAGCAGGCGGCAGGACTCGTCGGCGTCGACCGCCCCCTCGGCGTACGAGCTGGTGCCACCGCGCACGCGTGCGCGGGTCTGCAGGGCCTGCGCCCGGTGCCCCGTGCTGACGTCGTCCTGGGCGAGGAAGCGGTCCAGCAACGCGCTGCCGGCTTCGAGATCGCCCTTGCTCAGCACGGCCGAGATGGCCACCAGCGTCGTGGTGTTCGTCAGGCGGGTGTCGTCCGCTTCGGCGAATGACCGGGCGGCCACCTCCGCGTGGTCCAGCGCGGCGTCCGGCTCGCCGGACTGCAGGTGCAGGGCCGCGCGGCTGATCGCGAGGTCACCGCGCGTCCACGCGGGAAGCTCGTCCGATGCGCCGATCTCCTCTTCCAGAGCGGCGGTCGTCTCCGGCGTGTTCAGGCCGAATGTCGCGAGTCCGATGCGCTCCTCGAGGTCGGCCTGCACCTCGCGCCCAGCGGCGCGGAGTGCGGCGATGCGCTCCGGCAGCAGCTGCAGGGCCTCGTCCGCGCGCTCCAGTGCGACCAGGATCCCCAGCCGCATGGACAGCAGCTGGGCGCGCTTGGCGGGATCTTCGACTTCGAGGGCGCGGGGCAGGGCTTCGAGCGTCTCGTGCTCGGCGCCGAACTGCGCGAGCTGCATGGCGCGCTCGAACCAGCCCTCTGCGTCGACCGGGGCGGTGGTGGAAGCAGGGGTGATGAAGGCGTCGGACCGGATCGGCACGTCGTAGCTCTCCTTCGCGAGTCCACGCATCCGCTGCAGGCTGCGGGCGTGGCCCTCGGTACCGTCGCGTTCGTCGAAGCCTCGGCCGATCCGCTCGGCGGCGGCCCACGAGGCGGCAGCCAGGTCGGCCGCGCCCCAGGCGCCGTCGTGCTCGCCGAAGAACGGCACGAGCGCGGGGGAGTCGGCTCCGCGGACAGGGGTGTCGCCGTGCCCGGCTGCCGTGACCCGGTCGAGCGCCACGGCGAGGGCGGCGAGGGCGGCGAAGTGCGCGTCGACGTTCAGGCCGTCGTGCGCGAGCCAGGAGATGTGCTTCTCGACCAGGGCGAGAGCACGTGCCTCGTTCCCGGTGACGGCTGCGAACACGATGTTGTTGGCGACGATGCGCAGGTTGTCCGGGTTGTCCTTGGCGAGGCGGTAGCTGCGCAGGTGGGCTGTCTTCGCCTCCTCGAGACGTCCGGCGCGCAGATAGGGGAGCAGCACGCGGGACAGGGCGTGCTCCGGCTCTTCGCCGCAGGAGAAGCCGCCTTCGATCATCTCCTCTACCAACACGATCGCCTCGGCGTCGCGATCGGTGTCGGCGAAGAATCCGGCGAACTGGCTGCGTCCGCACGCGTCGCAGTGGCTGTGGTCGTCGCGCGGCGTGGCCTCGAGCTGCACGCGGAGCGCCTCGGCCTCGTCCATGCGTCCGGCATCCCAGGCGTCTTCGAAACGAGCCGTGAGCACCCCGCTGACGCCGAGGCCTGCGGCACGGTAGTGAGACTCCATGTCGTCGAGGACGGCGGCGATCTGCTCCTGGGAGAAGGCCGGAGAGGACCTCAGCGACGAGGCCATCCACTTGAACTGCCACATCAGATCGGCGCCGCCGTTGTCGAGGTCGGCGGGGAAGCGCTGCGGGTCCGCGTCGTGATGAGCGAGGCACCACGCGAACGAGTTCAGCATGACGTCGGTCGCACCGTTCATGTTCGCCGAGGCCGTCTGGCGCATCCTGGCCTCGTACTCGAGCCGCTCGTCGCCGATCTCCACCGCGAGGGCCACTGCCTCGGAGACCAGGGCCTGCTCTGCGGGACCCCAGGGAGTGCGATCGATCTCCTCGATCAGCTGCTGGAAGCGCTTCTTCGGACGTGCCATGGACAGAACCTTTCGGGAGGGTCAGCGGGCGTCGCCGAAGGGAAGGGTGTCTCCCTCCAGACCGGCCGAGAGCGAGACGAGGTCGGAGAGGGCGCTGGTCATCAGCGCCCGGTCGGCGTCGGCGAGCGGGTGATGCCCGGCCAGGAGAGCCTGGATGTAGAGCAGCTGCACGGTGCGAGCGAAGACCGCCTCATCCTGCACCCTCACCAGGGCGCGCACCACCCTGTTCGACCAGTTCAGGCACAGTCGGGCGCGCAGATCCTCCTCCCGGGCGGAGGACAGGGTCTGGTCGATGCGGTCGAGCACGCCACCCCAGAGCGATCCGGTGATGCCCTTGGTGCGGCCGCGGTCGATCGCCCTGAGCACCTCGGGGTCGGCCACGTAGAGGGCGGCGAGGTCGGGGCGATCGATGGATCGCACGACAACGGAGCAGTCGGACGCCGCGAGCACCGCACCGGCACGGGCTTCCAGCGCCACCGCGGAGTCGCGGTCGTCGAGGGGCGGCGGGTCGAGCCGGTCGAGTTCGCCCGTGACGTCCACCTGCTCGACGGTGACGTGGGGGTACAGGTCCGGCAGCATCCGGATGAGGTCGGAATCGTAGAGGTAGCCGCCGTTGACGAGCACCTCGTCTGCGGGAGAGATGCCTGCCACCTGCCGGAACTCGTCCACTGTCTGCGCGTACCTGATGTGCGGGTATCGCTCGACGAGGTCGCCGATGCGCATGGCGCCGTGCGTGGTCTCGACGGTCAGCCAGCGCGAGATGAAGTGGGAGAGCTCTTCGTCGTGGCGCACCAGCGACTTGAGCCCGACCTCGTGCACGGCGACGAACTGGGCGAGACGATGCGGTTCGCGCAGCCCCAGCTCCAGCACCCAGCGGCGGATCCCGGCGCCCAGCTGCTCGCGCACGCGCTCGAGGGCGGCGTCCTCGACGAGCGATTCCCTGCTCGCGGTCGGGGCGAGTCCGGTGGAGTCGACCACGGCCCGCACGAAGAAGGCCCAGTCGGGGAGCACGTCGTCGACGCGTTCGGAGAGCAGCATCCGGCCGAGGTACATGCGGGTCGCCTGGCGTGCGCCGGGCGGCGGGGCGAACGGCAGCACGTAGGCGAGGCCCCGGGTGCCCGTCGCCGGCTCGCTGAGCTCGATGACGTCGAGCGGACTCGCACCGAGAAGGTCGCGACCGAAGTCGACGGCGGCCTCGGGGTGCTGTGCGGCGTGCAGGAACGGGGCGTCCCTGGTGATGTCGACATCGCCGGCCGCGGTGTCGATCGTGACGCGCACGGGGAGGAACTCGCCGAACGTCGTGGCCAGCTCGCGCACGGCTGCGGGACGCAGCAGCTCGTCGGCGTCGAACCGCGGGACGAGATGCACGCTGGTCCCGATCGGCAGCTCCTCGTCGATCTCCGTCACCTGGAACGTGCCGTCCGCGCTCCCCGTCCACTCGACCGAAGCGCCGCCGCGGGCGCTGCGGGAGCGGATGACGATCGTGTCGGCGACCATGAAGCAGCTCAGCAGACCGATGCCGAATTGGCCGAGATAGTCGCTGCGCGGGAGGTCGAAGATGTCGCGCTTGGAGCTGCGTCCGACGGTCGCCAGCAGGTCGGCGACCTCGGCGGACGTCAACCCCACCCCGTCGTCGCGCAGCACGAACTCGCCGTTCTCCGCGGTCAGCGGAGTGATCCGGATGCGCCCGCCGCCGCCGTCGACCTCCCGGCGGGCGGTGATCGCATCGCGGGCGTTCTGCAACAGCTCCCGCAGGTACACGCGAGGACTGGAGTAGATGTGCCGGCTGAGCAGATCGACGACTCCGCGCAGATCCACCTGGAACTGCTGCACTTCAGCGCTCACCGGCGCTCCCTCCTCCTGCATACGCTCGCCGAGCCTAACAAGAACACGCCATCGTCATCCCGGTTCGGCGCCGCCGCATCGATGCCGTATGCTTGTGGGGCAGTTGTTCTCTGCATTCTTTCGCCGTGCCTGGGGTCTCCGGGTCGCAGTCGCGGTGGCAGGGTGGGGAGAGCACCCCGAGACCTCCCGGTCTCTAGGGCGGTAGCTCAATTGGCAGAGCAGCGGTCTCCAAAACCGCAGGTTGCAGGTTCGATTCCTGTCCGCCCTGCGCGTCAGCGCAACGCTGACACACGAAAGGTACATTCAGGATGGATCAGGACGAACCGCGCGGCGAGGTCGTCGCGGCCGGCGCCACCCGCGAGAAGAAGGGCAACCCCTTCTCCCGGTTCTTCGGGAGCATCGCCCTGTTCATCCGCCAGGTCATCGCCGAGCTCCGCAAGGTCGTCACCCCGACTCGCAAGGAGCTGTTCAAGTTCACCGGGGTGGTGCTCGTCTTCGTGATCATCGTCATGGGCATCGTCTACGGCTTGGACACGCTGTTCGCGTTCGTGACGCACTGGGTGTTCGGAATCCCTGGCTGATGACCCCCGCGGCTCGCGCCGCAGCTATGGAGAAGAAGCAAAGTGTCTGAACGATATTCCGACGACGCCGACTGGGCGACCGCCGCTGAGCAGTCCAGCGAGGAAGACGAGGCCCAGGAGGGCAACGTCCTCGCTGAGGAAGAGCTCTCGGTCACCTCGGCTGAGCACGTCGCCGTCCACGTCGAAGACGAGGACGGCGAAGAGGATGACGTGGTTGACACCGACATCGACATCGACGACCCGGAGGCGGACGCCATCGTGAACGACGCTCTCAACCTGGACGAAGCGGCTGAGTCCGAGGCCGCCGCCGAGGTTCTCAACGAATCCGTGGCCGAAGAGGTCGCCGAGCAGGAGGCGGAGGCGGCCGACGAGGTCACCCCGTACGACGGCCCCGACGTGAACGGTGAAGACGACCGTCCAGCGGGCGAGGACGCCGAGTCCGAGGACGACGCGGAGGAGGACCCGTACGAGGCCTTCCGCATGGACCTCCGCATGCTCCCGGGCAAGTGGTACGTCATCCACTCCTACGCCGGTTTCGAGCGCAAGGTCAAGGCCAACATCGAGCAGCGCAAGTCGACGCTCGAGGTCGAGGACGAGATCTACCAGGTCGAGGTCCCGATGGAAGACGTGGTCGAGATCAAGAACGGCCAGCGCAAGATGGTCACCCGCGTGCGCATCCCCGGCTACGTGCTGGTGCGCATGGAGCTCACGGAGGACACCTGGTCCGTCGTCCGCCACACGCCCGGTGTGACCGGCTTCGTGGGCAACGCCCACAACCCGACGCCGCTGCGCTTCGAGGAGGCCTTCAACATGCTGAAGTCGCTCGTCGAGGTCAAGGACGTGCCGACCGCCAAGAACATCGCGTCGAAGGGCGGCGTCGCCGTCGCTCGTCCGCTGCCCGCAGAGGTCGACTTCGAGGTCGGCGAGACCATCACGATCAAGGAGGGCTCGTTCGCGGGTCTTCCCGGTTCGATCAGCGAGATCAAGCCCGAGAGCGGCAAGCTCACGGTGCTCGTCTCCCTCTTCGAGCGCGAGACCCCGGTCGAGCTGTCGTTCGACCAGGTCACCAAGATGATCTGACACCCGTCAGCGAGAACGGCCGTCCCATTCGGGGCGGCCGTTCTGCGTTGGTACATCCGACCGGGGCAGGGGGATCCGGAGACGTCCGTCGCTGCGCTCCGGATCAGGTAGACTTGTGTGGTTTGTGCGACAGCCCGCATGGGTCCCTGAGCTTGTCGAAGGGCGCGCAGACGACCACGTTCCGGAAACGCCGGATCCGTGGGAGAAGCGGATGCTCCGGTATCCGATTCGATGAAAGGAAAGAGAATGGCACCGAAGAAGAAGGTGACCGGCCTGATCAAGCTTCAGATCAACGCCGGTGCAGCCAACCCGGCGCCGCCGATCGGCCCCGCGCTCGGTCAGCATGGCGTCAACATCATGGAGTTCTGCAAGGCGTACAACGCCGCGACCGAGTCGCAGCGCGGCAACGTCATCCCCGTCGAGATCACCGTCTACGAGGACCGCAGCTTCACCTTCGTCCTGAAGACCCCGCCCGCGGCGGAGCTCATCAAGAAGGCCGCAGGCGTCCCCAAGGGCTCTGCAACCCCGCACACCGTCAAGGTCGCGAAGATCACCAAGGACCAGGTCCGTCAGATCGCCGAGCAGAAGCAGGCCGACCTGAACGCGAACGACATCGAGGCCGCCTCGAAGATCATCGCCGGCACCGCCCGTTCCATGGGCATCACGGTCGAGGGCTGAGGAGAATAATCATGGCTACCAAGTCCAAGGCTTACAAGGCTGCCGCCGAGAAGATCGAGGCAGACCGTTTCTACACCCCGACCGAGGCCGTCGCCCTCGCGAAGGAGACCGGCTCGTCGAAGTTCGACTCGACCGTCGAGGTCGCGCTGAAGCTCGCCGTCGACCCCCGCAAGGCGGACCAGATGGTGCGCGGCACCGTCATCCTGCCCCACGGCACCGGTAAGACCGCCCGCGTCATCGTGTTCGCCACCGGCCCCGCAGCCGAGGCAGCGATCGCCGCAGGTGCAGATGAGGTCGGCGGCGCCGAGCTCATCCAGAAGGTCGCCGACGGTTGGACCAACTTCGACGCCGCCGTCTCCACCCCGGAGCTCATGGGCCAGGTCGGTCGTCTCGGAAAGGTGCTCGGACCCCGTGGTCTGATGCCGAACCCGAAGACCGGCACCGTGACCCCGAACCCGGCCAAGGCCGTCGAGGAGATCAAGGGCGGAAAGATCGAGTTCCGCGTCGACAAGCACGCCAACGTGCACTTCGTCGTCGGCAAGGCCTCCTTCACCGCCGAGCAGCTCGACGAGAACATCGGCGCAGCGCTCGAGGAGATCGTCCGCCTCAAGCCGTCGAGCTCGAAGGGCCGTTACATCCAGAAGGGTGCGGTGTCGACCACGTTCGGCCCCGGCATCCCGCTGGACGTCAACGCCATCTGAGTCTGACTCTCTGAAACGCCCCCGGGTCCGCCCGGGGGCGTTTCTGCGTCCCGTCGGAACCGCGAAACGCAACGTCATCGGATGCGGGGAACCGACATGCGCCACGTACTGTGGGGGAGTTCCCGTGACGGTCGCGTAAACTCGCACCGCGCTTCACACCCCAGGAGGGTTCATGTCCCGTCGTCTCATCGCCGTCACCGCACTCGTCGCCGCCGCCGCGGTCCTGACCGCCTGCAGCGGGTCCAGCACTCCCGCGAGCACCTCGGGCTCCGGTGAGAGCTCCGCGAGCTCGGAGTACGGCCTCGCGAAGGACGGCGTCCTCACCGTCGGTACGGAGGGCACGTATCGTCCCTTCAGTTTCCACGGCGACAACGGAGCGGGCGACCTGACCGGCTACGACGTGGAGATCATCGAGGCCGTCGCAGACAAGCTCGGCCTCGACGTGAAGTTCGAGGAGACCCAGTGGGATGCGATCTTCGCGGGGCTCGACGCCGGTCGGTTCGACGTGATCGCCAACCAGGTCACGATCAACGACGAGCGTGAGGCCAAGTACCTCTTCAGCACCCCGTACACCGTCTCTCCGGGCGTGATCGTCGTGGCCGAGGACGACGACTCGATCTCGTCCTTCGCCGATCTCAAGGGCAAGACCACCGCGCAGTCCCTCACCAGCAACTGGAACGACCTCGCCACCGAGTCCGGCGCCAAGGTCGAGGGTGTCGAGGGGTGGGCCCAGGCGGTCGAGTTGCTCCGCCAGGGCCGCGTCGACGCGACCATCAACGACAAGCTCACCTTCCTCGACTACGAGACCACCAACAGCCCGACCGGACTGAAGATCGCGGCCGAGACCGATGAGGCGGGCAAGTCGGCGTTCGCGTTCACCAAGGACAAGGAAGCTCTCGTCACGGCCGTCGACGGAGCGCTCGACGAGCTCCGCGCTGACGGCACCCTGGCGGAGATCAGCAAGAAGTACTTCGGCGAAGACGTCTCCCAGTAATCGATGGAGAGTCCCTGGCAGCTGTTCCTCGACTCGCTCGGGCCGATCGCCTGGGCGGGTCTGACAGCGACGGTGCCGCTCGCGCTGGCGTCGTTCTCCCTGGGGCTGATCATCGCCATCGGCATCGCGCTGATGAGGATCTCGGTGAACCCGATCCTCTCGGGCATCGCGCGGTTCTACATCTCGGTGATCCGCGGGACGCCGCTGCTGGTGCAGCTTTTCGTGATCTTCTACGGCATGCCGTCGATCGGGATCACGATCGACCCGTGGCCGAGCGCGATCATCGCGCTGTCGCTCAACGTCGGCGGCTACGGCGCCGAGGTGGTGCGTGCGGCCATCCTCTCGGTCCCGCAGGGGCAGTGGGAGGCGGCGTACACGGTGGGCATGAACCGCACCCGCACGCTCACCCGCATCATCCTGCCGCAGGCCGCGCGCGTGTCCGTCCCGCCGCTGTCGAACACCTTCATCTCGCTGGTCAAGGACACCTCGCTCGCGTCGCTGATCCTCGTCACCGAGCTGTTCAAGGTGGCGCAGCAGATCGCCTCGACGACGTACGAGTTCATGGTGCTGTACCTCGCTGCGGCGCTCGTCTACTGGGTGCTCTGCCTGGTGCTGTCGTTCGGCCAGAGCGCCCTCGAGAGGAGGCTCGACAGCCGTGTCGCGCACTGACAACACCGCAGAGGCTTTGCTCACCGCCCGCGGCCTGCGCAAGAGCTTCGGCGACAACGAGGTGCTCCGGGGGATCGACCTGACCCTGCACCGCGGAGAGGTCGTCGTGCTCATCGGGCCCAGCGGTTCCGGCAAGACCACGGTGCTGCGCGCCCTCAACGGTCTCGAGACGCCTGACGCCGGCACGATCGTGGTCGACGGCGGGCCCGAGATCGACTTCGCCCCCGCGGTGAAGCCCTCGCCCCGGGTGCAGAAGCAGAAGCGGCTCGCCCTGCGCGACCGGTCGGCGATGGTGTTCCAGCACCACAACCTGTTCCCGCACCTCACTGTCCTCGAGAACGTCATCGAGGGTCCGTGGCGCGTGCAGGGTCGACCGAGAGCCGAGGTCGTCGCCGAGGCGCTCATCCTCCTCGATCGCGTGGGTCTGGCCGACAAGTCTGACGCCCGGCCGCATCAGCTCTCCGGAGGACAGCAGCAGCGCGTCGGGATCGTGCGGGCGCTCGCGCTCAAGCCCGACCTGCTGCTGTTCGACGAGCCGACGAGCGCGCTGGATCCCGAGCTGGTGGGGGAGGTGCTGCTCGTCATCAAGGAGCTGGCGGACGAGAACTGGACCATGGCCGTGGTCACGCACGAGCTCAGCTTCGCGCGGGAAGCCGCGGATCACGTGCTGTTCATGGACGGCGGCGTCGTCGTCGAACAGGGCCCACCTGCCCAGCTCTTCAGTGCACCCACGCACGAGCGCACGCAGCGGTTCCTCACCCGCATCATGCGTCCTCTCGACGGTGCCTGAACTCCACGGTGCCTGAACTCCACGGTGCCTGAACTCCACGGTGCCTGAACTCCACCGTGCCTGAGCAGAGGCGCTGAGCCCGCGCGACCCTCGCCTCTGAGGTGGATCGGTGAGAGGATGCCCTCGTGGGCACCATCGACGACTATCTCGCGGACCTCGAACCGGCCGATCGGGCCGCGATCGATCGTGTCTACGCGGTCGCGCGTACGGAGGTGCCGGATGCGGAGCAGGGCAAGGGCTACGGGATGCCGGCGCTCGTGCACCACGGCAAGCCGCTGCTCTCGGTGATGCGGGCCAAGAAGCACATCGGCGTCTACCCGTTCAGTCCCGATGCTGTGGCGGCCGTCGCCGACGCGCTCGGGAACCACCCCGGAGCCAGCGTCGACAAGGGCACCATCCGGTTCCAGCCAGAGCATCCGATCCCGACCGAAGTGCTGGAGACTCTCGTCCGCGCGCGTCTCGCTCAGATCGACGCCTCCTGATCCGTCACGCTCCCAGCACGGGGAGGACGAGACTGATCGCGATCGAGATCATGACGGCGGCGATCAGGGCGTCGAGGATGCGCCACGACCGTGGGGTGCGCAGCCATCGTCCGAGATAGCGTGCCCCGAAGCCCAACGCGGTGAACCACAGCACGCTCGCGGCCATCGCCCCGACGGCGAAGAGCCAGCGCTGATCACCGTGGGTGGCCGCGATCGAACCGAGCATCAGCACCGTGTCGAGGTACACGTGCGGATTGAGCCAGGTGAGCGCGAGGGTGGTCAGGATGACCGGTGCCAGCCGTGTGCGGGTCATCGTGGGCGTCGTGCCTCCCGCGGTCGGGGCGCGGAGTGACGCGGAGTCCGCCGCGTCGACGTCGAGCTCCTCGCCGCCCCGCCAGGCCCTCCGCGCGGCGAGTACTCCGTAGGTGAGCAGGAACAGCGCGCCCGCCCATCGGGCGACCACGACCAGCCAGGGTGCGGCGGAGATCACGAAGCCGAGGCCGGCGACACCCGCGGCGATCAGCGCTGCATCGGAGAGCGCGCAGATGATCACCACGGCCAGGACGTGCTCGCGACGGATTCCCTGACGCAGCACGAACACGTTCTGCGCGCCGATGGCGACGATGAGGGAGAGGCCGAGTCCGAGGCCGGCGAGATTCGTGAGCATGTGTCCAGCGTAGAAACGGACACACATGAAGAGAAGCGAAGATTCCTACGGAACCATTAGCCTGGCTTATGTGCGTATCGACCCGGAACTCGCGAACACCCTCGCCGCGATCGTCGATGAGGGAACGCTGGACGCGGCTTCGAGGCGTCTGCAGATCACGCCGTCCGCGGTGAGCCAGCGTTTGAAGACCCTCGAGCAGCAGCTCGGCCGCATCCTGGTGGTGCGCACCAAACCCGCACGCCTGACCGAGGCGGGGGAGGCCGTCGTCCGTCTGGCCAGACAGATCTCCCTGCTGGAGCATGACGCGCTCGCGGGGGTGGGCATCGACGACCCGGACGGCTCTCCACGCATCACGGTGCCTCTCGCGGTGAACGCCGACTCGATGGCGACGTGGTTCCTGGCCCCGCTCGCGCGACTCTCCGCACGGCACGACATCGACTTCGACCTGCATCGCGACGATCAGAACTTCACGGCCCGCCTGCTCGAATCGGGCGCGGTGATGGCGGCCGTCACGAGCGAGGAGACCCCCGTCACCGGCTGCTCCGTGTCACCGCTCGGGGTGCTCGAGTATCGCGCGATGGCCGAGCGGGAGTTCGCCGCACGCTGGTTCCCCGACGGGGCGACCTCGTCGGCGCTGGCCGGAGCGCCGTTCGTCGACTTCGACCGCAGGGACACCCTGCAACATGAATGGCTCAGGGCGATGTCGGTCGAGCAGGCGGGCGTCCCGCGTCATTACGTTCCGGCGTCACACGACTACGCGCTGGCGGTCGCTCTGGGGCTCGGGTGGGGCATGGTGCCGGTGCTGCAGGATTCGGGTGGACTCGTGCCCCTGGGCGGCCCCGTGCTTCGGGTGCAGCTCTACTGGCAGCAGTGGAACCTGCGATCGGAGCTGCTCGACACGATCGCCGCTGAGGTCGCGGACGAGGCTCGACGGGTGCTCGGGGCTCCTTCGCTCAGTCGGCCGCGCTCGTCCGCGGCGTCACCCCGGCCCCGAGGGCGTGCAGCAGCCGGGTGAGGTTCCCGATGTCCGCGAGGCTCCACTCCTGGAGCGTGCGCAGCAGCATGCCCTCCTGCGGAAGTCGGGCTGCGGACAGCCTCTCCGTGCCGAGCGGCGTGAGCTCGAGCAGGGAGGAGCGTCCGTCGGCGGGGTCGGCCGTGCGTTCGATGAGACCGAGGTCCTCCAGCTCACGCACCGTCCGACTCACCTGTCCCTTGTCCATGAGCATCCGCTCGGACAGTGCGGACACGGTCACCTGTTCGCACCGTGCGATCGTGGTGAAGATCTTGTAGGCGCCTGGCAGCAGCCCAGGGCTCACACGGTTCGCGTTCTCGGTGATCACGCGGCGGAAGTGCGTGATCAGCTCACCGAACTCCGCCTCGAGGGCGCGGACCGCTTCGGCCCGCGCCTCCGGGGTGTCGGCGTCGTCCGCGGTGTGGGCGGTGCCGGGGGTGTAGTCAGCGTCGGACATCGGACGAGGCGTCTCCATGGTCGTCGGCGCGATGGATGACGCCCACCGCGCCGGTCGTCGGAGCGCCGGAGAGTGCCTCCGCGTCGGCGATCGCGACGTCGGATGCCTCTGCCGCACGGCCGTCGTCCTCCTTCGCGGCATCCGCGTGGGCGCGCTCGGTCGTCGTCATCGTGGTCAGCGGGCGGTTCGGCAGGAACAGGATCGCCACAAGGCTGATCACGGCGAGCGGAATGCCGATCAGGAACGCGTGCGAGATCGCCTGCGCGTAGAAATCCTCGATGATCGAGCGCACCGGTTCGGGGAGCAGGCGCACCTCCGGCAGTGTTCCGCTGGACAGCTGGGCTGCGACCTCCGCACCCTTGTCACCCAGTTGAGCGATCGCTGCTCCGATGCGCTCCTTGCCGTCGCTGAACAGACCGGTGAGGCTGTTCGCGAGCACGGCACCCATCACCGAGACGCCGATCGTGCCGCCGAGGCTGCGGAAGAAGGTCACACCGGAGCTCGCGACGCCCATCTCGCTGGGCTTGGCGACGTTCTGCACGATGAGCACGAGGTTCTGCATCGTCATGCCGACGCCGGCGCCCATCACGAACATGTAGATCGAGACGAGGGCGAAGTTCGTGTCGTAGTGCAGGGTCGACAGCATCACCGATCCGGCGATCAGCAGCACGGAGCCCAGGATCAGGTAGCCCTTCCACCTGCCGAACCGCGTGACGAGCTGGCCGATGACCATCGAGGCGATCAGGAGCCCTGCCATCATCGGGAGGGTCATGAGCCCGGCCTCGGTCGGTGTGGCGCCACGGGACAGCTGCATGTACTGCGCGAGGTACACCGAGGTGCCGAACATCGCGACGCCGATCGAGATCGACGCGAGCACCGAGAGGGTGAAGGTGCGACCGCGGAAGAGCGTGAGCGGGATCAGCGGTTCGCGCACCCGGAGTTCCACGATGATGAAGGCGATGGCCGAGACGATCGCTCCGCCGACCATGAGCACGGTCTCCGTGCTCCACCAGTCGAAGGTCGATCCCGCGTTGGTGATCCAGATGAGGATCAGTGAGACGGCCGCGGAGAGCAGCACGATGCCGACGTAGTCGATCGAGACCTTGCGGGTGCGTTCGGTGCTGATATGGAGCGTCTTCTGCAGGATGATGAGGGCGGCGACCGCGAAAGGCAGGGCGACGAAGAAGTTCCATCGCCAGTTCGCGACATCGGTGATCCATCCGCCGAGCAGCGGGCCGCCCACCGTCGCGACGGCCATCACGGCGCCGAACAGGCCCATGTACCGGCCGCGCTCGCGGGGGCTGATGATGTCGGCCATGATCACCTGGCTGAGGGCCGCGAGTCCGCCGCCGCCGATGCCCTGGATGGCACGGAACGCGATGAGCGTGTTGGTGTCCTGCGCGAAGCCGGCGGCAGCCGTCGCGCCGACGAAGACGACGATGGCGATCTGGATCAGCAGCTTGCGGTTGAAGAGATCCGCGAGCTTGCCCCAGATGGGCGTCGAGATGGCGGTGGTGAGCAGAGTCGCGGTGATGACCCATGTGTAGGCGGCCTGGTCGCCGCCGAGGTCGTGCACGATGACCGGCATGGAGGTGGAGACCACCGTGGTGGCGATCATCGAGACGAACATGCCGAGCAGGAGGCCGGTGAGGGCTTCGAGCACCTGGCGATGCGTCATCTTGACAGGAGAATCCGGGGTCATGCCTGACCTTTCGCAGAGAGAAGGAGGGGATGCTGCGACCGCTCTGGCGCGCGCGAGATGGTTGAACTGCGTCAACTATACGCTGGTCGTTGATATAGATCAACGATTACCGGAGGTCTCTCCACTCTGCGCGGGATGAGCGAATCTCCTGCGCGAAATCGCCTTGTTCTGCGGATGGGGCGGGGAGAGGATGGCGCAAACGCGCGGATGCGGGGTCGTTGAGGGGGACCGGAACAGAGGCATTCACGCGGTTCTCGAAGTTCCTGAGGGGGAAACGACATGGCAACCAAGGCAACCCAGCGCAAGGTCCTCGCGGTACTGGCGGGAGGGCTCGTGCTCGGCATCGGCACAGCGGTGACGCTCGCGGTGTGGAACGACTCCGAGTTCGCGAACGGCACGTTCACCGCCGGCGCCTTCAACCTCCAAGGATCGACGGACGGCACCACGTATGCCGACCACAACTCCGCAGGCAGTGCAGCCACGCTCGCGTTCACGCTCCCCGCCGGGCTGGTGGGGAACATGTCTCCGACGAGCTCGGTGTACGCCGGATTCTGGGTGCGTCTGGCCGGCGGGACGACGACGGCAGCCAATCTCGTCGCCGACGGCACGACCGCCGACCCCGCAGCGAGCTCCAACACCGGACACCTGTCCTATTCGATCTATCAGCTCGCACCCGGCGCGACCTGCAACGCGGCGAGTGCCACCGGAACGCCGATCGCGACCGGAGCGACGCTCGACGCGCAGACCGGTGCGACGCAGGTGCCGCTCGCCGTCGGCAGCCCCACGACAGCTCCCGGTACGGCCGTGCAACTCTGCTTCAAAGTGACGGCGGATGCGTCGCTGACGCCGAGCCTGGTGACCAACGCCACCTGGAAGTTCACGGCCACGTCGACGAGCTGAGTACGTGATGGTCACCCGCAGAGATGTGCGGGAGGGGCGGAGACTTCGATCGCGTCGACTGCGAGCCGTTCTCGCGGGAGGGCTCGTGCTCGGCATCGGCGCCGCCGCCACACTCGCCGCCTGGAACGACTCCGAGTACGGAACAGCGAACTTCACCGCGGGCCGGTTCGACATCGTCGGAGCCGTCGATGGAGCCACGTTCTCGAGCCACGCGACCACCGGCGCGGCCGCGACCCTGAACTTCCAGCTCGCTCCGACCGCCATGGCGCCGGGCAATTCCACCTATGCGTTGTTCAGCGTCAAGACAGCGAACCCGTCCGTTGCAGGAACCCTGCAGCTGTCGGCGGGGACTCCGGGGGGAACGGGACTCGCCGCCTATCTCACCTACGGAGTGCGAACGATCGCCGGTACCACCTGCAACGCGACCACGTACGCGGCCGGGACCGCGGTCGTGGCTGACGGATCGGCGCTCACCGCTGGCGGATCCGCGACGCAGGTCGTCACCGCGAACGGTTCCGCACAAGTGAACTACTGCTTCGCCGTCACGCTCCCGCTCACCGCTGCAAACGCGGCGCAGGGCCTGACGATGACGCAGACCTGGCAGTTCCTCGGGACGTCGTCGTAGCAGCGATGCCAGGGAGAGGACGAGCACATGACGACCCCCACACGGCGGAGCCTGAGGGAGGACAAGACGTCCCTCGCCGCGGTCGAACCCCACGCGACCGCGGCGAGGGTACATTCCCGGATACGACCGGGGCGCGTGATCGGCGACGTGCTGCTCTGGGCGGCGGCGATCGCCGGCGCCGTCTGCATCCTGCTCGTCGTGCTCGCCTTCACGGCGCAGATCACGCTCATCATGTTCCGCACCGGCTCCATGTCGCCCACGATCCCCGCCGGTTCCGTCGCGGTGGTGCAGCGCGTGCCCGCGAGCGAGGTGGTCATCGGTGATGTGGTCACGGTCGACCGCGAGGGGGAGCTTCCCGTCACCCACCGCGTCACCTCCGTCGTCGCGGGTGCGAGTGCGCCGGAGCGGGTGATCACGATGCGAGGGGATGCGAACGAGGCGGAGGATCCCTTCCCGTACACGGTCTCCTCGGTCAGGAAGGTGGTCTTCGCGGTTCCGGGGGTCGCGTCGATCATCGCCGGGATGGGCAATCCGATGGTGCTGGGAGTCCTGACCGTCGCGGCGACGTCGCTCGTCGTATGGGCCTTCTGGCCGCGCGAGCAGCGCCGAGCCGCTCGCGATCCCGACGGGAACGGCCCATGAGGCGCGCGCTCGCCGCGGTCCTGCTCGTTGTCGCCGTGATCGTGACGCCGGGTGCGGCCTGGGCGGCGCCCACGACACAGGTCATCCAGGGATCCGTTCTCCGTCTGGTCTCCGTCGCGGACTGGGCAGCGGCAGGCAGCCTGTTGCCGGGGCAGCCGGTGCAGTGGGACATCGAGGTGAGTGCTGACGCGCCGGATCCGGGAGTCATCGGGATCGCGGTGAGCGCGACAGGCGAAGCACACCTGCTCCTGGACATCTCGACGTGCGCGGAGGCATGGACGGAGAGCGGATGTCCGGTGGACGCGACGGTCCTGCGCACACGGTGGGACATCCCGCGCGACGGCGTCGAGGTTCCGCTTCTGCAGGTCGCCGATACCGAGACGACACACCTCCGCCTCGCCATCGTCCTCGATCCCGCGGGCGGTTCGGGCGCCGGCAGCACCGATGTCCGCGTGCATGCGCAGGGCGCGGGGGAGACGGTGGTCGCGGGGTCCGACGGTGCCCTGGCGACGACGGGACTTCCCTCCGCGGCGCCGTGGATCGTCGGAGCCGGTGCCGGCCTCATCGGGTCCGGTGCCGTGCTGGTGCTCCGCCGTCGACGCGCTGCTTCGGGGCAGGGGGTGCGAGATGAGGTCTCGTGAGCGTGCACGGATCCTCGCCGGAGTCGTCGGCCTCGCGGTGCTCCTCGGCGTCGCCTCGTCTCCGTCGGTGCAGATGACCGATGCCGCCTTCACCGGCAGCGAGTACGCGACGCGATCGTTCACGGCGTCGACGTTGGCGACTCCGGTGGTGACCTCGTGCACGGTCACGAGTTTTCTCGGCACGTTCACCGGCTTCACGATCACCTGGACCTCGCCGTACCTGACGGTGCAGCAGCGGCTGTCGATCAACAACGTCGTCGTCGACAACAGCAACGTCACGCAGAGCGGCTCCGGCCCGTACACCTACTCGTCGACGATCAGCTCCGGGCTTCTGAACACGCTCCTCGGAAGCCTGCTGGGGTCGACGAACACCGTCAAGGTCGAGAGCATCTACGCGGGAACGTCGTGGGTGTCACCGGCGGCGACGCGCACACTGGCGGTCGGCGGTCTGCTGGGCCTCGGTGGCAACAACACCTGCACCTGAGGACGGCGGACGCAGGGCGGGAGTCAGTCGTGCCGGGTGAGTCGTGCCGGTCGGTGAACTCGTCGGTCGGCGAACTCGTCAGTCGGTGAACTCGTCAGTCGGCGAGGGCCAGAGCACGGAAGGCGTCGCGCTCTCGAAGCTGCTCTCGGCGGCTGGCGGCGGCGTCCACGATCCGGTTCGGAACCTGCTGGCCTGTGGTGCGGCGGTAGAGCTCATCGATGAGGTCGGTGGCGAGTCCGACGAGCTTGGCGATCTCGCGGTCGTCGCGGTCGATCCACACACAGCGCGGCTCGTCGTGGATCGGCGCGAAGTCGACGTGCTCCTCCCACACGAACAGCGTGCGCTCGGCGCCGAGGACGTGCTGCTGCCACCAGATCTGACGGAGGTAGGTGCGCGGGATGCCGCGGAAAGGCTTGTTCGTGGTCTTGATCTCGGCGAGCTTCACGCGCCCGTCCGCGTCGACCGCGATGCCGTCGGGTGTGGCGAGATGACGATGCTCGACTTCGGCGCGGAACAGCGCGGACGAGGGGAGGATGCCGTGGGTGGCCGCCACCCAGGCCGCGATCTCGGGTTCGCGTCGGCGGCCGTGATCCGTGTACGCGTTGCCGCCGAAGCGGGGTCCGCCACCGAGTTTCGAGTCCGCCGCCCTGGCGATCGACTTCTCGGAGGTGAGTCCGGCCACGTCGGTCGCCGTGATGCCCCGGGATCGAGCTCTCAACCAGGCCACGCGGTCACGGGAATCCGCGACGATGCGTGCAGAGAGTTCCGGGGTCACCCTTCGACCCTAACCCCGCCCGCCGACCCTCTCCGCCCTCACACGCCGCCCCCGCCCCCTCCCTCCCTCCCCACCCCCGCCCCGCCCGCGTCGAGACCCAAGGCTGTCGCCGACACCCACGCCCGCAGTCGCTCGGGGGCATGGGTCTCGACGATAGGCATGGGTCCGGGGACTGCCAGGTAGGCAGGTGCACCGCCGACTGTTGTTCTGCACAGCGTGGATATGAAGCGAGTTGTCCGCACTTCCGGCAAGCGCTGGTCATCGCAGTGTGGATGGGCTGCGGGAAGGGTGAGGATCGAGTGCATGCGCAGGACCATCACCATCGAGGAAGCGCGCCGGCTCCTTCTCGCCAGAAGCGATGTGCTCGCTCGAGGGGTGACGGAGCGCGAGCTCCGGGCCATGGTCGACGACGGCTCGATCGTGCGAGTGCGTCGCGGCTGGTACGCGGATTCAGTGGAGTGGGAGCAGCTCTGGGACGAGAGTCGTCATCTGTTGAAGGTGCTCGCCGTGCACCGGGAATCCGCCGGTGGCCGTGCCACATTCTGCTTCGCTTCGGCGGCCGTCATCCACGGGCTTCCGCTCTATCGGACCTCGCCGACCCACGTTCACGCTGTTCTCGGTCCGACGAGTCGCAGCAGAGTGCAGTGGGGTGTCGCGAGGCACGATCTCACTCTCCGCGATAGCGACCTCGTGGAAGTCGAAGGCATCAGATGCACCTCGCTCGAGAGGACCGTGCTCGATCTGGCATGCCGGCTCACGCCCGAAGCGGCGATCGCCGTCGCCGACGCGGCGCTACGGCGAATGGCGGTCCGGCGACACGACCAGGACCATACGGCCGCCGCAGAGTGGCGGAGTGAACTCGGGAGGCGGGCGCAAACCCTCTCGAACCGTGGCATCCGTCAGGCCCGAGAGGTGATCGCGTTCTCAGATGGCCGCGCTCAGCTGCCCGGAGAGAGCGTGAGTCGTCTGCACCTTCACCGTCTCGGGTTCACCGAGGTCGATCTGCAGTCGCGCGTCACCGGACCGCACGGCGAGGAGTACTCGCTCGACTTCGCCTTTCGGGGAGCGCGGACGTTCGGCGAGTTCGACGGGCGAGGAAAGTACCTCGATCCGACGTTGCGCACAGGGATGTCGGCGGAGGCCGTGGTGCTCGCGGAGAAGCGTCGGGAGGATGCGATCCGCGGGGTCACAGGGTGGCGGATCGTCCGCTGGGGATCCGAGGACATCGTCACGTCGGATGCTCTCGGTGCGCGGCTCCGTGCGTTCGGCCTCCGCCCCTGACGCACGCTGCACTCGTGCTCGCCGAGCCCCCGTGTGTCACCGAGACCCACGCTCATCGCCCAGACCCATGTTCGGACGCGCATCCAGGTGTGGGTCTCGGTGGGGTGCGTGGGTCTCGGTGGGAGTGCGCCCGTCCTCACGCCATCTCATCGCCCAGACCCACGCTCATCGCCCAGACCCACGCTCTAACGCGCATCCGAGGGTGGGTCTCGATACGGAACGTGGGTCTCGGCGGAGACGAGGGGGTGAGGGGGGGGGAGGAGGACGGGGGAGGGGAGATTTGGGGGGATTTGGGGGGAGAGGCGGGGGTGGGGTAGAGTCGTGGGGAACCGAAGACCGCTGGTCATCGTGTGCGCGTGAGTGCACAGGATCGAAGCTCTGCATCGCAGGGGCCCGCGCAGGACACGAACTTTCCAAAGCTCCGTGCGCTTGCGCCGGAGCTTTTCTCTTTGCAGGTGGTCCAGGTCGGCGCCTCACCACCGTGCGGCGCCTCGTACACACCAAGGAGTGACCATGGCGCAGAAGGATGCATCGGTCGCCGAGCTCACGAAGTCATTCGAGAACTCGACTGCCGTTCTGCTGACCGAGTACCGCGGTCTGACGGTTGCCCAGCTCAAGGAGCTGCGCAACAGCATCCGTCAGGACGCTGAGTACGCCGTGGTGAAGAACACGCTGACCAAGATCGCCGCCAACAAGGCTGGCATCTCCGCGCTGGACGACGACCTCAAGGGTCCGTCGGCCGTCGCGTTCGTGCACGGTGACTTCGTCGCCACCGCCAAGGCTCTGCGTGACTTCGCCAAGGCCAACCCGCTTCTCGTGATCAAGTCCGGCATCTTCGAGGGCAACGCCCTCACCGCGGACGAGGTCAACAAGTACGCCGCGCTGGAGAGCCGTGAGGTTCTGCTGGCGAAGGCTGCGGGCATGATGAAGGCGACGATGGGCAAGGCTGCCGCCACCATCGATGCTCTTCGCGAAAAGCTGGAGACCGCAGAGGCCGCGTAAGCGACCGGCGATCTCGTCTACAAACCCCATCTATCTAGGAGATACATCATGGCGAAGCTTTCCACCGAGGAACTGCTCGAGCAGTTCGCCGGCCTGACCCTCATCGAGCTCAACGAGTTCGTGAAGGCGTTCGAGGAGAAGTTCGAGGTCACCGCTGCTGCTCCCGTCGCCGTCGCCGGTGCTGCGGGTGGCGCAGGCGCTGCTGAGGCTGAGGAAGAGAAGGACTCCTTCGACGTCATCCTCGAGGCCGCTGGCGACAAGAAGATCCAGGTCATCAAGACCGTCCGCGAGCTCACCTCGCTGGGTCTCGGCGAGGCCAAGGCTGTCGTCGACGGTGCCCCGAAGGCCGTCCTTGAGGGCGCCAACAAGGAGACCGCCGACAAGGCCAAGGCTGCTCTCGAAGAGGCAGGCGCAACGGTTACCCTCAAGTAATCGCGACGCTCACGCGTTTCTGATCGAAGGCCCCGGGTTCGCCCGGGGCCTTCGTGCATTCCATGGCCGTGCATTCCATGGCCGTGCATTCCATGGCCGTGCATTCCATGGCCGTGCATTCCATGGCCGTGCATTCCATGGCTGCGCGTTCCCGGCGTTCCACACGTTCCCGGTCGCCCGCACCGATGTCCGTCGAGGAGTCCCACCGGCCTCGACGCCGCGATGTCGTCGCCCTGCGAGCTCAGCGCGGGGGAGCGGTCGAACTGCGCACGACCAGGGCGGATGGCGCGTCGACGCGTTCGAGCGGAGCGTCGGGATCCTCCATCTGTCTGGTCAACAGACGCACTGCCTCGTTCCCCTGATCACGCGGCGACTGGCCGATCGTGGTCAGCGCGAACATGTCCGCGTGTTCGTGATCGTCGACTCCGACGACGCTGAGCTCCGTCGGAACGGCGATCCCCAGACGTCTGGCCGCGATGATCGCGCCGATCGCGGCCTCGTCGCACACTCCGACGATCGCGGTCGGGCGTCGGCGTCTGTCGCCGAGCAGTCCGGCCGCAGCCGTATAGCCGCCGGGCATGGTCGGGGCCGCGCCGGCGATGCGGGCGTGCGCCGAGAGACCAGCGGCCCGCAGGGCGCCACGATAGCCGTCGAGTCGCTGTGCATCGCCGAAGCTCAGCTCCGCGGCATCCGTCGATCCGCCGACGAAGGCGATGTCGGTGTGCCCGAGCTCGATGAGATGCTCGGTGGCGATACGCGCGGCGGCGGTGTCGTCGATGGACACGGCGCTCGACCCCTCGCTGTAGGGCCCCACGCTGACGAGGGGGCGCCCCGCCTGCTGCAGTCGCTCGAGTTCACGGGCGCTCGGTTGGATGCCGACCGCGATGATGCCGTCGAAGCGGCGCCCGGGGAGGATGCTCTCGAACAGCCGCTCCCTGGTCTTCGAGCCCTCGGGCACGCCGTACAGCGACAGGTCGTAGTCCAGAGCGAAGAGCGACTCCTGCACTCCGGCGAGCAGTTCGGCGAAGAACCATCGGTCCACCGGGGGCATGACCACTCCCACGGTGCGGGTGCGCCCCGTCGCCAGGCTTGTCGCGGACGAATGGGCGACGTAGGAGAGTTCGCGCGCAGCGTCCGCGACGCGCTGCCTGGTTGCTGTCGACACGTATCCGCGGCCGCTCAGGGCGCGGCTCGCGGTGGCCTTCGACACGCCAGCACGTGACGCGACGTCCGCGATCGTGCTCATCGGTCCTCCTCGACCTGATCACGCGGCTGCGTGGACCCGGCGCAGGGTGCGCGCCGCGTCACAGCGTAGCCGCCGGCACGCGAAAAAGGAACCGGTTCCAGGCGTTCGGCGAGGGAGCGCTCCCATGTGTGTGATGCGAGCACCGCGAATGGTTGCGAGCTTGTGACCCTAGCGTGTTGTGCGGTGATGCTGATCGCCAGTAGGTTGGCCTGGAATCGGTTCCCTAACGATGCCCCGGGGTGGCGTCGCACCAGCCGGGAACCTGTACTCGAAGAGGAGAATTCACATGACTCTGTCACAGCGTTCCCGGCGTTACGCGCCGCTCGCCCTGCTGGGGGTCGCGGGCATCGCGCTCGCCGGATGCGGGGCTCCCGGTGGAGCACCGAGCACCGGCGGAGGAGACGGAGGCGACGCCACCGTCACGATCTACGGCACGATCGTCGACGATGAGGCGAAGCTCCTCCAGGAGTCCTGGAAGGACTGGGCCGACGAGAACGGCATCACGATCAAGTACGAGGGCAGCCAGGACTTCGAGACGCAGCTCGGCACCCGCGCACAGGGCGGCAACCCGCCGGACATCGCGATCTTCCCGCAGCCGGGCCTGTTCGCCGACTTCGCCGACCGCGACTACCTGAAGCCCGCTCCGGAAGCGGTCGAGAAGAACGCCAACGAGTACTGGACCGAGGACTGGGTCAACTACGGCACGGTCGACGGCACCTTCTACGGCGCTCCGCTCATGGCCAACGTCAAGGGGTGGATCTGGTACTCGCCCGCGAAGTTCAAGGAATGGGGCGTCGAGGTTCCGACCACGCTCGATGAGATGAGCGCCCTCACCGACAAGATCCAGGCTGCGACGGGCACGCCCGCCTGGTGCGCCGGCTTCGAGTCGGGCACCGCGACCGGATGGCCGGGAACGGACTGGGTCGAGGACTACGTGCTGCGTCAGTCCGGTCCGGAGGTCTACGACCAGTGGGTCACCAACGAGGTCAAGTTCACCGACCCGCAGATCAAGCAGGCGTTCGACTCGGTCGGCGAGGTCCTGCTGAACCCGGCCAACGTCAACGCCGGCTTCGGTGACGTCCGCTCGATCAACTCCACCGCGTTCGGTGACGTCGCTCCCAAGCTCGCCGCCGGCGAGTGCGCGCTGACGCACCAGGCCTCGTTCCTCTCGGGCTTCTTCCCCGACGGCACGACGGTCGCAGAGGACGGCGACGTCTGGGCGTTCATGCTCCCGGGTGAGAGCGCCGACGACAAGGCCGTGACCGGTGCCGGTGAGATCGTCGGAGCGTTCACCGACTCCGAGGCCACCCAGAAGGTGCTCGAGTACCTCTCGAGCCCTGAGTGGGCGAACAGCCGCGTCAGCCTCGGCGGCGTGACCTCGGCCAACAACGGCCTCGACCCGGCGAACGCGAAGGACCCGATCCTGCAGGAGACCATCAAGATCCTTCAGGACCCGGACACCACCTTCCGCTTCGACGCGTCCGACCTGATGCCGGGTGCCGTCGGCGCCGGCACGTTCTGGAAGGGCATCGTGGCCTGGGTCAACGGCACGCCGACGGACGACGTCCTCACGCAGATCCAGACGGGCTGGCCCGCCAGCTGATAGACGAGGAGGGCTGCCCTCTGGGAGGCAGCCCTCCTCATCTCTCGACGCCGCACGCCGATGCGCGGTCGTCGTTACGCTCCGCGTGATGAAGGGGAATCCGTGAACGCGACTATTTTCTTCCAGTGGATCGGCTCGCTCCCGCCGATCCTGCAGGCGGTCGCCGTCGTCATCGCTTTCGCGGTGGTCGTGGCGCTCATCCTGTTCCTCGTGGACATCGCTCCACGCAGGGGAGCGCTCTACACCGGCATCCGGCTGGCGATGTGCCTGCTCATCCCGTTCGCCGTGATGTGGTTCTTCAACTCCTACTACTGGGCGATGGGAGTGGCGGTCGCGGTCGGGGCGCTGTTCTTCTGGCTCGACTATCGATCACGCGACGGCGCCGGCTATCTGATCCAGCTCGTCGCCTTCATGGCACCAGCCATCCTGCTGCTGCTGGTCGGCCTGATCCTGCCGTCCATCCAGACGATGTACTCGTCGTTCCTGAACTCGTCGGGGAAGGACTTCGTCGGGTTCGCCAACTACCTGTGGATCTTCACGCAGTCCGATGGCATCACCTCGGTCGTCAACACGATCATCTGGGTGCTGCTCGTTCCGACCGTGTCGACCATCGTCGGTCTCGCCTACGCGGTGTTCATCGACCGCACCCGCGGCGAGAAGATCTACAAGGTCCTCGTGTTCATGCCCATGGCGATCTCCTTCGTCGGGGCTGGCATCATCTGGCGGTTCATGTACGAGTACCGCGGCCCCCAGTTCGAGCAGATCGGTCTGCTCAACCAGATCATGGTGTGGTTCGGCGGTGAGCCGCAGCAGTGGCTGCTGAACGAGCCGTGGAACACGCTGTTCCTGATCGTGGTGCTCATCTGGGTGCAGACCGGTTTCGCCATGGTGCTGCTGTCCGCGTCGATCAAGGGCGTGCCGCAGGAACTGCTCGAAGCGGCGGAGCTCGACGGTGCGAATGCCTGGGAGCGCTTCATCTCGGTGACGATCCCCTCCATCCGCCCCGCACTGATCGTGGTGCTGACGACGATCTCGATCGCCTCGCTGAAGGTGTTCGACATCGTCAGGACGATGACCGCCGGCAACTACGGCACCTCGGTGCTCGCGAACGAGATGTACACCCAGTTCTCGAAGTTCGAGGCCGGACGCAGTGCCGCGCTCTCCGTGATCCTGTTCATCCTGGTGCTGCCGATCGTCATCTACAACGCACGCCAGATCAAGAAGCAGCGGGAGATCCGATGACCGACACCGTGAAGTCCGAAACCGCTGTCAGCACCCGCGCCATCACGACCGGAGGCGGCATCGAAGGCTCCGCGGGACGCGCTCGCAAGAAGCTGTCGCGCCCCTGGGCGTCCGTCGCCTCCATCGTGATCGCGGTGCTCTGGACGATCCCGACGCTCGGGCTGTTCATCTCCTCGTTCCGGCCGCGCGATCAGATCCAGTCGAGCGGATGGTGGACGTTCTTCGCCGATCCGCAGGTGACGGTCGAGAACTATGTCGACGTGCTGCAGTCCGGCACGACGCAGCTCACGATCCTCGAGTCGTTCGTCAACTCGATCGCGATCACGATCCCGGCCACGCTCGTACCGCTGATGATCGCCTCGATGGCGGCCTACGCCTTCGCGTGGATCGACTTCAAGGGCCGCAACGCGCTGTTCATCTTCGTGTTCGCCCTGCAGATCGTGCCGATCCAGATGGCCCTGGTGCCGCTGCTGAGTTCGTTCTCGCGAGGGATCAATCTCTTCGGCCTCCAGGTGACGCAGCCGCTCGGCGCGTCGGACGGCTACGCGCAGGTGTGGATCGCGCACACCATGTTCGCGCTGCCGCTGGCGATCTACCTGCTGCACAACTTCATGTCGGAGATCCCGGGGGAGATCATCGAGGCGGCCCGCGTCGACGGTGCGTCCCGCGGCCAGATCTTCTTCCGCGTGGTGCTGCCGCTGACGATGCCGGCGATCGCATCCGTCGCGATCTTCCAGTTCCTGTGGGTCTGGAACGACCTGCTCGTCGGACTGGTGTTCGCCGATGGAGCTGCCGCGCCGATCACGAAGCTGCTGGCCGAGATCACCGGAACCAGAGGAAACGACTGGTATCTGCTCACGGCGGGCGCCTTCGTGTCGATCATCGTGCCGCTGATCGTGTTCTTCGCTCTGCAGCGCTACTTCGTCCGCGGCCTGCTGGCCGGATCGACGAAGGGCTGACCTTCGAGAGACACCGGGGGCCTTTCGAGAGGACGGATGCCGCGGTCGGGTGCAACACAGCCCCGGTCGCGGCATCCGCGCGTCTACCCTGAAGTCATGAAGTACGCAGACTCGATCGTCGACCTCGTCGGCGACACGCCCCTCGTGAAGCTGAATCACGTCACCGAGGGTGTGGCGTGCACAGTGCTCGTGAAGCTGGAGTATCTGAACCCCGGCGGGTCGTCGAAGGATCGCATCGCCGCGCGGATCATCGATGCCGCGGAGGCGTCGGGCGACCTGAAGCCCGGGGGCACGATCGTCGAAGCGACCAGCGGCAACACCGGAGTGGGGTTGGCGCTCGTCGCTCAGCAGCGCGGCTACAGCTGCGTCTTCGTGCTGCCGGACAAGGTCGGCGAGGACAAGATCGACGTGTTGCGGGCCTACGGCGCCGAGATCGTCGTGACGCCGACCTCGGTGGCCCCCGACAGTCCCGAGTCGTACTACAGCGTGAGCGACCGGCTCGCGCGCGAGATCCCCGGTGCCTTCAAGCCCAACCAGTACGAGAACCCGAACGGCCCGCGTAGCCACTACGAGACGACGGGGCCGGAGATCTGGCGCGACACCGACGGCGAGGTCACGCACTTCGTCGCCGGCGTCGGTACCGGTGGCACGATCACGGGCACGGGGCGCTACCTGCGTGAAGTCTCCGACGGACGGGTGCGCATCGTCGGAGTCGACCCCGAGGGGAGCGTCTACAGCGGCGGGACCGGTCGTCCGTACTTGGTGGAGGGCGTGGGCGAGGACATCTGGCCCGGTGCCTACGATCCGACCGTGCCGCACGAGATCGTCGCGGTCGGAGACGCAGAGGCCTTCGCCATGACGCGGCGGCTTGCCCGCGAGGAGGGCGTCCTCGTCGGCGGATCGAGCGGCATGGCCGTGGTCGGTGCGCTGCGCGTCGCGCGGGATCTGCCCGCGGATGCCGTGATGGTGGTGCTGCTCCCCGACGGCGGGCGCGGCTACCTGGGCAAGATCTTCAACGACGGATGGATGCGCTCCTACGGCTTCAGCGAGCTGGAGGAGGGAGAGACCGTCGCCGACGTGCTCGCCGCTCGTCCGTCGCGACAGGGCGCGGGCATCCCCGACCTGGTTCACGCCCATCCCACCGACACCGTGCTCGAGGCCATCGGGATGATGACCGAGTACGACGTCTCGCAGCTGGTCGTGCTGAGCGCCGAGCCGCCCGTGATGATGGGCGAGGTGGTCGGCACCGTCGACGAGAAGGGGCTGCTCGACCTGCTGTTCCGTGGTGAGGCGAACGCGACGGACGCCGTGGGGGCGCACGTGGGGGAGAGGCTGCCGCTCGTCGGCATCCACGCTCCCGTCGCTCAGGCCAAGGCAGCGCTCGCCGATGCCGACGCGCTGCTGGTGACCGAAGACGGCAAGCCGCACACGGTGCTGACGCGTCAGGATCTGCTCGCCTATCTGTCGCGCTGAGGATGTCGGGATATCGGCCGACCCGGGGCGTAACCGGACGGCCGTCCGTGCGAGCGCGGACGTAGGCTGAGGAGCATGTCCGATCACGCCTTCGCCACCCGAGCCATCCACGCAGGACAAGCGCCAGACCCCGTCACGGGCGCGATCATCCCGCCGATCTATCAGTCCTCCACGCACGTGCAGGACAGCGTCGGGGGCCTGCGCTCAGGGTACGAGTACAACCGCGCGGGGAACCCCACACGTTCTTCGCTCGAGACGCAGCTCGCGGCTCTCGAGGGAGGTGCGAGCGCGCTGTCCTTCGCCTCGGGGCTCGCGGCGGAGGACGCGCTGCTGCGCGGGATCCTGAAGCCGGGAGACCACGTCCTGCTCGGCAACGACGTCTACGGCGGAACGTACCGGCTCCTCACCCGGGTGCTGGCGCCCTGGGGTATCGGGACGACGACGGTCGAGCTCGCAGACATCGACGCGCTCCGAGCCGCCATCCGCCCCGAGACGAAGATCGTCTGGCTGGAGACGCCGAGCAACCCGCTCCTGAAGATCGTCGACATCGCGCAGATCGCCGAGATCGCGCATGCGGCGGGTCTCACGGTCGTCGTCGACAACACCTTCGCCTCGCCGGCGCTGCAGCAGCCGCTCGCGCTCGGCGCCGACCTGGTCGTGCACTCCACGACCAAGTACCTCGGCGGCCACTCGGACGTGCTCGGCGGTGCGGTCGTGTTCGCGGACGATCGGTTCTTCGAGCAGGTGAAGTTCCAGCAGTTCGCGGTAGGCGCGGTCTCCGCACCGCTGGATGCCTGGCTGACGACCCGCGGCATCAAGACGCTCGCGCTGCGGATGCGCCAGCACTCCGAGAACGCTCAGGCCATCGCCGAGTGGGCGCAGGCCCGCCCGGAGTTCGCCCAGGTGTACTTCCCCGGTCTCGCCTCGCACCCCGGCCACGACATCGCAGCGAAGCAGATGAGCGCCTTCGGCGGGATGCTGTCGTTCGGTCTCGCGGCCGGCGCCGACGCGGCGCGCGCCTTCGTCGAGAGCACCTCGGTGTTCCAGCTCGCAGAGTCGCTCGGCGGTGTCGAGTCGCTCATCGGATACCCGCCGGACATGACGCACGCGTCCGTCCGAGGTACCGAGCTCGCCGTCCCGGAGAACATCGTGCGGCTCTCGGTGGGAATCGAAGACGTGGGCGACCTGATCGCCGACCTCGAGCAGGGACTCGACCGCATCTCGCGCTGATCGAGGCGCCTTCTGAGACGCACCTCCGCGGATCCGCGGAGGTGCGTTCTCCGTTCTCGTCCGTGTGGAAGCGGTCCGGGCGGCGGTAACATGGGGGCTTCCCCTGGTCGAATCGATTCGACCATTGCATCCCCTGAACTCTGGAAGGACGTCGTGTCCGACGCTCCCCGCACTGATTCCCTCCCCGTCGTGAAGGCGGAGGATTCCGCCGATGACGCACCGAAGATCTCGCCGCCGGAACGCACCGCGACGGGAAGCATCCGCATCCCGACCGCGACCGGCGCCATCCGCACCCTCGGCGCGAACCCCGCGACCGCGCCGATCATGCTGCACCCGGGCGATGCCATCTCCCTCGGCCGTCGCACGCTGTACATCATCCTGCTCGGCGCGCTCACGGCCCTCGGCCCGTTCACGATCGACCTCTACCTTCCCGCCTTCCCGGTTCTAGAGCAGGACTTCCAGACCACGGCAGCCGCCATCCAGCTGACCCTGACCGGAACGATGATCGGCTTCGCGCTCGGTCAACTGGTGGTCGGTCCGCTCAGCGACAAGGTCGGGCGCCGTGTGCCGCTCATCGCGGTGACCGCTCTGCACGTGCTGGCCAGTGTGGGCGCAGCCTTCGCCCCGGATCTCGCGCTGCTCAGCGTGGCACGCGTGCTCATGGGTATCGGCGCTGCGGCCGGAGGAGTCGTGGCCATGGCGATCGTGCGCGACCTCTTCGGCGGGCGTCGACTCGTCGTCATGCTCTCGCGCCTCGCCCTGGTCTCCGGTGTGGCTCCGGTCATCGCGCCGCTCATCGGCTCCTGGCTCCTCACGCTCATGCCGTGGCGCGGCATCTTCGGGGTGCTCGCGGCCTACGGCATCGTGATGCTGCTGTCGACGATCCTGTTCATCCCGGAGACCCTTCCCGTCGCGCGGCGTCAGGACCGTGGCGGTGCCACCATGCTGCAGCGGTACCGTTCGGTGCTGTCCGATCGGGTGTTCCTGGGCGTGCTCGTGATCGGCGGAATGACGTTCTCCGGTCTGTTCTCCTACCTGTCGGCGTCCCCCTTCCTGTTCCAGGTGACGCACGGGCTCGACGCGCAGCAGTACGGTCTGCTGTTCGCGGTGAACTCGCTCGGCGTCGTCGTCGGAGTCCAGACCGCGTCACGTCTGGCCGCGCGCTTCGGGCCGCAGTGGGTCATGGCCTACTCCACCGCCGTGCTGCTCATCGCCGGAACGGCCATCATCGTCACCGACCAGCTCGGTCTCGGGCTGTGGGGTACGGTCATCCCGCTGTTCGTCTTCATGACGGCCTGCGGATTCACGTTCCCCAACGTGCAGGTCCTCGCGCTCGACCGTCATGGGAAGGCCGCAGGGACCGCCGCATCGATCATCGGTGCGACCAACTTCGGTGTCGCCGGGCTCATCTCGCCGGTCGTGGGCTGGCTCTCGCATGACGCGGGTATCACCGCGACCACCATGGCCTCCGTCATGGTCGGCTGCGCCGCGATCGGCATCCTGTCGCTCTGGTTCGTGGTGCGCCCGCGCACGGTCGGGATGCTCGCTCCCTGAGCGTTCAGGCATCGTCCGACAGAATGGGACGATGAACAGGCGGATGCTGCTGTGGTGGGGAGTGGGCCTCCTCGCGCTCGCGACGATTCTCGGCGCCGTGGTGGTGTTCGCCTACCCGCAGACGCCGGGCTTCGACAACTGGTGGAACGACACCGTCGCGGGAGCGAGGGCCGACTGGATGGTCGACTTCGCCCTCGTCCTGAACTGGGTCGGCGGGGGATGGGTCGCGATCTTCGGGGTGCCCTTGCTGGTGATCTTGGCGCTCGTGCTGGCGCGTCGGTGGCGCAGTGCGCTGTTCGCCGCACTGTGTTTCGCCGCGAGCGCCGCCGGTGTGCAGGTGCTCAAGCAGCTCTTCGGCCGCGCTCGACCCGACGACATGCTGGTGGTGAGCGACTACGGCTCCTTCCCGTCAGGGCACACCGCGAACGCCGCGACCATCGCCCTCGTGCTCTGGGTGCTGTTCCCGCGGGTCTGGGTGGCGATCGTCGGTGCGGCGTGGATCCTCGCGATGGCGCTCTCGCGCACCTTCCTGTCGGTGCACTGGGCCAGCGACACCCTCGGCGGCGCTCTGGTCGGTGCCGGCGTCGTGCTGGTGCTCGCCGCCTGGCTGCTTCCGTGGGTGCAGCAGAACGGGAAGCCGGCGGTCGAGGCGCCGATAGGCTGAGAGGCCCCGTTCCCTCCAGAGGAGTCGTCTTGTCTCGCATCCGTCCGTACCGCCCCACCGATCGTGCCGCGCTGTACGAGATCTGCGTGAAGACGGCCGATGCCGGAGCGGATGCCACCGGCGTCCTCTCCGACGACTCGCTGTGGGGCGACCTGTTCGCCGCGCCCTACGCCGAGCGTCATCCGGACCTCGCGTGGGTGGTCGAGAGCGACGACGAGCGGACGATCGGCTACATCGTGGCGACCGACGACACCGACGACTTCTACACGTGGTTCCGAGAGGAGTGGTGGCCCGCCCTCGAGGCCCGCTACCCGCGACCGGCCGAGATCGTCACCCGCGAGGACAGGATGATCGACTACGGCTACAGCCGCGCGGCCGGCATCGAGCCGAACGTCGTCGACCACCCCGCTCACCTGCACATCGATCTGCTTCCGGAGACCCAGGGGCAGGGACTCGGGCGCCGACTCATCGAGACGCTGTTCGCCGAGCTGACCCGACGCGGAGTGCGCGGCCTGCACCTCGGCATCGACCCGGACAACACGGGCGCAGCCGCCTTCTACGAGCGCCTCGGCATGACGCGACTGCCGGCGGAACCGGGCGGACAGATCTACGGCGTGCGCTTCGACGACTGAGCGGAGGACCGCGCCCGACACGAACGAGAAAAGCCCCCGCTGGCGCGGAGGCTTTTCTCGTTTTCGGCGGTGACGGCGGGACTCCGGTGCTCGCTGCGCTCGTGCCTCCCCGAATCCCCAGCGCTCGATGAATACGAGAAAAGCCCCCGCTGGCGCGGAGGCTTTTCTCGTTTTCGGCGGTGACGGCGGGATTCGAACCCGCGGTTGCTTGCACAACACACGCTTTCCAAGCGTGCTCCTTCGGCCGCTCGGACACGTCACCAAGGAACAACCTGTCCATCCTATCCGATGCGGGGAGGGCTGCGTGACAGGGCGGGAGTCCGCGCGCGAACGTCCATCGATGTGAAATATTGCACGTCACCCGTCACGTTTATAGCCTCATGTGAGGACGTATCGTCTTCGATCGCGATACGACGTTTCTCTGGGGGAAGCATGCAGGCGAGTTCGACGATGACGAGACGCAGCCACCGCACCGTGACGGCTTTCGAGCAATACGTGAGCGGACGGCGTGCTCTCGGCGATGGGGCGGTGTTCTTCCTCGAGACGGCGACGCATCTGGCCGATGTGCTCCGGGAGGCGGGGCGGAACGACGTCGTGTTCACGCCGTCGCGTTCGACCTCCTTCGCGCAGGAGAACGTCATGGAGTACGGCGGTCGTTTCCGCGAGCCGGGTGACCGACTGGTGCTCGACGCTCATCACGTCGTCGAGCTGCAGGAGTACGTCGCCGCGCCGTTCCTCTCGATCGTCTCGCCCACCGTCATCCGTCAGGGAAGCGCCGAAGGGCTTGCTGCCTTCCTCAGCGATGCCGACACGGCCAGAGACGACGGGATCTTCGTCGGCCAGCTGCTGAGCCCCATGGCGACTCTGGAATCCCGCGCGTCGTTCCTCGCCAGCGCTGCGTGCGGTGGCGGCCTCGTCCGCGTGCACGTGACGGCGGACGGAGAGTATCGCGACGGCCCGGACGGAGCGCTACTCGGCCAGGTGGGCGACGCGAGAGCGGAAGTGCGGGTCGCCGCCGACGGAGTCGGCGGGCGCGGAAGGCCGTTCGCCCGCATCATGGATCCTCGCGTGCTCGATGCCGACCTCGACGACCGTCCGTGGTTCGGGCGCTACCTGGCAGCGCTCGATGCGCTGCGGGATTGGCGCGGGAGCCGTGGCCGTCCGACCATCTCCGGCTTCGGGGGACACCTCATCAGAGCCTTGGACGAGAGTGCGGCGTTTCCCGTCGTCGTGTCGGCCGACGCTCCTCTGCTCATGACGGACGACGGAGAGGAGTATGTCCTGGTCGATCCGCATCGCCGCATACATCTCCGACTCGGAATCGATGCTGCGCGGGCAACCGAATGCCTGCTGGCCACCGGAGACGAGTCATCGGCGACAGGGTTGCTGGCCTTCGAACTCGGCGTGCGGCCGACGGGCATCGCGCCGCTGATGCACAGACTCGGCGACCAGCTGCGCGATGCGGGGATCGATCTCGGCGCGAGTCGGCGGGCCGCCTCCTGATGCCCGGGCAGAACGCGACGGATCCGCACCTCCTCGGAGCGCGAGCATTCCGGGAGTGGATCACCGGAGAGCGGGAGCATCACTCACGGATCTTCCTCGTGGAGCGCGGTGCTGAGACGGATGCCGTCCGCCACGTGGCGGGCAGCGACGACCTGGTCCTGCTGCCCGAGGGCACCCCGTCGTGGGAGGGCGTCGCCGGCGTCGGCAGGTACGACGGCGCCGTGAGTGAGCCCGGGGACGAGGTGTTCTTCGGTGAGCGCGGCGTCGAGCTCCAGGACTACGTCGCCGCGGCGTTCATCCAGATCATCGGGCCCACGGCGGTCCGATTCTTCGATGCCTCCAGCTGGCAGGCCTTCATCGACGACGCGGAACTCGCTCGGGACACCGGGGTGTTCCCGACAGCGTTGATCGATCCGCGCGTGCTGTTGGCCGATCGACACACGCTGTCAGCGCCCGACGGCTTCGATGTCCCGAGCGCGTTGCGCATCGGTGACGACGGATCGGTCAGAGCGGGCGTGCAGGGCGAGGTGCTCGGAGAGGTCGGCGACCTGCCTGCGATCCTCGCCACCCCGTTGCCGCGCGCGGCCTCCCTGTCCGGCATCGCGCGGAGGGAGCGGATCGCCGGCGACCTCGGAGCTCACGAGTGGATCGGGCGCTACCTCCGGGCCACCGACCTCATCAAGATGCTCGGGCTCGGGAACGGGACGGCGCGGATCTCGGGCTTCGGCTGGCTGCTCGTCGACGACGACCTCGCCGACGCCGAGCCCCGCTCATCGGACCCCTTCCTCCTCGACACCCCGGAAGGCTTCGTGCTCGCGGAAACGACGACTCTGCGTCGTCAGCTGCTCTCACCGCAGACGGCCCGCGTCGTGGCCCTCGTCCAGACCTCGAGCACACCCGACCGCGCGACGGAACGCGTGGCCCAGACGCTCGGCATTCCGGACGACCACGCCAGAGTGCTATGCCGCGAGGCGGTCATCGCGCTGGGGATCCACGGCGGCAGACCTCTCTCCGGACGGCTTACGGAGGAGGCGCCACGATGACCGCACCGCACGCCCTGTGGACGTCGATGCTCCCCGCGGACACGACCTTCGCGCCGGATCGCGTCGCCGTCGGCGCCACCGGACACCGGATCGCGTTCGCCGACGGCTCCACGCGCCTGTGCGCCACGAGCGGACTCTGGAACGTGCCGCTCGGTTTCGGGAACCCGGCCATCGGCGAGGCCGTCGCCAGGGTCACGCGTGACGCGTCGTACCTGTCGCTGTTCCGGGCGCCGCATCGCTACGCCGAAGATGCGGCGGATGCCCTCATCGAGCTCGCCGGTCCTGGCCGGTACGACCGGGTCATCTTCTCCACCTCGGGTGGTGCGGCGAACGACGCGGCCATGAAGCTCGCACGGCAGTACTGGGCGCAGACCGGCTCGGCGGCTCGGTCGCTGGTCGTGGGGTTGAAGGGCAGCTATCACGGCACCATGTACGGCAGCCACGTCCTCAGCGGGGACGACCTGCTGCAGTCCGTCTACGGCGTCGACCGTCGCGCGGTCCGCCACGTCTCCCACGCCGACGACGGCGAGGAGCTGGCTGCGCTGTTGCAGCGGGAAGGCACCAGAGTGGCCTCGGTGGTCGTGGAGCCCGTGCTCGGCAGCGGCGCATATGCGCTGTCCCGTGCGTTCGTCGAGCGCCTTCTCGCACTGCGCGAACAGTACGGATTCCTGATCGTCGCGGACGAGGTCGCGACGGGATTCGGGCGCACCGGAACCATGCTCGCCACCGACAGGTGGGCCGCGCCGCCCGATGTGCTCATCCTCTCGAAAGCGCTGACGAACGGCGTGATGGGTGCGGCCGCCCTCCTGATCGGTCCGCGTATCGCCACGGCATTCATCCGAGGCGGGTGGACGTTCGTGCACGGTGAGACGCAGGCCGGAACCCCGGCGTGTGCCGCGGCGATCGTCGCGGTGATCGAGGAACTGCGGCGCATCGACGTGGAGACCGTCACCCAGGCGCTCGCGACCGAGGTGCAGGACCTGGCCGCGCGGCTGAAAGCGGACGGCGTGGTGACCGAGATCACCGGGAGCGGATGCTTCGTCGGTCTGGGTCTGCGACACCCCGACGAGACGGGGCTGTCCGGCCCGGAGGTGCTGGAGGTCGTCTCGGCCATCGCCCGCTGCGGTGTGCTGGTGCAGCCGGGCCCGAGCTCCATCGAGCTGATACCCGCGTACGGATTCGACGCGGCGGAGCTCCGCGAGACCGAGACCGCGGTGCGAGCGGGGCTCGCCCACACGCGGGGTGCAGCGGCATGATCACGGACTTCTCGGCGCGTGTGCCCACGCTGTGGCACGGAGACGGGAGCGCATCGCGCACGATCACGCGCCTCACCGCCGGACACGACACCCTCGTGATCGCGGACACGGCCGTCCCGTCGTCGCACCTGGCCGGATGCGCGGCACGGCGGATCGACGTCGACGCGCAACGGGCGGACGTGACGACCGTGCGAGAGATCGCGCGGCAGATCATCCGCCGTCCGCCGCGGAGGGTCGTGGCCGTCGGGGGCGGGAGCATTCTCGATGCGAGCAAGATCGCCGCGCTCGTGCTCGTGTCTCGACGGATGTTCGACTACGCCATCGGCCACGCGTCGCGATCGGCCCTCACCGTACTGCCCGATGCGGCGCCGGCTGTCGACCTCCTGGCTGTGCCGACCACGCTCGGCACCTCGTCGGAGACGAACTGCGTGGCCGTTCTCGAGAACGACCAGGGCTACCGTCTCATCGTCGGCCGTGCTCTGCGACCGCGGCATGCCGTGCTCGATCCGCGCCAGCTGAGTTCCCTCCCCTCCGCGGCGGTGACCGAGGGGGCGCTGGAGGCGTTCCTCCGTGTCGCCGGTGCCTCGACGAGTCCTCGGCGAACGGACAGAGCGCGCAGAGACGCCAGCGTCCTCGGCAGGGCCCTCCTCGCGGCGGCGTCGCACGACACCGTCTCGACTGCGGGACGATCGCGTCTGGCACGTCTCAGCGCCGCCACGCAGCGCACATCGGCGCTGCGTGGGGGCGATCCCTTCAGCGCGCGGCACTGGTACCTCGCGAACGAGGTGGCGTTCCGACTGGGTGTTCGCAAGATGGTCGCCACGGCGGCGGTCTGCGGCGCCGTCTGGCGCCGCATCGGCGCCGGGGACTCACGATGGGGCGATGCGCGCAGCCTGGAGCGCTTCTGGACCGAGGTCGCCGGCGTGATCGACCTGCCCGTCGATCCCGCCACCGGCATCGAGGCACTCGTCGAGCGATGGCGGATCCCGCTTCCGTCACGCCCCGCGGCCCCTGAGATGCGCCACATCGCACTCACCACGGAGCGCGCATGGGGAAACCGTCAGCCGATGCTGCCCGGCCTGGTCGAAGGCGACTTCCACGACGTGCTCCGCGAATCCCGCTGGAGCAGCCACGCGGTCGGTGCAGGTGACCGACCGTCGATGTTCGAGCCGAAGGAGGTGAAGTGAATGAAGGAGAACACGCAGAAGACGATCCAGTTCCAGGAGCTGGACGCGATGGAGGCGCCGAGCTGGGACAGCTTCTATCAGGGCGTGATCGGTGCTCTGGTCCTCATCGGGATCGGCGCGGCCGCTGCCACCTGACGCGATCCCGACGAGGTGGTCGACATCGGAAAGGAGGAAACATGCAAGCCGCAATGCCGACGCTCGAATTCACAGAGCTCGAAGCCATGGACGCGCTGAACGACACCGATGACTACATGCGGGGATTCGCCGTGGGCGTCATCATCGGAATTCTCGCTCTGACCTAGACAGCTGCCGAACGGACCAATCGAAGGAGGTGCACTGTGCAGACGACGTCGCTGGAGTTCTCGGAACTCGAACAGATCGACGCGCCCACCGAATGGTGGGAGCACGCGAGCTACATCATCGCCATCATCGGCGGGGCGGCAGCCATCGCGACCTGACCGGAGTGCGGGCGGGTCCTCTCGCCCGCACTTCCCCTCCGATCCCAGAGAGGCCATGAACCGAAATGCCAGACCTGATCACCGACACCGTGTCGGCACTTCTCGACAGCGCCGATGCCGTGGCGCAGCCGCTCGACCTGTACACCGGGGCGGGGACGGACTTCTACGAGCGGCTCGTCGGCCCTGATCGCGTGGAGGTCCGCGAGGTGCTGGGGCTCGCGAGAGTCACCGCCGACCCCGTGCTCGACATCGCGGCGGGGAGCGGGCGACTGACGATCCCGCTGCTGCGATCCGGCAAGCAGGTGACCGCGATCGACACCTCGCGAGACATGCTCTCGCACCTCCGCCGTGCGATGCCCGACCACCCGAGGCTCGACTGCGTCGTCGCGGACATGCGCGATTTCCACCTCGGACGCCGCTACGGGCTCATCGTGCTCGGAGCCACGTCCGTGACCCTGCTCGACCGCGAGGATCGATCGCTGCTGTTCGCGCGCGTGCATGAGCACCTCACCCCGGACGGGGTCTTCGCCCTGACCGTCGCGGGTGGCGCCGCCGCGGAGAGCCTGGCGTCGGCGAGAGACGAGGAGATCACGGTCCCCGGAACCGCCGGAACGGACACCTATCTCTTCTCGCAGCAGATCGAGGAAGGCGGCGCCGTCCGCGTGGTCAACTGGGTTCGAGCGTCCGACATCGACGCCGGTGCATCGGTGCCCGTGCTCACCAGCCGCTTGCACGTGCTCGGTCACGAGGTCCTGTCGAGCGAACTCGTCGAGGCGGGATTCGCCGCGCCCGATGTCGCTCCCGTCCGTTCGCCGGGGGGAACGGACATCCTCCTGCTCACGACATCGCGAGGTCGCTCCCCGGGAGGCACGGGATGACGGCGGTTCTTCGGAAGCTCTCCCGTAGGCGGGCATCCCCGGCGACGGAGCCGCTGGGAGCCGACACCTGCCCGCTGCTGGCCCACGGTGTCGTCTTCGAGAGCACGGGCGAGGACGCGGCGTGGATCGCCGTCGTCGACGGGGTGCCATCGTCGAGGGTGTCGCCCGCGGTCATCGAACTGCTGACGGCGATGGACGGCGGGACCACGGTGCAGGCACTGCACCGACGGTTCGCCGCGTCGGAATCGCCGGAGAGCTTTCTGCGACTGGTCGGACGGTTCCGGGACAACGGACTGCTCGAGGGCGGTGCGAAGCGCGCACCCGGGCGCATCAGCTACCGGCCGCCGTTCACCCTGCAATTCGCGACCGTTCGCGCGCCCACCCTCTTCGCACGTCTCGACGGCGCAGTCTTCCGCCCGTCCTCTCGCGTGCTTGTGGCATCTGTGGCCGTGCTCCTCTGCGCCGGGTTAGTGGCCGCGATCCTGCAGGCCGGCGACCTGCGAGACGTCCTCACCCGGCCGTTGCCGCTGGGGGCGGTGCTGACGCTGATCGTCCTGCTCTCGCTCATCACCCTGCTCCACGAGGGTGCTCACGGGCTCACCCTCACCAGGTTCGGCGGCAGTCCCCGACGAGCCGGGTTCATGATCTTCTATCTCACACCCGCGTTCTTCGTCGACGTCACGGACGGATGGCGTCTCGCCGACCGACGACACCGCGTGGCCGTCGCGCTCGCAGGTCCGGCGGTGCACGCCGTCGTGGCGGCGGCCGCGGTGCTGCTCGCGCTCGCCGCGCCCCGGTCCACGGTCAGAGACGTGCTGCTGCTTCTGGCCACGTCCTGCGTCGTCATCGTGCTCGTGAACCTCATCCCGTTCGTGCGATTCGACGGCTACATCGCCCTGATGAACGCCCTCGACACGCCGAACCTCCGTGGCAGGACCATCAGCGACGGTGCGAACGCGCTGAGCCGCCGGCTGTTCGGCGGAGCGCCGGTGAACCGGAGCGTGCAGACGTGGTGGAGCGTGCCGTTCGGTCTCGCGAGCCTGCTCGCCCCGGTCGTGATGGTCGTGCTCGTGGTGACCAGGACGGTGCGCGCGTTCGCCGACGGGGGACCGGTGCTCGGTCTGTTCGTGGTCGCGCTCGAAGCCGTCGTCGTCCTGGTGGGCTGCGGCCTGCTGGTGCGCGCGCTCTCCCGCGTGCTGCGCTCCGGTGTCTCCCGAGTCCGCTTCGTCGGAGTGTGTGTCGCCCTGGCTGCGGCGGTCGTGATCACCGGCACGCTGCTGCCCGTTCCCGCCACGGCGACGTTCGGGTTCGTCGCCGACGACGGTCGGGTGAGCCTCGTCCAGGGAGGCGAAAGGACCGCGGTCGAGGTGCCCGACGGCGCCCGCGTGCTGTTGAGCAGTCGCGGCATCCTCATGAACGAACCGCTGGGGGTGGGCAGTGTCCGCCCCCAGCCGCCGCAACCGATCACGGTTCCCGTGGACGCCCTGTTCCCCGTCAGGGCCGAGGGACTGACTGTTCCCGCCGTGGTCGTCGGGACCGTCGACGTGGAGATGCCGGAGCGGAGACTCCCGTCGACCGGCCAGGCCCGTATCGACCTCGGAACGACCAACGTGTGGCAGATGCTCTGGACGCGGGGTGTGATGGCGCCGCTGTCGCCCCTGTGGGCAGAAGAGGAGGAGAGGCAATGAAGACGAACCAGCCTGCGATCGAGGTGCGAGCGCTCACCAAGAGGTTCGGGCATCGGGCGGCGGTCGAGGACCTGTCGTTCGCCGTGCCGCGCGGTTCGATCGTCGGTCTGCTCGGGCCGAACGGCGCGGGCAAATCGACGACCCTGCGGGCCATCGTCGGTCTGCTCAGGCCCACGAGCGGCGACTGTCTGATCGACGGGGAGCCTTTCGCGGCGCGGCGCGATCCGGCGTCGCGCGTCGGAGTGCATATGGACGGCTTCGGGTTCGAACCGGGCATCACCGCGCGGCGGCATCTGGAGATCTGCCGACTCGCAGCCGGAGCGCCCCGTCGACGCGTGGACGAGGTGCTCGAAGAGGTCGGGCTCGCGGATGATGCCCGTCGTCGGGTGAAGGCCTTCTCGACGGGCATGACGCAGCGACTCGGTCTGGCGGCCGCACTGATCGGCTCTCCACGCACCCTCATCCTCGACGAGCCGGCGAACGGCCTCGATCCCGACGGCATCCGCTGGCTCCGCCGCTTCCTCCGTGACTTCGTCGCGCGGGGAGGGACGGTCCTGGTCTCCAGCCATCAGCTCCCGGAACTCGAACAGGTCGTCGACCAGGTCGTGGTCATCAAGCGTCGCGCGCTCTTCGCCGGCCCGCTCAGCGAGCTCGTGGCGGGAGACGTCGACTCGCTCGAGAGCAGGTATTTCGATCTCGTCGAGGGAGCATCGGCATGAGGGGTGTCATCCGCGGGGAGATGCTGCGGTCCGTGAGCGGTCCCTCGGTTCTCGCCGTCTATCTCGTCGCGGTGCTCATGCCGCTGTTCGTGCTCTTCTCGGACGGTTCGCGCTTCGATCTCGGGGGTGTCGCTGCCGGGGTGGCGACCGCCCGTCTCCTCGAGCCGCTGGCGTGGTCGGTGATCTCCGCCGCGTTCGTCAGCGCCTACGCGGTGACCAGGGAGTACTACTACGCGTCGATGGACCGGACACTCACGGCAGTGGGGTTCCCGCGAACCTTCGGCGGAAAGCTCGTGGCAGGCGTGGCGGTGGCCGTCGCCCTGTCGCTCGGTGTCTTCGCGCTGTGGACCGCGGGCGTCTTCGTCTTCCTCGTTCAGGACGGTGTGGCTCCGACCCTCACCCAGGAAGCCTGGCGCATCTACGCGGGGGCTCTGGTCGGCACGATTCTCGGTGCGCTCATCGGCGGCGCGATCGGCTGGATCACCCAGAACTACTACGCCACGGCGATCATCGTCCTCGTGTTCCCGATGGCGCTGGAGTTCGCATTGCTGCGCACGGCGCCGGAGGTCGCGAAGTTCTCGCCCGGCCTGGCCATCGCCGCCATCGGTGTGCCCGGGTATCAGGGCAGGCTGCTGGAGCTCGCCCCTGCCGTCGCCGTCGGGCTCGCGTGGACGTTCGGGCTGCTCGCGATCGCCTGGGTGCGAGGGCGCCGGAGCGCTGCGTGATCGGTCGGGCTCTGCGGGCTCAGGCGCGCAGCCTCGCGGGCGACGTCGTCCTCCTCGGGGTCGCGGTCGCGGCGTTCGCGATGTCGCTCACCCTGGCGGCGAGCATCCCGTCCGAGGTCGCGAACGCCTCCGTCGACGCCCACGCGGAGCTCGCAGCCCCGCTCAGCACCGTCCTCGCGACCTACGCGGGGATCCTCGCCGCCGTCTACGGCTCGTTCCGGTACACGATCGACCGTCGGGACGGGGTGGTCGCGCAACGTCTGACGATGCAGCGACGGTGGGTGATGCTCCTGGTCAGGACGATCACGTGCGCGGTGGGCGGTGCCGTGGTCGCGCTCGCGGCCGTGCTCGGCGGACACTCGGCGCTGACGATCGTCATGGGAGGACTCCCGGTGGAGTGGTCGGTGCTTCTCTCCACCCTCGTGCTCGGCGCGCTCGCCTCCCTCTGGGGGATGGGGATCGGACTCATCGTGCAAGCCCACCTCGCGGCACTCTTCGTCTCGGCTCTCTCGATGGGGGTGGCGGTCATCGTCGCGACGTTCTGGAGCACCGGTGCCGCGTATCTGCCGCTTCTCGCATTGCTCGAAGGCTTCCGGTTCGACGTGGGCGCAGTGGGGATCCCACCGCATCAGGAGCTGACCGGGCCTGTCGCTCTCCTGGTCTCCGCCGGATGGGTGCTCGCCGCACTGATCGCGGGAGGAGCCGCTTTCCTTTCCCGCGACGTGAGATGATCGCGCGACGGGGGATACCGGTGGCGCAGGCGGACGACGTAAAATCCCTAGGTGGCAACACCAAAGATCGTCCTCTTCTACGCGTTCACCCCTCTGGCCGACCCGGATGCCGTGCGCGTCTGGCAGCGTGACCTCGGCGAGGCACTCGGCCTGCGCGGACGCCTGCTCATCTCGAAGGACGGCATCAACGGCACGCTCGGCGGCGACATCACCGCGCTCAAGAAGTGGCTGCGTTCGTTCCGCTCATACCGCCCGTTCGCCGGTGCTGACATCAAATGGAGCGAGGGGACCGGTCTGGACGCCGAGGGTCGCAGCCTCGACTTCCCGAAGCTCAGCGTCAAGGTGCGTGACGAGATCGTGTCGTTCGGCGCACCGGGGGAGCTTCGCGTCGACGAGGACGGTGTGGTCGGCGGCGGCACCCGGCTGACCCCGGAGGAACTGCACGGCCTCGTGGAAGAGCGCGGCGGCGACGTGGTGTTCTTCGACGGGAGGAACGCCCTCGAGGCGCAGATCGGGCGCTTCCGCGGGGCTGTCGTGCCCGACACCGAGACCACCAGGGACTTCGTCGAGCTCCTCGACTCCGGCGTCTACGACGACTTGAAGGGCAAGCCCGTCGTCACGTACTGCACCGGTGGCATCCGCTGCGAGGTGCTTTCCAGCCTGATGACGGCCCGCGGGTTCGGTGAGGTGTATCAGCTCGAAGGCGGCATCGTCCGATACGGCGAGAAGTTCGGCGACGACGGGCTCTGGGACGGATCGCTCTACGTGTTCGATGGTCGAGGGTCCGTCGACTTCTCCGACCACGCAGCCGTCATCGGGGAATGCATCGGGTGCGGCGCGCCGACCAAGCGCACCGCGAACTGCCCCGATCTGTCGTGTCGATCGCAGTTCGTGGTCTGCGAAGGCTGCGACGCCGTGCGCTGCACCGCTCACGCCGCCTGAGCGGTCGGCACCGCGGCACTGCTCAGGCCGTCGTCACGCCCGGCTCGGCGGCTCGCGGAGCGTACAGAGAACGCGGCAGCACCACCGCCTGCACCCTCGTCCTGCGGTCGGCGCTCCGACGCAATCCGGTCAGCACCTCCTTCAGGGGCTTGGAGAGATCGTCGGCCCTCTCGTCGGCGCGGGCGTAGTTCGAGCGCTCGACCGCGTCCGTGAGCTGCCGCATCGCCTCGGCAGGGACCTGATGCTGTGCCACCAGGCCGGCTGCGCGCACTCGGGGGGTGTCGGCGTCCGAGACGGGGATCTGCAGGTCGATCAGCGTATCCCGCAACTCGGCCCATGCAGCCGCGGAGTCCCCTCGGCGCGCTCTGCTCAGGCGCATGCGGCGTTCCACGAGGCGGATCATCGCAGGAAGCAGGAGCACCACGGCGACGCCGAACGCAGTGAAGACGACCGGCGTCGGGTCGAGGCGACGCAGCTCGTCGCTGCTGGCCGAGTCGCCTCCGGCGTCGTTGCGATCGATCTCCGGACCGGACGTCTCCTCGGCCTGCGGCGCCGTGGTCGGAGCGGGTGTCGACGGGGTTCCGGCGCTGCCGCCCTGCGTCGCTCCGGGACGGAACGCGGTGGGCACGCCCAGGGAGGCGGTGGGCTCGAAGGGCACCCATCCGATGCCGGGGAACAGCACCTCCGGCCAGGAGTGCAGCCGGTCGCTGGTCACGGAGAACACCGACTCGCTGCCGCGCTTCTCGTCGGTGAGGGAGCCGGGGAGGTACCCCACGACGATGCGCACCTGCATGTCGAGGCTCTCCGCCATCAGAGCGAACGCCCCGGCGAAATGCACGCAGTATCCGGAACGGACGTCGAGGAACTCCGCGACGGCGTCGGCTCCCGTCCCGTCGAAGCCCTCTTCCACCGGCGTCTCGAGTGAATAGGTGAACTGCGAGCGGAACCAGTTCTGCAGCGCGACGAGCCGGTCGTAGTCGGTGCTCGCGGCCGCGGTCACGTCGTCGGCGAGCTCGCTGATGATGTCCGGCAGCTCGACCGGCTCCGCGTCGGGGTCGACCACAGGAGACGCGGCATCGACCGCCCTGATCTGTTCGAGGGTGGGGATGAGCCGCGTGGAGGTGACCGTGTAGTCGTTGCCGACGGCGTCCGCGCCCCGGGAGTAGAGCGTGCGGTTGTCCGGAGCGATCCTCCACGCGTCGCTGAGGCCCTGCACGGCGGTTGCGGGATAGGGTACGGGTAGCCAGGAGCTCGACATCCGCAGCACCCTGATCGAGGTGTTCTGCTCCTCCGTCGCGATGTCCTCTGCCCATTCCGGGGGCCCGAACCCGTCGTCCTGCGCCTGCAGATCGCTGTCGTCGGGCTGCCAGACGCGGCCGTCGAAGCGGGAGAGGGTGGTCAGGCGCAGGTAGGGCGCGGTCTCGCCCTCGGCGGCCACCGTGAGCACCTCGACCGGGTTCGGCTGTCGCAGATCGTCACCGAGGCGCAGCGAGGCGTCCACGGTCACCCCGGTTCCGTTGCCGGCGAGGCTCGCGGTGACGGGAAGCAGTGGGGCGATGGCCACGGTCGTCGCAAGCGCGGCAGCCCCCACCGCCACAGCCAGAGACGTCGACGAACGGCGAGGGGACTCGGGATGCTTCCTGGCCGTGTAGCGGAGCAGCAGCAGTGCGATCACGCCGAACAGCACGAACCAGGCGACGTTGGTGTCGCCGAGCGTGACGATCATCGGCACCGCGCCGACGACTCCGGTCAGGAGCACCGCCAGCACGGCCGACCGGTGCGCCACGAGGTGGTCGAGCAGGATGGCGACCACCGCGAAGCCGACGCCCATCGCGGCCGCGAGGCCGGGGGACGGGTCCAGAGGAGCGGACCCGAACACGACCGCTTCGACCGCGGAGGCGCCCAGCACGCCGAACAGCGTCGCGGTCTCCGACGTCGGGATGATGCCGAAGAGAGCCGTATCGCCGGCGATGAGCAGCGTCACCACGGCGACGGCGACCACGATCTGCACAGCGAGCGTGGCGAGATCCTGCACCCAGGCAGCCCGGCGACGCAGCAGGTGCCGCGCGAGCATTCCCGACCCGGCCACGGCGACGATGACCGCGATCACGGTGAACGACCACGCCCCGGGTGCGATCACCGAGGTGAACGGCCACATGGCCACGAGTGCCGCCGTCGCCGCGAGCGCGCCGGGACCGACGGCCCCGGGGGGATCGTCGTGGTCGCGGTGCCAGAACGCCGGCCTGCGCTCGACGGCGGCGGGGCTCGGCGGGGCGTGCTCAGCGCGGAACATCGCCGACTCCGATCCGTGCGGAGACGGCATCCTCCCACGCGGCCGAGATGTCCTCGCCGAGGGGCGCGACGGTCCACCCATGACGTGCCGCCGCTTCGGTGGCCCCCGGAAGAAGCTCGGTGCTGAACAGCATCGGCGCTGCGGCGCCCGCCGACCTCAGCAGTGTGGCGTCCTCCTCATCGAGGCGCCCGGTGATGTAGACGAGCGGTCCGGGAGGCGTGCCTCCGATGAGTGCCATCAGGTCGCGGCTCTCCCCGCGAGGCGTGACCATCGCGAGCGCTGCGAGCAGGCTGTCGCGGTCGTCCTCGTGCCCGCGGAGGGCGCCGAGCAACGTGCCTGCGCTGTCGATCACGTCGACGCTGTACCCCTCGGAGGCCAGATGCACGGCCGCGGAAGCGCACAGCGAGACGGCGGATTCGAAGGCAGGATCAACGTCGCTCCCCTGGGTATCCCAGCGGCGCCCGCTCCGGTCCAGCACGACCACCGCGTCGGGGCTGGACTCCTCCTCTTCCTGGCGAACCATGAGCTGACCGCGGTGTGCCGTGGCACGCCAGTGGATGCGCCGCATCGAATCCCCCGGGATGTAGCCGCGCGGCGAGAGGTTGTCACTGCCCTGTCCGAGCCTGGTCGATGAGGTGTGCGCTGTCCCCCCGGCCGCCCCGACCCGCACGGCGAGCGGGGCGAGGGCGAACACCTCTGGCACCACGGTGACGCTCCGGGTCTCGCCGAACGCCTGCTCACGCTGGGCCAGCCCGAACGGGTCGACGGTGCGCAGCATCAGAGGACCCAACGGCCAGACGCCTCTTCTGACGCCGGTGATCAGGTAGCTGAGCTGCCCGTTCTCCGGAGGATACTCGCCGCCGGAGTCGCCCGACACCGCGTCGGGGAGCACATCGTGCCAGAGCCCGCGGGGGACGCGGATCGCGCGCAGCGAGAAGCGCACGGTCACGCGGGACGTCTCGGACACCGTCAGCAGATCGGTGGAGATCTGCCGCGTGACGGTGCCGGATCGTCGGGGCAGCCTGACGGCGAGGAGGGAGAAGAGCGTGACCGCCGCCAGCAGCACGCCGAGGTACAGCAGGATGCGGGTGCCCAGCAGGTTCGCGGCGATCATGCAGCAGAGCGCGGCGACGAGCGCTCCGGCGCCGCGACCGGTGAGGGCTCGTCGTCGTCGCATGATCGGTGTGTCAGGAACGGGTCGCGACGGGTACGCGCACCCGCTCGACGATCTGGGTGAGAGCGGCCTCGACGGGCTGGGCTCCCGTGCGATGTGCGCCGCGCGCCGGAAGCAGACGGTGCGCGAGGACCGGGATGAGCAGGGCAGTGATGTCATCGGGGATCACGTAGTCGCGGCCGTCGAGCGCCGCCCACACCTTCGCCGCCCTGACCAGCTGCAGCGTGGCCCTGGGGCTGGCGCCGAGGTGGAGGTTCGGGTCGTTGCGCGTCGCCTGCGCGAGGGCGACCGTGTACTCCTCGAGGGCCGGCGCGACGTGCACGGACCGTGCCCATGCGATGAGCTGCGAGATCGAGGACGCATCGGCGACGGGCGAGACGGCGGCGAGCGGGCTCACCACGTCACGCTGGCGCAGCATGAGGGCCTCGGCCGCGGCGTCGGGGTATCCCATCGAGATGCGCATCATGAACCGATCGCGCTGCGCTTCGGGGAGGGCGTACGTGCCCTCCATCTCCAGGGGGTTCTGGGTCGCGACGACCAGGAACGGCTGGGGGAGCTGGTGGGTGGAGCCGTCGACCGTGACCTGGCCCTCCTCCATCGCCTCCAGCAGGGCGGACTGCGTCTTGGGGGAGGAGCGGTTGATCTCGTCGGCGATCACGATGTGCGCGAACACGGCACCGCGCTTGAACTCGAACTCGCGGTCGACCGGGTTGTAGACCGAGACGCCCGTGACGTCGCCCGGCAGCAGATCCGGGGTGAACTGGATGCGTCGCACCGTCGCGTCCACGCTGGCGGCGAGAGCCCTGGCGAGCATCGTCTTCCCCACGCCGGGAACGTCCTCGATGAGCAGGTGCCCTTCGGCGAGCAGGCATACGAGAGCGCTGCGCACCGCATCCGGTTTCCCGTCGATGACCTGGCCGATCGAACCGAGGATGGCCGACGTCTGCGCGGCGAAGCGTTCGGCGTCGATCGTCACCGGCATCAGGGGGGCGTTCTCTGGCATGCGTTCCCTCTCACATCGCGGCGCTGCGGTGCGCGTCACTCGATCGTAACCCTGCGCACGATGCGCCGCTCTGGCAGGTTCCCCTGAGGATGCGTGCACCGGATAGGCGCGCAGGGGAGCGCGGTTCGAAACGCGGCGCCGGTCGGGTTAGGATGGTTGACGGCTCTCCGCGTGGCGGCATCCAGGCCAATTCCCCCAGGGCGGAAACGCAGCAAGGGTAACCGGGCTCTGCTGGGTGCGCGGAGGGTCACTTTCATTTCCGGCGGGCGGGTCCGTCCGACGCTCAGTCGTCTCCTGGCTGCACCTGCGACAATCGTCCGGTGACCGTCACCCCGCCTCAGGCGCAGCACCCGCTCGGCCGATTCGCCTCACCGGTGCTGCTGCTCGTCGCCATGTGGGTCGTGCAGTTCGCCGACGCGATCCTCCCCGGCTCCTTCACCGGCTTCGGGTTGCGCTCCGGGGACGCCTCCGGACTCGGGGGCATCGTGCTCGGGCCACTCCTGCACGCGAACTGGCAGCATCTCATCGCGAACTCGGTGCCGATCCTGGTGCTCGGGTGCCTCGTCGCCGTGGAGGGCACCCGCCGGTTCTGGGCCGTCACGGCCGTCGTCGCGCTCGTCGGCGGCATCGGCACCTGGGTGTTCAACGCGCCGGGCACACTCACGGTCGGCGCATCGGGGCTGGTGTTCGGCTACTTCGGCTATGTCGTCATGCGGGTGTTCGCCCCCGGCCGCGTCGCGCACCGCATCCTGTACGCCGTGATCGCCGTGGTCGTGATCGGGGTGTACGGGGGATCGATGTTCGCCGGCGTCTTCGGTGTCGCCGAGGGCATCTCCTGGCAGGGGCACCTGTTCGGCGCCATCGGCGGCGGCGTGGCCGCCTTCGTCGGTCGCCGCCCGAGAGCCGAGCGCGGAGCCCTGCCCGTATGAGTGCCGCACCGGCGTCGCGAGCGAAGCGCAAGCCGGCGGCGAGGAAGACGACGCGGCGAGGAACCGCGAAGCGTCGGCGCAAGCCCGGTGCTCGACGCCAGGCGGCGAATCGCCTCCGACGCCGGAAGATCGCGCAGCGCCTTCTGCTTTCCGCCGGTGCGCTCATCGTGGCCGTCGGCCTCTTCGTCCTGATCCCGCTCGGTCTCGCGCGCGATCCCGCACCGATCTGCATCGACGATCCGCAGACGTTCCCCGCGGCGGGGATCGAGGGCTGGAGCGGCGAGCAGCTCGAGAACGCCGCCACGATCATCCGCACGGCGGGAGCGCTCGGCTTCGGACGGGACGGGCAGATCCTCGGTGTGATGACGGCGATGGGCGAGAGCAGCCTGCGCAACATCGACTACGGCGACTGGGAGACGCGCGGATTCACGAACCCCGACGGTTCGCGCACCACCAGCATCGGACTGTTCCAGCAGCAGGAGTGGTGGGGCAGCGCCGAGCAGAGGATGGATCCCGCGACGGCGACGACGCTGTTCTTCGAGCGGCTCGGACGGCTCCCCGACTGGCAGACGATGGAGCCGTCGCACGCGATCCATCGGGTGCAGATCAACACCGATCGCGACTACTACTCCCGGTTCGGCGCTGATGCCACGGCCGTCGTCGACGCCCTGTCCGGACCGTGCGAGTGACGCCAGGCAATTGATCCGGTGCGACGCTCGGTGCGTTCATCGACGCCGCGCCTAAGCTGAAGCCGTGGCGCAGAGCATCTACATCACCTCGGCCGAAGGCCATACCGGCAAGTCGACGATCGCCCTCGGGGCTCTCGATGCCCTGATGCGCGTCTCGCCGCGGGTCGGCGTGTTCCGGCCCATCGCCCGGTCGGTCACGGAACGAGACGAGATCCTGGAGCTCCTGCTCGCCCACGACGGGGTGAACCTCGACTACGACGACTGCATCGGCGTCACCTACGACGATGTGCGCGCCGACCCCGAGGCCGCGCTGTCGACGATCGTGGCGCGATTCAAGGCCGTCGAGGCGCAGTGCGACGCCGTGGTCGTGGTCGGCAGCGACTACACCGATGTGGCGAGTCCCGCCGAGCTCGGCTTCAACGCCAGGATCGCGGCGAACCTCGGTGCGCCGGTGCTGCTCGTGCTCAGCGGCCGCGACCAACAGCGTCAGGCCGAGCAGCTGGGCACGACGACGGCTCGTCCGGCTGCGGCGATCGCGCAGATCGCCGCTCTCGCCCTGTCCGAGCTCGCGGAGGAGCGTGCAGAGCTGTTCGCCGTCGCCGTGAACCGCGCCGATCCCGCAGCGCTCGACGACATCGTCGCTGCCGTGCACGCAGCCCTGCCGGCCGAGAGCACACCCGTGTGGGCGATCCCCGAGGACCGCGCACTGGTCGCGCCCTCGATCCGCGGCATCCTCGCCGCCGTCGACGGCACCCTGCTCAAAGGCGATGACGACCGGCTGACGCGAGAGGCGCTGACGATCGTCGTCGCCGGCATGTCGATGGTCAATGTGCTGCCGCGGCTCACCGAAGAGGCCGTGGTGGTGATCCCCGCCGACCGTACCGAGGTGCTGCTCGCCGCGCTGCTGGCCGATTCGTCCGGCACCTTCCCGCGCATCGCCGGCATCATCCTGAACGGACCGTTCCCGCTGCCTGAGCCCATCGTGCAGCTGCTCGACGGCTTCGCGTCGTCGGTGCCGATCATCACCACCGATCTGGGCACCTACGACACGGCGGTCCGGGTGATGAGCACTCGAGGACGCATCTCCGCCGACTCGCGAACACGGTACGACCGCGCGCTCGCCCTCTTCCAGGCCCACGTCGACATCACGGAACTGACGGAGCAGCTCGGGCTCGCGGAAGCGCACGTGGTGACGCCGCTGATGTTCCAGTACGGACTCATCGAGCGCGCCCGCGCGGACCGCCGTCGCATCGTGCTGCCGGAAGGGGACGACGACCGCATCCTCCGCGCCGCGGCGACGCTGCTGGCGAGAGAGGTAGCCGATCTGACGATCCTCGGCGACGAGGCGGCCATCCGTGGTCGGGCGGCCGAACTGGGGATCGACATCGCTGCGGCTCAGGTGCTCAGTCCCAACGACCCCGGCCTCGTCGAGCGCTTCGCCGCGGAGTACGCACGGCTGCGGGCGCACAAGGGGATCACCATCGCTCAGGCCGCCGACACCGTGACCGACGTGTCGTACTTCGGCACCATGATGGTGCATCTCGGACTCGCCGACGGCATGGTGTCCGGCGCCGCGCACACCACGGCGCACACGATCCGCCCGTCGTTCGAGATCATCAAGACCAAGCCGGGTGTGAACGTGGTCTCCAGCGTGTTCCTGATGGCGCTCGCCGACCGCGTGCTCGTCTACGGCGACTGCGCCGTGATCCCCGACCCCACCAGCGAGCAGCTCGCCGACATCGCGGTCTCGTCGGCGACGACCGCCCGGCAGTTCGGCATCGATCCACGGGTGGCGATGCTCTCGTACTCGACGGGGGAGTCCGGCTCCGGTGCCGATGTCGACAAGGTGCGCGCGGCCACGGCTCTCGTGCGCGAGCGCGCCCCCGAGCTTCCCGTCGAGGGCCCGATCCAGTACGACGCGGCGGCGGACGCGGCAGTGGCCAAGGCCAAGCTCCCCGACTCTGCCGTGGCGGGCAGGGCGACCGTATTCGTGTTCCCCGACCTCAACACCGGCAACAACACGTACAAGGCCGTGCAGCGCTCGGCCGGCGCCGTCGCGATCGGACCGGTGCTGCAGGGCCTCAACAAGCCCATCAACGATCTCTCCCGTGGTGCCCTCGTCGCCGATATCGTCAACACGGTGGCGATCACGGCCATCCAGGCGCAGGGAGCAGAGCGGACGACAGAGCAGTCGGAGGACCCGGCATGAGCGCCATCCTGGTCATCAACAGCGGATCCTCGTCACTGAAGTACAGCCTGATCGACATCGAGCAGGAGAACCTCCTCGCGAGCGGACTGATCGAGCGCATCGGTCAGCAGGCCAGCCCGGTCGCCCACACCGTGCGCCCCGTCGTCGACGGCGATGCCGTGCCGACGATGCTCGATGCCACCTTCCGCAGCGAGCGGCCGATCGCCGACCACGCTGAGGCGTTCGAGGTGATGCGAGAGCAGTTCGCCGCTCACGGCCCCTCGCTCGACGACCACCGCCCCGTCGCGGTCGGGCATCGCGTCGTCCACGGTGGTGCGCGCTTCTACGCCCCGACCCTCATCGACGCCGACGTGGAACGTCAGATCGACGAGCTCGCGGTGCTCGCGCCGCTGCACAACCCCGCGAACCTCGCCGGTATCCGTGCCGCGCGGGCGGTGTTCGACGAGGTGCCGCACGTCGCGGTGTTCGACACCGCCTTCCACCAGACGCTCCCGCCCGCCGCCTACACCTATGCGATCGACGCCGCGCTCGCCGCGGAGCATCGGGTGCGACGCTACGGCTTCCACGGCACGAGCCACCAGTACGTGAGCGAGTCGGCCGCCGCGTTCCTCGGCCGCGACATCTCCGAGCTCCGTCAGCTGGTGTTCCACCTCGGCAACGGCGCGTCGGTGACCGCGATCGACGGCGGCAGGTCGGTGGAGACCTCGATGGGCCTCACGCCGCTCGAGGGCCTGGTCATGGGCACACGCTCCGGAGACATCGACCCGGCGGCGCTCGTGCACCTGTCGCGCCGCGCCGGCCTGTCGATCGACGACCTCGATTCCCTGCTCAACACCCGCAGCGGGCTCGCCGGCCTCGCGGGGCGCAGTGACATGCGCGACATCCTCGCCGGTGTCGAGGCCGAGGACGACGCGGCGATCCTCGCCTTCGACGTCTACGTGCACCGCCTGCGTGCGTACGCAGGTGCCTATATCGCACAGCTCGGGGGAGTGGACGTCATCGCCTTCACGGCCGGTGTGGGCGAGAACGCGGCCCCGGTGCGCGCTGCGGCCATGGCGACGCTCGGGTTCGCCGGTGTGGAGATCGACGGGGCGAGGAACGAGGCGCGCGAGCGGGGCATCCGGCGCATCTCCGCGGATGCGTCTCGCGTCACGGTGCTGGTGGTGCCCACCGACGAGGAACTGCAGATCGCCAGGCAGACGGCCGAGCTGCTCTGATCCGCTCTCGGGGGTTACCCCGTGGCGCGTCACCGCATTACGCTTGCACAGTGGCACGGAGAGGTGCCGGCCCGACGATCGCCCTTCTCCTGGAGGCTCTGTGCCCGAAGCACTGCCCGACCTGTTCCACGCTGACGGCGTGCTGTTCGACCTCGACGGCGTGCTGACCCCCACGGCCGAGGTGCACATGCGTGCGTGGAAGGCCGTCTTCGACGACGTCTTCGCCCGATGGGGCATCACTCCGCCGTACAACGATGCCGATTACTACGACTACGTCGACGGCAAGAAGCGCTACGACGGCGTGGCGAGCCTGATGCGCAGTCGCAACGTCGAGCTGCCATGGGGCGACGTCGACGACGACCCCTCAGCCGAGACCGTGTGCGGTATCGGCAACCGCAAGAACGCCGCGTTCGCCGCATCGCTACGCGGTCAGGGCATCGCCGCGTATCCCGGCTCGCTCGCCCTCGTCGAGGCTCTGCACGATGCCGGCATCCCGCTCGGGGTGGTCTCGAGCTCCAAGAACGCCGAAGAGGTCCTCGGCGCCGCCGGCATCCGCTCCTTCTTCCGCATCGTGGTCGATGGCGTCGTCGCCGAGCGCGATGGTCTGGCCTCCAAGCCCGCAGCCGACATGTTCGCCGCCGGTGCCGCCGCCCTCGGCGTCGACCCGGCCCGCGCCGTAGCCGTCGAAGACGCCACGTCCGGCGCCGCTTCCGCCGCCGCAGCCGGTTTCGCGACCGTCGTCGGCGTCGACCGGGGCACGGGCGCAGACGCCCTCCGGGCCGCCGGTGCGACCGTCGTCGTCGACGACCTCGCCGTCTTCCTTCCCGCCTCCCGCACCGAGACCCCGGAGTCCGCATGATCGATCGCGACCGCTTCCCCGTCGACCCGTGGCGTCTGATCGACACGCATTACTCGGAGGAAGGCGTCGGCGAGACGCTGTTCTCGGTCGGCAACGGCTACCTGGGTCTGCGCGGCAACCACATCGAGGGTCGCGGCGCCCAGGAGCACGGCACCTTCATCAACGGGCTGCACGAGACGTGGCCGATCCGCCATGCCGAACAGGCCTACGGCTTCGCCGAGGTCGGGCAGACGATCGTCAACGCACCGGATGCCAAGGTCATGCGGGTGTACGTCGACGACGAGCCGATCTCGCTCGACGACGCCGACGTGCGCGAGTACCGTCGCACCCTCGACCTGCGCACCGGCGTGCTCGAGCGCTTCGTCGTGTGGGAGACGCCGTCGGGCAAGCGGGTGCGGATGCGTGACGAGCGGATCGTGAGCTTCGAGGAGCGCCACCTCGCGGTACTGCGACTCGAGGTGGTGGTCGAGAACGCGGATGCGCCGGTCACGATCAGCTGCCAGCTGCTGAACAGGCAGGACGGCGCCGGTGTCTACGCCGGTACGCCGATCGGCACCAAGGCCGCGGCGTTCGACCCCCGCAAGGCCGAGAAGATCGCCGATCGCGTGCTGGAGCCCGCCGAGCACTGGCAGGACGGGCTGCGCTCTGCGCTCTCCTACCGCGTCGCCGATTCGGGGATGACGGTCGCGGTGGTCGCCGACCACGTGGTGGAGACCGAGAACGAGTTCAACGCCCGCACGCTCGTCGAGCCCGACATCGCGAAGAACGTCTTCCGCGTGCAGGCGAAGGCCGGTGTGCCGATCACCGTGACCAAGCTCGTCAGCTACCACACGTCGCGTGGCGTGCCCCCGAGGGAGCTGGTCGACCGGTGCCGGCGCACGCTCGATCGGGCTGCGGACGAGGGCGTCGAGACGGTGTTCCGTCGTCAGAGGGAGTGGCTGGACGCGTTCTGGGACCGCAGCGACGTGCAGATCGGAGGAAGGGACGACCTGCAGCAGGCCACCCGCTGGTGCCTCTTCCAGCTCGCTCAGGCATCGGCGCGCGCCGACGGCGCCGGAGTGCCGGCCAAGGGCGTCTCGGGTTCGGGATACAGCGGCCACTACTTCTGGGACACCGAGATCTACGTGCTCCCCTTCCTCACCTACACGTCGCCCCGGTGGGCCTACAACGCCCTCCGCGCACGGGTGGGGATGCTGCCGGCCGCACGGCGCAGGGCGGCCCAGCTCAACGAGGCGGGAGCCCTGTTCCCGTGGCGCACGATCAACGGCGAGGAGGCCTCCGCCTACTACGCCGCCGGCACCGCGCAGTACCACATCAACGCCGACATCAGCTTCGCGCTCGGCAAGTACGTGCGTGCCACCGGGGACGAGGAGTTCCTGCGCCGCGAGGGCGCGGACATCGCGATCGAGACCGCGCGGCTGTGGGCGACGCTCGGGTTCTGGCGTGCTTCGCGTCTGGTCGAGGAGACCGGGGCGGGCGACGGGATCGACACGTTCCACATCCATGGCGTCACCGGCCCTGACGAGTACACGACGGTCGTCAACGACAACCTGTACACGAACGTCATGGCGCGCTACAACCTCCGCTACGCGGCCAAGGTCGTGCGCGAGATCCGCGAGAGCTATCCCGAGGACTACGTGAAGCTCGTCGATCGCACGGGACTCGGACCAGGAGAGGCCGAGGCCTGGGACCGCGCGGCCGAGGCGATGTACATCCCCTACAGCGAGGGGCTCGGCATCCACCCGCAGGACTCGCTGTTCCTCGAGCGCGAGGTCTGGGACCTCGCCAACACCCCGGCCGAACAGCGTCCGCTCCTGCTGCACTTCCACCCTCTGGTGATCTACCGGTTCCAGGTGCTCAAGCAGGCGGATGTCGTGCTCGCGCTGTTCCTGCAGGGCAATCACTTCACGCCGGAGGAGAAGAAGGCCGACTTCGACTACTACGACCCGCTGACCACCGGCGACTCGACGCTGTCGGCCGTCGTGCAGTCGATCCTGGCGGCCGAGGTGGGGTACCAGGACCTCGCGCAGAAGTACTTCGAGCAGTCGCTGTTCGTCGACCTGCACGACCTGCACCACAACGCGGCTGACGGCGTGCACGTGGCGTCGGCGGGCGGGGTGTGGACAGCGCTGGTGTGCGGTTTCGGCGGTATGCGCGACTATGCCGGCGACCTCAGCTTCGACCCGAGGCTCCCTGCCGGATGGCCGTCGCTGTCGTTCCCGCTGCAGTGGCAGGGGTCGACCTTGAGGGTGACGGTGACGAAGGACGAGCTCCGCGTGGAAGTGCGCAACGGGCCGCCCGTGCCCTTCAGCGTGCGGGACACGGCCTACATCGCGACGGTGGAGGATGAGGTCGTCGTGCCGCTCGCCGATCAGGGTCCGCTGATCCCCGGACGGCCGACCCTCCGGCAGTTCGCCGACGCCCGACGCGAGGACGGGACGCGCATGTCGGCGTCCGTTCCCGTGATCACCACGGCGATCCCGGTGATCGAACCGATCGACTGACCGCTCGGCCCGCCGAAGGTCGGTGGCACGCCGTAGGCTGTTGTGGTGACCACAGCCCTCTACCGCCGCTACCGCCCCGAAGCATTCGGCGAGATGATCGGGCAGTCCCAGGTGACCGATCCGCTGATGACGGCGCTGCGAGGCGACCGGGTCGGCCACGCCTACCTGTTCTCCGGTCCTCGCGGGTGCGGGAAGACGACGTCTGCGCGCATCCTGGCGCGGTGCCTGAACTGCGCCGAGGGGCCTACCGACGTGCCCTGCGGAGTGTGCCCGAGCTGCGTCGAGCTGTCGCGCGCCGGCGGTGGATCGCTCGACGTGGTCGAGATCGACGCCGCGAGCCACAACGGCGTCGACGACGCGCGCGACCTGCGTGAGCGGGCCACCTTCGCCCCGAGCCGCGACCGCTACAAGATCTTCATCCTCGACGAGGCGCACATGGTGACGCCCCAGGGGTTCAACGCGCTGCTGAAGCTCGTCGAAGAGCCGCCGGAGCACGTCAAGTTCATCTTCGCGACCACCGAGCCCGAGAAGGTGCTCGGCACCATCCGCTCGCGCACCCACCACTATCCGTTCCGACTCGTGCCGCCTGCCGCGATGCTCGAGTACGTCGCCAAGCTGTGCGCCGAGGAGGGCGTGATCGTCGAGCAGGGTGTGCTCCCGCTCGTGGTCCGCGCGGGTGGCGGTTCGCCGCGTGACACCCTCTCGCTCCTCGACCAGCTGATCGCCGGGTCGGACGCTCCGGCCGGGTCCGAGACGGTCACGGTGGGCTACGCGCGCGCTGTCGCCCTGCTCGGATACACGCACGCTGCGCTGCTCGACGAGATCGTCGACGCGCTCGCGGCCGGCGACGCCGCATCCGCCTTCCCCGCGATCGACCGTGTGGTGCAGACCGGCCAGGACCCTCGCCGCTTCGTCGACGACCTGCTCGAGCGTCTGCGCGACCTCATCGTGATCGCGGCGGTCGGGCCCGGAGCCTCCGCCGTCCTGCGCGGGGTCGCGGAAGACGACCTGGAGCGCATGCGGGCTCAGGCCGACGCATTCGGCTCCGCCCGGCTCTCGCGCACGGCCGATGTGGTCAGCGCCGCCCTCGACGACATGTCCGGTGCCACCTCGCCACGGCTGCACCTCGAGCTCATGGTCGCGCGCGTCCTCGCCGGAGCGACCGACACCGCCGCGTCGGCGCCCGTGGCTGGAGGCGAGCGCGCGGCCACGGCTTCCGCCCGTCCGACTGCTCCGGCCGCGGCAGCCCCAGCCCCGGCAGCTCCGGCCCCGGCAGCTCCGGCCCCGGCAGCGGTAGCACCGTCTGCACCCCCGGCAGCCCCAGCTCCGGCGGCTTCTGCATCGGTTCCGTCCGCCGCTCCTTCGGGGGCGCCCGCCGCCGCTGCAGCGGAGCCCGCGGCACCGGCGCCCACCGCGGCGGAGTCCGCCCCTGCCGATCAGCGCCCGGCAGACGAGCAGGGAGAAGGCGCGCGAGGCGCAGACGAGACCGCCGGCGTCGCTCCCGAAACAGCAGCCCCCGAGGTCGCCGCACCGCAGGGGCCGGTCACCTTCGAGCGGATCCGTGCAGCGTGGCCGGCGGTGCTCACGCGTCTCGAGAGCATCAGCCGCACGTCCTGGTTGCTGGCCACGGCCGTGCAGCCGCTTGCCTACGTCACCGAGACCGAGGTGTTGACCCTCGGGTTCACCAGCCAGCACGATGTGGCGAAGTTCAAGGGCACGACCCCCGGCTCCGGTCCCTCCGATCACCTGCGGTCGGCGATCGAGAACGAGCTCGGCGTGCGTGTGAAGTACCTGCCGGCGCCCATGCCGGCGGGAGGTGCTCCGCGTCAGCCCTCGCCGTCAGGGGCGTCGACGCCGGCGGATGCCGCTCCCGCATCGGAGCCTGCGTCAGCGGGTTCCCCCCGTCCGCAGTCCCGCAGCGCCTCCGCCTCGGCGGTGACGGAATGGGCTGTCGCGCCGATCCCGACCGCGACCGAGCGGCCGGTGAACCAGGCTCCAGTTCCGACGGCGCCCCTCGCCGTCGACGACGAGCCCGAAGAGGTCGAGGCTGCCGCTTCGGCTCCCGCGCCCCCCTCCGACGGTGCCGTGGACCGAGACGAGCCCCCGCTGCCCGGCGATGACGAGGCTCCGGCCTTCGACGATGAGCCGCCGTACGACCCTTCGTACGAGCCGCCCGCAGAGTCGCCGCTCCCGCAGCAGGCGTCTCCTGCGCGGTCCGCGCCGCAGACGCAGCGCACCGCTGTCGCCGCCGCCGCCCCGCCGGTCGTCGTCGAGCGCCAGCCCTCCGCCGGGGGAGTGCAGCGCTACGGTGAGGCCGTGATCCGCCAGGTGCTCGGCGCGACGTTCGTGCGCGAAGAGCCCTACGAGCCCCCGACGAGGTTCTCCTGATGTATGACGGCATCGTCCAAGAGTTGATCGACGAGTTCGGACGGCTTCCCGGTATCGGGCCCAAGTCCGCCCAGCGCATTGCATTCCATATCCTGCAGACGCCGACGTTCGATGTCGCGCGTCTCGCCGAGCTGCTCGGCGAGATCCGTACCCGCGTGCGGTTCTGCGAGGTCTGTGGCAACGTCGCCGAGCAGGAGCGCTGCGCCATCTGCCGCGATCCGCGCCGCAGTCAGGCGCTGATCTGCGTGGTCGAAGACGCGAAAGACGTCGCGGCGATCGAGCGCACCAGGGAGTTCCGCGGGCTCTACCACGTGCTCGGCGGAGCGATCAGCCCCATCGCCGGCATCGGTCCGGACGATCTGCGCATCGCCCAGCTGATGACACGCCTCGCCGACGGCACGGTGCAGGAGGTCATCCTCGCCACCAACCCGAACCTCGAGGGGGAGGCGACCGCGAGCTACCTCAGCCGTCTGCTCACGACGATGCAGATCACGGTCTCCCGCCTCGCTTCCGGGCTGCCCGTCGGCGGAGACCTCGAGTACGCCGACGAGGTCACCCTCGGTCGTGCCTTCGAGGGCCGGCGCATCCTGTGAGCCCGAACGCGGGCTTCTCGCGGCGCGGCTGGCTCCTCTTCGGGGCCATGGCGCTGCTGTGGGGAGTGCCGTATCTGTTCATCAGCGTCGCGGTCGAGTCGTTCTCCCCGCCGGCGATCGTGGCGGGGCGCACTCTCATCGCGGCTCTCCTGCTGCTGCCCTTCGCGATCCGCAGCGGAGCGCTGCGAGCCGCTCTGAAGCACTGGCCCTGGGTGCTCGCCTTCGGTGCCGTCGAGATGGCAGGGCCTTTCGTGCTGCTCGGGCATGCCGAGATGACGCTGCCCTCGGGCATGACCGGTCTGCTCGTGGCGACGGTGCCGCTGTTCGCCGCCCTGATCGCCCTGGGCGGCGGTGACCGCGGAGTGCTGAGGCCCGCCCGCGGCATCGGACTGCTGGTCGGCTTCGTCGGCGTGGCGGTCGTCGTCGCCGGTCCTGGACTCTTCGGCGGCGAGGTCAGCCTTCTCGCCGCTGGTGAGGTGCTCCTGGTCGCCGTGCTGTACGCGATCGCGCCGTTCATCGTGGCGCGCAAGCTCAACGACGTCCCCTCGCTCGGCACCATCACCCTGTCCCTGCTGATGATCGGGATCTTCTATCTGCCGATCGGAGCGCTCACCCAGCACGAGGTGCCCACGCTGCCGTCGATCGCCGCGCTTCTCGCACTCGCAGTGATCTGCACGGCGGTGGCGTTCCTGGCGTTCTTCGCGCTCATCCGTGAGGTCGGACCGGTGCGCGCCCCGCTGTTCACCTACGTGAATCCGGTGGTCGCGATCATCCTCGGTGCCATCGTCCTCGCCGAACCCCTGACTCCCGGTCTGCTGCTCGGCTTCCCGCTGATCATCGTCGGATGCTGGTTCGCTGCCACCGGCGGCCGCCTCCGTCCGGTCTCGCCCCAGGCGCTCCCGCCCTCGCTCTGACGCCTGCTCGCCGCGCACCCGGCAGGCGTCACATGCGCGGCGGGGCATACGCGCCGATCGTAGAATGAGCGTGGGCGGATCCGCCCATCATCCCAGGGAGTGATCGTGGCCCTCATCGTGCAGAAGTACGGCGGCTCATCCGTCGCCGACGCAGAGAGCATCAAGCGCGTCGCCAAGCGCATCGTCGACACGCGTCGCGCAGGACACGACGTCGTGGTCGCCGTGAGCGCCATGGGCGACACCACCGACGAGCTGCTCGACCTCGCGAACGAGGTCGCACCGATCCCTGCTCCGCGCGAGCTGGACATGCTGCTCTCCAGCGGAGAGCGCATCTCGATGGCGCTGCTGGCCATGGCGATCCACTCGATGGGCTTCGAGGCGCGCTCCTTCACCGGCAGCCAGGCGGGCATGATCACCGACTCGCAGCACGGTGCCGCCCGCATCGTCGACGTGACGCCGGTGCGCCTGCGTGAAGCCCTCGACGAAGGGGCGATCGTGATCGTGGCCGGGTTCCAGGGCTTCAACCGCGACACCCGCGACATCACGACCCTCGGTCGTGGAGGATCCGACACCACCGCCGTCGCGCTCGCCGCCGCGCTCGACGCCGACGTGTGCGAGATCTACAGCGACGTCGACGGCATCTTCACCGCCGATCCGCGTGTGATCCCGAAGGCGCAGAAGCTCGACCACGTCTCGAGCGAGGAGATGCTCGAGCTCGCAGCCAACGGGGCCAAGGTGTTGTACATCCGCGCCGTCGAGTACGCACGCCGCCACGGGGTCCTCATTCACGCCCGGTCGACCTTCTCGTCGTCCGAGGGCACGTACGTTCTGGGCGAGGGCATGAAGAACCCTCGCGAAGCCGAGGGAGCAGTCATGGAAGAACCGATCGTCGCCGGCGTCGCCACCGACTTCAGCCAGGCCAAGATCACGGTCGCGGGCGTGCCCGACGTGCCGGGCAAGGCCGCCGAGATCTTCAAGATCGTCGCGAAGTCGGGCGCCAACGTCGACATGATCGTGCAGAACGTGTCGGCGACCGGACGCACCGACATCTCCTTCACTGTGCCGAAGGCGGATGCCGCCGGTGCCCTCAAGGCCCTCGCGGGGGAGCAGACCGAGGTCGGGTTCCAGAACCTGATCCACGACGACCAGATCGGCAAGCTCTCGGTCGTCGGGGCGGGCATGCGCACGCACTCGGGCGTCTCCGCGACGCTCTTCGAGGCGCTCTCCGCCGGAGGAATCAACATCGAGATGATCTCGACCTCCGAGATCCGCATCTCCGTGGTGCTCCGCGACACCGACCTCACCGAGGCCGCTCGCACCGTGCACACCGCCTATGGGCTCGACGGCGACGCCGAGGCCACGGTCCACGCCGGCACCGGCCGCTGATCTCTGCCGTTCCCCCTCGTTTTCCTGCCGACGACTCGAGTGCGGGGAGCGGAGAGCCGGCACTCCTTCCGGTCGCGGTAGACTCACCGCAACCCTGACACCGGCGCCAGGCGCAGCCTCAGCACCCCGACGCCGCGCCCGAAGCCTCGTACGCAGTACCGCACGACGCCAAGGAACATCATGACCCGCATCTCCGATTCAGGACTCTCCGTCGCCATCGTCGGCGCCACCGGCCAGGTGGGCACCGTGATGCGCGAGATTCTCGCCGAGCGGTCGTTCCCGATCCGCGATCTGCGGCTGTTCTCGTCCGCGCGCTCTGCCGGCACGGCGATCGAGTTCGGCGGCGCCACCGTCATCGTGGAAGACGTCGAGAGCGCGGACGCTGCGGGGATCGATATCGCCCTGTTCTCGGCCGGTGCCACGGCGAGCCGTGCCTACGCACCCCGATTCGCCGCAGCCGGCGCCGTGGTCGTCGACAACTCCAGCGCCTGGCGCATGGACCCCGAGGTGCCGCTCGTGGTCAGCGAGGTCAACCCGCACGCGATCGACGAGCGCCCCAAGGGCATCATCGCGAACCCGAACTGCACCACGATGGCCGCGATGCCCGTGCTGAAGGCGCTGCACGCGGAGGCCGGTCTCGAGCGTCTGATCGTCTCCACCTACCAGGCCGTCTCCGGGTCCGGTCTCGCCGGTGCCCAGGAGCTCCTCGGTCAGGTCGAGGGAGTGCTGGCCCAGGGCGACACCCTGCGCCTCGTGCACGACGGATCCGCGGTCGACTTCCCCGAGCCGGAGAAGTACATCGCGCCCATCGCGTTCGATGTCATCCCGTTCGCCGGCAACCTCGTCGAGGATGGCGACAACGAGACGGACGAGGAGAAGAAGCTCCGCAACGAGAGCCGCAAGATCCTCGAACTCCCCGATCTTCGCGTCGCCGGCACCTGCGTGCGCGTACCGGTCTTCACCGGGCACTCGCTGTCGATCAACGTCGAGTTCGCCGACGACATCACGCCCGAGCGTGCACGCGAGGTCTTGAGCGCTGCGCCCGGCGTCGTGCTCGACGAGGTGCCGACGCCGCTGCAGGCTGCGGGGCAGGACCCGAGCTTCGTGGGTCGCATCCGTGCCGACCAGTCCGCCCCCGAGGGCAAGGGGCTCGTGCTGTTCCTCAGCAACGACAACCTGCGCAAGGGTGCCGCGCTGAACGCGGTGCAGATCGCCGAGATCCTGGCCGAGCGCCTGGCGGTCATAGCCTGACGGCATCCCCGTCATGTGGAAGCGGTCTGGTGGAACCCGCCGCATGGTCGGCGGCAGCGCGCCCGCGAACTAGACTGGCTCGGTGACTGAAAACGTCGATGTCGTCCTGATCGGCGGTGGCATCATGAGCGCCACCCTGGGTACTCTCCTGCACGAGCTGCAGCCGGAGTGGAAGATCGTCGCCTTCGAGCGACTCTCCGAGGTGGCTCAGGAGAGCTCCAACCCGTGGAACAACGCCGGCACGGGCCACGCCGCCCTGTGCGAGCTGAACTACATGCCCCAGCAGGGCGACGCTCCCCTCGACCCCGCCAAGGCGGTGTCGATCAACGAGCAGTTCCAGCAGAGCCGTCAGTTCTGGTCGTCTCTGGTGGAGCGGGGCGTGCTCGACGAGCCGTCGACCTTCATCAACGCGACACCGCACATGACGTTCGTGCGGGGCGAGAAGGACGTCGCCTACCTCAAGAACCGCTACGAGGTGCTGAAGAAGCAACCGCTGTTCGCGGGCATCGAGTACAGCGAGGACTCTCGCGTCATCAACAAGTGGGCGCCGCTGCTCATGCAGCAGCGGCGCAAGGGCGAGCCCTTCGCTGCGACGCGTGTGCCCGCCGGTACCGATGTCGACTTCGGCTCCCTCACGCACCAGCTCTTCGACCACCTGACCGACGCTGGCGTGTCGTTGCGCACGAATCACGAGGTGCGCAGCCTGAAGAAGCAGAAGGACGGAACCTGGCTGGTCAAGTACCGCAACAGCATCGGTCACACCCCGAGCGAGGTCAGGGCCCGCTTCGTGTTCGTCGGTGCGGGTGGCTGGGCGCTCAAGCTGCTGCAGAATTCCGGCATCCCCGAGATCAAGGGCTACGGCGTCTTCCCGATCGGCGGGCAGTTCCTCAAGACCACGAACCCGACCATCGTCGCTCAGCACAAGGCGAAGGTGTACTCGCAGGCGTCGGTCGGCGCTCCGCCCATGTCGGTCCCGCACCTCGACACCCGTGTCGTCGATGGCGAGGCCTCGCTCATGTTCGGACCGTTCGCGACCTTCAGCCCGAAGTTCCTGAAGAACGGCTCGATGCTCGACATCGTCACCCAGGTGCGTGCGCACAATCTGCTGCCGATGCTGCAGGTCGCGGTGAAGAACCCCGACCTCATCACGTATCTCGTGAGCGAGCTGCTGAAGAACCACGCCAAGAAGGTCGACAGCCTCCGCACCTTCACGCCCACGGCCAAGGATGAGGACTGGACCCTCATCGATGCCGGTCAGCGCGCCCAGGTGATGAAGAAGGACCCGAAGAAGGGTGGCATCCTGCAGTTCGGCACCGAGGTCGTCGCGGCGGCCGACGGTTCCATCGCGGGCCTGCTGGGGGCGTCGCCCGGAGCATCCACCGCCGTCCCGATCATGCTCGACCTGCTCAAGAAGTGCTTCCCGGCCGAGTACCCGGGGTGGGAGCCGGAGCTGCGTGCCCTGATCCCCACATTCGGTGAGAAGCTGAACGAGAACCCGGAGCTCGCTGAGAAGTCGACCGAAGCCACGGCAGCCGTCCTCGGCATCAACGTCTGAGATCGTCCCGTGGCGAAGCTCTACTTCCGCTACGGCGCGATGAACTCGGGCAAGTCGACCGCTCTGCTGCAGGCTGCCTACAACTACGAGGAGCGTGGGCAGCGGGTGCTGCTCGCGAAGCCGGCGATCGATACCAAGGGCGCGTCCGAGATCGAGAGTCGGCTGGGCGTCACACGCCGGGTCGACTTCCTCATCGCCCCCGACGACGATGCACGAAGGGTGTTCGCGAAGCATCGTGAGCGCATGCAGCATGCGGCCGACGACGAGCTGCTTCCCGAAGGCCCGCGCGACGTCGCGTGCCTGCTGATCGACGAGGCGCAGTTCCTCACCCCGACTCAGGTCGACGATCTCTTCCGTATCGCCGTCGTCGACGGCATCCCGGTGATCGCCTACGGCATCCGGAACGACTTCCTCACGCACGCCTTTCCCGGTTCCGCGCGCCTGCTCGCGATCGCGCACTCGCTGGAGGAGCTCAAGACCATCTGCCGGTGCGGACGGAAGGCCGTGTTCAATGGCCGCGTCGTGGGCGGGCGCTTCGTGTTCGACGGCGACCAGGTCGCCATCGACGAGGGCGCGACCGGGTCGGCGTCGCCCGAGCTGACCACTTACGAGTCGCTGTGCGGCACCTGCTATCTCGAGGAATCCGGCGGACGCCTGGGCTGAGCCCGCCGCCCTCCACCCGCGCCCGGCGCAGCGGGTGTGTCGGCGACCCTGTTTGCGTGGTCTGACCACACGCGATACTCTGTGGTCAGACCACAGGAGGATCGATGGCGGACCAGCCGGCACGCGCTTGGCGCCTCGTGCTCGAGCACATCGAACGCGACCTGCTCGACGCGCGCCTCGGCCCAGGTGACCGACTGCCGTCCGAGCGGGATCTCGCCACCGAGCTCGGCGTCGGGCGCTCGAGCGTCCGTGAGGCGTTCCGCGTGCTCGAGGTGATGGGGCTCATCCGCACCGCGACCGGTTCCGGCCCGCAGTCGGGGGCCATCGTGATCGCGACGCCCACGGGAGGCATGTCAGCGCTGCTGAGGCTTCAGGTCGCGGCGCAGGGGTTCCCCCTCGACGATGTCGTGCGGACTCGTCTGGTGCTCGAGGATGCGGTGGTGGTGGCGATGGCCGGCGCACCGGAGCGTGACACGAGCCGCGCGCGGGAACTGCTCGCCGCGATGGACGAACCCCTGCTCTCGCCATCGGAGTTCCTCGCCCTCGACGCTCAGCTGCACCTCTCGCTCGCCGAGGCCAGCGGCAACACGGTCATCGCCGCGATGATGGCTGGCCTGCGTTCCTCGATCGAGTCCTACGTGCAGGCGGGCGTCGCCACCATCCCGGACTGGGAGGCGATGTCGGCCCGGCTCCGTGCCGAGCACCGCGCGCTGGTCGCCGCGATCGATGCCGGCGACGTGGATGCCGCGCGGTCCCTGATCCACACGCACATCACCGGCTACTACACGTCCACGGGCCTCACCCGTGAGATTCACCCCCAGATCTGAGAGGCACATCATGGTGCAGCGCCAGTTCCCCAACCCCGCCGAACTCCTCGAGCTGATGAAGTTCAAGAAGCCGGAGCTCGACGGCCGCAAGCGACGGCTGGAGGGGGCCCTCACCATCGACGACCTGCGCCTGATCGCCAAGCGACGCACGCCCAAGGCGGCCTTCGACTACACCGACGGAGCCGCGGAGGGCGAGCTGTCCCTCACCCGGGCCCGTCAGGCTTTCCGGGACGTGGAGTTCCATCCCGGCATCCTGCGTCCGGCTCCCACGGTCGACACGACCGTCGAGATCCTCGGCGGTCCGTCCGCTCTGCCTTTCGGGATCGCGCCCACCGGCTTCACGCGCCTGATGCAGACCGAGGGGGAGACCGCCGGTGCCGGAGCTGCCGCGGCCGCCGGCATCCCGTTCACGCTCTCCACGCTCGGCACCACCTCGATCGAGGGTGTCAAGGCTGCCAACCCGCAGGGGCGCAACTGGTTCCAGCTCTACGTCATGCGCGACCGCGAGATCTCCTACGAACTCACCCGTCGTGCGGCGGCGGCGGGCTTCGACACCCTCCAGTTCACGGTCGACACTCCGGTCGCCGGTGCGCGCCTTCGTGACAAGCGCAACGGTTTCAGCATCCCGCCTCAGCTCACGCTCGGCACGATCATCAACGCGATTCCGCGGCCGTGGTGGTGGTATGACTTCCTCACCACGCCGAAGCTCGAGTTCGCCTCCCTCAGCACCACAGGGGGCACGGTGGGGGAGCTGCTGGATGCGGCGATGGACCCGACGATCAGCTACGACGATCTCGCGGTGATCCGCGACATCTGGCCGGGCAAGATCGTCATCAAGGGCGTGCAGAACGTCGAGGACTCGGTGCGCCTGCGTGACGCCGGAGTCGACGGCATCGTCCTCTCGAACCACGGAGGGCGTCAGCTCGACCGCGCGCCGATCCCCTTCCATCTGCTGCCGGAGGTGCGTCGGGCGGTCGGCGACGACTTCACGGTCATGATCGACACCGGCATCATGAACGGCGCCGACATCGTCGCCGCGGTGGCGCTCGGCGCGGACTTCACGCTGATCGGGCGGGCCTACCTCTACGGTCTGATGGCGGGTGGACGTCAGGGCGTCGACCGCACGATCGCGATCCTGCGCAGCGAGATCGAGCGCACGATGCGCCTGCTGGGTGTCGCGTCCCTCGCCGAGCTCGAGCCCGCGCACGTGACCCAGCTGACCAGGCTGGTTCCGGTCGCACGTGCCGCCGCGGAGGCCCGCGTGAGCTGAGATCCTGCCTGAGCGTCAGCACCCGGTGGGCGCCGGCTTCAGGACTGCGTGGCCACGGATCGCGTGCGTGGAGGCCACGGCACGAGCATCGATGTCGTGCGGCGGTAGTCGGCGTATGCCGGGTACTTCGACGCGGTGATCGACTCGGTGAAGATCGTCGAGCCGATGAACAGCACGGTGAGGAGCGCGGGTCCGATGATCGTCGGGTTCAGCACGCCGCCGATGACTCCGGCGCCACCCGCGACCGCTGCCGTCGCACCGATCGCGTAGAAGGCCCACCACTGCGCCTGCTCGAAGAAGAAGTTGGGGTGCCTGCTGTACCGGAACAGTCCGGTCGTGGCGAAGCCGGGAGGGAGGGTGCCGCCCGCCTTCTTCTTCCGCTGATGGAACACCCACTGCTGCTGGTCGGCGATCGTCTCGCCGACCAGGAACGCGAGGAACGCGGCGATGAACAGCGCATCCCATCCGGTGAGCGCAGACGGATTCCGGGCGGCGAGGGCAGCCGGCAGCGTGATGAGCACGAGCAGCGCCATCTGGTAGCAGATGATGAACAGCAGGTTGAAGATCTGGAACTGCCAGGGACGCATGCGTCCTCGGAGGATCGCCCAGCGGTAGTCCTCCATCCCGGTGTAGCCGCCCTTGCGGGCGAAGTTGAAGGTCAGCCGGGCTCCCCACGCCGTCGCCAGGACACCCATCAGGACGACGCGTGCCGAACCCTCGCCGTTCACGAAGGCCCCAGCGACGAAGATCCACACATAGGCGACGGGGGCGATCGACCAGGCGCGATCGACCCAGGAGGTGTCACGGGTGATCAGGGAGAGCACCCAGCAGGCCGCACTGGAGACCGCGGCGACGACGATGACGATCAGCAGGGCATCCATGACGCCATGCTAGGACCATGCGGCGGTGGCGTGCCGCACGGCACCATGTGGATCAGAGGGTCAGCAGGAGTGCGTCGAGTCTGTCGGCGGTGTCTTCCCAACCCTCCACGGCGATGGAGGGCACGCCGATCGCGAGCACCGGATAGTCGTTCCCGCCCTCATCGAGCCGGTCGCCGTAGAACAGCATGTCGGTGAGGGCGATGCCGGTGTGTTCGGCGAGCTGCCGCATGCCGAAGGCCTTGTCGATGCCTGCCTGGGTGATGTCGATGGAGGTCGATCCACCGGAGCGGACCTCGAGGCCGGGCAGACGTGCGGCGACGGCGTCCCTCAGAGCGCTCCGCTTGGCGCCCGTCGGGTCCCAGTCGTGCTTCGCCTCGCGCGGTGCGCGCTGCCCGAGTGCCGAGAACGTGATCTGGGATCCGCGGTCTTCCAGGATGTCGCCCCACGGCTCGGCTTCCCACAGCCCGAGGCGCTCGGCCTCCTCGCGCAGAGCCGTGAGAGCCGCCTGCTTGTCTGCGTCGCTGAGATCGTGCGCGTAGACCGGTGCGAAGTCCGTGCCGTCGTGGCGGAGGTAGCGGGTGCCGCAGGTGGGCAGCAGGTGCAGGCGCGCGAGGTCAGCGGCATCCGCATCGCCGAGTCGGGCGACGACCTGCGATCGGAACTGCGCCTCGTTGCCGCCGGAGATGATGGCGACGTCGACGGTGCGCAGGAGTGCGCGCAGCAGATCGGCGATCCTCGGGTCGATCAGACCCTTCGAAGGGGCGAGCGTGTCATCGAGATCGAAGGCGACGAGCGTGGGCGTGGTCATGATGTCTCCAGCTTAGAAGGTGGACGCTGAGAGGATCTCGGGGCGAGCAGCAGGGTGAAGACGACCGCGACGGCGACGCCGAGGATCGCGCCGGTGGAGTTGGCCACGACATCGTTCACGGTCGCCGCGCGGTGGGGGAGAGCCATGCGCTGAGCGGTCTCGATCATCGCGGACAGCAGCGGTCCCACCAACAGTGCGAGGAACCACACGCGGCGGGGGAGGAGCAGGAAGGCGAGGATGCCGACCGGCACGAAGACCAGCACGTTCGCGATGATCTCGAGCCGCGTGAAGTCGAGCCACTCCCAGCCGAGACGGTGTGTGGTCGTGAGGATGACGTCGAGCAGATTCGGCATCGAGTCCTCGACCTTCGATGGCGTGAGGGTGAGGGCGGCGAGGCCGATCAGGAACGGGACGCTGAGGGCGAGCGCCCATACCCGGGTGAAACGGCGCGGCGGCGGGAGCAGAGAGCTCATGCGTTCCCTTCGTGCACGGTCCCGGTACAGAGAAGGCCGCCCCTGAGGGCGGCCTTCCGGTGTTACTGGTCGGGGTGACAGGATTTGAACCTGCGACCTCTTCGTCCCGAACGAAGCGCGCTACCAAGCTGCGCCACACCCCGTTTGCAACCCTCCGAGTCTACAGGGAAATGCTCCCCGCGCCGAATCGAGGCCGGATCACACCTGTGCGGTGATGCGTACGGTGATGAGCGCGACGATCAGGAGCAGGAGCCCCCCGCCCGTGGATGCCGCGAGCGTGATGAGGCGCGCACGCCCGCGTGGCAGAGCCATGCAACCGGCTGTGACCAGGATGGGCCAGACATTCGACGTCGTCAACACCCACACGGACAGCATCCCGACGGCACTTTCGCTGTTCCCTCCGCTGGCGCCCAGACCGATGGCCCACGCGACGATCACACCCCAGATCAGCGTGAACAGGAATGCGAGAGCGGCGAGAAGCACGCGCGCAGGGGGACGCACGAGCGAGCGGATTCCACGGAGGAGAGCCATCGCGGGCAGCAGGACACCGATGATGGACACCGCGAGCAGAGTGAGGGCGGATCGAGGCCAATCCGCCAGTCCGAGCGGTGGGCGCGTGGCCTCACTGACGAGGGGCAGAGCGAGCACCGAGAACGTCAGTGGGATCAGGAGGTACATCGCGCTCGCCCCGAAGGCTGCGGTCCGTGCCGTCTTCGCCTCGCCGGGCGGAAGCAACTGCGTCACCCGGCGCGCTCAGCGCCGAGGCTGTGCCGTGAGCGTGAGAAGCGTCGCCTCGGGTCGACAGGCGAAGCGGACCGGCGCGTAGATGGAGTGTCCGCACCCCGCGCTGACGTTGAGCGGCACGGTGCGTCCGCCGTGCGACCAGGTGCTGAGCCCCTTGGCCTGCTTGAGCGGGATGTCGCAATTCGCCACGAGAGCCCCGTACCCGGGAATGCACACCTGACCGCCGTGCGTGTGGCCTCCGAGGATCGCATCGGCGCCGAGATCGGTGAAGCCGTTGAGCACCCGCTGATACGGCGCGTGCGTGACGCCGAGGACGGGCGTCGCCGCGTCACGAGCGCCGAGTGCCGAGATCGCGTCGGGAAGCTCGTCCAGCCGGTCCCAGTCACGGTGGGCGTCGTCGACGCCGAAGAGATGGACGTCGGTGCCTGCGATGCGCAACCGTGCTGCGGCATTGTTCAGGTCGGTCCAGCCCAACTCATCCGTGAAGTACCGGTCCATCGCGTCGGTGTCGAGCAGCTCCGGTTTGTGGTTCTTCTTGGATGGGCCGAGGAAGTAGCGGAAGGGGTTCCGCGGAGACGGCGCTGCCACGTCGTTCGAGCCATGCACGAACACGCCGGGGATACCGGCGAACGGAGCGAAGGCACGCCGGATGCCGTCGAGTCCGTTCTCATGGCCGAGGTTGTCCCCGGTGTTCACGATGAGGTCGGGCTTCAGTTCGGCGAGGGAGGCGAGCCAGTCCTGTTTGCGATGCTGCCACGGCGCCATGTGCGCATCGGAGATGTGCAGGATGCGCAGCGGTGCTGCGCCGGGCGGAAGGGCCACTGCTGAGGCCTCGCGCACGGTGAACAGGTACCGCTCGATGCCGATGCCCCAGATGGCAGCGCCGGCACCCACGGCCCCCACCGCGCCGAGCGCGATGAGGGCCGGGTGCGCGCCGCGTCGTGCCGCTACTGGCACGTCACACGCACGGCGGTGGACTTGCTGGCCGCAGTGCCCGGCGCAGGGTCGGAGTTGCCCACGACGGATGTCGGCGGATTGCACGAGTTGTCGAACTCGATGTCCGTGAAGCCGGCCGCCCCGAGCGCAGCGGTCGCCTGAGCTCTCGACATCCCCACGAGGTTCGCGGGGACGGTCGTCCCCTGGCCGTTACTGGTCGTGAGCGTGACCGTCGCGCCGTTCGGAGCTTCCCCTGTGGGGTCCTGACCGGCGACCAGACCGGCGGCGAGATCGCTGTCGACCGCCCCTCCGACGGAGACCTGGAAGCCGGCGTCGGTGAGGATGCCGGTCGCCTCCTCGACGGACTTGCCCACGACGCTCGGAACCGTCGTCAGCTGCTGTCGGGTCAGCTTGCCGTCCGGCTTCGGGAAGGCGTCTCCGCCGTACGCGGCGTTGGCTGCCCCCTGCGCGGCCTTGGCCAGGGGGTATCGCATGTCGTTGAGGTTCCAGCCGTTGGCCCGCTTCTGGTAGATGTTGGCCTGACCCTGCCAGCGACCCGCCCAGACCGCGGTGGTGACCTTGGTGCTGGACTCGATCATCATGGTCGACCAGCGGTCGTGCGTACCGGTCTTGCCGATGAGGGGAGTGCCGTCGTTCGGGTTGGCGCGGGATCCGGTGCCACCGCCGCTCATCACGCTCTGCAGCGCGAAGGCGGCAGTCGCCGCGATCTCGGGCTGCAGCACGCCGTCGGTGCAGGACGACGCGGGCAACTCGCGGTCTTTACCGTCGGCGCCGACCACGCGATCGATCGCGCGAGGCGTGCAGTACTTTCCGCCGCTCGCGACGGTCGCATAGGCGTTCGCCATGGCGAGAGGAGAGATGTTCTTCGGTCCCAGCACATCGAAGGGGACGTTCTCGTCGGTGACCTTGCCACCGTTCGCGAGCGTCACACCCATGCGGTCGGCAACCTTGTTGATGTCGCAGACATCGAGCTTCGACGCCATCGCGAAGTACCCACTGTTGAGGGAGTTCCTCGTGAAGTTCAGCACCGAGCTCGTCCCGCCGCCGCCGCCGCCGAAGTTGCCGATCTTCTTCGTGTCGGTGCTCTGCTTGGCGCCGCACACGGGGATCCTCAGATTCGTCTGGACGCTTCCGTTGAGCACCTCGTTGACGGAGTGGCCCTTCTCGAGCCAGTCGATCAGCGTGAACAGCTTGTAGGTCGATCCGACCTGGAAGCCCCCAGAGTTGCCGTGGTCCTTGTCACCGGCGAACACCAGCGATGTGTAGGCCTGGTCGTCGGTGGGCGTCTCGGTGAACATGGTGTTCTGCGTCATCGAGAGGATTCGTCCGGTGCCGACCTCGACCGAGACGCCGGCGGCGCCGAAGTTCTGGTTGTCGGCGTTGGCGGGAACGATCTCGGACATGCTCTCGGCGGCCGGGTTCTGGATGCGGTAGTCCAGCGTGGTGTAGATCTTCAGGCCACCGCGGCGGAGCAGATCCGTGCGCTCCTGCTGCGTCTTCCCGAAGGCCTCGTCGTTCAGGACGATCGACTTCACGTACTGGCAGAAGTACGCGCTGGTTCCGGCGGATGCACACCCCTGCGTCGGGGGGTTGAGCGCGGGCGCGATCTCCGATGCGTCGGCCTCGTCGTACTGTGCCTGCGTGATCTTGCCGTCGGCGAGCATGCGACCCAGCACGTAGTGACGGCGGTCCTTCGTGAGTGCGTACCCATCCGCGGCCGTGTTCAGCGCCACGCCCTCGGAGTTCGTGATCGTGCCTTCCGGCTTGTCGATCCGGTAGGTGTTCGGGTTCTGCACGATGCCGGCGAGAGTCGCCGACTGCGCGACCGTGAGGTTCGCGGCCGTCGTGGAGAAGTAGTAGTTCGCGGCCGCCTCGATGCCGTACACGGTTCCACCGAAGTTGGCGATGTTCAGGTAGCCGAGGAGGATGTCGTTCTTGGAGAAGTCCTTCTCGATCTGGATCGCGTAGCGCATCTCCTGCAGCTTGCGCTCGATGCCCTTCGCCCCTGTCGCGTTGGTGGCGTCGAGCCAGCACTGCTGGAGGTCTTCCGAGTAGGTGTCAGACGTGGTGTCGACGTCCTGCTCGCACTTCTGGATCAGCACGTTCTTCACGTACTGCTGGCTGATCGTCGACGCACCACGGCTGGAGGTGCCTCGTACGTTGTCGACCAGGGCCTTCACGGTCGCGCCGATGTTGACGCCGCCGTGACTGTAGAAGTTCTTGTCCTCACTCGACAGGATCGCGTCGTAGAGGGTGGGGGAGACCTGCTCGTAGGTCACCGGCACGCGGTTCTGCTCGTAGAACGACGCGAGCTCGACCTGCGAACCGTCGGGGGCGGTCGCGTAGATGGTCGACTGCTCCATCGGCGTGCTCGGGTCGAGGCTCTCGGGGAGCTGATCGAAGAGGGTGAGAGCCTGGGTGCCTGCGAGGCCGGTCATCGCGAGCACCGGGGTGACGCTGGCCGTGACGAGGAGACCGGCGACGGCGCTCAGGCCGACGAGCCCGACGAGACCGCCGAGCACGCCTCTCACCGTGCGATTCTTTTGGGGCATACGCTTGATCGTAGGGGAGTTCCCTGAATACCGCCTTTGACGAGCCCGCCCCGGATTTCCGGTGCCGCGCCCCGATCGACAGGAGTGCCATGACCACGTGGGAGTACCTCACCACGCCGCTGCTGATCCACAACACGGCAGCCATCCTCAACAACTGGGGCAAGCAGGGCTGGGAGCTCGTGCAGGTCGTGCAGGGGCCCGAAGGCGGGCTCGTCGCCTACCTGAAGCGCCCCGTCACGTCCGACGCGTCGACGAATGCCGGCCTCGCCGCCGCAGAACAGGCCGCCCGTCAGTTCGAGGGAGGCCAGGCATGAGCGTCTCCGCCCGCCTCGCCGAGCTCGGCATCGAGCTGCCTCCGGTCGCCGCCCCGGTCGCCGCTTACGTCCCTGCGGTCGTGCACGGGGGCCTCGTCTACACCTCGGGCCAGCTGCCGTTCGTCGACGGTGCGCTGCCGGCCACGGGCAAGGTGGGCGCCGACGTCTCCGCCGAGGATGCGAAGACCTACGCCCGCACGTGTGCGCTGAACGCTCTGGCCGCGGCGGCGGATGCCGCGGGTGGTGTCGACTGCATCGGCGGTGTGCTCCGCGTCGGCGGGTTCGTCGGATCCGCGGACGGTTTCACGGGGCAGCCCGCCGTCATCAACGGCGCGAGCGAGGTGCTCGGTGAGATCTTCGGTGACGCGGGGCGCCACGCACGGGCGGCTGTCGGCGTCGCGGAGCTCCCGCTCGGCAGTCCGGTCGAGGTCGAGGTGACGTTCCTCCTCGCCTGAATGCGTCCCGGCGGCGTCCTCCGTCGTGTCCGCAAGAGAAACGCGCCTCCCCGAGATGGGGAGGCGCGTTTCTCTTGCCTGCTGCTCGTCCTACTTCACCTGCGCCGAGATGATGCTCATCACGGCCGTGTCGGCGAGCGTCGTCGTGTCTCCCACCTCGCGGCCCTCGGCCACATCGCGGAGAAGGCGACGCATGATCTTGCCGGAGCGGGTTTTCGGCAGCTCGCCGACGATGTAGACGTCGCGCGGACGGGCGATGGCGCCGATCTGCTCGCCGACCCACAGGCGCAGCTGCTGCGCGAGGCCCGCGGGCTCGTGCGCGGCGAGGTAGCTCTCCTTGATGATGACGAAGGCCACCACGGCCTGTCCTGTGGTCTCGTCCGAGGCTCCGACCACGGCGGCCTCCGCCGTCGCCTCGTGCGCGACCAGGGAGGACTCGATCTCCGCGGTCGACAGGCGGTGGCCGGAGACGTTCATCACGTCGTCGACGCGGCCCAGCAGCCACAGGTCGCCGTCGTCGTCGAGGCGCGCGCCGTCGCCCGCGAAGTAGTAGCCCTGGTCCTCGAACTTCTCCCAGTAGGTCTCGCGGTACCGTTCGGGGTCGCCCCAGATGCCGCGGAGCATGCTCGGCCACGGCTCGGTGATCACGAGCAGCCCGCCGCTGCCGTTGCCGACCTCGACGCCCTGCTCGTCCACCACGTCGATCGAGATCCCGGGGAGCGGCACCTGAGCCGAACCCGGTTTGGTCTCCGTCACGCCGGGGAGGGCGGACACCATGATCGCGCCGGTCTCGGTCTGCCACCAGGTGTCGACGATCGGCGTCTTGCCGGCGCCGATGACCTCGCGGTACCACATCCACGCCTCGGGGTTGATGGGCTCTCCCACCGAGCCGAGCAGTCGCAGCGACGAGAGATCGAACTTCGCGGGGACGCTGCGGCCGATCTTCATGAACGAGCGGATCGCGGTCGGCGCGGTGTAGAAGATCGACACCTTGTACTTCTCGATGAGCTCCCACCAGCGGCCGGGGTGCGGGGCGTCCGGCGTCCCCTCGTAGAGCACCTGGGTCGCACCGTTGGCGAGGGGTCCGTAGGCGACGTAGCTGTGCCCGGTGATCCAGCCGATGTCGGCCGTGCACCAGAACACGTCGGTCTCCGGGTGCAGGTCGAAGACGTACTTGTGCGAGTACGCCGCCTGGGTCAGATACCCGCCGGAGGTGTGCAGGATGCCCTTGGGCTTCCCGGTGGTGCCCGAGGTGTAGAGGATGAAGAGGGGGTTCTCGGCGGGGAAGGCCTGTGCCGTGTGCTCGGCGGAGGCTGCGGGGACGGCGTCATGCCACCAGATGTCGCGGCCTTCGATCCAGTCGACCTCGTTCTCGCCGCGCTTGACGACCAGGACGTGCTCCACGGTCTGCTGCTCGCCGTCTCCGCGGTCGGAGAGTGCCTGGTCGACGGCGGGCTTGAGGGCGGAGACGCGGCCCTTCCGGTAGCCGCCGTCCGCCGTGATGACGAGCTTGGCGCCGGCGTCGTCGATGCGCGAGCGGAGGCTGTCGGCGCTGAATCCTCCGAACACCACGGAGTGGATGGCGCCGAGGCGGGCGACGGCCAGCATGGAGGCGATCGCCTCGGGGATCATGGGCAGGTAGATAGCGACGCGGTCGCCCTGACCGATGCCGAGTCCCTCCAGCACGTTCGCGACGCGCTTGACCTCGTCGGTCAGCTCGGCGTAGGTGATGCGGCGCGAGTCGCCGGGCTCGCCTTCCCAGTGCAGCGCCACGCGGTCGCCGTTGCCGGCCTCGACGTGGCGATCGAGGCAGTTGTACGCGACGTTCAGCTCGCCGTCGTCGAACCACTTCGCGAAGGGCGGGTTGGTCCAGTCGAGCACCTGCGTGAACGGCTTGTGCCAGTGCACCAGCTCACGGGACTGCTCGCCCCAGAAGCCCTCGCGGTCGGCGGCCGCCCGCTCGTAGAGCTCGGGCGACGAGATGGTTTGGGCGACGAACTCCTCCGACGGTGCGAACTTCCGGGTCTCGTCGAGAAGATGGTCGATCTGGCTGCTCATCGGCAGGCGCTCCTTTGCGGCATACGGGTCTTGCGAGCATGGTCGTGGGGGTGGGCGACCAGGTCAGGGCGAATCTATCCCTGCGGCCTCGCCGCGCATACTGCCGAAAGTCGGTAGTGTTGCCGGTTTTGTCAGGACGGTCGCCTTGCGTACACTCGACGACAGCCGAATTCTCATTCCGGCCTTGGCGTGCCCGATTCCCCCAATCGTGGAACGTCGTGGGCGGCATCTCATTCCCCCCGTGAGATGCCGCCCATTCCTTTGGGAGCGCTCTCTGCGTCCTCGGAGCATCCTCGGGTCCGGCCGGCAGCCAGGCACTGCACCACGGGGTGACGAACCGGCTTCTCCACAGGTGCTGGAGGATCCGGATCTCTCGGGACTTCCCCCTCCGCGACTGCGCATAACGTCGCCGTCATGCCTGATTCCTTCGTCATCCAGCCCAGGGGAGTGCGCTCGCTCGCATCCGAGGAGACCACGTCGCCGGCACCCCTCCGTCTGGATCCCGTGTTCGGACCGCTTCTTCCTCACATCGACGACGCGGTGACCGATGTGTTCGTGAACGGTGCGGGCGGGCTCTATGTCGACCGGGGGAATGGCGCCGAGCCGGCTGCCGCCTGGAGGGCCTCGGAGCGTGAGGTTCGTGACCTCGCCGTCGCACTGGTCGGGCTCGGCGGACGCCATCTCGACGACCAGGCGCCCTGCGTCGACGTCCGCCTCGACTCGGGCGTCCGTGTGCATGCCGTGCTCTCTCCGGTGTCGACGACAGGAACCGCGCTCTCGATACGCATCCCCCGGGTGCGCGCCGCGGACCTTCGATCCCTCTCTGCGCTCGGCGCGTTCGATGCGCGCCAAGAGGCCTGGCTTCTCGGCCTGGTGGCCGAGCGGGCGAACATCCTCATCACCGGGGGAACGGGAACGGGCAAGACCACGCTGCTCTCCGCTCTGCTGTCCGAGGTCGCGCCGGGGGAGCGCATCGTGACGATCGAAGACGTCGCCGAACTGCGGCCGAGGCATCCGCACCACGTCGCTCTCGAGGCGAGGCAGCCGAATCTCGAGGGCGTCGGCGGCATCACGCTGAGCCGCCTGGTCCGTGAGTCTCTGCGCATGCGGCCGGATCGCCTGGTGGTCGGCGAGTGTCGCGGAGAAGAGGTCCGCGAGCTGCTCACCGCACTCAACACCGGACACGATGGCGGCGCAGGCACCCTGCACGCCAGCGGGCTCCGTGACGTTCCTGCCCGCCTCGAAGCCCTGGGCGCCCTCGCCGGCATGGATGCGGTGGCACTCGCGCGACAGGCAGTGAGCGCATTCACCATCGTCCTCCATCTCGACCGTGCCCCCGGCGGCATCCGTCGGATCCGCCAGGCGGGCCGGCTCGTCATCGCAGCGGATCGGCTCGACATCGAGGAGGTGCAGCCGTGGCGGTGAGGCGATCTCCTCGCGCGGCGCAGCGGCGGGATGTGACCTCAGCGGACGCTGCGACGTCGGTGCAGACGCTGGCTGTGCTGCTGCAGGCCGGAGCGGTCCCCCTCGTCGCGTGGCGGCATCTCGCCGCCACCGACGACGTGCCAGCACGCGCCGTCGTCGATCGGCTCGATCGTGGCATCCCGCTCCTCGACGCCATCGAAGCAGAGGGCGGGGCCTGGGTCGATCTCGCGGCGGCCTGGGAGGTCGCGACAACGGTCGGGGCCCCGCTCGCCGAGGTTCTCCGCATGATCGCGGAGACGTTGCGGGATGCCGCCGCTGCTGCCGATGATGTGCGCATCGCTTTCGCGGAACCGGCCGGGACGGCGCGTCTGCTGCTCTGGATGCCCATGGCCGGGCTGCTCCTCGGTTTCGCGCTCGGCTTCGACACACTCAGTGTCATCTTCGGGAGTGTGCTCGGGGCCGCCTGCGTGATTCTCGGCCTCCTCCTCGTGGTAGCGGCGCGGCTGTGGACATCGCTGCTCCTGAGGAGAGCGGCGCCGGAACCCGGCACCCCCGGCATGCGGGCAGAACTGGTCGCGATCGCGCTCGCCGGTGGCGCCTCCATCGACCGCGCGCTGCACCTGGTCTCGCAGACATCCGTCTCCGGAGGCGGCGACGAGCGGGTCGCCGCCGTGCTCGAGCTGTCCCGCGCTGCAGGGGTGCCTGCCGCAGAGCTCCTGCGGGCAGCGGCCGCCCAGGACCGGCATGCCGCGAGGGTCCAGGGGCAGCTCCGTGCGGCGAAGCTCTCGACACGGCTCTTGTTCCCGCTCGGTATCTGCACGCTGCCCGCCTTCCTGCTCCTCGGCGTCGCGCCTCTCCTGCTCAGCGTCCTCGCATCCACTCCGATGCCCCTGTGACCGCCAACAGTCCATCAGCACCATCCGATGCCTACGCATCGCCCAGAGAGAAAGAAGGAACACCATGAAGAACATCCCTGCGCTCGACCGCCGACGCGCGGCCATGCTGTTCGGCGACGACACCGGGGCGGCCACAGCCGAATACGCGATCACCACGATGGCCGCGGTCGCCTTCGCCGGGCTCCTCGTCGTCATCATGCGCTCCGATGAAGTCCGCGGCATCCTCACGGACCTCGTGCGGCGCGCGCTCACGGTGTCGTGATGTGGGCAGGGAGACGCGCGATGACCGAGCTTGGCGGTGGCGATGCGGCGCCGACGCCGCGACATGCGGACGAGCGCGGATCCGCCGCAGCGGAGCTGGCACTCGCGCTTCCCGCCGTCGTGCTCGCGCTCCTTCTCGGGGCAGGGGCGCTCGGAGCGGCGTCTCGCCAGGTCGCGCTGCAGGACGCCTCCGCGGACGCGGCTCGTCTTCTCGGACGTGGCGAGGGACACGGTGCGGCAGAGCGGGTGGTGCATGCTGCCGTGCCAGGGGCGGGGATGTCGTCCTCGCCCCGGGGCGACCTCGTATGCGTCACCACCTCCGTCGATGTCTCCGTCGGCGCGCTGATCCGCATGCCGCTGCGGGCCTCGAGCTGCGCACTCGAGGGAGGACTCTGATGGCCGGTTCGGCGCTGGCGGCTGGCATGCTCGCGGTCGCGGCCACCATTTCCCTGGGTCTCGCCGCTGTCGGAGGTGCGGCCGTGACGGCGCAACGAGCGGCGGGTGCGGCCGATGCTGCGGCGCTCGCCGCTGCCGATGCGGCGAGCGGTGCCGTGACCACATCCGAGCAGCCCTGCGCACTCGCCGAGAGGGTCGCGCTCGCTGCCGGCGCGACCCTCACCGGCTGCGTCCTCGAGGGCTTCGTGGCGACCGTGGAGGTGCAGGCGGCGTACGCTGGACTCGCAGCCGTCTCCCGAGCCCGTGCCGGGCCACCCGAGGGATAGCGACGGCAGCGCGACCTCGCTCACTGTGAACGACCCCACACAGTGGTGTGTATGGTGTGCTTCGAAGAAAGGACGCACCCTTGGCTGAAGGCAAGAAGCTCGTCATCGTCGAGTCCCCGACGAAGATGCGGTCTATTCAGGGATACCTCGGCGACGGCTATGAGGTGCTCAGCTCCGTCGGCCACATCCGCGACCTCGCTGACAAGAAGGACATCCCGGCTGCGGACAAGCAGGCGTACGGGAAGTACTCCATCGACATCGACAACGGGTTCGACCCGTACTACGTCGTCTCCGATCGGAAGACCAAGACGGTCGCCGAGCTCAAGCGTGCGCTGAAGAGCGCCGACGAACTCCTGCTCGCCACTGATGAGGACCGCGAAGGCGAGGCGATCGCCTGGCACCTGCTGGAGACCCTCAAGCCCAAGGTCCCGGTCAAGCGCATGGTGTTCCACGAGATCACCAAGGACGCGATCCAGGCCGCCGTCGGCAACACCCGCGAACTCGACCACGACCTCGTCGACGCGCAGGAGACCCGCCGCATCCTCGACCGCCTGTACGGGTGGGATGTCTCGCCCGTGCTCTGGTACAAGGTCAAGACCGGGATCTCGGCCGGTCGTGTGCAGTCCGCCGCGACGCGCCTCATCGTCGACCGCGAGCGCGAGCGCATGGCGTTCACCTCTGCCGAGTACTGGGACGTCGATGCGGCAGCCGCGGCGACGGGTACCTCGTTCAAGATCCGACTCGTCCGCGTTGACGGCGGCCAGCTGGCACGCGGCTCGGACTTCGACGACGACGGCAAGCTCAAGAAGGCCGTCGTCATCCTCGACGAGGCCGCGGCCACCGCGCTCGCCGCGGCTGTGGACGCCGTCGGCACCGGGAACGTCACCAAGGTCGAGGCCAAGCCGGGAACGCGCAGCCCCTACGCGCCGTTCACGACCTCCACGATGCAGCAGGAGGCGGGCCGCAAGCTGTCGATGGGAGCCAAGCAGGCCATGGGTGTAGCCCAGCGTCTGTACGAGAAGGGCTACATCACCTATATGCGTACCGACTCCACGTCGCTGAGCACCCAGGCGGTGCAGGCGGCACGGAGCCAGGCGGTCTCGCTCTACGGCGATGCAGCGGTGCCGCTGAAGCCGCGCGTCTACAAGTCGAAGAGCAAGAACGCCCAGGAGGCCCACGAGGCCATCCGCCCCTCGGGCGACAACTTCCGCACGCCGGCTTCCCTGTCATCCGAGCTGGATCGCGATGAGCAGCGCCTCTACGACCTCATCTGGAAGCGCACCGTCGCCAGCCAGATGTCCGACGCCAAGTACGAGACCACGACGGTCACCATCGCCGTCGACGCGGGGGAGAGGAAGGCCGAGTTCACGGCATCCGGAACCGTCTACACGTTCAAGGGCTTCCTGGAGGCGTACGAGGAGGGTCGCGACGAGAAGCGCGGAGATGCCGACGCCGCGGAGAACCAGTCGTTGCCTGCCGTCGCGGTCGGCGACCAGCTCGCCGTGTCGGATGCCGAGGCCAAGGGCCACCGCACCACGCCGAAGCCGCGCTACACCGAGGCCTCGCTCGTGAAGGTCCTCGAGGAGAAGGGCATCGGACGTCCTTCGACGTTCGCCTCGATCCCCGAGACGATCCTCGACCGTGGATACGCGGTCAAGCGCGGGCAGGCGCTCGTGCCGACCTGGCTCGCGTTCAGCGTGGTGCGTCTGCTCGAAGAGCATTTCGCCGACCTCGTCGACTACGACTTCACGGCTGCGCTCGAAGACGACCTCGACACGATCGCCCGTGGCGAGCAGAACCGCGTCGAGTGGCTCAAGTCGTTCTACTTCGGCTCTGACGCCCACGTCGGGCTGCGCCAGGTCGTCGACAACCTCGGCGAGATCGATGCCCGCGCGCTGAACTCCACGCGCATCACCGACACCGCCACGCTGCGCTTCGGCAAGTACGGCCCGTACCTCGAGGTGGCCGACCCGGCGAATCCCGAGGCAAAGCCGCGCATCGTCAACGTTCCGGAAGACCTGGCGCCGGACGAGCTGACCGCCGAGAAGGCGCAGGAGCTCATCGACGCTCCCGTCGCCGGTGACCGCGTTCTCGGGGAGAATCCCGAGAACGGCAAGATCATCGTCGTGAAGGACGGCCGGTTCGGGCCGTACGTTCAGGAGAACGATCCCGTGTCGGAGGATGCCGCTGTCGATGAGGCGACCGGCGAGGTCGTCGACAAGCCGAAGCCGAAGCGGGGCGCGAAGAAGGAAGCGGCTCCCAAGCCGCGCACCGCGTCGCTGTTCCGTTCGATGTCCGTCGACGAGATCGACCTCGAGACGGCGCTGCAGCTGCTGAGCCTCCCGCGCGTCGTGGGCGTCGACCCCGAATCCGGCGATGAGATCACGGCGCAGAACGGGCGGTTCGGACCGTACCTGAAGAAGGGCACCGATTCGCGATCGCTCGAGTCGGAGTCGCAGATCTTCGACGTGACGCTCGAGCAGGCGCTGGAGATCTACTCCCAGCCGAAGTACGGCGCCGGACGCAGGGCCTCCAGCGCGCTCGCCGAGTTCGAGGCCGACCCGGTCAGTGGCAAGCCGATCCGGATCCGTGACGGCCGCTTCGGTGCGTACGTGACCGACGGCGAGACGAACGTCACGATTCCGCGTGGGCAGAAGGTCGAGGACATCACCTTCGAGATCGCAGTGCAGATGCTCGCCGACAAGCGCGCCAAGGGCCCCGCCCCCAAGCGCGGTGCCGCCAAGAAGGCACCCGCGAAGAAGGCACCCACGAAGAAGCCCGCAGCGAAGAAGGCACCGGCCAAGAAGCCTGCAGCGAAGAAGACGACGGCCGCCACGTCCGCTGCGCGTTCCGCGGCGGCGAAGAAGGCCGCCGCGACGCGTGCCGCGAACGCCGCGGCGAAGGCAGCGGAGAAGGCGGACTCGTGACCTCAGGCCGCGGGGTGTGGATCACTCTCGAGGGCGGCGACGGCTCGGGCAAGACCACACAGTCGAACCTGCTCGCGGACTGGCTCGAAGGGGCCGGACGTACGGTCGTCCGCACCCGTGAGCCCGGCGGCTCGGAGGTCGGTCAGCTCATCCGCGACATCGTCCTGCACCATCGCGGCGACATCGCACCGCGCGCGGAGGCTCTGCTGTACGCCGCGGACCGGGCGCACCATGTCGCCACCGTCGTACGCCCGGCGCTCGGTCGGGGCGACATCGTGCTGCAGGATCGCTACCTCGATTCGTCCGTGGCGTATCAGGGCGCGGGTCGGGTGCTCGATGCGACGGAGATCCGCGACCTCTCGCTCTGGGCCGCCGAGGGTGCGCTGCCCGACCTGACGATCCTGCTCGACCTCGCCCCCAGTGAGGCGCGGGCTCGGCTGGACTCCGCCGACAAGCCGTTCGACCGGCTCGAGGCGGAGCAGTCGGACTTTCACGGACGCGTCCGCGACGCCTTCCTCGACCTTGCGAGAGCCGAGCCGGACAGGTTCCTCGTCGTCGACGCCGCAGCGGCCCCGGATGCGATCGCGGAGCAGATCAGGGCGAGAATCGCCGCCCTTCTGGACTGACCAGCGCGGTGGCACCTCTCCGTGCTTCCGACGTCGGTGGTCACGATTAGGCTGAGTGCATGCCCCAGACCGTTCCGGCCCCTTTCCCGTGGGCGGATGTGTGGGGGCAGGACGCTGCCGTCGACACGCTCCGTGCCGCGGCAGCCGATCCGTCGGCGCTCTCGCACGCCTGGCTGATCACGGGACCGCCCGGCTCCGGCCGTTCGACTCTGGCGTACGCCTTCGCAGCCGCACTCATCGCGGATCGGCCGGACGACGAGACCGTCATGCGGCAGGTGCTCGCAGGCACCCATCCGGATGTCACCGCCTTGCGCACCGACAAGGTCATCATCACGATCGCCGAGGCTCGCGGTCTCGTCGAGCGCTCTTACTTCGCCCCCTCCGCGGGCCGCTATCGGGTCATCGTCGTCGAAGACGCCGACCGTATGGTCGAGCGCACCTCCAACGTGCTCCTGAAAGCGCTCGAAGAGCCTCCGGAGCAGACGGTGTGGATCCTGTGCGCGCCGAGCGAGGCCGATCTGCTGCCCACGATCCGATCGCGCGTGCGATCGCTGCGGTTGCGGGAGCCCGATGTCGCCGACGTGGCCAGGCTCATCAGCCTTCGCACGGGGGTGGATGAAGCCGTCGCCGAGCAGGCGGCACGGCATGCGCAGCGCCACATCGGCATGGCCCAGCGGCTCGCCACCGACGATGCGGCCAGGCGCCGGCGAGACGAGACGCTCCGCTCGGTACTCGGCGTCAGAGGAGTGGGCGATGCGGTCGAGGTCGCCGGACGGATCATCCAGGCGGCCACGGAGGACGCGAAGGCTCTCACCGCCGAGCGCGACGCTCAGGAGCGCGCTTCGCTGCTGCGCACGATCGGCATCGCCGAGGGCCAGGCGGTGCCGCCGGCGCTGCGGACACAGCTCTCGGCGCTCGAAGACGATCAGAAGAAGCGGGCTACGCGGAGCCTGCGCGACGGGATCGACCGTGTGCTCACCGACCTTCAGTCGCTGTACCGCGACGTCGTGATGCTGCAGTTCGGGCAGAGCGAAGGTCTCATCAACAGCGAGTTGCGCACCGAGCTGTCCGACCTCGCTTCCGCCTGGCCCGAGACCCGTACTCTTGTCGTACTTGACCACCTTGCCGAGACGCGGCAGTCGCTGGAGCGCAACGTCGCCCCGCTGCTCGCCCTGGAGAGCTTGCTCGTGACGATCACGAGCGGGAGGAAACCGTGAACAATCGATCGACTTCCCGCCTGCGCCGCGCCGCCGCGGTCATCGCAGGGCTCGCCGCCGCGTCCGTCGCCCTGTCGGGCTGTCTGTACGCGATGATTCCCGAGCAGTCGTCACGGCCGTCGACGACGAGTGCGCCGGACACCGAGGGCGTCGCCGAGGACCTGCTGCCCTTCTACTCGCAGGAACTGACCTGGACGGAGTGCGGTGTCGGCTTCGACTGCACCGATGTCACCGCTCCACTCGACTGGGAAGACCCGGGGAAGGGTGAGATCACCCTCTCGGTCGTCCGACACCGCGCCGAGGGCACCCCCGTCGGCTCGTTGCTCACGAACCCGGGCGGTCCGGGGGCCAGCGGTGTCGACCTGATCCTGAACAGCCTCGACTTCGCGGTCGGCGCCGACCTCATCGAGAACTTCGACGTGATCGGGTTCGACCCGCGCGGCGTCGGAGATTCCACCGCGGTCACCTGCTACGACGCACCGCAGATGGACGACTACCTGTACGGCATTCCCTCGGCAGCACGAGGCACGGCCGAGTGGGAGGCCGAGCTGCTCGACTCGCACAAGAAGTTCGCCGAGGCGTGCGATGCCAACAGCGGGGGGATCCTTCCGTACATCACCACGGTCAACGCCGCCAGGGACATGGATCTGATCCGCGCGCTGCTGGGCGACAAGCAGCTGAACTACCTCGGCTACTCGTACGGCACGTTCCTCGGTGCGACCTACGCGAAGCTGTACCCCGAGAAGGCCGGCCGCCTGGTGCTCGACGGCGCGATCGATCCCGCTGTCCCCGGGCTCGAGGTCGGCGCGACGCAGGCGCTCGGGTTCGAGTCCGCGCTCCGCGCCTACATGCAGGACTGCCTCGACTCGGGGGAGTGCCCGTTCAACGGCAGTGTGGATGAGGCGATGGCCGATCTGGGGGCGCTGCTGGCGAGTGTCGACAGCACCCCTTTGAAGAGCGGAGACGGCCGCATGTTGGGTGCGGACTCCCTGATGACCGCCATCATCGCCGCGCTCTACTCGCAGGACAGCTGGGGCTACCTCACGCAGGCGCTCGATGAGGCACTGCAGGGCGACCCGACCTCGGCACTGTTCCTCGCCGACTTCTACAACGGACGCGAGAACGGCACCTACACCGACAACTCCACCGAGGCCTTCCGCGCCTACAACTGCATGGACTACCCGGTCGAGGATGACCCGGCGGCAGAAGCGGCGACGAACGCGAAGATCGCCGAGGGCGCGCCCACGATCGCGCCCTACTGGGCCGGGCCTGACTCCTGCTCGGTCTGGCCCTACCCGCCCACGGGCACGCGAGGTGAGATCAAGGCTGAAGGCGCCGGCCCCATCCTGGTGATCGGCACGACGAACGACCCGGCGACCCCCTACGAGTGGTCGGAGTCGCTCGCGAACCAGCTCGAGGAAGGTGTTCTCATCACGCGTGTCGGCGAGGGGCACACCGGATACAACAAGGGCAACGCCTGCGTGGACGACGCGGTCGAGGCGTTCCTGCTCGACGATGTCGTACCGGAAGACGGGCTCCGCTGCGAATGAGGAGGCCTCGATTCGCGAGTGAGCGCGAGACAGGGTAATATCGGTGATCGCGCCGCTCACGCGTCGCACGCCGCTTTAGCTCAGTCGGCAGAGCATTTCACTCGTAATGAAAAGGTCGTCAGTTCGATTCTGACAAGCGGCTCCGAAGGCCCCGTGATGCGAAGAACATCACGGGGCCTTTCCCGTTCCTCACCGCGTACTCTCGAAACATGAGCAGAGCGCTTCTCATCGTCGATGTGCAGAACGATTTCACCGAGCACGGCGCCCTTGCCGTCGCGGGCGGTGATGCGGTGGCTGCTGCCGTCACCGAGTTCCTCGCCCTCCACGCGGCCGACTACGACGTGATCGTCGCGTCGAGGGATTGGCACGATGCCGATGGCGACAACGGCGGGCACTTCGCGGAGGACCCCGACTATGTCGACTCCTGGCCTGTGCACTGTGTCGCGGGGACCGAGGGTGCCGAGTACGACCCTCTGTTCGTGACCGATGCCGTCACGCACCATGTCCGCAAGGGGCAGGGGATACCGGCTTACTCGATGTTCGAGGGGCGGACGGAGGCGGGGGAGACGGTCGGCGCGATACTTGCGGAAGCAGGCGCGTCGAGCGCCGACGTGGTCGGCCTCGCGACCGATCATTGCGTGCGGGCGAGCGCCCTCGATGCCATCGCTCACGGGGTGCGGGTCCGTATCCTCACCGACCTCGTCGCCGGCGTCGCGGCGGAGCCCAGCGAGGCAGCCCTCGCCGAGCTCGTCCATGCGGGGGCGGAGCTGGTCGAGAGCGCCCGCGAGTGAGGCGCAGCGTCCTGCTGCTGCGGGCGGTCAACGTCAGCGGCCGTAACAGCGTGCCGATGGCGCGCCTCCGCGAAGTGCTCGCGGCCGAAACCGACCTGTCGGATGTCTCCACGTACATCGCGAGCGGCAACATCGTGTGCGCGACACCGGACGATCCCGCCGTCGCGTGTGCAGCTGTGCGGGTGGTCATCCACGACGAGTTCGGGGTCGACACGCCCGTCATCCACCGCACGCACGCGCAGCTGCTCTCCTCCGAGTCCGCGCAGCCGTTCTCCGAGGGGGATCAGAAGTTCGTGCACGCGATGTTCCTGGAGGGGGCGCCCGCTGCAGGCGCGATCGACGCGTTGCAGCTCCGCTTGCTCCCGGCGGAGCGCATCGCGCTGATCGGGAACGATCTGTGGATCGACTACGGGGAGGGCGGCGTGCACTCCACCAAGCTCACGAAGGCGGTGCTGGACCGTGCACTGGGCGTCGCGGGGACGGCTCGAAATCTGAGGACGACGCGCAGGCTCATCGAGCTCACGGCATGACGCCCGGCAGTTCCGCGCTCAGCGCCGTCGGCGGCGTGTGAGGGTGCGGCTGCACGTCGACGCGGTGTACGCGGCAGCTCGTGCATCGCACGTAGAGCACGATGCCCTCGCTCGTCGGGTGCCGGGACTCCACCGTCCAGGCGTGTTCGTGGGGGGCGGTCGACGGGTGGATGCGCGGGATGGGAAGAGTGCTCTGCGAGGTCATGCATCCAGCGTGATGTAATGGTCTTATGCATCTCAACCCTTACGGTGAATACGCGGTACTGCTCGCCGCTTCTCTCGCCAACGACTGGCCGGCCGACCGCGCCGGGATCGAGGAGCGCACACTCGCGCAGGGGATGACGATGACCTTCCCGGCGGCTCCCGGCGACTACGAGCGGGTCAGGGACGTCATCGACGAATGGCTCGCCATCGTCGATGAGCCCGACCCCGACGCGCGAGCAGCGCTCCTCAACGCGCAACTCGCCGTCGCGGCCGCCTACCCCCGGTTGACGAACCACGACGGCGAGGGGTGGCACCTGCACTATCGGGACGACGTGCCGTCGCTGCCCTTCGTGTTGAGGGCGATCATCAGCCTCGGCACCTCGCTGCACCTGGTCACCCGGGGCATGAACCGCTTGAGCCGCTGCCAGGCCGCGCCCTGCACCAACGTCGTCGCGGATGTGACGCGCAACGGTCGTCAACGCTTCTGCTCCGTGCGCTGCGCCAACCGTGCGGCGGTGCGTCGGCATCGGGCGCGGGCCTAGCCCTGTCGTCAGGCGGTCTGCCCGGCGTGCTTGCCTTCGCCGATCTCCTCGACCAGCTTCGCGTTGAACGCCGGGAGGTCGTCGGGGGTTCGACTGGAGACGAGCCCCTCGTCGACCACGACCTCCTCATCGACCCACGTCGCGCCCGCGTTGCGCAGGTCGGTGGTCAGACTCGGATAGCTGGTGAGTGTCCGCCCATCGACGACGCCCGCCTCGATGAGGATCCAGGCGCCGTGGCAGATCACGCCGACCGGCTTGTGCTGCTCGAAGAAAGCCCGCGCCAGTTCGATGGAGGCCTTGTCCATGCGCAGGTGATCCGCATTGACGACGCCTCCGGGCAAGACCAGGGCATCGAACTGATCAGCTGTCGTCTCCGACGCGTGCAGATCCACGGCCTGCTCGTGCCCGTTCTTGCCGGTGATGGCTGCGCCGTCCGGGGCGATCATGGTCGCGCTCGCGCCTTCTGCCGTCACCGCTTCCCAGGGACTGGTGAGTTCGCTGTCCTCGAATCCGTCCGTTGCGAGGAATGCCACGCGGCTGCCGCTGAGGGTCATCGTTCATCCTTTCCTGGAGTGTCGTCCGCCGTTCGGGGACGACTCGACCATCTCTCAGGTCAGGCGGAGGCGAAAGGGGGTGGCCGATGCGAAGAGCCGGTGGTACAGGAAGGTCGTCGGTCGGATACGACGACGTGCGGTGGGCCCCGTGGGGCTCGAACCCACGACCCGCGGATTAAAAGTCCGATGCTCTGCCAACTGAGCTAGAGGCCCCTGCGTCAAGTCTAGTGCGCACGACGAGGGGCCGTCGGCGACACAGCACCGCCGACGGCCCCTTTCCTTCCCGGGTTCCTCCCCCTGCCCCGAGAAGGGCGCGTGCCGGGTGTCCTCCCACCCGGCTGTCCCAGGCTCAGGAAGCCGGGGGCATCAGAACCGTGTCGATGAGGTACACGGTCGCGTTCGCGGTCTTGACTCCACCGCAGATCACCTTGGCGTCGTTGACCATCAGGTCATCGCCGCTGCCCGTGACCTCGAGGTCAGCACCCTGCACCGTGGTGTGCGTGCCGTCGATGTCGGCCGGCTCGATCTGGCCGGGGACCACGTGGTACGTCAGGATCGAGCTCAGCGTCGCGCTGTCGGTCTTGAGAGCCTCGATGGTGGCCGGGTCGATCTTCGCGAAAGCGTCATCCACCGGAGCGAAGACGGTGAACTCGCCGCCGTTCAGGGTGTCGACCAGGTCGACGTCGGGGTTGAGCTTTCCGCTGACCGCAGCGACCAGCGTGGTCAGCAGCGGGTTGTTGGAGGCGGCAACCGCCACCGGGTCCTCAGCCATACCGGCGACCGAGCCCGCGCCGTCCGGCACTGCGTCGGCGTATGCCGCGCAACCGGGGCCGACCAGGTTGGCGGCCGGGTCCATCTCCATCGGCGTCGACTCCGACGTCTCCGGTGCCTTCGGCTCGGACGACGAGTCCGAGGTGCTGCCGCTGCCCATGGAACAGGCGGAGAGCAGGAACGCGCTCGCCAGGCCGAGGGTGATTGCCGCGGTGACCTTCTTCTTGGTGCTGAACATGTCGAGCTCCTTCAGAACTGAGCCACGGCCTCTCCGTGGCGTCGAGTGCTGTTCGGAGCCCCATCCGGATCGGATGGGACGAATCTGAGAAAAGTTTCTGATCGGTGCTCCGATCGGTCACATTCAGGTGACGCCTGCGCGCGATAGAGCCTCTGATGCGGCATGCTGTGAGAGATGGTCATCGATGGTTTCGACGTTCCCGACGAAGGAGCGACGCAGGATGCTGTCGCCGACCTCCTCGTCCGCGTCGCGTCCGGTGATCAGGCTGCCTTCGCGACTCTCTACGACACCCTCTCCTCCCGCGTGTTCGGTCTCATCCTCCGCGTGCTGGTCAACCGCTCTCAGAGCGAAGAGGTGCTGCAAGAGGTTTTTCTGGAGATCTGGCAATCCGCTTCGCGCTTCGCTCCGAACAGAGGTCAAGGACGAGCGTGGATCATGACGATCGCTCATCGCCGGGCCGTCGATCGAGTGCGAGCATCGCAGTCGAGTGCCGACCGGGATGTACGGGCAGGATTCAAGGACATCGGCATCGCGCACGACAGTGTGGCGGAGCAGGTCGAATTGGGGATCGAAGGAGGGAAGGTCGTCGAGGCGCTTTCGGGGCTTCCGGAAGCGCAGCGGGAAGCACTCGTCCTCGCTTACTACGGCGGTTACAGTCAGAACGAGATCGCGGCCCTCGTCGGGGCGCCGCTGGGGACAATCAAGACACGGATGCGAGACGGGCTCAGCCGTCTGCGCACGGCGATGGGGGTGACGGCATGAACGAGAAGGACTTCGAGGAGCTCGCGGCAGGTGCCGCCCTGCATGCGCTCTCCGCTGACGACGAACGTCGCTATCGAGCCGCCCTCGCAGAGCACCTCGAGGGGGAGGAAACGGTGGATGCGGATATCGCGACGGCTGCGCTCCTCTCAGACTCCGTGGAGCCCGTCACGCCCCCCGCGCACATCCGTTCCGCCCTGCTCGCCCAGATCGCCACCATCCCTCAAGACGGGGAGGATCGAACCGATCGCGAGGTCTCGGATGATGCGCCTCGGCTCGAGCCATGGAACGGGTCCGCGCCTGAGGGTCAGCCCGAACGCGAGAAGCCGCGCCGTTGGACGCGGACCATCTTCGCCCTGGCAGCGTGCCTCGCCCTGCTGGTCGGAGTCGGAGTCGGAGCGATCGCTCTCAACCAGCAGCTGAACCCGCCGGCGAGCGTTGTCGCTCTGCAGGAGATCGAGGCCTCAGGAGACGCTCAGCAGGCGACGGTGGAACTCGACGGTGGCGGAACCGCGACCGCGCACTGGTCCGGCTCTGCGGGCAAGGCCGTCCTCGTGGCGGATGGTCTTCCGAGCGCCGGCGACGGCAAGACGTACGAGCTGTGGTTCGTGCGCGGCGATGCGCCGGTCTCCGCCGGTGTCTTCGATGTCGACGGCGGTGATGCCACGGCACTGCTCGCCGGCGACATGCAGGCGGGCGACGCGATCGCAGTCACGGTCGAGCAGGCAGGCGGATCACCCACCGGCCAGCCCACGACCGACCCCGTGATCGTCATCCCCACGGCCTGAGCTGCTCCGATCGCGCGTACCCTAAAGGGATGCCCGAGCAGCACCATCGCCCCGTGCGTCGTCCGACGAGTGCTTTTGACAACATCGTCGGCGCGCACGATCCCGCCGAGGAGACTCGTATCGCGCACGCCACGGCGTCCGCCCTCTTGACGCGCGTCCGTGCGGACGAGAGCGGTGCGAGTGCGGAACGCCTGGTGGCATTCACTGCCGAGCACGGCATCGACGAGATCGCCGAGCTCTGGTCGAAGGCGCCGTCGCGCACGCTGCCCGGCGCGCTGTGGCGTCTCTACGTCCTGCAGCTCGCGATCCATGGCGACCCGCACACGGCGGCTCTCCTGTACGACCGTGGGCGCGTTGAGCTGCCGTCTGCGGATGCGGTGATCGCCGGGGCGCCTGTGCCGGCGAGCCCCGACGAGTTGGTCGTGCTGATCGACACGATCCTGCGCGGGGCGTTCCGCGGTGACTTCGCCGTCGCGCTCGACCGCGCCGCGGCGTTCTGCCGGGTGCAGGCGTCAGGTGCGACTCACACCGCGGACGACTACGAGCCGACAGAGCCGGCTCGGGCCAGTGAGTTGACCACCCGGGCCCTTCGCCTCAGCAGCTACGGCCAGGATCTGGCGGCCGCTGCCGTGCTGTGGCGCACGGACGCCCTCGCCTGAGCCGATCTCAGCGGACGCTGAGGGCGTGAGGAACCCGGATACGAAAAGACCGGCCGGATATGAAAAGACCGGGCCGCAAGAACGCCTCTCGGCGGAAGGCCGCTCGCAGCGGCAAAAATTGGAGCCCGGGGTTATGCGGCCCGGCCATTCAATTGTAACGCGATGAGGCGATGGGTATTCCCGCCCTCTAGGCTCGGATCATGACCGGGCGCTTCGCACTCATGATCGATCCCGTGGCTGCCGACGTGCAGCGCTCCGACTTCGCGGACACGTTCACGCAGGTGGACGCCGCTGCGCCCGCGCTCAGCGTCGGGGAGCTGAGCACGCAGCGCGGTGACGGTGTTTTCGAATCCATCGGCGTGATCGATGGACATGCCCAGGAGGTGGTTCCGCACCTGGAGCGTCTCGCGCACTCCGCTCGGCTGTGCGACCTCCCGGTGCCGAATCTCGCGCAGTGGCGACAGGCGATCGATCATGCAGCGTCACAGCTCGGCGCGGGCGAGTCGGTCATCAAGCTCATCCTCAGCCGAGGAGTCGAGCACGGACCCACTCCGACCGCGTGGGTCACCGCTGCGCCGGCGGCCGACTTCACCGCCGTGAGGGAGAACGGGGTGCGGGTGGTCACTCTCGACCGCGGGTACGACCTGGACGCCGCAGAGCGGGCTCCGTGGCTGCTGCTGGGAGCGAAGACGCTGTCGTACGCCGTGAACATGGCCGCTCTTCGGGAGGCGCATCGACGGGGAGCGGACGATGCGATCTTCCTCTCGAGCGACGGCTTCGTGCTCGAGGCCCCGACCGCCTCGCTGATCCTCCGATTCGGAGACCGCTTCCTGACACCGGCCCCGACCGGTGGCATCCTGCACGGGACGACACAGCTCAGCGTCTACGAGCATCTCGCCGCTCAGGGCTTCGAGACCGGCTACGACCGCATCCCCGCGACCGACCTCACGCGGGCTGATGCTGCGTGGCTCGTGTCGAGCGTGCGCCTCGCGACGGCCATCACCTCCGTCGACGGCACGCCTCTCCCGGTCGACCGCACCCTCACGGCCGCCCTGAACCGCTACCTCCTCTCTCCCCGCACCTGACCTCTCCGACCTACCGCGCCCTCACCATGCCGCCCCACCGTGCCCGCACGGCGACGCCAGAACGGAGACCACCCGTCCGCTGCACGGCGTGTCTGGGCGCGACGCGCCATCACCTTCGCAACTGGTCTCCGTTTTGGCAGGAGGACGGGGATGGCCGGGGGACGGGGTGGCTGGGGGACGGGGTGGTGGAGTCAGACCGCCGGCGCGAGGTGGGCTCCGCGTGCGACGGCACCGCGGATCGCGGCCTCGACGAGATGCCACTCGTCGACGATCAGCTCATACGTGAAGCGCAGAGTCGTATACCCGGCAGCGGCAGCCGCGGCGTCACGCCGTAGGTCCTTGCTCCGCTCCTTCTCCCTGGCATGGTTCTCCCGGCCGTCGGCCTCGACGATCAGGAAGTCGCCGATGACGAGGTCGACCTCCCCGACACCGGAGACGTGAACCTGGGTCCTGACCGATATCCCGATCCGGTGCAGCCGAAGCCGGATGAGCGATTCGAGTCCGCTGTCCGCATCCGCACGAGCGAAGGCGACGAGCCAGCGCATCGACGTCGGAAGATGGCGTCGAAGCCAGATCAGCCCAGCGGGGGAGAGCAGTGATTGTCGCAAAGCCGATTCGAGCGCGGTGAAGAACGTCTCCTCGCCGCAGCACGCCGCGATCTGAAGGAGCGCATTCGGCACGGGAGCGGCTTCTCCGACGCGAACGTGGCCTTCATCCCAGTGCAGCACGCAGGCGTCGCACTGCGATCGTGGAGTCCCTGCAGCTCCCATCCAGATGTGATTCGTGGAAGGAAGCTCGAGCACCCAGAGCCGGTGCGCCGCTGCCGCTTGGGCACATCCGAGCGTTCCTCCGTGAGACGCGGCATGGATCCAGGCCTCCGCAGTGTCGGGCAGCGCATAGACACCCTGACGCGGTCGCAGTACTTCACCGGAGTGCACCGCGCGCGAGAGCTCATCGCGGCTCACACCCCTCCGGCGAAGCTCCGATGTCCGTGCCATCCGCCCGAGCGCGCCCAGCACAGAAGCGGCGCGCACGAAGGACATCGCCCGATACTGCCCTGAGCACGCCATCGGTCGAGGCCGAAACCGCACGAGCTATGGACAACTCCCTGCATTCCGCGCCGGTGCAGGCACAGTGCACCTCGCCCCGGGTAAGCCGAAACCCAGACCATCCGACGGTGCGACGGCGTGTCAACAGCTGACACGCCGGCAGCCACTCGAGTGGCCTGGGTTTTGGAGGAACAGCCGCAGGGGAGGGGAATCAGCAGTAGGGGAGAGCAGTGGGCTCAACCGAAGCGGCCGGAGACGTAGTCCTCGGTGGCCTGCACGGACGGAGTGGTGAAGATGCTCGTGGTGTCGTCGTACTCGATGAGCTTGCCGGGCTTGCCGGTACCGGCGATGTTGAAGAACGCCGTCTTGTCGGAGACTCGGGACGCCTGCTGCATGTTGTGCGTCACGATCACGATGGTGAACTCGTTCTTGAGCTCGCCGATCAGCTCCTCGATGGCGTAGGTCGAGATGGGGTCGAGCGCGGAGCAGGGCTCGTCCATCAACAGCACCTGCGGCGACACGGCGATCGCGCGCGCGATGCACAGACGCTGCTGCTGACCGCCGGACAGGCCGGAGCCGGGCTTGTCGAGGCGGTCCTTGACCTCGTTCCACAGGTTCGCACCCGTGAGCGACTTCTCGACGAGCGCATCCTGATCGCTCTTCGACATGCGGCTGTTGTTGAGCTTCACGCCGGCGAGGACGTTCTCCTTGATAGACATCGTGGGGAACGGGTTGGGGCGCTGGAAGACCATGCCGACCTGTCGACGCACCAGCACCGGGTCGATGCCGGGGCCGTAGAGGTCCTTGCCGTCGAGCAGCACCTCTCCCTCGACGCGGGCACCGGGGATGACCTCGTGCATGCGGTTGAGCGTGCGCAGGAAGGTGGACTTGCCGCAGCCGGAGGGGCCGATGAACGCGGTCACGCTGCGCGGCTGGATGTCGAGGGAGACGCCCTCCACGGCGAGGAAGTCGCCGTAGTAGACGTTCAGGTCGTTGACTTCGATGCTCTTGGACACTGCAGTTCCTTGCTTTTCGGGTCGAGGCTCAGCGGCCGGTCTTGGGGGCGAAGATCTTCGCGACCAGCCGCGCGATCAGGTTGAGCAGCATGACGATGATGATGAGCGTCAGGGCGGCGGCCCATGCTCGTTCCACGTATGCCTCAGCGGGAATGCCCTGGTACGCGTACTGCGAATACGTGAACACCGGGAGGGTCTGCATGCGACCGCTGAACAGGTTGTAGTTCATGGCGTCGGTGAATCCGGCCGTGAGCAGCAGCGGCGCGGTCTCGCCGATCACGCGGGAGATGGCGAGCATCACACCCGTCGTGATGCCGGCGATCGACGTCGGCAGGACCACCTTGACGATCGTGAGCCACTTCGGCACGCCGAGCGCGTAAGACGCCTCGCGCAGCTCGTTCGGCACCAGCCGCAGCATCTCCTCGGTGGAGCGCACGACGACCGGGATCATGAGCACGGCCAGGGCGACCGAGCCCGCGATACCCATACGCACACCGGGCCCGAAGATCAGCGCGAACACCGCGTAGGCGAAGAGACCAGCGACGATCGAGGGGATACCCGTCATGACGTCGACGAGGAACGTGATGGTGCGTGCCATCCGTCCGCCCTTGCCGTACTCGACCAGATAGACGGCCGTCATCAGGCCGATGGGGATCGAGATGATCGCAGCAGCCAGCGTGACGAGCAGCGTGCCGATCACCGCGTGCAGGGCGCCGCCTCCCTCGCCGAGCACACCACGCATCGACGAGGAGAAGAAGAGTCCGTCGAAGCGGGCGACGCCGTTGGCGACCACGGTGATCGCCACCGAGACCAGCGGGACCATCGCGATCGCGAACGCCGAGGTGACGATGCCGGTGATCAGACGGTCGAGCGCCTTCCTGGAACCCTCGACGATGCGCGACATCACGTAGATGAGCACGAGGTAGATCACAGCGCCGAGCACGACGGAGCCGGCGATGTTGAGGTCGGATCCGCTGGCGACGGCCTCGAGGGCGAACGGCGTGAATCCGATCAGGAGCGAGACGGCGAGCAGGGCCCAGGGCGCCCAGCGGGGGAGGTGTCCCGAGCTGAGCGAGAGCTGAGAGGGGGCCGCGCTGGCCGTGCGAGCGGACTCGGGGGCGGTAACGGTCATGTCAGTTCGCTCCCGAGAATTCCTTGCGGCGGTTCACGAACCAGCGTGCGAGAGCGTTCACCGCGAACGTCACGACGAACAGGATCAGACCGGTCGCGATGAGGATGTTGATGTTGACCTGGTAGGCCTCCGGGAACGTCAGCGCGATGTTGGCGGCGATCGTGGAGGGGTTGGTGGAGGTGAGCAGTTCGAACGTGACCGCCTTGCTCACCGAGAGCACCATCGCGACGGCCATGGTCTCACCGAGCGCGCGGCCGAGGCCGAGCATCGAGGCGGACACGATTCCGGAGCGGCCGAAGGGGAGGACAGCCATCCGCACCATCTCCCAGCGGGTGGCTCCCAGGGCGAGGGCTGCCTCCTCGTGGAGGCGAGGGGTCTGCAGGAAGATCTCGCGGCAGATGGCCGTGATGATTGGGACGACCATGACCGCGAGCACCATGGCGGCGGTGAGGATCGTGCGGCCCGTGGGCGAGACCACACCGTCGAAGAAGGGGATCCAGGAGGCGTTCGTGTTCAGCCAGACGTAGATGGGCTGAACCGCCGGCGCGAGGACCAGGATTCCCCAGAGGCCGAACACGACCGAGGGGACGGCGGCCAGCAGATCGACCACGTAGCCGAGCCCTTGGGCGAGGCGGCGCGGGGCGTAGTGCGTGATGAAGAGCGCGACCCCGAGCGAGAGGGGGACTGCCAGCAGAAGGGCGAGGAAAGCCGCCCACACGGTCCCGAACAGGAGCGGGCCGACGTAGTCCCAGAAGTTGGTCTTGAGGAGCGAGGCGTCTTCTGCCGTCGCGGTGAAGGCGGGGATCGACTGAACGATGAGGAAGATCGCGACCGCGGCCAGCGTGATCATGATCATGGATCCGGCGGCGACCGCCGTTCCGGAGAACCAGAGGTCACCGGCGCGTTTCTTCGCGACGATGCGCGTCGACGCCGGCGAGGTCGTGGCTGTCATGGGAGCTGCTTCCTGCTCAGTGGAGATCGGGTGTCTGACGCGAGCAGACGGTCTCCGGGATGCCGCGGGGCATCCCGGAGACCGTCACCAGCTCACTTGATGAGGTCGATCGCAGCCTGTGCCTGCGTGCGCAGGTCGTCCGAGATCGGGGCGCTGCCGGCGTTGGTCGCGGCGGCTTCCTGGCCTTCGGCGCTGATCGCGGTCGTGAAGAACGCCTTGGTCAGTGCGGCGACGTTCTCGTCCTCGTACTCGGCGCAGCCGATGAGGTAGCTGACGAGGAGAACCGGGTAGGCGCCTTCGGCGGTGGTGGTGCGGTCGATCGCGAAGGCGAGGTCGCCGTCGGTGCGGCCTTCCTCGATCTTCGAGGCGTCGAGCGTGGCTGCGGCGCCCTCGGCCGAGTGCGGCACGAACTCGTCGCCGACCTTGACGTTGACCGACGAGAAGTCCGCCGCCTGCGAGGAGTCGATGTAGCCGATGAGGCCCTGACCGCCCTTGACGGCGTTGGCGACGCCCGAGGTCTTCTCCGCGGACTCGCCGGCGAGGTCGGCCGGCCACTCCTCGACGCTGCCTGCGGTCCACACGTCACCCGCGGTCTGCGCGAGGTAGTCGGTGAAGTTGCCCGTGGTGCCCGACTTGTCGGAGCGGTGCACGGGGGTGATCGCGAGGTCGGGGAGCTTCGCGTCGGGGTTGTCCTTGGCGATCGCCGGGTCGTTCCAGTTGGTGATCTTGCCGGCGAAGATCGACGCGATGGTCGTCGGGTCGAGGTTCAGCTCGTCGACCCCGTCGAGGGAGAAGACGATGGCGATCGGCGACACGTAGGCCGGGATCTCGACGAGGTCGGAGCCGTCGACGCAGGCGCCGAAGCCGCCGGCCGAGATCTCGTCGGTCTTGAACGCACGGTCGGAACCGGCGAAGTTGACCGCGCCCTGCTGGAAGGACTCGCGTCCACCACCGGAGCCCTGCGGGTCGTACTCGACCTGGGCGTCGGGGTTGGTCTTCTGGAACTCCGCGGTCCAGGCCTGGATGGCGACCTGCTGCGAGGAGGCGCCGGCGCCGACGAGCGAGCCGCTGACCGCTGCGCTGTCGGAGGTGGGAGCGTCGGTGGAACCGGTGCCTGCTTCGTTCGCGGCACAGCCGGCGAGTGCGAGAGCGGCGACGGCGCCAATGGCGCCGATTCGTGCGATTCGGGAGATCTTCACTGTGGATCCTTCGATCTGGAATGGGTGGGGCCCGGTGCAGGGCACACAGTGACGCTATGGGCGACGGTTAACGAGACTCTCCCGAGCAGGTGAACGGCAGGTGAACGGCGGGCGACTCTCTGGGGGTCTCCCGCGGGATTCCGGGCCTGGGCCGTTGAGCCTGTCGAAGCGTCAGACCTTGGGGACGTGCGTCTCGATCGCGATGATCCCGGATCCGGGGTTGGTCGCAGAGAGATGCACGACCGAGAACGCCGCCGGTTCGAGGTCCGACGCACTGCTGAGATACGACCCTTGGATGGTGCCGGTCGCCAGCGCGATCTCCGAGAGCAGGCCCGGCAGCACGGGGCCGTGACTGCACACCACGGCCGGCTTGCCTGCGCGGATCCGGCGGCCGACGACGGAACGCAGATCGGAGTCTCCGTCCTCCCAGGCGTCCTGGCTGATCTTCTCGGTCTTCACGATCTTGCGATCCAACGCGCGCGCGAGCGGAGTGACCGTCTCGACGCAGCGCACCGCATCGCTCGACACGATCCGGCGCACGCCGAAGGCACGAAGCGGTCCGACGATCGACTTGGCCTGCTTCCGTCCGCGGTCGGTCAGGGGGCGGGAGGCATCGGATCCGTCCCACTCCGAGCGGGCAGTGGCCTTCGCATGGCGCAGCGCGATCACCGGGAACGTGCGCAGCACACCGTCGTCGACGAGCTTGGCGAAGAAGTCCAGGATCTCGAGATCGACCGGGTAGCTCAGGCGTGCGCGGGCCTTCTTCACGCTGACCCACTCGAGCGCGGCGATCTCCCGGTTCGGCACGAAGGTCGATTCGCGGATGGCCACGTCCGTCGCCTCCGCGGCCCAGTAGTGCACGACCTTCTGCTTCTGCGAGGCGAGCAGGTACCGGCTCACGCCGACCGAGACGCCCAGCGACACCCGGATGCCGGTCTCCTCGTGCACCTCGCGGACGGCGGTCTCGGCGAGCATCTCGCCGGGGTCGACCTTCCCCTTGGGCAGCGTGACGTCACGGTACTTGGTGCGGTGGATCAGCAGGATGCGCAGCTTGCCGTCGACCAGACGCCACACGACGGCACCCGCCGCGTACACCGCCTTGTCCGTCCACTTCGCGCTCGTCGTCGTGTCGGCCGGGAGCTGCAGCTGCCGGCCGCTCATCGAACCGCCCGAGCCCGACGGCGCCGCTGGATCAACCCCATGGTCTTATCCTGCAGGTCGATCAGAGGCTTGCCGTCCGCATCCGTGGCGTGGCGCGTCCAGACTCCCTCAGGGCCGAGGTGCCACGACGAGGTGCCGTCGTCCATCGCCAGGTCGAAGAACGTGCTGAGCTCCTTGAGGTGGGCGGGGTCGGTGACGCGCACGAGGGCCTCGACACGACGGTCCAGGTTGCGGTGCATCATGTCAGCGCTGCCGATGTAGACCTGCGGGTCGCCGCCGTTCTCGAAGGCGAAGATACGCGAGTGCTCCAGGTAACGCCCGAGGATGCTGCGAACCGTGATGTTGTCGCTGATGCCGTCGAGGTCGGTGCGGAGACTGCAGATGCCGCGCACCCAGACGTCGACCTTCACTCCTGCCGCGCTCGCCCGGTAGAGAGCGTCGATGATCTCCTCGTCGACCATCGAGTTCACCTTGATGCGGATGTGCGCGGGGATGCCGGCCTCGGCGTTCTTGCGCTCCGCGTCGATCTGACGCACGAGCCCCTTGCGCAGGTGCAGAGGGGCGACCAGCAGGCGCTTGAACTTCTTCTCGATCGCGTAGCCGCTGAGTTCGTTGAACAGACGCGTCAGGTCTTTTCCGACCTGCGCATCCGCGGTGAACAGTCCGAAGTCCTCGTAGATGCGGCTGGTCTTCGGGTTGTAGTTGCCGGTGCCGACATGCGAGTAGTGCTGGAGCTTGCCGTCTTCCTCGCGGATCACGAGGGCGAGCTTGCAGTGCGTCTTGAGTCCGACCAGGCCGTACACCACGTGCACGCCGGCCTTCTCCAGCTTGCGGGCCCAGACGATGTTGTTCGCCTCATCGAATCGCGCCTTCACCTCGACGAGAGCGAGCACCTGCTTGCCCGCCTCGGCCGCGTCGATGAGCGCCTGCACGACGGGGCTGTCTCCGGAGGTGCGGTACAGCGTCTGCTTGATGGCGAGCACGTGCGGGTCGCGGGCGGCCTGCTCGAGGAACGCCTGCACGCTGGTGGTGAACGACTCGTACGGGTGGTGGACGAGCACGTCGGACTTGCGGATCGCTTTGAAGATGTCGGCCCGGGTGCTCGATCCCGCGGGCTGGAAGGCGACGGCGGTGGTGGGCAGGTGCGGCGGGTACCGCAGGTCGGGGCGGTCGATCCGCGACAGGTCGAAGAGTCCGCGCAGATCGAGCGGCCCTGGAAGGCGATAGACCTCCAGGTCGGTGATGTCGAGTTCCCGGACCAGCAGGTCCATGGTCACGTCGTCCATGTCGTCGGTGATCTCGAGCCGGATCGGAGGCCCGAACCGACGACGCAGCAGCTCGGCTTCGAGCGCCTGGATCAGGTTCTCGCTCTCGTCCTCCTCGATCTCCACGTCTTCGTTGCGGGTGAGACGGAACGCATGATGGTCGAGCACCTCCATGCCGGGGAAGAGGTCGCCGAGATGGTTGGCGATGAGCTCTTCGAGCCGCAGGAAGCGCTTGATCTCGCCGCCGCCCGGTACCTCGACGAAGCGGGGGAGCATGGGCGGCACCTTGAGACGCGCGAACTCCTGGCGCCCCGTGCGGGCGTTGCGGATGCGGATCGCGAGGTTCAGCGACAGACCGGAGATGTACGGGAACGGGTGGGCGGGATCCACGGCGAGGGGCATCAGCACCGGGAAGACCTGTGCGGAGAAGTACTCGGAGAGCGCCGTGCGCTCGTCGTCGGTCAGCTCCGACCAATCGGCGATCTCGATTCCGGATTCGGCGAGAGCGGGTCGCACCAGCGACGTCCATGCGTCGGCATGGCGCAGCTGCAGCGCGTGTGCCTCGCGCGAGATGTCGGCGAGGGCGTCGACGGGGGAGCGGCCGATGTTGGTGGGCACGGCGAGGCCGGTCATGATGCGTCGCTTGAGGCCAGCGACGCGCACCATGAAGAACTCGTCGAGGTTGCTCGCGAAGATCGCCAGGAAGTTGGCCCGCTCCAGTTCGGGGAGCGACGGATCCTCGGCGAGCTCCAGCACGCGCTGGTTGAAGGCGAGCCAGCTCAGCTCGCGATCCAGGTAGCGGTGGTCGGGGAGCTGGGCGTCGTAGGACTCGATGGCGTCGAAGTCGTCGTCTTCGGCATCACCCAGCCCGGCGTCGGCGAGTGCGGGATCGATCATGGGGTACATCTAAGCACCGAGAAGTGACGCGCGTGTGAACGGAGTCGCCTCACCCCGCGCTGGCCAGACCTTCGTCTTCGTTGACGTTGAAGCGGTAGCCGACGTTGCGCACCGTTCCGATGATCTGCTCCTGATCGCCGAGCTTCGCCCTCAGTCGTCGCACGTGCACATCGACGGTGCGGGTGCCCCCGAAGTAGTCGTATCCCCAGACCTCGCTCAGCAGCTGCTCCCTGGTGAAGACGCGAGCCGGGTGGGTCGCCAGGAAATGCAGCAGCTGGAACTCCTTGTAGGTGAGGTCCAGAGGTCTGCCGCGCAGCTTCGCCGAGTAGGACTGCTCGTCGATGGTCACGCCGGATGCCTGCACGCGTGCGGGTTCGGCGACCTCGTCGCGTCGTGCCAGCACGAGACGCAGCCTGGCATCGATCTCCGCCGGACCCGCGGTGGAGAGGAGCACGTCATCGATGCCCCAGTCGCCGGAGAGGGCGCTCATCCCGCCCTCCGTGACGACGAGCAGCAGCGGGGAGTCCTGTCCTGCCGTCCGCAGCAGACGGCACAGCGACTTCGCCCCGACGAGGTCGTGACGGCCGTCGACGATCACGACATCATGATCGGGCGCACTGATCAATTGCGAGGGCTCTGCGGGGATCTGGCGCGTGCGGTGGCTCAACAGCTCGAGCGCGGGGAGCACCTGCTCGGAGAGCGGAGCGTTGGTCAGAACCAGGACCTGGGCCACACGCACTCCTCACAGACGCGGATCGACGTCGTGCCGCCATGATACCGGGAGCGATAGGTCACAATGGAGACATGACGGATCCCGCACTCGCACCGCGCAACGCGTTCGTCGGTGTGCTCGTCGTCTGGGCCACGGCCTTCCTCGCGACCGTCGTCATCGGCATCTTCGTGCCGGAGGAGTGGCGTGTGCCGTGGCTCCTCGTCGGCTTCGGCGGCGTCGTGCTCCTGTCGTTCGCCGTGCAGCTCTGGTACGGGCGCACTCAGGGCTTCATCTTCCGGGTGGCCGGCAGCGTGATCGGCGCTCTGCTGCTGATGGGGATCATCTCGGTCGGGTTCGGCCTCGCAGCGCTGATCCCGACCTGATTCCCGCCTGATCCCCGCCGGACGGCGGCGCGGCGCGGTAAGGTGGAGCACATGGACCTCATGGCGCTCGAAATCTTCTTCATCGGCCTGCTGGGCCTTGCGAGCCTCGCTATCGTCTTCGTCTCGGCGGTGGTGCTGCGCAACCTCTTCCGCGGCCAGCGCTGACTCGACGATGCTCGAGCTTCCCGTCGATCTTCCGGCCGATCTCGTCCCCTTCGCGTGGCTGATCGGCGTCTGGGAAGGCACCGGCGTCATCGACTATCCGGTCGGCGACGAGCGTCTGCAGGGAGAGTTCACGCACCGGGTCAGCTTCAGCCATGACGGCGGTCCTTTCCTGAACTACTCCGGAACGGCCACCCTTCTGACCGAGGAGGGTGCTCCGGCGGCCGCACTGCTCGCCGAGACCGGATTCTGGCGACTCGCGCGTCCGGCGGCAGCGGCTGATCCCGGCCCCGCGCTGTTGCCTCCCACCGCGCCGGCCGTGATCCGCACAGTCGACGACGTGGAGGAGTTGCGCGCTCCGAGCGGCGGATTCCCGATCGAGGTCTCTCTCGCACACGCCGACGGTGCCCTCGAGCTCTACATCGGCGAGATCAACGGGCCGCGCATCGACATCGGCTCCGATGCCGTCGTGCGCAGCGCCGGCGCGAAGGTCCACACCGCCTCTTCCCGCATGTACGGCCTCGTAGACGGTCATCTGCTGTGGGCGTGGGACATCGCCGCCCTCGGCACGCCTTTGCGCTCGCATGCATCGGCCCGGTTGGCCAAGGTCTGACGTGTCCGCCTTCCACCAGGTCGACGGTGCGGTCTCCGACGGCGAGGTCATCACTCATTTCGGTGATGCCTTCCGCGAGCAGCGGCGTCTCGCCGACGGCGCGGCCCTTGCGCCGCTCGGGGATCGCACGGTCATCGAGGTGGCGGGTCCCGAGCGCCTCACCTGGCTCGACTCGATCACCTCGCAGTCGGTGGGGCGTCTCGCGCCAGGAGACAGCACGGAGCTGCTGATCCTCGACCCGCAGGGTCGCGTCGAGCACGCCGCCGGAATCCTCGACGACGGCTCATCGGCGTGGTTGATCGTCGACAGCGGCGATGCGGAAGCGCTCGCCGCCTGGCTGACGCGCATGAAGTTCCGTACCCAGGCGACGGTAGAGGTGCGCTCCGACCTCGAGCTGGTCGGCTACATCGACGGCGGGACCGTCGGAGCGAGAATCACCGCTGCCGCGTTCGCCCCGAACGGCGTCGCCCTCGTCTGGGCAGACCCGTGGCAGCGCATCAGCGTCGGAGGTCATCAGTACGCGGAGGTCGCAGAGCATCCTGCCACCGATTTCGCCTGGCGGGTGGCCGTCGTCACGGAGGAATCCGCTCGTGCTCTCGCCGGTTCCCTCGATCGGGAAGCCCTCGCAGGGACTCTTGCGGCCGAGGCGCTGCGGGTCGCGGCGTGGCGTCCTCGGTGGACGACCGAGGTGGGCGAGCGCTCGCTGCCCCACGAGTCCGACTGGATCCGCAGCGCGGTCCACCTGAACAAGGGCTGCTACCGCGGCCAGGAGACCGTCGCCAAGGTGCACAACCTCGGGCATCCGCCTCGACGGCTGGCCGCACTCCACCTCGATGGCAGCGATGCCGTCCTGCCGGAGCCCGGTGCGCCGGTCTTCGCGGGCGATGACGAGGTCGGCCACCTGACCTCCGTGGCCCGGCACCACGAAGACGGCCCGATCGCGCTCGCGATCCTCTCCCGGCGCGCACCCGTCGGCGACCTCGTCGTGCGTGCGGAGGGCATCGACATCGCTGCGTCCCAGCAGGTGATCGTCCCGGCGGATGCCGGTTCCGTGGCCGACATCCCGCGCCTCACACGGCTGTCGCGACGACCGGCGGCGCCCGACCCGCGCGACGCACGCGACGCTGGCTGAGCCGACGTCGCCGGCCCGGAGTCAGTCCGCGCGCGGAGCGACGGCCGCCCATGGCAGTGTGACCTCGCCCAGACGCCAGCGCGTGCGCCCACCGATCACGGGCCAACCCTGATCACGCAGTGAACCGACCGCGGCGAGGAAACGCTGCGTCGCCCCGAAGGTCGACAACGGCGCGGCGCGGTCCCATTCGCGATCGAGGTCGACCAGGAGGGCATGGATGCGTTCGCCGGTGACGTTGCGGTGGATCAGTGCCTTGGGCAGGCGTTCGGCGACGATGCTCGGGTGCTCGAGGTCCGCGAGCCGGAGCGAGAGCGTGAACCGCAGCGGGGTCGCCTGTGCATCGATGTCGACCCAGCTCGAGACGCGGCCGATCTCGTCGCAGGTGCCCTCGAACAGCAGACCACCGGGCGCCAGCCGGGCGGCCATCCGTGACCAGGCGCCGGGGATATCCTGCTCGTCGTACTGGCGCAGCACGTTCATCGCGCGGATCACGGCTGCTCTGCGCCCATCGGGAAGCGGAACCTCGAAACCGCCGCGCGCGAACGTCACCGGAAGGTCGGACGCGAAGGAGGTTCGGCCCGCGCGCACCTCGTCGAGCTGCGCATCGGCCGTCGCGACGCGGGCGGGGTCGATCTCCAGTCCGCGCACCTCCACGTCGTCACGCACCCGGACCAGGCGCGTGGCGAGCTCGAAGGCCGTGACCCCGCTGGCGCCGTAGCCGAGGTCGACGACCAACGGGTCGGATGCTCGGCGCAGCGCCTCACTCGCGGCGATCCAGCGGTCGTTTCGCCGAAGGCGGTTCGTCCCCGTGGTGCCGCGGGTCGGCCGACCGAGGGGAGATGACGCCATGTCTCCATCCTCCCAGCATCCGACTCGGGTCCTCAGTCCCGGACGGATAAACTGACGGCATGACTGCGACGCGCACCCTCATCCTGCTCCGCCACGGCCGGAGCGAGTGGAACGAACTGAACCTGTTCACCGGTTGGGTGGACGTCCGCCTCAATGCGCAGGGCGAGAAGGAGGCACGCCGCGGCGGCGAGCTGCTGGCGGAGTCCGGCATCCTCCCCGACGTGCTGCACACCTCGCTGCTGAGCCGTGCCATCCAGACGGCGAACATCGCCCTGGATGCCGCCGACCGTCTGTGGATCCCGGTGACGCGCTCCTGGCGCCTGAACGAGCGTCACTATGGCGCGCTGCAGGGCAAGGACAAGGCACAGACGCTGGAAGAGTTCGGCCCGGAGCAGTTCCAGCTGTGGCGTCGTTCGTTCGACGTGCCGCCGCCCGTGCTCGACGACGAGAGCGAGTTCAGCCAGGTGAACGACGTCCGTTACGCGCACATCGACGGCGAGGTGCCGCGCACCGAGTCGCTCAAGCTCGTCATCGACCGCCTGCTGCCGTACTGGGAGAGCGCGATCGTCCCCGACCTCGAAGCCGGCAAGACCGTGCTCGTGACGGCGCACGGCAACTCGCTGCGTGGTCTCGTCAAGCACCTCGAGGGCATCAGCGACGACGACATCGCCGAGCTGAACATCCCGACCGGCATCCCGCTGGTGTACGAGCTGGACGAGAACAACGTCCCCACCGGCCCCGGCCGCTACCTCGACCCCGAGGCCGCCGCCGCCGGTGCAGCCGCCGTCGCGGCGCAGGGCAAGAAGTAGAAGCCCCCTCGCGGATACGACGGAGCCCCCGATGCGATGGCATCGGGGGCTCCGTCGTATCCGCGAGTGGGTGTCAAGCGTGGCCGAACTCCTGCTGACCGAGCTCCTGCTGCTCGACGGCGAGCGGGATGTCGTGTTCCTCGACCGCCCAGTCGCCCGTGGCGAGGTAGACGACCTTCTTCGCGACGGCCACCGCGTGGTCGGCGAAGCGCTCGTGGTACCGGCTGGCGAGCGTGGCATCGACGGTGGCCGTGGCCTCGCCCTTCCAGTTGTCGCTGAGCACCTTCTCGAAGACGGTGGCGTGCAGCTCATCGACGTCGTCATCGGCGTTGCGGATGGCGTCGGCGAAACGCAGGTCCTGCGTGCGCAGCAGTTCGGACAGGGTGCGGGCCACCTCGACGTCGAGCTCGCCCATCTTCACGAACGTGCCCTTGAGGCCCTTCGGAATGGCGCGCTCGGGGAAGCGGAGGCGGGCGAGCTGGGCGATGTGCTCCGACATGTCGCCCATGCGCTCGAGCGAGGCGCTCACGCGCAATGCCGTGACGACGATGCGGAGGTCGCGGGCGACCGGCTGCTGGCGCGCGAGGATCTCGATGGCCTGCTCGTCGAGGGCCACGGCCAGCTCGTCGATCTTCGCGTCGTCGGCGATGACCTCTTCGGCCAGAGCCACGTCGCTCGTCGCGAACGCCCTGGTGGCCTTGTCGATGGACACCGTGACGAGGTCGGCGATCTCGACGAGGCGGTTCTGCAGGTCCTCGAGGGACTGGTGGAAGACTTCGCGCATGTTGGGGCGCAACCTTTCATTCGGATCTCGGCTGGATCAGCGCGAGGCGGCGGGTCGTCCGCACGAGAGCAGGTCTGTGCTCCCGCACAGGCCCGAAGCGATTGTCTGCTTCGAAGGTTAACGAACGGTGCCCAGCACGTGAATAGTACTTCTCCTGTTCCCGCCAGGGCGCGGAAACCCGCCGGACGGACGGTGAACGCACTCTACGCTGGAGTCATGACCCTGCCGCAGCTCGCGCTGTCTTCGCTCGCCATCGGGCTCGTGATCGGCGTCGGCCTGTCGCTCCTCGTGGTGTGGGCGTACCGAGCGCGGGCTCGAGTGCAGGAGGAGACGTCGCTGGCGATCCCCGCCGGCATCACCGACGTCCTGCACAGCATGGACGATGCGGCGGCGATCGTCGACGCCTCCGGTCTGGTGCTGGCCGCATCGCAGGCCGCGACGCGCTTCGGGATCGATGTCGGCTCGACTCTCGACAACCCGGAGCTCCGGCAGCTCGTCCGCGGCGTCAGAGAGGCCGGCGGCTCCGTCACCGAGTCGATGCGCATCACGCGCGGCGGGGTGAGCCTCGACCCCCGCCTGGTCTCGGCTCGGGCCAGCGTGATCGGCAGCCGCCTCGTCCTGCTGATCATCCGTGATGTCACGGAGCAGGAACGACTGGACCAGATGCGTCGCGACTTCGTGGCGAACACGAGCCACGAACTGAAGACGCCGGTCGGTGCGGTGAGCCTGCTCGCCGAGGCGATCGAGTCGGCGGCCGACGATCCCTCCCAGGTGCGCATCTTCGCCGCGCGCATCTCGGCGGAGGCGGGTCGTCTCGGTCAGCTCACCGGTCGCATCATGAGCCTGTCCCGGCTCCAGGCCGAGGACGGGCTGTCCACGGTGGGGCCGGTCGCGATCGACGAGGTGATCGCCTCCTCCATCGAGGCCCATGTCGTGCAGGCCGATTCCGCCGGCGTGGAACTCGCCAGGGGTGGAGACCGTGGTGTCTGGGTGCGCGGCGATGCGCAGATCCTGATCGAGGCGGTCGGCAACCTGATCGCCAACGCCATCGTCTACTCGCCGCGCGGCTCCCGAGTGGGCGTGGGCGTACGGGCGGAAGACGGTGTGGTCGAGATCGCGGTGTCGGATCAGGGCATCGGCATCGCGGAAGCAGATCGCGAGCGCATCTTCGAGCGGTTCTATCGGGCCGACGAAGCCCGATCGCGGCGCACGGGCGGCACGGGCCTCGGCCTGTCCATCGTCAAGCACGCCACCCAGCGTCACGGTGGCGAAGTGCGGCTGTGGTCCCGTCCCGGTCGCGGGTCCACGTTCACGATCCGGCTTCCTCGGATCGATGCCCCAGACAATCGCGACGCGGGCAAGAAGAACAAGAAGAAGCGCGCGCGCAAGGCGGCCAAGAACGCCGCGTCCGCCCGCGTGCGAAACGGAGAGAGAGCATGACCCGAATCCTTCTCGTCGAAGACGAGCCCGACCTCGCCGACCCGCTCGCCTACCTGCTCCGACGCGAGGGGTACGAGGTGGAGATCGCGGAGGACGGCCCCGGCGCACTCGCGGCCTTCCGGGAGCGCGGTGCCGACATCGTGCTGCTCGACCTGATGCTGCCGGGGATGCCGGGCACCGAGGTGTGTCGGCAGATCCGCTCGACCTCTGCTGTGCCGATCATCATGCTCACCGCCAAGGACTCCGAGGTCGACATCGTCGTCGGCCTCGAACTCGGAGCGGACGACTACATCACGAAGCCCTACTCGTCCCGGGAGCTGCTCGCCAGGATGCGGGCGGTGCTGCGCCGGGTGGTCCAGGCGGACGGTGAACTGGACGAGCGTGTGCTGGACGGTGGACGTGTGTCTCTCGACATCGACAGACACACCGTCTCCGTGGCAGGTGCGCAGATCAACATGCCGCTGAAGGAGTTCGAGCTGCTCGAGGTGCTGATGCGCAACTCGGGACGCGTCCTGACCAGGGGGCAGCTCATCGACCGCGTGTGGGGGAGCGACTACTTCGGCGACACCAAGACGCTGGACGTGCACATCAAGCGCATCCGCTCGCGCATCGAGGAGAACCCGAGCGAGCCCGTCATGCTCGTCACGGTGCGTGGTCTGGGGTACCGCTTCGAGGGCTGAGCGTCCGATCGGTGGCGCATGCTGCCGGTGAGACGCAGAAGAGGCCGGTACCCCGAGGGGTGCCGGCCTCTTCTCGCTGCGTGCGGCGTCAGTTCGAGGGCGCCGGGGCTGCCGTATCGGTCGGCAGCGGGGTCGGCGACGATGTGGGTGCCTTCTCGCTGGGGACCAGATCCGAGTAGTAGGGGAGGGTGCCGTCGAGCACCGGCACCTGGGTCTTGACTCCGGTGGAATCTCCCGACTGGAAGTGGATCTCGACGGTAGCGCCGGGCTTGGTGTCGAGGCCCACGATGCGCACCGGGTCGGCGTCAGAGCCGAGGCTCACGGTGTCGTTCGCCGGGACCGTGATGGCGAAGGGGTCGACACCCTCGACGGTGACGGTGAGCGTGGCCTTCTCGTCGGTCGGGTTCACGATCGCGGCGACGAAGTTGCCGACCGAACCGTCCTCCGTGGCGACCACGAGGGCGTTGCGCACGTCGATGGGCCCGTCTTCGTCGGAGACGTTCACTCCGTCGGAGGCGGCGTACTCGGTCTTGGTGGACTGCGGGGTGATGAACGTGCACCCGGTCGCACCGAGCAGAACGAGGGCGCTGAGGGCTGCAGACGCAACAAGGCGCGATTTCACGGGTCCTCCTGAGGTCCGGCGGGGATATCCGGAACCATTCTATGCGTAAGTCGTGAGGGCTCCTGCGGCCCTGGGGGCGCGAACCTTAGCGCATGTCCCCTGTGGTATCCTTGAGGTTGCCGAAAGGACACGTTTTTATGCTTTTTGAGGTTGGCGAGACCGTCGTCTATCCCCACCATGGCGCTGCGACCATCATCGAGGTCAAGGAGCGCATCATCAAGGGTGAGGCGAAGAAATACCTGAAGCTCAACGTCACCCAGGGAGATCTCATCATCGAGGTCCCCGCGGAGAATGTCGACCTGGTCGGCGTTCGCGACGTGATCGGCAAGGAGGGCCTCGATCATGTTTTCGAGGTGCTGCGAGCACCCTTCACAGAAGAGCCGACGAACTGGTCGCGCCGGTACAAGGCGAACCTCGAGAAGCTCGCCTCCGGCGATGTGATCAAGGTCAGCGAGGTCGTGCGCGACCTGTGGCGCCGTGACCAGGACCGCGGTCTGTCCGCGGGTGAGAAGCGGATGCTGGCGAAGGCTCGCCAGATCCTCATCTCGGAGCTGGCGCTCGCCGAGAAGACCGACGAGGACAAGGCGGGCGCACTGCTCGACGAGGTTCTCGCTTCCTGAGCTCTTCCACGACGAAAGGCGGGTGCTTCGGCACCCGCCTTTCGTCGTCTCGGCCGGTAACGTGAAGCCGTGACCATCCTTCCCGTTCCACGCACAGCGATCATCGTCGTGGCCGCAGGCTCCGGCACCCGACTGGGGGCGAGCGCCCCGAAGGCCTTCGTCGGCGTCGACTCCCGTTCCGTGCTCCGCCATGCGCTCGACGGGGTGTTCGCCGCCGCGCCGGCCCAGGTCGTCGTGGTCGCCCCCGCAGGCTGGGAGGGCGACGCCGAGACCGAGCTGCGCGAAGCGGCGGGGGAGCGCGCCGATTTGGGGCGCGTGGTCACCGGCGGCGCGACCAGGCAGCAGTCGGTGGCCGCGGGTCTGAGCGCGCTCTGGGGCGACATCGAGACGGTGCTGGTGCATGACGCCGCACGTGCGCTCACCCCTCCTTCACAGATCGATGCCGTCGCAGAGGCTGTGACCGCAGGGGTCGGCGTGATTCCGACGCTGCCCGTCGTCGACACGCTCAAGAGGGTCGTCGATGGAACCGTGGCGGCCGCCGTCGACCGTTCCGAGCTCGCAGCGGCGCAGACGCCACAGGGCTTTCCGCGGGCAGCGCTGGAGGCCGCCTACGCCGCCGCGCGGGAGAGCGGGGTCGAGTACACCGACGATGCGGCGCTGTTCGCGGCGACAGGCCGCCCCGTGCGGCACATCGACGGCTCCGAACGCGCGTTCAAGATCACCACGCCGGCCGACCTCGAGCGCGCGAGACACCTTCTGGGCTCGCACAACGCAGGCGCCGGCATCCCGCGGGTGGGCATCGGCACGGACGTTCACGCCTTCGGCGGCGAGGGCGACCTCTGGCTCGCCGGTCTGGAGTGGCCAGGGGAGCAGCCTCTGTCCGGCCATTCGGATGGAGACGCGGTCGCCCATGCCATCGTCGATGCGCTCCTGGGAGCGGCGGGCATCGGCGACATCGGCGAGCACTTCGGCACCGCCCATCCCGAGTATGCGGGGGCCCATGCCGAGGTCTTCCTGGCCCGCACGCGCGAGCTGCTCCGGGAAGCCGGCTTCGCGGTCGGGAACGTCTCGGTCCAGTTCCAGGGGAACCGTCCGAAGTTCAGCCCGCGACGGTCGGAAGCCCAGGAGCTCCTCAGTGGGATCCTCGGCGCTCCGGTGTCCGTGACAGCCACCACGACCGACGGGCTGGGATTCACCGGGCGGGCGGAGGGCATCGCGGTCACCGCGATCGCGACGGTCTTCCCGCTCTGACTCGGCGGGGGAATGCGCGGTCCGTGCGGATCGTTTCCTGTCGACGAGACCATCACAGAAGGAGCCGCAGTGAAGATCCTCATCATCGGAGCCAGTGGGAATGTCGGACGGGCGGCAGTCGGAGCGCTCGAAGGTCACGACATCGTGGCCGCCTCGCGGAGCGGTGATCCGTCGGTCGACGTGACGGACCCGACATCCATCGAGCGGCTCTTCGACGATGTGGGCCACGTGGATGCGGTCATCGCCGCTGTCGGCAGCGTCCCGTTCGCACCGCTGGCCGAGCTCGGGCGTGACGACTTCGAATCCGCGCTCCGTGGCAAGGTGCTGTCCCAGCTCGACATCGTCCGCATCGGTACGCGGTTCGTGCGTGACGGCGGCTCCTTCACCCTCACCTCCGGCATCCTGGCCCGCGAGCCGATCGCCACGGGTGCCGCGGCCTCGCTCGCGAACGGAGCGATCGAGGCGTTCGTGCTGGGCGCAGCCGCCGAGCTCCCGCGTGCGATCCGCATCAACGCCGTCAGCCCCTCAGTGCTCGAGGACGCGCCTTCCTACCATTCGTCGTTCCCCGGGTTCGTCCCGGTGTCCTCGTACCGGGTCGGCATGGCGTACGCGAAGAGCGTCCTCGGCGTGCAGACGGGACAGATCTTCCCCGTGGACTGAGTTCGCCCGTCATGGATGACGCATTCGCACGCGCCCAGGCTCAGGAACGACGCTCCCGGTAAGCTTGAGCGGTGACAGTCCGCCTCTACGACACCCGCGCGCAGCAGTTGCGCGACTTCGTGCCTCTCGATCCTGAGAACATCACGATGTACGTGTGCGGACCCACCGTGCAGTCGGGCCCGCACATCGGGCACGTCAGAGCGGCCCTCAGCTTCGATCTCCTGCGGCGCTGGCTCGAGTACCGCCACGGTCGCGTGACGTTCGTCCGCAACGTGACGGACATCGATGACAAGGTGCTCGCCAACGCGACCGAGTCCGAGCCGTGGTGGGCGCTGGCCTACCGGATGGAGCGCGAGTTCACCGCTGCCTATGCGGGCGTGGGGATCCTCCCGCCGACCTACGAGCCCCGAGCCACGGCGTCGGTTCCGCAGATGCAGGAGCTCATCGCGCTGCTGATCGAGCGCGGCCACGCCTACCCTGCGCCGGACGGATCGGGGGACGTCTACTTCGACGTGCGCTCCTGGTCCGACTACGGCTCACTCACCCATCAGTCGCTGGACGCGATGGAAGCGGCGGAGGACGCGGATCCCCGAGGCAAGCGGAATCCGCAGGACTTCGCGCTCTGGAAGGGGAGCAAGCCCGAGGAGCCGTCCGATGCGACCTGGGCATCGCCCTGGGGGACCGGCCGTCCCGGATGGCACATCGAATGCTCCGCGATGTCGAAGCGTTATCTCGGCGCGGAGTTCGACATCCACGGCGGCGGGCTCGATCTGCGTTTCCCCCATCACGAGAACGAGCTCGCGCAGTCGACCGCAGCAGGAGACGGCTTCGCCCGCTATTGGGTGCACAACGGCCTCGTGACCGTCGACGGGCAGAAGATGTCGAAGTCGCTCGGCAACTTCACGTTGGCCACCGACGTCCTCGCCGCGCACGAGCCGCTGGTGGTGCGCTACGCGCTCGCTTCGGCGCACTATCGTTCGAGTCTCGACCTCAGCGAGTCGTCGTGGGCGGAGGCGGAGGCCGCGCTCGGTCGCATCGCGACGTTCCAGCAGCGTGCCGCACGCGTTGCCGAAGGGGGCATCGGATTCTTCGTGTCGCAGAGTCTTCCCGAGGCCTTCGTGGCCGCGATGGATGATGATCTCGGGGTTCCGGAGGCGCTGGCTGTTCTGCACGAGACGGTGCGCGCGGGCAACTCGGCGCTCGATGCGGGGGAGACGGAAGCCGCGCTGCACGCTCTTCGGGCCGTGCTGGCGATGACCTCCGTCCTCGGTCTCACCGCCTCATCCGGCGCGAGGACTCACGCGTCGGAGTCTGTGCTGGACGCTCTCGTCCAGACGATGATCACCCAGCGCGCACAGGCACGCGCTGACAAGGACTGGGCGGCGGCCGATCGCATCCGAGATGCGATCGCCGCCGCAGGAATCACGCTGGAGGACACTCCGGCCGGAACTCATTGGAGTATCGATGGCTAAGCCAGGGCGCCCCGGCGCGAGCAAGGGAAACAAGAAGGGCCCGACCAAGGGCACCGGCGGACTCGGGCGCAAGGCGCTCGAGGGTCGCGGACCGACGCCGAAGGCGGAGGACCGCGCCTGGCACCCGGCGGGCAAGCGCAAGGCTGCGGCCGAGCGGTACGCCGCGGCGACCGGCGGCAAGGGGCGGCCGGGCGGCGGACGTCCCGGGGCTGGCGGCGGGAACCGCGCGTCCAAGGCCAAGGCAGGAGACGACACCGAGATCGTCACGGGTCGCAACTCGGTGCTCGAGGCACTGCGGGCGAAGATCCCGGCGACGGCCTTCTACATCGCGCAGCGCGTGGAGATGGACGACCGTGTGAAGGAGATGCTCTCGATCGCGACCCACCGCGGCATCCCCGTGCTCGAGGTCACGCGTCCCGAGCTCGACCGGATGGCCGGCTTCGACGGCGTGCACCAGGGCGTCGCGATCAAGGTGCCCCCGTACGAGTACGCGCACCCCCAGGATCTGCTCGAGCAGGTCATCGACCAGGGCCACGTGCCGCTGTTCGTGGCGCTCGACGGCATCACCGACCCCCGCAACCTCGGCGCGATCATCCGCTCCACGGCGGCGTTCGGCGGCCATGGCGTCATCCTTCCTCAGCGTCGCTCGGCGAGCGTCAACTCCGCGGCCTGGAAGACCAGCGCCGGAGCGGTCGCCCGCACCCCGGTGGCTCTCGCGAGCAACCTCACCACGCAGCTCAAGGAGTTCAAGAAGCAGGGTGTCTTCGTGCTCGGGCTCGACGGTGACGGCGACGTGTCGCTTCCGGAACTGCAGCTGGCCGATCGCCCCGTCGTGATCGTGGTCGGCTCCGAGGGCAAGGGGCTCTCCCGTCTCGTCTCCGAGACCTGCGACCAGATCGTCTCGATTCCGATCTCCGCGGCCACCGAGTCGCTGAACGCCGGCATCGCGACGTCCGTCGCGCTGTACCAGGTCGCGTCGCTCCGCGCCGCGAAGTGATTCCATCGCCACATACGTCTGACTAGGGGAGAACCGCCTGGCTCGCATCGTCGTCCTCGGAGGAACCGGCTACGCCGGCCGTCACATCGTTGCCGAGGCGGTGTCGCGCGGTCATGCGGTCATCGCCCTGTCGCGCTCGGAACCGACGGATCCCGTCGCCGGCGCTGCGTATCTGCAGGGCACGGCGCTGGACCTCGACTCGTTGGCCCCGGCGCTCGACGGAGCGGATGCGGTGGTGTCCGCGCTGTCTCCTCGCGGCGACATGGAGAACAGGGTCCTGGAGGCGTTGAGCGGGCTCGTCGATCGACTCACCGGGACGGAGACGCGCCTGGGCGTGATCGGCGGTGCTGGGGGCAGTCTCGTCGCTCCCGGTGGGCCGCGTCTGTTCGATCAGGATTTCCCCGAGGAGTACAAGCACGAGGCGCAGGTCGGCATCGACTCGCTCGCACTGCTCGAAGCCACCGATCCGCGTCTGGACTGGTTCTTCGTGCACCCCGCCGAGGTTTTCGGTCCGTGGGCAGAGGGCGAGCGCACCGGACACTACCGTGACGGCGGCGATGTGATCGTCCGCGACGACGAGGGCAAGTCGTTCATCTCGGGGGCCGACTTCGCGGTCGCGGTGGTCGATGAGATCGAGCAGGGCAACCACCATCGCGAGCGGTTCACCGTCGGCTACTGAGTCGCGGCCCCGACGCCTCGGAGCGGTCAGACCAGATCGCGCCAGTCGACGTCATCATCGTCGTCGGCGGTCGGCGTCGCGCCCGTGATGACGGGAAGGCTCATCGTCTCGGTGGGCGGGCCCATGATCGTGGCCTCGTCGCGGCGATGGCGCAGCACCTCGTTGATGTAGCTGGTGAGCACCTCGGCGAGGGGGATGGAGCGTCCCTCCGCCTGGGACAGGTACCAGCGGTGCTCCAGCACCTGGTGGAAGACCTCGGCAGGCTCGAGCTTGGCCCTCAGCTCATAGGGGATCGCACGGACGACGGGCTCGAAGACACGGGTGAGCCATTCGTGGGCGTACATCTCCTCGTCCGCCCACTGCTTGGTCGAGCGGGCGCGGAACTCGTCGAGGTCGTTGAGCAGGCGACGGGCCTGGTTCTCCTCGACGTCGAGGCCTGTGAGGCGGATCAGGCGCCGCTGGTGATGCCCTGCGTCGACGACCTTCGGCTGGATCTCCACGACGGTGCCGTCGGCTGTCGTGGACATGGACATCTCGTCGATGTCGAAGCCGAGGGCGTTGAGGCGCTCGACCCGTTCCGTGATGCGCCACGTCTCGGCCGCGGAGAACGACTCCTGAGCGGTGAGCTCGGCCCACAGCGACCGGTACGACGACACGATGCCGTCCGCGATCGCCACGGCATCCACTCCGTGCTCCAGACGTCCACCGGCCGCGAGGTCCATGATCTCGCCGGCGATGTTGGTGCGGGCGAGGTCGAGGTCATACGCGCGCTGGCCGTCAGTGAGGCCCTCCTCGTGGAGCTCCCCGGTCTCCGCGTCGACGAGGTAGGCCGCGAACGCACCGGCATCGCGCCGGAAGAGGGTGTTCGACAGCGAGACGTCGCCCCAGTAGAAGCCGACGTTGTGCAGGCGCACCAGAAGCAGCGCGAGCGCGTCGACGAGACGGTTCGCGGTGTCAGGGCGCAGCACCCGCGTGAACAGCGCGCGATACGGCATCGAGAAGCGCAGGTGTGATGTGACCAGGGCGGCGGGGAGGGGGTCACCATGGGCATCGGTGCGGCCGGCGATCACGGCGACCCTGTCGACGCATGGCACATCGAGGCGCGCCAGGTTGCCGAGCATGTCGTATTCGCGCTGGGCCATCTCCGCAGTGGTCTCCTTGACGGCGACGACGCGACCGGAGAGATCGGCGAATCGCACGAGGTGGCGGGAGAGCCCCTTCGGGAGCGACACGATGTGCTCGGACGGCCAATTGGCGAGGGTGGTCGACCAGGGGAGCGCGAGCAGCCCTGGATCGATCTTGCTGGCGGTGATCCGCAGCGAGTCCTGCATGGTGCTCCCTGATGGCGGGCGGTGAGGAAAAAGAGACGCGGCGCAGGTGACCGAAGTCAGCCCGCGCCGCGTCTGTGGATCCGATCAGGCGGAGACGACCGGCTTGTCGTTCAGTCGCACGCCGGACTCGCTGTCGAACGCGTGCACGTGACCCGCGTTGGCAGCCAGCGTGACCGTCTCGCCGGCGTTCGGGTGGCTGCGGCCGTCGACACGGGCGACCAGGTCGGTGCGCTTGCCGTTGATGTCGGTGTGACCGTAGAGGTAGCCGTCTGCGCCGAGCTCCTCGACCAGGTCGACGACGACCGAGAGGCCCTTGCCGTCTGCCGGGCCGACGGTGATGTCCTCGGGGCGGACGCCGACCGTGACCTGCGAGCCGTTGGCGCGGCCGACGGTGTCGCGGTCGAGCGGCACGACCTCGGTGCCGAAGCGCACGCCGCCGTCGGCCAGGTCGGCCGAGAACAGGTTCATCGCGGGCGAGCCGATGAAGCCGGCGACGAAGACGTTCTCGGGCTTTTCGTACAGGTCGCGCGGCGAGCCGACCTGCTGGAGCAGGCCGTCCTTGAGCACGGCGATACGGTCGCCCATGGTGAGCGCCTCGGTCTGGTCGTGCGTGACGTAGACCGTGGTGACGCCGAGGCGACGCTGCAGCGACGCGATCTGTGTACGGGTCTGGACGCGGAGCTTGGCGTCGAGGTTCGACAGCGGCTCGTCCATGAGGAAGACCTGGGGCTGACGGACGATCGCGCGGCCCATGGCCACACGCTGACGCTGACCACCCGAGAGAGCCTTCGGCTTGCGGGTCAGGTACTGCTCGAGGTCGAGGAGCTTGGCGGCCTCGAGGACGCGCGACGCACGCTCCTCCTTGCCGACGCCGGCGATCTTGAGCGCGAAGCCCATGTTCTCGGCGACGGTCATGTGCGGGTACAGCGCGTAGTTCTGGAAGACCATGGCGATGTCACGGTCCTTCGGCGGCACGTCGGTCACGTCGCGGTCACCGATGAGGATGCGGCCGGCGTTGACCTCTTCCAGGCCGGCGAGCATGCGGAGGGACGTCGACTTACCGCAACCGGAAGGTCCGACGAGGACGAGGAACTCGCCGTCACCGACCTCGAGGTTCAGCTTGTCGACGGCGGGACGGGTTCCACCGGGGTACAGGCGGGTGGCCTCGTCGAAAGTCACAGATGCCATTGTCGTTTCTCCTTCACCGGCAGGTACGTGCCGGACGATCCGTAGTGATGAAGCGGTGGGATGAGCCACCGTGACCCGTCTTTGGGTCGAAGTCAGTATGACATGAACAGCGGTACCTGGGTATTTCTCAGCCTCACTGGCTAGCATCGAACTCGGCCGCGCCCAGCGGCGATCGTCGCCGAGCGGCGGTCGGGGCCAACCCGGACCCCCTCAGACTCACAAGAGGAACGATGTCGAGCGACGAAACGCCGAACGTCCCCACACCTCGCAATTCTCGCGAGGTCGTGCGGGAGAAGGCTCAGAAAGTGCACGCCCAGCAGTCGAGGGCGCGCCTCATGCGACGGATCATCATCGGTGCCGTCGCGATCGTCGCCGTAGGGGCGATCGGCACTGCGGTGACCCTTGCGGTGTCAGCACAGGTGTCGAAGCCGAAGCTCACCCCCACCGGAATGGAGTCGGACGGCGTGGTCGTCACCGACATCACCGCCGTGGCGGGGTCCGATGAGGTGCCGGTATCGCCCTCGGAGGAGCCGTCCGATGCCGCAGCCCCGGTGGAGCCGACGCCCGAGGCCACGGCCTCCGAGAAGGTCGACATCCACGTCTACGTCGACTACCTCTCGCCGGACGCGGGCAAGTTCGAGCGGGCCAACGCCCGCCAGCTGGCCGGCTGGATCAGCGAGGGAGCGGTCACGGTCAGCTACCACCCGGTCGCTCTGCTCACCGCGAGCTCGAACGGCACGAAGTACTCGCTGCGGTCCGCAGCGGCTGCCGCCTGCGTGGCCAGCCACTCGCCTGCACAGTTCTACGCGTTCAATCACGACCTGCTCGACAAGCAACCCGACGTGGGCAGCGACGGCATGTCGGATGAGGATCTCGCCAACCTCGCAGCCGCCGTCGGCACCGACAACACCAAGGCCGTGCGCTCGTGCATCGAGGACGGGGACTTCGTCAGCTGGGCGAAGGAAGCGACCACCCGCGCGCTCGAAGGACCACTGTCCGGTTCCAAGGACCTCAAGCTGAACGCGTCGCCCATGATCGTCGCGAACGGCGAGGCATACGTCGGTGCGTTCGACGATCCCGCCGAGTTCTCGCAGTTCGTGCTCAGCGTGGCCAGCGACGCCTCTCGCGAGACGCCGACCCCCACGCCGACTCCGACCACCACGCCTGCCTCCTAGGTCGAGGTGTGGTCGATGCCATCGCTAAGCTGATGGATGGCATCCGCCGACTTGGCGCAATTGGTAGCGCACCGTACTTGTAATACGGGGGTTACGGGTTCGAGTCCCGTAGTCGGCTCCGCACACGAAGGCCCGCATCCCCTTGGAAACACTGGGGATGCGGGCCTTCGTCGTCGCACTGATCGTGACCAGGGCGTGGACGCGAGCCCGTCCTTGACACCAGGATGGGCGCATGACTCTAGGCGACTTTCCGGTGAGGGCTTCGATCGGTGTGAAGGACATCAAGCGGTCCGCTTCCTTCTACGAAGGCATACTGGGGCTCGTCCCCGCAAGCATCGGCCCGAGCGCCGACATCGAAGGGGGCGCCCGTTTCTACGCGTGCGGGCAGGGCACCATGCTCAACGTCTTCGAGACCCCGACGGCGGGGTCGACGCACTCGACGGTCGCCACTTGGTACGTCGACGACCTCGATGCGATCGTCACAGCGTTGACGGCGGCCGGCGCTGAACTCGTCCACTACGACGGTTTCGACCAAGACGAACGAGGGATCGGCCCCCGTGCCGGCGGTGGTCGCATCGCTTGGGTGGAAGATCCTGACGGAAACACCCTCGCGTTCGAGACAGATGACTAGGAACGCGTCAGTCGTGTCCTCCGCCTTCCGGGTCGGAGTCAGCTGCAGAAGCCGGTTGCGGGAAGCGTGTCCGTGACGGTGATGCCGCGGACGAACGGCTCGGCTTCGGAGACCTCGAAGACCATCCACCGAGGACTCGTACCGACGACGTAGCCGGAGGTCCCCGGCGCCGCGTCGAATGCCCCGTCCGGTTCCGCGGTGGTGAGCTCGTCCAACGTCGATCCCAGGCCGATGCCGCTCTCCGTGAGAGGTGAGGTCGCCACGGGGCCGGACAGGGGGACATCGCCCGGCACGCGAATGGTGATGCCGCTCACGCCGCTCTCTCCGGGGTGACTGATGATCCCGAAGCTGGCCTGTGCGCCCTCCGCCGTTTCGTAGTACTCCAGGTCTTCGCAGGGGTCGGTCAGGGCGAACGTGGGGCTCAGCGCATCGACGATCGACTCCGAACCGAGCTCTGCGCGGCCGATCCCCTGGTCGGTGATGAGCCAGGTCGACGTGTCCGCCGCGTCGAAGCTCGGCGTCGATGACGGGGTCGGGCTCGGGGGAGCGGTCGGAGTGGTCGAGGCTGTCGCAGACGGGGTCGGATCCGCGCTCGGAGCCGAGCATGCGGCGAGGGTGATGGACAGGGCCGCGGCTGCGGCGAGGCTGACGAGCCGAACGGAGGTGCGCACAGGTCGAGCATAGGAGTGCGACAGGGATCGCCCGGGGACCGAGCGCTTCCCGCGAGGGTGTCGTCGGTCGCACGGCCGGCACCGGAACGGAACGCGGGCGTCCTAGGCTGGTCTGATGCTCAAAGGACTGATCCGCCCCGTCGAAGCCCACAGCGTGACCCTCAAGGGCGAAGACCTCGTCGAGGTCCGCGCGCAGCTCACGGCTCAGGCTCCCCAAGGGTGGGACCTGGTGTCGGCCATGGCGACGATGGAGAAGGCCGGGTCGATGCGCTCTGTCGAGGGCAAGTTCCTTCGCCGCGACGGGATTCGCGAGATCGAGGCCGACGACATGGCCGCGCTCGAGGGTCAGGTGCCGGAGGGATGGCAGTTGCTCTCCGTGTGGAAGACGGACTGACGTCTCCCTGCGTGTCCGGCGCGGGCGAGTTCAGCTCGCTTCGTCGATCGGCGGCGCCTCGACGACCTCTTCGATCAAGCTGATCCCGCCTGTCGAGCTCGCCGACTGCATGAGGTCCTGAATCCACTTCGGGTTCAACTGCGGCGCCTCCGGTTCGTCGAAGGTGAAACGGAGCGGAATCGACGGGTGCAGCCAGATCGTCGAGCGCCCGGGGGAGTCGCTGTCAGGGTGGCGCCACGACAGGGTGAAGCTCTCGTTGCGCCGCAGTTTCGTCGCGATGACCACCTTCAGATGTGCGAGCGCCCGATCCTCGATGTGGATCGCATCGCCGTTGCCGTACTGGATCGTTCCCATGGGGGAACCCTATCCGCCGACACCTCCCACCCGCTTCTGCCCTCAGCGGCACGCGGAGGCGAGACCATTCCGGAGTATCGCACTAGACGGTGATATGTTACTGACTGTTGAGTTTCCTGGCGGTCCTGCGGATGCGCCAGGTCGAAGACGGCGCAGGTGGCCGACTCCCCGCCGCGGCCACCTGCGCTTGCCTCCTGAAGGCGGGATCCCTGGAGTGCTCATGCCGGAAACGACGCCGGAAGGGCGGCACGATGTCACGGAGAAGCTTGCGCGCGCCGCGTACGAGCGCGAGAAGCGGCTGCTGCAGATCGAGCTCCTGAAACTGCAGGCGCACATCAAGCGCTCATCCGAACGTGCGCTCGTCCTCTTCGAAGGCCGCGACGCCGCGGGAAAAGGAGGCGCGATCAAGCGATTCATGGAGCATCTGAATCCTCGCGGTGCGCGTGTGGTCGCCCTCGACAGACCCAGCGACATCGAGCGCACGCAGTGGTACTTCCAGCGCTACGTCGCGCACCTGCCGTCGGGTGGCGAGATCGTCCTGATGGATCGTTCCTGGTACAACCGCGCGGGGGTCGAACGGGTCATGGGGTACTGCTCGTCTGCCGAGTACGAGGAGTTCCTCCAGACGGCACCGCAGTTCGAGCGCATGCTCGTCGGCTCGGGCATACGGCTCATCAAGCTGTGGTTCTCGGTCAGTGAGCACGAGCAGCGTCGACGCTTCGCCCGGCGGGCTGAAGACACTGTCAGGCAGTGGAAGCTGAGCCCGACCGACGTCGCGAGCATCGATCGATGGGATGACTACACGGCAGCGGAAGAGGCGATGTTCCGCCAGACCGACACCGCGGCACTTCCGTGGCTCGTCATCAGGTCGGACGACAAGAGACGAGCGCGACTGGAAGCGATGCGGTCTGTCCTCACCCGCTTCGACTATCCCGGCAAGGATCCTCTCATCGCTCACGCGCCGGACCCGCTGCTCGTCACCCGTCCGTCGCAGCACTACGGTGACGACGAGACGCCGACGCCGTGACCGGCACCCGACGCAACACGGCGTCATCCGGGAATGCGGGCGATGGGATCGACTGTTGTGATCGTCATGACTCGCATCGGAACAAGTGACCTCGACGTCCTCCCCCTCTCGCTCGGTGGCAACGTGTTCGGTTGGACAGCCGACCGCGACACCTCGTTCGCCGTGCTGGATGCCTTCGTGGACGGCGGCGGCGACTTCATCGACACCGCCGATTCGTACAGCGCCTGGGTTCCGGGAAACGAGGGCGGCGAGAGCGAGACGATCGTCGGCGAGTGGCTCGCATCTCGGAAGCCCGCAGGGGTGGTCGTCGCCACGAAGGTGAGTCAGCATCCGGACTTCCGCGGTCTGGCCGCCTCGAACGTCCGTCGGGCCGCCGAGGCATCGCTGCGGCGTCTGGGCGTCGATGAGATCGACCTGTACTACGCCCACTTCGATGACACGTCGGTTCCCCTGGAGGAGACCGTCGCAGCCTTCGGACAGCTCGTCGACGACGGTCTCGTGCGTCACGTGGCGGTGTCGAACTACTCCGCCGATCGCATCCGTGAGTGGATCGAGATCGCACGGCGCACGGGTGTGGCGCTCCCCGTCGCCGTGCAGCCGCATTACAACCTCGTGCACCGCAACGAGGTCGAGGACTCGATCATCCCGGTCGCCGAGGAGTTCGAACTCGGACTCGTGCCCTACTACTCCTTGGCGAGTGGCTTCCTCACGGGAAAGTACCGGTCGACGGAGACCGTGGGCCAGGATTCGCCGCGCGCGCAGGGAGCGGCGAAGTACGCGACCGAGGCGGGACTGCGGATCATCGACGCCCTCGAGGAGATCGGGGATGCGCACGATGCCTCCATCGCCGCGACCTCCCTCGCCTGGCTTCGCGCGCAGCCGACGGTGGTCGCCCCGATCGCGAGTGCGCGCAGCGTGGAGCAGGTTCCCGATCTTCTCGCCGGGGCGCGCCTCGAACTGTCGAGCGAAGAGGTGCAGCGGCTCAATCGGGTCTCGGAGTGGACGCCGACGAACGCGTGATCGGCGGGCTCTCGTCGCCGACGAGCCCGAGCCGGTGCGCCAGGATCACCGCGTGGATCCTGTCACGGGCACCGAGCTTCGCGAGGACCCGACCGACGTGCGTCTTCACCGTGGACTCGCCGACGTAGAGCGTCTGAGCGATCTCTGCGTTGGTGAGGCCGCGGCCCATCGCGACGAACACGTCGCGCTCGCGCTCGGTGAGCGACTCGAGAGCGGCGCTCTCGGCGGGTGCAGGAGCCGCGGCGGCGCCGAGCTGCGGCGTCACATGTTCCAGCAGCGTTCTCGTGATGCGAGGAGACAACGCGGCATCGCCACGATGCACGGCGCGTACGGCGGAGATCATCTCGTGTCGCTGCGCGTCCTTCAGCAGGAATCCGCTCGCCCCCGCCCGGATCGCCCCGAACGCGTACTCGTCCAGATCGAACGTCGTCAGCACGAGTACCTTGGTCTGCGGACGGTCCCGGATGATCGCCTCCGTGGCGGCGATCCCGTCGAGCTCCGGCATCCGGATGTCCATCAGCACCAGGTCGGGCGCGAGCACGGCGCTCTGCGTGATGGCCGCCCTGCCGTCTCCTGCCTCGCCGACCACGACGATGTCGTCCTCCGATTCGAGGACCATCCGGAACCCGACTCGGATGAGCTGCTGGTCATCCACCAGCAGCACCCTGATCCTCTGCGTCATCCCTCTTCCTCTCTCGTCTGCGCCCGTGCGACGGACGCGCCCCCCGATGCGGGCAGGACCGCCTGCAGGACCCATCGTCCTCCACCTGCCGGCGCCGACTGCACCGTGCCGTGCACGTGGGCGGCGCGCTCCGACAGGCCACGGATGCCGAACCCGTCCGACCCGATCGCGCCGGAGACGCCGTCGTTCACGATCTCGATCGTCACGGCGTCGCTCGTGTACTCCAGGCGCACACTGATGCTCTCGGCCGTCGGGGCGTGACGCATGGCGTTGGTCACGCCCTCCTGGACGATCCTGCCGATCGCGTGCGCGACAGCGGGGGAGACCTCCGTCTGCCCGACCACGGTGAGCGTCGCCGGGTAGCCTGCGCGCTGAGCGGCTTCCACGGTGTCTCGTGCGGGCACGGGCTGCATAGGGGCCAAAGGCAGCGGCGACTCGTCGTCGCGCAGCACCCCGAGCATCGCGCGCATCTCGGTGAGTGCGCCTCTGGCGGTGTCCGCGACGTGCGCCGCGGCCTTCTGAGCCTGTTCGCGGTCGGGGGTGGCCGCCGCTCCCTCGGACAGCGCGACGATGACGGTGAGCGAGTGGGAGACGATGTCGTGCATCTCGCGTGCGATGCGTGCTCTCTCCGATGCGGCCGCGAGCTGCGCCTGCTGGTCGCGCTCGATCAGCAGCTGGCGCGAACGGTCGATGATGGCGAGGAGATAGCGTTTGCGGCCACCCACGTTCACGCCGACCAGGGTGCCGATGAGGCCGAGCGCCGCGTAGCCGAGGGCGGTGTCGAGCCCGACCTGGAGTACGGTGGCCCCGCTCAGCATGAGCACCGTGGTGAGCACGAGGAACCAGGCAGCGCCGATCCCGTAGCAGATCCACGCCAGGCGGGCCGAGCTGTAGACCGCGATGCCGTAGCAGGCCACGAGCAGGAGCACGATGCCGCCCGACATGCCGGTGAAGAGCCCGACGGTTCCCAGGATCACGGCGGCGATGAAGGGACCCAGCGGCGCTCGACGGCGCCAGAGCAGGGTGCTGCATCCGATCGCGACCATGACCAGGGTGGCGATGTTGACAGTGACGTACGTGGCCTCGGGCAGCGTGCTGCGCGGATAGGGCGCGGCCGGAGTGAGCGTCAGGAACAGGCAGATCAGCGCGATCAGGATGTCGGCGAAGAGCGGGTGACGAGCCCAGAACCGCCGGAAGAGACCCGGGGCACGCGGAAGCCGCAGCTCCTCGTCCTCGCGGATCGAGTCGCTGCGGCTTCGCGTTCTGCTCACAGGCCGACTTTACGCGTCGCGCGTGCGCAGCACGCCCCACGCGACCAGGGCGCCACCGGCGACCCAGCAGCCCAGCGTCAGGAACGCGACGGGGGCGTCGAGAGCAGCCGTCTCACCGGGCATGATCGCGGACTGTGCGGCTGCCACCGGGAGGTACGCCGACGCTTCGGTGACCCATGCCCAGGCGTCGCCGGCGAAGGAGAAGAAGCTCGCGACGATCGGCAGGACGAACAGCACACCGACAGTCGCTGCGATCGCTCCGGCGCCCGAGCGCAGGATGAAGCCGAACGAGACCCCGATCAGCGCGAAGACGGCCATCGCGAGCGAGGCGACGACGACCGGCAGCAGCGATGCGGACGGGTCCGACCACTCGATGCCCTGATCGCGCGGCGCGACGATGAGCGTGACCGCGAGCGCCGCGACGGCGAAGATCACCAGCGACGAGATGAACATGAATGCGGCCAGTACCGTCGACTTCGCCGCCAGCACCGAGCCGCGGACCGGGTTCGCCGTGAGCGTCGAGCGGATCATGCCCGTCGAGTACTCACCGGTCACGGAGATCGCACCGATGATGCCGGCGAGCAGCATGGTGAACTGGATCGGCATGATGACGGCCTGGATCGGTTCGAAGTCCGGCATGTCGAGGGCTTGGGCGATGAGCACGGCGATCGCGACGGTCAGGGCTGCAGCGATCCCGATGGACCACCAGGTCGAGCGCAGTGTGGCGAGCTTGATCCACTCGCCGCGCAGTGCACGCCCGAACGTCAGCTTCCGACCGGTGTCGACGCGCGGCCGCGTGGGTGCGGGGGCTTGTGTCGTGGTCATGAGATCTCCTTGGTGCGGTACTCGACGGAGTCGCCGGTGAGAGCGAGGTAGGCGTCTTCCAGCGAACCGGTGGTCGGGGTGAGCTCGTGCAGCGGAATGCCGCGGTCGGCGGCGAGGTCGCCGATCCGCGCAGCGGGCAGGCCCACGATGTCGAGGAGGTCGGGAGCGGAGCTCGCGATCTCCACGTCGGGTCCGCCGACGGCCGCAGCCAGGTCGGCCGGTCGCGGGGTGCGCACCCGCACCGTGTTCCTCGTCCATGACCGGACGAGATCTGCGAGCGGTGCATCGGCGAGCACGCGCCCACGTCCCATCACGATGACGTGATCCGCGGTCTGTGCCATCTCGCTCATCAGGTGGCTCGAGAGGAGCACGGTGCGCCCTTCCCCTGCGGCATGACGGACGAACTGACGCACCCAGCGAACACCTTCGGGGTCGAGGCCGTTGACCGGCTCGTCGAGGATCAGCGTGTGCGGATCGCCGAGCAGCGCCGAGGCGATGCCCAGCCGCTGGCCCATGCCGAGCGAGAACCCTCCCGCACGTTTGCGGGCCACGGACCCGATGCCGGCGAGGTCGATGACCTCGTCGACGCGCGAGGAGGGGATGCCGTGGGTCGCTGCCATCGCGCGGAGGTGGTTGCGGGCCGTGCGGCCGGTGTGCACCGCCTTCGCGTCCAGAAGCACTCCCACCTCCGTCAGCGGGGCGCGGAGCTTGCGGTACTCGCGGCCTGCGACGGCGGCGCGCCCCGACGTGGGACGGTCGAGGCCGACGATCATCCGCATGGTGGTCGACTTCCCCGCACCGTTCGGGCCCAGGAAGCCGGTGACGCTGCCCGGCTGGACGGTGAACGACACGTCGTCGACGGCGGTCTTGTCTCCGAACCTCTTGGTGAGGCCTTCTGCTGTGATCATGAGGACAACGTTACGGAGCGAGGTCGGGAGTGCGCGTCCCCCTCAGGTACACATCTGGTGCCGAGGCGTCCGACCGACGGCGGATGTATCGGTGTGTCAGCGGCGCGGACGAGCCTGAACCCGCGCGGCCATCTCGTCGGACGCGATGATCGCCTCGTCGATGATCTCCCGCGAAACCGGAGCCGTCAGCCAGTCGTGGCTCAGCGACGCCGGGATGAGCAGCGGCATCCGATCGTGGAGATCGACGAGGTGCGCAGGCGCGAGGCGCATGACGATCGAGTAGCACGTGTACCACTGGTCGTCTGCGGTGCGGCCGCGTTGCGTCACGGCGGCCATGCCGAACAGGGTGCCGTCGTCGACGATGAACTCGTTCCACTGCCGGGACGGCTTCTGCATCTCGTACCAGCTCGTTGCCGGGACGATCCCCCGCGACTTCGCGCCGCCCGGGCGCTCCTGCAGGCGCTCGGAGCGGGTGTTGATCGACGGGAACTTCGCCGGCTCGCCGTTCACGAGGAAACCCCACCATGCGGGTTCCAGCGTCGGCGCTGTGTCGGGCTGCACGATCAGCGGATTGAGGTTGCGCAGGTTCTTGCCGGTAGGACGGACGGTCTCACCCGCGTTCTCCTGCGCCCAGACGCGCAGGCCCTCGAGCACCGCGTCGTCTGCCGCGGCGAGGAGCTCTGCATCGGTGAATCGGGGATCGAGACCGTAGCTCGCGCACATGCCGTCAGCGTAGCGCGGGGCGCCGACATCCGGGTGGGAGGGAGCGGGCAGCATCTCGGGTAGGGTCGACGGGTGCCAGAGCCTCGTCGAATCCCCGCCCCGGTGGCACTCGGAGGGGCGGTCGCGATCGGGGTCATGACGGCGATCCAGGCGCGGATCAACGGCGTGCTCGGGGTGCGCGTGGACGACGGCATCGTCGCCGGCTTCCTCTCCTTCTCCGTCGGCCTGCTGGCACTCGCGATCGTGATCGCCTGCCTCCCCTCGGCTCGACGGGGAGTGGCGCGTCTCTGGAGCGGCGTCCGACAGCGCACGATCCCCTTCTGGATGCTCCTCGGAGGCGCCTGCGGTGCACTCACCGTCTCCACCCAGGGGCTCACGGCCGGAGTCCTCGGCGTCTCGCTGTTCACGGTCGGCGTGGTGGCGGGACAGACCGTGCACGGTCTGGTGCTCGATCGCATCGGATTCGGACCGGCCGGCGTCGTCGCGGTCACGCCGGGACGTGTCCTGGGAGGTGCGCTCGCGCTCGCCGCGGTCGGCATCTCGCTGTCCGGGGACGTGCTGGCGTCAGCGCCGCTGTGGATGCTGCTCCTGCCGTTCGCGGCCGGGGTCGGCATCGCGTGGCAGGCAGCGACCAACGGACGTCTGGCCCAGCGCGCGCGCTCACCTCTGGCCGCGACCCTGATGAGCTTCGTCGCCGGAACCGTGGTCCTCGCGCTGGCGTCCGGCGTGAGCATCGCGTTCCGTGGGGCACCCGCCGCCCTCCCCGCCGAGCCGTGGCTGTACCTCGGAGGCTTCCTCGGCGCCGCCTACATCCTCCTCGGCACGTTCATCGTGGCGCAGACGGGGGTGCTGCTGATGGGCCTGGGGTCGGTGCTCGGCCAGCTGACCACGTCGGTGGTGATCGACCTGGTGTGGCCGCCCGCAGCAGGGCCGGCGCTCTGGCAGGTGCTCGCGATGGTCGTGGTCGCCGTCGCGTCTGTCGTGGTCGCGGTGCCGTGGCCTCGCCGCCGCTGAACTACTTCTTCTTCGCCTTCTTGGTTGACGGCTTCGGCATGCGCGTGACGAGCTTGCGGGCGTCGACCGTCTTGCGTCGTCCCGGTTTCTTGTGTTCGGGCTTGCCGCCGACGTAGAGCCAACCCAGGAGCTCCTCGTTCTTCCCGAGCCCGTGGGCCTTGGCGACGGCCTTGGCTCGCGTGTAGTGGCCCGTGCGCCAGATGACGCCCCACCCTGCCTCGTCGAGGAGAAGGCTCAATGTGTGGGCGACCCCGGAGGCGACGGCCTCCTGCTCCCACCGGGGTACCTTCTCGCTCTTCTGGTAGCTCGCGACGACGGCGATGAGCAGCGGGGCGCGCAGCGGCTTCGACGAGGGAGAGGAGTCGCCCTGTGCCTTCGCGATCGCCGCGCCGAGCACCTCCCGATCCGCGCCTCGCAGCTCGATCAACCGCCAAGGGCGCAGCGACGAATGATCGGCCACGCGACCGGCGGCCGCGACCAGCGTGAGCAGTTCGTCGCGGGTGGGCGCGGTGTCTTCGACCTTCGACCAGGACTGCCGTGCGCGGACGGCGTCGAGAGCGCTCACGACGCGTCGGGCGTGAAGTTCAGCGCGATGGAGTTCATGCAGTAGCGGTCGCCGGTCGGCGTCCCGAATCCGTCGGGGAAGACGTGACCGAGGTGCGACCCGCAGTTGGCGCAGCGCACCTCCGTGCGCACCATCCCGAGGCTGTCGTCCTCGATGAGCTCGACCGCGTCAGGACGGATCGACTCGTAGAAGCTCGGCCAACCGCACCCGGAGTCGAACTTCGTTCCGCTCTTGAAGAGCTCGGCGTTGCAGGCACCACAGGTGTAGAGGCCGGCGCGCTCCTCGTCGAGCAGCTCGCCCGTCCAGGCCCGTTCGGTCGCGGCCTGACGCAGCACCGCGTACTGCTCCTCACCGAGCTCCTCGCGCCATTCGTCTTCGGTCTTGTCCACGCTGTACGACATGTGTCCTCCTGAGTCGCTTCCATTCTCTCCCGGGAGACGAGGTCTCGGGTGCTCAGCGTCAGAATGGGACGATGACCGATGCCGTGCAGGACCGCTACGCACGATTCGCCCGCGACGAGGCGCCCGGACGCAGCGCCCTCTACGCCGAATGGGCCGCCGGTGTGGCGGACGACGACGAGCTCAAGGGCATCCTCCAGCGGATCCCGGAGAATCGTCGGCAGCCGCCCCTCGTGTTCGCCGTGACGCGCATGCTCGGCTCCGGACTCGTCGGGTACCCGCAGTGGAGGGACTTCGTGCTCCGCAACGCCGACGCGGTGGTCGCCGAGTGCGCGAACCGCAGCCTCCAGACCAATGAGCCCCTCCGCCTCGCGGCGCTACTGCCCGTGCTGTCGGAGATAGCCGGACCGATCGCGCTGCTCGAGGTCGGAGCGTCGGCGGGGTTGTGCCTGTACCCGGACCGCTACTCGTATCGCTTCATCGCGGCGGATGGATCGGTCAGGAGCGCCCTCGATCCTCTTGACGGACCCTCGACCGTCGTGCTGGAGAGCCGGGTCTCGGGCGCGCTGCCTCCGCTGCGGATGCCGGACGTGGTCTGGCGGGCGGGCGTCGACCTCGCGCCCCTCGATGCGGCGGATGAACGGGATCGGCGCTGGCTGCGTGGGCTCGTGTGGCCGGGAGAGGAGGGGCGGGAGGAGCGCATCGATGCCGCGCTCGAAATCGCGGCATCGGATCCGCCGCTGATCGTCGCCGGCGATGCCCTCGAGGAGATCGATGCGCTCGCCGCGGCGGCGCCGAGCGGGGCGACCCTGGTCGTCACCACGCCGGGTGTGCTGGTCCATATCCCGAGGGCCCGGAGGGAGGCGCTGGTCGCGCGCATCTCCGCTCTGGACGCCCGGTGGGTCACGATCGATCCGCCCGGTGCCCTCGATGTCTGGGAGCCGCCGGTCGAAGGCGACGACTGGCCGGGATTCGTGGTGGCGCTCGACGGACGGGTGCGCGCGGCCGCAGATCCGCTCGGGGGCTGGTGGGAGTGGCGAACGGCTTCGCTGTCTGATGCGTCCTAACCTGGACTCATGCTCGGAGATCTCACGGAGCGCGACCGCACGATCCTCGCCCTGGAGGTCGCTTGGCCACGCCATGGATCGGCCAAGGAAGAGGTCATCCGAGCTCAGCTCGGGATGAGCGCCGCCCGCTACTACCAGCTCCTCGGACGCCTGATCGAGTCGGAGGCCGCCCTGGAATACGACCCCATGCTGGTGCGGAGATTGCGCCGGATCAGGGATTCACGCGCCAGGCAGAGGTCGGCTCGGATACCGGGCTTCGTCGGCTGAAGCGACTCGAGGAAGGCTCTCGGAACGAGCAGTGCCGCGCCGGAGAACGGATTGCCAGGAAGGTGCCGCTAGCATCGAGGGGTGTCCAAGCCCTCCCGCGATCGCTTCGATGACGTTCCCCGTTCCACCGGACGGGTGGGAGCGCATCGCGCCGAAGCTCCGGGAATGAACGGCTGGGTCGTGCTGCTGTGGTCCTTCGTCGCCGCTCTGGTGCTCATCATCGCCGGCATCTTCGGATCGCTCGTGGTCATGGGACGCATCTCGCTCTTCCCCGAGGCCGCTCCCAGCGCCGTTCCCACCCCGGTGGAGACGGGCGTGGTGGACACCTCCATCTCCGTGATGATCCTCAACGGCACGCCGGAGGAAGGGCTCGACACCCAGATGCGCGACCTGCTCATCAACAACGGGTGGGCGTCGGAGAACGTCTTCGCCGGTGACAGCTCCAGCCAGGACTTCGCCACCACGACCGTGTTCTACGTCAACGACGAGGACGAACTCGCGGCGATCGGACTGGCGAACGTGCTCGGTGGAGCGGCCGTGCAGCAGAGCGACTACTACTCGGGTCAGACCGAGGAGGGCAACAAGCAGTTCACAGTGGTCATCGGCCTCGATCGATCGAGCTCAGCCGGCGAGACGCCCACCCCCTGACCTCGGCCGGTGCCGTACCTCCGGCGGCTTGCACTCGAAGGTGTCGAGTGCCAGAATGGCGTTAGCACTCTCTCACTCTGAGTGCTAAACCCAACGTCTACGTCCAGGAGGGACGAAAAAACTCATGGCAAAGATCATTGCTTTCGATGAGGAGGCCCGCCGCGGCCTCGAGCGCGGCCTGAACATCCTCGCCGACGCGGTCAAGGTCACCCTCGGCCCGCGCGGCCGCAACGTCGTTCTCGAGAAGAAGTGGGGCGCCCCCACCATCACGAACGACGGCGTCTCCATCGCCAAGGAGATCGAGCTGGACGACCCGTACGAGAAGATCGGTGCGGAGCTCGTCAAGGAGGTCGCCAAGAAGACCGACGACGTCGCGGGTGACGGCACCACGACCGCCACGGTCCTCGCTCAGGCGCTGGTCCGCGAGGGTCTGCGCAACGTCGCAGCCGGCGCCGACCCCATCTCGCTCAAGCGCGGCATCGAGAAGGCCGTCGCTGCGATCACCGAGGAGCTGCTCGCCAGCGCCAAGGAGATCGACTCGAAGGAGCAGATCGCCGCCACGGCTTCGATCTCCGCCGCTGACCCCGCCATCGGCGAACTGATCGCCGAGGCGATCGACAAGGTCGGCAAGGAGGGCGTCGTCACCGTCGAGGAGTCGCAGACGTTCGGTACCGAGCTCGAGCTCACCGAGGGCATGCGCTTCGACAAGGGCTACCTGAACCCCTACTTCGTCACGGACCCGGAGCGCCAGGAAGCGGTCTTCGAGGACCCGTACATCCTCATCGCGAACCAGAAGGTCTCCAACATCAAGGACCTGCTGCCGATCGTCGACAAGGTGATCCAGGACGGCAAGGAGCTCGTCATCATCGCCGAGGACGTCGAGGGCGAGGCTCTCGCGACGCTCGTGCTGAACAAGCTCAAGGGCATCTTCAAGTCGGTCGCCGTCAAGGCTCCGGGCTTCGGCGACCGCCGCAAGGCGCAGCTGCAGGACATCGCGATCCTCACGGGTGGCCAGGTCATCACCGAAGAGGTGGGCCTCAAGCTCGAGAACGCCACGCTCGACCTGCTGGGTCGTGCGCGCAAGGTCATCGTCACCAAGGACGAGACCACGATCGTCGAGGGTGCGGGCGAGGCCGACCAGATCGAGGGTCGCGTCACGCAGATCCGTCGCGAGATCGAGAACACCGACAGCGACTACGACCGTGAGAAGCTCCAGGAGCGCCTGGCGAAGCTCGCCGGTGGCGTGGCGGTCATCAAGGCCGGTGCCGCGACCGAGGTCGAGCTCAAGGAGCGCAAGCACCGCATCGAGGACGCCGTCCGCAACGCGAAGGCAGCCGTCGAGGAGGGCATCGTCCCCGGTGGTGGCGTCGCGCTCATCCAGTCGGGCACCAAGGCCCTCGACGCTCTCTCGCTCTCGGGCGACGAGGCGACGGGCGCGAACATCGTCCGCGTCGCGATCGAGGCTCCGCTGAAGCAGATCGCCATGAACGCCGGGCTCGAGCCGGGCGTCGTCGCGAACAAGGTGTCCGAGCTCCCCGCGGGCCAGGGCCTCAACGCAGCCACGGGCGAGTATGTCGACATGTTCGCCGCCGGCATCATCGACCCGGCGAAGGTGACCCGCTCCGCGCTGCAGAACGCAGCGTCGATCGCGGCTCTGTTCCTCACCACCGAGGCCGTTGTCGCTGACAAGCCGGAGAAGACTCCTGCTCCGATGGGCGACCCGTCGGGTGGCATGGACTTCTGATCCTGCACTCATGACAGAACGCCCCCGGCTTCGGCCGGGGGCGTTCTGCGTTCACGGCGCGTGTCAGCGGAAGAGGCTGGCGGAGTACTGATCGGCGTCCGCGTACTGGGTGGCGACGGAGCCGAGCGAGGTGCCGATCGATTCGAGGACCTGTTCCACGTGGATCTGTGCGCCCTGCCACTGTTCAGCGCAATTCTGAAAGGCGTTGGACGCGGTGCCCGACCAGGTCGACTGCAGCTGCCGGAGCTGAGACATCAGGGTCGCAGACTCGCTCTGGAGGCGCTCGATGGTGGCGCGCGTCGCACCGTGAGCGGCGTGGACGGCTTCGGTGTCGACGGTGAAGACAGACATGGGAACTCCTTCTCGTAGGGGTTCCGAGGCTAGACGGGGCTCGGCCTGATGAAGACGCACCAGGGGGCCGGGCACCGCGTCCTGTGCGCAACCGGGGGAAGCGACCCTCCGTGCAGTGACGTCAGGGGAGGTCGATGCGATCGAGTGGCTGTGTGTCCTCCAGGAGGTGCGCAGGCGTTGCCCGTGCCGGCGCGAGCGGAAGCGTCACGGTGAACGTCGCGCCGCCGCCCGGGGTCTCCGACACGTCGACACCACCGTGAAGCGCCTTCAGGATGGACGCGACGATCGCGAGTCCGAGGCCGGAGCCGCCGGTCTCCCGCGCTCGTGAGGTGTCGGCCCGCCAGAAGCGCTCGAAGATCTGCTCCCGGATCTGCGGCGGGATGCCTTCGCCGTGGTCGACGATCGCGATGCTCGCTGTGCCCGCGGCACGGTCGGAGTCGACGACGATCTCGATGGGGCCGTCCTCAGGGGAGAACCGACGCGCGTTGCCCAACAGGTTCGTCACCACCTGGCGCACCTTGTTCTCTTCGCCGAGCACGATCGGGGGAGTGCGCACAGGGAGGTCCGGAACCTCGGTGAAGTCGATCACCGGAGCCTTCTCCTGCTGACGGGACCGGCGGCGAAGGCGGGAGAGCGTGGCGCGGGAAAGCCCGCGGGGGGTCGGCTGCTCGGGAGGTTGAAGGGGCGGGATCTCATGCAGGGGGATCACGGTCTTGCTGTCGGCCGTCCGGTCGATCACCGTGACGGTCCTACCGGGGGCAGCGGCACGGAGATCGAGCGCTGCATCCCGCGCGATCGGGCGGAGATCGAGCGGCACGATCTCGGGCTCGCGCTCCTCGTCCAGCCGCGCGAGCGCAAGCAGGTCTTCCACCAGGACGCCCATCCTGATGGCCTCCTTCTCGATGCGCTCCATGGCCCGAGCGGTGTCCTCCTCGCCCTTGATGGCACCCATCCGGTAGAGCTCCGCGTAGCCCCGCACGCTCACCAGCGGGGTGCGCAGCTCATGGCTCGCATCACCGATGAATCGCCGCATGTGCTGCACGGTGCGGTCCCGTTGCGCGAGTGAGGCGTCGACACGGTCGAGCATCGTGTTGATGGCGGTGTTGAGGCGACCGACCTCCGTCGTCGGTTCGAGGTCGGTCAGCCGCTGACGGAAGTCGCCGGCGGCGATCGACATGGCCGTGGCCTCGACCTGACCCAGACGGCGGAACGTGAGCGTGACGAGCCCGCGGGTGAGGAGCGCGGCGATCAGGATGGTGATCAGGGCGATCGTGATGTAGATGCCGAAGTACTGACTGATGATGCGATCGGCGGGCGCGAGGGGGAGGGCCACCAGCTGGATGCGCAGGACCCCGCCCTCCGAAGGGACGACGGCGACCGCGGCGTGGAACAGCTCCCCGTCGGCTCCGGTCATCTCGAGCGGGATCTGATCCGTGTTGGCCGTCGCCTTGGCGAGCGAGTACTCGGACGGGAAGAGGGGAGCCTGGCCCGAGGTGCCGCGAGCGGTCGCACGCAGTTCGCCCGTCGCATCGTAGATCGCGAAGGAGAAGTCGCGCGGCTGCTCGTCGCGCGGGCTGTACGTGGTGACGCCGTCGACCGTCACCGAGTCGAAGTAGCGCTCGACCAGATCGCTCGACACCAGAGCGGGCAGCTGCGCGTCGATGTTCGCGACCAGGGCGTTGCGCAGGATCGGCACGGTGCCGATGCCGGCGATGAGCAGTCCGAGCGCGAGCACCGCGACGGTGACGCCGGTGACCTTCGCGCGAAGACTGATGCGCCGCCACCAGCTGGTGACCGCATCGGGCTTGTGCGCCATGCGGTCCTCCTCGGTGCGGCGACACCACCGTGAGACGGTGGCGGTGACGGTGCGGTGGTCGTCAGACCGTCTTGCCGACCTTCAGCATGTATCCGAAGCCGCGCTTGGTCTGGATGAGCGACTCCTCGGTGTGCGGATCGATCTTGCGGCGCAGGTACGAGATGTAGCTCTCCACGATGCCGGCGTCGCCGTTGAAGTCGTACTCCCACACGTGGTCAAGGATCTGCGCCTTCGACAGCACGCGGTTCGGGTTGAGCATCAGGTAGCGGAGCAGCTTGAACTCGGTCGGGCTCAACTCGATCGGCTCCTTGCCGACGTGGACGTCGTGCGTGTCCTGGTCCATGGACAGCTCGCCGGCGCGGATGATCGACTCCTCGTCGGCCTGCATCGTGCGGCGGAGGATAGCCTGTGCCCTGGCCACGATCTCGTCGAGGCTGAAGGGCTTCGTGACATAGTCGTCCCCGCCCGCGTTGAGGCCCTCGATCTTGTCGTCGGTGCCGTCCTTGGCGGTCAGGAACAGGATCGGCGCGGTGAACCCGGCGCCACGGAGACGCTTCGTCACGCTGAAGCCGTTCATGTCGGGCAGCATGACGTCCAGGATGATCAGGTCCGGCTCCTCTTCGAGGACGGCCGAGATCGTCGCGGCGCCGTTGGCGACCGTCTTCACCTGGAATCCGGCGAAGCTGAGACCCGTGGAGAGCAGGTCACGGATGTTGGGTTCGTCGTCGACGACCAGGATGCGCGGAGCAGTCATGTCCCCATTATGGTGACTCCGGCCATGTGGATGCTGACTATTGTGCGGAACGGCGTCGACTCGCGCGTTCGCGCCGGCCTTCGTGAGCCGTGTATCGGCATCGGGGAACGGGATCGTCCCGCGGTCGGATGCGTCGCATAGCCGGACCCGGGAGGATCGAGGTATGAGCTCTCACGAGGACGACGTCGCCGCCCCCGAAACTCCCGCCGCACGGGCCGATCGCCCCGACGGGGAGGAACTCGCATACCATCGGCTGGCACACCTGCGGCCACGGTATCGCTGGTGGCGCATGCTGCTCACGGGGCTCGTCGGCATCGCTCTCTATGTCGTGATCCTGCTGATCGTGATCGTGCCTCTCGCGATCATGTCGATGTTCATCCCCGGGTGGCGCGTCGAATCAGAGGTGCTCCTCAGCACCACGCAGTTCTTCGATCTCGATCGGCCCTGGCTGCTCGTCGCGCTGGTTCTTCCCCTGATCCTGATGATCCCGGCGCTGCTGCTGGCGTCACGCCTCATCGAAGGGCGCGGGGTGGGACTGCTGTCCTCCGTGACCGGGCGCCTTCGCATGGCATGGCTCGGGAAGAGCCTGCTGCTGGCCCTGGCGGTGTTCCTCGTCTATTTCGCCGTCGTGTTGGGCTGGTCGGCGCTGAGCGGCGACGCGGTGACCGCCGACTTCTCCCACCCCCGGCTGTGGACGATGGTGCTGCTGGTCCTGCTGCTGATCCCGTTGCAGGCTGCCGCCGAAGAGTATGTCTTCCGCGGGTACCTGATGCAGTTGGTCGGTGGCTGGCTACGCCATCCTGCCTTCGCCATCCTCCTGCCCGTGCCGATCTTCGTCCTCGGTCATGGGTACGACGTGTGGGGTGCGGCCAGCGTCGGGATGTTCGCGATCGTCGCCGCATGGCTGACCTGGCGAACGGGGGGCCTCGAGGCGGCGATCTCGCTGCACATCGTGAACAACGTGCTCATCTTCCTGCTCGGCTCCGTCACGCTCGTCGATGCCAACGCGACCTCGGGAACGGCTGTCGATCTGTTCGCCTCGGCACTCGCGATGGTGATCTACGCCGTGCTCGCCGACCGATGGGCTGCGCGACTCGGGATCGCGCGGACAGCGTGGCGCGCGACTCCGGTGCGCGCGTCAGAGACCCATCAGCCGTCAGGGACCCATCAGCCGTCAGGGACCCATCAGCCGTCGGGGACCCACCAGCTGGGTGCGGTGCTCCACGGACGCGTCGCACGCGGGTGACAGGGGAGCGTCAGGCGGCGATCGCGTCGGAGTCCATGATCGTGTAGCTGTACCCCTGCTCGGCGAGGAAGCGCTGACGGTTCTGGGCGTAGTCCTGGTCGATCGTGTCGCGGGCCACGAGGGTGTAGAAACTCGCGGTGTGCCCCGACTGCTTCGGACGCAGCAGACGGCCCAGACGCTGGGCCTCCTCCTGACGCGATCCGAACGATCCGGACACCTGGATGGCGACCGATGCCTCTGGCAGGTCGATCGAGAAGTTCGCGACCTTGGAGACCACGAGCAGCGAGATGTCACCCTCCCGGAACGCGCGGTACAGCTCTTCGCGCTCATCGACCGGGGTCGCACCCGTGATCTGCGGGGCGTTCAACGCCTCGGACAGCGATTCGAGCTGGTCGAGGTACTGCCCGATCACGAGGATGCGCTCGCCCTCGTGCTTGGCGATGAGCTCGCGCACGGCTGCGACCTTCGCCGGCGCGGAGGCCGCGAGGCGATAGCGCTCGTCGTCGGTCGCGGCCGCGTACTCCAGACGGTCGCTCGGTGGCAGGTCGACCCGCACCTCGTAGCAGGCGGCGGGCGAGATGAAGCCCTGCGCCTCGATCTGCTTCCAGGGGGCGTCGAAGCGCTTCGGCCCGATCAGGCTGAACACATCGCCTTCGCGACCGTCTTCACGCACCAGGGTGGCGGTGAGGCCGATGCGACGACGCGCCTGCAGGTCGGCGGTGAGCTTGAACACGGGGGCGGGAAGGAGGTGGACCTCGTCGTACACGATGAGGCCCCAGTCGAGGGCGTCGAGCAGTGCGAGGTGCGCGTACTCGCCCTTCCGCTTCGCCGTGAGGATCTGATAGGTGGCGATCGTGACGGGCTTGACCTCCTTGGCCTGCCCGGAGTACTCGCCGATCTCCTCGGGGGTGAGGCTGGTGCGCTTGAGCAGCTCGTCGCGCCACTGCCGTGCCGAGACGGTGTTCGTCACGAGGATGAGGGTCGTCGTCTTGGTCGCTGCCATCGCTCCGGCACCGACGATCGTCTTGCCGGCGCCGCAGGGGAGCACGACCACGCCCGAGCCGTCCTTCGAGAACGCGTCGACGGCATCCTGCTGGTAGGGGCGGATGTGCCAGCCGTCCTCGGCGAGGTCGATCTCGTGGGGAGTTCCCGGGGTGTAGCCCGCCAGGTCTTCCGCCGGCCAGCCGATCTTCAGAAGCTCCTGCTTGATCTGGCCGCGTGCCCATGCGTCGATGACGAAGGTCTCGGGGGTCGGGTGCCCGATGAGAAGGGGCTGGATGCGCTTGTTGTTCGCGACCTGTGCCAGCACGGCGGGATCGGAGGAGCGCAGGATCAGGGTGCCCTCGTCGTCGCGCTCGATCACCAGCCGGCCGTAGCGGTTCACCGTCTCCCGCAGGTCGACCGCGACGGACGGCGGGACCGGGAAGCGGGACCAGCGATCGAGCGTCTCGAGCATGTCCTCTGCGGTGTGCCCTGCGGCGCGGGCGTTCCACAGACCGAGCCGCGTGATGCGGTAGGTGTGGATGTGCTCGGGAGCGCGTTCCAGCTCGGCGAAGATCGCCAGTTCGTGGCGGGCGCTCTCGGCATCGGCGTGGGCGACTTCGAGCAGCACGGTGCGATCGCTCTGGACGATCAAGGGGCCATCAGACATAGCTGACCAGTTTAGCGGTCGCCCGATGCGCAGGGCCTCATGGGGCGACGATCGTCGCTGTGAGGATGCTCGAAACCGGCAGCGTGCGTTCGACGTCCGCTGCGCGGTCTCGTCCACGGAGTCTGCCTCCACCGAGGCCCGTCGCCTCCAGGAGCAGGTCCCTGGTCGACCCGTCCGGCATCCCGACGGTGACCTTGAGGACGGACTTCGCCCGCACCGCAGCTTCGAGTTCGCGATCGAGCCATGCCGCATCGGCGTCAGGCCCCTGGTGTGAGCGCAGGCGCGCGATCAGAGGAGCCAGTCCGGAGGAGTCGTCGGTCGACGCCGGAGCCGGCGGCGCTGGGTGTCGTTCTCTGACCAGGAGAGCGCCGTCGGAGCCGACGAGTGTCGCCGGGTATCGCGCATCGGTGAGCGCCCAGTACACGGTGTCGCGACCGACGCGGGTCGTCAACGAGTCGACGTGCGCAGTGAGACCGAGTGGGCGCAGCGTCTGATCGACGGTCATCGCCTGGAGGAGATGGCTGTCGGCGCTCTCGATGCGCGTGCGGCCTGTCTCGTCGTCGGTCGAGACGCGGACCAGGCCGTGTCGCTGGGCGGTCTGGGTGAGGAGGTAGCTGAGGGGCTGCGGGATGCCCGTGAGCGAGACGGAGGAGAGGAAATCGAGGATCGACTGCTCCGTCTCGCCGACGACGAAGGCGTGCGCCACGGATTCGGCGGTGAAGCGGTAGGACGATGCCTGCGCGGCGGACTCGCGGACGGCGATGGTGCGCAAGCGCACGTCGAGCGCGGGCTCCAGCGGGCCGGGTGCGATCGCCGTCAGATCGTTCTGCAGGAAGATGCGATCGACCTCGGCGGGCAGCAGGGCCACGAGTGCGCCGGCATCCGCGGGACCTCCGCTTCGCAGGCTCACCGCCCACTCCGGTTCGGTCCCATCCTCCGCGATCAGTCCGAGAAGCGCTGCCGCCTCCTGCATACCCCGAGAACGATCGGGCCACGCGGGGTCCCACGGATGGGCGAGAGGCCACAGCTGAGGGGGGATCCAGCCACCGGTCTGGGAACGGACGCCGCGGGGGAGAGCGTCGCGGAACGCCGTCGCGAGGACGGTCCAACGATCCGCCGCGGACGAGCGCAGCCAGCTCTCGGCGGAGAGGCTCGACCGCAGCCGCCGGTCGGTCGACACGGCGAGGCCCGCCTGGAGGGCGATCGCCGCGAGAGCGTCGACGATCTCCGCGGGCACTCCGGCCTCGGCGAGCTGGCGCTTCTCGCCGGCGCTCACACCGCCGCCGGCCAGGAGGGCGAAGGGACTCTCCCGCGCGATCAGCAGCACGTCGGCGAGCACGGCGACCGTCGTGAAGGCGCGCTCGGCGGCATGGGCTGCCGCGGATGCAGATGCAGGAGCGACGGTGGGGGCCGGGGTCGTCGGAGGGGCTGAGCGGCCTGCGAGGGCGGCCGTGACCGGCGGATACGGCGACCCATCGGGCCGCAGCAGCGCGAGTGCTGTCAGCGCCTCTCGTTCGGGCCCGGCGTCTCCTCCGGAAGCCGCCGTGAGGAGCGCGGTCGCCTCGGTCGCGGTCAGCGACGGGAGGACGCGGGAGATCGAAGCGGGGTCCAGGAGCGCTTCCGCGGCATCGAAGAAGTCCTGCCACGGGGCGTCAGAGCGCACCCCACGCGCGGCAAGGAGTCCGCAGAGCTCATCGTCGCTCGCCGCAGCCAGCCAATCCGCCAGCGGTCGCGCGTGAGTGCTCATGGCCGATGCCTCATGAACGCGAAGACGCGCGGCCCTTCCGGATGAAGCTCATCGTGAGGAGCGCGATGATCATGAGGAAAGCGACGGGCAGGCCCCAGTAGGGGATCGCCGCGACGATCGGCCAGAGGCCCTCGCCGAACGCGGTCTGATCCATCCCGAGCGCGGTCCCGATGATGATCGCGAAGAAACAGACCACCGATGCTGCCGCGATTCCGAGCGCGGTGAACGCCAGGATGCGATCCAGCCGCCGGATGGGAACCTCCGGTTCGGAATTCTTCGTGCTCATCCGCACCAGCCTACTCGCACCGCGGCCTTCGGCTTCGCGCGCGTCGTGACCGGTAGGCTGGGGGCACGCGCATGAGCGCGCCCACTGTTCTGCACGACGATCCCAGCGAGGTTCTCCCATGCCCACCGGCAAGGTCAGGTTCTACGACGAAGACAAGGGTTTCGGCTTCATCGCCAGCGATGACGGCCAGGATGTCTTCCTGCACGCCTCCGCGATGCCGGCCGGCACCGCGGTGAAGGCCGGTGCGCGCGTGGAGTTCGGCGTGGCCGACGGCAAGCGCGGGCTGCAGGCACTGTCGGTGCGCGTGCTCGAGGCGCCTCCGAGCCTCTCCAAGGCCAAGCGCAAGCCGGCCGACGACATGGCGATCATCGTCGAGGACCTCGTGAAGCTCCTCGACGGCATCGGCGGAGACCTCCGCCGCGGTCGCTACCCCTCCTCCGGTCAGGGCCGCAAGATCGCGGCCGTCCTGCGTAAGGTCGCTGATGACCTCGAAGCCTGACGCCGACGCGCGTCTTTTGGACGCCCACGATCTCGCGCTCGCCGCGCTGGCCGAGATCACCCCGGCGTCCACCGTCGGCCCCGCCGCCGGATACCTCGCGGAGGAGGACGGGTCGGTCTCGTTGCGCTTCGAGAACCGGCTCGCCGGCTACCCGGGGTGGTACTGGACGGTGACCGTCGCCCGCGTCGAGGATGAGGAGCCGACGGTGCTCGAGGTCGAGCTCCTTCCCGGCGATGGCGCCCTGCTGGCTCCGGAGTGGGTTCCGTGGGCCGAGCGCCTGGCCGAGTACCGCGCGCACCAGGTCGAGCTCGCTGAAGCGGCCGCGGCTGCCGGCGACGACGTGGTGACGGACGACGGCGGACTCGAGGACGACGAAGACGGCGGGCTCGACGACGACGACCTCGACGACGATGATGACGACGTCGAGGGGGACATCCTCCACGCCGGCGACGTGGACGGTGTGGACATCGACGAACTCGACGAGGGCGCTGTCGACGACGAGTCCGTCGCGTCGGAAGAGGATGAGTCCGAGGACGACGACGCCGACGCCCTCGATGAGGACGCCGGCGAGGTCGACGAGGAGGAGTGACCCCGGGCGCTCAGCCGCCCAGGTTCTCCAGCACGTATTCGATCGACCGGGTCAGCTGACGCACGTCGTCCGGTTCGATCGAGACGAAGGTCGCCACCCGCAGCTGGTTGCGCCCGAGCTTGCGGTACGGCTCCGTGTCGACGATGCCGTTCGCCCGTAGTGCCTTCGCGATCGCTGCCGCGTCGATGCTGTCGTCGAAGTCGATCGTCGCGACCACAGGGGAGCGGTGCGCCGCGTCCGCCACGAACGGCGTGGCGATGGACGAGGCTTCGGCCCAGTCGTAAAGGACGGCGGACGACTCGGACGTGCGCGCCGCCGCCCATGTGAGGCCACCGTTGTCGAGGATCCAGCGAAGCTGGCTGTCGAGCAGGTGCAGGGTGGTGAGCGCCGGGGTGTTCAGCGTCTGGTTCAGCCGCGAGTTGTCGACCGCGTTCTTCAGGCTGAGGAACTCGGGGATGTAACGACCCGAGGCGGCGATGCGCTCGATGCGCTCCACGGCAGCGGGCGAGACGGCGGCGAACCACAGACCGCCGTCGGAGCCCAGGTTCTTCTGCGGCGCGAAGTAGTAGACGTCGGCCTGAGCGGCGTCGAAGTCGATACCGCCGGCGGCGCTCGTCGCGTCGATGACGGTCAGCGCGCCTTCAGCGGCGATGCGTCGGATCGGGGCCGCGACGCCGGTCGAGGTCTCGTTGTGCGGCCAGGCGTAGACGTCGACACCCTCCACGGCCTCTGCAACGGTCAGCGAACCGGGCTCGGCCTTGCGCACATCGGGGGCCTCGAGCCAGGGAGCGCCGGCGGCGGCGGCGAACTTCCCGCCGAACTCGCCGAAGACGAGGTTCTGGCTGCGCTTCTCGATCAGTCCGAAGGCCGCCGCGTCCCAGAAAGCGGTCGAGCCGCCGTTGCCCAGGACGATCTCGTATCCCTCCGGCAGGCGGAACAGAGCCGCGAGCTGCTCGCGGACGCTGCCCACGAGGTTCTTCACGGGTGCCTGACGGTGGGATGTGCCCAGGATCGAGGCTCCCGACGAGAGCAGCGCCTCGAGCTGCGCAGGGCGCACCTTGGAGGGACCGCAGCCGAAGCGGCCGTCGACGGGCAGGAGGTCACGGGGAATCTCGATCGCCATGCGTCGATTCTAGGGGGCGCTCGGCGTGCCGCAGGACTGCTCGCGAGTCCGATGTCGCCGCGGGAATGTAGGCTTGCCTAAGAACCTCGGAGGGCCCGCACATGACCGATCTGATCGACACCACGGAGATGTATCTCCGCACCATCCTCGAACTCGAGGAGGAGAACATCGTTCCGCTGCGCGCGCGCATCTCCGAGCGTCTCGGCCACTCCGGCCCGACGGTCTCGCAGACGGTCGGGCGCATGGAGCGAGACGGTCTCGTGATCGTCTCGGAAGACCGCACACTCGAGCTCACCGACGCCGGTCGGCGCAAGGCGGTCGACGTGATGCGCAAGCACCGTCTCGCCGAGCGCCTGCTCTCCGACGTGATCGGACTCGACTGGGCCTTCGTGCACGAAGAGGCGTGCCGCTGGGAACACGTCATGAGCGAGCAGGTCGAGCGTCGCCTCGTCGAGCTGCTCGGACATCCGACGGAGTCGCCGTACGGCAACCCCATCCCCGGACTCGATCAGCTCGGCGATCTGCCGGCGCGCACCTTCGACGAAGGCGTCATCGGACTCGTCCAGCGCCTGAACGCCGCCGGCGAGCCCGTCGAAGGCACGGTGCGTCGTCTCGCCGAGCCGGCTCAGGTCGACCCTGAGCTGCTCGAGCAGCTGCGCGATGCCGGAGTCGTTCCCGGAGCGCACGGTGACTTCCGTTTCAGCGAGGGCTACGTCCTCATCCAGATGGACGGCAAGGACGATGGACTCGAGCTTCCCGTCGAGCTGGCCTCGCACATCTTCCTGGTCGGCGAACCGGCCTGATCCCGCGAGAATTCGCGGGTGCAATCGGCGTGGAAGGAGAGCGGCGTCGCCCTCTCCGAGAATTGCCAGTTTCCCAGGGTGACATGATCGTTATCTTCCGGTAACCTCGGTCAGGTCGCCAGCGAAGAAGCCCGCTGGAGATGAACCCGCTGAAGATCGCCTTCCAGGCTCGTCGTCTTCACGGCAAGAACGCACAAAGTACCCGAGCTACATTCGTGCCACGAGAGCAGAGTGCCGACGAGCCAGCGCTGACCCGAACAGCGTGAGGGCCCAGGAGGACCAAGTTTTGGCCGCAGACATCGAATCGCCCGCGAAGAAGACATCTGAAGAAGCAGTACCCGCCCGCCGCACCGGCGCGCGAATGAGTGCTCGAAAGGCCGTCAAGCCTCTTCGATCCATCGCCATCTTCGGGGCGGTCGGTGCGCTGGTCGCCGGCATCGCTCTGCCCGCGTTCGCCTCGTCGAAGCCGAGCGAAGCAGCGCCCACGACTCTCCAGCAGCTCGCCGCCGTCGATGCGCAGTCGCTCGTCGTCGCCTCGCAGGCGACTGCTGCTCCGCTCGCGCGCGGCACGTTCAGCGCGACCACGCCCGAGGAGATCGAGAAGAAGAAGGCAGAAGAGGCTGCTGCCGCCCGTGCAGCCGCTGCTGCCGCGACCGCCTCCGCGGCCGGCACCTCCTCCTCGCGCTTCAACACCGCGGGCTACGCGCTCACGTCGCCCGGCTCGGGCGAGGTGCGCTATCCGCTCCCCATGGGATCCTGGAACGTCAGCCGCACGGTCGGCGGTGGCCACAACGGTGCAGACATGCTCGCTCCGGCCGGCACGCCGATCTACGCCGCTGCTGCCGGAGTGGTCCGCGCATCGGCCGAGAGCATCGGCGGCTACGGTGTGGCGGTCATGCTCGACAGCGTGGTCGGTGGACAGCGTCTGCAGACCACCTATGGTCACATGCTCTACGGCTCGCGTCAGGTTCAGGTCGGGCAGTCGGTGTCGGCAGGACAGCTGATCGGCTACGTCGGCAGCACCGGTCGCTCCACCGCGAACCACCTCCACTTCGAGGTCTGGATCAACGGCGGGCTCGTCGAGCCCATGTCGTGGCTGTCGGTCAACGCCGGCTGATTTCCAGACACGCTCCGCTCCATTCACCTCCCGTTTCGCCCTGCACCCAGGGAGATGGGTTAGCCTGATCCCGTTGTCGTACAGGTGGGAGAGGCTGATGGAGCGAATACCGAGCATCCGAACCATGGATGCCCTCGGTCGTCACGTCCTTCTGCATAGCCCGCAGGGATGCCACGGCGCTGCCGTGCGCGAAAGGCGCTGTCTCTAGACGGCGCCTTTTTTCGTCCTCGCGATCGATCTGCCTCCTGCGCGACCTCGTGTGAGTCGAGAGTGCCGGGAAGCCGTCCCGGCGGATCGAGAGGATGACGAATGCGCACACTGGTCCTGAATGCCGGATACGAGCCGCTGGCGATCGTGTCGTTCAAACGCGCCCTGGTGCTCGTGATGAACGACAAAGCCACCGTGATCGAACGCGTCGAGGAAGACCCCGTCTGGGGCTCGCACGGCGTCTACGACCGCCCTGCGGTCATCATCCTGGCGCGCTACGTGCGCGTCCCCACCAGCAGACGCGTGCCCGTCACTCGGCGCGGCGTGCTCCGTCGTGACGATCACCGGTGCGGCTACTGCGGGAAGTCGGCCTCCACGATCGACCACATCCTGCCCCGTTCTCGCGGAGGAGCTGATTCCTGGGAGAACCTCGTCGCGTGCTGCTTGCGGTGCAACAACGTGAAGAGCGATCGTACGCCTCAGGAGATGCGCTGGCAGTTGCGCTTCACCCCTCGACCCCCGCACGGCACCGCCTGGACGGTGCGCGGGACGGAACGCAGCGACCCGCGGTGGGAGCCGTATCTCGCGCTGGCGGCGTGACGAGGGCGGCACGACATGCAGAAGGGGAGCCGTCGCCAGGACGGCTCCCCTTCTGCATGTCGTGCCCGCGACAGGATTCGAACCTGCGACCTGCCCTTTAGGAGAGGGCTGCTCTATCCCCTGAGCTACGAGGGCGTGCATCCAGTCTAAGCGACCGGATGCACGCCGCTGCGTCTCCGTCGTCCCCGCTGTGGTTCAGTCTTCTCCGCGACGCCACAGCTTCGACGGCCACCAGATCGCCTTGCCGATGTCGTAGGTCAGTGCAGGGACCAGCAGGGAGCGCACCACGAACGTGTCGAGGAGCACGCCGAAGGCGACGATGAAGGCGAGCTGCACCAGGAACAGGATCGGGATCACCGACAGCGCGGCGAAGGTGGCCGCGAGCACGAGGCCGGCCGAAGTGATCACCCCACCCGTGATCGAGAGCCCTCGCAGGATGCCCTCCCGCGTCCCGTGCGCCTTCGACTCCTCACGGACTCTGGTCATCAGGAAGATGTTGTAGTCGATGCCGAGCGCCACCAGGAAGACGAATCCGAACAGCGGGACGGCAGGGTCGGCGCCCGGGAACTGGAAGATCCCGTTGAAGACGAGCGCCGAGACTCCCATCGCCGTGCCGAAGGACAGCACCGTGGTGAGGATCAGCAGCACCGGCGCGAGGATCGAGCGCAGCAGCAGCATCAGGATCAGCATGATCACGACGAGGATGACGGGAATGATGAGGTTCCTGTCGTGGATCGATGCGTCGTTGGTGTCGATCGAGGTCGCCGTGACACCGCCGACCAACGCATCCATGGCATCGAGGTCTTCGCGAAGCTCTCGCACGGTCGAGGCCGCGGCCTCGGAATCCGCCGCATCGGTCAGGGTGCCCTGAAGCAGGACATCGCCCTTCACGGTGGTCGGTTCCGGGGCGGGCGTGCCGGGAGGGCCGACGGCCGTGATGCCGTCTTCCGTCACGGGTGCCGAACCACTCGGGGAATCGGCCGCGGTGACCGTGACGCCATCGACGCCGTCGTTGGCGAGGAGCACATCGGCCGCGTCCTGCAGCTGACCCTCCTTCACGACGACGTACACGGGGCTTCCGGATCCGCCGGGGAAGTGCTCACCCAGGGCCACCTGGCCGTCGCGCGCTTCGGACGCGCCGAGCACCAGATCCGACTGCGGTACGCCGTCGGCGTCGAGCTGCGTGATTCCCGCCGCCCCCGCGAGCAGCACGAGCGTCGTCACGATCCAGATGACCCGAGGGCGGCGCTTGATGAGGCCGGCGAGCCGCGCCCACAGGCCCGTGGTGCGCATGCCGTGCTCAGCGGCCACGACCTCGGGTTCGAAGCGTGGGCGCCGCGGCCAGAACACTGCGCGACCGAAGAGCAACAGCAGCGACGGGAGCAGCGTCAGCGCCGAGAGCATCGCGAACACGATGCCGATCGCCGCGACCGGTCCCAGAGTGCTGTTGGATTTGAGGTCGCTGAGCAGCAGGCACAGCAGGCCGGCGATCACGGTGCCGCCTGAGGCGACGATCGGCTCCACCGAGCCCTTCCATGCCGCCATCACCGCGGTGCCCTTGTCCTGAGCGACGCGCAGTTCCTCCCGGAAGCGAGCGACGAACAGCAGGGCGTAGTCGGTGGCGGCGCCGATCACGAGGATGAACAGGATCCCCTGGGTCTGGCCGCTGAGGAGCAGCACCTCGAACTTCGCAAGCCACCAGACGACCAACAGCGCGACGCAGAGCGCGAAGAGGCTGGTGGACAACACGACGAGAGGAAGCAGGAACGACCGGTAGACCAGCACCAGGATCACGAGAACGGCAAGGAGCGCGACACCGAGCAGGAGTCCGTCGATACCGGCGAAACCGGCCACCAGGTCGGCGCTGAAACCGGCGGGTCCCGTGATGTAGACGGTGACCCCCTCCGGCACGGCGGCGCGCAGCTCGTCGCCCAGGGCCGTCGTCACATCCGCGAGCTCGGCGTCGGAGTCGATCGGGATGAACGCCTGCACCGCGCGTCCGTCGTCGGAGGGGAGCGCGGGGGAGACGTCGCCGCCGACGCCCTCGACCGTCGGCGCATCCGCGACGGCGGCGGAGATGGCATCGAGCTCGGCAGAGGTCAGCTCGTCGTCGGCGGTGAACACGGCGATGGCCGGGATCGAGTCGCTGTCGCTGAATTCGCCGAGAAGCTTCTGCACCTGCGTCGCATCCGCCGATTCCGGGAGATACGTCGTCTGCTCGTTGGACGACACCTCGTCGACCTTGCCGAACAGCGGTCCGCCCAGCGACGCGCCCACCAGCCACACGAGGATCAGGGCGACGGGGAGGAAGACGCGCACCCAGGAGTGCCGTCGAGTGCGCTCTCTCGGCGGCGGGGTCTGCGCGGTGTCGGGGCGGGACATCGGGGGTCCTTTCGGGGGTGCTTCGGAACGGGCGGTCAGGAGATCCAGGCGAGGATGAGGATCATCGTCGCGAGGAAGCCGGCGAAGTAGTTGAGGGCGATGAAGCGTCGCCAGGCGCGGTTCGTGGAGGCGGAAGTCGCGTCCGTCACGTTCCACCACGGTGCTGCATTCACCACATAGGGCAACGCGAGGACGGCGGCGAGCGGGCCGGGCCACGGAGTCCACAGCATGGCCGTGCCCGCGATCACCCACAGCGCGAGCGACAGGCGTACGGTCGCCCGTGCACCGATGACCGTGGCGATCGAAGAGATGCCACCCGCCCGGTCGGGGCCGATGTCCTGCACGGCGCCGAAGGCATGGGCGGCCATCCCCCAGAGGAAGAACGCGCCGAGCGTGACGACGGTTCCCGTCGTCGCCGACGCTCCGGCCAGGGCGAGGCCGACGATCGCGGGACTGACGAAATGTGTGCTGGAGGTGACGGAATCGAGGAACGGGCGCTCCTTGAATCGGAGGAACGGCGCGGAGTATGCGATGACCGCGAAGACGCTCACCGCAAGCCAGGCCGTCGAGGCCGGGTTCCCGACGATCACGAGGTAGACGAGGAAGGGGATGTTCGTCGCCGCAGCCGCCCACAGGGTCGCTCGATGGATGCGGGGTGCGAGCAGTGCTCCCTCGATGCCTCCCTTGCGCGGGTTCGCCAGATCGGAGGCGTAGTCGAACACGTCGTTGATCCCGTACATCGCGAGGTTGTAGGGGATGAGGAAGTACAGGGTGCCGAGCACGAGGGTGAGGTCGATGTCGCGCGTGCTCAGGAGGTAGGCGGCCGCGAACGGGAAAGCCGTGTTGATCCAGCTGATCGGACGCGACGACAGCACGATCTGGGCGATGTCCCGTGCGATGCCGTTCGACGGCGCGGTGGCTCCGCTCAACGTCGTTCCTCCTCATCTGTCGGTGTCCGCCCGCGGGACCGCCGAAGGGCGCGCATCGCGGTCCACGCGGCCGGAAGGAGCAGAGCACCTGCGAGCGGGTAGGCGAAGTCCTCGATCGGCGCGAGCCCGACGTGCACTCCGAGCAGCGGATCCTGGGCGTAGTGGAACAGCCCGCTCGCGATCATCACGGTGTCGAACGCGGCGGTGAGGAGGAAGAGCACGAGGATGGTCAGGAGCACGGATGCGGGGCGTGGTCCGCGACCGCGGGACGCGAGCACGAGCGCCGCGCCGGCAACTGCGGAACCGGCGACGAACCAGGCGGAGAGCTGGAGGTAGGTCATCATCGCTCCCTCTGTGCCCTTGTGCGTGCACGGAGTCGGGCGAGCCCACGCGTCGTCCCGGTGTAGATGATCATGGTGCAGACGACGAGGAACAGCAGGAAGACGGGTTCCTCGATGGGCAGCTCGGGAGCGAGCACCAGGCCCGTCGCGATCGCTCCGTCGCCGCGGAAGAAGATCCCGTTCGCGATCCCGGCCACGTCCCACACGAGGAAGAACACGAGGCCGAGGGCCGTCACGACGGCAGCGGAGACCGCGTCGCGCCAGAAGAAGAGCCGGAACCGCCAGTCCAGCAGCAGCATGCAGCCCAGCGACACCAGGAGGGCCGCCAGATACACCGCACCCATCAGGACGCCTCCGTCCCGACGGGGGAGTGTGCGGGAACGGGGAGCGGCCCCGGCGAGTGGTCGCCCCTGATGCGTTTGAGGACGACCTCCGCGCTGATCAGACACATCGGAACCCCCACGCCCGGTGCCGTCGTGGCGCCGGCGTAGAACAGACCCTGCACGCGCTTGGATGCGTTCTGGGCGCGGAACATCGCACTCTGCGAGAGGATGTGGGCCGGGCCCAGCATCCCGCCGCGCCAGGAGTGATAGTCGTCACGGAAGTCCGCGGGCCCTGTCGTCTGCCGCACGACGATCCGCTCCCGCAGGTCGGGGATGCCCGCCCAGGTCGCCACCTGATCGATCGCCGCGTCGGCCGCGCGCTCGACCGCAGGGGATCCGTGTCCGTCGGCCCCACCGTTGCCGAGATCGACGTCGGCGGGCACCGGGATCAGGACGAACAGGTTCTCATGGTCGGCGGGAGCGACGTCGGGGTCGGTCGCGCTCGGCCGGCAGACGTAGATCGATGCCGGGTCCGGCACCGTCGGGGTGGAGCCGAAGATCGCGTCGAAGTTCGCGTCCCAATCGTCGGTGAAGAACAGCGAATGGTGGGGGAGCTCGGGCAGCGCGCCGCGTACGCCCAGCATCACGAGGATCCCGCCGGGTCCGCTGGTACGTCGCGCCCACCACGATTCCGGATAGGTCTGCAGCGAGGCAGGGAGCAGGGCGGTCTCGGTATGGTGCAGATCGGCTGCTGAGACCACCACGTCGGCGCTCTCGACGTGGGAGGCACCGGACTCGTCGAGCCAGCCGACGCCGGTCACGTGCGTGCCGTCGGCACCGTCCTGCGTGCGGATCCCGGTCACCTGCGCCTCGGTCACGATCCGTGCTCCCGCATCGCGTGCGAGTGCCTCGATCCGTTCGACCACGCGCCAGAATCCGCCCTGCGGGTAGCTGACGCCCTGATCGAGGTCGAGCGCACTCATGAGGTGGTACATCGCGGGAGCGCTTCGGGGATCGGTTCCGAGGAACACCGCGGGGTAGCCCAGGATCTGGCGCACGACAGGGTGGTCGAAGCGCCGCGCAGCGTAGGACTGCAGGCGTGTTCCGAGCAGGGCGCCCAGTCGGGGCAGAGCGCGGACCACCTCCGGCGCGAGAAGCGACCGCATGCGCGTGAACGGGTTGTAGAGGAAGTACTTCCGGGCCATCGCTCCGGCATCCTGCGCGGAGTCGAGGTACGCGTCGAGCGCTGCCGTTGAGCCGGGTTCGAGCGCTTCGAACAGCCGTGTGACCTCTTCCCGTCCTGCGGGCACGGTCACCGGTGTCGGGGAGGCATCCACCGCTCCGGGCGCTCGGAACACGCGGTAGCCCGGATCGAGCCTGACCAGGTCGAGCTGCTCGGCGGTCGTGGTGCCCATCATCTCGAAGAAGTGGTCGAAGACCTCCGGCATCAGGTACCACGATGGGCCGGAGTCGAAACGGAACCCGTCGCGTTCGATCGTCCCTGCTCGGCCACCGACACGATCGTTCTTCTCGAGCACGACGACGTCGTGTCCGTCCCGTGCGAGCAGTCCTGCCGTGGCGAGACCGGCAACGCCGGCGCCGATGACGACCACCCGGCTCATCGGTCGCGCTCCAGCGCTGTGACGAGCACGGATCGAGCGGCGAGGACGGCCTTGATCGGATCGGGAACGCGGACCCGGCGCCGGTAGAGGACGTCGACGGGAGTCGTCGACACCCGCCGAGTGAGCGCGGCGAACAACGCCAGGGCACTGCGAACCGCGGCGCGCGCGTCCTTGGGCAGCAGCGGGATCGCGGCGCGCGCGTCGGCCAGCTGCCCGAACACGGTCTCTACCCACGCGTCGCGATCAGCGTCGGTGAGACGCGCGCTCCCGCCGAGGTAACCGCGGTGCAGGCGGTCGGTGTCGTCCGCGAGGTCGCGCAGGAAGTTCACGTTCTGGAAAGCGGCGCCGAGCTGCCGTGCCCCGTGCCGCAGGATCTCCTGTTCCTCCCGTGTCCGCTCGGCGTCTCGGAGGAACACCTGCAGACACATGAGCCCGACGACCTCAGCGGAGCCGTAGACGTAGGCCGCATGGGCGTCGATGTCATACGCGGCGAAACCGGAGTCCGCGTCGATGTCCGCACGCATCGAGTCGAAGAACGGCTGGGTCAGGTCCTCGCCGATCGCGCACTCTCGCGCCGTGCGAGCGAACGCATGCAGGATCAGGTCGCTGCTGTAGCCGCTGCGCATCGACCGATGGGTCTCCGCGATGTACGAATCGAGGGCGGCTGATTGTGCCGTGACGTCAAGGCCGGCCTCCGCAGCCACACCGTCGACGATCTCGTCGGCGATGCGGACCATCGCGTAGATGTTGCGCACGTGCTGCCGATGGCGTTTCCCGAGCAGGCGGCTGGCGAGTCCGAACGACGTCGAGTACGTGCGGATGACATCGGTCGTGGCGATCTCCGCCGTGCGGTTGAAACGTCGGAGTGCGGTCTCATCGCGGTGGCCGGATGGGGTGGTGCTCATCGGCGGCGACTCCCGACTCGGGAAGCGAGGCTCCGAATGGCCTCTGCCGCCGTGGTGGGGACCAGGCCCGCGGATTCCGCGTCGAGAAGCGCGGCATCGGCGGCATCGAGATGCTCCTGCACCAAACCCTCGACGAAGGCCTCGGAGCCGCATGCGCGCAGTCGGTCGCGAGCAGCCGCGGCGTCCGCCGGGCTGAGGTCGGTCCGTCCGAAGTGCAGCTCGATCCCGTCCCATTCGCTCGTCATGCGCGCGTACGCGATGATCGCCGTCTCCTTGCCCTCTCTCAGATCGGAGAAGGGGTCCTTGCCGTGCTCTTCGGGGTCGCCGAACACCGACAGCAGGTCGTCCTGCAGCTGATAGGCGAGTCCGAGGTTCCATCCGATCGCCGTGAGGTGCTCCTCGGCAGCGGTCGACGAACCCGCGAGCACCGCAGCGGCGCGCAGCGGCAGGACGAAGGAGTAGGTCGAGGTCTTGTACGCGCTCGTGGAGAGGATCGTCCGCAGATCGGGAGCGATGATGCCGTCGCTGAGTGCGACGTCGGTGTGCTCCCCCGCCACGGTCTCGAAGATCGTCTCTTCGAGCAGGCCGAGCAGGCGCTCGCGAGACTCTGCGGCGACCTCGGCGCGCGCGAAGCCCAGCACCGCCGACGACAGGAGCAGATCCCCGAGGAGGATCGCGCTCGAGCGCGCCCAGTGCAGGGAGGTCTCGGTCGGTCCTGCGGGGCGGGATGCCGCGAGCGCTCCGATCAGATTGGGTCTTCTGCGCCGCGTGAGGTCACCGTCGATCACGTCGTCGTGGAGGAGGAAGGCGTAGTGGAGAAGCTCGACGTGGGCGGCCACCTCGATCGCGGACTGCGTCTCGGCGATCGTCAGCGGCGCGGGTGCCAGCGCATGCGTGAGATCGAGGAGCAGGCGGGGACGGATCAGCTTTCCCCCGAGAGCGTGTTCCTCGGCGGCCCGCCACAGTGCGACGAACTCGCTCCCGTAACGCTCGGCCGCTGTGCTTCTCTCGGAGAACCGGTGGCGAAGTGCCTCCTCGATCCGGGTGCTCAGCGATTCCTCGGTGGTCGTCGCGCTCATCGGTCACACCTCGCCGCGTTGACGTAACAGGGGCAGCTGCTCGACCAACCACGGACTGAAGGCGAAGGGCGCATGCGCCACGGCCTCGATCAGCGGATCCACGTCGACCCACGTCCACTCGGACACCTCATCGGGATTCGCCGTGGGGTCGGCGTCGAGGACGGCGACGTGCACTGGACAGATCTCGTTCTCGACGATCCCGCTCGCATCGACGGCGCGGTACCGGTAGTCGGGGAGCGCGGTGCGGATGTCCGACACCTGGATGCCGAGTTCCCCGCGACCGTGGCGAAGCACCGCATCGACCATGGCCTCATCCGGTCGCGGGTGGCCGCAGAAGCTGTTGGTCCAGACACCCGGCCACGTCTTCTTCGTGAGCGCCCGGCGGGTGATCAGCAGGCGACCGTCACGGTCGAAGACGTAGCAGGAGAAGGCCAGGTGCAGGGGAGTGTCGCTGGTGTGGACTTCGCTCTTGGGAAGCGTTCCGACAGCCGTCCCGTCTTCGGCGAGGAGGGTCACGTCATCCACGGCATCTCCTTGGCCTCGAGCGTTCCCGATTTAGCTAACTTGGTGAGTAGTCAACTTAGCATGAAACTGTTGGTGTGTAACATGATCGCATGGACTCGGAGCCCGGCACCACCCCGAACGCGGGCGCGCAGGAGTCGTCCCCCGCACCGGGAGCAGGGGTGAGTCCGACGGGCGAGGCGCCGGACGGGCTCATCCACACCGCGATCTACGACGTCGAGGCCAGCGACCCCCGCAGTGTCCTGATCGACCGCACAGGCGTGCCGCCCGAGGAGCTGAAGCAGATCGCGCAGGTCATGGAGTCGTTGGCAGGGCTGCGCGAAGCGGAGCAGACCCTCTCGCAGGCCTCGCGCCGGTACATGCGCCTGAACGAGACCGACATGCGCGCGTTGCACTATCTGATCGTGTGCGCGAATCGAAACCTCGTGGCCACTCCGGGGGGCATCGCCCACCACCTCGGCGTCTCCACCGCGGCGACCACGAAGCTTCTCGACCGCCTCGAGCAGGGAGGGCATATCGCCCGCGCTCCGCACCCGACCGACCGCAGGGCGTTGCAGATATCCATCACCCCGGAGACTCGGCATGCGGCGATGGAGACGGTGGGTCGGCAGCAGGCGAAGCGGTTCTATTCCGCCGCTCGCCTGACGCCGGCCGAAAGGGAAGTCGTGATCCGCTTCCTCACGGATATGACCGAGGAGATCACGCTTCGGGACGAGCCCTGGCTGCAGGAGGGCGCGTAACAATTACCCCGAAGGGGGTGAAGAACGTCTGGAATGACGTCAGTGCGCCGCGTTGTACGCGTCGACGACCTGCGCAGGAATGCGTCCACGCTCGGAGAGCTTGTGGCCATTGTCATTCGCCCATGCGCGGATCGCCGCGACCTCGGGGTTCCGCGCTGGACGCTTGCGTGCGGACGACGTGCGTGAGGCGTTCGAGGACGATCCCGCCTTGCGTCCGGCCGCCACGTAGGGCTCCAGCGCCTTGCGCAATTCATCGGCGTGCGCGGTGTTCAGGTCGATCTCATAAGCGGTGCCGTTGAGCGAGAAATGCACAGTCTCGCCTTCTCCGACCTCCAGAACGCTGCCATCGATGTCGTCGACCAGCTGGTGCACAATTCGTCTCGCCATGGGGGCGACTTTACTCCACTGAGAGAAATGCGACAACTCGAAATGCTCGATCGCATTCATCTCGCAAAGGCCGTGCGATTATTCCATTCCCTTTGATCAGGGAAGAAGCCCGATTCGCCGGGCTCTCGCGACAGCGGCGTGGCGTGTCGACGCATCCAATTTGGACATCGCCGTCCCCAGATATGCCTTGATGGTGCCTTCTCGCAGACCGAGTTGCGACGCGATCTCCGCGTTGGTCGAACCGAGCGCAGCGCATGCGAGCACGTCGGTCTCGCGCGGAGAGAGGTGGATCGCGGGGATCGGCCCCGTGGCCGGCGCCGCACCGTCTCCGGCGAGGGTCAGCAGGCGCCGCTCGACGTGCGCGATCCTGGTGCGGAGATCTTCGTCCTCGACGGAGGCCGCGATGCTGCGGAGTTCCGCGAAGCTCTGCCGCAGTTCCTCGCGTTGCGCCGGGGCGACCACGTCTTCATTGAGGGCGGTCTCCTGGAGTCGCCGTTGCACCTCGTCGCGGATGCGCAGTTCATCGGCGACGGATCGGGCGACCTGCATGGCGGGGGCGGTGGTCACCCCGCCGACTCGCTCCTCGTCCCACCCGCCGGCGTAGAGCACCCCGCGGGAGCGTCCCTGGACGACGATGGGAAGAGCGAGGAGCGTACGCAGACCTTCTCCCAGCACGAAGACGTCGTAGTCGTGGGTGATCTGCTGGGACGACCCGTAGTCACTCGTCATGCGGGGGCGGAGCTCCATCATCGCGCGACCGCCGAGGCCGCGTTCCGGACGCACGCGAAGACCGTCCAGCGAACGCGTGCGAGCGCCGACGATGCTGGTGACGCTCACCACGCCTTCTTCGATGAGGCCGCCGAAAGCGACAGGGAAGCGTGTGCGCCGTGCAAGCTCCCGCACCGCGTTCGCGACGAGATCCGCCTCGGATTCGCGGGCGACGGGTGAGTTCACGACTACCTACTTTCGGGGGTGACGACGCAATGCCCCGTTTCGTAGCGTCGACCCTACCATTCGCGCGAGGTGGCTCGTGCGAGCACCGGACATGTGGCAAGGAGGCCCCATGAGCGACCAGACGAACACGGATCCGAACGGTGAGATCGACTACACAGCGGTCGAACGATCCCCGAGATTCCTGACCTTGAAACGCACGCAGAGATCGTTCATCTTCCCGATGGCGGCCTTCTTCCTCCTTTGGTACTTCGTCTACGTCCTCCTGGCCGCCTTCGCTCCGGATTTCATGGGACAGCGGGTGTGGGGTGACATCACGATCGGCCTCCTCTTCGGCCTCGGCCAGTTCGTCACCACCTTCGCGATCACGATGGCCTACGTCTCTTTCGCGAATCGCAAGCTCGATCCGCTCGCGGCGCAGATCCGCGAGGAACTCGAGGAAGCGCAGAGCGCGGCATGAGCGGCGTGCGCACGGCAGCACCCGCTGCCCTCGAGATCAATCCGGTCTTCAACATCTCGATCTTCCTGGCGTTCGTGGCGGTGACGCTGTTCATCGTGATCAGAGCGAGTCGCAACAACAAGACCGCGGCCGACTACTACGCCGCCGGCCGCTCGTTCACCGGTCCGCAGAACGGGTTCGCTATCGCGGGCGACTACCTGTCCGCCGCATCATTCCTCGGGATCTGCGGTGCGATCGCGATCAACGGGTACGACGGATTCCTCTACTCCATCGGCTTCCTCGTGGCGTGGCTCGTGGCCCTGCTCCTGGTCGCCGAGCTGATGCGGAACACCGGCAAGTTCACCATGGCGGACGTGCTCTCGTTCCGCCTGCAGCAGCGGCCTGTGCGGATGGCGGCCGCCATCACGACGCTCGCCGTGTGCTTCTTCTACCTGCTGGCGCAGATGGCGGGTGCCGGCGGTCTGGTGTCCCTGCTGCTCGGCATCGACGGTCGGGTCGGTCAGTCGGTCGTGATCGCGGTCGTCGGCATCCTCATGATCGTCTACGTGCTGATCGGCGGCATGAAGGGAACGACCTGGGTGCAGATCGTCAAGGCCTTCCTCCTCATCGGCGGTGCCCTCGGGATGACCGTGTGGGTGCTCGCGATCAACGGGTTCAGTCTGAACACGCTGCTCGAGGCCGCGGTGGCGAACTCGGACAAGGGTGACGCGATCCTGGCGCCCGGTCTGCAGTACGGAGCAAATCCGTGGGACTTCCTCTCTCTCGGTCTGGCGCTCGTGCTGGGCACCGCGGGATTGCCGCACGTCCTGATGCGCTTCTACACGGTTCCGACCGCCAAGGAGGCCCGTCGCTCGGTCGTCTGGGCCATCTGGCTCATCGGCGGGTTCTACCTGCTCACGCTCGTGCTCGGGTACGGTGCCGGCGCCCTGGTCGGAGCGGACGTGATAGCCGCGGCCCCGGGGGGTGTGAACTCCGCGGCCCCGCTGCTGGCTCTCCAACTCGGCGGACCGGTGCTGCTCGGCTTCATCTCGGCTGTGGCATTCGCGACGATCCTCGCGGTCGTCGCGGGACTCACGATCACCGCTGCCGCGTCGTTCGCGCACGACATCTACGCGAACGTCATCCAGAAGGGGCGCAAGGACTCGGAGGGCAAGCCGATCGAAGCCGACCCCAACGGAGAGGTGCGCGTCGCCCGACGTACGGTCATCGTGATCGGCATCCTGGCGATCGTCGGCGGGATCGGCGCGCAGGGGCAGAACATCGCGTTCCTGGTGGCGCTGGCTTTCGCCGTGGCCGCGTCGGCGAATCTGCCCACCATCCTGTACTCGCTGTTCTGGCGCCGATTCACCACTCGCGGGGCCGTGTGGAGCATGTACGGCGGGCTCGGGTCGGCGATTGTCCTCATCGTCCTCTCGCCGGTGTTCTCGGGAACCCCGACATCGATGATCCCGGGGATCGACATCGCCGTGTGGCCGCTGAACAACCCGGGCATCGTCTCGATCCCGTTGGGCTTCCTGCTCGGCTGGCTGGGCACGATCACCAGCAGCCGCAAGGAGTCTCCCCGGTTGGCCGCGGAGATGGAGGTGCGATCGCTCACCGGATTCGGCGCGGAGAAGGCCACGGAGCACTGAGCCTGAGCCTGAAGTCGTGGGCCCCGCGGCCTACTCGCCGGGTCCACGACACCGCCTGCCGACGGCTCAGCTCGTCTCGAGGTCGAGCAGGAACTTCTTGCGCTCAGGGTGCGCGCCGTATTGGCCCGCGCTGCCGTCCGACCGCACGACGCGGTGCACCGGGACGATGATCGAGAACGGTGTGATGCGACACGCTGTGCCGACGGCGCGCGCGGCGCCGGGGTGTCCGGCGAGGACCGCGACCTCTCCGTAGCTCATCGTCTCGCCCCACTCGATGTCGCAGATCGTCCGCAGAGCGGTCAGAGCGAACCCGTCGACGAGTCGCCAGTCGAGGCGGATGTGCTCGTCGAAGCGCACCTGCTCGCCGTCGAAGTAGTCGGCGAGCAGATGAGCGAGCTCGTCGGCGGCGCCGGGGTCGGGCTCCGGCACGGATCTCAGCTGGCGCGACACGCCTTCGAGCAGCCAGGGCACGCGCGGGTCTTCGGATTCGGAGAGATCGAACCGCACGATGCCCTCGTCGGAGAACACCGCGAGAGCATCGCCGAAGGGGGTCGGTGCGAAGTCGTAGCGGAAGGTCATGCCCCCATCCTGACCGCTGGACGGGACACCGCACGCCGCTGTTGCCGCTCCGGGTGGAGAACCTCGTCGGCGCGGACGCCGGGCAGGAGAAGTGGACGGTGCATCGCATCGCGGAAATTCGGCGGAAACCCGCCCGGGATACCCCGCGTCGGCATGTCGCGCGCCTAGGGTGTCATTGTGTGGCGACGTGAAGGAAAGTCTGCGGACGACACAGCGGTGGATCCTGCTGTGTCGATCAGCGACCTGCACGGGTCCACTGCCGTCATCGACATCGCGCACGCAGCGGAGTCGGAGCGCACGCGTCTGAGAGCGGAGGCCGCGGATCTCGGCGGCCCCTCGCCACTAGTGAGCTTCCGCGACAGCCCCGAGTCGGGTATCGACATCTCCAAGGCGCACCCCGGCAGCCTGCCGCAGTTCATCACCGGCAAGTCGACGCTGCTCTCGAACCTCTTCCGCGATGAGGTCGGTCTGCGCACAGCGAGACTCGCCGCGGAGCGCATCACAGCAAAGAACACCGAGCTGCGCACCGTCCGCGGCATCGAGGCCGTGCACCTCGCCGTCGGCGTCGCCCGGTGGCGCATCGGGGGAGCGGGGTTCGCCGCACCTGTGCTGTTGCGTCCGCTGGCGATCCGCCGCCACCACTCCGACTTCGAGCTGAAGCTGCAGGGCACCTTCGAGGTGAATCCCGAACTCGTGCGGATCGCCCGCGATCACTTCGGTCTCACGATCGACGCGACAGCTCTCGCAGCCCTCGCCTACGACGGCGGGATCTTCAAGCCGCAGCCGGTGATCGACAGCCTGCGCGCGATCACGCGATCGATCGACACCTTCTCGGTCGAGCCGCGCCTGGTCGTCTCGACGTTCGCCGACGTGTCCGGGGTGATGTCCCGCGACGGCGGCAGTCTCGACCATCAGGTGCTGAACGCCCTCGCCGGACACGTGGGCGACCGCGAGCGCGTGACCGCCCCACGGGCGATCCCGCACCACATCGGGCCGGACGACCGCGCTCCTGCGTCCGACAATCTCCTCCTCGACGCCGACGCCGAGCAGGAAGCTGTGCTCGCGCGCATCGCCGCGGGGCACTCCCTGACCGTCGCGACGCTTCCGGGGACCGGCGGCACGCAGACCGTGATCAACGCGCTCGGCGAACTCGTGCGCGGAGGCAAGCGCGTCCTCGTCGTGTCCGCGCGTCGCTCGACCCTCGACGGCGTCCGCCATCGTCTCGCCGGGATCGGACTGGACAGCCTCGCGGTCTCGCCGGCGAACGTGCGGCGCGATCTGGTCAGGGCCATCGGGCGCAACGAGAAGGCCACGGCGCCGAAGGTCGGCGAAGTCGACGATGCTCTCGTGCGGCTGCGGACCGTCCTGCGCGACTACCGTCAGGCGCTCAGCGCGCCGATCGCCGGGTTGGGCGCCTCGGTCCTCGACGCCACCCGCCAGCTGACGCGCTTGGCGTCGCTCCCTGTTCCACCGTCGACCACCGCGCGTCTCGGACCCGATGCGCTTCGTCGCCTCGCCGCCGACCGCAGCGAGGCTGCCGAGGCCCTCGCACAGGCCGCCCGTCTCGGCGAATTCCGCTTCGGCCCGAACGACTCGCCCTGGTACGGGGTCACCTTCTCCAGCACCGAAGCCGCACGAGCGGCGCACGAGCTCGCCGGGCGACTGCACTCGCAGAGCGTGCCCACCCTGCTCGAGCGCGGCTACGAGCTGATCGCGCAGACGCACATGCGTCCGTTCGCGACCATCGACGAGCTCGGCGAGTACCTGCGGCTGCTGCAGGGGATCCGCGATTCGCTCGACCGATTCAGCCCCACGGTCTTCGAACGTCCTCTGGGTGAGCTCATCCAGGCGCACGGTTCGCGCCGCGACGCTCCCGGCCTGTCCGGGGCGAACAGGCGGAGGCTCCGTCGGCTCGCCAAGGAGTATGTCCGCCCGGGAGTGCATGTCACCGAGATGCATGAGGCTCTCCTGCGGATCCAGGCGCAGCGCACCCAATGGCAGCGCTTCGTCGACGCCGGCGTCGCGCCGGAGATCCCGCTCGGTCTCGCCGACGTCCACGCGGCCTGGCAGCGTGTGGAAGCCGAGCTCGCCGAACTCGACACCGCCCTCGGACGCCGTGAGCCGTTGGCATCGCTGCCCGTGGCCCGGCTCGTTCGCACCCTCGCCGGCCTCGCTGCCAAATCCGACGTCTTCGAGAACCTGGTCGAGCGCGCCCAGCTGCGTGACCGACTCGCCCTCCTCGGGTTGGAGCCGCTTCTCACCGAGCTCTCCGTCCGCCACGTCTCGGAGTCCCAGGTGGGGGAGGAGCTCGAGTTCGCCTGGTGGCAGTCCCTCCTCGAGCGCGCCCTGCAGGACAACCGCGCCCTCCTCGGAGCGAACACCGCGGTCGTCGATCGGCTCGAGCGCGATTTCCGCCTGGTCGATGAGGCGCATGCCGCCATGGCCGGACCGCTGCTCGCATGGCAGCTGGCCAATCAGTGGCGCATCGCGATCGTCGACGAGCCCCAGCAGTCGCAGCACCTGCGTCAGGCGCTGACGCAATCCGCGACGACCACCGCGCAGGTGGTCAGCGCTGCGCCCACCCTCGTCGACGTGCTCGCGCCGGCCTGGATCTCCTCGCCGTACCTGGTGCCCGAGATCCCCGACTCGGTCGAGTTCGACACCGTGATCCTCGTCGATGCCGCAGCGATCAACCTCGCAGAAGCGGCCCCGGCGATCCGTCGTGCGCGCCAGATCGTCGCGTTCGGCGATCCGGTCACGCAGCGCCCCACCCCGTTCCGCATCGCGGTCGATCCGGAGGAGTCGTGGGAGCCCGAGGTGCCCTTCGACGACGTCTCGGCCTTCGAGCGCCTGTCCGAGCTCCTGCCCGTGATGACCCTCACCCGCAGCTACCGGGCGGGTGGCGAGGACCTCGCGGAGCTCATCAACGATGCCTTCTACGGGGGCGAGATCGTCTCCCTTCCCTGGGCGGGCTCGTACCTCGGTCGTGGCAGCCTGACGGTCGACTACGTCGAGGGCGGTACGGGAACGCCCGATCCGATCTCGGGTGCGGTCGAGAGCCCGGATGCCGAGGTCGCCAGGGTCGTGACCCTCGTGGTCGAGCACGCGGTGCACCGCCCGTCGGAATCCCTCATGGTGGTCACCGCGAGCGCCCGCCACGCCGAGCGCGTGCGCGCCGCCATCACTTCGGCGTTCGCCGGGCGATCCGATGTCGCCGACTTCGTCGGCCGAGACACGGTCGAACCGTTCGCGGTGCTGACGCTCGAGGAGTCGGTCGCCGAGAGCCGCGATCGTGTGATCTTCTCGCTCGGCTTCGGTCTCACCAAGCACGGTCGCGTCCTGAGCGACTTCGGCGACCTCTCCACACCGGACGGCGAGCGACTGCTCACGGTCGGGATGACGAGAGCGCGCCGTTCGATGGTCCTCGTCTCGTCGATCCGTCCCTCCTCGTTCGACGATGGGCGCCTGGAGCACGGGGCGGCGACCTTGATGTCGATCCTCGGCGGCCTGGCCGCCCGGAGCCGGGATGCGCGGCTGGAGGATCTCGCCGACCCGCTGACCCTGGCGCTTGCCCGCGAACTGCGGCGCCTCGGCGCCTCGGTGGACGTCGACTACCGCGGACTGCTCCCGCTGGTCGCGCAGCACGGCGGCAAGGCCGTCGTGATCGAGTCGGATCCCGAGACGCGAGGCGAGTCCCTGCGCGAGACCCTGCGTCTGCGCCCGCACGTGCTGCGTCGCCTGGGCTGGCACTACGTGCGCGTGCACGCGTTCGACCTCTACAGCGACCCCGTGACCGTGGCGACCCGGATCGCCGCGGTGCTCGGCATCTCGGATTCCGCCCCGCGCGCGGAGAACGATACGCAGCCGATCGACACGCTCGACACCCAGAATGACTGAGCACCCGGGGCCCGCGGACCCGCGCCAGCACGTGGAACGCATCGCCGGATCTCGTCGTGCGCGTCTCACTCCGGTGCCGGGGAGCGACCCGGAACCGGAATCGGGGCCAGCGGAGACGCCGCCGGCGCGGAACCGGCCGAAGGGTGCCAAGGGGCCGAACGACGACCAGCTGCTCCAGGACGTCCCGCCGCACTACTGACTGTGCGGCTCCTACCTCAGCCGGGAACGGAGAGACGCACGGTCCCTCCGAAGAGGGACCGTGCGTCTCGAGTGGTTCCAGCCGGTCAGGCTCCGCGCTGTGCCTTGAGCAGATCGCGGATCTCGACGAGCAGCTCGGACTCCGTCGCCGCGGCCGGCTCCTCCTCCGGCTCCTCCGCGGGCGTGCCCTTGCGGGCCTCGACATGAGCTTTGAACGTGTTCATCGGAAGCACGAACACGAAGTACACGACGACGGCGACGGCGAGGAAGCTGATGATCGCCGAGATCAGGTCGCCGATCGGGAAGGTCACCGTCTCGCCGTAGATGTTCGGAACCTGGATCCCGAACTTTCCGGCGGCGTCCGCCTTGAGGAAGAGCGCGATGAGCGGGTTGATGATGCTGTTGACGACGGCCGTGACGATCGCGGTGAACGCCGTGCCGATGACGACCGCGACGGCCAGATCGATGACGTTGCCCCGGAGCAGGAAGTCCTTGAAACCTTTGAGCATGGGATCCCCCAACAGATCGATACCTCAGGAAGAGGCCGGAGTCGACGCAGCCGCCGGTTTGGCGCTCGTCGTCGATTCCGTCTTCGATGATGCCGAACCATCCTTCGATCCACCGGATTTGGCGCGCGAGTCCGTGCGATAGAAACCGGAGCCGTTGAAGGTCACACCGATCGAGCCGTACTGCTTGCGCAGCGCGCCACCGCACTCGGGGCACACGGTGAGAGCGTCGTCGGCGAAGCTCTGCACGGCGTCGAAGGTGTGACCGCACGCGGTGCAGGCATAGGCGTAGGTGGGCATGGGGGTCCTTGGGATCAGCGTCGCCGAGGCGACAGGGTGAGGGTCTGCGACGGGGTAACGACGCCGTTCACCGGCTGGTCGTGGACCTCTCGCGGAAGTTCGTCGAGTACCTCGGAATCATAGATGACCGCGTAGACGGGAGGGCACTTCTCCATCGAGCCGATCGTCTTGTCGAAGTACCCGCGCCCCCAGCCCATGCGCATGCCGGAACGGTCGACCGCCGCGGCAGGGACGATCATCAGGTCGACGTCGTTCACGGCGATAGGGCCCAGCACCTCGCCCGTGGGCTCCGGCAGGCCGAAGAGGCCCTCGGCGACCTCGTCATCGTCCGTGGCGACAGCCCAGTCCAGCAGTCCGTCGGCGCGGGTGACGGGGAGGAGCACGCGGATGCCGCGGCGCACGGCCCTGGTCACGAAGTCACGGGTGCCCGGCTCCGTCGTGGTGGAGAGGAAGCAGGAGATGGATCGGGCGCCCAGTTCGTCGACGAGGGCATCGAGGCGTTCGCCGATGGCCGTGGCCGCCGTCTCGCGTTGTGTGTCGGAGAGGAGCTGGCGTCGTTCGCGGAGCTCGGCGCGGAGTGCGCGCTTGGCGTGTTCGACGTCGTTCGACATGGCTCCGAGTCTACGTCGACGCTCACCACTAGGCTGAGAGGATGGGCAACCACAAGATCAAAGCAGTCATCCCCGCCGCCGGACTGGGGACACGATTCCTGCCCGCCACGAAGGCGATGCCGAAGGAGATGCTCCCGGTCGTCGACAAGCCGGCCATCCAGTACGTCGTCGAAGAGGCGGCTGACGCCGGGATCGACGACATCCTCGTCATCATCGGGCGCAACAAGAACGCGATCTCCAACCACTTCGACTCGGTCCCCGAGCTCGAGGTGAAGCTCATGGAGAAGGGCGACACCGGTCGCCTCGAGCGCGTGATGAAGTCGAGCGACCTCGCCGACATCCACTTCGTCCGTCAGGGGGAGCCGAAGGGTCTGGGACATGCAGTGCTGCGTGCGCGCACCCATGTCGGCGACAGTTCTTTCGCCGTGCTGCTCGGTGACGACCTGATCGACGAGCGCGATCCGCTGCTCACCGAGATGATCGCCGAGCACGAGCGCACCGGCGCCGCGGTGATCGCGCTGATGGAGGTCGATCCCGCGAACATCCACATGTACGGCGCCGCTGCGGTCGAACCCCTCGAAGGGTCGGATGCGGTTCGGGTCACCGGTCTCGTCGAGAAGCCGGCACAGGAGGACGCCCCCTCGAACCTCGCGGTCATCGGACGCTACGTCCTCCCGGCCTCGGTCTTCGAGATCCTCGAGCACACCGAGCCGGGCAAGGGGGGCGAGATCCAGCTCACGGACGCACTGCAGGTGATGGCGGCCGACCCTGACGGCCCCGGCGTCGTCGGCGTCGTCTTCGGTGGTCGCCGCTACGACACGGGCGACCGCGTCGACTACATCAAGGCGATCGTCCAGCTCGCGGCAGACCGCGACGACCTCGGTTCGGAGCTGCGCCCCTGGCTCAAGGAGTTCGCGGAACGCCTCTAGGCGGCTTCGCGGGCGTCGGTGCGGCATGGATCTGGCGACGGGGATGCGACACGGCCCGATAGAGCTGCGGCTCGTCCGAACGAAGGATGCGCGGCCTCTGCAGCATGAGCTGCTCGCCAACAGGTCATGGCTTCAGCCGTGGGAGGCGACCGTCCCGTACGGATCGGTGTCCTTCGACATGAGGCTCAGCATCCGACGCCTGCTCCAGCAGTACCGTGACGGCTCCGGCTACCCCTTCGTCATGGAGTACGACGGCGAGATCGCGGGGCAGCTCAACGTATGGGGAGTCTCTCGGGGCTCGCTGTGCTCTGCCACGATCGGGTACTGGGTGAGCGAGCGGTTCGCGGGTCGCGGGATCACCCCGACAGCGGTCGCGATGGCCACCGATGCGTGCTTCACCGAGTACGGCCTGCACCGCATGGAGATCTGCATCCGTCCGGAGAACGCCGCGAGCCTGCGCATCGTCCAGAAGCTCGGGTTCCGGTACGAGGGATTGCGGCGGCGCTACATCCACATCGACGGGGACTGGCGCGACCACTACGCATTCGCTCTGACCACGGAAGACGTGCCGCAGGGTGTGCTGGCGCGGTGGCTCAGCGGCCAGGTGCCTCCCGACGCCGCGACGGTGCCGCCGGCCGACCGCATATCGTCCTGAAACACCCGTCCGGACAGCGGATCCGGACGAACACGCCGCGACACGCGCCCGTCTGCACGGCGCTGTCCGCTCCCAGCCCTTAGCGTTGTCGGTATGGACGGGCCGGTGCTGAGCGGAGGAGTGATCGTGCTCGTCGCCGTGCTCTTGTGGATGCTCTATCTGCTGCCGTCGTGGCGAGGCCGGTTCCAGTACAACGCCGCCGAACGCAACGCCGTGCGACTGAACCAGGCGCTGCGCGTGCTCGCCGAGACGAGCGAGACGCCGGGGGAGGTCCGCGTCGAGCTGAACGCCCGCACTGCGCTCGCTCAGCAGAAGCTGGCGAAGAGGGTGCAGTCGGAGCGGGAGGCCGCCGCGCTCGAGGCTCTGCGGCAGGAACTCGCGGCGACCAGGGCCGACCCCGTGATCCGTCGGGCGCGCGCTCGCAGACGTGTGCGTATCCTCGCGACCAGCAGCCTGCTGGCCGGGCTCATCGTCGCCGGGCTGGGCGTGTGGCAGCTGCTGGCTGCCGGCGGATCTGCGCTGATCTGGGTCGGTGGTGCGGTGGTCGTCGTCGCCGGTGTCGCTCTGCAGCGCATGGCCGCGGTCGCGAACCGTGCCGCGCGTGCCGCGCACGTCGTCGCCGCCCCTGCTGCTCCGCGTGTGGCCCCCGAGCTTCACGACCAGGGCCGAGCGACGTGGACGCCGCGTCCGCTGCCCGAGCCGATGGCATCCGTGGCGGGGTCCCGTGCGCAGGCCGCACAGGCTCAGCTCGATGCCCAGGAGGCGCGCCGCAAGGCCGCGCGGGTCGCCGCACTGCGCGAGCGCGCGGAGCAGATGGCACCGGAGCCGCCGGTGGCCCTGCCGGCCGCGTCGTCGCCGTACGCGCGGATGGGGTTCGTCGACGACGCCGAGATCGAGGCCCACGTGCGCGAACTGCTCTCCCGTCGGGCCGCAGGATGACGGTCTGCGACGCGAGCGGCCCTCTCGTCGTGATAGCGTAGAACCTGTTCACGGGCCTATGGCGCAGTTGGTAGCGCGCCTCGTTCGCATCGAGGAGGTCAGGGGTTCGAATCCCCTTAGGTCCACCGTGAAGACGGCCGATGGGACATGAGAGATCATGTCCCGTCGGCCGTTCTGGTTCCTCGGCCGCTCGTGCTGGAGGTCGAGATCGGGTCTGTGAGTGAGCGCCCTCGCCGCACGGGGGTTGGGGCTGGTCAGCCCCGGCTCGCCTCGAGCAGTAGCCGGAGCCGCTCCTCGGGGCTGCCGATGATCGTGACCACGTGCGGGACGGAGCCTGCGCGCTCGAGGTCATCGACGAGTCCCACCAGCGCTTCGTCCATCGCGACGCGCAGAGCCGGGTCCTCGTCGCCGGTGACGTGGATCGGCCGGCTCCCGTCCAGGGGCACGATCGCGACGAGGTCGATCGCGGCCATCGACGCCTCCACGATCTCTGTGGCGCGGGCGAGGAGCGCGCCGTCACTGCGGCCCAGCTCCTCCAGAGCGGTCAGGTAGGCGAGGAAGTCGAGTGGCCCCCGCTCGCAGATCACCGCGGAAGCGGCGGCCGACTCCCGGAGTCGCGCCGCGGTGACGCGCAGCTGCACGGCGAAGCTGTGCTCGCTCGCGGGATCGTCGAGATCGAGGTCCTCGAAGGGGTCGGGCAGTACGACGTACTCGGGGCGGAGCGCACGGAAGTCGGAGATCAGCGTGCTCTTGCCGCTGGCGTGCGTCCCCGACACCACGATCCTCATGTGCGTGCGGCGAGTCCGGCGAGCAGCTCCAGCACGCACAGAGCCGCCAGGCGGACGGTGCGGGCATCGTCGGCGTCGGCGGTGGCGTCGACTTCGGCCAGGTCGGCGCTCGCGACACGTCGATCCGCCGCGACGGCCCTGCTGAGGGCGCGCAGCTCCCACGCCTGCAGACCGCCGGGCACGCTCGCCGGGCAGCCCGGCGCGACCGACCGGTCGCAGACGTCGACGTCGATGTCGAGATGGATGCGCGCATCGGCTCCGGAACCGGCGACCTCCACGGCCTCCGCGACGACATCGTCGATTCCGCGGCGGCGGAGCTCGTCGAGGGGGATGACACGGATGCCCCACTCGGCTGCGCGTCGGGCGTAGGCGGCGGAGTTCGCGAAGTCGGCGATGCCGATCTGCACGACCTTGGTCGGGTCGATGCGCGTGGTATCCAGCGGCGACGTGGCGGGGACATCTTCCACGAGGCGCCGCACGGGAGTGCCGTTCGAGATGCCGTCGCGCAGGTCGAAGTGGGCGTCGAACGTGATCAGTCCCGTCGCTTCGGCACCGAGCGCCACGGGATAGGTGAGCGAGTTGTCGCCGCCGAGGGCGATCACGAGTTTCGAAGCGGCGGCGAGCTCGCGCACGCGGGAGATGACCCTGGCCTCACCGGCGGAGCCGTCAGGATCGGCGATGTCGCCGGCGTCGGCGATGCGCAGCACCTCGTCGAGCTCGATCACCGGCGGTCCCATCAGCGCGGTGCCGTAGCGGGGGAGAGCCGCGCGGATCGCCGTGGGCGTCGCGTGCGCACCGGTCGGGGAGAGCGAGGTGCGCCAGGTCGGCACCCCGACGAGCACGGCGTCGGCGGTGCCGTCGAAGGCAGGCCAGGACCTGGCTCGGGGCCAGAGGGGATCGTGGCTCAGCGGTCGGGAGGACGAGGGCATGGTCAGACTCCGGGGATCAGGGCGTGCGCGATGGAGAAGATGACGAGACCGGCCAGGGCGCCGACGAACGTGCCGTTCAAACGGATGTACTGCAGGTCGCGGCCGACCATGAGCTCGATCTTCTCCGTCGTCTCCGCCGGGTCCCAGCGTTCGACGGTGTCGGTGATGATCGAGGCGATGTCGTGCCGGTAGCGGTCGACGAGGAAGACCGCGGCGTCCGATACCCACGTGTCGACGCGGTTCTGCAGCGCGGTGTCGGTCGTGAGGCGCTCCCCGACCTCCTGCAGGGCCTGCACGGCGCGGCGTCGGAGGCCGCTCTCGGGATCGGCGAGGGCAGCGAGCAAGCCGTTCTTCGCGGTGTTCCACGCCTCAGCGGCCAGAGCGCCGACGCGGGGGCTGTCGAACAGCGACGCCTTGGCGTTCTCGAGCTTCGCCCGCGTCGCCGGGTCGTTCTGCAGGCTGCCGGCCAGACGTGCCAGATAGCCGTCGACCGCGAGGCGTGCCGGGTGGTGGGGGTCGGCCTGCACGGCGTGCACGAACTTGACCGCCTCGTGATACACCGTGTCGTCCACGAAGCGGTGAGCCAGCTTCGGCACCCACCCCGGAAGGCGCCGGGAGACCAGACCGCTGAACGATTCGGCGTTCGCGTCGAGCCAGCGCGAGATGCTGTCGGCGGCGAGGTCGACAGCGCCGTGATGGGCATCGGCCTCGACGATCTTCTCGAGCCACGCTCCGGCGGGCGGACCCCACTCGGGATCGACCAGATGCTCGCGGGCGAGGTCCGTGATCAGGTCTCGCACGTCGTCGTCGCTCAGCGCGTTGAGCACGGCCGTGGCGATCGTCGCACCCTCGGCGCCGACCCGCTCCGCATGCGGGGCCTCACGCAGCCAGTCGCCTGCGCGCAGAGCGATCTTCGTGGTCGACAGCTTGGTGCGCACTACGTCGGCGGCGAGGAAGTTCGTCTCCACGAACTCGCCGAGCGAGCGGCCGATCTCGTCCTTGCGGTTCGGGATGATCGCGGTGTGCGGGATGGGGAGCCCGAGCGGGCGTCGGAAGAGCGCGGTCACCGCGAACCAGTCCGCGAGCGCACCCACCATGCCGCCTTCGGCCGCCGCGCGCACATAGGCGAGTCCCTCGATGCGCTGCTGGAACGCGAAGGCGAACACGAACACGACGGCCATGAACACCAGGGCGCCGAGGGCGACGGCCTTCATGCGTCGGAGCGCGCGGAGGCGCTCCTGGTCGGCGGGCGAGAGCTGCGTCATCGGTGTTCGCGGCATGACGTCATCCTTTCACGCCACCGCACCGGCGGCCCTGTGCGCGGAGCGTGCGCTGTCTCGGCGCACAGACAGCCGGATACCCCCTGGGGGGAGTACCCTCGAGGGGTGATCGAAGACATCAAGAAACGTGCGCTGCACCGCACCAGCATCCTCGAAGGACAGATGCGCGGCGTCGCGCGGATGATCGAGAACGAGGACTACTGCATGGACATCATCACGCAGTCCCGCGCCATCCAGCGCTCCCTGGAGTCACTCAACCGCCTGCTGCTGGAGAACCACCTGCAGACGCACGTCACCCACATGTTCGAGGAGGGCGGCGAGGAGCGGGAGAAGGCCGTCGTCGAGCTGCTCAAGGCCTTCGACTTCGACCGCAAGTAGGGTCCAGGGGCGGCGCGACACAGCGCCCCGACGGAGTCGTCGAGGCGCTGCGCGGTGAGTCACCTGCCGCTGTCGTCGAACACCTCGCCCTCCATGGCGTCGTAACCCTCGGCCTGCGGGTCGCCGTGGGAGCCGCCGGAGATCGCGTACTCCTCTTCGGGCGACAGCACCAGACGGTGGCGGAAGAAGAGCCCGAATCCGAGCAGGATCACGACGTAGACGATGGCGATCGCCACGATGGCGGGGCCGAACGTCGGATTCAGCAGGAACCCGACGAAGATCAGCGCGGCGATCACGAGCGCTACAGCTGCGCCGGGGATCCCCCACGGGCTCCGGTACGGCCGCGCGACGTCCGGGTACTTCCTGCGGAGGATCATGAACGACACCAGCTGGAGTCCGTAGGCGAGCACCGCGCCCCAGACCGCGATGTTCAGCACGATCGCGCCTGCCACCGACCCTGCGCCCTCGGCGTCGACGGCCGCGAGCACGTCGAGCACGATGAGGGCGACGAAACCGATCGCCGCACCGACGACGAGCGCCACCCACGGCGTCTGCCGCTTGCCGGTGAGGGAGAGGAAGCGAGGGTAGTAGCCTGCGCGGGAGAGCGAGTACATGTTGCGGCCGTAAGCGAACATGATGCCCTGCAGGGAGGCGAGCAGCCCGATCAGGGCGAAGAGCGCGAGCACCGCGGCGAGTTGGTCGCCCACGATGGCGCGGAAGCCGTCGAGCAGCGGCTCGCCCGCGGTGCCGGTGGCCTCGGCGCCGATCACGCCGGTGTTCAGGAAGAGGACGAGCAGACCCGTGACGATGAGGGTGCCGCGCGCCCAGAAGCCGGCCTTGGGGATGTCGCGGGTCGGGTTGTGCGACTCCTCGGCGGCCAGGGGCAGCTCTTCGATGCCGAGGAAGAACCACATCGCGAACGGGAGCGCGAACAGGATCGGCAGCACGCCGTGCGGCAGGAACTCCGTCTGGCCGGGGTCGGGGGCGATGTCCCACAGCGCGTCCCAGCTGAAGGCGCCGGAGAAGATCGCCATCAGGGAGAACACCAGGATGATGCCGATCGAGATGATCGAGACGACGATCGCGAATCGGAACGAGATCGCGGCCCCCGCGGAGTTCAGCGCGATGAACACGACGTAGAGGATGAGGTACCAGAGCCACCCCGGCAGCTGGATTCCCAGCAGCTCGCTCGTGATGCCGTTCGCATACGACGCCGAGAAGTAGACGATCACCGCCGTGGTCGCGACGTACTCGATCGTCTCCGCTGCGCCCGTGACCAAGCCGCCCCACGGTCCCATCGCCGATCGCGCGAAGGAGTAGGCGCCCCCGGTGTGGGGCATCATCGCGGCCATCTCGCCGATCGCGAAGATCATGCCGTAGTACATGAGCACGAGGATCACGAAGGCGATCAGCATTCCGCCGAAGCCCGCGAAGTCGATGCCGAAGTTCCAGCCGGAGAAGTCTCCGGAGATGACGGCGGCGACCGCGAGACCCCACAGGCCCCAGACACCGGCAGACCTCTTCAGGGTGCGTTTCTCGAAGTAGTCGTTCCCGGCGCGTGTATAGGTCGCCCCAGCGACCTTGCGGGATTCACTGCTCTGCTCAGACATCCGCTCTCCGTTCGCAAGCACACACAGGCGCCGGGTGCACCTTGCGGATGATTGTGACAGCCAATGGTGGTTTTGTCTACCTTTAAACGTCCTGGTGATCTACTCTGATGGCGAAGCCGGTCGGCCGATCGCTTCACCACGACGACGGGAGCGAGACGATGGCGGGAAACCTGAGCATCGAGCAACTGGATGCCGGCATCGCCGCCGGCGAGATCGACACGGTGATCGTGGCCTTCGCGGATGCGCAGGGGCGGCTGGTCGGCAAGCGGGTGTCCGCACGACTGTTCCAGGAGGACATCGTGCATCACGGTGCCGAGGCGTGCGACTACCTGCTGTCGGTCGATGTGGACATGAACACGGTCGACGGCTACGCGATGTCGGGGTGGGATCGCGGCTACGGCGACATGGTGCTGCGGCCCGACGTCGCGACGCTGCGCCGGATCCCCTGGCTGGCGGGGACGGCGCTGGTGATCGCGGACCTGGTGTGGGGAAACGGGGAGCCGGTGAGCCCGTCGCCGCGGGCGATCCTCGACCGTCAGTGCGATCGACTGGCCGAACGCGGCTGGACCGCGTTCTCGGGCACCGAGCTCGAGTTCATCGTCTTCGACAACACCTACCGCGACGCCTGGGCCCGCAAGTACGAGGGACTGACGCCGTCGACCGACTACAACGTCGACTACAACCTGCTCGCCTCCACCCGCCTCGAGCCGCTGTTGCGCGACATCCGCAACAGCATGGACGGCGCGGGCATCTACTGCGAGGGCGTGAAGGGGGAGTGCAACCTGGGGCAGCAGGAGATCGCCTTCCGCTATGCCGAGGTGCGCGAGACCGCTGACCAGCACGCGCTCTACAAGAACGGCGCGAAGGAGATCGCGGAGCAGCACGGCCAGGCGCTCACCTTCATGGCGAAGTTCAATGAGCGCGAGGGCAACAGCTGCCATATCCACCTCTCGCTGCGCGCCGACGACGGCACTCCGGTCATGGCCGGAGACGGCGAGCACGGATTCAGTCCGATCATGGGGCACTGGATCGCCGGCATCCTCGCCACGCTCCGGGAGTTCACCCTGCTCTATGCGCCCAACATCAACTCGTACAAGCGGTTCGCGAAGGGCAGCTTCGCCCCGACCGGAGTGGCCTGGGGCATCGACAACCGCACCTGTGCGCTGCGTGTGATCGGGGCGGGGGCCGGGCTCAGGGTCGAGAACCGAGTGCCGGGCGGCGACGTGAACCCCTACCTCGGGATCTCGGCCATCATCGCCGGCGGTCTGTACGGCATCGAGAACGAACTGCCCCTGCCCGACCGCTTCACCGGCAACGCGTACGAGGCCGGCGTCGAACACCTTCCCACCACGCTGCGCGAAGCGGCACAGCTGTTCAGCGAGTCGGCCATCGCGCGCGAAGCGTTCGGCGACGACGTTGTGGAGCACTACCTGAACCAGGCGCGCATCGAGGTCGAGGCCTACGACGCCGCCGTCACCGACTGGGAGCGGATCCGTGGTTTCGAGCGGCTCTGACCCGGCACCGTTGATCGGGGTCACGACCTACCTCGAGCGGGCGCAGCAGGGGGTGTGGGATGTGCGGGCCGCGTTCCTGCCCGAGCAGTACCTGACCGGAGTGACGGCATCGGGCGGAATCGCACTGCTCCTGCCGCCACAGGACCCGGAGTCGGCGGATGCAGCCATCGCCGGGCTGGACGGACTGATCCTCTCCGGAGGGGCCGACGTCGCTCCCGAGCGCTACGGCGAGGAGCGGCATCCGCTCACGGATCCGGCCCGGGTCGACCGCGACGCGTGGGAGCTGGCGCTGTTCAGAGCGGCCGAGCGGCGCCGCATACCGGTGCTCGCGATCTGCCGCGGGCTGCAGCTCGTCAACGTGGCGCGCGGAGGCACTCTGCACCAGCACCTGCCCGAGTCGCTCGGCACCGAGCGCTACCGCCTGGGCGGAGGCGTGTTCGCCGAGAACGACATCGAGGTCTCGGGCGACACGGCGCTCGCCGGCGTCCTCGGTGCCGGCGACGTACGCGTGCACAGCTATCACCATCAGGGCATCGATCGGCTCGGGGAGGGGCTGGTCGCCGCTGCGCACTCCGCCGACGGACTCGTGCAGGCGTTCGTCGACACCGCAGATGGTCACGTCGTCGGCATTCAGTGGCATCCGGAGGAGAACGCCGAAGACCGACGTCTCTTCGAAGATCTCGTCTCGCACGCTCGCGCGTTCGCCGCCGGGCGGAAGGAGGACGCCCGATGAGCGCGTTCACAGTCATCAACCCGTCCACCGGTGCCGCGATCCGCGAGGTCCCCAGAGCCGGCATCGGAGAGACGGATGCCGCGATCGCTCGTGCCGTCGCGGCGCAGCGTCGATGGGCGGCCCTGGCCCCGGTGGCACGTGCGGATGCCCTCCGGTCGTTCGCCCGCGCGGTGGACGGCGCCGTCGAAGAGCTGGCGCAGCTGGAGGTGCTCAACTCCGGGCATCCGATCGGCTCGGCCCGCTGGGAGGCCGGTCACGTCGCCCAGGTGCTCAACTACTACTCCGCCGACCCGGAGCGCCTGTCCGGGCGACAGATCCCGGTGGCCGGCGGGCTCGATGTCACGTTCCACGACCCCTACGGCGTGGTCGGCGTGATCGTTCCGTGGAACTTCCCGATGACGATCGCCTCGTGGGCGTTCGCACCGGCGCTCGCCGCGGGCAACGCCGTGGTGCTCAAGCCCGCCGAGCTGACACCTCTCACCGCCATCCGCCTCGGCGAGCTCGCGCGCGAAGCAGGACTACCGGAGGGGCTGTTCGAGGTCGTCACCGGGTCGGGCTCGGTCGTCGGGCAGCGTCTCGTGGAACACCCGGACGTGCGCAAGGTCGTCTTCACCGGCTCGACCGAGGTGGGCGTCGAAGTCGCGGCGGGCTGCGCGCGAGCCCTCAAGCCCGTCACGCTCGAACTCGGGGGCAAGAGCGCGAACGTCGTCTTCGAGGACGCGGATCTCGAACGCGCGGCGGCCGGAGTTCCCGGATCCGTGTTCGACAACGCCGGCCAGGACTGCTGTGCGCGCAGCCGCCTGCTCGTGCAGCGCTCGGTCTACGACCGGTTCCTCGAACTGCTCGAACCGGCCGTCGCCGCCTGGCGTGTGGGCGACCCTGCCCGCGATGACACCGACATGGGGCCGCTCATCTCGGCGGGACACCGCGATACCGTGGCGTCGTTCCTCGACGGTGCAGACATCGCCTTCCGCGGCAGTGCCCCCGAGGGGGACGGGTTCTGGTTCGCGCCGGCCGTGGTGCTCGCCGACCCCGCCGACCGCATCGCGCAGCAGGAGGTGTTCGGGCCCGTCGTCGCGGTGATGCCGTTCGAGGACGAGGCCGATGCCATCCGTCTGGCCAACGACACGGCGTACGGTCTCGCGGGCTCCGTCTGGACCGAGAGCCTGGGACGCGGTGTCCGCGTGGCTCGGGGTGTGCGCAGCGGCGTGCTGTCCGTGAACTCGCACTCCTCGGTGCGGTACTCCACGCCGTTCGGCGGCATGAAGGCGTCGGGCCTGGGGCGCGAACTCGGCCCCGACGCCGCCGAGCACTTCACCGAGACCAAGAACGTCTTCTTCGCGACCGATGAACACTGATCGCGTCGTCCTTTCACCCATCCGGAACGGAGAACCCACATGAGCATCGATCTGACCCAGCGTCTCAAGGACCGCGTCGCCATCATCACCGGCGGCGCGAGCGGCATCGGGTTCGCCACCGCCCAGCGCTTCGCAGCGGAGGGGGCCCTCGTCGTGATCGCCGATGTCGATCCGACGACAGGAGAGGCGGCGGCCGCCGAGGTGGGCGGCGTGTTCCGCCCGGTCGACGTCGCAGACGAGGCCAAGGTGAACGCGCTGTTCGACGGTGTCGCGGAGGAGTTCGGGCGGATCGACATCGCCTTCAACAACGCGGGCATCTCGCCGGCCGATGACGACTCCATCGAGACGACGGAGCTCCCGGCGTGGGATCGCGTGCAGGACGTGAATCTCAAGAGCGTGTACCTGTGCAGCCGTGCAGCCCTCCGTCACATGGTGCCAGCGGGGCGCGGATCGATCATCAACACCGCCTCCTTCGTCGCGCTCCTCGGATCCGCCACCTCGCAGATCAGTTACACCGCGTCGAAGGGGGGCGTGCTGGCGATGTCCCGCGAGCTCGGTGTGCAGTTCGCCCGTCAGGGAGTGCGGGTGAATGCGCTGTGCCCTGGACCCGTGAACACCCCGTTGCTGCAGGAGCTGTTCGCGAAGGATCCGGAGCGGGCGCAGCGGCGCCTGGTGCACGTGCCGATGGGACGCTTCGCGGAGCCCGCCGAGCTCGCAGCGGCCGTGGCGTTCCTCGCCTCCGACGACGCGTCGTTCATCACCGCGAGTGCCTTCGTCGTCGACGGCGGGATCACGAACGCCTACGTCACCCCGCTGTGAGCCACCCTCACCTCGCTGTGACAGGGTGAAGGCATGAGCGAGCACTCCCACGACGGCGACCTCGTCGAAGTGCGAAGGGCCGTCTACCGGCCACTGCGGCGCGGTAATGCGCTCGAGGACACGGTGGCCCGACTCGTGCAGACGATCCGGCTCGGTGTGGTCGCTCCTGGCGAGTCCCTGCCTCCGGAGCGCGAGCTGGCGGCGTCGTTCGGGGTGAGTCGCGACACCGTGCGCGAGGCGATCCGCGAGCTGGCCGACACCGGCTACCTGCTGCCGCGGCGTGGTCGCTACGGAGGCACGTTCGTGGCCGACCCGCTGCCACACCCCAGCGTGCCGGGGGCGGTGACGCCGGACGAGATCGACGACGTGCTCGGGCTGCGCCGCGTGCTCGAGACCGGGGCCGTGCGCGCGGCCGCGAGCCGCTCCTTGGACGCCTCGACCCGTGCCGACCTGTGGGCGCGACACGAGGCGGCGGTGCCGGCGGGTCCTGAGGAGTATCGGCGCCTGGACACGCTGCTGCACCTGGCCATCGCCGAGGCCGCCGGAATCCCGTCGCTGGTCGCGCTCGTGGCCGAGAACAGGGCCGACGTCAATGCATGGCTCGATACGTTCCCGCTGATGCCGCGCAACATCCAGCACTCGGGGGAGCAGCACGAGAGCATCGTCTCCGCGATCCTCGCCGGACGTCCGGATGCTGCCGAGGCGGCGATGCGCGATCATCTCGCCGGGTCCGAAGCCCTGCTGCGTGGCTTCCTCCTCTGATCGGTGCCAATCGGTCGCCATTTCCTGAATCGGCAACGGATACCGTTGCGAAATCATCAAGAGGCTTCCGATTTCGCTATACCTGACGCCTTTCCTGTGACAGACTCGCGACAAGCGAATCTCAATGGGGAGGCTCCATGCCCGACAACACCCGAATGTCGACGGCGACACTCGATGCACCCACCGCCGCCGGCGCGGTCCACATCGACGGCGTCACCAAGCGTTATGGCACCGCCACCGCCGTCGACGACCTGACCCTCGACGTGCAACAGGGGGAGTTCCTCTCCCTGCTCGGCCCGTCCGGCTGCGGGAAGACGACCACCCTGCGCATGATCGCGGGCTTCGAATACCCGGATGCCGGGGACATCCGCATCTCCGGCCGCAGCGTCTTGAACCTCCCCCCGTATCGGCGCGAGGTGAACACCGTCTTCCAGGCGTACGCCCTGTTCCCGCACCTCACGGTCGCCGAGAACGTGGCGTACGGGCTGCAGCAGCGGCGCGTGCCCAAGGCCGAGCAGCGGGAACGGGTGAGCGAAGCACTCGACATGGTGCAGCTGCGCGCCTTCGCCGACCGCAAGCCCACACAGCTCTCCGGTGGACAGCAGCAGCGCATCGCTCTGTCGCGTGCACTCATCAACCGGCCGAGTGTGCTCCTGCTCGACGAGCCGTTGGCGGCACTGGACCGCCAGCTGCGCGAGGAGATGCAGCTCGAGCTCAAGCTGCTGCAGGCGCGGCTGGGCACGACCTTCGTATTCGTCACCCACGATCAGGCCGAGGCGCTCTCGATGAGCGATCGGATCGCCGTGATGCGCGCGGGGCGGATCGAGCAGCTCGATGCGCCGGACGCCATCTACGCGGAGCCGGCCTCCGCCTACGTGGCGTCGTTCATCGGCCAGCAGAACTTCGTGCACGGCACGGTTCGGGCAGATGGGGAGGCGGTCGACACGGCCATCGGCGTGATCGCGGGCCGCTGGGGTGGGGAGCATGTGGCGGCGGGGCAGCCGGCCGTCGCCGCCATCCGGCCGGAGTACATCCGTCTGGAACAGGGCGAAGGCGGGGGCGTCCCCGGGCGCGTGATCGGTGTCTCGCACCTGGGTGAGACCCTCCAGGTCGCTGTCCGCGTCGGCGAGGACGCCACGTTCCTCTCGCGCATGCCGGCCCCGACCGCGCCGCGGGTGGGAGTCGATGACGCCGTCCGCTGTGTGTGGGATCCCGCGGATGCGCGGCTGTTCGCCGCCGAGGGCATCCCCACCACCGCGACGCACGTGATCACCCTGCCCAAGGACGGCGGGCTGTGACGAGCGCTCCTCCGGTGCGCGTGCTCGCACAGCGGAGTGCCGCGCGGGTGATCCGCACCGAGCTGACCCGACGGGGCTTCCTCGCCACCGCGATCATGGCGGGCGGCGCCGTCGTGCTCAGCGCGTGCTCGCCGGGGCAGAACGCCGCGGCCGTGCATGCCGAGGGCGGCCCTCTCGAGGACAAGCTCTCCATCTACAGCTGGGGTGACTACGACGCCCCGGAGGTGCTCGAGCAGTTCACCGCCGAGAGCGGCCCGCGCATCGTGCTCGACGCCTTCAACTCCAACGAGGAGCTGATCGCCAAGCTGGTCGCCGCCCGCGGCACCTCCGGCTACGACATCGTGGTGCCGACCGGGGTGTTCGTCGGGCCCATGGCCGAGAACGGACTCCTGCAGAAGTTCAACCTCGACCTGCTGCCGAACATGAAGCACGTGGCACCCGAGTTCCGTGGGCGCTCTTGGGATCCCGGCAACGAGTACTCGGTGTGCAAGGCGTGGGGGACCACGGGGTTCGTGTACGACAAGAGGGTGATCTCGCGCGAGCTCACGACCTGGAACGACTTCATCGATGCCGCGCAGAACGAGGCATCGGGCTCGACCTCGGTGCTCGACGACCCGGCACCGCTGCTGGGCATCTACTTCTGGGCGAACGGCATCGACTGGACGACCACCGATCCCGACCACCTCGACGCGGTCGAGAGGTTCCTGGTGAAGGATCTCGCTCCGCACGTCTCGGCGTTCGACTCGTACCCCGGTGGGTCGTCGATCCCGCAGGCGTCCCACGCGCTGCTGCAGTCGTACAACGGCGACGCGCGGCTCGGCATCTTCGAGTCGGACGACCCTGACCGCTGGCAGTGGGTGCTCGGGAGCCCGGCGACGGAGCTGTGGATGGACAACTGGGCGATCGCCGCGGGAGCTCCGCACCCCGAGGCCGCGCACGCGTTCATCGACTTCGTGCTGCAGCCCGACGTGCAGCTCGCACAGGTCGACTACATCGGCTACGACACCGGCATCTCCGGCATCCGCGAGGAAGCGGAGGCTGCGGGGCTGGAACGGCTCGACATGGTGTTCTTCGACGAGGAGCAGGTGGCCACGATGCACGAGGGCAAGCTGACCGATGCGCAGGACCGTGTCGTCTCGATCTGGAACTCGATGAAGGCGGCCGCCGGTGCCTAAGCTCAAGTTCGGTCTCGCGATCCCCGCGTGGGTCTGGCTGCTCGTCTTCTTCGTGGCCCCGATCTTCATGGTCGTGGTGTTCAGCTTCGGCTACAAGCCGAGCATCTTCGCCACGCATGCGCTCGACCACCTCTCGTTCGACCGCTACCTCGAAGCGCTCTCCCCGACGTTCTTCAGCACGTTCCTGAACACGCTGTGGATCGGCATCCTCGGCACGGCCCTGTGTCTGGTGATCGGCGGTCCGGTCGCATACTGGATCGCGGTGAAGGCCCCGCCCTCGAAGCGCGGACTCCTGCTCGCGCTCGTGATGGTGCCGTTCTGGACCAACTTCCTCGTGCGCACCATCGGCTGGCAGGTGATCCTCGCCCCCGAGGGCTGGCTCTCGCAGCTGCTGCAGGGCATCGGGGTCATCCCCGGTCCGCTCGATCTGCTCTACTCGCGCGGCGCGGTGCTCCTCGGCGTCGTCTACAACTACCTGCCGCTGATGATCCTGCCGCTGTTCGTGGCCTTCGATCGCGTGTCGGGGCCGCTGCGCGAGGCGAGCAAGGATCTCGGCGCGAACAGCGTCACGACCTTCCTGAGGGTGACGGTGCCCCTGGCCAGGCCCGGAATCATCGCGGGAGTGCTGCTGGTGTACATCCCGCTCATGGGCGACTACATCACGGCGACCGTGCTGGGCGGGGCGAAGGGCAACATGATCGGGCAGGTCGTGGCGAGTCAGTTCCAGACCGCGCAGAACTGGGCGCTCGGCTCGGCCATGGCGGTACTGCTGATCATCGTCATCATGCTCTCGATCGCCGTCGCGGCCGGACTCCTCTGGCTCGTGACCCTGCCGCTCCGGCAACGCAACCGCCTCGTACTGGGGGAGGGATCATGACCGCCGTGACCGATGGACCGCAGAAGACCGCACCGCGCGTGCGCCGAGGGGCCGGTCGCTTCGTGCTGCCGATCTGGGCGGCGCTGGTGTTCCTGTTCCTGTTCCTGCCGATCCTCGTGATCATCGTCTACTCCTTCAATGTCGGCCGGCTGCTGGTGTCGTGGGACCATTTCGGCTTCGACTCGTTCCTCGCGATCGTGAACAAGCCAGCGATCCGCGACGCGGTGCTCGTCTCGGTGCGCACGGGCCTGCTGGCGGCGCTCCTTGCCACCGCGCTGGGAACCCTCGCCGGCATCGCGATGGCACGCAATCCCGGCAAGTGGGTGTGGTGGTTCCTCGGACTGCTGCTGCTCGTGTCGGTGACGCCGGAGATCGTGGATGCCGTCGCGCTCCTGCCGTGGTTGGTCTTCCTCGGGCAGGACGCCGGGATCGGCATCTTCAACGACGGCACCATGAGACTCGTGGTGGGACAGTCGCTGTTCTCTATCGCGATCGTGTCGTACATCGTGCGGGCGCGGCTCGTGGGGCTCGACGCCCGGCTCGAAGAGGCCTCGGCCGACCTCTATGCGCCCCCGGTGCGCACCTTCTTCAAGATCACGTTGCCTCTCGCGATGCCTGCGGTGCTCGCCGGGTTCCTGCTCTCGTTCACGCTGAGCCTCGACAACACCGTCGTCTCCGCCTTCGTGCAGGTCTCCGGCACGACGCCGTGGCCCGTCTACGTGCTCAGCGCCCTCCGCAGCGGGTTGCGGCCGGAGATCGCCGCGGTGTCCACGATCATGCTGGTGCTCACGCTGCTGGCACTCGCTCTGGTGGCGGTCGTCCTCAAGCGTGCGGGTGACTCGGCGACCGAGATCGCCCGCACGATGGCGGGAGGGTGAGCATGGTGTTCGCAGATCTGGTGTTCACCGCCGGCACACGGGGAGGACGCGTCTTCCTCGCGGACGCTGCGCGATCGACCGCGCATGCCGTCGCCGTCACGAACGGCCGCATCAGCGCAGTGGGACACGACGTCTCGGCGCTGGTCGGCCCGCACACCGAGGTCGTCGACCTCGACGGCGGGCTTCTGGTACCGGGGTTCCAAGACGCGCATGTGCACCCGGTGTGGGGTGGGTTGGACATGCTCCGCTGCGACCTCGCCGAGCTGTCGACGCGCGAGCAGTACCTCGACCGCATCGCCGCATATGCGCAGGAGCATCCCGATGACGAGTGGATCCTGGGCGGCGGATGGCAGATGTCGGCGTTCCCCGGCGGTGTACCGACCGCGGAAGACCTCGACTCCGTCGTGCCCGACCGCCCGGCATTCCTGCCCAACCGCGACGGCCACGGCGCCTGGGTCAACTCCCGAGCACTCGCGCTCGCCGGCATCACCCGCGCGACGGCCGATCCAGAGGACGGGCGGATCGAGCGCGACGCGACCGGCGCACCGAGCGGCACGCTGCACGAGGGCGCGATGGGCCTGGTCAACAGGCTGCTGCCGACGGAGGTGCCCGAGCGTCTGGTGGAGGCCCTCCTGCAGGGGCAGCGCTACCTGCACTCCTACGGCGTGACGGCGTGGCAGGACGCGATCGTCGGCACCGAGTACGGAGACGCGGGCGACCCGCTGCCCGCGTACCTGACCGCCGCCGCATCCGGTGCGCTCACCGGTCGCGTGGTGGGTTCGCTGTGGTGGGATCGGTCGCGCGGCCTGGAGCAGATCGACGACATCGTGCGCCGACGTGATGAGAGCACGGTCGGGCGATTCCGGGCACGCAGCGTGAAGATCATGCAGGACGGCGTGGCGGAGAACTTCACCGCCGCGATGCTCGAGCCCTACTGCGACGGCCACGGGCATCCGCGCGAGGACTCCGGGATCTCCTTCGTCGAGCCCGAGCTGCTCAAAGAAGCCGCGACCAGGCTCGATACCCTCGGATTCACGCTGCACTTCCACGCGATCGGCGACCGCGCGGTGCGGGAGTGCCTGGATGCGGTCGAGGCCGCGCTCGTGCGCAACGGACCTCGCGGGAACAGACACCACATCTCCCACATCCAGGTCGTGCACCCCGACGACATCACGCGGTTCCGGGCGCTCGACGTCACCGCCAACATGCAGATGCTGTGGGCGACGCTGGAACCGCAGATGGTCGATCTCACCATCCCCTTCCTCGGGGAACAGCGGTCGGCGTGGCAGTACCCGTTCGGTGACCTCCTGCGTTCGGGGGCCGCGCTCGCCGCAGGAAGCGACTGGTCGGTGAGCACACCGAACCCGATGGCGGCGATCCACGTCGCGGTGAACCGTCGTTCCGCGCCGACCGAGTGGGAGGGCGATTACGAGCCGTTCCTCCCCGAGCAGGCGATCGACCTCGCCACGGCTCTCGTCGCGTACACGGCGGGCTCGGCGCGGGTGAACGACCTCGACGACACCGGCACGATCGCCGTGGGGATGCGGGCCGACCTCGCCCTGCTCGACCGTGACCCGTTCGAGCATCCGGCCGACGAGATCGGCCTGACCGAGGTGCGCGGCACCTGGGTCGAGGGGGAGCGGGTGTACGACTCCGCGGAGTGAGCCGCGGGACGACTCCGAACACACGAAACCCCGACGACATCGCGTCGCCGGGGTTTCGTGCCGGGTGCTCGTGTCGTCAGCCCGCGGCGACCTCGTCGGCGACTGCGAGAGCCTCGTCGAGCGCGGTGAGACCGCGCACCAGATCCTCTTCGCTGATCACCAGCGGCGGAGCGACGTGCATGCGGTTGAAGTGCGTGAACGGCCAGACCCCGGCCTTCTTGGCAGCCGCGGCGAAGGCGCCCATCGGCGCGGCATCCGCTCCTGAGGCGTTGAACGGCACGAGGGGCTCGCGCGTCTCCTGGTCGCGCACGAGCTCGACGGCCCAGAACAGCCCGAGGCCGCGCACGTCGCCGACGCTCGGGTGCTTCTCGACCCAGCCGCGCAGCGTCGGCTCGACGATACGGGTGCTGAGGTCGCGCACGCGCTCCAGGATGCCGTCGCGACGGAACACCTCGAACGTGGCGACGCCGGCCGCGCAGGCGAGCGGATGGCCGGAGTAGGTCAGTCCGCCCGCGAACGGCATCGTGTCGAAGGCGCTCGCGATGCGGTCGGAGATCACCACGCCGCCCAGCGGAACGTAGCCGGAGTTCACGCCCTTCGCGAAGGTGATCAGGTCGGGGCTGGCGTCGAACGCGTCGATGCCGAACCATTCGCCCAGGCGGCCGAATCCGACCATGACCTCGTCGGCGATGTACACGATGCCGTATCGGTCGCACAGCTCGCGGACACCCTGCAGGTACCCGGGCGGCGGGACGAGCACGCCGTTGGTGCCCACGACCGTCTCGATGATGATCGCCGTGATGGTCTGCGGCCCCTCCAGCTGGATCGTCTGCTCGAGGTGTGCGAGCGCCCGCTCAGCCTCCTGCTCCGGAGTCTCGGAATGGAACGGAGAGCGATACAGGTACGGTCCGAAGAAGCGCACGGCACCGGAGTCGACCGTGTCGTTGGCCCAGCGCCGCGGATCGCCGGTGAGCGAGATCGCCGTCGAGGTGGAGCCGTGGTAGCTGCGGTACATCGACAGCACCTTGCGGCGTCCCGTGAACTGGCGGGCCATGCGCACCGCGTACTCGTTGGCCTCGGCGCCGCCGTTGGTGAAGAACACCTTCTCCAACCCCTCGGGCGCGACCTCCGCGATCAGACGTGCGAGCTCGCCGCGCACGTCGTTGGCGATGGAGGGCTGGATCGTCGCGAGGCGTCCGGCCTGCTGCTGGATCGCGGCGACCAGATCGGGATGCTGGTGCCCGAGGTTGAGGTTCACGAGCTGGCTCGAGAAGTCGAGGTAGGGGTTGCCCTGGTAATCCCAGAAGGTCGATCCCTCGCCTGCGGCGACGGGCAGCGGGTCGATCAGGCCCTGTGCGCTCCAGGAGTGGAACACGTGCCCGCGGTCGTCTGCACGCACCTGCGCTTCGGCTTCGGGGGCGGGCAGCGGGTGCGCGACCCCGTGTCGGTCGGTGAAGTTCGTCATCGTCGTGTCCGCTCAGTCGTTGCTCGGGAAGTCAGTCGTTGCTCGGGAAGTCAGTGGTTGCTCGGGAAACCGAGGTCGATCTGGGAGGGGGTGTGGTCGGGCCAGCGGGTGGTGACGACCTTGGAGCGCGTGTAGAAGTGCACCGACTCGGGGCCGTAGATGTGCGAGTCGCCGAACAGCGAGTCCTTCCACCCGCCGAACGAGTAGGCGCCGATCGGCACGGGGATCGGAACGTTCACGCCGACCATGCCGACCTCGATGTCGAACTCGTACTGACGGGCCGTGCCGCCGTCGCGCGTGAAGATCGCGGTGCCGTTGCCGTAGGCGTTGGCGTTCACGAGGGCGACCGCGTCGGCGTAGGTGTCGACGCGGACGACCGACAGCACCGGGCCGAAGATCTCGTCGTCGTAGACCTTCATGCCGGGGGCGACCTGATCGATCAGACTGACACCCAGGAAGAAGCCCTCCGAGTCGAACTCCTTCTGCGTGCCGTCGACGACGACCTTCGCGCCCTCGGCCTGAGCGCCCGTCACGTAGGAGGCGACCTTGTCCCGGTGCTCGCGGGTGATGAGCGGACCCATCTCGCTCGCGGTATCCGTGCCCGCGCCGATCGTGAGGCCGCCGATGCGGTCGGCGATCGCGGTGACGAGGTCGTCGGCGATGTCGCCCACCGCGACCAGCACGGAGACGGCCATGCAGCGCTCGCCGGCGGAGCCGTAGGCGGCGGAGACCGCGGCGTCGGCTGCCGCGTCGATGTCGGCGTCGGGCATCACGACCATGTGGTTCTTCGCGCCACCGAGGGCCTGCACGCGCTTGCCGGCAGCCGAGGCACGCTGGTAGATCGAGCGGGCGATCGGAGTGGAGCCGACGAAGCTCACCGCGTTGACGCGCGGGGAGTCCAGGATCGCGTCCACGGCCTCCTTGTCGCCGTTGACGACGTTGAGCACTCCGTCGGGCAGGCCCGCCTCGCTGAAGAGCTTCGCGAGCCAGACGGAGGCGGACGGGTCCTTCTCGCTGGGCTTGAGGACGACCGTGTTGCCGCAGGCGATGGCCGAGGCCACCATCCACAGCGGCACCATGACCGGGAAGTTGAACGGGGTGATCGCCGCGACGACGCCGACCGGCTGCTTGACCGAGTGCACGTCGACGCCGCGGGCCACCTGCTCGCTGCGCTCGCCCTTGAGCAGGTGCACGAGGCCGGCGGCGAACTCGACGTTCTCGATGCCGCGCGACACCTCGCCCGCTGCATCCGAGAGCACCTTTCCGTGCTCGCTCGTCACGATCGCGGCGAGCTCCGGCGTGCGCTCCTTGAGCAGCTGGCGCAGGCGGAAGAACACATCGGCGCGCTTGATCAGGCTCGTCTCGCGCCAGGCGGGGAGGGCGGCGGCTGCGGCGGCGATCGCGGAGTCCACCTCGACGGTGGACGCGAAGGCCACCTGCTTCGACACCTGGCCGGTGGCGGGGTCGAAGACCTGGCCGGTGCGGGCCGCTTCGGCGGTCTCCGCTCCGTTGATGACGTGACGGACGATGTCCACGATGTTCCTCCGAGGGCTGAAGAATGCGCCGTTCGAACACTCTGACCGGTGTCCGATAGGCTTGTGCTCCTCAATGATCACAGAGCCGAGGAGCTGGTCGTGATGTCAGAACGTCAGGACTTCCGCTCCATCCGGACAGATCGTCCGGTTCGTGGCGACGCCCTCCTCACGGTCGCCGACGTCCTCGCGGAGCCCGTGCTGCAGGCGGGCGCTCCGGAGGTGATCGTCGGCGGTGGGGCGCTCGATGCCGCCGTGCGCTGGGTGCACGTGTCCGACAGTGCCGGTGTCGCCCGTCTGCTCGACGGCGGGGAGCTCCTGCTCAGCACCGGGGCCGGCTGGCCGACCGCTCCGGCGGAACTGCGTGCTTTCGCCGTCGGACTGCATCAGGCCGGGGTCGCGGGTATCGTGGTCGAGCTCGGCTCTGGCCAGGCGCGCATCCCGGAGGCCGTCGTCGAGGTGTGCACGGAGCGCGGGCTCGCACTGATCGCACTCACCAGCGAGATCAAGTTCGTCACGGTCACGGAGACCGTGCACCGCGCGCTGATCGCGGCGCAGACCATGGCCCTGCGCGAACGCCAGCACCTGCACGAGCTCTTCACGGCGCTCAGCCTGCGCGGAGCTCCGGCCGACGTCGTCGTCGCGGAGACGGCGAGAGCGCTCGGCGCACCCGTCGTACTGGAGAACCTGGCGCGTGAGGTGATCGCGCACGAGACCCTGCGGATGCCGGTCGCGGAGGCGCTGGGGAAGCTGCGCTCGGCCGACCGTGTGCCCGTACAGGCGCGCGGCGTGCGGTGGGGGACCCTCCTCGCACTCCCCGGACCTGCGCATCCTGCCGGCCGGCTCACCGTGCTCGAACAGGGGGCCACGGCCCTCGCATTCGGATGCCTCGCGGACGGCGGTGACTCCGAATGGTCGCTGCTCGCGCAGCGCGGCCTCATCGACGATCTGCTCGGCGCCCGCTTCGCGAGTCCGGATGACATCCAGGCCCGTCTCGCGACCAGCGGCTTCATGCTCGCGGGGCGGCACTGCCACGGCATCGTGGCACGCGGCACGGAATCCGCGGTGCACCTCGCGCACCGCGCGGCCAGGGCCGGGGTCGCGGTGGTCGCCGCGCGGGTGGGTGACGACGATGTCGCACTGCTGTCGCTGCCGGCATCCGCTCCGCTGACGGATGCGATCGTCGCGAGCCTCGTCGGCCCCGACCGCACGGTCTTCGTGGGGCCCCCTGCGGATGACGTGCTGGGGCTGCTCGCCTCGCTTCGGGCCGCGCGCGATCTGGCGGCGAGCGACCGTTCGGACAGCGGTCCCCGCGTGCGGCGCGTCGACGACCGTCCGCTGGAGCGGTTCGTCGCCTCGCTGCGCGACGACCATCGCCTTCTCGCGCACAGCGAGCGGATGCTGGCGCCGGTCGTGTCGTACGACCGGGAGCGCCGAGGAGACCTGATCGACGTGCTGTCGGCGCTCGTCGCACACCCCGGGAATCGATCAGCGGCGGCGAACGCCAGTCACCTCTCGCGGTCGGTCTTCTATCAGCGCCTCACGTTGATCGGCGATCTGCTCGACGCGGACCTCGACGACGGGGAGACGCTCGCCGCGCTCCATCTCGCACTGCTGGCGAGGCGGAGCGCGACGCCCGTGGCCTGACCCTGCGTCCTCGCCGTCGTGGCGCCGTCGTGGCCGGGACGGTCAGAGTACGGACTGCGCGCGCGTCAGCACATCCCGCAGGATCTGCTCGATCTCACGGAACTCGGACGGTCCGACCGTGAGCGGCGGTGCGAGCTGGATCACAGGGTCGCCGCGGTCGTCGGCGCGGCAGTACAGCCCGGCCTCGAACAGGGCGGGGGACAGGAAGCCGCGCAGCAGCCGCTCGGACTCGGCATCGTCGAAGGTCTCCTTCGTGCCCTTGTCCTTCACGAGCTCGATGCCGAAGAAGTAGCCGTCGCCGCGCACGTCGCCGACCAGCGGCAGGTCGAGCAGCTTCTCGAGCTCTGCACGGAACAGCGGGGAGTTCTCCCGCACGTGCGCGTTCAGTCCCTCTTCGTCGAAGATCGCGAGGTTCTCCAGCGCGACCGCGGCTGACACCGGGTGCCCGCCGAACGTGTAGCCGTGCGGGAAGGACAGGTCGCCCTTCGAGAAGGGCTCGTAGATGCGGTCGCTGACGATCGTCGCGCCGATCGGGGAGTACCCGCTGGTCATGCCCTTGGCGCAGGTGATCATGTCGGGCACGTAGCCGAGACCCGTGCAGGCGAAGGTGTGACCGAGACGCCCGAAGGCGCAGATGACCTCGTCCGAGACGAGCAGCACGTCGTGACGGTCGCAGATCTCGCGCACCCTGGCGAAGTAGCCGGGAGGGGGTGGGAAGCAGCCGCCGGAGTTCTGCACCGGCTCCAGGAAGACCGCGGCGACCGTGTCGGCGCCTTCGAAGAGGATCATCTCCTCGATGCGGTCGGCCGCCCAGCGTCCGAACGCTTCGAGGTCGTCGGCGGGTCCGCCCATCTCGGCCGCGCGGTAGACGTTGGTGTTCGGCACACGGAAGCCACCGGGGGTGATCGGCTCGAACATCGACTTCATCGCGGGGATGCCGGTGATCGCCAGGGCTCCCTGCGGCGTGCCGTGATAGGCCACCGACCGCGAGATGACCTTGTGCTTGGCGGGCTTGCCCTGCAGCTTCCAGTAGTGCTTGGCGAGCTTGAACGCGGTCTCGACCGCCTCGCCGCCGCCGGTGGAGAAGAAGACCTTGTTGAGGTCGCCCGGCGCCTCGTCGGCGAGACGATCGGCCAACTCGATCGCGGCCGGGTGCGCGTACGACCACAGGGGGAAGAACGCCAGCTCGGAAGCCTGCGCCGCGGCAGCCTCGGCCAGTCGACGTCGACCGTGCCCTGCGTTCACGACGAAGAGGCCGGCGAGCCCGTCGAAGTACTCCTTGCCCTTGGCATCCCAGATGCGGTGCCCCTCGCCCTTGACGATGATGGGCACGCCAGACTCGGCCATCGTGGACTGCCGGGTGAAGTGCATCCAGAGATGGTCCTTCGCCATCGTCTGCAGTGCGGACTCGGAAGGTATGGTGCGTGCGGTGCTCATCTGGTCCCCCAGTTGTAGAGCTGCTTCTGCAGCTTGGCGTAGATGAAGGTCTCGGTGGAGAGGACGCCGTCGATCGGGCGGATGACGTCGTTGATCAGCGCGAGCAGGTCGTCGTCGTCCTCGCAGACCACCTCGGCGAGGACATCGAAGGATCCGACCGTGATGACCACATAGTCGACGGCGTCGATGGCGGCGATGGCCTCGGCGACGCGGCGGGCGTCGCCGGACACGCGCACGCCGATCATGGCCTGGCGGTGGAAGCCCAGCTGCATCGGGTCGGTGACGGCGACGATCTGCATCACGCCGGACTCGGTGAGCCGCTGCACGCGCTGGCGCACGGCGGCTTCGCTCATCCCGACGGTGCGGCCGATCTCGGAGTACGAACGTCGTCCGTCCTCCTGGAGCAGCTCGACGATCGTCTTCGAGACCGCATCGAGGGAAGGGTGCTTCTTCGCCGGACTCATGGTGCGATCCTCGCACTCCACGATGCGCTGAGCAACCGATTTCGTGGAATCTGGCTATTCGTCCAGCGGAATCGGCAGGAATCTCAGCTCTCGAGCGGCCCCAGCCAGGCGCTCGCCGCCGTGGAGTGCGCGGACTCGGGGTCGGACGGGTGGAACGCTCCGGCCAGAACGTCGCGGTAGAGGCGCGAGAGTTCGTTGGCCGAGAAGTACGACCCGCCGCCGGCGACGAGCATCGCCTCGTCGACGACGTGCTTGGCCATCGTGATCGCCCGATGCTTGACACCGGAGAGCTGGGGGAACCACCGCGCGCCGTGATCGACGCGCTCATCCACATCGCGTGCGAGCGCGGCGATCTGCGGGGGCAGCGCGTCGTAGGCGATGGCCATGTCGGCGATGCGCCAGCGGATGTCGGGATCCTGGCTGTACGCGAGCCCGGTCTTCTTCGAATGCCGCTTCTGCGCCGTGGCCACCGCGAGCTCCAACGCTCGCCGGGCGATCCCCGTGTAGACGGAGGCGAGCAGGATCTCGAAGACCGAGAAGATCCCGAACACGATCGGGTCGGGGCTGGGCCCCGGATCGATGCGTCGCACGACGTGGGCGGCGTCGGACACGGCGCCGTTCAGCCGGGTGGTCCTGCTCTGCGTGCCCCGCATGCCGAGGGTGTCCCAGTCGTCGGAGGTGGTGACGGCATCTGTCCGCTCAACGAAGGCGAAGACCAGCTTCGGGGCATCGGGGCTGGTGGTGTCGAGACCGTGCAGGCCCAGGCGCGTCCAGACCGGGGCGAGGGAGGTGAAGATCTTCGTTCCTGTGAAGGAGTAGCCGCCGTCCCGGTCCGGCTCAGCCGCCGTGTCGCTGCCGAACAGCACCAGGTCGTTGCCGCCCTCGCTGATGCCGAACGCGAAGACCTCACCAGCGACGGCGCCGTCCTGCACGAACTCGAGGCCGGGGACCCCGCGGTCGGAGAAGACCTTCGCGACGCCCGTCCAGACGAGGTGCATGTTGATGGCCAGGGCTGTCGCCGGGGCCGCCCCCGCCAGGCGCTGCTGCAGGATCGCGGCCTCGGCCAGCCCGAGTCCCGCGCCACCGCGCTCTCGTGGCACCAGGATCGACAGGTACCCGGCAGCCCGTAACTCGTCCAGGTCCTGCTGAGGGAAGGTGTTCTCGCGGTCGTGGATCGGCGCGCGCTCGCGGATGCGCTCGAGGAGGGCGTCGGGAAGGAATGCTGCGGGATCGAATGTCATGCCAGTGCCTCCAGAAGCTGCCGTACCGATTCCTCCGGGCGGTCGCGGTGCAGGGAGTGCCCTGCACCCTCGACCACCGATAGGGAGATGAGGGGGTTCGCGGCGAGCACCTCGTCGGCGAGCTCTCCCGTGAAGATGCTGTAGACGGCGGGATCCGCGCCGATCACGTGCGTGGGGACCGTCAGGCGCGCCGCTTCTGCGCGCACGTCCCATGGTCGATTCTGGGCGCTGGTCTGCTCCACGGCCCACGCGCTCGCACGCCGCACGGCGTCGACCTTGAGCTCCTGATCCTGCGGATGCCAGTGCGGATGCTCCTGCTGCACGACCTCGATCCGGGTGTCGGCGAACGCGCGTTCCTGGCTCCGGCGGATGATCGCGGCGTCGCGACCGTCCACGTGGATCGCCGGGTCGATGAGCACGAGGCGTCGGGTCCACTCCGGGCTGGAGGCCGCGGCGACCGTGCTGGCCGCGCCACCGAGCGAGTGACCGATGACGGCATCCCAGGCACGGTCGCCGTCGGGGATGGTCTCGGCGAGGTCGGCCCCATAGGCGGAGACCGAGTAGTCGAGGGAACGCGGAGCGTCGCCGTGCCCGCGGAGGTCGACGGCGGTCGCGTGCCAGCCCGCGTCGGCGAGAGCGTCGCCGAGACGCCACATCAGTGCGCCTGAAGACCCGAGACCGTGCACCAGAAGGGCGCGACGGGAGGCCGACGGCGACCCCCACGAGAGGCGGGGAAGAGTGAGCGGTGCGGCCATGCCCCCAGCCTATGACCGGGGACGTGCCGGGGTCCCCGGAGCGCGCAGTCTCGCGCGCATCAGCGCAGTGGCACCAGAGGCGGGAGGTCGGCCGCGATGGTCAGCACGCGCCCCGCGGCCGCGTGACCGGCGGAGAGGCGTGAGGTGAGGTCTTCTCCGTCGAGGGTCGCCGCGAGGAAACCGGAGGCGAAGGCATCCCCGGCGCCGACCGGCTCGACGACGTCGACCACGGGGGCGGGGACGAAGACAGGCTCGGCTTCCCCCTCGAACGCCGTGGCGCCGACATCGCCGTCCTTGACGATGAGCAGGGCGCAGTTCGGCAGGAACGCGCGGATCTCGGTCGGGGTCACCGTCCCCCAGATGCGCTCGGCCTCATCGCGGCCGACGAAGGTGATGTCCGCGGCGTCGGCGAGGCGGGCGAGCGTCTCGGCGGCATCGTCCCTGCTCCACAGGGGACGACGGTCGTTCACATCGAACGACACGAGGGCGCCGGCTGCGCGTGCATCGGTGAAGAGCCGGTCGACCATCTGCCGACACGAGGCCGACAGTGCTGGCGTGATCCCGGTGGTGTGCACGATGCGCACCCCGTCGAGGCGGGAGGGGTCGAGGAACCCCTGCTCCATGCGCGAAGCGGCTGATCCGCTGCGGTAGTAGTAGACGGAGGAGGACTCCGCGCCCGGGTCCTTGAACATGACCCCGGTCGGGGCGGAGTCGTCGCGCTCGACCCACAGCTCCACCCCGCGGCGTTCGAGCTCGGAGGCGATGCGGTCTCCGAGCGGATCGGCGCCGAGGCGGGATGCCCAGGCGACGCGGTGTCCCGTCGAGGCGACGCCGGCGGCCACGTTGGACTCCGCGCCGGCGAGTCCGACCGACGCCTCGGCGGCTTCGGCGAGCCGGGAGTCGGTCGGAGTGATCAGCGCCATGGTCTCGCCGATGCAGACGATCTCGGGGAAGGAGGAGGAGGGAGAGCTCATGAGGGGGTGACCGCCAGGGGTTCGGTGTCGGGGTGGGGGCTCGCGTCGCGGTGACGCAGGTCCGGGAAGGAACGGACGAAGACGACGGCCACGATCAGTCCGACCGCGGCGAAGATGGTGGCGGCGAGGTAGGCGCCGCGCCAGTCGCCCACATCCACGAGGAAGCCGGCGACAGCGGAACCGGCGGCGGCGCCGATGAGCTGTCCGGTGCCGGCCCAGCCGAAGGCCTCAGCGGTCTCGCTGAACTTCACGCTGGCCGAGGTGATCGCGAAGAGCACCGCCAGGGCGGGCGCGATGCCGATGCCGGCGAGGATGAGGGTGCCGCCCAGCCAGAACACGTTGAGCATGACCATCGTCAGCCCGAGGCCGATCGTGACGATCAGCAGACGGCGGGCCATGGCCCAGGGCCCGATGGGGATGTGGCCGAAGGCGAGACCACCGGCGAGGCTTCCGGCCGAGAACACGGCGAGGACGAGTCCGGCGGCGAGGCTTCCGTGCTCGAAGGTCGCCACGACGCCGACCTCGACGGCGGCGCAGGCTCCGATCAGGAGGAACCCGATCACGGTCGCCAGCATCACGGGCGGCTTGAGCACGACTTTTCCGAGGGCGTTGCGGCTGCGCGGGATGCGCACCCGCCCGACCTCGGGGGAGAGGATGAACCACGCGCCGCCGCCGACGAGGATGATCGCGACCAGCAGCAGACCCTCGGCGGTGCCGATCTGGGTCGAGACGAGTGTGATCACGACGGGCGCGAGCACCCAGATGATCTCCTGCAGCGACGCGTCGAGGGAGAACAGCGGGGTGAGGTTCGAGGAGTTCACGAGCTTGGGGTAGATCGTGCGCACGGCGGCCTGTACCGGTGGGGTGGAGAGGCCGGCGATCATCCCGAGCGCCATGTACCCCGGCACCTCGAGCGGAAGCAGAGCCAGACACAGTACGGCCACCACACACACCGACAGGGTGAGAGTGAGCACTCGACGCATGCCCCAGGCGCCCATCCAACGGCTGGTGATGGGGCCGGCGATCGCCTGGCCGACGCTGGTCGCGGCGAGGACGAGACCAGCGGACCCGTAGGAGCCGGTCTGCTGCTCGACGTGCAGCAGGATCGCCAGCGACATCATCCCGTTGGGGAAGCGCGCGGTCAGTTGAGCAGCGATCATGCGCGCCACTCCCGGCGTGCGAAGAAGATCCCGATATCCCGCCACCAGACAACGGTACCGGCCCGCGGGGCCGGTCGCGGATGGGGCGATCCGCGACACGCCCGCGACACGCCGAAGGGTGAATTCCACAGGAATCCGAATGTCGGTGGGGCGTCGTAACGTGCCCCCTGTGGATGGATCGCTCACAGGGGCTTCCCAGCCGCGATTTCACGCGGTTCGCCTGCCTTCGGAAGGGGGCTCGGCCTGTGGAAGAAACGGTGGAGAACCTGTGTTGTATCTGTTGAGAACGGTGGATAACTACACGGATGTAACTACTACCCCTTGTGGTCGCCCCCAATGTCGGTCCCCATATGTAGTATTGAAGTCCCGGCAGGGGGTCTACCGGGAAACAGCCTGATGAGAAGCAGGCCAGAGATTTGAGGGGTTACGAAAAAGATGTCGATCACGGTCTACACCAAGCCTTCCTGCGTTCAGTGCAACGCCACCTACCGTGCCCTGGATGCCAAGGGAATCGAGTACGAGGTCCTCGACCTGTCGGAAGACCCGACGGCGCTCGAGCAGGTCAAGGCGCTCGGCTACATGCAGGCACCCGTCGTCGTCACCGACGAGGGCCACTGGTCGGGCTTCCGCCCCGACAAGATCGACGAGCTCGCGTCCCGTCTGGCGTGACGCACCATGAGCGCCGTCGCGACCGCAGCGCCGCTCCTGGTCTACTTCTCGAGCGTCTCGGGTAACACCGCGCGTTTCATCGAGAAGCTCGGGTTCCCGTCCCGACGCATCCCCCTCCACCGGAACGAAGAAGACCTCGTCATCGACGAGCCCTTCGTGCTGGTCACCCCCACCTACGGCGGGGGAGCGGGGCGCGGCGTCGAGAAGGGCGCCGTTCCGAAACAGGTGATCCGGTTTCTCAACGACGAGCGCAACCGACGCCACATCCGCGGAGTGATCTCCGCGGGGAACACCAACTTCGGCGATGCCTTCTGCCTCGCCGGTGACATCATCAGCCGCAAGTGCCACGTGCCTCACTTGTATCGGCTCGAGATCTTCGGCACACAAGACGATGTGGATCGCGTGAGCGACGGATTGGAACGACGGTGGCAGCTTCAGTGACCGAGACAGTGGCATTCAAGGCGAACCCCTCCTACGAGGGTCTCGACTATCACGCCCTCAACGCGATGCTCAACCTGTACGACGCGAACGGGAAGATCCAGTTCGACGCCGACAAGCGAGCCGCGCGGGAGTACTTCCTGCAGCACGTGAACCAGAACACGGTGTTCTTCCACTCGCTCAAGGAGCGCCTGGACTACCTCGTGGAGAAGGAGTACTACGAGGGCGCCGTCATCGAGAAGTACTCGATGGAGTTCATCCAGAAGCTCAACGACCTCGCCTACGGCAAGAAGTTCCGCTTCGAGACGTTCCTCGGCGCGTTCAAGTACTACACGAGCTACACGCTCAAGACGTTCGACGGCAAGCGCTACCTCGAGCGCTTCGAGGACCGCGTCGTCATGACCGCCCTCGGTCTCGCCGACGGCGACGAGAAGCTCGCCGTGGCCCTCGTCGAGGAGATCATCTCCGGTCGTTTCCAGCCGGCGACCCCCACCTTCCTCAACGCCGGCAAGGCGCAGCGCGGCGAGCTCGTCAGCTGCTTCCTCCTGCGCATCGAAGACAACATGGAGTCGATCGCCCGCGGCATCAACTCCGCGCTGCAGCTCTCCAAGCGCGGTGGCGGCGTCGCACTCCTGCTGTCGAACATCCGCGAGTCGGGTGCGCCGATCAAGCAGATCGAGAACCAGTCCTCGGGCATCATCCCGGTCATGAAGCTCCTCGAAGACAGCTTCAGCTACGCCAACCAGCTCGGTGCGCGTCAGGGCGCCGGCGCGGTGTACCTCAACGCGCACCACCCCGACATCATGCGCTTCCTCGACACCAAGCGGGAGAACGCCGACGAGAAGATCCGCATCAAGACGCTGTCGCTGGGCGTCGTCGTGCCCGACATCACGTTCGAGCTCGCCAAGAACGACGAGGACATGTACCTGTTCTCGCCGTACGACGTCGAGAAGGTCTACGGCGTTCCGTTCGGCGACATCTCGGTCACCGAGAAGTACCGCGAGATGGTCGACGACCCGCGCATTAAGAAGACCAAGATCAACGCGCGCGAGTTCTTCCAGACCGTCGCCGAGATCCAGTTCGAGTCCGGCTACCCGTACGTCATGTTCGAAGACACGGTGAACAAGGCCAACCCGATCAAGGGTCGGATCAACATGTCCAACCTCTGCAGCGAGATCCTGCAGGTGAACACGCCGACCACGTACAACGACGACCTGTCGTACGACAACATCGGCAAGGACATCTCCTGCAACCTCGGTTCGATGAACATCGCGCTGTCGATGGACGCCGACGACCTCGGCCAGACCGTCGAGACCGCGATCCGGGCACTGACCGCGGTCAGCGACCAGAGCCACATCGGCTCGGTGCGTTCGATCGAGGACGGCAACGACCGCTCGCACGCCATCGGCCTGGGCCAGATGAACCTGCACGGCTACCTCGCTCGCGAGCACGTGTACTACGGCTCCGAAGAGGGCATCGACTTCACGAACATCTACTTCTACACGGTGCTGTTCCACGCGCTGCGCGCGTCTAACAAGCTCGCGATCGAGCGCGGCACGACGTTCGACGGGTTCGAGGACTCGACCTACGCGTCGGGGGAGTTCTTCGACAAGTACATCGACCGCGCCTGGGTTCCCGAGACCGAGAAGGTCAAGGAGCTGTTCGCAGGCAAGCACATCCCGACACAGGACGACTGGGCCGAGCTGAAGGCGTCGATCCAGAAGCACGGCATCTACAACCAGAACCTGCAGGCGGTGCCGCCGACCGGCTCGATCTCGTACATCAACAACTCGACGTCGTCGATCCACCCGATCGCGTCGAAGATCGAGATCCGCAAGGAAGGCAAGCTCGGCCGCGTCTACTACCCGGCGGCGTTCATGACGAACGACAACCTGGAGTACTACCAGGACGCGTACGAGATCGGCTACGAGAAGGTCATCGACACGTACGCCGCGGCCACGCAGCACGTCGACCAGGGCCTGTCGCTGACGCTGTTCTTCAAGGACACCGCCACCACGCGTGACATCAACAAGGCGCAGATCTACGCATGGCGCAAGGGCATCAAGACGATCTACTACATCCGCCTGCGTCAGCTGGCGCTCGAGGGCACCGACATGGCCGAGTGCGTCTCGTGCATGCTCTGACCTGTTGCTGACCTGAGAACGCGGCCGAACCCCGAGGAACGACGAAGAAAATGACTCCCGAAAGACTCAAGCTGGTCTCCAGCGTGCAGGCGATCAACTGGAACCGTATCCAGGACGACAAGGACCTCGAGGTCTGGAACCGTCTGGTGAACAACTTCTGGCTGCCGGAGAAGGTGCCGCTGTCGAACGACGTGCAGTCGTGGAACACGCTCACCCCCGACGAGCAGCTGCTCACCATGCGGGTGTTCACGGGGCTCACGCTCCTCGACACGATCCAGGGCACGGTCGGTGCGGTGTCGCTGATCCCCGACGCGATCACTCCTCACGAAGAGGCCGTGTACACGAACATCGCGTTCATGGAGTCGGTGCACGCGAAGAGCTACTCCTCGATCTTCTCGACGCTCGCGTCGACGAAGGAGATCGATGAGGCGTTCCGCTGGTCCACGGAGAACCCGAACCTTCAGAAGAAGGCTCAGATCATCATGGACTACTACCAGGGCGATGACCCGCTCAAGCGCAAGGTGGCCTCCACCCTGCTGGAGTCGTTCCTGTTCTACTCGGGGTTCTACCTGCCGATCTACTGGTCGTCGAAGGCGAAGCTGACGAACACGGCCGATCTGATCCGCCTCATCATCCGTGACGAGGCCGTGCACGGGTACTACATCGGCTACAAGTTCCAGAAGGGCCTCGAGAACGAGACCCAGGCGCGTCGCGATGAGCTCAAGGACTACACGTTCTCGCTCATGTACGAGCTCTACGACAACGAGGTGCAGTACACGCAGGACCTCTACGACGGTGTCGGTCTGACCGAAGACGTCAAGAAGTTCCTGCACTACAACGCCAACAAGGCCCTGATGAACCTGGGCTACGAGGCGATGTTCCCCTCCAGCGTCACGAACGTGAACCCGGCCATCCTGTCGGCGCTCTCGCCGAACGCCGACGAGAACCACGACTTCTTCTCGGGGTCGGGCTCGTCGTACGTCATCGGCAAGGCCGAGGCCACGGAAGACGACGACTGGGACTTCTGAGAAGTCGTCTCGGCAGACTCCCGTCCTAGGTCGGGTGGGGCTGAAGAAGGGCCGTGGGGTGTTCGCATCCCACGGCCCTTTCTGCGAGATGAGCGACCTGCGACGCGAACGTGAGGGGAGCCCACGAGCACGTGGCTTTTGTAACGGCATCCGATGACAGGCGGGCACTTCTGCGGGGCGCTGATCCTTGATGGCATGAAGGTATGACAAGACCTTCCCTGCTCGCGATCGGCTCTGCCGCGGTCGCGGGGTGCATCGTGCTCGCGCTCGGCATCATCGCGACCCCACCTTCCCCCAGTCTCAGACCGCACTCGAGCGGCGACGCTGCGCTCGCCCGGACGGTCGAGCGGACCGCGCGTGCCGAAGGGGCACTCGACCGCCTGAGTGTGGGGTACATCGACCTGCGGTCCGATGACGCGGCGATCACGACCGGCTTCGGCGCCGATGACGACACGGAGTACGAGATCGGTTCGGTGACGAAGACCTTCACCGGCCACCTGTTCGCGATCGCGATCGACCGCGGGGAAGTCTCTCCGACCGAGACCCTGGCGAAGGTCTTCCCGGTCCTGGACGGCACTCCGGCGGGATCTGCGACCCTGGTGAGCCTGTCGAACCACACCTCAGGACTCCCCAGCCTCGACGAGGCATCCACCCCGCGGGTGCTGCTCGACACGATCACCAACAGCAACCCGTACCGAGGCGGCGTGAACGATCTGCTCGAACAGGCGGGCCGGCAGCAGCTCTCCGACGCCGGGACCTTCCGTTACTCGAACCTGGGCATGTCGTTGCTCGGACAGGCGCTCGCAGAACGGGCGGGTGTCGAGTACCCGGCGCTCCTGCAGGAGCGGATCTTCGACCCGTTGCAGATGACGCAGAGCAGGATCTCGCTCGACGGGGCCGACTTGCAGGACCCGACGACCGGATACTCTGCGACCGGCGTGCCTCAGGCGCCCTGGTCGATCGCCGCGTTCGCGCCCGCTGGCGGCATCCGCTCGACGCTCGGCGACATGACGAAGTACCTTCGTGCGCTTCTCGACGGTTCCGTTCCCGGCGCAGCGGCCATGGACCGCCACCCCGGCAAGGGTGGGATCGACGAGGGGTATGCCTGGACGATCATCGATCAGGAGGACGGCCCGACGTTGACTCTGCACAACGGGCAGACGGGAGGCTTCGCGTCGTTCCTCGTCCTCGATCGTGAGGGCGGCCGGGGCACGATCGTGCTCTCCAACACCGCGGCGCAGCTTCCGGGGGTCGCTGTGAACCTCATCGAGAAGGGCATCACCGAATGAACCTGTTCCTCGCCATCGCACTCGTGGCGTTCTCCGCGCTCTACGCCGTCAGAGCGTGGGGGATCAAGCGGTTCCGGATCGCGGACCGGACGGCCGCCATCGCCGAATCCGTCGGACTCCTCGCCGTGTTCACCGTGCTGCACTTCGCCACGGGCTGGGCCGGCGTGTCGATCGCGCTGTGGTTCGCGGCCGTCGCGCTCGCCGCCGGTGGCGTGGTGGGGCTCGTGCTGCGCGTCGACGCTCTCCCGTGGATCCGGACGCGCCGCCGACTCACCTGGCGTGTGATCCGCCTGGCGCTCGGCGGGCTGGTGTCTGCGGTCGTGTTCGGACTCGGGGCGATCTCCGCCTTCGGATGACCCGGACGATCGACGGGGAGAGGAGCCGTGGCATCACTCGATCCCGCGGCTCCTCTCGTCCGCCAGGCGGGCGCGTCGATCCTCCTCACGCTTCGAGTAGGTGGCGGCGCGGATCGCGTCGTCGGATTCCAAACCCGTGCCCAGAGCCCCGCCGAGCGTCGCCGCCGATGCGACGAACCACGTGAGCACGAAGAGATCCTCGACGCCGACCGTCCGCCCGAGCGCTTCGCTCATCACGGTCGTATCGAGCACGAAGAGCGCCCACGCCAGATTCACCACGTACAACGCCAGGTAGCAGATGATGATGCCGATGGTCAGCGTCAGGATCGTCGAGGTGTTGTAGAGGCGGGATCTCTCGCGCGCCTGTGTCGAGTCGTCGTCCGGGCGGTCCCAGAGCCTGCCGTCGATCACGATCCAGGCGATGAGGATCGCGATGGAGGCAACGGTCGCGGCCGCCAGGCGCCAGCCGGACAGCGAGATGGCGAGCGACCACACCGTCGGCTCGATCGTCGCCACGGCCCCGGTGGCCAGGGCTGCGACCAGCGCGGACTTGAGGCCGGCCGCGAGAAGCCACGGACGGTTCGCCAGCACCATGCCCCGCAGCACGCGCCCCCGGGCGCTGAGGCGGGGAAGCGGCAGACGCTGCTCCTCGGGCGAGGCGGGAGCAGCCATTCCGCTGACGAGCCCACGCACTGCGTGGCGGGCCCTGCTCTGCACCCGGTAACCGCCCAGTGCGGGCAGGGACAGCACCGCGGCCTGGCGTCGAGGATCGATCGCCGCCAGTAGATAGCGACCGTCGTCGTCGCGAAGCGGGAGCTCGGTGACGCCGACGACGAGGTCCCACCGGTTCTGCTCGGCGTGCGCGCGGAGTCGTTCGAGGGCGACGTCGACGTCTTCGGATCCGAGGGTGAACGGCTCGCTGAGGAGCTCGACGATCCAGCCGTCGGCCTGCGCGGCGACCGGCGGTGTGAGATCGGTCATCCGACGTGCGACGACGGTGGGCGAAGCCGGGTCCGCCACGAGCCCCACTCGGATCGGCTCCATCTCCGCAACCTACACCTCTCCCGAGTACACCGCACGGGAGCGAACTGATCTTCGCCCTGTGATGTCGGCGGCCCGTGGCAAGATCCGTGCATGGAAACCCTCAGACTCCGGACCTGGTCCGAGAACGACCTCGAGCTGCTGCATGCCGCCAACACCCCAGAGATGACCGCGCACCTCAACGGGCCGGAGACCGACGACCAGATCACGGAGCGCCACGCCCGTTACCTGCGCCTGGTCGCCTCCGGAGAAGCGCGGATGTTCGTCGTCGAGGACGAGGAGGGGATGTCGCTCGGGTCGATCGGCTACTGGCCGGTCGTGTGGAGGGATGAGCCGGCATGGGAGACCGGATGGTTCGTCCGACCCGAAGCGCAGGGGCGCGGGGTCGCATCGAAAGCCCTCGCCCTCCTGATAGACGACGCCCGTGCGCACCCCGAGCCGCGGCGGCTCCTGATGGCCTGTCCCGCGATCGAGAACTCCGCCTCAAACGGAGTCTGCCGACGTAACGGCTTCACGCTGCACGGCACGGTCACGGACCAGTTCCGTGGCGCCGAGATGACCGTGAACGAATGGGCCCTCGACCTCACGGCCTGATCGACGTCATTCCGCGGGGTACTTCTGCGCCTTGAGCAACCGCGCCAGGTGAGCGGCGTTCCTGGTGGCAGTGCTGATCGCGGACGCGACCTTCTCGGGAGTCTCCTCGAGGTCCTTGTAGTCGGTGGTCTGCATCGCCTCGCCGTTCCAGTAGACCGAGCTCTGTGCGGGAACCGTGTATCCGACGTCGTTCAGTGACTGGAAGAGGATCGCCGCGATATGGTGGGCGCCGTCCTCGTTGCCGACGACGCCGGCGATGGCCACCTTGTCGAACAGGATGGGGCGGCCGTCTTCGTCGCTCTCGCCCAGCTCAGCGTCGAGGCGTTCCAGCACGCGCTGCGCGACGCTCGAATGCTGACCCATCCACGTCGGCGTGACGAAGACCAGGATGTCGGCGTCGAGTACCTGCTGACGGATTCGCGGCCACTCATCACCGTCACCCATGTCCTTCTCGACCCCAGGGCTCAGCGAGAAGTCGACGGCGCGCACGAGGTCGCCGGTGACATCGTGCTCTGCCAGGGCGTCGAGGAGCTGCGTCGCGAGGAGGTCGGAGCTGGACGACGCGGGAGACGGCTTGAGCGTGCAGGAGATGGCGACGGCGGTGAGGGGAGTGTTCATGCTCCGAGCACACCAGACCTCGAAGAACGTGCACAGGGGGTTTCCCAGTCCGGGCTATCCTGGTAGACGGCACCGACGACAGGAGATCCCGTGATCCTCAGCTTCCTCTTCTTCATGATCCTCTTCATCGGAGGCATCCTGCTGATGGGTATCTCCTTCGGGCTGCCGGCATTCCAGGCGCTCGCCTTCTGCGGCGGTCTTCTGCTGGTGACGCTGGCGCTCGCCTTCATCTTCCGCCAGGGCGGCTCGGCCACTCGTCGCTCGAACAACTGGTCGGGCAACGCCACCGAGTAACCCCCGCGGCGCGTCGTCGCCTCAGGGCTTCTTGCGCCGCAGCGCCTCCGCTGCCTGGCGTCCGGCGACGACCGGCAGGACACCGGTGAAGCCTTCCCGAACCCGAGCGGCGTCGGCGATCTTGCCGCGTGCGGCGAACCACCCGATGACCAGTGCGGGGATGAGCAGCACGAGCGAGGCCAGCACCCAACGTCCGGTCTCGGAGAAGCCCATGGACACCAGCACGAACAGCAAGAACGCCAGGGTCAGGTAGCCCGTGTAGGGGGCTCCGAACATCCGGAACGATGGGCGTTCCACCAGTCCTCTCTTCGCGAGCGTGTGCATCTTCAGCTGACACAGGATGATCGTCGCCCAGCCGCCGATGATGCCGATGGCCGAGACCTCCAGCACGATCTCGAAGGCCTGCGAGGGCCAGAGGGCATTGATGCCGACCCCGATCAGCGTGATCGAGGCGGTGAGGAGGATGCCGCCGAACGGTACGCCGTTCGCGCTCATCCTCGCCGTGAAGCGAGGCGCCGAGCCGTTGACGGACATGGATCGCAGAATGCGACCAGTGGAGTAGAGGCCCGCATTGAGGCTGGAGAGCGCTGCGGTGAGGACGACGAAGTTCATGACCGACCCGGCGACCGCTCCGGTGTACGGCGAGCCGATGTGGGAGAAGAAGGTGACGAAGGGCGACTCCCCGGCCTTGTACGTGTCGAACGGCAGCAGAAGCGAGAGCAACAGGATCGAGCCGACGTAGAAGACGGCGATCCGCACCACGACGGTGTTGATGGCCTTGGGCATGACCTTCGCGGGCTCTGAGGTCTCACCGGCGGCGGTGCCGACGAGTTCGATCGACGCGTACGCGAACACGACACCCGAGATGGCGAGTATCGGGGCGAAGTAGCCCATCGGGAACACACCGCCGTTGTCGGCGATGACGGCGATCCCGGTGACTCCGAGATCCGTGGTGCCGTTGAAGATGATGAAACAGGTCCCGACCACGAGGAAGACGACCAGAGCGGTCACCTTGATCATCGCGAACCAGAACTCCATCTCGCCGAACAGCTTCACGCTGACCAGGTTGAGCGACAGCACGACGACCAGAGCGACAAGGGCGATGAGCCATTGGGGGACGGCCTGCAGCGGCTCCCAGTACTGCGCCCAGAACTTGACGTACAGCGCGGCGGCCGTGACGTCGACGATCGAGGTCATCGCCCAGTTCAGGAAGTAGAGCCAGCCGCTCGCGAACGCCAGCTTCTCACCGTAGAACTCTCGTGCGTACGAGACGAAGGAGCCCGAGGAAGGGCGGTGCAGCACGAGTTCGCCGAGCGCGCGGAGGATGAGGAACGCGAAGAAACCGCAGAGGGCGTAGACGAGGATGAGTGCAGGGCCGCTGGATGCGAGACGTGCGCCCGCACCCATGAACAGCCCCGTGCCGATCGCGCCGCCGATCGCGATCATCTGGATCTGGCGGGGCTTGAGGGTCTTGTGATACCCCGCCTCCTCGTTGGAGAAGTCTGCGACCGCGAGGGTGCGATCACCCGTGAGCTCACGCTCGTTCTCGCGTGCGTCTTCGGGATCGAGGGGGACGCGGGATGTGGGGTCGGCCATGCGATACCTCTCCGGGCGAAGCGACGCGGACGCGATCTGCGCCCGACCTCCTGTGCGAATTCCTGCACAGGCTCCATGAATCATGGCGGCGATCGCGTTCGAGGACACGCATCTGGCGAGGATTCTCGCGCAGAGTACCGGTATGGGATCCGGCGTCCCGATATCGACGTCAGCGTCGTCTGGCGAGTCTCGCCTCGAGGTTCGCCCTGACAGCCGGCCACTCCGGTTCGATGATCGAGTACTCCACGCTGTCGCGCAGCGCGCCGTTGCGGTAGCGGCTCATCGCCCGCATGACCCCGTCCTGCTTCGCGCCGAGGCGCTCGATCGCCGCCCGCGACTGGAAGTTGACCCACTGCGTGGTGAGGCCGACGCGGAAGACTCCGAGGGACTCGAATGCGTGACGCAGCAGCAGCAGCTTGGACTCGGCGTTCGTGCCCGAGCCGTGCGCGGACGGTCGATTCCAGGTGAAGCCGATGTGCAGTCGGGGTACGTCGGCCACGATGTCGTAGTACGACGTGAGCCCGAGGATGCGACCGTTGGTGTCGAAGGCCGTGAAGGGGATCATCTCGCCCTTCTCGATGAGGCCGATCCGTCGCTCGACCTCCGCAGCCACGCCGTCGGGTGCGGGGACCGAGGTGTACCACGCCGTCTTCCAGAGGTCCCCCTCCTGCACTGCCTCGATCAGTCCGTCGATGTGCGATCGATCGAGAGGTCGGAGTTCCACGAGCTCGCCGGAGAGGGTGACGGGGGAGGGGGCGACGAGGAAGGCCATGCCGATATTCAACCAGCAGTGACGAGGGGCCTCTGACGCAGCAGGCGCTGGTAGGCCTCGACCAACTCGATGGTGACGTCCAGCTCGAAGGCGAGACTCGCCAGGTGCGGCCCGCGCACCTCTTCCGCCTCGGCATACGCCCGCGGCGTGATCAGGCGGGACGCCGCCCATTCGTCGGCCTGACGCTCCTGCTGCGTTCGTGTGGCCGATGTCGTCGCGGGGAAATGACCGAGGCAGGCGTGCCCCAGCTCATGGGCGAGCACACTGCGGGTCGTGCGGGCGCTCATCCCCGGAGCGAGGCGGATCGTGCGCGTGGTGGGGTCGTAGCCCCCGCGGGTGCGGCCGGGCCGCTCGACCACGCGCACCCGCTGCGCGTCGGCGAGGTGGAGGAGCTGGTGCATTCTCTCCTCCTCGTGACGTCTCGCGGGCGGAAGCCGGTATCGGCCTACTCGTAGAGGTCGTCGGTGTCGGCGTCGTGCCGGACGCCGGATTCGAAGGCGACCTCACGGCTATCTTCGCGGGGGCCGGCGACATCGGGGGTGCGCCGGATCGGCGTGATGCGCGCTGTGGTCTCGCCGTCGGCTCTGAGGCGCTCTTCCGCGCGGGCGAGCAGGACATGGGGCTCGACGCCGAGGTCGGCGCAGACCGCGTAGACGACGGGTACCGGGATCGCTCGCTTGCCCGTCACGTAGTTGTCGAGTGCACTTCGGGCGATGCCGATGCTGCGCGCCATCGCGGCGATGCTGCTCCGCGAGGCGGCGATCTCCGCGCGCATCTGGCGACCCACGGCCTCGTTGAACTCCTCTGCAGGTGTCTTCACCCGGCTCACCATAGCAGCGTGACGACGCCAGAATGCCGCCATTCTGGCCCATTCGACCCCCATTCGTGTCCGTTCGTGGCGCTAGTGTAGGCGTATGGGGACGGAATTGCGTCATTTGCTGGCATCGGAAGTCGACGGAGCACGGTTTCACGCCGGGGTGTCCTTTTCCGAGCTGTCGGAGCGTTCGGGTATCGGCCCGGACGCCCTGGGGGAGCTTCTCGACGGCAGGGAGGACTTCACCGTCGTCGACCTCGTGCGTATCGCCGATGTGCTCGGCATCCCGGTCACCGCGCTTCTTCCGGGAGCGGCAGGCGACGACTCGTGACGGTTGCTGTGCCGGACCGCCGTGTCCGTGCCTGGCGATAGCGTGGGGGCATGAAGACAGTGTCGTTCGGATCGTCCACCGCCCCCGCCGTGATCGCCGGCATGATGCGCATCGACGACAAGGATGACGCGCACATCCGCCACCTCTACGACACGACCAGGGCTGCGGGCATCGACTTCTTCGACCATGCGGACATCTACGGCGGCAGCATGCACCACTGCGAGTCGCGGTTCGCCGAGGCGCTGCAGCTGACCTCTTCCGAGCGCGACGAGATCGTGCTGCAGACGAAATGCGGCATCGTGCCCTCGCAGGGGATGTTCGACTTCTCCTACGAGCACATCGTGGCCCAGGTCGAGGGTTCGCTCGCTGCTCTGCGGACCGACCGCCTCGATGTGCTCCTGCTCCACCGCCCCGATGCGCTCGTCGAGCCCGAGGAGGTCGCCCGCGCGTTCGATGACCTGGAGAGCGCGGGAAAGGTCAGGGCGTTCGGCGTCTCGAACCACACCCCGCGTCAGATCGATCTGCTCCGCACCGCAGTCCGGCAGCCGCTGGTGGCGAATCAGCTCCAGCTGTCGATCACGCACGCACCGATCATCGCGCAGCCGGTCGCTGCCAACATGGCCGGCCATGACCAGAGCCTGGTGCGCGATGGCGGCGGCATCGTGGAGTACTGCCGTGTCAACGGGATCACGATCCAGGCATGGTCGCCGTTTCAGGACGGCTTCTCGCACGGGGTGTTCCTCGGCAACCCCGCCTACGCGGAGCTGAACGCCGTGATCGATCGCCTCGCGGCGGTGCACGACGTCACCCCGATCGCCATCGCGACCGCCTGGATCACCCGCCACCCCGCCGGCATGCAGGTGGTCCTCGGAACCACGACGCCCGAGCGGGTGGGTGATGCGGCAGCCGGTGCCGATGTCGCGCTCACCCGACCCGAGTGGTACGAACTGTTCCGTGCCGGCGGACACCTGCTTCCGTAGACCCCTGCGGTCCGTCGCGGCGTCGTCTACCCTGAACTCATGTCGTTCCTGTTCTCGCTCCTCGTCATCGCCCTGATGATCGGCGCGCTGATCGACATCATCACGCGGGACAGCTCGCTGGTGAAGTTCCTGCCGAAACTGGCGTGGATCATCATCGTGATCCTGCTGCCGCTGATCGGTGGCCTGCTCTGGTTCGGTCTCGGCCGCGAGTACGGGGAGTCCGGCATGCAGATGCCGCGGATGCGACGAGCTGAGCGGCCCGCGGCGCCGACCGACGTGCGTCCGGCGCCACCGAGGGACACGAGAACCACCGAGCAGCAGATCGCCGATCTCGACCGTGAGATCGAGGAGTGGCGGTTGCGCCAGGAGATCGAGAAGAAGCGCGGGGCCGACGGCGACGCGCCAGCCGGCACCTCTTAGGCGGCCGGCAGCCCCTGATCTGCCGGCGGGAGGTCGAAGGACTCGCGGATCGCGTCCTCCAGGAACGGATATCGGAATTCGAAACCGGCCGCTGTGAGCTTCTCCGGCAGCACCCACCGGCTCTTCAGGATCAGCTCGGTCTCGGTGCGCATGCCGATGGCTCCGAGCTCCAGCATCCATCGGGGCATCGGAACCCCGATCCGCGCTCCGAGGGCCCGCCGCACCGTCGCCATGAACTCGACGTTGTCCACCGGATTCGGAGAGGCAGCGTTGACGGGGCCCTCGAGCGCCGGATTCCGCTCGAGGAAGTCGATGATGCGCGCGACATCCTCGATGTGCACCCAGCTGAAACGCTGGCGGCCACGACGCGCGCCGGGGAGATGTCCCGTGCCCGCAGCGCGCCGAGCCGCGCTGACCGGCCATCGTCCGTCGTACTGGGAACCGCCGAGCCCGAACCGCGCCAGGTCTCTCACCGGGCCGAGCACGCCGCCGTGGCCGAGCACGATCGTGCTGCGCAGGGCGACGCGGCGGGTGGCGGGGAGCTCGTCGGCGAACAGCGCCTTCTCCCACGCCTTCGCGACCTCGACCGAGAACCCACTGCCGACCTCGCCCGTCGATTCGGTCATCGGACGATCCTCCGCGTGGCGATAGATCGTCGCCGTCGAGGAGTTGATCCAGAGCTCGGGAGGTGCGGAGGACCGGGTGATCGCGGTGCTCAGCGACGCGGTGGTGTCGAGGCGGGAGCGGAAGATCTCCGCCCGGTTCTCTGGGGTGTAACGGCAGTTGACGCTCTTGCCGGCCAATCCGATCACGAGGGCGGCACCGTCGACTGCGCGATCGATCTCCACCTGATCGCCCCAGCGGATGTCGGCGCCTGAACGCGAGATCGTGACGACCTCGCGCCCCTCCGCGCGGAACCGGGGCACGAGGAAGCGCCCCATGAACCCGGTGGAACCGCCGATGACGACCCGTCCTGTGCTCATGCGGTCTGCTCCTTCTCGTGATGCTGGATGCGATAGGCGAACTCTCCCCGATACTCGTACAGGCGGCCGAGGAACGGCGCATCGACGGTCAGGGCCATGCGCTGCCGATCGAGGTCGTCGTCGAAGCGCTCGGTGAGGCGGATGACAGGTGCCACGGGCCGGGGGATCCGCACCCGGAGGCGACCGAAGCGAAGTCCGACGGCTCGGCTCCTCAGATGCAGTGCGCCCTGACGTACCTCGACGTCGAAGCAGGCGGCGAGGAGGCCCGGTTCGCCGAGCTCGTCGACGACGCGGCCATGGCGGGTGAGTGCGACGGCGTCTCGCATGGTCCACGTGCCACGGCCGAAGAAGAAGGTCCGCTCACTGAGCGCTCTGGACGCGATGGAGCGGTTCTCGACCCGGAACGGCACCTCTCGCTCCCACCCCGCGGCGACCACGCCGCGTCGTTCGAGGACCCGGAGGAAGGGCCACAGCCATCGACGCGGAGTGCCCACTCGCTCGAACACCCCCTCGCCGATGCCGGTCGCTCCGTCCGGGATCGGTGCGAAGTACAGGCGCAGTCGGGGGTGAAGGTCGGCCATGCGCTCGCCGAGTGCTCTGGCGTACGGGGACTGCGGCACGGGCGTCACGGTTCGAGCCTAGCCTCGGCTTCGCGTCGCCCCGCACTGCGGTCCACCCGTCGTCAGGCTCCTGGTCGCAGCAGTCGATCGAGCAGGGCGAGCGCCTCGTGCTGAGGAGCGGTCTCGTCGAGCAGCCACTGCGTCTGCAGGCCGTCGGACGCCGCCACCACCAGGGCTGCGACCGCATCGGCGTCGAGGTCGTCGCGGATCCTCCCCTCCTCCTGCTGGCGTCGGACGACGTCGGCGAGTCGGGCGCGGAGGCGCGTGAAGCGACCGGTGGCGAACGTGCGCGCCGCCGGATGGCCCTCCTCGAGCGCCGTGGCGACGAGCGTCGAGTACAGCTGCACGAGACCGGGTATCGCACGGTTGAGCCGCGCGGACTCGATCATCATCTCCACCGGCGTCGCGTCGGGCGGGGGAGAGCTCGGTTGGCGCGACGGTACGGTGCTCTCCTCGTACACCGCGACGAGGAGCTCCTCCAGGGAGCCGAAGTAGTGGGTGAGAGCCGCGTGCGTGACCCCGACCTCGCGCGCGATGGCCCGCAGGCTCGTGCGGTCGGCGCCACGTTCGGCGAACACCTCGATGGCGCGGTCGAGGATCTCCTGCCGACGGGCGATCCCCTTCGCGTAGGCCCCGCGCTGCCGTGGGGGCTCCGGGGGTTCGGGGGTGTCGAGAGGCATGAGGGCAGTCTAGCGATTTAAAACTTCCGCGTGGAGGTATTTGGTGATAGCGTGCCTGAACGGGACACCGGTCCCGCAACGTCACCGATGACCGAAGGAGCACGACCGATGACGATTCGGACTTCCCTGCAGCTGTTCACCATCAAGGACGAGCTGGAGGCCGACCTCGAATCCTCCCTGCAGGCGGTGGCAGCCCGCGGTTTCACGGCCGTCGAGCCGTACGACTTCGTGCGCCGCGCCGAGCCCCTCGCAGCCGCGCTCACCGCCGCCGGTCTGGTCGCCCCCTCCGGACACGCCTTCCTGGCGTCGCCGTCGTTCGTCAACCCCGACGGCAGCGGCACCACGGTGCCCGTCCCCTCCCCGGCTGAGGTCTTCGCCGCGGCGAAGGTGCTCGGCATGGACACGGTCATCGACCCCTACACCGAACCGGCGCGTTGGGAGTCGATCGAGCAGATCGAGGAGACGGCGCGACTGCTCAACGAGGCCGCGGAGATCGGTGCGGCCGTCGGTGTGCGGGTCGGATACCACAACCACGCCCACGAGCTGGAGGCCGTGTTCGACGGCGTCACCGGCCTGGAGGTCCTCGCCGGGCTGCTCGACGACCGCGTCGTGCTCGAGGTCGACCTGTACTGGGTGGCCCGTGGCGGCGTCGATCCCGTCGCGCTGCTGGAGCGTCTGGGCAGTCGGGTGATCGCCGTGCACGCGAAGGACGGCACACTCGACCCCGCACTCGCGGGAGCGTATCCGCCCGCCGATCAGGTGGCCGCCGGTGAGGGTAACGTCCCGCTGATCGAGGCCATCACCGCAGCACCGGCGCTGGAGCTCGCGATCGTCGAGTTCGACCACTACGAGGGCGACCTGTTCGACGCCGTCGAGCGCAGCCGGGTCTACCTCGACGAGAAGGTGGCGGCCTGATGGCGGTGGGCGTCGGCATCATCGGTGCCGGGAACATCAGCGACCAGTACCTGTCCAACCTCACGACGTTCCCCGATGTGCGCGTCGTCGCGATCGGCGACTTGCTCGAGGAGCGCGCCAAAGCGCAGGCCGAGAAGTACGGCGTGCCTCGTGCCGGCGGTGTCGACACGGTGCTCCAGGATCCGGAGATCGACATCGTCGTGAATCTCACGATCCCAGCCGTGCACGTGGAGGTCTCCGAGGCGATCATCGCGGCGGGGAAGCACGTCTGGACCGAGAAGCCGATCGGTGTGAGCCGTGAGGAGTCCCGCGGCCTGCTGCAGAAGGCGGACGCGGCGGGCCTGCGCGTCGGCGTCGCCCCCGACACCGTCCTCGGTCCTGGCGTGCAGACGGCGAAGCGAGCGATCGCGCGCGGAGACATCGGGCGTCCGCTGTTCGCGCAGACCACGTTCCAGTGGTCGGGACCGGAGATCTTCCACCCGAATCCCGCGTTCCTCTACGCCAAGGGCGGCGGACCGCTGCTCGACATGGGGCCGTACTACGTGTCGGCCCTCGTGCACGTGTTCGGGCCTGTCGCCTCGGTCGCAGCACTCGGACTGCAGGGCTCTCCCACGCGCCAGGTGCAGGTCGGTGAACTCGCAGGCCAGGAGTTCCCGGTCGAGATCCCCTCGACGCTCAGCGTGCTGATGGCGTTCGAGGAGGGCGGGCAGGCGCAGAGCCTGTACAGCACCGACTCACCCGTCGTCCGCCAGGGCATCGTCGAGATCACCGGCACCGAGGGCACGATCGTGATCCCGGACCCGAACACGTTCGGCGGCGCGATCTCGATCACCCGTCCGCTCACACGTCTGTTCATCCCGCCGGAGCCCGTGCAGCAGGAGATCATCGACGTCGAGCAGGAGGGCGTGCTGTCCGGCCGCGGCGTCGGGCTGCTCGACATGGCGCGGGCGATCGCCGCGGGGCGTCCACACGTCGCCACCGGCGAGTTCGGCTACCACGTGCTCGACACCCTACTCTCGATCGAGGAGGCCGCCGAGGCGCGGAGCTTCGTCGAGGTCGAGAGCACCCTCGATCAGGTGGGGTCGATCGCCGCGGACTTCGACCCGTTCGAAGCCACGCTCTGACACCGGCCGTACGTGGCGGCCAGGAGCGGATCACCGCGTCCTGGCCGCCACGTCGCGGACCACTCTCAGGGCTCGAGCAGGCGGACGAGACGCTCGTGCCCGGTCTCCTCGAGTTCCGCGATGTCGTCGCGGGACTTCAGGAAGTCGGAGAACGACCGGTAGCCGAGTGCCTTCTCGCTGAACGACGGGTCCATGCGACGCATATGCGTCTTGACCGCGGAGCTGTGCAGCCACTCGTCGGCGTCGGCCTTGTCGTGCCCCAGACGGAGCGCGCGCTCCAGCAGCTGCGTCGCCACCTCCTGATCGTCGACCTTGTCCTCGACCCGCACTTCCTCCGCCTTCGGGGCGGCCTTGGATCGCGATCGCTTCGAGGCGGCCTTCGGCTTCGAGGCGGTCTCCGTCACCGTCTCGGCGACAGCCTCCGCCTCCGCCACCGGCGTCGGCGCCTCGACCGCGGGAGTGGCCGCGGCGGCGGCGACCGGCTTGGAGGGGCGCACGACACCGGGCAGCGAGTCGTACGACTCGAACTCGTCGCACGCGGCGGCCAGCGACTTGGCTGTGGAGCCAGACACCCCGACGCCGATCACGTAGCGGCCGAGGCGCTTGCAGCGCTGAGCCAGGGGCACGTAGTCGCTGTCACCCGCGACGATCACGACATGGGTGAGATCGGGGAGGCGGAACATGTCCTCGACCGCATCCACGGCGAGCCGGATGTCGGCGCCGTTCTTGGCATACGCCGCGGCGGGGAACAGCTGCACGAGGTCGACAGCGCGGGCAACGAGCTGCGAGCGGTACACGGCGTTGACCGGGGAGGACCAGTCCGCGTATGCGCGGGTGAGCACCAGCGTGCCGAACGAGGCCGCGTAGTCGATGATGGCGCCGACCTCGATCATCGCCCGGCTCAATCGCTCGGTGACCTCGGGGTCGTTCGGGTTCTCGCTGATCCGCTGACGGTCCTTGCCGTAGGCGTTGCGACCGTGCACCCGGTCGTACCAGGAGATGACGATGTTGTCGAAGTCGAGGTAGACGGCGACGCGGGCATCGGTGGTCTCGGCCATGCTCACACCTCCTCGCGGGGGTAGCGGACGCCGATCTGCGCCCTGATCTCGTCAAGGGTGCCCATGATCGCGACGCTCTCGGCGATGGGCAGGATGTCGCCCGCGAGGGTGCCTTCGCTCACCAGACGCTCGGCGGCGAGCGCCTGGAACTGCATGCCACGGCCCTCGACCTCGGAGGTGTAGCTCTCCTGCACCGTGCCGTCCGGCAGGACGAGGCGGAACGTGGTCGGGCTGTACCAGACGGTGTCGATGTCGATGCGGGCGGCCGTGCCGATGATGCTCGCGACGTTGGGGCCTGCAGCCCGCGACGACGAGAGGCTGGTCGAGACCGCACCGCCGTCGTGGGTCATGACCGTGGCGACCTCGGAGTCGGCTCCCGTCTCGATGAGGCGGCCGACGGCGCGGATGCTGGTCGGTGCGCCGAGGATGTCCCAGATGAAGGAGATCGGGTAGATCCCGAGGTCCAGCAGGGCGCCGCCACCGAGTTCGAGGGCGTTGAGCCGATGCGCGGGGTCGGAGGGCAGCAGCTGGGTGTGATCGGCGCTCACGGCCCGGATCTCACCGAGGGCGCCGTCGGCGATGAGCTCGCGGATGCGGACCATGTGCGGCAGATACCGCGTCCACATCGCCTCCATCACCAGCAGACCGCGCTCGGCGGCGAGCGCCTGCAGGTCTTCCGCCTCGGCGCGGTTCAGGGTGAACGCCTTCTCGGCGAGCACATGCTTGCCGTGCTCGAGGGCGAGGCGGGCGTTCTCGTGATGCATCGGGTGCGGTGTCGACACGTAGATGATGTCGACATCGGGGTCCGCGACGAGGTCTTCATACGAAGAATGCGCGCGGGGGATGTCGAAGCGGGCGGCGAACGCGTCGGCCGACTCCTGTGACCGGGATCCGACGGCCACGAGGTCGAGCCCCGCGGTTCGCAGATCGGACGCGAATGCGCCGGCGATTCCGCCGGTCGCGAGGATTCCCCACCGAAGACCTGTCATGGTCTCAGCGTAGGGGGTGCTCCGGGTGTGACGGACTGTTACATCCCGTGACGCCCGGCATCGACGCCATGGCAGCGGGTGGGGAGCGGCTCATACCGTGACGGGCATGACCGAACCCCTCATCATCGGCGCCATGGTGCGCACCCTCGGCGCGTATCCCTCGGGTTGGCGGCAGCCAGGGGCGCACCGCGACCCTGCGAGAGACGCCGACATCCTGCGCCACATCGCGCGAGAGGGAGAGGATGCCGGGCTCGACTATCTGTTCTTCGGCGACTGGCTCGCCACGGGGCCCGACCTGGAGTTCCGCGATCCGTATCTGCTGGCGCGCATCGACCCCGTGAGCGCTGTGCTCTTCCTCGCGGGAGTGACCTCGCGGATCGGCCTGATCGCCACGGTGAACACGACCTACGCCGACCCGTACACGACCGCGCGGTCGCTCGCCTCGCTCGACGTGCTCACCCGCGGCCGTGCCGGTATCAACCTCGTCACCGGCGCCGAGCCGCGCGCGGCCGGGAACCACGGTCGCGACGCGCACGCCGACAACGAGACCCGCTACGACCGGGCGGAGGAGTTCGTCGAAGCCCTGCGCCGGCTGTGGGATTCGTGGGGCGAGGACGCCTGGATCGCCGACGCCGATCGTGGGGTGCTGATCGATCCGGAGGGGCTGCGCGCCGCCGAGCTGCGGGGCGCTCAGGTGCGGGTCGCCGGGCCGCTCAACGTCGCTCGACCTCCGCAGGGCCGGATCCCGATCGTGCATGCCGGCACATCGCCGCGGTCGAGGGCGCTCGCGGCGACCGCGGCCGATCTCGCCCTGACCGCCGCACCAACGCTGGCGGACGCCATCGCCACACGACGGCTGCTGCGGGACATCGCCGCCGAGTCCGGACGCTCGCCCGATGCGCTGAAGGTGATCGCGCCGGTGCTCCCGGTCGTCGCGGACACGGATGCCGATGCTCGTCGCATCGTGGAGCGGCTGCTCGCCTTGGTGCCGCTCGCCGAGGGGCACCAGGCGGCGCGGACGGCGTTTCCGCTGAACCGCAGCATCGCCGCGCTCGCCGACGCGTTCGACGTTCCGGTCGACGACCCGCTGCGCTCCGCCACCTTCGATGCGCCGGTGACTGCCGCGGAAGCACTCCGGCTGGGCGCGCGCGGTGCGGCGCTGATCGAACGTCTCGCCCTCATCGCCGGGCTGAACGTCTCCGGGGGCGGGACCGCCGATCCCCTCACCTGGCGGCACCTGGTCGCCGCGCACGCGGTGCCGGCCGCCTTCGTCGTCGGTGACGCGGGAACCATCGCCGATCATTTCGAGACCTGGCGGGAGGAAGGCGGGGCGGACGGGTTCAACGTGCTGTCGGCTTTCCAACCGGCGCAGTTCGAGGCGTTCACGCGTAACGCGGCGCCGGAGTTGCGCCGTCGCGGGCTGCTGCGAAGCGAGGAGCAGGGCGACGGGACCACACTCCGCGACCGCCTGCGCATTACGTCGTATGTCGACGCATGACGACCGGCGTCGCCCGGGTCGCGCGTTCCCGCCCCTGATTCCTACCGTGAAGTCACCTCAACGCACGGCATCTCGACACACAGCACCTCACCCGAAGCATCACACCCGAAACCTGGAGAACCACCCATGAACCGTCGCCTCCTCCGCGCCGCCGCCATCGCGGTGCCGCTCATCCTGGCGGGAAGCCTCGCCGCCTGCGTGTCGACGCCCGCCCCGGCGAACTCTCCCGCCGAAGGCGGCGAACCCGTAAAGGGTGGAACGCTCACGTACCTCGAGCACCAGGCCTACACGAACCTGTATCCGCCGCAGGCCGGCTTCTACCCCAACGGCGGCATCGTGAACAACATCGCGGCCCGCCTGACCTGGCAGAACCCTGACACGCTCGAGATCGAGCCGTGGATCGCCTCCGACTGGACCGTGAACGACGACGCGACCGAGTACACGTTCAACCTGAACCCCGACGTGACGTTCTCGGACGGCACGGTGCTCGACGCCGCGGCAGTGAAGAAGAACTTCGACACCTACGGCCTGGGCGATGCGGAACGGGGCCTGACCGTCTCCGAGGCGATCAACAACTACGCCAGCAGCGAGGTGGTCGACGACGACACCGTGACGTTCCACTTCTCCGCACCGTCCCCCGGGTTCCTGCAGGCGACCTCGACCATCAACTCGGGTCTGCTGTCGCCGGAGACGCTCGACGGCACGATCGAGGACTTCGGCGCGGGCAACGCCGCCGAGATCATCGGGTCCGGTCCGTTCACGGTCACGGGGGAGAAGCTCGGCACCGAGTACACGCTGACCGCGCGCGACGACTACGACTGGGGCCCCGACAGCGTCGACAACGACGGGCGCCCCTACCTCGACGCCGTGCATGTGCTGATCACGCCCGAGGACTCGGTGCGCATCGGCTCGCTTCTGGCCGGTCAGGCCGACTACGTCCGCTATGTGCAGGCGTTCGACGAGGATCGTGTCGAGGCGGCAGGCTTCACGCTCTACGCCCCGCAGACCCGCGGCGTGAACAACTCGATCGCGCTGCGACCGGAGAACCCGCTGCTGTCCGACATCCGCGTGCGCCAGGCGATCATCGCCGCGGTGAACGCGCAGGAGGTCGTCGACACGCTGTTCACCGAGAACTACCCGGTGGCGACGTCGGTGCTCTCTTCCCAGGCGCTCGGCTACAAGGACGAGTCGAAGCACTACGCCTACGACCCGAAGAAGGCCGAGAAGCTGCTCGACGAGGCCGGCTGGGAGCCCGGCGCCGACGGCATCCGCGAGAAGGATGGCGAGCGCCTCTCGATCACGGTGTACGAGGCGAAGCCGCAGCCGCTGTCGAAGCAGACCCTGGAGCTCGTGGCGCAGCAGCTGGCGAAGGTGGGTGTCGAGCTCTCGGTCAAGCCCGGTGATGCCGGAAGCTACGCCGAGGACACGCGCGACCCGCTCAAGACCGGCTTCTACCACTCGATGGTCGGACGCGCGGATCTGGACGTGATCAAGAGCCAGTACTTCACGAAGAACCGCGATGTGCTGATCTCGAAGGACGCGAAGCTCGATGAACTGCTGCTCGCCGTGGCCTCAGAGCCGGACGCCGACAAGCGCGTCGCCGCATCGCAGGCCGTGCAGGACTACATCGCCGAGCAGGCCTACGTGATCCCGCTCTTCGAGGAGCCGCAGGTGTACGGCACCGCGACCTACGTGCACGGCGTCGCCTTCGAGTCGGTCGGACGCCCGACGTTCTCCGGCGTCTGGCTCGCCGAGCACTGATCGGGATGGTGCGTCGATGAGTTTCGTCCTCCGACGAGCCGGGCAGGCCGCGATCGTTCTGATCGCGGCCTTCACGGCCACGTTCTTCCTGCTGCAGCTGCTGCCGGGCGATGCGATCCTGATCAAGTTCTCCGATCCCAGCCTCGGGCTGTCCCCGGATCAGCTCGACAGCATCCGAGCCACCTACGGCACGGATCTGCCGTGGTGGGAGCAGTACGTGCACGCGGGGCTCGGGTTCCTCGCCGGGGACTTCGGCTACTCCACGCAGTTCGGCACGCCCGTGCTGACGATGCTCGCGGAGGCGCTCCCCGCGACGCTGCTGCTCGCGTCCCTCGGGCTCCTCGTCGCTCTGCTCCTGGCCGTGCTGATCGCCGGACTCTCCTCGCTCGCCCCGTTCGCCTGGCTTCGCGACGGACTTAGTCAGGTGCCCGGTCTCTTCGTCGCGGTGCCGGTCTTCTGGCTCGGCATCCTGCTCATCCAGGTGTTCTCGTTCGGGCTCGGCTGGGTGCCGATCGTCGGGGCCGACCCGGTGAGCGGACTCATCCTGCCCGTGCTGACCCTCGCCGTGCCGATCTCGGCTCCGCTGGCGCAGGTGCTGGTCCGCGCGATCGATCAGGTGCAGGCGCAGCCGTTCGTCACGGTGGTCCGGGCGAAGGGGGCCCCGCCGCTGTGGGTGCTCACGCGCTCCGTCGCCCGCAACGCCGCCGTGCCGACCCTGACGATCGCCGGTGTGCTGTTCGGGGAACTCGTCGGGGGAGCCGTCGTCACCGAGACGGTGTTCGGCCGCACGGGCATCGGCCGTCTCACCGAGCAGGCCGTCGCGAACCAGGACATCCCGGTGCTGCAGGGTGTGGTGCTGCTCTCGGCGCTCGGCTTCGTCGTCATCAGCTTCGCCGTCGACCTCGTCACGCCGCTCATCGACCCGCGTCAGCGCGCGGTCGCGCGCTCCACCGCGTCCGTCGCCGCCCGCTCCGCGCCTCAGGAGGTGCCCGCATGACCGCTCCCGTGATCGCTGCGACGAGTGTCGAACCGGACTCCGAGCCGACACCGACCGTCCCCGAGCTTCCGCGGACCCCTCGCCGCCCTGGCCGTCTGCGCGGCCGCGCCTGGGGGCTGTATCTCGCGTTCGCCGTGGTCGCCGTCGCTGTGTTGTGGGCGGTCATCCCCGGCGTGTTCGCGCCCGGCGACCCGCTCACCGGTGTGCCGGCCGACAAGCTGCTGCCGCCGAGTGCCGCGCATTGGTTCGGCACCGACACCCTCGGCCGTGATCTGTTCGGCCGTGTCGTGCACGGTGCCGTGCACTCGCTCTCGGGCGCGCTGATCGCCGTCACGGTGGGTCTCGCCCTCGGCACGGTTCTCGGCGCGATAGCCGGAGCCGTGGGCGGGGTGGTGGACGACGTGCTGATGCGCATCGTCGACGTGCTGCTCGCGATTCCCGGGCTGCTCCTGTCCCTCTCGGTGATCATCCTGCTCGGATTCGGCACGGTCAACGCCGCCCTCGCCGTGGGACTCGGCAGCGTCGCGGCGTTCGCGCGGCTGATGCGCGCCGAGGTCGCCCGGGTGCGGCGCACCGAGTACGTCGAGGCCGCCTTCGGCAGCGGTGCCACCTTCTTGGCCGTGCTGCGTCGACACGTGCTTCCCAACTCCCTCACCCCCATCGTCGCGCTCGCCGCCCTGCAGTTCGGGACGGCGATCCTCGCCATCTCGACGCTCGGGTTCCTCGGCTACGGCGCTCCGCCACCCACCCCGGAATGGGGACTGCTGATCGCCGAGGGTCGCAACTACGTGGGCACCGCCTGGTGGCTCACGGCATTGCCGGGTCTCATCGTCGTCGCGGTCGTGCTCAGCGCCAACCGCATCAGCCACCGCATCGGAAGGGGCACGCGATGAGCGTTCTGACCGCATCGGATCTGCGCATCTCCTACGGGGGTCGTGAAGTCGTGCACGGCGTCTCCTTCGAGATCGGCGAGGGGGAGACCCTCGCCCTCGTCGGGGAGTCGGGGTCGGGCAAGTCCACGACCGCCCACGCGCTCCTCGGGCTCCTCCCCGCAGGGGGCAGGGTCGACGGCGGGACGGTCGTCCTGGGCGACCTCGACATCTCAGGGTGGTCCGATCGTGCGCTGCGCGGCATCCGCGGTGCGGAGATCGGCCTGGTCCCGCAGGATCCGACGACCTCCCTCGACCCGGTGCGTCCGGTCGGCAAGCAGGTCGAGGAGATCCTGCGCCTGCATGGGCATCGGGATCGGCGCTCGCGTCGTGCACGGGCCATCGAGCTGCTCGACCGTGTCGGTATCGACGACCCGGATCTGCGGGCGCGTCAGTATCCGCACGAGCTCTCCGGAGGCATGCGGCAGCGTGTGCTGATCGCGACCGCGATCGCCCTGCGACCCCGCCTGCTGATCGCCGACGAGCCCACCAGTGCCCTCGACGCCACGGTGCAGCGCAAGGTGCTCGATCTGCTCGACGAGCTGCAGCGCGAGGAGGGCACCAGCATCCTGCTCGTGACCCACGATCTGGGCGTTGCCGCCGATCGGGCGGAGCGACTCGTCGTGCTCAAGGACGGCCGGATCGTGGAGCAGGGGCGGAGCGAGGAGGTGCTCGCCGCACCGACGGACCCGTACACGCGTCAGCTGCTCGCCGATGCTCCCGCGTTCACGACCGGCTTCCGGCGTCCGGACGCCCCGCCGTTCCTGCGGGATGCCGCAGCCGTCGCCGCGGAGAACCCGTACGCGATCGTCGCCGAAGGGCTTGTGAAGGAGTTCCGCGTCGCCGGCCGGGAGCGGTTCCGCGGTGTCGACGACGTCTCGTTCCGGGTTCGCCGCGGTACCACCCACGCGCTCGTCGGCGAATCGGGGTCGGGGAAGACCACGACGGCGCGACTGGTCACGCGCTTCCATCAGCCGGACGCCGGGACCATCGAGGTCGCCGGAGAAGACGTGACCCACGCGAAGCGCGAGCAGCTGCGAGCGCTGCGCCGCCGTGTGCAGCTCGTCTACCAGAACCCGTTCGCCTCGCTGGATCCCCGCCAGCAGATCGTCGACATCGTCGCGGAGCCGCTGCAGAACTTCCAGGTCGGATCTCGCGCCGAGCGCAGCGAACGCGCGCTCGCTCTCCTCGACCGGGTCGCGCTCCCGTCCGACGTCGCGCGGCGCACCCCGCGCGAACTCTCGGGCGGACAGCGGCAGCGTGTCGCGATCGCGAGGGCCCTCGCGATCGATCCCGAGGTCGTGGTGCTCGACGAGGCGGTGTCGGCGCTGGACGTGACCGTGCAGGCGCGCATCCTGGAACTGCTCACCTCGCTGCAGGCGGAGCTCGGGCTCACCTACCTGTTCATCTCGCACGACCTCGCCGTCGTGCGCAGGATCAGTCACACGGTCTCGGTGATGCGCCGCGGCCGGATCGTGGAGGAGGGGCAGACGGAAGACCTCTTCCGCGACCCGCAGCACGAGTACACCAGGGAGTTGCTGGCAGCGGTCCCCGGACGAACGGAGATCGTCGTATGACCACCGGATCCGCCCCTTCGACCGGGCCCACCGTCGCGTTCTTCACGCGTCTGCTCGACGACGCGTCTCCTGCCGAGAGGTATGCGCTCGCCACCTCGCAGATCCAGCAGGCGGAGCGCCACGGGATCAGGAGAGCCTGGGTCGCACAGCATCATTTCCACGCGGCCGAGGGTGGTCTGCCGTCGCCGCTGGTGTTCCTCGCGCACGCGGCCGCCGTCACGAGTGACATCCGACTGGGGACCGGCGTGATCACCCTGCCGTTGGAGGACCCGGTGCGGGTGGCCGAGGATGCCGTGGTCGCAGATCTGCTCTCCGGGGGGCGAGTGGATCTGGGCCTCGGCAGCGGCGGCACCCCGTCGTCGTTCGTGCCGTTCGGGGAGGATGTGCGAGACAAGGCGGTGACCTACGACCGCAAGCTGCGCACGCTCCTCGACGGACTCGCCGGTCGCGACGTCGGCGCGGGCAACACGCTCTACCCGGATGCGGGAGACCTCGCCGACCGTGTGTGGCAGGCCACCTTCTCCGCTCCCGGCGGTCACCGCGCCGGCATCCACGGGCACGGGCTCCTGCTCTCCCGCACTCAGCCGCGCAGGCCCGACCGCCTGCACGCCCCCTTGTCCGAGCTGCAGGACCCGATCATCGACGCGTACCTCGAGGCACTGCCGGTCGGGGTGACTCCGCGGATCACCGCCTCGCGCACCGTGTTCGTCGCGGATGACCGCGCCGAGGCTCTGCGGTTCGCCGAGGTCGGTCTGCGTCGGGCGGCGGAGGGCTTCCGTCGGCAGGGCCAGACCATCCCCGGTGACGACATCGACGAGTTGATAGCCGCGCTCGACACGCATCTGGGCACGCCAGAGCAGGTTGCCGAGTCGCTCGCCGCCGACGCCACCCTCACCCGCGCGACAGAGGTGGCCTTCCAGGTGCACTCGGTCGATGCGCCGCACGAGCACGTGCTGCGCTCGATCGCACTGTTCGCCGACGAGGTCGCCCCGGCCCTCGGCTACGCCATCGCGGAGACAGCAAACACCGAGACGATCAAGGAGAACGCATGACCGACGACAACGTCCTCACGGACGACACCGTGGACCGGATCGTGGGGGTGACGCCGGAGCTGGACGAACTGCGCCGCCGCCGTCCGGTCACCAGAGAGCAGCTGCAGGCGAGCTTCGACGCCCTCTTCCGACCGGTCACGGTCGCGCATGTGTCGCAGGCGGAGCGCGAGCTCGTCGCAGCCTTCGCCACCGGACTCGCCGGCGTCGACGATGCGACAGCGGCGTTCTATGCCGCCCGCGCACGCGAGGCCGATCCGGAGCGGGCGGGAGCAGTGCTCGCCGAGGCAGCCGGGGCGTCGACGAGCGGTCCGTTCGGCGCCTACACCGAACTCGGCCTGCAGTCCGAGAACACGGAGGGCGAACGGTATGAGCCCGATGGTGCCGTGACCGCCGTCATCGGCGAGCGCCTCGCCGCAGCCCTCGCGCACACGCACCTGCTCGTGTTCCGGCCCCGTGAAGCGTCGGGCGCCGATCTCGGGCGACTGCTCGATGCCGGGTGGTCGACCGAGGGGATCGTCACGCTGTCCCAGCTGGTGTCGTTCCTCGCCTTCCAGCAGCGGGTCGTCACCGGACTCCGTGCGCTCGCCGCTGCAGGACTCACCGCCCAGACCGAGATCTCCGAGGAGGAGGCCGCATGACCGCCGCACAGACCGTGCTCCGGCACGACGACGCCCCGCACCCGCACGCCTTCACCCGCGGAGAGGTGGGCTGGGTCCCGCATCTCGAGCCCCTCGCGGAGGAGGAGCTGACGCCACGGCACTACGACGGACTCGTCGATGCCGCGCGGGCGAAGAACGACTACTTCCGGTTGCTGGCCCGTGACCCCGAGGTGCTCAAGGCGCGGACACTCGTCGACAAGGACATCTTCTACAACGTCGCCGAGGGTCTGCCGCGCGCCGACCGCGAGCTGGCGGCGACCGCAGCATCACGGCGCAACGGGTGCGTGTTCTGCGCCTCGGTGCATTCCCGCTTCGCCGCGCACCACAGCAAGCGGGTCGAGGACGTCGACCTGCTGTTGGACGAGGGGGTCGACGCCGATCTCGGCGAGCGCTGGAACGCGATCGTGGCCGCGTCGGTCGCGCTCACCGACACTCCGAGCCGATTCGGGGAGCACGAGATCGCCCGGCTGCGGGCGGCAGGACTCGACGACCTGGAGGTCGCTGATGTCATCCACGGCGCGGCGTTCTTCAACTGGGCGAACCGCCTGATGCTGTCGATCGGTCGGCCGGTCGCTCCCGCCTGACCCTCGCTCTCGGCTACAGAAGCAGCCGCTCTGCGCTACGGGAGCAGGATGATCTTGCCCGAGGCGGCGCCGGATTCCATGAGCTCATGGGCCTGCGCCGCCTCGGCGAGCGGCAGCTGAGGGCCGAGCTCGATCGTGAAGTCGCCGGCGTCGAGGAGGGCGATCGTCTCGGGCAGGGCCTCGGCTCGCCAGGCGAGCTCCTGCGTGGTCAGCGGGACGGGCGAGCCGCCGGAGAACGCCCGGATGCCGAAGGATGCCGCATCCGGCCCTCGCACGATCGTCGCGATGCGCTCACGGTCGGCGACGAGCGCCAGCGACGCCTCGATCGCCTCATCGGTGCCGGCGCAGTCGAGCACCACGGTCACGGGTGACGGAGCGACGGCTCGCACCCGGTCGAGCAGACCATCACCGTAGGCGACGGGGATCGCCCCGAGCTCGCGCAGCTGGTCGTGGCGGGCGGGGCTTCCTGTGGCGATCACGGTGGCACCCCAGGCGACGGCGAACTGCACGGCGGCCTGGCCGACGGATCCGGAACCGCCGTGCACCAGCAGCACGTCGCCCTCGGTCACTCCCAGCGACCGCAGCGACTGGTAGGCGGTGCCCGCGGGGATGCCGATCCCGGCGCCCTCGGCCGTCGTGACCGAGTCGGGGAGCTTCGCGAGCTTCTCGGTCGCGATCGCGAGCGCCGAGGCGTAGGTGCCGTTCCCGTCGCGGATGGCCACCCGGTCGCCGACGGCGAGATCGTCGACCCCTTCGCCCAGCACCTCGACGATGCCGGCGCCGTCGAAGCCGACAGGACGCGGCTCGGTGATCGGCGGGGACGGGCGCTTGCCGCCCCGCAGCTTGGCGTCGATCGGGTTCGCTCCCGCCGCCTCGATCCGCACGACGACCTCACCGCGTGCGGCGACCGGATCCGGGATCTCGATCAGGTGGAGGACAGCGGGGGAGCCGATTTCGGTGTAGACGATCGCGCGAGCCATGCGTTCAGGCTACCCGGGGTACGCGGGGCCCGGTCTCGGGTCAGCGGCCGGAGAGGACCTTCATGATGCGCTGAGGCGACACCGGCTGCGCGGTGCCCAGACGCTGTGCGAACACACTCACGCGATACTCCTCGAGCAGCCAGCGCACCTCGACGAGCGCGGGCGTCGCGTCGGGGGCGAGGGGGATGGTGCCGCCCGCGTCTTGGAACGCCTTCGCCATCCGCTCGTACTCGGTCATGCGCGCGCGGTCCTTGCCCGGCTCGCTCGCCAGAGTCTTCAAGCGGTCCAGCATCCCCTCCAGATAGCGGGGGAAGTGCGCGAGGCGCTCGGCTCCCGCGGCGGAGACGAATCCCGGGTGCAGCAGGCCGCTCAGCTGGGTGCGGATGTCGTTCAGTGGTCCGAGCAGGGCGAGCGAGTTCTGCGACTTGATGCCGCGCTCGACGTCCCGGGACTTGGTGAGGATGCGTGCGACCAGCGACACGCAGGTGAACAGCTCGTCGACGAGCACGGCGGAGACCGCGTCCCGCACCCGGTCGAAATCGGCCTCGTTGCGCACGATCCCTTCCGGCACGAGGCTCTGGATGACCTTTCTGGCCACTGCCGCGCGGCAGTCTTCGATGAGTGCGGCCGCTGAGGGATACGGCGAGGCTGCGAGCGCCAGCTTCTCCTGGCTCGTGAGGTGCTCCTGCACGTACGAGGACGGAGAGGGGACGCCCAGCAGCACGAGCCGCAGCACGCCGTCGCGCGTCGCCGCTGCCGCCGCGTCGGGGGTGGATTCGACACGCACCGACACCGTCTTGCCCTGATCGACGACGGCCGGGTAGCCGCGGACCACCCCTCCGGCGACGCGGGTGTCGAGCACCTCCGGCAGCTCCCCGAAAGTCCAGGCCGTGAGACCGGTCTGCTCGAGCGACGCGGCGGCGATGCGTTCGACGCCCTCGCCCGGGGTGCCGCGTTTCGCGCCGGGGGCGCCGGAGCGGGGAGGGGCGGCGATCGAGCGGGCGACGCTGCTGCGAGCGCGGTCGGAGAGCTGCGTCTGCAGGGCACGCAGATCGCGTCCGGAGCCGACCACCCTGCCGCGCTCGTCCACGGCGCGGAAGTTCATGCGCAGATGCGGGGGCACCCGTTCATCGTCGAAGTCGGCGGCGGAGACCAGTTGATTGGCGAGCGGCTGGATGCGACGGGCGAGGGCTTCCCTGAGCGTGCGCGGGGGCAGACCGCCGTGCGACTCCGGCCCTTCGTCGATGAGCTCGGCACCGAACTTCTCCGCCCAGTCGGCCGCGGGCACCACGTGGCGACGGATGGCCTTGGGGAGAGCGCGCAGCAGGCCGGTCACGAGCTCGGCACGCAGGCCGGGAACCTGCCAGTCGAAGCCGCGATCCTCGATCTGGGCGAGCAGGGGCAGGGGCACGACGACGCTCACTCCGTCGTCGTCGGCGCCCGGCTCGAATCGGTAGGCGAGGCCGAGCACCTGATCGCCCTGCGTCCACCGGGTCGGGAACTCGCGCTGATCCGCGCGCTCCTCGTCGTCGATCAGGTCGCTCTCGCGCATCACGAGCAGCTTCGGCGTGGCCGCCATGGCCTCGCGCCACCAGCTCTCGAACGAGCGCACATCGAAAACCTCGGCGGGGATGCGTTCGTCGTAGAAACGGAACACGGCCTCGTCGCCCGAGAGGATGTCGCGGCGGCGCTCGCGCTCCTCCAGCTTCTCGAGGCGCTTGCGCAGCTCGGCGTTGCTGCGCCAGAACGCACTCACCCTCTTGTCGATCCGCGTCGGATCCCACTCGCCCTCGACCAGCGCGTGCCGCACGAACAGCTCGCGTGAGGCGGCTCTGTCGATGCGCGCGAACTGCACGCGCCTGCGCGGGATGATCTCGAGCCCGAAGAGCGTCACCTTCTCGAACGCGACAGCGGCCGCCGCATCCTTGGACCAGTGCGGCTCGGTCACCTGGCGCTTGGCCAGATCCCCGGCGAGGGGTTCGGCCCAGGCCGGATCGATCGCGGCGACCGTGCGTGCGAACGTGCGGGAGGTCTCGACGATCTCGGCGGCGATCACCGCGCGCGGGCTCTTCTTGCGCAGCCCGGAGCCGGGGAAGATCGAGAAGCGGATACCTCGGGCTCCGCGATACTCCGCGATGCGCCGACCCTTCTGCTCCTTCGCGGGGGCGTGCGTCTTGCCGGCGGGGGCGGTGCGCTCGTCGAGGATGCCGATCTGCGAGAGCAGGCCGGAGAGCAGGGCGCGGTGGATCGCATCGGGGTCGCTGGCGCCCCCGCCCTCCCCGTCACGGTCGTTCGTCTTCACGAGGGTGCGGAGCTGGCGGTGCACATCGAACCACTCGCGCACCCGCACGTAGTTGAGGTGCTCGGAGCGGCAGAGTCGACGGAACGCGCTCGAACCGAGCTCGCGCTGCTGCTCACGCAGGTGGTTCCACAGGTTCAGCAGGGTCAGGAAGTCGCTGGTCGGGTCGACGAACCGCGCATGCAGGCGGTCGGCCTCCTCCCGACGCTCTTCTGGCCGCTCCCGCACGTCCTGGATCGTCATGCCGGAGACGATCGCGAGCACGTCGCGTGTCACAGACGAGTGGGTCGGCGAACCCGTCGAAGGGCGCCCCGCCTCGATCAGCATGCGTGCGAACCGCGGATCGATCGGCATGCGCGAGATCTCGCGGCCGATGCGGGTCAGGTGCGGGGATCCGTCCCTGCGCGACGCCTCGACGGCGCCGAGCTCGGTGAGCAGGTCGAACGCGGCCTTCACCCCACGGGAGTCGGGCGGGGTGAGGAACGGGAACGCCGTGATGTCGCCGAAGCCCAGCGACAGCATCTGCAGGATGACCGAGGCCAGCGAGGTGCGCAGGATCTCGGGCTCGGTGTACTCCGGCCGCCTGTCGTAGTCGTCCTCTGAGTACAGGCGGATCGCGATGCCGTCGCTCGTGCGGCCTGCGCGACCGGAACGCTGGTTGGCCGAGGCCTGCGAGACGGGCTCGATCGGAAGCCGCTGCACCTTGGAGCGGTTGCTGTAGCGGGAGATGCGCGCCGTGCCGGTGTCGATCACGTACTTGATGCCGGGCACGGTGAGGCTCGTCTCGGCCACGTTGGTGGCGAGGATCACCCGACGGCGCACGCCGGCCACCCTGCTGCGTTCGAACACCCGATGCTGGTCGGCGGCGGAGAGGCGGCCGAACAGCGGCAGCACCTCGGTGGGGGAGCGGTCGTTCGCGTAGGCGCCGCGCACCGCGTCCGCGGCGTCGCGGATCTCGGCCTCACCGGGGAGGAAGACGAGCACGTCTCCCGGCGGTTCACGGTCGAGCTCCCGCAGGGCGGAGACGATCGCCGACACCTCGTCCTCCGGCTCGGCAGGCGAGCTCTCGTCGTCCGCATCCTCGACCGGCCCGCGGTAACGGATCTCCACCGGATAGGTGCGGCCGGAGACCTCGATGATCGGGGCGGGGGTTCCGTCGCCGCCGGTCTCCGAGGGAGCGGCGAAGTGCTTCGCGAAGCTCTCCGGATCGATCGTCGCGGAGGTGATGATCACCTTCAGATCCGGACGCTCCGGAAGGATGCGGGCGAGGTAGCCGAGCAGGAAGTCGACGTTGAGGGAGCGCTCGTGCGCTTCGTCGATGATGATCGTGTCGTAGCGCGTGAGCAGACGGTCGCGGTGGATCTCGTTGAGGAGGATGCCGTCGGTCATCAGGGCGATGCGCGTGGCGTCGGACACCTTGTCGGTGAAGCGCACCTTGTAGCCGACGATCGTGCCGAGCTCGACCTGCAGCTCTTCGGCCACGCGCTCCGCGATCGTGCGTGCGGCCAGGCGACGGGGCTGGGTGTGCGCGATGCGCTCGCGCCCGAGCTCGAGAGCGATCTTCGGCAGCTGCGTGGTCTTTCCCGATCCCGTGGCACCGGCGACGATCACGACCTGATGGTCGCGGATGGCGTCGGCGATCTCGGCCCTCGCCGCACTGACCGGCAGCTCGGGGGGATAGGAGATCACGGGAGAAGACATAGCCCTCCATCGTATGCCGGGAATCGCCCCCTACGATCATGGGGTGATCACCGCTCTCGCTCCTGTCCAGTGGTTCCGCGAGTTCGGGCGGCCGCCGCGCATCCTCGGGCTCGACATCGCCAGAGGACTGGCGATCCTCGGCATGGCCGGAGCGCACATCGGCGAGACAGAGGCATTCGACTGGTTCGACCCCTCGACGTGGACCGACCTGGTGCACGGGCGGTCCTCGATCCTGTTCGCGGTGCTCGCCGGTATCTCGATCGCCCTGATGACCGGGCGCAGTGCCGGTCCCGACCGCGAGCGGATCCCGAGCATCCGCCTGCAGCTGATCGGGCGCGGTGCGGTGATCTTCGTGATCGGGCTGGCGCTGGAGATGCTGAACACCCCGATCGCCGTGATCCTGACGCTCTACGGTCTGCTCTACGTCGCGGTCATCCCGTTCCTGCGGTGGCGGCCCTGGCAGCTGCTGAGCGCCAGCGCGGTGCTCGCGCTGCTGGGCCCGTCTCTGCTCGCCTTCCTGAACGCGGTGATGCTGAACCCCTACGGTTCCGGTATCGGATTCGTGCTCTACGGCACGTATCCGATCACGGTCTGGATGGCGCTGGTGCTCGCCGGCATGGCGTTCGGTCGCCTGCACGTCGAGCGGCTGCGCACGGCGGCGGTCGCGCTCGGGATCGGATTCGTGCTCGCCGTGATCGGCTACGGCTTGGGCGGAATCGGTCAGGCAGCGGGACTCGCCGGGGGCTTCAGCAGCAGCTCGTTCTCCGATAGCAGCTCCTTCTCCGGCGGCGGCTCCTTCTCCGACGGCAGCTCCGGCAGCGTCGTCTCCCCGCCCTCCGGGTGGGAGGGATACCCGCAGGCGCTGACCGAGACAGATCCCCTCCGCGCCGTGCTCACCGCGGTGTTCGCGGTCGAACCGCACAGCGGCGGCACCGCAGAGATCCTCGGATCGGGCGGCTTCGCGCTCGTGGTCATCGCGCTGTGTCTGCTGCTGAGCCGGCCGTTGCGCTGGGTGCTGCTGCCGCTCGGCGCGCTCGGCTCCATGCCCCTGACGGCATACAGCGCTCACGTCGTCTCCGTCGTGCTGGTGGCCGGGCCAGGAGGGTTCTTCTCGAGCAACGCCTTCTGGGCGGCCACCGCGCTCGGACTGCTGCTCCTGACGACGCTCTGGTCGATGTTCTTCGGACGGGGCCCGCTGGAACGCCTGGTCGGACGAGGGGCAGCGGCGATGGCGGCGGTGCCGCGGCGCTGATATGGCGGCGGTGCGGTGGCGCTGATCCGGCCGGCTTCGAGCGTTCCTCCGGATCGGGAGGCGCGATGTGTTACCGTGGGTGCGCAACGCCTGTCTGGCGTCTGCGACCGACTGGCATGGCTGGTCGGACTGGGGAGTTTCGAACTGGGGAGTTCACACCACCGCGTCGCGGCGATCTTTCGCCGCCTCGATGTCGTCGAGCGCGCGGGGGATGATCACGCCGCGTTCGGGACAGCATCGACTGGGGAGTCACGGTGGGGAACACGAGTTTCGGGCGACGGGCACGCTTCGGGCGACGGACAAGAGGTGTCGTCGCATCAATGCTGACGGCCGGTCTGCTGATCGCGGGTCTGTCGGGTGTGGGAGCGACGGCGGCTGCCGCGGCGGATGTGCCGCCGACGATGCCGCCGCAGTTGCAGCGCGACGAGAACGTGGTGACGTCGGACCCGATCCCGACTGTGCAGATCGACAACGGCTACGTATGGGCGCAGACCACGATCGGCACCACGGTGTACGCGGTCGGCAAGTTCGACAACGCGCGGGAGCCGAAGGCGGCGTCCGGGACAGCCCTCACCGCCCGTTCGAACGTGCTGGCCTACGACATCGTCTCGGGTGCTCTGTCCTCGTTCGCCCCGACGGTCAACGGCGTCATCAAGGCGGTCGCCGCGTCTCCCGACGGGTCCCGCATCTACATCGGCGGCTCGTTCAACAAGGTGAACGGGAAGGACCGCTGGAACTTCGCGGCGCTCGATGCCAAGACCGGTGAGCTGGTCCCGCAGTTCGCGCCGTCGATCGGCGGCAGCGGCGTGTACGCCATCACGACCGACGGGTCGAACATCTACCTCGGCGGTCTGTTCACCCAGGCCAACGGCGTCGCCCGGAAGAACCTCGCGGCCTTCGACCAGAAGAACGGAGCGCTCCTGAGCTGGGCCCCGCAGGCCGACCGCCAGGTCGACGCCCTCGTCATGGACCCGGCGGGCACGAACGTCATCGTGGGAGGACGCTTCTCCGCGGTGAACGGCAGCAGCCTGCGCGGTTCCGCAGCGGTCGACAAGTCCACGGGTGCCGCCGACACCGCCTGGGGCATCTCCAAGGTCGTGAAGAACAGCGGCAGCAGCAGCAACTCCGGCATCTTCGCGCTCGCCACGGACGCGAACACCGTCTACGGCACCGGGTGGAGCTGGGCCGGCGGGGGCAACCTCGAGGGCACGTTCGCCGCTGAGGCCGGCACGGGTGCGGTGCGGTGGATCGCAGACTGCCACGGCGATCACTACGGCGTTTACTCGACCGGCAAGGTGGTCTACACGACCAGCCACATGCATTCCTGCAACACGATGGGGCTCCAGCCGCAGAAGAACCCGGCGGTGTACCAGTACGCCGAGGCCTACACGGCCGACGCGCGCGGAACCCTCTCCGCGAACACCTACTCCGGGTACGCCAACTGGGCCGGCACCCCCGCTCCGTCGCCGTACCAGTGGGCGCCCGACTTCGCGGTCGGCACCACGAGCGGCCTCGGCCAGGCGGGCCTGTCGATCACGGGCGCGGGCGACATGATCTCGATCGGCGGAGAGTTCCGCTCGGTGAACAACGGGCAGTTCGAGGGAATCGTGCGCTTCTCCACGAACCCTCCGGGTGGTGCGAAGGACGGGCCCCGGCTCTCCGACGCGGCATGGAAGCCCACGGCGGGCACCTCGCCCGTCCCCGGCAGCGCCCGGGTGTCGATCCCCACGAACTGGGACAGGGACGACCTGACCCTCACCTACGAGCTGCGCCGCGACGGTGCCACCGAGCCTGTGGCCACCGCGACAGCGGACGGCACCTGGTGGAAGCAGACGACGGTCACCCTCGACGACCCGACGGCGACCCCGGGAGCCACGCAGAGCTACACGGTGGTCGCGAAGGACCGTGACGGCAACATCGCCACGAGCGCGAGCGTGAACGCGAAGGCCACGGCGGGCACCGCCTCGGCCTACTCGAAGAAGATCCTCGCGGACAAGCCTTCGCTGTACTACCCGATGGGCAACGTCTCGAAGGACTGGGCCGGATCGAACAACCCGGTGAGCGGCACGGGAGCCTCAGCCTCGTCGTCGGGCATCGAGAACAGCGGCACCGGTTCGACAACGTTCAACGGCACCACGAACGGGCGGGTGTCTTCCGATGCGAAGGCGCCGGTGTCGAGCGAGTTCTCCGCGGAGATCTGGTTCCAGACCACCACGAAGACCGGTGGCATGCTCATCGGCTCCGGAGCGGCCAAGACGGGAAGCTCCGCGAGCGTCGACCGGCAGCTGTACATGGCCAACAGCGGCACCCTGACCTTCGGCGTCTTCGCCGGGCAGGCCCGATCCACGATCGCCGGAACCAAGGCGCTGAACGACGGCGTCTGGCATCACGCTGTCGCGTCGCAGGGTGCGGCCGGGATGAAGCTGTACGTCGACGGCGAGCTCGTCGCGTCCGACGCCGCGGTCACGACGGCCAAGACCGACCCCGCTTACCTCCGCATCGGGGGAGACGCGCTCACGGGCTGGCCCTCTGCTCCTTCGTCGAACTACTTCAAGGGATCGCTGGACGAGGCCGCGGTGTACCCGCTCGCGTTGAACGCCGACCAGGTGCGCTCGCACTTCCAGCTGGGCAAGGGCCTCAAGGCTCCGACGGCGGCCTTCACGGCCCAGGCGACCGACCTGACCGTCGCGGTCGACGGGTCGGGATCCACCGCAGACGGCGCAGCGTCGATCAGCGGCTACGCGTGGGACTTCGGCGACGGCTCGTCGGCGACCGGCGCGACGGCGACGCATGACTATGCGGCGGCCGGCACCTACACCGTGCGGCTGACGGTGACGGACAGCAGCGGACTGTCGGCGTCGAGCGAGAAGCAGGTCGCGGTGACGGCTCCCGTCGTGGCCGATGTCGTGGTGGCATCCGACCGGTTCGACCGTGCGGTGGAATCCGGCTGGGGCACTGCTGAGGTCGGTGGCGTATGGACGCCCATGCAGGGGAAGTCGACGGCTCTCTCGGTGGCCGACGGTGCGGGAGTGATCGACCTCGTCGCCGGGCAGACCAGGGAGATGCTGTTGGACGATGCGTCGGTGCGGGATGCCGCCACCACCATGTCCTACACGCTCTCCGGCGGTCCGGAGTCTGGCACCGTCTACGTCGGAGCGGGTTCTCGGCGCAACGCGGACGCCGGCTACCGCGCCCTGGCGTGGCACCGCGCTGATGGGGCGACGTGGGTCGTGATCCAGCGCAACGGGACGGCCATCGCGAGCGCCGCTGTGCCGGGGCTGACCTGGAGTGCCGGCACCGTGTTCCATCTGTCGACCGAGACGACCGGGTCGTCCTCGACCACGATCCGCGCCAAGGTGTGGGCCGACGGACAGCCGGAACCGGCGACGTGGCAGGTGTCCGCGAGTGACGCGACCGCGGCGCTGCAGAGCGAGGGCTCGCCCTCGGTGTTCTCCTACCGGGCCGGCACCGCGACCGGCACGAACGTCGTGCGGGTGAACGAGGTCAAGACCACCCGGATCGGTGGCTGAGCAGCCGCTGGGCTGAGCGCAGACGCAGAGGGGGCACCGGCATCGGCCGGTGCCCCCTCTGCGCCTCTCAGACGTCTCCGGGCATCTCAGAAGTGGGTGCCGCCGTCGATGCGCACCTCGGTGCCGGTGATGAAGGCGCCGTCCTCGCTCGCGAGCATCGCCACCACACCGGCGACCGATTCCGGCCCGGCGAAACCCTCGCCGATCGCGGGTGCGAGCTTCATGAACAGGCTCATGTCGGCGTCGGCGGGGAGGCCGGGGCCGTTGCTCTGGTTGCTCCGTCCGGACCCGTCGGTCATGCCGGACGAGATCGACCCCGGCTGCACCGCGGTGAAGCGGATACCGCTCTTCGCGTACTCCGCTGCGAGCGCATGGGTCATCGACTGCACGCCGCCCTTGCTGGCCGCATAGGCCGCCATGTAGGGGTGTGCGAATCCGGCCGAGGTAGAGCTGAAGTTGACCACGGCGGCCGAGGAGCCCTCCTGCAGGGCGGGGATCGCCGCGCGGATGACGAGGAACGTCCCGACCAGGTTGATGCGGATGACCTGCTCGAACTGGTCGAGCGTCGTCTCGTGGGTGTGCGAGGAGCGGAGGATGCCGGCAGCGTTGACGAGCACGTCGAGTCCGCCCAGAGCGGCGACGGCTTCGGCGACGCCCGCGGCAACGGAGGCCTCGTCGGCGATGTTCATCGTGACGGTGGTGAGGCGTTCGGCGAGCGGCCCTGCCTTGGCGACCGTGTCGTCGAGGCCTTCGGTGCTGACGTCGGCGGCGACGACGCTGCCGCCTTCACGGAGCATCCGCAGCACGGTGGCCTGGCCGATGCCCGACCCTCCTCCGGTGACGAGAGCCCGACGTCCTTCGTAGCGGTTCATGATCTTCCCTTCGTGATGAGTACTGGCAGGATATGCCTGTTTGGCATGTTGTGCCACCTAGTCCCAACCTGCCGGTGCGCGGATCTGTTCCCGTACGCTGTGACGGTGGAGACGTCGACCCTCACCGAGCGCCGCAGGGCCGCGACCGAGCGCGAGATCGCTGCCGCTGCGGCCGCGTTGTTCGCGGAGCAGAGCGTGGCGGGCGTCACCGCAGAGCAGATCGCGGCGCGTGCGGGCGTCTCGGTGCGGACGTTCTACCGCTACTTCGCACGCAAGGAAGACGCGATCGCGCCGATCCTCAGCGTCGGCGCGCAACGGTGGCAGGAGGCCTTCGCGCAGGTCGGAGAGGGGGCTCTGGGTGAGCAGATCCCGGCCGTGATCGAGGCGCAGCTCGCCGAGGGACAGTCAGGTGCGGGCATCGCCGACGGGCTCGAACTCGACACGATGCTCGGCGTGCTCCGCGGACTCGACGACGATTCCGAGATGCGCGACGTGTGGCTGCGTGTGAACGATGATTCCGAGCGCAGGTTGCGTGCGATCCTTCAGGAACGCGGCCTCGCCGTGTGGGATGCCGCATTGCTCGCCGCCGTCGCGACCGCCTCGATCCGTGTCGGGCTCGAACAGTGGGCGGCGGATCCCGACGGCCCTCGTCCCGCCGTGCGCGCAGTCGACGCCTTCCGGTCGATGTCGCAAGGGCTGAGCGGACTCGATTGACGTCGTCCGCTCACCGGCCCGTGCGCGGCGCCGTCGCTACACGGGCAATGCCAGATACAAGCGGTAGGCGGCCTGACCGGCGAAGCTGTCCGCGGCGTTCGCGGGCGCTTCGACGAGGTACAGGCGCCCGGGAGCATGCGGACGCGATTGCGCGTCGAGGTGCCACACCACCCGGCTGATCGTCGCTCCCTCGAAGTCGTATCGGGTGCCGGACCCGTCATCGAAGACCTGTTCCGTGTAGGTGGGGTCGCCGATCCTGCTCCGGATGTCGATGGCGGCCTGTGCTGCCTCCTCGTCGGAGGCGAACTGCAGCACGGTCAGCGTGGCGCGTCCGGTGTCGGAGCTGAACACGGCGGTCGTGGCGTCGCGGGAGCCGAGGTCGTTCGGAGTATCCGTCCACTCGCCTTCGAGCTTCCAGTCGCCGGCAGCGGTTCCGACCTCCGTCGAGGCCGCGGCGCACAGCTCACCGCACCCCGATGTCGGAAGGGCAGGGGGTGGCGTCGTGGTCGGGGTGGATTCCGGTGTCGCCGATGTCGATGGTGCCGTGGTCGACTGTCCGCGTCCCTCGCCGATCTCGGCGCGCAGACCGGCGGCGAGAAGGAGATTCGCCCCGATGGTTCCGAGAAGGAGGAAGGCGGCGACGACGATGACCAGGATGACGATGGTCCGACTGCGCCTCTTCGTCGCTGTGACGACCCGTGTCTCATCCTCGTCGGGATCATGCGTCTCGGCCGCGGGCGGCGGGGGCGGGAGATACTCCTCATCGCCGGACGTGTCGCGTTCATTCATCGACCTCAGCCTACGGAAGTCGGTCGGGCACTGCGGCGACCGCACCGACTTCTTTCGTCACCGGCCGGGTCCACCTGTCATCACAGGTCATAGGCTGGAGACATGACGATTCCTGCACTCGAACTGAACGACGGCAACTCCATCCCCCAGCTGGGCTACGGCGTCTTCAAGGTGCCGCCGGCAGAGACCGAGAAGGCGGTGAGCGAGGCTCTGGAGATCGGCTATCGCCACATCGACACCGCCGCGATCTACGGCAACGAGGAGGGCGTGGGTGCCGCCATCGCATCCTCTGGCATCCCCCGTGACGAGCTCTTCATCACGACGAAGCTCTGGAACGACCGTCACCATGACGACGAGCCCCGCGCCGCCATCGGCGAGAGCCTCGAGAAGCTGGGTCTCGAGAAGGTCGACCTGTACCTGGTGCACTGGCCCACCCCGGCCAAGGACGACTACGTGCACGCGTTCGCGAAGCTGATCGAGCTGCGTGAGGAAGGTCTCACCCGCAGCATCGGCGTATCGAACTTCCTGGTCCCGCACCTCGAGCGCACCGTGAAGGAGACGGGCGTGGTCCCGGCTGTGAACCAGATCGAGCTCCACCCCGCGTACCAGCGCCGCGATGAGGTCGCCTGGGCCGACGCGAACAATGTGCGCATCGAGGCGTGGGGTCCGCTCGGCCAGGGCAAGTACGACCTGTTCGGCATCCCGGCCGTCGCGGATGCCGCAGCCGCGCACGGGGTCACCCCGGCGCAGGCGGTGCTCCGCTGGCACCTGCAGAAGGGCATCATCGTGTTCCCGAAGTCGGTGCGCGCCGAGCGCCTGCGCGAGAACCTCGACGTGTTCGGCTTCGAACTGACCGACGCCGAGATCGCCGCGATCGACGCCCTCGACCCGCTCGACGGTTCCGGCCGCGTGGGCTCGCACCCGGACGAGGTCAACTGACCCTCTCGGGGAGACGGAGCCTCCGGGCCTACATGACGCCCCGTGTCGCCTCGCGCGACACGGGGCGTCGTCCTGAGTACCGTCGAGGCATGACAGCTCCGTACCGTGTCGTCGCCGTGTCGGGATCCCTGCACGAGCCCAGCAAGACGACCGCCCTCGTCCGCGCGATCACGGCCGCCATCGCCGAGCGCGCCGACATCGAGTCGCAGCTCATCGAGCTGACGCAGATCGGACCGGGGCTGGCCGGCGCGTTGCAGCGTGACCAGCTGCCGCCGGAGGTCGAGGCGCAGTTGCAGGCGATCGAGTCCGCCGATCTGCTGATCGTGGGCAGCCCCGTGTATCGGGCGTCGTTCACCGGGCTCTTCAAGCACCTGTTCGACTTCGTCGGTCAGTACGACCTGGTGGGAAAGCCGGTGCTGCTCGCCGCGACGGGCGGCGGCGAGAAGCACGCGCTCATCATCGAGCACCAGCTGCGTCCGCTGTTCGCGTTCTTCCAGGCGCTCACCCTGCCCCTCGGCGTCTACGCCAGCAACACCGACTTCGACGGCTACGAGATCACCTCCGAGGTGCTCGAAGCCCGCATCGCTCTGGCAGCCGAGCGTGCGCTGCCGCTGGTGGGGTACGCGGCCTCGCGTCCGGTCGAACTCCTCGTCGGCTGACCGCAGTCGCCACGCGCGGCGTAGCGTGGAGGCTATGACCAATCGGCTCGCGGACACCCTCAGCCCGTACCTGCGCGCGCACGCCGACAATCCGGTCGACTGGCACCCGTGGGGTGAGGAGGCCTTCGCGGAGGCCCGGCGGCGGGACGTGCCGCTGCTCATCTCGATCGGCTATTCGACCTGCCACTGGTGTCACGTGATGGCGAGGGAGTCTTTCGCCGATCCCGTCACCGCGGCGCTCATCAACGAGGGCTTCGTCGCCGTCAAGGTCGACCGTGAGGAGCACCCCCAGGTCGACGGTGCGTACATGGCGGCGGCCTCGGCCTTCACGCAGAACCTGGGTTGGCCGCTGACGGTGTTCGCCACGCCGCGCGGACGCACCTTCTACGCCGGCACGTACTGGCCGCCGGAGGCCCGTGCGCCGATGCCCGCCTTCCGTGAGGTCCTCGCCGCGGTGCGGGAGGCCTGGACGCTCCGTCGCACCGAGGCCGAGGAGTCGGCGGATGCCGTGACGGACGCACTCGCCCGAGCAGCGGAATCGGCGCCATCGGACGTCCCGGATGTCGTTGCGATCACGACGGCGGCGGAGGCGATCGCGCAGCGGGAGGACCGCCGGTTCGGCGGCTTCGGCGGCGCGCCGAAGTTCCCCGTCGCCACCACACTGCGGTTCTTGCAGCATCCCCTCGTGCGAGAAGGTGCGCCGGAGGCATCTGCCGCTGGTGCGCGCGCGCTCGCCGCGATGGCGGCCTCCGACCTTCGCGACGCCGACGGCGGGTTCTTCCGCTACGCGACCGGGCGCGACTGGACCGTGCCGCACTACGAGCGGATGCTGACCGACAACGCGCAGCTGCTCGACATCGCTCGTGACGGGGGAGACGAGCCGACCGTGCGAGGTATCGCCTCGTTCCTGACGGGCGTGCTCCCGCGCGACGGAGGCGGATTCGGCGCGGCGCAGGATTCCGAGTCGACGATCGACGGCGTGCGCTCCGAGGGCGGGTACTACCTCCGCCCGGTGGCCGAGCGCGCGGACCTGGTGCCCCCGGCAGTCGACGGCAAGGTGATCACCGGATGGAACGGACTCGCGATCGGTGCCCTCGCCCGCGCCGGAGCCGCGTTCGGAGAACGGGCGTGGATCGACGCGGCCGCCGCGGCTGCCGACCACGTGCTGCGCACCAATCGGGACGCCGAAGGCGCTCTCGTGCGTGCGTCGCTGGATGGACGGGCATCGACTGCCGTCGCGACCGCCGCCGACCTCGGCCTTCTCGCCGACGGCCTTTTCGCGCTCGCGCTGGCGACCGGCGAGACGGACTGGGCGATCACGGCGCGTGGCATCCTCGACGACGTCCTGTCGGGAGCGGGAGGCGACGACCCCCTGCTCTCGGCGCAGGGCATCGCGACCTCGCCCGATCAGACCGACGGCGATCTGCCGTCGGATGCCGCGGCGATCGCGAGCGCCGCCCTGACCGCGTGGTGGATGGGCGCGGGGGATCGGTATCGGGAAGCGGCCGTGTCGACGGTGAGCGCGCTCGCGACCAGGTCGCTGGAGCAGCCGTTCGCCCACGGCACCCTGCTGCGGGTGGCCGCCGGCCTCGCGGCTCCGCCCCGTCAGCTCGTCGTGGTCACCGGGGAGCCGGACAGTGCGCTCGCCGCCGCAGGCCGAGGCGCTGACGCCGAGGTCGTCGCCGTGGTCACCCCGGACCAGGCGCGGGCATTCGCGGATGCCGGGTTCGAGCTGTTCGAGGGCAAGGACACGTCGACGGACCGCGCCTACGACTGTCGGGCGTTCGTGTGCCGGCTGCCGGTCAGCGATCCTGCCGAGGTGTCGGTCGCGCGCTGACCTTCACACTGTGCAGTGTGTCCAGCCCATCCCGAGGGACGGGCGCTCGATTGCGCGAGATGCGCAGCTTCCGGTGCGCCGATTGCCCAGTGGTGGGATTCCGTTCTAGTGTTGCGCGACACCTCACCCGATCACAGCAAGGACGCTCTGACGATGCCCCTTCCCACTCGCGCCGGACTCGACGCCGTTCCCGCTTACCGTCAGGGGCGCTCCGCTCCGGCCGGTGCGTCCAAGCTCTCCTCGAACGAGTCCCCGCACCCGCCGCTCCCGTCGGTCGTCGAGGCCGTGCGTGAGCGCCTCGACGGAATCAACCGCTATCCCGATATGAGTGCCGCGAAGCTGCGCGAGCGACTCGCCTCCCGCTACGGTGTCGACGTCTCCGAAGTCACCGTCGGTGCGGGGTCGGTGGAGATCGCGGCGCCGCTCATCCACGCGGTCGCCGGTGACGGCGACGAGGTCATCTTCGCGTGGCGGTCGTTCGAGGCGTATCCGTCGCTCGTCCGCATCGCCGGGGCGACGCCCGTCCCGGTGCCGCTCGACGCGGACCACGCTCACGACCTCGACGCGATGTTGGCGGCGATCACCCCACGCACCCGCCTGATCTTCGTCTGCAATCCGAACAACCCGACGGGCACCGTCGTGAGTGCCGACGAGTTGGAGCGTTTCGTCGCGGCGGTGCCGCACGACGTGCTCGTGGTCATCGACGAGGCCTACGTGCACTTCGACCGCACCGAGAGCAGGGGAGCCGGCATCGAGCTGTTCCGACGTCACCCGCACGTGGCCCTGCTGCACACGTTCTCCAAGGCCTACGGGCTCGCCGGGCTCCGGATCGGCTACGCCATCGCGCCGGACGCCGTCGCCGAGAACCAGCGCAAGGTGGCGGTGCCGTTCGGTGTGACCGACCTCGCCCAGACCGCTGCCCTCGCGTCCCTCGACGCCGAGGAGGAGCTCGCGACGCGTATCGACGAGGTGGTCGCCCAGCGCGACCGCCTGCACGACGTGCTCACTGCCGCCGGATGGCCCGCCGTCCGCTCGCAGGCCAACTTCGTCTGGGTGCCATCCGGGGACCGCACACCGGAGCTCGAACGACTGCTCCAGGAGGGCGGCGTGGTCGCACGCGTCTTCCCCGGCGAGGGCGTCCGCATCTCCTCGGGCTCCGTGGAGGACATCGATCGGGTGCAAGCCGCCCTCGAGACCGAGCTCGCCGAGGTGAACGCATGACCGATGGACGCGTGACCAACGATCCCGTGACCGAGGTGCCCACCACCACGACGACCACCAAGGGTCTGCACCCGGGGCTGACGCGCCGTCAGATCTCGATGATGGGACTCGGCGGCGCGATCGGCGCCGGCCTGTTCGTCGGCTCGGGCCAGGCGATCAGCATCGCGGGGCCCGCAGTGCTGGTGTCGTACCTCGTGGCCGGCGGCATCGTCGTGCTCGTGATGGCGATGCTGGCCGAGATGGTCGCGGCGAGGCCGAGCTCCGGTGCCTTCAGCTCGTACGCGCAGAAGGCGATGGGCCGTAGCGCCGGCAGCGCGGTGGGCTGGCTGTACTGGATCCAGCTGGTCGTGGTGATCGCGGCCGAGGCGACGGGCGCCGGCGCGATCGTGGCGAACTGGACCCCCGGGATCCCGGCCTGGGTGTGGGTGCTGATCTTCGTCGTGGCGCTCACGGCCGTGAACCTGTTCGGCGTGCGCAACTACGGTCGCTTCGAGTTCTGGTTCGCGGCGATCAAGGTCGCGGCGATCATCGCCTTCCTCGTGGTCGGGGTGTGCGCGATCGTCGGCCTCATCCCGGGCGTGCCGGGTACCGGCATCTCGAACCTCGTCGACAACGGCGGGTTCGCCCCGAACGGCATCGCGGGCATCGCCGGTGCCCTGCTGATCGTGGTCTTCGCGTTCGGCGGCACCGAGGTGGTCGCCATCGCCGCCGCCGAGTCGAACGATCCCGCGCGCAACATCCGCCGCATCGTCCGCGAGGTGCTCGTGCGCATCATGGTGTTCTACGTCGGGTCGATCTTCGTGATCGTGGCGGTGCTGCCCTGGAACGATCCTGCGGTGAAGGCCGGCCCGTTCTCCGCGGTGCTCGAGACCCTGAACGTACCGGGAGTCGGCCTCGTGATGGACCTGATCGTGATCATCGCGCTGCTCTCGGCCATGAACGCCAACATCTACGGTGCCTCCCGCATGGCGTACTCGCTGGGGGAGCGGGGCCTTGCTCCGCTGGCTGCGACCCGGACGAGCCTCAAGGGCGTGCCGTTCGTCGCGGTGCTGGCCTCCGTCGCCTTCGGGTTCGTCACGGTCGGACTCAACTGGGCGTTCCCCGACGTCGTGCTGCCGGCCCTGCTCAACGTGGTCGGCTCGACGCTGCTGGTGATCTGGACCGCGACCGCGGTGGCGCAGATCATCCTCCGCCGTCGTGCGGACCGCGCAGGCGACGAGATGCCGATGCGGATGTGGGGCTTCCCCTGGCTGTCGTGGCTGTGTCTGGTGCTGCTCGCCGCGGTGATCGCCCTCGCGATGATCGATGAGGCCGCCCGCATCCAGTTGCTGCTGACACTCGGGCTCACCGCCGTGCTTTTGCTCGTCGCACGCGCGACCAGGAGCGTGGCGAGGCCCGGCGTCCCGCGGGAGTGACGATGCGCATCGATCGCCTCGACGCCCAGCTCATCCGACTGCTGACGGAGTCGCCGCAGCTGCCGATCCTGGAGTGCGCGCGGCGGCTCGGCATCGCGCGGGGAACGGCGACGAGCCGACTCGCGCGCCTGCACGAGGGCGGGGTGATCGAGGCGATCGTGCCGCGCATCGATCCGGCCGGATTCGGATACGGTGTCGTCGCCTTCTGCCTGGTCGAGATCGATCAGAAGGTCGGGCATGACGAGGTGGCGACGGCGCTGGCCGACGCCGTCCCAGAGATCGTCGACATGCACACCGTCACCGGAGCGAGCGACATGCAACTGCGACTGGTGGCGCGCGATGCCACGCAGTTGCAGGAGGTGCTCGACCGGGTCGCCCTGGTGCCGGGGGTCGCCCGCACCGCGTCGTCGATCGCGATGCGCACGCACCTCTCCGGTCGGGTGCTCCCTCTGGTCGAACACGTCGCGGCGGACGAGATGCCGTAGCGCGGTAGAGTTCGAGCATGTCGAGTCCCGAGTCAGACGAGTCGGGGGCCGTCGGTCACACCGCCGGCCCCGTGCGCCGATAGCTGCGATCCCGTAGCTGCGCCTCCCCTCCGCGGAGGCGCCTACTGGTGCATCCCCGGATGCCGGCCGTGGTGACGAGAAGCCCCCTTCTTGATCTCTCACCTCGGAGTACTGCCATGCCCTCTGCTCTCTACCTGCTCGCCCTTGCCGTCTTCGTCATGGGCACGTCCGAATTCATGCTCGCGGGTCTCCTGCCCGCGATCGCCGCCGATCTCGACGTCTCCGTCGGCACCGCGGGTCTGCTCACCTCGGCCTTCGCGGTCGGCATGGTGGTCGGCGCGCCGATGATGGCGGCCTTCGCACGCCGATGGCCGCCCCGACGCACGCTGGTCGCGTGTCTCGTGCTGTTCGCCGTGTGCCATGTCGTCGGGGCGCTGACCCCGATGTTCCCGGTGCTGCTCCTCACCCGTGTGCTCGCGGCGCTCGCCAACGCGGGCTTCCTCGCGGTGGCCCTGCGCGCGGCCACTGCCATGGTTCCGGCCGATCGGAAGGGGCGGGCGCTGTCGATCCTGCTCGCCGGCACGACGGTCGCCACGGTCGCGGGAGTGCCGGCCGGCTCCCTGCTCGGTTCGGCCCTGGGGTGGAGGGCCACCTTCTGGGCTGTCGCCCTCCTGTGCGCTCCGGCGATCATCGGCGTCGTGCGCGGCGTCGCGAACTCGGTGGGCTCAGCGGAGCAGGCCGCAGCCTCACCGCGCCTCCGCGCAGAACTCCGTCAGCTGGCGACGCCGATGCTCCTGCTGCCCATGGGCATCGGTGCGCTGATCAACGGTGGCACCTTCGCGGCTTTCACCTTCCTCGCCCCCGTCGTCACCGAGGCGGCGGGTCTTGCGGAGATCTGGGTGTCGGCGGCGCTGGTGCTGTTCGGTATCGGTTCCTTCCTCGGCGTGGCGCTCGCGGGCCGGCTCTCCGACCGGCGTCCCGGGCTCGTGCTCTTCGTCGGCGGACCGCTGCTGCTGACGGGCTGGGTCGGGCTGGCGGCGTTCGCCTCCGCCCCGGCTGCGCTCCTCGCGCTCGTCTTCGTGCAGGGCGTGCTGTCCTTCGCCGTCGGGAGCACGGTGATCACCCGCGTGCTCTACGCCGCATCGGGTGCGCCCACGATGGGGGGCTCGTACGCCACGGCGGCATTGAACGTCGGCGCGGCCGTCGGTCCGGTGCTCGGTGCGGTTGCACTCAGCGCGGGGTGGGGGCTGCTCGCCCCGATCTGGGTCGCGTCAGGCCTGACAGCCGCGGCTCTCGCGATCCTGCTGCTGACGCGTCACACCCAGCCGGGCAGCCAGTTGTGCAGCAGCCAGAAGTCGTAGGGCACACTCATCCCGGTCCACAGCGGCAGGAAGAACGCCGACACCAGCACGACGAAGGCGAGGAAGATCATCACGGTGCGCTCGCCCGACTGTCGACGGTGCAGCGGATCCTCGCGCTTCCCGGCGATGATCCGCAACGTCATCGCGAGGGCGATCACCAGGAACGGCATCATGACGACCGTGTAGAACTGGAAGATCGTGCGCTCGGGGAACATGAGCCAGGGCAGGTACGTCACAGCGAGACCGACCAGGGGGATGCTCAGCTCCGGGCCCACGGGCTGCTTCGTGATCCACCCCCGCACGAGGCGGTACACCAGGTAGATCGAGGCCGCGACGCCCGCGTACCAGATGAGGGGATTCGGGATCGCCGAGATCACGCCGATGCAGTGGTCGGTGCCGCATCCCGTGGGGTCGGAGTCGACCCAGACCGCGGTGGGGCGCAGCAGGAACGGCCACTCCCATGCGGCGCTCGCATACGGGTGCCCTCGGGTGAGACCGACGTGGAAGCCGAGCATCGACTCGTGGTACTTCCACAGGGCGATCAGCGGGTTGGAGTCGCTCTGCCGGTCGTACCCTCCGGCCGTCACGAGCCATCCGGTCCAGCTGACCAGGTACACGGCGAGAGCGGGGAAGACGAGCAGCACGAACGAGACGGGACCCTGGCGGAACGCGGCGGCAGTCGGCCACAGGACCACTCCGGCGCGGCGCCGCGCCAGCGCATCGGTGATGACGACGTAGAGGCCGAAACCCGCGAGCACGTACAGGCCCGACCATTTCACGGCCGAGGCCGCCCCGAGCGCCAGCCCTGCGGCGACGAGCCAGGGGCGACGCCAGAGCACCGGCCCCCAGAACGGGTCGGGACGCTCGGGGTCTCGCCTCTCGAGCACGGGGATCGTCCGCTGCCGGTCGATGATCACGAAGAGCACGCCCAGCAGGACGAAGAAGGTCAGGATGCCGTCGAGCAGGGCGATGCGGCTCATCACGATGCTCAGACCGTCGATCGCGAGCAGCGTCCCCGCCACGCTCGCGACGACGACGGAGCCGCTGAGGCGGCGGGCGATCAGGTAGACCAGCAGCACCGATGCGGTGCCGAGTACCGCGGTGGCGAGGCGCCATCCCGCGCTGTTGTCGGGTCCGCCGATCGCCATGCCGAGCGCGATGAGCCACTTGCCGAGCGGGGGGTGCACGATGAACGCGCCCTGCTCGGACAACGGCAGCTGCTGCAGCGTGACGAACGCATCGTTGGCGTTCTCGCCCCAGGTGCCCTCGTAGCCCAGGGTCCACAGCGACCAGGCGTCTTTGACGTAGTAGGTCTCGTCGAAGGCGAGCTGGTGCGGGTGGGCGACGTTGATCAGGCGCAGGAGCGCGGCGATCGCGGTGATGACGAGCGGCGCGAGCCAGCGGATCGCGCGACCCCAGTCGGGATCCAGCAGCAGACGATCGCGGAGCTGCCCGTAGCGCGTCGACCGCTCGGGGGGAGCGGGGAGCAATGGTTCGGGCGCGGTCACCGGTCCAGCCTAGACAACGTGCCTTCTCGTTCCGCTGCATCGCGCCCGCCTAAGCTGGGCGGGTGATCATCCTCGCCGCCACTCCGATCGGAAATCTCGGCGACGCGTCTCGCCGCCTCGTGGAGGTGCTGGAGAACGCCGAGGTCGTCGTGGCCGAGGACACCCGAACCACGCAGCGACTGCTCAAGGCGCTGGAGATCGACAACAGACCTCGCCTGATCGCCCTGCACGACCACAACGAGAAGCAGAAGGCGGCCGAGCTGGCGGCGCTCGCCGCGGAGACCGACATCGTCGTGATGAGCGATGCCGGGATGCCCACCGTGAGCGATCCGGGATACGGATTGGTCGCCGAGGCCGTTGCCCAGGGCGTGACGGTGACCGCGATCCCCGGGCCGAGCGCGGTGCTGATGGCACTGGCGATCTCAGGCCTGCCCACCGATCGCTTCACGTTCGAGGGCTTCCTGCCGCGCAGGCCGGGGGAGCGGCGTTCGACTCTTCGCGCCCTGGCTGCCGAACCCCGCACCATGGTCTTCTTCGAGTCGCCCGCACGTCTGGCCGGTGCGTTGACGGACATGGGAGCCGCGTTCGGCGACGAGCGGCGCATCGCCGTGTGTCGCGAGCTCACGAAGTTCTACGAGGAGGTACGCCGCGGCACTGCGCCCGAACTCGTCGCGTGGGCGGAGGACGGCGTCAAGGGCGAGATCGTGATCGTGGTCGAAGGGGCCTCCCGCCGAGACGCCTCTCCGGAAGACGCCCTCACCCAGGTGCAGACGCTCGTCGCGGACGGCGTCCGCCTGAAGGACGCCGCCTCCGAGGTCGCCGCCCTCACCGGTCTCTCCTCCCGCGACCTCTACCAGGCGGCTCTCGCCGCTCGCTCCGGAGGAGTGTGACCGTGAGCAAGGCGGCGACCGTGTACGACGTGGCCGATCGGGCCGGCGTCTCGATCGCCACGGTCTCGCGCGTGCTGCGCTCGCCGGATGCCGTGCGTCCGGTCACGCGGGAGCGCGTGCTCGATGCGGTGACCGCCCTCGGGTACGTCCCCAGCGGCAGTGCCCGCGGACTCGCCGAACGCCGCACCGGCGTGCTCGGGCTGTACTTCCCCGGCTTCGACGCCGCGGAGGATGCCCCGCCGCTCGACGCGCTCTCCGCCGCTGAGGAACACGCGCCTCCCTTCGCGATCGTCCGCGATGAGACCGAGTCCGACGGCGGGCACACCTCGATGCTGTTCCTCGACGAGGTGCTGCGCGGCGCCGAGCTCGAAGCATGGAAGCAGGGTTTCGTACTGATGGTCGGTGTCGGCCGCGATGATCCTGACCGTTCCACGGTGCGGGACATGGCTGGTCGGGTCGACGGCCTCATGGTGCTCGCGAGCAGCGTGCCGGACGACGTTCTGGCGCGACTGGCGCGACGCATCCCCGTGGTGGTGCTCTCCGGCCCGCCGCGCGGAGATCACTACGACCACGTGACGGTGAGCAACGCCGAGGCCATGGCGGAGCTGACCCGGCACGTGCTCGGGCAGGTGGGAGACGGGCGGCTCGCCTTCCTCGCGGGACCGGCGGACTCTCCCGACGGTCTGCAGCGCTGGGACGGTTTCGCCGCCGCGGTGGCGGGGGCGGGGCGGAGCCTCGACGACGTGATGGTGCTGCGCGGCGACTTCACAAGGGCGTCTGGTCGGAGGGCGGCCGAGGAGCTTCTCGCCACGGGTACGCCGGCCGCGCTGATCTCGGCGAACGATCAGATGGCGCTCGGAGCGCTCGACGTCTTCCGCGGAGCGGACGTCCACGTACCGGACGACATGCTCGTGACGGGCTTCGACGGCATCGAGGCCGCTGCCCTGTCGCAGCCCCCGCTGACCACGATACGTCAGCCGATGATCGATCTCGGACGCGCGGCCGTGCAGGTGCTGGCCCGCCGCCTCGAGCACGCCGAGGCGGAGCCCGTGGTGGCCCGTCTGCCGCTGCAGATCCTGCTCCGCGAGAGCTCGCAGCGCCCCGTCTGACCGGCCGGAAACGCTCGCCGCGCCGGTGTCAAGGGGTTGCGATCTCAAAATGTATGCGCTTACAATCTGGAAGGCGGCGTCGGTCGCCGGTCATGACAGAGACGACATGAGGTGGCAGATGTCAGAGGGCACAACGCCGAGAGGGCGCGTGATGCAGCGCTGGCGCAGAGCGGCGATCGTGGGCCTCGCGGCCGTGGCGGTCGCACTCAGCGGCTGCAGCATCCAGATCACATCCCAACCCGATCCCTCGATCGGTGCCGACACGATGCTGATCAATGCCGACAAGGGCAACCCGTTCTTCACGAAGAACTTCAACCCGTATCTCACCAACACGCGCACCGCGTCCCGGTGGATCTACGAGCCGCTCATCCTGATCAACCCGCTCGACGGCACGCAGAACCCCTGGCTCGCGTCCGAATGGACGCAGCCCGACGCCCGCACCATCGTCATGACGATCCGCGATGGCGTCACCTGGAGCGATGGGGAAGACCTGACGCCCGAAGACGTGGCGTTCACCTTCCAGCTGCTCAAGGACAACCCGTCCCTCGACATCAAGGGTGCGTGGCAGCACCTCGACAGTGTCGACACCTCGGGCGACGATGTGGTGCTGCACCTCAAGACCGAAGACGCCCCCTCGCTGTCGATCCTGGGCCAGACCATGATCGTCCCCGAGCACCTCTGGGCCGACGTGAAGGATCCGGGCACATACCGCAACGAGAACCCGGTCGGCACCGGTCCGTTCGTGCTCGGCAACTACAACGACCAGCAGTACTCGATGGACAAGAACCCCGACTACTGGCAGGCCGACTCGATCGAGATCGAGCACATCATCCTCCCCGCCACGAACTCCCAGCTCGACACCGTCACCCGCGGCTATGACTGGGCCTACTCCTTCATCTCCGACGTCGAGGGCACCTGGGGCGCGGCGAGCGAGCACAACAACTGGTGGTTCCCGCCGGGTGGCGTGATCGCGCTCATGCCGAACCTGGAGGTGGCGCCCTTCGACGACGTGAACGTGCGCCGGGGCATCGCTCTCTCGCTCGACCGCGACGAGATCGCCGAGACGGCATCGGAGGGCTACATGAAGCCGGCCGGTCAGACCGGACTCATCCTGCCCAACCAGCAGCAGTACCTCGACCCGAGCATCCCCGACCAGGGCATGATCACGCAGGACAGGGACGCAGCGCTCGCCGCCTTCGCCGAGGCGGGTACACACTCGACGGCGACCGGCTCATCGGGGCCGACGGCCAGCAGCTCGAGTTCGCCCTGACCACCGCGAACGGCTACTCCGACTGGACGCGCGCGGCGCAGACCGTGCAGAGCCAGCTCGCCGCGGTCGGCGTGAAGGTCACCCTCAAGCTCCCGCAGCCCGCGGGCTATCAGAGCGCGATCAGCAACGGCGACTTCGAGATGGCCATCGGCGGCATGGGGAACGGCGACATCTACCAGGCGTACAACAACCTGCTCTCCAGCGAGTTCTATGTGCCGTCCGGCGAGGCCACGGCGAACAACTTCGAGCGCTACAAGTCACCCGAGGTCGATGAGCTGCTGGCCGAGTACCGCGAGACCGTCGACACCGCTCGCCAGACCGAGATCGTCAAGGAGCTGCAGCGCATCGTCTACGACGAGATGCCCGTGATCGGCCTCTACTACGGCGGCATCTGGGGCCTGTTCAGCGATGCCAAGTTCACCGGCTGGCCGAGTGAGGAAGACCCGTACATGATCCCGCAGAACTACGACTCCGCGCCGCTGGGTATCTTCACCCGGCTGGAGCGAGTGCAGGAGGACGACAAGTGAAGTACGTGCTCCAGAAGTTCGGCCTGTTCGTGCTCACCCTGTGGGCCGCGGTCACCCTGAACTTCTTCCTGCCGCGGATGATGCCGGGCTCCCCGGCGGATGCCGCCATCGCCAAGCTGTCCCAGAACGGGCCGGTGTCGGATGCGACGCGTGCCGCCATCGAGGCGCAGCTGGGTGTTCCGACCGGGTCGCTGTGGGATCAGTACATCGCCTACCTCGGTCAGGTCGTGCGGCTCGACTTCGGCGTTTCGTACACGTTCTACCCGCAGTCGGTGTCGAGCATGGTCTCCACGGCCTTCCCCTACACGATCGGGCTGGTCGGCATCGTCACCGTGCTCGCGTTCGTGATCGGCACGCTCATCGGAGTGATGGCCGCCTGGCGCCGAGGGACGTGGCTCGATTCGCTGCCCACGCTGACCGGATCGTTCCTGAGCACGTTCCCCTATTTCTGGACGGCGCTGCTGCTGCTCTTCTTCTTCGGGTACGTGCTGCACTGGTTCCCGACGACCGGCGCCTACTCCGCGACGACGACCCCTGGCTTCACGTGGGAGTTCCTCGGTGATCTGATCAGTCATGCGTTCCTTCCGGCGCTGACGATCCTGCTCACCTCGCTGGGCGGCTGGATCATCGGGATGCGCAACGCCATGATCAACACCCTCGGCGAGGACTACATCACCTTCGGTGAGGCGAACGGTCTGCGGGGGCACACGATCGCCCTCCGGTACGCGGCCCGCAACGCGATCCTGCCGAACCTCACGGGCTTCGGGCTCACGCTCGGCGGTGTGGTGGGCGGATCGATCCTCGTCGAGCAGGTCTTCGGCTATCCCGGCATCGGATACCTGCTGTTCAACGCCGTGATCGGGCAGGACTACCCGCTCATGCAGGCGCTCTTCCTGATGATCACCGTGAGCGTGCTCATCGCCAACTTCCTCGTAGACATCCTCTACGGGGTTCTCGACCCGAGGACTCGCCGATGACCTCCACCATGAACGTCAAGATCCCCGCCGAGCGCATCGCCGCGCCCAGCCCGTGGCGCGCCTTCGGACGCATGGTCGCCACGCTCTGGAGCAACGGCAAGGCGCGGCTCGGGCTGTGCATCCTCGCCTTCTTCGTGCTGGTGGCGGTGTTCGCCCCTCTCCTGGCCCCGTACGGCGCGAAGGACAACGGCTTCGAGCGCAACGCCGATGCGTCGTGGGCGCACTGGCTCGGCACGACCGCTGCCGGGGAGGACGTGCTCAGCCAGCTCATCTACGGCGCACAGGTCAGCCTCCTGGTCGGCTTCGCCGCCGGAATCCTGTCCACGATCGTGGCCGTGCTCATCGGCCTCAGCTGGGGGTACATGCGAGGGTTCCTCGGCGAGGTGATCGGCTTCATCGTCAACCTCTTCCTCGTGATCCCCGGCCTGCCGCTCATGATCGTGATCGCCGCGTACCTGCAGAACGGCGGCATCCTGATGATCATCGCGGTGATCGTCGTGACCGGTTGGGCGTGGGGTGCGCGTGTGCTCCGCAGCCAGACGCAGTCGCTGCGGGGGAACGATTTCGTCACCTCGGCGCAGTTCTCGGGCGACAGCAGGACGCGCATCGTGTTCCGCGAGATCCTGCCGAACATGACCTCGATCATCGCGGGCACCCTCTTCGGTGCGGCGACTGCGGCGATCCTGGCGGAGGCGGGGCTGGAGTTCCTCGGCCTCGGCGACTCCAGCATCGTCAGCTGGGGCACCATGCTCTACTGGGCGCAGAACTCCAACTCGCTGCTCACCGGACAGTGGCTGCTGCTGTTCGCCCCCGGTCTGTGCATCGCCCTGCTGGCGCTCAGTCTGACACTGATCAACTTCGGCGTGGACGGCATCTCCAATCCGCGCCTGCGAGAGGGGAAGGGGCGATGACCGCCATGACGGAGAACATCGACATGCGCGAGAACGACATCCTGCTGGACGTGCAGAACCTCTCGGTGGAGTACGCCTCGCCGGGGACGACGCCGGTCACCGCGGTCGAGGACGTCTCGTTCTCCCTCCGCCGTGGGGAGTTCGTCGGACTGGTCGGCGAATCCGGCTCAGGGAAGTCCACGCTCGGCTTCGCCCTCACGCGACTGCAGAAGCCGCCGGCACGGATCAGCGCAGGACGCATCCTGTTCGGAGGACGTGACATCCGGGAGCTCGACGCCGAGGAGCTGCGCCGTCAGCGTCAGGGCGGGTTCGCGATGGTGCTGCAGTCGGGCATGAACGCGCTCAACCCGGTGCGCACGATCGGCAACCACTTCCGCGACATCTTCGCTGCGCACGGCCACGTGCCGAAGGACGCGCGCGAGGCGAGGGCTCAGGAGCTCGTGGGCAAGGTGGGCCTCGATCCCTCGGTGCTCGCACGCTTCCCCGGCGAGCTCTCCGGCGGCATGCGCCAGCGCGCCTCGATCGCCCTCGCCCTGTCGCTCGAACCGCAGCTGATGGTGTTCGACGAGCCCACCACCGCGCTCGACGTGCTGGTGCAGCATGCCGTGATGGACACGATCAAGGACCTGCAGCGGGCCGAGGGCTTCACCGCGATCCTGATCAGCCACGACCTCGGCATCGTGCTGGAGGCGACGGACCGGGTGATGGTGATGCACGAGGGACACATCGTCGAGGACGCCAGGAGCATCGACATCCTGGAACGCCCGAAGGACGAGTACACGCGGATGCTGCTGAGCCACTACGCCGACCCCCGGGCCGAGAAGATCGAGATCCCCGGATTCCTCGACGCGGGCACCCGGCGTCGTGAGGGACGTTCGCGCACCGACGTCACCGAGACCCTGCCGACCGTGTCGTCGCGCGACACCCGTCGGGCGGATGCGGCGATCGTGGTCGAGGGCGTCTCGAAGCACTACCCGGCACCGCGTCGCGGACAGAGCGCCGTCACCGCGGTCGACGACGTGTCGTTCCGGCTGGAACCGGGGGAGTCCCTCGCCCTGGTCGGCGCATCGGGTTCGGGCAAGTCGACCATCGCCAAGATGCTCACCGGCGTCGAGAAGCCCACCTCCGGCACCGTCCGCTTCGGGGACACCGACGTGGCGACGCTCAAGCGCCGCGGTCTGCGCGATCTGCGCAAGGACGTGCAGATGGTGTTCCAGGATCCGTACGCGGCGCTCAACCCGCTGCACACGGTCGAGTACGCCCTGACCCGGCCGGTCGTGAACTACACGAAGCTGCGCGGTCCGGAGGCCAGAGCCCGGGTGTTCGAGCTGCTCGAGACCGTCGGCCTGACGCCCGTCGAGCAGTTCGCGGCCAAGCTGCCGCACCAGCTCTCCGGAGGACAGCGACAGCGCGTGGTGATCGCCAGGGCGCTCGCGAGCGACCCGCAGGTGCTGATCGCCGACGAACCGGTCTCGATGCTCGACGTATCGCTCCGCGCCGGAGTGCTGGCGCTGCTGGAGGACCTGCGCGAGCGGTGGGGCATCAGCATGCTCTACATCACGCACGACCTGCTGAGCGCGCGTCTCGTCACCGAGAACATCCTCGTGCTCAACAGCGGCCGAGTGGTCGAACGCGGTGAGACCTCGCAGGTGCTGCAGCATCCGGAGGACCCGTACACGGTCGAACTGCTCGACGCCGTGCCGAACCCCGCCCGCGCCCGCTGACGCGCGGACGACGCCTGCAAGAAAGAGAGAGGAGCGCATCCGTGCTCACATTCCCCGACGGCTTCCTCTGGGGTGCCGCGACAGCGGCCCACCAGGTGGAGGGCAACAACACCACGAGTAACTGGTGGGCGATGGAGCATGCTCCCGACTCGCCCATGGTGGAGCCCTCCGGTGACGCTGCCGACCACTTCCACCGCTACCCGGAGGACATGCGGCTGCTCGCCGAGGCGGGGCTGAACTCCTATCGCTTCTCGGTCGAGTGGGCGCGGATCGAGCCGGAGCGCGGGTTCATCTCGCGGGCGATGCTCGACCACTACCGCCGCATGATCGACACGGCGCGTGAGAACGGACTGGACCCCACCGTCACGCTCATGCACTTCACGGTGCCGCAGTGGTTCCAGAAGGACGGCTTCTGGCGCGCGGACGACGCGGTGGATCTGTTCTCCCGCTACGTCGAGACCGTGCTGCCGATCCTCGACGGCGTCGACTACGTGTGCACGATCAACGAGCCGAACATCGCCGCGATGCTGGCCGGGGGAGAGGACGCCGCGAACCTCGTCGCCTACGGTCTCCCGAACCCCGACCTCGCCGTGGCCGACACCCTGCTGGACGCGCACCACCGCGCGTCCGAGATCCTGCATTCGGTGCCGGGAGTCAAAGCCGGATGGACCATCGCCACGCAGGCGTTCCACTCCACCGGAGAACCGGGAGCGGACGAGATGCTCGCCACGTACGGCGACCCGCGCGACCACTGGTACCTGGAGCAGTCGGCCGGAGACGACTTCGTCGGCGTGCAGGCATACACCCGCACCTTCATCGGCCCGGAAGGTCCGCGTCCGGTGTCGGACGACGTCGAGACGACGCTCACAGGCTGGGAGTTCTTCCCCGATGCGCTCGAACTGGGCGTGCGCAGCGCGTGGGAGCGCAGCGGTGGGGTACCGATCCTCGTGACGGAGAACGGCATCGCGACCGCCGACGACACCCGACGCGTCGCCTACACGCAGGGAGCGCTGGAAGGCCTGCACCGCGCGATCGCCGACGGCGTCGATGTGCGTGCCTATCAGCACTGGAGCGCGCTCGACAACTACGAGTGGGCCAGCGGCTTCCGGCCCACGTTCGGGCTGATCGGCTTCGACCACGAGACCTTCGAGCGGTTCCCGAAGCCCTCCCTCGCCTGGTTGGGAGAGGTCGCGCGGCGCAACGGGCTCTGAGCGGGGTTACCCTCGGGTCATGACGAACGCGCAGCACGCGACGAGGGACGACACGCTCCGCTCGGCTGCGGCCGGACTGAGCGCGTCGTTCCTCGCCGTCGGGCTGGCAGAGCTCGTCGCCGCTGTGGTCGAGCCGAGTGCGAGCCCGTTCGCGGTGATCGGGAGCGGACTCATCGACCTCGCACCGAGCTGGGCGAAGGACACCGCGATCGCGCTCTTCGGCACCGGCGACAAGGTGGCGCTGATCGTGGGCATCGCCCTGGTGCTCGTGGTCGTCGCCGCGCTCGCCGGCATCCTGGAGCGGCGACGGTCCGGTATCGGAGCGGTCATCCTCGGCGCACTCGGTGTGCTCGCGGTCGTGGCCGCGATGATCCGTCCGGGCGCTGGACCGTTCGCCTGGCTCCCGGGTCTCGTCGCCGGACTCGTCGCGGTGATAATGCTGCGTCTCCTCGTCGCTCGACTGCGTCCGGTCGCGGGCCTTGCCCCCGACGGTGAAGACCGCAGGCGGTTCCTGATGTGGACCGCCGGAGTCGCCGCAGCGGGTGCCGTCGCCCTCATCGTCGGTAATGTCGCGCGCGGAGCGAGCCGATCGATCGAGGCGGTCCGCGATGCCCTGCGGCTTCCGAAGGCAGCGGAGACCGCGGCCGCGGTTCCTGCCGGCGCGGAGCTCGACATCCCCGGTCTCGCCACGGTCGTGACCCCGAACGCGGAGTTCTACCGCATCGACACGGCACTGATCGTCCCTCAGGTCGACCCCGCCGACTGGTCGCTGCGCATCCACGGCATGGTCGATCGCGAGGTGCGCATCACCTGGGACGAACTGCTCGCCATGCCGCTGCAGGAGGCGGACGTGACGCTCGCCTGCGTGTCGAACGAGGTGGGCGGATCGCTCATCGGCAACGCGCGCTGGCTGGGGCTGCCGATCCGCGAGCTGCTCGCGCGTGCGGGCGTCGACGCGGAAGCGGACATGGTGCTCTCCACCTCGGCAGACGGCTTCACGGCGTCGACGCCGCTCGAGGCGCTCACCGACGATCGGGACGCTCTGCTCGCGATCGGCATGAACGGCGAGCCGCTGCCGATCGAACACGGCTTCCCGGTGCGGATGGTGGTGCCGGGGCTGTACGGCTACGTGTCGGCCACGAAGTGGGTCACGCAGCTGGAGGTCACGAGGTTCGACCGCGCCACGGCGTACTGGACGAGCCGCGGCTGGTCCGACCGCGGGCCCATCAAGCTGCAGTCGCGCATCGACGTCCCGCGCCGCGGACAGTCGATCCCGGCCGGGGACGCGGTGATCGCGGGAATGGCGTGGCAGCAGCATGTCGGGGTCGCCGGGGTGGAGGTGCGCATCGACGAAGGGCCATGGCGCAGGGCGGATCTCGCCACCGCGATCTCCGCCGACACGTGGGTGCAGTGGAGCCTCGACTGGACCGCCGAGAGCGGTTCGCACACCATCGAATGCCGGGCGCTGAGCGCCGACGGCGAGACGCAGACCTCGGATCCGGCCGCCCCCGCACCCGACGGTGCGCAGGGATGGCACCGCATCGACGTCTCCGTCGCCTGAGCGCGAAACCACCTCTCGTGCGGCACCTAGAATTGCTCCATGCCCGCAGGCGATTCCTTCTACATCACCACGCCCATCTACTACCCCTCCGACGTGCCGCACATCGGTCACGGGTACACGTCGGTGGCCGTCGACACCCTCGCACGGTGGCACCGCCAGGCGGGCGATGACACCTGGATGCTGACGGGCACCGACGAGCACGGTCAGAAGATGCTGCGCGCCGCCGCGGCGAACGGGGTCACTCCGCAGGAGTGGGTCGACAAGCTCGTCAGCGAGAGCTGGTTCCCGCTGTTGGAGACCCTCGACGTCGCGAACGACGACTTCATCCGCACCACGCAGGAGCGGCATGAGACGAACGTGCAGACGTTCTTCCAGCGCCTGTACGACCGCGGCTACATCTACGCGGGCGAGTACGAGGCGCTCTACTGTGTGGGCTGCGAGGAGTTCAAGCCGGAGTCGGAGATCGTCGACGGCACCGGACCTTTCGAGGGCCTGAAGGTCTGCGCCATCCACTCGAAGCCGCTGGAGCTGCTGCAGGAGAAGAACTACTTCTTCAAGCTCAGCGAGTTCCAGGACCGGCTGCTCGAGCTGTACAAGACCCAGCCCGACTTCGTGCGCCCCGACTCGGCGCGCAACGAGGTCGTGTCGTTCGTGAGCCAGGGCCTCAAGGACCTCTCGATCTCCCGCTCGACCTTCGACTGGGGAATCCCGCTGCCGTGGGACGAGTCGCACGTCATCTACGTGTGGGTCGACGCGCTGCTCAACTACGCCACGGCCGTCGGGTACGGCTCCGACGAGGAGACCTTCGCGCGCCGCTGGCCGGCGTACCACGTGGTCGGCAAGGACATCCTGCGCTTCCACGCCGTGATCTGGCCCGCGCTGCTGATGGCGGCGGGACTCGACGTGCCGAAGGGCGTCTTCGCGCACGGCTGGCTGCTGGTCGGCGGCGAGAAGATGTCGAAGTCGAAGCTCACCGGCATCGCGCCGACCGAGATCACCGATGTCTTCGGCTCCGACGCGTACCGCTTCTACTTCCTCTCAGCGATCGCCTTCGGCCAGGACGGCTCGTTCTCGTGGGAGGACCTGTCCGCTCGCTACCAGGCCGAGCTCGCGAACGGCTTCGGCAACCTCGCCTCGCGCACGACCGCGATGATCGAGAAGTACTTCGAGGGTGTCGTGCCGCCGGCGGCCGAATACACCGAGAAGGACCTCGCGATCCAGAAGATCGTGGCGGATGCCGCGTCGAACGCGGATGCGGCCATCGCGAACTTCCGCATCGACGAGGCGATCTCGGCGATCTGGACCATCGTGGACGCGCTCAACGGGTACATCACCGCGAACGAGCCGTGGGCGCTGGCCAAGCAGGCGAACAGCGGCGACGAGGAACAGCGAGAGCGTCTCGCCACCGTGCTCTACACCTGTGCCGAGGGGCTGCGTGCGCTCGCCGTGCTGCTCTCGCCGGTGATGCCGCAGTCGACGGAGAAGCTGTGGATCGCCCTCGGTGCCGTCGAGACCCTGGGCCGTCTGCAGGACCAGCCGATCCGCGAGGCCGGAGCCTGGGGCGTGCTGCGCCCCGGCACCAGCGTCAACGGCCTGGCGCCGCTGTTCCCGCGGGTGGAGTCCGCGGCCTGAGCGATGTCGGATACGTATGTGCAGCGCCGTGACGGTGACGGACGCAAGGATCTGAGGTATCCCGCCGCGCCCGAACCGCTGGCCGTTCCGGTGTACGACAACCACGCGCACCTGGAGATCGTCGACGGCGACGAGCCGCTGAGCCTCACCGAGCAGCTCGACCGCGCGGCGGCCGTTGGCATCGCCGGCGTCGTGCAGGCCTCGGGCGACATCGAGTCGTCCCGGTGGGCGGTCGAGGCCGCGGAGTCGGATCCCCGCGTCCTGGCCGCCGTCGCCATCCACCCGAACGATGCCCCGACCTACGCGGAAGAGGGCCTGCGGGGTGGCGTGGGCCTGGACGAGGCCATCGAGGTGATCGACGAGCTCGCCGCGCACCCCCGCACCAGGGCGATCGGCGAGACGGGACTCGACTTCTTCCGCACAGAGCCCGAGCGCCGCGCGCCGCAGTTCGCCTCGTTCGAGGCGCACATCGCGCTCGCGAAGAAGCACGGCATCGCGATGCAGATCCACGACCGCGACGCGCATGAGGCCGTGCTCGAGACGCTCTCCCGTGTCGGCGCCCCGGAACGCACGGTGTTCCACTGCTTCTCGGGCGACGACGCGATGGCCCGCCTCTGCGCGGACGCCGGTTACCACCTGTCGTTCGCCGGCAACGTGACGTTCAAGAACGCGCAGAACCTGCGGGATGCGCTGAAGGTGACGCCGCTCGATCGCATCCTCGTCGAGACGGATGCCCCGTTCCTCACCCCCGTGCCGCTGCGGGGCCGCCCGAACGCGCCTTACCTCGTGCCGATCACCGTGCGTTTCATGGCCGCCGAGCTCGACATCGAGGTCGACGAGCTGTGCGCCCAGCTGGCCGAGAACACCCTGCGGGTCTACGGCTCGTTCGCCGACTGAGTTTCGGGTTCCACGTCTTCGGGCCCGGTCTCGGCGACGGGCTTCGCGCTCACGATCTGCGAGATCGGCTTCCACACCAGCAGCAGGGTGAGGGCCGCCCCGACGAAGGCGAACCACCAGGGCGCGGTGAGTCCCCACACCTGGGCGATCACGCCGCCGAGCGCCTGCCCGACGACCATGCCGCCGAACACCCCGACCATGTTCACGGAGGCCACCCGGCCCTGCAGCTCGGCGGGCACCAGACGCTGTCGCACGGTCGTGGAGATCGTGCCCCAGACGAACGCGTACGCCCCGAAGAAGAACATGATGATCAGCGCGACCCATCCGGCGGTGGTGAGGGCGAACGCCAGGTGCATGAGCACCTCGAGCGACAGCACGACACGCATCAGGGTGGCGAAGGAGACGTGTCGCTCCAACCAGCCGAAGCTGAGCGTCGCGAGGATGCCACCGGCCGCCGACGCGGTCGTGAGGGCGCCGTAGCCCACCGCGCCCATCTGCAGGTGCTCCGTCGCGTAGAGCACGAGCACACCCCAGGGCGCCGCCCAGGTGATGTTGAACACCAGGATGATGAGCACCAGCGTGCGCACGGGCGGGTTGCGCCACAGCCAGCGGAGCCCCTCGGCGATGTCGGTGTGCACCGGCGTGCGCTCGTCGGTCGCGCGCGGCGGCACCGGGGTGCGAGCCATGCGGGAGATGAGGACGACCGCGAGGCTGACGCACACGACTTCGAGCAGGAACGGCCAGGCGGTGCCGGCGGCGAACAGGAAGGCGCCCAGCGGCGGACCGGCGAACTGGTTCGCCACCAGGTATCCGGCCTGCAGGCGTGCATTGCCGATGCCGAGGTCGGCGGGCTTCACCAGCATCGGCAGCAGCGTGCTGCCCGCCGTGTCGACGAAGACCTCGGCGGTGCCGTAGAGGAAGGCCACAGCGAGCACGATCCAGATGTTCGCGACGCCGGTGATCAGGAAGACGCACAGTGCGAGGAGCACGACAGCCCTGGCGGCGTTCGCGAACATGACCAGGCGGCGTCGGTCGAAGCGGTCGGCGATCGCTCCCGCATGCAGGCCGAACAGGAGCCAGGGGAGGAACTGCAGGATCGCGCCGGCCGCCACCAGGATCGGCGACGAGGTCATCGATGCGATCAGCAGGGGAGCGGCCGCGAGCGCGACGCCGTCACCGACGTTGCTCGTCCACGACGACGCGAGCAACCATCGGAAATTGCGGCCCATGCGACGGGGCGCGACGAGTTCTCCGAGGGAAGGCACCAGAGAAGACTACTGAGGAGGGGCGACATCGGAGTGTGGGGGAGAATGGGGGGATGACCGTCACCCTGCTCGGCGCCTCCGAGATCCGCCGCCTCGCCGCCGAGCTCGACGTCACCCCGACGAAGAAGCTCGGCCAGAACTTCGTCACCGATGCGAACACCGTGCGCAAGATCGTGCAGGCCGCCCGTGTGCAGCCGCACGAGCGCGTGGTCGAGGTCGGTCCGGGTCTCGGCTCCCTGACGCTGGCGATCCTCGAGACCGGCGCCTCCGTCACGGCCGTCGAGATCGACCACCGACTCGCGGCCCGGCTCGCGCAGACGGCCGCCGAGCACGGTGTCGAGGCCGACCGCCTCACGGTCGTCGATGCGGATGCGCTGCGCATCACCGAGCTCCCCGGCGAGCCCACCGTGCTGGTCGCCAACCTCCCCTACAACGTCTCGGTGCCGGTGCTGCTGCACTTCCTGGAGAACTTCGCGTATCTCCAGCGCGGCGTGGTGATGGTCCAGGCCGAGGTCGCCGAACGGCTGGCCGCGAAGCCGGGCTCGAAGATCTACGGCTCGCCCAGCGTCAAGGCCGCCTGGTACGGCGAGTGGAAGCTCTCCGGAAACGTCTCCCGCCAGGTGTTCTGGCCGGTGCCGAACGTCGACAGCCTGCTCGTCGGCTTCGACCGGTCCGAGGGTGAGCGCGGCACGGAGGAGGAGCGCCGTCGCACGTTCCAGATCGTCGATGCGGCCTTCAACCAGCGCCGCAAGATGCTGCGTCAGGCACTGTCCGGGATCTTCGGCAGCTCGGCTGCCGCCTCGGAGGTGCTGACCGCCGCCGGTGTCGCACCGACGGCTCGGGGCGAGGACCTCACGGTCGAGGACTACCAGCGCATCGCGCAGCACGCTCCCGCGCTGGACGTGCTCTCCGACGATGTCGCTTCCACCCAGTAATCTGGCACCGTGACCGACTCCCCCCGCTTCCGTCCCGATGTCCCCGAGCTGCACCGTCCGTATGCCGCGGACGAGAGCCGCTACCAGCAGTTCGCCTACCGTCAGGTCGGCACGTCCGGCCTGTACCTGCCCCCGATCTCGCTCGGGCTGTGGTGGAACTTCGGCGACAACATCCCGCTCGACAACCAGCGCGCACTGCTGCGCCACGCGTTCGACCGGGGCATCACCCACTTCGACCTGGCGAACAACTACGGCCCGCCCTACGGCTCCGCCGAGAAGAACTTCGGCCGCATCTTCGCCGAAGACCTCCGCCCCTACCGCGACGAGCTGATCATCTCGTCGAAGGCCGGCTGGGACATGTGGCCCGGCCCGTACGGCGACTTCGCGAGCCGCAAGTACATCCTCGCGAGCGCCGAGCAGTCGCTGACGCGGATGGGCCTCGACTACGTCGACATCTTCTACTCCCACCGTGTCGACCCGGTCACCCCGATCGCCGAGACGGTCGGCGCGCTCGACACGCTCGTGCGCCAGGGCAAGGCCCTGTACGTCGGTATCTCCTCCTACAGTGCGGAGCGTACGGCCGAGGCCGTGGCCGTCGCCAAGGAGCTCGGCACCCCGCTCGTCATCCACCAGCCCGCGTACTCGATCCTGAACCGCTGGGTCGAAGACGGACTGACCGACACCCTGGAGCAGTCGGGCCTCGGCGCGATCGCGTTCACCCCGCTGGCTCAGGGCCTGCTCACCGACAAGTACCTCGGAGACGGCACGGCCGAGCGTGCGCAGAAGCGCGGCTCGCTGCCGGAGGGCCGGCTCACGGACGAGGCCGTGCAGACCCTGCGTTCGCTGAACGAGGTCGCTCAGGGTCGCGGCCAGTCGCTCGCGCAGCTCGCACTGCAGTGGACCTTGCGCAGCCCCGTCGTCGCCTCGGCGCTGATCGGCGCCTCGCGTCCTGAGCAGCTGGATGAGAACATCGCGGCCGTGAACGGTCCCGACTTCACGACCGAGGAGCTCGCCCGCATCGACGAGCTCGCCGGCGCCATCGACGTCAACCTGTGGGCGAAGTCCTCGGAGCTGTGACCCGATCATGAGCCATGCCGCGTTCGCCGATTCCGTGCACGTGCGCGCCCCGGGGAAGATCAACGTCTTCCTCGGGGTCGGCGGCCGGCACGACGACGGCTATCACGCGCTGGCGACGGTCTTCCAGGCGGTCTCGCTCTACGAAGACGTGATCGCGCGCCCCGCCGACGACTTCTCGGTGACGGTCTCCGGAGTGGAGGACATCGATTCCGTGCCGCTGGACGACCGCAACCTCGCGATGCGCGCGGCCAAGCTGCTCGCCGTCGCGGTGGATCATCCGGGCGGGGTGGCGCTCGAGATCCGCAAGAGCGTGCCCGTCGCCGGCGGCATGGGGGGAGGGTCGGCGGACGCGGCAGCCGCCCTCGTGGCGTGCGATGCGCTGTGGGGCACCGGGCTGTCGCAGGCCCGACTGCACGATCTGGCCGCGCGTCTGGGTGCCGACGTGCCGTTCGCGCTGCACGGGGGAACGGCTGTGGGCACGGGGCGGGGAGACCAGCTCAACCCGGCACTCGCCCGCGGACGCTTCGACTGGATCCTGGTGCCCAGCGAGCAGGGGCTGTCGACGCCCGTGGTGTACGAGCGCCTCGACCTGCTGCGCGAGGACGAGGGCGCCCTGGCCGACGACCCGCAGCTGTCGCTGGACGTGCCCATCCCCGTGCTGCAGGCGCTGCGTTCGGGGGACCCGACCCAGCTCGCCGACACCCTGTTCAACGATCTGCAGGCCGCGGCGCTGTACGAACGGCCCGACCTCGCCGAGACGATCAGCCTCGGGGTCGCCGCCGGTGCGCTGCAGGGCATCGTGTCGGGCTCGGGGCCCACGATCGCGCTGCTCTGCCCCGACCCTGAGACGGCGCAGGACGTGCAGTCGTCCCTGCGGGAGAACGGGCTCGACCCGCTGCACGTGCACGGCCCCGTGCCGGGTGCCCGCATCATCGGCTGAGGATCGCGTGCCGGCTCAGTCGGCTTGCAGGAGCGCGCTCACCCGATAGGGGATCACTTCGCGCAGGAACAGGCTCGTCGACGTGCGGAGAATGCCGGGGCACAGCCGCACGACCTCGGCCACGCGGTAGAGGTCGTCGGGGTCCTTCGCGACGACACGCAGCAGCAGGTCGGTGTCGCCGGCGGGAGCGAAGCACTCCAGCACCTCGGGGACGCGACTGAGCGCATCGATCGCGTCCGTGATCTGATGCTGATCGAGTTCGACCAGGATCGAGGCCGCGACACCGCGCCCGAGGGCCTGCGGCAGCACTCGCGAGCTGTGCGCACGCAGGTATCCTCCGGATTCGAGGCGATCCAGTCGAGCGTGCACGGTGCCGCGGGCGAGGCCGAGATCCTGGGCGATCAGGGCGACCGGACGGCGGGGGTCACCGTCGAGCACGGTGAGGATCCTGCGGTCGGTCGCGTCGAGGTTGGCCATTTCGATCACCGTCGCCTTCTGTGCGGAGTCACGATTGATCGGATCGTTCAATCAGAAATCACTCTATGGTCTGAATGATTGCATTGTGGTCAAATCGGTGTCAGATACGCACGATGTCGGTCACGAGCGGACATCACGCGCACCCGAACGACAGGCCACGAGCCTCACGACCAGGGTGCAGAGGGCGACGGGCCACGAGCCTCGACCGGCCCCGTCCCTGCAGCCGCCTCGTTCAGCAAGGGGGCGGGGCGGGCGCACTCTCCGGATGTCAGGGCCGTCTGCGTCTCAGTCGCGGGGGACCAGCAGCCGCAGCTGCACCATGGCCGAGAACCGGGCTTCCGGGTCGGCGAGGTCGAGTCCGCTGATCTCCGACAGGCGACGCAGCCGGTAGCGGAACGTGTTGGGATGCGTGTAGACGCGGGCTGCGGCGACGGCCACATCTCCGAACGCGTCGAGCCAGGCGCGCAAGGTCTCCACCAGGTGCGTCCCCTTCTCCCTGTCCTGCGCCAGCAGCTGCGCGACCGGACCGGTGGGTTGATCGCCCCTGGCGCGGACGAGGTCGGCGAGTTCGACCAGCAGCGCCTCCATCTGCACCGAAGTGAACCGTGCGACCGGTTCGCCGGAAGGCGCCTGACGGACCACGCGCAGAGCTCGGTCGGCATTCGCGCGCGAGGAAGGGATGTCTGCGACCGCCTCCGCCACCGTGCCGACGCCGATGCGGATCTCAGCGGTCGCACCGAGCCGGCCCAGGAAGTCCGTGGCGACGCGCGCGGCGCGGCTGTCCGCGTCGGGATGCTCCGATCCGGGATCGGCATCGCCCTGCTCTGGGCGGATCCCGACGACGGCGTACACGACATCGCCGATCACGGCCACAGCCGAGCGGAGGTACACGGCCCCCAGGTGCACGGCGAACGCATCGGCGATCCGCTGCCTCTCCGCGACACCTCGTGCCCCGGCGGAGGGCTCGTCGTCGATGTCCTCCGTGGCGGACACGGCGAGCACGACGCACCGATGATCGCTCAGGCGCAGACGAGCCGTCGCATCCGCAGCCCCCGGCCCTCCCTCCAGGATCGTGGAGAGCAGGTCGGCGCGCAGTCGGCGCTCCACGTCGGCGCCGGCGCGCAGACGCAGCATGTGCAGGGCCACCAGCCCGGCAGAGTCCTTCAGCGCTCGCACGCGGTCGGGCGAGAGCGGTTCCTGCACAGCCGCCCAGATGGATCCGAGGATCTCGTCGCCCGCACGCACGGCCAGCGCCACGCGAGGGAACGACGGCAGACCCTCGGTGTTGGACACCGGTCCGACGTGGATCGGATCCTCGCTGCGGTACAGCTCCTGGAAGACGCCGCGCTCCTCGAGCTGCCGCGCGAACCGTTCGGGAACCTGCCGACCGAGCACCGTCTCGATGCGCGCCGGATCGGCCTCGTGCTGGCGACCCGAGAACGCGACGACCCGCGAGTTGCGGTCCTCGATCGTGACCGGTGCGTTCAGCAGCGTGGCGATCGCGTTCGCGAGGGCGAAGAGGTCGCCGGAGGGCATGCCGCCCAGCGTCGTCGTTCCCTGATCGCCGACGTCACCCTCGGCGATGAGCGAGCGCAGCATGGCAGCCAGTTGCGCCCACGACGCCCCGCGGGTGAGCGCGAGCACCGGGATGCCCGTGGCCTCGGACGCATCGCGCACCGGTTGTTCGGCCCGCACCGGAGCGCGCAGCATGAGGGCGGAGGCGTGCTGGGCAGCAAGGTTCTGCAGGAGTTCGGCGATCTCATCGGGATCGCTCAGCCCGACACCGAGCACGAGTGCCCCGCGCATCGGCATCGCGTCGTCGAGGACGTCGTGGATGACCACGGTCTCGATCTCGGCCTCGTCGTCGACGGCGCCGCTCACCACCTCGAGCAGGGTGTTGCCGAGGTCTTCGATGACCCGGCCGAGGCTGGCGCGGGGCCTGGTCGTCACGGACATGAGCACAGCGCCCAGGCTAGGGGGCGACCACGGGTGGGGGAGCTGTGGGGCACGACGAAATCGTATCGACTCTTGGTCGGTCTCGACAGGATCGTCGTGCCCCACAAGGGCCGTCAGCCGGCTCTCAGAAGGTGATCCACTCGGTGCGGACCGTCACGGCGTCCAGCGCATCAGGATCGGGCGTCACGCCAATTCCCGGACCCGTGGGAACGGTGAGAGTGCCGTCCTCGACGACGAACGGCTCGGTGATGTCGTGCGCGTAGTACCGTCCGGATCCCGAGGTGTCGCCGGGCAGGGTGAAACCGGGGAGGGCTGCGAGGGCGACGTTCGCCGCACGCCCGATCCCGGTCTCGAGCATGCCGCCGCACCACACCGGGATGTCGTTCGCCGCGCACACGTCGTGGATGCGTCGTGCCTCCAGGTACCCGCCCACACGGCCAGGCTTGATGTTGACGATCGAGCAGGCGCCGAGGGCGATCGCGTCCGCCGCGGCCCTGGCCGACACGATCGATTCGTCGAGGCACACCGGGGTGGTGATCGCCCGGGCGAGCTGCGCGTGTCCGAGAAGGTCCTCCTCGTCGAGCGGCTGCTCGATCAGGAGCAGGTCGAACGGATCGAGCTTGGCGAGGTGCCGGGCATCGCCACGGTGGTAGGCGGTGTTCGCGTCGACCTGCAGCAGCACGTCATCGCCGAAGCGCTCCCGCACGGCGCGCACCGGTTCGATGTCCCACCCGGGCTCGATCTTGAGCTTGATGCGCACGTACCCCTCGTCGAGGTAGCCGCCGACGGCTTCGAGCAGCTCGGGGATGGAGTCCATGATCCCGACCGAGACACCGCAGTCGACCCGGTCGCGCACGGCGCCCAGCTCGCGCGAGAGCGGCACCCCGGCCGCCCGCAGCTCGGCATCGAGGATCGCCAGCTCGACCGCGGCCTTCGACATGCGGTGACCCTTGAACTTCGCCAGGGCCGGGGCGACGCCGCTCGCATCGAGGTCCTCGACCTGCGCGAGCGCCGGCAGCAGGAACCGGGTGATGACGTCGACGCTCGCCTCCACGTACTCGGAGGAGTACAGCGGGTCGTTCATGGCAACACCTTCGCCCCAGCCCTCCGCCTCGTCCGTGACGGCGCGGACCACCAGGGCCTCGCGCACGGTCTGCACGCCGAACGACGTCCGGAACGGCGACACCAGCGGCATCTCGATCACGCGCAGCTCGAATCCGGTGAGCTTCATCCCTGTTCTCCTCTGTCGATGGTGTAGGCGCCGGAGCGGTCGAACGAGAGCACGCGCCCTCCACCCTCCAGCGATGATCCGAGCGTCTCGCGCAACGCCAGACGCCATGCGGTCGCCCGTGCGGGTTCGGTCAGGCGCAAGGTCTCGATGTCGCGTGGCAGCGCCACCCGTACCAAGCGCGCGTCGGTGCGATGCCGCAGCGGCCCGAGGTCGCCGCCCACGCTGAGCAGCGGCTCGACGGACATCTCCTCGGCGTTGATCTCCTCGGTGTCGATCTCCACGATCTCAGGCACCGGCTCCCCGTGACAGGCGGCGACCACCCTGGGGTCGCGCACGTACCAGGTCACGAGCATCCGATCGGTGTCGTCCGCCCCGTTGAGCGCATCGGCCATGTGTCCGTAGAAGTTGCGGTGATACGACGTCGGGGTCGCGGCGAGCTTCACGAGGTTGAAGTGCGCATTGCGGCTGATGAGGGGATCGAACGTCCAGGAGATCTCGTCCAGACCCTCCTCGAGCGCCCACGCGCGCTGGTGCACCTTGAGGGCGAAGCCGACGCTGCGACCGCGCATCCGCGAGGAGACGCCCGCGATGTGGCTGTGCAGCGCACGCTGCTCGGGAGCGGCGAAGAAGCCGAAGCATGCGCCGACGAGCTCGTCGTGCTCGAATGCTCCGCCCACGTAGCTGCCGGCCTTCGACAGCGCCCGCAGCGTCTCGACGTTCACGGGGGAGGCTTCGCCCTGCTTGGTCCAGATGCTCTGGAACAGCTCGGCGACCAAGGTGAAGTCGTCCACATCCTCCAGCAGACGGATCTCCACCCCCGCTTTCGACGCGGCGGCGTTCGCGGCATCGGCGGCCTCCTCCGGCGACGCGGGGAAGGCCGCGGCGTCCGTCAGGCTCATGCCCGTCCTCCGTTCCGCGCCGGCGTGCGTTCTCTGACGGCGAGGATCAGCTCCTGCAGCAGCACGATGCGCTCCGGGATCAGTGCGACGATCACGTGCTCATCGTCGGCATGGGCGCCGCCGCCGACCGCGCCGAGCCCATCCAGCGTCGGCACCCCGAGCGCGGCGGTGAAGTTGCCGTCGGACGCGCCGCCGACCTCGACGCCGTGGAACGGGGTGAGACCGGCACGCTCGGCGATCTCGAGTGCCAGCGCGAACAGCGGTGCCGAGGATTCGGGCTCGAGTGGCGGACGATTCGCACCGCCGACCACGCGCACGGAGGCACCGGGAAGGGTGGCAGGGATCGCACGGAGGGCGGCATCCACCCTGTCCTGCTCCGCGACCGTGCGCACGCGCACGTCGACGGCGAACTCCGCCTCGGCCGGCACCGTGTTGGTGGTGCTGCCGGCGCGCAGGAGCGTGGGCGTCACGCTGGTCCCCACCGACCGGTCGCCGAGCCTCGCGATCGCGAGCACGAGGTGGGCCGCCTCGACGGCAGCGTTCACGCCACGCTCCGGTTCGAGCCCGGCATGGGCGGCACGCCCCGTGACGCGCACACGGTAGAGCGAGACGCCCTTGCGTGCGATCTTCACGGCACCGCCGTCGGCCGAGGCCTCGAGCACGAGCGTCGCAGCGCAGCCGATCGCCTCCTGCTCGATCAGGGCGCGCGAACTCGGAGAACCGAGTTCTTCATCACCCGTGATCAGGATGCTGATGCCGGTGCGATCGGACAGTGCGGCGACGGCATGCAGCGCCATCACGACGCCCGTCTTCATGTCGAAGCATCCGGGTCCGCGGAGCACACCGTCCTCGACGGTGAACGGCAACCGCCGCAGCGAGCCGAGCGGCCATACCGTGTCGTGGTGGCCGAGGAGCAGCACGACCGGATCGCCGAATCGCCAGCGCAGATGCGTGCGCCCGTCGATGACGATGCGTTCCGGGGCGACCCCCAGCAGCCTCTCACCGAGGGCGGCGACGACGTCGGCGCTGCGGGAGACGGCTTCGAGGTCGCCCGACGGCGACTCGCAGGAGACGAGGGTCTCGATGTCGGCGAGGACCAGGTCGAGGTCCGCGTCCGCCTGCACGCGCATCACGACACCTTCGGCGCTGCGCGCACACCGTGGTGCAGGTAGCGCTCGCCGCTGGGCAGGGAGTAGAAGACCACAGCATGCCACCCCTGCTCGCCCTCCGGTCGCATCACGAACTCGCCGTGACGCACCGGGACCAGCGGGTGCTCCTGCACCGGATCGGGGAGCAGGGCGGCGAGCGGGCCGTTGAGCGTGGTGCGCATGCGCAGGCCCTCGTCGTCGCGGAAGATCTCGGTACGGACCCCTGAGCGGTCGTAGATGCCCTCGAACTCGGAGAAGTCGTCGGCGAACGGCTCCGCAGGCGGGGTGAGGCCCGCCGGCACGTGCACATCCGCGAGCTCGGAGAAGATCTCGTCGAACAGTTCGGCGTACAGGTCGTGCGTGTTGCCGCCATTGGTGAGCATCGTCACCGCGAGCTGCTCGTCCGGCAGGATGCGCAGGAACGCCGCCTGGCCGATGGTGTTCCCGTCGTGGCCGTAGAGTCGGCGCCCGTCCCAGTCGAACAGGATCCACCCCACGGCCCAGGCATCGCCGAGGGAGTACGGGTCGGGCATGTCGACCTCCCGCTGCTGCATCCGTCGCACGCTCTCCTCCGACAGCACCCGCGTGCCGTCGGCTGCGAGTCCCCCCGTGAGGTGCATGCGGGCGAAGGCGAGCACGTCGGCGGTCGTGGAGTTCACCAGTCCCGCCGGACCCATCGCGCGCGGGAGCATCCAGGCAGGGGCGAGGGTCGGTCCGTCATCACCCACTTCGGTGTGGCCGCTGGCGGCACGGAACATGATGGCCTCTTCGGGGAGCGTGCAGGAGTGCGTGAGACCGAGGGGCGTCATCAACAGGTCGCGCATCGCCTGGTCCCAGCTGGTACCCGTGATCTTCTCGATCACCCGACCGGCCAGCACGAATCCGGAGTTGCAGTACGACATCGTGGCACCGAGCGGGTGGTTCTGCGCGATGCCGTCGAGCAGCGCGACGTACTTCTCCAGGGTGTCGTCTCCGCGGCCGGTATCGGTGAACACGTCGCCGTCGATCCCGCTCGTGTGGTTGAGCAGGTGACGCATCGTCACGGTGCGGGTGACCTCGGGATCCGACGAGGCGAACTCCGGGACGTACTCCACGATCGGGGTGTCGAGGTCGAGCCTGCCCTCGTCGACGAGCTTCATCACGACCGAGGTGGTCCACACCTTGCTCATCGAGCCGATCTGGAACACCGAGTCGTCGGTGGTCTCGATCCCCGTGCGCACGTTGAGTATGCCGTGGTGCGCATACACGGGCTCCTCCCCGAGACGGAGGATGCCGAGGGTCGCCCCGGGAACCTTGTGCGCCTCGGCCAGGGCGCTCAGTCGCTGCTGCCAGTGCCGGGCGTCGAGTCGTGCGCGCACCGGCTTCCCCGCTGGCGGGGCGTACTGCTCTACCCAATCGATCACCCGCTGCGAGAAGTCGGCGCGGTGCGACGGCGGCCCGGAGAGCACGAAGAGGTGCGAGCCACCGGGGTAGAGCACGAGACGGGTCGGCACCCCGCGCTCGCGCAGCGCCGTGAACCACTGCTCCGCCTGACCCACCGGGCAGCGGTCGTCGGCTGCGCCGTGCAGGATCAGCGTCGGCGTCTTCACCTGATCGACCCGCGTGAACGGCGACTGCGCGGAGATGCGCTCCTCGTCGCGCCACGGCAGACCGCCGTTCTCCTTGGAGGAGAGGTAGTGGCCGAAGTCCGACGTGCCGCCCATCGAGAACAGGTCGGTGACGACGCCACCGGCGACAGCGGCGGCGAAGCGGTCATCGCGCGAGGTGAGGAAGCACGTCATGAAGCCGCCGTAGCTGTAGCCCGTGACGGCGAGGCGCGCCGGATCCGCGACGCCTTCCGACACGAGAGCGTCGATCGGCTCCAGGAAGTCGTTCGCGTCGTTGACTCCCCAGCCGCCGGATACCGCCGAGAAGAACGCGTCGCCGTAGCCGTCGCTTCCTCGGGGGTTGAGGGTCAGGACCGCCCAGCCGCGTCGCGTGAGCACCTGGTGATAAGGGTGGGCGATGTCCGCTGCCCCGTTCCAGGCGTTGTGCGGCCCGCCGTGGATGTCGAGCAGGAGCGGGAGCGGGCCAGCGGCGTCGGGGTCGCGGCGCAGCCAGCCGGTGACGACCGTACCGTCGGAGATCGTGAATCGGCGCTCCTCCGCGGGCACGAGCTCGAACTCGGGAGTGCCGTAGTCGGTGAGGGTGCGCGCCGTGCCGTCGGAGAGGTCCAGGAGCGCGACATCGCCGAACGACTCCGGTGTGGCGAGCACGATCGCGGCGGACGATCCTGCGACCGACAGCCCCGAGACGTTCGCGGTGCCGTTCACGAGAGGCGCGGCACCGGAGCCGTCCTGCGCGACCCGGTACACGTGCGAGTAGCCGTTGTCGCGAAGGCAGAACACGATGTCGCCGTCCTCCGTGAACTGCGGCATGCCGCCGGGGTAGCCCGGACCACCGGGCATCACGTTGCGGTCGAGGCCGGCGGTGAGGTTCCGCGGGTCTCCGCCGTCGACGGGGAACAGCAGCAGGTCCGCGTTGCCGACCTCGGTGTCGGTGCGCCCGGCCGCGAGCACGTGGCGACCGTCGGGGGTCCAGCCCACCGCCGTCGCCTGCACGTCGGCGGCGCTGACCTGCACAGGGGGGCTGTTCGGGTCGGTGGACGAGCACACGAGCACGGGGATCCGCATCGTCAGGTCCGCATCGTCCTCGACGCTCGCGGAGTAGGCGATGCGGGTGCCGTCCGGCGACCAGAAGGGCTCGGAGGCGTGCGAGCGTCCACGCGTGAGCACGGTGATCTTCCCGGAGGCGACGTCGAGCACGTGCAGCTGCTGCACGAGAGTGGAGAGGTTTCCGGCGCCGTCCGCCTTGTAGCCGAGACGGTCGGTGCCGGTCGGAGCCGAACGACGGGCCAGGATGGTGTCCTTGTCCTCGCCGGGGAGGGCCGCACTGTCGACCGGGGCGGTGAAGGCGATGCGGGCACCGTCAGGGCTCCAGGCCGCGGCGCCGGCGCCGAGGGGGAGAGCGGTCAGACTGCGGGCCTCACCTCCGCCTGCAGGGAGGACCCAGAGCTGCGCGGGTCCGTCCTGTGCCCGCAGGAACGCCAGCTGCGCGCCGTCGGGGCTCCACACGGGGGCAGAATCCCCTGTGCCGTGCGTCAGCGGGGCGGGGGCTCCGCCGGAGGACGCCACCTGCCAGAGCGCGCGGGTGTCGCGGTCGCCGTCGCGGTCGGTCGTCCGCAGCACGTAGGCGATGCGGGTGCCGTCCGGAGACAGCGCGGGCTGCTCCGGTGTGCGGACGGAGAGCAGGTCGTCGACGGTGACGCGGTTCATGAGAGCTCCAATCGATGGTCAGTTCACTGTGTCCGCTGAGAGCGGGGACGGTGTTGTGGTCGCGGCCGAAACCAGGGGGATGCTTTGGGAGGTGGGCACAGTTCCGAGCGCGACGTCCGCGTGCGTGCCGGCGAAATGGCATGCGGCTCCGGCTGAACCGGAGGGCAGGGGAGGATCCGCGATCACGCAGATCTGACGATCGGGTCGTGCCGCGGGACCGATCGGGCACCGCGGGTGGAACCGACATCCGCTGGGAGGCGCATGCGGGTCGGCGGGCTCCACGTCGACCGGGGCGAGCGGGTCGACCGCCAGCAGGTCGCCGTTCCTGGTGGGCGCCGCCTGCAACAGGTCCCTCGTGTACGGGTGCTGCGGGTCGGCGAGCACCTGCTCGGTGGGGCCGAACTCCACGATCCGCCCGAGATACATCACGGCGATGTGGTCGCTCAGATAGCGCACGACCGAGAGGTTGTGCGAGATGAACAGCATCGTGAGGTCGAGTTCACCGCGCAGCTCCCGCACGAGGTTCAGCACCGAGCCCTGCACCGACACATCGAGCGCCGAGGTGATCTCGTCGGCGATCACGACCTCCGGTCGCGCGGCGAGCGCTCTGGCGAGGGCGATGCGCTGTCGCTGCCCGCCGGAGAGCGCTGCCGGAAGAGACGGGGCGCGGTCGGCGTCCAGGCTCACCAGGTCGAGCAGTCTGGCGACCTCCGCGCGTCGGGCAGCGGTGCCGCGGATGTCGCGGGGGAGCGCCTCGGCGATGGACTCGCCGATCGTCATCCGGGGATCGAGTGAGGAGAACGGATCCTGGAACACCATCTGGATGGGGCGTCGACGACGGAAGCTCCGCACATCCGCACCGTCGAGAGTGATCGCTCCCTCGCTGATCGGCGCGAGGCCGATGGCCGCGCGAGCCAGCGTCGATTTGCCCGACCCCGATTCGCCGACCAGCCCGACCACGGAGCCGGACGGCACGACGAGGGAGACGTCGTCGACGGCCGTGAGACCGGCGCGGTGCGTTCCGTAGCGCACGCTGACCCGCTCGAATCGCAGTTCGCTCATCTCAGGACCGTCTCTTCCTCTTCGGTGCTCGTGTCTTCAGTGCTCGTCTCGTCAGCAACCGTCTCGTCAGCAACCGTCTCGTCAGCAACCGTGGCGATGGCCACCGGCACCGGAGCCTCGCCGTCGACCGGGTGCCAGCACGCGACCCGGTGTCCCGCTGCGTCGGCCACCAGTTCGGGGTCGCTCTCGCGGCAGAGATCGGTGGCGAGCGGGCACCGGGCGGCGAACGCGCATCCGACGGGGAAGGCCCCTGGCGCCGGCGGGCGGCCGGGGATCATCTTGAGCGGCTCGCTGCGGTCGGCGTCGAGCTCGGGTACGACCTCGAGCAGTGCCCGGGTGTACGGGTGCCTGGCGTCGGTGTGCAGGGTCGCCGCGGGCAGGTCTTCGACGATGCGGCCCGCGTACATGACGAGCACCCTGTCGCAGGTCTGCGCGACCACGGCGATGTCGTGGCTGATCAGCAGGATCGCGGCATCGGTGTCGCGCCGCACTCCCGCGAGCAGCTGGAGCACCTGTCGCTGCACCGTCACGTCGAGCGCCGTCGTCGGCTCGTCGGCGATGATCAGCCGCGGGTGGTTCATGAGACCCATCGCGATCATCGCGCGCTGCCTCATGCCGCCGGAGAACTCGTGCGGGTACTGGTGGGAGCGGCGGGCGGCCGCGGGCACCCGCACCGACTGCAGCCGCTCGATCGCCCGGTCCATGGCCTGCTTCCGCGTGATGTCCTGGTGCTCGGAGGCTGCCTCGGCGAGCTGCGATCCGATGCGCCTGGTCGGGTTGAACGACGTCATCGGGTCCTGGAAGACCATCGCGAGCGACGTGCCGAGCAGGCTTCGCACCGCCCGATCCGTGCTGGTCAGCAGCGGAGTGCCGCAGAAGTCCAGCTGCGCGGCGGCGACATGGCCGGGACGCTCGATGAGCCGGGCTGCGGCGAGGGCGGTCAGGCTCTTGCCCGATCCGGATTCGCCGACCACGCCGATCGCCTCGCCGCGCGACACGGTGAACGAGACGCCGCGCACCGGGGTGACCCACCCGGCAGGCGTGGGGAAGGAGACGCGCAGGTCGTCGACGAGGAGCACCACTTCTTCACCGTCGACCTGCGCGGGCTTGCTGGCATCGAGTCCGGTCGCTCCGGAGAGCGCGACGGTGGGAAGGCGATGGCGGCGCCGAGCCGACCGTCCGCCCAGGGCTGCAGCCGCCGTCTCTCCGAGGAGGTTGAAGGCGAGGCCGGCGATCACCACGGCCACGGCCGGTCCGAGCGCCGCCGCGGGGTTGAGGTAGATGCGGTTGAGGCCCTCGCCGAGCAGGCGGCCCCAGTCGTACTCCGGCACCTGCACGCCCAGACCGAGGAACGAGAGTCCGGCGAAGGCCAGCAGTGCCGAGCCGGCCGCGACGGTCGCGTTCACGATGAGCGGCTCGCCGATGTTGGGCAGGATGTGGCGGATGAGGACCCGCAGGCGCGAGACTCCGGCGACCCGGGCGGCGGAGATGAAGTCGCGACCGGCGATCGCCGCCGACAGGGTCTGGGTGAGACGGGCGAACTGCGGCGCCATCGCGAAGCCGATCGCGAGCACGGCACCGGTGGAGCCGACGCCGAAGATGACGGCGAAGAACAGGGCGAGGAGGAGGCCGGGGAAGGCCACGGCGATGTTGACGAAGCCGACGATCGGGCGTCCGACCCATCGGGGGAGCACCGACGGTGCCGTGCCGAGCAGCGTTCCGGCGACCACGCCGATGACCACCGCGACCACGGCGAGCACCACAGAGAGTCGGGTCGCGACCAGTACGCGGGCGAGCACGTCGCGGCCGAGGGCGTCGGTTCCCAGCAGATGCTCCGCGCTCGGTCCCTGCGTGATCGCGGTCGGGTCCACCTGCTCGGCCTGGGCGCCCCAGATCATCGGGGCGAAGATCGCGCCGAGCGTGACGAGCAGGATCAGACCGAGGGCGGTGATGCCGAGGGGCGAGCGGACGATGCCGGACCATGCCGTGCGTGCGGACATCATGCCTCCCTGATGGTGGAGCGAGGATCGAGGAGCGCGAGGATCACGTCGATCACGAGGTTCACGACCAGCACCCCCACGCCGTAGACGAGCACGATGCCCTGCACGACCGAGTAGTCCTTGGTGAGGATCGACTGCACGATCATGGTGCCGAGCCCCGGCCAGGCGAAGACGTTCTCGACCAGCACGGTGCCGGCGACCATCCCCGTCAGGAGCAGTCCGGTGAGGGTGAGGGTCGCGGTCATGGCGTTCGGGAGCGCATGGCGGGAGTAGATGCGGCGCGGCGCGAGGCGCTTGGCCCGCGCGGTGCGGATGAAGTCCTGGCCGAGCACGGAGAGCACCTCGACCCTGATGATGCGTGAGAACACCGCGATCGGGCCGACCGCGAGCGCCACGACCGGCAGCACGAGCGCGAACGGAGCGGTGTTCCCGGCGACGGGGAACCACCGGAGCGACACCGCGAACACGTACACGAGGCCGACAGCGAGGAGGAACTCGGGGATCGCGGCGAGGATGACCGAACCGGTCGCGAACGCCAGCTCCAGCCCGCGTCGGCGACCGCCGCGGGTGGCGACGGCCATGGTCACCCCGAGCGGGACCGAGACCAGCAGCACGAGCACGACCGCGAACAGGGCGAGCTGGAGAGTCGCGGGGAGCCGGGTGGCGATGATCTCGGAGACGGGCTGGCTGGTGATCATCGAGGAGCCCATGTCGCCGGTGAACAGCCCCCCGATGTAGCGGAAGTACTGCACGATGAGCGGCTGGTCGAGGCCGAGAGCCGCGCGCCGGGCCTCGACGAGCTCGGCCGGGGCGTTCAGCCCTAGCGCCGCGCGCACCGGGTCGCCCGGCACGAGGTGGATCATGAGGAAGGCAGCCGTGACCAGCACCCACACCGAGAGCAGGAACTGCCCTCCGCGCCGGACCAGGAAGGACAACCAGGGGTTGTCCGACCGGGCGGATCTGATCAGTATCGCCTGCGTGGCGGTGGTGCTGGCCATCGGCTGTCTCCGGTCTCCGATTACTCGTACATGCGGATCGACGTGGGGTCGATGCCGTCGCCCTCGGTGAACGTCGCCTTGGTCGCGAAGGTCGACCGGTCGATGTTCGCGTACGGCATGACACTGGTCGTCGCGTACAGGGCCTGCTCGGCGGTGCCCCAGTCGTCGCACCCTTCGCTGCCGGCCTTCGCGGATGCCGCGGTGACGGCCTCCGTGTACTCCGGATTGTCGATCGAGGCGAAGTTGGTGCCGTTCGGCGGCGTCGGGCCCGAGTAGAACGGCACGAGCATGCTCGGCAGCGAGACGGTGAGCGGCGCGGCCGAGATGTCCCAGTCGCCCGTGGAGAACAGGGTCTCGCTCAGCGTGGGCGAGTCCACGGCGGCGACCGTGATGTCGACGCCCAGCTCCTTCCAGGCGGCCTGGGCGAGCTCCGCTGCGGCGTTGCCGGCGTCGCCGAGCTGCGAAGAGTAGATCATGCGCAGGGTCAGCGTCTCGCCGTCCTTGGTGCGCACGCCGTCGCTGCCGGCCTTCCACCCCGCCCCGTCGAGCGCTGCGGCTGCGGCCTTCGCGTCGAACTCGGGCATGAAGCCCTTCAGCACGTCCGCACGGCAGGGGTTCGGCGACACGGTCACGAGCCCGGTGGGCACGCTGGCGGATCCGCTGCCGAGAACCTGGCGCATCTGGTCGAGGTCGAGTGCCTCGAGCAGCGCCTCGCGCACGGCCTGGTCAGCGGTGGGGCGTCCCTCCGCCTGGTTGAAGATGAACTGTCCTGCCGGGGTCGGGATCTCGGTGTGGAACAGCCCGGCGTCCTTGAGGCGCTTGTTGTCCGGACCGATCACGAGGGCGGCGTTGACCTCGCCGGAGAGCAGCAGGTTCGTGGCGGTCGTCTCGTTCGGGATGACGCGGAAGACCACGGAGTCGGGGAGCCCCTTCTGCTTCGGGTCCCAGTCGTCGGGGCCCCAGGCGAAGTCGTCGCGACGGGTCAGCGTGTACTGGCTGTTGGGGACGACTTCGGCCATGGTGAACATGCCGGTGGCCCCTTCGCCCTTGGAGAGCGCATCCGGGTCGTCGATCACCGATCCGCAGACGATCGAGATGCTGCCGATGTTCTCGATCAGGAACGAGTCCGGTCGTCCGCTGGTGACGGTCACCGTGCCGGCGGTGTCGTCGCCCACGGCACTGGTGCCCGGCTGCACCTGCAGCCCGACCAGGGGCGAGCCGTTGGCCGGGTCTCCGATGTGGGTGATGTTCGCGGCCACGTCGGTGGCCGTGAGCGGGGTGCCGTCCTCGCACGTGAGACCGTCACGGAGCGTGAAGGTCGCGGTCGTGGTGTCCGCCTCCCAGGAGTCGGCGAGGCCGGAGGCGATGCTGCCGTCCTCCAGCACCTCGACGAGCCGCGCGTACAGGAAGCGGTCGATCGAGCGCGCGACGGACATCACGGTGACGAAGGGGTCGAGGCTGCCGGGATCGGTGGAGATCACCGAGGTGAAGGTCTTGCCGTCGGCGAGCACGCCGTCCGTGGCATCCCCGCTGGGCGGGGCGCCTCCGGCGCAGGACGTCAGGGCGAGCGCCGCAGCGCCGAGCAGCGCGACCAGCGGGGTACGAGAACGCATCAGAAGCCTCCAGCAGTGTTCGGGATGGTGCAGGTGGGTGGTGCAGGGGGATACGGGTCGGGGATCAGCGCGCGCGCAGGTCTTCGACGGCGGCGAAGGCGGCGCGTCCGATCGAGGCGTCCACGAGCGGCTGTCGGTCGTTGAGCGATGCTGCTCGAGTGAACACGGCCACCGCGTACTGACGGCCGTCGGGGTAGGTGACCACACCGGCTTCGTTGCGCCAGGTCGGGAGTGTGCCGGTCTTCGCGGCGATGCGCACCTCGGCAGGGAACCCGGAGGTGAGTCGGTGCGGCCAGATCTGCAGTGCCATGATGTCGCGCGCCTGACGACAGGCCTCCGGTGCGGCGGCGGCGTCGGTCCACAGCGCGTTCAGCACGGCGGTCACCTCGCGCGGCGTGGAGTGCGACGTCCGCAGCGGCTGCACGGCGTCGAGGGCGAGGATCTGCTCCGCGTTCGCTCCGGTCAACAGGTCGTCCAGGTCGCTGTCGGCCGCGCCGCCGAGGTCGGCGACCACCGAGGCGAACAGGTCTTCGCAGCACCCCACGAGCTGGGTCTGCCGCAGCGCGAGGTCGGAGATGACGCGATCGATGGCCTCTGCGCCCAGGCGGTGGTAGATGACGTCGGTCGCCGCGTTGTCGCTCATGGTCATCATGTTCAGGGCCAGATCGCGCCAGCTCATCTCCACGTCGTCCGCGAAGCCGGCCGTGCCCACCCCTCCGATGCGGTAGCGCGCCGTCACGGTCGTGCGCGCCGCGGGGTCGAGCTCTCCCGCGGCGACCGCGCGGACGAAAGCGGTCAGCACCAGGATCTTGAAGACCGAGGCGAGCACCACCGGCTCATCGGCGCCAACGGTCACTTCAGGACCGCCCTCGACACCGATCTCCCTGGCATGGAGGAAGCCCGTGGCTCCTGCCTCTGCGAAGATCTCGGCGATCCGTCGTTCGACGCCCGTCGTGTCCGTTTCCGGTACGGCGGCCGCGATGCTGCTCATGCGTCCACCCGGCGGTCGGCTCGTCCGGTGTGCAGGTACAGAGCACGTCCGCTGCCGTCGTCGCCGACGAAGGCGTGCGGCATGCGCATCCCGTTCTGCGCTTCGCGGGGGAGCAGGGTGTCGCCGGCCCAGCCGATCAGCTCGACGGGCTCCGGCGCCGGCCCCAGTTCGGCGAAGATCCCCTTCATGGTGCGTTCCAGCCAGATGCGGCCATCGTCGTCGACCCGCACGGTGGAGTCGGAGACCGACGACGAGTACGTGCCGAGGATCCGCTCGAGGTCGATCGCGACCGGGGAGTCGGGGATCGACGGCAGCTCCGGGACCGTGACCCCGGCGAGGGCGGCAAGCACCTTCGACGTGATGGCATGGTACGCATCGACCGTGCGTCCGCCGTTCGTGAGCACCGCCACCGCGACTCCCGCGCCCGGCACCATGCGCAGGAATGCGTTCTGGCCGATCGTGCCGCCGTCGTGGCCGATCACGGGTCCGCCGTCCCAGTCGAAGATCTCCCAGCCCAGACCCCAGGCGTCGCCCATCAGGCCGAGTTCGGGCAGGTCGACCTGCCGTTCCTGCATGGCCAGCACGCTCTGCTCCGAGAGCACCCTGGTGCCGTCGGCGGCGACGCCGCCGTCCAGATGCATGCGGGCGTAGGTCACCAGGTCTCGCGCCGTCATGGCGAGCATCGATCCCGCGGGGGCGTTCGAGCGCACCAGGCTCCACACCGGCGCCGGCACGGGCTCGTCGCTGCCCTCCGCGGGGATGTGCCCGAGCGCCGCGCGGAACATGATCGCCTCCGCGGCCGTGGTGGCGACGTGAGTGAGCCCCAGGGGAGCGGCGAGGTGGGTACGCAGCGCCTGATCGTAGGACGTGCCGCGCAGCACTTCGACGATGCGGCCGAGCACCACGAACGCGGCGTTGTTGTACGAGAACCGCTCGCCGGGAGCGAAGAGCTGCGGGGCGTCGGCGATCGTCGCGAGGTACTTCTCCACCGCGTCGTCGCCCACCCCGGTGTCGTTGAACAGGTCGCCCTCGAACCCGCTCACGTGGCTCAGCAGCTGACGAGGGGTGATCGCGCTCGCCGCCGTGTCGTCGCCGATCGTGAACTCCGGTACCACCTCGCGCACCGGGGCGTCGAGGTCGAGCAGACCCTCGTCGACGAGCTGCATGATCAGCGTGGCCGTCCAGGTCTTCGTGATGGACCCGATCTGGAAGACCGAGTCCTCGTCGGCTTCGACGCCGGTGTTGCGATTGAGGATCCCGGCTGCGGTGGTGAAGATCTCGCCACCGGCCAGGATCGCGACGGATGCGGCAGGGATATGCGCGTCGGCCAGCATCGTGGGAAGGTTCTCCCGCACCCAGCTGCCGATTTCGTTCAGGTCGGACACGTGCGCTCCTCTTCGTCGAGTAGGCCGTCGTCTTCGGGCGACGGCGATGGGGCCGAGACTATTCGGGCGATCCGACGCCTCGTTGGTTCCCGGCGACGAGACTTGCGCAGACCTTGGTGCGGCCGGACGAACGTTCCCCGAGTCAGCGCCGCCGCACGGCGCGCAGGCCCACATGGAGCAGTTCGGGGCCGCCTTCCGTCTCGTCGAGGAGACGACCGACGGGCTGGGCGGCATCCGTGATCAGGGCGCCGTCGGCACGCACACGCAGTCGCAGGGGCGGCCGCGGAGGGATGCCGAGCGCGGCGATGTCCGCACGCAGCACCATCGCGAACTCGAGAGCATCACCCGCGCGGGTCACGTCGTAGTGCCACTGCCCGGCGTCGTAGATGCCCACCACGTCGTCGAGCCTGTCCGCGGGGCCGAGCTCGACCTTCTCCGGCGCCTTCTCGATGCCGCGAAGGTTGCGGAAGCACCAGTCGACGACGGCCGTCCCCAGCGCTTTCCCGCCACCGCTGTTGGTCAGGACCGTGACCGCGAGGTCTTCGTCGGGGGCGAGGACGAACTCGCTGAGCTGCGTGTCGGCGATGTTCCCTCCGTGCATCACGACCCGCGCCGAACCGTGATGGCCGAGCAGCCACGGCAGACCGATCGCATCGACGGGCGGGCCGGCCGCGAGGTGGGGCTGCTGCATCAGGAGTCGCGTGGCGTCGCTGACCGGCGTCGTTCCCGAGGTCTCGCCGCGCATCTGGAAGCGGGCGTATGCGAGCTGATCGCGTACGGACGACACGATCCCGCCCTCCGGTGCGATGTCACGGGTCAGCGGCCAGTGCGGGAACGTCGTCGTCGCTCCTGACCCATCGGGGACGTGACCCACCGCGTGCGGGCGGGCGATCACATCCCAGGGGAAGAAGAACGTTTCCGACATGCCCAGAGGATCGAACACGACGCGCTGCACGGCACGTTCGAACGTCTCGCCGGTGACCCGCTCGATCACACGGCCGAGCAACCGGATTCCCGCGTTGCTGTACGAAGCGATGGTGCCGGGAGGGAAGAGCTGCGGGAGCTCGGCGAAGGTCGCGACGTTGCGGGCGAGGGCGTCGTCGTCCCACCCGGGGCGCTCATCCGCATCGCCGAGGAAGCCGCCGGAGTGCGTGAGGAGATGCCGGATGCGCAGTTCAGCCAGCGCCTCCTCGTCGGCGAGCCGGAGGCCGGGGAGCACCTCGACCACGCGGGTGTCGAGGTCGATGGCCCCGGTCTCGACCAGATGCATCGCGACCGTCCCGGTGAAGGTCTTCGAGGTGGAGCCGATCTGGAACAGGGTGCGCTCCGTCACGGCTGCGCCCGTGTCGACCGCCGCGACACCGGTCATCGAGACGATCTCCCTGTCCCCGTCGATCACCCCGACGACCGCGCCAGGCACGTTTAGGGCAGCGGCCGTCTCATCGAGGAACCCCTGCAGGTCTGCGCTCGTCCCCTGTGCTGTGCTCATGATGCATCCCCCCGCACGGCGCGCCCCGGAAGCGCAGCGGTCACGAGCTCTCCTTCGTGCACGACGCGAGTGCCGTGCACGAACAGCTCCCGTACGCCCTGCGACGGTCGGGTCGGATCGGCGTAGGTCGCCCTGTCGCTCAGCGTCGTCGGGTCGATCACCACCACGTCCGCGTCCGCTCCGACCGTCAGGTGCCCCTTGCTCCGCATCCCGGACGAGACCTCGTCCAGGACGCGGGCGGGCAGGAAGGAGCAGCGGCGGAAGGCGTCGAGCCAGCTCCACGTGCCGCTCTCGAGCACCATGAGCCGGAGCGACTTGGCGAACGTGCCGGCGGTGCGCGGATGCGTGTGCCCACCGGGAGGGAGCGGCCAGTCGCGCTGCTCGTACAGCGTGCGGCCGTCGATCCCCGTCCAGGAGACCGGCATCGCGTCGCTCGCCACGATCGCGTCGGGGTAGGCGAGTGCGCGGTGCAGGTGCGCGCGGTCGAACGGATCGGCCTCGTCGAGGAACGTCACGATGCAGGTCGCTCCGGGGTCGGTCGCCCGCACCTCCCGCAGCCGGGCTTCGTCGGCGATGCGCTCGCCGGTGTCCACGAGCACCAGCGAGCTCGGGGTGATGCCCAGGCCCGGGAGCTTCTCGGGGGCGAGGAAGAACGCGCCGATCGCGGTGCTGCCCGCGCCGTAGGGGTAGGCCTCGACCGTGACGCGGGACCCGGCGGCGCGGCTGCGGTCGATCAGCCCCAGCACGCGGTCCACGTGCCGCAGCGAGGTGCTGTTCACGTGGCAGTGGTGCATCGCGGCACCCGTCTCGGCGGCGGCGCGGACGAGCTCCTCAGAGCCGTCGATCGGAGTGCGGGGGTCGGCTTCGATCAGCTCTCGCACATGCGTGAAGGTCGGAGCGTGCGCGGCGGCGGCGAGGCGAGAGAGGTCGAGGTACTCGTCCGGATCGGAGCGCGGCGCGTACCCCATGAGCACGCCGATGCCGAGGGCACCGGCCCCCAGCTCGTCCTCCAACAACCCCAGCCAGCGGCGGCGCTCCGCGGGGGAGGACGAGCGCTGCCACTCCGGTTTGCCGAGCAGGTCCATCGACGCGGTGAAGTCGGCGACGGGCACCCGGTCGAGGTGCGCGTACGCCCGCGCCTGCGACCAGGAGGCCGAGAATCCGTAGTTCAGCGGTCGGCCGTCCGCGGCGGCACGGGCGAGGGCTTCGGCGATGGGCATGAGTCCGGCTTCGAGGTCGAGTGCCGTGGTGACGCCGTCCATCGCCTGCAGCCGCTGTCCCGCGATGGAGTGCACGTGGCTGTGCAGGTCGACGAACCCCGGCCCGACGATGAGACCGGTGGCGTCAACCACCTCGGCATCGGCCGGAACCGTGAGTCCGTCGCCGAGAGCGGCCACGCGCCCGTCGGCGAGGAGGAGGTCGGTGATCCGGTCGGTCTCCGTCTTCGGGTCGATGACGCGCCCGCCGCGCAGCAGAGTGTCCACGCTGTCACCCTGCCATGCGGGACGAGGGCGATCCGGTGCGGTGCGACGAAACCGGGTGATGGTTCCGGTGCCGCCGTACAACCCGTTCTGCGCGCCCCGGTCCACGGGGAGGTGCACGGGAAGGCGTCGACAGACATAATGTACTGGGGATGTGACCGTGCACACGCAAGGAGGCAAGTGATGTCCACCGCCTCCGAGCGCGCCCGCCTGCCGAGTATCCGCGACGTCGCCCGCCTCGCCGGTGTCTCGCATCAGACCGTGTCCCGCGTGCTCAACGATCATCCGAGCATCCGGCCGGAGACGAAGGCCAAGGTGCTCGACGCCATCTCGGTCCTCGACTACCGGCCCAATCTCGCCGCGCGCGCCCTGGTCACCAGCAAGTCGAACATGCTGGGGATCCTGTCCGCGACGATCGGCGAGTTCGGACCCACCTCGTCCATCGCCGGCATCGAGGATGCGGCGCGGGAGGAGGGCTATTCGGTCTCGACGCTGAACCTCGCCGACACGACGCCGGAGGCGATCGGCCATGCGGTGCGGCAGCTGTCGCGTGAGCAGGCCGATGGGATCGTGGTGCTCGCCCCCCAGGTGCGGGTCTTCCATGTCCTGCGCGGCATGTCCGTCGACATGCCGTTCGTGACGCTGCAGACGGCGTCCGGATCCGACGGCGTGAGTCTGTCGGCGGACCAGGTGGCCGGTGCGAAGGCGGCAACGGAGCACCTCATCTCCCTCGGACACAGCGACATCCTGCACCTGGCCGGTCCCCAGGACTGGATCGAGGCGGAGTCGCGCATGCGGGGCTATCTCGACGGATTGCGTGAGGCCGATCTGCCCACGTTCCCGCCCATCCGTGGCGACTGGACGGCGGACTTCGGGTACTTCGCGGGCAAGGAGCTCTCGCTTCGACGCGACTTCACGGCGGTGTTCGCCGCGAACGACCTGATGGCCATCGGTCTGATGCACGGGTTCCGGGATTCGGGCGTGCGGGTGCCGCACGACGTGAGTGTCATCGGCTTCGACGACATCCCCGTCGCGGCACACGTCGCTCCGACGTTGAGCACCGTGCACCAGGACTTCCCCGAGCTCGGTCGTCGGGCGGTGCGGATCCTGCTCGCGGAGATCCGCGGCGAGCAGGTGCCGGCCTTCGGTCCGCTGCAGACGATCCTGCGCGCCCGCGAATCCGCCGTCGCCCGCTGACTCGTTCCCTGCGGCGCTGCGCGGAGGCTCGCGAACCCATCGAATCCTTTCGATCCGAGCTGTCGCCTGGGGGCTCGCGATCGCGCGCATCTCGGCAGTGTCACGGTCCGGATTCGAAATGCCGATGCCGACTTGACAGCAGTCCCGACGAAGACGACGATATAGCGATGTGAACGGTCACATCGAAGGTGACCGCACGTCGCGAGGAAGATCCGTGAGCACCACAGCAACGTTGCCTACCGTGTCAGGCCCCATCCTGGAGATGCGCAGCATCACCAAGGAGTTCCCTGGGGTCAAGGCGTTGGCCGACGTCTCCATCACCGTCCGAGCCGGCGAGATCCACGCGATCTGTGGTGAGAACGGCGCCGGGAAGTCGACCCTGATGAAGGTCCTGTCCGGGGTGTACCCCTACGGGACCTACGACGGCGAGATCCTGCTCTACGGCGAGGAGCAGCGGTTCAGGGACATCGCGGCCAGCGAGCAGGCGGGCATCGCGATCATCCACCAGGAGCTCGCCCTCATCCCCGAGCTCTCGGTCACCGAGAACATCTTCCTCGGCAACGAGATCCAGCGCGGAGGCCGCATCGACTGGACGGCCCAGAAGGAGCGGGCCATCGAGCTCCTCGCCCGCGTCGGGCTGAGCGAAGACCCCGACGCGCAGATCAAGACCCTCGGCGTCGGCAAGCAGCAGCTCATCGAGATCGCGAAGGCGCTCAACAAGGACGTCAAGCTCCTGATCCTCGACGAGCCGACCGCCGCGCTCAACGAGAACGACTCGCAGCATCTGCTCGACCTGATCCTCGGGCTGAAGGCCAAGGGCATCGCGTCGATCATGATCAGCCACAAGCTCAACGAGATCGAGCAGATCGCCGACGAGATCACCATCATCCGCGACGGCCGCACGGTCGAGACGCTCGACATCTCGCGCGGAGAGATCAACGAGGACCGCATCATCCGCGGCATGGTCGGTCGTTCCCTCGAGAGCCGCTACCCGGATCGCACCCCCGAGATCGGCGAGGTGTTCTTCGAGGTCAAGGACTGGTGGGTGCAGCACCCGACCGTGCCCGAGCGCATGGTCGTCAAGGGCTCGAACATCAACGTGCGCCGCGGCGAGGTCGTCGGCATCGCCGGTCTCATGGGAGCGGGTCGCACCGAGTTCGCCATGAGCATCTTCGGCCGCTCCTACGGCACCTTCCTCTCCGGCACCCTGATCAAGGACGGCCAGGAGGTCGCCCTGCACGACGTCGCCTCGGCGATCAAGCACGGGCTCGCGTACGTCAGCGAAGACCGCAAGGTGCTCGGACTCAACCTGCTCGACACGATCAAGCGGTCCATCGTCGCGGCGAAGCTCTCCAAGATCGCGCACAACGGCGTCGTCGACTCCCGTGAGGAGTTCTCGGTGGCCGAGCGCTACCGCAAGGCGCTGCGCATCAAGACACCATCGGTCGAAGAGGGCGTCGGCAAGCTCTCCGGTGGAAACCAGCAGAAGGTCGTGCTGGCCAAGTGGATGTTCACCGATCCCGACCTGCTGATCCTCGACGAGCCGACCCGCGGCATCGACGTGGGCGCGAAGTACGAGATCTACGCGATCATCAACGAGCTCGCCGCCCAGGGCAAGGGTGTCATCGTCATCTCCAGCGAGCTTCCCGAACTCCTCGGCATCTCCGACCGCATCTACACCGTCTTCGAGGGTCGGGTCACCGACTGCATCCCGGCCGATCAGGCGACACCCGAGGACCTCATGCGCAGCATGACCTCCACGAACCAGAAAGCATCCGCATGACCACCGACACCACCGCAACGAAGCGCGGCTTCCACTTCAAGGACATCACGAAGATGTTCGGGGGAGGGCAGTCGACCCTCCGTCAGTTCGGCATCCTCGGCAGCCTCGTCGTGATCCTGGTCGTCTTCCAGGTGCTGACGTGGATCTTCAAGGGCACCGGACTGACGCTGTCCTCCGGCAACCTGATCAACGTCGTCAACCAGTACTCGTACATCCTGATCCTGGCCATCGGCATGGTGATGGTCATCATCATGGGTCACATCGACCTCTCGGTCGGATCCGTCGCCGCGTTCACGGGCATCGTCGTGGCCAAGGCCATGCAGGACTGGAACCTCCCCTGGCCGCTGGGCATCCTCCTCGGTCTCGGTGTCGGCGTGCTGGTCGGGGCCTGGCAGGGATTCTGGGTGGCCTACGTCGGGGTGCCGGCGTTCATCGTGACGCTGGCGGGCATGCTGTTCTTCCGAGGCGCGAACCAGTGGGTCGGCGACTCGCAGTCGGTGCCGGTGCCGCAGGGCTTCAAGGTGATCGGTGCCGGGTACCTGCCCGAGTTGCCGTTCATCCCGGTGGACTTCAACGTGCTCACGATGCTCCTCGCCCTTCTCGGGGTGGCCTGGATCGTGTTCTGGGAGTTCCGCACGCGTCGCATCCAGCGCAAGATGGGTGCCGAAATGGCGCCGGCGTGGGTGAGCGTCACCAAGGTCGTGCTGATCTCCGCCGTGATTTTGATCGCGGGCTGGCTGTTCGCCACCGGGCGCGTGGGCACCAGCTTCCCGATCTCCGGCATCATCCTGCTCGCCCTGGTCATCCTCTACTCGTTCATCACGAACAACACCGTCTTCGGTCGCCACATCTACGCGGTCGGCGGCAACCGGCAGGCTGCGCGCCTGTCGGGTGTGAAGGACCGCTGGGTCGACTTCTTCGTGATGATGAACATGTCGGTGCTCGCGTCGCTGGCCGGCATGATCTACGTCGCCAGGGCGACCGCCTCCGGTCCCCAGGACGGCAACGGCTGGGAACTGGATGCGATCGCCTCGGTCTTCATCGGTGGCGCGGCCGTCTCCGGCGGGATCGGAACCGTGATCGGGTCGATCATCGGTGGTCTCGTGATGGCCTTCCTCAACAACGGTCTCGCCCTCCTGGGCGCCGGTGCCGACGTGGTGTCGATGATCAAGGGCCTCGTGCTGCTGTTCGCCGTCGGTGTCGACGTCTGGAACAAGCAGCAGGGACGCCCGTCGATCATCGGATTCCTCACGCGTCGCTTCGGCCGCAAGCAGGACCCGGCGACCGACACGTTCGATCCGACCAAGACGAACTACCCCACCAGCCAGAAGTACGAAGCCCCCGCCGTCGAAGAGACGCGCGGATAGTAGGGGCCCAGGCGCGTACCGCACGCGCACCTGGACCTTCACACACCAGAGAAAGAGATCACATGAAGAAGATTCTTCTGTCGGCGACAGCGCTTGTCGTCGCGGGCGCCTTCGCCCTCACCGGCTGCTCCTCGGAGCGCGGTGGCACCGGATCGGGAGCGGGGGAGGAGACCGCCAAGGGCTTCGCCGCCGACGCCACGATCGGTGTCGCCCTTCCGGACAAGACCTCGGAGAACTGGGTTCTCGCCGGTCAGCTGTTCACCGACGGCCTGAAGAAGGCCGGATTCAAGCCGGACGTGCAGTACGCACCGGCCAGCAACACGGTCGCCGAGCAGCAGAACCAGATCCAGGCGATGGTCACCGGTGGCGCCAAGGTCATCATCATCGGCGCGAAGGACGGCAAGCAGCTCGCCACCCAGGTCGAGGCCGCCCGTGACGCCGGCGTCACGGTCATCGCGTACGACCGTCTGATCGAGAACACCGAAGCCGTCGACTACTACGTGGCGTTCGACAACTTCAAGGTCGGTCAGCTGCAGGGTCAGGCTCTGCTCGACGGTCTCGCCGAGCGCGCGGGTCACGAGGCTCCGTACAACATCGAGCTGTTCTCGGGCTCGCCCGATGACGCGAACTCGGCCGTGTTCTTCAACGGTGCGATGGACGTGCTGCAGCCGAAGATCGATGACGGCACGCTCAAGGTCGTCTCGGGTCAGACCGAGATCGCCCAGACGGCGACCGAGGGCTGGAAGGCGGAGAACGCTCAGCGCCGCATGGACTCGATCCTGACGTCGACGTACAGCTCCGAGACGCTCGACGGCGTCCTGTCCCCGAACGACACCCTCGCTCGCGCCATCATCACCTCGGTGCAGGGTGCGGGCAAGCCGGTCCCGGTGGTCACGGGTCAGGACTCCGAGGTCGAGTCGGTGAAGTCGATCATGGAGGGCATCCAGTACTCCACGATCAACAAGGACACCACGCTCCTCGTCGAGCAGTCGATCAAGATGGTCGGCCAGCTCCAGAAGGGCGAAGAGGTCGACGTCAACGACACCGAGCAGTACGACAACGGCGTGAAGGTCGTTCCGGCCTACCTGCTCGACCCGATCATCGTCACCAAGGAGAACGCGGCAGAGGCCTACGCCAACGTCCCGAGCCTCCTCGAGATCGTGAAGTCGTACCAGTAAGACACATCGCTCCGCGACGCTCGTCGTCGCGGAACACGAGCCGTCCGGACCCTCGGGTCCGGGCGGCTCGTTCGCGTTGCGAGGGTGCTCGCGTCGGGTGGCTCCGATGATTACGGTGAAGGTGTGAAGCTCGCTCTGCGTCCGATGATCCCCGCCGATGCGGAGACGTTCGCGTCGTGGGCCGAGGATCCGGTGTTCCGCGCACACGCGGGGTGGAGCCAGGACATGACGGTCGATCGAGTCGCCTCGTGGTGGCGCGAGATCATCGAACACCCCGACCCCCGCTTTCTCGGCGCCGATTCGCGGTACCTGCGGTTCCACTTGTCACGGGCCGATTGGGTACGCGGCAGTCCGTTCAGGTCGGCACGCTGATCAGAAGCGTGCTCCTGAAGCGTGCTCCTGAAGCGTGCTCCTGAGGCGTGCTCCTGAGGCGTGCTCCTGCGAGGTGTCTCAGAAGCGCGGGCGAACTGGCTCGTCCGGTGCCGGCTCGTCTGGCGGTGACTCGTCGGTGAACACCACCGTGTTCTGGGGCGGTGGGCGGTCGATGTACTCGCGCCCGGTCGGGCTCGTCCATTCCAAGACGCCACCGGGGCGCTGCTCGACATGCCAGGGGGAATGGTGTTTGAGCATGTGATGTCGTCGGCAGAACGCGGAGAGGTTCGATTCGCAGGTGGCACCGCCGCTCGCGGCCGCATGATTGTGGTCGAGGTCGCACTTTCGGGCGACGATCCCGCAGCCGGGGAACCGGCAGCGTTGATCTCGGGCTCGAAGGTGTCGTCGCAGCCGCGCGTTCGGTCGGTAGCGATCCACCGCGAGCATCTCGCCGGAGATCGGATGCGTGAGCACCCGATCCCACCCGGAGGCGAGACCGGCGAGTGCTCGAGCAGTCGCCGTGTCGATCGGAACCACACCGTCGAGCTCGGCCGGCGGCGGCACAACGTCGAGCTCGGCCGGCGGCGGCACGGAACCTGCTCGCGGCGGCACGGAACCGGGCACGAACGGGAGCCCCTGTCGTGTGGCATCGTCGCGGCCCATCAGCGTCATCACCGGAACCGTGACCTCGACGCGGGCCTCGATCTCTCCGAGCAGGCCGTCGGCGGTGTCGTGTCCGGTGGGCGTTCCGGTCAGCACGAGGTCGGTCAGCAGGTCAGTGCGCAGCTGATCGACCGTACGCGCCTCGCGGTCGTGCGCCTCGGTGGTGCTTACATCAGCGGTGCTTACATCAGCGGTGCCTTCATCAGCGGTGCCTTCATCAGCGGTGCCTTCATCAGCGGTGCCTTCATCAGCGGTGCCTTGATCAACAACGGCGCTCTGCTGCTTCACCGCATGAGCCATCTGCGAGAGCCGATCGAACATACCGTGCACGAGCACGGCGGGAGCCTGGACGCCGAGCTCGGCCATGCCGTCTTCGAGGTCGCGCACCCAGACCCGACGCCTCTCCCGCGCATCGAGGTGCCTCTCGGTGAGCGTGCGCTCCTGGAACCGCTCCGCGAGCCGGCGGGCCAGCCTGCGCAGCCGGTTGGGGGATTCCCCCGCGGCCAGTTCCACCGCCTCGTCAGCGAACGCCTGTCGATCCGCCGCGTGCTCGAGGTGCGCGCCCGCATCGACGATGACGCGCGAATGCGCCGCGCTGATGCGCCCCTCGCCCTGGGCCCGCCACACGGCCGGGAAGCGTTCGACCAGCCAGGAGGCGTCGGCCATCCGCCGTTCCACCGTGCGGTCGCTCACGCGCTGTGCGGCCCCGATCTCGGCGGCCACGGCGCGGATCGCCATGTCTCCCCGGTCGGGGTGCTCCGCGGCGCGGGCGATGTCGACGGCGAGGCGCCCTGCCATCGCCAGCATGCCGTCGCGAGCGGCGTGCATGCTGCTCAGCGTGGCCTCCGCCGCTTCGAGCGACGCGACCAGATCGGCGAGCATCGCCATCTGGGTGTCCGTCGCGTCGAGCAGTGCGTTCATGGACTCAGTCCATCATGGGCCACCGACATTCCGACGGCGGCGGCACTCGGGTGAGATCGCTCAGCCGCGAAGCTCTCGGGTCGCCTGGCCGGTGCGCTGCAGCGCGTCGACCGTCTCGGCGTAGCGGCGCTTGGCGACGCCGAGGAACAGGCAGTCCACGAGGGTGAGCTGGGCGATGCGACTCACCATCGCCCCCGCGCGGAAGCTCGACTCGCGCACCTCGGTGAACAGCGCATGGTCGGCCGCGCGGGCGAGCGGAGAGTGCTTGGCGGAGGTGACCGCGACCGTGGTCGCGCCGCTCGCACGCGCGGTCTCCAGGAACCGCACGGTCTCGAGGGTCGAACCCGAGTGCGAGAAGCCGATGGCGACCGTGCCCGCGGTGGGCAGCGCCGACACGGCGACGGCCTCGTGGGGGTCGGCGGGCATGTGGGCGTTGCGTCCGACACGGAGCAGCTTGTGGCTGAGGTCCTCGGCCACGAAGCGGCTGGCACCGAGGCCGTAGAGGAGGACGCGCTCCCCGCGGTCGATCGCGTCGACGGCAGCCTCGAGCACCTCGAAGTCGAGCCGCGCGACGGTCTCCTCGATGGCCAGCAGTTCGAGTGATGCGACCTTCGACACCGCTTCCTGCAGGGTGTCCGACTCCGAGATCTCCGACCCGTAGGCGCCCCGTGCCGAGAACTGGGCGGCCTCCTTGCCGAGTTCGGAGGCCAGGGCCATGCGCAGCGGGGCGTACCCGCTGAAGCCGATCGCCCGGCAGAAGCGCACGACCGACGCGACGGAGGTGTCGCACTCCGCGGCGAGTTCGTTGATGGTGCTGTCGATCACGACGGAGGGGTTCTCACGCACGACGAGGGCGATGCGGGCGAGGGAAGGGGTCAGCGTGGATGCTGCCGCCTCGATCGTCGACTGGATGCTCATGCCGTCCTCCGTCGTGGTGAGTGCGAGGTGTGAGGTGCGAGGTGTAAATTCTTTTTGCCGAGTCTACTTCCGATGTAGGCTCTTTTCACAGACGTTTTCGCCGATCCGGAGGAGGGCCCATGGACGCACGCGTCACGGCATCCGTCGACCTCGGCAAGTCGCGGTGCCGCGTCCTCGTCACCGGCCCCGACCGCCGGATCGAGCGTGACGGCGTCGGAGCGCCCGGACTCGCCGCAGCGGGCGGGGTGAAGAGCGCGCTCGAGGCCATCCTGCGGCTCCTGTCGGGCGACGAGGGTCTGGAGCTGGTCGGGGTGGGTGCGGCCGGCGCATGGCTCGCACCCGATGCTGCGCGGGATCTGGCCTCATCGCTCGCCGCGGCGACCGGAGCGCAGACCGCTGTCGCGTCCGACGTGGTCACCGCTCATGCGGGAGCCCTCGACGGCGGCGCCGGCGTGCTCCTCATCGCCGGGACCGGGGCGGCCGCGTTGGGCATCGACTCCGACGGCGCGCGCCTCGTCGACGGCTGGGGCCCTGAGCTCGGCGACCTCGGCAGCGGCTCGTGGCTCGGACGGGAAGCGCTGCGCGCCGTACTGCGCGCGAACGACTCGCTGGGGCCGAGCACGGTCCTCACCGCGGCGATCGCCGATCCGGTCGGTGACGTCTCCGACATCCAGGCGTGGCTCGCGGGCGGCGAGCCCCTTCCGCGGCGCCTCGCGACGCTCGCGCCCCTCGTGCTCGATGCCGCGCAGAACGGCGATGCGGCTGCCTCCGCGATCGTCGACGAGGGCGTCCGTCTGCTCACGGCGACGGCCACCGCCGCTTCCGCGCGCACCGCCGACACCGTCATCCACGGCGGTCTGACCGACCACGTCTGGTTCCGCCAGCAGCTCACGTCGTCCCTGCAGGCAGCCGAGCGTCGGGTCGTGCCCGCGCGCGGCGACGCCCTCGACGGGGCGCTGCTTCTCGCGCGCCGCACCGACCTCCCCCATGAAAGGTTCGTCCACCGTGCCGAATGACGACTCCCGCCTGACCGCCCTCCTCTCCGTGCTGGAGCGCCTCGACACCGAGGCCTCGACGACGGAGCGGGGCGACCTCGACCTGCTCGGCACGGCCGAGCTCGTGCGACGGATGAACGCGGAGGACCGCCGGGTGCCCGAAGCCGTGGCCGAGCGCGCGGAGGAGATCGCGACTGCCGTCGACGGCATCACCGAGCGGTTCCGTCGCGGCGGACGCCTCATCTACATCGGAGCGGGCACCGCGGGCCGCATCGGCGTGCTCGACGCGAGCGAGTGCCCGCCGACGTTCGGCACGGATCCCTCGATGGTGGTCGGTCTGATCGCGGGTGGTGAGGCGGCCATCCGCTCCGCCGTCGAGAACGCCGAGGACGACGACGCGGCCGCCGAGGCGTCGCTGCGCGAGCTCGGACTCACCGAGCGCGACACGGTGGTGGGCATCTCGGCCTCCGGCCGTACTCCTTACGTCGTCGGCGGCCTGACGTATGCGCGCGGCATCGGCGCGTTCACGGTGGCGATAGCGTCGAACGCCGACTCCGAGATCGGGGCCGCGGCCGAGGTCGCGATCGAGGTCGTCACCGGACCCGAGTTCATCTCCGGGTCCACGCGGCTGAAGTCCGGGACGGCGCAGAAGCTCGTCGTGAACATGCTCACGACGCTGTCGATGATCAACCTCGGCAAGACGTATCGCGGCGTCATGGTCGATCTGCTGGCCACGAACGAGAAGCTGCACGCCCGTTCGATCCGCACGGTGTCGCAGCTGTCCGGCGTCGACACCGCGGGGGCGGCCACGGCGCTGCAGGCGGCGGACGGCTCGGTCAAGCTCGCGCTGCTGATGCTCGCCGCCGACGCGACGGCGGATGCTGCGGCGTCCGCGCTCGACGAGGCCGACGGGATCCTTCGCGACGCCATCACCGCGCTCGCCTGATCGGCGCGCTTCCCGCGCGTCCGATACGGTATGCGGATGCCCCTCGCTCTGATCACCGGCGCTGCGCGCGCCGACAGCATCGCCGCCGGAATCGTCCCCCGACTGCGCGCCGCCGGCTGGACCGTCGTCACCAGCGACCTGCGCGATGCCGACCACCCGGCCGACCTCTCCACGGTCGAGGGACCAGAAGCGCTGATCGCGGAGGTGACGGCGACTCATGGACCGATCACCGCGCTCATCCTGAGTCACGCGCACGATGTGGAGTCAGGAGTGCTCGACACCACAGCGGAGAGCTTCGACCTGCACGTCGCCGTGAACGCGCGAGCGACCCTGCTGCTGATCGCGGCCTTCGCCCGTCAGGTCGGCGACGACGGGGGAGTGGTCCTGGCGTTGACCAGCGACCACGTGACCGGCAACCTCCCCTACGGCGCGTCGAAGGGGGCGCTCGACCGCCTCGTCATCTCCGCGGCGCGCGAGCTCGGCCCCCGGGGGATCTCCGCGAACGTGCTGAACCCCGGACCCGTCGACACCGGCTGGATGGACGACGAGACGCGCACGGGCCTGGCCGGCATGACCCCGCTCGGACGCCTCGGCCGGCCTGCGGATGTGGCGGCCGTGGTGGAGTTCCTCGTGTCCGACGAGGGGCGCTGGATCTCGGGGCAGCTGCTGAAGTCCGACGGGGCCTTCTCGGCGCAGTACTGACTGTCGCCGGGCCTGCGACCTGCGGGCCCGGTGCCTGTGCCTGTGCCTGTGCCGGTGCCCTGCAGGCTCGGCTCCGCAGGCGCAGGATCAGTGCTCGCAGGTGCAAGACCCTCCGCCGCAGCAGGCCGATGCCGCACCTCCGTGCGCCTGCGAGGACTCCGGCACGTCCATGGCCGGGTTCTGATCGAGGAACCCTGCGGGCTTGAACCAGAAGCCGGCGTAGTCGACGGGCATGATTGGCCAGTCCTCGGGGCGGGGGAAGTGCGTCAGGCCGAAGGTGTGCCAGAGCACGATGTCGTGTCCGTCGATGTCACGGTCCGCGGCGGCGTACTCCGGCAGTCCGGAGCCGCCCTGGTGGGCGTTCGGGTAGCGACCGGCCGGCCAGATCTGCCCCGGCTCGAAGCGCGTCGCCCACAGGTGCTTCGTCGCGAAGGCGGCGCGCGCGGCGACGGAGGACTCCGGGTCGGCCATCAGCAGCGCGGTCGGCTCCGGGATCAGGTGGTACGCCGTGGGTCGGCCGACGTGGTTCGTCCGCGAGGCGCTCTGCACCTCCCAGACCCGCGCCACAGAGGAGTCCGCGTCGCGCTGCGCCTCCGACTCCGTGCGCAGCGGTGTCTCCGACCATGTGAAGGCGTTGCCGAAGGGGTTGTCCTCGCCCATCGGGATGCGCTGGGCATCCACCTCGACGAGCCGGTTGTCCTCGCCGTCGATCGCGACGTCGAGGCGCGCACAGAACAGGTGCTGGTGGACCGGGGCGAACACGCCGGGCGCGAGTTCGGTCGCATGCCTCTGCCGCACGCCGGGTTCACCCGCACCGGCGAACACGATGCCCGTGGCTTTGGCGACGACCTCGATCGAGCCGTCGAGGCCGAAGTTCCAGTAGAAGCCGTAGTCGTAGTTGCCGATCGTGGAGAAGTACGACACCACGAACCGACGGGAGCGGCGCACGTCGGAGCGACCGGCGAGGTCGGTGTGCTTCCAGAGGATGCCGTAGTCCTCCTCGTGCATGCAGATCACGTTCGGGATCCGTACCGGGTGGCCGTGGTCGTCGGCGACGTAGCCGTCGACGTACCGGATCACACCGAGGCAGTCGCAGCCGAGCTCGAGGTGGTTGGCGTTCTTGCCGAGCAGGTATTCGCCGGCGTCGAAGTAGCTGATCCAGAAGCGTCCGGGAGCGGTGTCGCCGTAGGGGACCACCATCTCCGGAACGCTCGCCCTGCTCAGCACGGATCGTCCCTGGAACGTGACGTCGTGCAGCACGAGTCCCTCGCGGGCGTTGAAGTCGACGCGCATCGACCAGCCCTCCCACTCCACGAGCGACCCGGTGACGGAGAAGCTGGGCCCCTCCGGCTGGGTGATCTCGATGGGCTTCAGAGTGGTGCGCGCCTCGCCCTGCACTTCGGGGTAGTAGTTGCCGTGTCCGGCCGGCACGGGCACGTCGCCATGGTCCTCGACGCGGATCACGCTGTTCGAGGTGAGGTCGATGTGCACGATGAGGCCTTCGACCGGGTGCGCCCACGGGGAGTCGTGCTCATCGTGCTTGAGGAACGTCAGCGAGCGGATCACCCGGCGGCCCACCTCGTCGGCACGCCCGGTGTATCCGGGGGCGAGGGGGCCGCAGAAGGCGAGAGCCATGTGCTCCTCGAGCCCCCGACGCTTCATCGCGGCCTGCCATTCCGGCGAGGCCTTCGCGATGCTCTCCGCGCGCTCGTACTCCTCGAACAGATACTGCGGCTGTCCGTAGGGCGGGGCGTCGTTCGGCACCCGGTGCGTGCGCAGCACCTCACGACGGGTGATCGAGACCACGACCTCCGTGGCGATCCCGGTGGCGATGTCGAGCAGTGTCACGTCGACGCGGCGGTCGACGGCGGATCCGGCGGTCCACGTCGCGAGCTCGTCCTTGGTGGGCTCGTCGGGGAGCAGCATCGGCACGCGGGTGGTCGCCGTCATCAGACCAGCGGCGTCGAGCACCTCACGGGCGGCGGCGATCTCGGTTCCGGTGAGGGGATCGTGCGGGTGCGGAGCGGCGATCTTCCCGATCGACACGGGCTGCGGAGCATGGTGGGACATCATCGACCTCACTATTTTCGAGCGACTGCTCAATAAACGGGTTGGCACGATGATAGGGCCGACAGCCCGTCCTTCGCAACGGGGCGTCTTCCCGACGAGGCGTGCGGAGGGGGTCTCAGGCGCGCCAGGGGGCGAGCGCGGCGTCGAGCACGGCGAGGTGCGCGGCGGCGGACTGCGGCTCCGTGACCTCGACGATCTGCTGCCCGTAGGTGATGGAGCGCAGCAGCGTCACGATCGTCTCGGTCGGGGTGTCGGTGCGCAGCTCGCCGTCCTCGACCGCCTCGCGCAGCGCGAGCCGGGTGCTCTCCTGCCAGGTGGCGAGGGTGGGTACCGCCGCGTCCGGCGCGGGGGCGAGTGCTGCGAGGCGCCCCCAGAATCCGACCACGACGTGCGCCTCGGTGCGGGTGCGCTCATCGATCGGGAGCACCTCGCGCATGAGTGCGTGGAGGCGGGGGAGGCCGCGAAGTCCTGCCGTGGCCGCGGCGATGCGCTCCTCGGTGCGCCGGGTCACCTCGGCCGCGGCTGCGCGCACGACCTCGTCGAAGCCGTCGAAGTAGTGCCAGAGTGCACCCGTCGCGACGCCCAGCTCCTTCGCGACCGCCCGCGATGACACGCTCTCGTGTCCGTCGCGAGCGGCGACGGCGAGCAGCGCCTCGGCGATCTGCCTGCGGCGCTCATCGTGGTCGACGATGCGGGGCATGACTCCATCCTGGCGCATGGCGTCGAGACCTGCGGCATTGCGGTCTAGCATTATTGAGCGATTGATCAATATACTGCGGCTGTGGATCACCTCCTCCCCGCAGCACCGTGGCTGATGGCCGCGGCGGCGATCGTCTCGGCCGCCGCTACAGCGGCGCTCTGGCGCGCCGTGCCCTGGCAGGGGCGGCAGGCATCGCTCATCATGGCTGCAGCCATGCTCGCGCTCGCGGCGACCGACGGCCGCAACCCGCTGGTCGGGCTCGTCCTGGGTGCGGTGCTGCTGGTCTCGGCCATGGTGGGCACGATGGGGGTGCGCGGCACGGCGGCGGCGGCGAGCTGCTGTCATCGAGCGCTGGTCTCCCTGGTGATGGCGATGTGCGCGTTCGACGGAGCGGTGGCGGCAGATCCGGTCGGAGGAGGCGCCTCGGCATCCGTGTCGTCCGGTCACGGCGGGCACGGGCTGTCGGGAGTGCTGTCGGTGCTCGTGCTGGTCGGAGTCGTCGGGGTCGTGCTGTGGACGGTCGTCGCGGAGTGGTTCGTCGCCCCCGTGCATCGAGGTCGCACGGCGCGTCTGCTCACGGTCGAGTCGTGGGCGATGGCTGCCGGCGTCGCTGTCATGTGCCTCGGATTCTGAGCGGAGCTCTCAGACGACCGCGGCCGGGCGCACGAACGCCCACGCGGCGACCGCGGCGACGGCCGCAGCCACGGTCATCGTCACCGCCATCGTGACCGCGTTCGTGCCGCCGACTCCCGCGGCGATCGGCGCGAGCACGGGGCCGAACAGGAACGTCGACATGCCGAGCAGGGCAGAGGCGGTGCCCGCTCGTGCTCCGTGGTGGGCGAGCGCGAGGGTCTGGCCGTTGGGGCCACCAAGCCCCGAGCACAGCATGAAGCCGATCAACGCGGCGACGATGCCCGTGACGCCGACACCGGAGAGGGCGAGCGCCAGGAATGCGGTCGTCGCGACCAGCGTGGCCGAGATGCCGCCGAGGTACACGCGCAGCGGGCCCCATCTGCCGACCACGAGACGGCTGAGCTGGCTGCCGGCGATGCTGGCCAGCGCTCCGGCCGCGAAAGCGAGGCTGAACGACTGCGGGCTCAGGCCGAATTCGTCCTGCAGCACGAACGACGACATCGACAGGTAGGTGAAGAAGGCGACACCGCCTCCTGCTGCGGCGCACAGCACGGCCACGAACAGACGATCGCGGACGACGGCCCCGGCATGGAGTCCGAGCGTGCGCAGACCTCCGCCGTGACGGGCGGCGGCAGGCAGGGTCTCCGGCAGGGCGAGCACGACGACCAGGAGCAGCACGACACCCACCGCGCTGAGCACGCCGAAGATGCCTCGCCAATCCATGATCAGTGCGAGTTGACCGCCGACCACGGGTGCGACGATCGGCGCGGTGCCCGAGACCAGGAACAACAGCGACAGCATGCGCGACAGCTCGACGCCCTCGAACTGGTCGCGGGCGATCGCGAGGCAGATCACGATGCCGGCCGATCCCGCGAGACCCTGCAGGAAGCGGACCACCAGCAGGACCTCGATCGTCGGGGCGAGAGCACACAGGAGGGAGAGCACGGCGAAGGCCGAGACGCCCACCATGAGCGGGAACCTCCTGCCGAGACGATCGCTGAGCGGCCCGGCGACGAGCTGGCCGAGGCCGAGGCCGATCATGCACGCCGACATCGTCGCCTGAGCGAGCGCCTCGGTGGTGTCGAGGGACGCGGCGAGCTGCGGCAGTTGGGGCAGATACAGATCCATCGACAGCGGACCGAACGCCTCCAGCATGCCGAGCACGAGCATGGCCCGCAGCGTGCCCATCCGCGGGCGCGGGGTCGGTCCGGACGAGGTGATGCTCATCCGTCCAGGCGCAGGGTGCGCCGCAGCCAGCTGTCGCGAGCGGCGACGGCCGCCCGTGAGACCTCCGCTTCGGGGGAGAAGCCGGAGAACCCGTGATAGCCGCCGGCCCAGACGTGCAGCTCCGCGCGACTTCCCGTCGCCCAGATGCGCAGGGCGTAGTCGACCGCCTCGTCTCGGAACGTCTCGGCCGCTCCGACCTCGATGAACGCGGGCGCGAGGCCGGACAGGTCGTCGGCGCGCGCGGGCGAGGTGTACGGGGAGACCCGGTCCGTGCCGCGGTCGGATCCGGTGATGGCGTTCCAGGCCGTGTCGTTGTTGTGGCGATCCCAGGCGCCGAACCCGTCGTACTGGCGACTGGAGACGGTGTCGTTGCGGTCGTCGAGCATCGGGCAGCCGAGCAGCTGTCCTGCCAGGCGTGGGCCGCCGCGGTCGCGTGTCATCAGGGCGACGGCAGCGGAGAGCCCGCCGCCCGCGCTCATGCCGGAGGCGATGATGCGGTCCGGGTCGATGCCGAGCTCGTCGGCGTGCGCGGCCATCCACTCCAATGCCGCGTAGCAGTCCTCCGCCTGTGCGGGACCGGGATGCTCGGGGGCGAGGCGGTACTCGACGGCGACGCCGATCACGCCGTGGCGTTCCGCGAGGTCGATGAGCTCGCCCGTGCCGAAGAACCGGGTGCCGAGGACCATGCCGCCGCCGTGGATCGACAGCACGGCCGGCGCCGGTGCATACGCGGGTGCGGTCGGGCGGACGATCGTGACCTCGATGTCGGGGGCGCCGTCGGGGCCGGGGATGGTCCGGTCCTCCCAGGTGACCGCCCGCCCGGCGGCCTGTGTCGCCATGGGCGGGATGATGGTCGCGAAGTGGTCGCGGTTGGCGTGGATCGTCTCGGCGCGCAGCGGGATCACCTCGACGAGGTCGACGAACGCGGTCAGCCCCGGGACGAGCGCGGGGTCGTACGGCACCGGCGCGGGGGCGGTCATCGGGCTTCCAGCCAGATCCGGCGCAGCCAGGAGGCGCGGGTGGCGAGGGCCGCGCGCGAGATCTCGGCATCCGGCATGTACATGTCGAAGCCGTGCGCGCCACCGCCCCACACGTGCAACTCCGCCTGACCGCCGGTGGCCCAGATGCGCAGCGCGTACTCGGTGTCCTCGTCGCGGAAGGCCTCCGCCTCGCCGACCTCGATGAAGGCGGGTGGGAGGGAGGCGAGGTCGGTCGCACGGCTCGGAGCGGCGTACGCCGGGGCTTCCGGGCTGAAGGCGAGGTCGTCGCCGAGCACGCACGACCAGGCGAGCAGGTTCATCTCCCGCTGCCAGGTACCGATGCCGTCGTACTGGCGGCTCGCGACACTGGTGTTCGTGTTGTCGATCATCGGGCACAGCAGCAGCTGCCCTGCCATGACCGGTCCGCGCCGGTCGCGGGCCATCAGCGCGACGGCCGCCGTGAGGCCACCACCGGCGCTGCCGCCTCCGACCACGATGCGATCGGGGTCGATCCCGAGGTCGGCGGCGTGGGCGTGCACCCAGAGGAAGGCGGCGTAGCAGTCTTCGACTCCGGCCGGGAAAGGGTCCTCCGGCGCAAGACGGTACTCGACGTTCACTGCGACGACGTGGTGCTCGGCGACGATGTCGACCACGCGGCCGGTCTCCCAGGAGCGGTGTCCGACGATCATGCCCCCACCGTGGATGTTCACGAAGCCGGGGAGCACCTCGTGCGCGGTGCCGACGGGACGGAACACCGTGATCTCGATGTCAGGGGCGCCGGCGGGGCCGGGGATGATCCGGTCCTCCCACTCGATCGCACGTCCGGCGATCACGGCGTCGTTGTCGGGGAACATGCGGTCGGTGCCCTCGCGCGGGAGGGTGTCGCGGGTCAGCGCTGGCTGCGGGTTCCTGTCGAGCTCATCGAGCACGGCCTGCACCTCGGGGTCGAACGGCACGGGGGTGAGGGTGGGGCGTCCGGTGGCGGTGGCGGTGGGGGTGGTCATGGGTCTCCTTGCGAGGCTTCGGGCGGGCACGGTCGCGGGGCGGTGTTCAGGGGCCCTCGGGGTCGACGACGTCGCGGTCGGCCCAGAACGGTTCGACGAGTTCGCGGAGCGTCGTGGCGCCGACGCGCTCGACCAGCGCGGCGGCGTCGAGGTTCGCCCGCAGCTGCGCGACGCTCGATGCGCCGAAGAGCGTGGTCGTGAGGGCGGGATGCGTGAGGGTGAACGCCAGGCCGAGCTGTGCGGGCGAGACGTCGAGCGATTCCGCGAGCGCCGTGAACGCGGGCACGTCGGCGATGATCCGCGTTCGGATGTCTCCGGGGTCGCGGCCGATCTGCCGGTCGCCGTTCACCTTTCCGGCGAGCACGCCGCCTTCCAGGCAGTCCGAAGCCTGCAGGGTGAGGCCCTGCTCCCACAGGCGGGCGAACGGGGCGCCGTCGGGGATCGAGCGTCGGGACACGCTGTACTTCAGCTGTGCGATCTGCGGGCCGGCGACCCCCTCTCGTGCGGCGAGGTCGATCAGGGTCTGGATGCTCGAGGCCGACCAGTTGTTCACGCCCCACGCGCGGATGAGTCCGGATTCGGTGAGTCGGGCGAGATCGATCACGAGGTCGCGCAGGTCGAGGTCGTCCCGCCGCAGGTCGCCCAGGATCACGAGGTCGGCGTGCTCGACGCCCACCCGCATCAGGGCGTTCTCGAGCTGCGGGCGGAAGCCGTCGGCGTCGAAGGCCTCGAGCCACAGCTTCGACGACAGCAGCCAGTCCTCACGGGCGAGACCGGCGGCGCGGACCATGGCGGAGAAGATGACATCCGTGAACACGGGCGGGGCGCCGGGCGCGGAGTACACGCCGACGTCGAAGAGGTTGACACCGCGCTCCACGGCCTCCCGCAGCATGGCCACCGCGTCGGCGAAGTCCATGCGGTCGTAAGTGTGCCAGGAGCCCAGGGAGAACAGCGAGGCGTCGATGCCGCTGCGACCGATCTCGCGGCGGGGGACGGTGCGGAGGGGAGTGGTCATCGGAGGCTCACATTCTCGGGTCGATGACGGCCTTGACCTCATCGAGGTGGTGCATGCGGGCGATCTTGTCCGAGGCGTCGGCGAGACCGACGGGGGCGCTGAACAGGGCGTCCCACGGGTAGCGATCGGCGAAGGCGGCGAAGAAGTCGATGGCCCTGGCGTAGTCCGAGATGTCGCCGTTCAACGAGCCGACCACCGTGAGCTCCTTGCCCATGATCGTGCTGAGGGCGAAGCCGTCGCCCGCTGGTCCCGTGGAGCCGACGATCGCGATCGTGCCGCGCTGCGCGGCCATGCCGACGGCGTCGGGGCCGACGCTCGGTGCCCCGGCGAAGTCGAAGACGTGGTCGGCGCCGAGGCCGCCGGTGAGCTCGAGAACCTGATCCACGACGGGTCCGTCGCGGAAGTCGACGACGGCATCCGCACCGAAGCGCGCGGCGAGCTCGAGGCGGACGGCGGGAGCGCCGACCGTGATGACGCAACCCGCACCGGCGATCTTCGCGACGGCGGTGGCGAAGATGCCGAGGGCTCCGGACCCCTGGACCACGACGGTCGAGCCTGGACGGATGCGGCCCGCGCGCTCGAAGGCGCGCAGCACGGTCTTCGCCGCGCATCCCGCCATCGACGCCCACGTGTCCTTGACCGTCGGCGGCAGCAGCAGCTTGGCTGCACCGGGGGTGACGTAGGCGTACTCGGAGAGCCCCGCGGTGGCGAACGGGTGCACATCGGCGCGCTGCAGGAATCCGTAGCCGCGGCGCGAGCAGGCGACGGGTTCGCGCAGCACGACGCAGCCGTGGCACTCCCCGCAGGTCGACTCCGACCAGCCGATGCGGTCGCCGGCGGAGAGCGGTCGACCCAGCGCATCGCGGGTATCCGTGCCGACGGCGACGATCTCGCCGACCATCTCGTGCCCGAGGACCATGGGCAGCATGCCGGGGAAGGTCATCCTCCCCTCCCAGATCTCGATGTCGGTGCCGCAGAGCGTGGTGCAGGCGATGCGCACGAGCGCGGCGCCCGGTTCGACCTCGCTCGGGAGGGGGAGCTCCTGCAGTGTGAGGGGTTCGCCGTGGGCGGTGAGCACGGCGGCGCGGGTGAGGGTGGGTATCGACATGGGGGTCCTCTCAGACCAGGAGCTGGCCGCCGTCGACGGCGACCGAGACTCCGGTGATGTGGTTGGCGGCGTCGCTCGCGAGGAACAGCACGAGCGGCGTGATCTGGTCGACCTCGGCGATGCTCCCGAGGGGGATGCGGGACTCCCAGGCGGCTCGGGCGTCGGGGTCGGAGGCGAAGCCGGCCGTCAGCGGGGTGAGGACCGGACCCGGTGCGACGGCGTTCACGCGCACTCCCGAGGCGGAGAGCTCGAGGGCGGCGGTGCGGGTGAAGGCGTCGACCGCGGCCTTCGTCGCCTCGTAGTGTCCGAGGCCCGCGGTGGGCTGGCGGGCGCCGATCGAGGAGATGTTGACGATCGAACCGTGCCCCGCCTCGGCCAGCAGTGCGCCGAAGACGTGGAGCATGAGGAACGTGCCGCGCACGTTGACGCGGAGGACGGCATCCACCACATCCACCGGTACCTCCTGCAGCGTGCCGCCACCAGCGACGATGCCGGCGTTGTTGACCAGCACGTCGATGCCGCCGGACTCCCTGACCCGCTCGGCCGCTGCTCGCACCGACGCTTCGTCGCCGATGTCGAGGGGGAGCGGGGTGGCGCCGATCTCGGCGGCGACGGCAGCGGCTGCGTCGGCGTCCACGTCGCCGATGAACACCTTGTCGCCGGCCGTGCGGAAGGCGGTGGCGATGCCGCGGCCGAGCCCGGACGCCCCTCCGGTGACCAGGATGCGGCGGGGGGAAACGGTCATGTTCGTCCTCACTGACGGGTGTTCTGACGGGATGAGTCCGTTATATTCTACAAACATAGAAAAACACAACCCCGTGCCACGAGACGGCGAAGGAGCCCTCATGCCCGATCCGACATATCCCCGCACACCCCTGTTCTCGGGCGGGGCGCCGGTGCCGCCGCTCGCCCTGGGGTCGTGGAACACCTGGGATCGCATGGAGCGGGACGAGGCGGTCACCCTCATCCGGCGCGCGGTGGAGCTCGATGCGGGGTTCTTCGACGTCGCGTACTACAACATGGGTCCGCACGCCGAGAACTCCCGCACCGACATCCTGTTCGGCGAGGCGCTGCGGGCGAGCGGCGTCGACCGCGCGGACATCGTGCTGTGCGGGAAGCTCTGGCTGTGGGACTGGCCGAACCAGGGGTTCCGTGCGCAGCTCGTGGAGTCGCTGCAGCGGGCCGGCCTCGACCGGTTCGACACCCTCGTGGTGGGCGACTACGTCGATGCCCCCGACCTGCCGCGGCTCGTGGCCGACGTGAACGCGCTGATCGACGAAGGGCTCGTCGGTTCCTGGGGCATCAACAACTGGCGCATCGAACACACGCGGCAGGCTCTCGCGGAATCCGAGGCTCAGGGGGCGGCCGGACCGGTGTTCGCACAGTTGAAGTACGGCATCGCTCGTCGGTCGATGGCGGAAGGCGACGCCTACGGGCCGCTGTTCGCCGACGGCACGCTCGCCCTCCAGGCCTCGGACGTGTTCGAGGGGGGCATCCTCGCCACCGGACGGATGCCGGAACGGAAGATCGGTGCCGACGTCGGCGGGATCCGTGAGCGGATCGCGGCCGTCTACCCCGAGGTCGCGCGGGTCGCCGAGGGGTTCGGCGTGACGCCGGCAGCACTCGGCATCGCTTTCTGCCTGTCCAACCCCGCGACGGCGAACGTGCTGTTCGGCGCCTCACGCGTCGCACAGCTCGAGCTCAACCATGCCGCCCTCGCGCTGGCGCGCGACCACGGCGACGAGGTGCGCACCGCCCTCGCCGACTGCTGGGTCGACCGCGGAGTGCGGGCGGATGGAGCGTGGTGAGTGGTGAGTGGAGGGGGAGTGCGGGGTGGTGTTCACGACTGGCATGATGCGCATGGCGGGAAGCGGAGAGAGGGTGTCGGTCGAGCTGCAGCTGACGGCTGGCGAAGCGCTGGTGCTCTTCGAATGGCTTGCCGCTGCCAACGGGAGTGGTGAGCTCGTGGTGGATGAGGCGGAGCGGCGTGTGCTCTGTGATCTGGAGTCGCAGCTTGAGACGAAGCTCGTCGAGCCGTTCCTCCCCGGGTATCGTGCGCTCGTCGATGAGGCGAAGAGCATTGTGCGGGATACGCCCTGACGGTCGGGTCGGACGTGTGGCGGCCTCGGCCTTGGAGGCGACGGCAACGGAATGCTGTAATGAGATCGAACATAACTTCGAATGTCGAGCGCTGATTCGGTAGAATCGAGGCATGTCGAAGTTGGCCGTGTTGCACGAGGCGATGTCCCGCCTCGATGCGGCGTGGGCCGACGCCGAGAGTTCGGGAGACCTCTCGCGTGAGCAGCTGATCGCGGTGAGCACGTCGATCGGCGTGCTGCAACGCCGGCTGGACGCGGTGCACATCGAGGTCGCCGCATGCATCTCGCGGGAGTCGCGTCCGGAGCTGGGGGCGGAGAGCCTTGCGAAGCAGCAGGGCTTCCGGAATCCGGCGACCTTGATCGCGGCGACTGTCGGGGTGTCGCGCGGTGAGGCGCATCGGCTGGTGAAGGTCGGAGAGGCGGTCGCACCACGCGCCGATCTCCTCGGTGTACCGCTGCCGGCGAGGTATCCACTGATTCGGGAGGCTCTCGACGCGGGCGCACTCAGCGCTCAGGCGGCAGCGGTGATCATCGCGCTGCTCGACCGATGCCGCGTGGTGGTCGGTGTCGAGCGTGTCGCCGAAGCGGAGCGTGTGCTGGTCGAGAAGTCGGCGGGGCTCGCGATCGACGACGTACGGAAGCTGGTCGTGCGGGCGGAAGCCTGGTTGGACCCGGATGGGGTGGAGTCGCGTCTCGAGGAGCAGCGTTCCCGACGATCCCTGACCATCCACGAGCGCGGCGGGATGGTGCATCTGAACGCCGTCCTCGATGCGGAGACTGCCGCACCCGTCGTGACCGCCATCCGCGGCTACGTGAGCGCCGCATTCGCCGCCCGGAAGGATGCGACGGCCCCGGACGCGCCCGATGCCGATCGTCGCACCGTGCCGATGATCCAGGCCGATGCGCTCGCGGTGTTCGCCGGGCATGTGCTCGACTGCGAGGCTCGCGTGCCGTTGGCGGGCGCGACCGTCATCGTGCGGGTGGATCTCGACGCGCTGGAAGCGGGTGCGGGATCGGCCGAGATCGACGGAATCGAGCAGCCCGTCAGCATCGGAGCTGCGCGGCGGATGGCTGCGGGCGGGGGAGTGATCCCGTGCGTGCTCGGTACCGTGAGCGAGGTGCTCGACTGGGGGCGGGAGAAGCGCCTCTTCACGCGGTCGCAACGACTGGCCCTCGTGGAGAGGGACGGCGGCTGCGCCATGTGTGGACTCCCCCCGGAGATGACGAAGGCGCACCATATCCGCTGGTGGAGACGCGACCAGGGGCCGACCGACCTCTCGAACGGCGTGCTGCTGTGCGAGACCTGTCATCACCGCATCCACGACAACGGGTGGGGCATCCGCATCGGTGGCGGTGGCGGTGGCGGTGGCGGTGGTCGCGAAAAGGTGTGGTTCCTGCCGCCCGCCTCGGTTGATCCGGCGCGCACTCCGCGGCTGGGTGGGCGAGCACGCTTCGATGTCGCTGCCTGAGAGGGGCGCTGCCTGAGAGTGGTGCTGCCTGAGAGGGGCGCTGCCTGAGGGTGGTGCTGCCTGAGAGGGGCGCTGCCTGAGGGTGGTGCTGCCTGAGAGGGGCGCTGCCTGAGGCGGGCGTCGGCTGAACGGGGTGCCGATCTGCCGCTATGCCTGCGCGCTCGGACAAGCCCGGTGCGCCCCCGGGCATGGGGTGGGGCATCCGTGGCAAGAATCACCCTTGCGCTCTTTTTCCACACCTGTAGACTAACCAGCGCGACACATCGAGGTGACGCCGGATCCGGCTACCGGCCAGCGGCACTCCGAGCCTTCTTCACCACCCTTGCACCCGAGAGAAGGAACCATGAAACGAATGCCCCTCGCGCTCGCCGCAGCCGTGGCCGCGACCCTCGCGCTCACCAGCTGCAGCGGCGGCGCAACGCCCTCCCCGTCCGACGGCAGTGCTGCCGAAGGCCCCGACGCCCTGAACATCGGCAACTTCCTCGACATCACGTCGTGGGATCCCTCCCTCGCCGACATCGGCTTCGACGGTCCGTACCTCTCCGCGGTCTACGACGCCCTGATCGCCCTCGACGCCGACGGCGAACCGATCCCGTCGCTGGCCACAGACTGGACGGTCGCCGACGACGACCTGAGCATCGACCTCGACATCCGCACCGACGCCGTGTTCAGCGACGGCACCCCGGTCGACGTCGACGCCGTCATCACCAGCCTCGAGTACCTGAAGGCCGGAGCGCGCTCCGGGGAGGCCTACGTCAACGTCGCCTCGTTCGAGAAGGTCGACGACGACACCGTGCGCATCGTGCTCACACAGCGCGATGACACGATCCTCTACTTCATGGGCCTCGGCCGCAGCTACGTGGCCTCGCCCGCGGCCATCGAGGCGGGAACACTCGGCAGCGAGCCGATCGGCTCCGGCCCGTACGTCCTCGACAGCGCCACGAGCGTCGCCGGTGCGGAGTACCACTTCACCAAGACCGCCGACTACTGGGATGCCGAGACCTATCCGTTCTCCGAGCTCGCGATCTACCCGATCACCGACGCCACCGCCCGACACAACGCGATGCTCAGCGGCCAGATCAACGTGCAGTACGGCGACGTCGCCAACCTCGAGCAGGCGAAGCAGCAGGGCTGGAACACCGCGGAGCGCGTCTCCGGCTGGGCCGGACTCGTCATCACCGACCACACCGGCGCGAAGAGCGAGCCCCTCGGCAAGCTCGAGGTGCGCCAGGCCCTGAACTACGCCTTCGACGGCGCCGCGATCCTGGCCGCCGTCGGCAGCGGCGCCGGCGTCGCCACGAACCAGGTGTTCCCCGACGGCGGCACAGTCAACGACCCCGCCCTCAACGAGACCTACGCCTACAACATGGACAAGGCCAAGAAGCTGCTCGCCGACGCCGGCTACCCCGACGGGTTCGCGATCTCGATGCCCATGTCGCCGATCTTCGAGATGTGGAAGCCCTCCGCGGAGCAGGCGCTCAACGAGCTGGGTGTCACGGTCACCTGGGACAACATGCAGATGCCCGACTACCAGCTGAACGCGCCGAACTACCCGATGTTCATCTCGTTCCTCGCGATGGACGGCAACGACGTCGCGACGGTGGCCCGTCAGGTCACCAGCGTGCAGTGGTTCAACCCCGAACCCGACTACGCCCAGAACGAGGTCATCGCCCCGCTCGTCGATAAGGTGCAGAAGGAACGCGGCGACGCGCAGACCGACGCCGTCAAGGAGCTCAACAAGGCCCTCGTCGATCAGGCGTGGTGGTCGGTCTGGTACCAGGCCAACAACATCTACTACACGGCACCCGGCATCCAGCTGCAGCCCGTGGTCGGGATGATGTTCCCCACCCTGCGCTACATCACCCAGGGCTGATGCCCTCCGGGGGCGGCCACGACACGGCCGCCCCCGGGTCCTGCCCCCTCCGACCCCTCCCGAGGTTCTCATGCTTGTGTTCACGGCGAAGCGGGTGCTGTCCGGCATCCTCCTGCTCGTCGCGGTCTCGATCGGCACCTTCTTCCTGGCGCACCTGGCCATCAGCGACCCGACCGCATCCCTGCTCGGCACCACGGCGAGCCCAGCGCAGCAGGCGGCGTTGGCCGAGAAGATCGGTCTCGACCGTCCGCTCCTCGTGCAGTTCTGGGACTGGCTCTCACACGCCGTGCTGCTCGACTTCGGCGTCTCCTGGCGCAACTTCCAACCGGTGAGCGCGCAGCTCGCGATCAAGGTCCCGGTGACGCTGAGCGTCGTGACCTTCGCGACGCTCATCACCGCGGTCGTCGGCATCGGGTTCGGCATGATCACCGGACTCCGACCCGGCACCTGGTTCGACCGCATCATCAAGGGCATCTCCGTCGTGCTGTTCGCACTCCCGGGATTCTGGGTCAGCCTCGTGCTGGTGATGTGGCTCGCCGTGCAGCTGAAGTGGTTCCCGGCCGTGGGCTACGTGCCCCCGACGCAGTCCGTCGACGGCTGGCTGCGCTCCATCACCCTTCCGGCGATCTCGCTCGCGCTGGGCGGCATCGTCGCGGTGTCGGAGCAGCTGCGCAACGCCGTCATCGCGCAGAGCCGACAGGACTGGGTACGCACTCTCCGCAGCCGAGGACTCTCCGCCGCCCGCGTCAACCTGCACATCCTCCGAAACGCCTCGCCGGCGGCCCTCACTGTGATCGCGCTCATGTTCGTCGGCCTCCTTTCCGGCGCGATCGTGGTCGAGCAGATCTTCAGCCTCCCGGGGCTCGGCCAGCTCACGAACCAGTCATCGCAGAACGGCGACATCCCCATGCTGCTCGGCATCACGGTCGTCTCCGTCGTCTTCGTCGTCCTCATCAACCTCCTGCTCGACCTCGTGCTCGGCTGGATCAATCCGAAGGTGCGCGTCGCATGACCACGACAGACATCAGGGTCGCGTTCGACCGCGCGGCGCAGAAGCGGAGGTCGAGCCTGTTCCGGCGGTTCCTCCGTCACCCCGGCGGGTACATCCCGCTCGCGATCTTCGTGCTCATCGTGCTGGTGGGCGTGTTCGCCCCGCTGCTCGCACCGATGGACCCGAACTTCGTCGACCTGTCCGCCGCGAAGGCCGCACCGGGACCGGAGCATCTGCTCGGTGGCGACTCCACGGGGCGGGACATCCTCAGCCGCCTCATCTACGGCACCCGCACGACGCTGTGGGGCGCGCTCATCACGATCGTCACCGCACTCGTGATCGGTGTGCCCGCCGGTGTCGCCGCCGGTTACTTCGGGGGAGCGTTCGACCGGGTCTCCACATGGATCAGCGATGCCCTGCAGTCGATCCCCGGCATGATCATCCTGCTCGTCGTGGCCGCAGGGTCTCGCAACAATTTCGAACTGCTGATGGCCACCGTCGGCGTGTTCATGGTGCCCGGCTACTTCCGCATCGCCCGCTCGCAGACGCTCGCCGTGCGCAGCGAGCCCTACATCGACGCTGCGAGGGTCTCCGGACTCTCCGACGGACGGATCATCTTCCGCCACGTGATCAAGGCCGTCTATCCGCCCGTGATCATCCAGACGGCGCTGACCGCCGGTATCGCGATGGGCATGCAGGCAGGCCTCCAGTTCCTCGGCATCGGCGACTCCAACGTCCCGAGCTGGGGAGCCATGATGCTGGAGGGCTTCCGCCTCATGCTCACGTATCCGCTCATGCTGCTGTGGCCGTCGGCGGCCCTCGGGCTCACGATCGCGGTGCTCGCGATCATGGGGTCGACGCTCGCCGAGCTGGTGCAGGTGCGCACGCCACGGGTGTCCCGTCGTCGGAAGGACGTCGCCGTCTCCGCTGCCGGGTCCGCCGCCCTCTCCGGACCGAATTCCCCGTCCGGCACGGCGCAGCACGCCGCGGAGGCCTCGGCTCTGCGCGTGGAGAACCTCCGGGTCGTGCACGCCACACCGAACGGCGAGACCGAGGTGGTGCACGGGGTGACCCTCGACGTCGCCCCCGGCGAGGTCGTCGGCATCGTCGGCGAGTCGGGATCCGGGAAGTCGCAGACGGTCTTCTCGGTGCTCGACCTGCTTCCGGCCACCGGGCGGGCGACCGCCGACGCGATCTGGGTCGGTGGTGTCGACGTCACGCAGGCGACACCCGCGCAGCGCCATGCCCTGCTGGGGCGCTCCATCGGCTACGTGCCGCAGGAGCCGATGAGCAACCTCGACCCCTCGTACACGATCGGCCATCAGCTGGTCGAGCCGCTGCGCCGCACGCATGGGCTCAGCAAGGCTGCGGCGAAGGAACGCGCCAGGGCGATGCTCGTGCGAGTGGGCCTCACCGACCCCGACCGGGTGATGCGCAGCTACCCCCACCAGGTGTCGGGAGGCATGGCGCAGCGGGTGCTGATCGCGGGGGCTATCGCAGGCAAGCCGTCGCTCCTCGTCGCCGACGAACCGACGACCGCGCTCGACGTCACGGTGCAGGCCGAGGTGCTGGAGCTGCTGCGCGAGCTGCAGGCGGAGTACGGGATGGCGTTGCTCATCGTCACGCACAACTTCGGCGTCGTGGCGGACATCTGCGATCGGGTGATCGTGATGCGCGGCGGCGACATCGTGGAGTCGGGCCCTGTCGACGACCTCTTCGCCGCCCCTGCCGTCGACTACACGCGAGAACTGATCGCCGCGTCGCTCGACGACGCCGAGGGCAGAGCCGAGCTCGACCGCCGCACGACGGGAGTCCCCGCATGAACCCGCTGCTCGAGGTGAACGACCTGGTCGTGGAATACGGTCGCGGACGGCAGGCCTACCGGGCACTGCACGGCGTCTCGCTCGACATCGCACCCGGGGAGTGCCTCGGTCTGGTCGGAGAGTCCGGGTCGGGGAAGTCGACGCTCGGCAAGGCCATCCTCGGGCTCGCTCCCGTCACAGCCGGCAGCATCCGGTTCGACGGGCGCGAGATCAGCCACCTCGGCACCCGTCATCGCCGAGCGCTCGCCGATGACGTGCAGGTCGTCTTCCAGGACCCCTACGGCTCGCTGAATCCCGCCATGACGATCGGCGACATCCTCGCTGAGCCGCTGCTCACCACCGGCATCGGTGCCAAGGCCGCAGAGGCGAAGGTACGGGAGATGCTCGATCGCGTGCGGCTGCCGTCGACGTCGGTGGACCGGTATCCGAGCGAGTTCTCCGGCGGGCAGAGGCAGCGGGTCGCGATCGCCCGCGCGCTGGTGCGGGGCCCTCGCCTGATCGTGTGCGACGAGCCGGTGAGTGCGCTCGACCTCACCACGCAGGCGACGATCCTCGACCTGTTCATCGAGCTGCAGCGCGACACCGGTGTGGCCTACCTTTTCGTCTCCCACGACCTGGGCGTCGTGCGACGGGTCTGCCATCGGGTCGCGGTGATGTACCGCGGTGAGCTGGTCGAGGTCGGGGAGGGCGAGCAGGTGACCCGTGCCCCCGAGCATCCTTACTCCGAGCGCCTTCGGCTGGCCTCGCCTGTCGCCGACCCGCGCGCCCAGCGCGAACGTCGCGCGCAGTGGCTCGCTCTGCGGGAGGTGCGCGATGCGGCGGTACGGTAGCTCCAGGCCGGAACACTCCACGCAGCAGAATCGGCCGGAAGGACGACATGCCGAAGATCATCGACCACGACCAGCGTCGACGGGACATCGTCGAGGTGGCGAAGAGCATCATCCTGAAGGGCGGATTCGAGGCGGCGACCATGCGCAGCATCGCCGCCGAGGCCGGATTCGCGAACGGTGCCCTGAAGCACTATTTCCCCGGGAAGGAGAGCATCGTCGCCGCCACCTTCGAGACCGTGCTGCTCGAGCACGACACCTGGCTCCAGGAGTCGATCTCCGAGGGCGCGACGCCCGAGCGGATGCTGCAGCAGGTGCTCGAGGGTACGCTGCCGAGCAGTGTCGGGGAGATCGCGAGTGGGCGTGTGCTCCTCGCCCTCTGGGAGTACGCGATGTCGAACGATCAGCTCACGGTGCTCTACCGCACGCATCTCGCGCGGTGGCACGCGATGCTCGTCGAGCGGATGGAGGCGGCGCGCGATGCCGGATCCATCCGGGATCAGGACTATGCGGCCCTCGCGAACGAGTTCATCTCGGTCGCCGTCGGAGCGACGGTGATCAACCTCATGTATCCCGAGGGCGAGCGCATCGCCGACTACGAGGACTACATCCGGAAGTTCCTGGCGCGACTCCGCTGACCGCGAGGCGCCGCATTCGAGAGGAAGGCGCCTCATGACCGCACCACTGTCCGTCTCGCACCATCCGGGAGCGGGGCGTCCTGTCGTGTTCCTGCACGGCCTGGCCTCGAGGGGGCGTCTGGACTGGCCCGAAAGCGAGTGGGACGCCGTTCTCGGCGATCGACCGCGTGTGGTGATCGACCTTCCGGCTCACGGCGACAGCATCGCGCTCGGGACCGCGACGACATCGGCCGTGACCGACACCATCGCCACATCGATCCGTGCGGCCGTCGGTGAGCAGGAGGTCGACCTCGTCGGCTACTCGCTCGGGGCGCGGCTGTCATGGGACCTCGCGTCCCGTCACGACATCGCCGTTCGGCGGCTCGTGCTCGGCGGGCTCAGCGCGGGGGAGCCCTTCTCCTTCGTCGACCTCCCGGCCGCGCGAGCCTCCCTCGCGGACGGCAGCGCGCCGAGGGATCCGCTCACTGGCATGATCCTCGGCATGGTGTCGATGCCGGGCAACCGTCCTGCCGACCTGCTCGATCTGATCGAGGGTCTGGCGGCGGAGCCCTTCGTCGCCGATCGCGGCGGGCCGGGCGTTCCGGTCCTCCTGATCGGTGGAGTCGACGACGGGATGGCGGCGGGGATCGACGACCTCGCGGCGCTGCTACCCGATGCACGGACACGGCGCGTTCCCGGCGACCATCTCGCGGCCCTGCACGCACCGGGGTTCCGGACCGCGGTGCGGGAGTTCCTCGCGGATTGAAGCCCCCTCGACATCCGGCTTCAACCATGATCTTTATTTCCAACATTCGTAGATAATTCGAAAGGCTCGCTCATGACCGAAACCCCCACCGCCGACGCGGCGCGGATCCTCGACATCGCCACCGGCTACATGGCCTCCAAGCAGCTCTTCCAGGCCAGCAGGATCGGCCTGTTCGCCGCGATCGCCGACGGGGCGGACACGGCGGCCGCGATCGCCGAGCGGTGCGCGGTCAGCGAGCGCATCGCGACGCTGCTCGCCGATGCGATGACCGCCAAGGGCCTGCTCACCAGGACCGGCGGACGCTACGCGCTCGCCGAGGATGCCGCCGCGTACCTGGTCGGCGACGAGGCGGCGATCGACCTCGCTCCCTTCCTCACGTTCCTCGACGAGATCAGCTACCCGCACTGGCTGCAGTTCGCGCATACGGTCGACACGACCGAGCCGGGCGACCTGCAGATGGACGACGCCCGCTGGGCGACCTTCATGGCCGGCGTCATGACGTACAACCGTCTGCACGCGCAGGAGTTCGGCCGTCACGTCGACCTCGACGGTGCGACCAGGGTGCTCGACTTCGGCGGCCTGTCCGCCGAGTTCGCGCTGTCCGTCATGGCGGACAACCCCGAGCTGCACACCACGTTCCTCTACGCTCCCGGCTTCGAAGACGGCATCGCCGACGCGGTCGCAGCTGCGGGAGTGCAGGAGCGTGCCACGGTCGAGGTCGGCGACACGGCGACCACCGCTCCCGAGGGAGAGTACGACGCGGTCTTCGCGAACCACGTGATCCACCGCTTCTCCGCCGAGGAGAATGCGCAGATCTTCCGCAACCTGCGGGCGGCTGCCGTCGACGGCGCGACCCTGACCGTGCTCGACTTCTTCCTGGACGAGGATGTGGAGCAGCGCGGGCTCGACGCCCTGCACGCGGGCGAGTACCTCGTGATCGACGGCACCGTCGTCTATCCCGAGACCGAGGTGCGCGGATGGCTCGCCGACGCCGGCTGGTCGGTGCGCGACAAGGTCGCGCTGCCCGGCAGCCCGCGGGTGCTCGTGGCGACTGCGGTGTGAGACTCGTCCCGGCGCCGGGTGACCGGCGCCGGGGCACACGACTGGTCCGAGGGGGATCAGAGGCGGGCGGCATGCGTGAACATGCCGCCCGCCGTTTTCGTGCATCGCTTTCGAGATCAGCCGCGCGAGAAGACCGTGCGCCCGTCCACGATCGTGCGGGCGACGCCGATCGTCGCGAGGTCGCGGCCGGGCGTCAGGGGGTCCTCATCGAGGACGGTGACGTCGGCGACCATGCCGATGGCCAGCGAGCCCTTCCATGTCGAGGCGCCATCCTGTCGAGCAGGGTCGACGGTGACGGAGCGCAGCAGCCGGTTCCTGGTGCCCGCGTCGTCCGTGGCGCCCGTGGCGGTGAGCAGCGCGAGGGACGCGTCGAGACCCAGCCGCCAGTCCGGGCTCGCGACGGGGGAGTCGCTCGTGATCGTGGTCAGCGCGTCCGAGGTCAGCATCTCGGCGAGCGGCCATGCGGAGGCGAGTCTGGCTTCTCCCAGTTGCATCGCCGCCCAGGAGTGCGTGTGCGCCGCGATCAGCGGCTGCACCGCGAACCCCGCGCCGATGCGCCCCATCCTGGCGATCTGCTCGGTCGTGGCGAGATCTCCGTGCACGACATAGTGCGGACCCGACGGCGTGGGGTGCTGTGCGTGCAGGCCCTCCAGCACGGACAGGAACTCGGCGATCGAACGGTCTCCCGTCGCGTGCACCGCGATCTGCAGCCCGCGGGCAGAGGCCAGTTCGAGCATGCGTCGGAAGGCGGTGCGGGCGTCGGGCTCGCCACGGGTGAGCAGTCCGCCGGTGGTGCCGTCGGCGTAGGGTTCATCGACCCAGGCGGTCGCCATCGGGGGGATGCCGTCCGCGAAGATCTTCACGCCGGGGATCGCGAGCCATCGAGGGTCGGAGGGCGGTGCGGGGATGCGCACCCCGCGCTCGAAGTCGTCGAGCGTGCTCTCGCCGTCGATCGTGCCGAACAGTCTCAGCAGGGTCACGCGGGAGGTCTGGGCGCGCTCGCGATGCAGCTCGAGGTAGGTGTCGAGCATGTCGGAGCCGAAGCATCCGGTCTCGCCGTCGTCCTCGCCGGGGCCGATCCCCGGCTCGGTGTAGCTCGTGATGCCGAGCTCGGCGAGCAGTGCCCATGCGCGTCGCAGCGCCGACCGGCGTTCCCCCGACGTCGACACGAGCCGTCCGGACGGCTGCTCCTCCGGCGGTGTGTCGGAGAAGAAGAGATGCGGCCACCGTGCCCCCAGCCATGCGGCGTGCAGGTGGGCGTCGTTGATGCCGGGGATCGCGGTGCGCCCGTCCAGCTCGATCACCGCGCGCGAATCCAGAGCCTCCGCCTCCGCACCCAGAGCGACGATCACCCCGTCGCGGACGGCGAGCGACTCCGTGATCGTGTCGGAAGGGTCGAGGGTGCGGATGCGGCCGCCGCGGATGATCAGGTCGGCATCGTCGCCGTGGAGTGACTGTGTCATTATTCTACCAGTGTAGACGCAAAACTGCTGCCGAGGAGAAGCTCATGGCGCGTTGTCGTCAGTGGCCGCCGCCGAACTCGATCATCGCGACTCCGACCGCGATCAGCGCGACGCCGATCGCCATCATGGCCGAGAAGTGATCCTTGAAGATCACCCGCCCGAGCACCGCGGTCAGCGCGACACCGGCGGCGGCCCAGATCCCGTAGGCGACACCCACCGGCATCCCCATCGCGAGGATCGTGCCGAGCAGGGTGAAGGCGGCGAGATAGCCGACGACGATCACGGGGATCCAGCGGCGACGGCGCAGGCCCTCGGATGCGCGCAGGCTCAGCGTCGCCGTGACCTCGCTCGCGATCGCGAGGGCGAGGAACACCCAGGTCACGACGTCGCCTCCGTCGTATCGCGCGTATGGGATCCGAGTTCGACGAGCAGCACGCCGACCACGATCACGCCGACGCCGACGATCTGCACCGGTCCCAGCAGCTCGCCGAACAGCACCGTGCCGAGCGCGGCGGTGAGCACGACGCCGATCGCCGACCAGATGCCGTATGCGACGCCGACGGCCATGCCGCGGTCGAGCACGACCGACAGCAGCCAGAGCGACCCCGTGTAGCCGAGCACCACGACGACGAGCCAGAACGGATGCGTGAACCCCTCGGCGGCGCGGAGGGAGAGGGTCGCACTCACCTCGAGGGCGATCGCGAGCAGCAGGGGCGGCCATGCCGAGCGGCGGGGGCTGGGGGTCATCGCGAGCCTTTCGTGGAGCGTCCGAGGGGGAGAACGCGACGGGTGACCGGGGGATTCCCGCGAGAAGCCGGGCCTGCTCGACCCCGGTCCGCAGCCGTCGGATTCGGCACGTGTTCCTGCGACTTGTACGCTGGATGCATCCCCCGATCCACCCGGCAACTCGCGCGCCGGCGACCTCGGCGCGCGCTCACACATGCAAGGACGCAGATGAACGATTCCGCGGCACACCGCGACGACTGGACAGAGAGCGAAGAGCTGGCGGAGCGGATGATCCCGCTCATCGGGGCACTCCGACGGGAGCACGAGGTCGTCACGTCGCTCCACGGGCATCGTCTGCTCGGCCTGTCGGCGACGGGGCTGGTCGAGGTGCACGAGCGTGTCGCCCAGCTCGGTCACGAGCGTCTGCCGATCGAGGACAGCCTTGCGGTGCTGGAAGCGATCCATGCTCTCGCGCCCGGGGCATCCTCCCTCGACGTCGCCCGCCTGGTCGCCGGCCACGCGGAGAGCGGTCAGCCGTTGGAGGCCTATCTCGCAGATGTGCTCGCTCCGGCCATGGGAGCTGTCGCCGCTGAGGCCACCGACGTCGTGCTCTACGGGTTCGGGCGGATCGGCCGCCTCCTCGCTCGTATCCTCATCGCCCACACGGGAGGCGGGAGCGGGCTGCGTCTGCGTGCCATCGTCGTCCGCCGCGGTGCCGAGAACGATCTCGTCAAGCGCGCGTCGCTGCTGCTGCGCGACTCCGTGCACGGCCGCTTCGCCGGTTCGGTCACGGTCGACGAAGATGCCGAGCAGATCATCGCGAACGGCACCCGCATCCAGGTGATCTACTCCGACGACCCGGCGACCATCGACTACAACGCGCACGGCATCCACGACGCGATCGTCGTGGACAACACCGGACGCTGGCGCGACGAGGCGGGGCTCTCCCAGCACCTGCAGTCGAAGGGCGTCGCCCGCGTGCTGCTCACGGCCCCCGGCAAGAGCCCGCTCAAGAACATCGTCCACGGCATCAACGACGACACCATCGCCGACTCCGACCGCATCATCTCGGCCGCGTCCTGCACGACCAACGCCATCACTCCGGTGCTCGCGGCGATCGATGAGGCGTACGGCGTCGTCAAGGGGCACGTGGAGACCGTGCACTCGTTCACGAACGACCAGAACCTGATCGACAACTTCCACAAGGGCGACCGACGCGGACGTTCGGCCGTGCTCAACATGGTCATCACCGAGACGGGGGCGGCCAAGGCCGTGGCCAAGGCGCTCCCGCAGCTCGAGGGCAAGCTCACCGGCAGCTCGATCCGCGTCCCGACGCCCGACGTGTCGCTCGCGGTGCTGCACCTGACCATCGAGCGTCCCGCGACCAAGGACGAGGTCAACGACTACCTGCGCCGCGTCTCGCTGCACTCCAAGCTCCGTCAGCAGATCGACTACGTGGAGAGCCCCGACGTCGTCTCCACCGATTTCGTCGGCTCGCACCGTGCCGGCATCGTCGACGGCCTCGCCACCATCGCCGACGAGGACACCCTCATCCTGTACGTCTGGTACGACAACGAGTTCGGATACTCCTGCCAGGTCATCCGTGTGCTCGAGGTCATGGCGGGCTCGCACCCGATCGTGCTGCCGGAGCGCCGCGAGGTGACCCTGCAGGGCTGAGTCTCGCCGTTCGCCGGGTTTCGTCGTATCGTCCGGAGTACCCGGCATGATGAGGTCATGAAAACCGCGGCTCAGCGCACCGATCGTCTCCGTTCACAACGCCTCCGTTCGCATCGCCTGACCGCTCCGGCGCGCACCGTGACGGATGCGGCGCAGCACATGCTCGCCGTGCAGAGTCAGGACTTCACGGCCGGTCGGTGGGCGCTCGCCGTGCGTACCCGCGGTGAGCCGACACTGCGCGACGTCGACCGGGCCTTCGACCGCGGCGACATCGTGCGCGCGTGGACGATGCGCGGCACCCTGCACACCGTCCCGGCGCGAGACCTCGGTTGGATGCTCCAGGTCACCGCTGGGCGGCAGCGGCAGCAGGCAGCCACCCGTCACCGTGACCTCGGCATCGACGACGACATGGTCGCCGCTGCCGTTCGCGCCCTGACGCCGCGCCTGCGCGATGGCGGGTGCACGCGTGCGGAGGTGTTCGAGGTGCTGGAGGGGATCGGCATCGACCCCTCCGGTCAGCGCGGCATCCACCTGCTGTTCACCCTCACGATCGCCGGGCTGATCTGCCAGGGACCGGTCGTGGCCCGCGCCGGTGTCGCCCGCGAACAGCGCTTCGTCCTCGTGGAGGAGCACATCCGCGAGCACGCAGCACCCGACGATCCGCTCGCCGAGCTGTTCGTCCGCTACGTCGACGGCCATGGTCCTGCCGGGGTCGCCGACTTCGCGTGGTGGTCGGGCCTCACTCTGGGTCAGTCGCGTGAGGCGGCAGAGCGGGCGGCCTCCAGCGTCGAAGAGGTCGACGAAGGGCTCTTCGTCGCGTGCCGGCCTCCGCGTCGGGCGAGCGGCGCCGCATCGGTCCATGCGCTCGGCGCGTTCGACGAGTACTACATCTCCTACGCCGATCGCACGGCCGTATGCGACCCGGCGTATCTGGCGGCGATCGGGCCGGGGAAGAACGGCATGGTGCGTCCGACGATCGTCGAACAGGGCCGCGTCATCGGCTCCTGGTCGCATGCGAGCGCGACCAGGAGTGCACCGCCAGAGCTCTTCGAGGCGCCAGAGGATCCCGAGGTCGTGGCCGCAGCCCTCGCGCGGTTCGCCCGCTTCGCCGACGACTGAGACGCCTGCCCGAGCCCGACCCGCCCCTACTCGCTGGCGTGGCGCCTACTCGCTGGCGTGGCGGGCGAGGAAGCTGTAGACCTCGTTGTCGTCGACGCCCGGGAACGCGCCGCGGGGGAGAGGGGAGAACATGTGCGTGTGCACGCGCGCGCTCGGCCAGGCCCGTCCGCTCCACCGATCGCTCAGCTCGGCCGAGGGGCGACGGCAGCACGACTCGTCGGGGCACGTCGATACCGCGCGGTCGTTCGTCTCGCGTCCACGCCACCACCGTGCGTCGTCGAAGGGCACCCCGACCGTCACCGAGAACTCGCCGTCGGTCGACGACCCGGTCTGCGTCGAGCACCAGAAGGTGCCGGACGGGGTGTCGGTGTACTGGTGGTGCTCCACCGTGCGGTTCTGCTGCGTGAACGCGGCGCGGGCCTGGAACTTGCGACACACCCGCTGTCCCTCCACGGCACCGGTCACATCCATCGGCAGCGGCAGGTCGTCGTTCTCGTACACACGGGTGATCGCCCCGGTGGAGTCGACGCGCAGGAAGTGCAGCGCCATGCCGAGGTGCTGTGTCAACAGGTTCGTCATGCGCATGCCCGCCGCCTCGTGCGTGACGCCGAAGCCGTCGCGGAAGTCCTCGACGGCGAGGTTGCGGTCCTTCTTCGCCTGTTGCAGGAACGCGACGGAAGCCGTCTCCGGCATCAGGCAGCATGCGGCGAAGTAGTTGATCTCCAGGCGCTGCTGCAGGAAGTCGGCGTAGTCGGTCGGCGGGGTGTGTCCGAGAAGTCGATGCGCCATCGCCTGCAACGCCATCGAGCGCAGGCCGTGACCGCCGGGGATCGAGGCCGGCGGCAGGTAGATCCGCCCGTTCTCGAGGTCGGTGACCGACCGTGTCGAGTGCGGGAGGTCGTTGACATAGATCAGTTCGAACCCGAGCTTCTCGGCCATGATGCTCACGGTGCGGTGGGTGAGTGCACCCTGCACGTGTCCCGCAGCCTTGAGGTGCTTCTCGGCGAGCTTCTCGATCTCGGGGAGGTAGTTGTTCTGGGCGCGCATCCGCAGCCGCAGCTCGGTGTTGGCGCGGCGTGCTTCCTCCGGGGTCGCGATGGCCTCGCGCTCCCGCCTCTCCAACTCCCGGTGCAGGCCGAGAACGGATTCGATCGTCTCGTCGCTCATCCCCTTGGTGACGCGCACGGGGGCGACGCCGAGCTGCCGGAACACCGGGCTCTCCTGCGCGCGCTCCAGGGCGATCTCGAGCGCGGCACGCCGGTTCGGCGGCTCACCGGAGATGAGATCGGTCACCTCGGTCTTGGTCGCTTGCGCGATCGCCTGAAGGAGGGAGAGCTTGGGCTCGCGCTTGCCGTTCTCGATCAGGCTCAGCTGCGAGCCGGCGACGCCGACCAGCGCGCCGAGCTCATCGAGCGTGTAGCCGTTCTCCAGTCGGTGGTGACGGATGCGGTGGCCGAGGGTCGTGAGGTGGATGCCGGAGGACGCCATTCCTTGAGTCTAGCGAAAGAATTCCAGTTCTTATCGCTTGAAATGGCCGAAAGTCGCGTTCGAACCGGAAGAAGATAGGTGCAACGCCCCACACTTCTAAGGAGCAGTCATGGCCATGGCCGAAGTCCTCACCCCTCGCACGTCTCCCGTCTCCCCGACGCGCACGTTCGGGGCGGCTCCGACGTATGACACTCCTGCCATGGCCGAGCTGGCCGCCTGGGTCGAGGAGATCCGGGCGCTCACCCAGCCCGACTCCGTGCACTGGGTCGACGGCTCGCGGGCCGAGAACGACTGGCTGCTGCGCGGACTGGTCGACGAGGGCAAGCTGATCAAGCTCAACCCCGAGTGGCGACCCGGCTCGTACCTCGCGCGCTCGCACCCCAGCGACGTCGCTCGCACCGAGGGGCGGACGTTCATCGCCTCCGAGCGCGAGGAGGACGCTGGCCCCACGAACAACTGGGCGGCTCCGGCCGAGATGCACGCCAAGATGGATGAGATCTTCGAGGGATCGATGCGTGGGCGCACCATGTACGTCGTCCCGTTCTCGATGGGACGCGTCGGCGGCCCGCTCTCGCACATCGGCGTGCAGATCACCGACAGCGCCTACGCGGTCGCCTCGATCGGCATCATGACCCGCGTCGGCGATGCCGTCACGCGTCAGATCGCCGAGGGTGCGCCGTGGGTCAAGACCGTGCACACGGTCGGTGCCCCGCTCGCGCCGGGTGCGCAGGACGTGGAGTGGCCCTGCAACGACGACAAGTACATCGTGCACTTCCCGGAGACGCTCGAGGTCTACTCGTACGGCTCGGGCTACGGCGGCAACGCGATCCTCGCCAAGAAGTGCTTCGCGCTGCGCATCGCCTCGGTGATCGCCCGCGACGAGGGCTGGCTCGCCGAGCACATGCTGCTCATCCGCGTGATCGACCCGCAGGGCAAGGCCTACCACGTGGCTGCGGCCTTCCCTTCGGCATGCGGCAAGACGAACCTCGCCATGCTGCGTCCGACCATCCCGGGCTGGCGCGTCGAGACCCTCGGCGACGACATCGCCTGGATCCGTCCTGGTGAAGACGGTCGCATGTGGGCCATCAACCCCGAGGCGGGCTTCTTCGGCGTCGCACCTGGCACCGGCGAATCGACCAACGTCACCGCGGTCGAGACGCTCTGGGGCAACACCATCTTCACCAACGTCGCGCTCCGCCCCGACGGCGACGTGTGGTGGGAGGGCCTGACCGACGAGGCGCCGGCGAACCTGATCGACTGGGAGGGCAACGACTGGACCCCCGAGTCGGGACGCCCTGCCGCGCACCCCAACTCCCGTTTCACGGTGTCGGCGGCCCAGTGCCCGCAGATCTCCGAGGACTGGGAGGAGGCCGTCCCGCTCGACGTCATCCTGTTCGGCGGACGCCGCGCGAGCAACGTGCCCCTCGTCGTCGAGGCAACCGACTGGACGCACGGCGTGTTCCTCGGCTCGAACATCTCGTCCGAGCGCACAGCTGCCGCTGAAGGCACGGTCGGGGAGCTCCGCCGCGACCCCTTCGCGATGCTGCCGTTCTGCGGCTACAACATGGCGGACTACTTCGGCCACTGGCTCAAGGTGGGCCGCGGTCTGCGCTTCGACCGCGCACCGCGCATCTTCCAGGTCAACTGGTTCCGCCGCGGCGACGATGGCCGGTTCCTGTGGCCGGGCTTCGGCGACAACTCGCGCGTCGTCGACTGGATCATCCGCCGCATCGCCGGTGACGTGCCCGCGGTCGACAGCCCGATCGGACGCCTGCCGCGCGTGGAAGACCTCAATCTCGACGGACTCGACATCCCCGCCGCCGACCTCGACGAGCTGTTCTCCGTCGACGCCGAGGCGTGGAAGACCGAGGCCGATCTGACCGAGGAGTTCTACGACACCTTCGGCGACAAGGTTCCGGCGGCGCTGCGCGCCGAGCTGGCCTCGCTGCGCTACCGCCTCGACAAGGCGTAGCTCCCCAGACCGGTGCCGGTTCGGGGGAGCCGGCACCCTCAGGGCCTCGTGCCCTGCAAACCCGCGAAGGCGGGACATCAGAGACGAACCCATGGCTGAGTGGTCTCCGACGTCCCGCCTTCGTGTTGTTCGGGCGCTGGTCGAGACCCACGCTCGTCGTCGAGACCCACGCTCCCAAGCGTGGGGGAGGATGGGTCTCGACGAGCACGATGGGTCTCGACGCCGCGGGGGCGGGGTGGGGCGAGGGGGCGAGGGTGGGGCGGGGGTGGGGTGGGGATCAGGTCAGCAGCTGGTGCCGGGCGAGATCGCGGTACAGCGGTGTCGACTCCACGAGCTCGGCGTGCGTGCCCTGGCCGACCACGACGCCGTCCTGCAGGACCACGATCAGGTCGCTGTCGACGACCGTCGACAGGCGGTGGGCGATGACCACGAGCGTGCGGTCGGTGGAGACCGCATCGATGGCCTCGCGCATGCGCTGCTCGTTCACACCGTCGAGCGACGACGTCGATTCGTCGAGCAGCAGGATCGGGGCGTCGGTCAGCAGCGCGCGGGCGATCGCGAGTCGCTGACGCTCACCGCCGGAGAGCATCACGCCGTCCTCGCCGACGGGCGCCTCGATCCCGAGGGGGCTGCGCTCGAGCACGTCGCCGAGATTCACGGCGCGCAGCACGCGCTCGCAGTCGGCATCGGTCGCCTCGGGAGAGGCGAGCCGCAGGTTCTCGGCGAGAGTGCCGGCCAGCGTCGGCGCGTCCTGCTCGACGTAGCCGAAGTGGGCGCGCAGCTCGTCGCGCGGATACGTGCGCGCGTCGTGGCCGTGCAGGCGGATCGAGCCGCCCGTCGGGTCGTAGAAGCGCTCGATGAGCGACAGGATCGTGCTCTTGCCGGCGCCGCTGGGGCCGACGAGTGCGACGCGGGAGCCGTGGGGCACGGCGAAGGACACGCCACGGAGCACCTCGTGGTCCTGCACGGTGGCCGTCGCTTCCTCTGCGGACTCCAGGTGTGCATCCGCGAGCAGGGTCCGGGCCTCCTTGGCTGCGGCCGCACGGGCAGCGACGACGTTCGCGGGGTAGTGGAAGCGCACGTCGCGGAACTCGATGGCCGGTGCGTCGGGGGTCGGCGTCTCGCGAGGCAGCGACGCGGCGATTTTCTCGTCGTCCTGCGACTCGGTCGGCAGATCGAGCACTTCCTGGATGCGACCGAGCGCACCGAGGGCCTGGTTCACCGAGGTGATGGCGCCGAACGTGGTGGCCAAGGGCATCACGAGCAGGAACAGGAACATGATGAACGAGATCAAGGAGGCGATCGTGATCGCTCCGGCCGCCACACGGAAGCCGCCGACGCCGAGGACCACCAGCAGCGAGAGCTGCAGGGCGATGCCGGAGACGGGCACGACCATGGAGGAGATCTTGGCGATGCGCACGCCGATCCCGTAGGCGTCTGATGCGAGGGCGGTGACGGCCGTGGTCTCGCGTTCGGTCGCCCCGGAGGCGCGGATGGTGCGGATCGAGCCGACGGCACGCTCCACGCCGGAGGCGAGCTCACCCACCTTCTCCTGCTGGGCGGTCGATGCGGTGCGGATACGTCCGCTCAGCAGCACGACGACCGCGACCGAGATGCCGATCACCACGACGATGAGCAGCAGCAGGATCGGGTCGATCACGAGCATCGCGATCAGTGCTCCGGCGAAGAGCACTGCGCTGCCGACGGCATCGGCGAGGCCCTGGGTGAGCACGGCGTAGAGCAGCGTCGTGTCCGTGCCGACGCGTGAGACGAGGTCACCGGTGCGGCGGGCGTCGAACTCGGAGGTCGGCAGGTGCAGGATGCGGGCGATCAGCTTGCGACGGCTCGAATACACCACGGCGGTGCCGGTGCGCTGGAGCAGGTAGTGCTGGAAGCCGGAGATGATCGACGACACGATCACGAAGCCGACCAGGAGCCAGACGAGGATCCCGATCCCCGTATCGGACTGCACGGCTTCGATGACCTGACCCACGAGGAGCGGCTGCACGAGCGACGTCGCTGCGCCGATGACGCTGAGCACGGCGACCACGATGAGGGTGCGCTTGTGCTCGAAGAGGAAGGGGAGGAGCTGGCGGAACGTCGCGCGGGGGCCTTCGGGCTGTGCGCCACGTCCGCGACGGCGTGCTGTCGCCGAACCGGACATGCGGGACCTCTATCTGGAGATGGTACTTCGACCGTACTTCGTTCGCGGTCGGATCCTATGGAGTGGCTGTAAGAGCTTCAGGAGCGGCCGAAACGGCGGTGGGCCGCCTGTTTGCTCACACCGAGAGCGCTGGCGATGGCCTGCCACGAGTAGCCGAGGTTGCGTGCGCGACGCACGTTCGCCTCCTCGGCGCGGGCGACCTCCTTCCGCACCTCGGCGAGGCGGTGCAGGGCGGCCAGCGGCTCGCTCCCGTCGTCCTGGGCGATTGCCGTCGGCAGTGTCATGATGAACCTCCTGCGTCAATATTTGTTGACGCGGGCCGGGAAGTCAATACATGTTGACGTGACAGTCTGGGGCGATGACTTCGAAGAAGTGGGTCCTGTTCGACATCGGTGGAGTTCTCGAGGTCGTCGACGACGACGCATGGCAGCAGGAGTGGTGGGATCGCTGGCAGGTGGCGAGCGGTCTCGACCGCGGTGTCTTCGATGCGCGCATCGCGGCCGCCCATCTTCCCGCGATCGACGTCACCACGGGGACGGAGTCGGATTTCTGGGACGCGGTGAGCACAGCGCTCGACCTCGATGCCGCGCAACGCAGCGCCATGCGCGCCGACTTCTGGGACGCGTACTGCGGCACCGCCAACGGGGAACTGATCGAGTACGCGCGAACCCTCTCGTCGCGCGCGGGAACCGCGATCCTCTCCAACTCGGCCGATGGCGCGCGAGAGGAGGAGGAACGCCGCTTCGGGTTCTCCGAGATCTTCGATCCGATCTGCTACAGCCACGAGCAGGGCGTCAACAAGCCGGAACGTGAGGCCTACCTGCGTGCGCTCCAGCGCATGGGGGCGAAGCCGGGAGACGTGCTGTTCATCGACGACCACCAGGTGTCGGTCCACGGAGCCGAAGCGGTCGGGATCCGCGCCGTGCGGCATGTCGACAACGCGACGACGATCGCCGCGATCGAGGGATTCCTCGCCGGCTGAAGTTATCCACAGATTGCTCTTTACCGCATGTGCTGAACATGCGACGCTGGAAAAATGGGTCGGATGCTGCAGGTGAGAAACCTTCCGGACGACGTTCACGCACGGCTCAAGGAGCGAGCCGCCGCAGAGCGCATGTCCCTCTCCGACTATGTCGCCGCTCAGCTCACGAGCCTCGTGCAGTACAGGACGAACGCGGAGATCGTCGCGGCGGCCCGAGCAAGGGCTGCCGCGTGCGGCAGTGCCCTCACCCGAGACCAGGTCCTCGAGGCGCGGGACGCGGCGCGCGCCGACCGGGATGCTGAGCACGATCGGTGAGCGCCGGACCGGTGCTCGACGCCTCGGCTGCGATCGAGGCGGTGATCGGTACTGAGGAGTGGCTGGGCGGCGATATTTTCCATGCGCATGCCGGTCTCGACATCGAGGTGCTCTCCGTCCTGCGGCGGCAGGCAATCCACCATCGTCTCCCAGCGCACATCGCGCGCGAGGCGCTGGATGCCTTCAGCGAGTTGGAGATCACCCGCCATCCTCTGCGTCGTCTGATCCCGAGGGTCTGGATGCTGCGCGACGAGATCTCCGCCTACGACGCCGGGTACGTCGCACTGGCGGAGGCGCTCGGCGTGCCTCTGCTGACGCTCGACCGTCGACTCGCGAAATCGGCCGCACGCTACTGCGACGTCATCGTCCTCTGATCCCCGCCCTCGGGTGGACTAGAGCTCGACGGCTGCGGCCACGCCGAGGTCGTCGTCGTAGTCGTGGTCCTTCGTCTCCGGCGAGAGGATCAGCGCGATGAAGGTCAGCACACCCATCGCCGACAGGTACAGACCGACCAGCCATGGCGCCCCGCCGGCCACCTCCCACAGCTTCAGAGCGATGAGCGGGGCCACCGCCGCGCCGAGGATGGAGGAGACGTTGTAGGCGATGGCCGACCCCGTGTACCGGACGTTCGTCGGGAACAGCTCGGGCAACAGGGCTCCCATGGGCCCGAACGTGGCGCCCATCAGCATGAAGCCGAACACCAGGAACGCCTGCGTGAGCGCACCCGTGAACTTGGGGTCGATCGCCGGGAGCAGGAACGCGTTGAAGGTGAGACCGAACACGATGATGGTTCCCGTGACCCACAGCAGCAGCTTGCGCCGGCCAACCGCATCGGCGATGGGACCCGAGAGCAGGGTGAAGACGCCGAAGAACACCACGCCGATGATCTGCATCAGCACGAAGTCGGTGTAGCCGAAGCCGAGTCCCGGATAGAACTGCGCTGCGAACTTGGTGGGATCGAACGAGGCGCCGGTCGCCTCGGCCGCCGCCTTCGCCGCAGCCGAAGCCGTCTCCAGCGACGCGGGCTTGGTGCCGTAGGCGAGGGTGAAGTTCGTCATCAGGTAGAACAGCACGTACGTCGCCAGCATGATGAACGTGCCGAGGATGAGCTGCTTCCAGTGGTGGCGGAACACGGTCGCGAGCGGGAGCTTGCGGATCACGCCCTTCGTCTCGGCCTTCTTGAAGGTGTCGGACTCGACGAGCTTGAGCCGCACCCACAGGCCGATGATGACCATCACGGCGGAGAACAGGAACGGGATGCGCCAGCCCCAGGCGAGGAACGCCTCGGACTTCAGTGCCGGGTTGTCGGCGTGCGGCAGCAGCCAGTTGATCGCGAGGAAGAGGAAGTTCGCGATGATGAACCCGAGCGGGGCTCCCAACTGCGGGAAGGTGCCGTACCAGGCGCGCTTGCCCTTCGGGGCGTTCTCGGTCGCGACCAGGGCCGCCCCAGACCACTCGCCGCCGAGCGCGAAGCCCTGCGCGAGGCGGAGGATCAGCAGCAGCAGTGCCGCCCACCAGCCGATGTCCTGGTAGGTCGGCAGCAGACCGATCACGAAGGTCGCGATGCCCATCGTCAGCAGAGATGCCACGAGAGTGGCCTTGCGTCCGAACTTGTCGCCGAAGTGGCCGAACACCACAGCGCCGATCGGTCGGGCGACCATCGCGGCGCCGAAGACGGCGAACGAGGAGAGGAGCGATGTCGTGTCGTCGCCGGTGGGGAAGAACAGCACCGGGAACACGAGCACGGCCGCCGTCGCATACGCGTAGAAATCGTAGAACTCGATCGTGGTGCCGACCAGGCTCGCGGTGATGACGCGCGAGCGGGGATTCGCCGGCGCAGTGGCAGTGCTCATGTGTGTTCCTCCGATCGAGTCCCCGGTATACCAAGGGACTCGGGCGAGTTTACGCCTTCCTGAGTGTTTGCTGTACGCGCATGTCGCGTGTCATCCCGGAGAGCGCGTGCGGTGCGTAGAGTCGGGGAGGCGGAACGCGGGGAGGACACCATGGCGACGAGGATGCTGCTGCTCGCTGACACGCATGTCCCGAAGAGGGCGAAGCGGCTGCCGGAAGCCGTCCTGCGGGCGGTCGACGAGGCGGACATCGTCGTGCATGCGGGCGACTGGGTGGACGAGGCGACGCTGGACCTGCTCGCGTCCAAGGCACGCATGCTGCAGGGCGTGTTCGGCAACAACGATGGCGATGAGCTGCGCGCGCGGCTCCCCGAGATCGCCCGCTTCGCCGTCGAAGCCGTCGCCGTCGCCGTCGTGCACGAGACGGGGCCGTCGCGGCAGCGCGAGAGTCGCATGGACGAGGCCTTTCCCGACGTCGACCTGCTGGTCTTCGGGCACTCCCACATTCCGTGGGACACCGTGTCGCCGGCGGGCATGCGGCTGCTGAATCCCGGGTCGCCGACCGACCGTCGACGACAGCCCGCCCGCACGATGATGTGGGCCGAGATCGACGGTGCCGCGGTGAAGGTCACGCTGGTGACGCTGCCGTGAGCGATGTTCCCGTGTACCGCGCGCCGATGCGTTCGCGTGACGACCGGGTTCCCGCAGGAGCCGCGGTCGAACGTGCTCTCGTCCTCGGCGTGTGCGGGCTGGGTGGACGCCTCGATGCCGCCCCCGAGGGGCTGACGGACGCGCTCGTCGCGGTCGACCTCCGCCACGGCGAACGCCCGATGCTGCTCAGCTCTGGCCGCCGCTGACCACCGTGCAGCAGCACCCCGAGCGCGTGGGCGCACTCGCGGTGGACGCTCTGCTCGCGGAACTCGAGGGTGCCGGGTCGGCCGGTCTCGACCGACCGCAGACGCCGCTGGTGGGAACGGAGCTCATCGTGAGAGGGAGCACAGCGCCTCCCCGGAAGCGTTGAGCGCTCCGGGCGTCATGTCGACGTGTGCGGTCAGCGCCAGATGACGGCGAGTCCCGCGTTCAGGAGTGCCAGGATGCCGATCAGCCAGAACACGGCCGGCGGCACGGCGTCTCCGCGCTTCTGTCGCGCCGAACCGATGCCGAGGAGCGCGCCGATGATGACCAGCACGACCAGCTTGACGCCGATCTTCACGTAGTTGAGGTCGTAGTCGATGCCCCACGGCGCGGCGAGGGCGAGACCTGCGACACCGGCGATCGCGAGACCGTAGTCCATGATCTTCGTGATCTGGCGCTTACCGCCGAAAGCCTGAGCGGCCCAGGCGCCGAACAGCACGGCGAAGCCGATCAGGTGGATGAACACGACGATATGACGCAGGGTCTCCATGCCCTCACCGTACGAGCGTGGAGCCCTCCTGCGCTAGCAAGGGCAGGCTGACCTCAGCCGCGGAGCTCCCTCGTGACGAGAGCGGTGCGCAGGGCGGCATCGGCCGCCTCGGCGCCCTTGTCCTCCTTGGAGCCCGCCAGCCCCGCGCGGTCCAGTCCCTGCTGCTCGTCGTCGAGAGTCAGCACGCCGAAGCCGACGGGCTTGCCGGCATCCAGTGCGACCCGAGTGAGGCCGTCGGTGGTCGCCGCCGAGACGTACTCGAAGTGCGGGGTTCCGCCGCGGATGATCACGCCCAGCGCGACGACCGCGTCGGCTCCCCCGGCGAAAGCGGCCTGCGCGGCGATCGCGAGCTCGAAGGAGCCGGGCACGCGCACGAGCCGGTGCGTGGCGTCGGCGGCGTCGAGCACGCGCTCCGCCCCGGCGATCAGGCCGTTCGAGATCGTCTCGTGCCAGGTGCCGGCGATGATGACGACGTTCAGACCCCGCCCGTCGATGTTTCCCGTCTCGGGTGCTCCTGCGCCGCTCATTCGTCGTCCTTTCCGTGGGCGAGTGCCTCTGCGAGGTCTGCTTCGCCGATGATGTGACCCATCCGGTCACGCTTGGTCTCCAGGTACTGGTGGTTGTTCGGGCCGACCCCGACGATCAGCGGCACCTGCTCGATCACGTCGAGGCCGAGTTCGCGCAATTGCGCGACCTTGTCGGTGTTGTTCGTCAGCAGACGCACCTTCGATACGCCGAGGTCCGAGAGGATGCCGGCCGCCGCGGCGTAGTCGCGCGCATCTGCGGGCAGGCCAAGAGCGAGATTGGCATCGACCGTGTCGAGGCCCTCCTCCTGCAGGCTGTAGGCGCGCAGCTTGTTGATCAGGCCGATCCCTCGCCCCTCGTGGCCGCGCATGTAGATGACGATCCCGCCCTCCTTCTCGATCGCGTCGAGTGCGGAGTCGAGCTGTGGGCCGCACTCGCACTTCAGCGACCCGAACGCCTCGCCGGTCAGGCACTCCGAGTGCACGCGTACCAGCGCGGTGTCGCCAGGCTCGCCGGAGACGACCGCGATGTGGTCGGTGCCGGTGATGCGGTCCTTGTACGCGAGGAAGCGGAACGTGCCGTGCGTGGTCGGGACGGTGGCGTCGGCGCGCAGGCTCACGCGGCGTCCGCGGTGCGCACTGGGCGTCGCGCCATCGGGGTCGATCTCGTTCAGGTGGGCGATCAGCTGCTCGATCGTGATCACGGGTACGCCGTCTCGCGCACCGAGCTCGATGAGTCCGGGCAGGCGCATCATGCTGCCGTCCTCCGCGACGACCTCCGCGATCGCTCCGACCGGGCGGAGCCCCGCCAGCTTCATGAGCTCGACGGCGGCCTCGGTGTGGCCGCTGCGCTCGCGCACGCCGCCGTCGACCGCCCGCAGAGGCAGTACGTGGCCCGGGCGGATGATGCTGGTCGACGTCGACTCCGGGTTCGACAGCACGTTCAGCGTGTGGGCGCGGTCATGGGCGCTGATGCCGGTGGTGACCCCCTGCGCGGCGTCGACGCTCACGGTGTAGGCGGTCGAGCGGGCGTCTTCGCTGGCGGCGACCATCGGCGGCAGGTTGAGGTGGTCGGCGAGGTCGGCGGGCATCGGGGCGCAGATGAAACCGGACGACCAGCGCACGGTCCACGCCACCCACTCCGGCGTCGCGAGCTCTGCCGAGAGGATGACATCGCCCTCGTTCTCGCGGTTCTCATCGTCGGCGACGAGGACGGGTCGCCCGGCGCGCAGGGCTTCCAGGGCTTCGTCGATCGTGGAAAGGCTCATCGCGAGCCTCCTTCCGGTGCAGCCCGGAACGCGAGGAGGCGTTCCACGTGGCGGGCGAGGATATCGGTCTCCAGGTTCACGCGGTCCCCCACGGCGCGGACGCCGAGGGTCGTCGCGGCGAGGGTCTCGGGGATCAGCGAGACCTCGAACCACGGAGAGGGGTCTGCAGGGGCGGTGACGGCGCTCACCGTCAGCGAGGTGCCGTCGACCGAGATGGAGCCCTTGTCGACGACGAGTGGGGCGAGATCGGCGGGCAGACTGATCCGGAGCACGCTCCACTGCGCGCCGGGCCGCACCTCGAGCACCTCGCCGACCCCGTCGACGTGGCCCTGCACGATGTGTCCGCCGAGTCGGGCGCCCACCGGCATGGCCTTCTCGATGTTCACGCGGGTGCCGATGGTCGCCGACCCGATCGCGGCCACATCGAGCGTCTGCTTCATCACGTCGGTGTCGAAGGTGTCCGCGGTCGAGCCGACCACGGTCAGGCACACGCCGGAGACGGCGATCGACTCGCCGTGCACGGCATCCGCAGCGGCGCGGGGCGCGCGCACGGTGAGTCGCCAGCCGTCGCCCGCGGGGGTGATCGCGGTGATCTCGCCCATCTCCTCGATGATTCCGGTGAACATCAGGCGGCTCCTTCGCTCTGGGGGTTCGTGGTTTGCGCAGGGTCCGCCGCGTCCGCGGGGTGTGCGACGGCGAGCAGGTCCTCGCCGAGAGGTACCCATTCGTCGACGACGAGGCGGCGCGCCTCGCCGATGGATCCGACGCCGATCTCCGTCAGGGCGAGCCGGCGTCCGCCCAGCAGCACGGGCGCGATGTAGGCGAGCACCCGGTCGGCCAGCCCCGCCGCGATGAAGGCGCTGGCGAGCGTCGGGCCGCCCTCCACGAACACGCTCTGCACGCCGCGGGCATGGAGGTCGGCCGCGACGGCATGCAGGTCGCGGGTGTCGAAGAACAGGGGCGTCTGCGGGTGGCGATGCACCGCTGCCGCGGCGGGTGTGGGCCGCGTTCCGATGATCACGGGGATCGGCTGATGCGGGTGCAGAGCTTCACCGTCGCGGGCCGTGAGAGCGGGGTCGTCGGAGAGCACCGTTCCCGTGCCGACGACGATCGCATCGGCCGCTGCCCGGCGACGGTGCACGTCGGTGCGGGCTGCGGATCCGGTGATCCACCGGCTCGACCCGTCATCGGCGGCGGCGCGGCCATCGAGGCTCTGCGCCCACTTGACGGTGATGTGCGGACGGCCGAGTCGCTGGGCGGTCAGCCATCCGGCGATGAGGGCGTGCGCGGCATCCGCCTGTTCGCCGGACTCGACCTCGACGCCGGCAGTGCGCAGACGTTCCGCGCCGCCCCCGGACACCGCGCCGGGATCGTCGAGAGCGTAGACCACCCGTGAGATGCCCGCCTCGATCAGGGCGACGGCGCAGGGGCCAGTGCGGCCGGTGTGGTTGCAGGGTTCGAGTGTGACCACGGCCGTCGCGCCTTCGGCTTCGCCGGGAGCGAGTTTCGAGAGAGCGTCGACCTCGGCGTGCGGAGTGCCGGCGCCGTGGTGCCAGCCCTCGGCGAGCACGGTGCCGTCGGGGGAGAGGATGACCGCGCCGACCTGCGGGTTCGCCCCGCGGGGCCCGCGTGCGGCGAGATGGAGAGCGCGGTCCATCGCGGTGCGCTCTGCCGCGTTCACTGCCATCCGTCGTCCTCCTCTGAGGCTCCGGATTCGGGCAGGGATGGCGGAACGGACGCACGTATGCGTCTCGTGCTGCCTCCCTTCCGGACTAGCGAGGTCTCCCTCGCATCACCGTCGGTCCCGGAATTCCACCGGATCGGCATCTCGATCTCTCGAGACGCTCGCGGACTGTCACCGCCGGTTCGGATTCCCACCGACCCCGGAGCACGTTGTTGATCTGAGTGTAGTCAACGCATCTGCGCAGATTTCATTCCAAGACATGCATCCGGGTGCGCCACGCGCTCGCCGTCACTTGAGAAGCCGGGACAGTCGCCGGTCGGTGAGCACCTTGCCGCCTGTCTGGCAGGTGGGGCAATACTCGAGCGAGCGGTCGGCGAAGAACACGCTGCGGACCGTGTCGCCGCACACCGGGCAGGCCTCCCCCCGGCGGGCGTGCACCTGCATCCCACGGCGCTTCGCATCCTTCAGGTCGGCCGGTGGCTTGCCGGAGGCTTCGGCGACCGCTTCGGTGAGCGTCTCGCGCATGGCATCGAAGAGGCGATCGATCTCGGCACCGTCGAGCGTGTCGGCGATCGCATACGGCGACATGCGAGCGGCATGCAGGATCTCGTCCGAGTACGCGTTGCCGATACCGGCGATGACCGCCTGGTCGCGCAACAGCCCCTTGATCTGCATGCGGCGGCCGTCGAGCAGGGCGGCGAACGTCTCGCGCGTGAACGCCTCGTCGAGCGGATCGGGTCCCAGCCTGGCGATGCCCGGCACCTCCTGCGGATCGCGGACGACATACACCGCGAGCGACTTCTTCGTGCCCGCCTCCGTGAGATCGAACCCGCTCCCGTCGTCGAGCGCGACGCGCAGGGCGATCGGCGACTTGCCCGGCTTGATGAGCGTCGTGGGGAGGGACTCGTACCAGCGCAGCCAGCCGGCCTTCGCGAGGTGGAACACCAGGTGCAGTTCGTCGCCGCAGGAGAGCACGACGAACTTGCCGAGACGGGTGGACGCCGTGATCGCCTGCCCCTGAAGCGCATGGATCGGCGGATCGTACGTCTTCAGCGCGGCGATCGCCGAGACGGTGGCGCGCGTGATCGTGTGCCCCACGGCGCGCTCGCCGAGGAAGGTGGACAGCCCCTGGACTTCCGGCATCTCCGGCATGCGTTCATCCTGTCATCGGCCGCCGACACTGTCACCCTCGGCTGCCGAGGTCATCGCTCGCCGCGCGGTCACGAACCTCAGAGGATGGGCCAGTCCACCGGCGTGCGGTCGTCGCTCGGCAGCAGCCCGGCCATCCAGCCGTCGTCCCGGCCGCGCGGGCCCGTGAGCGCTTGCCGTTGCAGTCCCTCGTACCGGAAGCCGAGTGCGCGCGCAGCGCGGGCGGAGGGGACGTTGCCCGCGACGGCCTGCCAGCGGATGCGCACCAGCCGGAGTCCGACGAACCCCCAGTCGACCACGGCCCTCCCCGCCTCTGCGAGATAGCCCTTGCCCCTGGCCGCCTCCGTCACCCAGTAGCCGAGCTCGGCAGTCGCGCCGGTGAAGTGCTCGGTCATGTTGTGCAGACCGATCATGCCGACGAGTTCGCCATCCGCGTACATGCCCCAGACGACCTCCGACCCGGTGTCCCACTGCGCGGCGACCATGCGCACGAACTCTGCGGCGTCCTCGCGACCGTACGGACTCGGAACGGTCGTCCAGCGCGGGATCTCCGGGTCCTGGCAGGCATCCGCGATCGCATCGATGTCCGCCTCCGTCGGGGCGCGGAGGACGAGGCGTTCGGTGGTGAGGACGACGAATTCCATCCCGACAGCCTAGGGAGAACGATGCCCCTGCGAACGCGGAGCGGCCGGAGTGTCGGTGGGCGCGACTAGTCTTGTCCGGTGACTGTTCCGGGGATTCTGCGCGCCTTGGAAGAGGCGTCTCTGTACCGCGATGCCCTCAGCTGGGCGCGCACCGACGCCGATCTCGGCCTGGTCGACGGGCTCGATGCGCCCGCGCTCGCCGGGCTGCTCGAGAAGCGCGCCGCGGCAGGGCACCCCGCCGCCCTGCTCGCCGTCGTCCCCACGGGCAGGAGGGCGGAGAGCCTCGCGCTCGCGATGCACGCCTACCTTCCGGAGGCCGATGTCCTGACCTTCCCGGCCTGGGAGACGTTGCCGCACGAGCGGCTCAGCCCGAGCCCCGACACGGTCGGCCAGCGGCTGCAGACCCTGCGCCGGATCGCCGAGTGGTCGGGCGATCACCCGCTCGTCGTCGTGGCGTCCGTGCGCGCCGCGCTCCAGCCGATCGCGGGCAACCTGGGAGAGATCGCCCCGCTCGAACTCGCCGTCGGCAGCAGGGGGAACGAACTCGACCTCGTGGTGGAGCAGCTGGTCGAGCGCGCTTATTCGCGCGTCGACATGGTGTCCCGTCGCGGAGAGTTCGCGGTGCGCGGCGGCATCCTCGACGTCTTCCCTCCGACGTCGGAGCATCCGTATCGCGTCGAGTTCTTCGGCGACGAGATCGACCAGATCCGCGCGTTCTCGGTCGCCGATCAGCGCTCGTTGCCCGGCGACGTCACCGGTGTCGATCTGCCTCCCACCCGCGAGCTGCTGCTCACCGCCGAGGTCCGAGATCGTGCCCGTGCCCTGGTCGAAGGCTTCCCCGCGATCTCGGGAATGCTCGAGAAGATGGCTGAGGGTATCCCGGTCGAGGGCATGGAGTCGTTGCTCCCCGCCGTCGCAGGGCCGCTGAAGTCGCTGGCCGAGTACCTGCCCGTCGGCAGCGCCACGGCGATCATCGACCCGGAGCGTTCGAGTGCGCGTGCCATCACCCTCGGCGACACGAATCGCGAGTTCCTCGATGCCGCGTGGAGCGCCGCGACCTCGGGGGCGTCGGCTCCCATCGACCTCGGTGCCGGCGACTTCCTGACGATCGCCGAGCTGCGCGAGGTCGTGCGGGATCGGGACGGCGTGTGGTGGCGGCTAAGCCCGTTCGGAGCCGGGCTCGGCGAGGGCGACGCGGACGCCACGAACCTCGGCGCCGCCGTCATCCCGTCCTTCCACGGCAACGTCGACGGCGCGATCTCCTTCGTCGAGGCGAAGCTGACCGACGGGTGGCGCGTCGTCGTGATCGCGGCCGGTGGCGGTCTGGTCGACCGCGCACGCGACGTGCTCGCCGACCGCGGCCTGGCCGCCCGAGTGGTCGAGACGCTCGGCGATGCACCGGAGGGCGGCGTCGCGACGCTGGTCACCGGGTCCGTGGAAGCCGGCTTCCAGGTGGCGGAGGCGAAGCTCGCGGTCCTCACCGACAACGAGTTCTACGGCCGCACGATCGGCGGCGACCAGCGCGTGGTCAAGAAGCTCGCATCGCGCCGCAAGAACGTGGTCGACCCGCTGCAGCTCAAGCAGGGCGACTTCGTGGTACACGCCACCCACGGCATCGGCCGCTTCGTCGAGATGACCAAGCGCGAGGTGTCCACCGGCGGACGCAACGCCACGAAGTCCATCCGCGACTACCTCGTTCTCGAGTACGCGCCCTCCAAGCGCGGGTACCCCGGCGACAAGCTGTTCGTTCCGACGGATCAGCTCGACCTGCTCTCGAAGTACGTCGGTGGCGAGGCCCCCACGCTCTCGAAGATGGGCGGCAGCGACTGGTCGCAGGCCAAGGGCAAAGCACGCAAGGCCGTCCGCGACATCGCCGTCGAGCTCGTGAAGCTCTACTCCGCCCGGATGAGCGCGAAGGGCCACGCGTTCGGCCCCGACACCCCGTGGCAGCGCGAACTCGAAGAAGCCTTCCCGTTCGCCGAGACCCAGGACCAGTTGCAGACCATCGACGAGATCAAGGCCGACATGGAGCGGCCGATCCCGATGGACCGTCTGCTCTCGGGCGATGTGGGCTTCGGCAAGACCGAGGTCGCCGTCCGTGCCGCGTTCAAGGCGATCCAGGACGGCAAGCAGGTCGCCATGCTCGTGCCGACGACGCTGCTCGTGAAGCAGCACCTCGAGACGTTCACGGAGCGCTTCGCGGGCTTCCCGGTGAAGGTGCGGCCGCTGTCGCGCTTCCAGACCGACAAGGAGGCGCGCCTCACCCTGCAGGGCCTGCTGGAGGGCTCGGTCGACATGGTGATCGGCACCCACCGCATCCTCACCGATCAGGTGATCTTCAAGGACCTGGGCCTGATGATCATCGACGAGGAGCAGCGCTTCGGCGTCGAGCACAAGGACGCGCTCAAGAAGATGAAGACGAACGTCGACATCCTCGCTATGAGCGCGACCCCGATTCCGCGCACACTGGAGATGGCGGTCACCGGCATCCGCGAGATGTCGACCCTGGCGACGCCACCGGAGGACCGGCATCCGATCCTCTCGTTCGTCGGTCCCCGCAGCGACAAGCAGATGGCGGCGGCGATCCGACGCGAGATCCTGCGCGAAGGCCAGGTGTTCTTCGTGCACAACCGGGTGCAGTCGATCCAGCGGGTCGCGAGCGAGCTGGCCGAACTGGTGCCGGAGGCCAGGATCGCGGTCGCACACGGTCAGATGGCCGAGCACCAGCTCGAACAGGTCGTCGACGACTTCTGGGAGCGCAAGTTCGACGTGCTCGTGTCGACGACCATCATCGAGACCGGACTCGACATCGCGAACGCGAACACGATCATCATCGACCGCGCTGACAAGTACGGACTCAGCCAGCTGCACCAGCTGCGCGGCCGCGTCGGTCGTGGGCGAGAGCGCGCCTACGCCTATTTCCTGTACGACGAGATGAAGCCGCTGAGCGAGACTGCCGCCGACCGTCTGCAGACGATCGCGGTCAACAACGAACTCGGCTCGGGGATGCAGGTCGCGCTCAAGGACCTCGAGCTGCGTGGTGCGGGCAACATGCTCGGTGCCGAGCAGGCCGGTCATATCGCCGGCGTGGGCTTCGACCTGTACCTGCGCATGATCGGCGAGGCCGTGGCGACCTTCCGCGGCGACGAGGTCGAGACCGGGCAGGAGCTGCGGCTCGAGCTGCCCCTCGACGCGCGCATCCCCGAGTACTACATCGACAGTGAGCGGTTGCGCCTCGAGGCGTACCAGAAGCTCTCCGCCGCATCCGCTGCGACCGCGAAGGACGATGCCATCGACCTCGTCGTCGAAGAGCTCGTCGACCGCTATGGCACTCCGCCGGAAGAGGTCGAAGGGCTGCTGGCCGTCTCGCGCCTTCGTCGTCGTGCGGCACGGGCGGGGCTGACGGACGTCGTGGTGATGGGGTCGAACCTGCGCATCGCGCCCGCGCGGCTCGAGGACTCGATCAAGGTGCGGCTGCAGCGTCTGTACCCGAAGGCGAAGCTCGTCTCCGGGGGAGAGGCTCTGGTCGTGCCGATGCCCACGGTCCCTGCTGCAGTCGGCGTGGGGCTCGAACCCCTGCCCGATGCGCAACTGCTCGAGTGGGTCGGACAGCTGTTCACGGCGATCTTCCCCGAACCGGTCAAGGCCGAGTAGCGCGGGGCCCCGGGCCGCAGTACTAGTCTGGCCGCATGTTGTACGAGCACCTCGGGGCTCGCCCCCGCATCCATGACACCGCCGTCATCGCCCCCACCGCCGTCGTCTCCGGAGACGTGGAGATCGGGCCGGGCTGCCAGGTGCTGCACGGCGCCGTGATCACCGCCGAGGGAGGCGCGATCACCCTCGGTGAGCACGTCATCGTCATGGAGAACGCGCTCATCCGGGCGACTGCGGCGAACGCGGTGCACATCGGATCGCACACCCTGATCGGCACGCTGTCGAGCATCGCCGGTGCGACCGTGGGGGAGGAGACGTTCCTCGCCTCGGGGTCGCGGGTGTTCAACGGCTCTCTGATCGGATCGCGCTGCGAGGTGCGCGTCAACGCGATCGTGCTCCGCCGCGCGGTGCTGCCTGAGGGCACCGTCGTGCCGATCGGCTGGGTGGCCGTCGGCGACCCCGTGCAGCTGTTCTCGCCCGACCGGGAGGAGGAGATCGCGGCGGCGCAGCCCGACCTCGACTTCCCCGGGCACGTCTTCGGGGTCGACCGGGACACCCCCGACCTGATGGTGCAGCTGACGGAGCGCTACGGCAGCTCGCTGGCACGGCATGCGCAGGATGTGAGCCTCGACGCGCACCGCGGGCAGTCCCACGCATGACGGGCGACGTGGGCCTGGTCCGCCCCGCCGTCAGCACGGCCGACGCCACGCGTATCGCCCTCGACTGCTGGGGGATCGCGGCGACCGCGGAGGAGCTGGGCAGCAACCAGGATCGGAACTTCCTGCTCACCACGCAGGATGGGGCGAAGAGCGTGCTCAGGATCGACAACCCGGTGTTCGGCGATGACGAGCGCGAGGCGCAGCACGTCGCACTCGATGCCTACCGTGACGCAGGCGTCGAGGTCCCGGCGGTCCTCCCGGGGCTCGACGGCGCGCTCACCCAGCGCTGGAACGGCTTTGCCGCGCGGCGCAGCGAGTGCGCGCCGGGCGAGCCGATGGTGGATGCCGGATACCTCGCACCCGTCGTGCTCGCGGAGTTCGGGGCGCTGGCCGGCGCATCCGTGAACGCGCTGTCGGCGCTGGATCATCCCGGCCTCGACCGTCGGCAGATGTGGGACATGCGCGTCGCGTACGAGCAGATCGATGCGCTCGCGCCGTCGATCGCCGATGCCGCGCTCCGGGGACGGGTGCTGCGCGCCGCGGCCAAGGCGCATGCCGCCGTCGAGCCTCTCGCCGACCGGCTCCCCGTGCAGGCGATCCACGGCGACCTCACGGACGACAACGTGATGGGGGAGCGCGGCGACGACGCACGGCTGCACCCGCGCACGGTGCTCGATCTCGGCGACCTCGGGCTTGGCTGGCGCGTCGCCGAGCTGGCGGTGTGCGCGGCATCGATGCTGCACCACGAGCCCGAGCGGCCGTTGCGGGTGCTCGAGACGGTCGCCGCGTTCCATCGCCATGCGCCGCTGAGCGACACGGAGGCGAGAGCGGTCTGGCCGCTCGTGGTGCTGCGTGCTGCCCTGCTGGTCGCGAGCGGGTGGCGTCAGCTGGAGATCGACGGGGACAACGACTACGCGCGTGAGAGGGTCGCGGGCGAGCAGGCGATCTTCGACGCCGCGACACTGCTGCCGCTCGTCGAGATGACAGAGCACGTGCTCGCCGCGGTGGGCGTCGATGAGGGCCCCGGCTTCGATGCGGCGGATGTGGTGACCGATCCTGACGCCGCTCCGCTGGCCGCGCTCCTGCCGGATCTCACCGGTCGCGTCGCCGTGATCGATCCGGGTGTCGAGTCGGCGGACCTCGACGGCGGACGCTGGCTCGAGGAGACGTCGGAGCGGGAACTGGTCGCCGAGGCGATCGAGCTCGGGGTCGCCGTAGCGGTGCTGCCGTACGGGGTGTTCCGACTCACCCGGGCGCGCATCGACGAGGCCGAGTCGGGGGAGACGTGGGCGACGGCGTGTGAATTGCATCTCCCTCCGGGCCCTCGCGTGAGGGTGGCGGCTCCGGCGAGCGGGCGGGTGACGCAACGGGGCGGGGTGGCCCGTCTCGTCCTCGATCTCGACGGTGTTGGAGACGACGGTGTTGGCGACGACGGTGCTGGCGACGGTGCAGGCGACGACGGTGCTGGCGACGGTCACGACTGGGTGCTGCAGATCTCGGGGCTCGACGCGGAGGAGCGGCGCGAGCGCCCCGTGGACATCGGCGAGACCGTGGGCTGGATCGCTGCCGCATTCGAGCCGCGGCGCCTGACCGTCGGCATCCACAGCGATGATGCTCCGGAGCATCAGGCGGACGGTGCGCCACTCGTCGCGCCCGAGCGCGTCCCGGCGTGGAGCCGTCTTACCGCCGACCCCGCACCGCTGCTCGGGCTGCCGTCGTTCGTGCAGCGCGACGACGCGGCCGCGGAACTGCGGCGACGTGAGCGGATCTTCGCCTCCGCGCAGGAGCGCTACTACGAGCGTCCTCCGCAGATCGAACGCGGATGGCGGCACCACCTGATCGACACCACAGGGCGCACCTACATCGACATGGTGAACAACGTCGCCGGCCTCGGGCACGCGCATCCGAAGGTCGCGGAGGCGGCAGGCCGCCAGCTACGCACCCTGGCCACGAACTCCCGCTTCCTGTTCCGCGACCTCGCGGAATACAGCGAACGGCTGCTCGCCCTGATGCCGGAAGGAAGCGGACTCGACACCGTGCTGCTGGTCAACAGCGGCTCCGAGGCGGTCGATCTGGCGATCCGTCTGGCCCAGGCCGCGACCGGACGACGCACGGTCGTCGCACTGCGCGAGGCGTATCACGGCTGGACCGCGGCGAGCGATGCGGTCACCACCAGCGCGTACGACAACCCCTCCGCGCTCGAGACGCGTCCCGACTGGGTGCACGTCGCGGATGTGCCCAACCGCTTCCGCGGCACGTATCGAGGGGCGGATGTCGCCGCCGACTACCTCGCCGACCTCGCGAGCGATCTCGACCGGCTGCAGGACGAGGGGCGGGAGGTCGCAGCGTTCCTCTGCGAGTCGATCCTCGGCAACGCGGGCGGAGTGGTGCTCCCCGAGGGCTACCTGGATGGTGCCTATGCGCAGATCAGGGCGGCGGGCGGGCTGTGCATCGCCGACGAGGTGCAGGTCGGCTTCGGGCGGATGGGGTCCGCCTTCTGGGGGTTCGAGCTCGCAGGCGTCGTGCCGGACATCGTCACGATCGCGAAGCCCATGGGCAACGGTTACCCGATCGGTGGTGTGATCACGTCGAAGCGCATCGCCGACGCGCTGTCGACGCAGGGGCAGTTCTTCTCATCGGCCGGTGGGAGCTCGCTCAGCTGTCGTGTCGGACTCGCGGTGCTCGACGCCATGGTCGAGGACGACCTGCAGCGCAACGCCGCCGTGATCGGCGCCCGCCTCGCCGAGGGGCTTCGCGGCCTCGTCGATCGGCATCCGCTGGTGGCCGTCGTGCATGGGGAGGGCCTGTATCTCGGCGTCGAACTCGTGCGTGACCGCGACACGATGGAGCCGGCGGCCGCCGAGGCCGCGGCGATCTGCGAACGGATGCGGGAGCTCGGTGTGATCGTGCTGACCACCTCCGAGAGATCCAACGTCCTGAAGATCAAGCCGCCGCTGTGCCTCACAGCCGAGAGCGCCGACCATGTCGTCGCGATGCTGGATCGGGTGCTCGCCGAAGGATGGAGACCGCGGCGCGGATCTTCGAATCCCGCGGTACGTCCGATTGTTAAAAGCGCATTTCGAACCGAATTCGCCGTAGCGCAGATGATTCCCTCCGGTCCATACTGTTGCTCAGCGTCGGACGACCCGAAGTCCGACCCATGCGCTGTCCCCCGAGGAGTACCCATGGCCACGAAGACGAAGCCGCTCGCGCAAGGTGGAGGAACGCTGAAGAGAAACCTCGGGCTGTGGGCGATCGTCGGCCTCGGTCTCGGGTACATGACGCCGACCGTCGTGTTCGACACCTTCGGCATGGTCGCCCGAGACACCGACAACGTCGTACCGGCGGCCTACCTCGTGGCCCTGGTCGTGATGGTCTTCACCGCGATCAGCTACGGCAAGATCTCCAGTGCGATCCCGAGCGCCGGGTCTGCATACACCTACGTGCGCGAGTCGATCCACCCGAACCTCGGGTTCATGGTCGGCTGGACGTCGCTCATCGACTACGTGCTGCTGCCGATGGTGAACTGCCTCATCATCCGCAGCTACCTCGAGGCGCTGTTCCCCGAGATCCCCGGGTGGATCTGGGTGGTGCTCTACTGCATCCTCGTCACGAGCATCATCTACCTGACGATGCGCGGCACCTCGAACATGAACATGATCCTGCTGGTGTTCTCGATCGTCGTGATGGCCGTGTTCGTCGTGATGGTCATCGCACAGCTGATGCGCGGCGACGGTGCGGGCACGGTCGCCTCGCTGACGCCGATCTTCCACGACGGCGCCACCATGGGGGCGGTGCTGATGGGAGCCACGATCGTGTGCTTCTCGTTCATCGGCTTCGATGCCGTCACCATGTACGCGGAGGAGGCGAAGGATCCGAAGATCATGCCGAAGGCGATTCTCCTCACCGTGCTGCTGGGTGGGGCGATCTTCCTGATCTCGGGCTACCTCACGCAGCTGCGTTTCCCCGACTGGAACGAGTTCGCCCCCGGCGGCGACATGCAGTTCGTCGAGGACTCGACGCTGCCGATCATCGGCAACCTGGTCGGCGGCCCCGTGCTCATGGCCGTGCTGACCGCGGCCGGTTTCTGCGCGACCCTGGCCTCCGGTCTCGCCTCGCACGCCTCGGTGTCTCGCATGCTGCTGGTGATGGGGCGCAACAACGTGCTGCCGCAGCGGGCGTTCGGCTACATCAACCCCCGCACCCACACCCCGACGTTCAACATCGTGCTGGTGGGCGCCATCTCGCTGCTCGCGATCCCCTTCACGCTCGAGCTGATCGCGGCGTGGATCAACTTCGGCGCGCTGATCGCCTTCACGTTCGTCAACATCTCGGTGATCGCGTGGTTCGCGATCCGCAAGGGCCGCCGCAAGACCCCGGGCGACATCTTCAGCTTCATCGTGATGCCGGGGATCGGCATGATGCTCACCGGCCTGTTGTGGGCGAACCTGCACGAGGACGCGCTGCGCGGCGGTCTGGTGTGGACCGCGATCGGGGTGGTCTACCTCGCGATCATCACCAAGGGCTTCCGCAAGAAGGTCGTCGCGTTCGACGAGAACCAGGCGGTGACCGGGTACAACAAGGTGGTCAAGGTGCCGGTCGACGAGAGTTGACCCGCTCCGGTCGCGATATGTCAGCTCAAAAGGTGGAAACAGCTGACATATCGCGACCGGAAGGTCAGATGACGCCCTGAGCGAGCATCGCGGCGGCGACGCGCTCGAAGCCGGCGATGTTGGCCCCGGCCACGTAGTCGCCGGGGACGCCGTGCCGCTCTGCGGCGTCGAAGGCGGCGCCATGGATGTCGCCCATGATCTCGCGGAGCTTGTTCTCGCTGTCGCCGAAGCTCCAGCGCTGACGGGAGGCGTTCTGGCTCATCTCGAGCGCCGAGGTCGCGACGCCACCGGCGTTCGCGGCCTTGCCGGGGGCGAACAGCACTCCGGCCTTCTGGAAGGCGTCGACGGCGTCGGGCACGCAGGGCATGTTCGCACCTTCCGACACCGCGCGCACGCCGTTGGCGATCAGGGCCTCCGCATCGGCCAGGGAGACCTCGTTCTGCGTGGCGGAGGGCACCGCGATGTCGACGGGCACCTCCCATACGCTGCCGCCTTCCACGAAGCGGGCGCTCGGGCGACGGTTGGCGTACTCGACGATGCGGGCGCGCTCGACCTCCTTGATCTGACGCAGCAGGTCGAGGTCGATGCCGGCGTCGTCGACGACGTAGCCGGACGAGTCGGACGCCGTGACCGCGGTCGCACCGAGCTGGGTGGCCTTCTGGATCGCGTAGATGGCCACGTTGCCGGAGCCCGAGATGCCGACGCGCTTGCCGTCGAGGGAGTCGCCGTGCACGGCGAGCATCTCCTGCGCGAAGAACACCGCGCCGTAGCCGGTGGCCTCGGTGCGCACCTCGGCCCCGCCCCATCCGGTGCCCTTGCCCGTGAACATGCCCGACTCGTGGCGGTTGGTGACCTTGCGGTACTGGCCGAACAGGTAGCCGATCTCGCGGCCGCCGACGCCGATGTCGCCCGCGGGGACGTCGGTGTGCTCGCCGAGGTGCCGGTAGAGCTCGTTCATGAACGACTGGCAGAAGCGCATGACCTCGGCGTCGGAGCGGCCGTGCGGGTCGAAGTCGGACCCGCCCTTGCCGCCGCCGATGCCCTGACCGGTGAGAGCGTTCTTGAAGATCTGCTCGAAGCCCAGGAACTTGATGATCGACAGGTTCACCGAGGGGTGGAAGCGCAGCCCGCCCTTGTACGGGCCGAGCACGGAGGAGAACTGGATGCGGTACCCGCGGTTGACGTGCAGCTTCCCGGCGTCGTCGATCCACGGCACACGGAAGAGGATCTGACGCTCGGGCTCGACCAGGCGCTCGAGGATGCCGCCGTCGACGTATTCCGGGTGACGCTCCAGGACGGGTGCGATCGAGTGCAGCACCTCGTGGACGGCCTGGTGGAACTCCGGCTCGTGCGGGCTGCGGGAGAGCACCGTGTCGAAGACAGGCTGCACGGAGTCGGCGAGCGGATGGAAGTCGGCGGGAGACGTAGCGGTCACGCGGAAGGGCTTTCTGGTGGGGGATGGGGTGCGGGCGATCGTGTCGCGCGCGAAAGCAGAGCCGGGTGAGGCGGAGGTTTCACTCTAGCGTCGGCCACAGCCGCGTCAGCGCACCCGGCGGGAGGGCTCGGGTCACCCGGTGTTCTGCAGCCCGGCGGCGACCCCGCTGACCGAGAGCAGCAGCAGCCGCTGCTGCTCCGCGTCGGCTCCGGAGCCGGTCGGGCCGTGATCCGCCGAACGCAGGGCACGCAGCGCCCGGAGCTGGAGGAGCGAGAGGGCGTCGACGTAGGGGCTGCGCAGCTGCACGGCCCGCTGCAGCACGGGCTTGTTCTCGAGGAGTCCGGTGCCGCCGGTGAGACGGATCACCCAGCGCCGCGTGAGGGCGAGCTCGTCCAGCACGAGCTGGGCCAGGTCGTCGCGGTCGCCCAGGGCGAGGTACTGGCGGGCGATGCGCTCGTCGGTCTTGGCGAGGCTCATCGCGACGTTGTCGATCATGGTGCGCAGCAGCGGCCACTCCCGGTACGCCTCGACAAGAAGTTCCTCGTCGCCGACGGCTTGCAGGGCGGAGCCGAGTCCGAACCAGCCGGCGAGATTGATGCGGGCCTGCGTCCAGGCGAACACCCACGGGATGGCGCGGAGGTCCTCGAGCGACTCGACCGACAACCCGCGTCGTGCCGGGCGCGAGCCGAGCGCGAGCAGACCGATCTCCTCCATCGGGGTCACGGTGGCGAACCACGATGCGAACCCCTCGGCCTTCACCAGCGAGAAGAAGCGCTCACGGGAGGCCGCGTCCATCGCCGAGGCGACTTCGGCGTAGCGCTCTGCCGCACGGCTGGTGCGCTCCTCCTCGGTGGGGGACGACGCCAGCAGGGTGGCCGCGGCGACCTGGTCGATGTGCCGCATCGCGATCGCGGGCTCGCCGTAGCGCGCGAAGATGACCTCGCCCTGCTCGGTGAGCTTGAACCGGCCGTCGACGGAGTGCGGCGGCTGCGCCAGGATCGCCGAGTTGGCAGGGCCGCCACCTCGTCCGAGTGCGCCGCCACGACCATGGAAGAGCGTCAGCTCGATGTCGTTGTCCTGCGCCCAGCGGGCGATCTTCTCCTGGGCTTCGTACAGCGCCAGGTTCGCGGCGACGGGGCCCACGTCCTTCGACGAGTCCGAGTAGCCGAGCATGACCTCGAGCCGGTTGCCGGTCGCGGCCATGCGCTCGCGGAACTCCGGGAAGGTCACGGCCTCGGCGAGGATGCCCGGGGCAGCCTGGAGGTCGGCGAAGGTCTCGAACAGCGGCACGACGTCGAGCACAGGCGCATCGTCGCCGAGCGCGTATCGGGCGAGACGGTGCACGTTGGCGAGATCGGAGGCTGCCTGGGTGAAGGAGACGACGTACCGCCCGGCCGCACGCAGACCCCGGTCGTGCTGGATGTCCGCGATCGCGCGGAAGACGTCGAGCACCTCTTCGGTCTGTGCGCTGACGGCTTCGCCCGCATCGAGCTCGGCAAGAGCCTTCGCGTGCACCTGGGAGTGCTGACGCACCTCGAGCTCGGTCAGGTGGAAGCCATAGGTCTCGACCTGCCAGATGAGGTGCTGCACCCCGCCGAACGCGTGGCGCTTCGCGCCGGCATCCGCGAGCGACGCCTGCACCGCCCGCAGGTCGGCGAGCAGTTCCTCGGGACGCGCGTAGGGCTGGCCGCCGTCTCCGCGGCGGGTGTCGGCGACGCGGCGCGCCAGCACGAGCAGCACGCGACGGTGCGGCTCATCGGGGGAGCGGGTGGCGAGCTCGGCCGCCAGGTCGGGCTCCGTCTGGGCGAAGCGCTCCCAGAGCGCCGTGACCTCGGCGCTCGGCGGCGTGTCGTCGGCGGCGAGAGTGAGGGTCCGGCCGATGCGCCCCAGCGCGCGCTCGAGGCCGCGGAGCACATGGTCCGCCGCGATCTGCGACGCCTCCCGCGTGACGGAGGCCGTGACGAACGGGTTGCCGTCGCGGTCACCGCCCACCCAGGAGCCGATGCGCACGAACGCGGGGACCACCGGAGCGCTCGCACCCGAATCGTCTCCGCGGAGGGCATCGTCGATGCGGCGGTAGACGTGCGGCACCGTGGTGAAGAGCGTCTCGTCGAACACACCCATCACGGTGCGCACCTCGTCGGTCGGAGTCGGCTTCTGCGACCGCAGCGGGGCCGTGCGCCAGAGCGTGTCGATCTCCTCCAGCATGCGCCGGCGCGCACGGTGCTCCTCCGCACCGCCTTCGCTCGCCGCATCGTGTTGTGTGAGCAGCTCGGACAGACGGCGGATGCTCGACGACACCGCCCGACGGCGCGCTTCGGTCGGGTGCGCGGTGAAGACCGGGTGGAAGCGGAGCCCCTCCAGCCGACGTCGCGCCTCGTCGTCGCCCACCTCGGTGCGCAGGCGCGCGTATGCGGTGGCGACGGTGTCCGCGGCGTCCTCGCGACCCGGCTGGCCGGCGCGCTCGCGCAGCACACGCACGCGCTGATGCTCCTCCGCGAGGTTCACGAGGTGGAAGTAGCAGGTGAAGGCGCGGGCGACCTCATCGGCACGGGCGACCGTGAACGACTCGGCGATGGCCGCGGCGCGCTCGAAGGCGTCCGAGGTCTCGTCCTCATAGGCCTGGATCGTGGCGAGGCGCAGACGTTCGACGTCGTCGAACAGGTCGTCGCCACCGGCCTCGCGCAGCACCTGACCGAGCAGCTGGCCCAGCATGCGGACGTCGGTGCGCATGGCATCGGGGATGCCCTGGCCCGCCTCGAATCGGCCGATCACGCGGATGGCCTCGGTGTTCGTGGGTTCGGAGAAGGAGTGTGCGGGGGTCACCCCTCGAGAGTATCCCGCGTGCGAGGGGTCGCCTGCACGCATGACGACGTACTCCGTCACCGCGCCGTCCGGGTGCGCGGCACGCGCGCGACCTACGATGGACGGGATGCGCATCTCAGCGAACCCCCTCCGCGGACAGCAGTTCCCCGCCGTCCTCCTCCTTCTCGCGGCCGGGCTCGGCCTGCTGCTCGCGAACCTCCCGACGCATGATGCGCTCGCCGCCCTCCTCGACGTCCACATCGCCGTGCCAGGCACCGCCCTCGACCTGTCGATCGCGCACTGGGTGTCCGACGGTCTCCTCGCCGTCTTCTTCCTGGTCGTGGCCATCGAGCTGCGCCACGAGCTCACCCACGGTGAACTCGATTCCCCGCGCAAGGCGGTGCAGCCTGCCATCGCGGCCACCGGAGGAGTGCTCGTCCCGATCGCGGTCTACCTGCTGATCGCCGGTGGGGACAGCGTCACGGCACCGGGCTGGCCTATCCCGACGGCGACCGACATCGCCTTCGCGCTCGGGGTGCTGGCGATGTTCGGCAAGGGACTCCCGTCGCGGGTGCGCGTCTTCCTGCTCGCCCTGGCGATCCTCGACGACATCATCGGGATCGTCTTCATCGCCGTGCTGTTCGCCGTCGATGTGCAGTGGCTGCTGTTCGGACTCGCGATCGTGGGCGTGGCCGTGTTCTGGGCGCTGAGCCGACTCCTGCATGCGAAGGGCCACCCCCTGATCGCCGTTGCCATGGTCCTGGTCGGCGTCGTCACCTGGGGTCTGGTCGCCTCCTCCGGCATCCACGCGACGATCGCCGGCGTGCTGCTCGGACTCGTGATGGCACCCGTCCCCGCCGAGCGCACGAGACATGCGCTCGAGCCGACGGTGAACGGGGCGATCCTGCCGCTGTTCGCCTTCGTCGCGGCGTTCGTCGTGATCCCCGCCGTCTCGATCACGCAGCTGTCCCCGGCATTCTGGGCGATCGTGGTCGCCCTGCCGGTGGGCAAGATCATCGGCATCTCGCTGTTCGGCTGGATCGCGATGCGCATCCGCCCGAAGGGATCGGACCCGGCGTTGCCGTTCGCCGACATCCTCTCGGCCGGCGCTCTCGGCGGCATCGGGTTCACGGTGTCCCTGTTGTTGGCGAACCTCGCTTTCGCGGAGGACGGCGGCATCAGGGATCAGGCGATCCTCGGTGTGCTGGTGGGCTCGCTGATCGCGCTGGTGCTCTCCGGCATCATCGTGTCGCTGCGTGCGCGCTGGTACCGTCGGCTCTCATCCGCGGCGTCGTGATCCGGCGTCGTGATCGCGCGTCGTGATCGGTCGCCGTCGTGAACCGGTCATCGGGAGAAGGAGGAACCGTGAGCGTTGAATCCGAGGTCCGCTCGCCCGGGGAGGACCCGCTGCGCGAGGCTGCCGAGACCATGCGCGCGGTCAGGGAGCGCTGCGTGTGGTCGCAGCAGATCACGCATCGCGACCTCGTGCCCTATCTGATCGAGGAGTCGCACGAGGTGATCGATGCCGTCGAGGTCGGCTCTCGCGACGACCTGCGCGAGGAACTGGGGGATCTGCTCTGGCAGGTGCTGTTCCACGCGGCGATCGCCGCGCAGGACCCGGACGATCCGTTCGACATCGACGACGTGGCGCAGACGCTCACGGAGAAGATGGTGCGTCGTCATCCGCATGTGTTCGCCGGGGAGGTGGCTGAGACTCCCGAGCAGGTGCTGGTGCACTGGAACGCCGCCAAGGCCGCGGAGAAGCGCACCCGACGCAGCGTGCTCGACGGAGTGCCGCGCGGGATGCCGGCGCTCGCGCTCGCGCAGAAGATCGCCGGGCGGGCCATCGGCGCAGGAGTGCCCGTCGAGCGGGTCGCCTCTGCCGCCGCCCCCGCCTCGGAGGAAGAGCTGGGGGACGCGCTCCTCGCGCTGGTGGCGACCGCCCGCGAGCAGGGGTGGGACGCCGAGCGCGCCCTCCGCGAGCGGCTGCGTGCGCTGGAAGACGACGTGCGCGCCGCCGAAGCCGCGCGCTGATCCCGGCGCGACCCCATCCCGGCACGACCGAGTCGGCAGACCTGGGAAGATGGAACCGTGGCTACCGTGAACCCGCCGCGCGGCATGCGCGACATCCTCCCCGCCGACAAGGCCCGCCGCGAGCGTGTGCTCTCCGTCATCCGCGAGCGCTATCTCGCGCATGGATTCGACGAGATCGAGACGCCCGTCGTCGAGGAGTACGACCGTCTGCATGCCGGCATCGGTGGCGACAACGAGAAGCTCTCGTACAACATCCTCCGCCGTGGCCTGGATGCCGACGCGATCCGCGCCGCCGCCGACGACCCCGCAGCGCTCTCCGACCTCGGCCTCCGCTACGACCTGACAGTGCCGCTCGCGCGTTTCTACGCGAGCAACCGCGGTCAACTGCCGACCGTCTTCCGCTCGATCCAGATCGGACCGGTCTGGCGGGCGGAGCGCCCGCAGAAGGGCCGCTACCGCCAGTTCGTGCAGTGCGACATCGACATCATGGGGGACGACACCGCACGCGCCGAGGCCGAGCTGATGGTCGCCTCGCTCGACGCGGTCGACGCTCTCGGCCTCGACGGGGCGACCGTGCGCATCAACGATCGCCGGGTGCTGGAGTGGATGCTCGACAGCTTCGGGTTCACCGCCGAGGAGCGTCCCGGCGTGCTCATCACGATCGACAAGCTCGACAAGATCGGTCCGGAGGGAGTGGCGACCGAGCTCCGTGAGCGCAGCGCATCGACCGCAGCCGCCGACGCGTTCGACGCCTTCCTCCGCCGCCCGCAGACGCTGGAGTACAACCCCTTCGGCGAGCGGCAGATCCGCAAGGCGCTGCCCGACGGAGCTCCGGCCGACTTGATCGAGCACCTGGTCGGCATCGGCGAGGCCGTGGCTGCGGGACGGGGACAGTCCGACATCCCGCTCGTCTTCGACCCGTTCCTCGTGCGCGGCATGGGGTACTACACGGGCACGATCTTCGAACTCGCGCATCCGTCCGTCAGCTACTCCCTCGGCGGTGGCGGACGCTACGACGGCATGATCGGTCGGTTCCTCGGGCAGCAGGTGCCCGCGGTGGGCTTCTCGCTCGGCTTCGAGCGCCTCGTCGACCTGATCGCAGAGGAGTCGGACGTCACGACGAACGCGGTCGTGCTGATCCACGACGCCGACGTTCCGGTGCACGAGCTCGTCACGCACAAGGCCGCGCTCATCGCGGACGGCGCCAGGGTCCGACTCGAGCGCCGCACCAAGAACGTCAAGGCGCTGCTCGAGCGTTCGGCGGTCGACGGCTACACCTCGTTCGCGATCGTGTCCGCCGGTGCCGCAGACCTGGAGCTCAAGCCCCTGTCCTGAGCCTCCTGCGGCCGGCCTCCGGAACCTCCCGGGCCGATGCGCGTTCACGCCGCGTTCACGCCGACGGGGTGCAATCGTGGGGTGAGTCGCATCGGCACCGCGTTCGTCGTCCGCATCGCCCTGGCGGGTGCCGCTCTGGCCGTCGTGCTCGGTGTCGTCCGCGTCGTGCTGGTGCAGCAGGCCGCGCTCGCCCGACGGCGGATCGGGAAGCCGCTGGGGGAGCACTCCCTCGACGCGGATCGTGTCTGGCGCCGGTCCCTCAGCGGCGAGCCGCTCGAGCTGCTGATGCTCGGCGACTCGATCGCGGCCGGTCTCGGTGCCGAGCGCCGCAAGGAGACTCTCGGCGCTCGGCTCGCGAAGGCGACGGGGCGCCGGTTGCAGCGACCGGTGCGGTTGCGCACGGTGGCCGTCGTAGGGTCGGAGTCTCCCGATCTGCCGCGCCAGTTCGATGCGCTCCCCGAGGGATATCTTCCGCACGTCGCCGTGATCGTCGTCGGCGGCAACGACGTGACGCACCGACTGCCTCCTGCGCTGTCGGCACAGCATCTGCATGAGGCGATCCGCAGGCTGCGCGGCATGGATGCCGAGGTCGTCGTCGGCACGTGTCCCGACCTGGGCGCGCTCCGCGCCGTGCCGCAGCCGTTGCGGCGGATCGCCTCCGGTCTGTCGCGCCGCCTGGCCGAGATCCAGGCCGAGACGGCGCGGCGGGCGGGCGCGGAGCCGGTCGATCTGCGTCGAGCGGTGGGCCCGATGTTCTTCGACGAGCCCGAGGCGATGTTCAGCCTCGACCGCTTCCACCCGAGCGCCCTGGGCTACCGCCGTACGGCCGAGGCACTGCTTCCGGCGGTGTGCCGCGCGGCGGAGCGGTCGCTCAGCTCGCCTCGTCCGCAGGAGACCCGCTGAACGACGCCGCCCACTCCGCCACTCGACGACTGCTCTCCTCGTCCGAGATGTCCTCGACGCGCGTCATCACAGACCAGCGCACCCCGAACGGATCGCGGATGCTGGCGAAGCGATCACCGGAGACGAAGGGTGCGGGTGCTTCGCGCACGGTCGCTCCCGCGGCGACCGCCTTCTCGACGACCGCATCGACGTCCGCGACGTACAGCCCCATCGAGTAGCAGTCGTCGTCGCCACCGGGGGAGCGCACGAGGTGGTACTCGGGATTGGGCTCCCCGAGCTGGAGCAGGCCGAGGCCGAAGTCCAGGTCGGCGTGCGCGACCACGCCGCCGAACTCGGTCACGTCGACGACTCTGGCCCCGAACACGTCGCGGTAGAACGCGATGGCCTGCTTCGCGTCGGGGATGGCGAGGAAGGGGGTGAGCGAGGTGGCGCTGTGCGGGCGCCCGTTCGTCGTGTACGTGCCGTTCGCGCCGGCCGTGGGGGTGTGCGTCGTGGTGTGGTCTGTGCTCATGACGCCACGGTAGAACGGGCGATGCGGCGGCGGCTTGAAGATCCGCGACAGCCTCGCCCTGTCGGCGTCGGGGCCTACGCTGGGCCGATGGTGAACCCGACCCGCGGGGTGCTCTACCCCGCTCGCCTTCCGCAGTTCCACCGGCTGCCACCGCCGCCGGCAGCCGCGGAGCTGGTGGAGTGGTTCTGGATCCCGGAGTGGGACATCGAGCCTGGGCGCTCGTCACGGCAGGAGATCGTGGCGTATCCGGCGCTGAACCTGGTCGTCGACGCGAACACCGTCACGCTCGCCGGAGCGACGACGCGGGCGTCGCACCGCGATCTGCGGGGGAGCGGCTGGGCCGTCGGGGCGCTGCTGCGTCCGGCAGCGGTCGCCGTGCTGATCGACGATCCGGCGTCTCTCGTCGACGACGAGTGGGAACTCGACGACGGGAGCGGTACCGGCGCGCTGCGCGCTGCCGTCGTGTCGACGATGAGCTCGGGCGAGGGGCGACGCGAGCGGGCGGTCGAGGCCTTCTCTCAGTGGCTCGAGGATCGTGCGGGGCCGGTCGGCGAACCGGCACGCCAGGCCAACGCGTTCATGGACGTCCTGATGGGCGATGGCGCCGCGCTCACCCCCGAGGAGGCCGCCACGAGGTTGGCCGTCTCGGTGCGCACCCTGCAGCGGATGACCCACCGCCACGTGGGGCTCTCGCCCGCCGCGATGATCCGACGTCGGCGGCTGCAGGAGGCGGCGCAGCGAGTGCGAGCGAACCCGGAGACCGACCTGGCCTCGATCGCCACCGAGCTCGGCTACGCGGATCACGCGCATCTCACGCGCGACTTCCAGGCGGTCCTCGGCATCGCACCGCGCATGTACCGCTCCCAGGCGCGGGGCTGACCGCGGCGCGTCGAGCTCAGGCGTGCGCGGGGCTCAGGCTCTTTCGAACCGCAGCCGCAGCAGCCGGTATCCGACCCCGAGGAGGACGACCCCCGCACCGATCAGTGAGGCCAGCACGGGAAGAGTGTTCACCAGCACCAGGCAGCCGAGCGCTCCGAGCACGTGCAGCACCCGTGGATACCGACGCGCGGACCCGCTCTGACGGAATGCGGCGGCGTTCGCGATCAGGTAGTACAGCAGCACGCCGAAGGAGGAGAAGCCGATGGCGCCGCGCAGGTCGGCGATGAGGACGATCGCGACCACGATGAGCGCGATGGCGATCTCCGCGCGCTGCGGGACCTGATGGCGCCGATCGATCTTCGCGAGGAATCGAGGGACGTCACCCTCGCGAGCCATGGCCAGGGCCGTACGACCGATCCCGGTGAGCAGAGCCAGCAGGGCACCGAGGGAAGCGGCGGCAGCAGCGATGCGGATCACGGGCGCCCAGGTAGATGCCCCGGCGGCCACCAGTACATCGACCAGAGGAGCGGTCGAATCGGTCGCACCGGCGCCGAGCACCAGGACGACGACGAGTCCCACCAGCGCGTACACGACGACCGTGCCGCCCAGCGCCAGCACGATGGCACGGGGGATCGTGCGTCCGGGATCGACGACCTCCTCACCCATGGTCGCGATCCGGGCGTATCCCGCGAATGCGAAGAACAGCAGGCCGGCCCCCTGGAGCACTCCGTAGGCCGTGGCATCGGGGAGGGGGGTCGGGTTCGCCGCCGCAGCGCCGGCGAACCCGAAGACCACGACGACCGCGAGGCCGAGCAGGGAGCACACCACGAGGATGCGGGTGACCAGGGCGGTGCGGGTCACGCCGAGGCAGTTCACGGCGGCGAGCAGCACGACAGCGGCGACCGCGACGGGCAGCTGCCAGCCGGCCGGTGCCGCGTAGGCGGCGAACGTCATGGCCATCGCCGCGCAGCTCGCGATCTTGCCGATCACGAAGCTCCATCCCGCGATGAAGCCCCACCAGGGGCCCATCTCCGCGCGGGCGTAGGCATAGGTGCCACCCGCGACCGGGTGGGCGGCGGCGAGCTGCGCTGATGAGGTGGCATTGGCGTATGCGACGACCGCGGCGATCGCGAGGGCGATGAGGACGCCGCTGCCAGCGACCCCGATCGCGGGAGCCCACACGGAGAAGACACCGGCGCCGATCATCGAGCCGAGACCGATGGCGACCGCGTCTCCGAGCGTCAGACGACGGGCGAGGGGCATCCCGTCATCGTGTCACGCGCCGGTGAACAACGGGTGAAGAGGCGTGCGAGCGTGACGGCACGACGGCCAGTGCGGGCAGCGTGAGGGTCGCCGGCGCCGTGCCGCCGACGCGGACGGTCTGATCGCTGGGGATGAGCCGCGAGTGGTCGCGCACCGGGTCCTCGGTTCCGGGGTTGCGCAGGTGCAGCGGGTGCGCGCCCGACGACACCTGCACGCGCAGGCGTGACCCCGCCGCGAACCGGTGGGCGAGAGGCGCGAGTTCGAGACGGATCCGGCCCGCCTCGTCTGTGTGCGTCTCGTCCGTGTGCACCTCTTCCGGCCGAAGGCGCCGGTACCCGTCGGTGAGCGCCCGCGAGACCCCTCGCGCGTCCACCTCGCACAGACGCACGAACAGATCGGCACGCGGGTTCGAGGACGCGAAGGACAGCGTGATCGTGGGCGTGCCGATGACGAGGAGGTCGTCGGGAAGCCGGTCGCCCGTGAAGACGAGCACATCCGCCCGGCGTTCGCGGGTGTGCTGGGGGCGGCGCCCGGCGGAGAACGGATTGAGGGTCCTGCCGCCCGCATCCGGGGTCGGGGCCGCCGGATCGTAGCGGTACGTGAGGTCGGCCGCGGGGCTGGCGACGCCCGTGCCGTCGAGGCGCCCGTCGCGGGTGAGCTCCAGCTCCACGGCCGTATACGGCGGGGGCCAGCTGTCCAGCTCCCGCCAGCCGCCGCCACCTGTCACGTCGATGCGCACCCCTTCGGTCTGCGCCGTTCCGGTGAACGAGCGCAGCACCTCGCGGACGCCGATGACGGTGATGTCGGGCGCCCCGTGCACCCAGTCGCCGACGATGAGGCGCACCGGACGACCCGCATCGCGCAGGGCCGCGTAGTCGTCGAGCTGGCCCACGAGGAACAGATCCTGCCAGCCGGCGACCAGCGTGACGGGCGGGATGGAGTCGACGTCCTGCGCGAAGTGCATCGGCTCCCACCAGGGGTCCCCCTGATCGCTGTGCTCGACCCAGTCGCGGTAGAACTGCGGATCGGCGCCTCGGGCCACGCGCACGGCATCCGCCGGCGGGACGGCGAGCGCGCCGCGACGGAATCCGCGCCGGGCACGCAGCAGCGCCCAGGCCTTCGACGGCAGCGCCCGCTCCTGGATGTCGAGGGCGTATGCCCACGTGAGCGGGGTGTCGATCGAGAATCCGCCGCCCGGGTAGAGGATGGCATCGTCGAAGCGCCGCGCGGAGATGGCGATGCCGAGAGCGTCGGGGCGGTCGTCGCCGTCGCAGTACGCCCACTGGGTCACCCCGAAGTAGCTCCCGCCCCACGAGTGCACGCGTCCGGTCGCCCACGGCTGCGCGCGCAGCCACCGCATCGTCGCCTGCCCGTCGGCGACCTCGTCGTGCAGCGGATCGAACGTCCCGCCGGAGCCGAAGGTGCCGCGACAGCTCTGCACGACCACATGGTGCCCTCGCTCGGCCAGGAAGAGCGCGACGCCGGCGATCCCGTCGCGGCCGTACGGCGTGCGGATCAGGATCGTGTCGCCTCCGGATCCTTCCGCGTGCCAGTGGTCGGTGAGGAGCGCGGCGCCGTCGTCCGACGCCACCCGGATGCCGGTCGTCCGGACGACGTCCTGGTGCGTCTTCGCCGGCATGTCGGCGACGCGGGCGAGCCGCCGGTACTCGCGCCGCGCGGCGCCGCCCAGGCGGGGAGCATCGGTCATCGCACGCCCTTCACTCGGGTGACCGCGAACGCGGCGATCACGGCCATCACGACCGCGCCGATGTAGAGGGCCGCGAAGTTCTCACCTGTGGGCGAGCCTATGCGGGTCGCGAAGAATCCGAAAACGGGGACGAGGATGCCCGGCAGCAGGTAGGCGAGAGCCACGATGCCGAGGTCCTTGCCTGCGTCTTCGACCGAGGGGAGGCACTCCGTCATCAGCGCGACATCGGCGGCGATGTAGGCGCCCTGCCCCGCCCCGACGATCGCGATGCCGACGAGGAAGAAGGCGATGTCGCCGAAGGAGATCGCGAGGATGAGCCCTCCGGCGCTCGCGAGGGCGCCGATGATGACGCTCGGCTTGCGGCGACCCGTGCGATCGGAGATCACGCCGAACACGAACGCCATGACCAGGTTCATCAGCGTGAAGGCCGCTGTGGCCTGAGTCTGCAGGGCGGCTATCTCGGTCGGGTCGTCGATGCCGAAGCGGCCGGAGATCGTGAGGTAGAGATAGCTCGTGACCGAGACGATCGACGCGGTCATGAAGAAGCGGCACACCCACGCCCACGCGAAGTCCGGGTAGCGACGCGGACTCAACCAGAAGGTGGCGAGCACCCCGCTCCAGTCGAGCGGCTCGGCGGGCAGCAGTCGCCGGATGTCCTTCAGCGTGAAGAACAGGGTGAGCGCGAGGACCACGGAGAGGCCGCCGGGGATCAGGAACATGCCGATCTGGCCCATGGGCGCGACGATGCCCGCGAGGGAGACTCCGCCGAGGATGCCGATGGCGGTGGCCGCTCCGGTGACGGCGGACATGATCGCGCGGATGCTGCGGCGGATCTGATCCGCGAACAGGGTGTGGACGGTCATCGACACGGCGCCCCATCCGACGAGGACCAGGATCGTGCCGACGCCGAGCACGAGGAGGTTCGGCGCGGTCGCCTGGATCACGTAGCCGATCAGGGCGATCAGCGCGCCGGAGAGGATCCAGGGGCGGCGGATGCCGAGGCGGGACATCGAGCGGTCGCTGAGCCGACCGAAGATCGGCGTCGTGATGAGGATGGCGGCGCCGCCGAGGGTGAGGATGATGCTGAGGTTGCCCGTCGCCTGGTCGGGGTCCCATTCCTTGAGCAGCTGCGGGATCGCGACACCGGCGACGCCCTGGGCGATGCCGGAGCCGAACCACGCGAGCACGAAGGTGATCCAGAACAGGCGCGTCTGGCGCTGTCCGGGGATCGCGTCGGCGGTGAGCGGGGGAGCGGGATCTGCGGGGAAAACGGGATCGACGGCGTGGGTGGACATCTTCGTCTCCTGGTCTCGGTCGGGGTGGGAACTGTTCATGGCCGCGTGCCGGTGGTGGTCGCGGCTCCGGCCGACGGTCGGGGCATCGGATGGGAGTCGGCGCGGTAGGCACCGGCGAGCTCTTCGACGAAGGCGTCGCGCCATTCGCGGGCTCCCTCCCAGCATCCGGTGAGCCCGGGAGACGCGTGGTCGTGCCCGAGTCCGATGTGCAGCACGACGGGGACGCCTGCTTCACGCAGGCTGTCGGCGTACGCGATGGCACCGTCGCGGAGCGGGTCGTACTCGGCGGCGAGGATGAGTGCGGGCGCGAGTCCGCGGTGATCCGGCGCATCCAGTGGTGAGGCCTCGGCGAGCGGCGCTCCCGCGCGATACAGCCCGGCGAGGTGCTCGATGCCCGTGCGCTCGGAGGGCCGAAGGCGGCGGTGCATCGAGTCGCCGAACAGCCGCAGTGCCGCGGGCAGCACTTCGAGCGCCTGGTGATGCAGCGGCTCTCCGGCGTCGCGCAGGCGTAGAGCGGTGGTCGCCGCGATCGTCGCCCCCGCGGAGTTGCCTCCGACACCGAGCCGGTCGGCATCGACGTCGAGTTCGGCGGCGCGCTCGCGGAGGTCGGCGAGAGCGGCCACGGCGTCGTCGACGGGGGCGGGGAACGGGTGCTCGGGAGCCAGACGGTACTCGAGCGCGACGATCTGCACTCCTGACCGCAGCGCGCGATCCGCGCACAGGCGGTCGTTGAGGATCTCGTCGATCGTGCCGCCCGTCCACCCGCCGCCGTGCAGCCACAGCATCGTCGGCATCGCCCCGATCGCCGACGTCGGGCGGAACCGACGGGCACGCAGCGGTCCCGCTCCGCCCGACACCACGAGATCGTCGATCTCCACCTCGGCGGGAACGGGAGCGGTGAACTCGACGGCGAGGCGGTCGCTCAACTCGCGCTGCGCCCGGCGACGGGCTGCCATCTCGCGAGACTCGAGGTCGGGGAGCGCCGCGGAGAGTTCGCCGATGCGCTGGATCCATTCGCGGATCTCGGGACCCAACGGCGGCTCGAGGTACTCGGGAGCGCTCATGCGGTCGCTCCTGGGTGGAGCGTGCGCAGCTCGGAGACGACGAGACGGTGTGCGACGTCTGCGGAGGGCACGAACCCGGTCGATCCCAGCGAGCCGTGGGTCTGTCCGATGAAGCGCATCGCCGTCACCGGCACGCCGGCCGCCGAGAGTGCGCGCGCATAGGCTTCCCCGTCACCACGCAGGGGGTCGAGCTCCGAGGTGAGGATCAGTGCCGGCGGCAGGCCTTCGTGAGAGGCGGCCCGCAGCGGGGAGGCGTACGGTCGGCGTGCCGCCGCGGCATCGTCTCCGACGTACTGACGCACGAGCGTCCGGCCGACCGCGCGCACGATGACGCCAGGCATGCGGGCATCGATGCCACTCATGTCGGCATGTCCCATGGTCAGATCGAGGGCGGGATTCTCCAGCAGCTGCAGCGCGATCGGATGCGCGGAGCGATCACGGTTCATGAGCGTCACGGCCGCGGCGAGGTCGCCTCCCGACGATGCTCCGCCGATGGCGATCCTCTCGGGCGACGCCCCCAGCTCCTCCGCGTGCGCGTGGGTCCATTCGAACGCCGACCAGCACTGCTCCGGCTGCGTGGGGAAGCGCTCCTCCGGCGCATGGGCGTAATCGGCGGCGACGATCACGATGCCGGCGTCGTGTGCTCTGACCCGGAAGCGCGCATCCCAGGAGACCCAGTCGATGCCCGCGATGGTGAACCCGCCGCCGTAGAAGTACACGAGCACGGGGAGCCCCGACCCTGGCGGTGTACGCTCCTCACCGGGCCAGTAGACCCGCACGCGCACGTCGGGGTGCCCGTCGACCGGGACGATGTGGTCCTCGGTGGCGGTCGGCAGCGGGGTGATACCCAGCGCGGCGCTCACGGCGTCGTCATTCTGAGCCGCGACCCGGCGGCGGCCCGCGGGGTCTGCGGGCTCCGGGGCGAGCAGCGGTGCGACGCGTTCCTCCCACGCCGCCACCGCGCTGTCGAGCGCGGGGCGTCGGAACCGGGACCGTGCTGTCGGCATCGGGCATCTCCTTCGATGGGTTCGCGTCTCGGCGGGGTTCCCGCAAGACGAGTTCCGACCTAGTCTGGGCAATCGAAGAACTTCGATGAAGAGAGAACACGGGCGATGCGCGCACGACCAGGCAGGGTCACCATCTACGACGTCGCGGAGCGCGCCGGGGTGAGCATCTCCACCGTCTCGCTGGCGGTGAGCGCCCCCCACCGGGTACGACCGGAGACCCGCGAACGCATCGTCGCGGCGGCCACGACCCTCGGTTATCGGATGACGCAGGGCCGCCGGGTCGGTGCCGCCCGCATCGCGGTGGCCGCGCCGTTCACGACCTACCCGTCGTATCTGCGCCGCCTCTCCGGAATGCTCCGGCGGGCCAGGGACGCAGCGGTGGACATCATCCCCTACGACCTCGATTCCGCGGCAGCCGCGGATGAGCCGCTGCTCGACGTGCTGCCCACGCGCACGGACGCGACCGGTCTGGTGGTGATGGGGGTTCCGCTCGGGGGAGCAGCGCGGCGGGCGAGCAAGGCGGCGCGCATCCCGGTCGTCTATGTCGACGTGGTGCCGACGCGGTCCGACGTGGGCGGTCCGGTCGTCCTCGTCGACGACCGCGACGGCGGTGCGCAGATCGGCCGCCACCTCGCCGGGATCGGGCATCGCCGTGTGCTCTTCGTCCATGAGCCGCAGCGCTCGCCGGCGTACGTGTCGGCCGGGATGCTCCGCATCGAGGGGCTGACGCAGCACCTGGGGGTGACCGACCTGGCGGTGGCGCATCCGTCCTCGGTCGACGATCGCGTGATCGCCGCAGCCCGAGCCGCAGGAGCGACGGCGATCGTCGCGAATCACGACCAGTTCGCCGTCGCCGTCCTGTCCGCCCTGCGCTCCGACGTCGACACCCCGCCACTGGCGGTCGTCGGCTACGACGACGGCGAGGTCGCCGAGGCGCTCGACCTCACCACCGTGCGCCAGCCGTTCGAGGAGAGCGGACGCACGGCCCTCGAGCTCGTCCTCGGACTGGTGTCGGGGGCGTCGACCGCGCGCGAAACCGTGCGACTCGCCCCGACGCTGATCGCGAGGTCTTCGACGCTCGGCGCCGGGTTCAACCCCGCGAGGCGGTGACGCGCTTCTTCTCCCGGATATAGACCTCGCGACGCACCTTCGCCACGACGTCGCCCTCCCGGTCGGTGATGACCGTCTCGAACCACTCGAGCACCTTGGCGCCCCCGTGCGCCCGCTCCCGGATCTCTGCGGCCTTCTCTTTCGACACCTCGAACTCGGCCGTCAGCACTCCACGTCCCGGCTTGAGGAACTCGATCTCGCCTCGGGTGTCCCACACGACGTAGTCGCGTCCGAGCTGATGCATGACCAGCATGAAGAAGTAGGGATCGGTCATCGCCGACATCGATCCGCCGAATGCCGTCTTGACGTAGTTGCGGGTGAAGACGTTGACGTGGAGCTCGACGGTCGCGTGCGTCCAGTCCTCGCGGAAACGACGGACGCGGATCCCGCTGAAGAGGTTGGGGATCCAGAGGCTCATGCCGATCGCGAGTCGGCGGGGAGTGATGCGCATGAGGTCAGTGTGGAGCACCCGACCGAGTCCGACAAAGCCGTCTGGAGGGTTGTCACAGTTGTTATAGTTTGCATAGAATAAGTAGAGATTCGAGGAGAGGGGGGCCGGATGCTGATCCGCGTCGATCTCGACAGCCCGCGGGCGCTGTACGACCAGGTGGCGGCTTCGGTGCGCTCCGACATCCTCGCCGGCGTGCTGGCGCCCGGCGATCGTCTTCCCGCGGCGCGCGACGTCGCCGAAGCGCTGGACATCAACCAGCACACCGTGCTGCACGCGTACCAGCAGCTGCGCGACGAGGGCCTGGTGGATCTCCGTCGCGGCAGGGGAGCGGTCATCGCGGCCTCGGCCGCGCCCCTGGCCGAACTCGCGCACGACATCGACGACCTGGTGCGTCGCGCCGCAGCGCTCGGCGTCTCCGCCGACACGCTCGCCGGCATCGTCCGCGCACACCGCGATGCCGACACAGGTATGCGCCCGATCGAGAACCCCGAGTAGGATTCGCCATGAGCGATCACGAAACCACCCACGACCTCACGCGCACACCGCCTCCGCTGCTGCGACGCGCCCGGCTGGCCTTCTTCCTCGTCGCGGTGATCCTGCCGGTCGTCATCACGGCGATCGCCGTCGTGGTCCTGCTGACGTGGTTGCCCGCGCTGCCGCCGGAGGTCGCGACGCACTGGGGGCTGAACGGTGCCGACGGCTTCGGAGCTCCGGCCACGTACCTCTGGATCCTCCTCGGTGTCGGCCTCGGGCTGCCCGTGCTGATGGCCATCGTGACACTCGCCGCGGTCGGTGCGCACTGGGGCGGCGCTGCACGGATGATGGGCGCGCTCGCCGCCGGCATGTCGTCCCTCGCCGCCGTCATGAGCCTCGGTTCGCTCGCGATCCAGCGCGACCTCGCCGACCCGGCTGACGCTCCGGGGATCGGCGGCGTCATGGCCCTGGCCTTCGGGGCGCTCGCGGTGGTCGGTGCCATCGCGTGGGTCGTGCAGCCGCGAGTGCGAGCGGAACAGGGACGCACACTCGAGCCTCGGTACGCCGTGCACGTCGCGAAGGGGGAGCGCGTCGTGTGGGTCGCCACGACCACGATGCCGCGCGGGGCGCTCCTGCTCCTTTTCGTCGTGCTCTTCGGCCTCGTCGTGGTCGCCGCGTTCATGCTGGGCACCGGCGTCGAGGGCGGCTGGATCGTCGCGGTGGTCGCGCTCGTCGTGGGCTTCGCGGTGGCGGCGACCACGTCCTTCCGTATCAAGGTCACGCCCGAAGGCTTCTCCGCCCGCTCCCTGCTGGGGTGGCCGCGTGTTCGCATCCCTCTCGATGAGGTCGAGTCCGCCCGCGCCGTGGACATCTCGCCGTTCGGTGAGTTCGGCGGATGGGGATGGCGCATCGCCGTCGACGGCCGCACGGGCATCGTCATGCGACGTGGCGCGGCGATCGAGGTGTCCCGCCGCGGTCGACGGCCCTTCATCGCGACGATCGACGGTGCGGAAGAAGCTGCCGCACTGCTGCAGTCCTATGTCGACCGCTCGCGAACACCGGATTCCCCCTCGACCGACGACGGAAAGGCGACCTCATGAACGACCGGATCCTGCACGCGCGTCGCGTGCCCTGGGCCGCGGTGATCGTCTTCGTGGCGGTGTCCTTCGCCCTCGCCTGGCTCGTGGCGCTGCCACTGTGGCTGGGCGACGGTCTCGCCGAGCCGATGTCGGTCTTCCTGCTGCCGATCATGATGTTCACCCCCGCGATCGCCGCGCTGGTGGTGACGTTCCTGATGCGCGTCCCCGCGCCAGGGCGGCGCGCCCGCTTCCTCGGACTGTGGCCGTTGCGCCCCGCGAAACGCGTGATCTGGCTCATGGTGGCTGGCTGGCTCGCGCCGCCGCTCCTGGTGGCACTGGGCATCCTGTTGTCCGCGGCTCTCGGCTTCGTGCAGCTCGACCTGACGTTCGCGGCCTTCGCCGCCGAGCTGGAGAAGGCCGTCCCGGCCGGTACGCCGCTTCCTCCCGTCCAGGTCATCGTGTTCGCGCAGCTGGCGATGATCCCGGTCGGCGGGCTGTTCAACAGTCTCTTCGCATTCGGAGAGGAGCTCGGGTGGCGGGGCTGGCTGCTGCCGGCGCTGCGCCCGCTCGGGACCTGGCCTGCGCTGATCCTCAGTGGCGTGATCTGGGGCCTCTGGCACAGTCCGGTCATCCTGCTCGGCTACAACTTCGGGCGCACTGACATCACCGGGGTGCTGTTCATGGTCGGCGGATGCGTGGCCTGGGGCATCCTGCTCGGCTGGCTGCGTCTGCGGTCGGCCTCCGTGTGGCCGGCCGTGATCGCGCACGGCTCGTTGAACGCGGCTGCGGGGATGGTCATGATCTTCGCCGCTGCGCAGCCGGACCTCGCTCTCGCAGGTCCCCTGGGGGTCGCCAGCTGGGTCGTGATCGCCGCGGTCGTGCTCGTGCTCGTGTCGACCGGCCAGTTCCGACGGCAGCCCGAGCTCGCTGACGCGCCCGGTCGTCTGCTCTCCACGCCGCGCCCTTGACGGAGGGCAGCGGCGGGGGTTGGCTGAGGCCATGGAATCCACCCCCGCCGCCTGGTCCGATGCCGACTCCTACCTCGCCGACCTGCTCGTCGGTCCCGACCCCGACCTGGAGTCGGCGCTCGCCGCCCAGCGTGACGCGGGCATGCCCGAGATCGAGGTCGCTCCGGTGGCCGGCAAGCTCCTGCATCTGCTGGCCCGGATCAGCGGCGCGCGCAGGGTGCTCGAGATCGGCACCCTCGGCGGGTACTCCACGATCTGGCTCGCCCGCGCGGTGGGCTCCGATGGACGCGTCGTGACGGTCGAGGCGGAGGCGGACAACGCGGCGGTCGCACGCGCCAGCATCGACGCCGCGGGCGTCGGAGACCGCGTTGACATCCGGGTGGGCAGGGGAGCGGACGTGCTTCCGACCCTGGTCGGCGGATTCGACCTGGTGTTCATCGACGCCGACAAGGAGTCCAACACGATCTACCTCGACTGGGCGGCGAAGCTCGGTCATCCCGGCACCGTCATCGTTCTCGACAACATCGGGCGCGAGGGCGAGATCGTCCGTGACGACTCCGACGACCCCAAGGTCGTCGGCACGCGCGAAGGTCTGCGCATGCTGGGGGAGGACCCGCGCTTCGATGCCACGGCACTGCAGACCGTGGGAGCCAAGGGATGGGACGGCTTCGCGATCGCGGTCGTCGTCTGACGGGCGGGTCCTCGGAGCCGTCGGGAGGCCGGGCTAGACTGGGCGCGGATCGACGACGCTCCACACAACGTTTTCCCCCTGAGCAAGGAGCACATCAGTGGCACTGATCGAGGCTGTAGGCGCACGCGAGATTCTCGACTCGCGCGGAAACCCGACCGTCGAGGTGGAGGTCCTCCTCGACGACGGCATCGTGCAGCGGGCGGCCGTGCCGTCCGGTGCATCCACCGGCGCGTTCGAGGCGTACGAGCTCCGCGACGGCGACAAGAGCCGCTACGGCGGCAAGGGCGTGCTCAAGGCCGTCGAGGCCATCATCGACGAGCTCGGACCGGCGATCGAAGGCGTCGAGGCCAGCGAGCAGCGCATCGTCGACGAGATCCTCATCGAGGTCGACGGCACCGAGAACAAGAAGCGCGTCGGCGCCAACGCCATCCTCGGCGTGAGCCTCGCGGTCGCGAAGGCCGCGGCCGACTCGGCCGACCTTCCGCTGTTCCGCTACCTGGGCGGTCCGAACGCCCACGTGCTCCCCGTTCCGCTGTTCAACGTCATCAACGGTGGCGAGCATGCAGACAACGGCATCGACATGCAGGAGTTCTTCCTCGCGCCGATCGGTGCGGAGACCTACTCCGAGGCACTGCGCTGGGGCGTGGAGACCTACCACGTGCTGCGCGCCGAGCTGAAGGCCGCGGGCTACGCGACCGGCCTCGGCGACGAGGGCGGCTTCGCCCCCGACCTGCCCAGCAACCGCGAGGGTCTCGACTTCCTGGTGAAGGCGATCGAGAAGGCCGGCTTCACGCCGGGCACCGACATCGCGCTCGGCCTCGACGTCGCAGCCACCGAGTTCTTCAAGGACGGCGTCTACCGCCTCGACAACAAGGACTGGGACGCCGCCGCTCTCACCGAGTACTACGTCGGACTCGTCAACGACTTCCCGATCGTCACGATCGAAGACGCTCTGGCAGAGGACGACTGGGACAACTGGAAGCACCTGACCGAGGCGCTCGGCTCGAAGGTGCAGCTGGTCGGCGACGACCTGTTCGTCACCAACCCGCAGCGTCTCGCCGACGGCATCAAGCGCGGTGTCGCCAACTCGCTGCTCGTGAAGGTCAACCAGATCGGCACGCTCACCGAGACGTTCGACGCGGTCAGCCTCGCACAGCGCTCGGGCTACACCGCGATGCTGTCGCACCGTTCGGGTGAGACCGAGGACACCACGATCGCCGACCTGGTCGTCGCGACCAACGCCGGTCAGATCAAGGCCGGCGCGCCCGCTCGCAGCGAGCGCGTCGCGAAGTACAACCAGCTGCTGCGCATCGAGGAGGAGCTGGGCGACGCCGCGGTCTTCGCCGGCCGTTCCGCGTTCCCGCGCTACCAGGCCTGAGCGCACACACGCACGCAGAGCCGCCCGCGGGCGGTGAACACCGCCGCTGATGCGGCACGACGAAGGAGGAGCCGTGGCACGACGACCGGCTCCTCCTTCGCCGTCTCCGGGAGCGCACACGCCGAAACCCGCGGCGAAAGGCAAGGGCAGGGCGACGCCGAAGGCCCGCGCGACCTCGCCGTCGACCGCGCGCGCGGCGGCGCCTTCGACCGCGCGCGCGGCGGCGGGGAGCCGAGGCGGAGCCCCCCGCGTCGATGTGCGCGAGTGGGCTTCCGGCATCCGCCTCTCCGCCTTCTCCGTCATCATGCTCTCGCTGGTGGTGCTCGGTGCGTGGGTGCTGGTGCCGACGCTCGGGACCTTCATCGACCAGCGCCAGAAGATCGCAGCCCTCGAGGCCTCCGTGCAGGTGAGCGAAGACCAGATCGCGGCGCTCGAAGCCGAACGCGAGCGCTGGAACGACCCCGCGTACATCACGACGCAGGCCCGCGAGCGCCTCTATTACGTGAAACCAGGCGAGGTCGTCTACCTGATCGACAACGACCTCGATCCTGCTGCACTCCCGCGGGAGCAGGAGCCGGTGAGCGACACGCTCGTCGAGAAGCCGACGGACTGGATGCCGCAGCTGCTGCGCACCCTCGTGTCGTCCGGGCTCAGCGACACCGCCGCCGTCACTCGCTGAGCATCCGCTCCGAGCATCTTCCCCGCAGCCTCCCCTACGCTGGTGGGGTGACCACGCCGCCCTTCCCCGCCCCCACGCCCGCAGAACTCGCCGTCGTATCGGCCCAGCTCGGCCGTTCCGCCCGGGGTGTGGTGGGTATCGCGGCCCGTTGCGACTGCGGCAACCCGACGGTGGTCGCCACGACGCCGCGCCTGCCGGACGGCACGCCGTTCCCCACGTTCTACTACCTCACGCACCCTGCGGCGACGGCGGCGATGTCGACGCTGGAAGCCACCCAGGTGATGCCCGAGCTCGCCGCACTCATCGCCGAGGACGAGGACATGGCTGCGGCCTATCTCGCAGCCCACGAGGCCTACCTGGCGGATCGTGCCGAGTTCGGCGAGGTCCCCGAGATCGACGGCATCTCCGCGGGTGGCATGCCCACGCGCGTCAAGTGCCTGCACGCCCTGGCCGGGCATGCCCTGGCCGCCGGTCCTGGAGTGAACCCGATCGGCGACGCGGCGCTCGCGCGTTCCTCCTGGTCGCCCGCCGTCTGCCGCTGCGAAGACCCCGGCGCTGCCACCCGCGACGCGGCGGCCTCCACGGCATGACCGTGCGCCGGACGCTGCGCAGCGCTGCCGCCATCGTGGTGGTCGCAGCTTCCGTGCTGCTCATCGGGGCCACGGCCACCCCGCCACCGGTCCCGGACGACCCGGCCGACCCGGTCCGGGCCTCGGAGTACTGGCTCGACGGCGCGCGTATCCGCGAAGCCTGGCAGACCACACGTGGCGAGGGCGTGACGATCGCCGTGATCGACACGGGTATCGCCAAGGTGCCCTCCGTCTTCGGCGACGCCGTGGTCGGCGGAACCGACGTATCGGGAACCGGAACGCCGGATGGCCGCACCCCTCTGGGTGCCGTCGACGGCAATCACGGATCCTGGGTGGCGTCGCTCGCGGCCGGACGAGGCGCTCCCGACGGCACCGGGATGATCGGCGTCGCTCCGGAGGCGAACCTGCTCTCGATCTCCGTCGGATTCGGCGCCGCCGCGGCCGTGCCGTTCACGGAGCAGGTCGCGAAGGGCATGAAGTGGGCCGTCGACAACGGCGCCGACATCATCAACCTCTCCTTCACCACGAACACGCTCGATTGGGATGAGAGCTGGGATGAGGCATTCCTCTACGCGTTCCAGCACGACGTCGTGGTGGTCGTCGCGGCGGGGAACAGGGGGAGCGGCACGAACATCATCGGTGCTCCCGCGACCATCCCCGGGGTGCTGACGGTCGGCGGCGTCGACCAGACCGGCACGGCCAGCATCGAGGCCTCGACACAGGGCATCACGATCGGCATCTCCGCGCCCAGCGAAGGACTCATCGGAGTCTCCGCCGACGGGACCGTCACGCCGTGGCGCGGCACGAGCGGCGCAGCCCCGATCGTCGCAGGGGTCGCTGCCCTGATCCGCTCGGCGCACCCCGAGATCAAGGCGATCGACGTGATCAACCGCATCATCAAGACCGCCATCCCCGTCCCCGACGCGGTCAAACCGCAGGACCCGCTGTACGGGTATGGGCTGGTCGACGCCGCTGCCGCGATCTCCGCGAACCTTCCGGCGGTGAGCGAGAACCCGATGGGGGATCTCGCCGAGTGGATCCGCGTCTTCCGCCGTGCACAGACGGAGCCCGAGACGGCCGCGCCCGTCACGCCGGTAGACATCCCGCCTCTGCCGGCGGCCGACGCACCCACCGATCCCGGCTCACCGCTGCTTCCCAGCGCGGATTCATTGCGCTACGGTACCCTGCCGCTCATTGCGCTCACAGTCCCTGGTATCCTGATAGCGCTTGGCGTCACCGCTGCTGCCCGGCGCATCCGATCGGCGCGCATTTCCGTACGCCACACCCCCGACTCCGAGGAGTAGTTCTTCTGTGCCTCAGAACAGCACTGTGCCCAAGATCCTGATCGTCGGCGGAGGGTACGCGGGTTTCTACACCGCGTGGAAGCTCGAGAAGCACCTGCGCAAGGGCGAAGCCGACGTGACCATGGTCGACCCGCTGCCGTACATGACGTACCAGCCGTTCCTCCCCGAGGTCGCCGCGGGCTCCATCGAGGCCCGTCACTCGGTGGTCGCGCACCGCCGTCACCTCAAGCGCACCAACGTGCTCACCGCCAAGGCGACCAACATCAACCACGCCCAGAAGGTCGCGACCATCACGCCGCCGCTGGGAGAGCCGTACGAGTTCGCATACGACCAGATCGTCGTCACGGCGGGCGCCGTCTCGCGCACCTTCCCGATCCCCGGCATCGCCGACAACGCGATCGGACTGAAGACGATCGAAGAGGCCGTCGCGATCCGCGACAAGGTCATGTCGAACTTCGACAAGGCCGCCTCGCTCCCCGCCGGTCCCGAGCGCGACCGTCTGTTGACCGTCGTGGTCGTCGGTGGTGGCTTCGCCGGCATCGAGGTGTTCGCCGAACTCCGCTCGCTGGCGTCCGCGCTGGTCGGCAAGTACCCGCAGATCAGCTTCGAGGACACGCACTTCCACCTCATCGAGGCGATGGGCCGCATCATGCCCGAGGTCTCGCTGCAGACGAGCGAGTGGGTGCTCAAGGACCTCGCCAAGCGCGGCGCGAACGTGCACCTCGACACGCAGCTCACCAGTGCGGTCGACGGCAACGTCGAGCTCTCCACCGGCGAGGTCATCCCGACCGACGTCATCGTGTGGACAGCCGGCGTCATGGCCAACCCGACCGTCGTGCGCGGCGGAGATCTGCCGGTCGAGGAGCGCGGTCGCATCCAGACCCGCGCCGATCTGCGCGTCGGCACACCCGAGGCCTTCGTCGAGGGTGCATGGGCAGCCGGAGACGTCTCCGCTGTCCCCGATCTCTCGGGTGGTGGCGTCGGAGGCTTCTGCGTGCCGAACGCCCAGCACGCGGTCCGCCAGGCGAAGCTCCTCGCGAAGAACCTCGTGGCCGTGCTCCGGGGCGAGAAGCCCAAGGACTACTTCCACAAGAACCTCGGCGCTGTCGCAGGTCTCGGCCTGTACAACGGCGTCTTCCAGTCCGGCAAGATCGCGCTCAAGGGCTTCATCGCCTGGCTCGCGCACCGCGGTTACCACGGTCTCGCGATGCCGACGTGGGAGCGCAAGTGGCGCGTGCTGTGGGGCTGGTGGAACAACCTGTGGCTCGGCCGCGATCTCGTGAACCTCGAGACGGTGCAGAACCCGCGCTACGTCTTCGAGGAGTTCGCCGCGCGTCCGCGCCCGGCCGCTCCCGCTGCGCCCGTGGCTGATGCTCCGGCGAAGGCCGCCCCGGCGGAGAAGGCCGCTCCGGCGGAGAAGGCCGCTCCGGCGGAAAAGAAGCCCGCCGCGAAGAAGCCTGCTGCCAAGAAGCCGGCTGCGAAGAAGCCCGTCGCGGAGAAGACTCCCGAGACGGCGGAAGCAGCGGCGAAGTAACACCTTCTGCACGACGACGATCGGCCCCGAGCGCACTGCGCCGGGGCCGATCGTCGTCGTGGCGGGTCGTTCCGAGGCGACGCATAGGTGCGGTCGGTATCGTCTCGCGGGCAAGGGGAGTACTCCCAAATGCGGCGAAGTCGTCATTACGAGCTCGAGATCGTGCTCCGGCCCGCCGGCCCGTGAGGGTGGAGGAGACCTTGGCACCCGCATCGCGGGCTGCTGAGTGAACCCTGCCGTCGTCCCGACGTCGTGGATCCCCGGTGGTCCGCACCACGAAAGGGACCACTCATGGGAAAGCTCTCCCGATTGATCGGAATGGCCTCCGAAGCGCTGGAGAAGAATGCCTCCTCAGGGCGCAACGGCCACTCGGCCGGCGGATCGCGCTCGCGCGACGAATCCCGGTCGACGGATTGGAGCGGGATGCTGCGCGGCGCCGTCGACGCCGTGCGCGGGCAGGGGGATGCCGGACGGACTTCGCTGCCCGGTCCCGCAGCCGGTGCCCCGTACACGCCGCCGGCTGCCGGTGACCCGTACACGCCGCCCGCGGCTGGTGCCTCGCGCGCGTCGCAGTCCGTGACCGATGCCGATCGGGCGGCCATCGCCCGCTACGACTACCTTCTGCAGACGGCCGATCCGCAGCGTGTCGAGCAGATCCACCGCGAGGCGTTCGCGCGACTTTCGCCCGAGCAGCGTGCGCTCGTCGAGGCTCGAATGCGACAGGAACTTGCGCCAGGAGAGCGGCCGCGCTCCTCATCAGCCGACGACCTCGCCAGAGCGGCGGGTCGTGCAGAGGCGATGAACCCCGGACGGATGCGCGGACTGCTCTCGCGCGTGCGGGGCGCAGGCGTCGGTGGCGCTGCCGTCGCCGCAGGGGGCGCGACCGTCGGTCTTCTCGGCGTCGTGGCCGGAGGTGCGGTGGTCAGCACCGTGGCCGGGCCTCTGCTGGAGCAGGCGGCGAACATCGGCGTCGACTTCGGAGCGCTCGCAGAGGGCGTCGACATCGAGTCGCTCGCCGGCGGCGCAGGCGAGCTGATGGGGGCCGCCGGCGAGACGGTATCCGGGGTCGGAGAGGCAGCGAGTGGATGGGGCGAGCAGCTCGGCGATCTCGGCCTCCCCGGCATCGGCGACATCTTCGGGCGCTGACCCCGCATGGTTCCCACTGCTGCCGCCGAACACGGCTTCACCGGCCTCACCGGATTCGCCGCCGACGTCCTCACAGCCCTCGGAGACGTCGGCGTCGGCGTGCTCGTCTTTCTCGAGGTGCTCGTGCCGCCGATCCCGAGCGAGGTCATCCTGCCCTTTGCGGGATACCTGAGCCAGAGCGGCTCCCTGAATCTCGGGTGGCTGATCTTCTGGAGCACCTTGGCGTCGTGGCTGGGGGCGCTGCTGCTGTACTGGCTCGGTGCGGCGATCGGCATGGACCGGGCGGTGCGGATGCTCGCTGCCACGAAACTGGTGAGTCGCTCCGACCTCGAACGCGGATCCGAGTGGTTCGTGCGCAGTGGCGGCTGGACCGTCCTGGTCGGACGGATGGTTCCCGGTGTCCGCAGCCTCATCTCGATCCCCGCCGGCGCGTCGCGGATGAACCTCGTGACCTTCAGCGTCTACACGATCATCGGGAGCGGACTGTGGAACGCTCTTCTCCTCGGGGTCGGAGCGGCGTTGGGCACCCAGCACGAGCAGCTGGAGCAGTACCTCGGCTATCTCGACTACGCCGTCTACTCCGCCATCGCGATAGCTCTCGTCGTCCTGATCGTGCGCCGGATACGGGAGGCAGCGGGTGAGCGGAAGGCGGTCGCGCAGGGGGAGGACTGAGCGTCGGCGGTGCCCCCGCTGGGACTCGAACCCAGACTGAAGCGATTTTAAGTCGCCTGCCTCTGCCATTGGGCTACGGGGGCCTCCCGGTCAGCCTATCGCCGCGCTCGACTGCGACGCCGTGCCGTCAGGGGTGAACCGGAGTCCGCGAGGCCTTAGGGTGGGGGAGTGCTCGACCTCATCGATGAACTGAGCCCCGTCCACGGTGCCTCCGCGGTCGCCCCTGAGTGGGAGGACCCGGCCCGTTACTGGCCGCGCCTGTCCGCGGCGACAGGACACCTCCCGGCACCGGTGGCGGTGATCGACCGCGAGGCGCTCCGCTACAACGCGATGGACCTTCTGGTGCGGGCCGGTGGACTCCCGATCCGCGTCGCCTCGAAGTCCGTGCGGGTGCGCTCCGTGCTCGACGCCGTGCTGAAGCTGCCGGGGTTCCGCGGCATCCTCGCCTTCACGCTCGAAGAGGCGCTCTGGCTCGCCGAGACCCACGACGACATCATGCTGGGCTACCCGACCGTGGATCGCGCGGGACTGGCGCGGCTCTTCGCCGACGAGCAGGCCGCGCGGCGTATCACGCTGATGGTCGACGACCTCGTGCACCTCGATCTGATCGACAGCGTCGCGGGTCCCCGGTCGCGCCCCGAGCTCCGCGTCGCCATCGACGTGGATGCCTCCTGGCGGTCCTCGATCCTCGGCCACATCGGAGTGCGCCGCTCTGCTCTGTTCAGCGCGGGCGAGGTCGCCGCCTTCGCCCGAAAGGTGGTCGCCCGCCCCGGGTTCCGCCTCGTCGGATTGCAGATGTACGACGCGCAGATCGCCGGTCAGGGCGACGACGCCGGTCCCGATGCGCCGCTCATCCGCATGGTGCAGGCGCGCTCGCGCAACGAGCTGCGTGAGCGTCGAGCCGAGATCGTCGCCGCAGTCGGGTCCGTGGCAGCCCTGGAGATCCTCAACGGCGGGGGAACGGGATCGCTCGAGTTCACGGGCAGCGACGAGTCCCTCACCGAGGCGAGCGCGGGCAGCGGGCTGCTCGGCGGACACCTCTTCGACGGCTACCGGTCGTTCCGTCCCGCGCCCGCCTCCGCATTCGCGTTCGATGTGGTGCGCCGCCCCGCCGCCGACATCGCCACGGTGCTCGGAGGCGGGTGGATCGCCTCCGGCCCCGCTGTGGCTTCCCGGCAGCCGCGTGCTGTGTGGCCCGAGGGTCTCCACACCCTCTCCCGCGAAGCCGCCGGCGAGGTGCAGACGCCGCTGCAGGGGCCGGCGGCCGCGTCGCTCGGCGTGGGAGACCGTGTCTGGTTCCGCCATGCCAAGAGCGGTGAGCCGGCAGAGCGCATCGAGAGCTATCACCTGATCTCGGGCGACGAGATCGTCGACGAGCTGCCGACATACCGCGGCGAGGGAAAGGCCTTCCTGTGACGAGAATCGGCGGCACCTGGCAGAACTGGGGTCGCTCGGCGTCCGTGCGTCCGGTGCGCGTGGAGCGGCCGCGCAGCCCGGAGGGCGTGCAGCGCGCGGTGATCGCCGCGGTCAAGCACGGACTGCCCGTGAAGGCGGTGGGGGCCGGTCACAGCTTCACCGGCATCGCCATCGCTCCTGGTGTGCTGCTCGAGCTCGACGACCTGCAGGGCCTCGTCTCCGCCGACGCCGAGACCGGCCGGGTGACTCTGCTCGCCGGAACGCGGCTGCACCGCATCCCCGGGCTCCTGGCGCCGTACGGGCTCGCGATGGAGAACCTCGGCGACATCGATCGCCAGTCCATCGCCGGAGCGATCTCCACAGGCACCCACGGTACGGGAGCCGGATACGGCGGCCTCGCCACCCAGGTCGTCGGCGTCACGATGGTCACCGCCGCTGGCGAGTTCCTGCGGATCGACGAGGAGCACGAGAGCGAGCTCCTGCCTGCGGTGGCACTGGGACTCGGCGCCCTCGGCATCATCGTCGAGGTGACGCTGCAATGCGTGCCCGCGTTCGTGATGCACGCCATCGACGAGCCGGTCGCCCTGGACGAAGTGCTCGCCACCCTCGACGAGCGCGTCGCCTCATCCGACCACTTCGAGTTCTACTGGTTCCCGCACACCGACGTCGCCCTGACGAAGCGCCAGGCGCGTCTCCCGGAAGCGACGGTCCGCAAGCCGCTCCCTGTGGTCGGGCGATGGATCGACGAGACGGTGCTCTCGAACGGCGTCTACCGCGTCGTGTGCGCAGCCGGCCAGGTCGTCCCGGCGATCACGCCATCGTTCAGCCGGCTCGCGGTCAAGCTCACCGGCGATCGCGAGTACACCGAGCTGTCGCACCGCGTGCTCATCCAGAGCCGGACCGTGCGCTTCCGGGAGATGGAGTATGCGATCCCGGCCGAGAACGTCGTGGCGGCGTTCCAGGCAGTCAGGGCTCTCATCGACCGGCGCGGGTGGCGGATCGAGTTCCCGATCGAAGTGCGTTTCGCCGCAGCCGACGATCGCTGGCTCTCCACCGCTCACGGGCGCGACAGTGCGTACATCGCCGTGCATCGATACTGGCGAGCCGACCCCACGGAGTACTTCGGAGCGGTGGAGGAGATCATGCACGGGTTCGGCGGACGTCCGCACTGGGGCAAGCTCCACACGCTGACCGCGGAGACGCTCCGGGAGCGGTATCCGCGCTTCGACGACTTCATCGCACTGCGCGACCGGCTCGACCCGGAACGTCGGTTCGGCAACCGCTATCTCGAACGGGTGCTCGGCAGCTGAATCGACGGCGGCGGACGCCGCGTACGCCCAGTCCACGTGCAGGCTGCGCGTCTAGGATGAGAGAAACACGAGGAAGGGTGGGCCTCTGATGGAATGGCTCGTGCCGGTACTGATCGTTGTCGGAGTGATCCTGCTCGTCGGCATCTATCTGTGGGCCACGTACAACTCGCTGGTGCAGCTGAATGTGCGCGTCGACGAGGCGTGGAGCGGCATCACCGTGCAGCTCAAGCGACGAGCCGACCTCATCCCCAACCTCATCGAGACGGTGAAGGGCTACGCCTCGCACGAGAAGGCGGTCTTCGAGAACGTCACCCGTGCGCGTGCCGAGACGCTGTCGGCGGGAGGGCCCGGAGAAGCCGGTATCGCCGAGGGGCACCTGCAGCAGGCTCTGCGCAGCCTGTTCGCGGTCGCTGAGGCGTATCCGCAGCTGCAGGCGAGCACCAACTTCCTCCAGGTGCAGCAGGCCCTGGTCGACACCGAGGACAAGATCCAGGCGGCGCGCCGGTTCTACAACGGCGGCGTGCGCGAGCTCAACACCAAGATCAAGGTCTTCCCCAACAACCTGTTCGCCAAGGGGCTGGGGTTCACCGAGCGCGAGTTCTTCGAGGTCGCCGACAGCAGCGCCATCTCGGAGCCTCCGCGCGTGCAGTTCTGACGCGTGCACTTCTGACGCACGGTTCGGCGACGGCGTTCGTCACCACGGTGAGAGCACGAGGTCGTCGGCGGTGAAGGACACGTCGCCGCGAAGCGTCCAGGAGTCCGTGCGGTACGTCGTCGTCCGTCCGGCGCCGTCTGCGCCGGTCCCCGTCACGGTGACGACCAGCACCCCGCCGTCCGCGGTGAAGCCTGCCGGGGTGAGAGTGACGGCGGGAGCCTCCTCGACCCGGTAGCGGAACCCGTCGACATCACGGAACTCCGTTCCCCAGGGGATGCGCAGTCCGCAACCGTCCGGCGTGTCGGTCCCGGGGACGGTGCACGCTTCGACGATGTCGTCCACGTGGTCTTGGGCGACCGCCGTCGCCTCCGGGCGCAGCGTGGCATCGACCACGGTCGTGACCTCGACGGCAGGCATGACCGTCACAGCGCTCTCGCCTTCGAGCAGCGTCGCCGGCATCGCAGAGACCGTGTACAGCGCGGGGAGGAGAGCGACCGCTTCGCCCGTGGGGACAGCGGTGGTGCCGATCGCGACGGAAGCACCGATGGTCGAGTCGAGGGTCACCCTGCCGAGCCCCGAGGAGTCGACACGCCAGCGGCCGTCGACCATGTCGAGCGCGAGCACTGCGTCGTGGGCATCTCCATCGAGCTCGAACGACACCTCCGCCGCCGCCGCCGACGTGCTGCCGTTGCTGTGTCGCACGCGCGTGACCTCGGCGTCTCGCACCAGCGCGCTCGCGGCGTCGAAGGCGTCGAGTGCGGCCTCCGTGACCACGATCCCGGTGGCCCGCACGGTGTCGGCATCGCCGGACTCCAGGGCTTGCAGGTACTCGAGTGCCGCTTCCTCCGGGGTGGTCGACCGCGCGGAGGATTGCCAGATCCACACCCCCGCGGCGAGGAGGACGACGACGACCGCGGCGCCGCTGATCACCCAGCGCCGCCGCACTCTGCTCCTGCGGGACTCCTTGTTCATGCGGGACTCTCTCGGGGATGCAGATGGCGGCGCACGGCCGGACCTGTTCCCGTGCCCGCGGCCAGGGCGGTGTGAAGCGCCGCCGTGGCGTCACCCCAACCGGACACCGAGATGTGCTCCAGACCCTGCCAGGCGGCGGCGAGTGCGAGTTCCCGAGCGATCGGCTCCGCGTCGCCGGGACGCGCCTGCGGCTCCCACCACGCGGATTGCACCTGCAGAGTCGATGTGGTCCGATCGGCCTTGAGGTCCACCCGTGCGACGATGCGGTCGCCGACGAGCACAGGCAGGGAGTAGTAGCCGAATCGCCGCTTCTCGGCCGGCACGTAGATCTCGATGCGATAGTCGAGGTCGAATGCACGGAGGGCCCGGTCCCGGAACCACACCACAGGGTCGAACGGCGTCAGGATCGCCGCCGTATCCACTCTGCGCGGCAGCACCGCATCCTGATGCCGCCAGGCGGGGAGCGGGCGCCCGCCATGTTCCCAACCCCGCACCTTCACCGGGATCAGCTCACCCGAATCCACGAGCTGGGCGATCGAGCGGGCGACTGCGGCGCGGTCGCGAATGCGGTAGTAGTCGGCGAGATCCGACTGTGTGGCGACGCCACTCGATCGCGCCGCGCGCCGGCTCAGCTCGAGGATGGACTCGGCGCGGGACACCTCCCGTGAGCGGATGGTGTCGGGAATGACATGCTCCGCCAGCGCGTACGTGCGCTCGAATCCGCGACGCCCGCTGATCGCGACGTCACCGGTGCGCCACAGGTGCTCGAGCGCGAGTTTCACATCGTCCCAGTCCCACCAGGTGCCGCGCTCCCGCGGTGCGTCTTCGCGGAGGTCGGCCGGTCGCAGCGGACCGCGCGCACGCAGCTCGTCCGTCACCCACTGCACGGTGCGGGCGTTGCTGCTCATCCACGAGTCCTCGCCCGCCCAGCGTCGGCGGAAGTCGTCCATGCGGAAGCGCCACAACGGCCAGTCCTCGACAGGGATGAAAGTGGCCTCGTGGGCGAGGTACTCGACGTAGTGCGTCGTGCGGGAGAGGAAGATGCGGTCGAGCAGCGCGGGGTCGTACGCGCCGAGCCGTGAGAACAGCGGGAGGTAGTGCGATCGCGCGAACACGTTCACGGAGTCGATCTGCAGGACTCCGAGCCGGTCCATGACCCGGTGCACGTGCCGCCCCGCGACCGTCGCCGGTCGTGCTCGGGTGAATCCCTGAGCGGCCAGCGCGATGCGACGTGCCTGGGTCGAGCTGAGGGTGTCTGTCACCTCGCCAGGGTAGCGCCGCGCGCCGACATCGCTCCGCGCTCGGAAAGATGCGTTCGAGGGCATACGGCATGACCTTAGACTTGGGCGATGAGCGACGACCAGCGACCCCGGCTGCGTGATCTCTTCCGTCCGCGCCCGGTCTCCACCGACCGCACCGTGACGACCGAGGCCGACGAGACCGTGCCCCTGCCGTTGCGGATCACCGCGAGCTACGCCTGGCGGCTGCTGATCATCGCCGCTGCGATCGGCGTCTTCATCTGGCTCGTGATGCTGCTCAAGCTCCTGGTCATCCCCCTCATGGTCGGCATCCTCATCACGGCGCTGCTGTGGCCCGCGTTCTCGTGGATGCTGCGACGCGGCCTCCCGCGATGGCTGGCGATCGCCATCTCGCTCATCGGGACGGCCGCCATCGTCACCGGGCTGATGTGGCTCGTCGTCTGGCAGGTGCGCGCACAGCTTCCCGACGTGCAGGAGCGGTCGACCGAGGCGTTCGATCAGTTCCAGGTGTGGCTGCACGACGGGCCGCTGAATCTCTCGGACACCCAGATCGCCGACTACCTCCAGCAGGGTCTCGACCTCATCAGCGAGCAGGCACAGGTGCTCTGGACGGGCGCACTCGCGATCGGCACGACCGTCGGCCACGTCGCCACGGGCGCCCTGCTCGCACTCTTCATCCTCATCTGCCTGCTGGCCGATGGAGCCGGGATCTGGCGCTGGACCCTCAAGATCTTCCCGCGTCGCGCCCGTCCGGCCGTCGACGGCGCCGCCCGCAACGGTTGGACGACGATCGTCAACTACGCGCGCACGCAGCTTTTCGTGGCCACCATCGATGCGATCGGCATCGGCCTCGGCGCCTTCCTGCTGCAGGTTCCGCTCGCGCTCCCTGTGGCGGTTCTCGTGTTCCTGGGCTCCTTCATCCCGATCGTCGGTGCCGTGGTGACCGGCGCGGTCGCCGTCTTCCTCGCCCTCGTCTACAACGGGCCGTGGATCGCTCTGTGGATGCTCGTCGTGGTGCTGGCGGTCCAGCAGATCGAGGGACACATCCTGCAGCCGATCATGATGGGTTCCGCGGTCAAGGTGCACCCGCTCGCCGTCGTGCTCGTCGTGGCCGGAGGAGCGATGATCGCCGGAATCCCCGGCGCCCTGTTCGCGGTCCCGTTGGCGGCGTTCGTCAACGTCGCCGCCGTGACCATCAGCTCGGGTTCCTGGCGCACCGGCGTCGGACCGAGCGGAGATCTGATCTGGAGCACAGTTCCGCGCGAGCGGAGACGGAGGAATCGATGAGCGCAGTCCCCAGCCTGACCGAGTTCGAGCATGCCGCTCAGAGTCTGGCTGAGGTGATCTCGCACACTCCATCGCTGCCGTCGCGGGCCCTCTCCGACATCCTCGGGGCACCCGTCCTGCTCAAGATGGAGAATCTCCAGCGCACGGGCTCCTTCAAGATCCGCGGGGCGGCCTACCGGCTGTCCAAGCTGAGCGCCGAGGAGCGCGCCAGGGGAGTGGTCGCGGCCTCCGCCGGCAACCATGCCCAGGGGGTTGCCCTCGCCGCCCAAGCGCTCGGGATCCCCGCGACGATCTTCATGCCCCTGGGTGTGCCGGTGCCGAAGCTGCTCGCCACTCGCGGCTACGGAGCGGAAGTGGTGCTGGAGGGGGAGACGGTGGCGACATCGCTGCGTCTCGCCGCCGAGTTCTCCGAGCGCACCGGCGCGGTGCTGATCCACCCGTTCGATCACCGCGACGTCGTGATCGGGCAGGGCACGCTCGGGCTCGAGCTCCTGGAGGATGCGCCCGAGGTCGACACCGTCGTGCTCGGCATCGGCGGTGGAGGTCTCATCGCCGGGGTCGCCGCAGCTGTCAAGGCCCGTGCCGCCGAGCTCGGACGCTCGGTCAGGATCATCGGCGTGCAGGCGGAGAACGCCGCCGCCGTGCCGCCATCGCTCGAGGCGGGAGAGCCCGTCGACATCGTAACGAGGCCGACCATCGCCGACGGCATCCTGGTCGCGCGCCCCGGTGCGATCCCGTTCGACATCATCAAGGACCTCGTCGACGAGGTGGTCACGGTCTCCGACGATGATCTGGCGCGAGCCATCCTCATCCTCCTCGAGCAGGCGAAGGTCGTGGTCGAGCCCGCGGGCGCCGCGGGCGTCGCAGCCATCCTCGCCGGCAAGGTCACCGCGACGGGGACCACCATGGCCGTGCTGTCAGGTGGGAACATCGACCCGCTCCTGCTGCAGCGGGTCGTCTCGCACGGACTCGCCGCGTCCGGTCGATACCTCACGATCCGCATCCCGCTGCCCGACCGGCCCGGCCAGCTCGCCCGCGTGTCCGAGCTGATCGCGGAGGCCGGAGCGAACGTGATCGAGGCCATGCACACACGTCACGGACACGGGCTGCAGATCAGCGAGGTGATCCTCGAACTCAGCGTCGAGACCCGCGGTCCCGAGCACTCCGAGCACACGCTCGACACTCTGCGTCTGGCCGGCTTCGAGCCGATCCTCGTCCCGGATTGAGCACGACCGATCGCGCATACGGAAGCGCCCCCTCGTCCGAGCGGAGGAGGGGGCGCTTCCGTATGGCGTCTCAGCCGGTGTAGGTCTCGACGTTCACGATCTCGACGCTGATGTCGCGACCGTTGGGAGCCTCGTAGGACGACTTCTCGCCGACCTTGAGGCCGAGGATGGCCTGGCCGAGGGGGCTGGCCTCGCTGTACACGTCGAGGTCGCTGCCTGCGGCGATCTCGCGGCTGCCGAGGAGGAAGACCTCTTCGCCGCCGGCGACGAGGGCCGTGACGACGGTTCCGGGCTCGACGATCCCGCGGCTGGCGGGAGCCTCGCCCACCTTGGCGGTCTTGAGCAGACCCTCCAGAGTGCGGATGCGGGCCTCCTGCTTGCCCTGCTCGTCCTTCGCGGCGTGGTACCCGCCGTTCTCCTTGAGGTCGCCCTCTTCGCGGGCCGCCTCGATGCGCTTGGCGATCTCGTCGCGGCCGACAGTGGACAGGTGCTCCAGCTCGGCGACGAGCCGGTCGTACGCTTCCTGCGTGAGGAAGGGAACCTGAGCATCGGTGGACATGACGAAGCTCCTTCTTTCGGGATCCCTCCGGCATGCTGCGGGGGATATGCCAAGACGCCCCGGCACGGTGCCGGGGCGTCGTCTGTCTGGCACGAGTCTAGGCGACCCAGCAGGCGTTCACCAAACCTGTCGTGGCTTCCGCGACGGTCGGGATGGTGACCGAACGCGCCTGCGAGTGGCTATCTCCTGCTTCGATCTCGACGATCTTCCAGCCGACGACGCCGAACTCCTCGTCCAGCGCTTCGACGGCGCACACGACGTTCTTGCCCTGCACTCCGGTGACCTGGAAGGTGATGTTCACCGAGTGCTCGTCGACGAGTTCGAAGCCCAGATCGTCGGCGTCGACGGACGCCATCGACTGAGCGACGGTCATCCAGCCGAACGCGCCGAGCAGGATCACGGCGACCGCGCCGCCGACGATCCAGGGCGTGCGCCGCCGTCGGGTTCGGCCATAGCGTTCGTCGAGGTCTCGTGCGGTCGTCACAGGGGAGTCTTCCGGTCGTTAGGCTGGTGTTACCAGGTTATGCGACCTGCGTACGAAAGGCCGATTCATGTTCTCTCTGTCCGAGACCCCGATGCCGACGCCGAGCATGACCGTCGATCCGGTGTCGGTCACCCCGGGGTTCGTGGGCTTCGCCGCGATCGTCGTGGTCGTGATCGCGGTCATCCTCTTGATCTGGGACATGAACCGTCGTATCCGCCGTGTCCGCTACCGCGAAGAGGTGCGCGACGAGCTGGATGCCGAAGAGGCGGCGCGTCACACCGACGGCACGGCCGCCCCCGGAGCGGAGCCGTCGACCTCGGACCGGCCCGACGCTCCCGGAGACGACTCGCCCACGCGCTGACCGTGCGTCACGGCGCACCCAGCGAGGGAGAAAGCGGCGCCAGCGCGATCAGCAGGCACGCCGTCCAGTGGCACAGGAACGCGAGAACCGTGCACACGTGGAAGATCTCGTGGAACCCGAAATGGCCCGGCCAGGGGTTCGGCTTCTTGAGCGCGTAGACGATCGCGCCGCCCGTGTAGAGCAGACCGCCGACGATCACCAGCACCATCATCGCGGCGTTCGCGTTCATCAGATCGACGATGTACATCACGGCGGCCCAGCCCAGCAGCAGGTAGAGGGCCACGTAGAGCCAACGCGGCGCATTGATCCAGAAGACGCGGAAGAGGATGCCGACGAGGGTGCCGCCCCACACCAGGCAGAGCAGCAGGATGCCCTTCTGCGGTGGCAGCGCCAGCACGGCCAGAGGCGTATAGGTACCGGCGATGAGCAGCAGGATGTTGGCGTGGTCGATGCGCTTGAGCATCACCTTCACCTTCGGACTCCAGTCGATGCGGTGGTAGAGCGCGGAGTTGCCGAAGAGGAGCAGCGACGTGAGCATGAACACAGCGGAGGCCCACTTCGCCGCGGCTCCCTCGGCCACGACGATCAGGACGATTCCGGCGACCACGGCGACCGGGAAGGTGCCGGCGTGGATCCACCCTCGCCAGGTCGGTTTCACGTCGGTGGCCGCATCCGCGGCGGCTGCGTCCAGAAGGGGCAGCTGAGGGACGTCGGGACCGGAGTGCTCGGGAGTGCTCACGTGCTCACTCTAGGCGGCCCCGCATACCGCTCACGGCACATATATCCAGCGTTCCCACACGGTGCGGACGGCCGCGGCACGGTAGCGTAGGTGGGTGATTCCACGCGAGAGCCCGGTACGCGGGCCGCTGTACCGGCTCTACACGAGTCGGCTGCGTCGTCACCTCGATCCGGCTCGTGTGCCGCACCACGTCGCGATGATGATCGACGGCAATCGCCGTTGGGCCCGTCAGCTCGGGCTGGACACGCCCGCGGAGGGACACCGGGCGGGTGCGGCGAAGATGCGCGAGTTCCTGGAGTGGTGCGACGAGCTCGGTGTGCGGGTCGTCTCGCTCTACCTCCTCTCGAGCGACAATCTGAGGAAGCGGGATTCCGCGGAGCTCGCCGACCTCATCGAGATCATCGCGGAGCTGGCGGAGGCGCTGTCCCTGGAGGGGAACTGGCGGGTGAAGCACGTCGGCCGCTCCGACATCCTCCCCGCCGAGCTCGCGCGAGTGCTCTCCGACGCGGAGCAGCGCACGAAGGATCACACCGGGCTGCACGTGAACCTCGCGGTCGGGTACGGCGGGCGCAACGAGATCGTCGATGCGGTACGGAGCATCATCGCGAAGCACGAGGCGTCAGGCGGCACGCTCGAAGACCTCGCAGCCCACCTCACGCCCGAGATGATCGGCGAGCACCTGTACACCGGGGGACAGCCCGACCCCGATCTCGTGATCCGCACCAGTGGAGAGCAGCGGCTGAGCGATTTCCTCCTCTGGCAGAGTGCGCACAGCGAGTTCTACTTCGTCGAGGCGCTGGGGCCGGACCTCCGCCAGGTCGACTTCCTGCGTGCGATCCGGGACTATGCCGATCGGGACAGGCGCTTCGGGCGCTGACACGGCGGCGGGTCCGAGCGGAGCCGTGCCACAATGACGCAGTGAGCACTTTCCAGGACTATGTCGATTCCTTCGACAACGAGTCCGGCTACTTGAACTGGGCCGCCTTCGGGCCGCTGTCGCCGTCCGTCCGGGAAGAGGTCTTCGCCGATGCCGACCTGCTGGCAAGCGGACGGCCCTCCTCACTCGCTCTCGTCGGAGAGCGCATCGGCCAGGCACAGGAACTCGTCGCCGAGCTGCTGGACGCCGATGCGGCCGACGTCACGTTGCAGCCTTCTTCGACGCACGGGCTCATGCACGCGCTGTTCGGTCTCACCGGGGGAGTGATCGCGAGCACCGCCGAGTTCCCGAGCGTGAGCCTGACGGTGGAGCGCGCGTCGACGGCATCGCAGTGCGCCGTCACGCCGCGCTGGATCACGCCCGGTGACGGCCGCGTGACCCCTGATGCGGTGACCGATGTCCTCGACGACGATGTCGTCGCACTCGCTGTGAGCCACGTCGACTTCCGCACCGGCTTCCGCACCGATCTCGCCGCTCTCCGCGAGGCGATCGGTCCCGATCGGCTGCTCATCGTCGATGCCGTCCAGTCGTTCGGGGTGATCGACGTCGACTACTCTGCGGCGGATGTGGTGGTAGGGCACGGCTACAAGTGGTTGCGCGCCGGCCGCGGCAGTGCGTTCGGGTGGTTCTCCCCGCGCGCACGGGAGCGCATCGCCCCGGTGCTGTCCGGGATCACCGGTACGACGTCTCCCGGTCTGTTCGTCGACGAGCTGCCGGCACCCGCTCCGTCCGCGCGCGCCTTCACCGTCAGTCAGCCGGACACGCTCGCGGCAGGGCGACTCGCCATCGGGGTGCGGGACGTACGCGACGCCGGCGTCGCCGCCATCGAGGCACGGTTGGTCGAGAACGTCGACACCGTGATCGAGATCGCCGACCGTCACGGCATCGAGGTGAGCTCCCCGCGTGAGCGCCATCAGCGTGCCGGCATCGTGTCTCTCGCTCCGGCGGAACCCGGGCGCCTGGCCGCCGCGCTCGCGAACGCCGGGATCGTCGTGACGGCGCGGGGTGCGGCGGTGCGCATCGCTCCCCACGCAGGTACGGATGCCGCGAGCTTCGAGCTCCTCGACGACACCCTGCGTGCGTTCGGCAACGAGACGTTCATCAGCGCGTAACGAATCGCTGGCGTGTCGAGTTCGGGTTAATCGTCCGCACAGTCGTACGTTCTAGGCATCGGGCAAGGCGCCCGGTCGGGTCGGCCTCAGGTTGACGACTCGTGACCCCCTGGTCGACTCGTTCGAACTACCGGGATTCCCCGGGTCGGGAGTGGGTCGTGACCACACGTACAGCGCAGCAGGCCACCAGCACCGCGCAGCAGTCCACCCGTAAGACGACGAGACGAGCATCCTCCGCCGATCCGGATCAGGATCTGCGCACGTATGTCCTCGACACGTCCGTGCTGCTGAGCGATCCGCAGGCGTTCTTCCGGTTCGCCGAGCACTCGGTCGTCCTCCCCGTCGTCGTGATCACGGAGCTCGAGGGCAAACGCCACGATCCGGAGATCGGCTACTTCGCGCGACAGGCCCTTCGCCACCTCGACGATCTGCGCATCGAGCACGGGCGTCTCGACTTCCCCGTCGAGGTCGGCGAGGGCGGGACCCTCCGGGTCGAACTCGCGAACACCGACTCCTCGGTGCTTCCCGCGGGCATCCGCCTCAGCGACAACGACACCCGGATCCTCTCCGTCGCCATGCATCTCGCACAGGACGGCCAGGACGTCACGATCGTGTCGAAGGACCTGCCGATGCGCGTCAAGGCCGCCTCTCTCGGTCTGCGCGCCGAGGAGTACCTCGCCGAGCAGGCGGTGGACTCGGGGTGGACCGGGATCTCGACTCTCGACCTGTCCGGTGATGACATCAGCGACCTGTACGAGAGCGAGGTCGGCATCAGCGAGCAGGCTCGGGGGCTCCCGGTGAACACCGGCCTGATCATCCACTCCGAGCGCGGGTCGGCGCTCGGTCGCGTCACGGGAGACGGCGAGTACCGGCTCGTGCGCGGCGACCGCGACATCTTCGGCATGCACGGCCGCTCCGCGGAGCAGCGCATAGCGATCGATCTGCTCCTCGACCAGGAGGTGGGCATCGTCTCGCTCGGCGGGCGTGCGGGCACCGGCAAGTCGGCGCTCGCGCTGTGCGCAGGACTCGAAGCGGTGCTCGAGCGGCAGCAGCAGAAGAAGATCATCGTGTTCCGGCCCCTGTTCGCGGTCGGTGGGCAGGAGCTCGGCTACCTCCCGGGCGACCAGGGCGAGAAGATGGGGCCCTGGGGTCAGGCGGTGTTCGACACGCTGGGTTCGGTGGTGTCGGGCAACGTCATCGAGGAGGTCGTCGAGCGCGGACTGCTCGAGGTGCTCCCGCTCACCCACATTCGCGGAAGGTCCCTGCACGACGCGTTCGTGATCGTCGACGAGGCCCAGTCGCTCGAGAGGAACGTGCTCCTGACGGTGCTGAGCCGCATGGGACAGAACTCGCGCGTCATCCTCACCCATGACGTCGGTCAGCGTGACAACCTCCGCGTGGGTCGTCATGACGGCATCGCCAGCGTGATCGAGACCCTGAAGGGACATGATCTCTTCGGACACGTGACCCTGACGCGGTCGGAGCGTTCGGCCATCGCAGCCCTCGTCACCGAGCTCCTGGAGGGTGGAGAGCTCAGCTGACGACGGAAACAGCGGATGCCGCGAGGGCTCGGTCCTCGCGGCATCCGCTTCTTGGTCTCGGTGCAGCCCCCGATCGCATGGATACCGTCCGCTTGCATGATGATTCGCCGTTCCTAGTCATGCGATCGTCGGATGGTCATGCGCGTGAGAGGGGGGAGCAGGTCAGTCGGACTGCACAGCGGCCTGTTCTGCGCTCGTGTTCACCGATGGCGTGAAGGTGGGCCGGCCGAGCGGGCGTGGGCCCCCAGAATCGAACGATGATCGACGTCAATATGCTCCTCGGACGCTTGGGAGGGGTCGCACGCGGCACCCGGCTTCAGGGCTTCGGATGCTCACGCTCACGGCTGGGAGCGGAGTGCAGGGCCGGTCGTATCGTCCGAGTGCGTTCTGGTGTGTTCGCATCTCGAGGAGCCGCGACCGAAGTGGTCACAGCAGCGGCCCACGGGGGAGCCCTCACTTGCGGGAGCGCCTTGAGGATTCGAGAGGTGTGGACGCTGGAGGTTCCCGCTGAGGTGCATGTCTGGATGGGGCTCGGCGGGCGACGGCATCATCCGAAGCAGTGCGGCTGCGTCGCTCACTTCACCCGCGGACGCATGGATGTCGGCATCGCGCCGATAGAGGTCGCGCTGACACACGCATACGCCTGTTACGGGGAGGAGTTCTTCTTCGCCGCGTACGAGTCGGCCTGGAACAAGCGGATGCTGACTGCTGCGGCGCGTGCGCACGTCCGCTCCGCCCTTCCTGCGACGGCGCGCTGGCTCGTCGACCTCGCACGTCCGGACGCGGAGAGCGGCTTGGAATCCCTGGTGCGGCTGCGGCTCCATCTGATCGGAGTGGCTGTGCGCACCCAGGTGACCGTCGGCGGGGTCGGGCGGGTCGACTTCGTGATCGAGGGCCGCGTCATCCTCGAGGCCGACGGTCGCGACAACCACGAGGATGCTGCGAAACGGCATCGCGATCTCATGCGAGACGCAGTCGCATCCGACCTCGGCTTCGAGACGCTCCGTTTCGACTACTCGATGATCGTGTACTCGTGGGACGTGGTCGCAGCAGCGATTCTGGCTGCGCTCGCTCGGGCTCGTGCGTGAACTGGTGCACCTGCATGAGGCGATGCCGGATGCAGGTGCCGTCCCGCCGAACGCTCATGCAATCGTCGGCTGGTCATGCGTCTGTGCTGGGAACCCGAGACGCGGCGCCCGGAGACAGAGGATGCCGCGAGGATCGAGTCCTCGCGGCATCCGCTTCGACGTGGGCGGGTCAGCCCGCGTGCGTCATCGACAGCAGGTCGAGCTTCTCGTCCAGCTGCTCGAGGGTGAGCTCGCCGCGCTCGACGTAGCCGAGGTCGATCACGGCGTCGCGCACCGTGATGCCCTTGGCGACCGAGTGCTTGGCGATCTTCGCCGCCGCCTCGTAGCCGATCAGCTTGTTCAGCGGCGTCACGATCGACGGGCTCATGCCCGCGAAGGCCGCCGCCCGCTCGACGTTCGCCTGCAGACCGTCGATCGTCTTGTCGGCGAGCACGCGCGAGGCGTTCGACAGCAGACGGATCGACTCGAGCACCGCGGTGCCCATGACCGGGATGGCGACGTTCAGCTCGAAGGAACCGGATGCGCCGGCCCACGCGACGGTGGCGTCGTTGCCGATCACGCGCGCGCACACCATGAGCACGGCCTCGGGCACGACGGGGTTGACCTTGCCCGGCATGATCGAGGATCCGGGCTGCAGGTCGGGGATGTGCAACTCGCCGAGGCCCGTGTTGGGGCCCGACCCCATCCAGCGCAGGTCGTTGTTGATCTTGGTCAGCGACACCGCGATGGTGCGGAGAGCACCGGAGGCCTCGACCAGACCGTCGCGGTTCGCCTGCGCCTCGAAGTGGTCCTTGGCTTCGGTGATGGGCAGCTCGGTCTCGGCCGCGAGCAGCGCGATGACCTTCTGCGGGAAGCCCAGCGGCGTGTTGATGCCCGTGCCGACGGCGGTGCCGCCCAGGGGGACCTCGGCCACGCGGGGGAGAGCCGACTGCACGCGCTCGATGCCCAGACGGATCTGACGCGCGTAGCCGCCGAACTCCTGTCCAAGGGTGACGGGCGTCGCGTCCATGAGGTGCGTGCGGCCGGACTTGACCGCGTCCTTCCACAGCTCCGCCTTCGCCTCGAGAGCGACGGCGAGGTGGTCGAGTGCGGGGATGAGCGTGTCGATGAGTGCCTGGGTGACCGCGATGTGCACCGAGGTCGGGAACACGTCGTTCGACGACTGCGAGGCGTTGACGTGGTCGTTGGGGTGCACCGTCGAACCGAGGATGCGCGTGGCGAGCGTTGCCAGCACCTCGTTCATGTTCATGTTCGACGAGGTGCCGGAGCCGGTCTGGTAGGTGTCGACCGGGAACTCACCGTCGTGCGCGCCGGAAGCGACCTGGTCGGCGGCCTGGGCGATGGCGTCGGCGATGGCGCCGTCGAGGGTGCCGAGCTCCTTGTTGGCGAGTGCGGCGGCCTTCTTGATGCGAGCGAGGGCGGCGATCTGCGTCGACTCCAGCCCCTTGCCCGAGATCGGGAAGTTCTCCACGGCGCGCTGCGTCTGAGCGCCGTAGAGCGCATTCACGGGCACCCGCACCTCGCCCATGGTGTCGTGCTCGATGCGGTAGTCCTGCTCGGTCATTCCGAACCCTCCTCGGTTGCGGGGTCGATCCCCTGGATGTCGTCGTCGGTGTCGATGCCGACCGTGATCACGGGCACGGCGGTGCCCTCGGCCAGACGGTAGTTGGCGCCGACGATGCCGAGGCGACCAGCCGCGACGGCATCGCTGATGATCTCGGACGACTGCAGCAGATCGTTCACCGTGTTGCGCAGGTGCTCGATGCCGACCAGTTCCGAGTCGATCTCGGCGACGGTGGTGCCCCCGCTCTCCGCCAGCACCTTGCGCGCGGCCGGCACGATCGGGGCGATCAGCTTCCAGATGTGCGGCGGCAGGGGAGCGGCATCGATCGCCGTGCCGTCGATGGCGGCGCGCACCGCACCGCACGAGTCGTGCGCCAGCACCACGATCAGAGGAACCTCGAGAACGGCGACGGCGTATTCCAGGCTCGCGACGATCGATTCTCCGATGACCTGCCCGGCGTTGCGCACCACGAACAGGTCGCCGAGTCCGAGGTCGAAGATGATCTCGGCGGCCAGGCGGGAGTCGGAGCATCCGAAGAGCGTGGCGACCGGGTGCTGCGCCGCGGTCAGGTCCTTGCGGCGAGCGACGTCCTGATTCGGGTGGCGAGGCTCGTCCTGCACGAAACGGCGGTTGCCGTCCTGCATCTGCGTCCAGGCGGCGGCGGGGGTGAGGGGGTGGGTCATGGGGTCTCCGAGATGGTGCGGATCTGCGGGATGAGGCTCTCGGCGAGTTCGGCCGTGGAATCGGCCGACCGTGAGCCGTAGAGCAGGATGTAGTCGGCGCCGGCCTGCGTGCCGATGGCGTAGGTGACGTTGGCGTTCGACTCCGCGCTACCCGGCTTGTAGACGTCCCAGTCGAGCCCGCCGATGCGCACCGTGTCGGTCGGCGCGACGCCGTTCAAGCGCTGCGGAGCCCAGGACGAATCCGCGTCGAAGGCCTGGTCCACCTTGATGAACCCGCGCTCCTTGTCCGACTTGGGGGCGAGCGTGACCTCCCAGACGACGGTCGCGCCACCCTGCATCTCGGCCCCGTTCGCGCGCCAGAAGTCGCCGAGTTCCGGGATGAGGACGGGGCGGTCCATCGAGGACTCCACCCCCTCGGCCACCGCGGCGACGTCGAGGGGCTTCTGCTCGACGGGTGCGCCGCGGGGAACCGCGAAGATGATGACGGCGACCACGGCGAGTGTCACGAGAAGCGCTGCGACCAGGTTCCGCACCGTCTGGCTCGATCGGTACGCCTTGCTCGACGCCGCCTTCCTGGCGGCGGTCTCGTCGGGTGTCTCCGGACGGCCGAGCTCGGCGATGATGGGGGGCTGCTTGCTCATGACTCTCCGGCGTCGTCGGCATCGGAAGCCGCGGCACGAGCAGCGTCAAGACGCCGCTTCGCTCCCAGCAGCCACTCCTCGCAGCGTGCGGCCAGCGCCTCTCCGCGCTCCCACAGCGCGAGCGAATGCTCGAGTGTGGGGGAGCCCTGCTCGAGCTCTGCGACCACCTTGACGAGTTCGTCACGGGCCGCCTCGAACGACAGCGTGTCCACGGGGGTGTCGTTCAGGGCGCTCACTCCTCCATCTTACGTCGATCGACGCCGACGCTCTGCTCAGTCCCCTTCGGGGATCTCGCCCTCGGAGCGGGCTGCCAGCGATCCACGATCCAGCGTGATCGTGAGGCTGCTCCCGGCGGGAGCGTCGGTGGCATCGCGGAGGATCACACCACCGTCGAGGTGGGCGATCGCGTAGCCGCGAGCCAGGGTCGCCGCGGGGGAGAGGGCTCGCAGGGATGCGCGGAGTTCTCCCGTGCGGCGCCCGGCGTCGTCGAGCTGTCGGTTCACGGCGTCCCGTCCACGCCCGAGCAGCAGCCACGTCTCCTGGGCGCGGGCATCGATGATCGGTGCGGGCGAGCGCAGCACCGGTCGCGAGCGCAGCTGCTCCAGCTGGGCGATGTCGTGCGTGAGGCGCTGGGTGAGCCGTGAGGTCGCTCGCGACCGCAGCTGCGCGATGAGGGCTCGCTGCTCTCCCACGTCGGGCACGACGCGCTTCGCGGCATCGGTCGGCGTCGAGGCGCGGAGATCGGCGACGTCATCGAGAAGCGGGTGGTCGTTCTCGTGCCCGATCGCGCTCACCACAGGCGTCGATGCCGCGGCGACCGCTCGCACGAGTCTCTCGTCGCTGAAGCCCAACAGCGTCTGCGGGTCGCCGCCGCCGCGGGCGATGATGATCACGTCGACCTCGGGATCAGCGTCGAGCCGAGCGAGCGCGGCGAGGGTGTCCGGGACACAGCGGTCCCCCTGCACGGCGGCGTACTCGGTGCGGAAGCGCACCTGCGGCCAGCGCAGCTCGGCGTTGCGATGCACATCCTTCTCGGCGTCCGAGCGCTCGCCCGTGATGAGGCCGATCACGTGCGGGAGGAAGGGGAGGCGCTTCTTGCGCGAAGGATCGAAGAGCCCCTCCTGCCGCAGCTGCACGCGGAGCTTCTCGAGGCGTTCCAGCTGATCGCCGAGCCCGACGTGCTTCATCGCGGAGACGGCGAAGCTGAAGTCGCCCGCCTTGACGAAGTAGTCGGCCTTGACCGCGGCGACCACATGGTCGCCGACGCCGATGTCGGACGGGATGCGCGCACGCACGCTCGACCACACGCGGATGGAGATCTGCGCGTCGGACCTGGTGTCCTTCAGGCGCGCGAACACGTTGCCGGCTCGCACGTTCCACGAGGTGATCTCGCCTTCGACCCAGACCGTGTTCCACCGCGCGATGAAGTCGCGGATCGTCGCGTTGAGGCGGGTGACGGAGGTGGGGGCGTCTGCGGTGGAATCGCGGGGTGCGACCGAGTCGGCCGGCGGCGTCTCGCCCTGGCCCGTCGTCGCTTCGAAGACTGTCATCCGCTCCCGTTCCCTGCCCTCGAACCTCCCCGGCCGTGCACAGCTGCGCGACGGTAGAATTCAAGGGTGACTTCGACTGCCGTTCATCTCCCCGTGCCCCGCCTCCCACGAGTGCGTGCGGCGGCCGGGCGGCTTCAGGATAACCCGGTGGCCGGACACAAGCGTGTTCTGCTCGCCGCCCCGCGCGGTTACTGTGCGGGTGTCGACCGCGCGGTCGTCGCGGTGGAGAAGGCTCTCGAACGCTACGGCGCCCCCGTCTACGTGCGCAAGCAGATCGTGCACAACATCCACGTCGTCACCGAGCTCGAGGAGAAGGGTGCGATCTTCGTCGAAGAGGTCGACGAGGTCCCCGAGGGTGCGCACATCGTCTTCAGCGCCCATGGCGTCTCACCCGCGGTCGTGAACGCGGCCTCCGATCGGGGACTCCACGCGATCGATGCCACCTGTCCTCTGGTCACCAAGGTGCACCGCGAGGCCGTGCGCTTCGCGCGCGACGACTTCGAGATCCTGCTCATCGGTCACGACGGGCACGAAGAGGTGGAGGGCACGGCTGGAGAGGCGCCGGACCACGTGACCGTCGTGAACTCTCCCGAAGAAGCCGACACCGTCGTGGTGAAGGATCCGAACAAGGTCGTCTGGCTGTCGCAGACCACGCTGTCGGTGGACGAGACGATGGAGACGGTCAACCGGTTGCGCACGCGATTCCCCGAACTGCAGAATCCGCCGTCGGACGACATCTGCTACGCAACGCAGAACCGTCAGGTCGCGATCAAGAAGGTCGCCGCCGGGGCAGACCTCGTGATCGTGGTCGGCTCGTCGAACTCGTCCAACAGCGTGCGTCTGGTCGAGGTCGCCCTCGAGTACGGAGCGAAGGCCGCTTACCGCGTCGACTATGCCGAGGAAATCCAGCAGGAGTGGCTCGACGGCGTCGAGACGGTCGGTGTGACCAGCGGCGCATCCGTGCCCGAGGTTCTGGTCCGCGAGGTGCTCGATGCGATCGGCGACGCCGGCTACCGCGATGTCGAAGAGGTGAAGACCGCTGAGGAGGATCTGATGTTCTCCCTGCCCAAGGAACTGCGTCAGGACGCTGCCGGTCAGCGGGACGCCCGGGCTCTCGGCGGTCGTGCATCCGGAGGAGGCGCGTAGCGTTGAGCGCCGCGGAGGCGGAGCCCACCCTCATCGGGTCGGTGCAACGCGCTCTGCGACTGGTCGACATCGTCGCGAACTCCCCGCGCCCGCTTCCGCCGAAGATGCTCGCGGCGATCACCGGACTGACGCCGGGGACGACCTACAACCTGGTGCGCACGCTCGTGCATGAGGGGTATCTGTCGTCGGAGCCGGACGGCGTGGTGCTCGGCAGTCGGTTTCCGTCGTTCCAGCAGCAGATCGGCTCCAGGGGCGTGTTCCTCGCTCGAGTGCGCGCGGCGCTGCGCGAGGTGACCGAGGAGGTGGGAGCCACGGCCTACCTGTCGCGCTTCGACGACGGGGAGATGCATCTGGTCGACATCGTCGACGCGGTCCGGAACCCTCGGATCGAGCTCTGGGTGGGGCTGCAGTCCAGCGCCCACGCGACTGCGCTGGGCAAGCAGATCCTCGCCGACCTCTCGGAGGAGGATCGCCTCGACTACCTGTCCCGCCATCGGCTGCCCGAGCTCACCCCGCGCACGATCAACGATCGCAGGACATTGCTCACACAGCTGGAGCGCTCGCCGGGGTGGGCTGTCGACCACGAGGAGTACGCCATCGGTGCGACCTGCCTCGCTGTGCCCGTCATCGCCCCTGGCGTCACCGCGTCGCTCGCGATCTCGCTGAACGCCGAGCGCGATGTGGTCGACAGGGAGCTGGTGTCGAAGCTGCAGGTCGCCGCGAGGCGCCTCTCGCTGCAACTCGGCGCGGATGCTCTGGACAGCGGGTCATCCGACGAGGATTTCACTATCTGAAGTCAGACCCCTGGCGCGGCGGCATGCGTTTTCCTACTATGAAGGGAGTAGCGGCATACAAGAGCGCTACCGACCGCCTCGAGCGTCCCCAGCGCTGGCGGTCGACCTGGATGAGAAGCGTCCCCAGCGCTTCACGTCCGCGGCCCCGAGAAGTCCCCACTTCTCCGGGGCCGCTATCGTTTTCGGCACGCAGTTGCTGGGAGGCGGCATGAGGCTATGCCGTTAGCATGGCGAGATGAGCGATCAGCGGCCCCAGTACGGAGAACTCGCGACCCCGGAGGAGCAGCGACGGGCCGCGGGTCTGCCTCCGATCGATGAGCCTGTGATCGCTCCAGCCGCTGCAGCGTCACCACCGCCGGCCGTGCCGGGAGCGGTCGCGGCGTCGAGCCCCTCGGGCGGTTCCCCCGCGAAGCGGGCGCACCCGCTCGATCGTTTCGCCACGATCGCCATGCTGGCGTACGGACTGATCAATGTCGTCGTCACCGGGCTGTCGTACCTGGACCTGCCGAGCGTCATGAACCAGACGATGAAGATCATCGGCATCGAAGGCGAGTTCACGAACTTCGCGTCCGCGAGGACCTGGGGCACGATCGCCGCGATCCTGCTCGCCGTCGGGTGGTCGGTCACCGCCGCGCTCTCGATCCGTCGCCTCCGCCGTGGACGTGTGACGTGGTGGGTTCCGATCGTCGGGGCCATCGTGACCATGGGTGTGGTGTCGGTTTGCATCGCCGTGCCGATGATGGGCGATCCGGCGTTCATCGCGCACCTCGAGCAGATGACGCGTCCCTGAGGACGTTCCGTGAGGTCTGCGCGGGCGCAGCTCCCACGGAGAACGAGAAGGGGCCCGGCAGGATGCCGGGCCCCTTCTGTGTCTCGCGACCGATCAGCTCTTGGACTGGCCGTACGAGCCGAGCTGGCGGGTCGACTCGACCACCCGGGCGGCCATGGCCGACTCGGCGATCTTGCCCCAGGCACGCGGGTCGTACTGCTTCTTGTTGCCGACCTCGCCGTCGACCTTCAGCACGCCGTCGTAGTTCTTGAACATGTAGTCGGCGATGGCACGCGTGTAGGCGTACTGGGTGTCGGTGTCGATGTTCATCTTGATGACGCCGTTGGCGACCGCGAGGGCGATCTCCTCATCGGTCGAGCCCGAGCCACCGTGGAACACGAGGTCGAGCGGCTTGGGGCCGGTGTTGTACTTCGCGGCGACCTCCGCCTGGATCTCGCCGAGCAGCTCGGGACGCAGCTTCACTCCACCGGGCTTGTAGACACCGTGGACGTTGCCGAAGGTGAGGGCCGCGATGTAACGCCCCTGCTCACCGAGACCCAGCGCCTGCACGGCCTGGTCGACGTCGGCGAAGGTCGTGTAGAGAGCTTCGTTCGACCCCTCATGCTGTACGCCGTCCTCCTCGCCGCCGACGACGCCGATCTCGACCTCGAGGATGGCGTTGATGGCCTTCATGCGGGGGAGCAGATCCTTCGCGATCTCGATGTTCTCCGCGAGGGGAACAGCGGAGCCGTCCCACATGTGGGACTGGAAGATCGGGTTGCGACCGGCCTTGACCTCTTCCTCCGAAGCGGCGATCAGCGGCTCGACGAAGCCCGCGAGTGCGTCCTTGGGGCAGTGGTCGGTGTGCAGGGCGACGGTGATCGGGTAGTTCTTGGCGACCTCGGTGGCGAAGCGCGCGAATGCGAGAGCGCCCGTGGCGCGAGCCTTCACCGTGTGGCCGGCGAAGTAGTCGGCGCCACCGGTGGTGACCTGGATGATGCCGTCGGAGCCGGCCTCGGTCAGGCCCTGAAGGACGGAGTTGATCGTCTGCGAGCTGGAGACGTTGAATGCGGGGTACGCGAAGCCGCCGGCCTTCGCGCGGTCGAGCATTTCGGCGTACTGATCCGGGGTGGCGACGGGCATGAGAACTCCTGCGATAGGGGAAGCCGGGACAGCTGCCACTCTATCGGGGCGCACGCGCCGATACCGCAGTCGCGGCCGGGGGCGAGCACGTCCGCTTCTGCGTAGCTGTTAAGAACAGCGATTCCTTCGGGGGATCGTGCCCGAAAAGCGGCGGATTCGGAGCGCACGATGGCTAGGCTGACCGCATGGTGAGTCTTACTGCTGATCTGAGCCCGCTTCGTCCCGACCGCAACCTGGCGATGGAGTTGGTGCGATCGACGGAGGCTGCGGCCATCCGCGCTGTGCCGTTCATCGGTCGCGGCGCGAAGGAAGCTGCGGACGGCGCGGCTGTCGACGCCATGCGGGCCTTCCTCGGCACGGTCGACTTCCAGGGACGGGTCGTCATCGGTGAGGGCGAGAAGGACAACGCCCCGATGCTCTTCAACGGCGAGATCGTCGGAACCGGCCGAGGGCCGCTGTGCGACATCGCCGTCGACCCCATCGACGGGACCTCACTGACCGCTGCCGGTCGACAGAACGCCCTGTCGGTGATCGCCGTCTCGGACCGCGGCACCATGCTCGACGCCTCGAGCGTCTTCTATATGGACAAGCTCGTGACGGGGCCCGCCGGCGTCGGTGTCGTCGACATCCGTCTGCCCATCGGGGAGAACATCCGCAAGCTCGCCGGCGCTCTCGACAAGCCCGTCGACGAGATCGTCGTCTCGGTGCTGAACCGTCCGCGTCATGAGCAGCTCATCCAGGAGATCCGCGATGCCGGCGCCGGCACCCGTCTGATGAGTGACGGAGACGTCGCCGGCGGCATCAATGCGGCACGCCACGACGCCCGCACCGACATGTGCGTCGGCATCGGAGGCAGCCCCGAGGGCATAGTCACGGCTTGTGCGATCAAGGCGCTCGGCGGCCACATCCAGGGTCGGCTCTGGCCGCGTGACGACGACGAGCGCCAGCGCGGCATCGACGCGGGGCTCGACATGGACAAGGTGTACGAGGCCGACGATCTGGTGCAGGGCAACAACACGATCTTCGTCGCGACCGGTGTCACCGATGGCCAGCTCGTCGCGGGTGTCCGGCGCGAGCGCGGTTATGTGTACACCGAGAGCGTCGTGCTCAGAGGCGCCTCGGGGACGCTCCGTCGCATCGCGTCCGAGCACCTCGTCTCGAAGTGGCTCTGACGCTTCTCGTGTTCGCCGTCGTGTGATCGTCGGCGCTGAGGCCGTCGGCATCGTTATCGAGCCGGTATCGCCTCACACCCCGACGATCCACGGTTCGCCGGGCCCCCGTGTCACAATTGTCACTGGGTTTGTCGCCGTCGACGGAGCCGCCAGGCACCGCAGGCACAGGAGGGCGAACAGATGACAACGCAGCACACGAGCGGCTCGAAAGCCGCCGCGACCAGGATCGTCACGACGAACACAGGGCGCATCCTCCGGGTGAGCGCGGACGCGGAATCCGCTCCGAAGCCCCCGACCGTGGCCCCCGTCGCACCGGCAGTAGACCCGGCCCGACGTGCGGATGTTCTCTTCCGCGTCCGGCGCGATGAGGGGCACGAGCTCAGCGCATGGTGGATGATCGGCGCGTTCCTGGCAACCAGCGGTCTGGTGATCCTGCTGCTCAGCGGCGTTCCCGGTATCGCCTGATCACGGCGCCCTCTTGCTCGGTGAGCGCTGGATCAGCGTTCTTCGTCGAGTCTGATCCGCACGTCGCCCACGTCTGCGCGGAGTGCCGACTCGTCGCGCGCCGCGTCAGCCACCGCGTCGCCTGACTCCGGTTCGTGGGTGCTCTCCTCAGAGGCGATCAGCTCCGGTGCCGTGAATCGTCTGGCCGCCCCTGTCGTCACCGCGGGGGCTGTCGAGAGCGCCGACGCGTCGACCCCGGGGAATTGGCGAGCGGTCACGAGCACGCGTGTCTCGAGCGAACCGGCGAACCGGTTGTAGCTGTCGACGGTGCGCTCCAGGGCGCGGCGCAGATCGTCGGCGTGTCCGGCCAGGGTTCCCAGCCGGTCGTACAACTGTGTGCCGAGCGCGAGCAATGTGCGAGCCTCGGTCGAGACCTCCTGCTGTGTCCAGGTGAACGCCACGGTCTTGAGCACGGCCCAGAGGTTGACGGGGGAGGCGAGCGCGACTCGTCGGCCGAATGCGTAGTCGAGCAGCGTCGGGTCTTCGTCGATCGCGGCGGCCAGCAGCGATTCGCTCGGCAGGAAGCAGATCACGAACTCGGGGCTCGCATCGAGCCCCGCCCAATAGGCTTTCTTCGCCAGGGCGTCGATGTGCGCTCGGACTGCTTTCACGTGCTTCTGCATCAATGCTCGACGCTGAGGCTCCTGGGCGTCGCCGCCCGGAAGCGCAGATGCCTCGAGGTACGCGTCGAGCGGCACTTTGGCGTCGACCGCGATCGAGCTGCCACCCGCGAGCCGGATCACCATGTCGGGACGGCCCTGGCCCCGGTCGCTGGAGATCGTCGCCTGCAGGTCGAAGTCGATGTGTCGGGTGAGGCCCGCGGCTTCGACGACACGGCGGAGCTGCGTCTCGCCCCACACGCCTCTCGTGGCGCTGGAGCGCAGAGCTCCCGCGAGGGACTCGGTGGTCGCCCGGAGCGCTTCATCGGACTCCTGCGCTCGGCGCAGCTGCTCCTCGAGCGTGCCGAATTGAGCGTGCCTCTCCCGCTCGATCGCGGTGACCTTGGTCTGCATCTGCTGCAGACTCTCACGCACGGGGGCGAGCGCGGTGAGCACCGCATTCTGCTGCTGCACCCGCTGCGCCTCGGCGCGCTGCTCGTTTCGCGCGTGCTCGACGGCATCGCGGTACAGGTCGTATTGACGGTCTCGGTCGTCGCGCGCAGCGGCCAGCTCGGCCTGAGCGCGCGCGAGATCGGCGGCGCCTCGGCCGGCGCGCAGGAACCAGCCGACGGCGATGCCCGCAGCGAGTGCGACGAGCAGGAGAACGACAGCCAGAGCATCCATGTGTTCATGATGGGGCCGGCCTCCGACATTCGGAGGTCGCCGCGCACGGAGCGGTCGAGGTGCGGGTCAGGCGACCGCGCGCTCCAGTGCGGGTGCGACAGGAGCAACCGGAGCGGTGACCCGCAGACTCAGCGCGTCGGCGAGAGCGAAGACGTCGCCCGCACCGGCTCTGTAGGCGGCGTCGATCACGATCTGGGCACACGCACGGGCATCGGCCAGGGCATCGTGGTGCGAGAACTCCTCGAACCCCGCGGCAGCAGCGGCGACCGGCAGCCGGTACGAGTCGAGCGTGTAGGTCTTGCGGGCGACCTGCAGGCTGCACAGCGACCGGTAGGGCGGGCACAGCTGGCCCGTGGCCTCAGACGCGCGGCGCAGCACATTGAGGTCGAAGCCGGCGTTGTGCGCGACCAGCACATCGGCACCCGCGAAGGCGCACAGGCGGTCGAACTGGTCGACCCAGGTCGCGGCCGACAGCACGTCCTCCGGCTGGATGCCATGGATGCGCACGTTCCACTCCTGGAACTCGTCATGGCCAGGCGGCGGCTGGATCAGCCAACCGGTGGTGGCGACGACCTGGCCGTCGCGGACGCGGACCAGTCCGACCGAGCACGCAGAGGCCGGGCTGGAGTTCGCGGTCTCGAAGTCGATCGCAGTGAAGTCCAGTGGCACATCCCCACCTTCCCCCGGTCCCTCGAAGACGTCTCGGAGACTCGCCGTATGCTGGCGACATGGCTGAGGACATGGCGACGTCGTTCGGAGCGCAGGCGGGAGACTACGAGGTCGGTCGACCTGATTATCCTTTCGAGGCCGTGGCATGGATGCTGGAGCGCATGCCGCACGGCTCACGTCGGATCGCCGATGTCGGTGCCGGCACAGGAAAGCTCACCAGGGTTCTCACGGAGGCGCCGGACGCCGAGGTCGTCGCCGTCGATCCCGACCCCGTGATGCTCGCGACGCTCCGCGGTGCGGTGCCCGGCGTGCCGACGTTCCAGGGATCGGCCGAGCAGCTGCCGCTTCCGGACGCGAGTGTCGATGCCGTCGTGCTGGGGCAGGCATGGCACTGGGTCGATCCGGTGGCCGGCTCAGCCGAGATCGGGCGCGCCGTGCGCGGCGGGGGAGTGCTCGGCCTCATCTGGAACATCCGCGACGACCGTGTCGACTGGGTGCGCAGGCTCACCGAGATCATGCACGGCAGCCACGCCGAGAACATGCTCGCCGAGGGGGACCCGAGTGTCTCCGCGCCGTTCAGCGGACTCGAGCAGGAGCGCTGGGAATGGGCCCGCCCCGTGACGCGCGACGTGCTGCACCGGATGGCGGCGTCACGCAGCTACATCATCACCGCTTCGGACGAGGAGAAGGCCCGCATCGCGCGCGAGCTCGACGCGCTCTTCGACGAGCTCGACCTGCACGGGGACGCCACGATCGACCTTCCGTACGTCACGCGGGCGTATCGAGCCGTTCGCGACTGAGGTCCGTTGCGCGGCTCTGCGGCTCGGGCCGCTGCGCCGCGTCAGGCGTTCGCGCCGGATCAGGCCGAACGGCCCGGCGTCTGCCTGATCTCGCGCGTTCGCCTGATCTCGCGCATCGCTCGCACAGCATCCCGCAGGATCGTGCGTCTTCAGCGAGGTAGACTCGTGCCCCGTGGCTCTCACTATCGGTATCGTCGGCCTGCCCAACGTCGGCAAGTCCACCCTCTTCAACGCACTCACCAAGAACGACGTGCTCGCGGCGAACTACCCGTTCGCGACGATCGAGCCGAACGTCGGCGTGGTGAACCTGCCCGATCCTCGCCTCGACAAGCTCGCGGAGATCTTCGGCAGCGAGCGCATCCTGCCCGCAGCAGTGTCGTTCGTCGACATCGCCGGCATCGTGCGTGGGGCGAGCGAGGGTGAGGGTCTGGGCAACAAGTTCCTCGCGAACATCCGTGAGGCCGACGCCATCGCTCAGGTCGTGCGCGGTTTCGCCGACGACGATGTCGTCCACGTCGACGGCACGGTTAACCCTGCATCCGACATGGAGACCATCAACGCGGAACTCATGCTCGCCGACCTCGAGACCGTCGACAAGGCGATCGCGCGGTACGAGAAGGAAGTGCGCGGCAAGAAGATCGAGCCCATCGTGCTCGAGACCGCGAAGGCGGCGAAGGATGCTCTCGAGCGCGGTGTGCTGCTGTCGGTCGCCGGCATCGACCTGACGCCGATCCGCGAGCTGGGTCTGCTCACCGCGAAGCCCGTCATCTTCGTCTTCAACGTCGACGAGTCCGTGCTGACCGACGACGCGCGCAAGGCGGAGCTCGCCGCCCTCGTCGCCCCGGCGAAGGCCATCTTCCTCGACGCGAAGATCGAGTCCGAGCTCATCGACCTCGACCCGGAAGACGCAGCCGAGCTCCTCGCCTCGACCGGCCAGGACGAGTCCGGTCTCGACCAGCTCGCCCGCATCGGCTTCGACACGCTCGGCCTGCAGACGTACCTGACCGCCGGTCCGAAGGAAGCCCGCGCCTGGACCATCCCCAAGGGATCGAAGGCGCCACAGGCTGCGGGCGTCATCCACACCGACTTCGAGAAGGGCTTCATCAAGGCCGAGATCGTCTCGTTCGACGATCTGGTCGAGACGGGCTCCGTCGTCGAGGCCCGCGCCAAGGGCAAGGCCCGCCTCGAGGGCAAGGACTACGTCATGCAGGACGGCGACGTCGTGGAGTTCCGCTTCAACAACTGAGTTCGGCGGGGAAGCTCCGGACACCTGTCACTGCGCACGCGAATCCGTGCTCGTCCGCACCGTCACGATAGCGTCGTGGACGAGGACGAGAGGACGACAGATGCCCACGTACCAGTACTTTCCCGCCCGATACGAGGGCCCCATCAGGACTCTCCTCCTGGATGCGAACGTGACGGCGCACCTGGATACCATCGCGCGTAAGGGCACGGAGTACGCCGACGGAGTGGTGAATCGACGCATGGCGGATCTTGTCCGCCGTCTCGATGCTGACGCACGGGTCCTGCCCGGCCTCGGTGCAGGCGAGGGGGTCGTGCGGCGGGCGGGACTGCAAGACGTGTCGAACTACCGGCGCCGGAGCGAGAACGCGCAGGAGCTGCTCGCCGGTGACCGCTCGCGGATCACAGCGTGGCTCGAAGGTGAGGCTCTACCCGACCCTCGTGTTCCCGGGGACGCTGAGCATCCGAGCGAGATAGGCACAGTGGAGTTCGAGATCGTTCGAGAGAACCTCCTCATTCCGTCCTACGCCGTGATGCTGAAGGCATATCAGTTGTACTTGCAGGGGAGGAGTCCCGAGTCCGGGTTCCGTGTCCTCGCCGGGTTCGCCGAGGAGCTGTTCGCTCGTGGCTCACGCGAGGTGTTGCTGGGTGCGCTGCTGCTGGCAGGCAATCACACGGGGCGTGAGATGGCGTTGAACATCATGAAGCTGCGCGAGCAGAAGGACCTCGCCTCAACGCTCGACGCACTGTGGAACACGAGCTTTGACCTGACGCATTCGCGAGTCGCGACGATGCCCTCTCTCCCCGAGTTCCGCGGCGCGTTCGAGGTTCCATGCGTCTTCGTCACTGATGACCGGCACCTGGGAAGGTTCCTGCAGATCCTCCAGCCGGCGGGGGCGGTGTCCATGAAACGTGGCGGTGGCATCACCGGCGATCACGCCTATCTCAAGCGTGTCCTGCAGGACGGCATGCTTGCGAAGGTCGTCGAGATCGTCGAAGCAGGCAACGATCGGGCGTTGAACGAGACGACCGACGTCGAGGACATGGCGCGCATTCGCCGCTACCGAGCGCGCGCGTATGCCGATCAGTTGGAGGGATGGCTCGCCGAGCGTCTCGACGGCTGAGGCGTCCGTGCACCACCCGCACGGGTGACAGGATTGACGGATGACCGCAACTCTCGTGGCACAAGGGCTGGCCGGCGGCTACGGCCACCGCACCCTCTTCGACTCGCTCGATCTGACCGTCGCGGCAGGCGACGTGGTCGGCCTCGTCGGGGTCAACGGGGCAGGGAAATCGACCCTCCTGAAGCTGCTGGCCGGTGTCGATGAACCGCAGGCCGGTGCGATCCGTCTCTCACCTTCAGATGCCTTCGTCGGCTGGCTTCCGCAGGAGCACGAGCGCGTCCCCGGCGAGAGTGTCGCCGAGTACATCGGCCGCCGCACGGGATGCGCAGCAGCGACCAGGGACATGGATGCCGCCGCCGCTGCTCTGGGCGACCCGAGCCTCGCACCTCCGGGCACGGATCCCGCGGACACCTACTCGGTCGCGCTGGATCGCTGGCTGGCGAGCGGTGCCGCCGACCTCGACGAGCGGCTTCCGGCGGTGCTCGCCGAGCTCGGACTCGACCTCGGCGATGATCCCGCCGACACGATGATGACGTCGCTGTCGGGTGGGCAGGCTGCGCGGGTCGGACTCGCCGCCCTGCTGCTCTCGCGCTTCGACATCGCGCTGTTGGACGAGCCGACGAACGACCTCGACCTCGACGGCATCGAGCGACTCGAAGCGTTCGTGCAGGGGCTCCGTGGCGGTGCCGTGGTGGTCAGCCATGACCGCGAGTTCCTGGCGCGGTGTGTGACCCGTGTGCTGGAACTCGACCTGGCGCAGGGCAGCAACAGGGTGTTCGGGGGCGGGTACGACTCGTACCTGGAGGAGCGGGCCACGCTCCGTCGACACGCGCGCGAGAAGTACGACGAGTTCGCCGACAAGAAGGCCGACCTCGTCTCCCGTGCGCGAACTCAGCGCGAGTGGTCGAGCCAAGGTGTGCGCAATGCGATGAAGAAGGCGCCAGACAACGACAAGATCAAGCGCAAGGCCTCGGCCGAGTCGAGCGAGAAGCAGGCGCAGAAGGTGCGCCAGATGGAGAGCCGGATCGCCAGGCTCGAAGAAGTCGACGAGCCGCGCAAGGAGTGGCAGCTCGAGTTCACGATCGGCTCGGCGCCGCGCTCCAGCTCCGTCGTCTCGACGCTGAGTTCCGCAGTGTTCCGACAGGGGACGTTCCAACTCGGCCCGGTGTCGCTGCAGGTCAACGCGGGGGAGCGGATCGGCATCACCGGCCCCAACGGTGCGGGCAAGTCGACGCTCCTTCGCGGGCTGCTCGGACGTCAGCTTCCCGACGAGGGGACGGCGAGCCTCGGCGCGAGCGTGCAGATCGGTGAGATCGACCAAGCCCGCGCGCAACTGACCGGCTCGCAACCGCTCGCGACGGCCTTCGAGGCTCTGGTCCCCGAGATGGCTTCGGGCGAGATCCGCACCCTCCTTGCGAAGTTCGGGCTCAAGGCCGACCACGTCACCCGTGCGGTCGACGAACTCTCGCCCGGAGAGCGCACCCGCGCAGGACTCGCGCTGCTCCAGGCCCGTGGCATCAACCTCCTCGTCCTGGATGAGCCGACGAACCACCTCGACCTGCCCGCGATCGAGCAGCTCGAACAGGCCCTCGAGTCGTATGAAGGAACCCTGCTGCTCGTGACCCACGACCGGCGGATGCTCGCGACCGTGAAGACCGACCGCCACTGGAGAGTGGAGGCGGGGCAGGTGGTCGAGGCGTGACGACCTTCGTCATCGAGACCGTCCCCCATGAGCGTCTGACCGAGGATGACGTGGCGCGGCTGCGGGAACTGTTCGACGTGGAGTATCTCGCGCAGTTCGGCGAGTGGGACCCCGATCAGCCCTACGGCTACGCGCCCCATGACCTGCATGTCATCGCTCGACTCGGGCACGACGTGGTGGGCCACGTCGGCTGGGCGCGGCGGACGATCGGCGTCGGCACCGCAGAGGTCGTGATCGCGGGTGTCGGCGGAGTCCTCATCTCTCCGCGTGCGCGGGGCGAAGGAGCGGGTGCGAGACTCATGGCGGCCGCGACCGCGTCGATGATCGAGGCCGGTGGTATCGAGTTCGGCTACCTGGGGTGCCGTGAGGAGGTCGTCCCCTTCTACGCGTCGTGCGGGTGGCAGCGGGTCACGGCAGCCGAGAAATCGGTCGATCGCGCCGGGTGCCCGGTCACGCAGCCGCCGGGTCCGCCGATTCTGCTGCTCCCGGTCGAGGCTCCGCTGGATTCGTGGCCGGCAGGTGCCATCGATCTCCGCGGGCGCGCCTGGTGATCATCTGACCGAGTGCGCTCGAAGGTGTCGTCGTCTCGCTGACCGCCAGGTCGGGATACGCTGGAGCACGGCGGCTCCGGTCGCGGTCCGGTCGCTGGTGTCCGCCGTGGGCGTTCCGCCTGAGTTCCTGACCCTGACGGCACGAGGAGATTGACGCCGATGACCGAGACCCAGATCTTCGAGCCCGACGGCCGCGCCATCCCCTTCGTCGACGAGGGAGACGGACCCGTCAAGCTGGTCCTGATCCAGGAGCGCGACGTGGCGGCGGATGTGCTCGGCGTCGTGGCGCACTACCTTGCGGAGGAAGCGGGCTTCCATGTGCTGCGGATCGGCCACCGTGCCGAGGGTAAGCACGACGAGGCGACGCTGGCTGCGCGGGTTGACGACGCGCTCGCCGTGATCGACCACGTGGGGCTCGGCGACACCTGGATCGGCGGACACGGCTTCGGCGGTACGGTGGCGCGTGCTTTCGCCGTCGCCCACGCCGACCGCGTGAACGGCCTGGCCCTGTTGGCCGTCGAAGACGACGCGACGCCGCTCGCGCCGGTGATGCCCGTTCTCATCATCCAGGGCAGCAAGGACATCGAGACGCCTCCGGCGAACGGCGAGCAGCTGCAGTCCACGGCGCCCGAGCGCGCGAGCGTGAAGACCATCGAAGGTGGCGACCACATGTTCCCGATGACCTTCCCCATCGAGACGGCCGTCGTGATCGAGGAGTACCTCGACTGGGACTGAGCGACCCGTTCGCCTACCGGCCCTGCCGCTTCTTGTAGGGCTTCGGCTGGCCCTTCACCGCGGGAGCACGCCCCTTGCCCTTCGACGCCTTGGCCTTGCCTCCGGCAGGGGCAGGGGCGCTGCGAACCGGCTCCGGCGCAGCCGCGACCTCGGCACGCGCCTCCACGAGCAGCAGCTCACCGACGGAAGTGAGCCGCGTCGGACCTTCGCGGTGCACGATGGGGTGGCCCACCTCGGCTTCGAGCTTGTCGATCGAGGTGTAGAGCGAAGCCAGCGGAATCCCGAGTTTGTCCGCCGCGCGCGGAAAATGGAGTTCATCCGCCAGGACGACGAAGCGGCGGAGCAGGGAGATCTTCACGGGAGCCTTTCGATGATCCGCACGGGCTTGCGGACTGCTTCCAGGGTACGTGGTGTCGTTCAGAGGTCGCTGTAGTCGTTCGCGGGGACCTGGATCTGCTTCACCGTGTCGCCGTCGAACCAGAAGAGCGTGTAGATCATGCCGGTGGAGCCAGGGTGGCTGAGCGACTCTGTCCCTGGCGCTTCGCGTCCTCCCAGGCCGAGGAACTCGGCGGTGGCGGGGTCCTCGGCATCGTCGAGCGCCCAGGCGCCCGCATCGAGGAGCTCGGCACGCGTGGATCCGACGGAGAGACCGTCTGCGGCGGTGATCGGAACACCGTCGAGCGACGCTCCGGTGATCGCCACAGAGGCCGGACCTTCGTGCTCGGTGTCGGTGAACACCCGCAAGCCGTCCCATATGTAGTTCACGAACGAGAAGTCGTAACCCGGGAAGGTCTCCACTTTCTCCGGCTCCGGGAGCTCTCCCGTCGTCTCTTCCAACAGGTCGAGCACCGCCTCGGTGTCGTCGAGCGCGGCGTCGCGGGTGCCCGTCTCGTCGGTGACGGCGATGCCGTCGAGGGACACGACGATCCGTGGCTCCACCGTGGGGGTCGGACTAGGGGTCGGCGACGAGGGTGCAGAACTGGGCACGGTGGTGGGCTCGGCTGCGGGGCGAGCTGAGGTGCAGCCGGCGAGAAGGAGAGCCGCGCCGGCGAGAGCCAGCGCAGGCAGAAGTGAACGTCGCATGGTCTCACGGTATCGATAGGGGGCGACGACGCAGCAACGGGCAGGCCGACGGGGTCGGATCGTGATATTCCGGACAGACGGATGCCGCGACCGATTCGGCCGCGGCATCCGGAATCCTTCGGTCAGGCGACCTGTGGGGTGACGGCGAAGGACACGGAGCCTTCGTCGTCCACGCCGGCATCGAGGATCTTGTCGTCGAGAGCGGCGACTGCCGACTCATCGAGGAAGAGCCGGGTGCCGGCCACTTCCACGACCTGGTCCTGCGGCTCCGGGTCGGCGGCGACGAGCACGGCGAGGCGCGCACCTCCCTCGGCGTTCTGAGGCTCTGTCGAGTGGATGCGGAGCCCGGCATCCGGGGCGTCGGTCTGACGGCTCACCAGAGTCGTCACGATGGCGGAGGCGTTGTCGGTGAGGGTGAGCACGAGACTCTCCTTCCGGTTGGGGCATGTCACGGTCGCGACATGTCCGGGCTACGATGCCGAACCTCGGTGAGTGTCTCAACCCCCTTGCGGGGATTCGGAGGAGGCTCTTACCCTGCTCGCAGGTTCTTGCGCAGAAACACCTGCGCGGTGCCGTCGCCGTCAGGTACACGCTCGTGCTCCTCATACCCGCACGACTCGTAGAGGCGGATGTTCGCTTCGCTCAGACTGCCCGTGAACAGCTCGGCCACATCCGCGTTCGACGCCTTCTCGGCGCTCTCGAGCAGGAGGCGGCCGATTCCCTCGCCCTGCATGTCCGGTGCGATCGCGATCCTGCCGATCAGCAACAGCCCGTCCTGCTCCACGTACCGGATCGCGCCGACGAGCCGCCCGTCGATGCGTGCTGTCAGCCCGGATTCGGAGCGGAGTTCCGCTTCCAGCTCGGTGAGCGTCTGCGTCAGCGGTGGCATGTCGACGCTCCCGTAGATCGCCGCTTCCGACACGAAGGCCGCCCTCTGCACGGTCAGCACCTCGCCGGCGTCGCGGTCGCTGATGGGAGATATGACCACCTCACCCGGTGCGGCGTGCTGGTCGGGGCGGTGCTCTTCGTTCACGATGTCTGCGTCACTCACCCGAGTCACATTCCGGGGTGGGCGCCCGCGGTGTCAACCCCCTCGCCGTGGAGGATCGCCAAGGCTAGCGTCGCGATCAGGAGGTCACACCATGGCTGAAACCACAACCACCAAGAAGACCGGCGGCTCGACGAAGGGCGCGGTCAAGACGACCAGGCAGCAGAACGCGGAGAAAGGCTTCACCGCCTCGACCACGCTCGCGAAGAACCTGCAGGCGGTGCTGGTCGACCTGCTCGATCTCGCGATCCAGGGCAAGCAGGCCCACTGGAACGTCGTGGGACGCAACTTCCGCGATACGCACCGGCAGCTCGACGAGATCATCGACGACGCTCGCACCTTCAGCGACACGATCGCCGAGCGCATGCGTGCCCTGCACGCTGTGCCGGACGGGCGCAGTGCCACCATCGCGAAGACCTCTTCGCTTCCCGAGTTCCCGGCGGGAGAGGTGTCCACCACCGAGACGATCGACCTGGTCACCGAGCGCCTGGAGGCGGCCGTGGCCACCGCTCGCGACGTGCACGATGCCGTCGACGAGGAGGATCCGACCTCGGCGGACCTGCTGCACGCGATCATCGAGCGGCTCGAACAGTTCGCCTGGATGGTCAGCGCGGAGAACCGCAGCCCCGCGGGACGCTGAGCGTCCTCTCACCCGCGGACCACGCCCTCTTCATTCGGGTCCTGCTCCGCGGGTGAGAGGCCTTCCGCGCATGACTCGGGGCAGAGCGAGCCATAGGGCTCCGATCAGGACGAGCGCCGCGAAGAGAGCGATGACACCCGCCGTCCGATTCACCGTGAAGTCGACGATCAGCGTGGTCACCCCGACGGTCAACGCACCGATCACGACCAGATCGATACGCACGATCCGGGCGGCGATGCGGACGAGATCGGGCTTGCGACGACGTCCGAACAGCGCCCTGTGCATTCCGACCGGCGCGAGGGCCAAGATGGTCGCCACGGCTGCGAGAGCGACGAGGACGACGTACAGGTCACGCTGGAGCTCGTCCATGTCGGTGAACCGCGGCTGGAAGGCGACAGCCAAAAGGAAGCCGGTGAGGATCTGGGTGCCGGTCTGCATGACCCGCAACTCCTGCAGCAACTCGTCCCAGTTGCGATCCGCCCGCTCGTTGGCGGTCTCGTCGCGTCCGTCGACACGGTCGTCGCGCTCGTGTTCTCCACGCGATGGGTCTGATGTCATGGTCTCAGTGTGGATTTCCCGACCTGGCGCTGTCCAGCTGCTTGCGTCCCCCGAACGAAGGAGTGCAAGATGACGCTCCCACCGATCCGCGACTGGTGGCCTGAGCTCTCGCAGGACGGGCGCCGCGCCGTGCTGAACAGCGACACCTCTCATCTGGACGATGCCGTGCGCGAGGAGATCCGGGTGATCACCGGCGCCGTGGTCGGGATGGTGGAGTCCCTCAGCGACTCAGACCTCGCCTACGCGCGAAAGCACAGCGAGGCCGAGGACTGAGGTCACGGCGCCGGCGCGTCCTGAGGAGACTCGGGTTCGGTGGTCGTGGGGAGTTCCTCGCGCAGCCGCGGCTCGGTACGTCGGTCGGGCCGCACGCCCGCCTTGTCGGCGTAGAACGCGCGGATCCGGTCCATGTCGGCTGCGACGTCTCCGGTGAGATCGATCGTCGGTCCGAGGCCGGTGGTCATGGTCGTCCGATCCACGAAACCGAGAGTGACCGGCATGCCCGTCTCTCGTGCGATCCGGTAGAAACCCGACTTCCAGTACTCGTTGCCCCCGCGTGTTCCGTCGGGGGTGACCACCAGTCCGAAGACGGTGCCGTCGTGCACCTGGCCCACGACATCCTTCACCACGCGCGCCGGGTCGGTGCGGTCGACGGGGATACCGCCGAGACGCCGCATGATCGGACCCCGCCAACCGCGGAAGAGGCTCTTCTTCCCGAGCCAGTGCACGCTGATGTCGAGCTTCCACGCGATGGCGAGCATCAGCACGAAGTCCCAGTTCGAGGTGTGGGGTGCTCCCACGAGCACCGTCGGACGCGTCGGCGCCGACTCGCTCACGAGCTTCCATCTGCCGAACGCCCAGAACACGCGGGCGAGGAGTCGTTTGAGCATGGCTCAACCGTAGGGGAGAACGGCTGTCGATCTGCTGTCGACGTGCTACGGGCGCCTTCGGTGCCACTCCCTCCAGGCAGGCGTACGATCGAGGGATGAAGAAAACGCAGCAGGACTCCGTGCAGCAGGACGCGCCCGTCGGGCTGCAGCCGCTCCTGGATTCTCTGAACCTGCTCGAGGGGGAATCGGCCGGCTATTGCAGCAATGGCGTCTGCCACTTCCCCGCCCCGAAGAGCGAGTAAGCAGCAGACGCCATCTCAGGCCGTCCCGGCGCGGTCAGTGCCCGCCGTGGAACCCTTCGCCCGCATCGTCTGCAGGCTTGCGGACGAACGGGCTGAGCGCCACAGTCGCCAGCGAGATGATCGCCGCGATCAGGAATGCCATGCGTGCGCCGGGAGCGCCGGCGACCGCAGTCGTCAGGCCCTCCTGCTCGCCCGCGTGCAGGATCGACGAGTAGGTCACGAGGAGCAGTGCGACACCTGCCGCGCCACCGACCTGCTGCAGTGTGTTCAGCACGGCCGAACCGTGCGAGTACAGCGACCGCGGGAGCGAACCCAGCGATGCCGAGAACAGCGGTGTGAACGACATCGCGAGACCGACGGACATGACAGCCTGCACGATGATGAGCGCCCACCACACGGTGTGCTCACCGACGGTCGAGTAGAAGAACAGCGACGCCGACACCATGATCGTGCCGGGGATGAGCAGCGGGCGGGTGCCGCGCGCATCGTAGATACGGCCCATGATCGGTCCGAGCAGGCCCATCAGCAGCGAACCGGGGAGCAGGATCAGGCCGGACTGGAGCGGGTTGAGCCCCGCCACGTTCTGCAGGTACTGCGGGAGCAGGGTCAGCGTGCCGAACATCGACAGCGCCAGGATGGACATGATGATCACGGACAGCGTGAAGTTGCTCGAGCGGAACACGCGCAGGTCGAGCAGCGCGTCGTCGATGCGCTGCAGCACGAGCTGACGCCACACGAAGAGCCCCAGTGAGACGGCACCGACCACGAGGGAGATGATCCCTGCGGTCTCGCCGGATCCGCCCTCGCCGCCGAACTGGCTGAGACCGAACACGATCCCGCCGAACCCGAGAGCCGCGAGCGGGATCGAGAGCACGTCGAGCGGCACGGACCGCGTCTCACCCAGGTTCGTCATCCACTTCACACCCATGAAGAGGGCGATGAGCGAGATGGGGAGGATGATGCCGAAGAGCGCGCGCCAGCTGGCGAGCTCGAGCACGGCTCCGGCGAGGGTCGGGCCGATCGCGGGAGCGAGCGAGATGACGAGACCGACGCGACCCATCATGCGACCGCGGGACTGCGGCGGCACGACGTTCATGATCGTGGTCATCAGCAGCGGCATCATGATGCCGGTACCTGCGGCCTGGATGACACGGCCGACGAGCAGCACGGCGAAGCCGGGGGCGACGAGAGCGACGAGCGTGCCGAGGGAGAACGCGATCATCGCGGCGATGAAGACCTGGCGCGTCGTGAACCGCTGCAGGATGAACCCGGTCGTGGGGATGACCACGGCCATGGTGAGCATGAAGGCGCTCGTGAGCCACTGGCCGAGCTCGGGCGGGATGCCGAGGTCGGTGTTCAGATGGGGGATCGCGATCCCCATCGTGGTCTCGTTGAGGATGGCGACGAAGGCGGCGACGAGCAGCAGCCAGATCACCCGCATGTCCTTGCGGGGGATCTCGCCCCCTGCCGCGGCGGGAGTCGTCGAGATGGAGCCGGTATCGACGGCAGACATGGGCGGCCTCCAGGGCGAAGAAGAAATGGATATCGCGAGAGTTCGCAAGAGTCATTCAGCGTAACGGCAGCCGCGGACATTTCATTCCGTATTCACAGATATCCGCTGAAGGCGGATACACGCGGCCCGATGTCCGCGCGCGTGGGTACGCTGGCGCAATGAGCATGGGCGGCGGCATGGGCGGTGGCCCGCGGGGAGGTGGCTTCCGCGGAGTCGATGAAGACGCGCAGCGGAAGTTGAACGCCGAGGCGCCGCGGATCAACGGTCTCGGGGCGCGGGTGGTCTCCCTGTTCCGCCCCTATCGCTGGCGCATCCTCTTCACGGGCATCCTGGTCGTGCTGGGCGCCGCGATCGCGGTCATCCCGCCGCTGATCGTGCAGCGCATCTTCGACGACGCGCTGTTCCCGGTGGACGGCGGAAGCCCGCACCTCGAACTGCTGGCCTGGCTCGTCGTGGCGATGGTCGCCCTGTTCCTGGTCTCCGCGGGGCTGGGGGTGGCGCAGACCTGGCTCACCTCGACCGTCGGCAACAGCGTCACCGGCGATCTGCGCGTGAAGCTCTTCGAGCATCTGCAGGCGATGGAGCTCGGATTCTTCACGCGCACCAAGACGGGCGTCATCCAGTCGAGGCTGCAGAACGACGTGGGTGGCGTGTCCGGCGTGCTGACCAACACCGTCACCAGCATCCTCGGCAACGTCGTGACCGTGATCGCCTCGCTCGTCGCGATGATCCTGATCGACTGGCGGCTGACGCTCATCGCCGTCGTCATGATGCCGTTCCTGATCGTCGTGCAGCGCAAGGTGGGGCAGGTGCGCGCCAGGATCGCGGGGGAGACGCAGGAGTCGCTGTCCGAGCTCACCTCGATCACCCAGGAGACCCTGAGCGTGTCGGGCATGCTGCTGTCGAAGGCGTTCAACCGGCAGCGCACCGAGTCGGAGCGGTACCAGGCGGAGAACCGCAACCAGGTCGTGCTCCAGGTGCGGCGTGCGATGAGCGGCCAGGGGTTCTTCGCCGTCGTGCAGGTGATCATGGCGAGTGTGCCCGCCGTGATCTATCTCGTCTCCGGCTATCTGATCGCCGGCGGGACCGGAGCCATCACCGCGGGAACCGTCGTCGCCTTCACCACCGTGCAGGCGCGGCTGCTCATGCCGTTGATGGGCCTCATGAGGGTCTCGCTCGATCTGCAGACCTCGTCCGCGCTGTTCGCGCGCATCTTCGAGTACCTCGACCTCGTGCCGGAGATCCAGGACGCCCCCGACGCGATCACCGTCGATCAGGCTCCTGGACCCCGCGGGCGCATCGAGTTCGACGAGGTCGTGTTCCGCTACCCCGATGCCTCGGCTGACGCCAGGCCGACTCTCGACGGTGTGTCGTTCACGGCGGAACCGGGTCAGCACGTCGCGTTCGTCGGCCCGTCGGGCGCGGGCAAGACCACGATCCTGTACCTGGCGCCGCGGTTGTACGAGGCGAAGGGAGGGGCCGTGATGTTCGCGGGCGCCGACGTGCGCACCCTCACGCAGGAGTCGATCATCGACAACGTGGGCATCGTGTCCCAGGAGACCTACCTGTTCCACGCGACCATCCGTGACAACCTCCGCTATGCGAAGCCCGATGCCACCGAGGAAGAGCTGATCGCGGCGTGCACGGGCGCCAACATCCACCACATCATCGCCGGCTTCGAGCAGGGGTACGACACCGTGGTGGGCGAGCGCGGGTATCGGCTCTCCGGCGGGGAGAAGCAGCGCATCGCGATCGCCCGCGTGCTGTTGAAGGACCCGCCGGTGCTACTCCTCGACGAGGCGACCTCGGCGCTCGACACGGTGTCGGAGCGCGTGGTGCAGGAAGCGCTCGACGAGGCCGCGAAGGGGCGCACGACGCTCTCCATCGCCCACCGGCTCTCGACCGTGATGGGCGCGGACGTGATCCACGTGCTCGAAGCGGGGCGCATCATCGAGTCCGGCACTCACTCCGAGCTGCTGGCGCTCGGTGGACTCTATGCCGAACTCGCGGCTGAGCAGGTGGCGGCGTCGCGGGTGCTCGACACCGAGGCAGCGGTCGAGGAGGCGGTGACGGGCGGCGCTTCGGCTCCTCTCGCTGAGCGCCGCGCCGACAGAGCACCTGCCGATTCCGCTGGCGAAGACGCCGTCGCGACCATCACCGCCGCTGTGCCGCTGCTGGCCGAGCCGAGACCCGACGAGCGGGTCTACCCGCCGGGGCCCTGAGCAGTCTCAGGTCAGTGCAGTCTCAGGTCAGTGCACCGACAGCCCGCCGTCGACGAACAGCGAGTGACCGGTGACGTAGCCCGATCCTGCCCCGGCCAGGAACACCGCCGCACCCGCGAAGTCGCTCGGCAGACCGTTGCGTCCGATCATCGTGCGGGCCGCGAGCTCGGCGACCTTCTCCGGGTCCTGTTGCAGGCGGGCGTTCAACGGCGTGAGCACGAACCCCGGCACCAGCGTGTTGCTCGTGACGCCCGTCCCGCCCCAGGCCTCGGCCTCCGAGCGCATGAGCGACTCCACGGCACCCTTCGACGCACCGTACACACCGCTGCCCACGAAGGCCCGGTGCGCCTGCTGGGAGCTGATGTGGATGAGGCGGCCGTATCCGCGTGCGGCCATGCCCTTCGCGAACTGCTGGCCGAGCAGGAACGGTGCGAGCGCGTTGACCGTCATCGTGGCGTCCCAGTCTTCTTCGGTGATGTCGGGGAAGGGCGGCCGGATGTTGATGCCTGCCGAGTTGACGAGGATGTCCGGTTCCCCGAAGGGCTCGACAGCCGCTGCGGCGACGGCGTGGATTCCGTGCCTCGTGCTGAGATCGCCGACGACACCGGTCGCCCGGCAGCCGAGCGCACGCAGCTCATCGACGGTCTCGCGGATGCGTTCCTCACCGCGGGCGACCACGACCGTGGCCGCGCCGGCACGAGCGAGCGCGGTGGCGATCCCTCGACCGATGCCGGAGCTGCCGCCCGTCACGACAGCGGTGCGTCCCTCGAGGGAGAACAGCGAAGAGAGGTAGTCGTTCATGTGTCCGCCGATCGGTGGTCCGCCCTCACCAGGCGAGAGCCGCGGCGAGGGAGGGGTCTGGAGTGGCATCGGCGAACTCGGGGAGTGCCCGGAGCTCGGCGATGAAGGCGTCGACCTCGGCGGCGTATGCCGGGTCGGTGTGCTGCTCCGCGATGTCGAGGAGTGAGGGGATGTCCATGGCGAGGATCAGCTCGATCCGCGCTACGACCGAGGCACGTGCGCCGGCGTCGTGCAGCACGCGGATGCCGCCGCGCAGAGCTGCCAGGTAGTCGCGCACTACGGGGAGCCGACCTTTGCCCTGGGTGATCGAGGTGCCGTCGGCGCGGAGACGCCAGTGCACGACCACATCCGGGATGACGTCGAACGCCCGTGCGCGGGTGTACATCTGCTGGGCGACGATCTGGTCCTCGTAGGCGACGCCCTCCGGGAAGCGGAGATCCTGCCAGAAAGGAGTGCGACTCAGCTTCGACCAGGCGACGATGTTCGACACCGCCCGGGGATGTGCGGTGAGCGTGGTGCCCAGCCTCTCCGGGGAGGTGGCCGCGGATACCCAGGGCTGCACGCGACCGGCGAGGTACGCATCTCCCTGAGGGCGTGCGCGCACGTAGGCTCCGGCGACGAAATCGCTTCCGGTCCGTTCGAGTGTGTGCGTCATCCGGGCGAGGGCGTCCGGCCGCAGTTCGTCGTCGCCGTCGAGGAAGCCGAGGTAGGGGGTGTCCACCAGGGCGAGACCGGCATTGCGGGCGGCGCCGAGGCCACGGGAGGCGTCATTGCGGATCGTCGTGAAACGTCGGTCAGCGGAGGCCGCGTCATCGAAGATCGCGCCCGTCTCGTCGGTCGAACCGTCGTCGATCAGGATCGCCCGCCAGCGGGGTTCGGTCTGTGCGCGGAGCGAGTCGAGCGCAGCGGGGGCGAAGGCGGCGATGTCGCGTCCGGGGACGATCAGCGTCACGATCGGGGCGGAGGCAGTCACGTGCCGAGTCTATGGCCGGGCATCAGCCCCGGGCCGCGCGCACGGATTCCGCGACGAGCGCCGCCAGGCGCTCGGGAGCGTCCGTGGCCAGCTCCTCGCGACCGAACGTGAAGCGCACCGACGTCTGTGCGACCTCGGGTGCGATTCCGCAGGCGAGCAGCACGTGCGAGGGGTCGTCGCTGCCCGCCGCGCACGCCGATCCGCTCGAGGAGATCACTCCGCGGCGCTCGAGCTCGAGCAGCACGGCCTCCCCGCTGGTGCCGGCGAACGTGAAGCTCGCGGTGCCGGGCAGACGATGCACCGGGTCGCCGGTGAGTGCTGCTGCAGGCACGGCGGCGAGTACCAGGGCGGCGAAGCGTAGGCTCGTGGCGGCGACCCGCGCCGCCACGAGTTCTCGCTCCCGCTCGGCGAGTTCCAGGGCCGTCGCCAACGCCACCGCTCCCGCGACGTTCTCGGTGCCGGATCGTCGACCGCGTTCCTGACCGCCGCCGTGCAGCAGGGGCTCCACGGGAACGCGTCCGCGGACCGCGAGCGCACCGATGCCCTTGGGGGCACCCAGCTTGTGACCAGCGATCGACAACGCATCGGCACCGAGATCCCGCAGGGGAAGCCACCCGGCCGACTGCACGGCATCGAGGTGCAGAGGGACCCTCACCGCGCTCGTGACGGCTGCCAGGGCTGTGACGTCCTGCACCGTCCCGATCTCGTTGTTCGCGTGACCGAACGACACCAGCGACGTGTCTTCCCTGATGGCCGCGGTCAGCGCATCCGGGGCGATACGCCCTCGGGAGTCCACCGGGATCATCGTCACCTCGACGCCGTGGAAGCGTCGGAGATACCCGGCGGACTCGAGGATCGACTCGTGCTCGATGGGGGAGATGACCAGGTGGCGCCGTCCCGCCTCCAGAGCGGCGAGCGCGATGCCCTTGACCGCGAGGTTGTTCGCCTCTGTTCCTCCTGCGGTGAACACGACGTCGTTCGTCCGCATCCCCAGCACGCGGGCCACCCGTGCCCTGGCGCCGTCGAGGGCGCCCGCCGCGGCCTCGCCCGCCGTATGGTGACTCGACGGATTGCCGAACACCCCGGTGAGGAAGGGACGCATCGCTTCGAGCACTTCCGGACGCACCGGTGAGGTCGCCGCGTGATCGAGGTAGAGCATGACCGTCAGTCGATCCGCAGATCCAGGCCGAGATCGAGGGCGCGGGCGGAATGCGTCAGAGCTCCGACCGAGATCACGTCGACGCCGGTGCGTGCGATCTCGCCGACCGTGTCGAGGGTGACACCGCCCGAGGCTTCGACGATGGCTCGACCGCCGATGAGGGCCACGCCCCGCTCCAGGTCGTCCAGCGAGAAGTTGTCGAGCAGCACGGTGTCCGCTCCACCGTCCAGGACGGCGTCGATCTGGTCGAGACGGTCGACCTCGACGACGACGTGGGTCGTATGGGGGAGCCGGGACAGGGCCGCGCGCAGGGCGGCCGCGAGGTCGAGGCCCGAGCGTTTCAGCACCGCGAGGTGGTTGTCCTTCGCCATCACCGCGTCGGACAGGGAGTGCCGGTGATTGCGGCCGCCGCCCGACTCGACGGCGTGACGCTCGAAGGCGCGCAGACCGGGAGTGGTCTTGCGGGTGTCGGCGATCCGCGTGTCGGTGCCGTCGACGGCCGCCACGTAGGCGGCGGTGAGCGTGGCGATGCCGCTCATCCGCTGCGTGAAGTTCAAGGCGACGCGCTCCGTGGTCAGTACGTTGCGCGCCGCACCGGATACCGAGGCGAGGACGTCTCCTGCAACGAACTCGTCACCGTCGCCGACGTGCAGATCCACCTGGACGGACGGATCGGTGAGACGGAAGGCGGCGGCGAAGACCTCGCCTCCGCTGAAGACCCCGGCTTCTCGTGCGACGAGATCGGCCGTGGCCGTGGCTTCGGCGGGCAGCAGCGTGGTGCTCGTGAGGTCGCCCCACGGAGCGTCTTCCTCCAGTGCGGCGCCGACGACGCGGTGCAGAGTGGCGGGGGTCAGCATCAGACGGTCTCCAGGATCGATGAGGGTGTGGGGGATGAAGAAGGGGCACCTGTCGCATCCGTGTCGACACGATGATGTGCTCCGACGGAAACGGTGCGCTTCAGAGCCGCCGCCGCCGTCGCCTGCGCGAGGAGCAGCAGGTTCGCATCCTCGTGCTCCGTCACGGTCGTGGGCGTGGTGGGGGCGCCGGCCCACCCCTGCAGCACGCCGAGCGCCCGGGTGAGGCCCTCGCCCGTGCGCAGCAGGCCCACTTCGTCCCACATCAGCCGCTGCAGTGCGGAGCGGGTGAACCCCGGTTCGGGGTCAGCGAGGTTCGCGTCGAGGCTCACCTCGGGAGGGGTGTGCTCCTGTTCCGGAAGAGGCCAGGGCACCGTGAGCGCTGCCGCCGCGCGAGCCCCGAAGACCGCGCCCTCGAGCAGGGAGTTCGATGCCAGCCGGTTGGCCCCGTGCACGCCAGTGCGGGCGACCTCTCCTACGGCGAAGAGCCCTGGCACCGTGGTGCGTCCGTCGAGGTCGGTGACCACGCCGCCCATCAGGTAATGCGCCGCCGGGGTCACGGGTAGGGGGCTCTTCGCCCAGTCGAAGCCACGCTCTCTCGTGACACGGTCGATGGTCGGGAAGCGGAGCGCGAGCGTGCGGGCTCCGAGCATCGTGGCGTCGAGCCTGACGGGCGCAGCCTGAGCCGCGGCACGCCGTGCGATCGCTCGCGACACCACGTCCCGCGGCGCGAGCTCACCGTCGGGGTGGCTGTCGAACACGAACCGGCGGCCACGGTCGTCCACCAGAACCGCGCCCTCACCGCGCACCGCCTCGGAGATCAGGAACGCCGGGCCGGAGGCGAGGACGGTGGGATGGAACTGGACGAATTCCAGATCGGCGACCGCTGCACCTGCGCGAAGCGCGGCGGCGATGCCGTCACCCGTCGTGCCCCCGGGGTTGGTGGTGTGGGCGTAGAGCTGGCCGGCACCGCCGGTGGCGAGGATCACGGCGTCGGCCTGGAGGGTCGAGAGCACACCGTCGCGACGGATTCGGATACCCCGAACGACACCGTCGCGCTTCACGAGGTCGACAAGGAAAGCGCCGGTGAGAACGGGGATGCGCGCGCGACGTGCGCATTCGACGAGGGCCGCGGAGATCGCCGCCCCGGTGGCATCGCCGCCCGCATGCGCGATGCGGGCGTGGCTGTGCGCCGCCTCGCGTCCGAGTCGCAGTGAACCGTCGTCGTCGCGGTCGAAGCCGACACCCCGTGCGATCAGCTCGGCGATCCGCTCCGCGCCGTCGGCGACCAGCACACTCACCGCGTCCGGATCGGACAGCCCGGCGCCGGCGATCTGCGTGTCGGCGGCATGCGACGACGGGGAGTCGCCCGGGCCGTACGCTCCGGCGACACCCCCCTGAGCGAACCCGGTGCAGCCGTCGCCGAGGTCACCCTTGGTGACGATCGTCACGTCGTGACCCGACTCGTGCGCGTGCAGCGCCGCGGTGAGCCCCGCGATGCCCGACCCGACGATGATGACCTTCATCGTGTGCCCGCGACCGCCGGGGGCTTCGCCGCGAGCATCCGTTCCAGCGCCACCCGAGCGGGGACGGCGACGTCGTCGGACACGGTGATGCGGTTCGGCGTGCGACCGGCCACCAGCTCCTCCAGCACCCACGCGAGGTAGCCGGGGTGGATGCGGTACATCGTCGAGCACGGGCACACCACGGGGTCGAGGCAGAAGATCTCGTGCTGCGGATACTGCGCAGCGAGTCGACGGACGAGGTTGATCTCGGTGCCGATCGCGAAGGTGGTCGGTTCGGTCGCCGTGTCGATCGCCCGGCGGATGTACTCGGTCGACCCTGCTTCGTCGGCGGCGTCGACGACCTCCATCGGACATTCGGGGTGCACGATCACGCGGACACCGGGGTGATCGGTGCGCGCTTGGTCGATCTGGTCGACCGTGAAGCGTCGGTGCACGGAGCAGAACCCGTGCCACAGGATGACACGCGAGTCGAGCAACTGCTCGGCGGACGAGCCGCCCAGCGCTCGCCGCGGGTTCCACATGGGCATCTGATCGAGCGGCACTCCCATGGCCTTGGCGGTGTTGCGGCCCAGGTGCTGGTCGGGGAAGAACAGGACCCGCCGCCCCCGCTCGAATGCCCACTCCAGCACGGTCCGCGCATTCGACGACGTGCACACGATCCCGCCGTGTCGCCCGACGAAGCCTTTGATCGCCGCCGAGGAGTTCATGTACGTCACGGGGATCACGGGCACGCGGCCGTCGGCGTCTGCGGCCGCGAGGTCCCCGAAGACGTCCTCGAGCTGCTCCCAGCACTCCTCGACCTGGTCGATGTCGGCCATGTCGGCCATCGAGCACCCCGCGGCGAGATTGGGGAGGATCACCGCCTGATCGGGTTGCGAGAGCAGATCGGCGGTCTCGGCCATGAAGTGCACGCCGCAGAACACGATCGCCTCGGCATCGGCTCTGCCCTTCGCCGCCGTCGCCAGCTGGAACGAGTCCCCGACGTAGTCCGCGTGCTGCACGACCTCTTCGCGCTGATAGAAGTGTCCGAGGATGAGCACCCGGTCGCCGAGCGTGGCCTTGGCCGCCCGGATCCTCCCGTCGAGTTCCTCTTCCGAAGCCTCGCGGTACTCGGAAGGCAGCTCGCCTTGTCGCGGGGCACCGGTCGGGATCACGTCTCCCATCGATGAGCCCGGTCCGTATCCGGGCCGCGCGTCGAAGTCCCACGGTCCTGCGGCGAGATCCGTCGCGCACGTGGCGTCCGTGGACGCGCCGGTGACGATCGCCTGGATCGCATGGTCGACGGAGGGGTCCAGCGGTGGTACGGCGGGAGCGGGGACGAAGGTGATGCTCATCGGATGCTCGTTTCCTCGGGTCGGAGCGGGCCGCGATCGGCGAGCTCGATGTCGGTGTTGTCGCGATACAGACGTGCGGGCCGGTGGCTTCCGGTGCGGAACCGGTCGGTCGGGAGCAGATTGCCCGCCGCCTCCACCTGGCGACGGAAGTTGGCGGGGTCGAGGGCGCGTCCGAGGATCGATTCATAGGCTTCGCGCAACTCGGCGAGCGTGAACTCGGCGGGGAGGAACCCCTGTGCGACCCGGCTGTACCCCACCTTGTTGCGCAGTCGCCACAGCGCGTACTCGACGATCCGGTCATGGTCGAACGCGAGGTCCGGCAGCTCCTCGACGTCGAACCAGCGGACGTTCTCGGGATAGTGCCCGGCTGCGCGATGTGCGGCGCTCTGCGCGGTCACGTCGTCCTGCCGCAACAGGGCCCAGTACACGATGGAGACGACCCGCGTGGGGGAGCGGTCGACCGCTCCGAAGGCATACAGCTGCTCGAGGTAGCTGGGGGCGAGTCCCGTTGTCTCGGCGAGGCTGCGGGCCGCGGCATCGACGGGAGACTCCGTCGAGGTGAGCCAACCTCCGGGGAGTGCCCACTGGCCGGCGAAGGGCTCGCGGGTGCGCAGCACGAGGGGCAGGGAGAGCACCGCCCGTCCGTCGTCGGTCCTCCGCAGCGTCAGGATCACCGTCGAGACGGCGACTCGGATGTCACCGCTTTGAGTCATTCGCACCTTAACCTCCGATGTCGATCTTAGTGTCATCGAGACTCTTAGTGGTCCTCTGTGACGAGGATCCGGGCTGAGTCCGAAACGTTATCTGGGGAGCGCGAGGAGGCTTGTCCACGAGGACGGGGTTTGTTAGGTTACTGTCCTAACAAACCCCTTCGGGAGTGGCCGCCGGTCGTCTCCCCGGGCCCGAGAACCCCACCTCCGGGGTTCTGCTCCATCCGGAGCGATCCCTCCTGCAGTGCAGCACCGAGAGGAAACAAGAGAAATGATCCGTAACGGAAGGCGCAAGATCGCGCTCACCGCGATTGCCGGTGCATCCGTCCTCGCCCTGGGCCTCACCGCCTGTGGCGGCGGCAGCGACAGTGGCAACGCCGATGGCGACAAGGCCCTGCGTGTCTGGGCCGGCAGCCAGACCCCCATCGCCGCGAACTACAACCCGTTCGCTCCGACCGTGCTCCACGGCGCGCTCGGGCCGATCTACGAGCCGCTGTTCTTCTACAACAAGACCGCGGACTCCGAGCCGGTCGGCCTGATCGGCGACTCGTTCGAGTACAACGAGGACGGCACGGTGATCACGGTCACCATCAAGCCCGACCTCAAGTGGAGCGACGGTGAGCCCCTGACCGCCAAGGACGTCGCGTTCTCGTTCAATTACGAGGCCAACAACCCCGAGGGCAACGGTCTGATCTCCGCCGAGGCCACGGACGACACCACCGCCGTGCTGACGTACTCGTCTGCCCAGTACACGACCGAGTTCCAGCGGATGGGGTCGAGCTACATCCTCCCCGAGCACGTCTGGAAGGACGTCAAAGACTTCGCCAACTTCACGAACGAAGAGCCCGTCGGATCCGGCCCCTACGTGGTCGACAAGACCACGAGCGAGTCCTACACCCTCGTCGCGAACAAGAACTACCGCGATGCCGACAAGCTCGGCGTCAAGAAGGTCCAGTACATCGCGGTCGACAACAACCAGACGGCACAGGACCTGCTCGCCGCCGGCAAGCTCGACTGGACCGGCATGTTCATCCCCAACCCGGATGACGTGACCGGCAACGGCAAGATCGACTGGATCAACACCCCGCAGGACCCGACGGTGCTCTACACCTGCTCGAACGCCGAGCTCGGCTGCACCGGCCCGCAGACGGACGTCGCGGTGCGTCAGGCACTCAACGTGGCGATCGACCGCGGCATCATCAAGGACAAGGCATTCGTCGGCCTCACGGGCGACATCTCGCCGGCTTTCACGCTGCTGCCGCGCGACGAGAAGTGGCTCGCCGACCCGGCCAACGAGGTCAGCCCGCAGGAGGCCAACGCCGCCGAGGCCGGTTCGATCCTCGAGGCCGCCGGTTACACCAAGGGTTCGAGCGGCATCTACGAGAAGGGCGGGGTTCCGCTCGAGCTCACGCTCACCTCGGTCGACGGCTGGACCGACTACAACGACGCCGCGAAGCTGATCGCCGAGCAGGCCGAGGCCGCAGGCATCAAGATCACGGCATCGACGGTGCAGTGGCAGGAGTTCTCCGATTCCCGTCAGGGTGGCGAGTTCCAGCTCATCATGGGTGGTGTGATCGGCACGTCCGTCGCCGACCCGTTCCAGATCTACCGCGACTGGTTCGGCGGCACGGCCGTCGAGTCGACGACCCCGGTCGGCACCGAGATCCCCGCAGGACGCTGGAACTTCAGCCGCTACAGCAACCCGGTCGTCGACACGGCGATCCAGTCGGCGATCAGCACGAACGACGAGGCGACGAAGAAGGAGCTGTACGCCACGATCCAGACCGAGATCGTGCGTGACCTGCCCTACATCCCGCTCGTCATCAACGCGACGCAGACCTTCTACAACACGAAGGACTACACGGGCTGGCCGACGGAGGAAGACCTCTACGCCTTCCCGCCGTCCTGGGGTGCGATCGCGGCAGGCTACGTCCTGACGCAGCTGCAGCCGGTCAAGTAACACGAGAGGAGTCGGGGAAGAAGGAAGTCAGGAAACAGTGACATGAAGTTCTATGCACGAAGAATCGGGTTCTACGCGTTCACGCTCTGGGCCGCGATATCCATCAACTTCTTTCTTCCCCGGCTCATGCCGGGAAACCCCGCCGACATCATGATCGCCAAGATGCAGCGGGCGGGCGGCGACGTCTCAGAGACGACCATCCGCAATATCAGGCTCCTGCTCGGCGGCGACGACTCGTCGCTGTGGGATCAGTACCTCGCGTACTGGGGGCGGATGTTCCAGGGCGACCTCGGCGTCTCGGTGACGAAGTTCCCCACCCCGGTGACGGAGCTCATCGCCGGTGCTCTTCCCTGGACGCTCATCCTCGTCGGCACCGCGACGGTCATCTCCTTCGTCCTCGGCGTCGTGCTCGGGGCCTGGGCCGGCTGGAAGCGCGGCACCTGGGTCGACCACCTGATCCCGGCAACGACCGTGCTGCAGTCGATCCCGTACTTCTGGATGGCGCTGATCCTGGTGGCGGTGTTCGCGGTCGGCCTCGGCTGGTTCCCCATCTTCGGCGGCTACGACGTGTTCGACTTCCCCGACGGCCCCGAGCCGACGTGGGCCTTCTTCAGCGACGCCGTCGCCCACGCCATCCTTCCCGCCGTCACCATCGTGATCAGCTCGGTCGGCGGCTGGATGTTCGGCATGCGCAACATGATGGTCTCGACGCTCGCCGAGGACTATGTGCTCACGGCCGAGGCCAAGGGCCTGCGCCCGCGCCGGGTGCTCACCACCTACGCTGCCCGCAACGCCGCGATCCCCTCGATCGCCGGCTTCTCGATCACGCTCGGTTTCGTCGTGGCCGGCTCCATCGTCATGGAGCAGGTGTTCACCTACCCCGGCATCGGCAAGCTGATGTTCCAGGCCGTGACCAACAACGACTACGCGCTGATGCAGGGGCTGTTCCTCGTCATCACGCTAACGGTGCTCGCCGCCAACTTCATCATGGACCTCGTCTATGGCTTCATCGACCCGAGGGCTCGCCAGAATGTCTGACACGAAGAACCCGCTCCTCACGGAGGAGCCACCCACCGTCGCCCCTGAGGGCACCGTCGCTCTCGCCACACAGCGTCAGGAACGAAAGCGTCGCCGCATCCTGCCCAGCACCTCGCCGAAGTTCATCGTGGGCGTGTGCATCGTGCTGGCGATCGTGCTGTTCGCGATCATCGCGCCGATCTTCTCCCAGAACCCGCGGAGCACGGCCAACCCAGCGCTTCAGCCGCCGTCGGCCGAGCACTGGCTCGGCACGACCAAGCTCGGCAACGACATGTTCGCCCAGCTCGCGACCGGTGCCCAGGGCTCGCTGCTCATCGGCGTGACGGCCGGCAGCATCGCGATCGTCCTCTCCCTCCTGTTCGGTGTGCTCGCCGGCTACCTGGGTGGGTGGCGTGAAGACGGCCTCGCCCTGCTCACGAACGTCATGATCGTGATCCCCGGACTGCCGCTGGTGATGGTCATCGCCTCGTTCGTCCCGCAGCGCAGCTGGCAGCTCGTCGCCTTCGTGCTCGGCATCACCTCCTGGGCCGGGGCGGCGTACGTGCTCCGGCTGCAGACGCGCTCGCTCCGCACACGCGACTACGTCTACGCCTCGAAGGTCGCGGGCGAGCGGTCGTTCCGCGTCATCCTCGTCGAGATCATGCCGAACCTGCTGCCGCTGCTGGCGGCCCAGTTCCTCTTCGCGATCATCTTCGCGATCCTCGGCGAGGCCGGCCTGTCGTACCTCGGCCTCGGACCCAACTCGTCGATCACCTGGGGATCGATCCTCAACGACGCCCAGTCGGGGCAGGCGCTCGGACGTGGGGCCTGGTGGTGGTTCGTCCCGCCGGGACTCATGATCGCGCTCCTCGGCGCCGGCCTGTCGCTGATCAACTTCGCCATCGACGAGGTCATCAACCCGAAGCTGCGCAATGCACCCGAAGCCGCGCGCCGCGTGCGCAAGGCCGCCAAGACCAAGGGGGTCACCGCATGAGCGAGCCTGTGCTGACGGCGCGGAATGTGTCGATCGAGTATGAGGTGGATCCGCCGGTGAAGGCCGTGCGAAACGTCTCGCTGACGTTGAACCGTGGGGAGATCCTGGGCCTGGCCGGGGAGTCGGGGTGTGGGAAGACGACTCTCGCGTACGGCATGAACCGGTTGTTGAAGGCGCCGGCGTTGATGACGGGCGGAGAGATCGTGTTCCATGACCGGGACGGTCATGACATCGACATCGTGGGTTTGGATGGGGAGGGTCTTCGGGCGTTCCGGTGGGACAAGATCTCGATGGTGTTCCAGGGCGCGATGAACTCGTTGAATCCGGTGATCAGTGTGAGGGCGCAGATCTTCGACATCTTCGACACGCATCGTCCTGGGATGAGTAAGAAGGCGAAGACGGCGCGGGCGGAGGAGCTGCTCACGTTGGTGGGGGTGGATCCGTCCCGGTTGTCGAGTTTCCCGCATGAGTTGTCCGGGGGTATGCGTCAGCGGATGATGATCGCGATGGCTCTGGCGTTGGATCCGCAGGTGATGATCATGGATGAGCCGACGACGGCGTTGGATGTGGTCGTGCAGCGCGGCATCATCCGGGAGATCATGCGGTTGCGGGAGAAGCTCGGGTTCGCGGTGATCTTCATCACGCATGATCTGCCGATGTTGATCGAGATCAGCGACCGGATCGCGATCATGTTGCAGGGGCAGATCGTGGAGGAGGGGACGGCGGAGGAGATCTACCGTTCCCCGCAGCATGAGTACACGCGACGGTTGTTGTCGAGTTTCCCGTCGTTGAAGGGTGAGCGGGGCGATTTCGTGCGTACCGGTGTGAGCCAGGAGGGCGTCCGATGACCACCCATACGAATAGCACCGGGACGACGGTGCCGGGGACGGCGACGTTGGAGGCGCGGAACCTCGTCAAGGACTTCCACCTGCGTTCCGGGTTCAGGACGAGCATCCTGCATGCGGTGAAGGATGTGTCGTTCACGATCGAGGCCGGGAAGACGCTCGCTCTGGTGGGGGAGTCGGGGTCGGGGAAGTCGACGATCGCGCGGATGCTGATGAAGTTGGAGACCCCCACCAGTGGGGAGATCCTCCTCGACGGGAAACCGTCCGGGACTCGGGGGCGGGCGTTGGAGGCGTATCGCGCGGATGTGCAGATGGTGTTCCAGGACCCGTTCGCGTCGTTGAACCCGTTCCACACGATCGTGCATCACTTGGAGCGGCCGATCCGCCTGCATCACCCGCAGCTCTCCAGTGCGCAGGTGCGTGCCAGGGCGGTGGAGTTGTTGGAGCGGGTGCGGCTCAGCCCGGGGGAGAGCTTTGCGGAGCGTCGCCCGCATGAGCTGTCGGGTGGGCAGCGGCAGCGCGTCGCGATCGCACGGGCACTGGCCCCGGGGGCGCGGTTCATCGTCGCCGACGAACCGGTGAGCATGTTGGACGTGTCGATCCGGCTGGGCGTGTTGAACCTGCTTGCGGATCTGCAGCGGGAGGAGAACCTCGGGGTGCTGTACATCACGCACGACCTCGCGACCGCCCGGCATTTCTCCGATGAGATCATGGTGCTCTACAAGGGCGATGTCGTCGAGCGGGGCCCCGCGGACGAAGTCATCCTCAACCCGCAGCACGAGTACACCAAGACCCTCCTGGGAGCCGCGCCCGAGCCCGACAACCTCGGCCGCCTCCGCGACGAGGTCCGAACCGAACTCGGCATCAGCTGATAGCCGCACCGCACCCCGCTTTCGAATCGCGCTTTCGAATCGCGCTTTCAAATCGCGCTTTCGAATCGCGCTTTCGAATCGCGCGAATGGTCCCTTCCGAGTCCAGGATGGGACCATTCGCGCGATTCGAACGCGCGTCGAGCGAATCCGGCACCGACGGGCCGACCGGCTAGACTGAACCCACAACTGAAGACAGGCCGAATGACCCACGCGGGAGAGCCCCGGCGAACGCAGCCGGGCACCGAAGGAGCAAGCCTCCCCGCCAATCTCTCAGGTACGCGTACCGCGCGGTTCCGGCCACTCTGAAAAGCGATCCGTCTCATGTGCGGATCCGCCGACGGTGAAAACCCCGCCTCCGTGCACGGGTGAAGCTCTCAGGCCCATGACAGAGGGGGAGTTCCGAGGAACGGCGATGCCGCCGTTCCGCCCGACACAGCCCGGGAGAACTCCATGTCCGACCCCCGCTACACCCCGCTGCGCGAACGCCATGAGGCACTCGGCGCGTCGTTCACCGACTTCGGTGGCTGGCAGATGCCGGTGCGTTACACCTCCGACCTCGCCGAGCACCACGCCGTGCGCCAGAACGCGGGGATCTTCGACATCTCGCACATGGCCGAGTTCCTCGTCACGGGCGAGAAGGCGGCCGAGTTCCTCGACTTCGCGCTCGCAGGTCGCATCTCCGCCATGACGGTCGGCAAGGCGAAGTACTCGCTGATGCTGAATGAGAACGGCGGAATCGTCGACGATGTCATCGCGTATCGGCTCGCGGAGGACCGCTACCTCGTCATCGCCAACGCCGGCAACCGTGGCTTCGTGGACTCGGGATTCGCCAAGCGCGTGCGGGACTTTCCGTCGCTCGTCGAGCGGGCGTTTCCGCCGCTGGCTCCGGGGGAGGACCGCACCTTCGCCGGATTCCTGGGCGACCGCGGCGTCGATGTGGAGGATGTGTCCGACCTGTTCGCGCTGCTCGCCGTGCAGGGACCGGCCGCCGAGGCGATTCTCGCTGCGACGCCGGGCATCGACGAGCTGAGCACGCCCTGGGCGGAGCAGAAGTACTACGCCTGGGCGGACGCGCGCTTCCGCGGGGAGCCTCTGCTCATCGCACGCACGGGCTACACCGGGGAGGACGGCTTCGAGCTGCTGGTTCCTGCCGGCGACGCCGCAGCCCTGTGGGACGCTCTGCTGGCTGCCGGCGAACCGCATGGTCTCGTTCCTGCGGGCCTCGCCGCCCGGGACACGTTGCGTCTGGAGGCCGGGATGCCTCTCTACGGCCACGAGCTCAGCACCGACACCCGCCCCTCGCAGGCCGGACTCGGCCGTGTCGTCGTGACGGCGAAGGAGCACTTCGTCGGCAAGGAGGCGCTCTCGTCCTTCGAGGACTCGACAGAGGCATCGGAAGCGCCGGTCCTGGTCGGCCTCGTCGCCGAGGGCAAGCGGGCAGGACGCGCCGGATACGCCGTCGTCGACGAAGACGGATCCGTGCTCGGAGAGATCACGAGCGGCGCTCTCAGCCCGACTCTCGGCCACCCGATCGCGATGGCCTACGTGACCCCATCTTCCGCGGAAGAGGGAACCGCAGTATTCCTTGACGTGCGGGGAACCAAGATCCCCGCGACCGTGACCGCCCTGCCTTTCTATCGGAGGACCAAATGACCGACCTCGCCGCACTCCACTACACCGAAGAGCACGAGTGGATCGCCGCCGACGGCGACACCGTGACCATCGGCATCACCGACTACGCCGCCGAGAAGCTGGGCGACGTCGTGTTCGTCGAGCTCCCCGCCGTCGGCACCGAGGTGACCGCAGGTGCGGTCGTCGGCGAGATCGAATCGACGAAGTCGGTCGGCGAACTCTACGCGCCGGTATCGGGAACCGTCGTCGAGATCAACGACGCGGCCGTCGACGATCCGTCGCTGGTGAACGCCGCGCCCTTCGAGGGCGGCTGGTTGCTCAAGGTCTCCGTCGCAGCCGGTGCGCTGGACGGACTGCTCGACCGCGACGCGTACGTCGCACTCACGGAGGGCTGATTCACCAGTGGTCACTTTCGCCGATCGTCACATCGGACCCACGGATGCCGCGCAGCGCACGATGCTCGCGGCCCTGGGTCTCGACACCCCAGGGGCCGATGGCGCGCTGAACCCGGTCGAGGCGCTCATGCGCCAGGCCGTGCCCGCGTCGATCTACACCGGGCCGTCGTCCGACTCCCCGGACGCGCCTTCACACATCCCCTCTGCCGCGAGCGAGACCGAGGCTCTCGCCGAGCTGCGGGTGCTCGCCTCGCGCAACACCGTGAACCGACCCATGATCGGCCTGGGGTACTACGGCACCATCACGCCGCAGGTGATCCAGCGGAACGTGCTGGAGAACCCGTCGTGGTACACGGCCTACACGCCGTACCAGCCGGAGATCTCCCAGGGGCGTCTGGAAGCGCTCATCAACTTCCAGACCATGGTCGCCGAACTCACCGGGCTCACGACGGCCAATGCGTCCATGCTCGACGAGTCGACCGCGGTGGTCGAGGCGATGCTGCTCTCGCGGCGCGCATCGAAGTCGGCGTCGACCGTGTTCGCGGTCGACGCGGATGCGCTCCCGCAGACCAAGGCGATGCTCGCCACGCGCGCGGAAGCTCTCGGTATCGACATCGTCACGGTCGATTTCGCCGCGGGCGAGGAGCTGCCCGCCGACCTGTTCGGTGTCTTCGTGCAGTACCCCGGCGCATCCGGTCGCGTCTGGGACCCGTCGGCCGTGTTCGACGCCGCGCACCTCTCCGGCGCTCTCGCGGTCGCGGCCGCCGATCTGCTCGCTCTCACCCTCATCGCCTCTCCCGGCTCACTCGGCGCCGACGTGGCAGTCGGCACGACCCAGCGCTTCGGCGTGCCGATGGGCTTCGGCGGTCCGCACGCCGGCTACATGGCCGTCCGCTCCGGCCTCGAGCGTCAGCTCCCCGGTCGCCTCGTCGGAGTGTCGGTCGATGCCGACGGCAAGCCCGCGTATCGTCTCTCGCTGCAGACGCGCGAGCAGCACATCCGCCGCGAGAAGGCCACGTCGAACATCTGCACCGCCCAGGTGCTGCTCGCCGTCATGGCGTCGATGTACGCCGTGTACCACGGTCCGGACGGGCTGCGGGAGATCGCGACCCAGACCACGGCGAAGGCGGCGCTGCTGCGTGACTGGCTGACCGAGGCAGGGGTGGAGGTCGTGCACGCGGACTTCTTCGACACCCTGCAGGTGCGCGTGCCCGGTCGTGCGGCGGAGTTCGCCGCTCGGGCCCATGACGATCACGGGATCCTGCTGCACGTCGCCGACGCCGACACGGTCGGCATCGCCGTCGACGAGACCACGACCCTCGGCGAGCTGCACCACGTCACGGCTGTCTTCGGCGGCAAGAACGACCGCGCGTTCGGCATGTTCGGCGGGGACAAGCTGCGGGGGCTCCCGGAAGACCTGCTCCGTCAGGACGAGTACCTCACGCACCCGGTGTTCCACTCGCACCGCTCGGAGACCGCCATGATGCGGTACCTGAAGAGTCTCTCCGACCGAGACTACGCACTCGATCGCGGCATGATCCCGCTGGGCTCGTGCACCATGAAGCTCAACGCCGCCACCGAGATGGCTGCCATCACCTGGCCCGAGTTCGCCGGCATCCACCCGTTCGCCCCGGCGTCCGATGTGCAGGGCTACCTCGAGCTCATCGACCAGCTCGAGGGCTGGCTCGCCGAGGTCACCGGTTATGACGCGGTCTCGCTGCAGCCGAACGCCGGTTCGCAGGGTGAGCTCGCGGGTCTCCTGGCCATCCGCGGGTACCACCACGCGAACGGCGACACCCACCGCACCGTGTGCCTCATCCCCTCGTCGGCCCATGGCACGAATGCGGCATCGGCCGTGCTCGCGGGCATGAAGGTCGTCGTGGTCGCGACGGACGAGCTCGGCAACGTCGACCTCGACGACCTGCGCGCGAAGATCGCCCAGCACGCCGACGACCTCTCGGCTCTGATGATCACCTACCCCTCGACGCACGGTGTGTACGAGGAGCAGGTCGTCGAGATCACGGCCGCCGTGCACGACGCGGGCGGACAGGTGTACGTCGACGGGGCCAACCTCAACGCGCTGCTCGGCTACGCGCGCTTCGGTGACCTGGGCGGCGACGTCTCGCACCTCAACCTGCACAAGACCTTCGCCATCCCGCATGGTGGGGGAGGTCCCGGCATCGGTCCGGTGGCGGCGAAGTCGCACCTCGCCCCCTACCTTCCCTCGCACCCGCTCGCACAGCGCGCCGAGCACTTCGGCGGCTACACGTTCGATGGTGGTGTGATCTCGGCCGCTCCTTACGGTTCCGCGGGGATCCTGCCGATCTCGTGGGCGTACGTCCGCATGATGGGTGCCGACGGTCTTCGTCGTGCCACGGCGGCAGCCGTGCTCTCCGCCAACTACATGGCCGAGCGTCTGGGCGGCCACTTCCCGGTGCTCTACACGGGGGAGAACGGTCGCGTCGCGCACGAGTGCATCCTCGATCTGCGTCCGCTCAAGGAGGCGACCGGAATCACCGTCGACGACGTGGCCAAGCGCCTCATCGACTACGGCTTCCACGCTCCGACCATGTCGTTCCCCGTCGCGGGCACGCTCATGGTCGAGCCGACGGAGTCGGAGGATCTCGATGAGATCGAGCGCTTCATCGAGGCCATGATCATGATCAAGGCCGAGGCGGAAGCCGTGGCGGCGGGGCGCTGGCCCGCGGACGACAATCCGCTGGTGCATGCACCGCACACCGCGGTATCCCTCATCGCGGGGGAGTGGGAGCACCCCTACACGCGGGAGGAAGCCGCCTACCCCGTCCATGCGCTCGTCGCCGGCAAGTACTGGCCGCCCGTGCGTCGCATCGACCAGGCGTACGGCGACCGGAACCTCGTGTGCGCCTGCCCGCCGGTGGAGGCCTTCGCCTGAGCCGGTGCGCATCTGAGCAGACGGTGTCGCGCTTCCGTGCGGAAGCGCGACACCGTCCTGTGTTTCCCGGTGTTTCCAGGTGTTTCGCGGGTGTTACGGATGGTCACCACTCAGTAACAGTTCGTTAGCTGAAGGCGGCGGGGGGCCAAGCGGCGGGTTACGCTCAGGTATCCCTGCGTGCTCGATGATGAGCGCGCAGACTCAGCACTGTCCACAGGAGGACGAAAAGTGAAACGAAACAGGATTGCCCTCGCGGGCAGCGCTCTGCTCGTGGTCGGCGCCCTGGCGCTGGCCGGTTGCGCAGGCGGGAACGACTCCGGCGATGAGGGCTCCAAGGGCTCGGCGTCGGCGATCATCTCGGCGAACGGAGGCGAGCCGGAGAACGCGCTGATCCCGACCAACACCAACGAGGTCAACGGCGGCAAGATTCTCGACTCCGTCTTCGCAGGTCTCGCCTTCTACGACGGCGACGGTGCTCTCGTCAACGACATGGCCGAGTCGATCACGGTCGACGCGCCGAACAAGGTCACGGTCAAGCTGAAGGAGGGCAACAAGTTCACCAACGGTGAAGACGTCGTCGCCCACAACTTCATCGACGCGTGGAACTACGGTGCGCAGCTCTCCAACGCGCAACTGAACCAGTCCTGGTTCGCCGACATCGTCGGCTTCAACCCCGACGCAGACTCCGAGCTCACCGGTCTCACCGAGGTCGATGACCAGACCTTCACGATCGACCTGAGCAGTGACGTCGCCTCCGACTTCGTGACCCGCCTCGGCTACTCGGCGTTCTACCCGCTGCCCGATGTCGCCTTCGAGGACATGGACGCCTTCGGCGAGAACCCGATCGGCAACGGCCCGTACATGCTCGCCAAGGAGGGAGCATGGCAGCACGACGTCCAGATCGACCTCGTCAAGAACGATGACTACAAGGGTGAGCGCGTCGCTCAGAACGGCGGCCTGACGCTGAAGTTCTACACGGCTCCCGAGGGCGCGTACGCCGACCTGCTCGGCGGCAACATCGACGTCATCGACCAGATCCCCGAGGCTTCCCTCGCGGTCTTCGAGGACGAGCTCGGCGAGCGGGCGACCAACCAGCCCGCGGCCATCTTCCAGTCGTTCACCATCGGTGGGCAGCTCCCGCACTTCTCGGGCGAAGAGGGCACCCTGCGCCGCCAGGCCATCTCGCTGGCGATCAACCGCGACGAGATCACGAGCAAGATCTTCGCCGACACCCGCACCCCGGCGAGCGACTTCACGACGCCCGTCATCGACGGCTGGAGCGACAGCGTTCCCGGTTCCGACGTCCTGAAGTACGACCCGGAGAAGGCCAAGGAGCTGTGGGCGAAGGCTGACGCCATCTCCCCGTGGTCCGGCACCTTCCAGATCGCGTACAACTCCGATGGTGGACACCAGGTGTGGGTCGACGCGGTCTCGAACTCGCTGAAGAACACGCTCGGCATCGAGGCGTCGGGCGCACCGTACGTTGACCTCGCCACGCTCCGCGCAGCGGTCAACGCGCGTGACGACGCGGGCAAGCGCACGATCCAGACGGCGAACCGTTCCGGATGGCAGGGCGACTACCCCGCCGTCTACAACTTCCTGCAGCCGCTCTACGGCACGGGTGCATCGTCGAACGACGGTGACTACTCGAACCCCGAGGTGGACTCTCTGCTCGCAGAGGGTGCAGCGGCCACGAGCGCGGACGACGCGAACGCGGCTTACGAGAAGGTCCAGGAGATCCTCTTCAACGACCTCCCGGTCATCCCGCTCTGGTACCAGAACTCGATCGGTGGCTTCGGCGACTCGGTCGACAACGTCACCGTCGGCTGGAACTCGGTTCCGCTCTACTACGAGATCACCAAGGCCGAGTAGGCCCTTGGAGTGAACGGCAGCGAGGCGGTGGCGGCGACGTCACCGCCTCGCGTCGTGCACTCCGGCTGACTCCGACTCCACGAAAGGAGCAAGGATGCTCGCCTACACCCTGCGGCGACTTCTTCAGCTGATCCCGGTCTTCTTCGGTGCGACGCTTCTCATCTACGCGCTCGTCTTCCTGATGCCGGGTGACCCGATCGCGGCGCTCTTCGGTGACAAACCGCCGAGCCCGCAGCTGCTCGCCACGATCCGAGCGCAGTATCACCTGGACGACCCGTTCCTCGTCCAGTACTTCTACTACATCACCGGCGTCTTCAAGGGCGACATGGGAACGACGTTCTCCGGTGAGTCCGTGAGCACCGTGCTGGCACGCACGCTCCCCATCACGGGACGTCTGGCCATCATGGCGATCGCGATCGAGTTCACGCTCGCGATCATCATCGGAACGCTCTCCGCGCTCCGCAAGGGCAAGCTGTTCGACCACGCCTCGCTGATCGTCTCGCTCGTCTTCCTGTCGATGCCGATCTTCGTCATCGCCTTCCTCGCGCAGTACTTCCTCGCGATCAAACTGGGCTGGTTCCGTCCGACCGTCGGTGGCCAGAACGACTGGGGCGATCTGTGGCTTCCCGCCATCGTGCTGGGGCTGAGCCTGTACGCGACCAGCATGCGGCTCATGCGCGGGTCTGTGCTCGACACCCTCAACCAGGACTGGGTGCGCACGGCATACGGCAAGGGGCTGTCACGCAATCGCGTGATCCCCGTGCACGTGCTGCGCAACTCCCTGATCCCGGTGATCACCAACTCGGCGACGAACTTCGGTGTGCTCCTCGTCGGAGCGACCGTGACGGAGTACATCTTCAACATTCCCGGCGTGGGGCAGACCCTGTTCCAGGCGACGTTGAGGCACGAAGGACCGACGATCGTCTCCTTCGTGACGGTGTTCGTCATCATCTACGTTCTCGTCAACCTGCTCGTGGACCTGCTCTACGGGCTGCTCGACCCGAGGATCCGCTATGTCAAGTGACCGTCCCTCTCATTACGTCGCACCGGTGGTGGCCGAACAGCCGCCGACGGATGCCATCAACGTCAAAGGCAAGCCTGCGAGTCTCTGGCGGGACGCGTGGACCGATCTACGCCGTCGCCCGTCGTTCTGGATCTCGCTCGGCATCGTCGCGCTCATCCTGCTGATGGCCCTGTGGCCGACGCTCTTCACGCAGACGCCTCCGAACAACCAGTGTGAGCTCGGGAACTCCAATGCGGGACCGGCCGCCGGCCACCCCCTGGGCTACACGTTCCAGGGCTGCGACATCTGGTCGCGCATCGTCTGGGGCTCGCGCACATCGATCAGCGTCGGCCTGCTGGCGACGATCATCAGCTCGACTCTCGGTCTGATCATGGGTGCCTTCGCCGGCTACTACGGAGGATGGCTCGATGCCGTGCTCTCCCGCGTCGGCGACATCTTCTTCTCGATCCCCTACATCCTCGCGGCGGTCGTCGTGATGACGGTGTTCGCGCAGTACCGCAACGTCTTCACCCTCGCCCTCGCGATCGGTGGGTTCGCCTGGGCCGCGACGGCGCGTGTCGTCAGGGCGGAAGTGCTCAGAGTGAAACAAGCGGACTTCGTGATGGCGTCGGCCGCGCTGGGGAAGGGGCGTTTCGGCACCCTTCTGTCCCACGTGATCCCGAACGCGTTCGCTCCGCTGCTCGTACTGGCGACCCTGGCACTGGCCGGCGGTATCGTCGCGGAGGCGACCCTGAGCTTCCTCGGTGTCGGTCTCGGAAGCGACGTCATGTCCTGGGGCAACGACATCAGCCAGGCACAACGCTCGCTGCGTGTCGCGCCGATGGCACTGATCTATCCGTCGATCGCGCTCACCATCACGGTGCTCGCGTTCATCCTTCTGGGGGAACTCATCCGAGACGCCCTCGACCCGAGGGCGAGGACACGCCGATGAGTGAAGCAACGACCCCGCTGCTGAGCGTCCGCGATCTCACGGTCGCGTTCGACACGCAGAACGGCACACGACAGGTCCTGCATGGGATCAGCTTCGATGTCATGGCAGGGGAGACGGTCGCGATCGTCGGCGAGTCCGGTTCGGGCAAGTCGACGGCTGCGACGTCCATCATCAAACTGCTGGCCGGCACCGGAAAGGTCACCGGCGGGAGCATCACCCTGGACGGCGAGGAGCTCACGCACCTCTCCGAGCGGGAGATGGAGCGCATCCGCGGCAAGGCGATCGGCTACGTGCCGCAGGACCCGATGTCGAACCTCAACCCCGTCTGGAGCATCGGCTTCCAGGTCGAGGAGGCGGTCCGTGCCAACGGCCTCGCCCAGGGACGCGCGGCGGTCCGGGCTCGGGCGATCGAGGTGCTCCAGCAGGCGGGGCTCGCTGACGCGGCCAAGCGACTGCGCCAGTTCCCTCACCAGTTCTCGGGCGGTATGCGCCAGCGAGCGCTCATCGGGATCGGATTGGCCGCGGACCCCCGGCTTCTGATCGCGGACGAGCCCACCTCGGCCCTCGACGTCACGGTGCAGCGCGTCATCCTCGACCACATGGCGAGCCTGACCCGCGACCGCGGAACCTCGATGCTGTTGATCACGCACGACCTCGGACTCGCAGCCGAGCGCGCGGAGCGCCTGATCGTGATGCAGAACGGCACCATCGTGGAGTCGGGACCGAGCCGGGAGATCCTGCAGAACCCGCGGCATCCGTACACCAAGCGCCTCGTCGCCGCCGCGCCCAGCGTGGCATCGCAGCGCATCCAGGCCGTGGTCGAGGACCGCGGTGTGGAGACGCTCGAGGATCTCGCCGCCATCCCGCCCACGGTGCGCGTGGCCGGCCTCACCAAGGATTACCGCATCCGACAGGGCGGTTTCCGCAGCGAGATGTTCCGCGCCGTAGACGACGTGTCGTTCGAGATCCCGCGCGGGAAGACGCTGGCTCTCGTCGGCGAGTCGGGCTCGGGCAAGTCGACCGTCGCCAAGATGGTCCTCAAGCTGGAGGACCCGACGTCGGGGACGATCGAGATCGACGGCATGGACGTGTCCGGGTTCTCCCGCGCACAGTCCTTCGGTCTGCGCCGGCGCATGCAGCCGGTGTTCCAGGACCCGTACGGTTCTCTGGATCCGTTGCGCAATCTCGAGAACACCATCGCCGAACCGCTCGAGATCCACGGTGTGGGTGATCGCACTTCGCGTCGAGAGCGCGTGCGTGAGCTTCTGGATCAGGTGTCATTGCCGCAGGATCTGGCAACCCGCTACCCGAGCGAGCTGTCGGGTGGACAGCGCCAGCGGGTCGCGATCGCGCGTGCTCTGGCGCTCAAGCCGGACATCGTGGTGCTCGACGAGGCGGTCTCCGCTCTGGACGTGCTCGTCCAGGCGCAGATCCTCAGGCTGCTGGCCGACCTGCAGACGGAGCTGGGCCTCACCTACCTGTTCATCACGCACGACCTCGCGGTGGTGCGTGTCTCGAGCGATCTGGTCTGCGTCATGGAGCGCGGCCGGATCGTCGAGCAGGGCACGGTCGATGAGACCTTCGCGAACCCGAAGCAGGAGTACACGAGCCGTCTGCTCGAAGCGATCCCCGGTGCGTCCATCCCTCTGGGTGGCCTCTGATCGTGGCGATGCCGAACTCTCCCGAGGACGGGCGGACCTTCCGCTCGTCCTCGGGCACGGTCGTCATGGTCGTGAGCCTCGCTCTGGCGGTGTTCCTGCTCGGCGACGCCGTCGTGCGCGGAGGCTGGGGGCAGACGCTGCTCCTCGCACCGTGGGTGCTCCTCGGCCTGTGGATCATCTACGAGATCAGCTTCGTGTCGATGGTCCGCATCAGCGACGACGGGGCACTCGTCCAGAACATGCTGCGGCGCACCGAGTTCGGTTGGCACCGGGTCCGTGACATCGACCTGCAGTGGCAGCTGCGGTTCTCGCTCGACGATGACACGGAGCTCACCTGCTGGGGTGGACCGGCGCACGCGCGTCCGAGACGAAGCAAGATGCGCGACGAGGAAGTGCAAGTCTCCGCGTCGTTGCGCGGCCTGACGGACATCCGCGACCGCTGGCAGGCTGCTGCGGGTCACGCGGCGAGTGCGCCGATCCGTCGCTCCTGGGACGCCAGGGCGCTGTCAGCGCTCGGGATCATCGTCGTGTGGGCGGTCGTCGCCGTGATGATCGCCTCCGCAGGCTGAGATACTTCCCACTTCCCCGCACACGTGCCCCCTGCCGTCTCACGAGGACAGGGGGCACGTTGCAATACGGTTCGGGGCCGGTTCAGGAGTAGGAGAACCAGTACCCCGGCTGGCCGCTGCGGTGCACGCAGGAGCCGACGCTGTAGCCCTCCTGCATGAAGATCCGTCGTTCGGCCTGGCAATAGGACAGATCGGTGAACGGGCCGAACCAGCTGGCGGCCTGCGCTGCAGCGGCCCCGCCGAACACCATTCCCGTGACGAGGACGATGCCTGCGGCCGTTGCGGACAGTTTCTTCTTCATTCGAATCCCCCCGGATTGTCGTACCCACGTCGTCGTGGGTGCCCCGAGCCTAGGGGCGAGGTCCGACGGGTGTCAACGGATCGAGGCGACGGGCTGATGCCCGCCGCCTCGATCCTCGATGATGCTCAGTACGTCTGGAAGTACCAGCCTCCGGTGCCGGGGATGCAGGGGGCGGCCTTCCCCCCGCCCCTGACATAGTCGGTGCGATCGGCGTTACACTGCGCCGCCGACGAGTAGGGCCCGAAAACACTTGCCGATGCGGGCGCGACGCTGAGCAGCGTGATCCCTGCTGCGATGGCGATCGCGGCCCCCGCCTTGGTCATCCTGTTCATCTTCATGAGACTTCCCTCCGTTTTCCGTCGTTGGAAGCCTTCAGGCTAGAGCACTCCGTCAGCGAAGGGGGAGAGCCATCCCACCCGTCGTCACTCAGCCGGGGAGACCGAACAGCTCGGGCCACATCGCCGCGGCCCATGGATACCCGACGAACGCGGCCGCGTCGATCAGGAAGTGCGCGACGAGGAAGGGCATCAGCCGCCCGCTGCGGTGATACAGCCAGCCGAAGAGCAGCCCCATCGCGAGGTTGCCGACGAACGCCGGGTATCCCTGGTACAGGTGGTAGCTCGCCCGCAGGACCGACGTGGAGATGATGATCGTCCACGGACTCCACCCGAGTTGTCGCAGCCGTGTGAAGAGGTATCCGAGCACCACGAACTCCTCCTGCAGGGAAGCGCGGGCCGCCGCGAGCAGGAGAACCGGGACGGTCCACCAATACGCGTCTATCCCGGCAGGATCGATGGCCACGGTCAGTCCGAGCGCCCGGCCGGCGAGATAGAGACCGAGCCCGGGGATGCCGATCGCGAGCACGAGCAGGATGCCGCGGCCCGCATCCTTCGCGACACCGGTGCCATCCAGCCCCAGACGCGCCAGATGGGGGCGTCGCGACTGCCACAGCAGGAAGCACACCAGCACGACGGGGACGAGCGAGAACCCGATCGCGAGCACCTGGTAGATGAGGTCGAAGATCTCCCTGTCGCTCCGAGACGGGTTGAGCTTCGCCACCTGATCGGCGATCGGCACGTCGTCCGTGAGGCGGTAGGCCAGTTGGACGATCGCGTAGACCGCCGACTGGCCGAGACCCAGCGCCAGGACGATCGCGATCTCCCACCACAGTCGAGCACGGGAGGGGGCGGGGGAGAGGTCGGGGAGTTCCCACGGAGCCTGCGGTCGGGTCACGATCTCGATGCTACGACCTGCTTTTCAGGAACCGGCCCCGAGCTTGCGTTATCCTGGAACGTCGGCTTCCCGGCGAAACCCCACATCTTTTAGGACACCTGCATGGCGCACGCCCTCCGTTCTGACCTCCGCAACGTCGCAATCGTGGCGCACGTCGACCACGGCAAGACCACTCTCGTCGACGCCATGCTGCGTCAGACGGGTTCCTTCGGCGAACACGCTCACGTCGATGAGCGCGCCATGGACTCGAACGACCTGGAACGTGAGAAGGGCATCACGATCCTCGCCAAGAACACGGCGATCACCTACAAGGGCAAGCACGCCGGCGGCAAGGAGATCACGATCAACGTGATCGACACCCCCGGCCACGCCGACTTCGGTGGCGAGGTCGAGCGCGGCCTGTCGATGGTCGACGGCGTCGTGCTGCTCGTCGACGCCAGCGAGGGTCCGCTGCCGCAGACCCGCTTCGTGCTGCGCAAGGCTCTCGAGGCCAAGCTGCCCGTCATCCTCCTGGTCAACAAGACCGACCGTCCTGACGCGCGCATCGCCGAGGTCGAGGAAGAGGCGCACGACCTGCTGCTGGGTCTCGCGTCCGACCTGGTCGACGACGTGCCCGACCTCGACGTCGACGCTCTTCTCGACGTGCCGGTGGTCTACGCCTCCGGTCGTGCCGGCGCCGCCTCGCAGAACCGTCCCGCCGACGGCACGCTTCCGGACAACGACGACCTCGAGCCGCTCTTCGAAGCTATCCTCGAGCACGTGCCGGCGCCGGAGTACGACGACGAGCACCCGCTGCAGGCCTGGGTCACGAACCTCGACTCCAGCCCGTTCCTCGGCCGTCTCGCCCTGCTCCGCATCTTCAACGGCACCCTCAAGAAGGGGCAGACCGTCGCCTGGGTGCGCGCTGACGGCACGCACCAGAACGCGCGTGTCACCGAGCTCCTGAAGACCCGTGCACTCGAGCGCTACCCTGCCGAGTCCGCAGGCCCCGGTGACATCGTCGCCATCGCCGGCTTCGAGAACATCACGATCGGCGAGACCATCGCCGACCCCGAGGACGTCCGTCCGCTTCCGGCCATCACGGTCGACGACCCCGCCATCTCCATGACGATCGGCACCAACACCTCGCCGCTCATGGGCAAGGTCAAGGGGCACAAGCTCACGGCTCGCATGGTCAAGGACCGTCTCGACAAGGAGCTCATCGGCAACGTCTCGCTCAAGGTCGTCGACATCGGACGCCCGGATGCCTGGGAGGTGCAGGGTCGTGGAGAACTGGCCCTCGCCATCCTCGTCGAGAACATGCGTCGCGAGGGCTTCGAACTCACCGTCGGCAAGCCGCAGGTGGTCACGAAGAAGATCGACGGCAAGACCTACGAGCCGTTCGAGCACCTCACGATCGACACTCCGGAGGAGCACCTCGGCGCGATCACGCAGCTGCTCGCGAACCGCAAGGGTCGCATGGAGAACATGACCAACCACGGCACCGGCTGGGTGCGCATGGAGTTCATCGTCCCGTCGCGCGGCCTCATCGGCTTCCGCAGCGAGTTCCTGACCACGACCCGCGGCACCGGTATCGCGAATGCGATCTCGCACGGCTACGAGCCGTGGGCCGGCTCCATCACGACGCGTCAGAACGGCTCGATCGTCGCTGACCGTCAGGGTGTCGTCACCCCGTTCGCGATGATCGCTCTGCAGGAGCGCATGTCGTTCTTCGTGCAGCCCACGCAGGAGGTCTACGAGGGCATGGTCATCGGCGAGAACTCGCGCGCCGACGACATGGACGTGAACATCACCAAGGAGAAGAAGCTCACCAACATGCGTGCAGCGAGCTCCGACACCTTCGAGTCGATGACGCCTCCGCGCCAGCTGACGCTGGAGGAGAGCCTCGAGTTCGCCCGCGACGACGAGTGCGTCGAGGTGACCCCCGAGGTCGTGCGCATCCGCAAGGTGAACCTCGACGCGAACACGCGTGCACGCGAGACCGCGCGCCTGAAGCGCCAGGACGCGAGCGTCTGAGAACAGCCTCGGACACGCTCCGAGTGAGAGGGCCCCGTGCCGCCGAAAGGCGTGCGCGGGGCCCTCTTCTCATGTAAATCCCAGGTGAGGGATTGTTTTCGTTCAGGTTCATCGTTCAGAGTGGTTCACTTGCGCCTGGGACGAGCTCCCGATGAGTCTCCTTAAAGGGCGTACGACAACCCGAAAGTCGAACCCAATGCTTCAGAAGACCCGTGCGCTTCGGCGCGCCTCCGCGGCGGCATCAGCCCGTAACGCGGCCCACCGTCCCATGACCATCCTCGGCGTCGCATCGGCGACGCTGGTCGGCATCACGCTGAGCGTCGGTCTGGCCTCCACCCCCGCGGTGGGAGCCATGAGCCCTGCTGCGGCCGTCACCGCACCCGCACTGGCGGGCGCTCAGCCGCTGGCAGAGATCGCGGAGGATGCCTCCGCCACTCTGGCACAGGCGAAGGACGCGGTCACCGCAGCCGAGACCCTGAGCGCTGAGGTCGCCGCCGCCGGCCTCGATGTGGGAGCAGTGACTTCCGTCGACACCTCCGATCTCGAAAGCGACATCGAGAAGCTCGATGACACCGAGGTGACGCCGGTGCTGCTCGTAGGCGTCCTCGCCGACAAGGCGCAGGATGAGACCGCGAGCGTGGTCGCCGACACCGCGGAGCTGCGCGGGGCGCTGACCGCCGCCCAGCAGAAGCAGGCCGAGGAGGAGGCAGCGCGGGTCGCAGCGGAGCAGGCGGCGGCCCAGGCCGCCGCGGAACAGCAGGCCGCAGCCGCGCTGGCTGCAGCGAACACTCCCGAGGGGGCGAAGGCGGCCGCACAGCAGATCATGTCGAGCACGTACGGATGGGGCGGTGACCAGTTCTCCTGCCTGAACTCCCTGTGGAACAAGGAGTCCGGCTGGAACTACAAGGCGTACAACCCCAGCGGTGCCACCGGCATCCCGCAGGCGCTCCCCGGAAGCAAGATGGCCTCCGCCGGCTCCGACTGGCAGACGAACGCGGCCACGCAGGTCGCGTGGGGTCTCGGGTACATCTCGTCGGTGTACGGCACTCCCTGCAGCGCATGGTCGCACTCCCAGGCGATGAACTGGTACTGATCCCCTCCGCAACGCTGCACATGCTCTAGGTGAAGGCGGTCGTCGAGCGCTACGGTGACTCTGACGGCTGGGGGACGTCACGGATCCGAGGAGGAGATGTGCTCGACCCCCCAGCATGGCACGGCGTCCCGCAGGAGGCGTCCACCGGCGCGCTGCCGGGGTGGGACCGCGTCGAGGAGGTGGTGCGCGATGCTCACGCCCGCTACGCCGACGAGCGCCGCGGGAGCGTCGCGGACTACATCCCGGTGCTCGCGGAGGTCGATCCGGAGCTGTTCGGTCTGGCGGTGATCGAGGTCGGCGGCGGGCTGCACGACGCCGGTGATGCGTTGCATCCGTTCTCGATCCAGTCGATCTCGAAGATGTTCGTGTACGCCCTGGCCATCCAGGAGCACGGCCATGAGCGCGTGCGCGAAGTCGTCGGGGTGAACAACACCGGCCTGGCCTTCAACTCCGTGATGGCGCTGGAGCTCAACGACGGCCACCCGATGAACCCCATGGTCAACGCGGGGGCGATCGCCACGACAGCGCTCATGCCCGGTGCGACACCCGTGGAGCAGTGGGAGCGGATGCGGGAGGGGCTCTCGGCGTTCGCCGGCCGGCCGCTGAGCCTCGACGGCGTCGTGTACGCCTCGGAGGCCGCGACCAACGACCGCAACCGTGCTCTCGGACGCCTACTGCGCAGCTACGGGCGACTCGCGGGTGACCCGGACGAGGTGGTCGATGTGTACACGCGCCAGTGCGCGCTCGGGGTCACGGCTCACGACCTCGCGGTCATGGGCGCCACACTCGCCGACGGGGGAGTGAACCCCGTCACGGGCGAGCGGATCGTCTCGGCGGACGTGTGCCGCGACACGCTCGCGGTCGTCGCATCGACGGGCCTCTACGAACGCTCCGGCGACTGGCTGTTCGAGATCGGACTCCCCGCGAAGTCCGGAGTCGCGGGAGGCATCGTCGCGATCGCGCCGGGAAAGGGCGCCGTCGCGGGGTTCTCTCCTCGACTCGACGAGGCGGGCAACTCCGTCCGCTCGCAGATGGCCATCGGCTACCTGTCGCGGGCGCTCGGGCTGAACCTGTTCGCCTCGTCGGCCGTCCCCCATCCTGCGTCTTCTCCCGCCTCGCCCTCCGCACCCCTGGAGCTGTCATGACCCAGATCCCCGCACCGCAGACCCCGATCAAGACCTCGTGGCTGCCGATGGTCAGCCTCTTCCTCGCGCAGGTGCTGATGTCGTTCAACGTCGCCGCGCTGCCGATCTCGCTCGGGGGCATGGTGAGCGAGTTCGGAGTGCCGCCGACGGTCGCGAGCACGACCATCGTCATGTACGGCCTCGCCGTCGCGGCGCTCGTGATGACCGGCGCGAAGCTCGGGCAGCGGATCGGCTGGGTCGTGATCTTCCGGATCGTGATCGCGTTGTTCGCCGGTTCGTCGATCATGATGATCCTCGCTCCCACCGTGTGGTGGGCCATCGCGGGGCAGGCCGTGGCCGGGGCGGCTGCCGCGATCATCGTGCCGTCGATCGTCGCTCTCATCGCCGAGAACTACCGGGGGCCTCAGCAGGCGACCGCCATCGGCGCCATCGGTTCGGCGCGCGCGATCTCGGGCGTCAGCGCCTTCCTGATCGGAGGGACGCTGGGCACGTTGGTGGGCTGGCGACCGATGTTCTTCATCGTGCTCGGCATCGCCGTGGTGGTGTTCGCCCTGAGCTTCACCCTGCGGGGGGATCGCGGCGACGCGTCGATCCGCATCGACCTCGTCGCCTCGTTGCTCATCGGCGCGGCGATCGTGCTGCTGACCCTCGGGTTCAACAACCTGAACTCGTGGGGTGCCGTGGCGGCGACGGCCGATGCCCCCTTCGCGGTGCTCGGCCTCTCGCCGGCCCCCGTGTTCATCGTGGTCGGCCTCGTGCTCGGCCAGGCGTTCTTCCTGTGGACGAGGAAGCGGATGGCGGAGGGAAAGGTGCCCCTGATCGACCTGAGCGTCCTCGGATCCTCTCGCGAGCGCGCCGCCGTGTACGCGATGTTCATCGTGGTGGCGCTGGAAGCGTGCGTGAACTTCACGATCCCGCTCTACATCCAGATCGTGCAGGGGAGGACGCCGTTCGACACCTCGATGGCCATGATGCCGTTCAACTTGACGGTCTTCGTCACCGCCACCCTCGTGGTGCGGCTGTACAAGCGGTTCCCACCGCGCACGATCGGCGTCGTCGGGTTCATCCTCACCACGGCGGCCCTGGTGTGGCTGTCGTTCGTGGTCAACAACAACTGGGAGACGATCCCGACGATCCTGGGCCTGATCGTCTTCGGCATCGGGCAGGGGGCGCTGGTGACCCTGGTGTTCAACGTGTTGGTGACGGCGGCTCCGGCCGAGCTCGCGGGGGATGTGGGGTCGCTGCGAGGCACCACGCAGAACCTCGCTTCGGCGGTGGGCACCGCGCTGGCCGGAGCGCTGCTGGTGTCCCTCCTCGGCCTCAGCGTCGGTCGTGCGGTCGTCGAGCATCCCGAGCTGCCGCCGTCCCTCGTCGCCCAGGTCGACATGGACAACATCAACTTCATCAGCAACGACGATCTGCGCGCCGCGCTCGAGGCGACGGACGCGACGCCCGAGCAGATCGACGCCGCGGTGGTGGTGAACGAGGAGTCGCGCCTGGGCACTCTCAAGCTCGGACTCCTTCTGCTGGCGGGGATCAGCGCGCTCGCGATCCTTCCGGCTTCCCGGCTACCGCAGTATCGGCCGCACGAGATCCCCGATCCGTCGCCGGTCTCGGGAGGGGAGTGAGGCTCAGCGCAGCTCCGAGATGAGCACGGCTCTGGTGCCCGCCACGGTCGCCTCGAAGACATGGGGCGCATCGCCGGCGTAGGTCAGGTAGTCGCCGGGGTCTAGGAGGACGGGATTCTCCGCCGGGCCGATGCGCGCCTGGCCGGCCATCAGGACCACGTGCTCGATCGTCCCGGGGTGATGGGGATCCGACCGGCGTGCGTCGCCCGGCTCGGCCTGGATCAGGTAGACGTCGCGGCGTGCGCCGGGCGGGCTCGCAGACAGCAGGGTCGCGCTGTAGGCGGCAGCGGAGGACGGCACCCCGGACAGATCGTCTGCGCGGATCAGCTTCGGTGCGTTGGACTGCTGGTCGACGAGCACGGCGAACGGCACCCCCAGTGCGACGCCGAGGGCCCACAGCGTCTCGACGCTGGGGTTGCCCGAGCCGCTCTCGAGCTGGGACACCGTCGCTTTGGAGACCCCGGCCCGTCGAGCGAGTTCGGACACCGACAGGCTCGCCGCCTCACGTTCCCGGCGCAGGGTGCGGGCGATGCGCGTACGAAGTTCCTCCATACGTTCATCATGTCAAACGATCGTTCGCTTGACTATGCCGCAGAACGTGTTCAGAATTATGACCATGTGTTCACTGAAGCGAACGGCAGCTCTTGGGCGGCGCGATGACCGCGGAGCGTGAGGTCTGGCGTGAGGCACTCGGCGTGGTGCTGGCGACCAGTGCGTACGGGGTCTCTTTCGGCGCGCTCGCCGTGGCGTCGGGGCTCGACGTCTGGCAGACCTGTGTGCTGAGTCTGCTGATGTTCACCGGGGGGTCCCAGTTCGCCTTCGTCGGCGTCTTCACCGCTGGGGGATTGTCGGCACTGCCTTCCGCGATCGCCTCGGCTGCGCTCCTCGGTGTCCGCAACGTCGCCTACGCCATGCGGATGTCACCCATCATCGGGGGCGGACCGGCTCGCAAGGCCGCAGCTGCGCACTTCACGATCGACGAGTCGACGGCCGTGGCGATCTCGCAGGGTGATCCTCGGCTGCGGCGGGTCGGCTTCTGGGTGACCGGGATCGGCATCTTCGTCGGGTGGAACATCACCACCCTCGTCGGGGCGCTCGTGGGCGACGTGCTCGGCGACCCCAGGACATGGGGACTGGATGCGGCCGCAGCCGCGGCGTTCCTCGCTCTCCTCTGGCCTCGGCTCCGGCAGCGGCAGGCCGTCGCGGTCGGCGTCGCAGCGGCTGTCGTCGCCGCGGCCTTCACGCCGTTCCTGATGCCGGGCCTTCCGGTTCTGGTGGCTGCGGTCGTCGCGATCGCCGTCGGCTGGTTCGACTGGTGGGGTCGTCCCGCGGCCTCGACCGACGGTGGAGCGGACCGGGGTGCGGGGGCGGCCTCGTGACCGTGTGGAGTGCGATCCTCCTCGCCGCCCTGATCTGCCTCGCCCTCAAGGCGGCCGGATACCTGGTGCCCCCTCGGGTGCTGGAGGCGCCGCGCACCGCCCGCATCTCCGATCTGCTGACAGTGGGTCTGCTCGCGGCTCTCGTGGCCGTGCAGACCCTCGGCGACGGTCAGGCGATCACGGTCGATGCTCGCGTGCCCGCGCTGCTGGTCGCCGGCGGCCTCCTGTGGCTGCGGCAGTCCTTCCTCGTGGTCGTCGTCGCGGCGGCGGCGGTCGCAGCCCTGTTGCGTCTGTTCGGGATCGCCGCATGACCCACCTCCCCGATCCCGTCCGGCGGGGGCTCGTCGGTAAGATCGACAGGTGCGCGTGAGCTGGGTGTCGAGAGTGTTGTCGTGGATCGCTGCCGCCCTCGTCGGCGGTGTCTACGGCGTCGCCGGCACCATCAGTCACAGTGTGATGTGGGGCCCCATCCCCATCGGCATGATCATCGCGGCCATCGCGTGCGCTGCCATCCTCATCGCCGTCCGAACCCTCACGCATGACAGGGGCGCCGCTGTCGCGGCCGGACTCGGGATGATCGGCATGCTGGTGCTGATCTCCGGGGAGGGGCCGGGCGGATCCGTCGTCGAGCCCGCCTCGTTCCTCGGGCAGATCTGGACCTATCTGGTCGCCGGAATCGTCCTGCTCGTCGTCGCCTGGCCCTCCGTCCGACGCCTCCCGGTGCGCACGGAGGCGCCTGCCGCGCAGGAACCCGAGCCGCGCGAGTCGTAGACTGAGGGGGTGACGTATGTGATCGCCCTCCCGTGCGTCGATGTCAAGGATCGCGCCTGCATCGACGAGTGCCCCGTTGACTGCATCTACGAGGGCGAACGCTCGCTCTACATCCACCCGGACGAATGCGTGGACTGCGGCGCCTGCGAGCCCGTGTGTCCCGTCGAGGCGATCTACTACGAAGACGACCTGCCCGATGAGTGGCAGGACTACTACAAGGCCAACGTCGAGTTCTTCGACGAGATCGGGTCGCCCGGTGGCGCCGCCAAGGTGGGTGTCTACTCGTTCGATCACCCGATCGTCGCGGCTCTGCCGCCTCAGGGCGAGTAGGCGCTGGCTCCGTGAGCGTCCGCGATCTCGCCGACTATCCGTGGGATGCCGTCGTCCCGTTCCGTGAGCGCGCGCAGCAGCACCCGGACGGACTGATCGACCTCTCGGTCGGTTCTCCGGTCGACCCCACCCCCGACATCATCCGCCGCGCCCTGGCCGAGGCCACGGATGCGCATGCCTATCCGCAGACGGTGGGCACACCCACCCTGCGGGAGGCGATCGTCGAGTGGTACGCCCGGCGCAGGGGAGTGCCCGACCTCCGGGTCGACAACGTGCTCCCGACGATCGGGTCCAAGGAACTCGTCGCGCTGCTGCCCACACTGCTCGGTCTGGGGGCCGGAGACATCGTCGTCCACCCGCGCGTGGCCTACCCGACCTACGAGGTCGGGGCACGCGTGGTTGGAGCGACGCCCCTTCCCGCGGACGATCCAGCCGACTGGCCGGAGGGCGCCAAGCTCATCTGGATCAACACCCCGGGCAACCCGGACGGACGCACCTGGACCGTCGATGAGCTCGCCGCTGCCGTGCGTCGTGCTCGTGAGCTCGGTGCCGTGCTCGCGAGCGACGAGTGCTACGCCGAGCTGGGCTGGGACGGCGTCTGGGCGACCGAGTCGGTCCCGTCGGTCCTCGACCCGCGGGTGACGGGCGGAAGTCGTGCGAACTTGCTCAGTGTCTACTCGCTGAGCAAGCAGTCGAACCTCGCCGGCTACCGTGCGGCGTTCGTGGCCGGGTGCGCTCGTGTCGTCGGCGAGCTTCTCACTGCCCGCAAGCATCTCGGGCTGATGCCCCCGGCACCGGTGCAGCACGCGATGGCGGTGGCGCTCGCGGACGACGAGCACGTCGCCGTCCAGAAGGCTCTCTACCGCACCCGCCGCGATGCCCTGCGTCCCGCGCTGGAGGCCGCAGGCTTCCGCATCGACGGTTCGGAGGCCGGGCTCTACCTCTGGGCGACCGAGGGGCGCGACTCCTGGGAATCGATGGGACGACTGGCCGATCTGGGCATCCTCGCCGGTCCGGGTCCGTTCTACGGCGGTGAATCCGGGCAGCATGTCCGCCTGGCCCTCACCGCATCGACGGCTCATGTGGCCGAGGCCGCGCGCCGTCTCACTGTGGCCGATATGTAGATTCCCTCCTCGGAGGGGGCGTCCCTTTGGCGGATGTCACAGTAGGCCTGTGCGACTACTAGGCTGTAAAGGCGATTCGGTCGTGACCCGACCTGGCGCCTGAGCGCCGTGAGATCGCCAGTTCAGGCTTGATCAAGATCTTGTTCGAACCCACCGCGACGAGCGGGGGCGGACACTACGAGGAGGTCCGCGTGAGTGCAGCGGCAGACCAGACGGCGAAGCTGACGATCGGCGACACGACCGCTGAATTCCCGGTGCTGCGCGGCACGGCGGGGCACGACAGCATCGATTTCTCGACGTTGACGCGGCAGACGGGCTACACCGGCCTGGACTACGGTTTCGTCAACACGGCGTCGACGAAGTCGGAGATCACGTACATCGACGGCGACAAGGGCATCCTGCGGTACCGCGGATATCCGATCGAGCAGCTCGCGGGTTCGACGAGCTACCTCGAGGTCGCGTGGCTCCTCATCTACGGCGACCTGCCCTCCGCCTCCGAGCTGGCGGAGTTCGACGAGAAGATCCGCCGGCACACCCTCCTGCACGAAGACCTCAAGCGCTTCTTCTCGGCGCTTCCGCACACGGCGCACCCGATGTCGGTGCTGTCCTCGGCGGTCGCGGCGCTCTCGACCTACTACGAGGGTCAGACCGACCCGCACAACCCGGAGCACGTCGAGCTGAACATGGTGCGCATGCTCGCGAAGCTCCCCGTGATCGCGGCCTACGCGCACAAGAAGAGCGTCGGCCAGGCCTTCCTGTACCCCGACAACTCCCTGAGCTTCGTGGACAACTTCCTGAAGCTCAACTTCGGCGTTCACAGCGAGGAGTACGAGGTCAACCCGGTGATGTCGAAGGCTCTCGAGCTGCTCCTCATCCTGCACGAAGACCACGAGCAGAACGCGTCGACGTCCACGGTCCGCCTGGTCGGTTCGACCGGGGCCAACCAGTTCGCATCCGTGTCCGCCGGTATCCAGGCTCTCTCCGGTCCGCTCCACGGCGGGGCGAACGAGGCCGTGCTGACCATGCTCGGTCAGATCCGCGACTCCGGGCAGAGCGTCTCGCGCTTCGTCGAGCGGGTGAAGAACAAGGAAGAGGGCGTGAAGCTGATGGGCTTCGGGCACCGGGTCTACAAGAACTACGACCCCCGTGCCAAGCTCGTCAAGGACGCGGCCGACGAGGTGCTCTCGTCGCTGGGCGTCACCGATCCGCTCCTCGACCTCGCCAAGGAGCTCGAAGAGCTGGCGCTGGCCGACGACTACTTCCGGGAGCGTCGCCTGTACCCGAACGTCGACTTCTACACCGGCGTCATCTACAAGGCGATGGGCTTCCCCACGCGCATGTTCACCGTTCTGTTCGCGATCGGTCGTCTGCCCGGTTGGCTGGCCCAGTGGCGCGAGCTGCAGCTCGACCCCCAGACGAAGATCGGTCGTCCGCAGCAGCTGTACACAGGATCGCCGGAACGTCAGTTCCCCACGCGCTGAGCGCGTGACGAGAAAGCGCCCCTCCCGCCGTAGCGGAAGGGGCGCTTTCTTCTTCGCCGTGCAGCGGGGTCAGCGACCCTGCGAGCCGCGACCGCCCTGGCGGGACTGACCGCTCTGCGTGGAGTACCCGCCACCCTGGCCTGCGCCGGGACGGGGGCGACGACGGCGACGCGACGGCGGGTTGGCCGCGCTGTTCCTCTCGCCGCCGGCCGGACGCTGCTTCGAGGACTGACGCTGCTGCTGCTGCGGTGCCTGCACCGGTGCCGGGCGCACGTGCGGCGCGCGCTCGGGGACGAGCTCGGCGACCGCAGCGGCGGTGACGTCCTCGAGCGGCGCCGTGATGGCGGCCTTGCGCAGAAGATCCTTGACGTCGCGGCGCTGCTCAGGGAGCACGACCGTGACGACGGTTCCGGCAGCACCGGCGCGGGCTGTGCGGCCGGAACGGTGCAGGTATGCCTTGTGCTCGACCGGCGGGTCGACGTGGACGACGAGGTCGACGTTGTCGACGTGGACGCCGCGCGCGGCGACGTCGGTCGCGACGAGCACCCGCACGCCGCCGTCCTCAGGGGCGGTCGAGAACGCACCGAGGTTGCGCTCGCGCGCGTTCTGCGAGAGGTTGCCGTGCAGGTCGACGGCGGGGATCCCCGCGGCGGTGAGCTGCTTCGCCAGCTTCTTCGCCTGGTGCTTGGTGCGCGTGAAGAGGATGCGCCGACCGGTGCCGGAGGCGAGCTCGCGCACGAGAACGGTCTTGTTGTCGGTGGAGTCGACGACCAGCACGCGGTGCGTCATCTCGCCGACGGGAACGCTCTCCTCATCGACCTCGTGGCTGACCGCGTTCGAGAGGAAGCGGCGCGCCAGGGTGTCGATACCGCGGTCCAGCGTCGCGCTGAACAGCAGGCGCTGTCCGCCGGCAGGCGTGGCCGTGAGGATGCGGGTGACGCCGGGGAGGAAGCCGAGGTCGGCCATGTGGTCGGCTTCGTCGAGCACGGTGACCTCGATCGCGCTGAGACGGAGGACCTGCTGCTTCATGAGGTCTTCCAGGCGGCCGGGGCAGGCCACGACGATGTCGACACCGCCGCGCAGTGCCTGCTCCTGCGGGCGCTGGCTGACGCCGCCGAAGACGGTCGTGACGCGAAGGCCGGCGGCCTCGGCGAGAGGAGTGATCGTCGCGGCGATCTGAGTCGCGAGCTCACGGGTGGGGGCGAGGACGAGACCACGCGGCAGGCCGGCGCGGCGCTGACCGCCGGAGGCGGCGAGGCGGGCGACGAGGGGGAGCGCGAAGGCGATGGTCTTGCCGCTGCCGGTGCGTCCGCGACCCAGGAGGTCGCGTCCGGCGAGAGAGTCGGGCAGCGTGTCGCGCTGGATGGCGAACGCCTCGGTCTTACCCGAGTCGGCGAGAACGGCGGCGAGCTCGGCGGGAACGCCGAGTTCAAGGAAAGTAGACATGCAGAAACTCCGTCAGCGCACGAATGAACGGCGCGAGATAGGGGGTGAGGTGGGCGACGGCGCGGAATCGCGCATCGGTTCGCCGTTCGAAAGGCCAGCTCGTGCTGGTGGTGGGAGCGGTTCCGCTCGCTTCGGTCCTCGGAGACCCCGTGACGACGACGATGTTGGGTACCGGCGGTACACGCAACGGAGTCAGTCTACCAGTGCATGCATGAGCTCGGCTGCATGTCGGCTCCTGCGCGGGTCGCCGAGGCCACCTGCGTGCACTGACACCCGCCGCCCGGGGTTCTCAGGCGTGCAGGGCCTCGTTCAGCGTCACCCCGACGCCGGCGCGGCGGACGGCCTCGACGGCACCGCTGAGCGAGTTGCGGCGGAACAGCAGTCCGTCCTGACCGGAGAGCTCTCCGCCCTTCACCGTCCTCCGCCCGCCATCGGCGGTCACGGGGCCGTCGACCAGGACGATCTTCGTGCCGGCCGTCACATAGAGGCCTGCTTCGACGACGCAGTCGTCACCGAGGGAGATGCCGATGCCGGCGTTGGCGCCCAGCAGCGTGCGCGCGCCGATCGCGACGCGGTGCGTCCCTCCGCCCGAGAGCGTGCCCATGATGGAGGCGCCCCCGCCGATGTCGCTGCCGTCGCCGACGACGACCCCCTGGGAGATGCGGCCCTCCACCATCGACGCGCCGAGCGTTCCGGCGTTGAAGTTGACGAAACCCTCGTGCATGACAGTGGTGCCGGGGGAGAGGTATGCGCCGAGGCGCACGCGGGAAGCATCCGCGATGCGGACACCGGTCGGCTGCACGTAGTCCGTGAGACGGGGGAACTTGTCCAGACCCTGGATCTGGATGCCCGACCGCTGGAGGAGCGGACGCAGGCGGGCGGCGTCCGAGGGCAGGACGGGTCCCGCGTTGGTCCAGGCGACGTTCGGGAGATGAGCGAAGACGCCGTCGAGGTTGACATCGTTGGGGCGCACCACCAGGTGGGAGAGCGCGTGCAGACGAAGATAGGCGTCCGCGGTCGAAGCCGGTGCGGCGTCGAGGTCGATCTGCAGCTGCACGACCTCCACCGTGACGTTGCGTCGCTGGTCGGCTCCGGTGAGATCCGCGAGCGCGGTGACGGCGGCCTCATCCGCCTCCGCGGTTCCGGTCCGCACCTCGGGGTACCACGCATCCAGGACGGTGCCGTCTCCGGCGATCGTGGTCAGTCCGATACCCCATACCGTGCGCGCGTCGCTCATCCCTCCACGCTATCGCGCCCGCAGCGCGGTGACTGCACGCATGACGGGTAAGTAGTCTTGACCCATGGTGCTCGATCTGACCGCGTCCTCCGTCGACCTCACCCGTGCGATCTGCGATATCCCCAGCGTCTCCGGAGACGAGAAGACGCTCGCCGACGCCATCGAGGCGGCCGTCACGCCGCTGGGGCACCTGCAGGTCTTCCGCCACGGCAACACCGTCATCGCGCGCACGGATCTCGGTCGCGCGCAGCGCGTCGCGATCGCCGGGCACATCGACACGGTGCCCATCAATGCCAACCTCCCCACCCGCGACATCGAGATCGACGGTGTGCCGTACCTCTGGGGTCGTGGGACCGTCGACATGAAGGCAGGGACCGCGGTGCAGCTGAAGCTCGCTGCGGAGCTGGTCGAACCCGCGATCGACATCACCTGGATGTGGTACGACAACGAGGAGGTCGAGGCGTCGAAGAACGGCCTCGGGCTGCTCGCCGCCGTCCGCCCCGACCTGTTCGAGGCCGACTTCGCGATCCTCGGTGAGCCCTCCAACGGCGAGGTCGAGGGCGGATGCAACGGCACGATGCGGGCGATCGTGCGCACGTCGGGCGTCCGGGCGCACAGCGCGAGGGCATGGATCGGGGAGAACGCGATCCATCGTGCCGCGCCGATCCTCACCCGGCTCGCCGAGTACCGGGCCAGGGAGGTGCCGGTCGAGGGGCTGCTGTACCGCGAGAGTCTGAGCGCCGTGCGCATCGCAGGTGGCGTCGCGGGGAACGTCATCCCCGATGCCTGCGAGGTCGAGGTCAACTACCGCTTCGCGCCGAGCAAGTCCGCCGCGGAGGCCGAGACACATCTGCGCGGAGTCCTCGCGGGGTTCGACGTCGAGATCACCGACGCCGCCGAGGGTGCGCGTCCCGGCCTCGACGCGGAGATCGCGAAGCAGTTCGTCGCCGCCGTCGGTGCGGAGCCGCGGCCGAAGTACGGCTGGACGGATGTCGCCCGCTTCTCCGCTCTGGGGATCCCCGCCGTCAACTACGGTCCCGGCGACCCGCACCTGGCCCACCACGATGAGGAGCGCGTGCCGCTCGCGCAGATCGACGCCGTGGAGCGGGGCCTGCGCGCATGGCTCACCTCGCACTGAGCGCAGCGCGCCGTTGGGCGAAGGCGCCGATCGCGCTGCGCGTCGCGCTGATCTACCTCGGGGCGCGGGTCGTGACGACGGTGCTCCTCATCATCGCCGCATCGCTGTCGACCTCCTCCTCGCGCTTCGGCGCCGGGGCGGGCCTGATCGATTTCGTGCTCGGCTGGGACGCGCAGTGGTACTGGCTCGTCGCCGAGAACGGGTACCCGACAGAGCTGCCGCTCACGGATGCGGGCGACGTCGCCGAGAATGCCTGGGCCTTCATGCCGGTGTTCGCATATGCGGCCAAGGGGATCGGTCTCGTGCTCGGTTCCTGGGGAGCAGGCGCCCTCCTCCTCTCTCTCGGGGTCGGATACCTGGCGTGCCTCGTGCTGCACCGGCTGCTGCGCGAGCGCATCGGTGATTCCGCTGCGCTGTGGGCAGTGGTCTTCTTCGCGGCCGGCCCGATCGCGGCGATGTTCCAGGTGGGATACGCCGAGACGCTGTTCCTCCTGCTGCTCTTCCTCGCCCTCGACATGACGGCGCGGCGGAAGTACGCCTGGCTGTATCTGCTCATCCCGGCGATGGCCTTCACCCGCCCCGGCGTCCTCGCCTTCGCGCTCTATCTGGGATTGCACGGCGTGGTGCGCTGGATCCGTCGCCGCGACGATCCGTTGGTGGGGAGGGAGATCGCACACATCCTCGCGCTCGGGGCGCTCGCGACCCTCTGCGGATTCGCCTGGCAGGTGATCGCCGGCATCGCGACAGGGGACGCGGGGGCGTATCTCGCGACCGAGCTCGCCTGGCGTCAGCACTGGATCACCGGCGGCGTCGAAGGGTTCATCCCTTTCGAGGGGTGGATCCAGGCGTCGCAGTTCTGGTTCGGTCTCTGGGGCTTGCCGCAGTGGTGGGGGCCCATCGCCCTGGTGCTCATCGTGGCAGGTGCCGCCGCAGTGCTCCTGCTCTCACCGCAGGTACGGGCGCTCGGCGTCGATCTTCGCCTCTGGAGCGCGAGCTATCTGCTCTACCTGCTCGCCGTCTTCTTCCCCCAGTCGAGCACCTTCCGCCTGCTGCTCCCGCTCAGTCCGTTGTGGGGCGCGGTCGCCGTGCCGCGGTCTCGGCTCTGGCGTCTCGGCGTCCTGGCGGCATGTCTGGTCGGTCAATGGGTCTGGATATATCACGTGTATGGGCTCGGGAACACGTTCTGGCAGGTCCCGTGACCGTGGAGCTCGACCCAATTGTTGCTCCGTGACCTCCAGGTCCCGGTGACACCCGATAAACTCATCCCATACCACCGGAGGAAAGGGAGCCACGATGGCAGCGATGAAGCCGAGGACCGGAGACGGGCCTATGGAAGCCGTGAAGGAAGGACGACTCATCATCGTGCGCGTTCCACTCGAAGGCGGCGGCCGCCTGGTCGTCTCCGTGAACGACGCCGAGGCCAAGGAGCTTCACGACGTGCTTGGCGCCGTCGTGGCACCGGCCTGATCGACCAGGGATCCGCGTCAGCGGATCCGAAAGGGCGGTGGTTCCTCGGAACCACCGCCCTTCTTCCTGGGTCGGCACCTGCGTGGTCGGCGCCGCCTCCATCGGGAATCCGTGCGATCAGCCGCGCTCTGCGAGGCTGATCAGCTGCAGCAGGCCTTCGCCCGCGGGGGAGAGCGTCGCGAGCACGGCCGAAGACTCCTGCGTCTCCTGCACGAGGGATCGGTAGGCGGCCGTGATCTCGTCGCGCTGCACCGGGTCGGCGACGCGGCCGCCCGCCAGGACACGCGGCACGAGCACGAGGCCACCGGTGCGTGCGAGACGCAGACCGTGCTCGACGTACTCGATGACGTGCTCGGGGTCGGCGTCGACCAGCACGATGTCGTAGGAGTTCTCGTTCATGCGCGGGAGCACGTCGATCGCACGCCCCGTGATGAAACGTGCTCTCGTGGAGGGGATCTTCGCGTCGGAGAAGGCCTGCCGCGCGGCGGCGAGGTGCTCCGGTTCGTTGTCGATCGAGGTGAGCACGGCCTGGGGCGCGCCGCGGAGCAGCCAGAGTCCGGAGACACCGGCACCGGTGCCGATCTCGACGATCGACCTGGCGCCGGTCGCGGCGGCGAGCACAGCGATCTGAGAGCCGACGGACGCGCTGACGGGCATGGCCCCGAGCTCGAGCGCGTGCGCACGGGCGCGAGCGATGGCGTCGGGTTCCACGATGGACTCGCGCAGAAAACGCGCGTTCGCGTCATGCTCGCTCATGGCCTGTATCTCCCTGCCTGCCTGTGATCTTCTCCAGCGTATTCGGTCCGCGAGTGCGGGGACCGCAGGCGCGGCGGTAGCCTGTAGAGATGACGTTCGGGCTCACCTTCGAGAAGCTGTTGCTGATCGGCCTCATCGCGGTTCTGATCATCGGCCCCGAGCGTCTCCCGCGCGCAGCGGAGAGCTTCTCCCGCATGGTCCGCAAGGCCGGCGAGTACCTTCGTGCGACCAAGTCGAGGGTGCGCGAGGAGATGGGCCCCGAGATCGACGACGTCGACTGGCGCAAGCTCGATCCCCGCCAGTACGACCCGCGTCGGATCATCCGCGATGCCCTCATGGAAGAGCCGCAGCCGGCGACCCCGATGCAGGCCACAGCGACGATCGCGGAGCCGGTCGCAGGCTCCATCGCCCCCACGCGCGCGGTCCCGCAGGAGTTCAGTGCGACCAACCGCCCGCCGTTCGATCCCGAGGCGACCTGACCCGGTCGCGACGTCAGGGGTCCGCGGGAGAGGGCTAGGAGATCCGGGAGCGGAGAGCGGCGATGTCGTCGTCCGTCAGCAGCTCGCGGGGTATCGCGGTCGCGGCCGAGGTGTCGCGCAGCTTCAACAGCACCGCGTCCCTTCCCACGTGCATCCTCTGGAACGTGCGGTACGCGATGTCGGAGCGACGTCGCCCGCTTCCCATCTGCAGACCCTCGTCTTCCAGTGACACCCACACGCGTGTCCCGACGGGCATCGCGATCCGCACGGCGGTGCGCGCCCCCGACACCGACATGAACACGGCGAAACCTGCGAGCGCGACAATGAGCACGGGCATCCAGCCTGCCCCGTAAGGTCCCTCTTCCCCCGGAGCCACCGGCGCGGTGAGGTTGACGACGCTGAAGACGAGCGCCGCCGCGAGTGCGACCCACATGACGATGGCCGCAGGACGGGTCAGCGAGTAGATCGCGGCGTCGCGTGCCATCCGTCGCAGCAGGCTCTCGTCGACGGTCAGGGAACGTGCAGGCATCCGAGCATCCTCCCAGTCCCTAGCGGATCGACATGGGCAGGGATCGGCCGGAGAGACCCCTGCCCCGGTGCGCGAGCGCGCTCGCGAGGCCGCGGATGGTCACGGCTGCGGCATCGTCCGTGTCGTCGGAGACGATCGGCCGTCCGGTGTCTCCGCCTTCGCGCAGGGCGGGGCTCAGCGGGATGGATGCCAGCAGCGGGACCGCGGCTTCCGGTTCGGAGAGTGCTTCGGCGACGGCCGCGCCGCCTCCGGAGCCGAACAGGTCGACGACAGTGCCGTCGGGGAGGGTGTACGCCGCCATGTTCTCGATGACGCCGATAACGCGCTGGCCCGTCTGCCGGGCGACGAGTCCGCTGCGGATGGCGACGTCGGCGGCGGCGGTCTGCGGCGTCGTGACCACGAGCACCTCCGCATGGGGGAGGAGCTGGCCGATCGAGATGGCGATGTCGCCCGTTCCCGGTGGCATGTCGATCAGCAGCACATCGAGGTCGCCGAAGAACACGTCGGTGAGGAACTGCGACACCGTGCGGTGCAGCATCGGACCGCGCCACGCGACGACGGATTCGCCGTCGCGGAGGAACATCCCGATGGAGATCGTCTTCACGTCGTGTGCGACAGGGGGGAGCATGAGGTCGTCGATGCGCGTCGGCTGCGTGCCTGCCGGGATGCCGAGCAGGCCAGGGATCGAGAAGCCGTGCACATCGGCGTCGACGAGCCCGACGGAGAGACCCTGCGCGGCGAGGGCGACCGCGAGGTTGGCCGTGACCGTCGACTTGCCCACGCCGCCCTTGCCGCTGGAGACGAGGATCACGCGGGTGAGGGAGTCGGGGCCGAACGGCATGTGCCGTGCCGGCCTGCCCGCGCGGAGCTTCTCCGTGAGCGCCTTCCGCTCGGTCGGAGTCATCACGCCGACCTCGACCTCGACCTCGGCGATACCGGGAACGGACGCTGCAGCCTCGCGCACATCCGTCTCGATCCTGGCAGCGGCGGGGCAGCCCACGATCGTCAGGACGATGCCGACGTGTGCGCGATCACCCTCCACCGAGATGTCGCGGACCATGTCGAGATCGCCGATGGGACGACGCAGCTCGGGATCCGTCACAGCGGCGACGGCGGATCGGACGCGCTCCACCGCCGTCACGATGCGGAGCCGGATCGGGTCTTCTCAGGAGACTCTTCGAGCTCGGCGAGAAGAGCCTTGAGCTCCTGACGGAGCACGTCGCGCGTCACGACCTGCGAATTGCGCTCCTCGAGCGACATCCGTAACGCCACGATCTCGCGGGCGAGGTACTCGGTGTCGGCGAGGTTGCGCTCTGCACGCTGGCGGTCCTGTTCGATCTGCACCCTGTCGCGGTCGTCCTGACGGTTCTGCGCGAGCAGGATGAGGGGTGCCGCATAGGAGGCCTGCAGCGAGAGCATGAGCGTCAGAGCCGTGAACCCGAGCGCGGCGTCGTCGAAGCGCAACTCGTCCGGCATCAGGGTGTTCCACACGATCCACAGCACGCAGAACAGGGTGAGGATCAGGAGGAACGCCGGCGTCCCCATCGCCCGCGCGACCCACTCCGTGAAACGGCCGAAGCGGTCGCGTGAGGTCGCCCTGGGGCGTGTGGTCGTGCGCCCTGGCGCGTCGAGGCGGGGGGAGCGGGGCATCAGCGCACCTCCTTCGCCGGAGCGGCGGCGTCGTCATTGTCGTGCGAGCGCCAGTCGTCGGGCAGCAGGTAGTCGAGCACGTCGTCGATGCTGATCGCTCCGACCAGGCGGTGCGCCGCGTCGATCACCGGGAGCGACACCAGGTCGTAGCTGGCCAGGAGGCGTGCCACCTCGGCGGCGGAGGCGGTGACGGGCACGGGTTCGAGACTGTCGTCGAGGATCGCGCCGAGCCGTTCATGCGGCGGGTAGCGCAGCATCCGCTGGAAGTGCACGAGCCCCAGCAGGCGCCCCGTCGGCGTCTCGAACGGGGGGAGCGTCACGAACACCGCGGCGGCCAGGGCCGGATGCAGCTCGTGGCGGCGGATCAGCGCGAGCGCTTCGGCCACGGTGGCATCGGCGGACAGGATGATCGGTTCCGGGGTCATCAGACCGCCGGCAGTGTCCGGGCCGTAGCGCAGCAGCATCCTGACGTCTTCGGCCTCCTCCGGCTCCATGAGCTCGAGGAGCTGCTCCAGACGGTCCGGTGCCAGCTGCGCGAGGAGGTCGGCCGCGTCGTCCGGCTCCATCTGGTCGAGGATGTCGGCCGCGCGCTCGTCTCCCAGGCGATCGAGGATGTGCACCTGCTCGTCTTCGGGCATCTCCTCGAGGGCATCCGCGAGGCGGTCGTCGGAGAGCTCCTCCGCGACCTCGATCATGCGCTGCTGCGGGAGATCGAGGAGGGTGTTGGCGAGGTCGGCCGCATGCAGCTCGGAGTACGAGGCGACGAGCTGCTCCGCCGACTGCGACTCGCCGGGAGCGCGCTGCTCCGTCACCTCGCTCCAGGCGGCGAAGGTCGTCGGGCCCTTCGCGAAGGGAGAGGCGCTGGTCTTGGGTCGGCGGAGGAACAGCTGGCTGATCGCCCACTCGCCGAGCCGGTTGGGCTCGATCGCGATGTCCTCGATCACGGCGGTGCCGCTGCCGTCGACGAAGCTCACCCGTCGCCCGAGCATCTCCGCCAGCACGCGGACCTCACCGGCGCGGGGGGAGAAGCGGCGCACGTTGATCAGGCCCGTGGTGATCACCTGGCCGGAGCGGATCGAGGTGACGCGTCCGATCGAGAGGAACACATGTCGTCGCCCCGGGATCTCCACGACCAGGCCGATGACGCGGGGTGCCGCGGTACTTCGATACACGACGACGACATCCCGGACCTTGCCGAGCCGGTCGCCGACGGGATCGAAGACGGCGCACCCGGCGAGGCGCGCGGCGAATACCCGTTGTGTGCTCACCTCTCCAGAGTAGTCGGCGGCTCAGGTCTCCGGCGGGATGGCCGCGCCTCGGGCCGTCCATCGGTGCGCGTGGAAGAATAGCCGGATGAGCATGCTGAACCGGCCCGCGAGCGGCACAGACACCGGCGAGATCGTCGCGTCGATGCGCGACTACGAGAGCGCGCAGAAGACGGTCTCGAAGCTGATCGCGGGGGAGGTGCCCGCGCGCGACATCGCCATCGTCGGACAGAGCGTGCGCACGGTCGAGCGGGTGACCGGCAAGCTCGGCTATGCCGCCGCAGCGCGCTCCGGCGCGATCAACGGCGTGCTGATCGGTCTCTTCCTCGCCGCGATCCTCGTGCTGGGCAACCCCGAGGTGCCGATCCAGCTCTTCCTGGGCTTCGTGCTCATCGGCGTCGCGGTCGGAATGCTCCTGAGCCTCATCACCTATGCGATCGTGCGTCGTCGCCGAGACTTCGCCAGTGTCACGCAGTTCGCCGCCGATCACTACGAGGTCACGGTGCTCTCCTCCTCGCTGGGCAAGGCCCGTCAGGTGCTCGGGGCCAACAAGGTCGCACCGGTGCGTCCCCCCGTCAACCTCGATGAACCGCCCCGCTACGGCGAGCGGATCACTCCTGGGGCGACGGTGCCGGAAGCCACGCCGGCGCCCGAGCCCGCCCCTGCGCCCGAGGCACCCGTCATCCCGCCGCGCCCGGCAGACCCGGTGGCGGAGCCGGTGGAGCCGGAGCACACTCCCGATCCCGCTCCCGACCCCCGCCCGGACTCCGACGGACTCCAGGGCGAGCGGGCATGACATCGGTGCCGGTTTCCGCCGCCTGATGGTCGAGATCCAGGTCGAGCTGCCGACCGGACCCGCGGCGGTGTCCGCCGACTGGGCCCCCGGCGACAACGGCGCGACGGTGATCGTCGCGCACGGCGCCGGGACGGGCAAGGACCATCCGTTCTTGACGGGCTACGTCGATGCGCTGAGCGAGAGCGGCTTCTCGACTCTGCGGTTCAACTTCCCCTACGTCGAGCAGGGACGACGCATGCCCGGTCCCGCCCCGCATGCGATCGCCACCTGGAACGCCGTCGTGGCCTTCGCCCGCTCGGCCGACCCCGCGGCGACCGTCTGGGCGACGGGGAAGTCGTACGGCGGGCGGATGGCGTCGATGGCGGTCGCAGAAGGGCTGCGTGTCGATGGGCTCGCCTACCTCGGCTACCCGCTTCATCCGCCGGGGCGGCCCGAGAAGCCGCGCATCGAGCATCTGCCGGACATCACGGTGCCGCAGCTCTTCGTCGAGGGGACCAACGATCCGTTCATCCAGCCCCTCTCGCAGTTCGAGGAGGCGGTCGCGAGCTGTCGGGATGCGCGCGTCGTCTGGGTCGATGGCGGCGGGCACACCTTCGAGGTCAAGGGGCGGAAGCGCCCGGCGGAGCAGATCGGAGCGTCACTCGCGCCGATCGTCGCGGAGTTCGTCCGCGCTCGCCGGTCCGGCTGAGAGCGGTCAGTCGATGAGCGCGGAGAGACCTGCATCGGCCAGCAGACGTCGCACCGTCGAGATGCCCAGTGCGCTCATGATCGGGTTCGAGGCCTCGTAGTACCAGCCGAGCCCGAGCGCCTGCTGGAGCGCCCATGCCGCGCCCCGGTGCCATTCGACGTCGTCCGCGCCGACGTCGTCACGGAGGATGCGCCGTGTCGGTGCGTCGAAGAGATGCCAGGCCGCGACGAGGTCGAGGGCAGGATCGGCGGGTCCGAAGCTTCCGCCGTCGAGCACGCCGGCCAGTCGCGTCTCATCCGCACGCTCGGCGACCAGGAGATTGAACGGGGTGAGGTCTCTGTGGCTCATCACCTCCGCGATGGGAGACGGGAGCTCCCGCAGCGCGCCCCAGAGCCTCTCGGCGCGTGGCGCATCGAACAGGTGCGCGCTCCTGGCGAGGCAGTGCGCGACCCACTCGTCGTGATCGCCGAGGCGACCGCCGCGACCGTTGCCGTCGAAGGTGCGTCCGCGGAGGTCGACGGCGCGCAGTGCCAGGATCAGCGAGGCCAGGTCGCGCGCCAACGCCGGGGCGGCGGCGGAGCGCGCAGGGTCCGCCGTCTCGCCCTCGACCCAGGTCTGCATCGCCCAGGCCGAGGGGAACTCCGGCGACGGCGCGGCGATCCCGTACGGTCGCGGCGCGGGGTAGGGACTGGCGGCGGCGAACTCGTCGAGAGCGGCGGCCTCGCCCGCGAGCTCGGTCTCCGTCGCCCCGAGTAGCGGGAACCGGGCGACGTGTTCCCCGCCCACGCGGATGATCCTGTTCACGGTCCCCGTGAGAGGCACGGCTCGCACCGGCTCTCCGCGCAGTTCGGGGAACCGCCGGGCGATCAGGCGTGCCGCCGCCGCCGTGTCGAGCGCGAGTTCCCCTTCATGCATCCGACGAGGTCAGCTCTGCAGGCGTGCGATCCACGCCTCGACCTCGTCGGCCGTGCGCGGGATGCCGGCCGAGAGGTTCACCGGACCGTCCTCGGTCATCACGATGTCGTCCTCGATGCGCACGCCGATGCCGCGGAGCTCGGCGGGCACGGTGAGATCGTCGATCTGGAAGTACAGCCCCGGCTCGATCGTGAACACCATGCCCGGTGCGAGGATGCCGTCGTAGTACATCTCGCGGCGGGCCTGCGCGCAATCGTGCACGTCGATTCCGAGGTGGTGCGAGGTGCCGTGCACCATGTAGCGCCGGTGCTGACCGCCCTTGTCGGCGTCCAGAGCCTCTTCCGCTGTGACGGGGAGCAGACCCCACTCGGCCGTGCGCTCGGCGATGACCTTCATCGCGGCACCGTGCACATCGCGGAAGCGCACCCCGACCTTGGCAGCGGCGAAGGCGGCATCCGCTGCTTCGCGGACCGTCTCGTAGACGCGGCGCTGCACCTCGGTGAACGTGCCGGAGACCGGCAGGGTGCGGGTGATGTCGGCGGTGTACAGGCTGTCCGCCTCGACGCCGGCGTCCACCAGGATCAGATCACCGGGAACCACGGTCCCGTCGTTGCGGGTCCAGTGGAGGTAGCAGGCGTGCGGCCCCGATGCGGCGATCGTGTCGTACCCCTCGCCGTTCCCGTCCTCGCGTGCGCGGCGGTGGAAGACACCCTCCACGACGCGTTCGCCGCGGGCGTGCGCCGTCGCAGCGGGGAGCTCACGGATGATGTCGTCGAAGCCGTTCGCCGTGATCTCGACCGCGCGGCGCATCTCTGCGATCTCGAACTCGTCTTTGATGAGACGCAGCTCGGAGACGAAACGGGTGAGCGCCTCGTCCTCGTCGAGCACGAGCTCGCCCTCGACCGCCTCGAGCTCGTCGAGGTGCGCCGTCGTGATCTGGAGGTCGGCGGCGACGCCGGCGAGGGAGGGGCGCGGTCCGATCCAGAACTCGCCGACCGTCGCGTCGGCGTAGAACTCCGTGGTGGTGCGGTCGGCACGCTCGCGGAAGAAGAGCGTGATGTCGTGACCGTTCTCGGTCGGCGCGAAGACGAGGACGGAGTCGGGCTCGGCATCGGAAGCCCACCCCGTCAGGTGCGCGAAGGCGGAATGCGCCCGGAAGACGTAGTCGGTGTCGTTGCTGCGCTGCTTGAGCGAGCCTGCCGGGATCACCAGACGCTTGCCGGGGAACGCGGCGGAGACGGCGGCGCGGCGGATGGCTGCGTATGAGGCCTGCGCACGCGGGGCAGGGAGCGTCTCCGGACGCTCGGCCCAGCCGGTGGAGATGGTGTCGAGGAAGCCCTGCGGGAACGGCTGCTTGCGGTTCGTCGTGCCGTTCTCGGCAGACGCTTCGACGGTGGGCTCTGCGATCGTGTCGCGCTCTCCTGTGCTCATCCCTCCAGTCTGTCACCTGGCGGGCAGGCGTGGGACTCAGCCGGCGGGCTCGAGCTGCACGACGAGGGCGCGGTGGTCGCTTCCGCCGGCATCGTCGAGCACGACGGAACCGCTCGGCGACCAGTTCTGCGACGTCATCACATGATCGATGGGTGCACCGGCGAGGGCGGGCAGCGAGCTCGGCCACGTGCCCGTGAGTCCGTTCCCGGTGCGGGCGGCCACATCGCGGCAGTATCCGATGTCGCCGCCCTCAACTCCGAGCGGAGCCATGTGATCGACGGTGGCGTTGAAGTCGCCGGCGAGGATGAAGTCACCCTGCGGGCACTGATCGGCGATCCACTGCAGATCGCTCCGCCACTGCTGCATCTCCTCCATACGGGGGGCCACCGCGTGCACCGCGACGATCGTGGGGCCGGTCCCATCGGTCGGCATGAGCACGACGCTGGGAACGGAGCCGGTGTTGCTCGTGCCGTCCTTGGCCGATTCGATCACGGAATACTCGCCGAGGTCCGGAGCGACGAGCACGGTGGTGTGCCAGGACTGCGGGCCGTCCTGCACATCCGGCCGGAACTGCACGTGATGCACCCACATCGGATGTCCCTGCTCGCGCAGCATGATGGCGATGCGCTCGCCGACGGCCTCGGTCGTCTCCGGGAGCGCGACGATGTCGGCTCCCTGATCGAGGATCCGCTGCGCGATCACCTCCGCGGAGACGGCCTCGCCCGCGGTGTTCCAGGTGAGCACGCGCACACTGCCGTCGGTCTTCTCCGGGAGCGCGGATGATCCGAAGCCGCGCACGGCTCCGATGGCCGCGGTCGCACCCGCGCCGAGCAGCGCCACGATGAGGATCGATGCGGCGAACCCCCTCAGTGGGCGGGCGAACAGGAGGAGGAGCGCCAGGGCCGCGACGACGAGGAATCCGCCGAGTACGAGACCGCGCGCCGATACCAGCTGCGCGAACGGGTACGTCTGTTCGAGACGGAAGAACTGCGGCCACACCACGATCGCCGTCGCGATCGCGAGAAGCACGGTGAAGAGGATCCCCAGGAGACGAAACATCCCCTCCAGCCTAGGAGCGCCGCCTGGGAAGTCCCTGCCTCGACATCCGTGCCGAGCCTGAGCGGGATGGGGCGCGCCTGAGCGGGCCTGGGGCCGCGGATGCTCGGTACGCTCGGAGGATGGCCACTTCGTCCCCCGGGTTCGCCGGTCCCGCCGACCTGCACCTGCACTCCAACCATTCCGATGGCACGGAGTCGCCGGCCCAGGTGGTGGCCCAGGCGCATGCGCACGGGGTGCGTACTCTGGCGCTGACCGATCACGACCGCACCACGGGGTGGAGCGAGGCCGGAGATGCGGCTGTCGAGCTCGGTATGACGTTCATCCCGGGGATGGAGCTCTCCGCGAAGCACGAGTGGCGGAGCGTCCACGTGCTCGGGTACCTCTTCGACCCGGAGGACGAGGCGCTGCGTGCGGAGACCGATCGCATCCGCGGCGATCGGATCGGCCGGGCCGAGCGCATCGTGCGCAACATCGGGCGGGACTACGACCTGCAGTGGGACGACGTGGTCGCGCAGACAACGCGGGATGCCACCGTGGGGCGCCCGCACATCGCCGACGCCCTCATCGCGCGCGGCATCGTGCGGGACCGGACGGAGGCCTTCGACGGCATCCTGCACCCTCGCGAGGGCTACTACGAGCCGCACTACGCGCCCGATCCGCTGACGGCGGTGCGTCTGATCACGGACGCGGGGGGAGTGGCGATCATCGCCCACCCCGTGACGGCGGGTCGCGACCGCATGATGCCCGTGCCGTTCATCGAGCGACTCATCGCCGCGGGGCTCGGCGGATTCGAGGTCGAGCATCGGGAGAACACGGAGTCGGGCAAGCGGGTGCTGCGTGAGATCGCCGCGAAGCACGACCTCATCGTCACCGGATCGAGCGACTATCACGGCACCGGCAAACCGAACCGCCCTGGCGAGAACACGACCTCCGAGGAGATGGTGTCCAGGCTCATAGCACGAGGCACCGGCATCGCCCCGCGTTTTCCCTGACCCTCGGCGTTCTGTCGGCGACTTCCCTGCGGGCTGTCGAACCGGACCGATACCGTCCGAGGCATGCAGCGAGCGACTTCCCTGGAGCGGCGCGTCGACGCGTGGGCTCACCGGCTCCTCCGTGACGCCCCGTCGAACGGTGTCCGCGCCGGCCTCATCGAGTTCTCGGTGTTCGTGGTCAAGCAGGCGTGGGCGTGCATCTTCGGTGGAGCGCTCCTGGTCCTCATCGTCGCCGCGCGCCTGTGGTATCCCGACGACGCGGCGCTGGCCCGCAACGACGCGCTGACGATCGCTGCGGTGCTGATCCAGATCGCGATGCTCGTCTTCCGCTTGGAGAGCGGCCGTGAGCTGTGGGTCATCGTCCTGTTCCACATCACCGGCACCGTGATGGAGCTGTTCAAGACCGATGTGGGTTCGTGGGCGTATGCCGCAGACGGGATCCTCCGAATAGGCGGGGTCCCGCTGTTCAGCGGCTTCATGTACGCGGCGGTCGGGTCGTACATGGTCCGCGTCTACCGGCTGTTCGATCTCGGGTTCACGCGGTATCCGCGACGCTGGATGACGGCGATCCTCGCCGGGGCGATCTACGTCAACTTCTTCACGCACCACTGGTGGTGGGATGCGCGGTGGGTGCTGCTCGTCGGAGTGGTGCTGCTGTGGCTGCCGACCGTGATGCACGCGCGCGTCTGGCGGCGTACGATCCGCCTTCCCCTGCTGGCCGTCTTCGCGGGTGTGGCGGTGTTCATCTATCTCGCCGAGAACATCGGCACCTGGGCGGGCGCGTGGGCCTATCCGGATCAGGCCGGAGGGTGGCAACCGGTCTCGCTGAGCAAGCTGAGCTCGTGGTTCCTGCTGATGATCATCTCGGTCGTCCTGGTGGCCTGGGTGTATCCGCCGCAGGTTCCCGGAGCGCTGTTGCGTACGACGGGGAGCGGAACCGCCAGGAGAGTGCAAGGGGGCGGCGAGGGTCGCGCCTGACGTCGTCGCCCGTGCATGCGAGAGGGCGCATGGTTCGGGGGATTTCCCGACCCATGCGCCCTCTCGGTGTGACGACTCAGGCTCCCGCGACGGGAGCGGCCCCTGCCCCGGAACCCCCGCGGCGACGGCGGCGACGGCGTGCGGGAGCCGGCTTGCCGTCGTGGTGCTCCTTACCAGCGCCATCGTGGGTCCCTGCGCCCTCGGCTCCGCGATCGGACGATGGCGCGGTCTCTCCCTCGCCGCTGGACGACGACGCGGCGCCCTCGGCGAACGTCGAGCCCACGGGCGTCGAGCTGTTGCGGCGACGCCGGCGACGACGGGTACCGCTCTCGTCGGTGCCCTCCGCCGCGGCGTCGGTCGCCCGCTCGGGGCGACGGCTGCGCTCGGTCTTGACGGACTCCGTCTTAGGCGCCGACACCAGGCGGCCCTTCGTGCCCTGGGGGATGTCGAGGTCCTCGTACAGGTGCGGGCTCGACGAGTAGGTCTCGATGGGCTCGGGCTGACCGAACTCGAGGGCCCGGTTGATGAGGGCCCACTTGTGCAGGTCTTCCCAGTCGACGAAGGTGACCGCGATCCCGGTCTTGCCCGCGCGGCCGGTACGGCCTGCGCGGTGCAGGTACGTCTTGTCCTCGTCCGGAATGGTGTGGTTGATCACATGGGTGACGTCGTCGACGTCGATGCCTCGAGCGGCGACATCGGTCGCGACGAGCACATCCTTCTTCCCCGCCTTGAAGGCGGCCATCGAACGCTCACGCTGGTCCTGGCCCATGTCTCCGTGCACGCCGCCGACGTTGAAACCGCGGTCGCTCAGCTCGTCGACGAGCCGCTGCGCCGCACGCTTGGTGCGGGTGAAGATCACGGTCTTGCCGCGCCCCTCCGCCTGCAGGATGCGGGCGATGACCTCGTCCTTGTCCATGGAGTGAGCGCGGTACACGAGGTGCTTGATGTTGGCCTGCGTGAGGCCCTCATCGGGATCGTTGGCGCGGATGTGGATCGGGTTCGACATGAAGCGACGCGCGAGGGCGACGATCGGACCGGGCATGGTCGCGGAGAACAGCTGCGTGTGGCGGATGGCCGGCACCTTCTGGAAGATCTTCTCGATGTCGGCGAGGAAGCCGAGGTCGAGCATCTTGTCGGCCTCATCGAGCACGACCTCGGTCGCGTTCGAGAGGTCGAGCAGGCGCTGGCCGGCGAGGTCGATCAGTCGGCCGGGGGTGCCGACCACGATCTGCGCTCCCGCCTTCAGCTGGTCGATCTGGCCCTCATAGGCCTTTCCGCCGTAGATGGCGACGACGCTGGTGGAGCGGTTGCTGGTGAGCAGGTCGATGTCCTCGTACACCTGCACCGCGAGCTCACGGGTCGGCACCACGATGAGCGCCTTGACGCCGTGCTCCGGGTCCTTGCCGAGACGCTGGACGACCGGGATGCCGAAGCCGAAGGTCTTGCCGGTTCCCGTCTTGGCCTGACCGATGATGTCCTGGCCGGGAAGGCCGAGGGGGATGGTCTGCTCCTGGATGGGGAACGCGTCCACGATGCCCTTGGCGGCGAGTGCGTCGACGATGTCCTGATCGATGCCGAGATCGGCGAAAGTTGTCACTTTGTTCAGATTGCCTGTCCGGCGACCCTGCGGGATCGCCACGTTCACGGATCCACGCCGTCTCTTGTGCCACAGGCGCGGGGCCCCGCTCCGACGGCGGGGACACGCCCAGCCTACCCGAGGGGTGCCGCAGGCCGGGAAGAGGGCTTCCGCACGAGTATTGTGAACGTCGTGGTGGACTCGGGAGGACGACCTCGTGGTTAAGTGGTTCTGGCAGCGCGATGCGGCGCCGCGACGCACCCTCGCCTTGCGCGGCAGGGGAGAGCAGGGAGATGCGACGCGCATCGACTTCGCCGAGCTCGCCCCCGAGCTGAACCGCTTCCTCGGACAGGCCGCCTATCTGCAGCTGGGCTACTTCGAGACGCTGACGCGTCTCATCCGCGCCACACCCGAGCTCTCCGAGAAGGAGTCGCTCTCGCGCGCAGCCGGAGCCGCGCTCACCAAGCACCGCGGGATCGTGGAGCTCATCGCGGAGCGGGGGGACGACCCGACGCAGCTGATGCTGCCGTTCCGGGAGAACCTCGATGCGTTCCGTCGGAAGACCATCGGCGCCCGCCCTCGCGAGACGCTGCTCGCCGTCTACATCACCGCAGGGATGTTGGACGACTTCTACCTCGCGCTCGCCTCCAGCTACGGGGAGACCGGGCACCGCGTGGCGCAGATCCTGCGCGAGGACGATGCCAGGCACGAGATCGTCGCCATCGTGCAGGAGACCATCGAGAGCGATGAGGAGTGGCGGTCGCTGCTGTCGATGTGGGCCCGCCGTCTCGTCGGCGACACCATCCTCGTCTGTCGCTCGGCGCTACGGCCGGAGCGTCTCGACGTCGACGAGGAGCGGATCGAGCCGGTGTACACCGAGCTCATGGGCGCTCACGCACGGCGCATGGACGCCATGGGACTCGCGTCCTGACCCGACATCGCCACACGCGCGGTCGGTTCGAGGCGGTCAGATTCCGACGGCGGTCAGATTCCCAGCGCGACTCGCTTCTGGGCGTCGGCGCGCTTGCGCATCCCGGTGATCGCCACGGTCGCCAGTGCGGCGACGATGGGGGCTCCGAGGACGCTCGCGAGCCACAGCCAGATGCTGTCCTCGCCCACGCCCGCCCACTGCAGGGCGGTGTACAGGACCGCAGCCACCGCGGTCGCGATGGCGGGGGTCAGAGCGACACCGCGCAGCTCACGACCGCCGATCAGGAAATGTGCGGCGATCCCGAGAGCGCACGCGCCGATGAGTGCGAGGAGGATGTACATCGTCGGGTCAGGCGACGAAGCCGACGCGGCGGGATTCCTCGGTGCCCAGCTCGATGTACGCGAGGTTCGCGGTCGGGACAATGTAGGAGTTGCCCTTCACGTCGGCGAAGCTCACGTGCGACGCGCTCTGCTCGAGGGCGGTGGCGACCTGGGTGCGCACCTCTTCGGCGCTTGCGCCGGTGTCGAAGCTCAGTTCACGGCCGGTGTTGATGATGCCGATGCGGATTTCCACGCGTGCTCCTTGAAGTTCGGGGACTGCGCCAACTCTACCCCGGGAGTACAGGCCGGGATCGGCCGTCGCGGCCTGTTTCGCCATGAGCGCACAGGGGGAAGGCACCATGGCTGCGGGCGGCCTCAGGCGGGTGGGGACGGTGATGTCCGCGCGTCCGGATAGCGTTGATGTCATGACACCGGATTCCGCTCAGCGTGCTGTGATCGCCGCGGAGTCGCACGCGTCCGGTGTCATCATCGGCGCACCGGGAACGGGGAAGACCCGCACCCTCATCGACCGCGTCGTCCACCTTCTCGATGCAGACGCCCTGCGCCCCGAAGAGGTGCTCGCCCTCACCCCGAACCGTCAGGCGGCGACGGCGCTGCGCGACCGGATCGGAGTCAGGATCGGGCAGGCCACGCCGGGTCCGCTCGCGAGATCGCTCGGCTCGTTCGCCTTCCAGCTCGTGCGGGGGGCGATGGTGAAGGAAGGGTCCGAGCCGCCGGCGCTGTTGACGGGCGCGGATCAGGACCGCATCATCGCCGAGCTCCTCGCCGGTGACGCGGAGGACATGCGCATCCCGTGGCCGGAGAGCCTGAGCGCGTCGGTTCGGGCGTCGAAGGGATTCCGCTCCGAGCTGCGCGCTTTCCTCGCCGAGTGCACCGAGCTCGGGGTGGACGCTGCGGAGCTTCGTGCATCGGGCAACGCCGTGTGGGCGGCGACGGCGGAGTTCCTCGTGGAGTACCGAGCCGTGCTCGACGCCCTCAGATCCGCACATCGCGATGCCGCCGACCTGCTCAGCGAGGCGAGCGCCATCCTGCACACGGCCGATCCGGCGACTCTCGGCCCGTTGGCACCGCTGCGCGTGGTGCTCATCGACGACGCTCAGGAGCTCACCCGCGGCGGCATATCGGTCGTGAAGGCCCTGCGGAGTCGGGGGATCGCCGTGCTGGCGTTCGGCGATCCGGATATCTCTTCCGGCTCCTTCCGCGGAGCCAGCCCCGAGCTGTTCGCGCAGCTCGCCGGGGTGCTGGGGGATGTGCACGTGCTCGATGGCCCCCATCGTCAACGTCCGGCGCTCACGGCGCTCACCCGCACTGTGACGCAGGCGATCGGCGTGTCGGGGCGGGTCGAGCATCGGCGGGCGCCTGTGCCGGCGACGGCCGATGACGTCGACGCCGGAGTCTCCACGTTCATCGCCCCGTCTCCCTACGAAGAGCTCGATCGCATCGCCGGTGTCATGCGCGAATGGCACCTCTCCGAAGGGATCCGGTGGGATCGGATGGCGGTCATCGCCCACGACACCCGGCAGGTGACCACGCTCGAGACCGAGCTCGCCGCCAGGGAGATCCCGACGCGCGCAGCCGGTGTGCAGCGCCCGCTCGGCAGCGAGGGGATCGTGCGCGACATCGTCGGCATCGTTCGTCTGGCTCTCACGCCCGTCGAAGAGCGCACCTCGACCGCGCTCGAGGAGGCGCTGCGCACCCCGTTCGGGGGGATGGACGCCATCGGGCTGCGGCGCCTGCGCGCCCGGCTCCGACACGTCGAGCTCGAGCAGGGCGGCTCCACCCCCGCGCGGGAGCTGCTGCGGCAGGCGATGGCGAATCCTGCCCACCTCACTCTCATCGACGCTCCGGAGTCGCGCACTGCGGAGAGGTTCGCCGAGACCATCCAGGCTCTCGCCAGCGGTGCGGATGCCGGCGAGACGATCCACGACCTGCTCTGGCGGGTGTGGGACCAGGCCCGAGCCGTCGACGGGCGTCGACTTCAGGTCGCCTGGCGCGAGATCTCGCTGCTGCCGACGGGGGCGGAGACCGCGCGTTCGCTCGACGCGCTCGTGTCGCTGTTCGACGCGGCCAAGCGCTTCGTCGAACGCACCCCCAACGAGAGGCCGGAGGTGTTCGTACGGGACATCCTCGACAGCGAAGTTCCCGAGGACTCGCTGTCGACTCCCGATCGGCCGGGAAAGGTCACGCTGCTGACCCCTGCGACGGCGCTCGGCACCGAGTTCGATGCGGTCGTCGTCGCCGGCGTGCAGGACGGCATCTGGCCGAATGTGCGCCTTCGCGGTGGACTGCTGCAGACGTGGCGTCTGCCCGACGCGATCCAGGCCGTCCGCACGGGGATGGCGATCGAGCCGCCGGGCGTCCTCGACCGGCGACGAGCTGCGCTCCACGACGAGTTGCGTCTGTTCGTCCGTGCCGTGTCACGTGCGCGCGATCGGCTCCTGATCACTGCGGTGGACGACGACGATCTGACTCCCAGTCCGTTCTTCGGCTTCCTGCCCGCTCCCGAGCCGCCTGAGCGGCATGCCTCGGCGGAGCATCCGCTCACCCTGCGAGGCCTGGTCGCACGGCACCGACGCGCCCTCACCACGACATCCGCCGAACCCGTGCGGCGAGTCGCCGCTGCGCAGCTCGCCGTCCTCGCCCGCGAGGGGGTCCCGGGTGCGGACCCCGCCGAATGGTACGGAGTGACGCCCGTCTCCACCGATGCGCCGCTGCGCGACCTCGCGGTCACGGGTGCGCGGGTCTCGCCCTCGAAGATGGAGTCCTACGAGGAGTGCGGTCTCAACTGGGTCGTCTCGGCACTCGGCGGCGACACCGTGATGCCGCCGACGGCGGGCATAGGCACGATCGTGCACGAGGCGATGGAGCGGGTTCCCGACGGAGACCTGGAGCAGATGCGGGCGATCGTGGCCGAGCAGTGGCCGGAGCTCGACTTCGAGACCGAATGGATCGGACGCAAGGAGCGACGCCGTGCCGATCTGCTCGTCGACAGGCTGCACGCCTACCTGGGCGACGTCCGTCGGGAAGGCGGAAGGGTGATCGGCAGCGAGGTCGAGTTCCGCTTCGCCGTCGACGTGGCGGGGGCGAGCGGCGAGGACGAGGATGTCGTGCCGACCGTGCATGCGGTGGGGGAGAGCAGGGCGAATCAGGCGATCATCCACGGCTACATCGACCGGGTGGAGGCCTACCCCGCCGGCGCGGGTGAGCATGCGGCGGCGCGAGGCCGCGGATGGCAGCCCATGTCGGGCGGTCCGGAGGGCCCGACGGTCGTCGTCGATCTGAAGACGGGCAAGAGCGATCCGGAATCCGACTCCGGCGTGCTCGAGCATGCGCAGCTGGCCGCCTATCAGATCGCGGTGCAGCAGGGACTCGTCGAGGGGGCGCCGCCGGCTTCACTCGCCGGAGCGCGGCTCGTGATCGTCTCGAAGACCCTCGCGAAGAGCGACTACCGCATCGCCCATCAGCACACGCTCGACGACGAGTCGCGCTCGGCCTTCCTGATGCGCGTATCGGATGCGGCGCGTGGCATGTCGGCTTCGAGCTTCACAGCGCAGGTCGAATCGCACTGTGCCGACACCCAGCGTCGGGTGCATCCCTGCCGTATTCACACGGTGCCGGCGGTGAGCTCGTGACGGGGGAGAACGGCGCATGGTGGAGCGCCGGCGCCTCGATCTCCGCTACCGACATCGCCGCGGCGCTGGGCCAGCCTTCGCCGACCCCCGCCCAACAACGTGTGATCGAGGCGCCCCCGGAACCTGCGCTCGTGGTCGCGGGTGCCGGCAGCGGGAAGACCGAGACGATGTCGGGGCGCGTCGTGTGGCTCGTCGCCAACGGGCACGTGCGCCGCGACGAGATCCTCGGCCTCACCTTCACGCGCAAGGCTGCGGGTGAGCTCGCGGAGCGGATCGGCCATCGGCTCGCGGTCATCGACGAGTACGGTCGTCGTGGACTCCTGCCCCATCTCCCGGCGATCGTGGCGGACGGATCACTGCGCAGGGTGGAGGAGGCGGCGCCCGGCCGCCAGCGCGAGGTGGTCCGTGCACACGTGCTCGACGAGCTCGCCGACCAGCGCGGGACCGGGTGGGACCCGGTGATCCCTCGGGCGGCGGAGGACCTGATGATCCGGCCTCGGGTCTCGACCTACAACGCCTTCGCGGACGGCATCGTCCGCGAGCACGCTGCACGCATCGGGCGAGACCCCGACGTGGCGATGCTCAGCCAGGCGGCCTCCTGGATGCTCGCGCGCGAGGTCGTGCTGCGTAGCGATCTCCCTGAGCTGGAGAACATCGACTTCGCGCTCGGCACGGTCATCGATGCGGTGCAGCGGCTCGCCGGAGACGCCCTCGACCACCGTGTGGACCTGGATCTCGCCGAGCGCATCGCCCGGGAGCAGGCCCTCGCCTTCGAGCCCTACCGGAGCAACGGCGATGTCGAGAAGGCGGCCGTGAACCTGCTCAGTCTTCCGACGCTGTCGAGCCTGGTGCGCGACTACATCGCGGAGAAGCATCGTCGCGGCGTGCTCGACTTCGCCGATCAGGTCGGCGGCGCGTACGACATCGTCGAGTCGGCGCCCGATGTGCGCGCCGAGCTCCGCGAGCAGCATCGCGTGGTGCTGCTCGACGAGTATCAGGACACGTCGGTCATCCAGACCCGCTTCCTCGCGGAGCTCTTCCATGACTCGGCGGTGATGGCCGTGGGCGACCCGCACCAGTCGATCTACGGCTGGCGAGGGGCGAGCGCCGACAATCTCTACGCGTTCTCCGGCACGTTCTCGAGCACGGGCGCGGCGCATACCTACAGCCTCATGACCAGCTGGCGCAACGACCGCCGTATCCTCGGGATCGCGAACCGGGTGCTCGAGCCGCTCCAGCGGCCCGGGCTCGACGTGCCCCCGCTCGAACCCCGTCCTGGGGCGGGAGAGGGCACCGTGACCGTGGAGTACCCCTTCACGGTCGACGAGGAGGCAGCAGCCGTGGCGGAGTGGTTCTCCGAGCGTCGAGCGGCACACGATGCTCGCGACACGGCAGCGGCACACGCGACGAAGCCGCACACCGGCGCGATCCTGTTCCGCTCGAAGCGGCACATGCAGACGTTCGCGGCTGCGCTTGCAGCCCGGGGGATCCCGCATCGGATCCTCGGTCTCGGCGGACTGCTGGCGACGCCGGAGGTCGTCGACGTCGTCTCGACGCTCCGCGTGGTGCACGACCCCACGGCGGGATCGGCGCTCATCCGACTGCTCACCGGGCCGCGATTCGGCGTGGGGGTGGCCGACATGGCGGCGCTCTACGACCTCGGGCGCACGCTCTCGGAGCGTGACCCCGCGATGGCTCCGCTGCCTGAGGAGATCCGTTCGCGGCTGCGCGGGTCGCGGGGCGCCGACGAGGCGGTGTCGATCATCGACGCCGTCGACGTGGTCAGGGCCGTGCGCGACGACTACAGACTGCTCGAAGCGATCACCCCGGACGGGCGGGCACGCGTGCGCGCCGCGGGCGAGATGCTGGAGCGTCTGCGACGAGCGTCCTCGCAGCCGATCCCGGAGCTGATCCGCCTGATCGAGCTCGAACTACGGCTGGACATCGAGTTGGCGGCGAACGAGACCAGAGGGCCTGCCCGGATCGCCGCGACGCAGCTGCGCGCGTTCTCCGACGAGGTCAGGGCCTTCCTCGCCGCCGACGACCGGGGGAGCATCGGCAGTCTGCTGGCCTGGCTCGACAAGGCGGAGAGCACGGACGAGCTCATGCCTCGGCCGGAGCCGCCGGAACCCGGCGTCGTGCAGCTGCTGACGATCCACGGCTCGAAGGGCCTGGAGTGGGATGCCGTCGCCGTCGTCCGACTCGTGGTCGACGAGCTTCCGAGCCGTGTCTCCGACACCTCAGGGTGGTTCGGGTTCGGCGTCGTTCCCTTCGCTCTGCGCGGCGACCGAGATGCGCTACCCCGCTTCGAGTGGGACCCCGTCGGGGCGATGGGCGACGAGACCGACCCCGTCAAGCGTCAGAAGCTCGCGCAGGCATCGCTCTCCGGCGGCGCGACCAAGGCGAATCCGCAGGGGGGCGCGATCAAGCGCTTCAAAGACGCGTACCGGGCGTATCAGCAGCAGGAAGAGCGACGTCTGGCGTATGTCGCGGTCACCCGTGCGCGGACCGATCTGCTCTTGAGCGGCTCCCACTGGGCGGGGCAGAAGTCCCCGCGCACGCCGAGTCCCTATCTGCTCGAAGCCATCGAGGCGCAGGGGTTCGAGGAAATCGATCAGGTCGATCCGGACGACAATCCGTACGAGGGCCCCGGTTCCACGCTCCGCTGGCCCCTCGACCCGCTGGGCGCTCGGCGGGGTGTCGTGTCCGCGGCGGCAGCGGCTGTCGAAGAGGCCACGCTCCGGGGAACGGCAGAACCCTCGGTCGAGCTCGCTCGTCTGCTCGCCGAGCGTGCGGCCAGACAGCGCGGTGCCGATGCGGAAGCGCCGACGCGCGTGCCGGCCTCGAGGTTCAAGGACTACGTCACCGACTTCTCCGGAACCCTCTCGTCGATCGTCAGGCCGATGCCGGAGCGGCCCTACCGGCAGACCCGCCTCGGCACGCTGTTCCACGCCTGGGTGGAGCAGCGGTCCGAGCTCGTGGGCGTCGGCAGCCGTGTGGATGAGGCGCTCTGGGAGCTCGATGAGGAGGAGGCGCCGATCGAGGCCGAGCACCTGACGAGGGCGTCGGGGGAGGGGCGCGGAACGACCGCCGACGCCGCCGACCTCGCCGTGCTGCAGGCGACGTTCGAGCGCAGTGAGTGGGGCGGGTTGCAGCCCATCGCCGTCGAGATCGAGATCGACTTCGCGCTCGGCGCAGGCCTCTCCTCGGACGAGGCGGCGGGCGGTCACATCGTCATCTGCAAGCTCGATGCCGTGTACCGGCGCGCCGACCGCGGCGGCCGCGTCGAGATCGTCGACTGGAAGACCGGCAAGGCCCCGCGCACCGCCGCCGAGCGGGAGGAGCGCATGCTGCAGCTCGCGCTCTACCGTCTCGCGTACCACCGCAGATTCGACGTACCGCTGGAGGAGATCGATGTCGCGCTGTACTACGTGGCCGACGACCTGATCATCCGCGGCGATCGGATCTACTCGGAGGAGGAGCTCTTCCAGCGCTGGAGTGCCGCCCGCGCGGCGCGCTGAGCCTCCTCGGAGTCGTCCTCGTCGTACGCGGTCTCCGCGTGCGACACGGAAGCGCCGTGCCTGTCCGCGGCATCGGTGCTGTGGCTGCCGGCGAAGATGCTCCGAGCCTCGGAGAGGTCCTCGGTCTCGAGATCGAGCATCCCGGCGCGGTGGGAGCTGTCGTCCCGCTCCTGTCCCTGGCCGTCGGCACCGCTGCGAAGCGGTTCGACGACATCGGTGGAAGTCGCGTCGGTCGCGCCCTCCTCCGATTCGGCCGGAACGTCGATCCACAGCTCCTCGGGGTTGTAGGCGTCGGTCTGCATCGACGTGTCGATCTCGGTCACGGCGTCTCGGGGCACGCGGTCGAGTGCGTCCATGGCAGAGTCGACTCCGGCGCTGCGGGCATCGATCACGCTCAGGTCATCGGTACGCAGACCCTCGGCGAGAGCCTCGAGCAGCGCGGCCGCGTCGTCGACGATATCCGGTCGATGCATGGCGTCGCCGTGCACGAGCCACCGTGCGAACTCGAGCTCGGCGAGCAGACGAGCACGCACTTCGAGGCCGGCGTCCGGTGCGCGGTCGAGTGCGCCGGAGTACGCGGCGTGGACATCGTCGGACGCCTCGGGTGCCGCGGAGAGCCACGACAGATCGACCGCAGGATCACCGATCGACAGTCCATGCCAGCCCAGGAGCCCGATGACTTCGGGGCCGCGTTCGGGGTCGTCCTCGAACAGGAAGGACGTCGACTGCAAGCCGCCGAGCACGACGGTGGACTCGAAGCGCCACAGGTCGTCGTCGGCGACGGCGTCGCGCCATCGCACGGTGAGACGTGCGGGAACCCTCCCCGTCGATGCGGCCGTGTCGATCAGGCGATCCAGCTCGGCGCGGCTTTCCTCGGCCGTGCGTGTGGCCAGTCCCGCCCCGCGGACCACCGAGGTGGGCATGCTGTGCACCGCGGCGATCGCTGACCCCATCGACGGGGCAGCCCCGCGCCCCGCCGGCACGTGGGCCGCGTCGATCTGGAACCCGGGCAGCAGCTCGGTGACGAGCGCGCGTCCCTCGCCGAGTCGGGTCTCCCCGATGTAGGCCGGCACCCGGAACGGCAGCATCGCTCGAGCGCCGTCGGTGAGAGCGCGAAGCGCGATCGCCTCGGCGGCGAGTTCGCGCGCCGTCTCGTCGTCGTCTGCGACGCGGATCGCGAGCTCACGGCCATCAGCCAGGGTGGCGATGGCCGAGTCGAACCGGCCCTCGCCGTCCGCGCTCAGACCACGGGCACCCGTGACCTCCGCCCCGGGCAGTGCGGCGGTCACTGCCGCGGCTAGAGTGAAAGGAGAGCGTCCCATGCCCCCAGGTTAGGTCGGCTCAGGGGCGGTCCCGCCTCCGCCACGCCCGTGAAAGAGGGAGTCGATGACCATTCAGCGCCCGTCCCTCGACCGTGCGGCCGAACTCCGAGAAGAACCGGATGTGCTCGCCCGTCTCCGCGACGACCCGGCGACGCGCGTCATCGTGGTCCGTGAAGGTCGTGTCAGAGTCGTCGACTCCGCACTCGTGCGCGTCGCACCCGATGCCGTCGTGGAGGCGAGCTGGGCGCTTCTGGGGCGCGATCTCGACGGCACCCTGCTGCTCCTCGCGGCCGCCCCGCCGGAGAACGATGCTCTCGACACGGCGCCGGACGAGATCTGGCTGGGACTGCGCGATCTGGGTGGTCGCATCGACGGCCAGGAATCCGAGCTGCTCATCAGCGCGATCGCGCTTGCCGGCTGGCTTCAGGACGCGGCGTTCTGCCCCACGTGCGGAGGGGAGACCGAGCTCCGACAGGCGGGCTGGTCCCGGCGCTGTCTCGTTTGCGGACGGCAGCACTTCCCCCGCACCGACCCCGCCGTGATCGTCGCCGTCGAGAGCAGGGACGGCCAGCGCCTGCTGCTGGGCGCCAACGCGAACTGGGGCGGGCGGATGTTCTCCTGTTTCGCGGGGTTCACGGAAGCGGGGGAGTCCCTCGAATCCACCGCCTACCGTGAGATCGAGGAGGAGTCGGGTGTGCGTCTGTCCGCCCTCCGATACGTCTCCTCGCAGCCCTGGCCGTTCCCGCGGTCGCTCATGGTCGGCTTCCGCGCCGTCGTCGACGACGAGACGACCGCGCGCGCCGACGGCGAGGAGATCATCGAGGTCCGCTGGTTCACACGTGCCGAGATCGGATCCGCGCTCGCCGGAGACGGACCGGTCGGGCTTCCAGGACCGGCATCGATCGCTCGGGCGCTGATCGTCGACTGGTACGAGGACAAGGCGTGAGCGCACTCGATGCCCTCGATGAGCGGCAGCGGGCGGCGGCATCCGTGCTGCGAGGTCCCGTCGTCGTGCTCGCGGGAGCCGGAACAGGCAAGACCAGGGTGATCACCCACCGCATCGCCCACGGTGTCGACACGGGGGCCTACTCGCCGTCGCGTGTGATGGCCGTGACCTTCACGGCGAAGGCTGCGGGGGAGCTCCGCGGACGGCTGCGCGCGCTCGGCGTCGAGGGCGTCGCCGCTCGCACCTTCCACGCGACGGCACTCGCGCAGCTGAACTTCTTCTGGCCCACTCTGGCCGGCTCGCCCGCGCCGTCGATCATCGACAACAAGGTGCGGATGCTCGGGCAGGCTGCCGATGCGATCCGCCTCCGGCCCAGCACCGCGACGCTGCGGGACATCGCCTCGGAGATCGAGTGGCGCAAGGTCTCGATGCTCTCGATCGACCAGTACGCCGCGCTGGGTCGGCCGGTCTCCGGGGTCGACGCGACGCAGCTGGTCGAGCTGATGCGCGGGTACGAGGCGCTCAAGGACGACCGCCGTCAGCTCGACTTCGAAGACGTGCTCCTGGCCTGTGCCGGCATGCTCGAGGCCGAGCCGCGCGTGGCCGCGTCCGTCCATGAGCAGTACCGTCACTTCACGGTCGACGAGTTCCAGGACGTGTCTCCGTTGCAGAACCGTCTGCTCGAGCTGTGGCTCGGGGACCGGCACGACATCTGCGTCGTGGGTGACGCCAGCCAGACGATCTACTCGTTCGCCGGGGCCGAGCAGCGGTTCCTCCTCGAGTTCGAGCGCCGTTACCCCGACGCCACGGTGGTGCGACTGGAGACCAACTACCGCTCGCAGCCGCCGATCCTCACCGCGGCGAATGCGCTGATGCGGGGTCGTCCCGGCGCGCTCGAACTCGTACCCGCGCGCGAGCAGTTCACTGCGGACGCGCCCACGATCACCGCGTACGACACCGAGGGCGAGGAGGCTGCGGGGATCGCCGCCGGCATCTCCGCCCGTATCGAAGCCGGCACCTCTCCCGACGAGATCGCAGTGCTCTATCGCGCTCATGCCCAGTCCGCCGTGCTGCAGCAGGCGCTCGCCGCCGAGGGCATCGCGACCACGGTCCTCGGGGGGACGAGGTTCTTCTCGATGCCGGAGGTCCGCCAGGCGATCCTCGCCCTTCGCGCTGCGGCCGTCGCCCCGACTGAGCAGGGTTTCCTCGCCGGAGTGGAGCGCGTGCTCCGCGAGCTCGGACTCACGGAACAGCCGCCCGCTGCCGGAGGAGCGCAACGGGACGGGTGGGAGGCCCGGCGAGCGATTCTGCGGCTCGCGGAAGAAGCCGGTCCCGACTCGGACCTGCGCAGTTTCAGCGACGCCCTGATGGCGCGGGCGAAGGATCAGCACGAGCCGACGATGCGCACGGTCACCCTGTCGACTCTGCACGCGGCCAAGGGCCTGGAGTGGCCGCACGTCTACCTGGCCGGGTGGGCGGAGGGGTCGCTGCCCATCTCCTACGCGACGACGTTCGAGGCGGTCGACGAGGAGCGCCGCCTGGCGTACGTCGGTGTCACGCGCGCCGCGCGGACGCTGGCGCTGTCATGGTCGAGATCGGCGGGTCGGGGAGAGCGCGCACCGTCTCGGTTCCTCGCCGAGATGGGAACCACGGGCCGCGGCACCGGCATTCTTCGTGAAACGTCACCGAACGCCACGCGAGCGAGCCGTCAGCGCTGACCCGCACCGTGCGTCCGATGGCCGTGGCGTCGTCGGCGAGAAGCACAGCCGCGAGTCGCCCGGCCTCGGCGACCTGCGCAGCCCTGATCGGACCGGAGTCTCGGCCGATCATCTGTGCGTGCAGCAGCGGCCAGGCCGGCTCGAGGTCTCGGGCATGGGCGTCGCGACATGCGAGGCACGCCGATGCGCCGGGAACCACGAGCGGCCCGACGGTGACCCTGCCCGGCTCGAACGACACGGGCAGGTGCGCGGTGTCCTCGCGCAGAAAGCGGGCGAACTGCAGCGCGGCGGTCGCTCCGTTCACGAGCACGACACCGACACCGGGTCGCCGACCGATCTCGACCAGGGTGATTCCTTCGTCCGTCAGCGCTTCCCGCATGCGATACTCGCCGCGGCCGTCCGAGAGGCCGATGCTCTCCACCCAGGCCGATCGGGCGGGCGCGGGGTCGTCGACCAGGAGCGCGTCGAGTCGAGCGAGAAGCATCCGTGCCGCCTCCCGCGGTGCGCCGGCCGCATGGGCGATCACGTCGAAGGAGCCGCGGCGGAACCCGGAGCGCAGCCGGCTGAGCAACCGCTCCACCCAGGGCTCCGCGGCGTCGAAGCGGGGACCGTCATCGTCGCCGAGCTGGAGCGTGCGCTCATCTCGCCAGAGCAGCGGAGAGCCCGGGTCCAGGCGGGTGAGGAGCGGAGGAGTCAACGGCATCTCTCCGATTGTGGAGAGGAACCGGGCGGTGCGGGGCCGTCTGCGGGCATCGGTGGAGAACTCCTCCGTATCCGCCAGACGGGGGAGGACGGGTGCGGTCGAGGGAGCTCCCTCGGCCGCACCCGTCGTGCTCAGACCGGTCGGTCGCCCTCCGGCGCTGCGTCGTCGTCTCCGTCCGAATCCGCGGAGTTCTGGTCCGCGGGCCTGTCCTGCGAGAAGTCGTCGCCGTCGAGCAGGCGGGCCAGTGCTTCATCGAACTCGTCGGCGACGGGCTGCTCGCCGCGCTCTGCGGCCTGGAGGCGAGCCACGAGCCCGCTCGGGTCGTCGATGTCTTCGGCGGTCGGCATGAGGTCCGGGTAGTCCCACAGCGAGTCGCGGCCGCTGATGCCGACAGCATCCGTCACCGCCTGCCACATCGCGGATGCCTCGCGCATCCGACGGGGGCGGAGCTTGAGCCCGACCAGCGCGCCGAGCGCGTCCTCGGCCGGTCCGCCCACGGCACGACGGCGTCGAGCGGCCTCCGCGATACGGGCGCCGTCCGGCAGACGGGAGGTCGCCTCGGCGGTCACCACGTCCACCCAGCCGTCGATCGTCGCGATGAGGTTCTCGAGACGGGTCAGGGCTTCGCGCTGCGCCTCGCTCTGCACGGGGAGGAGCGCGCCGCCCTCGATGGCCGCGCGAAGCTCTTCGGGATCGGAGGGGTCGAGGCGACTGGCCACGTCTTCCAGAGCGTCGACGTCCACGGTGACTCCCCGTGCGAAGTCGGTGATCTGCGCCATCACGTGCAGGTGCAGCCATTTCGCGTGCCGGTAGAGCCGCGCGTAGGCGAGTTCGCGGGTGGCGAGGTACAGCGCGATCTGGTCTTCCGGGATCTCGAGCCCCTCCCCGAACGCCGTGAGGTTCTGCGGGATGATGGCCGCGGTCCCCGCAGGGAGCACGGGGATTCCCACGTCGCCACCGGAGACGACCTCGAGCGAGAGGTTTCCCAGAACCTGCCCGAACTGCGCGGCGAACACCGAGCCGCCCAGGCCCCGCATGAGCTTCCCCGCTCCCTGCACGACGCCGCGCATGTCCTCGGGCACCTGCGTGTCCAACGCCGAGGTCAGGGCGTCGGCGATGCTCGTCGACACCGGGTCGGCGATCTCCTTCCACACCGGGAGCGTCTTCTCGACCCACTCGCCCCTGGTCATCGCCGTCGGAGCCTCGGAGAGCTCGGAGATCGTCGTCGCCTCGCCGAGCCACAGGTTCGCGAGCGCGAAGGAATCGGCGAGCGAGGTGCGGGAACCGTCGGTCACTCCCTGCCCGTCGCGATTGGCGATGAACAGGGCCTGGCGCAGGGCGTTCTCCCACGGATCACCGCCGAAGGCGCCCTGGAGCTGCGACATGATGGTCTGCATCATCGCCGGGTCGAGGGTGAATCCGTCCATCCCCTCGAACGCGCCCCTGAGCGCTTCGGGGTCGATGTCCCCGCCGCCCTGGTTCGAGAGCATCTTCCGCAGGAACTCCTGGAAGTCCTCGGGTGTCGGGTCGTTGTCTGCCATGTCACTCGCCCTCTCAGCAGTTCTGTTGCCGTGGCATCTACGCTAGTCACAGGTTTCTGCGCGCGAACCCGATGCGGGCAGATCGGTGTACGCCGCTCGCGAACGACGGAGGAATGCAGTGGATCGAACGCGGTCTGGGAAGCTCGGACTCGGAGTCTGGGCGCTGATCGTCGCGCTCCTCGCGCTGGTCCTGCTCACCTTCCTTCCGTCGCCCTATGTGATCCAGCGGCCGGGGCCGGTGTACGACACGCTCGGCACCGCGAAGGGCGCGGACGGCGAGCAGGTGCCGCTCATCAGCGTCGAAGGCGCGGAGACGTTCGAGACCGCCGGCACCCTCGATCTGACCACGGTGCAGGTCGTCGGCAACCGTGAGCGGACTCCGAGCTGGTTCGAGCTCGCTCTGGCCTGGATGGACTCGTCGAAGGCGGTCGTCCCGCTCGATTCCGTGTTCCCCCAGGGCGTGACCACCGAACAGCGCGATGAGCGCAACGCCACACTGATGGTCGACTCCCAGCACGAGGCGACGGCGGCAGCGCTGAACGAGCTCGGCTATGACACCGGCGCGCAGGTCGTGGTGGTCGATGCCGTCGCGGACTCGCCGGCCGACGGCGTCCTGGAAGCCGACGACGTGATCACCGCGATCGACGGCACGGCCCTCACCTCGGCCACCCAGCTGAGAGAGGCGATCCAGGCGGCGGGAGGAGCCCCGGTGCAGCTCACCGTGGTGCGCGACGGCGCCGAGCAGACCGTCGAGGTCACCCCGGAGGAGCACACCGAGGGGGACAAGACCGCCTGGCTCATCGGCATCACCCTCCGCACCGACTACGACTTCGAGATCGACGTGACGATCCAGCTCGACAACGTCGGCGGGCCGAGCGCCGGGATGATGTTCGCACTCGGCATCATCGACACGCTCACCGAGGGCGAACTCAACGGCGGCAAGGACATCGCCGGTACCGGAACGATCGATGCGGCCGGCACCGTCGGCCCGATCGGCGGCATCCGGCAGAAGCTCTACGGCGCCAGAGATGCCGGAGCGGAGTACTTCCTCGCGCCGGCCGACAACTGCGACGAGGTCGTGGGTCATGTGCCCGACGGGCTTCAGGTGATCCGCACCGCGACCCTCGACGAGTCGCTGGCCGCCCTGCAGGTGATCGCCGACGACGGAGACGTCGCTGCGCTCCCGACGTGCGACGTCGCCGACCGGTGAGCGCGGAAGCTGCTGCGACCACGCCGTGACCGCCCCGTGACCGGGATGACAGCCTGCCCACAGTGAGCGATGCCTAGGATGGAGGGGTGACCTCCTCGCCCTCAGCTCCGAATCCGGCCACGCCTCGAACGTCCCGACGTATCCTCGGCATCTCACTGGTGATCATCGCCGCACTGATCGCGGTCTTCTTCGTGTTCGCCTCCCTCTACACGGAATTCCTCTGGTTCGACCAGGTGGGCTTCACCGGCGTCCTCACGACGCAGTGGATCGCCACGGCGGTGATGTTCGTGGTCGGCTTCCTCGGGATGGCCGTGCCGCTGTTCGTCGTCATCCAGCTCGCCTACCGGCTCCGTCCCGTGTACGTCCGGCTCAGTTCGCAGCTGGATCGCTACCAGGAGGTCATCGAACCGCTCCGTCGCCTGGCGATGTGGGGCATGCCGATCTTCTTCGGTCTCTTCGCCGGTTTCGCTGCCGCCGGGCAGTGGAAGACGGTCTGGCTCTGGGCCAACGGTGTGGCGACGTCCGACGTCGACCCCCAGTTCGGCATCGACACCGGCTTCTACATGTTCGCGATGCCGTTCTACTCGATCCTGCTCGCGTTCGTCTCCGCGGTGCTCCTGCTCTCGCTGCTGGTGACCGCGCTGGTGTCGTACCTGTACGGCTCTGTGCGCATCGGCCAGGGCGAGCTGCGCATCTCGAAGCCCGCCCGCATCCAGCTCGCGGTGATCGCCGGCCTCTACCTGCTCGTGCAGGCCGCCAGCCTCTGGCTCGACCAGTACAAGACCCTCGTCGAGCCCGACGACCGCATCACCGGTGCGGCCTACACGGGCGTCAACGCGACGATCCCCGGTCTCGCGATCCTCGCCATCATCGCCGCCGTCGTGGCGATACTCTTCTTCGTCACCGCCGTCATCGGGCGCTGGCGCTTCCCGCTGGCGGCGACCGCCCTGCTGATCGTGGCATCGCTCGTCGTGGGCATCGGTTACCCCTGGGTCGTCACCACGTTCCAGGTGAAGCCGAACCAGAACGCCTACCAGGCCGAGTACTACCAGCGGAACATCGACGGCACCAAGGAGGCGTACGGGGTGGCAGACCTCGAGACCACGCCGTTCGCCGCCAAGACGGACGCCGAGGCCGGCCAGCTGCGCGCAGACGCCGAGACCACCGCTTCGACGCGCATCATGGACCCGAAGGTGATCCCGCCGACGGTGCGTCAGCTCGAGCAGTACCGCGGCTATTACCAGTTCCAGACCACGATGGACGTGGACCGCTACGAGATCGACGGCAAGATGCAGGACACCGTGGTGTCTGTGCGCGACCTCGACATGTCGGGCCTCGGCGACGGCGACAACTGGAACAACCGTGTCGCGGTGTACACGCACGGCTACGGTCTCGTGGCCGCCGCGGGCAACCAGCGCACCACCGACGGCGAGCCCGTGTTCCTCGAGCGCGGCATCCCGACCTCGGGCTTCCTGTCCGACCGCGAGAACTTCGAACCGCGTGTGTACTTCGGCGAGAACTCGCCCGAGTACTCGATCGTCGGCGCCCCCAAGGGCTCCGAGCCCGCGGAGATCGACTACCCGCGCGGCAAGGACGGCTCGAGCGAGACGAAGACCACGTTCGAGGGCGACGGCGGTCCGAAGATCGGCGACACCTTCACGAAGCTGCTCTACGCGCTGAAGTTCCAGTCCGAGCAGATCCTGTTCTCGAACCTCGTCAACGAGGACTCGCAGATCCTCTACGACCGCGACCCCAAGACGCGCGTCCAGAAGGTCGCGCCGTACCTCGAGCTCGACAGCGACCCGTACCCGAGCGTGGTGGACGGCCGTATCGTCTGGATCGTCGACGGCTACACGACCAGCCAGACCTACCCGTACTCGACGAGCGTGAGCCTGTCGGACGCGATCGCCGACTCCAACATCCCGTCGCCGACGCTCGCCATCGACGACATCAACTACATCCGCAACTCGGTCAAGGCGACCGTGGACGCGTATGACGGTTCGGTGACGCTGTACGCGTGGGACGACGAGGACCCGGTGCTGAAGACCTGGCAGAAGGTCTACCCGTCGACGCTGAAGCCGATCAGCGAGATGTCCGGTGAGCTCATGAGTCACGTGCGCTACCCGACCGACCTGTTCAAGGTGCAGCGCGACATCCTCGGCGTCTACCACGTCGACAAGGCCGGATCGTTCGCTCAGCAGGACAACCGCTGGCAGACGCCGAACGATCCGCGCAGCGAGTCGATGTTGCAGCCGCCGTACTACCTGACCATGCAGATGCCGGGTCAGGACGCCCCGAGATTCTCGATGTTCTCCACGTTCATCCCGAACTCGCAGGGCGCGGGAGGAAGCCGTGACGTGCTCATGGGCTACCTCGCGGTGGATTCCGATGCGGGGTCGGAGAAGGGCGTGAAGGCGGACGGCTACGGCCAGCTGCGCATGCTCGAGATCGACACCGACACCACGGTCCCCGGTCCCGGCCAGGTGCAGAACACGTACAACTCCGACACGTCGGTGGTCCCCCAGCTCAACCTGCTCCAGCAGGGGGAGTCCGAGGTCATCTACGGAAACCTGTTGACGCTGCCCGTCGGTGGCGGTCTGCTCTACGTGCAGCCCGTCTACGTACAGTCGTCCGAGGGAACCCAGCTGCCGCGACTGCAGAAGGTGCTCGTGGCGTTCGGTGATCGCGTCGCGTTCGAGAACACGCTCACGGAAGCGCTCGACACGCTGTTCGGCGGTGATTCCGGTGCGACCGGCGGTGACGACACGGTGGAGCCGGATCCGAACGCCGAGGTCCCGGACACCGGAGAGGTCCCCACGGAGCCCTCGCAGCCCACGGACGCCCAAGCGGACGCACTGGCGGCCGCTCAGGCGGCCCTGGTCGACCGCGAGACCGCGCTCAAGGCGGGTGACCTCGCGAAGTTCGCCGAGGCCGACGAGCGCCTCACTGCCGCGGTCCAGAAGCTGATCGAGCTGGACTCCGCGGGCAACTGACCTGCGGCAACGATTCGAATGGGCGTCCCTCGGGGCGCCCATTCGTGTCTCGACCCCCGCCGGGTCCATACCGGCCGATCAGATCAATCCGATCGCGGTGGACGCCATGGCCGAGCTCGGTATCGACATCGCGGCGGAGGCGCCGAAGGTGCTCACCACCGAAGCCGTCCAGGCGTCGGACGTCGTGATCACGATGGGATGCGGAGATGCCTGCCCCCTCTTCCCAGGGAAGCGCTACGAGGACTGGAAGCTCGATGACCCCGCAGGGCAGGGCATCGAAGCGGTCCGTCCCATCCGCGACGACATCCGCACCCGGATCGAGCGCCTGGTGGCCGAACTCCTCTGACTCGCTGCCCGCTGCGGCTGATGCGGTTCAGGATGAACAGAGAAAGCGAAAGGCTCTCTGAACTGGATTTCTCCGAGTCAGAGGGGCTGTCGTTTGTTGCGGGGCCAGGATTTGGACCTGCGACCTCCGGGAGCCAGGCGCCCCTACTACAAAGCTTGTGCTGGTTTGCGCAATCTTTGGCTGACCGGGTCTCTCCGTGGGGTCATCCAATCAGCGCAAATCACCGCGAATCAGGCATAGCGTCCGATTTCTGTCGAGCGAATGTGTCGAGCTTTCGCCCTCGCGCGTCAGCGGCGTCCCCTGGGCCCTCTGTCGGCACTCGCGCCTCGATCACGGAGAACTGCGGGCTATCGAGCAGCCGCCACCCATCAGACACCTCGCCCCAGACATGGCGCTCAGCGTTGGTAATGTGGACAGGTTCCGCATCCGTCGATCTTCTCAGACGCGCGGAACGCGCTTGGCTAGGACCTAACTCATACTGGCGCACGATTCGACTGGACCTGAACATATCTTCAGTTGTCCGGTGTTCCGGGGATGGCTGGAGCGCACGCACGGCCTGATATCGATACTTCGCCATTCAAAACCTCCCCGGGAGCGCGAGGCCGCTGTTGTCGATGGCGTCGATGATGTGGTCTACGCGCCGATGGCAGTCCGCGTCTGGATGAGCGGGCAGGTGAAGACGTCGCGTTCTCCTAGTCCGACACGGTTGATGTAGCGGACCACGATTCTGTAGGACGTGAGCAGTCCGACCTGAGCGTACGGCACCCCGTTGTCGTGACAGTACGCGGCGACGATGGGGGCCGCGCGACGCAGATGCGGGCGCGGCATCGAGGGAAAGAGGTGGTGTTCGATCTGATAGTTCAGGCCCCCCATGAGCACGTCTAGGGCACGGCTTCCGTGAACGTTGCGGCTCATCATCACTTGGCGGCGGAGGAAGTCCAGTTTCATGTCGCGCGGCACGATGGGCATGCCCTTGTGGTTCGGCGCGAACGAGATGCCCATGTAGAACCCGAACAACCCCAGCTGGACAGCAAGGAACACGAACGCTATCCCTGGGGAGAGCACCACGAACACCAGCAGCAAGTACCCTCCGATCCGGACTGTCAGGAAGAGGATCTCCGCCCACCGCCGCGGAAGCTTGCCAGCCGAGAGAACGCGCCGAACGCCCGACGCATGCAACGACAGCCCCTCAAGCAGCAGGATCGGAAAGAAGAGCAGGCCTTGATGCCCGCGCAACCATCGCAACACGGGACTGCGGTGCCTCGCCGTAGTCTCCGGCGTGACGGCGATCACGGGCAGTTCGATATCCGGATCAGCATCGAGCTTGTTCGGGTTGGCGTGGTGGCGAGTGTGTTTGTGCTGCCACCACCCGTAGCTCATGCCCACGAGCAGGTCCCCGAGGACGATGCTCACCCAATCGTTCCACTTCCCTGAAGAGAAGATCTGCCGGTGCGCGGCATCATGCCCCAAGAACGCGATCTGAGTGAACACGACCGCCAGTGCCGCCGCGGTGACCAGCTGCCACCACGACTCACCGATCCACACAAACGCTGCGAGGCACGCCGCGACGACCACCGGAGCTGCGATCAGCTTCGTCCAGTAGTACCCATAGCGGCGTCGTAGGAGACCTCGGTCCCGGACTTGCTGTGCGAGATCTGTAAACGGGCTCGCGACCCGTTGTCCCGCGTCCGAACGGTCGCGGAGATATGTGCTGCGGACGGTAGTCATGATGACCTCCAGGCGGATGTGTCCGCTAGCTGCGGGCGGCGCCGCCCTCGCTGATCCAATCATCTGCACGCGCTGAGGTATCGCCATCCGTGTTCGGGGTGCTGGAGGAGAAAGTGACCGACTCCGCCAACGCCGCAACGGCGGCAGCGCGTGCCTGCTCCCGCTCGGATGCATCGTTGAGCCTCGCGGACGCGACCTCGCGCTCGGCGCGAATCGTTGCAGTCATGTCCGACAGGTGTTCGGCGATGACCTGTGCGAGGCCGTCACGGAGCTCTTCCAGGTTCGTGTTGTAAATCTCGAGGCGTCGATCCGAGACGTGCAACTCGACGGTGGGATACCCCTTCGTCGACAAGTAATCGCGGGTGGTGCCGTCATGGATCGCGGTGACTTCGTCGCGATCTGCCTGGCGGGTGAACACCGCTTCCACGGTGTAACGGTCGGGCGCTTCGTCGGTCATCAGCTTCGCCGGCAGAGATCCGACGAGCACCGTCCCCAGCCCGAGTGGGGATCGTTCTTCAGTTGTGTACTCATTTGCCGACGGTACGCTCTCAAGCTGTACGCGCTCACAGGTACGTTTCTCCGGCCACCCCGAGGTGCCACCTCGAAGGGTCTCGCACTGCAGGCACACGCTACGGTGCCACCCAAGTCCCCTGCAGTAGTTGGAAGGCGTTGATCACGGGGGTGTAGCGGGGGTATCGCGGGTGTACGGTTCGGACTAGAGCGCGGCCCGAACTTCTGGGGAGTTTGGAGGCGTCGTTCTGGTCGGCGGGGCTCTTACTAGCAGTGCGATGGAGCTCTCCTCGTGAGGGCCCTTCCGCTGTTTGCAAACCCTGTTCTCGCAAGGTGCGTCCGCCGCTCAGGGGACCCCAGACCCGCGACGGGCGCACCGCCTGAGGTCGGCCAGCAGCTATACAACGTTCCGTCGAGTCGCCGTGTCGCGCGTTCACGGAAGCATGTGACTATCTCAGCCAGAATCGTTTGAAGATGACTCTCGCCCGGCACGATGCGTTGGATCGGGAACATCACGGAGTGGAGGAGCCTGCTGATCTCGCTGTGCTGCACTTCGCTGCTGTCCACCCGGACCGTGAGCCGATGGCTGCATATTCTCGACCGAATCTGTCGAGTCGTGCGCGATTCAAAAGGTGAAGGCCCCGAGATCGTAGTGATCTCGGGGCCTATCTTGTTGCGGGGACAGGATTTGAACCTGCGACCTCCGGGTTATGAGCCCGGCGAGCTACCGAACTGCTCCACCCCGCGGCACAAGAAGAAACTTATCACGGATTCCGGGGTCGGTCTAATCGAGGGGCCCTCCGGACGGGGCCCCGGGCGTGTCGATGCGCGAGGATGGAGACATGTCCGAGACCGCAGCCGTCCCCGTCGCCGTGTGCCAGTTCGCGCCGACCGCATCCCGAGCCGACAATCGTGAACGGATAGCCGAGCTGACATCAGCTGCGGCTGCGCGCGGCGCGAAGCTGATCGTGTTCCCGGAGTACTCCAGCTACTTCGTGGACCCGATGGACGAGAGCCTGGTGGCGAACGCGGAAGAACTCGACGGGGAGTTCGTCTCGACGCTGACGGCGCTGGCGGGGGAGTACGCGGTCGTGATCGTCGCCGGCCTCGCCGAACGGGCATCCGACGAGCGGCGGGTCCGGAACACGGTCGTGGCGGTGCGAGGCGACGGCGTGCTCGCGGTCTACCGCAAGCAGCACCTCTACGACGCGTTCGGGCAGACGGAGTCCGATTGGGTCGAGCCCGGCGAGGTGGGAGTCGCGGCCACCTTCGACCTGGTCGGTCTGCGGTTCGGGCTCATGACCTGCTACGACCTCCGATTCCCGGAGGTCGCCCGCTCTCTCGTCGACGCGGAGGCCGACGTCCTGGTCGTGCCGGCGGAGTGGGTGAGAGGTCCGCTCAAGGAGCACCACTGGACGACACTGCTCGCCGCGCGCGCGATCGAGAACACCGTGTACGTGCTCGCGGCCGACCATCCGACGCCTATCGGTGTCGGGCACTCGCAGATCGTCGACCCCCAGGGCGTCGTGCTCGCCGGAGTGGGCACCGGCCCGGGGATCGCGGTCGCCGCCGTGGAGCGGGACATGATCGAGCGCGTCCGCGTGACCAACCCCTCGCTGCGGGCACGACGGTATGTCGTCGAGCCCGTGCGGGCCTAGCGGCCGGACAGAGCGGCGAGGCGGGTCGCCGCCTCCTCGAGCACCTCGACGCGCTTGCAGGCGGCGAATCGCACCAGACCCGAGTACTCGCTCCTGTGTGCAGCGGAGACGAACGCCGTGAGCGGGATCGCCACGACACCGGCGCGCTCCGGCAGGGCCCGGCAGAATGCAGCGGCGTCTCCTCCACCCAGGCCGGTCGCGTCGGCGACGGTGAAGTAGCCGCCCTGCGGGGCGTGCACGGTGAAGCCCGCCGCGCGCAGACCATCGCCGAGGATCCCGTGTTTGCGTGCAAGCAACGCTGCGGAGTCGGCGAAGTACGCGTCGTCCATCCGCAACCCCACCGCGACGGCGGGCTGGAAGGGCGAGCCGTTCACATACGTCAGATACTGCTTCACGGTCAGTACTGCGGTGATCAGGGCGGAAGGCCCGTGCACCCACCCGATCTTCCATCCCGTCGCGGAGAAGGTCTTCCCGGCGGACGAGATCGTGAGCGTGCGGTCGGCGGCTCCGGGAAGGGTGGCGATCGGCGTGTGCGGGGCATGGAACGCCAGATGCTCGTACACCTCGTCTGTGACGATGATCGCATCGTGCTTCTCCGCCAGGCGCACCACCTCCTCGAGCACATCGCGCCCGAAGACCGCGCCCGTCGGGTTGTGCGGGTCGTTGACGAGGATGATCCTGGTGCGGTCGTTCACGGTCGCGGCGAGGCGCTCGAGGTCGGGCTGGAAGTCCGGAGCCCGCAACGGCACCGTGCGAAGGGCTGCCCCTGCGAGGGCCACGGCGGCCGCGTACGAGTCGTAGTAGGGCTCGAACACGACCACCTCGTCCTCGGGGCCGTCGATGAGCGCCAGGAGGGTCGCGGTGAGAGCCTCGGTCGCCCCTGCGGTCACGATCACCTCGGTGGCCGGATCGACCGAGAGCCCGTAGAAGCGCTGCTGATGCGCGCTGATGGCTTCGAGGAGATCGGGGATGCCGCGACCGGGCGGATACTGATTCGCTCCGCTCGCGATGGCCGCTCGTGCGGCCTCCAGAACCTCGGCGGGACCGTCCTCGTCGGGGAAGCCCTGCCCGAGATTGATGGCACCGGTTCTGGCCGCTGCCGCCGACATCTCTGCGAAGATGGTGGGCGCGACGGTTCCGTCCGCAGCGAGCAGACCTGCACCCGCTGCCGTGCGTCGCCATGCGCCGGGAATGACACTCATGAAGAACAGGCTAAGGCCATAGCTGAAACTCATCCTCGACATAAGGAACGCACAGATACAGGCGTCATTCTGAAATGGTCGTCGAAGGAGCACACACCATGAACGAAGACAACCCCCAGGACCAGTCGGTACCCGCGTCGAACGACGCCGTGCCGTCCACCGAGGCCGCAGAGGTCGCCGCACAGCCGGCGACGAACGCCGCCGCTGACTCGACCGCGCCCTCCGTCGCGACGCCATCCGTGCCGTCGGCGCCTGTCGCTCCGGCCGCTGCCGCGCCGACACAGGGCCACGAGATGCCGTCGTCCTTCACTTCGCAGGCCCCGGCCGCGCCCGTGATCGCCCCGGTTCCGCACGGCTACGCGGCACCGGCCGCCGGCGCACCGGGAACGGCCACTGCGCAGGGAGCCGCGTTCGGCATCCCCACCGCGACCGCGCACACGCAGCCCACCCAGCCTCTCGGCGACGGCGCTCCGTACGGCGCCCACGGCGACGGGACGAAGACCAAGGAGCAGAAGCCTCGTGGCGGCGCGAAGTTCGCCGCCTTCATCGTGGCCGCAGCCCTGGTCGGCGGAGTCGCCGGGTTCGGCGGAGGGGCGCTGCTCAACGGCATCCAGGACCGCCCGTCGTCGGGCACGGCCACAGGGCCGCAGACCGTGACGGTGAACAACCCCGGATCCGTCAACGAGACGACCGCCGTCGCCACGGCAGCCCTTCCCTCCGTCGTGACCATCGAGGTCGCCGGCTCCGACCAGGCGGGCAGCGGGTCCGGCGTCATCATCAGCGACGACGGATACGTGCTCACCAACACGCACGTCGTGACGCTGGGCGGCGCGGTCGCCGATCCGACGATCCGCGTGACGACGTCGGACGGGCGCATCTTCGAGGCGACCGTGGTCGGGACCGACCCGATCTACGACCTTGCCGTGATCAAGCTGAAGGATGCCAAGGGGCTCACCCCGATGGAGTTCGCCGACTCCTCGAAGCTCAACGTCGGAGACACGGCCGTCGCGCTGGGCGCGCCGCTGGGACTGGCGAACTCCGTCACGACCGGCATCGTGAGCGCCCTGAACCGGAGCATCCAGATCGCCTCCTCCGCGCTGCCCGACTCCTCGTCGCAGGATGCGCCGGATCAGCAGCAGACGCCCGATCAGGGGCAGGGACAGGGACCGTTCCAGTTCGACATCCCGGGCAGCGGCACGCCGCAGACCTCCGACTCCATCTCGATCGCGGTGATCCAGACGGACGCGGCGATCAACCACGGCAACTCCGGTGGTGCTCTGGTGAACAGCAAGGGCGAGCTGATCGGCATCAACGTGGCGATCGCGAGTTCGGGAAGCTCCGAGGAGTCGGGCTCGATCGGCATCGGCTTCGCCATCCCGTCGAACATCGCCAAGCGCGTCTCGGACGAGATCATCGCCGACGGGGTCGCGACGCACGGTCTGCTGGGCGCCTCCGTGCAGGACGCCTCGAGCGTGCAGGGAGCGACCGTCTCCGGGGCCTACATCGCCAAGGCGAACGAGGGCGGCGCAGCGGCGGCCGCCGGCATCAAGGAGGGTGACGTGGTCACCGAGTTCAACGGTGTCCCCATCACCAGTGCGAGCGATCTCACCGCCCAGGTCCGTGCGGCTGCGGCCGGCAGCGATGCCAAGGTCACGTACGTGCGCGGAGGCAAGGACTACGACGTCGACGTGACGCTCGGCGAACTCGCCGGCTGAGTACGCCTCACACACAGAGAAGGACGCCACCCCGCGATAGGCTCGCGGAGTGGCGTCCTTCTCTTTCGGCACCGGCAATGCGGCCAAGCTGCTCCGGATCCCGCTGTATGCCGTCGGACGCATCGGCACGCTCGTGCTGCCGCGTGGACGGCGCTGGGTCTTCGGCTGTGGAGCCGGGGTCGGTGACGGCGCTCTCGCGCTGCAGCGCCACGCAGCGCGGCTCGGCCACGACACGGTATGGCTCACGTCGTCGGAGCGCGAGGACCACGACGCTGCCGCACTCGGCATCCGCTTCGTCCGCAAGAGCGGGTTGCGAGGCTGGTGGGCGACAGCGCGGGCGGGCGTGCTCGTCGTGACCCACGGACTGGGCGACGTGAACCGCTACGCGAACGGGGGCGGGTTCGTCGTCCAGCTCTGGCACGGGATCCCGTTGAAGCGGATCGGGCTGGACTCCCGGGCGACGACGGAGGTCCCCGCCGTCCCCGGAGCGGCGCTGCTGAGTCGTGCGGTCGGTGTCCTGTACCGTGCGGCCGCCCAGCGCATCCGCGTGCTCCCTGCGGCCTCGCATCGCGCGAGAGGGCGCCTGGAGTCGGCGTTCGGCCTCGGCGACGAGCGCGTCGTCGTCACGGGGGAGCCTCGCGTCGACGTGCTCTCCTCCGGACCGGCGGATGAGGCGAGATCGCGCGCGTCCGCCCTGCTCCGCCGAGTCGCGGGCGACGTCTCCGAGACCTCGCGCACCATCCTGTACGCGCCGACCTGGCGCGACGGCGCCGCCGACCCCGCGGTCCCCACCGGCGAGGAGTGGATCCGCATCCTGCGTGTGCTCGAGCAACACGACGCCGTGTTGTTCGTGCGCTCCCATCCGCTGGGCGAGGGCGGGTATGCGCCGCCGCTTCCGAGCAGGCGGGTGCGCGCGCTCGGCTCCTCTCTGCTGGCGGACGCGACCCCCGTGCTTCCCGCGGTCGACGTGCTCATCACCGACTACTCCTCGCTCGCGTACGACGTCGGTCTGCTGCGGATGCCCGTGCTCTTCCTGGCTCCTGATGCGGAGGAGTACGGCCGCACCCGCGGGTTCTACGGCCGGTTCGAGGACGTCGCGGGGCCCGATGCGGCCTCCGACTGGACGCAGTTGCTGATGCAGCTCGACGCGCTCCTCGGCGATGATGCCGTGCGTGACGCGGCGTCCGAGCGTTCCGCTACGCTCAGCGCGGAGATGCATGCATATCGGGACGGACGGAACACCGAGCGTGTGTACCAGGTCATCCGCGCGCGGGGGATACCCGCGCCGAAGGGAGCAGTATGACAACGGCCCGCATCGATGACGCGGCGGAGGCCCTGATCATCGAAGGGACCGGTCAGCGACCGGAAGCGGCAGAGCTGGTGGGTCCGCGAGCGCAGGTCGATGCCCGCCTCACCGGCGGAGGGAGAACCTGGAAGGCGACCTTCCCTCTGCAGGCGTCGCGGTGGGGCGGCCCGTCCCTCCCGCTGCCGACCGGAGCATACGAGCTGCGCATCCCCGGCGTCGATCTGGATGAGCTGCAGCTGCCGTCCACGGTGCTCACCGGGGTCCGCGTCGCCGTGAACGCAGGCACAGTCCGCATCGCCGCTCCGATCGACCCGGTCTACGAGACCGCGGAAGGCCGCTCGACCCTGGAGGAGCGTTACGTCGCGCAGGCGGGCGGAACCGAGAACGCGGTGTTCTTCGAGAGCTTCTACGGCCGCAGCGTCGGCTGCAACCCGCGAGCCATCGATCGCGAACTCGCGGCGCGTGCTCCAGAGGTGCGCCGGTACTGGAGCGTCGTCGACCTCTCCGTCGAGGTCCCGGAAGGAGCGATCGCCGTCGTCGAGGGCAGTCCGCAGTGGTGGCACGCTCGCGGGGCGGCGCGGCTGCTCGTGGTGAACGACTGGCTGCGCCGACGTTTCGCACGCAAGCCGGGACAGAAGGTGCTCCAGACATGGCACGGCACGCCGCTCAAGCGACTGGCCCTGCACCGCCCCGGCTTCGACCCGCGGCGCATGGCCGCCGTCGTGAAGGAGTCACGGCGTTGGGACGTCCTGCTGGCGCAGAACACCTATTCCGAACGCATCCTCCGCAAGGCCTACGCCTTCTTCGGACGCCCGATCTGGGTGGAGGGCTACCCGCGGAACGACGCGCTCACCACGGGGGATCCCGTCGCGGTCCGCGCATCGTTGGGTATCGGGGCGGATGAGCGTGTGCTCCTCTACGCGCCGACGTGGCGGGACGACCGCGCGGAGATGGTGGACTTCATCGACGCTGAGCTGCTGGCACGCGAGGCCGACGCCGTTGTCCTCGTCCGCGGGCACTCGCGCACCCTGGAGCAGGGGCGGGACCGCGCAGGTGCGCGTGTCATCGACGTGACCGGGTACCCGGAGACCGCGCGGCTGCTCCTCGCCGCCGACGCACTGATCACCGACTACTCCTCTGTCATGTTCGACTTCAGCGTGACCGGCAAGCCCATGTACTTCCTGGTTCCCGATATCGATCACTACCGCGGACAGCTGCGGGGCTTCTACTTCGATCTCGCCGAGAGGGCACCAGGGCCGCTCGTGCGCACGCAGGAGGAGCTCACCGCCGCTCTCGCCGATTCAGGGCACGAGGCCGTCTACGCGGCGCGGTACGCCGCCTGGCGGAGGCAGTTCAACTCGCGCGACGACGGTCACGCCGCCGAGCGCGTGGTCGACCGGATCCTCGATCTGGGGTTCGTCACGCGCTGATAGCGCCGGTGGTGTGGGCTGGTGTCTGCCGCCGGCTCAGGGAAGAGGCGTGTTGCGGGTGCCGAGACGCGAGGCATCCACGGTGTCGCGGGCGCCGCGCAGGACCCCGCCGAGGAAGCCCAGTCCCCACGAGACGTGCATGGTCGGGAGCACCAGGATCGTCCAGAGTCGTTGGCGGAAGCCGCCGCCGCCTGGTGCGAGAGCGACCCCGAGGACGAGAAGAAGGTACAGCGCGAGCGGTCCGTAGACGAGGATCGACGCGACGAGGGAGGCTGCTCCGGCGAGCACCCCCGTCACCTGCAGCACAGCGAGGACGACCGCGAGAGCGATGACCACGACCAGCGCCGGGGGAGCGAAGTAGCGGATTCCGTTGCTCCTGCCGAATCGGCGTACGAGCTCACCCCTCCAGGCGCCTGTCGCCCGGAACTGTCGAGCCAGGCGCAGCCAGCTCTCCCGTGGCCAGTAGGTCACAGAGAGGGCGGGGTCGAACCACACGCGGTGTCCGGCCTGACGGATCCTCAGGTTGAGTTCCCAGTCCTCGCCTCGTCGGATCGACTCGTCGAACAGGCCGACCTCGTCGAGCACCTCGCGTCGCATCACACCGAGGTAGGCCGACTGCGCCTCACCTTCGTGCGCGCTCCCGTGGTAGGCGCCGCCGCCGAGTCCGACCGGGGAGTTGTAGAGCCGCGCGACCGCCTTCTGGAACGGGGTGCGCCCTTCGGCGTGCATCACCCCGCCGACATTCGCCGACCCGGTCCGCTCCAGGGTCTCCATCGCGCGGGCGGCGTAGCCGGGGGAGAGCTCGGAGTGCGCGTCGACGCGCACGATCGTGTCATAGCGACTCGCGAGGATGGCGGCGTTCAGGCCCACCGGGATGTGCGCGGCGGGGTTTTCGACCAACCGGATCCGGTCATCTGCTTCGGCGAGTCGGCGTGCGAGCTCTGTGGTGCCGTCCGTCGACGGTCCCAGCGCGAGCACCAGCTCCGTCGGCGCATCGACGTCCTGCGCGAGCACCGAGGCGATCGCATGCTCGAGGTAGGCGCGCTCGTTGAGCACCGGCATCACGAAGGACACCCCGGAAGGGGGAGCGGGGAATTCGGATGCGGACACATGACGATCATGGCACGGCGCCGACGGACGTTCCCTGAGGGGCGCGGGAACGGCGCTCCTCGGTCAGCTGGACGCGGCGACCTACGCCGGTGGGCACGATCAGGACGAACTATCCTGGAGGGATGGGTGCACTGTCTGACGCGAAGAAGGCATACCGTCTGCTGAAGCGGGCGCTCGCGTCACGCTCGGCGGTGCAGCGCGTGCGGCGGCACCTCGCGGAGCAGGAACCGCTTCCCGCCGGTCACTTCAAGGTCGCGGTCTACTTCGCCGACGGCGCCGTGAACATGTACCAGATGCGCCAGTGGTACCGCCCGCTCATCGAGCTCTCGAAGCGCTGGCCCGTCGTGGTGCTCTCCCGGCAGGCGACCGGGGCCGAGAAGCTGCTCGAGGAGGACTCGCCACCGGTGGCGTTCGTGCCGACAGTGCGTGATCTGGAGCGCTTCATCGCGACGCAGGACATCCGTGTCGTGCTCTACGTGAACCAGAACACCCGCAACTTCCAGATGTTCCGCTACGGACGGCGCTGGCACGTCTTCATCAATCACGGCGAGTCCGACAAGATGTACATGACGACGAACCAGTACAAGGCGTACGACTATGCCTTCGTCGCCGGTCAGGCTGCGCGGGATCGGCTCTCACGCACACTGTGGGATTACGACGTCGACCGGCGCACGATCGAGATCGGCCGTCCGCAGGCGGATCACTACTCCGGGACCCTTCCGTACACGCCGGACGAGCGCACCGTCGTGCTATACGCCCCCACGTGGGAGGGCGATCGTCCCAGTGCCCACTACGGCTCCATCGCCTCGCACGGCGAGAGCCTCGTGAACCGATTGCTGGCGACCGGCGCGCACCGCGTGATCTACCGTCCCCACCCGCGCAGCGGGGTGGTCGACGAGGAGTACGGTGCGGCGCATCGGCGCATCGTGGCGGCCATCGAGGCTGCGAACGCCGCCGACGCTACCGCTCATCACGTCTACGACGCGGCCCCCGAACTCGGCTGGCAGCTCACGGCCGCCGATGTCGCGATCGTCGACATCTCCGCCATGGTCTACGACAGGCTCGCGGCGGGGAAGCCCCTCATGATCACCCGGCCGGCCGACGAGCAGGCGTCGATTGACACGCAGGGCTACCTGTCGGACTGCGAGTGGCTCACCGTCGAGGGCGCCGACGATATCGTGGCGGAGGTCGAGAGGGTCCGGGCCGACGAGGCGGCGATCGCCCGACTCCGGATGTGGGTGCAGCACTACTTCGGCGACACCACGCAGGGGGTGGCGACGGCGAAGTTCCATGCCGCTGTCGAACGCCTGATGCAGGAGTGGGAGCACTGGCATTCCCGCGAGGTCGGGAGCGTCCGTGACGACGAGGACGATGACGACGAAGAAGCCGAAGACGAGGACGCCTGAGCATGCGGTTCCCGCTGTCGAGCGCGATCGTGCCCCGCTTCGTGCAGGTGGATCACACCGGTTCCACGAACGCCGACCTGCGGGCGCACGCTGCTGAGGTCGAGGGGTGGCCGCACCTGGCGACTCTGGTGACCCGCGATCAGCGTGCCGGACGTGGCCGTCTCGACCGCACCTGGGTCGCTCCAGCCGGCTCGGCGCTCGCCGTCTCGGTGCTGTTGCGGACACTGCCGGCGGAGCCCACGGCACGCGGGTGGATTCCACTCGCCGCCGGCGCCGCGATGGTGAAGGCGATCGACGCGCAGCTTCCCGGTCACGACGTCTCCATGAAGTGGCCGAACGATGTGCTCGTCGACGCGCACAAGATCTGCGGCATCCTCGCGGAGGCGACCGCGGACGCGGTGGTGGTGGGTGCCGGGGTCAACACGGAGATGACACGCGAGCAGCTTCCTCTGCCCACCGCGACGTCGTTCGCCGCGCTGGGCGCTGCCGTGGACGAGGACCTGCTGCTGTCGGTGTACCTGGAGACGCTCGACCGCCATCTGGTCGCGCTCACCGCTTCGGAGGACGCGGTCGCGAGCGGTCTGCACGGTGTCGTCTCGGCGCTGTGCGCGACCATCGGACAGGCGGTGCGGGTGTCGATGCCTGCCGGAGCGGTACTGGAGGGCGTGGCGTCGTCGATCGACGCGGAAGGCCGTCTTCTCGTCGTGTCGGACGGCCGGGAACATGCTGTCTCGGCCGGTGACGTCGTGCACGTGCGGCCTGCCGGAAGCTGACACGCCGTCGCACAGACGGCTTTGTCGCAGATCACAGGCACAATGGTGGGGTGACCCAGCCTGTGACGCTCGGTGGACGGCCTCTGATGCCGCCGCCCGGAACGCCTTCGGAGGAGTTGCTGATCGCGCGCTTCCGGAGCCACGCGCGGCGTCTGTTCTGGTCTGCCGTCGTGCTCATCGCGGCGTTCGGGGCCACGGGCTACTTCTTCGGCAACCTGCCGGAGGGCTTCGAGGACTGGATGCTCCTCGCCGCCGCCGGGGCGTTGGTGCTCTTCGCCGTCGTGCTGCCGTTCATCATCTGGTACTCCCGGACCACCACGGTCACCACCAGACGGGTCATCGCTCGTCAGGGGCTCGGAGCCCGGAGTCGTCATGAGATGTCTCATGCGCGCGGCTACACCATCGCCGTGCGTCGCGGTCCGCTGCAGCGCCTGTGGGGCTCGGGAACCATCATCCTCTCGAACGGTGTCGATGCTCCCCTCCGACTGCCCAACGTCCCCAACGTGACCCTCGTGCACGAGACGCTCGCAGATCAGATCGAGGTCGGGCAGATCCTCGCCCATCGCGACGCACAGGCCGTCGGCGACTGAACCGCGAGTCGACCGCGGCGGGTGCACCGTACAGGTGCACAGTAGAGCTGCACCATCGCGCCGCCATATCCGCAACCTGTCGTGCGCGCCATGATCGGTGAGCGAGAATGGGAAGGACGAATGGAGGCGGCACATGGCGCTGCGTGTGGGCGTGATCGGCGGAGGACAGCTGGCACGGATGATGATCGCTCCGGCGGTCGAGCTCGGACTCGATCTGCGAGTGCTCGCCGAGGATGAGGGGATGTCCGCCGGGCTCGCGGCCACGGCCGTCGGCGACTATCGCGATCTGGAGACCGTGCGCGCATTCGCGGCCGATGTCGACGTCGTCACCTTCGACCACGAGCACGTTCCGCAGGATGTCCTTCGTCAGCTGGTCGACGGCGGTGTGGTCGTCCACCCCGGACCAGACGCGCTGCAGTACGCCCAGGACAAGATCGTGATGCGCAGGCGCCTCGCGGAACTCGGAGTGCCTCAGCCCGAATGGGCTGTGGTGCGCACGGAGCCCGAACTCCAAGCCTTCTTGGACGAGCACGGAGGCGCCGGTGTAGTGAAGACGCCACGCGGCGGGTACGACGGCAAGGGTGTGCGCGTCGTGCGTGCGGCCGCGGAGGCGCAGGACTGGCTGGTGGCGCTCGCCGAAGGTGACGCGCTCCTCGTCGAGGAACTCGTCCCGTTCGTGCGTGAGCTCGCGCAGCAGGTCGCGCGTCGCGCCGGTGGCGAGATGGTCGCGTATCCGGTGGTCGAGACGGTGCAGCGTGATGGCGTGTGCGCCGAGGTCATCGCTCCGGCTCCCGCTGCGACGGAACGACTCGCGGAGGTCGCCGAGGGGATCGGCCGCGCCATCGCCGAGGGGCTGGGGGTGACCGGGATGCTCGCGGTAGAACTGTTCGAGACCGAGGACGAGCGAATCCTCGTGAACGAGCTCGCGATGCGTCCGCACAACAGCGGGCACTGGAGCCAGGACGGTGCCGTCACCGGCCAGTTCGAACAGCACCTGCGCGCAGTCGCCGACCTTCCGCTCGGCAGCACTGCACCGCGGGCGCCCTGGTCCGTCATGGTGAACATCCTCGGGGGACCGGCTGAGGGCACCATCGAGGAGCGGTTCGGTGCGGCGATGGCTGAGCACCCGCAGGCGAAGATCCACACGTACGGGAAGGCTCCGAGGCCCGGCCGCAAGGTCGGTCACGTGAACGTCGCTGATGCGGACCTCGACGATGCGGTCTACGTCGCGCGAGCCGTCGCCGCCCACTTCGATTGATCAGCGACCGGCAGGGCCGACTCCCGGAAACATGCGGGATCAGAGGTGTGCCGTTCGGGGAATCTCACAGCACCAGACCGTACCCTGATCTGGTGACTGAGCCACTGCACTCCTCCGCCGCACCTCTCGTCGGCGTCGTGATGGGATCCGACTCCGACTGGCGCGTGATGAGCGACGCATCTCAGGCCCTCACGGACTTCGGAGTACCGCACGAGGTCGAGGTGGTGTCGGCGCACCGGACCCCCGACAAGCTCATGTCGTACGCGCGCGACGCACGCTCCCGCGGCATCCGCGTCATCATCGCCGGTGCCGGGGGAGCTGCTCACCTTCCCGGGATGCTCGCTTCGATGACGCCGCTACCCGTGGTGGGAGTGCCGGTGCCGCTCGCCTTCCTCGACGGCATGGACTCGCTCCTGTCCATCGTGCAGATGCCCGCAGGCATCCCGGTGGCGACGGTGTCCATCGGCGGAGCCCGCAACGCCGGTCTGCTCGCCGCACGCATCCTCGGGACCTCGGATGTCGCGCTCGCGGATCGCGTCGAGCAGTATGCCCGCGACCTCGAGGCGCAGGTCGAGGAGAAGAACGAACGGTTGAAGGGCTCGCTGTGACCCTTGCGCCTCCGCGCGCATCACAGCGCCCGCTCATCGAGACCCGGCCGCTACGGCACCCGGACTCCGCCGACCCCGGCGTGATGACCAAGCGCGGCTGGTGGCTGCTCGTGATGAACCTCCTGGTGCCGGGCTCGGCGCAGGTCGTCGCGGGCAATCGGCGACTCGGTCGATTCGGGCTCGGCGCCACCCTGCTCGCCTGGTTCCTCGCGATCGCCACGGTGGCGCTCGCCCTGTTCGCCCGTCCCGTCCTGCTGTGGCTCACGATCGGTGGGGGATTCTTCTCCACCGTGGTCCTGACACTCGTGCAGGCGCTGCTCGTCGGCTACGTCGTGCTCTGGGCGGTGCTGACGTTCGACACGTTGCGCATGGTGAGGCTCGTCAAGCTGCCCACCCTGTCCCGGCTCGCCATCCCGGTCGTCGCGCTGGTCCTCCTGGGACTCGTGGGCGGCGGGGCAGCTTATGCGGCCACGGCCGTGGGGTCCGTCCGCAACACCATCGGATCGATCTTCGGTCAGAGCGGCCCCAGCGTCGCGCCCAGCGACGGCTATTACAATATCCTCCTCCTCGGAGCGGACAGCGGCGACGGCCGTGACTCGATGCGCTTCGACAGCATCTCTGTGGTCTCGGTGAATGCCGACACCGGTGCCGTGACGATCACCGGCATCCCGCGAGAACTCCCGAACGCACCGTTCAGCGACGGCAGCCCGATGCAGGAGCTGTATCCCGACGGTTTCGAGGGGCATGGCTCCTCGACCTGCGGTTGGAACGGGTGGATGAACCACGTACGCAACGCCGCTGAGGTCTGCCGGGAGGACGGCGGCAAGGGGCTCTACCCCGACGCCGTCGCCAACGGCTCGGAACCGGGCATCGAGGCCACCAAGGACGCCGCAGAGGGAGTCCTCGGGATCGAGATCCCGTACTACGTGTTCGTCGACATGCACGGGTTCGCTGAGCTCGTCGACGCGCTGGGTGGGGTCGAGATCAACGTCACGGAGCGCCTGCCCAAGGGCGGTCCGCCCGAGGGGTGGACGGGCAGCGATGTGAACGAGTGGGCCATCGGGTGGATCGAGCCCGGCAAGCAGCGCATGGATGGCGACACGGCGCAGTGGTACGCCCGCTCGCGGTACACCACCAGCGACTGGGATCGGATGAAGCGTCAGCGGGAACTGCAGGCGGCCATTCTCGCGCAGTTCACCCCGCAGACGGTGCTCACACGTTTCAACGAAGTGGCAGCGGCGGGTACGGCGTTGATCAGCACCGACCTTCCCTCCGACAAGCTGCCCGAGTTCTTCGACCTGATGCTGAAGGCGAAGGAGCAGCCGGTCACCACGATCGAGCTCACGCCCGATTCTGGCGTCGACGAGCACCAGCCGGACTACGCGTTCATCCGCGACATGATCCAGCAGAAGCTGCACCCCCCGACGGCGACGCCGACGCCCGAGCCCTGATCGAGAGTCCCGGGCGAGGCGTGCTGGACTTCCCACGACGGCCAGGGCGAAGCCGTGTACCCGGGCACCGTCGGCACCGGCGCTCCTGAGCGCACGCGCGACAAAGCCCACGACCGCCTCCCGGAGGAGGACAGCCGTGGGCTTCCGGCGATTTTCCGCCGGATGCACCAGACGACGGTGATCGGAGGGGGAGGGATCACCGTCGTCCAGTCGACCACCGCACGAGGCGGCAGCCGGACCTACGCGCGCTTGCGGCGCGAGGCTCCCACTGCGACGAGGGCTCCGCCGGCCACCAGAGCTGCTGCTCCGCCGCCGAGGATCCACGGCGACACGTCTCCACCGGTCAGGGCCAGCTCGATGCCGCCCCCGGTGAGGGGAAGCTCGGAGCCCGCAGCCGCGACGCCGGGATCGTGGTCGCAGCTGGCCGCGGCATCGTGTCCGTGCGACACGGTGATGGTCGCGGTGTACGAGCGCGAGCCGTTGAAGGCGACCGCGTAGGAGCCTTCGCCGTCGGACGGCGGGCGGAACGTGAGCGTCATGCTCCCGTCAGCGGCAGCGGTGTTGCCCGAGATCGCCGCCTTCGCGGCGTTGTAGCCGGACACCGCCACGTTGACGTTCTCGGACGGAACGAAGTAGCCGGGACCAAACACGATCGTCGACGCTTCGCAGATGTCGATGATGGGGTCGCCGACCTTGGCGCCGGGAGGCGTCGGATAGGAATCGGACGACGCGACAGGTGCAGTCGGCGCAGCGGTGGCCACGGTTGGCGCGACGAAAACGAGCGCGCCGGCGGCAAGGCTGATGGCAGCCAGTTTCTTCAGCATGATTTCTCCCCAGAATTTCACGCGGAATCGCCTTTGGACACACCCCTGCATCCAACTGCGTGGCGTCTTCCTGCCCCCACGGCAGGATGACAGACGCCAGATATTCCCCAGTGAGTCGACGATACCCTATCGGGTGGCGAAAGTCACGAAGCGCATCGCAGCGGTTCCCGTGTCGTCTCGGGGGTGTCGATGAGGGGGGTGGGCAGCACCTCGGTGAGTCTCTGCCCTGCACCCGTGCCCTGGAACTCGACGGTGATCGTCGTCGACTCGCCAGGCGCGAGTGACACCTCGTGCTGAACCGCCGAGCGGTCGCCGATCATCGCGGTCTGAACGCCCTCTTCCGCTCCGTCGCGATCGATGTGCGAAGGCGTCGCTCCTTCCGGGCCGTACACGGCGATCAGGGTCCGCACCGCGCCGGCGGGCACCCCATAGAAGCCGTCGGCCGTGACGTAGGTGGGCAGCGAGGTGGCGGCGTCGGCGGGCGCGGTGTTGGTCCACGTCACGCGCACCTGGGTCGTCGGCTGGCCCTGGCAGGTGCCGACCGACGTCGAGAGGGACGCCCTGGTGTAGTAGTCCATCTTCCCGCCGGTCGTGTCGTTCATCAGCACGCCGACGTAGGTCGCATCGCCGGTGTCCGCGGGGATCGTGCCGCCGAGGTCGGAGTCGGCGAGCACGGCCTCCTCATCTTCGTGAGCACTCCAGATGCGGATGCGTCCTTCCGCCGCGGAGTCCGCGAGTGCTCCCAGCAGAGCTCGTGGCTCTGCGCCGGAGAGCGCAGCGCCGAACAACGCCCCTGCGGCCTGCGCGAAGATCTCATCCTGCACCGCGGGGTCGGGGACTGCGGCGTAGATCTGCGAGAGAAGGATGTCGGTGACGTTGTCGGAGCTCGCGGTGAAAGGTCCGAACGTGAGGTCGCCGGTGGCAGCGAGCAGGTGCTTCGCCACGACCGCGTCGACGGCGACGACACCGTCGACGGTTCCGCCGAATCGGCCCTGCCACCGGGTGGCGATCGCGGCACCTGCTTCGCGGAAGTCCGGGATGCTCGTGATGTTCTGCAGATAGCGACCTGGACGGTCCTCGAACAGGGCGGTCGTCGAGTCGCTGAGCGGCAGGGCCGTGTCGAGCGGGGGGAAGTCGCGAGTCGATGCCTGAGTCTGGAGGGTGATCCTTCCGTTCTCGGCGTGCAGCAGCGCGATCGCCCCGATGATTCCCCCCGAGGAGCGCAGTTCCGCATTGTTCTGCATCGCGAGCACGTAGGTACGAGGGCCTTCGCCGCCGAGCATGGTCGGCAGCAGCACGGCAGCACCGTGCAGCGAGCCGACCACCGTCGCGGCTTCGGTGACGGAGGAACGCATCGTGCGGATGGCATCGGCGAGCGGGGGGAGCGTCGCATCGGCGTCGATGCGACGTGCCTGCTGCTGCGCGGCCGTGAGCGCGGTCTCGGCGGTTCCCAGGGGGCCTGCGATCTCTGCGAACGGTGCGAGGTCGATGGAGCCGCCGGTGAAGCCGAGGCTCGCCAGATCGAAGTCCGCCGCCACGTCGAGGAGCGGCGTCAGCGCGTCGGATGACACGTCGTCGGCGATCTCGGCGATGTCGCTGACGGCACTGAAGTTGGGGCCGACCCATGGCAGTGCTCCGAACGCGTGCCAGACCGGGTCGGAGGTGAGGTCGTGCGCGGAGTCCGCATTGTGCGCGATGCTCCTGGCGAGGGGCTTGGCTGCGTCGAGGTCACCGGCCGCGATCGCCGCCTTCAGCTGCGCGCTGCCTTTGGCCACCTGCTGAAGATCGCTCACCGCGCCGAACCCTCGGATGGCGACCCAGCCGATCGCGACGACCAGAAGGGACAGAAGAACGCCGACGGTCCACCCGATCCATCGGCGTCGGACGGGAAGTCGACCATCGCTCACTCGAGCATTCAAGCACGAACCTCTGCTGCCGTGGTGGGCGGAAACTGTGCGAACGCTGACATTCGCGCGTCTCCGGCTGTGTGCTCCGCGGGGGAGCGGCATGGCGAGGATAGCCTGGGGCCATGGGTGCTCGGCTACGCGTTGTTCTGGATCAGCTCGCGAGCGTCGTCGATCCCGACCACGCCGAGGCAGCGGTCGGGCTGGTCGGCGGTCTGGTCGCCACGGCGCCGTCGGGATGCGCGGTCGATGCGATCGTCCCCGCAGGTGCTTCCGTGCCGGTGGCGGGGATCGCCGACGTGCGCACGCTCGCCATGGGCCGGCGTGAGCTCGCCGCGGCCTGGCAGCTCGGCATCGCCCCCGGTGTCGGCGGAGGGCTCATCCACTCGCCGACCCTGATGGCACCGCTCGTCCGACACGACCGGCTTCACGACAACGATCAGACGACCGTCACGGTGTGGGATCTGCGTGCCTGGGACGCTCCGGAGCAGTTGTCCAAGGGGAACGTCGCGTGGCAGCGCGGCATGCTCAGACGTGCCGTGAGACACGCCGACGCCGTGGTGGTGCCCTCTCATGCCGTCGCCGAGAGACTCGCCGAGCTCGCGAAGCTCGGCGACCGCATCCGCGTGATCGCAGGTGCACCGCCGCAGGGTTTCGGCGGTGCCGGCGAGGGAGCCGCTCCCCGCGGTGTACTGTCGCCTACCGGCGGGTATCTGGTGCTCACAGGGTCTGTCGCCGAAGCGGCGGAAGGCTTCCGCGGAGCGGTGGCGGCCGGTCTCGATGCCATCGTCATCGATGCACCGGAGGGATCCGAGCCCCGCTACGTGGAGGCGGCCTCCGCGTCGGGACTCCCGGAGCGCCGCGTGCATGTGCGAGGCGCCCTCTCGGCCGAAGACCGTGCTGGTGTCCTCGAGGGTGCCTCTGCGTATGTGGCCGCCGACGCCACGGCAGGGTGGCCCTGGCGTGCCGTGGAGGCGATGACGCTGGGACTGCCGGTCGTCGCCGTCGACAGCGGTTCGCATCGTGATGTCATCTCTGACGGCGGGCGGATCGTCCCCGTCGATGCGATCGCGGAGGCGGTCGAGGATGCGGCAGGCGGATCCGCCGAACGCCTCAAGGTGCTCGCGTCCGATCGGTCGCGAGCCTTCTCCTGGGCGAGTTCAGCCGAACGCCTCTGGGGACTGCACGCGGACCTCTGAATCAGGCTCGCATCAGTTCGACGGCGTCCTTGCTCGGACCGTCGAAGTGCACCTTCCCGCCCTTGAGCAGGATGCCGCGCTCGCAGAGATTCGACACCATGTTGAGGTCGTGGCTCACGACGACGAGGGTCTTCCCCTGCGCGTGCAGCTCTCGGACGCGGGCGAGGCACTTCTTCTGGAAAGGCTCGTCGCCCACCGAGAGGATCTCGTCGATGAGGAGCACATCCATCTCGGTGTGGATCGCCACGGAGAAGGCCAGGCGCAGGAACATCCCGGAGGAGTAGTGCTTGACCTCGGTGTCGATGAACTTCTCGATCTCGCTGAAGGCGACGATCTCGTCGTAGCGAGCCTCGGTCTCCTTCTTGCTCATGCCGAGAATCGCGGCATTCAGGAAGATGTTCTCCCTGCCGGATAGATCGGGGTGGAAGCCGGCGCCGACCTCGATGAGTCCGGCCACTCGACCACGCGTGAGGGCGGTGCCCGTGTCGGGCTCGAGCACTCCGGAGATCAGCTTGAGCATGGTCGACTTGCCGGAGCCGTTGAATCCGAGGAGCGCGACCGACTCGCCCTCGCCGATCTCGAACGACACTCCGTCGAGGGCGTGGAAGTTCGTCGTGAGCGGCTTACGGCGGATGGCAGCGAGGGCTGTCTCCTTGATCGAATGCGTGTGACGAAGCTTGAAGGTCTTGTGCACGTCGTCGATCACGACGCGGGGCAGCGTCTGCGTCAGGGGCTCAGAGATCTTGGGCAAAACGGCCCTCCAGTCGGCGGAAGACGAGCTGGCCGATGACCAGCGCGGCGAGAGACGTCACGAGGGCGATCAGCCCGTACATCCAGAGGTCGGGGAGAGGGGAGGCGTTGTCGGGGCCGAGGGGGAACCAGATGCCGTAGTGGAACAGCTCGACGGCCGCCGTGATCGGGTTCAGTCGGTAGAGAACGAAGAGCCACTCCGGTGCGACGCGGGCCACCTGCGTCCACTCGTACATGACGGGCGACGCCCAGATCGCGACCATGACGATGATCTCGACGAAGCTCTGCGCGTCGCGGAACGTGACGTTGATCGCGCCGAAGAACAGCCCGAGACCACTCGCCAGCACGGCGATGATCACCAGCGAGAGCACGATCGCGGCCACCGACGCCAGGGAAGGCGCCCACCCGAAGAAGAGGGAGATCCCCACGACGACGATGATCTGCGGAACCGTGTTGACGGCGGCGATCATCATGCTCGCGATGGGGAACATCTCACGGGGCAGATAGATCTTCTTGATGAGCGCCGCATTGTCGACGAGGGAGCGCGTGCCGTTCGAGAAGGCCTCGTTGAAGAAGGTGACGACCGTGATCCCCGACAGCAGATAGATCGGGAAGAACTCGACTCGATCGTTCAGACCGAGGAAGACGCCGATGGCGACGAAGAAGACGACGAACTGGACGAGCGGCTTCACGTACGACCAGAGCCAGCCGAAGATGGAGCCCCGGTACCTGATCTGCACTTCCTTCCGCACGATGAGCGAGAGGAGATAGCGCTGTCGGAAGACTTCGAGAAGTCCTCGATTCGCGCCGGGGGTCGTCAACCTCTGCGCCTCGAGCGTGCGAGCCTGTTGCACCGCGGATCCACCTTCCGTATGCGCCGACCGTCTCGCGCGCACCGGAGACAATCATACGAGTGACTCTGGGCGCTACCTGGCAACCAGGAGGGACCGGATGCCCGCCGTGGTGGCACAGCCGAGACCCAGGGTGACGCCTGGTGTCGCTGATAGGCTCGCCGAGGTCTGTGCGTCCGTCGATCCGAAAGCAACAGGTACTCGTGACACTTCTCCAAGCTCTCGATCAACCCGCCCTCTTTCGCTTCTCGGACGAGCGGACGGGAACGGAATTCTCCTTGCGGGAGCGTCGTCTGCTGGTGGGGGCGCTGAACTTCCACGCCCTGATGGCGCCGGAGCGGGAACTCCGCGTGCATCTCTACGACGGCACGCGTGAGACGCCGCCGCGGCTCACGGATGACAGCACCTTCGACGGCATGTCGCGGTTCAACAGGCATCGTCTGACGACTTTCGATGTCGTCAGCACGGTCGCACCGGAGAACCGCACGATTCTCCCTTCCGAGGCCGTGTCCGCCGCACTCACGGCTTCGCACACACGGCACCTGCACGTCTCGGCCGACGTGGTGTTGGAGTCCGATCCCTATCAGATGCCGCGCCAGGACCTTATCGGCCGTGTCGCACGGCAGGTGAAGGCCCGGGCGCCCCTCTTCTACGACGACCTCCGCGATCTGTCGCTTCTCCGGTTCCGTCGCCAGCTGCACACGCCGGTGCAGCGCCGTCAGTACGCATCGGAGTTCCGTCCGGGCGAACTCCATGAGGACGACGTCATCGTCCCTGCCGCGCAGACGCCCGCCGGCGCGCAGAAGGCCGTGATCATCGGTCTGCACTGGTTCCAGCTCGGAGGGGCAGAGCTCTGGGCCTTCGAAACCGTCCGACTCGTGCGCGAGGCCGGCTTCCTGCCCATCGTCCTGACGAACCGTGACTCCCATCAGCCGTGGATCACGAGGCCGGAACTCGACGGCGCGCTGCTCATCCCGTTCTCCGAGCCCACGGTCGAATCGCAGACTCCCGGTATCGAGCCGCTGCTGCGAGCTCTGCTGCGCACGTTCGACGTGCGCGGCGTCGTGATCCACCACAACCAGTGGCTGTATGACCGCATCGCGTGGATCGCCGCCTCCCGGCCGGGCATCCCGATCATCGACAGCACTCACATCGTCGAGTACCGAGGGGGCGGATATCCGCTCAGCAGCGCGATCGCGGCCGAGTCCCTGACGAAGCACCATGTCATATCTCCCAGCCTCGCGCGCTGGATGACCGAGGTGCAGGGCATCCCCTCCGAGAAGGTCGTGATGGCTCCGCTGGGCGGACTCACGGTCAAGCCGAAGGATGCCGTCTTCCGGTCCAGGGCTGAGGGGGAGACCTTCACCATCGCTTTCGTCGGCCGGCTGGCAAGACAGAAGGCACCGGAGGTCTTCGTCGCGATGGCCGCTCGCCTCAAGAGCCAGGGCTATTCGGTGCGGTACATCCTTCACGGCGACGGCGAGCTCGCCGGGTGGGTGGACGACATCATCGCCGCAGCGGACATGACCGATGACATCGTCCGTCGCACCTCTCTGACGCCGGTCTCCGAGACGCTCGACGAAGCGCACGTCCTCGTGGTCTCGTCCCACAACGAGGGGCTCACGCTGACGACGCTGGAGGCGATCGCGCACGGTGTGCCCGTCGTCTCGACAGATGTCGGCGCTCAGCGCGACATCATCCCCGCTCCCGCTCTCGTGCCACGTTTCGCACACCGTGCGGCACGGCGACTCGCAGATGCCGTCGCGCCGCTCATCGGCGACGAGAAGGCCAGGGAGTCGCTCTGGCGCAAGGAGCGCAAGGCGGAGAAGAAGCTGCTGTCGCAGCCGTCCGCGAGTTCATGGTTCAAGGAAGAGGTGAGCTCGTGGTGAGCGTCGCAGCGGTGGTCGTCACATTCAATCGGCTGGAGAAGCTCAAGACGGTCCTCGCCTCCATCGCCGCGCAGACGCACCCGGTGGAGACGCTGTTCGTGATCGACAACGCCTCGACCGACGGCACCGCTGAGTACCTGGCGGGCCTCGAGCTCCCGGTGCCCGTCGAGGTCGTCACCATGGCGACCAACTCGGGAGGAGCCGGAGGATTCACCGAGGGTATGCGCCGGGGGTACGCTTCCGGTGCCGATCACGTCTGGATCATGGACGACGACTGCTACCCGAAGCCGGATGCGCTCGCCGCATTGATCGCAGGATTCGATGGTGCCGTGTCGGAGCTCGGCCCCGACGTGCCGTTCGCCTGCTCGGTCGTGGAGTTCACGGACGGCAGCATCTGCGAGATGAACAATCCCGTTCCGACGTGGGACTGGGGACGGCTCCTGGTCAAGGGCCAGCAGAACGTGATGGTCACCGCGTGCTCGTTCGTCTCCGTGCTGATCCCGCGGTGGGCGATCGCCGAATACGGCTTCCCTTACGCGGAGTACTTCATCTGGTTCGACGACCGTGAGTACACGTTGCGTCTGACCGCCCGCTGCCCCGGAGTGCAGGTGCTCGACAGCTCGGTGATCCATGACATGGGCGACAACCGCGGCGTGAACTTCGCGATGGTCGACCGGAAGAGCCTGTGGAAGTTCGCCTACGGCGTGCGCAACGAAGCGTCGTGGCAGCTGCACCACCGCGGACTCCTGCATTTCCTCGAGTTCGGCGCCCGGCTGTTCGTCAGCCTGCACCGCGGAAAGGTCTCCCTCGACCTTCGCGCTCGCCTCCTCGGCAAGTGGCTGCAGGGGATCACCTTCAACCCCAAGGTGCGGTATCCCGAGGCGGAAGACGCGTGAGCTGGCTGGGGGCGGCGCCTGTCATCCTCATCTCGGTAGCCCTTCTCTTCCTCCCCGGATACCTCGTCGCCAGGGCTCTCTCGCTGCGAGGGCTCTGGGCGTGGGGCGTCGCCGCTCCGGCGTCGGTGAGCGTCATCGTGCTCGCGTCGCTGGGGTCAGGCCTGCTCGGTATCCCGTGGTCGGTGCTCCCGGTGCTCGTCACCGCACTCGGCCTGGCGATCGTCGCGTACCTCGTCGCCCGATTCACCCGCGCCCGTGGGTCGGTGGGCAAGGTCTCGCGCCGCACGGCCATGATCGCGGCGTCGTTCGTGGTCGCGGCGATCCTGTTCGGACTTCAGATCGCGCTCGTGGTGGGCGCACCGGAGAACATCTCCCAGACGTTCGACAACGTCTTCCACCTGAATGCCGTCCGGTACATCCTCGACACTGAGAACGCCTCTCCGATGAGCGTGGGCGGCATGACGAGTGCACCAGGAGCGTCGGCGTTCTATCCGGCAGCCTGGCACTCGATCGTCGCGCTCGTCGTCCAGCTCACCGGCACGACCATCATGGTCGCCACGAACGCGGTGACGATCGCGACCGCCGCCGTGGTGTGGCCCGCCACGGTCGCGCTCCTCACGGTGGTGCTCTTCGGGAGGCGACTGACGATCGTCGTCGGCGCAGTCCTGCTGAGCGGGCTCCTCCCGGCGTTCCCGCTGCTGATGCTCGATTACGGTGTGCTCTATCCCTACCTGCTCGGCGTGAGTCTCGTGCCGGCGGCGCTCGCTGCCGTCATCCAGCTCGTGCGGCTCCACGGCGATGATGATCGGATTCCGGACGCCGTACTCGTCCTGCTCGTGCTCGGACTGATCCCCGGTATCGCCGTCGCGCACCCTGGGGCGCTCGTCGCGCTGATCATCCTCTCCATGATCGCGGTCTCCCTCGCCTTCATCGGATTCCTCCGCACCCGTCCGGAGCGTCGCCGGGTGATCATCACCTCGATCGGGTTCGGCGTGCTCGCTCTCGTGAGCTTCATCGCGTGGCGTGTGCTGCGTCCGCCGCTCGAAGCGCGCGGCTGGCCGACAGAGCAGACCATCAGCCAGGCGCTCGGTCAGGCACTCACCCTCTCCCCGCGCTACCAGCTGATCCCTCTGCTGATGGCGGTGCTGTTCGTCGTCGGCGTGGTCGTCGTCGCGAAGCGTCGGCAACGCGCGGACGTCGTCGCCCTCGCCCTCATGCTCGCCGTCACCGTGCTCTTCGTGGTCGCCAGCGCGATGCCGTTCCAGCCGTTGCGCGACCTCATGACGGCGGCCTGGTACAACAACGCTCCGCGCCTGGCGGCGCTTCTGCCCATCATGGCGGTACCGCTCGCGGCGGTCGGGGCTGCATGGGTGCTGGCCTGGGTGCGTCTGAAAGTGGGAGCCCCGTCTGTGCGGCGGTCCGTCGTCGTCGGGATGTCCGTGGGGGCCGTGGTGCTCCTCGCCGGCCAGGCGCTGGCGATGGCGCAGGCGATGACCGCCGCTGCCGTGGCATACCGATACACCGAGACATCGCCTCTCATCTCGACGGATGAGCGCGCTCTGCTGGAGCGGCTTCCCGATGAGGTGCCCGACGACGCGCTCATCATCGGCTCCCCGTGGACAGGGACCGGGATGGCTTACGCCTATGCCGACCGCGAGGTCGTCATGCCGCACATCCTGATGGGGATGAGCCCCGACGAGCAGGAGATCATGGACGAGCTCTCCCGGCGCGGATCGGAAGCGCAGGTCTGCGACGCGGTCGAGCGGTCAGGGGTCGACTATGTGCTCGACTTCGGCTCGCAGGAGATCCACGGCGACGAGCATCGTTATCGTGGTCTCGAGCGACTCGGGCGATCCGATCTGGTCACCGAGATCGACGCCGAAGGTGACGCCGTCCTCTACCAGATCACCGGCTGCGACTGACGTCCCCCTGCGGCTGAGCGTCCAGAAGCGCGGCGTAGACACCTCTGAGCCTGTCGCGGAACGCGTCGAGACCGTACACGGACACGGCCCAGGCCCTGGCCGCGATCGCCGTGTCCTCGCCGGCTCCCCGCAGCGCACTGATCACGGCGTCTGCGAAGGCGTCGGGATCGTCGACGACCGCGTGGAGGAGGTCTGCCCCCTCGATTCCCTCCGCACCGACGGAAGTCGTCACAGCCGGGATGCCCCACATCATCGCGTCGATCGTCTTGAACTTCACTCCGGCGCCGTTGAGCAGCGGCACGACGCAGACATCGGCATCGGAATACACGTCGTCGAAGGAATCGACGGCTCCGGTCACCTCGACTCCATCGGAGCGGGACGCTGCCGCGCGAAGTGCCGCGCTCGGATTCGCCCCGACGATCCGGAAGCGGGCATCGGGTAGCGTCTCGGATACACGCGGCCAGACGGCGGACAGGAACCAGCGCGCAGCTTCGTCGTTGTCCGGCCTGTTCATCGCGCCGGTGAAGACGACCGTCGTGTTCCGGCGACCCCGCTGACGAGCGGGAGGCACGGGGAAACCGGGATGGACCACCACCGGCGCGGACGAGGGCGAGAGCTCGCGGACCAGGGCGGCGTCCTTCTCGCTGAACGTGATCACGGCATCCACGTCGTCGAACGAGCGACGCTCACGGCGCCTGCTCGCCCGAGCGGCGGCCGAGAACGCCATCTTCTTCAGCGGGTTCGTCGCCTGCTCGGCTGCGCGGTCCCAGCGCTGCGTGATGACATCGTGAGCGATGATGACGGTCTTCGCTCCGGGAGCCAGACGGCGCACGGTGCGGGTGAGGCTCGACATCTCCGACCACTGGTACTCGACGATGTCTGCTGCGGACAGGACCACACGCGAAGGCGCGTCGTTCGCCAGCGCACGGCGGAACCACGGGTGCGCGCTGCTTCCCGTGACGACGGACTGAAGATCGGCGAGGGGCTTGCCGGCGTCCGTCGACAGGAGGCTCCTGCTCTGCAGCAGCCGGTAGTCCAGGTCGGGCTCGGTCGCGGACGCATCGCGGTTCAGGCGTGTCGATGGGGCGACGACGTGGATCGTGAACATGTCGCGGAGCGCTCGATAGTGCTGCAGTGCGTATTGGCCTCCCGCATGACGGATACCCTCGAAGGGCAGGTACTTCGAGACGCTGACCAGGGATGGGCGAGCGGGCGGATCGGACGGTCTGGACATGTTAGCTAGCCTAGGCGTCGTTGCCTTCAGGCGACTGAAGGAGGAATCACGCCAATGAGCGACTATGCCGCGCTGGTCATCGGATATCGACGCCCAGACCTGGTCAGGGACGTGCTCGCGCGCTTGGACTCTCAGGAGGCGCCGTGCGCTCAGGTCATCATCGTGGACAACGGCGGCGATCTGCCTGATGACGTGCTGACGGATGTGAACGGGAGACCACCTGTGATGATCCGACGGGGTGACAACCCCGGGTACGGGGCAGCCGTCAACCTGGCTCTCGACGTGTGTGAGCAGCGAGGGATCGAGAATCTGCTCGTGCTGACGCATGATGCCTGGTTCGAGGAGGACCTCAGCGCGCGCCTGCTCGATGCCTTCGATCGTCTTCCGGACGTGGGCGCGGTCGCGCCGACCCTGTACTGGGTGTCCAGGCCCGATGTCGTGTTCTCCGCGGGTGGAGTCCTCACCAAGGGCGGGCGTGCCTATCACCATGTGACCGCCCCCGCCTCCGGATCCCGCGATGTCGACTGGGTCGACGGTGCGGTCGTGATGTACCGCACCCGTGCGCTCCGCGAGATCGGCGGCATGGAGGAGATGTACTTCCTGTACTTCGAGGATGTCGATACGGGGTGGGCGCTCAGAAGGCACGGCTGGCGGACCGTGGTGCTCGATGTGCGCGCCGCGCAGGAGCCCGGAGCCCATCCGCTGCGACTCGGGGTCCGGAACATGGCGCTGTTCGCGCGCAAGGCCGGGCTCGGCAGGGTGCGCAGCTCGCTCGCGCTCGGTCGTCGGGCGGCGGAGGAGCTCATCGTCGGATGGCGCAGGACAGGACGGGTGCCGGTGGGGGATGCCTTGGCCGGTTGGCGAGATGCCAGGGCCGGCCGCACCGGGAAGATCGATGACTGAGCCCGGCCGTGTGACGATCGACGTCATGCTGCCCTACTACAGTCACCCGGATTCGGCGTGGGAGGCGATCCGGTCGGTCCTCGAGCAGACGAGCGACTCCTGGCGGCTCGTCTGTGTCGACGACGCGTACCCCGGTGATCCGATCCGAGAGCGTCTCGAAGCGCTCGGCGACCCGCGAGTGGTGTACGTCAGGAACGAGCAGAACCTCGGGTTGGCGAAGAACTTCAACCGCTGTCTCGATCTGGTCGAAGCGCCCTACTTCGTGATGATGGGGGATGACGACCGGATGCATCCGGACTACATCGGCGTGATGTCACGGCTCATCGCCGACAATCCCGGGGTGGACGTGTTCCAGCCGGGAGTGAGCGTCATCGATGAGTCGGGCCGACACGTTCTGCCCCTTGCGGATCGCGTGAAGCGCTGGGTACGGCCGCGGGTGGGGGAGGGCGGCCGGATCCTCGACGCTCGGCACATGGCGGAGAGCCTGATCCGAGCGGACTGGGCGTACTTTCCGTCGATCGTCTGGAAGAGCGAGGTGGCGCGCGCCCACGGTTTCGATGATCACTGGGCGGTCGCGCTCGATCTCGGGCTTCTCCTGGACATCGCACTGGACGGCGGGTCGATGCTGGTGACCGACGACGTGGTCTTCGACTATCGCAGGCACATGAGCTCCGTGTCGTCGGTCACGGCCGCGTCGGGCAGCCGCTTCGAGCAGGAAGCCGCGTTCTTCGACGAGTACGCCGCGCGGATGAAGGCCAACGGCTGGGCGCGGGCGGCCAGGATCGGTCGGCGACGGTGCATCTCCCGACTCAACGCCGCGAGCGAGATGGTCGCTGCGCTCGCAGGTGGAGACCTCGCTCGGGCTCGACGCCTGTTCCTGGCCGCGGTCAGGCCCAGCGGCGCAGTGAGGCGCTGACGGTCAGCTTCGCGGACCGCCGTCGAGCTCCTCCAGTCGAGCTTCGAGCGCGCTCAACCGATGCTGGACCTCGATGATGTGCGTCTCGGCGAGACCCGCCTCCTCGGCGAGGACTCTGATCTCCTCCTCCGATGTCGACAGCTCCCACGAGAGATGGAGGGCGACACCGAGCAGGAGCAGGATGGCGAGCAGGAAGAAGAGGTTCGCAGGCAGCTCGACTCCGAGCACCCCCGTGAGCCAGAAGAGCAACTGCGGGAACACCGATGCGACGAGGGCGGCGACGCCGATCAGGAGCCACAGCACCGCGTACTTCTCGCGGAGGCGCCGTGTCAACAGCATCCAGAGGATGAACGACAGCAGAGCGATGGACAGCACGAGTGCGCCGAGAACAACCATGGGGTGCCTTCCTACGCTGACACGACGGGGGACGGGGCGGAGGAGCGTCGGATCGGACGTCGGACGATGGCCAAGGTCAGGGCGAAGACCGATCGCAGCAGGTAGACGGATGCCGAGAGCGGCCCCTGGCTGGGCTTTCCGTGCAGGCGCGGACGCATCGCGACCGGAACCTGGGTGACCGTCAGCCCTGCGTGCACTGCTGCGACGAGGGAGTCGAGCGTGTCGCCGAGGTACTCCGCGGGGTAGTAGGTGATGTACTGGGCGATCGCCCGGCGGTTGGCTGCGCGGAAGCCGCTCGTCACGTCGGTCAGCGTGGCGCCGGAGACGCGGGACACCGTCCGTGCGAGCACGCGCATCGCCCACCGGCGAGGACCCCGGGCGACGTAGTCGCCGACCTCGGCGAATCGCGCGCCGATGGAGATGTCGGCGTGCTCGAGCCCTGCGAGCACGCGATCGATGTCCTGCGGGTTGTGCTGGCCGTCGGCATCGACCTGGATGACGCGGCTGTAGCCGTGACGCGCGGCGTACAGGAACCCCGCACGCATCGCGCCGCCGACGCCCAGGTTGAACGGCAGCCGCACCACGCGTGCACCCGCGGCATCGGCGACCGCGCCCGTCGCGTCGGTGGACCCGTCATCGATGACCAGCACGTCGTACGTGGGGCATGCAGCGGTGATCTCGCGGACCGTCGTCGGGATGTTCTGCGCTTCGTTCCAGGCGGGGACGATGATCAGCGTGGTTTCTGGCATGATGTCTGAGCCTACCAAGCCGACCCTGACGGCGACCCTAGGCGGTCGGAGCGCCGACAGGCATCACCGGCGCGAGTCTGGCGGGGATGGTCGCGATCGTCGGCGCCTTTCCGCCGCCGATCCTCAGCAGGGCCTCGTAGGTCGTGATGTGCGAGAGCTGCGAGCCGTTCCACCGGAAGACCCTGCCGTCGCCGGCGAACTGCACGACGGTTCCCGAGGGGATCATCGGCTTGGTGACGCCGAGCACGCCCACGGTGGCGTCCTTCCACCCGACCAGGCGGATGGTGCCTCCCGAGAGGGTGACCAGGTCCGAGTACGACGAGACGTACTGCAGCTGGCCGTCGAGCAGACGGTACACCTCGCCCCGTTCGTCGGTGCGGATGAAGAACGGCTGGGCGGTCGGCGTGTTGTTCGGGGTGAACGCGGCGCAGTCCGCGGCCGTGAGGGCCGTGGTGGTGAATCGTGTCGCCGGGATGTTGCCGGAGATCCGCTGCAGGCCGGCGCTCGAGATGACATACGGCGCCGCGTCGCACGTGACGAACGGAGACAGCGTCGTGGCCGCGGGGGCGTAACCGGTGAGCGCCCCGGACGGGAGCACGGTGACCGCGGTCGACGTGCCGAACGCCGCGCCGAGTTCGAGGCTGGGGGTGTGGATGAGCGTCGTGCCCGCTGTCGCGAGGTACACGGCCGGCTTGTCGACCTCGCGCACCATCGACCGCGGCATGAGGACAACGCGCCCCTGCGGGAACTTCGCCGCCGCGCTCGGATCCATCGAGGCCACGTAGCCGAGCTTGCCCCCGGAGAGGTATCGCCAGGTCTCGACGCTGGGGACATATCTCTTCTGTCCGTTGTCGAGCGAGTAGATCTGGGTGTCGACGCCGACGTGGAAGAGGCTCCCGACATCCTCGCCGCGGGGGAACGCGTCGATGATCGCGGGCGCGAGATTCACGTAGGAATTGAAGGCGTAGCCGAAATCGAGGATCTGCTTCTCGCTGCCGAACCGGTGGCGGGTGCCGTCGGGATCGATCAGATAGAGGATCCCCTCACGGGCGTCGTGCACGTAGCGGGAGATCTGCGAACCCAGGGGGATGGTCTTGAGGTAGGAGGCCGGTACCTGGCTCACGGCACCGAGCTTCGCGGAGAACGCTCGCAGGTCCTCAGCCGTCTTGATGTGGAAGCGGTATCCGCCGGACAGCAGATACACCTCGGGGCCGTCGCCGCGCACGATCACGGAGGTGACGCGCTGCGTGCTGCCGAACCAGTCGGTGAAGTACTGGTAGAAGTTCCGGTTGCCGTAGGCAGAGCATCCGTCTCCCTCTCCGTAGCCGGCGTTGAGCGCGGCGCGGTTCGGCTGGTACGGCGTGTAGTAGTACAGCGCTGCCGTCGCGGTGTTCTCGATGTACACCGGTGCGGAACCGCAGTTCCGCTTGGGCTCCGGGTGGTACAGGATGTTCCACGTGCGGCCGGGAGCGTAGTAGGTGAACCAGCGGCCCTCGGCATAGATCTTCATCTGCCTGGCCGCGCCGTAGACCTGGTAGAAGAACCCGGAGTACGCGGGGTCACATCCTGCGGTGTCGGGGCAGCCCTGACCCATCGCGATGTTGAAGCGGCCCGCCGGTGGGTAGCTGTCGGTGACCAGCCCCTGCTCCTTCTGCAGCATCACGATGAGCACCTGCGGGTTGATGCCGCACGACTTGGAGACCTTGTCGATGATGGTCGCCGCCGATTCGTTGCCGGCACCGGCGTAGCCGTTGCAGTAGGCGTCGGCGGGACGGGTCGGGGTGTTCTGCCGGTAGTCCTTGAGGCAGACGTAGCCCGCGCGGCAGCTGGAGACCTTGCTCCGCAGGAATGAGTCGATCTGCCCGGCATTCATCGTCACGGCGTTGAAGAACACCGCGTCGGCGATGATGTTCCCCGGGCGGAACAGGGACAGGTCCGCGGTCTTGACGATGTCGGTCGCTTCGGGTGCGGATGCCGCGGCGCCGGCGGCGGGATCACCCCCTCCGGCAGCGGTCGCAGGGCTCGCGAGAAGCAGGGAGGCAGCAAAGACGACTGCGGCTGTACTCGCGATGAGGGCGCGCAGGCGTGGGGAAACTGAGCTGGTCACTTGCCTAGTGTGACGGAAAGATACAGATGATGCCACTGTGATTGAAGTGGCGCAAGCGAATCCTCCCACCGCGCTCCCCGCCGGGATGTGGCACGATATGGGGGTGAAAGGCATTATTCTCGCTGGCGGCTCCGGAACTCGACTGCACCCGATCACGATCGGAATCTCGAAGCAGCTGATCCCGGTGTACGACAAGCCGATGGTCTACTACCCGCTGTCCACTCTGATGCTCGCGGGTATCAAGGACATCCTGATCATCACGACACCGCACGATGCGGAGCAGTTCGAGCGTCTCCTCGGGGACGGCTCGCAGTTCGGCGTCAACCTGACATTCGCGCAGCAGCCCTCTCCGGACGGGCTGGCCCAGGCTTTCGTGATCGGTGCCGACTTCATCGGCGATGACAAGGTCGCGCTGGTCCTCGGAGACAATCTCCTCTACGGTCCTGGTCTCGGCACGCAGCTCAAGCGGTACACCGATGTCGAGGGCGGCGCGGTGTTCGCGTACTGGGTGGCGGAGCCGAACGCCTACGGCGTCGTGGAGTTCGACGCCGACGGTCGTGCGGTCTCCCTGGAGGAGAAGCCGGCGCAGCCGAAGAGCAACTACGCCGTACCCGGCCTCTATTTCTACGACAACGACGTCGTCGAGATCGCCCGCTCGCTCGAACCCAGCCCACGCGGGGAGTACGAGATCACCGACGTCAACCGTGCCTACCTCGAGCGCGGCGCGCTCCAGGTCGAGGTCCTGCCCCGCGGCACCGCATGGTTGGACACCGGCACGTTCGACCAGATGTCCGACGCCGGCGACTACGTGCGCACCATGGAGCGTCGCACCGGGCTCCGCATCGGTGTGCCGGAGGAGGTCGCATGGCGTCAGGGCTTCCTCGACGATGACGAACTCCGCGAGCGCGCAGAGAAGCTCGTCAAGTCCGGTTACGGCACTTACCTCCTCGAGACCCTGGAAAGAGGTCGTTGATGTCGAACATCCTCGTCACCGGCGGCGCCGGTTTCATCGGCTCCAACTTCGTGCACTACGCCGTCGAGAACACCGACCACACGGTCACGGTGCTCGACGCCCTCACCTACGCGGGCAACCGGGCCTCGCTCGAGGGTCTGCCCGATGACCGTGTCCGTTTCGTGCACGGCGACATCACCGACGCCGAGCTGGTGGACACGCTCACCGCCCAAGCCGATGCCGTGGTGCACTACGCCGCAGAGTCCCACAACGACAACTCGCTGCACAGCCCTCGTCCCTTCCTGGACACCAACATCATCGGCACGTACACGCTCCTCGAAGCCGCGCGCCGGCACGAGAAGCGCTTCCACCACATCTCGACCGACGAGGTGTACGGAGACCTCGAGCTCGACGATCCGGAGCGCTTCACGGAGCAGACGCCGTACAACCCGTCGTCGCCGTATTCATCGACGAAGGCCGGCAGCGACCTGCTGGTCCGGGCGTGGGTCCGCTCCTTCGGCGTCCAGGCGACGATCTCGAACTGCTCGAACAACTACGGCCCGTACCAGCACGTCGAGAAGTTCATCCCGCGACAGATCACGAACGTGATCCGCGGCATCCGTCCGAAGCTCTACGGCGCCGGCGAGAACGTGCGCGACTGGATCCACGCGAACGACCATTCGTCTGCGGTGCTCACCATCCTCGAGAAGGGGCGGATCGGCGAGACGTACCTCATCGGGGCCGACGGCGAGCGCAACAACAAGGAGGTCGTCGAGCTGATCCTCGAGGAGATGGGTCAGCCGCGCGACGCCTACGACCACGTCACCGACCGTGCCGGCCACGACCTGCGGTACGCGATCGACTCGACGAAGCTCCGCACAGAGCTGGGCTGGTCTCCGGAGTACGCCGACTTCGAATCCGGTCTCGCGGCGACCATCCAGTGGTACCGCGACAACGAGGCATGGTGGGCGCCGTCGAAGGACTCCACCGAGGCCTTCTACGCGACGAAGGGACAGTAGGCGTCGTGAGCGACATCGAGTTCGGCAAGAAGCTCGGCCGGGCGGAGACCGGGATCCCCGGGCTGGTGATCTTCGACCTGCCAGTGCACGGTGATTCGCGCGGGTGGTTCAAGGAGAACTGGCAGCGCGAGAAGATGACAGCGCTCGGCCTGCCCGATTTCGGGCCGGTGCAGAACAACGTGTCCTTCAACGACGCCGTCGGCACCACGCGGGGCATCCACGCCGAGCCGTGGGACAAGTGGGTCTCGGTCGCCACGGGGCGGATCTTCGGCGCGTGGGTCGACCTGCGCGAGGGGCCGACTTTCGGTGCGGTCTTCACGGCCGAGCTCGACCCGTCCAGGGCGATCTTCGTTCCGCGCGGCGTCGGGAACTCGTACCAGACACTCGAGCCCGACACGGCGTACACCTACCTGGTGAACGATCACTGGTCGCCCGACGCGTCATACTCCTTCCTCAATCTCGCCGACGAGACCGCCGCGATCGCGTGGCCGATCCCGCTCTCGGAGGCCGAGGTCTCGGAGAAGGACCTCGCACACCCCCGCCTGGCGGACGTGTCGCCCATCGCTCCGCGTCGCACGCTCGTGATCGGCGCATCCGGTCAGCTCGGCTCGGCGCTGCGCGAGGAGTTCGACGGTGTGGAGAACGTCGAGTGGACGACGCGCGCCGAGATCGACCTCGGCGCGGCCGACCTGGGATCAGCGCGCCGGTGGCGCGACTACGACACCATCATCAACGCCGCCGCGTACACCGCGGTCGACCGTGCCGAGACCACGGAAGGACGCCGGGACGCGTGGGCGGTCAACGCCGCGGGACCCGCGGCGTTGGCTCGCATCGCCGCGGAGTACGGCATCACGCTCGTGCATGTCTCCAGCGACTACGTCTTCGACGGGTGGGGGGAGCGCCCGTACCGTGAAGACGATGCCGTCTGCCCGCTCGGCGTCTACGGACAGTCGAAGGCAGCGGGTGACATCGCCGTGGCCACGGCTCCGCTGCACTACATCATCCGGACATCCTGGGTGATCGGTGCAGGCAACAACTTCGTGAGGACGATGGCCTCGCTCGCCGAGAAGGGCATCGATCCGACCGTCGTCGACGACCAGCACGGTCGGCTGACCTTCGCCTCGCAGATCGCCGAGCTGATCCGCCACCTGCTCGCCGTGCGCCCCGCGCCCGGCGTGTACAACCTGACGTCGGCAGGCGACGCGGTGACCTGGGCGGACGTCGCGCGGCGTGTGTACCAGCTGACGGGCCACGACCCGTCCCGCGTCACGGGTGTCTCCACGGAGCAGTACTTCGCTTCGGCATCCGGTCCGATCGCTCCTCGGCCGCGCAACAGCGAACTCGATCTGACGCGTGTGCGTGCGGCCGGCTTCGACCCTCGCACGGGCGACGATCTGCTGCAGGAGTATCTCGGTTCGTGAGCGCTCCGCTGCCCACGGCGGCACCGCCGTCGGCCGCCCCTCGTGAGCGTGTGTTCCGCACCGACATCCAGGCTCTGCGTGCAGTCGCCATCGGGCTCGTCGTCCTGAACCACCTCTGGCCGACGCGCATCACCGGCGGCTATGTCGGCGTCGATGTCTTCTTCGTGATCTCGGGGTTCCTCATCACCGGGCACCTCGTGGGGGAGATGACACGGACCGGCGGGGTGCGGCTCGGCGCCTTCTATGCTCGCCGCATCCGCCGCCTGCTCCCGGCGGCGTTCGTCGTGCTCGCCGTCTCCCTCGTGCTGCTGATCGCGTTCCTCCCCTATCCTCGGTGGGCGCGCAACGCCTGGGAGATCGCCGCGAGCGCCGGTTACGTCGAGAACTGGTATCTCGCGGCGATGTCGGTGAACTACTCGGCACTCAACGACGCGGCGAGCATGGTGCAGCATTATTGGTCGCTCTCGGTCGAGGAGCAGTTCTACATCGTGTGGCCCCTGCTGCTGCTCGCGGCCCTGGCCGCCTCGGCGCGCCTCGGCCGAAGGTCTTCTCGGCCAGGGGGTGGCGAGCGGAGCGCCTCGAGAGCGCTGCTGCTCGTCGTCGCGACTGTCGGCGTGCTTTCGCTGGGCGCGAGCATCGTTTACACGATCCTCGCCCCGTCCCAGGCATACTTCGCGACCTTCACCCGGGGCTGGGAGTTCGCGGTCGGCGGCGCCGTCGCGCTGCTCGGTGCACGACTGCGGCTCCCGCGTATCGTCGCCCAGATCGTGAGCATCCTCGGCTTCGTGCTGATCGCCTTCTCGGCGTTCGCGTACGATTACACGACGTCCTTCCCCGGGTACGCGGCCCTGGTTCCCGTGCTGGGCACCGCTGCCGTCATCGTCGCGGGCACGTCGTACTCGCGGCTCTGGCACGCGAGAGTGACGGCGTTGCCACCCGTCCAGTGGGTCGGAGGGATCTCGTACTCGCTCTACCTCTGGCACTGGCCGCTGATCGTCGCCGCTCCGTTCGTGATCGGCGCGGAAGCCAGCACGCTCTCCAAAGTGGGCGTCCTCGCGATCTCGATCGTCCTCGCGGCCCTCACGAAGACCTTCGTCGAGGACAGGGGGCAGAAGTGGCGCTACTGGCGCACGTCGACCCGCAGAGCAGTCGGTCTCATGCTGGTCGGCATGGTCGTGATCGGCGCCCTCGTCGCCGGCGTGCTCGCCTGGTACCAGACGCGCGTGGATGCCGACCGACCTCCGGTCGAGGTCGTCGCATCGTCGTGCGAGGGTCCGCTGGCGATGGCCCCTGGGGCGGACTGCGCTGACGCGTTCGGTCCGGCGGAGTACTCGGTGATGACCTCGAAGAACGAGTACTTCTTCACGCCGCCGGAATGTGGGACGTTCCTGCCGATCCTCACATACGGAGAGAAGCAGACGACGTTGGAGTGCGACTTCTCGGGAGGCGCTTCCGACCCGAAGCAGGTCTGGCTGGTCGGCGACTCGCACGCACAGCAGTGGCAGGGGGCCATCTTCGACATCGCCAGGGAGAACAACTGGATCGTCACGACGAGCTATCTCGGCGGGTGTCCGGTGGCCGATGTCGACTTCCTCGGGTTCCGCGGTCCGTGGGGGCAGGCGGAAGCCGATCGATGCAACACCTGGTCGGACGACCTCGCCGCGACGATCCGCACGGCGAAGCCTGATCTGGTGGTCACCGCGATGGCGGCACGACAGGATCTGGTGGACGACGGCAGCGGAGCGTCCGCTTTCGAGCAGATGAGTGCGGGCCTGATCGACTATTGGACGGCGTGGGCCGACGAGGGGATCGACGTCCTGGCGATCGCGGATCCGCCGTACAACGGGGAGGTGCGCGGCGTGGACTGCGTGCTGCTGAACTCCACGGACCCTGTGGCCTGCGCGCGTCCCCGGGCGGACGCGCAGCCGGCAGACCCCGTCCTGATGGCCGGCGCCGCTGAGCGCTCGGACTCGATCACGGTGCTGGATCTGACGGATCGCTTCTGCGATGCGGAGCGATGCTATGCCGTGATCGGCGGTGTCCCCGTCTACTACGACGCCGATCACCTGAACCTGGAATACGTGCGGATGCTCGCTCCCGAGATCTCGGCGACGATCGGGAAGATCCTGTCCGATGGATGAGGACCCGGACTCGACAGAGGGATGAGGCCCCCGCTGGGCGAGCCGTCCAGCCGACCTCGGTAGGATCGTCTGGCCCGTTGCCGGCGGATGTCTCCGCTGGTCCGGTTCACCCGCCACCCCTACAGGAGCACTTGATGCCGCATCGCATAGTCGCCGTGATCCCGGTGTTCCGTGCACCCGAGAGTCTGCCGAGCACGATCGAGTCGATCCTGCGGCAGGTCGATTCCGTCGTGGTCGTCGATGACGGCTCCCGATCCGTCGACACCATCACGTTCCCGGAGCGGACCGAGGTCATCTCCGCCGAGGAGAACCGCGGTATCGCGACCGCTTTGAACACGGCGATCAGCCGGGCGCGCGAGATCGGGGCGACGCACATCCTCACGCTCGACCAGGACTCCGCTCTGGCCGACGGGCATGTCGAGCGTCTGTTGACCCGCATCGACGCAGCAGAGGCGCAGGGCGTGAACGTCGCGGCCGCCGTGCCTGGCGTCGTCGGAGGAGCGCCGGTGCTGAACGACCCGACCGGTGGCCCGTTCGATCCGATCCAATCCGGGCAACTGCTCCCGGTCGGTGCGTTCGAGGCGATCGGCGAGTTCCGCACGGACCTGTTCATCGACGCGGTCGACTCCGAGTTCACCGTGCGCGCACGCGAGGCCGGTTACCGGTTCCTCGTCGATGAGGGACTCGCGATGGAGCACGCTCTGGGGGAGGCTGTGCCGCTCTCGGTGTTCGGACGGCCGCTGGTCATCCTCGGAAAGCAGCGGCACGTGCTGTACCACGCTCCGTGGCGGACCTACTACATGGTGCGCAACAGCGTGTGGCTGTCGCGGCAGTACGGCGCGGACCACCGGGGGTGGATGAGGCGTCGCAATCGCAAGATGGCGGAGATGGTGCTGTGGGGGAGCGTCCTCGCCCCGGACCGGGTCGCGCAGCTGCGCGCCGTCCGTGCCGGCTGGCGTGATGGCAGGCGCGGCACGCTCGGTCGCATCCGGCCCGACGTGCTCGGTCGGCTCGGTCGGCGAGCGTGAGCCGGCTGGGAGCGCTGCTTCGACACGACCTGCTGCGCCGGAGCGCGCTGTTCTCGGTCTCGATCGTCGCGTCCACGGTGGTGGGCATCGTCTCGATCCCGCTGCTGATCAGCACGATCGGCACCGACGAGTGGGCGCGTCTGTTCGTGCTCCAGATCATCGGCCAGTTCGCATCGATCTTCGTCGCGTTCGGGTGGGGTGCGACGGGCCCCAGCACCGTTTCCGCGCTCCCCGCGAGCAGCCGACGGCAGTTCCTCGCCGATTCGGTCGTCGCCCGAGTGCTCCTGTTCCTCATCGTCGGTCCGCTCGCCGTGATCCTGGGCATCGTGCTCGGCGCGGATCCGCTCGCGGCCGTGCTCGCCACGATCGCCTATGCCATCCCCGGAATCGGGGCCGCGTGGTACTTCATCGGGACCAACAGGCCCGTGGCGATGCTCGTGTTCGACGCGCTGCCTGCCGTCCTGGGACAGGTCGCCGCGCTGGTCGCCGTGGTGATCGCGCCGACGTTGACCTCCTACCTCTACTGCGTCGCGTTCGCGACCGTCGCAGGCGTCGTCGGCGGTCTTCTCTTCGCACTGCGCAAGCGCGACGGAGTGCGCCTCCACCGCACGAGGGTGAAGGAGCTCGGATCGACGATGCGCGCACAGATCCCCGGGCTCGCGACGGTGCTCTTCGGCAACCTCTCGACCATGCTCCCGGTGCTCCTCGTCGACGTCTACATGAAGCCCGTCCTGCCCATCTTCGCCGCCGTCGACAAGCTGTACCGGTACGGCGTGCTCGTGCTCGCCCCCATCCTCCAGGCCGTGCAGGGGTGGGTGCCGGAAGCAGGACCGGAGCAGACCCGTCTGCGCGCAAGGGGCTCGCTGTGGGTGGGCCTGGCCGTGGGGCTGTTCGGCGGCGCATGCTTCGCGTTCCTGGCAACCCCGATCTCCATCCCCTTGACGGTGGGGAAGGCCGTCATCCCGTTCGAGATCGCGCTCATCGCGGGGATCGGCTTCGCGGGGGAGTGCGTCGCGCAGATCGTGGGTCTCGCCGGGCTCGTCGCCCTCCACAAGGAGAGAGAGCTCGCGAAGTCATCGGTCGTCGCCGCCGTCATCAGCCTCCCGCTCATGATTCCTGCCGTGCTGCTGTGGGGTCTCATCGGGATCGTCGGTGTGATCGCGGCATCCGCCGTGCTCGTCGCGACCTATCGCACGACCGTGCTGCTGCGAGCGAGCAGCGCCCGCCACCTCGCCTCGGAGACACCGCCGACCGATCATTGAGGACGTCGCGACCACTCTCCGTCGTCGCGACGTTAGGCTGGGTGCGGCTACGGTCTCCCCGAACAGACCGCGGCGCCCGTTCGCCGGCATGGCCGCTCCGCTATGAAACAGACGTTCCTCGCGCCGTCCCCGGGTGCTCCTCACGCCTCGGGGGGAGTGCCCTCGCACCGCGCCGACATCGACGGCCTCCGCGCCCTGGCGATCCTGCTCGTCGTCGTCTATCACGTGTGGCTCGGACGGGTCTCCGGCGGCGTCGACGTGTTCCTCATGGTCTCCGCGTTCTTCCTCACCGGGTCGTTCGCCCGGAGGATGCAGGAGGGGCGACCGCTGCAGCTCGGGTCGTTCTGGATCCGACGGTTCCTGCGCTTGGTCCCCGCCGCCGCTGTCACGATCGCGGGGGTGCTCGCCGTGGCCTTCCTCGCGTTCCCGCGGACCGAGTGGCCACGGGTGTGGAGCGAGGCATGGTCGAGCCTGTTCTACGTCGAGAACTGGACCCTCGCCTTCTCCGAGGTGGACTACTACGCGCGTTCTTCGCAGACCCCGAGCGTGTTCCAGCACTTCTGGTCCCTGTCGGTGCAGGGGCAGGTCTTCCTGCTGTGGCCGTTGCTCCTCGCCGGGGTGTGGCTGGTTCTCAGAACGCGTCGCCACCTGATCGTTCCCGCGCTGTTCGCCGTGTTCGGCACCATCTTCGTCGTGTCCCTGGTGTTCTCCATCATGGAGACGAACAGTGCTCAGGACTTCGCCTACTTCGACACCCGCACCCGGCTGTGGGAGTTCGCCGCCGGCTCTCTGGTCGCCTTGGCGCTGCCCGCTCTACGCGGTCCGATCCGCGGCGCCGCAACGCTCGGCTGGATCGGTGTGCTCGGGATCGCCGTCTGCGGCATCGTCATCGATGTGCAGGGAGGGTTCCCCGGCTATCTCGCGCTGTGGCCGATCCTCTGCGCAGCGCTCGTGATCATCGCCGGTCGGGACGGGGCTCGCGGCGGACCGACGGCGTTCCTCGCATCGCGTCCTCTCCGGTACGTGTCGCGCGACGCCTACGCGCTCTACCTGGTCCACTGGCCCGTTCTGGTGATCTGGATGGTCTTCTCCGGTCGATCCGAACCGGGGATGCTGGCGGGCCTCGGCACCATCGGGCTGTCCTTCGTCCTCGCGAGGCTGCTCTCCCGTTTCGTCGAGCAGCCTGTCCGGGAGGCGAAGGCGCTCAAAGGGTCGAAGAAGCTCGGGATCGGGGTGCTCGTCGCGGCCGTGCTGGTCGTCGCGGTACCGCTCGGCGCGTGGCAGGGCGCCATCGTGCAGCGCACCGACGCGATCCAGGCGAGTGCCTCCCAGGGGTACCCGGGCGCGGCCCAGATCGATTCGCCCATCGATCTCGCGGGCATCGACCTGCCGTTGATCCCCGACCCCACGGCCCTTGATGCGGAGTGGGTCTATCTCGGGCAGGAGTGCACCGGCGACCTCGTCGCCCTCGAACCGGCCCTGGAAGACTCGTGCACGCAGACCGTGCGAGCCGCCGAACCGGGGACTCGGCGGGTCCTCGTGATGGGAGACTCGCATGCCCAGCAGCTGATGTCGCCGCTGCGGGTCTCCGCGGAGGGTCAGGACTGGGAGCTGATCGCTCTGCTCAGGGGCGGATGCTCGATCGCGATCGGCGCACCCTCCACCTCCACCGACACGGCTCCTTCCTCGGAGACCGCCTCTGATGCCGCGTCCTGCGAGGAATGGAGATCAGCGGCGATCGACTACGCCCTTCGCGTGCAGCCCGAGGCGGTCTACCTCGTCGTCACACGTGCCAGCCCGGCATCACCGGAGGTCTTGGTGGACGGGATCGAGGACATCGTGTCGCTGTTGCTCGACCGCGGTATCCAGGTGATCGCCGTACGTGACAATCCGCGGTTCGACTTCGACATGTACGGCTGCGTCTACGAGGCCGACGAGATGTGCGATGTTCCGGAGATCGGGTTCGAGGAGGGGGTCTCCCTGGATGCGCTCGCTGAGCGCGAGGGGATCACCGCCGTCGATTTCCGACCGTGGATGTGCCCGGACTCCATCTGCCTCGGCGTGATCGGGAACGTCGCCGTGTACATCGACGACAACCACGTCTCCGACACGTACGGGCGCACACTCGCCCCGATGCTGCAGGCGATGCTGGATGAGGGCGAGGTGCTTCCGCCGACGGGTGGCTGACAGGGTTCCCCTGGTGAGCCCCGGTAGAGTGGAGAACCTGTGTGGCGCGCGTTCTCGTGCGCATCGGAGCCTCATCGGGCAGAAAGCAGCAACATGGATCTCCTCGTCGTCGGATCGGGCTTCTTCGGCCTCACCATCGCAGAGCGCGCCGCAAACGCCGGCCGCAAGGTCACGGTCATCGACCGTCGTCACCACATCGGCGGCAACGCCTACAGCGAGGCCGAGCCGCAGACCGGTATCGAGGTGCACCGCTACGGCGCCCACCTCTTCCACACGTCGAACGCCACGGTGTGGGAGTACGTCAACCGATTCACGAGCTTCACCAACTACGTCCACCGCGTCTACACCACGCACAAGGGCGTGGTCTTCCCGATGCCGGTGAACCTGGGCACGATCAACCAGTTCTTCCAGGCGGCGTACACGCCGGACCAGGCTCGGGCTCTCGTCAGGGAGCAGGCGGGGGAGTTCGACGTGAAGTCGGCGACGAACTTCGAGGAGAAGGGCATCGCTCTCGTCGGGCGTCCGCTGTTCGAGGCGTTCTTCCGCGACTACACCGCCAAGCAGTGGCAGACGGATCCGCACAAGCTCTCCGGCGACATCATCAGCCGTCTGCCCGTGCGCTACACCTACGACAACCGCTACTTCAACGACACCTGGGAAGGTCTCCCCACCGACGGCTACACCGCCTGGATCGAGCGGATGGCCGACCACCCGAACATCGAGGTCAAGCTGGGCGTCGACTACTTCGACGACTCGCAGCCGCTGAACAAGAAGGCCACGGTCGGTCAGCTGCCGGTCGTGTACACCGGGCCGGTCGACCGCTACTTCGACTACGCGGAGGGTGCGCTCAGCTGGCGCACGCTCGACTTCGAGCAGGAAGTGCTCAGCGTCGGGGACTTCCAGGGCACCAGCGTCATGAACTATCCGGACATGGATGTGCCCTACACGCGCATCCACGAGTTCAAGCACTTCCACCCCGAGCGCAAGGACGTCTACGCGCAGGACAAGACGGTCATCATGCGGGAGTTCTCGCGATTCGCCGAGCGCGACGATGAGCCGTACTACCCGGTGAACACCCCGACCGACCGTGACGGCCTGCTGGCCTACCGCGAGTTGACCAAGGGCGAGACCGACGTGCACTTCGGCGGCCGTCTCGGCACGTACCAGTACCTCGACATGCACATGGCCATCGGCTCTGCGCTGTCGATGTGGAACAACGAGCTCGCCTAGACTCGGCACTGTGAGTCACGCTGCTGTCGGGGCGCCGGGGACGCCGCGGCGATACCTTCACTCGCTGTGGCTGCTCTCGGCCCGAGACCTGAAGGTCCGCTATTCGACGAGCATCCTCGGCTACCTGTGGTCCGTGCTCGATCCGCTCGTCATGAGCGTGATCTACTGGTTCGTCTTCACGCAGGTGTTCAAGCGGGACGTCGGGGAAGAGCCGTACATCATCTTCCTCATCAGCGCGCTGCTGCCCTGGGTGTGGTTCAACAGTTCGGTCTCCGACTTCACGAAGGCCTTCAAGAAGGACTCGCGGTTGGTGCGTTCGACGGCCATCCCTCGATCGATCTGGGTGAACCGGATCGTGCTGAGCAAGGGCATCGAGTTCCTCTTCTCGCTGCCGGTCCTCGTGCTGTTCATCGTCGTGAACCTTCTGGTCGAAGCCGATCCGAACCGGACGGTGCAGATCGGGTGGGGCGTCCTCTGGCTTCCCCTGGCCGTCGTGCTGCAGACCATCCTCCTCATCGGGCTCGGCCTGCTGGTGGCGCCCCTGTGCGTGCTCTTCGTCGACCTGGAGCGCACGACGGCGCTGATCCTGCGGGCGATGTTCTACGCGACGCCGATCATCTACAACGTGACCGATCTGCCGGGGATCTTCCAGACCCTCGGAGCCTTCAACCCGCTGGCCGGCATCTTCATGCTCTACCGGATGCCGTTCTTCCCCGACCAGTGGAACACGTTCACGCTGACGATCAGCATCGCGATGAGCCTGCTGATCCTCGCGCTGGGGATCTGGGCCTTCCGCAAGCTCGAGCGACCCGTGCTGAAGGAGCTGTGATGGCGACCGCGATCGAAGTCAGCAGCCTCGGAGTGCGTTTCCGTCGCAACCGACGCGGGTCCCGCAGTTTCAAGGATCTGTTCGGCGGCGCCTCCCGCCGCTCCCGACCCGGAGAGTTCTGGGCGCTTCGGGACGTGTCCTTCTCGGTCCGATCCGGAGAATCGATCGGTGTGGTGGGCCGGAACGGTCAGGGGAAATCGACGCTCCTCCGGCTCGTGGCGAAGGTGCTCCTTCCGGACGAGGGCACGGTGACCGTCAACGGCGGAGTCGCACCGCTCATCGAGATCACCGGTGGATTCGTCGGCGACCTCACGGTGCGGGAGAACGTCCGACTCACCGCTGGTCTGCATGGGATGTCCCGCGAGGAGGTGTCGCGGCGCTACGACGGCATCATCGAGTTCGCAGAGCTCGCCGGCTTCGAGGACACCCCCTACAAGCACCTGTCGAACGGCATGAAGGTGCGGCTGGCCTTCGCGGTCGTGTCGCAGCTCGACGAGCCGATCCTCCTCGTCGACGAGGTGCTCGCGGTGGGGGACAAGGCGTTCCGCGAGAAGTGTTATCGACGCATCGACGAGCTGCTCGCCGATGGGCGCACGCTCTTCTTCGTCAGCCACAACGAACGCGACCTGCGCCGTTTCTGCACGCGTGGCCTCTACCTCGACAAGGGCGCTCTGGTCCTCGACGCGCCGATCGCCGAGGTCCTCGACCGTTACAACGAGGACTACAACGCGCGCTGACGCACGTCGGCTCGGGAAGTCACTCCCCGAGCTTCTTCTGCTCCACGTCCGCGTTCAGGGCCACCAGCTCGGGGTGGGCTTCGAGGACCTCGATGATCTCGTCGGCGCTGAGGTCAGCCGCGCTGTAGGTCTCGACGAGGGCGCGGATGACCGCGAGGTCCTCCGGGGTGTCGACGGTGACGCGGAAGCGCGACGCGTCGCGCGTGCCGGTGATGGCGTGCAGGCGCGTATCGGCTCCCCGGCCGCTGTAGAGGAACGGGGTGACGTGCTCGCGATCGGCGGGAAGGGATGCCCGTGCGTCCGCTTCGAGAAGCGCAGCGGCGGAGAACACCTCGAAATCGAAGCCACGGGGATAGGTCCGCTCGAGCACGTTGGACACGTGTGCGGTGGGGTCCGCGAGTTCGGCGAACCGCTCGATGCCCCGCCGGACGAGCGCGGGGTCGATGAGGGGGCAGTCCGACGTGACGCGCACGACCACGTCGAGCCCGGCATCGCGCGCGGCGCCTGCGAACCGTCCCAGCACGTCGGTCTCGCTGCCACGGAAGACGCGCGCTCCTCGGGACACCGCGAGCGCCGCGATCGGATCGTCGCTCGCATTCGTCGTCGTGGCGACGACCAGTGGCAGGTCGAGCTTCTGCAGCCTGTCGATGTGATGGTCGAGCAGGGTGCGTCCGCCCGCGGCGAGCAGGACCTTGCCGGGGAGCCGGGTGCTGGTCATCCGCGCCTGCGTGATGATCCCGACTCGTGTCACCGCAGCGCCTCCGCGAGGGCGTCGACGACCTGGTCGACCTGCGAATCGGTCAGCTCAGGGTGGATCGGAAGCGACAGCTCCTCGCGGTAGAAGGCCTCCGCGTTCGGGCACATCCCTCGCCGGTAGCCCGCGTCGGCGTACACCGGATGCCAGTAGACGGGCATGTAGTTGACCTGGACACCGACGCCGAGTTCCCGCATCCGATCGAAGACCTCACGACGTCGCCCGTCGAGGATGCGCACGGGGTAGAGGTGACGCATCGCGTCGACGTTCTCGCGCTGGACCGGGCGGCGCACGCCGTCGAGATCGGCTAGTGCGTCGTCGTAGCGCCGCGTGATCTCCGCGCGCCGACGTTTGAACGCGTCGAGTCTGGAGAGCTGGGACAGGCCGAGCGCGCAGGCGATGTCGGTGAGTCGGTAGTTCACGCCGAACTCGTGCACCTCCTGATGCCAGGCACCCTCGCCGGGCACCTGGAAGCGCGAGGCATCCCGCACGAGACCGATGTTGTGGAACTCGTGCGCACGCTGTGCCAGCTCGGGATCCTTGGCGACGAGCGCTCCGCCCTCGCCGGTGGTGAGGTTCTTCGTCGGGAAGAACGACAGCGTCGTGATGTCGGCGAGATCGCCCACCGGCCGGCCGTTGTAGGTGCTGCCGATGGAGTGCGCGGCATCGTCGAGGACGCGGGCTCCGTAGCGCGCCGCCGTCGCCGTGAGCCGGTCGTAGTCAGCGGGGTGACCGGCGTAGTCGACTGCGGTGATGATCCGGGTGCGGTCGTCGATGAGGGCATCCACCGCGGCCGGGTCGATGAGGGCGGTGTCCTCCTCCACATCGGCGAAGACGATCCGTGCACCGCGCATGGACGCGGTCGACGTCGTCGCGATGAAGGTCATGGGCGTGGAGATGACGACGTCGCCCTCGGAGATCCCTGCTGCCGCATACGCCATGTGCAGCGCCGCCGTGCCCGAGGTGGCCGTCACCGCGCGATGTCCGCCGGTGAGCTCGCTGATCTTCGACTCGAAGGCGGAGACGAGGGGTCCGGTGGTGAGCCAGTCGCCGCGGAGGACGTCGACGACGGCCTGGATGTCATCTTCGGAGATGGACTGTCTCCCGTACGGCAGCATCCTCAGATACCCGCTTCGATGATGGCCGCGATCTCGGCCTGCGAGTACCACCGGTCGTTGCTGTCGGATCGGTAGGCGAAGCCTTCGGGCACCGGAACGGCATCCTTCGGGACGCGATAGCCCCACGATGCGAGGTCGGGCTGGATGATGAAGTACTTGCCGTCGGCGACCACCACGGCACGACGGCCTTCCTCGGGGCTGATCATCTCCTCGTGCAGCTTCTCGCCGGGGCGCAGGCCCACGTCGACGAGGTCTGCACCGGGCACGACGGCGTGCGCGAGGTCGGTCACCTTCATCGACGGGATGCGGGGGACCAGCAGCTCACCGCCCTGCATGAGCTCGAAGGTGTCGACGACCATCTCGACGGCCTGCGGCAGCGTGATGAAGAATCGCGTGCAGCGCAGGTCGGTGATCGGCAGCGGCTTGCCTTCGGCTCCGAGCCTCTCGAAGAACGGGATGACCGAGCCGCGCGAGCCCATGACGTTCCCGTACCGCACCACGGCGAAGCGCGTGTCGTAGGCGGCCGCGTAGTGGTTCCCGGTGATGAAGAGCTTGTCGGCTGTTAGCTTGGTGGCGCCGTACAGGTTGATGGGGCTGGAGGCCTTGTCCGTCGACAGGGCGACGACCCGCTTCACGCCCGCATCGATCGACGCCTCGATCACGTTCTGGCTGCCGAGCACGTTGGTCTTGACGAACTCGAACGGGTTGTACTCCGCGGTGTCGACCTGCTTGAGCGCGGCTGCATGCACCACGTAGTCGACTCCGTGCAGAGCGCGGACGAGGCGCCGCTCGTCGCGGATGTCGCCGATGAACCAGCGCAGCCGCGGGTCGTCGCCGAACTGCTGCCGCACCTCGTACTGCTTCAGCTCGTCACGGGAGAAGACGACGAGACGTCGCGGATCGAGGTGCGTCAGCGCATGGCGGATGAACGCCTTGCCGAACGATCCTGTGCCGCCTGTGATGAGGATGCTCGAGCCCTCGAGAACCGACACTCTGTCTCCCTCAGCGTCGTGGAATGGTGCGGATTCCCGGGTTGAATCACGCCCGGCCTATCCTATCGGGTGGGTACGGGCGTGCCCGCGGACGGTGATGAAGGGCGAACGATGAGTCGACGAGGGGCCCTCCTCCATTGCAATGCCGGGGTCGAGTACGGCATGGGGCACCTCATGCGCACGCTCGCGATCGCCGCCGTCGCCAGGAAACGCGGATGGTCGGTGTCGCTCATCGGCGACATCGACGAGGCCGGGTCGGCCGCCGCGCACCGCATCGAGCCCGACCTGCCCGTCCGGTCCATCCGCGCGGCAGAGTCTCCCGAAGCGCTGGTCGCAGCGGCAGGAGAGGCGGACGTCCTGCACCTCGACGCGTACACGGACGTGCCCGACGTTCGCGGCTTCGGGGCTCTGGTGAGCAACATGCAGGACGGCCCCTACGGCGTGAGGGCGGCCGATCTCTCGATCGACGCGAACCTCGGAGCAGAGGCGACGTTCGCCCGTCCTGACCTCACCCGCCACCCTTTGGCCGGTCTCGATGTCGCGGTGGTACGCGAGCAGGTGCTCCGTCAGCGCGCCGCATCGCACCTGCCAGGCGCAGTGCCCCGCGTGCTCGTCGTCATGGGCGGCTCCGACCCCCGGGGACTCACGGCCCGCGTCGTGCGGGCGCTCGACGGTGTGCCCGCGCCGCTTCGCGTCACGGTGGTCGATCCGCGCGGCCGGGAGGAGGTGCGGGAGGCTGCCACCGCATCTGTCCATGACATGCAGGTGCGCGGATTCGTCGATGATCTGCCTGCCCTGGCGCGCGAGCATGATCTCGCGGTGACAGCGGCCGGGACGTCCGTGTGGGACTTCGCGTGCATGGGCGTTCCGATGGCCGTCCTGTGCGCTGTCGACAATCAGCGTCCTGGCTACGCGAACGTCGTGAGGCGGGGGCTCGCGGTGGGGCTCGGTGTTCCGCCCCATGCCGATCTGGAGGCACGGGTCGTCGAGCTGGGTGCTCTTCTGCATGACGGCGACGCGCTGGCGGCGCAGTCAGCCGCGCTTCGGGACACGGTCGACGGGCTCGGGACATGGCGGATCGTCGCATCCTGGGAGCAACTCGTCGATGCAGGGCCCGACGAGCCCCGTCCCTCGCCTCCGATCAGCGTGCGCCCGGCGACGCGGGACGACGCCAGGGTGCTCTACGACTGGCGCAACGACGAAGCCACTCGAGCGCACTCCCGGTCGAGCGAAGCTCTCGAATGGGATTCGCACGTCTCGTGGCTCGACCGCACCCTCGCCGATCCGGACCGCCGGCTCCTGGTCATCGAGTCGGAAGGACGACCGGTGGCCTCGACGCGGTGGGACCGGCGTTCCCCGACGGACTGGGAGGCGTCGATCACGATGGCCCCGGAACAGCGCGGACGTGGTCTCGCCGGTGCTGTGCTCGCCGCCTCGGAACAAGCCCTGATCGTGGATGCGCCGAGTCGCCTCCTCGCGACCGTCCACACCACGAACACGGCCTCTTCGAAGCTGTTCCAGCGGGCAGGATACCTGCCGCACCTTCCCGCCGACGCCGGCGGCTTCGCCACGTTCGCGAAGTGGCGTCTCTCGCCGGCTGGCTGACTAGAGCAGATCCCAGGACAAAGGGGTGCCCCGGTCCGCATCACGAGTGAATCGACGCCCTTCGACCAGTCCGTAGGCTTCCGGTGCCAGACCGCCGGCGGGGCGGATCGAGCGGACGTTCGCCGCGCTGACGACGTCGCCGGCGCGGACATCCGCCGTCACGTACAGGGACCGGCGGAGTGCGAGGACGGTCTGCTCCTGCGGTGTGGGACCGAAGGCGGTTCCGCTTCCTGCGGCGATCCGTGCCTGCTCCGACGCGCTGACCAGGGAGGCGAACTCGGCAGGGCTCAGGGAGAAGTCGGCGTCCACGCCTCCGTCGCCCCGGTCGAGGGTCACGTGCTTCTCGATCACCACGGCCCCGAGAGCGGCCGCCGCCACAGCGACCCCGATGCCGAGGGTGTGGTCGGAGAGTCCGATGGGCACGTCGAAGGCCTCGCGCAGCGTCCGGATGTTGCCCAGCCGCGCTTCTTCGGGGATGGCCGGGTACGCCGCGGTGCAGGCGAGCAGCACCAGCTGCGTGTTGCCGGAGTCGCGGATGGCTGTCACCGCGGCGTCGATCTCGGAGAGCGTGGCCATCCCCGTCGAAACGATCATGGGCTTGCCCGTGCGAGCGACCTCGCGGAGGAGCGGAAGGTCGACGATCTCCGCGGACGCCGTCTTGTAGAGCTCGACGCCGAGACCCTCGAGGAACTCGACGGAAGTCGGATCGAACGGCGTGGAGAAGGGGATCAGGCCGTGTGCGGCGGCGCGCTCGAAGATGGGCGCGTGCCACTCCCAGGGCGTGTGCGCCTCCTGGTACAACGAGTACAGATTGCGTCCACCCCAGAGATCGTGGTCGCCCTTCACGCGGAACTCGGGACGGTCGGAGTCGATCGTGAGCGTGTCGGCGGTGTAGGTCTGGATCTTGAGGGCATTCGCCCCGGTCGATGCCACGGCATCCACGATCGCGAGCGCTCGTTCGAGATCTCCGTTGTGGTTGCCCGACATCTCGGCGATCGTGAACACGGGGGAACCGGTGCCGATCTTCGCCGAGGAGAGATCGATGGTCTGCGCAGAAGTCACGCCGACAACTCTAGACGGGGGAGTTCCTCGAAGACGCGACCTGCCTTGCTCGGGGAGGTGCGCTCCGGCCCCGCGGACCCCAGGACCGCAATTCCGGATGAGCCGGAATATTGCCCTAAGCTGTGGGTCTATGGGGCGTGTGACGGAGCTCGTCGGGGACGAGCGTGCGACGACTGGCGAGGAAGCCTTCTACGACCGGCTTCGACCGCTGGTGGAGTCGTTCGGCCGCCCCGAGGGGATCCGCCGGGTCGCAGTGGTGGGGAATCAGCCTCTGGACGAGTCTCCGGAACGTGCGGAGCGGATCGACTCCGCAGACCTCGTCATCCGCGTCAACGGCTTCCGCATGGATGACATCGACGGGCCTGCCACCGTCGGGAGGCGCGTCGACGTCGTGGTCTTCAACCGTGGGGTGCGACCGACCCCGTGGTTCTTCTCGGACTACACCGACCGTCTCTACCTCATGATCGAACCGGGGCGTCTGCTGTGGGAGAACCCGAAGACCCCCGACTTCTGGCCGCCGGACCTGGGTATCGTCACCATGCCGAACCGTGAGGTGATCCTTCCGCTCGGCGAGGCGATGGGAGTGGACCCGCACGAGGGTGGCCAATGGGCGACCACGGGCACGGTGATGCTCTGGATCGCGACCAGGCTGTTCCCTGATGTCGAGATGGACGTCACCGGTTTCTCCTTCGTGGATGCGCCGGATCAGACCGCCTGGAACCACGCTTACGGAGAACCGTCAGCTGTCGGCGCCGAACACCGCATCGACCTCGAATCCATGCTCTTGCGCGAGTGGATCGACTCCGGGCGTATCTCCTATCACCGCTGATCTCCAGACCCGACCATCACCAATCACCCGAATGATTGAGGACTGAATGCTGAACCGAATCCGTCGACGGATCGACGCTGCCGTCGTGCGCCGCGTTGATGCCAGAGTGGACGCACGCCTCGAAGAGGCCTTCGCGAACCTCGAGGGCGCCCGCGCCGACTACGAGGCTCGCTTGGCCGGCAACCAAGCGGACTTCTCCTACATCCGCTCCGAGTTCGATCGCATCGCCCCGCAGGTCGCTGCGTTGGAGCAGCGCTTCGAGTGGCTGCGTCATCAGCTCGACCTCACGAACGAGGATCCGGAGAGCGACCTCGTACGGGCGAGAGCCGAACACGAGCGTGCCCGTATCCGGCTCGAGCTCGCTTCGCACTATGAGGAGCGTCTCCGTCGTCTCGAGTCGCCCGCTCGATAGCCGCGGGCGACTCGGGCGCTAGAGGCCGGCGAGGCTGCGCAGCTGGTCGACGCTGACGCGTGCGGCGTCGACGGCCCGACCGACGTTCGATCCGGAGGACACGGCGGAGCGCAGCGCGCTCAGTCGGCTCGAGTACTCGCTCGTCGTCGTGTTCCAGTCCTCGGCGATCGACGAAGGCGGCAGCGCCTCCGACAGGCGCTGTGCGTCTCCCTGCATCGTATCCAGGACGGAATTGACGTCTCCATCGCCTTCGGACACGATGTCCAGCCCGACCAGCGCCGATTCCAGCCAGACGCCGACGCGGTCGCGGAACGCGGGAAGGGACGGGTCCTCCACGGGTGGGGGAGTGTCGACCGGAGCCGTAGGGTCGGGGGATGCGGATGAAACCGCGGAGGGCGTCTGCGTCGGCGTCGGGGTCGTCGTCGCCGTCGGAGACGCCGAAGCGCCCGGCGCCGGTGACCCGCCCCTGGGGAGGAGGAAGAACAGCAGCGCGGCCACGACGAGCAGGGCGAGGACGGAGAGTCCGACGATCAACCAGACTCGTCCGCGGTTGCGCGGCTTGGGTTCGATGGGGGCCCAACGGAGCTCGGGCTGCGGTTCGTCGGTCATGCCCTCATCCTTCCAGCGGAGCCATCGGCTGCCAGGACCGATCACGGGCGAGTCTGCCGCCTTCTCTCAGGCCTCGGAACAGGTTGCTGGTGCCCCGGACCGTCCTCTCCACGAACACCAGTCGGATGAGCTCCTTCGCGAAGGTCATCGCCGTCCCCAGCCCGAACAGCACCGGGTTGTAGACGCCGTGCACGCGGTAGTAATTCTTGATGTAGGCGCGATTGCGCATGATGTAGAAGCGGTAGGCGTTGCTCGACGCGTTCATGTGCCGGATGCCCATGTCCCATTGCTTGATCTCGCGGGTGCGGCGCAGCACGAACTCGTCCACGATCACCGCGGTCGTCTTGCGGGACGCGAGCCACCCGTACATCTGGTCGTCCCAGTAGATGAAGAAACGAGGGTCTGGCAGGCCGATCTGCGCGACGACGGAACGGTGGATGAACATGCCCTCGAAGCAGCCGCTGTTCATCTCCTTGTAGCCGGAAGTGTCGAAACCGGACGGCGCGAACGGGATCGGGATGCCCATGCGCTCGGCGATGCGGTACTGCCAGTAGAACTCGCTGCCGTCGTAGTCGTACCGGCGCCCCTGGATGCTCTTGAAACGCGGAGTCCAGAAGCCCATCCTGGCCAGGCCGTCCGGAAGGACCTCGACGTCGTCGTCCATCATCCAGATCCATTCGGCGCCGAGGTCGTATGCGGTGCGCATCCCCTCGCTGAAGCCGCCTGATCCGCCCGTGTTGGTGTCGAGACGGCGGTACACGATCTCGGTACCGATGCTGTCGCGGAACGACTCGACCACGTCCGTGGTGTCGTCCACCGACGCGTTGTCGATGATCACGATACGACCAGGCTTCGGGTCCATCGCGGTGATGCTCGTGAGCAGTCCGGTGAGAAGGTGCGAGCGGTTGTAGGTGACGATGACGATCGTCGCCGTGGTCGGGTCGAATGCAGCGGGTGCCGCGGTCATGCCTTCTCCTTGAGGATCTGCTGCCAGGACGTGGAGGAGACGAGCTCGGGGAGCGCGTCACGATAGTGCTTCTGCAGTTCGGGCCAACGGCGGCGCAGCTCGGCGTGCAGTCGGAGGGAGTCGCGGAGCATCCGGCGGTGGGTGCGCCTGTCACGGACATAGTGGAGCTTTCCGGCGGAATCCGCGGTCTCGACGAGCGCACTGTCGACGCTGCCCAGCCGCCACCAGACGGCGTCCTTCTTCCGGAACTCCGTCTCGGGCGCCGCGACGTTCTCCGGAGCGGGACGGTGAAACCAGTTCGAGACCAGCGTGGAGAGGGTCAGCCACCGCAGCTTCATCCCCTCCGGACTCATCGGTTCCTGCAGGTACCGGCGTCGTCCCGTCCGCGGGCGCCCGAGGTTCGACGTGTCGTGGTGCACGACCGTCTCCGGGAAATCGGACGCGATCGCCCGGGCTGCGGGCATCGCTGTCGCGAGGCTCTCCCGCAGATGACGCGGCCCGGCCAGGACGTCCCGCAGTGCCTTCGCGCGAAGGGCCACGGGGTAGTACTGCATCATCATGAGGTGTTTGAGGTCGACGCGACGGCTGTGCACCAGGAGCCGTCCGCTGCGGGGGGCATTCGAGTGCAGGAGCGCGGCGACGATCCGATTTCGGGCATGGAAGTACGCCTGCCAGTCGATCATGTCGTCCTTGTGCACCCATGACACGTGCCACAGGGCGACGCCGGGAAGGGATACGGTGCGGAAACCGGCCTCGCCCGCGCGCAGACAGAACTCGGCATCGTCCCACTTGATGAACGCCGGTAGGGCGAGTCCGACTTCGCGGATCACCTCGAGCGGGATGAGGCACATCCACCACCCGTTGTAATCGGCCTCCATGCGTGCGTGCAGGAAGGGGGAATCCCGCAGGCTCGCCGTCGCGAAGTCGTGGGGCATCCGCTCCGGATTGGTGTCGCCCCAGGCGAAGGCCGGCTCGTCGACGACCTCAGCCCAGCCGTGCAGTGTGCAGCGTGCCATCAGGTCGAACATGTGGCCACCGACGATGGTGGACTCGCTCGTGTAGCGGGCGAACACGATCGAGCGACGGAGGGCCTCAGGCTCGAGTCGCACATCATCGTCGAGCAGCTGCACGAACTCGCTCTCCGGACGCAGGAGCGATTCCTGCATGGCCCGAGCGAATCCACCGGATCCGCCGAGGTTGTCCTGCCGGATCACGCGAAGCGTGTCGCCGAGGAGGGCGGAGACGGCTTCGTATCCATCCTGCTCGGCGACCAAGCGGGTGCCTTGGTCGACGAGGAAGATACGGTCGACCAGCGACAGCACATCGGGGGACGATGCCAGCGTCCGCAGCGTTTCGATGCAGTAATCCGGCTTGTCGAACGTCGTGATGCCGAGTGAGGCCTTCCCGGTTCGGACCGGCTCGTGCTCCGTCTCCCAGCGCGCACCGTTCAGGACGACGGGCTCCTCATCCGCGACGACATCGAACCAGATCCAGCCGCCGTCGTCGTGGGGGCCGAGATCGAGATCGAAGGTCGTCGTGGCGTCTCCGACGACGGAGCGCGCCTCGATCCGGCGGGACTCGCCCTGCGCATCCGAACGATGCAGCAGCACGGTGCCCGATCCGGTGGAGCGCACGGTGAGACGCACGTCCCGCACGCCCGTCCAGTGGCGCCAGTATGCGGCGGGGAAGGCGTTGAAATAGGTGCTGAAAGACCACGTGCTCTTCGCCGGGACCCGCGCACTGGAGCGGTCGAGGATGCCCTCGACCGGTGTGATCGCCGCACGCGCCGCGCGTTCGTCCTCGGTGTCAGGTCGATGCTCGGCGTCCACGTAGAGGGGGAACACATCGGGGTCGTCGCCACCGGGGAAGACGACGTTCTGCAGGACGTATGCCACGGGTTGGTTTCTCCGATGTTGGTGTCACAGGCGGTTGTCGTGGGGACAGCGGCCGGACTCGACGAGCAGAGAGTAGCCTACCGTCCGCTCCCTTCGGATCAGCGGAGAGGCTCACCTCGGTGGCGAAGGGGCGACGGTTAGACTGGCTGCGATGAAGGTACTGATCACCGGCGGCGCCGGATACATCGGATCCACGGTCGCCACCGCGTGCATCGAGGCGGGCATCGACGTGGTCATCCTCGACGACCTCTCCAAGGGGCTCCGAGCCTTCTGCGAGGGTCGCGCGTTCTACGAGGGCGACATCGCCGACCAGGTGGTCCTGGAACGTCTGCTCGCCGATCACCCCGACATCGATGCGGTCATCCACTGTGCTGCACGTATCGTCGTGCCCGAGTCGGTCACGGATCCCCTCGGCTACTACGAGACCAACGTGGGAAAGACGATCGTGCTGCTCCAGCATCTGCGTGACGCGGGGATCCCACGCATCGTGTTCAGCTCTTCCGCTGCCGTCTACGAGGGGGAGAGCGGTGCGGGGGTCGATGAAGACGCTCCGCTGGCTCCCTCGAGTCCCTATGCCACGACGAAGGCGATGGTCGAGCAGATCCTCGAAGATGCGGCCTCCAACGGCGACTTCCGTGCGATCGCCCTCCGCTACTTCAACCCCATCGGCGCCGATCCGCAGATGCGCACCGGGCTGCAGAACCCTCTGCCTTCGCATGCGCTCGGGAAGATCATGCAGTCCCATGCCGCAGCCGAGGCCTTCTCGATCACCGGAACCGACTGGCCGACCAGGGACGGATCCGGGCTGCGGGACTACATCCACGTCTGGGACCTCGCGCTCGCGCACGTGGCGGCCGTCGAGCGATTCGACGAGGTCGCGACGGCGGACGACCCCTATCGGGTGATCAACATCGGCACCGGGGAGGGCGTGACCGTCCGCGAGCTGGTGGCGGCCTTCGAGCGGGTCACGGGTGAGGCTCTCGCCGTCGTCGAGACCGCGCGGCGTCCCGGCGATCAGGCCGGCGCGTTCGCGATCGTCGATCGTGCGGCTGAGGTGCTGGACTGGCGTGCCGAGCGCTCGGTGGACGACGGGGTCCGCGACGCTATCACCTGGGCGGAGAAGCTGCCCTCCATCCGCTGACGGCGCCCCTCGGCTACTCCTGAGGGCGGAGCGTCGGTATGGCTCCCGTGTGTGCTGCATCGATGTTCTCGCGCCAGGAACGCGACTGGCCTGCACGCAGGGCGCACAGCACGAGCATGAACCATCCGGCGCCGACGAGCGTGAAGCTCTCGAACATGGAGTCGACCGCCAGCGTCACCAGCATGATCGGCGTCCAGGCGTACACGACGGAGCGGCGCGTGCTCGCTACGAGCCAGGAGCGGATGAGAGCGACGCCACCCAGCAGGAGGAAGAGCACCAGCCCCGCGGCGCCGAGCTGGAGCAGCACGTCGAAGAAGGCGTTCAGCGCGCTCTGATGGCGGTCGTCGAGTTGGAAGTTGATATAGGTGAACGGGTACTCGCCCCGTGCCCAGTCGCCGAACCATCCCCATCCCTGGACCGGTTTCACGGCCACGAAATCGAGGATCGTGTTCCAGAGCGAGCCGCGGATCGAGAAGTCGGAGCCCGCATCGAGCACGGCGATGATCTGATGGCGCAGCGCGAACGCCGCCGCAAGGGCGAGGGTGACGACGACGCCGAGCGTCCACTGCACGATCGTGCGCCGGTCGGCCGGGGTGTGGCGGACGATCGTGAGGGCGATCGTGACGACGCCGACGGCACCGGCGAGCACGAGGACCGTCGGGGAGGAGGACAGCACCGCCAGGAAGCTCGCGAGAGCGATCGACGCCACGGCGAGCGGGGCTTTCACGGACTGCGTGCGCCACTCGATCACGAAGGTGATCAGCGCGATCACCGCGATGAATCCGAGCATGTTGCGGCTGCCGAAGAGGCCCTGGATCGGGCCGCCGACGGCGAGATTCCCCTGGATCCCGAGGAAGGTGAAAGGCAGATCGAGCAGCACGCCGGACAGGATCTCCACTGCGAGGGACGCGGCCAGGAGCACCCGGAGCGTGTCGCCGATCGCGCGCACCGTCTGGAGCGTGTCGCGGACGTGGCCGATCGTGATGGCGAGGAACGCGAAGCCGAAGAGCGACATCCACCCGAAGATCGTGTCGGACTTGTCTGTGGTCCAGAAGACGCTCACCAGCGCCCAGGCGAGGAAGGCGAGCAATGACGACGGCGCGATGCGCAGCAGCGACAGCTCGTCGCGACGTATCCAGAGGATGGCCGCGCCCAGCAGGCAGAGCGCGGCGATGATCGTCGCCAGCGTTGTCGCCGACGTCATCTGCTGGATGGCATAGGAACCGAACACGGCAGCCAGCGCTGCGAGCGTGAAGGCGCGTGCCAGCTCCACGGAGCCGAGCAGCCGCACGATCGGGCGTGCCGGCGTCACGGCACCCGCCGCTGCCGAGTGCCGCGTTCGAACAGTAGGTCGCGCTCGCCGACGCCGACCAGGGGCACCGACTTGAGCTTGAACGACAGCAGCACGAGCAGCATCCAGCCCCACAGCATGATGGGCATCGACTCGGTCAAGCCCTGCACGAGCAGGACCACCGTGAACAGACTGGGCAGCAGGGTCAACGGCGAGAACGGACGTGCATCATCGAGGTCCCAGCGGGGACGATCGACCGCGAAGAACCAGGAGCGCCACAGCAGCGTGCCGTAGGCGACCGCCATCAGCACCACTCCCACCACACCGAGCTGGAGCAGGACGTCGAGCCACATGTTGTGCGCGTGGAACACGGTGATCCCGTGATCGGTGATCCACCGGTCGAAGGCGGGATCATCGGGGATCCACGGGCTCGAGAACCCGTTGCCGACGATCGGGTGCTCGGCCGCCCGCTCCAGCACCTTGGTCCAGATCTTCTCGGATCGTCCGGTGAGGTCGCTGCTGCGACCGAGAAGCCCCAGCAGTGGCTCGCGCACCAGCCAGATCCCCAGCGCGGCGACCGCCGCGCCGCCGATCGAGACCACGTAGATGCGGGTGCGCGCTCCCGGAGTGCGGGCCCGCCGCATCAGCAGCGCGACAGCGAGCACGACGGCGACCGCCGCCGCGCACACGAGGGCTGTCGCCGATGCGGTCCGGAACAGGAAGTACGTGGCGAGAAGCATCCACAGGGCCAACGTGGTGCGCCAGCGCGCCTTGGCTGCGAACAGCACTCCGAAGGTGATGATCGCGAAGAGCGAGATGATCGCGAGCAGATTCGCGTTCCCGACGATGCCCTGGATCCTGCCGCCGTCGAACAGGTTGTCGCGGACCCAGTACCACTGCGGATCGATCTTGCCGTCAGGGAGGGTGAGGAAGTTGGGCAGCAGCGGCCCGTGCAGCACCAGCGAGACCCAGAGCTCGATCGCCAGCGAGAGGCCGAGGATCCATTTGAATGCCGACGAGAGGGCACGGACGATCTCGTGCCAGGTGAGCACGTGGGCCAGGAAGAGCGCGTTCACCGTGACGGCGGCGAGAAGGATCCAGGTGACGACTGTGGGACCGCGCCACTGCGACCAGGCGACGGAGACGAGCGCGAAGGCGGTGTAGCCGAGGGCTGTCCAGGGCAGGCGCCGCCAGCGGAACGGCTGGGGGCGATTGCGGGCGAGCATCGGAATGCCGATGCCGAGGGTCGTGAGCGTGAAGACGGCGAGCGTCACGGCGGCCCCGTCCCGCCCGAGCAGGTTGTAGACCGCGGAGTGGGCGAAGGTCACGAAGAGCACGAGGATCGCATACCCGCGCAGCAGCAGATGCCCCGTCGACTCGCGCTCCGGCGCGGTGGGCGGGGCAGACACCGGATGCTTCGTGTGCTGGGCCATCGCGTTCAGGCTACCGCGCCGTGCTCCGGGCGTCGCTGAACGCCGCAGCACCGCTCTACGCTGGGGTGCATGCTGCTGCGCCTCTCGAACACGCCCCGTGACTACGCCTGGGGATCGGACTCGCTTCTCGCCGGACTCGAGGGGCGTACGCCCACCGGTGCGCCGGAGGCCGAGGTGTGGTTCGGGGACCATCCCGGCGACCCCGCCGACGTCGCGGGCGGCGGCACACTCGACCAGATCACCGGGGGCACGCTCCCGTACCTGCTCAAGCTGCTCGCCGCGGGGAGCCCGCTCTCGATCCAGGTGCACCCGACGATCGATCAGGCCAAGGCAGGATGGGAGCGCGAGAGCGGTCTCGCCGCGGACGACCCTCGGCGCAACTATCGCGACGCCAACCACAAGCCGGAACTCCTCGTCGCACTCAGCGAGCGCTTCGAGTCCCTGAGCGGACTGCGTCCCGTTCCCCGGACGCTCGCGTTGCTCGGCGCTCTCGAGGACAGCCACGGCGTCCAGGAGCTCCGGACGCGCCTGAGCGCGGAAGGCGACGTCCTGCGCGACGTGATCGCCTGGCTGCTCGGAGGCGGTGCACGCGCTGAGGTCGACGACATCATCGCCGCGGTCGTCGCTGCCTCCACCCGCGAAGACGCAGGGGAGTGGAGCACGACTCTGCAGGCGATAGCGAGCGTGGCGCAGACGTACCCTGGCGACCCCGGCGTCGTGGTGGCGCTGCTCATGAACCACGTCGTCCTCGAGCGGGGCGAGGGGATCTTCCTCCGTGCCGGCCTCCTCCATGCCTACCTCTCCGGTCTCGGCGTGGAGATCATGGCGGCGAGCGACAACGTGCTCCGCGGCGGACTCACTCCCAAGCGCATCGACGTCCCCGAGCTTCTCGCGATCCTCGACACCTCCCCCGGAGAAGTGCCGGTGCTGCGGGCGCGGGCTGAGGGTCCCGTCACGCCGTATCCCGTTCCGGTGCCCGACTTCGCCCTCGAACGGGTCGTCGTCGACGGCGACCCGCTCACGATCGGGCTCTCCGGGCCCACGATGGTCCTCGCGACGGCCGGTGAGGTGACGGTGACCTCTTCACAGGGCGAGGCGCTCACACTCGCGGTCGGGACCGTCGCCTTCGCGGACTCCGCCGAGGAGGGGATCACCCTCTCGGGTGCTGGTGAGGCGTTCGTTGCCGGACCCGGACGCTGACACGGGCTCATCGGACGCGATCCGACACGCCGGTGACAGGTCAAGAACCTTAAAGAGCTCCTTGAGGGTTTACGATCCGCGACTTGACCGGAGCGAATGACACGGGTGTAATTAGTCATGCGCACGGCCCGCCGGGGGGCGGAGACAGGGTTGGAGATCGAGATGACGGGATACCGTTCAGACGTACCGGAGAACTGGTTCGTCGATCCGATCAACCTCGGTGTTCCCGGGGTTCGACGCGCGGACACTGCAGAGGACGACAATGCCCTCGCCTGGCAGAGCGACGCGCTCTGCTCGCAGACGGACCCCGAGGCGTTCTTCCCTGAGAAGGGCGGCTCGACCAGGGACGCCAAGCGGATCTGCACCTCGTGCGACGTCCGTGGCGAATGCCTCGAATACGCTCTCAACAACGACGAGCGATTCGGCATCTGGGGCGGGCTCTCCGAGCGCGAGCGTCGCAAGCTCAAGCGCCGCGCCAGCTGAGTGGTCCATCGCTCCCGGAGCGAGAACCGCAGGGATGCATGGCTTCGCGGGCGCGCCGCGTCCAGTACGCAGACGTCGGGGGTCGCGCGCATAGGCTGACGACGTCATGCCAGCCCGAGTTCACGCCATCATCGTCGCGCGCACTGGATCGTCCTCCCGAGCGCAACTGCTCCGCACTCTCGACGCCCTCCGCGCTCAGACCACTCCCGCCGCCGCTGTAACGCTCGTCGTGTGCGGCGACGCATCGTCAGTGCGCGAGAGCGAGGCCGTCGCGAGCACCGTCGAGGGGATCATCGAGGCGCGCGCCACCACCTCCTTCGCCGAGTCCGTCGAGCTCGCGAGGCCCCGAGTCGCGGAAGGCTCGGCGATCTGGCTGCTCGCTCAGGACACCACGCCGCACCCGCGGGCACTCGAGCGCCTGAGCGGGATGCTGGAGCGCTCGCCCTCCGCCGCGATCATCGCTCCCAAGCTCGTGGCCTCGGACAACGACCGCGAGATCGTATCGCTCGGCGTCAGCATGACCGCTCTCGGACGCTCGGTCGAACTCGCGGCCGGTGAACTCGACCAGGGACAGCACGACCGCTCGGACGACGCACTCGGTGCGGACGTGCGAGGTCTCCTCATCCGTGGCGAGGTCCGCGATGCCCTGCGGCCGGATCCCGCGCTCGCCGGCGCAGACGAGGGCCTCGACCTCGGAGTCCGCGCGCGCTTGGGCGGAGGGCGCGTCGTGCTCGCTCCAGGCGCGCGCGTCTCCGTATCCCCCGATGGTCCTGCCGCGCTGCCGTCCGGCCGTTTCCGGCGCGCCTTCGTCACCCGGCTGGCCCAGCTCCATCGGCGCCTGGCTTATGCGCCTGCCGCAGCCGTACCTCTGCACTGGCTCAGCCTGCTGCCCCTCGCGCTGTGGCGCTCGATCACCGATCTCGTCGCGAAGCGCCCGGAAGCCGTGCTTCCCGAATGGGGTGCCGCGCTCACGGCGATGTCTCGGTTCGGCGCCGTCGTGCGCTCGCGCGCAGCGATTCGTGCGTTCCGCACCTCCAGCTGGGCCAGCATCGCGCCGCTGCGAGTGACGTCTTCGGAGTTGCGGCGACGGCTGGACGACGGCCACGGGAGCGAGGGCGGTGCGGTCAGCGAACTGCGCTTCTTCTCGGGGGGCGGCGCCTGGGCCGTGCTCGCAGCGCTGGTGGTCAGCATCGCCTCCTTCACGAGCCTGCTGGCATGGCCGACGCTGGGGGGAGGGGCACTGCTGCCCCTCCGACAGACCGTGGGTGCGCTGTGGAGCGACGCCGCGTGGGGGATGCGGGACGTCGCCCTCGACCTGGTCGGCCCTGCCGACCCCTTCGCGTCGGTCGTGGCGGTGCTGGGCTCGCTCTGGCCGGCCGGCCCCTCGTTCTCGGTGGTTCTGCTGTGGATCCTCGCGCTCCCGCTCGCCGTGCTCGGCGGCTGGTTCGCCGCGACGCGGGTGACCGACCGTGAGGGCCTGCGCATCTTCGCGGGAGTCGCGTGGGCTCTCGCCCCGACCTTCCTCACCGCGCTCGTCGACGGGCGCCCGACTGCGGTCCTGGTACACCTCCTGCTCCCGTGGCTCTTCCACAGCGCGGTGGTCGCGCATCGCTCCTGGGGCGCCGCGGGAAGCGCCTCGCTGCTCCTCGCCGCGGTCGTCGCCTGCGCTCCCTCGCTCGCCCCCGCCCTCGCACTGCTGTGGGTCGTCGCACTCGGCATCGTGCTGGGAACCGCGCAGTTCCGCGGCGCGGGCCGGTTGCTGTGGCTGCCGGTGCCCACGATCGTCCTCTTCGCGCCGCTCGTGTTCTGGCAGCTCGCACACGGCACGCCGTTGGCACTGCTGGCCGATCCCGGATTCATCTGGGCGGGCCCGCAGGTCGCCGCCGACGCCGCAGGGCGTCTCGCGCTCGCCGGCGGCTTCCCGACGCCGACGCTGGCCGGATGGATGGAGATCGTCCCGCCGTCGATCGCCGTATGGGCTCCGTTGCTCTGCGCCCCCATCGCCGTGCTCGCGCTCGGAGCAGCGGTCGCGCCGCGCTGGCGTGCGGGGATCACCCTGCTCGTCGTCGCTGCATCCGGGCTCGCGACGGCCTTCCTCGCTGTCGGCGTCACCGTGAGCTTCGCGCAGGGAACTCCGGTCGCGATCTGGCCAGGGGCAGGGCTCAGCCTGGCCTGGATCGGCGTGGTCGGTGCCGCGGTCGTCACCTTGGACACCGCTCTCACCATGCCGCGGCTGCGGGTCTCCGCCGCGGTGGTCGCAGCGGCGGCACTGGCAGCATGCGCGGTGCCCGCGCTCAGTGCGCAGCACACCGACCGTTCGGTCCTGACCAACGGGCCGGATTCGACGCTGCCGGCATACGTGGCAGCACAGGCGGCCGGTGATCGCTCGATCGCCACTCTCGTGCTGACCCCCCAGAACGACGGCGGCCTCGCCGCTGAGGTGACGTGGGGCGCGAGCGAGACCCTCGGTTCGCAGTCGACCTTGACCTCCACCGCCGTCGAGCCACAGGGCGCCGACATCTCGACGCTGGCCGTGGACCTCCTCTCCGCGCGCGACTTCGACGCGCCGGGTGCCCTCGCGGAGACGGGGATCAGCTACGTGCTCGTCGCCCAGGTCCAGGGAGAGGGCGACAAAGCGAGGGCTCTGCGCACCGAGGCCGTCGCAGCGATCGACCAGCGTGCCGGCCTGGTGCACGCGGGGACCACCGACCGTGGAGTGCTCTGGCGGCTGGAGGCCGAACCTGCCGAGCAGCCCTCCCTCACCTCCGCCCAGCAGGGCACGGCACGACTCGTGATCACCCTGCAGCTGCTGGCGGTGTTCGCCGCCCTCCTGCTGTCGATCCCGACGAGGGCATCGCGCCGCGCCGCACGCTCCCGCTCCCGGATCGTCGGTCGTGTGCCGGACGAGCCGATCGTCCTGCCGAGGCACAGGGAGGACGCTGACCTCATCGACGAAGCTCCGGTGGGGACGATCGAGGACCCGCAGGACGAGCCCGCACTGAACGAGGATGCCCTCGCGCCGATCGCCCAGCCGACCAGCGACGAGCCGTCTTCGTCTGGCACAGAAGCGTCGACGGACCGCGGTGAACGACGCCCGACCTCTACCGAGGAGGACCGATGAGCAGTGGCAACCGCGCATTCCGAGTCGCCGCGACCGGTGCCAGGGTCATCACGGGCGTGGCGGTCATCGCCGCGTGCGTGATCGGTGTCGCGACGGCGGTGCACGCCCCGTGGCCTGTCGTCGCGCACGATCCGGCACAGGTCGAGGTCACACCGGTCCCCGGTGACAGCATCCTCGTCTGCAACGGTGACCTCCGTGCACTCGGGCGCGACGCCGCGGCCCCGCTGGACATGCTCCCCGCAGCCTCCCCGTCCCTGACGACAGGAGGTACCGCGGGAGCTCCGGAAGCGGATCGGCTCGCGGTGACGGATCTGCCGGAGGCCGAGGGACCGGAACGGCTCACAGGGCGGGTCGACGGGCGCACGGCACCGCTGATCGCCGGAGCGGAGTCGATCACGATCGCGGCCGACGACCTCGCGGGATACGCCGCCCTGCCGTGTGGTCAGCCGCGATTGGAGTCGTGGCTCGTCGGAGGAAGCATCGACACCGGGACGGAGGACATCGTGACGCTGACGAATGCGGCCGATGTCCCGTCCACGGTCACGCTGTCGGTGTACGGACCCGCGCGGAGCACGCGGACGGTGATCGTCCCCGCGCGCTCGCAGACGGCCCTTCCCCTCACCTCATTCACCACCGGCAACGACGTGCCCGTGGTGAAGGTGAGCGCGGTGGGAGCCCCGGTGCGCGCAGCCCTCCAGTCATCGCTGGTGCGGGTTCTCGATCCCGCGGGCATCGACCTGCAGGACTCGGTCCCCGGGGCGCAGCAGAGGCTCGTGTTCACCGGGGTGGAGGCGTTCCCGGCCAGCGGCGACGACTCCGAGATGACTGTTCTTCGCGTTCTGTCGCCGGGCGTCGGCGCTCGCGTCCAGGTCAAGGTCCACGCCGAGGGGGAGGCGGGTCTGGCCGATGAGTTCACCGTCCCGCTCGAAGCCGATCTCCCGTCCCAGGTGTCCCTGTCCGGTCTCGAGCCGGGTCGGTACACGGTCGAGGTGGAAGCGGACGTGCCGCTCATCGCCGCCGTCCGACAGCAGGACGGATTCGGGCTCGACTCGGACTTCGCCTGGGTGATGCCGGCTCCTGAGGTCGATGTCGATGTGGTGTTCGCCGTGCCGTCCGGTCCGGCGGCCAGACTGCAGCTCGCCAACACATCCGACGCTGACGCCACCGTCACACTCGAACCCGTGGACGGGGGGCAAGCGCAGGAGATCGTCGTCCCGGCAGGCGAGACCGCCGGGGTCGCCGTCGCGGGGCGTACGACCTATCGGATGCAGACGACGGCGCCCGTGCACGCTGCGGTGGCGCTCACGGCTCCCGGCGCCATCGCGGTGATGCCCATCCAGACGAGCGCCGGCGGAGAAAAGCCGATCACGGTCTATCCCTGAGCGGCGCACCGCGTTCGGGCCGACATGCCGGCAACGACTGTCGTGGCGTCAGTCGTGGTGTCAGTGGTCGTGGCCGAGGTCCCACGGCTCGCGGCCGACGTACTCGGCCGCTGCCCGGAAGACCGCGCTCTCGATGGCCATGCGCCGGTGCGCGGCATCGTCGTGCCCAGGGGGCAGGAGCCGTTCGATGGGGAGTCGGAACAGCACGATGCGCCGGTTCTCGCGGTCGAGATACCACCGGGGCACTTCGTCGGTCGCGTCGAACCCCGGGATCGCGCCGATCTCGAACCGGACGTCCTGCAGTTCGGGCCAGGTACCGCGGAGGAACTCGACGGCCGTGCCGACCGTGAGGTCGAACCGGTCGATGCGTCCGTCGAGAGGAGCCAACGGCGGACGCACGACCTCGCTGCGGCCCAGGCGACCATGTCGCCCATGCCGCGCACCGCGCCGAGGAGCGGCGGTGGCGGGGGTGGCGCGTCGACGAGGCATGACGAAAGTCTAGGCGGTGGCGGCTCGCCCGGCGCGGCATCCGTCGCCGCGTCGGAGTGCGCCGTACGCTGGCGGAGATGGACGGACGACTGTGCTCGAAGGTCGGCTGCGCGCGAGAGGCCGTGGCCACCCTCACCTACGACTACGGCGATCAGATGGCGGCCCTCGGCCCGCTCGGCGCTGCGAACGATCCTCAGGCGCATGATCTGTGCTCGCCCCACGCCGACCGGCTCTCGGTGCCCGCCGGGTGGCTCGTCGTCCGTCACGAAGCACTGCGCGCCTGACACCGGTGGATCGACACGCGGTCACAGCCGAGCGCTGAATTCCGAAGTCTGGATACGCTGACCGCAGGCGTGCCAGGGCGGCGCGGCCGGAAAGGCACTCGTGATCGTCTGGCGTCGCTGGATCTTCCCCCTGCTTCTCGTCGTGGTCTTCGGCGCGTGCGCCGCGGCTCTCGTCAAGATCGCGTTCTTCCCCGACCGCGCGGAGAGCGTCGTCAGTCCGGAGGCCGGGATCACGGATCCCGTCGTGGCTGTCGAGCGCGGTTCGGTCGTGAACGCGCTGAGCCTGAGCGGGAACGTGGCGCGCGACGACGACTTCGCCGTCCGGGGTGAGCTCAACGGCACCGTCCTCGCCGTGCACGTGGGGGAGGGGGCGACCGTGACCGCGGGGCAGAAGCTGTACACCGTGCGTCAGGAGGAGCCGCGCAAGGACATCGACGTTCTCGCGCCCGAAGCCGGCGACGTGTCGGAGTTCGCCGTCGTCAAGGGCCAGGCCACCACGGTCGGCACCGAGACGTACAAGCTCACGCCAGCGCGCTACCACCTGCTCGCCACCGTCGACCCCGTGCAGCTGTACCGGCTCGTCAATGCTCCCACCGAGGCCACGGTCACCATCACGGGCGGCCCTGCCCCGTTCGCGTGCACCGGTGTGGGAGTCCAGGTGACGGCGGAGGGCACCGCGAATGTGCGCTGCGCGATCCCGGTCGACCAGACGGTCTTCGCAGGTCTCCCCGCGAAGATCGACCTCGCTCTCGGCCAGGTGGATGACGCGCTGGTGATCCCGGTCACCGCCGTCCAGGGCGGTGCGGGGTCGGGGAAGGTCTGGGTCGACGCCGGTGACGGCTCCGACCCCGAGGAGCGGGCGGTGACTCTCGGCGTCAACGACGGCGTCATGGTCGAGGTGACGGAGGGTCTGGCGGAGGGCGACAGCATCCGTCAGTTCGTGCCCGGCTTCGTCGCGCCGGTCGAGGAGTTCTGCTACGAGGTCTCCCCGGGAGTGGAGCAGTGCGACACCGGGACCAGCTGGTGAGCCTGGTCGCGCTCGACGACGTCTCCAAGAGCGTCCTGCTCGCCGACGACTCGCGCCTGGAGATCCTTCGGGGCGTCACCCTCGAGGTCGGAGCGGGGGACCACGTCTCCATCGTGGGCCGCTCGGGGTCGGGGAAATCGACGCTGCTCAACATCCTGGGGATGTTGGATGCGCCCACCTCCGGCTCCGTCGCGTTCGAAGGTCGGGAGGTGCGCCGGATGCGCTCCGGTCGCCTCGACCGCCTTCGCGGCGACAACGTCGGCTTCGTGTTCCAGCAGTTCAACCTTCTGCCGGGGCGTACGGCGATCGACAACGTGATGATGCCGCTCGGCCACGCGAAGGGGCGGATGTTCTGGAACCGTCGCCAGATCGCGGCCGACATGCTCGAGCGCGTCGGGCTGGGGCATCGCGTCGACCAGATCGCCGACAAGCTCTCCGGCGGTGAGCAGCAGCGTGTCGCCATCGCGCGGGCTCTCGTCCGCAGACCGGTCCTGATCCTCGCGGACGAGCCGACCGGAGCCCTCGATATCGACACCGGGGCATCGGTCATGTCGCTGCTCGACGAAGTGGCGACAGAGACCGACGCGGCACTGGTCACCATCACGCACGATCTCCATGTCGCTGCGCGGGCGCGTCGCCACTACCGACTCGACGCCGGACGCCTGGAGATCGCCGACCTCAGCCGCGCCTTCGAGGCGTCGACCCTCGCCGCCCCCGTGCCCTCCGCCGCACCGGAGGTGGTCGCATGACCGGTTTCCTCGGCGCCCTCTCCGACGCCTGGGCCGAGATCCGTGTGCACAAACTGCGCGTGCTGCTCAGCCTCATCGGGATCGCCGTGTCCGTGGGCGCGCTCACCGCGGTCGTCGCGATCTCCGAGTACCAGCGACAGTTCCAAGCCGAGCAGTCCGACCGGTGGGGCGGACGAGCGGCCACCGTCGTCGTCGCGGTCAACAGCGACGACGGCACGCCCGTCGACGCCGACGAGTTCGATGCCCGCTTCGACCGCGTGTCCGAGCGCTTCGGGTTCAGCCACACGGCGCGCATCTCCCAGGGCGTGATGCTCGACGTCCAGCTCCCCGACGGGATCGTGCAGGTTCCGGCCCGCGTCATGGATCCCGCGTTCTCGCAGATCCATCGCGAGCGCCTCCTGGAAGGGCGGTGGTTCCTCGATTCCGACAGCGAGGCGATGGCCCCGCCCGTCGTCATCACGGAGCCCCTGTGGGACCGGCTGGGGCGTGTGCCGTTGTCGCAGCACCCGACCGTGACGCTCGGCGGCCCGGCCGGCGGGACGTACCAGGTGATCGGCATCACTCCGCGCCAGGGGATGGGCGACGAGGAGATGCGCGTCGATGTGCTGTACGACTCCTACCGTGCCCGCGTGGATGCGCTCCCGACCGATGCGTGGACGCAGTACGAGATCTGGATGGGGACCGGCCAGGTGGATCGGATCGCGCCGGTGCTCGCGATGGACCTCAGGGCGGGGCTGCCCGAAGGTCAGACGGTGTCCGTGAGCAGGTCCGACTGGGCTGCGCAGCCGGGGGCTCTGGATGCGCAGGCGACGTTCGAGATGGTCACCGGTGGTATCGCGGCCCTGATCCTCGCCCTCGGGGCGCTCAGCCTGATCAACATCCAGCTCGTGGCGATGCGTCAACGCGTTCGGGAGATCGGGGTCAGGCGCGCTTTCGGTGCGAGCTCGGGGCGGGTCTTCTTCGCGGTGTTCCTGGAGAGCCTCGTGGCCACCACGGTCGCGGGAGTGATCGGGATCGCGATCGTCGTCGCGGTGCTGCGCTCGGAGTGGATCATCACGTCGATGTTCTACGGGATCCAGGACATCCCGCCCTTCCCGATGCGCGCGGCGCTCATCGGCCTCCTCGCGTCGGTCATCGTCGGTGCGGTGTCCGGGTTCATCCCCGCGCTGGTCGCTCTCCGTGTCAAGGTGATCGACGCGATCCGCTTCTGACGCACGCGTGAAGGTGCGGAGGACGCCGCGGTGACCGACGCCGTTCAGACGCCGACGCGCCGTCCGGTGAGCCGTTCGGCGCGACGGTCGGAGTTCTCCAGTGCCCGGCGTTCGCGTTCCCGGCGCAGCGCGGTGATCCCGATCAGCGCCTGCTCCGGCGGAGCCGGAGGCAGCGGCGAGACGAAGGGGGTCGCCTCGGTCAGCAGATCGAGCGCGACACGTGCCCGTGCCGCAGGAATCATGCGGGGGGCGCTCTGCAGGAACTGGGAGATGCGCCGCGCGAGCCGGTCGGGGAGCCGAGCGACGTCGGCGATCTGGGCCCAGCCGCCCAACGACGGAGGAAGCACGGGTACGTGCGCGACGAGAGCGGGGGTGCGTACGCGCTGACTGTAGGTGCCGGCGACCAGGTCGCCCAGGCGCTGCGACCGCGCGTTGAACGCGCCGGTGAGCACCGCCACACCGCCGAAGGTCATGTAGATCTCCAGCACGCCGAGGAGGGCGCGGATGAAGGCGTGTCGGAACCCCGCGGCGCCTCCGTCCACGCGCACGATGCGCCCGCCGACCGCGAGCTTGCCGAGGCTGCGTCCCTTCAGGGCGACCTCCATCGTGATCGGCAGCACCACGAAGCTCACCACGAAGGCCGAGACCACGGCGATCCGATCCGTCGTCTCGTCGAGCACGCCGGCGTCGAGCAGCCAGATGCGTAGGAAGATCCACAGGAGGAACACGGCGTATCCGAGGAGCATGTCGATCGCGGCGCCGAGCGCTCGGAGCAGGAAGCCGATGGGCTGCACGTCGATCGCCACGGCCTCGCCGGAGAGCACCTCGTCTGCAGCATCGATCGGGGTGGACATGAGTACAGTAAATCAGGTGGATGCCGATGCGCTGACAGATGCACGCCGCGCCGAATGGGAGCGGCTGGACCAACTCAGTCGCGCCCGTCTCGACGGGGACGGGGTCGACGAGCTCATCGTCCGATACCGCGCCGCCTCCGCCGACCTGGCTGAGCTCAAGACCTCGGTCGGCGATTCGCCGCAGGGTGCCTACCTGTCGACCATCCTGGTCCGTGCACGCCTGCGTCTGACCGGTGCATCGGACAGCATCCTCACGCAGACCGGACGCTTCTTCCGTCTGCAGCTTCCCGCTGCGCTGTATCGCCTGCGTTGGACGACCCTGGTCATCGCGATCTCCTTCATCGCGGTCGCCGTCGGCACCGCGGCCTGGATCGCGAGCGATCCCGCGCTCGTGGCGACTCTGGGCTCGCCGTCCGCACTCGAGCAGTATGCGGACGAGAGCTTCACGGGCTACTACACCGAGAACCCCGCTGCCGTGTTCATGGGCATGGTCTGGACGAACAACGCCTGGATCGCGATGCAGTGCGTGCTCTTCGGCGTCACGGGGATCTGGCCGGTCTACATGCTCGTGCAGAACGCGATGGGTCTCGGGACCACCGGCGCGGTGATGGCCGTCCACGACAAGGCCGACCTGATGGTGCTGTACATTCTTCCGCACGGGATGCTCGAGATGACCTGTATCTTCGTGGCGGCCGCCGCGGGTCTGCACGTGTTCTGGGCCTGGGTGGCGCCGGGGCGACGTACGCGAGGTGAAGCGCTCGCCGAGCAGGGCCGAGCGCTCGCGACCGTGGCGATCGGTCTGGTCTTCGCCCTGTTCCTCGCGGGGCTCGTCGAAGGTTTCGTCACCGGTTGGGCACTGCCGTGGCCGGTCAAGATCGGTATCGGAGGCGCGGCACTCGCCGTGTTCCTGATCTACATGCTCGTCATCGGCGGGCGCGCGCACCGCCAGGGTGAGACGGGAGACCTCGTCGAGTACGAAGCGGGTACGCCGCGTCTGGTGGCGGGCTGACAGACGGTGAGCTGCCACATCTCATCGTGGGCGGGGGTTCAGAGCCGACCAGCCGCTTTCAGCTCCAGATAGCGGTCGGCGATCCGGGGAGGAAGCTCCTCGGGATCGGCGGCGATCGCCTCTCCGCCCGCCCTGCGGATCGCATCGGCGACGTTCTCCGCATCGCGGAGGGTCCTCTCGGCCGCTGCTGCGAGGTACACGTACTCCCGGGAGTCGCGTCGGCGCGCGAGCGCGGAGATGCCGTCATCGGTCACGGAGCCGACCAGCACGGTGGTCGCGCGTGACGCGTTCGGGAAGGCGCCGAGGAATCCACGCGCCGACTCGGCGGCATCCTGCGCGGTCAGAGCCACGATGAGCGAGGGGCGTGTGGTGAGCGTGCGGACGGCGGTGAACGCGCCGTGCCAGTCCGTGTCGACCAGCCGAGCGTGCACCGGAGCCATGGCGTCGGTGAGTGCCGGCAGCAGCGCGGCGCCGTCGACGCCCGTCACCCGCGCGCGGACCACCCTGTCGTACATCAGGAGGTGCACATGATCGCCCGCGCGGGAGGCGAGTGCCGCCAGCAGCAGCGCGGCCTCCAGTGAGGCATCAACACGGGTGCCGTCCCCGACACGTGCGGCAGCCGTGCGTCCCGTGTCGATGATGATGACGACGTGGCGATCCCGCTCCGGCCGCCAGGTCCGCAGCATGGTGGTCCCGGCGCGAGCCGTCGCCCTCCAATCGATCGAACGCACGTCGTCTCCGCGCACGTACTCCCGCAAGGAGTCGAACTCGGTGCCCTGACCGCGCACCTGGATGCTCGTGTTGCCGTCCAGCTCGCGCAGCCGGGCGAGTCGCGACGGAAGATGCTTGCGGGAGGAGAACGCCGGGAGCACTCTGATCGCCCCGCGGACGACGTGCCGGGCCTGTCGACCGGCGATGCCGAGGGGCCCGCGCGAACGCAGCATCACGAACTCGCTCACGAGTTCTCCGCGGCGGCGGGGGAGGAGCGGAATGGCGACCCGGCCGCGTTCGCCAGGAGCGATGTGCAGACGCTGCCGGTCGAGCGGAGCGCCCGCTGTCGGCTGCCATGCGTCGCGGAGCGTCGCGTTCAGTGCCCTGCTGCCGTGGTTGTGCACCGCGACGCTCACCGGGACCGGCTCGCCGAGCCGCGCGCGTGCGGGCAGCCGGCGGCTCACGGTGACGGAGCGAGGACTCGCGGCGAGGGCGACGTCGACGGCGACGAGCAGCAGGCACAGAGCGATCCAGGCACCGAGCACCGCGTACGCCGGATAGCCCGCGAGCCCGGCGATGACGAGCGGGACGATACCGACGGCGATGGCGACGGCGAGGCGACCGGTGATGAACACCTAGATCGGCACCCTGGTCTGCTGCACCACCGAGGTCAGCACCGCATCGGCGGATACGCCTTCCATCTGCGCATCGGGGCGCAGCTGGAGACGATGGCGCCACACCGGGACCAGCATCGTCTGCACATGATCGGGCGTGACCGCCGAAGACGCGTTGAGCCAGGCCCAGGCCTTCGCTGCGGCGAGCAGTCCGGTGGAGGCGCGGGGGCTGGCGCCGAGCTCGACCGAGGGCGACTGGCGGGTCGCTCGGGCGAGATCGACGACGTAGCCGAGGACGTCGTCGGTCACCTCGACCGCGGCAGCAGCGTGCTGCGCCGCTCGGATCTCCTCGGCGGTGACCACCGCCTCCACTCCGGTGAGCTCTCTGGGGGAGAAGCCCGAGGCGTGCCGACGCAGCACCGAGACCTCCGCGTCGCGCTCCGGCATCCCGACGACGAGCTTCATCAGGAAGCGATCCAGCTGTGCTTCCGGCAGCGAGTAGGTGCCCTCGTGCTCGATCGGGTTCTGGGTCGCTGCGACGAGGAACGGGTCGGGGAGGGGACGACTGACCCCGTCCGCCGACACCTGGCGCTCCTCCATGGCTTCGAGGAGTGCAGCCTGGGTCTTCGGCGGCGTGCGGTTGATCTCGTCCGCCAGCAGGATGTTGGTGAACACGGGACCGGCTCGGAAGTCGAACTCGCCGGTACGTGCGTCGTAGACGAGGGAGCCGGTCACGTCGCCGGGCATCAGGTCCGGAGTGAACTGCACGCGCTTGGTGTCGAGGCCGAGTGCCCGCGCGAAGGAGCGCACGACCAGCGTCTTCGCGACGCCGGGCACACCCTCGAGCAGCACATGTCCGCGAGCGAGCAAGGAGACGAGCAAACCGGTGACGGTGCCGGCCTGGCCGACCACGGCCTTGTCGACTTCCGTGCGCACCCGGTGCATGGCCTGACGCAGCGTGGCGTCATCGGTGGGATGGTTCTCAGCGGTCACGTGTTTCCCTCTGCTTCTCGGGGATGGGCGGTCGTGTCGGTGCGGGCGGTCTCGTCCACCGCCGTCTCGAGCTGGTCGAGGCGTCTGGCGAGTTCGATCAGGGCGGCGTCGTCCTCGGGCGGGGGCCCGGCCAGCAGTACCTGGAGCGTGCCGCGCGGGACCCGCAGCCGATCCGATGCCGCGTCGGCGACCTCATCCGCGTCGGCGTGGACGGCGAGTCCGAGCCGACGGGCGAGACGTCGCCGAGTGCCGTCGCGGAGCGCCTGCGCGGCGTGTGCGGAGTCCGCGGCTCTGGCCGTGAGACGTGCGCGTCCCTGCATCGTCTCCGAGGCTCGCACGGTGACCGGCAGCGTCTCGGCGACGAGGGGACCGAACCGCTGGCCGCGCCAGATCGCCGTCGCGACCCCCACCGCGATCAGCAGCAGGATGGCGGGCGTCACCCACGGGGGCGTGAGGCTGCCCAGCGTGTCGACCGGCTCGGCTTCGATGTCGGAGTCCGCGAAGCTGGGGACATACCAGACGACGCGGTCGGTCTGACCGAGCAGGGCGAGTCCGAGGGCCGCATTCCCGTTCTCGGCGAGGTAGGCGTTGCCGAAGAGCCTCGATCCCTCCACCACGGTGCGCTGAGGACTGGTGCGACGATCGACGAGGACGGCTGCGCCCTCGGAATCCCCGAAGCAGGCCTGCACGCCGTCAGCGGCGGCGAAGAGACGGTCGGCGCGGATCGTGCCGACCTTCGCGAACTCCGCGACATCGCACTCCGCGCTCACGGCCGACGATGTGCCCGGCGCGTTGTCGCCGATGCGGAGCTCGTTCAGCAGATGCGTGCTCGTGGACAGGAACACCACGCGCTCCGCGGGTTCGGTGAGCGTCGCGAGTGCTTCGTCGGTGAGCGTGTAGGGGTCGGCCATGACCAGTGTGGTGTCGGCGTCGATCGCCGCGCGGGCCTCGACTCGTGACCGATGGACGTCGACCTCGACGCCCTGATCGCGCAGGATGTTCGCGAGCGCGAGTGCGCCGGCATCGTCGCGGGCCTCGGGGTCGAGGGCGCCGCGCGCACCGGGTGCCGTCGCGGCTACGCGAAGACCCACCACCGTGACGATCAGCACGAGCGCCGCGACGATGGCCCAGCCGATGATGGACTTCGCGCGACTCGGGCGGCGTTCGGCGGTGGAGAGCGGTTCGGCGTCGGAGGCGGCGGGGAGCAGGGGCGTGCGCTCGCTGTCTGTGATGCTCACGCCGGCACCACTTCCAGGCGGCGTCCGCGGATCCGATCGTCGGTGTCGACGAGATCCCGATACGCCTCCGCCGTCGCGTGATGTCCGAGATAGCGGACATCGTCGAAGGTGAGGGCGGCGCGTCGCATCGCCTCGGCCTCGTCCGAGAACACCGTGCTGGCCTCGCGGGCGATCCCCTGCGCGGTCGCGCCGGGTGCCGGATCGATCAGATCGCGTTCCCGCAGGCTGCGGGCGATGGCGCGATAGCGCAGGACGGTCGCGGAGTCCCAGTCGCCTTCGCGTGCGGCGCGCTCGGCATCCGATCTCAGCTGTGCTGCGGTGCGGTCGTCCGCCGCACCGAGGAGGTCTCCGTGCGCCCGCCTGATCGACCTCGAACTGCGCGGCCGTCCCCAGATGATGAGGGCGGCGATCAGAGCAGCCGCGATGATGACGCTGACGATGATGAGGGCGGACGGACCGACGTTCGCGCCGTTGTCCGAGCTGAACAGATCGGCGAGGAAGCGGCCGATGTCGCGGGCCACCAGATCGAACCAGGTGGGCTTCGCGTCCGCGTAGCGCGGGTTGGAGAGCTCTTCCTCCGCCCAGCGTCGAGCGTCGTCGCCATCGGGCACGAAGAGATCGTCGAAGCGTCGGATCATGCGGCGCCGTCGGAGCCGGGTGCTGTCCAGCCGCTGTCGGCCGGAGCGTCTCCGGGGGCGGGCACCGCGGGTGGCGGCGGCGGGAATGCTCCTGCCGCCGGCTGCATCGGCTGCGTCGGGTGTGCCGGCTGCGTCGGGTATCCCTGCGTCGGGTACGGAGGCGTCGGATAGGGCGTCGCCGGAGACGGAGGGTATGCGTATCCCTGGGACATCATCACGTGTTCCGGAACCTGGCGGGGCGGAGGAGCCGATGTCACCGCGCGTGAGGGATCGACGCGGAACGGATCCTCCTGCTGCTCATGGGTCCATCCGAGGTCGCGGCGCTCCACATAGGCGATCAACGTCTGATCCAGGCCCTCGTAGCGCATCCGGCAGTCCAGGTAGACGAGCGCGGCTCCGGTGCTCTGCACCACGAGCGTGATCGCCTGGATGACCAGGAGCAGGATCTGGGGAGCGACCAGGGTCACGACGAATGCCACGACAGCGCTCGGATCCGCTGCGCCGGTGGGGGCGACGACGGAGCCGAGGAGCGATCCCAGCAACGTCGCCGGCACGCTCACCACCTGTGCCGCGATGCCCATGATCGCGCTGATCAGGAATGTCACGCCGAACGCGACCCAGAACCGCCCGCGGGTGAGCCGCCAGGAGCGGACGAAGGCGTCACGGAAACGGGCACGCTCCAGGACCAGGATCGACGGCACGAGCAGCAGCTTCGTGGTGAGCCACACCGCGAGGGGGATGCAGGCGAGCACGATCAGGATCACCACGAGCACGACGACGCCGACCATCTCCATGCTCCCCCCGAGGCCTCCGGCGACGAAGCCCGCGATGATGACGGCGGCGATGATGAAGAGACCGAACACGGCGGCGACCGAGAGAGAGGCGAAACCGGCGAGTCTCCAGAAGGCGGGCGCCATCCGCCGCCACAGCATCCGCAGCGTGGCCTTCACACCGATCGCGGCGTACCCGATCTCCGCGGCGACGACCCCCTGCATCATGGCCGTGAAGGCGATCGAGGCGACACCGACGGCCAGTCCGGCGATGACGTTCACCGCGATGGTGCCCGCCATCACCGCCTCGAAGTCCGGAGAAGAGGGGGAGACGGTCTCCAGGCGGCTGAACGTGGTGAAGAGGACCACGCCCATCACCACAGCGGTGACGACGACCACGATGAGCTGGATGACGACGGCGAACCCGAAGAGCACCTTGGGGTTGTGTCGCAGTGCCGCGAAGGCCTTCCCCAGCAGCATCCCGAACGACAGCGGGTGAAGAGGGATGATGCCCTTCTTCGGGGCAGGCGTCCACGTCTGTCCGGTCACAGGCACTCCCTCTCCATCGTGCGCCTCCATCGTGTCATATCCCCTGCACGGAGCGCAGACCTGGGATCGCTGGGACTCGGTGCCATAAGGTAACTCTTATGACCTCACGTATTCTCGTGGTCGACGACGACACAGCGCTCGCCGAGATGATCGGGATCGTGCTTCGGACCGAAGGCTTCGAGCCGGTTTTCTGCGCCGACGGCGCGCGCGCCGTCGATGAGTGGCGAGCCCAGCGGCCCGATCTCGTGCTGCTCGATCTGATGCTTCCCGGCATGGACGGGATCGAGATCTGCACGCGCATCCGTGCGGAGTCCGGCGTGCCGATCATCATGCTCACCGCTCGCAGCGACACGGCCGACGTCGTCCGAGGACTGGAGGTCGGTGCGGACGACTACATGGTCAAGCCGTTCAACCCGAAGGAACTCGTCGCGCGCATCCGCACCCGTCTCCGTCCGACGCCGCAGACCACCAGCGAGCAGCTTCGCGTCGGTGATCTCACCGTCGACGTCGATGCGCACGAGGTCCGTCGCGGCTCCGAGCCGATCGCGCTCACACCGCTGGAGTTCCAGCTTCTCGTCGCGCTCGCTTCCAAGCCGCAGCAGGTGTTCTCCCGGGAGATGCTCCTGGAGCAGGTGTGGGGGTACCACTACAAGGCCGACACCCGGCTGGTGAACGTCCATGTCCAGCGCCTGCGCGCCAAGGTCGAGCTCGACCCCGACAACCCGAAGATCGTCATGACGGTGCGTGGAGTGGGCTATCGCGCCGGGAGCGTCGGCTAGGCGCACGATGGCCGCGACGACAGCGACCACCACGACGGTCGCTGTCCTGCGCGACTGGCGCGGTTGGCCGACGATGCTCGGGGTCCTGTGGCGCCGCTCGCTGCGTTTCCGTACGCTCTCGATCACACTGCTGGCGACCTCGCTCGCGATCTTCATCACGTGCGTCACGATGGCGCTGGTGATCCAGAACGATCTCTTCATCTCGCGCAAGGACGTCGCACTCGAGGATTCCCGCCGCGCGGTCGACCAGGCCCAGGGGATCCTGGATGTGGCGGAGGTGGGCGACGACTCCGCGGCTCTCACCGAACTGTGGAACAGTGTGCAGTCGAATCTCACCCGCACGTCGAGCACGGATCAGCTCGCCGGTTTCAAGGTCGACGATGCCAAGGGCGTGCGGCTGAACGGGTTCGAGGCCGGACTGAGCCGGAGTCTGCTGAGCCCCGAGCTCCAGGCGCGTGTCATCGAGTTCGACGACCGTCAGGCCTGGCAGTCGGTGGCTCTGCCGGCCGCCGACGGTGGCGAAGTGCCGGGCATCATCGTCGGGCAGCAGCTGCAGGTCCCGGAGGCAGGGGCTTTCGCGATCTACTTCGCCTACGACCTCGGCGATGCCGACCAGACCCTCGTCTTCGTGCAGCGGACGCTGTGGATCGCGGGAATCGGCTTGGTGGCGATCGTCGCCGCCATCTCCTGGATCGTCCTCCGTGCCGTGTCGACCCCGATCGTGCAGGCGGCCGAGACGAGTGCGCGGTTGGCGGCAGGTGATCTCGGTGTGCGTCTCGAGGTACACGGGGAGGACGAGCTCGCCACGCTCGGGCGCTCGTTCAACGCGATGGCCGACAGCATCGAATCCCAGATCAAGGAGCTCGGCGAACTCTCGATGGTGCAGCAGCGATTCGTGTCCGATGTCTCTCATGAGCTGCGCACGCCGCTGACCACGATCCGTCTCGCCGCCGACATGCTCAATGATCAGCGCGAGGAGTTCGACCCCACCACCGCCCGCACGGCCGAACTGCTGCACGCCCAGGTGCAGCGCTTCGAGACGCTGCTGTCCGACCTTCTCGAGATCAGTCGGTACGACGCGGGATCGGTGCAGCTGGAACTGGAGGCGACGAGCCTCACCCACCTCGCCGAGGACATCATCGAGCAGATGCGTCCTCTCGCCGAGGGGCACGGCACCGAGCTGAGGCTCGTGGCGCCTGGGGGATATTCCCCGGTGGACATGGACCCGCGGCGCGTGCGGCGTGTCCTGCGCAACCTGATCGGAAACGCGATCGAGCACGGAGAAGGTCGTCCGGTGGTCGTCACCATCGACAGCAATCAGCACGCGGTGGCCGCCGGAGTGCGGGATTTCGGGCTCGGGATGGATCCGGCGGATGCGGAGCGGGTGTTCGACCGGTTCTGGCGTGCCGACCCCTCACGCCAGCGGACGATCGGAGGCACGGGGCTGGGGCTCTCCATCGCCCTGGGAGATGCGACGCTGCACGGCGGCACGCTCGATGTGTGGTCGGAGCTGGGCGTCGGCACCAACTTCGTCCTGACGATTCCTCGACACGAGGGGGTCCTGGACGGCCCGAGCCCCATCCCCGTGGAGCCGCAGGAGCCGTTCGCGGAGATCGGGGACGCGACCCAGCCGATCTCGCTGACCGATGCGCCGGCCGGCATGTTCGATGAGGAGGATCGGCCGTGACCGAGCACCGAGGTAAGCGAAGGCTGCGGGGACTCGCGCTGGTGCTCGTAGCCCTGCTGCTTCCCGCCTGCGCCGGGTTGCCGACCAGCGGCGACGTCGCCGTCGGCCTCAAGCTCGGCGAATCCCCACAGGACATCGACATCCTTCCCGTGGCCTCCGGGCCGATCACGGGCGCAGGGCCGGAGGAGATCGTCGACGGCTTCCTCGAAGCCGGCATCACGACCACCGACAACTGGGACACCGCGCGCGACTTCCTCGCGCCATCGCTGCAGCGGAGCTGGAGCCCCTCCGCCGGCGTGTCGATCGACATCGGCCCCGACACCAGGACCGTCACGTCCTCGGTCCCGGATGACGAGGTCGAGGACGCGGACACGGCGGAGGTCCAGGTGACCCTGGACCTCGTCGCGAGTGTCGACGACTCCGGCGGATACGCCGAGGCCGTCGGCTCGTCCGCGGTGGCGTTCACCGTGCAGCGCATGGAGAACGGCGAATGGCGCATCACGCAGGCGCCCGACGGCGTCGTGATCGACGAGACGCGATTCACGAAGGTCTTCGAGGGGTATCCGCTGCAGTACTTCGACCTCGGCTGGTCGCGCCTGGTGCCCGACATACGCTGGTTCCCGCGGCGGCAGAGCCCCGCGACCACGGTGACACGGGCGCTCATCGGCGGTGCCCCCAGCGAATGGCTCGACCCGGCAGTGCAGAACGCCTTCCCCGCCGACGTGCAGCTGGCGCAGGATGCGGTGCCGATCGTCGGACAGGTGGCTGACGTCGCGCTCACGCGCCCGGCCAGCGGACTGGATGCCACGACGCTGTCGCGCATGCGCACGCAGCTCCAGGCTACCCTCAGGGCCTCCGGCGTCGCCGTCACGCAGGTGCGATTCACGGTGGACGGGAGAGACCTGGACGCGGGGCAGGCCGAGGTCAAGGAGCCCTCCACCGAGATCGGCACACTCGTGCTGCAGAACGGCGCGTTCGGGCGCATCGTCGGGGACGAGATCTCGCCGCTCGACGGGATCAGCGCGGAGATCACATCGATCCCGCAGCCGATCGTCTCGATCGATGTGGCCGCCGACGACACCCACGCCGCCACCAGACTCGCCGACCAGCACGTCTACCTCGTCGGCGCGGGGAGCCTCGACGAGCTCGACGCCCGCCCCGGGCTCATCAATCCCTCGCTCGATCCCTACGGCTACACCTGGTCGGTGCCCACGGGTTCCCCCGCGTCCCTGCAGGCGTCGGGAAGCGACGCCGTAGCCCATCCGATCGCGAAGGCGTGGCCGAGCGCGTCGGGGATCTCGCATCTGAGGGTCTCGGCGGATGGCGCGAGGGTGGCAGCCGTCGTGACCGTCGGCAAGCAGATGTGGGTCGTCGTCGCGGCGGTCGTCCGGGACTCGGCCGGTGTTCCGATCGAACTCGGAGAGGTCAAGCAGCTGACGCAGCTCGCCGACCCGGCGACAGGCCTGGTGTGGCTCGGACTCGACCGGGTGGGGGTGCTCGCCGATCCGAGCAGCCCGCGACTGATCACCCAGATGGTCGGGGGGCCGGGGGCGACGGAGGCAGCACCGAACAATGCCGTCTCGATCGCCGGGGCGCGCACGGCGTCCGGTGTGCGCATCCTCGGGGCGAACGGTGAGCTGTTCGCCCACGCGGGGTCGGCATGGCGGGAAGTCGCCTCCGGCGTCGCGGTGCTCGCCACGCGCGTCGGGGAGTGACTCTCCCTGCACGCGAGAGCGATGTGCTGCTCTTCGCGCGCACATCCTGAGATCCTCGGAGGGGCAGACCGCCAGACCGCAGAATCGTCGGATGTGGACGAAGACTCACCTCCTGGATCTGGGCACCGAGATCGCAGCCTTCCTCCTCGCCGCGACCTGCGCGGGGTGCGACGAGCCCGGCACCCTGTTGTGCGGCCGATGCCGGCAGGCGCTGCAACCGGACCCGCAGCGGCTCGCGACGCCGCAGGGGCTTCCCGTGACGGCCGCGCTCTCCTTCGAAGGGGTGGCGGCGCAGTGCATCCGTCGTCTGAAGGGGAAGGGCGAGACGCTCCTGGCGCGCCCACTCGGCGCGGCGCTGGCGTCCGTGCTCAACTCGACGGAGAGTGCGAGCAGGTGGATCGTGCCGGTGCCGACGTCGCAGAGCGCCTTCCGGCGCCGGGGATACCGTGTCCCCGACCTCCTGATCCGGAGGGCGAACGCCGAACCGCAGAGGCTCCTCAGCGTCGTGGGCGGCACCTCGGACCAGCGCGGGCTGGGCGCGCGGGCGCGTGCGACGAACGTGAGCGGCGCGATGCGCGTGCGTCGGGCAGGCGAAGGCACCGAGGTCGTGATCGTGGACGACGTCGTCACTACAGGGGCGACCTTCGACGAGGCGACACGGGCGCTGACCGCGGCGGGCTTCCACGTCTCGGCAGCGGTCGCGCTGGCCGCCACGCCGCGCCGTGACGGATTCGGATGAACCTCATCGGGAACGCATCGGCGACACAGGGGGAAGACCCCGTGACATCCGCCGACGGGCGGACTACGGTGGGGGGACACAAGGCGACCACGGTCCGCCCTTGGCCGGGAGGACCGGGACAAGGAGGCAGCAATGGAAACAAGCATCGTTGGCGTCGGAGTGGGTATCACCGATCGCTTCCGAACCGTTGTCGAAGAGAAGATCGCCAAGATCCAGATGCTCGCGTCCCGTGCGCAGCGACTGGATGTGAAGGTCACCCACCGTGTGTATCGCAACGGTCGCATCCCCGACGAGACCGTCGAGCTCACGCTGATCGGAAAGGGCCCCGTCGTCCGCGCAGAGGCGACGGACGGCGACAAGTTCGTGGCGCTCGACCTCGCCGTGGACAAGATGTCCGAGCAGCTGCGTCGCGCGAAGGAGAAGCGGGTCGACGGACGACAGCACCCGCGCGGCGCCCACTTCGAGAAGGGGAGCGGGGTGCTGGAGGGCATCGACGTCCAGCCGGCATCCGCTGACGTCCTCCGTGCGGTCGCGACCGGCAGCGTGCCGGTGCAGCAGGCGGAGGAGGACGAGTACTCGCCCGTCGTCATCCGCACGAAGAGCTTCGATGCCGAGTGGATGACCGTCGAGGAAGCCGTCGACAGGATGGAACTGGTCGGACACGACTTCTTCCTGTTCGTCGATGTCCGCACCGACCACCCGAGTGTCGTCTATCGACGCAAGGGCTGGGACTACGGAGTGATCGCGTTGAGCACCCAGGCTCCGCCGTCCGAGGCGCTCGCTTCCTGATCCGGAATCGCAGAATCGCAGAACGGCCCGGTCCCGCAGGGGACCGGGCCGTTCTGGTGTGCGAAAGCCGAGAAGGGCGCGTCAGTCGAAGATGCCGTCGAGCAGGCTGCCGATCACGAGCCCGCCGAGGATGCCGGAGGCGAGGTCTCCGCCTCCGCCTCCTCGTCGTCCGCCGCCGCCCCAGCCGCCACCGCCGCCCCAGTCCTGATCCTGCGGACGGGAGGAGTCGATGTCGCGCTGCGCGAGCTGCAGTGCTTCGGAAGCCAGATGAGCCACGCGGCGCGCCTGGACGAGCGCGGCTTCGCGGGTGTCCTCTGCGGGCAGCAGGTCCGAGAGGTCGACCCGCAGCCGCTCCGCCTCCGCGAGTCGGGTTCGGGCATCCGCGCCGATCCACCCCCGATGGCCGGAGATGAGGCCTCGCGCGACGCCCAGCTGGCGGTCGGCGTCGTCGATGGCATGCTGCACCTGAGCGAGGCTCGGCAGCGGGTTCTCCGCCCTGTGACGGGCCTTGGCGATCGCCTCGTCGAGCGCGGAGTTGGCGTCACGCAGCTGGGACAGCTCGGCGAAGGGGTCGTTCGGCTGCCCAGAGGGTGTGAGCGCGGCCAAGGCTCTCTGGAGGGCGGCGACGGCGTCGGCGACGGCCGGGACGTTCGGTGCTGTTCGCGCCGCGATGAGATCGCCGCGCGAGTCGGCGACGACCTCGGCGAGGGTGGATTCCGCGCGAAGTGCCTCGATCTCGAAGTCCTCCACGGCGTCGAGCAGGGCGGAGGCACGGCGGGTGGCCTCGGTCGCCGTCTCGAGCGCCACGTTGGCTTCCTCGTTCTGCTTCGCGGCCCGACGGCGCTCCGACACGTCGGCGCTGTGGGTCGCGAAGCTGATGAGCTGCTCCGCTTCGGCGGCACTCGCGGTGATCTGATGCATGGCGGAGTCCGCATACCTCGACGAGAGGCGGGCGACGGCTTCGCTGGTCTGCGGGATGCGAGCACTCAGCGCCGCCGCGTCTGCCCGCACCTGGGCGATGATCTCGGGTGCGCGGCGTACCTTGGCGACCGACTCGGCGAGCACGGAGGTCTTCTCGTCGAGAAGGTCCTGCGCCCAGTCGCAGAGCTGGAGGATGCGCGCGTTGCGTGTGCGCAGCTCTTCGTCGGTGTCGGGGATCTCGTCGTGGTTCAGCTGGTGGAGCTGGAACGCTTCCCGCAGATGGGTGCGTACAGCCGCGAGCGCCCTGCGCAGATCGGCTGTGAGCGACTCGCCGAGTTCTGCCTCCGCGAAGGCGAGCTCATCGGAGGTCGTGCGGATCCGCTCGTCTGCGCTGACCAGGGCCTGCTCAGCACGGCGCGCGAGATCGGCGTCCTGAGCGGCGAGTTCTTCCTGTTCGCGTTTGCGTCTGCCCCAAAATCCAGCCATGACCCGATCCTAGTTTCCCGGGGGCCAGCGGTGGCTGAGCATCCGCTCGGGGCGAACGCGGAACCGGTCCGCGTGAGCGAGCCGGGCGACATCGGGCCGGGTCAGGACGCCGCGATCGCGTCGGCCGTCGCCGTCTCGGCCTTCGTCGGGCGTCCCCGCTTCGGACGATCGGCGGTGAGTTCGAGTGTCATCGCGTGGCGAGGGTGGGCACCCAGACGCTGTGCGGCATGGTCCAGCCATCGGATCTCGGCCTCGGCGGCGAAGATCATCGAGTCGGCGACGAGCGACCACGCGAGTCCCTCAGGGGCGTCGACGTCCCGATGTGCGCGTCGCTGCCTCTGCAGCGCCTCCAGCTGTCGGAGCGATGCGGATCGCTGGGACTGGATCGCGGCTGCGGGGTCGACGCCGGGCAACGTGGCGGCGACCGCGACCTTGATGGCGAGTTCGTCTCTCGTGCCCTGGGGGCGCATGACGGGGGAGGAGAGCCAGCGGTCGACCTCCGTCCGTCCGGCGTCGGTGATCTGCCAGTACACATGGCCCCGGTCATCTGCCTCTCCGCGCGAGACCAGGCCGTCGCGTTCGAGACGTTCAAGCGTGTTGTAGATCTGCCCGACGTTCAGCGGCCAGATGGAACCGGTCCGGCGATCGAACTCATGGCGGAGCTGATAGCCGTAGCACGGCCCCTGCGCGAGGATCGCGAGCAGACTCTGGCGTACTGACATCGTTCGTCTCCTGTGGCCGTCCGGGAATGCGATACCGAGTATATGGTCGGCGCGCGAACGTCCGATTCGACGCGCGGGACGGCTATGCAGGCGACGTGCAGGTCACAGCCCGGTAACATGGCGAAGTATGCCTGGCGTCGGGTTCACCGACGACCGGCGGTTCACCCACCGACAGGGAGATGACATCCGTGGCCAATCCTCTTGAGAAGCTCCTGCGTGCGGGCGAAGGGCGGGTCATCCGCCGCCTGAATCAGGTCGTCAAGGCAGTGGGTGCACTGGAAGAGGACATCTCCAAGCTCACCGACGACGAGCTGCGCAACGAGACCACCGAGCTGCGCGCGCGCTTCGAGAAGGGCGAGACGCTCGACCAGTTGATGCCGGAGGCCTTCGCCGCCGTGCGCGAGGCCGCCAAGCGCACCCTCGGCATGCGCGCATACGACGTGCAGATCATGGGTGGGGCCGCCCTTCATCTCGGGAACATCGCCGAGATGAAGACCGGTGAGGGCAAGACCCTCGTCGCGACGCTGCCCGCGTACCTGAATGCGATCGCCGGCAAGGGCGTTCACGTCATCACGGTCAACGACTTCCTCGCCAGCTACCAGGCCGAGCTCATGGGGCGCGTGTTCCGCGCGCTCGGCATGACCACCGGCATCATCGTCTCCGGTCAGACTCCGGCAGTGCGCCGCGAGCAGTATGCCGCCGACATCACCTACGGCACGAACAACGAGTTCGGCTTCGACTACCTGCGCGACAACATGGCCTGGCGCAAGGAGGATCTCGTCCAGCGCGAGCACTTCTTCGCGATCGTCGACGAGGTCGACTCGATCCTCATCGACGAGGCGCGCACCCCGCTCATCATCTCCGGCCCGTCATCGGGCGAGGCGAACCGGTGGTTCGCCGAGTTCGCGAAGATCGCCCGCACCCTCGAGGTCGGCGAGGACTACGAGGTCGACGAGAAGAAGCGCACGGTCGGCGTCCTCGAGCCCGGCATCGAGAAGGTCGAGGACTACCTCGGCATCGACAACCTCTACGAGTCCGCGAACACGCCGTTGATCTCGTTCCTGAACAACTCGATCAAGGCGCTGGCGCTCTTCAAGAAGGACACCGACTACGTCGTCATGAACGACGAGGTCATGATCGTCGACGAGCACACCGGCCGCATCCTGGTCGGTCGCCGCTACAACGAGGGCATCCACCAGGCGATCGAGGCGAAGGAGGGGGTGCCGGTCAAGGCCGAGAACCAGACCCTCGCGACCGTCACGCTGCAGAACTACTTCCGTCTCTACGACAAGCTCGCCGGCATGACCGGTACGGCCGAGACAGAGGCCGCCGAGTTCATGTCGACTTACAAGCTCGGCGTCATCCCGATCCCGACCAACAAGCCGATGATCCGCAAGGATCAGTCCGACCTCGTCTACAAGAACGAGACAGCGAAGTTCGCGCAGGTGGTGGAGGACATCGCCGAACGGCACGCCGAAGGCCAGCCGGTGCTGGTCGGAACGGTGAGCGTCGAGAAGAGCGAGTACCTCTCGCGTCTGCTCGCCAAGAAGGGCATCAAGCACGAGGTCCTCAACGCGAAGAACCACGCGCGCGAGGCCGAGATCGTCGCGCGCGCCGGTCGCCTCGGTGCCGTCACGGTCGCCACGAACATGGCAGGACGAGGAACCGACATCATGCTCGGCGGAAACGCCGAGTTCCTCGCGGTCCAGGAGCTCAAGGGCAAGGGGCTCGACCCCGTGGAGACGCCCGAGGAGTACGAGGTCGCCTGGGACGAGACGTACGAAGCGATGAAGGCCGTCGTCGCCGAGGAGGCCGAGAAGGTCATCGAGGCCGGTGGCCTCTACGTGCTCGGCACGGAGCGCCACGAGTCCCGCCGTATCGACAACCAGCTCCGCGGTCGCTCCGGACGTCAGGGCGACCCGGGCGAGAGCCGCTTCTACCTGAGCCTCACCGACGACCTGATGCGTCTGTTCCAGTCGGGCGCTGCCGAGGCGATCCTCGCCAGGACCAACTTCCCCGACGACGTGCCGATCGAGTCCGGTCTCGTGTCGCGCGCGATCCGCAGCGCTCAGTCGCAGGTCGAGTCCCGCAACGCGGAGATGCGCAAGAACGTCCTCAAGTACGACGACGTCCTGAACCGTCAGCGCGAGGCCATCTACGCCGACCGCCGTCAGATCCTCCAGGGCGACGACATCGCCGACCGGGTGCAGCACTTCATCGAGGACGCCATCAGCGGTGTCGTCCGTGACCACACCGGCGAGGGCCACAACGAGAGCTGGGACTTCGACGCGCTCTGGACCGAGCTCAAGACCCTCTACCCCGTGGGGGTGACGATCGATGAGGTCGTCGCCGAGGCTGCCGACCGCAAGGGCGGTATCGACGCCGACGGCCTGACCCGCGAGCTGCTCTCCGATGCCAAGATCGCGTACGAAGCGCGTGAAGAGGCCCTCGGTGAAGCGGCGACGCGTGAGCTGGAGCGTCGCGTCGTGTTGCAGGTGCTCGATCGCCGCTGGCGCGACCACCTCTACGAGATGGACTACCTCAAGGACGGCATCGGTCTGCGGGCCATGGCCCAGCGCGATCCGCTCATCGAGTACCAGCGCGAGGGCTACGCCATGTTCCAGTCGATGATGGGACAGATCAAGGAGGAGTCGGTCGGCTACCTCTACAACCTCGAAGTCGAGGTGCGTCGTGCCGGCGACTCCCAGACGGCGGAGGTCGAAGCCAAGGGGCTCGCCACCGATGGGGGAGAGCAGCGTCTCGAGTACTCGGCGGCCAACGATGCGGGCGAGGTCGAGGTCCGCAACGACCGCGGCCAGGTCCAGCAGGCGGCGACGGATCGCGTACGCCAGGCCGCTGCCCGCGCTCAGGCTCCGCAGAGCGAGCCGGAGGAGGCGCCGAGAGGAGCCTTCGGCCAGCGCACCGATGCAGCGGCTCCGGCCGCAGGCAACCGCGAGCAGCGTCGGGCCCAGGGCAAGAAGAAGAAGTAGGGCGTGCGCAGAGGAGGGCCAGTCCGCGTGGATTGGCCCTCCTTTCGTCGCTGTAGGCTTGGCCGATGACCCCAACGCGCAACTTCGACCAGTCGTCGAAGCTCAAGAACGTCCTGTACGAGATTCGCGGAAACGCCCTCGTCGAGGCGGCGCGGCTGGAGGCGGAGGGCCACAAGATCCTCAAGCTCAACACCGGCAACCCGGCGATCTTCGGCTTCGACGCCCCGCACCAGATCGTGCGCGACATGCTGGCGGCGCTGCCGACCGCACACGGATACAGCGACAGCAAGGGCATCATCTCGGCCCGACGTGCCGTGGTGAGCCGATACGAGGAGATCGAGGGCTTCCCCCGGTTCGACCCCGATGACGTGTACCTCGGAAACGGTGTGTCCGAGCTCATCACCATGACGATGCAGGCGTTGCTGGACGAAGGCGACGAGGTCCTCATCCCGGCGCCGGACTACCCCCTCTGGACGGCGATGACCAGTCTCGCTGGCGGCACACCGGTGCATTACCTCTGCGACGAGGAAGATGAGTGGCAGCCCGACCTCGAAGACATCCGCTCGAAGATCACACCGCGGACCAAGGCTCTCGTCATCATCAACCCGAACAACCCCACCGGCGTCGTGTATTCGCGCCAGATCCTGGAGGGGCTGGTGCAGATCGCCAGGGAGCACGAGCTGCTGCTGCTCTCCGACGAGATCTACGACCGGATCCTGTTCGACGGAGCGGTGCACATCCCCACGGCCACGCTCGCTCCCGACCTGCTGTGCCTGACCTTCAACGGCCTCTCCAAGACCTATCGGGTCGCGGGATACCGGTCGGGCTGGATGGTCATCACAGGGCCGCAGGATCACGCGAAGGGCTTCCTGGAGGGCATCACGCTGCTCGCGTCCACGCGACTCTGCCCCAATGTGCCGGCGCAGCACGCCGTGCAGGCGGCGCTCTCCGGAGTGCAGTCGATCGAGGCGCTCATCGCGCCGACGGGGCGTCTTCATGAACAGCGGGACATCGCGTGGGAGGGGCTCGAGTCGATCCCCGGAGTGTCGTGCGTCAAGCCCCAGGGTGCGCTGTACGCGTTCCCTCGACTCGACCCGAACGTGCACGAGATCAGGGACGACGCCCGTCTGGTGTACGACCTGCTGGTCTCGGAGCACATCCTGCTGGTCCAGGGCACCGGATTCAACTGGGCGACCCCCGACCACCTCCGACTGGTCACGCTCCCCGAACCCCGAGTGCTGAGCGAAGCCGTCGAACGATTGGGGAACTTCCTCTCGAGCTACCGGCAGTAGCCGTCGCCGGCGGGGAGAGGGATGCCGCCAGTCTCCGCACGGCGGCGGCGAACGGCGAGCGGGGCGCGACATCGGTCATCGGCCGGGCGTGCAGCAGAGCCGCATCCGCCGCTCGCAGGTCGAAGGGGAGGAAGAAGATGTCGGTGATGCCGGCGAACCTCTCCAGGGTGCGTCGCACCTGCCCGCGCGCATCGATCCCGAGGGGGCCGGGGCGCACCTGATTCACCACGACGATGACGGGCGTGGGGGAGGTGAGGCGGCGAAGCTCGGCATGATCGCGGATGAACCTGCTGATACCGAGCGGGTCGGCCGATGCGATCGCCACGATCAGATCCGCCTCCTGCAGCGCCGCCGTGGTCGCCGCGTGACGTCGTGGTCCGGCAAGGTCGTACGTGACTTCGTCGTCGGCGTCGACCGCACCGGCGACGTCCACCACTGTCTCGTCGATCCACCCGCGACAGGTGCCGAGCGCGGCGACGAGGCGCGCGGATGACAGCTCTGGCCAACGGCTGGGGCGGTTGATCCCCGGCAGCACTTCGATCTCACCCGCGCTCGTCGTCACCGTCGTCGCCAGTCGCGTCAGCTCCGCCGGATCGAGCGCGCCGCGCTCGGCCCTCCGGCAGGCGGCGGCGATGCCGGGAGCGTCGTCGCCGAGACCGAGGAGCATCGCGAGCGAAGGAGCGACGGTATCCGCGTCGACCAGGGCGGTGCGGCGTCCGGTGCGGGAGAGCTCCACGGCCAGCTGGATCGACAGGGTCGACCGCCCCGGCGCCCCATGTGGTCCCCAGACGGCGACGATACGAGGGGGGAGCTGGGCCTCTGGTGGCGGTGGCGTGTCCGTCTCGGCCAGCAGCGCGGCTGCGATCTCCCACCCCGCCGCGTCAGGTCGCAGCGCTGTGGAGAGGCCGAGACGGCCCAGCAGTCGGCTGTCCTCGGCGCCGAGAGCCAGGATACGGACTCCGGCACGGTCGCACAGTGCGATCAGGTCCGCATTCAGGATCGATCGAGTGGCGGGGACGATGATCGCTTCCACCCCGTCCGGGATCTCTGCGAGTGGGGCGGCGGGGACGGTCGCGATGACATCGACGCCTTCGAGGGCGAGTTCCGCTGCCAGCTCATCCGCCCGTGGCTGCGGGATGGCCACGACGACGCCCGTCACGATCCCGCCCCGACCGGCACCACCGAGAGCGCGGAGCCTCCCGTGATCGCCGCGAGCACGTCGGCGACATCGGCGCGGTCGATCACGACCTCGAGCCGGGTTCCGGCCTCGGCGAGCACCCCCTCGGGTTCGAGCACGTCGCGGACGATCACGTCTGCGACCAGGATGCGCGGGACATCGTACGAGCGCCTTTCATCCACCGGCGGTGCCTGCCAGATCTCGACGACTGTTCCCGCGGCGACGCCTTCCGGGATTCCCGTCGTGCTCTGGATGACCACCGTCGTCGATCGGCTGTCCTCCGCATCGGTCAGCGCCGAGACGGGGACGAGTTCGCCGCCGTCGAGGGTGCGGGTCGCCACGCTGTCCGCAAGGAGGTCGTCGGGACCGAGGTATCCCTCACCGGCAGCGCCGAGTCGCACGTCGACGACCTGGAAATCCGCGGCGGTCACGGGCTGGCCCTGCGTGATCGTCCGGGTGGTCTGGAGAACGGGTACCGCATCGTCGGCGGCGGAGACGATGAGCCAGACCCCGCCGATCGACAGGGCGACCAGGGCGATGCCGATCAGGAATCGCACGTCGCCCCAGAAGGCGCGACGGGGAGGAGAGAGGGAAGCCATGGCGATATCGTCACAGAATCGGCTTCGGCGCTTCGCGAGTTATCCACAGCGAAGGATCCGGCGGCACCTGCGGGAGGGCCTGGGAGAGAATGGGCACATGGCTGCCACCCCCGCTCGCGCACCGCGTTATCTCGCGCCGGCGCAGGTGGCGGAGCTGCTGAGCATCGGCGTCGACGAGGTGGTCACCCTCGTGCAGGAGGGGAGGCTGAGGGGCGCTCGGCTCGGTTCACCGCCTCGGTGGCGAGTGGAGGAGTCCAGCCTCGACGGCTATCTGTCCGAGGAATCGGAGATCGCCCGCCGGATGGCGCTGTGGCGACAGTCTCAGACGGCGAGTTTCCCCGAGGTCTGGGGAACGTCCGCCGCTCAGGGCATCTGACCGCTCGAAGCCCGCAGCGCGACGAGCGAAGAGAACGGGACGACGCGGAACGCCTGCACCGCCGCGGCCGATCGCGCTTCGCCGGGATCGTGCACGGCCAGATCCAGATGGTCGGCGGCCGCACGATCGATGGTTCCGTGGAGGTCGTCACCGACGAGTGTGGTGATGCGCACCGGCACACGACGCCGGGCGAGATCGCGCAGCACGAAGCCGAGCGTCATCCGTTCCCGCAGTGGCACGTCGGCGGCCGCGGGCTCATCGAGACTCGCGAGGATCATCCCGTGATCCAGCGTGATCCCCGCGACCGCGAGGAGGGGGAGGATCGATGTGCCGGAAGCGGGGCTGCCGCTGCCGGTTCCTCTCGTCCTCACGGCTATCCAGTCCGCTCCGAGGGTCTGCAGCGAGACGGGGATCCGTCGCCCGCTCATGAGGTCGATGGTGGCCTCGGCGCCGCCGCCGCACAGTGCGCGCAGGCGATGGCGCAGATCCAGCCGCGCGATCCGCAGCCGCTCCGACTCGGCATCGAGCACCGCACGCTCCGCCTCCCATTCCGAGGCGAGCTGGCCCTCGAGGTCTTCGAACAGTCGGTCCCAGTGCATTCGACAGAGCGTAGGCGACCGGGATACGGGGCATACGAGTTATCCACATTCTTCGTCGATCCCGGCCCTGTCGAGATGCACGCGCTGCTGTACTGGCTCACTCGCAGACCGTCCCGATCGAGAGTCCGTCATGATGCCGCACGAGTACTTCGCACCCCAGCCGACGTCGACCAGCGAGCTTCCCGATCCTGTACCGCTTCTGCGCAGCCTCACACACGGCGTCCTCGAGGTCCTCGCCGGGGTCAGGGAGGTCGACCAGCTCGCCCGATGGCTCAGCGAAGACGCGTTCCGGAGCCTGGTGACGCGCGCGAACCTGTCCGCCAGGGCACGCAGCGCGCGCGGGGTGGTGCCCGCGCGGCCGACGTTCGAGATCAGGGCGCTGAGGGTCACAGAACCTCTCGACGGGGTGATCGAGGCCGTCGTCGTGGTGGCGGGGCCCGGCCGCACCCGGGCGGTCGCCGTCCGGCTGGAGGGAATCGATCGTCGGTGGCGCGCGACTTCGCTGGCGATTCTCTGAGGCATCTGACCGTAGGCTGGTCAGGTGTCAACCCTCAGTGATCTCGCCCATGCCCAGGGGCGCCTGAACGACAGCGATGTCGAATGGCTCCATCGACTCGCCGGCGACGGTCAGCTTCTCGCAGACCTCGCCTCTGCCGACATCGTGATCTGGATCCAGACCGAGGACGGGTCGTTCATCGCCGTCGCGCATGCCCGGCCCAGCGGTGCGGCCACGCTCTTCTATCGCGACATCGTGGGAGAGCGGGTGCGGCCCCAGTGGCGCACCCAGGTGCAGGGGGCATTCGAGTCCGCCGAGATCGTCGATTCCTCCTCGCCCGATTGGTTCGAGGAGACACCGACGAGGGTGCGAGCGGTGCCGATCGTCACCGTGAAGCGCGGAGCTGACGCCCAGTCCACTGTGATCGGGGTCGTCACCCGCCACACCAACCTCGGCGAGGTGCGCACGCCCTCGCGACAGCAGATCACGTTCGACGAGTGCGCGAACGATCTGTTCCGCATGATCGCCGACGGCAGCTTCCCTGACCTGACGGCCCCCACCTCGCCCCGCCGAGGAGCCCCTCGCGCCTCCGACGGCCTCATCCGCATCGATGTCGACGGGATCACGACCTTCGCCAGCCCGAACGCGCTCTCCGCATTCAACCGGATGGGCTTCGACGATGAGCTCGAGGGGGAATCGCTGGCCGAGGTCACCACCCGACTCGTCCCGCCCTCCCGCCAGGTCGACGAGTCGCTGCCCGTGGTCGTCACGGGGCGCGCTCCGTGGCGCACGGACATCGAGGCCCGCGGCGTGACGGTATCCCTGCGCGCCATCCCCCTCAAGGACCATGGCACGCGCATCGGCGCCATCGTGCTGTGCCGTGATGTGTCGGAGCTCCGCCATCAGGAGCAGGAGCTCATCACGAAGGACGCCACGATCCGCGAGATCCATCACCGGGTCAAGAACAATCTGCAGACGGTGGCCTCGCTCCTGCGCATCCAGGCTCGCCGCACGCACTCCGACGAGGCACGCGACGCCTTGACGCAGGCCATGCGCCGCGTGGACGCGATCGCCGTGGTGCACGACACCCTCGCTCAGGGCCTCACCCAGAAGGTCGATTTCGACGAGGTCTTCCACCGTGTGCTCAAGCTCGTCGCCGAGGTCGCCTCCGCGCCGAACACCCGGGCACGGACCCAGTCGACCGGGCGGTTCGGAGTCCTGCCGAGCGAGTACGCGACCCCGCTCGCGCTCGCACTGACGGAGGTCGTCACGAACGCGGTCGAGCATGGGCTCGCCGGCCAGGAGGGTGTCGTGACGATCGACGCGAAGCGCACAGAGGACAATCTCCGTGTCACGGTGCGCGACACCGGCCTCGGTCTGCCGGAAGGGCGGATCGGTCAGGGGCTCGGCACGCAGATCATCCGCACCCTGATCCAGGGCGAGCTCGGCGGCACCATCGAGTGGCACGGGAGCGACGGCGACGGCACCGAGGTGGTCATCGACATCCCGCTGCGCTGGCTGGAACGCTGAGCGCAGCAGGGTCCGGACAGACGGAAGCGGCCTGAGAGTCGATCTCAGGCCGCTTCCGGAAGTTCAGGAGGCGCGGCGTGCGCGGGCGGCGCGACGCTTGAGAGCGCGGCGCTCGTCCTCGGAGAGGCCGCCCCAGACGCCGGAGTCCTGGCTGGTCTCCAGGGCGTACTGCAAGCAGATCTCGGTGACCGTGCAGGTGGCGCAGACGGTCTTCGCCTTCTCGATCTGATCGACGGCCGGGCCGGTGTTCCCCACGGGGAAGAAAAGCTCGGGGTCGACAGTCAGGCAGGCGGCCTTATCGCGCCAGTCCATGGGGGCTCCTCGGTGTGGATTTCATGAGATGTCGCGATGCGACCTCTCGGATTCGGGTAGTAGTTCGGGTTCCGCTACCCTGTTGAGATGCGGACGGAATGCCCGCGAATTGTGATGCGAGCGTCAACGCTCGCCCCACGCCGCTGTGGGAGCACATGACTTTCTCTATTCTGTTACATGAAAACCGTGAAATCAAGGGTTTTCTCCTCATTCGATCCATGGGAGACACCGTGCGCGCACCCGGAATCGCCCTCGCGGCAGCAGCCGTCCTCGCTCTCGAGGCAGTGGCGCTCCTGGTCTTCGCGGTGATCGAACTCGCCGGCCTCGGTGCGGGTGACGCGGCCTCTCTCCCGACCGCCCTCGCGCTCATCGTGCTCACGCTGATCGGTGCCGCAGCCCTCGTCGCCTTCGCGGTGGGCACGCGCTCCGGGAAGTCCTGGGCGCGCTCAGGGGGAGTGGTCTTCCAGGTGCTCGCCGTGGCGCTCGCGCTGGCTTCTCTCACGCTGCAGCCGATCTCCTGGCCGTTCACGCTCGGAGTCGGGCTCCCCGGCCTGGTCGGCTTCGCGCTGCTGATCACGAGCGCCCGTCGCGAAGGGCCGCAGCGCGCGGCGGAGTGACCTCCGGAGCTCGGATCTCTGAGGCTCGGGAGGTGCCTACGGGGCAGGTCAGGCGTCGATGCCGAGCTGTTTGCGCAGACGCGCGACGTGGCCGGTGGCCTTGACGTTGTACTGCGCGAGCACGATCGTGCCGTCCTCGTCGAGGACGAAGGTCGAGCGGATGACGCCTTCGACGAGCTTGCCGTAGTTCATCTTCTCTCCCCACGCACCGTACGCGGAGTGGACCGCGTGATCGGGGTCGCTGAGGAGCGGGAAGGTGAGGGCGTCGCGCTCGCGGAACTTCGTCAGCGTCGCGGGGTCGTCACGCGAGATGCCGACCACGCGGTAGCCGGCGCCCTGGAGGGACGAGATGCTGTCGCGGAAGTCGCAGGCCTCGGTGGTGCATCCGGGGGTCATCGCCGCCGGGTAGAAGTACAGCACGGTCTTCTGGCCGCGCAGATCCTCGAGGCGGACGGTGTTCCCGTCCTGGTCGAGGAGTGAGAAGTCGGGGGCGGCGGTTCCTGGTTCGAGGCGCTGGGTCACGCCTCCAGCCTAACGCCCGGGCGTCTGCTCCGCCTTGTCTGCGAACGTCTGCAGCAGCCGCTGCAGAGAGTCGAGTCGCGCACGACCGGTCTCTCCCAGCTCCCCTCGTTCCGCCGCCTCGATGAGCGCGCAGTCGGGGGCATCGGCCAGATGGGTGCAGCCGCGGGGGCAGTCCTCGGCGATCGTCGCGAGCTCGGTGAAGGCCGCGAGGATGTTGGCCGGATCGACATGGCCGAGTCCGAACGAGCGCACCCCAGGGGTGTCGATCACCCAGCCGGTGCCACCCGCTCCCTGGTAACGCAGGGACACGGTCGACGACGACGTGTGGCGTCCGCGTCCTGTCACCTGATTCACGTGTCCCGTGGCGCGCAGCGCTGTGGGGACGAGTGCATTGACGAGTGTCGACTTGCCGACTCCGGAGTGTCCGACGAACACCGTGGAGTGACCGATGAGAGCCTCGCCGATCTCCTCGACGGGCATCTCGTCCTGGGAACTCGTGAAGACCCGAAGGTCCAGCCCCTCGAAATGCGTGAGGAACTCGGTCGGGTCGGCGATGTCGGTCTTCGTGACGACGAGAAGGGGGCGGATGCCGGCGTCGAGTGCTGCCACGAGATAGCGATCGACCAGGCGCGCACGGGGTTCGGGGTCGGCGGCCGCGACGACGATGAGCATCTGGTCCGCGTTGGCGACGATCACCCGCTCGACCTGGTCCGTGTCGTCCGCGCTGCGTCGGAGAAGCGAGGTCCGCTCCACGATGCCGACGATACGGGCGAGGGTGCCATCGTCTCCCGAGGTGTCGCCGACCACTCGGGCCTGGTCGCCCGTGACGATGGGTGTTCGGCGCAGCTCGCGCGCACGTGTGGTGGTGATCGTGCGCTCCTCCGCCGTGTCCTCCCCGAGCAGGACGGAGTAGCGACCCCGATCCACACCGAGCACTCGCCCCACCTGCGCGTCCTCGTGCGCGGGACGGCGCTTCGTGCGCGGCCGGTTGGCTTTGGGGTTCGGGCGGGTGCGGATGCTGCTCTCGTCGAAGTCCTCGAAGTCGTCTTCGAGGTCGTCGGCGTCGTCGAGCCAGCTCACCGTCAGCCCCGCAGCATCCGCTCCCAGAGCATCGTGAACTCCGGGAGGGTCTTCGCAGTGGTGCCGATGTCGTCGATCTCCACATCGGGGACACGGAGACCGATGAGCGCGCCGGTCGTAGCCATGCGGTGGTCGTGGTGCGCAGCCCAGCGTCCGCCGTGCAGTGGGCGCGGGATGATGCGGAGTCCGTCCGGCAGTTCCTCGGCCTCGCCGCCGAGGGCACGCAGGTTCCCGATCAGCGCGGCGATTCGATCGGTCTCGTGCAGACGGATGTGCCCGATGCCGCGGATCGTCGTCGGGGAGTCCGCGAAGGCGGCGAGGCCGACCAGTGTCGGGGTGAGCTCGCTCGCCGCCGAGAGATCGAGGTCGAGACCGCGGATGCCGGAGCCCGCGCGCACCGTGAGCGTTCCGCCGTGCCGCCCGACGTGAGCTCCGGTCGCCTGGAGGATTTCCGGCAGGAGGGCGCCCGGTTGGGTGGAGTGCGGAGGCCAGCCCGTGATCGACACGGATCCACCGGTGACGAGCGCGGCGGCGAGGAACGGTGCGGCGTTCGAGAGATCGGGTTCGATCGCGATCTCCTTGGCGCGGGGGACGCCCGCCTCGACAAGCCATTCGCCGACGGCTGGGCGCTCGATGCGGATGCCTCGGCGGCTGAGTGCCTCGATGGTCATGTCGATGTGCGGAAGGCTCGGCAGGTGCTCGCCGGTGTGGACGAGGTGCAGTCCCACATCGAAACGCGGAGCGGCGAGGAGGAGCCCGGAGACGAACTGGCTCGATGCGGAGGCATCGATCTCGACGCGCCCCCCGCGGATGCGCCCGTGGCCGCGGATCGTGAACGGAAGAGCCCAGGTGCCCTCGTCGTCGATGTCGACTCCGAGGTCGCGCAGCGCGCTGATGAGGCCCCCCATCGGCCGATGGAGGGCGGTCTCGTGCGCGGTGAGATGCACGTCGTTCTCGGCGAGTCCGGCCAGCGGAGCGATGAAGCGCATGACGGTGCCGGCCTGCCCGCAGTCGATCGTGGTGCCGCCGTCGAGTCTCGCAGGGGTGACGACGAGGTCAGGCCCGAACTCATGACCGGCATCCACCTCCTCGATGCCCACCCCGAGGGCACGCAGCGCGTCGACCATGCGCGCGGAGTCGTCGGAGTGCAGAGGGGCGATCAGGCGGCCGGGACCGTCGGCGATCGCGGCGATGATCAACTCGCGGTTCGTCAGCGACTTCGAACCGGGGATCGTGAGCTCGGCGTGCACGGGCACGTCGGTCGAGGGCGCGGTGTAGGCGCCCTGCACGCGGGAGGGGGAATACCTGTTGGCGCTCATCGGTTCTCACCTTAGTAAACGCAGGGAGCTTCGTCGCGAACGACAGGCTCCCACCCCACCGAAGGAGCGAGTATGACGGCGACGTTGGAGCGCGAGGTGATCGACCTCAGCGGCCTAGACTGGCCGGTGATGGATGACACCGCAACCGCAGACACCGTCGGCGACCCTCGGCGCGAGTTCGAAGAGCAGGCGCTCCCGTTCATGGACCAGCTCTACGCCGCCGCGATGCGTATGACGCGCAATCCCGCCGACGCCGCAGACCTCGTGCAGGAGACCTTCGTCAAGGCCTATGGGTCCTGGGCGACGTTCTCGCAGGGTACGAACCTCAAGGCGTGGCTCTACCGGATCCTCACGAACACCTACATCAACATCTACCGCAAGCGTCAGCGGGAGCCGTTCCAGGGCACGATCGACGAGCTCGAAGACTGGCAGCTGGGCGGAGCGGAGTCGACGACGGCGTCGCACAGCCGGTCGGCCGAGGCGGAGGCCATCGACCGGATGCCCGCCTCCGTCGTCAAGGACGCGCTGCAGGCCGTGCCGGAGGACTTCCGTCTCGCGGTCTATCTCGCGGATGTCGAGGGTTTCGCGTATCAGGAGATCGCCGACATCATGAAGACCCCCATCGGCACCGTCATGAGCCGTCTGCACCGTGGCAGGCGGATGCTGCGGGAGCTGCTGGCAGATTACGCCGCTGAGCGGGGCATCGCCGCGGCCGAGACGAGGAGCAAGAAATGAGTGACTGCGGCTGCGACAAAGCCCGTCAGGATCTGGAGGAGTATCTCCGCAACGAGGTGTGCAAGACCGAGCACACCGAGATCCGCGAGCATCTGGAGAACTGCCCGTCCTGTCGGGATGAGGCTCTCGTCGCCACCACCCTCACCGATGTGATCGCGCGGGCCTGCAAGGAGACCGCACCCGAGGAGCTGCGCGACCAGGTGTTCGCCCGGCTGCGGGCAGTGCAGGCAGCCCAGCACTGACTCCGGGTCGGAGGGCGTCGGTAGTGTGGGTGGATGACCTCCATCGATGCGAGAGACGTACCCGCTGACACCATCTCGAGGGAACGACTGGCCGGAGCCGGTCTCGACTATCGCGTCGTCGATCTGAGCGACGACCCGAAGGCATCGGCATTCGAGCGCGCGGTCGACCGCGGGTTCCTCGGGCCTGAGCCGAGCACCGAGATGATCGCCCAGGTGCGCAAGACCTTCGCCGAACGGCGGAACGTCGGCGTGTACGAGCAGGGCGCCGTCGATGCCGACCTTCCCGTCGCGACCATCAACGGCTGGGTGACGCCGCTCACCGTTCCCGGTGGGCGTGAGATCGACATGTGGGCCATCAGCGTGGTGACGGTGTCGGCGACGCATCGCCGCCGCGGGATAGCCAGGGCGCTTCTCGAAGGAGAGCTTCGCGCTGCGGCAGCCTCCGGTGTGCCCATCGCGGGCCTCACGGTGTCGGAGGCGACGATCTACGGTCGCTACGGCTTCGGCTCCGCGATCCCGGTCGCGCGTCACACGGTCGACACCCGCCGCGCCGGCTGGAGCGGCCCGACCCCGCTCGGCACCCTCGAGTACGTCGACCGGGAGACCCTCGCTGCAGACCTCGGCACGGTCCACGAACGCGCACGGGGGAGGGCCGCGGGGCAGATCCCGGGCTGGCAAGGTCGATGGGAGGGGTACGCGGGCGTGTCTCCCACCCCGGACCGCGACCAGGCACGTGGGGTGCGTTATCGGGACGAAGACGGCGTGCTGCGTGGCGTCATGGCCTACACCGTCGGTGAGGCCGCCGGCACCTTCCGGTTCCGGATGGACGTGCGCCTGCTGGTCGCCGAGACGACGGACGCGCGCACGGCGCTCTGGCGCTTCGCTCTGCAGCACGATCTCGTCGACGAGGTGGTCGCCGACCTCCGCCCGGTCGACGACCCGCTGCCATGGCTCGTGCACGACACCCGCGGCGTGAAGCAGGAGGTGCACGACCACGGCTGGCTGCGCGTGCTCGACATCCCTGCCGCGCTGACCGCCCGTCGATACTCGGCGCCGATCGACACCGTCATCCGCGTGGAAGACTCCCTCGACTTCGCGAACGGCGACTGGCGCCTGCACGTGGACGACTCCGGCGTCGCGACCGTCGATCCGGTGACCGACTCCGCGACAGACGTCGATGTCACGCTCGATGTCTCCGCGCTCTCCGCCCTGTATGCGGGAGGGGTCCGCGCTGCGACGCTGCACGGTGCCGGCCGCATCGCCGCCGATGCCGCTGCGGTCGAGGCCCTCGACCGAGCCTTCATCACCTTCCCCGCGCCGTCTCTCGACATCTGGTATTGAGTCGGCACGAGAAGGGGCGCCGCGACCTGAGTCGCGGCGCCCCTTTCGTGCAGACGATCAGCCGAGTGTGACGGCTGCCTGGATCAGCGCAGCCTGCTCTGCCGCGTGGACCTTCGAGGATCCCGTCGCCGGCGAGGCCGAAGCCGGGCGCGAGACCGGACGGAACGAACGGTCTCCCGGCACGTCGGCGAAAGCGAGCGCGAGGAAGGGCCATGCGCCCTGGTTCTCCGGCTCCTCCTGCACCCACACCAGCTCGGCGTTCGGGTAGGAATCGGTGATGGCCTTGAGGCCGTCGATCGGAGTCGGGTACAGCTGCTCGAGCCGGACCAGCGCCACCGCGGGGTTCGGGTTCTTCTCGAGCTCGGCCCGCAGGTCCCAGTGCACCTTGCCCGAGTGCACCAGCACGCGCTTGACGGCGGCGCGGTCGAGACCGCGGTCGTCGTCGAGCACAGGTTCGAACCGGCCCTGGGTGAAGGCCTCGACCGGGCTGGTCGCTCCACGCAGACGCAGCATGGCCTTCGGGGTGAACACGATCAACGGCTTGCGCGGACGGGCATAGGCCTGGCGACGCAGCAGGTGGAAGTACGAGGCCGGAGTCGACGGGCGCGAAACGATCATGTTGTCCTGCGCGCACATCTGCAGGAACCGCTCGATGCGCGCAGAGGAGTGATCCGGTCCCTGACCCTCGTAGCCGTGGGGGAGGAGCAGGGTCACACTGGACTGCTGCCCCCACTTCTGCTCGGCCGCCGAGATGTACTCGTCGATGACGGACTGAGCGCCGTTGACGAAGTCGCCGAACTGCGCCTCCCAGAGCACGAGCGCTTCGGGGGCCTCGACCGAGTAGCCGTACTCGAAGCCGAGAGCCGCGTACTCGCTCAGCAGCGAGTCGTAGACGAAGAAGCGTCCCTGGGCGTCGGAGAGGTTCGACAGGGGCAGCCATTCCTGACCGTTCGCGCGGTCGTGCAGGGTCGCGTGCCGCTGCACGAACGTGCCGCGCCGCGCATCCTGCCCGGCCAGACGAACCGGGGTGCCCTCCACGAGGAGCGAGCCGAAGGCGAGCAGCTCGCCGAAGCCCCAGTCGATGGCGCCGTTGCGGCTCATGTCGAGGCGCTTCTCGAGCAGCTGCTGGATCTTCGGGTGCACCGTGAAGCCCTCTGGCTTGTTCACGAAGGCATCGCCGATCATCTGGATGACCTCGCTCGGCACGCCGGTGACCTCCGGTGCGCCGACCTGGTCCTCGACGGGCGGCGTCTCCGGCGCGACGGGGAGGGCACCGGTCTCGGCCGCGTGCGTCTCGGCGAAGGCGATCTCCAGTCGGTTCTGGAAGTCGGCCTTGGCCTCGTCGTACTCCTGCTCGGTGATGTCACCTCGGCCGACGAGCGACTCGGTGTACAGCCGCCGGACGGAGCGCTTCGCCTGGATGAGGTCGGTCATCAGCGGCTGCGTCATCGAGGGGTCGTCTCCCTCGTTGTGGCCGCGTCGGCGGTAGCAGACCAGGTCGATCACGACATCGCGGTGGAAGCGCTCGCGGTACTCGAAGGCGAGCTGCGCGACGTGGATGACCGCCTCCGGGTCGTCGCCGTTCACGTGGAAGACCGGGGCCTGGATGGTCTTGGCCACGTCGGTCGAGTAGATCGAGGTGCGGCCGTCGTTCGGGGTGGTGGTGAAACCGACCTGGTTGTTCACCACCACGTGGATCGTGCCACCCGTGCGGTAGCCGCGCAGCTGCGACATCTGCAGGGTCTCGACCACGACACCCTGCCCGGCGAACGCGGCGTCGCCGTGCACGAGGATGGGCAGCCACGCGAACGTGCCGATGGGCTTGCGGTCCTGCTTGGCGCGGACGATGCCCTCCAGCACGCCGTCGACCGTCTCGAGGTGCGAGGGGTTGGCGGCTAGGTAGACGGGGAGCTCCGACTTGTCATCGGCGACGAAGGTGCCCTCGGTCCCGAGGTGGTACTTCACGTCACCGGATCCGCGCTGGTTGCCCGGCGTCTGCGTGCCCTCGAACTCACGGAAGACCTGACCATAGGTCTTTCCGGCGATGTTGGTGAGCACGTTCAGGCGGCCGCGGTGGGCCATGCCGATCGCAGCCCCTTCGAGGCCTGCCGTGGCCGCGCCCTGCAGGATCTCGTCGAGCAGCGGGATCAGCGACTCGCCGCCCTCGAGGGAGAAGCGCTTCTGGCCGACGAACTTGGTCTGCAGGAAGGTCTCGAACGCCTCGGCCTCGTTGAGCTTGCGGAGGACCCGCAGCTGCTCGTCGTGGCCGGGCTTCTGGTACTTGACCTCGACCTTCTCCTGGAACCAGCGGCGCTGCTCCGGGTCCTGGATGTGCATGTACTCGATGCCGAGCGTGCGGCAGTACGAGTCGCGCAGCACGCCGAGGATGTCGCGGAGCTTCGCGATGCGTCGTCCGCCGAAACCGCCGGTGACGAACTCGCGGTCGAGGTCCCAGAAGGTGAGGCCGTGGCTCTCGATCTCCAGGTCCGGGTGCGAACGCTGCACGTACTCGAGCGGGTCGATGTCGGCCATCAGGTGACCGCGCACACGGAACGAGTTGATGAGCTCCTGCACGCGGGACTGCTTGTCGACGCGCTCGGCGAGATCGACCGCGATGTCGGGGTTCCACCGGATCGGTGCGTAGGGGATGCGGAGCGCCGCGAAGATGTCGTCGTAGAAGCCGCGCTGGCCGATGAGCAGCTCGTGCACCTTCTTCAGGAACTCGCCGGAGCCGGCTCCCTGGATGACACGGTGGTCGTAGGTGCTCGTGAGCGTGATCGTCTTGCCGATCGCCAGCTCGTTGAGCGTCTTCTCGCTCGCGCCCTGGAACTCGGCCGGGTACTCGAGGGCGCCGGCGCCGATGATGCAGCCCTGGCCCTTCATGAGACGCGGCACCGAGTGCACGGTTCCGATTCCGCCGGGGTTGGTGAGCGACACCGTGGTGCCCTGGAAGTCGGCGGCGGTCAGCTTGTTGCCTCGTGCACGCGTGACCAGGTCTTCGTAAGCGGAGAGGTACTCGGTGAAGGTCAGGGTGTCGGCGCGCTTGATGCTGGGCACCATGAGGGCGCGCGTGCCGTCGGGCTTGGGCAGGTCGATCGCGATGCCCAGGTTGACGTGCGCCGGTGCGACCACCGAGGGCTTGCCGTCGACCTCTGCGTAGAACACGTTCTGGCTGCGGAACTCGTCGAGGGTGCGGATGAGCGCCCAGCCGATGAGGTGCGTGAAGCTGACCTTGCCGCCGCGGGTGCGAGCCATGTGGTTGTTGATGACGATGCGGTTGTCGATCATCAGCTTCGCGGGCACGGTGCGCACGCTCGTGGCGGTCGGCACGGTGAGCGACTCGTCCATGTTCGCCGCGAGGGTCTTCGGCAGACCGCGCAGCGGTGTGACCTTGTCCTCTTCTGCGGGAGCGGGAGCCTCCTTGGACTCCGACTTCGCGGCGGGCTTCGGGGCCTGGGCGGGGATGGGGGCGGCCGCGGCGGGCTTGGCGGTGGTGCGCGCGACGGGCTGGGAGCCGATCACGGGGATCGGTGCCGTCACGGGGTGTGCAGCCTGGGCCGGTGCGTCGGACGCTGCGGCGGGAGCAGCGGACGTCGTCTCGGAGTGGTACTTCTCCAGGATGGGCCACCACTCCTTGTCGACGGAGTCGCGGTTCACCTTGAACTGCTCGTAGAGCTCTTCAACGAGCCAGGAATTGGCTCCGAACCCCCCGTCGCCGTTGACGCCGGTCACCTGGTTCGACACTCTCGATCGCCCTCTTTCATCGCTGAAGCTCTCTGGTGCGGACGTCGACGCAGGATGCGTTCGGGCCCGCACACTCTCGACCAACAAGCCTAACGTGTTTCCCTTGGGGAATCGTCGAAGCCGAGCGCCCACCGCGTCGCGATCTGGGTACCGTGGAACCATGAAGTTCTCTGGAGCGCAGCCGACCGTCGATCTGACCTACTCCGACGTCTTCCTGGTACCCCGCAGATCCGCGGTCACCAGCCGTCTCCAGGTCGATCTCGCGCCGCAGGACGGCACGCCGGCGACGCTGCCTTTGGTCGCGGCCAACATGAACTCCGTGACGGGTCCGCGCATCGCCGCTGTACTCGCTCGGCGTGGCGCCCTCGGCGTGCTGCCGCAGGACCTGCCTCTGCAGGAACTCGATGCCGCGATCCGTGAGGTGAAGTCGCAGCCCGTGCTCTGGGACACGCCGATCGTGCTGCCCCCGGAAGCCTCGGCTGCTGACGCGCTCCGCCTGCTGCCGGCGACCAGCGGTCACGGCATCGTCGTCGCCCGTGGCGCTGCCCCCATCGACGTCGGCCGGATCCTCGGCATCCTGCCCGCGACCAGGCTGGCGACCGCGCTCCCCGATGCGCAGCTGGGTGACCTGGTGCATCGCGGCACGCCATCGATCGACGCGGACGACATCGGCTCTGAGCGGCACGCGTTCGACGTCATCACCGACGCGGGCGTCGAGATGGTCACCGTCGTGCACCACGGGCACCTCGTCGGCACACTGAGCGCCCGCAGCGCGCTTCGTTCGACGCTGTACCGTCCGGCCGTCGACGCCGACGGGCGCCTCGCCGTCGCCGCCGCGGTCGGCATCAACGGCGACGTCGCGGCCAAGGCCAAGGCCCTCGCCGCCGCCGGCGTCGACGTGCTGGTGGTGGACACCGCCCACGGACACCAGGAGGGCATGCTGCGAGCGCTGCGGGCCGTCGCCGAGCTCGACCTCGGTCTTCCCGTCGTCGCGGGCAACATCGTCACCGCGGAGGGCGTGGCCGACCTGGTCGACGCCGGTGCGTCGATCCTCAAGGTCGGCGTGGGTCCCGGCGCGATGTGCACCACCCGCATGATGACCGCGGTCGGCCGCCCGCAGTTCTCCGCTGTGCTCGAGACGGCGCAGGCGGCGCGGGAGCTCGGCGCGCACGTCTGGGCAGACGGGGGAGTGCGCTACCCCCGCGATGTCGCTCTGGCCCTCGCCGCAGGTGCCGCCTCCGTCATGGTCGGTTCGTGGTTCGCGGGGACGATCGAAGCGCCGGGCGAGTTGCAGCGCGATGCGGAAGGCCGCCTGTTCAAGGAGTCGTGGGGCATGGCGTCGACCAAGGCGGTCCAGGCCCGCTTCGGCAGGCTCGACGCCTACGAGCGTGCGCGCAAGGAGCTGTTCGCTGAGGGGATCTCGTCATCGAAGATCTACCTCGACCCGCTCCGGCCCGGCGTCGAGGATCTCCTCGACATGATCACCTCGGGGGTGCGATCCTCGTTCACCTACGCCGGGGCTGCATCCGTCCCGGAGTTCCATGACCGCGCCGTCGTGGGTCTGCAGTCGGCGGCCGGCTACGAAGAGGGCAAGGCGCTTCCGGTCAGCTGGTGATCGTTGCGCGCATACACGGTCGCGTTGGGTACAATCGTCGGCATAATGGACGACCCTCCCAGTTGTAGAACATCGCCCCACTGTCCGCCTCTCTCACAGGAGAGGAACCTCTGATGGACTACATCATGTTGGGCGTGGGGCTCTTGCTCACGGTCGGCACCGGCCTCTTCGTCGCCAGCGAGTTCGCCCTGGTGAACCTCGATCGCGCGGACCTCGAGGCCAGGCAGGCGAGAGGCGAGTCGCGGCTCTCCCTCACCATCAGCGCCCTCAAGCACACGTCGACCCATCTCTCCGCTGCGCAGCTCGGGATCACGCTGACGACCCTGCTCACCGGGTACACGATGGAGCCGGCGCTGTCGAACCTGCTGCGTCCGACGTTCATCGCCTGGAGCATCCCCGAGGCGGCCGTCACCCCGATCGCGACCATCGTGGCGATGCTGGTGGCGACGGTGCTCTCGATGATCCTCGGCGAGCTCGTCCCGAAGAACTTCGCCCTCGCGCTGCCTCTGGCCACTGCGAAGCTCGTGGTCCCGTTCCAGATCGCCTTCACGACCGTGTTCAAGCCGGCCGTCGTGGTGCTCAACGGCAGCGCGAACGGCGTGCTGCGCAGTATGGGCATCGAGCCGAAGGAGGAGCTCTCGGGGGCCCGGAGCGCTGAGGAGCTCTCCTCTCTCGTGCGCCGTTCCGCCAGCGCCGGTCTGCTGGAAGCCGATACAGCGACGCTCCTCGACCGCACGCTCACCTTCGCCCGGCTGACCGCCGCCGATGTGATGACGGCGCGTCCGAGCATGCATGCGATCGCGGCCGGCGACTCCGCCGACGACGTCATCCAGCTCGCCCGACGCACCGGGCACAGCCGTTTCCCGGTGTACGACGACGACCTGGACGACATCACCGGTGTCGTCCACCTCAAGGCGGCCATCTCCGTGCCTCGAGAGCGTCGGACCGAGGTTCCTGCCGGCGCGCTGGCGACGGAACCGCTCCGGGTGCCGGAGACCGTGCACGTCGACGCCCTGATCGCCGAGCTGCGGGCACGCGGCTACCAACTGGCCGTCGTCGTCGACGAGTACGGCGGCACCGCCGGTCTGGTGACCCTCGAAGACCTGGTCGAAGAGCTCGTGGGCGAGGTCGCCGACGAGCACGATCGCACCAGGGCCGGAGTGATCCGCAACCGCGAGGGCATCACGTTCCCCGGGGAGCTCCGACCGGACGAGCTGCGTCGTCGCGCCGGCGTCGAGGTGCCGGAGGGCGACGTCTACGACACCGTCGGCGGCTACGTCATGAGTGTGCTCGAACGGGTTCCGTCGGTCGGCGACGAGGTCGAGCTCGACACCGGCACGCTCCAGGTCGTGCGCATGGACGGTCGGCGAGTCGATCGGGTGCGCTACGTGCCGAGACCGCTCGCTGTCGATGAGGAGGTGACCCGATGAGCGATTGGGGCGGACTCGCCTGGCTCGTCGTGCTCCTGGTCGCGAACGCGTTCTTCGTCGGCGGCGAGTTCGCCGTGATCTCGGCCAGAAGATCGCAGATCGAGCCGCGCGCGGATCAGGGTTCGCGTGCAGCGAAGACGGCCCTGTACGCGATGGAGCATGCCACGCTCATGCTCGCGACCTCGCAGCTCGGCATCACGATCTGCTCGCTGCTGATCCTCAACGTGTCGGAGCCGGCCATCCACCACCTGCTGTCGGTGCCGCTGCATGCGCTGGGGTGGCCGGACGGCGCCGTCGATGCCGTGTCGTTCACGGTCGCGCTGCTGGTCGTCTCGTTCCTGCACGTGGTGTTCGGTGAGATGGTGCCGAAGAACCTCGCCTTCTCAGTGCCGGACCGCGCTGTGCTGATCCTCGCCCCGCCGCTGGTCTGGGTGTCGAAGGTCTTCATGCCGGTGATCTGGGTGCTCAACGCGGCGGCGAACGGCGTGCTGCGCCTGTTCCGCGTCGAGCCGAAGAATGAAGCGGCATCCACGTTCACGCTCGAAGAGGTCGCGACCATCGTCAGCCAGTCGCGTCGCGAGGGCGTGCTCATGGACACGGCGGGAACCGTCGCCGCCGCCGTCGAGTTCACCGACAAGAAGGCCAGGGATGTCGCTGTGCCCTTGAGCGATCTGGTCACTCTTCCGCAGTCGACGACGCCGGACGACATCGAGAAGGCGGTCGCCCGCTACGGGTTCTCGCGTTACGTGATCGTCGACGACGAGTCGGTTCCGATCGGCTACGTGCACCTCAAGGACATCCTGCGGGCGTCCGAGGGAGCGGACGCCGAGACCAAGATGATCCAGCCGGTCCCGGCCAAGCGTATCCACCACATGGTGCCCGTTCAGGAGAACACCGACCTCGAGGACGCCCTCGCGGTCATGCGCCGCGCGGGCCGGCACCTGGCCAAGGTGCGGGACGCGGAGGGGAACACCACCGCTGTCCTGTTCCTCGAGGACATCCTGGAGGAACTGGTCGGCGAGGTTCAGGACGCGACACGTCGCTTCCGCGGACGCTGATCCTCCACCGCACGACGAAGGCCGCCGAATCCTGCACGGATCGGCGGCCTTCGTCGTCGGGGGCTCAGCGGGGACGGGCGCGCTCGTACTGCGGCGGCCAGGCGACCTCGGCGTCGAGCTCGTGCGCGGCGCGGAGGGCGAAATGCGGGTCGCGCAGCCACTCGCGTCCCGCGAAGATCGCGTCGGCGGCGCCATCGGCGAGCACCTGCTCCGCGTGGGAGGCCGCCGTGATGAGGCCCACCGCGGAGACCGGGATCCGACCGCCTTGACGCACGCCCTCGGCGAGCGGTACCTGGTATCCGGGGAACACGGTGATCTGCTGATGCGCCACGAGGCCACCGCTCGATACGTCGATCAGGTCTGCACCGTGCTGGGTCGCCCAGCCACTGACGATCTCCGCCTCCTCCGGCGTGAACCCGCCCTCCGCGTGGTCGGTGGCGGAGATGCGGACGAACAGCGGCACGTCGACGCCGGTGGCGTCGCGGACGGCGCCGACCACGCGCAGCAGTAGACGAGCGCGGTTCTCGAGCGAACCACCGTATTCGTCCTCACGGTGGTTGGACAGTGGAGAGAGGAACTGGTGGAGGAGGTAGCCATGCGCTCCGTGGATCTCCAGCACGTCGAAGCCCGCGGCGACCGCGCGATGAGCTGCATCGGCGAAGGCCTCCACCACGCGGTCGATGCCCGCCGTATCGAGGGCGATCGGGGTGTCGAAGCCCTCGTAGGCGATGGCGGACGGCGCGGACGTGGTCCATCCACCCTCACCGGTCGGCACAGTGCCTCGTTCGGGAGCCCAGGGCCACCACGTCGAGGCCTTGCGGCCGGCGTGGGCGAGTTGGATGCCCGCGTGCGAGCCCCGATCGTGGATCGCCTGGACGATCGGGGCGAGCACGTCGCGCTGCTCGTCGTTCCAGAGCCCCAGGTCGCGCGGCGAGATCCGCCCGTCGGGGACGACCGAGGTCGCCTCGGCGATGATGAGCCCGGCGCCGCCCGAGGCGAACTGCGCGAGGTGAGTGTGATGCCACTCCTGCGCCACGCCGTCGACGGCGCTGTACATGCACATCGGCGACACCCAGAGGCGATTGCGCAGGGTGACGGAACGGATGGTCAGCGGGGAGAAGAGAAGACTCACCGTTCGACGCTACCGCCGCGCAGGCGACCCGAGGGCCGTCGCACTAACGTGGAGTCATGGTCGAGGTGCGCGAGTGGACGCGAGATGACACGGCGCGGTTGTTCCGTGTTCCCACAGCCGACGACGACAAGTACGCCCGTGGTGTGGTGGCGCTTCGCACCGGGTCGCCCGCATATCCGGGTGCCGCAGTGCTCGGGGTGGAGGCCGCGTGGCGCACGGGCGCCGGATTCGTCCGGTACGTGGGCGCGGAGCGGGTGGCAGATGCTGTTCTCGCCCGACGTCCGGAGACGGTGGCGGGGGCGGATGTCGGCCGGTCGCGGATCGACGCCTGGGTGATCGGTTCCGGCACGGACCCCACCGACCGGGACGACGCGGAGCAGGCCGCCCTCGAGGCGATCGTCGCCGGCGATGCAGCCGTGGTGATCGACGCGGGCGCACTCGATCTCGCCGGGAAGGCGCGCGCTCCTTTCCTGGTGACCCCTCACGCGCGGGAGTTCGCCCGGCTGCAGGAGCAGCTCGGCATCTCCACGTCCGAAGAGGATCGCGCGTCGGCGGCCAGGAGGACGGCGGACCGGGTCGGAGGCACCGTGCTGCTCAAGGGAGCTCGCACGCTGATCGCGTCTCCTGACGGCGGCGTCATCGCCGTCGACGCGGGTACAGGGTGGCTGGCGACCGCAGGGACAGGGGATGTGCTCGCCGGGGTGCTGGGTGCCGTGCTCGCAGCGAACCAGGGCCGCCCGATCGCCGAGGTCGCCGCCGCCGGGGCGTGGATACACGGACAGGCGGGCCGAGTGGCCGCGGGGATGAGCGACGGCGGGACGGGGCATCCGATCGTCGCCATGGACGTCGCTGCGGCGCTGCCGCAGGCGATCGCGGACGTCCTCGCGTGAATCGCCCGCCGACCGGGGTGGCCGTGCTGTGGGTCGCCTTCCTCCTCGCCCACCTGCTCACGGCATGGGCGGGCTGGGTCTATCCCAGTCAGCCCATGGGCGATGTGGTCCTCGTCTACGAGCCCTGGGCTTCGTCAGCCCTCGACGGGGGCCCGATCGTCGGCGTCACCGAGACCTGGGTGTACCCGCAGCTCGCGCTCGTGCCGATGCTCGTGGCCAAGATGCTCGCGGCGCCGCTCGTGCCGCTGCTCGGGGTCTCCGGTGCGTACCTGATCGGGTGGGCTGCCCTCGTCGTGATCCTCGATGCGGTGGCGTTCGGAGTGCTGATCGGCCGCTCGCCGTCGCGCCCGCGCCGCGTGGCCGCCTGGTTCTGGTGCGCGGCGCTGCTCCTCCTCGGACCGATCGCGCTCTATCGGATCGATGCGATCACGGTGCCGATCGCCGTGATCGGCGGGCTCTGGCTCGTGAGTCGGCCGGTCGTCGGTGCTGCCCTCCTCACGGTCGGCGCCTGGATCAAGATCTGGCCGGGCGCGCTCGTGCTCGCCGCCGTGATCGCGCTCAGGGCGCGCATGCGGGTGCTGTTCGCCGCGCTGGCCGTCACGGCCGGAGTCGTCGCAGCGCTGCTCGTGCTCGGAGCGGATTCCGAGATCCTCGGCTTCCTGACGGAGCAGACGGGACGGGGACTGCAGATCGAAGCGGTCGCCGCCACGCCGTTCCTGTGGCTCGCCGTCACCGGGGCCGCCCGCATCGAGTACAGCTTCGAGATCCTGACCTTCCAGATCACGGCACCGGGCGTCGATGCCGTCGCGGCCGTGCTCACGCCCCTGATGGCGGTGTGCGTGCTCGCGGTCGCAGCCGTCGGCGCGCTCAAGGCGATCCGCGGTGCGCGCTTCACCCGGCTGTTCCCTCCGCTCGCCCTCGCGCTCGTGACGCTGCTGATCGTCACGAACAAGGTGGGCTCCCCGCAGTTCCAGACCTGGCTGATCGCGCCGATGATCCTGTGGCTCGTGCTCGACCGCGTCAGGGCGCGCGTCCCCGCCGTCGTCGTCCTCGCCCTCTGTCTGCTCACCTGCCTCGTCTACCCGATCGGCTACGACGCGCTGCTGCGAGCCGATACCCTCTCCGTCGCCGTCCTCACGGTGCGGAACGTCCTTCTCATCGTCCTGCTCGTGCTGGGCATCCGTGCTCTGCTTCGCGTACCCGTCCGCCAACCGAAAACCCTGGAGTGAACCCATGTTGATCGCCTTCTCCGTCGCCCCGAGCGGTACCCCGGCCGAGGGTGCCGAGCGCACCGATGCATCGGTGCACGACGCCGTGGCCGCTGCCGTGCGCGTGGTGCGGGAATCGGGCCTGGCGCACCGCACCACCAGCATGTTCACCGAGATCGAGGGCCCGGACTGGGACACCGTCATGGGCGTCGTGAAGCGTGCGACCGAGGCCGTCATGCCGTTCGGATCGCGGGTCTCGCTCGTGTTGAAGGCCGATATCCGGCCCGGGTACTCCGGAGAGCTCGACGCGAAGATCGAACGCCTCGAGGCTGCTCTCACAGAGGCGGGCTCGGAAGAGGCGGGCTCTGCGCGCGCGGATGACTGACGTCGTCCCGGCGACGTCGATCGCTCTTCGACCGGCGCTCGCCGAGGACGCCGAGTGGATCGCGGAGCTCCGGGCCGACGTGCTCAGAGTCGACCTGGAGCGACTCGGACGTTATGACGAGGTCCGTGTCCGGCAGCGCTTCCGCGACGCGTTCGAGCCTGCGCAGACGCGGATCATCGTCGTGGATGCCGTCGACGTCGGCTCTGTCGCCCTCCGCCGAGACGGCGATTCGCTATGGCTGGAGCACTTCTACATCTCTCCCTCGCACCAGGGTCGCGGGGTCGGGGGCCGCGTGCTCACGACGGTGCTCGACGGTGCCGGCCGGTACCGCCTCAACGTGCTCAGGGGCAGCCCGGCCCGAGGCCTGTACGAGCGCCACGGGTTCGTCGTCGATTCCGAGGACGACGTGGATGTGTTCATGACGCTCGATCGTCCGAGGGCCGGTAGGCTGTTCCGGTGAATCCCTCGACTGAATCGAGGGGTGCGGCGAAGTGGGCGCTCCTCTCTCTCGCCATAGGCAGCTTCGGAATCGGCATGACCGAGTTCGTGGTCATGGGCCTGCTTCCCAACATCGCCGCCGACCTGCTCCCTTCGCTCTGGGCGACCAGCCCGGAAGATGCGCTGAGCCAAGCGGGGTGGCTGATCTCGCTGTACGCGCTGGGTGTGGTGGTCGGCGCCCCGACCATCGCCGGTTTCGTCGCGCGATATCCACGGCATCGGGTGATGATCGTGCTGGCTCTCGCGCTGACGGTGTTCAACGCCCTCACCGTGGTGCTGCCCACGTTCGAGCTCGTCGCCGCGTCCCGCTTCCTCGCCGGTCTCCCGCACGGTGCGTACTTCGGCATCGGTGCACTCGTGGCGGCCGAGGTGATGGGGCCGGGCAACCGTGCCAAGGGCGTGGCCTTCATCCTCACCGGCCTCACGGTCGCGAACGTCGTCGGCGTGCCGCTGGGCACCTTCCTCGGACAGCAGTGGGGGTGGCGCTCGGCCTTCGCCGTCGTCGCCATCGTGTTCGCGCTCGCCACTGTCTGCATCGCGCTGTTCGTGCCGGAGCATCCGGGGGATCCAGGGCGCACGATGCGGCAGGAGCTGCGGGTGTTCCGGATCCCGCAGGTGTGGTTCACGTTGGGTGTCGGCGCGATCGGGTTCGGCGGGTTCTTCGCCGTCTACAGCTACATCGCGCCCCTGGTGACAGAGGTGTCCGGTTCGCCGGAGTGGGTCGTGCCGATCGTGCTCGTGCTGATGGGGCTCGGGATGACGGCGGGAAACCTGGTCGGTGGTCATCTCGCCGACATCGATCTGCGTCGCACGCTGCTCTTCGGTCTCGCCGCCATGGCTCTCGTCTTCGCGCTGCTCGCCTTCCTGTCGTTCTGGATCGTCAGCCTGGCGGTCGTGGTGCTCGTGGTCGGTTTCGTCTCGTCGGTGCTGAGCCCGACGATCCAGACCCGCCTCATGGATGTGGCCGGTGACAACCAGTCGATCGCGGCAGCCATGAACCACTCCGCGCTCAACATCGGCAACAGTCTGGGTGCCTTCCTCGGCGGCGTCGTGATCGCCGCAGGCTGGGGCTTCACGGCACCGGCGTGGACAGGGGCCGCGCTCGCCGTGGCGGGTCTGCTGATCGCCCTGCTGTCCTATCGCGTCGAAGGGCGTCGTCCCGCGCCGGTGGAGCTCGTCACAGCGGTATCGGCCGGATCGGCATCGGTCGTCTCGACATCGACAGCACCGACCTCGACCGCACCGTAGACGACCGCACCGTAGACGACCGCACCGTAGACGACCGCACCGTAGACGACCGCACCGTAGAGTGACGGGGTGAGTGCTCCCGAGACGACTCTGCCCGTGGCCGGGACCGTTGTCCTGCTGCGGGCGTCGGATGCGGGGTTCGAGGTGCTCCTGATGCGGCGGCCCGATCGCGGCTCGTTCGCGGGAGCGTGGGTCTTCCCCGGGGGCAAGGTCGAGCCCGGTGACATCCGCGGGGGTGGCGACATCGACGATGCGCGGCACGCCGCCATCAGGGAGACCGCCGAGGAGGTCGGCCTCACGGTCGAGGATCTCATCGTGCTGTCGGAGTGGCAGCCGCCGCCGGAGGCACCGACGCGCATCCGGACCTGGTTCTTCCTCGCTCACGCACCGACCGGGGAGGCCGCGCCCTCCGCCGACGAGGTCGAGGAGATCGCGTGGGTGCGCCCGGCTGAGGCGCTCGCGCGCCATGCGTCCGGGACGTGGAGCCTGTACCCGCCCACCTGGATCACACTGCATCAGCTCTCGGCGTTCGGCGATGTGTCCTCGGCACTCTCCTCGGGCGGCTCGGCCCAGCTGTTCCAGACGCGGGTGCTCGACTCCGATGCCGGTCGGGGTTTCGCCTGGGAGCAGGGGCGTCTCGAGGCGGGTTCGCTGCCCTGGCGGTTCGAACCGAGCTGAGCGGAGGGGTCAGCTCTCGAGCAGGCGCCGCAGATTCGAGCCGACCGCCTCGGTCTCGATGAGGAAGCCGTCGTGTCCGAAGTCGCTGGCGATGACCACGGCCTCGTCGTCGATGACGTTCGGGATGCTGCGGGCGATGCGCTGCTGTCCGTCGACAGGGAAGAGCCGGTCGCTGTCGATCCCGAGCACCAACGTGGTCGCGGTGACGGCATGCAGCGCCTCTTCGACGCCTCCTCGACCGCGGCCGACGTCGTGCGAGTTCATGGCCTCGACCAGGGTGATGTAGCTGTTCGCGTCGAATCGGCGTGTGAACTTGTTGCCATGGAAGTCGAGGTACGACTCCACCGCGAAGCGTCCGCCGTGACCGAGCGGTGACACGTCGGACTGCCAGGAGCGCTGGAACCGCTGATTCAGCTCGATCGGGCTGCGGTAGTTCAGCAGAGCCATGCGTCGGGCGAGGGCGAGCCCCCGGTGCGGACCGTCGCCGTCCGCGAGGTCGTAGTACTCGCCGCCCTGGAAGCGCGGGTCCATGCGGATGGTCTCCAACTGCACGGTGTTGAGCGCGATCTGGTCGGCGGTGGTCACCGGGGGAGAGGAGAGCACGGCGAGGCGCTGCACACGCTCGGGGTGCGTGGCCGCCCATTCCAGCGCGTGCATCCCTCCCATGGAGCCGCCGATGACCGCGGCCCAGCTGTCGATGCCGAGAGCATCGGCGAGGCGCACCTGGGCGGCGACCTGGTCGCGGATGGTCAGGTAGGGGAAGCGCGACGCCCATTCGTAGCCGTCCGCGGCGATGCTCGCAGGTCCCGTCGATCCCTGGCATCCTCCCAGCATGTTCGGGGCGATCACGAACCAGCGGTCCGTGTCGAGCGGAGCGCCAGGACCAGTGATGTCCTCCCACCAGCCCGCGGTGGGGTGGCCGGCGCCCGCGGCTCCGCGCACGTGACTGTCGCCGGTGAGCGCGTGCAGCACCAGGACGGCATTGTCCCGTGCCGCGTTCAGCTCGCCCCAGGACTCGTAGGCGATGCGGATGCCGGGGAGCTCTGCACCGCTCTCGGTCGCGAACGGTCCGAAGGCGGCGAAGCGACGACCCCCCACGGGGTCGCCGTCCCGCCAGGCGCCGGTCGCCGGCGGACGGGCGCGGAGCAGCCTGACATCGGCCTCCGTCACGGGTGCAGAGGGCACCGTGTCCTCGGAGGTCGTCTGCCAATCCATGCTTCCATTCTCGCCTGGCAGGGCACCCCTCGGTGGCAGGTTACGGAGTGATCGCGGATCGGGCTCGGGTGACGGTCGCCAGATGGTCGCTGTTGCCTGCGCGCATGGTGCCAGAGGTGACGACGTCGAGTCCGCGTACGAACACCTGGTCGATGCGGACGAGTGGGAAGGCCGTGGGCCATGTGAAGCCCAGGCTTCCGTCGGTCGGGCGCACCCAGTCGGTCTCCGCGCGCAGGGCGGTCAGACTCGGATCGGTCGACGGTGCGTTGAAGTCGCCGACGACGATCAGCGACTCCGCCGGGTCGGACGCCACCTCTTCCGCGATGCCGCCCAGCATGGTGTCACGGTCCTGTTGGTGCCCTGGCCGTACCGATGCCGCGTGCAGCACATAGACGGCGACGGGAGCGGACGGGGCCTGCACCTCGACGCGAAGCGCGCGCTTCCAGCTGAGTCCGAGTGTGAGGGGCTCGGCATCAGCGAGGGGATACCTGCTCCAGACGCCCACCGTCCCGACGGTGTAGGAGTGCGGGTACTCCGCTGTGAGGGTGTCCTGCGCGGCGGAGAGGCTGTCTCCGTCGAGCTCGACGAGGGCGATCACGTCGGCACCGCTCTGCGCCAGCTCGGAGGCGGAGGATGCGGCTCCACCGGAGCGCGCTCGCACGTTCTGACTCACGACGGTCAGCTCGGATGCGGCAGCCGACTCCACGTCCGCCCCGCCGGGGAGGCCGGGGAACGCCGGCATCATCGCGAGGGCCCACAGGAGTGCGGGAACCAGGATCAGGACGAGAACTCGCGGCGCACGCAGGAGGGCGACCAGCACCAGTGCGACGAGGATGATCCCCAGCCACGGGAGGACAGCCGAGACCGCGGTGCCGACGAGCCCCGGGATCCAGCCGCAGGCGACGACGAGCGCCAGGAGGACACCGGTCACGGCGAGCCACCGGGCGACGGTCCGTGACCGCCGCGTGCGGTGCGGGGGGTGCTGAGCGTCGATCATGGTCTCCTCGGGGCGGAGTCCCATTCTCGACGGAACCGCCTGTGGGTCGGCCGGGTGAGGCCGTCGCCGTCACACGTCGATGCCCCGGAACGCAGGGCTCCGGGGCATCGACGTGGTGCGGGGATCAGGCGCGGGCGGCCTCCGAGACGGCACGTGCTGCGGCGAGGGCCTGCTCGAGGTCGGCCTTGAGGTCATCGACGTTCTCGATGCCGACGGAGAGCCGGACCAGACCGGGAGTCACGCCGGCGGTCAGCTGCTGCTCGGGCGTCAGCTGCGCGTGCGTGGTGGACGCCGGGTGGATGACGAGCGAGCGCACGTCGCCGATGTTGGCGAGGTGGCTGAACAGCGACAGGCTGTTGACGAACTCGCGACCGGCCTCGACGCCGCCCTTCAGCTCGAACGACAGCACGGCTCCGACGCCCTTGGGGGCGTACTCGTTCGCCTTGGCGTACCACGGCGACGAAGGCAGGCCCGAGTAGTTGACGGTCGCGACGTCGTCGCGGCTGTCGAGCCACTCGGCGATCTCCTGCGCGTTCTGCACGTGCCGCTCGATGCGCAGCGAAAGGGTCTCGACGCCCTGGATGAGGTTCCAGGCGCTCTGCGGCGCGATCGCCGATCCCAGGTCGCGCAGCAGCTGCACTCGCGCCTTGATGATGTACGCGAGCGGGTCGCCCACAGCAGCCGTGTAGCTGGCGCCGTGGTACGACGGGTCGGGCACCGTGAGGCCGGGGAAGGTGTCGACGTGCTTCGACCACTCGAACTTGCCGCCGTCGATGATGACGCCGCCGATGGTCGTGCCGTGTCCGCCGAGGAACTTGGTGACCGAGTGGACGACGATGTCGGCGCCGTGCTCGAACGGGCGGATCAGGTACGGGGTGGCGATCGTGTTGTCGACGATCAGAGGGACGCCGTTCTCGTGCGCGATGTCGGCGACGGTGCGGATGTCGAGGATGTTGATCTGCGGGTTGCCGATCGTCTCCGCGAAGAACAGCTTCGTGTTCGGACGGACGGCGCGGCGCCACTCCTCGGCGTCGTCCTGGTTCTCGACGAAGGTGACCTCGATGCCGAGCTTCGCCAGCGTGTACTTGAAGAGGTTGTAGGTTCCGCCGTAGATCGAGCTCGACGCCACGAAGTGGTCGCCGGCCTGGGCGATGTTGAGGATCGCGAAGGTCGATGCCGCCTGGCCGCTCGCGAGGACGAGCGCCCCGGTGCCGCCCTCGAGCGCGGCGAGACGCTGCTCGAGCACGTCCTGCGTCGGGTTCTGGATACGGGTGTAGATGTTGCCGAACTCCGCCAGCGCGAAGAGGTTGGCCGCGTGGTCGGCGCTGTCGAACACGTACGAGGTGGTCTGGTAGATCGGCGTGGCACGCGCCTTGGTGACCGGGTCGGGGGCAGCGCCGGAGTGGATCTGCTTGGTCTCGAAGCGCCAGGACTCGGGTGCGGACATGTGATTCCCCCAGAAGTGGTCGGAAGGTCGGATGGCGGATGCCGTTGCAGCGACAGTACGGAATATCGGCGCTTGTCAACAACAGGTGGGAAATGTGACGTAACAGAGGGGAGCCCCGGAATCACGCGGCGGGAGGGTTCCACGACAGCGCCGTGGGGGGAGCTCGCAATCGGGGGAGAACGCCGTACGGTGGAGGCATGGTGAACAGACGAGCAGTGGTGACAGGTGCGAGTTCGGGCATCGGCGCAGCGACGGTGCGTGCGCTCCGTGCCAGGGGATGGGACGTCGTCGGTGTGGCACGCCGCGCGGATCGACTGGCCGCGCTCGCCGCGGAGACCGGGGCTTCGGCCATCGCCTGCGACCTGACCGATTCGTCCGCCGTCGAGGCGCTCGTGGGCGAGATCGAGCGATCCGGCCCGGTCCACGCTCTCGTCCAGGTCGCCGGTGGCGCCCGTGGCACCGATCGCATCGAGGACGCGTCCGTCGAGGACTGGCAGTGGATGTTCGACGCCAACGTCCTGGCGAGTCAGCGTCTCGTCGCGGGCCTGCTTCCGCTGCTGCGCCGTGCGGCTGCCGCGGACGGCCACGCGGATGCGCTCTTCGTGACGTCCACTGCCGCGCAGACCGCGTATGCCGGAGGTGCGGGCTACAACGCGGCGAAGGCTGCGGAGGGGATGCTGGTGAAGGTGCTCCGGCAGGAGCTCAACGGCGAGCCCATCCGTGTGGTCGAGGTGGCTCCGGGAATGGTGCACACCGAGGAGTTCACGCTCAATCGGCTCGGCGGTGACCCCGTGGCTGCGGAGGCGGTGTACGCCGGTGTCGAAGCCCCGCTCGTGGCCGATGACGTCGCCGACGTGATCGCCTACGCCCTGGAGTCTCCCGGCCACGTGAATCTCGACCTGATCACGATGCGTCCGGTCGCGCAGTCCGCACAGCACCTGCTCGCCCGCGGGCCGCTGCGCGTGCGATCGGCCGATTGACGATGGCGCAGACTCTCGCGGAGCTCGCCGCCGAGGGGCGGATCGATGAGGGATGGGCCGAGGCGCTGGCCCCGGTGCAGGACACGATCACCGCGCTGGGTGAGCGCCTCCGTGCCGAGCAGCAGGCAGGGCACGGCTACCTCCCGGCGGGTGGGAATGTGCTCCGAGCGTTCCAGCGGCCCCTGTCGGACGTGCGGGTGCTCATCACAGGACAGGATCCGTACCCCACTCCGGGGCACCCCATCGGGTTGTCGTTCGCCGTGGATCGCGACGTGCGCCCCCTGCCCCGCAGCCTTGCGAACATCTACAAGGAGCGGCAGAGCGATCTCGGGATTCCACCGGCACCGCACGGAGACCTCACCGCGTGGAGCGATCAGGGCGTCCTCCTGCTCAACCGGGTGCTCACCGTGCGCCCCGGCGCGGCGGCGTCGCATCGAGGCTGGGGGTGGGAGAAGGTCACCGAGCTGGCCATCCGCACCCTCGTCGCCCGCGATCAGCCGCTCGTCGCGATCCTGTGGGGCAGGGACGCGGCGAACCTGCAGCCTCTCCTGGGCGAGACGCCGGTGATCTCTTCCGCACACCCCTCGCCCCTCTCCGCCAGCCGTGGCTTCTTCGGGTCGCGACCGTTCTCCCGTGCCAACACCCTTCTCGAGGAGCAGGGTGCGGCGGCGGTGGACTGGCGAGTGGATGGCGAAGGCCCTCTCTCCCTAAGCTGAGCGCATGCAATTCGAGCCGGGGGACCGTCGCCGCGTTCTCCCGCGCCATCTCCGACCTGCCCCGGCCCCCGAGGTCTTCTCCTATGCGATCCGCCCGGTCCGCCCGGCGGATCTGCCGCACGTGCGTGAGATATACAACCACTTCGTGAGCAACTCGGCCGTGACCCTCGACGAGCGCCGCAGCAGCATCCCCTACTGGCGTGAGAAGTACGCGCTGCTGACCAGGCTGCAGCTGCCGTTCCTCGTGGCGGTGTCCCCGGGCGGCGAAGTGATGGGCTACGCGCTGGCGCAGCCCTGGGCGGGGAAGAACGCCTACAAGTACACGGTCGAGGACTCGATCTACCTCGGTCCGGGAGCCGGGGGCAAGGGGCTCGGCGCGGCACTGCTGCAAGCACTCATCGACGCCTGCGAGCAGATCGGTCTGCGCGAGATGGTCGCGGTCATCAGCGATCATGGCGCCGAGGCGTCGATCCGACTGCACGAGAAGCTCGGCTTCGTCGAGGCCGGACGGATGGGGCGGGTCGGCTACAAGTTCGGCAGGGACCTCGGCACCGTGTACATGCGTCGTGTGCTCACGCCGACGGGGCGGCGACGAGGAAAGCTGTTCGGCGCGCGACGCTGATGCCCGGAGGGGCGCACCCCGTTCACCTCGTCCGCTCAACCGCCCGGCGGGGTGGGGATGACGGGGATCGCCGCGAGCAGCCTCCTGGTGTAGTCCTGCGTGGGGTGCAGGAGCACATCGCTCGTCGCGCCCCGTTCGACGACGCGCCCGTCCTTCATCACGACGACCGTGTCGCAGAGGTTCTGCACCACGCCGATGTCGTGAGACACGAGCACGAGTGTGAGGTTGCCCGTGCGTCGCAGCTCGATCAGCAGCTCGAGGATCTGCGCGCGCACGGTGACGTCCAGGGCGGACAGGGGTTCGTCGCCGACCAGGACCCGCGGACCGTGGACGATCGCCCTCGCGAGCGCGATCCGTTGACGCTGCCCGCCGGAGAACTCGTGGGGATACCGGTCTGCCATGTCGGGCTCGAGGCCCACCTGGGCCAGTACCTCGCGGACGCGCGCGCGGTGGTCGCCTTCGACGCCGAGCGCCCACAGCGGTTCGCGGACGATCTGGCCTGCCGTCATGCGCGGGTCCAGGGACGCGTAGGGATCCTGGAAGACCAATCCCGTCTCCCGCCGCAGCCAGTGCAGGGACTTCGCGGGAGCGGATGCGTCCACGGCACGTCCGTCGACCGTCACAGAGCCGGATGTCGGGCGGTCGAGTCCCAGCAGCAGTCGCACCAAGGTGGACTTGCCCGATCCCGACTCGCCGATGATGCCGACCGCTGACCCCTCGACGATGTCGAGGTCGGTCGGGGCCAGGGCGGTCACGGTTCGGGCACGCTCGAACGCGGAGCGCTTCGGTGCGAAGAAGTCCCGGCCGAGGCCTCGTGCTTCGATCAGGCTCATGCGGTGCCCCCGTCCGGACGCCAGAGCGTGGCCGTCGCATCACGCAGCAGTCCCTGCGTGATCGGCGAAGCGGGACTCGACAGAAGGGTGGAGACCGGTGCGGCTTCGACGACCTTGCCGTGTTCGAGCACGACACCCTCGGTCGCGACCTGGGCGAGCACGGCGAGATCGTGGGTGATGAAGACCAGCGACATGCCCTCGTCCGCGACGAGCGTCAGCAGCAGGGAGAGGATCTCCGCCTGGATCGTGACATCCAATGCCGTGGTCGGCTCGTCTGCGATGAGCAGACGCGGACGACAGGCGAGAGCCATCGCGATCGCGACGCGCTGCCTCTGACCGCCGGAGAGCTGGTGCGGGTAGCGGTCGACGATCGACTCCGGGTCGGGCAGCCGCACCCGAGCCGCTTCCGCGATCGCCCGTTCTCGCGCCGCGCGGCGTCCGAGTCCTTCGTGGATGCGGATCGATTCCGCGATCTGGCGTCCGACGGTCCTGATCGGGTTGAGCGCGGTGCGGGGCTCCTGGAACACGATGCCGATGTCGTCTCCTCGGAGGCGCGCGAGCTCGCGGTCCGGCATCCCGATCAGTTCGATCCCTTTCCAGCGGATGCTTCCCCTGGCGGTCGCACCGTCGGGGAGCAGTCCCAGCACCGCGAGGGCGGTGAGCGACTTCCCCGAGCCGGATTCCCCGATCAGCCCGAGCCTCGCTCCGTCTGCGACCTCGAAGGAGACGCCGTCGACCACCGGCCGACCGTCGATCTCGATCACGAGGTCCTGCACCGACAGGCTCATGCGACCACCCCCGGAGTGTGGATCTCGGCGGAGCGGTGCCGCAGCGTCGGATCCGTCGCCTCGCGCAGACCGTCACCCAGCAGGTTCAGCGCGAGCACCGTGATCGTGATGGCGAGTCCCGGCCAGATGACCGACAGCGGATGCACCCCGATGTAGCGCTGGAGGTCGGCGAGCAGCAGGCCCCAGCTCGGATCGACCACGGAGGCGCCGAAACCCAGGTACGACAGGCCGGCCTCCGCGAGGACGGCGACGGCCATCGACCAGGACAGCTGCACGATGAAGACGGGTGCCACGTTCGGCAGCAGGTGGCGCACCAGGCTCTGCGCGGGGGTGAGTCCTGCGGCTCTGGCGGCGAGGACGAAGTCGCTCTGCTGCACGCGGCGCAGCTCCGGACGCGTGACCCTCGCGATGTTGACGCCGAAGCCGATGCCGACCGCCCAGATCACGACCCAGAGCGAACCGCCCCAGACAGAGGAGATCATCATCGCGATCAACAGCACAGGGAAGGCGATCAGGATGTCGACGAGCACGGCGACGGTCTCCCGCATCCACCGTGCGGTGAGCGCTCCGAGTGCGGCCAGGGCGATCCCCACAGCCGTGGCGATGATGCCGGCCCCCACGCTCACGAACACCGTCGTGCGGGCACCAGCCATCAGCAGACTCAGGATGTCGCGTCCGGTGTCGTCGGTGCCGAGGACGTGGGGCCAGCTCGGCGGCAGCCACCGATCGCCGATGTCCGAGGCCTGCGGATCGAACGGCGTCCAGAGGAGCGAGATCAGCGCGGTCATGACGATCACCAGGACGACGACGATGCCGAAGCGTCCTGTGGAGGTGTCCCAGAGGCGGGAGAGCCAGCGCGGATTCATGCGGACTCCCGCTGACGAGGATCGATCGCGCGGTGCAGGAGGTCGACCAGGAAACCGACGACCAAGACGAATCCGGTGAGGACGAGGAGTTCGCTCTGCACCTTGATCAGATCGCGCGTGCCGACATCGGCCACGAGCATACGGCCGATCCCCGGCAGGGTGAACAGCTGTTCGATCACGACGGACCCGACGATGATGCCGGCCACCTGGAGCCCGAGCACGGTGATGATGGAGAGGCCGACGGCGGGGATGCCGTGCTGGATGAGGGCTCGGGTACGGGTGAGACCCTTCGCGGCGGCGGTGCGGACGAAGTCATGTCCCGCTGCCTGCAGGGTCGCGCTGCGTACGAACCGCATGAGCATCGCCCCCTCGACGATCCCGATCGTGAGCGCGGGGAGCAGCAGCGACTCGATCGCCTTCCCCGGTGTGGACCAGCCGGTGCGGGGGAAGCCCTGGGGAGGAAGCCATCCCAGCCATACCGAGAACACGACGATCAGCATCATGCCGGCCCAGACGACGGGGACGGCGGCGAGCGTCTGGGCTCCGACGCTGAGCGCCGTCCCGCCGCGCCGATTGCGAAGAAGGGCGGCGAGGATCCCGAACGGCACAGCGATGACGACGGCGATCAGGAGCGACATCGCTCCGAGCGGAACGGTGACCTGGGCCTTGAGGAGGATCTCTTCGCCGACGGAGGCGCCGGACAGCAGCGATGTGCCGAGATCGCCGCGGAAGATGCCCCCGATCCAGTCGGTGTACTGGGCGAGGAGCGGGCGATTCAGGCCGAGGGATTCGCGGAGCGCTTCGACCTCGGCGGGTGAGGCCTGCGTGCCGGCGATGAGCTGTGCGACATCGCCGGGGAAGACGCGCAGCGTCAGGAAGATGAGCGCGCTCGACACGAGGAGCCCTGCGATGAGCAGGGCTCCCCGGACGAGCGCATAGCGGATCACGACGCGGTGATCGCTTGCTACTTCTCAGCGGAGACGGTGACGCCCGTGAGGTTGATGCGGGAGTTGATCGAGTCTTCGGGGAAGCCGGACACGATGGGGCTCACGGCGGTGATGGTCTCTCCGTTGTAGAGCCAATCGGCGGCGTGGTCTTCCGAGGCGATGCGCGCTGCCTGTGCCAGCAGGTCGGCGGACTTGTCGGGGTCGACCTCGGCCAGAGCTTTCGTGTACAGATCCTGCACCTCGGCGTTGTCGTAGCCGAAGTAGTAGTCGGGGTTGGCGAAGTTGCCGAAGTCGCGCGGCTCGACGTGCAGCACGAAGCTGAGGTCGTAGTCGTGGTTCGTGTACACGTCCTCCAGCCAGGTGGGGAACTCGACCGAGTTCACCTCGAGCGTCACGCCGACCTTCTTGAAGTCCGAGATCAGCACCTTGGGCACGGTCGTGCCGTAGAACGAGGGGATCGTGAGGGTCAGCTCGAGGTCCTCCTGACCGGCCTCAGCGAGGAGCTTCTTCGCCTTCTCCGGGTCGTAGGAGATCACGTCGGACAGGTCCTCGTAGCCCGGGTCGAGTTCGGGGATGGGCCCGTACAGTGCCGTGCCGGCGCCGACCGCGTCGATGAGAGCCTCATGGTCGATGGCGAGGCGCAGGGCTTCGCGCACCCGCACGTCGTCGAGCGGCGCCTTCTTGTTGTTGAACGCGAGAGTGGCCTTGTCGGTGGTGCGTCCCGTGGTGAGGGTGAAGTCCCCGGAGTCTTCGAGCTGAGGCGCGAGGTTCGGGTCGACGGCCGTGAGCACGTCGACATCGCCGGCCAGTGCGGCGTTGACGCCGGCGGTGAAGTCGGGGATGTACTGGAACTCGACCTGGGCGACGCCGGCAGGATCCCCCCAGTAGGCGTCGTTGCGCGTGAAGGTGATGGTGCTTCCCTTGTTCCAACGCGTCAGCGTGAAGGGACCTGTGCCGTTCTCCGCGGTCTTCAGATCGGTGGTGTCGCCGGACTTGAACACGAGACCGGCCGGGCCGGTGAGCGCGAAGAGGAAGTTCTGGTTCGGAGCGGACAGGGTGATCTGAACCGTGGTCGGGTCCGGCGCCGTGATCGCTGTGACCGACGCGAAGTCCGCGTTGCCCTGCACGGTGGCGTCCGTGCGCACGGTCTCGTACGAGGAGACGACGTCCGCCGACGTCAGCGGCGTGCCGTCGTGGAAGACCACGCCGTCGTTGAGGGTGAAGGTATATGTGAGCCCGTCCGAGGAGACCTCGTAGTCGGAGGCGAGACGCCCCTCGATCTCGTTGTCCTGCGTGCGCGTGACGAGGCCCTCGTAGATGTTGTCGATCAGGATCTGCTCGAGTGCCGCGCCGCTGGTGTGGCGGATGTCGAGGTTGGTGGGCTCGAGGACGAGGCCGACGTGGAGAGTGGCGCTCGGGTCGGGGGCGCCGGGTGAGCTGCTGGTCTCCGGCTCGGTGGTGCCGGAGCAGGCGCTGAGGATGACGGCGGTGGCCGCGAGGGCGGATATCAGCGCGAGACGTCGGGTACGTCGGAACATGGGTGTTTCCTCTCGGTGCGGCAACTGCTGTGTGCCGTGGAATCGAGCCTAGAGATGTGAGAAGGGGTCAGGGTCGGGTGTGGAACGGAACGTCATATTCCGAGGGCGGGCACGGCGGCGTCGATCAGACCGGCGAGGGCGACCGGCGCGGTCTCCTGCACGTTGTGGGTGGCGTCGAGCACGACCACCTCAGCCGCGGGGACGCGTCGCTGGAGCTCGACGGCGTCGGCTTCACTCACGAATCCGCGTGCGGCACGCACCAGGGTGACCGGTACGGTGACCGCGGTCAGATCATCCCAGCCGGTCTCGTGCAGCACCGACGGTGCGGTCGGGGACCCGGGGTCGTGGGCGGCGAGTGCCTGGGCGGCGAGGTGTGCGAAGTGGTGCTTCCACTCCACCCGCCCGTCCTCGCGCACTCGCGTGTTCAGGAAGACACCGCGCTCTGTCTCGGGTCGGGAGCCCCCGAACCCCAGTGAGATCGCCTTGTCGACGAGCTCGTCGCGTGTCGCGAAGTCGGTCGGGCCCGCGTAGAACTCGCGCAGCGCCGCCGGGCCGGCACTCACATCGATGCCGGGAGTGATGTCGACCACGATGAGCTCGGACACCAGATCCGGTCGCGCTGCTGCCAGAGCAGCGCCGGTGAGTCCGCCGAGGGACTGCCCGACCACGACCTGCGGCCCTTCCACCCAGGCGTCGAGCGCTGCGGCCACGTCACGAGCGAGTGTGCGCGGCGTGTAGTCGACGTCGTCCCGCCAGGAGGAGTCGCCGTGTCCGGCGAGATCGATCGCGAGCAGCGGCTGCTGCAGGGCGAGGGCGGTGTTGTCCCAGGTGTGTGCGTTCAGGCCGGCGCCGTGGAGCAGCGTCACACGCGGTGCTTCGCTACCGAAACGCAGGGCGCTCAGGATGCGGCCGTCGGCGAGTGGGAGGGTGAGGCGCGTGACCGGCGGAACCGGTACGCCGAGCGCTTCGGCCTGTGCGGGAAGATAGCTGAACTCGCTGTTGTCGATCGCCACCTCCACATTCTGCGCCCTCGGGAAGCGGCGTCGGAAATGCCGGACCAGTATGACAAGAGATTATTTCGTAACGTGTCGCATTATGTCGTATGAGGACTGGGTTTGATGGGCATATTGATCCAAGCTCCGGTTCGTCTGCGGCAGAGCTTCCCGCTCATCCGCCGAATATCATGGAGTCATGAGCGAGACGCGTGTGCACCTGTCCAAGACCGAGCCGGCCGCGTACCAGGCGCTTGACGCGTTCTCGAAGACGGTGGGCCAGATCTGCGCGGCCAACGGCATCGACGACCGTCTCAAAGAACTCGTCATGATCCATTGCTCGCAGCTCAACGGCTGCGCCTACTGTGCGCGGATCCACGTCGACAGGGCGGTCGCTGCGGGCGTCGACGCCGACACACTGACCCAGATCCCCACGTGGCGTGAGAGCGGTGTCTTCAGCGAGCGGGAGCGCGCCGCTCTCGAACTCGCCGAGGCCTTCACGTTGATCTCGGAGGACGGGATCTCCGACGAGGTGTACGACCAGGTCGGAAGCGTCTTCACCGAGAAGGAGTACGCGGCGCTCAGCTGGGCATGCGTCTCGATCAACGCCTTCAACAGGATCGTGATCGCCGGCCGCTACCCGGTGCCCCCGCGAGGACCGCAGGCGGCGGGATGATGATCCTCGTCGTCGAAGGGGTCTCCAACGTCCGCGACGTGGGAGGCATGCCGGCGGAGGGCGGTCGGATCCGCTCCGGCGTCCTCCTGCGCTCCGGACAGCTCTCCGGAGCGACCACCGCGGGCGCCGCCGCGTTGCGGGAGAGCGTCTCGCACATCGTCGACCTGCGAGACGGCGAAGAGGTCGCAGCCGAGCCGACGGAGATCGACGGGCCGGACACCACCCACCTCCCGCTGTTCCTCGGATCCGTCCGTTCCTTCTTCGAGGCGGACACCAGTCTCGACGACCTCTACCTCCACCTCCTCGAAGAGAGCGGGGAGCGGCTCGTCGCGGCTATCCGCATCATCGCGGCGAGTGGGCGCACGCTGGTGCACTGCACTGTGGGTAAGGACCGGACGGGCGTGACCGTCGCCCTCGCGCTCTCCGCGGTCGGTGCGGATCGGGAGGCCGTCATAGCCGACTACGCGCTCACCGAGTCTCAGCTGCCGGCTCAGCGCACCCGGTGGATCGCCGACTACCTGCGCACGCAGCACCCGGAGGCTGTGCACGCGGTGGCGCTGGCCACGCAGTCGCCGGCGCCCGTGATGCGCCGTCTGCTCGCGCAGGTCGACGAACGATGGGGCTCGGCTGCCGGGTATCTGCGCGCGCAGGGGATGACCGACGATGAGCTCGACGCCCTGGCCGTCGCACTCGTCGAGCGCGAGCAGCGGCCGGAGCGTGCATGATCATCGCGCAGCGGCTACCAGGTTAGGCAAGCCTTCACTTGGTGTACGATGAAGACACCATGAACACCTCGCTCGAGACCCGCGGCACGCGCGCCGAACGTCGCGCAGCGCGTCGGCGCGCCCATCACCTGGTGACGGCTGATGAGAACTCCCTCACGGAGCTCGAGGTGTTCCTGACGACGCTGCCACTGTGCGCCTCCGGGCGCATCTTCATCGAGGTGCCGACGGTCGCCGACATCGGCGTCATCGAGGCTCCCGGTCGCATGACGGTCACGTGGCTCGCTCGTGAGCAGCGTTCCGGGGCTCCCGGAAGCAGCCGTGCGTGCGCAGCCGGTCAGGCGCTCACCCGTGCGACCTGCGCCTGGGCGGACGAGATGATGTGCGACGACGAGATCGAGACCCACGTCACGCTGCTCGGCGGTTACCTCGGCACGGCCGACATCGTCGAGCACCTGACGAGTCATCTCGAGGTCTCGCCGACGCTGATCCGTACCCCCGAGCGTTTCGGCCTGCTGCCCGCCGACCGCTGACTCCGCGTCCGCGCGCCTGATCCGAATCGGCCACTAGCGGCCTGAGACGTCCGTGCAGAGACCGTCGTAGGGTCAGCGCGTCCGTCGAACGTAGTTGCCGTCTTCGAGCCCTGCCTCGATCTCGAAGCGGTTGCGCAGGGGGTCACGCCCCGCGAGGAAGTACAGGATCGGCATCAGGAACCCGTAGCGGAGCCACTGCGCCTTGTGCACAGCCTCATGACGGAGCACGGCCTCGCTCGGTCGCACGTCTCCGGTCAGGAAGCAGCCGCCGACGCACACTCCGCCGCGATTGAACGTCCATGCCGGCATGCCCTGGAAGATCCACAGACCCGCCCGCCGTTCGACGGGTCCTGTGCTCCACAGCGAGCCCCACAGCCAGCCGACGGCGGTGCCCCACAGGTAGCCCAGGCGGCTGATCGGGGAGCGCAACAGGAAGGAGGGGATGCGGCGGTCGAGACGTCGGCCCCGGGCCAGGGCGGCACTCGCCGCGGGTCGCCAGTCAGGAGCCGTCGTCATGCCACCGCTCCGACCAGTCGCAGCAGTGCGCCGAGATCATCGACGGCATCGGCCGGTGACCTCGGTGCGAAACCTGCGATGGTCGCGCCCGCGAGCGGCACTTCCGAGCGCAGTGCGCGGATGGCGGTGCTCAGCGCGGCGGGGGACAGCCCGAACGGCACCGACGACGAGACACCGGCGAAGTCGGACGGATCGAGCACGTCGACGTCGATGTGCACCCAGACCCGTGACGCCCCGGTCGCGCGGACCGCGCCGAGCAGCGCCTCGGGATCTGCGAGGTCGTCGACGGAGAGATTCGTCAGAGGCGCGAGCTGCTCGACCTCCGCGTCATCGAGGTTCCGCATGCCCACGGTGATCACGCGATCGGCGGGGATCGCGGGCGAGAGCACGAGCTGCTCCTCGCCCTCGCCGAGCACAGCCCGCAGTGCCATGCCTGAGAAGGCACCGGAAGGGGACGTGTCCGGCGTGTGCATGTCGGCATGCGCGTCGCACCACACCACGGCGAGGTCGTCGGTTCCGCCCGGCAATGCGTCGAGCGCGGCGACGGTGATGCTGCAATCGCCCCCGATCACGACGGTGTCGGAGTCGATGTGCCCGTGCACGAGTTCACGAGTGCGCAGCAGAGCGCTCAGACGGCGTACACCTGTGCCGAGGGATTCACCGGCTTCGACAGGAACGTCGAGAACGGTCGTCGCCGCGCGGGGGAGATCTCCGGCGATCGCTGCAGCACCGTCCGTGAGAAGCATCGCGCGCGCTGCGGGCGAGCCCTGCCACTGCGGGATGACGAGGAATCGCACCATGAATGCCTCCGAAGAAGGGGGGACGGATGCCTCGGCCCGCGGCCGAGGCATCCGCCCGGTGATGTCAGTTGCCTTCGATGGCCTGGCGGGGAGCGCCGCCGCCGGCCTTGAGCTCGGCCAGACGTGCCTCGACCTCGGTCAGCTCGCCGAGATCCTCGAGGCTCTCGAACTGGGCGTCGAGGCTCGACGCTGCGAGCTCGATCTTGCCCTGAGCGATGGCCTCCTGGCGGCGGACCTTGTCTTCGAACCGTCCCAGCTCGCTGGTGGGGTCGAGCACGTTGATCGAGCCCACGGCGTCCTGGACGCGGGTCTGCGCCTCGGCGACCTTGGCACGGGCGAGGAGTTCGCTGCGCTTGTTCTTGAGCTCGACCAGCTTGTCCTTCATGCCGTTCAAGCCGCTCTTGAGCTTGTCCACGATCTCGGTCTGCGCCGCGATCTGCGGCTCGGCGCCGGTGGCCTCGCGCTCGGCGCTGATCTGACGCTGCAGAGCGATCTTGGCGAGGTTGTCGAACTTGTCCGCGTCGGCCGTGTTGCCGCTCGCGCGCATCTCGTCGGCCTTGCGGCTGGCGGCGAGAGCCTTGTTGCCCCACTCGGTCGATGCCTGGACGTCTTCCTCGTGGTCGCGCTCGAGCAGGCGCAGGTTGCCGATGGTCTCGGCGATCGCGGACTCGGCGTCGGCGATGCTGTTCGTGTAGTCGCGAACGAGCTGGTCGATCATCTTCTGCGGGTCTTCCGCAGAGTCCAGCAAGGAGTTGATGTTCGCGCGGACGAGGGTCGAGATACGTCCGAAGATGGACTGCTTGGTCATGCGTGGTTCCTTTCAGAGGGCGTCTTCGAGAGCTTGTCGTACATGTCTGTGTGGGGGATCAGAAGCGTCTACCTCCTGATCGGCCGCTGCGGCCGCTGCTGCGGGAGCCGCCTCCGAAACCGGAGCTCCGGAAGCCGCCGCCGGAGGAGCGCCATCCGCTGCTGCTTCCTCGACGGGAAGAGCCGCCGCCACCGCCGGCGAGCAGCCCACCGATGATGCCTCCGAGGATGTCGCCGCCGAGTCCTGAGCCGCCCGACGAGGATCCGGACCCGCCGAACGGGCCGCCGAAGCCGCCCTGGTCGTAGCCGGAAGGGGTGTACGCCTGCACGTCCGACCGCGCGGCCGACGTGGCCTGCGTCGCCAGAGCGAGCGCACGGTTCGCCTCCGCGAGCGCGGCATCGGGGTCGGTTGCCCGCAGATTCAGCGCCTGCGACAGGCTCGCCTCCGCGTTCGCGAGGCGGGTGCGCGCGGTGGAGCCCACCGTCCCTCGACGGGTCTCGATGAAGTCCCGAGCCGCGCGGATCTCGGAGTTCGCCTGCGTGAGAGTCTGCTCGAGCAGCTGCTGCACCCGGCGGGCACGTTCGACGCTCTCCCTGCCCTGTGCGATCGCGGCGTCGATCTGCGTGTTCGCGGCGGTGAGAGCCTCGAGCACTCGCTGTGGATCGCGGGCGGTACCGCTCAGATCGGTCTGCGCCGCCCCGAGCTGCTGGGCCGTGGCGGAAGCCGCAGCGGCGATGGCACCCGAGGGGTCGGGCAGCTGCTGCCCGGCTGCGAGGTCGCTCTGCAGTTCGGCGATGAGGGCACGAGATTGAGCTTCGAGCGTCGACAGCTCCGCTCCCAGCGTCGTCACCGCCTGGACGAGCTGGGCGGCCTGCGCGACGGACTGCTCGGCGGTGCGGATCGCGAACGCGGCCTCGCCTGAACGTCCGGCTGCGATGGCCTGCGCCGCCGCCTCGATCGACCGATCCGCGAGGTCGGCCCGTTCGCGTGCCTGCACGGGGTTGTCCGCGACTGTGGCGAGAGCCGCAGGGGCATAGGTGGCGGACAGCGCGTCGAGGGCAGGCTCCGCAGAGGCGAGGGCGGCGTCGAGCGCCGCGCGCTCACCGCGGACGCGCTCGAGCTCCTGCGGGGCGTTCTGCTCGAGCTTTCGGAGCTCGTCGAACGCCGCAGTGTTGTCGTCCAGGATGTCGTCGATCTCGTCGGCGATCCGGATGATGCGTATGTGCCACGCGCGGCGGTCGTGGATCGAATCCTCGATCTCGTCGTCGAGTTTCTGCTTCAGATCGAAGGCCTCGGAGATCTTCGCCTTCGCCGCATCGACGACCCGAGTGAACTCCTCGGTGGCTGCATCGCCGAACTGCGCGACGGCGAAGCCGAGCTCCTCCTTGCTCGAGGTGATGGCATCGTCCGCCTGCACGAGCGCGAGTCCTGCCTGCGTCTCGACCTGCTGGTCGGTGAGAGTGGAGAAGGGGTCGGCGGGGTCCGGTGTCTCCGGCATGGCGCCTCGCTCGCGGATCTCCGCCCGCCGGCGGGCTCCGCGCACCAGTGCCACGACGAGCCACACGAGCAGCGCGACGACGACGACGGCGACGACGATCAGCCCGATGCGGAGCGCGCCGGCGCCCCCGTCGCCCTGGATCTCGTCGGCGGCGAGAGTGATGGCGCCGACCCAATCGCCGTCCGCGGCGAAGGGGACCATCTTGTCCTCGATGCTGTCGAGCTGGCCGAAGCTCACCGGGCCGTCGGGGGCAGCGGAGATGTAGTAGCTGCGCCCGTCGACGGCGATCGCCAGGAGGTACTGTTCGGTGCCGAGGTTGTTGTTCTGCGCGACCGTGTCGGCCCACTGCACGTTGTCGGATGGGTTCGTGAAGTCGTCGACGAGCACGACGAACAGATCGGCGCTCGAATTGTCCGTCAGCTCCTGGAGCCGGGCCTCCACCGTCGCCTCTTCGTCGGCACTGAGCACTCCGGCCTGGTCGGTGACGTATCCGGCATCGAGCGTGACGGGATCGGTCGCGGATGCTGCGGAGGTGCTGAACGCACCGGCGACAACGGCGAGAGCGAGTGCGGCCAGCGTGAGCCACCGTTTCGTCATCGTGTTCCCTCCGACCGGCAGCCGAGCCCCATGCCACGAGTCTATGCACTGGGCCCGACACGCGACAGCACTCGACACGGGTTCGCCGTTCGCCCTCAGCGGAGGCACATACGCTGGAAGGCATGGACGACATCTACGGTTCCGACGTGCTCGCGGCGGGCTGGCGCGAGCGCGGCGCGAAGAAGGTGCCCCAGGTCGCGGCCGAGCCGGATCTCGTGGTCGAGGTCGCCGACGACGGCTTCTGCGGTGCGGTCACACGTGTCCAGGGCGGCAACGTCGAGTTGGAGGACCGCGTGGGCCGTCGGCGGTTGTTCCCCCTCGGCGGAGGGTTCCTCATCGACGGCGCACCCGTGAGGCTGATCGTGCCCGGTGCTGCCGATCAAGGGCGGCGGCGCACGGCATCCGGATCGTTCGTGGTGGCCGATCAGCGCGCCCGCGTCGCTCTGCCCAGCCGAATCCTCGTCGAGGGCAAGCACGATGCCGAACTCGTCGAGAAGGTGTGGGGTGCCGACCTGCGGGTCGAGGGCGTCGTCGTCGAGTTCCTCCAGGGCGTCGACCTGCTCGACGACCTGCTGGCCGCAGAGCCACCCAGCGCGACTCGGCGGTACGGCGTGCTCGTCGACCACCTCGTCCCTGGCTCGAAGGAATCGCGCATCGCCGACGCGGTCGCCCGGGGCCCGCACGGACGCCATCTGCGCATCGTCGGCCACCCGTTCGTCGATGTCTGGCAGTGTGTGACGCCTCGGGCCCTCGGCATCGCGAAGTGGCCGGAGATCCCGCGCGGCATCGAGTGGAAGGTCGGCATCTGCCGTGCCTTCGGCTGGCCGCACGAGACACAGGCCGACATCGCGCGCGCGTGGCAGCACATCCTCTCCAAGGTCACGACCTACCGGGACCTGGAACCGGCGCTGCTGGGCCGTGTGGAGGAGCTCATCGACTTCGTCACCGCGCCGACGGCCTGAGCCCGGGAATCGGGGACGCCGGAGCGACGGACGTCGACGGCTACCCTGGAAACATGCCCGAACCCCGTACCTTCCGAGACGAGCCGGTGTCGTTCGTGCGCCGCAGCGGCCGGATGTCCGACGCGCAGGAGCGCGCCTTCGCCGAGCTCGGCCCGCACTATCTACTCGACGTTCCGCGTGACGTCGCCTGGACCTCCGTGCACCCCGAGGCGCGCCTCGATCCTGCGACCGAGTACGGGCGCACCGCTGACCTCTACGTGGAGGTCGGATCGGGCCAAGGCCACGCGATCGTGGCCGCGGCCTCGTCGCGCCCCGAGGACGACTTCCTCGCCGTCGAGGTGTTCCGCGCCGGCCTCGCCAGGACCATGCTCGACGCCGACAGGGAGGGCGCACGCAACCTGCGCGTCGTCGAGGCGAATGCGCCGGAGGTCCTCTCATCGTTCCTCCCTGAGGCGGCAGCACGCGAGGTGTGGATCTTCTTCCCTGACCCCTGGCACAAGAAGAAGCACACCAAGCGACGCCTGGTGAGACCGGGATTCGGCGACGCCGCAGCGCGAGCGCTCCGTGACGGCGGCCTGCTGAGGCTCGCGACCGACTGGGAGGACTACGCCCTGCAGATGCGCGATGTGCTCGACGCGGATCCGCTGTTCGAGCGCGCATTCGAGGGGGAGTGGGCCGAACGCTTCGACGGTCGCGTCATGACCGCGTTCGAGCGCAAGGGCATCGCGAAGGGACGGGATATCCGCGATCTCGTGTACCGGCGCAGGACCCGCGCGTGACCGACACGCGGCGCGACACGGCGTCGAGGACGGGGCTCCTTCCCGCGCTGCTCGTGTGCGCCGCTGCTCCGGCATTCTTCGTGCTGGAGATCCCGTGGCTTGGCTGGACGCTCCTCGCCGCCGGCATCGCAGTCGCCGGTCTCCTCGAACGCCGTGTCGTCGAACGTCGCGGCGGTGAGCGGGGCGCGGATCCAGCCGGGAGCCCACGCCGTCCTTCGCTCACCCGCGATCTCTCGCTGATCGCGATCGGCATGCTGATCGTGAGCATCATCCCGCTGGCAGCGGAACTCGACAACCTCGCGATGCTGCGGTTCACGCTCGCCCTGGGCGGCGCGGTGGCGGTGCCCTACCTGATCTCGAGGTTCGTCTATCGAGACCGTGCCATCGGCTTCCCCTGGCGCACGCACAAGCGCTGGGGACGGCTGCAATGGGGGTGGCTCGTGGCGGTGCTCCTGCTGGGGTGGCTGATCTTGCCCTTCTACTTCATCACCAGCGGGGTGTACCAGAACTGGCCGGTCGTGGACACTCCTGACCTCATCGCCCGTCTCTTCGTCGGGGTCGGCGCCGTGGGCATCTGGGACGAGCTGTTCTTCATCTGCACCGTGTTCGCCCTGCTGCGCCGACACTTTCCCGACCTGCTCGCCAACGTCCTGCAGGCCATCGTTTTCGTCTCCTTCCTGTGGGAGCTGGGCTACCGAGAGTGGGGACCCCTGTTGACGATCCCGTTCGCCCTGCTGCAGGGGTACATCTTCGTGCGGACGCACTCGCTGGCCTATGTCGTGACGGTGCACCTGCTCTTCGATGCTGTGGTGTTCGCCGTGCTGGTACACGCACACAACCCGGGACTTCTTCCGATCTTCCTCCTGTGACGAGGAGGTTCGTGCGCGCCGGTGCTGTCGGCTTGCTCCCGGCCCCCGGGAACGGAAGAATCAGCCCATGCTCATCGTCGGTCTCGTCCTCGCCGCCGCAGCTGCGGCCTTCCACGTCTTCATCTTCGCGCTCGAGTCGCTGCGGTGGACCGAGCCGGAGACGAGGAAGATCTTCGGCGTCCCCAGCGAGGCGGACGCGGTCACGATGAAGCAGCTGGCCTTCAACCAGGGCTTCTACAACCTCTTCCTCGCACTGACGGCCCTGCTCGGCATCGGCCTCGTGATCGTCGGAGCCGAGACGGCGGGGCTTACCCTCGTCTTCGCCGGAACCGGGATGATGCTCGCCGCCGCGCTCGTGCTCGTGCTCTCCGATCGGACCAAGGTGCGTGCTGCGGCGATGCAGGGAACCCTGCCGTTGCTCGCTGTCGTGGTCGCCGCGATCGGCCTCGCGATCCGGTGACGATCGAGGGGTGACATCCACGTCGGCACCGGTCACACTCGTTGCATGGCCGATTGGGTGCTGCACGTGGACATGGATCAGTTCATCGCCGCGGTGGAGGTGCTGCGCAGACCGGAGCTGGCCGGTCGCCCGGTGATCGTGGGCGGACGCGGCGATCCGACCGAGCGGGCGGTGGTGTCGACCGCTTCCTACGAAGCCCGTGCGTTCGGGATCGGCTCGGGCATGCCGTTGAAGATCGCGGCGCGGAAGGCGCCGGACGATGCCGTGTTCCTCCCGGTCGATCGGGACGCCTACGCTCGGGCATCCGACGAGGTCATGGCTGCTCTCCGTGCGCTGCCGGACGTGGTGCTCGAAGTGGTGGGATGGGACGAGTGCTTCCTCGGGGTGCAGACGGACTCTCCCGAAGGTGTAGCCTCGTCCGCGCAGGAAGCCGTGTTCGAGGCGACACAGCTGCACTGCTCGGTGGGGATCGGGGACAACAGGGTCAGGGCGAAGATCGCCACCGAGTTCGGCAAGCCCCGCGGTGTGTTCCGCCTCACCGCGGACAACTGGTTCGAGGTTATGGGCGACAAGCCGACGCGCGACCTCTGGGGTGTCGGGCCGAAGGTGCAGAAGCGTCTCGCGGTCCACGGCATCGCGACGGTGCGAGATCTCGCCGAGGCGGACGAGCAGACCCTCGTGACCGAGTTCGGACCGCGGATGGGCGTCTGGTATCACGGGCTGGGTTCAGGGATCGGTCCGAGCAGCGTCGACGACACGCCGTGGGTTGCGCGAAGCCACAGCCGGGAGACGACGTACCAGGAGAACCTCACGACGCCGGAGCAGGTCGATGCGGCGATCCGCGATCTCGCCGCCCACGCGTTCGACGACTGCGCGGTGGAGGGGCGGCCGGTCCTCCGCGTGCACCTCAAGGTGCGATATGCCCCGTTCGAGACCAAGACCTTCGGCCGCAAGCTCTCCGCGCCGACCACGGACCGTGCGGAATTCGTCGCGGTTGCCGCGGCGCTGGCCGGCACGCTCGATCCGGAGCGAGAGGTGCGATTGCTCGGAGTCCGTGCGGAGATGACCGCGCCGGAGGGCGACGGCGTCGAGCGCACACCCGTGCGGGGAAGGATCTGACCCCGCGCCGGGACATCGCGGGAAGCGTCGTCCGCTCAGGGGCGGAGCACGGCCGCGACCGCGCTCACCTCGATCAGGGCACCCGGGACTCCGAGGCCCGCCACGAGCGCCGCGGTGACGAGGGGTGGGGCTCCGTCCCGCGCCAGCCGTGAGGCGACCGCACCGTACGCCGCGCGCAGGTCCGCGTCCTGATGGATCAGCACCGTCCAGCTGATCACGTCTTCGAGCCCTGCACCCACGGACTCGAGGGCGATCCTGGCGTTCTCGACGGCGCGAGCGGACTGCTCGCCGGCATCGCTCGAGACGACGGCTCCGGTGACGTCGACACCGTTCTGGCCGCTGACGTACACCGTCGTCGCCCCTGGCGGGACGACGGCCACATGGCTGAATGCAGGACTGACGACGAGCCCATCGGGCTGTCCGAGTGTGATCTCCATGGCCACACTCTGCACCGGGGCGCCGACATCCGGAAGTCCCTCGTCGGCGTGCAGCTCAGAAGCGCAGCAGCACCTTGCCGACGCGACCCGGGGTGTCGCTCGCACGCACGGCCGCGCTGATGTCGGCGGCGTCGAAGATGCCGGCCACGGGCAACGTCAGGCTGCCGTCGGCGAGGCGCTGGAACAGCTCACCGAACAGTGCGCTACGGGTGGCCTGATCGAGGCTCGGGATCACCTTGCTGCCCCAGAAGCCCTTCACTGTGGCCTGCTTGAAGATCACGTCGGAGGAGGCGATCTCCATGGTGGGGGAGTCCATCGCTCCGAACGCGACCAACGTGCCGCCTTCCGCGAGCAGCGAGAGAACCTGGCCGGCGGATGCACCACCGACGGAATCGACGCCGGCGGTGATCGGCGCACCTCCGGTGATCGCCTCGACCTGCTCCTTCCAATCGGGCTGATCGGTCGCGACGATCCTGTCGATGCCCTGTGCGCGGAGCTCGTCGACCCCCGCTGTCCGACGCACCAGCCCGAGCACGTTCACTCCGCGCGCTGAGCCGAGCTGAGCGAGCATGCGTCCGACAGCTCCGTTCGCGGCGTTCTGCACGATCCAGCCGCCGGCCTGCACATCGAGGAAGTCCAGCAGCGTGATCGCGCTGAAGGGCATCGAGACCAGCTGAGCCGCCGTCTCGTCAGGAAGGCCGTCCGGGATCGGGATCAGTCCGGCGGCATTCGTCACGATGTACTCGGCCCAGGCGCCGAAGGTTCCGCCGGTGGCGACGCGCTGGCCCACCTCGAGGTGCTCGACTCCGGCACCGAGCGCGTCGACGACGCCGAGGGCCTCGGTCCCCGACGCGGCGGGGAGCTCCGGCTTGAAGCCGTATGTGCCGCGAACGGTCCACAGGTCGTGGTTGTGGATGGGGGAGAGCACGATCCGCAGACGGACCTGGCCTTCGCCGGGCTCCGGAAGAGGTCGATCTTCGACTCGGAGGACTTCCTCCGGAGTGCCGAAGGTGGGGTGGATGAGTGCGCGCATGGCGATTCCGTTCTCTCTCGGGATGTCGATCAGGGCCGGTCGCTCTGGTGGGCGTCGGCGAGATCTTTCGTGGTCTTCTGAAGGCGGTCGGTGATGTCGTGCAGTTCGGCGATGAGCTGACGGCGATGCTCCTCGTCCTGGAGCCCGGAGATCGACGCGATGGTGGTGTGGATGGGGGCCACCTCGGCCCGCAGGTCCTGGCCCTTGTCGGTGAGGGTCACCGTCACCACACGCTCGTCGTCGCGGCCGCGTGTCCTGGTCACGAGTCCGGCCTGCTCGAGTCGCCGGACGAGGGGGGATAGCGTGCCGGAGTCCAGGCGCATCACCGCCCCCAGCGACCCGATCGTCTGCTCGCCGTCGAGCCAGAGTGCGGCGAGCACCAGATACTGCGGATACGTCAGACCCCAGGGGGCGAGCAGCGTCCGGTATGCCTGCGTGGTGGCACGCGCGGCGGAGTACAGGGAGAAGCAGAGCATCTCATCGGTCATCGGCACCAAGATAGCATTGCACGGCATTCAATTGTGCACAACTCGAATGGGCGCGAGGAGGGCGCGACCGATCCGACCGGGCGCGCCCTCCTGGGTTCAGCTGAGCGCCTTGGCCTTGATGGCTTCGTACTCCCCGGCCGTGATGGTGCCGGAATCGAGGAGTGCCCTCGCCTTGGCGATCTCGTCGCTCGGGCTCGTGCCGGCGACCTGCTGGATGTAGGCGTCAGCGGCGCTGCGAACGTTCGCGGCCTCCGCATCGCTCCGCTCGGCCATGCCGGAGCCCCGAGCGATCAGATACACCAGCACCGTGAGGAACGGGACGAAGATCAGGAAGACGATCCACACTGCCTTCCACCAGCCGTTGAGCTGCCGGTCGCGGAAGAGATCTCCGACGATCGCGAACAGCGCGAACAGGTACGAGATGAAGACGAACGCCAGCAGGAACCACCAGATGATGTCCCAGAACGATCCCCAAAAACCCATGTGTACTCCTTCTTAAACCGGCCCGCCCGGTGGCGGCCCCGTCGGACGATACTCGGCCCGCGCCAGCACGCGCACCGATTCCCGGTGGAGTTCACCAGGGTGAGCCGATCGTGCGATCACTCGATCCCCGCATGCCCCCGCAGTACGCTTCAGACGACCGGAGGACGGAGAAGCGGATGACCGCGACGAGAAGACCGCCATGGCTGTTCAGCACGGTCGAGGGGTACCGCCGGGAGTGGGTGGTCCGTGACGTCGTCGCGGGTCTGTCCGCTGGTGCCGTCGTGATCCCGCAGGGGATGGCCTACGCGACGATCGCCAATCTTCCGGTGCAGGTCGGGCTCTACACGTGCATCCTGCCGATGCTGGTCTACGCGTTCCTCGGTGGAAGCCGCGCCATGAGCGTGTCGACGACCTCGACGATCGCGACCCTCACCGCGACGACCCTGGTGTCCGCGGGAGTCGCCGCGGGATCGGACGATGCGATCGGCTCTCTGATGATGCTCACGCTGCTCGTGGGAGTGATCCTGTTGATCGCCAGACTCTGTCGCCTCGGCTCGCTCGTGGAGAACATCAGCGGAGCCACTGTTCTCGGCTTGAAGATCGGTGTCGGCGCGACGGTCGCCGTCGGACAGCTGCCGAAGCTGCTGGGCGAGAGCTACAACTTCTCCGGTCATGGATTCCTCAAGTCGCTCGGCGCAGTGGCACAGGCCTTCGACAGCGTGAACTGGCCGACGGTCGCGCTGTCTGCCGGCTCGATCCTCGTGATCGTCGTGCTCAAGCGGTTCGCCCCGCGTGTACCGGGCGCACTCGTCGTGGTGGTCGCCGGGATCCTCCTGGTCGCCCTCGCTGGTCTGGATCGCTACGGCGTCGACCTCATCGCCGCGGTGCCGAGCGGGCTCCCCGTTCCGGGCGTGCCCGACTTCTCGCAGGCGGTCGTCCTCGTGCCCGGCGCCGTCGCTATCGCCGTGATGGCGTTCTTGGAGTCCGCGGCCGTCGCCCGCAGCCTGCGGGCGGCGAGCGAACCTCAGATCGACAGCGACCAGGAGCTGTTCGCGACCGGCGCGGCGAACACGGTCGGCGCATTCTTCGGCACGATGCCAGCCGCGGGAGGCTTCTCGCAGAGCGCGGTCAATCAGAGTGCGGGGGCGCGCTCCCAGGCGGCGACCCTGGTCACCGTGGTGCTCGCCGTGCTGGTCGCGCTCTTCCTGGGACCCGTTCTCAGCCTGCTCCCCGAGGCGACGCTGGCCGCGATGGTGTTCGTGGCCGTCGCCGGGCTCATCAACATCCCCGAGCTCGTGCGGTGGGCGCGGATCAGTCCGGTGGATTTCTGGATCGCGCTCGCGGTCGCGATCCTCGGGCTCACCGCCGGCCTTCTCCCGGCCGTGGCGGTCGGTGTGGTCGTGACCTTGATCCTGGTGCTCCGCGAGCTCAATGTGCCGAAGGTAGCGGTCGACGCTCGCATCGGTGACGCTCTGGGGCTCCGTCTCGAACGGGGGCTCTACACGGCGAACGCGATGGCCAACGAGAAGCAGATCCTCGCCCTGGTCGAGGCGGAGGAGCAGCCGGTCCGCGTGCTCGTGCTGGGTCTGAAGCAGCAGGAGGTGATGACGATCACCGTCCTCGACGCGCTGGAGAACCTCGACGGAGAGCTCGCTCAGCTCGGCATCGTGCTGCACATCGCCGCGCTTCCCGAGCGGGCAGCCGCTGTCGCTCGCCGCACACCCTGGTTCCTCGGACTGGAATCGCACGGTCGCGTGCACGCAGCTGTGAGCGACGGCGTCGCGGCAGCGGCTCGGGAAGCCGGCAGACGGAGCTGAGGGAGAGATGCATGAGTGACGATGCCGGGCTGAGCTGGCGATGGTCGCGGTTCGGCCTGGGTCTGCTGTTCGCCGCGCCGGCGATGCTCGTCGCCCCCTTCCATCCGACGCTCGGTGTCGCGCTCGGGATCGGCGTGATACCCGCCGCCGCCTTCGGTCTCCCCCCACGCAGGAGAGCCCGCGCCATAATCCCCGTCGTCGGCACGCTCAGCGCCCTCGGCCTGCTTCTCGGGGCGCTGCTGGCGGAGTGGCCTGTGGTCGCCGTGCTCGCCGTGCTCGGGCTCGCGATCGTCGCGAGTCTCAACGCCCCACGAGGTCGGCTCGGGCAGTTGATCCTCATTCTGGTGCTGCCGATGACCGGGATCGGGCTGAGCTTCTCCTGGTCCTCGGTCACAGGGGGATTCGCCGCCTGCATCGTCGCCGGCTCGGTGTATGCCTGGATGGTTTCCCTGCTCTGGCCCGAGCGTGAAGAGCGGGCGCGTGCCGCCAGTCCTGTACCTCGGGGGCGAGCCCTCCTGGTCTACGGGATCCTCCTCGGCATGGCTGCGGCGCTCGCCGCCACCATCGGCTTCGTTCTCGATCTCGAGCACGTGGGGTGGGCGACGGGCGCGGTGCTCCTCGTCATGCGTCCGGTCAGGGGGCAGCTGATCTCGCGCAGCATCGGGCGCGCGGCATCGGTGCTCATCGGAGCGTTCGCGGCCGCGGGCCTGGCTGTCCTGGCTCCGGGAGGTCTCGTCACCGGGCTCGTGGTCGGGGCTGTCATCGGATCGACATGTGCCATCCAGGAGAGCCGGTGGTACGTCGTCCCCGGCTTCACCACGTTCCTCGCCCTGACCCTCATCATGTCCACCTCGCCGGAGCCTCCGGGGGCTCGATTCGCGGAACGCGCGGTGGAGACGCTTCTCGGGGTGGGGCTCGCTCTGCTGTTCGGGGCCGTGCTGCCCTCGGTGGTCGGCTTCGTCCGGGTGAGAAGCTCGGTCGCCCGATGAGGGTTCTGGACGAAAGTTGCTTGATGTGCGCGCTCCCATGGTGGGATACTTCGAGAAGGGGAGGATGTAGTATCTAACATTTCACCGGGGGCTCTTGATGGTCGAAGAACAGCCAGACGTCGATTCAGCGTGGATCCCTCCGCTTCCTGCAGGCCCCGGTGACATCCCCAGAGCCCGACTGCTGTCACGACTCTCCGCCGCGTTGGACGAGCCCTGGACACTCACCGTCCTGTCGGCCCCCGCGGGGTCGGGCAAGACACGGCTGCTCACCCAGTGGGCGCATTCGATTACCTCCTCGGACGACGATCGATCGCGTGTGGTGTGGCTCTCGCTCCAGCGCTGGCATCGGGACCTCGACCCCCTGCAGTCTGCTCTTCGGAGCATCGAAGACCCCTCGCTGCGCGAGGCACTCGACCGCCTCACCGGGCCGTGGTCGACGGAGAGGGCGCGAGATCTGGCCCGAGCCCTCCGCGCCGCGGGCCGTCGGGTAGTCGTGATCATCGACGATGTGCACCTCATCGAGACCGGGTCACTCGCCGAGATGCTGTCGGCGTTCCTGAGCGCAGTGCCGGGTACCGCCCACGTCGTGGTCTCCGGACGCGGAACCCGGCGTCTGCCTCTTGCGCGTCGACGTATCGCCGGCATGGCACTGGAACTCGGAAGCCGTGACCTGGCATTCACGCCGGCGGAGGTGCGAGCGTTCTTCCGCGCGAGGGGGATGCGCCTTTCGCAGGGCGAGATCACCACCGTGCTGTTGCGTACCGAGGGGTGGGCCACGGGACTCCGGCTGCTGGAGCTGGCGGCGCTGCATGATTCGTTCGCCACGGTCCTCCCGCTGCGCGGTGACTCTCCGACGGTGACCGACTACTTCGCCGAGGAGGTCTTCGCCGATCTCGACGAAAGCCTCAGTGAGTTCCTCGTGCTCACCTCGGTGCCCGAGTCGTTCACGCCGGCTCTAGCCTCGCAGTTGACAGGAGGAATGCCGGCCGAACCGCTGATCGAACAGCTCATGCGACTCAACGTGCTGATCAGTCGTAGCGGTCAAGAACCGGTCTGGTATCACTACCATCCGCTGTTGCGGGAGTTCCTCTTTGCCCGTCTGAAGGACAGAGGAGAGGCGGCCGTCGAGGAGCTCGAGAGCGTGACAGCGGAGTGGTTCGCGGCCGAGCAGGAGCACGAGCGCGCCATGTTCCACGCCGCGCGGAGCGGCGACGACTGCGCGACCTCACGGATCCTCCGTCGCAGTGGGATGCAGCTGATCCTCATGGGTTATGCGGCTGAGGTGGTCGCAGCGATCGCGCGTCTTCCTCGACCTGTGCTCGCGGAGCCTGCCATGCGGATGCTGACGGCGTCCGCCGAGCTCACACAGGGAGACGCGGCCCGCGCTGCGGCGCTGCTCGAGTCGGACTCGGACCTTGAGGATTCCGTTGCGGTCCGTCAATGGCGAAAGGGCCTGGAGCTGCACACAGCCGTGCGTCGCGGGGGCCTCTCGGAAACGCTCGACCGGCTGGAGCCGGGTCTCTACGAGGTGTCGGGGGAGTCGCAGCTCGACACTTATGTATTCCTGCAGGCTGCCATGGCAGAGCTGTATACGGGGGCGTTGAACGATGCCGACCGGTTCGCCCGGCTCGCGGGGGACCACGCTCACGCCGCGGGCACTGCCGCGGCGGAGCTGCAGGCGGCCGCGATCCTGAACACAGCCGATCTCTTCCGAGGTCAGATGCGAGAAGTGCTGCGTTCCGGCGCGCTGCTGGATGAGCGCTGGCGCGCGCTCGGCATGCCTGCGGACTCCTTCTACGAGGTCACGCGGGTGTGGCGGTACTGGGTGCCTTTCGAACAGATGCTTGTCGCCGATGTGGATCAGACGCTGCGCGCGGCGACCGGGATCATCGAGTCCGGAACGGAGCCGGCGATCGCACGGGGTCTGCGAGGCCTGATCGCCCTGCTGAACGTCGATGGCGCCATCGACGCGCACGCGGCGGCTCTCGCTCTCCTCGAGAACCTCGCACCGCGCGACGACATGCCGCTGCCTGTGCACTGGTATGCGATGACGAGCACTTTCGCGATCCGCGCCTTCAACGTGCTCGGAGAGTACGCCCTCAGAGACCGCTTCATCCACGACGTCGGAGACGCTCTCGGCGAGGTCGGCGAGGTGGCCGTGCTCCGCGCGATCGCCGCGCTGCACGATCAGGCGTTCGAGCCGGCGCGGGCCGCTCTCGCTCCGGTGCTGGAAGGGGTGGCGCCGTGCCTTCTCCCTGCGTCGATGATCGACGCCTGGCTGGTCGCTGCCTGTATCGAAGTGCAGGCCGGCTGTCCCGATCAGGCGCAGGTGTCGCTGTCGTTCGCGCTCGCCCTGGCCGAACCGGAGGAGCACATCCGACGATTTGCCGACGCCGGGCCGGTCGTCGCGCGCCTTCTCGCCGCGCGCGCGACTCCGGGATCACGCGGTCGCTTCGCGGATCGCGTCCGCGAACGTCTCACCGCAGCAGGAGTGCTCATCGAGGAGGAGTTCACCCGTCGCGAACGCATCGTGCTCACGGCGTTGAGTCGCAACGCGACACTCCGGGAGATCGCGGAGCAGGAGTTCATCTCCCCGAACACGGTAAAGACGCACGTGCGCAACATCTACCGCAAGCTGGGCGTCTCCGACCGGGACAGCGTGACGGCGGCTGCGCACGCTCTCGGGATCGAGTAGCGCACGCAGCCGCCGCGGGGAGAGCGACTCAGTCGCGTGCCATGGCTGCTGCCAGATGTGCTTCGAGGTCGAGGTAGGCGTCGTCGGCGATGTCGAACACGACCTTAGCGATCTCGCCCCCGGTGAAGTCGAAACCGTACCCGTACAGCGACGACACGGGATCGGCGCTGTCTCGACCGATCGTCAGGCCCTCGCCGCACAAGGAGAAGTGACCGAGCACCGTGCGGATCTGCTTCTCACCGACGACCTCGTCGTCGATGTAGAGCTTCACCGGTCCGACCCCTTCGCGGTGTTCGCCCATGCCTTCCTTCGTGAACTCCACGCCGATGATGTGCTTCCCGGAGGTGGGAACGGGCGCGGACACCCGGTCCTCCGGGGGGATGCCGAGGAAGTTGTACACGTAGTGCACCTGCCCGTCCTTCACGACGAGGGCGTGACCGCCGAAGCGCGAGCCGTGCGCGAAGATGACTCCTTCGGTGTCGGGCGTGAACTCGACCTCGGCGGCGATCTTGTAGGAGACCCCGTGCACGTTCGCAGCCGACCGCTCCGGGACTTCGCTTGTACCGGGGTAGTAGATGAACTGCCCGGAGGGGGGCGCGGGCTGGTGGAACTCCATAGTCATGAAGGTCTCGAAGTCCTTCGCGTTTCCGATGATCTGCAGATCGTTCAGCGGCAGCACGTCGTTGGCCTTCGCCTCGGTCATCCAGAGCGCCTTGAGCTCCTCGAGCTTGTCCGGGTGCTCGGCGGCGAGGTTGTTCGCCTCGGCCCGGTCGGTGTCGGTGTGGTAGAGCTCCCACTCGTCGTTCTCGAAGTCGCCCTTGCCGCTGACCGGACCGTGCACCGTGACGGCCTTCCACCCTTCGTGCCAGATGCCGCGCTGGCCGAACATCTCGTAGTACTGGGTCTTCTTCTCGGTCGCCCCGTCGGGGGCGGCATCGAACGAGTACGCCATCGAGACTCCCGAGAGCGGGGTCTGCTCGACGCCGTTGTAGGTCTCGGGGAACGTCACGCCGCACGCCTCGAGGATCGTGGGCACGATGTCGGTCGAGTGGTGGTACTGATGGCGCACCTCTCCCCGTGACTTGATCCCGGCGGGCCAGTGAATCACCAGCGGGTCGCACACGCCGCCCTGATAGGTGTACCGCTTGAACATCTTGTATGGAGTCGAGAACGCCGCCGCCCACCCGGTGGGGTAGTGGTTGTAGGTCTCCGGCGAGCCGAGCTTGTCGACCATGCGGAGGTTCTCCGCCTCGTCGTCCGGGTATCCGCCGAAGATCTTGCCCTCGTTGACCGAGCCGTTGGGGCTGCCCTCGCCGGACGCCCCGTTGTCGGCGCAGTAGATGATGAGGGTGTTCTCCAGCTGCCCCGATTCCTCCAGGTAGTCGACGATGCGGCCCACCTGGGAGTCGGTGTATTCACTGAAACCCGCGTAGACCTCGGCCATCCGCGAGAACATGGCCCTCTCCTCGGCGTTCAGCGTGTCCCACGGGCGCACCTCGTCGCTCGGGGTGAACGTCCCCTCCGGCATGGGGTTCAGCGCGGTGAGGTCGGTGTCGGAGGGGAGGATTCCCTTCTCGATCATCCGGGCGAGCACCCATTCGCGATAGGCCTCGTAGCCGTCGTCGAACTGCCCCTTGTACTTGTCGATGTACTCCTGCGGGGCGTGGTGCGGAGCATGGTTCGCGTCGGGGCAGAACCACAGGTACCAGGGCTTCTCCGGCTCGGTCTGCTTGACGTCGCGGATCATCGTGAGGGCCTGGTCGGCGAGGTCCTTCGAGAGGTGGTACCCGTCTTCCGGCAGGTACGGCTGGTCGATGTAGTGGTTGTCCTCAGCCAGCGAGGGGTACCAGTTGTTGGTCTCTCCGCCGATGAACCCGTAGAAGCGGTCATACCCCTGAGCGAGCGGCCAGTGCTTCTTCGACGCACCGGCAGTCCACTCGTCGATCGGCACATTGTGGTTCTTCCCCACCCAGAAGGTCGACCAGCCGGCGTCACGGAGCACGTGCGCCATGGTCGCGTTCGAATCGGGGATGTGGGAGTTGTAGCCGGGGAAGCCCGTCGAGGACTCGGAGATCGTCGCGAAGCCGTTGAGGTGGTGGTTGCGTCCGGTCAGGAACGTCGACCGGGTGGGGGAGCACAGCGCCGTCGTGTGCCACTGGGAGTAGGTGAGGCCGTTCTGAGCGAGACGGTCCATCGTCGGCATGTTGATCCGTCCGCCGTACGGCGACCACGCCGCCATACCCGTGTCGTCGTACAGGACGACCAGCACGTTCGGAGCGCCGCTCGGCGGGGTCGGCGGTCGGAAGGCGTCCCAGTCAGGAACGGAATCGCGAACGTCGAGTTCGATCTTGCCTTGGAATTCGCGAGCCATCGTGGGTCTCCTTCATCTCGGTGGAACGATGCGGCTCCCCGCCGCGTTCAACGTACTGCGATGCGAGTCGTGGGGTCATCAGAGTCGGGTGCGCTTCATCCGGGTGAACTCTGCGCGTCCCCGTGTGGACTTCAGATCAGTGCGGCGATCGCCTTCTCGAGTTGGAGGGCGCCGATCACGAGAAGCAGCGCCGCGTTGAGCACGTGTGTGTTGCCGGCGATCCAGGAGCGCATGCGGTCGAGCACGGGCTGGGCGCGCGCACCACGGACGAGGACGAAGAACACCGGCAGAGCGATCGGCAGGGTGCCGAGCACGACGAACGCGGCGGCGACAGCGGTTGCGGCACCGGGCGCGACGCCGGACTGCGTGATGTCCAGCGCGGCGAGGATGGCGCATGACGCATCCACGGGGTTGAGCACGAACAGACCGAGGCCGAGCAGGAAGGTGCGCCCCGGCCGGAACGACTCGACGGAATGCAGCCAGCCGGGCAGCTGGGGAGAAGCGTCCACCACGTCGCGAGGAGTAGCGGCTGTCGCCATCTGCTCGATACGGGCACGCCCCTTCCGGTAGACCCAGACAGCCGCCGACACGAGGAAGCCACCGATCAGCAGGCGGACCACCGGCACCCACAGGGGCGGCTCGTTGTGCTCGTGCACCGCGAGCATCGGGAAGAGCCAGAGACCGAGTGTCATGATGCCTGCGAGGCCTAGGAACCAGCCGAGCAGATAGGCGATCCCGTTCGTCCTCGCGTTGCGGGACAGCAGCACGGCGACGAGGGCCATGATGGCGAGGGGGCTGAGCACGACGCCGAGGGCGACGGGCACGAGGTCCAGGATCAACTCGCCCACGTCATCCCTCCTCCCACAACCCCGCTGCCGTGCCTCAGAAGCTGCCGATGCCCTTGCCGATCATCGAGATGCCGATGACCAGCAGCAGAACCGCCATGATGACGGCATTCTCCGCCGCCAGCCAACCGCGGAGAGCATCCAGGGGCGCTCGGAGCCGATCGGCGGCGACGAGGTAGCCGATGACCGGGACGAGCACCGTCGAGGCGGCGATGACCGTGTACACGGCGATCACCACGACGATCGACCCCACGGGAAGCGCCGCGCCACCGATGTCCGTGCCGGCGCCGGCGGCCATGATGAGGTTCTTGGGATTCACCGCCGACAGCAGGAAGCCGAGCCCGAACGCGAACGGGAAGGTGATCGTGTCGATCGCCTTCATCCACTTCGGCAGTGCGGCTTCCTCGCCCGGCCGGGGGCGTTTGCGCCACTGCCCGAAAGCCAGCAGGAAGAGCAGAGCCCCCAGAACGAGCTGCACCGCGCCGCGGATCGGATGCGACGCGTCGCTGTCATCTTCCGGCAGGAGCGAGGACACCAGCGTGAAGACCGTCACCGCGACGACGATCCCCAGCACCCAGCCGAAGAGGAAGCCGACGCTGGTCACCCTCGCCTTGGGCGAGAGCAGCATGAGGATTGCGGCGATGATCGGAATCGGACTGATCGCCACGCCGAGCGCGAGCGGGAGGATGTCTCCGATGACGCTACCCATCAGGGGCCTTTCTCGAGGGGAGCTCGTCCTGCTTCCGGAGCGGCGAGCATCGCGATCGCCTCGCGGTTGGTCGCGTAGACGTGTTCCGAAGCCAGGAGATCGAGGGCCTTCAGCCGGTGCACGGTGTTGGGGCGCACTCGGCTGAAGGACAGGGAGACGGAGCGGTCGGCGAGCCATTCCTTGAGGGAGGCGAACGATTCGGCGCCGGTGACATCGACGTCGGTCACCGCCTCCATATCGACCACCAGGTGACGGACCTCGTTCTCTCCGGCGGCGCGGACGGCGGTCTTCACCGCAGAGGAGAACACCGCCCCGTTCGCGAAGAACAGGGGCGCGGCGAGTCGGACGACCACGATCCCCGGAGCGGTCATGGTCCCGGCCGGCGCATCCTCCAGGAGGGACTCACCCGGGTCGCCGGTGGACTCGAGGACGTCGATGGCCGGATTGGCCGCGCGCTTGGCCAGGTTTATCAGCGCGAGGACGAATGCGACGAGGATCCCGGGGATCGAACCGATGAACAGGGTGACCAGGAAGCAGGTCGCGCCGATCAGGAACTCGAACCGGTCTTTGCGCCACAGATCGATGAACTCGCGGATGCCGAGCAGGGGGATGATCGCGACGCCGACGATCGCTCCGATCGCCGGGGAGGGAATATCGGCCAGCAGCGCGGTGCCGAACAGCAGCAGCAGGAGCGTGCCGGCAGCGAGGATCAGCGCGGGGAACTGCGTACGAGAACCCGCCTGATCCATGGCGGCGGTGCGGGACGTCGATGAGCCGACGGAGAAGCTGCCCTGAGCGCCTGCGGCGATGTTCGCCGCGCCGAACGCCAGGAGATCGCGGTTCGCGTGGAACGGGTAGCCGTGCTTCTCGGAATACGACCTCGACACCAGAAGCCCCTCGGCCGTGGTGACCAGTGTCAGCGCGATCGCCGATGGGACCAGCATGAGCCACAGCGACCAGTCGATCACGGGCCACGTGAGCACGGGCGCACCGGCGGGGACCTCACCCAGGACGTCGACTCCTCGCTGGTCGAGCCCGGTCAGGACCACGACGACGGTCGTCGCCACCAGGACGATCAGAGCCCACGGTACGGCACGGAGGAACCTGCGGCCGAGCAGCAGCACGGCGACGGAGCAGACCGAGATCAGCACCGCCCACCCGTTGAGCGTCGGGAGCCCGCCGATCAGATCAGCGACCTTCCCGGTGAAGTCCTTCCCGGAGTCGATGCTGACGCCGAGCATCTTCGCGAGCTGGCTCACCATGATGTCGAGGGCGAGACCGCCGACGAAGCCGACGAGGATCGGCTTGGAGAGGAAGTTGGCGAGGAACCCGAGCTTGAAGACCGCGAGCAACGCGAACATGATGCCGCAGATGATGGCCTGGGCGAGCGCGAGCGTCGCGTAGTCCGCGCTTCCGGCGGCCGCGAGCCCGCCGATCGAGGAGGCGACGAGTGCTGCGGCTGCGGCATCGGGTGAGGCGACCAGCTGCCGTGAGGACACCACGAGGGCGTAGACGACCGTGGGGACGATGAGTGCGTACAGCCCGGCGGTGGGCGGCAGGCCCGCGATCTGCGCGTACCCGATGTTGAGGGGGATGGCGATCGCGAGCAGAGTGACGCCAGCGGTCAGCTCGGTGACGAAGTTGCGTCTGGTCAGTCCTGCGAGTGGACGTTGCACATCGCCTCCATCCGCCGGCGCCCCTGGTCGAGCGCTCCCGCGTCCACGATCCCACCGGAGGGGCCGCCGGACCACGGATCGACCGCAACTCACCCCTGGTGATTTACAGCCGGAGCGTCCTGCGCCGCCCGCTCAGCGGCGACGAGGTATACGCCGCCGTCGGCCTCGCCGTGTCGCCGCCGGGGCGGGCTCCGGCTCCGGTGTCGGCGGGACCGCGGTGCGGTCGCCCGAGAGCCACCGCACCCAGAGCGTGTCGGGATCGCCCTCGAAGACGAGCGTGCGTGCGAGGAGCGTGAGCGGGATCGAGAGGATCGCACCGAGCGGGCCGATGATGAAGGTCCAGAAGATCACGGAGAAGAAGCTCAGGGTCAAGCTGAGATCGACGGCGTCGCTGACGAACTTCGGCTGCACGAGAACCTGGAGCACCACGTTCACGACGCAGTAGACCGCGACCACACCGATGAGCAGAGGCCACCCTCCGACGACGAAGGCCAGGATCGCGGGCGGGACGAGCCCGAGCACGAAGCCGATGTTCGGGATGAAGTTCGTGACGAACGCGAGGATCGCCCAGACCACGGGTGCGGGGACGCCCATCCACCACAGCGCGAGACCGTCGATGACAGCGACGATCGCGCCGAAAGTCGCGTTGACGATGTAGTAGCGGCGCACACCGGTGTTGAGCCGAGTGATCCGGGCGATGACCGCGGCCTTGGATGCCCCGAACACCGACGGAGCGTCCCGATAGCGGGCCGCGTCGACCGCCATGAAGATGATGTAGGCGCAGACGAAGAACAGTGCGGTCGCGACGCCGATCACAGTCCCGCCGATGCTGCGTGCGAGTCCCAGAAGCGTCGTCGGATCGAGGACCGAAGCCGCGGCGTCCGACGCCTCCTCGTCCAGGCCGAGGGACTGCAGCCACCCGACGAGATCATCGACGGTCTTCGCCAGTCCGCCTTCCGAGACGAGGTCGGCGATGAGCCGCGCGAACTGCGTGCCGGCCAGCCAGAGCAGAGCGCCCATGACCAGGAGGATCAGGTAGGCGACGACGATCACCGCGGTCGTGCTGCCCCACTGCGGCCACCCGCGCCGTTCGAGCGGTCGACGCAGAAGATCGCAGATCACCACGATCACGATCGCGAGCGCGACGGGTCCGAGGAGATCGCGCGCGAAGTAGACGCCGGCGAGGGTCACTGCGCTCGCCGCGAGAAGGAGCAGCACCCGCAGACTGGGGGAGATCCGGTCGGGGGAGCGCTCCGGCGCAGGCGAGGTGGTCACGCCGAAAGCGTAGTCGACGGGTCAGAAGGGCTCGGGAGCGACCAGCGGCGGCACGTCCTGATGTCCCGAGACGACGGCTCGCAGACCCGCCGCTTCCAATGCCGCTGCCACGTCGTGGATCGTCGCTGACACCACGGACGTGCCATGGAGCGGGTGATGCCAGATGCGGAGCGCGAGCATCCACCGGGCCGGGGAGACCGATGTGAAGATCACGCCCGGATGTTCGCGGGTGTGCACTCCTTCGACCTCGCTCGCGGCGCGGGAGATGATCGACACGACGTCATGAGCATCGATCCCGTCCGCCCGTTCGACCCGGATGTCGAGGGTGCTGCACCGCGCACCGTGGCGAGAGTCGTTGACCAGGACCCCGGTGAGGAGGGCGGCGTTCGGTACGTGCACGGTCCGACCGTCGACGGTCGAGAGGATGACCGACCGGCCGTTGAGCTCCTGCACGACTCCTCGCAGCTTGCCGTCGGGCCCTTCGACCTCTATCTCCTCGCCGATCTTCACGGACTGGCGGGATTGGATCAGCACCCCGGCCGCGAAGTTGTCCGCGACGCCGCGGAGCACGAGGACCAGAACGACGACCGCGATCGCGGTCATCGCCAGGAGCGGTTGGACATTCGCGCCGAGGAAGGCCAGCCCGACCCCGATCCCGATCAGCAGCAGCGAGTACTGGGCGAACCGTGCCGCCAGCTGGGCGACGGAGTCCGAGATACCCGGTGCGCGCTTCGTGATCTTGAGCACGCCCTTGCGTGCGAAACGGGAGAGCAGCCAACCGACGAGGACCGAGAGCACCGCGAGCACGATCTGCCACGGCGAGAGGCCGTCCGGGAAGAGCGCGTCCAGACTCACGGGCGGCGACCGCTCGCTCGCAGGTTCATCCGCAACATCCGACCAGCATGCGACGCGCGCGCTCGCCGCGGGTCGGCCACTCATCCCTCGGGGGTGATGCCCTGGGGTGGCGGCGCCATCGCCCCAGGGGGGTGAAGGGCGCTCGCTCAGGCAGGAGCAGAGCCCCAGACTGAGCACATGTCGTCGTCGCCCCCATCACCGGACCTCCTCACGGCAGCCCGATCGAAGGGAGCCATGCGGGAACGGTCTCGAGAGGCCATCGGCCTTCAGATCTCGATCTGCGCCTTCATCATCGCCGCTCTCGTCGCCCTCGTGGTGTTCCGACTGCAGGGGGCGCCCATCTCCGGGCCGGATTCCGTCGGGCAGTTCGCGGCGCTCGCGTCCGCTGTCACGGCGACCGTGGTCTTCGTCTTAGGACGCGTGATCGCCTCCGATCCTGCACGACGGAAGCGCCTCGGTGCGCTCGACGTCGTCGACATCGCTGCCTTCGCCTTCGCCCACGCAGTGATCGCCTTGCTCGGATGGACACTCGCAGCCGTCGTCATCGAAGCGGCGTTCAGCGGAGCGGTGGTCTTCCCGGTCCCGGTGCTCATGCTCACCGGGGCGGCGGCAGGACTCTCGGCATACGTGACGTACTACTCGTCGACGCATCTCGATCTCCAGATGCTCGCGACGGTGCTCGCGGTGTTCCTGATCCTCGGGATCCTGGCGAGCATGCTGACCGCGAGTGATCCGCAATGGTGGCAGGAGAACCTCAGCGCGCTCGGCATGACGGATGATCTGTCGGCCCGAGCGTTCAACCTGACTCTGATCGTCGCAGGCGTGCTGGTCACCACGCTGGCGAGGTACGCGACGAAGGAGGTTCCGACGACGCATCCGCGCGGGGTGATCGCGGTTCGGACCTGCCTCGTCGTCGTCGGGGTCTTCCTCGCGTTGGTCGGTGTGTTCCCCGTGGACGAACACTTCGCCCTCCACACCGGGGTGGCGTCGGGAATGGTCGTGGCGTTCGCCGTGGCCGTCGTCGGACTCCGGCGGTGGGTGCCGGGAGTCTCGCGGACCTTCCTCATGCTGGGGTACGTCTTCCTGCTCGTCATCGTGGTGCTGTCGGTCTTCTTCGCCATCGGCTACTACACGCTCACTGCGGTCGAGCTGGTGGCCGGCACCCTCGTGTTCACCTGGATCATCCTGTTCATCCGCACGGCGGACGCGCTCAGACGCGACGCGGCCACCGAAGCCGCCGGGTAAAGATCACCCGGAGGATGGCCTTGAAGGGGTGTTCGAGACGCCACTAGCTTGGTGCCATGTCGCACCCCGTACGTTCGTCGAGACCGGGACCAACGGTGCGATTCCGGCCGCCCGCACCCCAGCCGGGCGCCATCCACCGTGCACGGGTGAGCGCAGCGGTGGAGGAAGCCGCAGCCCATCACCCGCTGACCGTGGTCAGCGCCCCGAGCGGTTTCGGCAAGACGACCGCGGTCGCCGATTGGGCATGCCGCCTCGACCATGTCGCATGGCTCGGGCTCAGCACGTTCGACTCCGATCCCGCCAGGCTGGCTCAGGGGGTCGTTAACGCGCTCGTCGAAGCCGCTGAGCGCTCGGGTCTCGACCTCGACCTCGACCGGGACCTGGAGGATCCCTATCGCGCCTATCAGGAGATCTGCCGAGTCCTCGAGGAGTCGGGGGAACGCGTGCATCTCGTCGTCGACGATGCGCATCGCGCAGGGGAGGCGTGGCGCGAAGGTCTGCTGGGGATGCTGGCAGAGCAGGCTCCGGACACTCTCAGCGTGGTGCTGGTGGGGACGACGCTTCTCGAGGTGACGCTTTCCCGGCACCGGGTGACACATCCCGGTTCGTTCGTCGGTGCGGAGACACTCAGCTTCACCGGGGACGAGGTGCAGCAACTCCTCGACCAGGAACCGGACGGCCTCTCGTGCGCGACGATCATGGAGGAGACCAGAGGCTGGCCTATCGCCGTCAGACTGATGATGATCGGCGGAGCCAAGCCGGACAGCCGCGCACAGAGCGCTTCGAGCTTCCTCGGCGGTTACGTGAGAGAGCACGTGCTGGGTGCACTCCCGGTCGAGGTCTCGAACTTCGTCCTCGAGGCCAGCATCTGCGGTGAGCTGACTCCCGAGCTCGCTGCAGCGGTCACCGGTCGTGCCGATGCTCCGGCGATGCTGGAGACGTGCGTGCGACTCGGTCTCTTCCTCGACAGGTTCGAGGGTCCGCACGGTGTCGTGTACCGATGGCACGCGTCCTTCGCACGGCGGTGCGCGGAGATTCTGGCCGGTGATGCGGAGCGCGCTGCCGCATGTCATCGTCGCGCGGCGTCCGCACTCGAGGCGACCGATCCGACAGCGTCCATCGCGCATTCGCTCCACGCCTCGGACTTCTTCGGTGCCAGAGAGACGCTGCTCCGGCACTGGGTGGGGCTCGTGGTCGGTGCCCGCGCCGACGAGGTCGAACGCACGGCGATGGAGATGCTGCATCGGGTGCCCGACGACGCGCAGGTGCTTCTGGTGCGTGCGTGCGCCAGCGACGTGCTCGGCGATCATCGCGTGGCGAGGGAGCTGTTCCGTCGGGCGGAGGCGACGGTGGCGACACCGGGCGGTGTCGACGAGCCCGCCGTCCTGCAGATCGCGCGGCTCTTCATCGCCGACGAGCGTGCGGCGGTGGCGGATGCGAGCGCGAAGGTGCGGCAGATGCTGCTCGAAGCGGATTCCACGGATCTCGGGGACCGAGCCGCGCTCAACTATCTCCTCGGATGGACGGAGATCCGTCATCGCGGTAACCCGGCAGTCCCTCTCGAGTACTTCTCCGCCGCGGCCCGGGAGGCGCAGAATTCAGGGGATCGCGAACTCGCGAAGCGATCACTCGGGCACCTCGCCTTCGGACAGACCTGGGCCGGCCGATTCGTCGAGGCACGGCGAACGCTCCGCACCGTCGAGCGCGCCGATGATGTCGGACTTCCGTGGAGCACGTATGCGGGAGGCAGCGCGGCCGTGGCAGCGGGATACGTCTCGTACTGGGCGGGGGAGCTCGACGACGCGATCCGCGAGTTCGGCGTCGTCGTCCACAACGCCGGCTCCGACCATTCCTTCACGAGTGTGGCTCGCATGATGATCGCCTACGCGGCTGCGGAGACCGGAGACGTCGCGGTCTGCCGCCGCGCGGCGATCGGTATCCAGGACATTCCGCTGGAGGTGGTGCACGGCATCTCGTGGCCGGCCTTCCGAGAGTCGTCGGTCGCTCTGCTCGAAGAAGCCGTCGGTCGACAGGACCGCGCGATGCGGATCGCCCGGAAATACATCCACTGCCCTGACCTGCCGGTCGTCAACGTCGCTCTGTCGGGTGTGCTCCGGCGCGCCGGCGAGTACGCCGCCGCACTGGAGATGCTGAGGTCACTGCGCGCTTTCGGCGACGTCTCCTACGTGAAGGCCTCGACCCTGCTCACGGCGGCATTGCTGCGACGTCGTGCGGGCCACCACGACGAGGCACATGAGCTGTGCGAGGCCGCTGTCGCCGTCGCCGCGGGGGAGGACATCCGTCTTCCGTTCGGTCCGCGCGACACGGCCGCGCGCAAACTGCTGGCCGAGCACGTGCACTTCGGGACGCAGTTCGAGGACTTCATCGGCAGATCACTGGCGAAGGACAACGCGGGTTCGCCGGTGGACGCTCTCTCCGAACGGGAGCGCGACGTCTTCCGGCAGTTGCAGACGGCGCGCACGCTGCAGGAGATCGCTCGTGAGCTCGCGGTGTCGATCAACACGGTGAAGACGCACCAGCGCGCGATCTACCGGAAGCTCGGAGTGTCGTCGCGTCGCGAGGCCGTGCGCACGACCGTCTGACCCACGCCATCCCTGAACGGAGTCACGGCCCGCGAAGGGCCGACGAGAGGACGGTGTTCGCGACCCTGGCAGGGATCTGCTGCGTCGTGAGGATCCGATCGATCCTGCAGTCCACGTCGCGGGCGAACCGCTCCACCCAGGCGAGTTCGACGAGGAACAGGGCGGCGAGAGCACCGATCGGGATCCTCGCGGCGAAGTGTCCTGCATCGTCCGCTCCGATGAGCCCCGGCGTTCCCAGGACCAGACCCGCGAGCGTGAAATCATCGCGATCCACCTCGACGAGGCGATGTTCGTCAGGACCGAGACGCCCGATGATCACGACGTCGAGCAGGCGGATGGCGCCGTTCTCCACCTGACGTAGGAGCGCCTCGAGGACGTGGGAGCCGAGGCGGTCGTCCTCGAGGCGGACGACGACGAACTCCACGTCGCCGAGCGCCCGGAGTCTCGTCAGATCGACCGCCTCAGCCACGACGTCAGCTCAACGCACGGGCCTTGATGGCCGAGAACTCGTCCGGGGTGATCGTGCCGGCGGCGAGCAGCTTGGACGCCTTGTCGATCTCATCGCTGGGGCTCGACCCGGCGACGCTGCGGATGTAGGAGTCCGCTGCGTGCTGCTGTTCGCGGTACGCCGACGCGCTCCGTTCGCCCATGCCCCTGCCGCGCGCGATCAGGTAGATGAGCGCCGTGAGGAACGGGACGAAGATCAGGAAGATGATCCAGACGGCTTTCCACCAGCCGTTGAGAGTGTGATCCCGGAACAGGTCGGCGACGATGTTGAAGAGCACCATCAGGTAGGAGACGAACACGAAGACCCAGAAGAACCACCAGATGATGTCCCAGAAGCTTTCCCAAATGGACACGTCGCACCTCTTTCGTTGAGTTGTTGCTTACGGCGATGGTGCCAGCGGTGACCGCGGAGCGAACGCACCGGTCACCCTGCACGGGCGACCCGGCGTCGGGCCGGCGCCGGAGCTCTCATCCTCCGCGGGTGAGAGCGCGGCGCTTTTCCGGGGAGGCGGTGCGAGCATCGAGTCGTTCACGGTCGGCGTGCGCGCCGTGAGAAGGGAATCTTCATGAATGACTTCCGATTCGGTCCGGCCGAGCTCTACCTCGTCGGGTTCGAGGGGTCGCGTCCGGATCCGGCGACTTTCCGTGCCTTGACCGATCTCGTCGACAGCGGAGTGGTGCGGCTGCTCGACTTCGTCGTGATCGCGAAATCGGAGACGGGGACGGTCGAGGTCGTCGAGCTCGAGGATGAGGACGGCTCGCTCGGTCTGGATGACTTCGAGCCGATCGCCGCGGGCTTGGCAGGCGAGGAGGACGTCGAGGCGCTGGCCGCGTCGCTCGCGCCGGGCCGGTCTGCGGCACTCGTGGTACTCGAGCTCACCTTCGCGCGCGCCCTTGCACAGAACCTCGCGGCGGCGGGGGGCGAGGTGCTGCGCACGGAGCGCGTCCCGGCGCCCGTGGTGAACGCGGTGATGGACATCCTCGACCAGGAAGGTGAATGACATGCCCTTGAGAAGATTCGGCCGGCCGGGGCTCATCGGCCTCGCGGCCAGGACCGCGGTGGTTGCGGGAACAGCGACAGCCATCGGCGGTGCGATGTCACGGCACCAGGAGCAGCGTGCACAGGGGGAGTACGAACAGCAGCAGTACGAGGCCGCGCAGCAGCAGGCACAGATCGACGCTGCCGCGCAGAACGCCGCCACGCAGTACTCCTCACCGCCGCCGGCAGCCCCCGCAGCGGGGAACGATCTGATCGCGAAGCTGCAGCAGCTCGCATCCCTGAAGGACTCCGGTGTGCTCTCGGAAGCCGAGTTTGCCGCAGCGAAGCAGAAGCTCCTGAGCTGACGACGAGATCGCCCGCCGCCGGAACGACAGCAGAGACGAGAGCGCGAATGAGCGAACTGGACGATCTACGGGCACGAGTCGCCCTGCTGGAGCAGGAGAACGCCGAGCTCGCGAAGCCACGACGCCGTCCGGTGGCCAGGAGCGTCGTCGCGGGAATCGTCCTGGCGGTGGCGGTGCTGTTGGCGCCGATCGCCGCCATGGGGACGTGGGCGCGTCTGCAGCTCGTGGACGCCGATCGCTTCGTCGCGACGTTCGCACCTCTCGCAGCCGACCCCGACGTTCAGGACTTCGTCGCCGATCAGGTCAGCTCCGCCATCCAGGAGCAGGTGGACTTCGACGCCGTCGTCGGCGACGTGTTCGACGGGCTCCGTGAGCTCGATCTGCCACCCCGAGCCTCGTCGGCGCTCTCCCTGTTGGAAGCGCCGGCGGCCAGCGGACTGACCTCCCTCGTCGACGGTGTCATCCATGACGTCGTCGCCTCCGACCAATTCGCCGACATCTGGGCTCAGTCGCTCCGTTTCACCCATGAGCGCGCTGTCGTGATCATGCAGAACAGCCCAGGCACCGCGTTGCAACTCGCAGATGACGGTGTGCTCTCGGTAGATCTCGGTCTCGTCGTCGACCGGGTCAAGGATGCCTTGAAAGAACGCGGCGTCGGATTCGCCGACCTCATCCCCGAGATCGACAGATCGATTCCGATCGCTCAGGCCGACGCGCTGGTGCTGGTGCGCACCCTGTACCAGGTGGCCGTCGCCGCCGGCTTCTGGTTGCCATGGGTCGTTCTCGGTCTCGTGGTCGTCGGCATCGCGGTGGCGCGCAACCGACTGCGGGCACTGTTCTGGACCAGTGCGGCGTTCGCTGCCGCATTCCTCCTCCTCGCAGGAGGAGTGGGCATCGGGCGCACGTTTTTCATCGGTGCCGTCAGCCCGTCGATCATGACCGCGGCGGCCGCGCAGTCGCTGTTCGATCAGGTGACGTCGCTGTTGAGCCCGACGATCGCCGCGCTGGCGATGGTCGGCGTGCTGATCGCTGTCTGGGCATGGGGTGCAGGCACGAGCCGTGCAGCCGTGGCCCTGCGGAGCGCACTCGACAGCGGGTTCTCCGCAACGCGCGGCACGTGGGAGCGTCGCGGATTCTCGACAGGTCGGCTCGGCCTCATGATCGAGCGGTTGCATGGACCCCTCCTGCTCGTGGGCATGGCGATCGCGGTGCTCGTCCTCGTCGTGACCAGACCGGTGACGTTCGGGACCGTGCTCGGCGTGACCGCCGGGCTCGTCGTCTTCGTGATCGTGATCGAGCTGCTCCGACGTCCGGAGCTTCCCTCCCCAGCGGTCGCGGGGGCGTCCGATGCCGACGGGACGAGTGCGGGCCGGAGCGACGTCGACACAGACACAGACACAGACACAGACGTGGAGGGTGGCGCCGCTGTGACGTCGCCGGCCTCGCATTCATGATCGAAGGAGCAGAGGATGTCGGAATTCAACGCGGACTTCGCCGGTCAGATCGAACTGGACGTGCGGGACTCGGTCCCGGACTGGTCACCGTACGAGCTGCGGAAGGCTCCCGATGGTGCACCGAACGTCCTCGTCGTGCTCTACGACGACACCGGACTCGCCTCCTGGTCGCCGTACGGTGGCCGCATCAGCATGCCCACGATGGACCGCCTTGCCCGAGACGGGCTCACGTACACGCAGTGGCACACGACGGCGCTGTGCTCCCCGACCCGATCGACCATGCTCACCGGTCGAAACCACCACGTGAACCGCGCCGGGGTCATCATGGAGGGCACCAACGGGTTCCCCGGATTCGCGGGACGCCTGCCGGGGGAGTGCGCGACGATCGGCCAGATCCTGCAGCAGAACGGCTACTCGACCTTCTGGGTGGGCAAGGACCACAACGTCCCGGAAGAGGACAACGCCCCCGGCGGGGACCGATCGATGTGGCCCCTGCAGCTCGGCTTCGACCGGTTCTACGGATTCCTGGGGGGAGAGACCAACAACTGGTACCCGGACCTGGTCGAGGACAACCACTTCATCGAGGCGCCGGCCACGCCGGAACAGGGCTACCACCTGTCGAAGGACCTCGCCGACCAGGCCCTGAAGATGATCCGCAATCAGCAGGCTTCGAATCCTTCCAAGCCCTGGTACCTCTGGTTCTGTCCTGGCGCGAACCACGCGCCGCACCATGCACCAGAGGAGTACATCGCCAAGTACAAGGGCCGGTTCGACGACGGCTACGACGCCTACCGGGAGTGGGTGCTCGATCGCATGATCGAGAAGGGAGTGCTGCCGGAGGTCACGGCGATGACACCGCTCAACCCGCTTCCCGACGAGGTGGCGAACCCCGCGGATCGCGTGCGCCCCTGGGACGAGCTCAACGACGACGAGAAGAGGCTGTTCGCCCGCTTCGCAGAGGTGTTCGCCGGATTCTCCGAGTACACGGATACGCAGGTGGGTCGCATCATCGACTACCTGGAGGAGACGGATCAGCTCGACAACACGCTGGTCTTCTACTGCGCCGACAACGGAGCTTCGGGGGAGGGATCTCCGGACGGCTCGGTGAATGAGAACAAGTTCTTCAACGGGTATCCCGACGACCTCGCGGAGAACCTCGCGATGATCGACCGCCTCGGATCCGCAGACACCTACAACCACTATCCGACCGGGTGGGCCGCCGCGTTCTCGACGCCGTTCCAGATGTTCAAGCGTTACTCGCAGTATGCAGGGGGAACGTGCGACCCGATGGTCATCCACTGGCCGAAGGGGATCAGCGCGAAGGGGGAGCTGCGTCATCAATACCACCACTCGGTCGATGTCGTCGCCACCGTGCTCGACGTGATCGGGATCGAGATGCCGGAGACATTCCGAGGTGTGCAGCAACATCCGCTCGACGGAGTGTCGATGAAGTACAGCTTCGACGCCGATCCGGACGCGCCCACGCAGAAGCGGACTCAGTACTACTCCATGCTCGGAACACGCGGCATCTGGAAGGACGGCTGGAAGGCGTCCGCCGTCCACGCGCCGCTCAGCGGCAAGGGGCACTTCGACGACGACGTGTGGGAGCTGTATCACGTCGATTCGGACCGTTCCGAGTCGAAGGACCTCGCCGCCGAGCACCCCGAGAAGCTTCAGGAGCTCATCGCCGTGTGGTTCGACGAGGCGAAGGCGAACTTCGCGCTTCCCTTGGACGACCGCTCCGCTCGCGAACTGCTCAACGTCGAGCGCCCGCAGGCGGAACCGGCTCGAGAACGCTACGTGTACTACCCGGGGACCGATGCGGTGCCGGAGAGCGTCGCGGTCAACCTGCGCGGGCGGTCGTACAAGATCGTCGCCGACGTCGTGCTGGAAGAGGGAGCGGAAGGAGTGATCTTCGCGCACGGGTCGAGATTCGGCGGTCACACCCTCTTCATCAAGGACAACCGTCTCTCGTATGTCTACAACTTCCTCGGCATCCCCCCAGAGCAGACGTTCACCTCCGCGGAGCTCACGCCCGGACCGCACACGCTGGGCGTGGACTTCACCCGCGAGAGCGCCGGCGAGCACGGTGAGTCGGTGGGGACAGCCACGCTCTACGTGGATGATGAGGCGGTCGCCTCCGGGCCGATGCGCGCGCAGGTCGGCAAGTTCACCCTGTGCGGGGACGGGCTCTGCGTGGGATGGGACAGTGCGGATCCGGTGAGTCGGCAGTACCGCAATCCGTTCCCGTTCACGGGCGGCAGGTTGATGGGTGTCGGCGTCGACGTCAGCACCGAGCAGTACCGCGATCTCGAGCTCGAGGCAGCGGCCATGCTGTCTCGTGAGTGATCAGGGAGCCGCGGGGAACACCGTCGCCCAGTCGTCTTTCACACTGACCACCGTGTAGCCCTTGTCGTCGGCGCTCGCGAGGGCCTTCTCCGCGCCGGCGTCATAGGGGGTGTCACCGCGTGACGGGTCGTCGTGGTGGATCAGGATCGCGAATCCGGGGCGGGGCCCACACCGGGCGAAGTCCATCATCGCGGTGTCGCCGTTCGAGTTGCCGCCGACGAACAGCGGGCGCCTGCCGATGCGCGTCCAGATGCGGACGGGTTTCTCCGGACCGTCGTCGAAGAAGGCGAGGGAGGAGGAATACCGCACCGTCGCGTCCGCATCGTCCCATGTCAGGCCGAAGGCCGATCCGACCACGCGCTCCGGAGGGATACCGTAGTTCGCCTGCGTCATGGGACGCATGAAGTCGCGCTCGCCGCCGGAGACGATGTAGCAGGTGAAGCCGTGGTGCTCCAGGTATCGGAGCAGCTCGACCATGGGCTGATAGACCGTCTGGGAATAGGGGCGCTTCAATGTCGGGTGCTGAGCGGTGCGATAGAACTCGGCCACCGAACGCGCGTAGTCCTCGACGCTCATCCCGTGCGTGAGCCCGACGAGCGCCTGGATGATGATCGTCAGATCCGAGTCGTCGCCACCGTAGTGCTTGTCGATCGCCGTGCCCAGCCAGCCGTAATCGCCGCTCACGGCCGCGAGGTAGGGCTGGCGCTCGGCGAGCTCGGGTGTGCGCTCGGCGGCGGCTCGCCACTGCTCGACGACATAGTGCAGTTGGGTGATCATGGGCTTCTCGGGCCACAGCGTCCCGTCGTTGTCGAACACGGCGATCCGCTCCTCGACGGGGACTGCGTCCGGCCCCACGGTCACGGCGGCGACGAAATCCTCGATGTCCGTGCGGGTCGGAGTGTCGCGCCACGAAGGCAGGGAGGGGTGTCCGGTCATGTCAGATCCTCGCTTCTCGCCGAGTGTCGGCAGCGGGTCCAGGCTGTCATCCCGCCGCGTGACCGAGACGCTTCGATCACCCCCGGCGGGCGATGCGCGCGATCGGCGAGACGAGCGCGCCCGGTTGACGGGAATACCCCTGGAGGGTATAGGGTTGGCGTGAAGGAGTACCCCACCCGGGTATGCGAGAACGAAAGAGGAACCGTCATGAGCACGAGCGAGTACCAGGTGAGCGGGATGAGCTGCGGCCACTGCGAGGTCGCTATCCGCAGCGAGGTCGGCCAGGTTCCCGGAGTCGACTCGATCGACGTCAGCGCACAGACCGGCAGGCTCGTCGTGACGAGCGCACACCCGCTCGACGATGCGGTGATCCTCGCAGCCGTCGACGAGGCCGGATACCAGGCGGTGCCGGCCTGATGAACACCGCTGGCCGTCTCGGCCTCTACGGCGCGGGACTCGTGATGGTGTTCGGCATCGCATTCGCCGCGGCGGGCGCCATCGTCCCGGACAGTGCGGTCGCGTCCTGGATGGGACGCGCGGGCGCCGGTCATGACGGGCCGTCCCCGCAAGGCGCACAGCAGAACACTCAGAACGGGATGGACGAGGAGATCGACGTGAGTGGAGTGACCATCGCCGCATCGGGATACGCCATGGGCGTGGTCGAAGCGCCGGACGAAAGCGGAGTCGCGGGGGAGCTGTCCTTCGTGATCCGGGACGCCGCCGGCACCCCCGTCACCTCGTATGAGACCGCGCACGGCAAGCAGCTGCACCTGATCGTGGTGCGCAGCGACGGCAGCGGGTACCGCCATGTCCATCCCGAACGGGACGAACACACAGGCACGTGGTCGCTGCCGTGGACCTGGGATGCGGCGGGAACCTACCGCGTCTATGCGGACTTCACCGCGACGGGCGGGACGCCGGTGACACTTTCACGGACGGTGGACATCGCGGGCGTTTTCCAACCGCGTCCCCCGACCGGAACCGAGAGGCGCGTGGCCGTCGACGGCTTCGACGTGTCGATCACCGGCGACCTCGTCGCCGGTGCTGCGAGCGAGCTGACCGTCGAGGTCAGCCGAGACGGCGTGCCCGTCACGACGCTCGAGCCCTACCTGGGCGCCTTCGGCCACCTCGTCGCGCTGCGGGAGGGAGACCTCGCCTACCTGCACGTCCACGCGCACGGCGATGAGCCGGCTCCCGGCGACGTCGCCGGCCCCGAGGTGGTCTTCACCGCCCAGACGCCCACCGCGGGACGATACCTGCTTTACCTCGACTTCCAGGTGGAGGGGACGGTGCACACCGCAGCGTTCGTGCTGGACGCGGAAGCTCCGGCCGACGGGTCGTCGACGGGCACGGGCGAAGACGAGCACGACGAGCACTGAAGCCGTCCACAAGAAGTGCGCTTCCCGCCGTCGTACGGGCAGCGCGAGGATCGAGGAGATCACCATGACGGACACGCAGTCCGCAGCCGCACCGACCAGCGTCGAGCTGGAGATCGGCGGCATGACCTGCGCATCGTGCGCGATGCGGATCGAGAAGAAGCTCAACCGGATCGACGGCATCACCGCGACCGTGAACTACGCGACGGAGAAGGCCAAGGTGACCGCACCGGAGGGATTCGACCCGGCGCTGCTCATCGCGGAGGTGGAGAAGACCGGCTACACCGCCGTTCTCCCCATGCCAGAAGCGAAGACGCCCGCCGGCGAGGTGACCGACGCGTCGGACGCGGAGTTGACCAGCCTCAGGCACCGGCTCGTCGCCTCGATCATCCTGACCGTGCCCGTCATCGCGATGGCGATGATCCCGGCGCTGCAGTTCACCTCCTGGCAGTGGCTCTCGCTGGCTCTGGCCGGACCCGTCATCGTGTGGGCGGCATGGCCGTTCCACAAGGCGGCGTGGACGAACCTCCGGCACGGCGCTGCCACCATGGACACGCTGATCTCGATGGGAACGATCGCCGCACTGCTGTGGTCGCTGTACGCGTTGTTCTTCGGGACCGCGGGGGCACCCGGCATGACGCACCCGTTCGAACTGACCGTGGCACCCAGCGACGGTGCGGCGAACATCTATCTCGAGGTGGGCGCCGGGGTGACGATGTTCATCCTCGCCGGGCGCTACTTCGAGAAGAGGTCCAAGCGCCAGGCCGGGGCGGCACTGCGGGCGCTGCTCGAACTCGGCGCAAAAGACGTCGCCGTGATCCGCGACGGCATCGAGACGCGGATCCCCACCGCCGAACTGAAGCCGGGAGATGAGTTCGTCGCGCGCCCAGGAGAGAAGATCGCCACCGACGGCATCATCGTGTCGGGGACCTCAGCGGTGGACGCCTCGATGCTCACCGGTGAATCGGTGCCGGTGGAGGTGGGCGAGGGGGATGCCGTGACCGGCGCGACCGTCAACGCGGGCGGTCGTCTGATCATCCGTGCCACGCGCGTCGGATCCGACACGCAGCTGGCGCAGATGGCGAAGCTGGTCGAGGACGCGCAGACCGGGAAGGCCGAGGTGCAGCGGCTCGCCGACCGTGTGTCGGGGATCTTCGTGCCCATCGTCATCGCGATCGCCCTCGCCACGCTCGGAGCCTGGCTCGGAGCCGGATTCCCGGCGTCGGCCGCCTTCACCGCCGCTGTCGCCGTCCTCATCATCGCGTGCCCGTGTGCACTCGGTCTCGCGACGCCGACCGCGCTGCTGGTGGGAACGGGACGGGGCGCGCAGATGGGCATCCTGATCAAGGGTCCTGAGGTGCTCGAGTCGACCCGCAAGGTCGACACGGTGGTGCTCGACAAGACCGGGACCGTCACCAGCGGCAGGATGACACTCACCGCGGTGCACACCGCGGCGGGGGTCGACAGGCGGGAGCTGCTCCGCCTTGCGGGTGCGGTGGAGGATGCCTCGGAACACCCGATCGCGCAGGCGGTGGCGAAGGCCGCGACCCAGGAGATCGGAGCGCTCCCCGCGGCGGAGGACTTCGTCAACGTCGAAGGCAAGGGCGTCCAGGGCGTCGTCGACGGACATGCCGTGCTGGTGGGCCGTGAATCGCTGCTGGCGGAGTGGTCGCAGCATCTGCCCGCCGACCTCGCTTCGGCGAAGGCGGAGGCGGAGAGTCAGGGCAAGACGGCCATCGCCGTGGGATGGGACGGGGAAGCCCGTGGTGTGCTCGTGGTGGCCGACACCGTGAAGCCGACCAGCGCGCAGGCCATCTCGCAGCTGAAGAGTCTGGGGCTGACGCCCATCCTTCTCACCGGTGACAACAGAGCGGTGGCCGAGCAGATCGCGGCGGAGGTCGGGATCGCCGAGGTGATCGCGGAAGTGCTGCCGAAGGACAAGGTCGACGTGGTCACCCGGCTCCAGCGCGAGGGCAAGGTCGTCGCGATGGTCGGCGACGGCGTCAACGATGCAGCCGCGCTCGCCCAGGCCGACCTGGGGCTGGCCATGGGCACGGGCACCGACGTCGCGATCGAGGCGAGCGACATCACGCTCGTCCGCGGCGATCTGCGCAGCGCCGCGGACGCGATCCGCCTCTCGAGACGGACACTCGGCACGATCAAGGGCAACCTGTTCTGGGCCTTCGCCTACAACGTCGCGGCGATCCCGCTCGCGGCCCTCGGTCTGCTCAACCCCATGCTCGCCGGTGCGGCGATGGCGTTCTCCAGCGTCTTCGTCGTCGGCAACAGCCTCCGGCTGCGCTCCTTCCGGAGCCAGGCGGCGGATCCCTCTCCGGCACGGAGCGGTGCGGCGCAGGATCGCGCGGCATCGGTCTCCACGCCCGGAACCCGTTGATACCCCAGAGGAGAATGTCATGTCCGATTCCCCCGCAGCCTCCTGCTGCAGCGTGAACAGCACCACCGCCGTGTCCGCCGATGGACGCAATGACCTGCTGGCGCCCGCAGCCGGGGACATGGCGGAGTGTCCGGTGATGGTCGGCAGTCCCGTCGTCATCGCGGATGCCGAGGCCGCCGGCCTGTTCCGCGACTACGAAGGCACGCGCTACTACTTCTGCTGCGCGGGGTGCGGACCGGCGTTCGACGCCGACCCGGCGAAGTACGCCGCCGCTGCCTGAACGTTTCACCCGTGCGGGGGCGCACACCCGTGGCCCCGCACGGCATCGATCTTCCGAGGAGGAGAGGGTGATGAACACTCCGCACCACGACCACACCGCGCATGAGGCGCACGGTACCGCCCAGAGCGAGCCGGGAAGCCCCTACCGTCCGCAGGGCGCAGCTGCGCATGCGGGTCACGACTCCCATGCGGGTCACGGCGATCACGCGGGTCACGGCGGGCACGGCGATCACGTGGCCCAGTTCCGGCGACTGTTCTGGATCATGCTGGCCCTCGCCGTCCCCACCGTCGTGCTCTCCGGCATGTTCGCGATGATCCTCGGTTACACCCTGCCCGACGTGCCGGGCCTGGCCTGGGTCTCACCCGTGCTGGGAACCGTGATGTACGTGTGGGGAGGCAAGCCCTTCCTCACGGGTGCCGTCAGCGAGATCCGTTCGCGCAAGCCCGGCATGATGCTGCTCATCGGGCTCGCGATCACTGTCGCATTCCTCGCGTCGTGGGGAGCGAGCCTCGGCGTCCTGCACCACGAGCTCGACTTCTGGTGGGAGCTCGCGCTCCTCATCGTGATCATGCTGCTCGGACACTGGATCGAGATGCGATCGCTCGCGCAGACGACCTCTGCTCTCGACTCGCTCGCGGCACTCCTGCCGGACGAGGCGGAGCGTGTGGAGGACGGGCAGGTCGTCGTGGTCTCACCAGTCGACCTCCGGGTCGGCGACATCGTGATCGTGCGGCCCGGCGGAAGCGTGCCGGCCGATGGGCGGATCGTCGACGGACGTGCGTCCATGGACGAATCGATGGTGACAGGCGAATCCCGCACGGTCACTCGCGGCAGTGGCGACCAGGTCACCGCCGGCACGGTCGCCACCGATTCCGGGCTGCGGGTGGAGATCACGGCGACCGGGGACGACACCACGCTGGCCGGCATCCAAAGACTCGTGACCGAGGCGCAGAGCTCGTCCTCGCGCGCTCAGCGCCTCGCGGACACGGCAGCGGGATGGCTGTTCTGGTTCGCGCTCGGATCCGCGGCGATCACCGCGATCGTCTGGACACTCGTCGGCTTCCCCGACGCCGCCGTGATCCGCACGATCACGGTGCTGGTCATCGCCTGCCCGCACGCCCTGGGCCTGGCGATCCCGCTGGTCGTGTCGATCGCGACCGAGCGGGCGGCTCGCGGTGGCGTCCTGGTCAAGGACAGGCTCGCGCTGGAGAGCATGCGCACCGTCGATACGGTCCTGTTCGACAAGACCGGGACACTCACCAAGGGCGAACCGACCGTGTCGGAGGTCTCGGTCTCCGGCGGGCATGACGCCCACCGGGTGCTGGCGCTCGCCGCCGCCGCCGAGGCCGACAGCGAGCACCCTCTGGCGAAGGCGATCGTGCGCGCCGCGGCCGAGAAGAGACTGTCCGTGCCGGCGAGTCGCGACTTCACGTCGTCGCCGGCGGTCGGCGTGACGGCGACCGTCGACGGGACGACGGTGCGCGTCGGCGGCCCGCACCTGCTGACGGAGGAGCGGTCCGACGAGCTTCCCGTCGCCGAGCAGTGGCGCGAGGACGGTGCGATCATCCTGCACGTGGTGCAGGACGGGCAGGTGATCGGGGCGCTGAAGCTTGCCGACGAGATCCGTCCGGAGTCGCGCGAAGCCGTCGATGCGCTGCATGCCCTCGGGGTGCAGGTGGTCATGATCACCGGCGATGCGGAAGCCGTCGCGCACACGGTCGCGGCAGATCTGGGCATCGACCGGTTCTTCGCGGGCGTACGCCCCGAGGACAAGGCCGCGAAGGTGCACGAGCTGCAGCACGAAGGTCGCAAGGTCGCGATGGTCGGCGACGGCGTCAACGACGCACCCGCACTCGCGCAGGCCGACGTGGGTCTGGCCATCGGTGCCGGAACGGATGTCGCGATCGCGTCGGCGGGGGTCATCCTCGCCAGCGACGATCCGCGTTCCGTGCTCTCGGTCATCGAGCTCTCGCGCGCGGCCTACCGCAAGATGAAGCAGAACCTGTGGTGGGCCGCGGGCTACAACCTGCTGTCCGTCCCGTTGGCTGCGGGTGTGCTCGCGCCTATCGGCTTCGTGCTGCCGATGTCGGTCGGGGCGATCCTGATGTCGCTGTCGACGATCGTGGTCGCGCTCAACGCCCAGCTGCTGCGGAGGCTCGATCTGCGGCCCGAGGTGACGACCCGCGCGATCCTCGATCGCTGAGGCCGGGCGGACGCGAAGAAGGGCCCCGCTCCAGGAGCGGGGCCCTTCTTCCTCGACAGTGCTGGTTTCCTCGACAGTGCTGGCTTCCTCGACAGTGCTGGCTTCCTCGACAGTGCTGGCTTCCTCGACAGTGCTGGTCAGCTCGCGCCGCCGAGGTCGTGGATGAGCTCCTTCTCGTCCTCCGCCGAGAGGGAGGTCTGCACGACGGTGCCGTTGAACGGCGCGAGAGCGGCGGCGAACTTGTCCTCCGTGATCTTCGTCGCGTAGACGACGACGGCGGACTTGCCCTCGGAGACCGCGTTCTTCACCCGGTCCCGGAATTCGGCGTCGATACCGGTCTTGTCCAGCCCGGCGAACAGCGCGCCGAAGAGGCCGCCGAACAGCAGCCCGGCGAACGGGACGAAGAAGAGCAGACCGATCAGCATGCCGAACAGCGCGCCTCCAGCGGCACCGACGCCGATGTTCCCCGCTGCACCCGGGTACTCGACCTTGGTCTTGCCCTTCTCGTCGACCTTCACGAGCGCCAGGCCCGCGAGCTCGACGACCAGATCGTTCTGCAGCGACAGGATCTCGTCGTAGGCACCTTCCGCCTGTGGCTCGCTGTCGAACGAGATGACGATGAGTTCAGCCATGGATGCTTCCCTTCTTCGGGCTGAGTCGACCGCCCTCAGCCGATGATCTCGGGAGTCCACTCCGCGGCGGAGCCCCGCTCCGCACATGCTAGGCACGTCACTTCCGCGATCGTCCGGCTCCGCCCCTAATTCACCCGGGGGAGCTTCGATGTGGTCGAAAGTGGGGTGGCGCGGCATCGTCGCTCTTGGGATAGTGGTCGGCACACGGCCAGCGATGAGGATCGAGCGTGTCGCTGGCGGTACGTCGACAGCGATGCGAAAGGTCACGGACATGAGCACTCCCTCCAGCGCCGACCAGCCGATCTTCACGAGGCCGGGGGAGGCGACGCTCACCTCGCGCCACGTCATCCCGCCAGGGGAGTCGCTTCCCGATACGGCGAAGCAGATCGTGGAGGACGAGACGATCCTCGACGGGAACGCGCGCTTGAACCTCGCCACGTTCGTGAGCACGTGGATGGACGACGACGCGAAGCAGGTCTATGCCGCGTCTTTCGACAAGAACATGATCGACAAGGACGAGTATCCGCAGACGGCGGCGATCGAGGACAACTGCTGGCACATGCTGGCCAACCTCTGGAACGCGCCCGATGCGGAGAAGAGCATCGGTACCTCGACCATCGGGTCGTCGGAGGCGTGCATGCTGGGCGGTCTCGCCTTCAAGCGGCGCTGGCAGCAGGCTCGGCGCGCGGCGGGCAAGGATGCCTCGAGTCCGAACATCGTGATGTCCTCGGCCGTGCAGGTGTGCTGGGAGAAGTTCTGCAACTACTTCGACGTCGAGCCGCGCTACGTGCCGATCAGCGAGGAGCACAAGACTCTCGACGGTCACGACCTGGCGAAGTATGTGGACGAGAACACGATCGGCGTCGTCGCGATCATGGGGGTCACGTACACGGGCATGTACGAGCCGGTGGCCGAGATCGCCGCCGCTCTCGACGAGATCCAGAAGAACACGGGCCTCGACATCCCCATCCACGTGGACGGGGCATCGGGGGCGATGATCGCGCCGTTCCTGCAGCCGGACCTGGTGTGGGACTTCCGCCTCGAGCGGGTGCATTCGATCAGCACGTCAGGGCACAAGTACGGGCTCGTGTATCCGGGGCTCGGCTGGGTGGTGTGGCGGGAGGCGCAGTGGCTCCCGGAGGACCTGGTGTTCAAGGTGAGCTACCTGGGCGGGGAGATGCCGACGTTCGCGCTGAACTTCTCGCGGCCGGGGGCTCAGGTGGTGCTGCAGTACTACCTGTTCCTCCGTCTCGGTTTCGAGGGGTACCGCGCTGTGCAGCAGGCCTCTCAGGACGTCGCGAAGTACCTCTCCGCGGGGATCGCCGAGCTCGACGCGTTCGAACTGTGGAACGACGGCAGCGACATCCCTGTGTTCGCGTGGCGTCTGAAGGACGGACACACGAAGAACTGGACGCTCTACCATCTGCAGGATCGGCTACGGATGAAGGGCTGGCTCGTGCCGGCGTATCCGATGCCCGCCGACCTGGAGCGGATAACGGTGCAGCGCATCGTGGTGCGCAACGGGCTGAGCATGGACCTCGCAGAGGAGCTTCTGCAGGCGATCGCGACCGAAGTCGCCTACCTCGACGCACTCGAGTCGCCGATGCCGACCGAGAAGTCCCAGTCGGCCTTCCACCACTGAGCCCGCGATGTCCACTTCGAACACGGGTGCCACCCCAGAATCGACTCCGGCAGCGAGGCCGACTCGCCCGACTGCTGCGCGCACGTCGGCAGCCACGCAGGTGTCGCGGCCGGCCGTCGCCATCCTCGGCGTCGGCCAGCTCGCCCTGCTCACCCTGGTCGTCGTCGCCAGTCTGCGCTCGCTTCCGGCGATGGCGACGTACGGCCTCGGCAGCATCATGCTGTATCTGATCCCCGCGATCGTGTTCCTGGTGCCGACGGCCCTGGTCGCCGCAGAGCTCGCCACCGGATGGAAGGGCGGCATCTACGTCTGGGTGCGGGAGGCGCTCGGGAACAGGTGGGGATTCACCGCGGTGTGGCTGCAGTGGATCCAGAACGTGGTGTGGTTCCCCACACAGCTCGCATTCATCGCGGGTGCCCTCGCGTTCGTGTTCATGGATCCGTCGTTGTCGAGTTCGGGCTTCTTCACGGCGGTCGTGATCATCGTGTTCTACTGGGGTTCGACTTTCGTCACCCTCCGCGGCGGCAACCTCTTCGCCAAGCTCGGCTCCTGGGGCGGCATCCTCGGCACGCTCCTGCCGGCCGCGCTGCTCATCGTGTTCGGTGCGATCTGGGTGTTCAGCGGCGAGAAGAGCCAGGTCCCGCTCGAAGCATCGGCGATCATCCCTCCCTTCACCGGCCTGGCGTCCATCGTCCTGATCGTGTCGAATGTGCTGGCGTACGCCGGGATGGAGGTCAACGCGGTCCACGTGAACCAGATGAAGGACCCGGGCAAGGGGTATCCCCGCTCGGTGTTCCTCGCCGCCGGTCTGATCCTGCTCGTGTTCATCCTTCCGACGTTGGCGATCTCGGTCGCCGTCCCGTCGAAGGAACTGGGGCTCACGAACGGCATCATGCTCGCCTTCGGCGTGTACTTCGATCACTGGGGGATGGGATGGGCGACGGCAGCCGTCTCGGCGCTGATCGCCGCCGGCGCGCTCGCCTCCGTGATCACCTGGGTCGCTGGGCCTTCGAAGGGCGTGCTAGCCGCCGCCGAGACGGGCCTGCTTCCACCGATGCTGCAGAAGCGCAACAAGGCGGGGGTCCAGTCCGGGATCCTGATGCTCCAGGGCACGATCGTGACGATCCTCGCTGCGATCTTCATCGTGGTCCCGAACGTGAGTGCCGCGTTCGTCGCACTGATCGACATGGCGGCCGCGCTGTACCTGATCATGTACATGCTCATGTTCGCGTCGGCGATCGTGCTGCGTCGCAAGGAGCCGACGGTGCACCGCGCGTACCGCGTCGCTGCGCTGCCGCTGGTCGCCGGCATCGGCTTCGTCGCGTGTCTCGCGGCTTTCCTGCTCGCCTTCATCCCGCCCGAGGGATTCACCGCCTTCCCTCCCGCGGCCTATCCGTGGGTCGTCGGCGCTGTCATCGTGGTGCTGGGCGCACCACCCCTCAGGTTCTACGCGATCCGTCGCCCGTCCTGGGACCGTCGACCGCCGGATGGAAGCCTGTTGAGCGACGCCCATCCGGAGGCCACGGTCTCACCGGAAGGTCGGTGAGGGTCACTCGACCCGATGCGCCGCTCGGGCCAGCGCATTGCGCCGCGCCAGGATGATCCCGCCGAGGAGGGCTGCGACGAACGACCCGACCAGCACGCCGATCTTCACGTGCTCGTCCGCGACCGAGCTCGACCCGTAGGCGAGCTCGCCGACCAGCAGCGACACGGTGAAGCCGATTCCCGCGAGGAACGCCATGCCGGTCAGGTCCGGCCAGCGGAGCGTCTCGTCGAGGCGCAGAGCGGGGACCCGGCTCAGCAGGAAGGTCGTGACGAGGATGCCGACCGGCTTGCCCGCGACCAGTCCCACGACGATGCCGATCGTGATCGGGTCGGTGAACGCCGATGCGAGTCCGTCCCATCCGCCGACCGTGACGCCGGCGGCGAAGAACGCGAACACGGGCACCGCGAACAGCGTGGCCACGATGCCCCACCGGTCGGCGAGGTGTGCGGCCATGCCGTCGTACACCGGACGGGCGTCCGCGTCGGTGCCCGTGCGCACCCGGGCGCGCTCCGTCGCGGTGACGGGCACGACGAAGCCGAGCAGCACGCCGGCGACCGTCGCGTGGACGCCGGACGCGTGGATGCACACCCACACCGCGATGGCGAGGGGCAGGAGGAGCCACCATGCGCGCACGCCCTTCGCCACCAGGGCGGCGAATCCTGCCAGGGGCAGCAGCGCGAGGATCAGCCACGGGAAGCTGATGCTCTCGGTGTAGAAGGTCGCGATGATGGTGATCGCGATGAGGTCGTCGATGATGGCGAGGGTCAGCAGGAACACACGCAGCGCGGGCGGCAGGAACTTGCCGACGACAGCGATCACGGCCACCGCGAACGCGATGTCGGTCGCGGTGGGGATCGCCCAGCCACGCAGCGCATCCGCACCGCTCGCGGCGTTGATCAGCACGAAGATCAGCGCGGGCACCACCACTCCACCCACGGCCGCGGCGATGGGGAGGGCAGCGCGGCGAGGATCGCGCAGGCGTCCCGCGACGAACTCCTCCTTCAGCTCCAATCCGACGACGAAGAAGAAGATCGCCAGGAGTCCGTCCGACGCCCACGCGCCGATGCTGAGCTCGAGATGCAGCTCGGGGATGCCGAAGGTGAAGTCGCGCACGGACTCGTACCAGGGCGCGGCGGGACTGTTGGCGAGGATCAACGCGGCGAACGTGGCCGCGAGCAGAAGCGACCCACCGAGCACGTCGCTGCGTGCGTTGGAACGGATGCCTTGCCACAGGGCGTGCGGGGCGAGGGAGATGCGGGCAGGGGAAGGATTCGGGGACACGGAAAGACCTCACGTGAGAGAAGGGGTGAATGGCGCAGAAGACCACCGCCCCGTTCGAGGCGTGGTCTAGTTCCGTGGCGGCGGGCAGCCGGCGATCTCGCCGTGCGAGAGAGTGCCCCAGACGCTGGTCCACCCGTTCGTGCCCGGGTGCATGATGATCCGCATCCACGCCCTCATGGGCGTCGCCGAACGCAGACGGTGCGGGGCACGCGTCGAACCGGCGATCGAGAGGAGGGGCACGGCAACAGCCTATCCGGAAGGCCTGGGAACCTGCGGGGCCTGCGCACCTTCGGCCGCCGCGGACGTTCGGCAGCCGCTGATCTCGGGCGGTTTCGCAGCTGAGCGCGAACCGCCAGTCGAGGCGAAACGAGAGAAGGCCGCTCCGAAGAGCGGCCTTCTGCTGATGTGTGCCCCCGACAGGAGTCGAACCTGCGACCTACGGTACCGGAAACCGGCGCTCTATCCACTGAGCTACGGAGGCGTACCGATCGACAATATCACTCGTCGGGGGTGGTCTCCGACCCACCGGCCTCCGTCATGGGCGCGGCGCGCAGCTCGTCGAGGGCGGCGGCCAGCTTCTCGGCCAGGTATCGGTGTCCATCCGTGGACGGATGCTTGCGGCCGACCTCCACGTCGATCACGTCGAGATAGTTCTGCGCGGTGATCCAGGCCTGGGCGATCGGGGAGATGTACCACCAGCCGCGCGCTGCGGCGAGCTCCGCGAGGTCGGTGTCGATGCGGGCCGTGGTCGCACCGACGGGAAGCTCGTGCGGGGCCGGGCCGAGCACCACGATCGTGGCCTTCGGGTAGAGGGCGGCCATCGCGTCCCACGCGGCGTTCACGGCCTCGCGGTATCCGGCGGCACCCTGGGCACGGTCGTTGATCGAGCCCTGCATGATCACGAGGTCGGGCGACAGCGACGGGTCGAGTGCGGCGATGCGCTCTCCGAACGTCGGTCCGTCGATACCGGGCTTGAGGTATCCGCTCCCGCGGACGCCGTCCACGATGGTCCGGCCGCCGAGGAGATCGGCGAGGAGATAGGCGTAGCCCTGCGTGGGGAGGGTGGCCGCCGAGCCGTACGTCCAGGAGTCGCCGAACACCAGGACAGTGGGGTTCTCCGGGAGGACGAGCGGTGCCGGCGCGATGACCGCCGATGCGTCCGATTCGCCCGCTGCGGCCGCGCTGATCGGGGCGGCGAGAGGGGCGGGAACCCACGGGCGCCAGACGCCGATAGCCACGGCTGCGACCGCCACGATCAGGCCGGCGGTGATCGCGGCGACACCCCGGCGGCGGCGGGCGGCGGCTGGCTTCATGTGATGAGAGTAGATCACGGGAGAGCGAACGCGAATTCCTCCCGGTCCGTGCCGTCGGCCGGCGTCGTCCTGCCCCGTAAACTGAGGGGGCTATGAACCCCGAAACCCTCGCCGCAGCCCTCCTCGCCGTCCTCGCACCCATCGCGGAGGAACGACGCCCCGGCGAGCCCCTGAAGCTCTCCGCATCAGACATCGTGCTCGAGCGCCCCCGCAACCGCGACCACGGCGACTGGTCGTCGAACATCGCCATGCGCCTGGCCAAGCCGCTCGGCACGAACCCGCGTGAGCTGGCTCAGCAGATCGCCGACGGTCTCGCCGGCGTCGACGGCATCGCGAGCGCCGAGGTCGCGGGCCCCGGATTCATCAACATCCGCCTCGACGCTGCAGCCGCCGGTGCGCTGGCGAAGGTCATCGTCGACGCAGGGGACGCGTACGGGTCGAACGACTCGCAGGTGGGCCAGAGCATCAACATCGAGTTCGTGAGCGCGAACCCGACCGGACCCCTCCACATCGGACACACGCGCTGGGCCGCTCTCGGCGATGCGATCGCCCGGGTGCTCGCCGCGTCGGGTGCCACCGTCGCCAGGGAGTACTACATCAACGACGCGGGTGCGCAGATGGACCGCTTCGCGAGTTCCGTCCTCGCCGCGGCGAAGGGAGAGCCGACCCCGGAGGGCGGCTACGCGGGAAGCTACATCGGCGACCTCGCGGCGCGCGTGCTCGCTGCGCGTCCCGACCTGCTCGAACTGCCGGCCGACGAACAGGTCGACGTCGCCCGCGAGCTCGCCTACGCGTACCAGCTCGAAGAGCAGAAGCAGTCGCTGTCGAAGTTCAACGTCGACTTCGACGTCTGGTTCTCCGAGCGCACCCTGCACGCCAAGAACGATCAGGGTGTGAGTCTGGTCGACCAGGCCGTCGATCGCCTGCGCGAGCAGGGGCATGTCTTCGACCAGGAGGGCGCCGTCTGGGTGCGCACCACCGACTTCGGTGACGACAAGGACCGCGTGATCCGTCGCTCGAACGGCGAGTACACGTACTTCGCCGCCGATGCGGCCTACTACCTGAACAAGGGCGACCGCGGCTTCCAGGACAAGATCTACCTGCTCGGCGCCGACCACCACGGCTACGTGCACCGCCTCAAGGCGATCGCCGGCGCGGCGGGGGAGGACCCCGAGAAGAACGTCGAGGTGCTCATCGGGCAGCTCGTCTCGATCGGCGGTGCCCGTCTCAGCAAGCGCGCGGGCAACATCATCGAGATGGACGATCTGCGCGAGTGGCTCGGCACCGACGCGCTGCGCTACTCGCTGGAGCGCTCTCCTGCGGACTCGCCGCTCGCCCTCGATCCCGAGCTTCTCCAGAAGCGCACGAACGACAACCCCGTGTTCTACGTGCAGTACGCGCATGCCCGCACGCATAACGTGGCACGCAACGCGGTCGCGTCCGGCGTCGACCGCTCCGAGTTCGCGCCCGAGACTCTCACCCACGAGACCGAGAGCGCGCTGCTCGGAGCGCTGCAGGAGTTCCCGCGGATCGTGGCATTCGCCGCCGAGGTGCGCGAGCCGCATCGGGTCGCCCGCTACCTCGAGGAACTCGCCGGTCTGTACCACCGCTGGTACGACAACTGCCGCGTCATCCCGCTGAGCGACGACCCCATCGAGAGCGTGCATCGCACCCGTCTGTGGCTCAACGACGCCACAGGTCAGGTTCTGCGCAACGGACTCGACCTGCTCGGGGTCTCGGCGCCGGAGCGCATGTAGTGCAGGCAGGCGTGCGTCGCCGTGGGGCAGGATGGCAGGCATGAGCGACGACAACCACACCCGGCCCTACCCGGACGCGGCGACGGAGCACCCGACCCTCGTGATCCCGGGTTCGGCATCCGACGAGGGTGCAGACTCTCCGCAGCAGAAGCGGCGGCGGTGGCCGTGGGTGCTTCTCGTCGCGGTCGTCGTGCTCGCGCTCCTGGCCGTCGCGGCGGAGCTCATCGCACGCGCCGTGCTGCCTGGCGTCGTACGGTCGATCGTCGTCGAGAAGCTCGACCTCCCTGCCGACCAGCAGCTCGACGTCGAGACGCAGGGACTCCTGCTGCCCCAGCTGATCGGTGGCACCCTCGACACCCTGCATCTCTCGACCGATTCCGTGACGCTGGACGGGATCACGGGCGCCGCGGATGTCACGGCGACCGGTGTTCCGCTGCGCGGGGGCGACCTCGGCGGCGCTTCCGGCACGGTCCGCGTGGACCAGGAGCAGTTCACGACGCTCCTGGCCGGCACCGATCTGCCGGTCGACTCGGTGGAGTTCACGGCGCCGAATGCCACGGTGAGCGGTTCGATCAGCGTGCTCGGAGCCGCGGTGCCGCTCTCCCTCACCCTCACACCCGGCACCATCGACGGTGACCTCGAGCTCACGCCGGTCGGCGTCAGCATCGGCGGACTCGACGTCGACCTCGACCGGGTCGGTTCCACCCTCGGCGCCCTCGGGGAGGGACTCACGCAGCCCCAACGGGTGTGCATCGCCGATCAGCTGCCCTCAGGACTCACGCTCACAGGGATCGAGATCGTCGACGACGCGGCCGTTATCGACGTCGACGTGAACGGCGCGATCGTCACCGACAAGGCTCTTCAGAGCAAGGGCAGCTGCCCGAGCTGACGGCAGCGGTCTCGGTTCACGGGGAGTCGCTGGCGCTGAGCATCGCTTCGATGCGGCGGGCGAGCCAGGCGGGTCGTTGCAGCGGAATGCCGTGCCCGCAGCCATCGACGGCCTCGAGGGTGCTGTGCGGCAGTGAATCGTGCAGGAGCGCTGCCGAGCGCTTCATGAGCGACGTCTCCCCGGCGCCGACCAGGATCGACGCGGCTCCGGTGTAGGTCCGCCAGCTGGCAGGAGGCGTGAAGCGGAGATTCTCCTCGACGGAGCGCAGGAGCGTCTCGCGCGAGATCGCGGCGGATGTGCGCACATAGTCGGCCAGGAGCTTGTCAGGGATGAACAGCTGCCGTGCCTGCAGCCGGGCGAACCACTCCTTCGACGCGAGACCGGCGGTCGCTCCGAGAAGCGCGAGAGTGGGGCGGGTCATCCGCATCGGCATGGCCTGGGCGCTGATGACGACGACGTTCCGCACCAGTTCGGGAAAGTCTGCGGCGAGCTGCACGGTGAGCTGTGCGCCGAGGGAGAATCCGACGACGGTCGCCGGTCGGCCGACCTTCTGCAGCACGCCGGCGAGCGCGGCGACCGTGACCGCGTGGGAGTCGTAGGTCGCATCCGTGCTGCGTCCGTGGCCGGGGAGGTCGGGGACGATCGCCCGCACGCCGCTGTCGATGTGGGTGCGGACGGGCTCCCACATCCACCCGGCCACTCCGCCGCCGTGCAGGAGGAGCAGCGGCCGGCCGGCCGGATCGCCGAAGGTCGCGACATGCATGATCAGTTCCTCTCGAAGGACTCGGCCATGCGGCCGATCGTGTCGATGGCGCGTTCGAGCAATGTCGGTTCGAACGGGCCGAGCAACCGGGATGCGGAGAGCAGTCCGATCGATGCACTGGAGAGTGCGAGGGCGAGGGCCTCGACATCCACGTCGTCCACGATCTCGCCTCGGCTCTGCAGCCCCCGCAGCCATTCGTTGACGCGCCTCTGCCGGTCACGGTATCGGCCGTCTGTGATATCCGCCACGTGCGCACCGAGGATGCCCCGGTCGTCGAGGAAGGCCGCCGTCATCAGCGCGTCCTCGCTCAGAGCGCGCGCGGACGCGCGGTACGCGGAGCTGAGGCGCGGCCGGTCGCCCAGCTCACGACGCACGCGGTCGTTCATCCGGGTCGTGCCGCGCTGCAGCAGCGCATCGAGGATCTCCTTCTTGCCGGCGAACTCCAGGTAGACCGCGCCCTTGCCGATGCCGGCGCGTTCGGCGATCGAGGCGACGCTCATGGCGTCGAAACCGTTGGCGAGCACGAGCTCCTCGGCAGCATCGAGGATCCGCTCGCGGCGATCAGGGACGCGGGGCCTGGGCATCGCGGTGTCCCTCCAGATGGTCGAGCATCGCCGGGACGACGAGGTCGGGGCGGTCGCGTTGCACCCAGTGCCCTGCTCCGGCGGCGACCGTCAGGGATCCGACGGGCAACACTTCCGCGGCGGCTTCGGCATGGGGGAGCGGCACCCCGGTGTCGCGATCGCCGTGCACGAGAAGCGTGGGGGTCGTGATGGACGGGAGTCGAGGCGTGTACACGGTGCGCAGTCGATTCCAGAGCACCTGATCGCGCTGCCACTCCGCGAAGCTCGTCAGGCCCGTGCCGGTGGACGCTTCGTCGAGCACCGCCTTCACGAGATCGGGAGTGCGCGCCTGAGGATTCCGCACGAGCGTGGCCAGGCCTCGTTCCATCGCGGGCGCGTTGCGCGCGTAGGACCGGGTGGCGGCCGCCAGCAGTCCTGTGCGCAGCAGCAGGAACGTGCCGAAGTGCGTCATCCGCCCGGAGAGTCCGTCGGCCAGGCGCGGCATCAATCCGTAGCACCCCAGCAGGATGGCGGACTTCGCCTGGCTCGGCCGATCGAGGAGGTGGCCGAGCGTCATGCCACCGCCGAGCGACAGGCCGGCGATGGCGTAGTCGACGAGGCCGAGTTCGTCGACGAGGTCGCCCACGTATCGCACGAGGTGTTCCTGGGTGAGGGGCCAGCCGGGACGGGGACTGCGGCCGAAACCGGGATGGTCGGGGGCGATCACGCGATGTCCGGCGCTGGCGAGCGCAGGGCCGACCTCTCCCCACGAGAGCTGCGCGTTGTCGGCGCCACCGCCATGCAGAAGCAGGACGGGAAGGCCGGCTTCGGATGAGGGGCGCCATTCCAGGACCGAGACCGTGGTGCCGGGGAGGGTGATGCTCGTGCGACGTGGCTCCATGAAGCCCCTTTCGTTGTGACCAGGTTACCCGATCGGGTCACAACGAGGGTGGGGTCAACCGACGCCGATCAGGACCCCGCGTCGGAGGCCGCAGCCTTCTGTGCCGCCCGCAGCTCGGCCGTCGCGATCTGCACTTCGGCCTCGGCTCGCTGGAGCCGCCGCTGGGGGAACGTGGTCGCGGCGAACCTCGCATGAACGCGATCGGACCTCTCCTCCTCGGTGGTCACGATGTAGGCGCAGGCGAACAGCATCACCTGGGTCGAGAAGTTCAGCCAGATCAGCAGCGCCAGGAGGGACGCGAACGAGGCGAGCAGCGGGTTGCTGGTCGCGCCGCCCACGAACAGACCGGACAGCTCCTGGAGTACCAGCAGACCGAGGGCGCCGATCAGGGCGCCGGGCCACAGGGAACCGGCGGCGGGACGCACGCCCGAGAGCACGCGGAACACACCGATGATGAGCACGGCGTCGAGAGCGAACACCACGAGCAGCGAGAGCAGCCGAACGGTCCAGGCGACCGCGGCGGAGTCGGCGGGCAGGCCGAGGAGGTCGGCGATCCACTCGACTCCGAGCTGACCGACGAAGGTGAGCGCGGCGGAGGCGACGAAGGCGAGTCCGATCCCGAGCGCCAGGGCGAGGTTGCGCAGGATCACCCACACCCAGAGGATGTCGTCCTGGACGGTCCCGGCGATCACCCGCACGGCGGTGCGGAGAGAGCCGATCGCTCCCAGAGCGGCTCCGACGAGGGCGACGAGCGAGATGATGCCCGCGACGGAGAGCGATGCGGGGGCCTTCAGATCCTCGGGATTGATCGCGCCGTCTTTCCCGATCAGGCCGGGGACGGCGGACTGCACTGCCTGGATGATGGCGCGCCACGCGTCGGGGTTGCCGGCGAGCCAGAGCGCGGCGATCGAGAAGCCCAGCAGCACGCCCGCGAACACACTGAACAAAGCGCGGTACGTGACGCTGTCGGCCAGCATCGGACCCCGTCGCTCGGAGTAGAGCAGTGCGGCCCTGACCGGTCGCCGGGAGAGTGCCCACGCGATGGCCGGCGTCGTGATGCGCGCGATAAGTCCGGGTTTCGGCTTCGCGGAGGACTCCGTGTCGTGGTGTGCTGTCTCGCTGTTCGTCACGCCCCCACCTTAGGAGGCACCTGCGGAGTGCTGCAGGGGCTTGACGCGGCGAGTCACCGTGATCAAGGCGACGGGGTGGGTGCCCTAGAATCGGGTCAACCTCGATGTGCGTGCCCTGCCCGAGATCCTTCCCACGATTGGTGATCAGTGCTTCTCCCTGCCGATTCGCTCGCCCCGGAATGGCTCGCCGTCCCCGAGGACGCGAACGATCTCGCCGACGGCGTCTGGCCGGCCTCAGCAGTACGAGACGACGACGGCGTGCTCGACATCGCCGGCGTCAGCGCCACGGACCTGGCCCGCACCTACGGCACTCCGCTCCTCGTGCTCGATGAAGACGAGGTTCGCGGGCGTGCGCGCAGATTCCGCCTGGCGTTCGACAGGGCAGCGGCCGAGAACGGCACCACGGCGCAGGTGTACTACGCGGGCAAGGCGTTCTTGTGCACGACCGTGGCGCGCTGGGTCGTCGACGAGGGACTGCGCGTCGACGTGTGCACCGGGGGAGAGCTGGCCGTGGCCCTCGCCGCTGGGGTCGCTCCCGCTTCCATCGGCTTCCACGGCAACAACAAGTCGGTCGCCGAGCTGGAACGCGCGGTCGAGGTCGGGGTCGGCACGATCATCGTGGACAGTGCCATCGAGATCGAACGCCTCGCAGCGATCACGGCGCGTACCGGCGTGACGCAGCGCGTGCTCGTGCGTGTGATCAGCGGCGTCCACGCCGAGACCCACGACTTCCTCGCCACCGCCCACGAGGACCAGAAGTTCGGGTTCCCCCTGCCGGACGCGGAGCGGGCCGTGGCCCGGATCCGGGAGATCCCCGGCCTGGTGTTCGCCGGACTGCACTGCCACATCGGCTCGCAGATCTTCGGCGTCGCCGGCTTCCGCGAATCCGCGTCGCGCGTGCTCGACCTGCATGCAGCCCTGCTCGAGGACGGCCCCGTGCCCCAGCTCAACCTCGGCGGCGGCTTCGGCATCGCGTACACGCGTGTGGACGACCCGACACCCATCGAAGACCTTGCCGGTGCCATCATCACCGCGGTCGCCGACGACTGCGCCGCCCGGGGCATCCCCATTCCCGCCCTGTCCTTCGAACCCGGCCGCGCCATCGTCGGCACGGCCGGTGTCACGATCTACGAGGTCGGCACCACCAAGGACGTGACGATCGACACCGGAGCCGTCCGCCGCTACATCAGCGTCGACGGCGGGATGAGCGACAACGCACGTCCGGCGCTGTACGGCGCCCAGTACTCGGCGCGGATCGCCTCACGCGTCGGAGCGGGCGAGCCGCGCCTCAGCCGCGTGGTCGGCAAGCACTGCGAGTCGGGCGACATCGTCGTCGATCACGAGTACCTTCCCGACGACCTCGTGCCCGGGGACCTGCTCGCCGTGCCGGCGACCGGCGCCTACTGCGTCTCGCTCGCCAGCAACTACAACCACGTCCCGCGTCCGCCGGTCGTCGCCGTACGCGATGGACGTTCCGCGGTCATCGTCCGCGGCGAGACCATCGACGACGTGCTGGCCCGCGACGCGGGCATCGACGGGGCGCACGCCCCCGAGGGAGACCAATGACCCACCTCCGAAGGAGCAACCATGACTGAATACCGACGACTTCGTGTGGCGCTGCTGGGTGCCGGAGCGGTCGGCTCTCAGGTCGCGGCCCTCCTGCTGCGCCACGGCGACGAACTCGCCGACCGCGCGGGCGCCGAACTGGAACTCGCCGGGATCGCGGTGCGCAACCTCGACGCGCCACGCGACGTCGACCTGCCCAAGGAGCTCTTCACGACCGACGCCGAGTCGCTCATCCTGGGCGCCGACATCGTGATCGAGCTCATCGGCGGCATCGAGCCGGCCCGCACGAACATCCTGCAGGCCATCGGCTCCGGGGCCGACGTGGTCACCGCGAACAAGGCTCTCCTGGCCACTCATGGGCCCGAGCTCTTCGAGGCCGCTGACCGGGTGGGCGCCTCCGTGTACTACGAGGCCGCCGCGGCGGGGGCGATCCCGATCATCCGTCCCCTGCGCGATTCGCTCGCCGGCGACCGCGTGGTGCGCATCATGGGCATCGTGAACGGCACGACGAACTACATCCTCGACCGGATGGAGACCGAGGGCGCCGACTTCGCCGACGTGCTCGCCGATGCGCAGCGGCTGGGCTATGCCGAGGCCGACCCGACGGCGGACGTCGAGGGTTACGATGCGGCGCAGAAGGCGGCGATCCTCGCGAGCCTGGCTTTCCACACGGCCGTGCCGCTCGAAGCCGTCTACCGCGAGGGCATCACCTCGATCACGGCATCGATGATCGAAGAGGCCAGAGCTGCAGGCTTCGTGATCAAACTGCTGGCCGTGTGCGAGCGGATCGAGGCCAACGGTGCCGAGTCGATCTCGGTGCGCGTGTACCCGGCCCTCGTCCCGGCATCGCACCCCCTCGCCTCCGTGCACGGTGCGAACAACGCGGTCTTCGTCGAGGCGGAGGCTGCGGGCTCCCTGATGTTCTACGGTGCCGGTGCCGGTGGCGTGCAGACCGCGTCGGCCGTGCTCGGCGACGTGGTCTCCGCGGCCCGTCGTCACATCGCAGGCGGCGTCGGGGTGGGAGAGTCCACTCGCGCCAACCTGCCCGTCGTGCCGATCGGTCACGTCACCACCCGGTACCAGATCACGCTCGAGGTCGCGGACGCGCCAGGTGTGCTCGCGACGGTCGCGAGCATCCTCAGCGACGGCGATGTCTCGGTCGCCACCGTCGTGCAGACCGTGGAAGGCGAGGACGAGCCCACTGCCCGTCTGATCATCGGAACGCACCGCGCGACGGAGCAGGCCCTGAGCGCCACCGTCGACGCTCTCGCGGACAGCGAGGTCGTCGCACGCGTGGTCTCGGTGCTCCGGGTGGAAGGCGAGTGACGATGACAGCGCCCGTCGTCCCCGCGGAGGGCGGAGCCGTCGAAGGACGCACCGTCGAGGTGCGGGTCCCGGCGACGAGCGCGAACCTCGGCCCCGGCTTCGACACACTGGGCCTCGCGCTCAGCATCTACGACACGCTTCTGGTCACGGCGCTGCCGGCCGGCGAGCTCGAGATCGAGGTCTCCGGTTCCGGAGCGGCCGAGATCCCTCGTGATGAGTCGAACCTGATCGTCCGCACCATCGCCTATGTGTTCGCCGACGCGGGACGCCCTGTTCCCGGTCTGCGGATCATCGCGGAGAACGCCGTGCCGCACGGCAGGGGCCTCGGCTCATCCGGTGCCGCCGTGGCTGCGGGCGTGCTCGCCGCGAAGGGATTGCTCGAGGGTGATGTGGAGATCGATGACACGGATCTCCTCCGGCTGGCGACCGAGCTCGAAGGCCACCCGGACAACGTGGCGCCGGCGCTCTTCGGTGGCCTGACGATCGCATGGATGTCGGAGCGGGGACCGCAGCACAAGAAGCTCCTCGTGCACAGGGGAGTTTCGCCTCTGGTGCTGGTCCCCACGTACACGATGTCGACCTCGCAGGCGCGGTCGCTCCAGCCGCCGCAGGTCTCCACTGCCGACGCCGTGTTCAACGTCTCCCGCTCCGCGCTGCTGATCGCCGCGTTGATGCAGAGCCCGGAGCTGCTCCTGGATGCGACTGCCGACCGCCTCCACCAGGACTACCGTGCCGGAGCGATGCCGGAGACGCAGCGTCTGGTGCAGGCGCTGCGCGCTGCCGGTTTCGCCGCGGTGGTCTCCGGCGCAGGCCCCAGTGTGCTGGTCCTCGCGGACGGCCCCGGAAGTCGTCAGGACGCGGTCGAGCTCGCCGAACGCGTCACCGACACCCCGTGGGAGGCTCTCCTGCTCGCAGTCGACGTGCGTGGTGGTACAGTGGGGTCTCGAGCGGAGGGCTCCACGTAACTGCGTGAATCTGGCCCCATTGCAACTCTTGCAAGACCCGCACGCAAACCCCTGTGGCAGAGTTCATTCCTGAGCCGCCTGCCGAGGCTGGCTGGCGCCGAGCGTCAGCCCGTGCGATCGCGCGCAGCACCCGTTGTGCGCGTTCAACGCTCATTCCCCATGACATATAAGGGAGTACTCGTGGAGAACCTCTCCGAGACCCAGAACGAACAGTCTGCGCCCGCTTCGGAAGCACCGGCGACATCCGCGGAGCCGACGGGCGAAGCAGCACCGGCGCGCAAGCGTGCGCCTCGCCGTGCCAGCACCGCGACCGCGGCTGCGAAGGCCGAGAAGGCGGAGAAGGCCGATGCCGCGAAGGCGGAGAAGGCCGCGAAGTCGGACGCCGCTCCGGAAGCGTCCGTGCCCGCGGAAGCGTCCGCCACCGCAGCAGCGTCCGCCACTGCAGAGACCGCCGAGGCTGCACCGAAGGCGAAGCGTCCGAGTCGCAGCCGTGCGAAGAAGGCCGATGCCGAGGCTCCTGCCGCGGAGACGGCGCCCGCCGAGGCCTCCGACTCCGCTGGCGCCGAGGCTCCCGCCGAGGCCGCGCCCAAGAGCACGGGACGCGGACGCCGCGGTGCGCAGAAGTCCGCAGCCGACGCCGAGGCGCCCGCTGCGGAGCCGGCAGCGGAGTCCGCTGCCGAATCGGCACCCGCTGAGGCTCCGCAGAACGCCGACTCCGACTCCGGGGACAGCGGCGAGGAGCAGGGCGGTCGCGGACGCAACCGCAGCCGCAGCCGCAACCGCGGACGCGGTCAGAACGGCGCGGCCCAGGAGCAGCAGCAGACGCAGCCCGCCGCCGACGACGAGCAGTCCGGTGGCAACAACCGCAACCGTCAGCGCAACAAGCGCCGCAACGGTGCACCGGCCGACGAGTTCGAGACCGAGATCACCGAGGACGACGTCCTGATCCCGATCGCCGGCATCCTCGACGTGCTCGACAACTACGCTTTCGTGCGCACCACCGGCTACCTCGCCGGTCCCAGCGATGTCTACGTCTCGCTCGGCCAGGTGAAGAAGTACAACCTCCGCAAGGGCGACGCGGTCGTCGGCTCCATCAAGCAGCCGCGCGAGGGCGAGCAGCAGGGGCGCCAGAAGTACAACGCCCTGGTCAAGGTCGATTCGATCAACGGCCTGTCGGTCGACGACGCGGCCACCCGCGTGGAGTTCGGCAAGCTCACCCCGCTCTACCCGCAGGAGCGTCTGCGTCTGGAGACGGCTCCGGAGAAGCTGACGCAGCGCATCATCGACCTCGTGGCGCCGATCGGCAAGGGTCAGCGTGGCCTCATCGTCGCGCCGCCGAAGGCCGGCAAGACGATCGTCCTCCAGCAGATCGCCAACGCGATCGCGCAGAACAATCCCGAGGTCCACCTCATGGTCGTGCTCGTCGACGAGCGCCCCGAAGAGGTCACCGACATGGAGCGCACCGTGAAGGGCGAGGTCATCGCCTCGACCTTCGACCGCCCCGCCGAAGACCACACCACCGTCGCCGAGCTCGCGATCGAGCGGGCCAAGCGTCTCGTCGAGCTGGGCCGCGACGTGGTCGTGCTCCTCGACTCGATCACCCGCCTCGGACGCGCGTACAACCTGGCCGCCCCGGCGTCCGGCCGCGTCCTCACCGGCGGCGTCGACGCGTCCGCGCTCTACCCGCCGAAGCGCTTCTTCGGTGCAGCCCGCAACATCGAGAACGGCGGATCCCTGACGATCCTCGCCACCGCGCTCGTCGAGACCGGCTCCAAGATGGACGAGGTCATCTTCGAGGAGTTCAAGGGCACCGGCAACAGCGAACTGCGTCTGTCGCGTCAGCTCGCCGACAAGCGGATCTTCCCGGCCGTGGACGTGAACGCGTCCAGCACCCGCCGCGAGGAGATGCTGCTCTCGGCCGACGAGGTCAAGATCACGTGGAAGCTCCGTCGCGCCCTCGCCGGACTCGACCCGCAGCAGGCGCTCGAGGTCGTGCTCGGCAAGCTCAAGGAGACCAACTCGAACGTCGAGTTCCTCGTGCAGATGCAGAAGTCGATCCCGACGCTGCCCTCGGGCGCTCACGGACACGACAACAACATCCGCTGAGCGGCCGACCCGTGTTCGAGTCCGTCCAGACTCTGATCGACGAGCATCGCCGGGTGCAGGAGGAGCTCTCCGACCCGGCGGTGCACGCCGACGCGGCACGCGCGAAGCGCGTCAACCGTCGATACGCGGAACTCTCGCGCATCGTCTCCGCCTACGAGGCCTGGGTCGCGGCGACCGACGACCTGGCGACGGCGCGGGAGTTCGCCAGGGAGGACGAGTCCATCGCGGCGGAGATCCCTGCGATGGAAGAAGAGCTGCAGGGCGCTCAGGAGCGTCTGCGGCGTCTGCTGATCCCGCGTGACCCCGACGATGCCCGCGACGTGATCATGGAGATCAAGGCAGGGGAGGGCGGCGCGGAGTCCGCGCTGTTCGCCGCCGACCTCCTGCGCATGTACATCCAGTACGCCGCATCCAAGGGCTGGAAGACCGAGCTGCTCGAGCGCAACGAGTCAGACCTCGGTGGGTACAAGGACGTGCAGGTCGCGATCAAGGGTTCCTCCTCCGATCCGGCGCAGGGCGTCTGGGCGCACCTGAAGTACGAGGGAGGGGTGCACCGTGTGCAGCGGGTGCCGGCGACGGAGTCGCAGGGCCGCATCCACACCTCGACGACCGGTGTGCTGGTCTTCCCCGAGGTCGATGAGCCGGAGGAGATCCACATCGACCAGAACGACCTCAAGATCGATGTGTTCCGCTCCTCGGGGCCCGGCGGTCAGTCCGTCAACACCACGGACTCCGCGGTGCGGATCACACACGTGCCCACCGGCATCGTCGTGTCGATGCAGAACGAGAAGTCGCAGCTGCAGAACCGCGAGGCCGCGATGCGCGTGCTGCGCGCCCGAATGCTGGCCAAGCAGCAGGAGGAGCTCGACGCAGCCGCCTCCGACGCGCGCAAGTCGCAGATCCGGGGCATGGACCGTTCGGAGCGCATCCGCACCTACAACTTCCCGGAGAACCGGATCGCGGATCACCGGACCGGATTCAAGGCGTACAACCTCGATCAGGTCATGGACGGCGCGCTCGACCCGATCATCGAGAGCGCGATCGCCGCCGACGAGGAAGCACGCCTCGCAGCCGTCGGCTCCGATTCCTGAGCCGTCCATCCGCTGACGTCAGACGCGTGCGGCGTAGCGGTGTTCGGGGCGGCCCGTCGATCCGTAGTTGAGGCGCACGTCGACGACGGCTCTCGCCGCGAGAGCTGCGAGATGCCGTTGCGCGGTCGCGCGCGAGATTCCGACGCGTTCCCCGATCTCCGCTGCCGAACGCTCTCCGTCGCCGAGTGCGGCGAGCACGAGCTGCTCCGTCGCCGACCGCGAGACGGACACCGGTTCGCCCGCACCGTGCAGGATGGCGAGGGCGCGGTCGACGTCTTCCTGGCGGAGGGTGCGATCACCGTCGAGGAGGTTGCGGTATCGCACGTAGCGATCCAGGAGTCCTGACAGAGCCCGTCGCTCGAAGGGCTTCACGAGATAGCCGACAGCTCCCGACCGCAGTGCTCTGCGTACCGTCGGAGCGTCGTCGGCGGCGGAGATCAGGATCGCGTCGATGCCGGACTCGCGGACGAGCGCGATGCCGTCCCCGTCGGGAAGGAACACGTCGGCGATGAGCAGGTCCGGTCGGGAAGCACGCATGCTGTCGCGGGCTTCGGCGAGCGATCGCACGGTCTCGGCGACGCCGACTCCTGCGTGCTCCTCGACGATGCCCTGATGAAGCTGGGCGACGCGGAAGTCGTCGTCCAGGATGAGTACGCGCAGGGGGACGGTCATGTGTTCTCCTCAGGATCGGGGGAGCTGCGGTCGACTGCTCCGTTGATGCGCGCGGCGAAGACAGCGCCGCCTTCGACACCGCGGCTGTCGATACCGCGGCTGTCGACACCGCCGGGGTCGATGACCCAGAGGTCGCCCCCGTTCCGACGGGCGATCTCCGTCGACAGCGGAAGTCCGATCCCATGCCCGTGCACGGTGTCGGTGGTCTTCTGGTCCCGCGTCCGCGGGGCGAAAGGATCGACGTCTCCGAGTCCGGGGCCGGAGTCGGAGACGGTGAACACCAGTGCATCGTCGTCGTCCAGGACCGCCACCTCGACCCAGCGCGGAGTCCGCTCTCCCGAGACCGCGGCGGTCACGGCGTTGTCCACGAGGTTGCCGAGGACTGCGGCGACGTCTTCGGGAGCGATCACCGTGCCGATCAGGTGGGTGTCGTCCGCGATGCGCAGGGCGACGCCGCGTTCTCCGGCTTCGACGGCTTTGGCGCCCAGGAACGAGTGCAGAAAGGGGTCCCGCAGGAGGTCCAGCCCCACGACCGGGAACGCCACAGGACCCCGCTCCACGAGCTCGCCGAGGAACGCCCTGGCATCTGTGACCCGGCCGGCATCGATGAGTCCGGCGGCCACGTGCATGCGGTTGGCGAACTCGTGTCTCTGCACGCGCAACGCGGCGGTCATCGTCCTGACCGTCTCCAGGCGCTCGGCCAAGGCGACCAGGTCCGTGCGGTCGCGCACGATGAGCACGGTGCCGAGTTGCTGCCCCTCGCGCACCACGCTCCGCGAGTCGAGATACAGCATCCGGTCTCCGACGAGGGCGCTCGTGCGGGCGCCGGTACTCGTGAGGGTGTCCAGGATGGCCGGGAGGAGACCGAGGTCGTCGACGGGACGTCCGACCGGGTCGTCGAGGTCGAGCAGCCGATCGGCGGCGGCGTTGCTGACCCGGACGATGCCGCGTGTGTCTATGGCGATGACGCCGTCGTCGACCCCGTCCAGCACGGCCGTCTGGTTCTGCACGAGCGCGACCAGCTCTTCCGGCTGCACGCCGAGGGTGAGACGCTCCCATCGTCTGCGGAGCAGGAGGGATGCGAGCACAGCCAGAGCGAGGGCGCCCGCAGCCGTACCCCCGATCACGGCGAGCAGGGGCGGCAGGTCGTCGAAGACACCCGCACGCTCGAACCCCACACTGACCTCGCCCACCGGGGTGCCGGTCTCGTCCCGGACGGGAACCTTCGCGCGTGCGGACTCGCCGAGTGTCCCGGTCTGCCAGTCGACGATCTCGGCGCCCGCGAGCACCTCTTCGTATGGCGTGCTGACCTCTTCGCCGATCCGTGCGGGGGTGGGATGCGCGAGACGGATGCCGTTGTCATCGGTGAGCACCACGAACAGTGCGCCAGTGCGCGCGGTGACATCGGATGCGATGCGCTGCAGGTCGCCTTCGCGCAATTCTGCCGCGTCGGGTGTGCCCTCCTGGAGGGAGATGCGAGCGACCTCTGCGCGCACCTGCGGATCCTCTGCGAGGGTGCGGGCGATTCCCAGCGCCGTCGACTCCGCCTCGGCACGCAGCTGCTGCACGGCGAGGAGGAGATACACCCCGGTGCACAGGGCGACGACGAGGGTCACCGTCGCAAGCTGCAGGAGCAGGGCGCGCGTGGCGAACCGCGGTCTGGTCGACGTCATCCTCGGCACCGTGATTCTCTCCATGCTGCGCTCGCGCAATATGCGCAGAACCCACGCTACGCGCACAACGACAGGGAATGCGACATACCGCTCCCTCGGCGCGCGGATTGCCTATTCTCGTCGGGATCCGTCGACGCAGACGGAGACACGACGAAGGAGTCAACGCATGCCAGACGCACTCACCGGTCTGTTCGCGGCCGCCGAAGAGGCGCCGACCTACGATGTGGCGTTCGTGCCGCCGGAGTGGGTGCTCGTGCTGCTGGGGTTCACGATGGTCCTCGCGTTCATGACGCTCATCATGACCAAGCGTCTCACTCCCATGGTGGCGCTGATCCTGGTTCCGACCGCGTTCGGGCTCTTCGCCGGCGCAGGTCTCGGCCTCGGCGACATGATCCTCGATTCGATCGGCAAGATGGCGCCGACCGCGGCGCTGCTGATGTTCGCGATCATGTTCTTCGGCATCATGATCGACGTGGGGCTGTTCGATCCACTCATCCGCCTCATCACGCGGCTGCTCGGAGACGACCCGGCGAAGGTGGTGCTCGGAACCGCGATCCTCGCCGGCGCGGTCTCCCTGGACGGCGACGGTTCAACGACCTTCATCATCACGACGTCGGCGATGCTCCCCATCTACCTCCGGCTCGGGATGAGCCCCGTGGTGCTGACGTGCGTCGCCGGCCTCATGAACGGCACGCTGAACATCGTTCCCTGGGGCGGGCCGACCGTGCGCGCCGCGACAGCGCTCGGAGTGCAGCCGACAGACATCTTCGTGCCGATGCTGCCCGCGCTCGGCGCCGGTATCGTCGTGACTCTCGGGTTCGCGTGGATCCTCGGACTGCAGGAGCGTCGCCGCCTCGGGCGCCTGGACTCGGAGGGCCTGCTCGTCGGCGCCGACGGCGGATCGCTGTCGACCGTGCCGAAGATCTTCCGCGGTGCGGAGCCGAAGCCCGGAGCGCGCGCGTCGCTGCGTACCGGCAACCTCGTGGTCGTCGCCGGCGGCCATGCTCCGGTCTCCGCTGCGAGCGTCGACCCCGCGGACACGGCCATGGCGGACACGATGCTGGACCCCGCCCGCCCCACGCTCCGACCGAAGCTCATCTGGTTCAACCTCGCCCTCACACTCGCGGTGATGGTGCTGCTGGTGCTCGACATCCTGCCGCTGCCGTACGTGTTCATGGTGGGGGCCGGGCTCGCCCTCGTCATCAACTTCCGGGGCATCAAGGAGCAGGCCTCCGAGATCGTCGCGCACGCACCGAGCATCGTGGGCGTCGTCTCAATGGTGATCGCGGCCGGTGTCCTGGTGGGCGTGCTCACCGGCACCGGAATGGTCGACGCGATGGCCGCGTGGATCACGAACGTGCTTCCTCCTGCTCTCGGCCCGTTCCTCGCACCGATCACCGGACTCCTGTCGATCCCGTTCACGTTCTTCATGTCGAACGACGCGTTCTACTTCGGCATCCTCCCGGTGCTCGCCCAGAGCGCTGCCAACTTCGGCATCGATCCCGTGGAGATGGCGAGGGCGTCGATCACCGGTCAGCCCGTGCACCTGCAGAGTCCGCTCGTGCCTGCGATCCTGCTGCTCGTGTCCCTCGCGAGCGTGAACCTGGGCGATCACCACCGCAAGGTCCTGTGGCGCGCGACCATCGTCTCGCTCGTGATGCTCGGCGTCGGCATCCTGAGCGGAGCGGTCCCGTTCTTCGTGGCCCAGTGACCGGACGGCGGGGAGTGCGGACAGCGCACTCCCCGCTCTCCTGGAGCCGGGGCGCTATGCTCAGCCCGTGATCACATTCCTCTTCCGCGGCCTGCTCTACCTGGTGTCCGCCGGCCTCGGCCTGATCGCCGCCGACCTGCTGCTCGACGGCTTCGAGATCGAGTGGGACAAGTGGTGGGGATTCGTCATCTGCATCCTGATCTTCGCGATCCTGCAGAGCGTGCTCTCGCCGTGGGTCATGAAGATCGCCAATCGCTACGCACCCGTGCTCATGGGCGGCATCGGCATCGTGTCGACGCTGATCTCGCTGATCATCGTCGTGCTGCTCCCGATCGGTGGTCTGCGCATCACCGACCTCACCGGATGGCTGCTGGGTTCGGTCATCGTGTGGTTGATCACGGCCCTCGGAAGTGTGCTGCTCCCGCTGATCTTCCTCCGCAAGAAGGTCGAGTCGGTCAAGGGAGAACGCCGCTAGCGCACGCGAGTCAGATCGCGTAGTGGTCCGGGGCGGTGAGGAGCGCTCTGGTGTCCTCACCGGCCGTGCGGTGACGCGGTTTCGCCGGAATGCCGACGAGGATGCTGTCCGCCGGGGCGTCTCGGGTCACGACCGCGTTCGCGCCGACCACTGACCCCGCGCCGATCGTGACGGGTCCGAGGATCTTGGCCCCCGCTCCGACGGCGACGCCGTTCTCGAGGGTGGGATGCCGCTTGCCCGAGGTGCGTGTGCGTCCTCCGAGCGTGACACCGTGATAGAGCATCACGTCATCGCCCACGACGGCGGTCTCGCCGATCACGACACCCATCCCGTGGTCGATGAAGAACCGGCGACCGATGCGTGCACCGGGATGGATCTCGATCCCGGTGAGCCAGCGTGAGACCTGTGACCCGGCTCGCGCGAGCAGACGCAGCCGGCGCCGCCAGAGCGCGTGGGATACGCGGTGCGCCCAGATCGCGTGCAGCCCGGGGTACAGCAGTGCGACCTCGACGGCGCTGCGCGCGGCCGGGTCCCGGAGGCGAGCTGCGGCGATGTCCTCGCGCATCCGCCCGATCATTCCCATCGACGGCCTCAGTCTTCGCGCAGATCCTCGAACAGTGCGGTGGACAGGTAACGCTCACCGGTGTCCGGGATCACGACCACGATCGTCTTGCCGGCGTTCTCGGGGCGGGCGGCCACCTTCAGCGCGGCGGCGACGGCTGCGCCGGAAGACATGCCGACGAGCAGACCTTCCTTCGCGGCGAGCTCGCGGGCGACGCGGATCGACTCGTCGAACTCCGCGGTGAGGATCTCGTCCAGCACCTCGCGGTCGAGCACGTCCGGGACGAAGTTCGGGCCGATGCCCTGGATCTTGTGCGGCCCGGGGTGTCCCTCGGTCAGCACGGGGGAGTCCTTGGGCTCGACGGCGATCACCTGGACGCCCGGCTTCGCGGCTTTCAGAGCCTGTCCGGTTCCGGTGACGGTCCCTCCGGTGCCGACGCCTGCCACCAGGATGTCGACGGCGCCGTCCGTGTCGCGGAGGATCTCCTGCGCCGTGGTCTCGCGGTGGATCTGCGGGTTGGCGGCGTTCTCGAACTGGCGGATCCAGATCGCGCCAGGGGTCTCCTCGACGATGCGCTTGGTCTCCTCGATCGCGCCGCTCATGCCCTTGGTGGGGTCGGTGAGCACGATCTGTGCCCCGAACGCCTTCAGCAGCACGCGGCGCTCCTTCGACATGGAGGCCGGCATCGTGAGGATGACACGGTACCCGCGCGCCGCGCCGACCATGGCGAGGGCGATACCGGTGTTGCCGCTCGTCGATTCCACGATCGTGCCGCCAGGCTGCAGCTCACCCGACGCCTCGGCGGCATTGATCATGGCGATGCCGATGCGATCCTTCACGCTCGAGGCGGGGTTGTAGTACTCGAGCTTGGCGAGGACGGTCGCACCGAGACCCTCGGTCACCCGGTTCAGCCGGACGAGCGGGGTGTTGCCGAAAGCGGTCGTGATGTCGGAGTGGATGCCGGGCATGGTGAGCCTTCCTGTGCGGGGGTCGCTGCGGGACCAGCCTAGGGGAGGGGGTCTATGGGTGAGGCTTTGTGACGGTCGCCCGCACCCTACGCTGGAAGTCATGTCCGACAACTCTCTTGCTGCGGTCGTCCGCGCGGCGGCCCAGCGTCTGACCGACGTCGGCGTCCCCGATCCTCTGGTCGATGCCGAGCTCCTCGCCGGGCACGTCCTCGGCAGGCGGCGCGGCGAGGTGCAGGCCGCCATCGTCCGCGGCGACCGTGTCGACGATGCCGATGCGGTGGCGCTGGACTCGGTCGTCGCCCGTCGAGCCGCACGCGAGCCCCTCCAGCACATCACCGGGACCGCTCCCTTCCGTCACCTCGAACTCGCCGTCGGCCCCGGCGTCTTCGTGCCGCGTCCGGAGACCGAGACCGTCGCGCAATACGCGATCGACGCGCTGGTGAACTCCGCGGAACCCGCCCCGATCGGCATCGACCTCGGCACCGGAAGCGGGGCCATCGCCCTCGCGATGGCCACGGAGGTCCCGCACGCCCGGATCTTCGCCGCCGAACTGTCCGAAGACGCCCACGCGTGGGCGACTCGCAACGTGGAGGGAGTGGAGAACCTGACGCTGGTCCTCTCCGATCTGCGAGACGCGTTCCCCGAGCTCGACGGCACGGCGTCCGTGGTCATCTCGAACCCGCCGTACGTCCCTGACGCGGCCGTACCTCGCGACCCGGAGGTGCGACTCTTCGACCCGGCCATGGCGCTGTACGGCGGAGAGGACGGTCTCGACATCGTTCGCGTGCTCAGCGGACGCGCGCTCGGTCTGCTGCGCCCCGGCGGGCTTCTCGTCATCGAGCACGGCGAGCTGCAGGGCGAATCGATCAGGGAGATCCTCACCGTCGACGGCTGGCGTGCGGCGGCGACGCATCGCGACCTGACGCTGCGGGATCGCGCCACGACCGCGCTCCGCCCCTGATCAGCAACCTCCGAGCGTGCTCATCGGCCGCGCCGCATAGAATCGAACCGTCATGTCAACCATCTTCGACTGCAGCGACGAGTCGCAGCTTCTCGCCGGCATGCGCAATGCGCGCCAGGCGATCGGCCGAGGCGACCTCATCGTCATCCCCACAGACACGGTGTACGGTGTCGCCGCCGATGCCTTCTCCCCGGCCGCGGTGCAGAGGCTCCTCGACGCGAAGGGGCGCGGCCGCGACCAGCCGCCGCCCGTTCTCATCGGCACCAAGGAGACCCTCGCCGCCCTCGCGGAGTCGGTTCCCGAGCCCGTGGAGCGTCTGGTCGAGGCGTTCTGGCCCGGGGGACTCACGATCGTGCTGCCGGCCCAGCCGTCGCTGGTGTGGGACCTGGGGGAGACCCTCGGCACGGTCGCGGTGCGCATGCCGGAGGGCCGCGTCGCCCTCGAACTGCTCGCGGAGACGGGACCACTGGCGGTCTCCAGCGCGAACCTCACAGGGGAGTCGGCTGCCATCTCCGCGTACGACGCTGAGAAGATGCTCGGCGACAGCGTCGCGGTGTACCTCGCGGACGGACTGAGCAAGGACGGCATCGCGTCCACCATCGTCGATGCGACGTCGCTGGTGCGTCGAGGCGCCGACTCCGACCAGGGCGTGGTGCGGATCCTCCGTGACGGCGCGGTCACGCGCGAGCAGCTGCATGAGGTGCTCGGCGATCTGCTCGAGCCCGAGGACGACGGGCAGGAGCACGCCGAGCACGCGCACACCGGGCACGACCACCCGCGGGAGCAGGACGGGGATTCGTGAAGCAGTATCTCTTCACGATCATCCTCACCGCCCTGATCACGTTCGCGCTGACCTGGGCGGTGTTGAAGGTGAGCCTCCGGTTCAAGCTCTACCCCGCCATCCGCGACCGTGACGTGCACACCACGCCCAAGCCCCGGCTGGGCGGCGTCGCGATCTTCCTCGCCATCGCCGCGGCCTTCGGCTTCTCTGCGATGAACCCCTTCTTCCAGAGCATCTGGATCCCCCCGCAGACGATGTGGTCGATCCTCGGCGCCTCGCTTCTGATCGCGATCATCGGCGTGGTCGACGACCTCTGGGACATCGACTGGATGATCAAGCTGGGCGCGCAGTTCCTCGCCGCCGGCGTCATCACGGTCGGCGGCGGACTGCAGATCCTCTCGCTGCCGTTCGGCGACCTCATCGTCGTGTCCAGCTGGCTGAGCATCACCATCACGATGTTCGCGATCGTCATCGTGATGAACGCGGTGAACTTCATCGACGGCCTCGACGGCCTCGTAGCCGGTGTGTGCCTGATCTCCAACGGCGTCTTCTTCGCCTACTCATACATCTTCACGCGCGACTCCGGGGCCTCCAGCTACTTCAACCTCTCCACGTTCCTTGCGGCGGTCCTCATCGGTGCGTGCCTCGGGTTCCTGCCCTTGAACTGGAGCCCGGCCAAGATCTTCATGGGCGACTCGGGAGCACTGGTGATCGGCCTCCTCATGGCCACGTCCGCGATCGCGATCACCGGCCAGATGGACCCGTCGGCCCTCGACCCCGAGCGTCTCGGCCGGTCGCAGCTGGTCGGTGCGTTCCTGCCGATCCTGCTCCCGTTGCTCGTGGTGCTGCTGCCGCTGCTGGACTTCGGCCTCGCGGTGCTCCGGCGGATGAGCGCGGGACGCTCGCCCTTCTCGCCCGACCGCAAGCACCTGCATCACCGCATGCTCGATCTCGGCCACCGGGACCGCGACGCCGTGCTGATCTTCTACGCCTGGACGGCTGTCGTCTCCCTGGCGGTCCTGATGATGTACGTGGGCGCACGGGAGGACTGGCCAGGCCAGTACCTGCCCGGCGTCGGCTTCGGCGTCCTGGGCATCGCGGCCTGCCTCGTCGTCACCTTGAGCCCCACCCGCCGCAGTGCTGCGGATGCCGAACCCGATCCGACACCCGTGGAGTCCTGATGAGCCCGAGCCCCGTTTCCAGCACCCCGATCCTGCGTCGGACCCTGATCTGGTCGGCGATCGCCACCGTCGTGCTCGCGATCGTCGCAGGCGGCGTCGGTTTCCTCGTCGCCCAGGGCGAGGGTCTCATCAGCGGTCTGCTCGGCGTCGTGCTGGCGGCCGTGTTCCTCGGCATCACCGGCCTCAGCATCCTCATCGCGAATCGCTGGTTCGGAGACCCGCTCTACGTGCAGCTGTTCTTCGCGATCGTGCTCGGCGGCTGGCTGCTCAAGCTGGGCGTCTTCGTCGTGGTGATGATCCTGCTCGCCGGTCAGCCCTGGCTGCAGCCGATGGTGTTCTTCCTCTCGATCGTGGCCGGTGTGCTGATGTCGCTCGTCATCGACGTCGTTGTGCTCACGCAGATGCGTCTGCCGCACGTCAGCGACACCACGCTGCCGACCGAGGTTCCCGAAGATCGCGCCCCCGGCAACGCCAATCACATCGACGGCGGCCCCGTCGAGGGCGGCCAGCGGTCTTAGGGGACCCTCAGATTCTGATAGTGTTGAGACGTGCCCGCCGCTCGCCCGCGAGCGCTTGCGCTGTGAAGCACACCGACCATCGTCGCCCCGGTTCTGACCGGTGCCCCGAAGCTGGAGCCCGCGCTGTTTAATATCGCTGCGACCCTGACCCCCCGACTTGCCACCGACGGCGAGTTCCACGGCCCTTCGATCGATGAATTCTTTCCGGAGATCCTCTTCAACGTAGGCCCCATCCCGGTGAACCGGATCCACCTGATCCAGTTGCTCTCCGTGATCGCCGTGGTCCTCATCCTCTGGCTCGGTACCCGCCGCATGAAGGTCGTCCCCGGCCGGTTCCAGAGCCTGGTGGAGATGGGCATGGGCTTCGTGCGCGGCGGCATCGCCCACGACCTGCTCGGCCGCAAGGACGGCGATCGGTTCCTCCCGATCCTGATGACGATCTTCTTCATGACGCTGTTCATGAACATCACCGGCATCATCCCGTTCCTGAACATGCCGGGAACGGCCATCATCGCGGTGCCGCTCACGCTCGCCGTGGTCAGCTATGTCACGTTCATCTACGCCGGCATCAAGAAGAGCCCGAAGAACTTCTTCAAGAACTCGCTCTTCCCCGCCGGTGTCCCGTGGCCGGTGTACTTCATCGTCACCCCGATCGAGCTCATCTCGACCTTCATCATCCGCCCGGTGACGCTCACCCTGCGACTGCTGATGAACCTCGTGGTCGGCCACATGATCCTGGTCCTCTGCTTCGCAGCGACCCAGTTCTTCTTCTTCACCGCAGGCGGCGGCTGGGCCGCGCTCGGTGTCGGAACCCTCGCCTTCGGCGGCGCCTTCACTCTCTTCGAGATTCTGGTCGCCGTCCTCCAGGCGTACGTCTTCACCGTCCTCACCGCGGTCTACATCCAGCTCGCGGTCGCAGAAGAGCACTAAGCCCACTAGACACTGAGCGGGCAGGCATCAGCCTTCCCACCCAACGAAAGGAAAAACCCCGTGGACGCAACTACGGTTCTCGCTGAAATCAACGGCAACCTCGCGGTGATCGGCTACGGCCTCGCTGCCATCGGCCCGGCCATCGGCGTGGGTATCGTCGTCGGCAAGACCATCGAGGGCGTCGCTCGTCAGCCCGAGCTGGCCGGCCGTCTCCAGGTCCTCATGTGGATCGGTATCGCCTTCACCGAGGCGCTTGCATTCGTCGGCATCGCCGTCGGATTCATCCCCTTCCCGTAATCCGAACCGACTTCTGAAGGAGACAGGATGCTGAACGCTCTTGTCACGAACCTCGCGGCTGAGGGTGAGGCGGCGAACAACCCGCTGATCCCCGCGTGGTACGACATCATCTGGTCGGGTCTGTGGTTCCTCATCATCTTGATCGTCGTGTGGAAGGTCGCCCTTCCCAAGCTGACGAAGATGCTCGATGAGCGGTCCGCCGCGATCGAGGGCAACATCGCCAAGGCCGACGAGGCGCAGAAGCAGGCGGAGGCGGCACTCGAGGAGTACACGCGTCAGCTCGCTGAGGCGCGCACCGAGGCCGGCGAGATCCGCGAGGCCGCCCGTGAGGACGGCAAGAAGATCGTCGCCGAGGCGAAGGACGCCGCGACCACCGAGGCCGCACGCATCACCGCCACCGCGCACACGCAGATCGAGGCGGAGCGTCAGACCGCTCTCGTCTCGCTCCGCAGCGAGGTCGGTTCGCTCGCCCTCGACCTCGCCGGTGGCGTGGTCGGCGAGACGCTCTCCGACGACGCACGCGCGACCGCTGTCGTCGATCGCTTCCTCGCCGAGCTCGAGGCATCCGAGAAGGCGGCTCAGTAATGGGCAGCGCGACCACTCAGGCACTCGCGGCATCCATCAAGACGCTTGCCGCAGCGAAGGACATCACTCTCGACACGGCGCGGGAGCTGTTCGCCGCCGCCCGGGCCGTGAGCGACTCGTCCCAGCTGAGCGGCGCGCTTGCTGATCCTTCCGCTCCCGCCGCGGCACGACAGAATGTCGTCGCCGCGGTGTTCGGCGGGTTCTCCGCAGGCGCCAAGGACGTTCTGTCGACCGTGGTCGCAGAACGCTGGTCCAACGCGGATGAGCTCGTCGACGGTATCGAGGAGCTCGCGATCCGCGCCGCAGCGGTCGCCGAGCCGGACACGGACATCGAGGGCGAGCTCTTCGGGTTCTCCCGGGTGATCGCAGCCAACCCTGAGCTGGAACTCGCTCTGGGAAGCCGCGTCGGGGGAGAAGACGCCAAGAGCACGCTCGTCGAGCGTCTCCTGGCCGAAGGCTCCACCAGCACCGCAGCGACTCTGGTCATCACGTCGCTGGTACGCCAGCCGCGTGAGCGCCGCGTTCGTCGTCTGCTGGACAGGGCGATGAACATCGTCTCGAACCAGCGCGGCCGCGTCGTCGCCACCGTGTACACCGCCACCGCCCTCAGCGATGCGCAGCGTGACCGTCTGAGCGAGTCGCTCTCGCGTCGCTATGACGGTCAGGTATCGCTCAACGTCGTCATCGACCCTGCCGTGGTCGGAGGTCTGCGTGTGCAGATCGCCGATGACGTCATCGACGGCAGCATCTCCGCACGACTCGCCGACCTTCGCCAGAAGCTCGCGGGCTAACACGACTTCGCGCGGGGAACCGCGCACCCAGATACAAAGGGAAGACAATGGCAGAACTATCGATCAGCCCCGACGTCATCCGTGACGCGCTGAAGGACTTCGCCGCCGCATACGAGCCCACCGCGGCCGGTGCGACCGAGGTCGGCACCGTCGTCGACGCTGCGGACGGCATCGCTCACGTCGAGGGACTGCCCGGCGTCATGGCGAACGAGCTCGTCGTCTTCGCCGACGGCACCAAGGGTCTCGCGCAGAGCCTGAACGAGCACGAGATCGGTGTCGTCGTCCTCGGCGAGTTCACCGGCATCGAGGCCGGCCAGGAGGTAACCCGCACGGGTGAGGTCCTCTCGGTCCCCGTCGGTGACGGTTACCTCGGCCGCGTGGTCGACCCGCTCGGCAACCCGATCGACGGACTCGGCGCGATCGAGACCGAGAGCGTCCGCGCTCTCGAGCTCCAGGCGCCCGGCGTCATGCAGCGCAAGTCGGTGCACGAGCCGATGCAGACCGGAATCAAGGCGATCGACGCGATGATCCCGGTCGGCCGTGGTCAGCGTCAGCTGATCATCGGTGACCGCCAGACCGGCAAGACCGCCATCGCGATCGACACGATCATCAACCAGAAGGCCAACTGGGAGTCCGGCGACGTCAACAAGCAGGTCCGTTGCATCTACGTCGCGATCGGCCAGAAGGGCTCGACCATCGCCTCGGTGAAGGGCGCGCTCGAAGAGGCCGGCGCTCTGGAGTACACCACGATCGTGGCCGCTCCCGCGTCCGACCCTGCCGGCTTCAAGTACCTGGCTCCGTACACCGGTTCAGCCATCGGCCAGCACTGGATGTACGGCGGCAAGCACGTCCTCATCATCTTCGACGACCTGTCGAAGCAGGCTGAGGCCTACCGTGCCGTGTCGCTCCTCCTGCGTCGTCCGCCGGGCCGCGAGGCATACCCCGGTGACGTCTTCTACCTGCACTCCCGTCTGCTGGAGCGTTGCGCGAAGCTGTCCGACGAGCTGGGCGCCGGTTCCATGACGGGACTCCCGATCATCGAGACCAAGGCGAACGACGTCTCCGCGTACATCCCGACCAACGTGATCTCGATCACCGACGGCCAGATCTTCCTGCAGTCCGACCTCTTCAACGCCAACCAGCGTCCGGCGGTCGACGTGGGTATCTCGGTGTCGCGAGTCGGTGGCGACGCGCAGGTGAAGTCGATCAAGAAGGTCTCCGGAACGTTGAAGCTGGAGCTCGCGCAGTACCGCTCCCTCGAGGCCTTCGCGATGTTCGCATCCGACCTCGACGCGGCTTCGCGTCGTCAGCTGTCCCGCGGTGCGCGTCTGACCGAGCTGCTCAAGCAGCCGCAGTACTCGCCGTACCCCGTCGAGGAGCAGGTCGTCTCGATCTGGGCCGGAACGAACGGCAAGCTCGACACGGTCGAGGTCGAGGACGTGCTCCGGTTCGAGCGCGAACTGCTCGACTACCTGCGTCGCAACACCAAGGTTCTCGACACGCTGCGTGAGACCAACGTCCTCGATGACGCCACGGTCGCAGAGCTCGAGAAGCAGACGGACGCCTTCGTCCTGGAGTTCCAGGGTGGCAAGGGCCACGCGATCGGCGCCCCCGGTCACGAGGAGCACGCCGCAGCTGAGGCTGAGGACGTCAACCAGGAGAAGATCGTCAAGGGTCGTCGCGCGTAATCGCGTGAGGTACTGAGATATGGGCGCTCAACTCCGGGTCTACAAGCAGAAGATCTCTTCTGCTCAGACGACCAAGAAGATCACGAAGGCGATGGAACTCATCGCGGCTTCGCGCATCCAGAAGGCGATGGCACGCGTCAAGGCGTCCACCCCCTTCGCGCGAGCCGTGACGAGGGCCGTGTCGGCCGTCGCGACGCACTCGAACGTGGATCACCCGCTGACCCGCGAGTCCGAGAACATCACCCGCTCCGCGGTCGTGATCTTCTCCTCGGACCGCGGTCTCGCCGGAGCCTTCAACTCGCAGATCCTCCGTGAGGGTCTCGAGGTGGCAGAGCTCATGCGCGAGCAGGGCAAGGAGCCGGTGTTCTACCTCATCGGCCGCAAGGCCGTCGGATACTTCCAGTTCCGACGGATCGCTGCGGCCGCGGAGTGGACCGGCGACACGGACACCCCGTCGTTCCACACCGCCGAGGAGATCTCGGCGACACTGCTCGAAGCGTTCTCCCGTGGAGGACAGGACGGCGGCGTCGATGAGATCCACCTCGTGTACAACCGTTTCGTCAGCATGATGACGCAGTCGCCGGAGTCCGTGCGTCTGCTCCCGCTGGAGATCACGGAAGCCGATGAGTCGGAAGCCGGTAACACCGTTTACCCGCTGTACGAGTTCGAGCCGGACGCCGAGACTGTTCTCGACGCGATCCTGCCGGTGTACATCCAGAGCCGCGTCTTCAACGCTCTCCTGCAGTCGTCCGCCGCCAAGCAGGCAGCGACGCAGAAGGCGATGAAGTCGGCCAGCGACAACGCCGACAAGCTCATCACCGACTACACCCGTCTGCGCAACAATGCGCGTCAGGCGGAGATCACGCAGCAGATCGCCGAGATCGTCGGCGGGGCCGACGCTCTCGCGAGCAAATAGACCATCAGGAAAGAGACGAAAATGACCCTCACCGCTCCGGCTGACCAGCCGGCGACCGCGGTCGTCGGGCGCGTCGCACGCGTCAACGGTCCGGTTGTCGACATCGAGTTCCCGCACGACTCGATCCCCGACATCTACAACGCGCTGAAGACCACCATCGCGATGGGCGAAGAGTCCACCGAGATCACTCTCGAGGTCGCTCAGCACCTGGGCGACGACCTCGTCCGCGCCATCGCGCTGAACCCCACCGACGGCATCGTCCGCGGCCAGGAAGTCAGCGACACCGGCGAGGCCATCTCGGTCCCCGTCGGCGACGTCACCAAGGGCAAGGTGTTCAACGTCATCGGCGAGGTGCTGAACCTCGAGCCCGGTGAGACGATCGAGGTCACCGAGCGCTGGCCCATCCACCGCAAGGCGCCGAACTTCGACCAGCTCGAGTCCAAGACTCAGATGTTCGAGACCGGCATCAAGTCGATCGACCTCCTGACCCCGTACGTGCTGGGTGGAAAGATCGGTCTGTTCGGTGGTGCCGGTGTCGGCAAGACCGTCCTGATCCAGGAGATGATCCAGCGCGTCGCGCAGGACCACGGTGGTGTGTCGGTGTTCGCCGGTGTCGGTGAGCGTACCCGTGAGGGCAACGACCTGATCCACGAGATGGAAGAAGCGGGTGTCTTCGACAAGACCGCCCTCGTCTTCGGCCAGATGGACGAGCCGCCGGGGACGCGTCTGCGCGTCGCCCTGTCGGCTCTGACGATGGCGGAGTACTTCCGTGACGTGCAGAAGCAGGACGTGCTGCTCTTCATCGACAACATCTTCCGCTTCACGCAGGCCGGTTCCGAGGTCTCCACGCTGCTGGGCCGCATGCCCTCCGCCGTGGGTTACCAGCCGAACCTCGCCGACGAGATGGGTGTGCTCCAGGAGCGCATCACCTCGACGCGCGGCCACTCGATCACCTCGCTGCAGGCGATCTACGTGCCCGCCGATGACTACACCGACCCGGCTCCGGCGACCACGTTCGCCCACCTCGACGCGACGACCGAGCTCTCTCGTGAGATCGCCTCGAAGGGTCTGTACCCGGCCATCGACCCGCTGACCTCGACGTCGCGCATCATGGACCCCCGCTACTTGGGCGAGGACCACTACCGCGTCGCGACGACCGTCAAGCAGATCCTCCAGAAGAACAAGGAGCTGCAGGAGATCATCGCCATCCTCGGTGTCGACGAGCTCTCCGAGGAAGACAAGATCGTCGTGTCGCGTGCGCGCCGCATCCAGCAGTTCCTCTCGCAGAACACCTACATGGCCAAGAAGTTCACGGGCGTCGAGGGTTCGACCGTCCCGCTGAAGGAGACCATCGAGTCGTTCGACGCGATCACCCGCGGTGACTTCGACCACGTGGCCGAGCAGGCCTTCTTCAACGTCGGTGGCATCTCCGACGTGGAAGAGCAGTGGGCGAAGATCCAGAAGGAGAACGGCTGACCATGGCGCTGCATGTCAGCCTCGTCTCCGCTGATGCGGAGGTCTGGACGGGAGAGGCGAGCCTCGTGGTCGCCAAGACCGTCGAGGGTGAGATCGGCTTCATGTCCGGCCACGAGCCGGTGCTGGCCATCCTCGCCGAGGGCCAGGTTCGCATCACCCAGTCGGATGGCACCAAGGTGCTGGCCAACGCTCAGGACGGGTTCCTCTCCATGGAGGGCGACACCCTGACGATCGTCGCCGGCAACGCGGCTCTCATCGCCTAGCAGCATCTGTTCCACGCGTCCGCCTCGGCACCCTCAAGGGTCCCGAGGCGGACGCGTCTGTATCCACCGAGGTTTCATGAAGATCCTGCTCCCGCCGTCCGAGACCAAGCGTGAGGGTGGCGACGGTTCGCCACTCGATCTCGAGTCGCTCGTGCTGCCGTCTCTGTCGGCGCATCGCACTGCCGTCATCGATGCGCTGATCGAGCTCGCCTCCGATGAGGAGACTGCGCGTCGGGTGCTCAAGTTGAGTGAGCGTCAGAGCGGCGACATCGCGCACAATCGGATGCTGCGCTCAGCGCCCACGATGCCGGCGATCGATCGCTATACGGGGGTGCTGTTCGATGCTCTCGATCCCCGATCCTTGTCATCAGCCTCCCGCAGATGGCTCGGCGAGCATGTCTTGATCCACAGTGCGCCCTTCGGTCCTGTCGGTGCTCTGGATCAGGTGCCCATGTACCGGCTCGCGGCGGGGACGTCGGTTCCCGGGCTTCCTGCCCTTCGACGCCACTGGGCCACCGCGACATCCGCTGCTGTGGCGGAATCCGCACCCACGTTCATCCTCGACCTGCGGAGCGAGGCCTATGCCGCGTTGGGCCCCGTGCCCGATTCGGTCGCTTCTGCGTACGTCCGTGTCGTGACGGAACAGGGGAGAGCCCTCAATCACTTCAACAAGAAGTCCAAGGGCTTGCTCGTGCGTGCGATCGCCGAGGAGCGACCGCGCGTCACGTCCGCTCGGGGCTTCCGTGCGTGGGCGGACAGTCGGGGGCTGGTCTTCCGGGACGGTGAGGGCGACGGTGTCTGGGAGCTGATCGTCGAGGAGTGACCGGCTCACCGTGGGCGATCGCGTTCCGCGGGAGAGATTCCCCCGAACGCGCCCGACGGCGTAAGGGACATGCGCGGAAACCCCGGGAAGCGCTAGTGTGTTCAGCGCATGATGACCCATCATGAACTTCTGGAGGGAACCATGAACGACTACTACGGCTATGACGGCCTGTCAGGCGGCGCGGTCGTCGCGTTGATCCTGGTCTACACGATCCTGCCACTCGCCATCTACGCGCTCTACTCGTGGTTCTACATGAAGATCTTCGAGAAGGCAGGCGTGCAGGGCAAGTGGCGCGCCTGGGTGCCGGTCTACAGCACCATGATCTTCTACAAGCTCGGTGATCTGAGCCCCTGGCTCGTCCTGTACCTCATGGGCGCCGGCATCGTCGGGGCGATCATCCCGTTCCTCGGCTGGTTCCTGATCCTCCCGCTCGTCGGCATCGCCGGTCGCGTCATCGACCTGATCGCCGCATGGCGCGTCGGTCTGAAGTTGCAGAAGGACGCCGTCTGGGTCGTGCTCTACTTCTTCCTGCCGCCGGTGTGGCTCGGTATCAACGCCTTCGACAAGTCGCGGTGGAACCCGGCCATCCAGCCCGCGTCCTGGGCAGCGAATGGCCTGCTCGGAGACCGGACGGTCTGGGACGGCATCCCCGCTCAGGCATCGGCTGCAGCTCCCAACGCTGGTTACGGTTCGCCCCAGGGCTACGCTCAGCCCGGCCCGCAGGGCTACGCCCCGCCGGCGCAGCCCGGTTACGCGCCGCCTGCACAGCCCGGTTACGCGCCGCCTGCTGCACCGGCAACCGGCGCACCGGTCCCTCCGGCCACCCCGCCCGCGGCACCGACCCCTCCGCCCGCGGCACCGTCGGCTCCGCCCGCGGCACCGACCACGCCGCCTGCGCCCCCGACGGCTCCGCCCGCCGCACCGCCGGCTTCGCCCACCACTCCGCCCACGGATCCCACACAGCCGCCGGCGTGATCATCTGACGAGATGGCATCGTCTGGCACAGAGCCCTCGACTCCTGTCGGGGGCTCTGTGCTGTTCCGGCTGGTTCTCCACCCGCAGCGCCCGCTAACGTGGACGATATGCTTTCGTCCCCGTACCGCGCAGGCACCCCCGGTCACATCTTGCTTCTCGGCTCAGTTCTCGCGGGCTCGCTGCCTTCGTCGGCGGCTCCGGACGCACGAGCGTGATCGCGGTGTACGTGACTTCTACTACGATGTGTTGTGAGTATCCTGCGACCGTCCGACCCGCCGCAGGCCCATCGGAGGCAGCACGTGGCTGAGACGAAGACGCAACGGATCACGGTTGCGCAGCGCACGCTGCTGCTCTCCTGGTCCGGTATCACCGATCAGGGGCGCCGTCGCGAGACGAACCAGGACGCCTTCTTGGCCGACTATCCGCTGTTCATCGTCGCAGACGGCATGGGCGGCCATGCCGGTGGCGAGATCGCGAGTCAGAGCACGGTGTCGCGCCTCCAGGCCATCGTCTCGTCGGGGAAGGTCGATCGCCCGTCGATCGAGAGCGCACTCGAGCTGGCTGTCGGCGACATCGCCGACCACCCCGAGACCACCGACGAGGGCACGGGCACCACGCTCACGGGCGTCTACCTCGATACCGAGGGCGACGAGGCCCAGTGGATCGCCTTGAACATCGGCGATTCCCGCGTCTACCTCCTTCGGGACGACAAGCTGGTGCAGATCACGACGGATCACTCGGTCGTGCAGGAACTGATCACGGCAGGCAAGCTCAGCCCGGAGGAAGCCGAAGGGCACCCCTACAGCAACGTCATCACCCGCGCGGTGGGAGCGAGCGAACTCACGGCGCCGGACTACGTCTCCATCGACGTGCGACCCGGTGACCGGTTCGTCGTCTGCTCCGACGGGCTCACCAAGGAGCTCACCGACTACGGGATCCAGCACTTCCTCCGCGAGCACGACGACCCGGGGGCGGCCGTCGATGCGATGCTCGCGGCGGCCCTGGAGAACGGCGGTCGCGACAACGTGACGCTCATCATCGTCCAGGTAACGTCTGAGGACGACTCCTCCTCCCCGATCGAGGACACCGCTCAATAGTGTCCTGAGGCTGTGGAGACTGCTCGACCACGGCCTGCGATGCGATCGACTCGAGGGCATGGATTCCCTCCCGATCGCCTTGCCGTCCGCGCAGGCACCACATCACCGCGCTCCTGTGCCGTTCCTGGCCGCTATCGTGCCGATCGCCGCCGGCGTGGTGCTGTGGTCGATCTCGGGCTCGCTCCTGGCTCTGTGCTTCGCGGCACTGGGGCCCCTGATGATCGGGGCATCGCTGGTGGACGCGGCTCGCCTCCGGCGTCGGGAGCGGCGACGCGGAGAGCAGAAGATCGAGGAGGGGTGGGCCACGGCGGAGGCCGAGCTGGTCCGCCGCCACAGCGAGGAGCGCAGGGCGCTGTGGCAGCGCCGCCCTGACACCGCGACCTGCATCGTGCGATCCCCGCTTCGAGGAACGCAACCCGTCGATGAGGAGACCTGGGTCGTCGTCGGCTCGGGCCCGACAGCGAGCGAGGTCCGTTGCACCGGGGGCGAAGATGAGCGCGGACGAGCCTTCCGCGAACGATGCCGTGTCATCGACGCCTCGCCCGTCGTCGTGCCTTTGGGGGGAGGGATCTGTCTCAGAGGAGCGGGTCCGCTGACGGCCGCCGCCGCGCGAGCTCTGATCCTGCAGCTGTGTCTACGCTTCGGGTCCGCGCAGTTCTCGCTCGTTCCGACAGGTGGCGTCGACCTCCTCGAGGTCGATCTCGTCGGCTGGGGACTCGGCGGCCTGCCCCATGCGAGACGGACTCGTCGCAGGGCGTTCCGGCTGGGGGTCGGGCCCTGCGCCGGGGAGAGACCGGACGCGGACGCGCTGATCTGCACAGCCGCTCCCGGTGAGGAGGTGCCGGAGGGTGTCACGACGGTGATCGACATCGTGGAGCCGGGTCTCGCAACGCTGCGTACGGCGAGCGGGACGACAGCCGTCGCCGTCGAGTTCCTCTCGTCGAGGCAGGCCGAAGTGCTGTCCAGCGAGATCGCGCACCGGGGTGACGAGGCAAGCGCGCCTCCCGATTCGGTGGCGCTTCACGAACTCGAACAACCCCACGAGGTTGAAGGGCTGGCGGCGGCGATCGGCCGGGGCGAGCGGGGGAGCATCGTGGTCGACATCGTCGACGACGGTCCTCACGCGCTCGTGACCGGCATGACGGGGACGGGGAAGAGTGAACTGCTCGTGAGCTGGGTCGCCGCGATGGCATCGGTACACGGGCCGGACCGGGTGACCTTCGTCCTCGCGGACTTCAAGGGCGGCACCGCGTTCGAGCCGCTGCGTGCACTTCGGCATGTCGTCGCCGTCATCACGGATCTCGATGACGCGGGGGCACGACGTGGCGTCTCCAGCCTCACGGCGGAGCTCCGCCGACGGGAGGCACTGCTCGCGGCGGCGGGTGCTCGCGATGTGCGGGAGGTCTCGATACCGAGGCTGGTGATCGTCGTCGACGAGTTCGCAGCGCTGCTCGCGGAGCACGCCGACCTGGGCGCGGTCTTCACCGATATCGCCGCCCGTGGCCGTGCGCTCGGCATGCATCTGATCCTCGGCACGCAGCGAGCTTCCGGTGTGGTCAGAGATGCCCTGGCGGCGAACTGCCCCCTTCGCATCAGCCTCCGCGTGAGCGACGCTGCCGACAGCCGGCTGATGCTCGGCAGCGAGGCGGCAGCAGCGCTCCCCGGGGACCCGGGATCACGGGGGCTCGCTCTGGTGCGGAGACCGACGGACCAGGAGGCCCTCGCTCTGCGGGTCGCCCTGACGGAGGCATCCGACCTCCGAGAGGTGGCGAAGCGATGGGCGGCAGGAGGTCAGCCGTCCAGTCCCTGGCTGCCGTCGTTGCCCTCGCTTCTCCCACTCGGTGAGCTCCTCGGCGAGGCCGGCGTGGGGTCCGACACCGTGGTCATCGGACGCGCTGACGACCCCGACCGGCAGGCGCAACCTCCGGTTCTCCTGCAATGCGGGCGCGAACGGGGGATCGCGGTTCTGGGCGGGCCCGGCTCCGGCCGAACCACACTGCTGAGGACTGTGGCAGCCCAGTGCGATGACACCTCATGGATGTCCGGCGATGCCGAGGAGGCGTGGGATCTGCTCTCCGCATGGGCGGACGGCAGCCGGCGACCTCCGACCGTGGTTCTCTGCGACGATGTCGATGTGCTGGTGGGGAGCCTGCCGCCGGAGTACGGCCATCAGCTCGTCCAGCGCTGGGAGCAGGTGCTTCGCACGGCCCACGGCACGACCTTCGTGGTGACCGCGGCCAGGGCGAGCGGCGCCTGGGGACGTATGCTCGATCTCCTGCCGCGTCGCGCGCTGCTGCGTATGTCGACGAAGCTGGAGCATCTGGCGGCAGGAGGCGAGCCGTCCGGATTCCTTCGTGATCGTGCTCCGGGGCGCGCGAGGATCGGCGATCAGGAGGTTCAGCTGGCGTGGGCCGACGAAACGGAGTCCCATCGGCCCACGGACCAGACGGCAGCGGTGTGGCGGCCGACGTCCGCGCTCACAGCGATCGTCACCGCCGGGGCTCAGGAGGTCATCGCCCGTCTGCGTCGCGCGCATCCGGACTGCGAGGTGAGGGAACCGGGGGCGGAGCCGGCGGAGACGGATCGGCCGTGCGTCGTGGTGGGCGATGCGGAGGCTTGGCAGCGGAACTGGACACTCTGGCAACGGGTGCGATCCCTGGGCGAGGTCCTCATCCGCTGCGAGCGTCCGGCTGATCTCCGCCAGTTGATCGGCGCCCGCGAGTTGCCCCCGTACGCCCGTCCGCATGCGGGTCGAGCGTGGTCCGTGATCGGGGCTGAACTGCCACGAAGAGTGCACGTGGCCGAGCTGTCGCCGTGAGGAGCTCTGGGAGGTCGGAGGTGGGGCTCCCGGTCAGATGCCCGCACCGGGGCGGATGGCACCGACGTCGGCGCCGCCGCCGAGCACAGTGAGGGGGAGAGCCTCGCCGAGGGCGGCCACATCCGCATCGGTCAGACCGCCCGCGCGCGCCAGGAGGGTGGCGGCCACGATCGTCGAGGCACGAGTCGCGCCGTCGAGCATCTTCAGAGCCACCGTCGTCCCGTTCGGGGCGACCATGACCATGACGCCCTCGGCGCCGTGCTTCGTGAACACGCCCAGCTTCTCCGTCGCGATCGTGTCAGGGCGACCCGGGCCCTCGATCGTCCACGGGTTCTCCCGTACAGCGCGAACCAGGGAACCGGCGACTCGATGCAGGGCGAACGGCGAGCGGTCGGACGCCGTTCCGATCCGATGGATCGCGCGTGCGAGACCGGTCAGGGTCGTCGCATGTACGGGCGCGCCGCACCCGTCGATCGCGGTGTGCGCGATCTTCTCACCCGTGAGGCGCTCGACGACGTCCCTGATGTGCTGCTGCAACGGGTGGGCGGGGTCGAGGTAGCCGGCGGTGGGCCAGCCGGTCGCGACACAGGCGCGGAGCATCGCGGCGTGCTTGCCCGAGCAGTTCATGCGCACGCGCGTGGGCTCACCGTGCTCGCGCACGAGTTCATCGCGCGTCGAGGAGTCGCTCGGCCACGACGCGGGGCAGCCCAGGTCGTCCTCTGTCAGTCCGCCCTCTGTGAGGATGTCGCGCACCACGGACGCATGCCGATCGGTGCCGACATGGCTCGCCGTCGAGAGCGCGAGCTGTTCGCCCTCGAGGACGGCGCCCGCCGTGACGCAGGCGATCGCCTGCAGCGGCTTGAGGCTCGAACGCGGCAGGATCAGGGCGTCGGCGTTGCCGTGTCGGGCGACGATGTCGCCGTCGGGGGAGAGGACGACGGCCGCGCCGGCGTGGCGGGATTCGACGAATCCGCTCCGCTCGACGACGGCGAGTTCCACGGAATCCTGAACGGTGAGAGTCTCCAGCACCCGTCAACTCTAGCTCGGCGTGCGAGGCTGCTCGCGTCGCGTCGGACGAGCCTGACAGACTGGTCGCATGGCAGAGACCAGTCCTCGCACTCTCGGCGAACACCGCTATGCGCTCACATCGACCTGGACCGGCAACACCGGTGCCGGGACAACGGGATACCGCGACTACCGACGCGATGTGACGATCGAGATCGAGGGCAAGCCCGATCTCCTCGCCTCCGCGGACAAGCCCTTCCGCGGCGACGCGTCACGCTGGAATCCGGAGGACCTGCTGCTCGCGTCGCTCTCCGAGTGTCACCTGCTGTCTTACCTCCACGCGTGTGTCACGGCCGGCGTCGTGGTGGTGTCCTATCGCGACCGGGCGACAGGAATGATGCGCGAGGACGGAGCGGGCGGAGGATCGTTCGTCGAGGTGATGCTGCATCCTGAGGTCGTCGTCGCCGAGGAGTCGATGATCGAGGCTGCGGAACGCGCCCACACCCAGGCGAACGAATGGTGTTTCATCGCGAACTCGATGAACTTCCCCGTGCGTCACGAGGCGAGGGTCAGCGCTCTCTCCTGAGCCGCGCCGCGATCGCGACGACGGGACGGTCAGCGACGCTCGTGCGGAAGAGCCTGCTTGATCTTCTCGATGGTTCCCTGCGCGGGAGCCTCGTTGTACGCACCCGCGAGCTCCTGGCCGGAGAGGCCGTGGATCGCGGCCATGATCTGGTCGGTCGCGAGGCGCCGAGCGCGCCCGCTGGTGGCCGGGCCGTGCGGCGAGAGGTCGAGCGGCTCGCCGAAGCGCACCGTGATGCGCTCCTTGAGGGTCGGCATCTTCGCTCCGACCGGCATCACCTTGTCGGTGCCGATGAGTCCGACCGGGACCACCGGAGCGCCCGTCTGCAGCGCGAGGAACGCGACTCCGGTGCGGCCCTTGTACAGACGACCGTCGGTGGAGCGGGTGCCCTCGGGGTACAGGGCGACGGCCAGGCCCTCATCGAGGAGCTGGCGCTGGAGGTCGAGGGCATCGAGCGCGGCCTTTCCCGCTCCCCGGCGCACGGGGATCGCGCCGATCGACTCGAAGAAGGTCTTGCTCATCCAGCCCTTGAAGCCGGTGCCCTCGAAGTACGCCGACTTCGCCAGGAAGTGCACGGGGCGGGGCGCGGCCACCGGGATCGCTATCGAGTCGATGAACGAGAGGTGGTTGCTCGCGAAGATCACGGGGCCTTCGAGCGGCACGTTCTCTCGCCCCTCGATCCGCGGCCGATAGACCAGACGAGCGAGCGGGGTGATGAGGCTCCGCCCCAGGGTGTAGGCGAACCCGGCGTGACGGGGCTTCGCAGTCGTCTCGGGTGAGGATTCCTCTTCTGACGAGGCTTCGGGCTCGACGGACTGCTCAGAGGTCATCAGAGCAGATTACTCCCGGATCCATGCCGGCGTGGGAATGAAGACTTGCGCCGCGCCTCCCAGCGCGGGCAAAGGGGTATGAGGCAGGATGGAGGTTCCCGCCCGCGATCCTGAGGTCTCACTGTGCGCAAGCGTCCGCTCCTCGTCCTGTCCACTGTCGCTGCGGCGACCCTCCTGCTGGCCGGCTGTGCCGGTGGCGGTGCGCCCGAGAGCTCGGGCACCCCTTCGCCGTCCGCGTCGAGCGGGTGTCTGCTGAACGCGCAGCCCGGAGAGACGTCGGATGCGGTGACGGTCGATGGCGAAGGTCTCGACGCGAAGATCACCGTCCCCGCCGATGCCGCCTTCGCTGACGTGGAACGGACCATCGTGGCCAAGGGTGATGGCGATGAGGTGCTCGCGAACGATCTCGTAGGCGTGAAGTTCCAGATCGTGGATGCCGCGACCGGCGAGGTGGTCGACTCCTCCGCCCGGAACGAAGGCGGCGAGGCCTCCGTCCTCCTCGACCAGAACAGCGCGTCGCTCTTCATCGCCGCGCTCGAGTGCCAGCCGCTCGGCACACAGGTGGTGCTCGCGCTGCCCGGCAAGGTCTTCGGTGACGGCGGCACGAACAAGGTCGTCTATGCGGAGGCGGTCGAGAAGCTGCCGGAGGTGGCCACGGGCACCCCGGTCGACCCGACGCCCGGCATGCCGACGGTGAAGCTCGACGACAAGGGCGTTCCGACCGTCACGATCCCGGACGGCGACGCGCCGACCGAGACGAAGGTCGCCGTCCTCAAGCAGGGCGATGGCGCGACCGTGGGCACGGGCGACCTCGTCGTCGTGCAGTACCTGGGCGTGAAGTGGTCCGACGGCAAGGAGTTCGACTCCAGCTGGAGCCGCGATGCCGCTCCGACGCAGTTCCAGACCACGGGCGTCGTCGCGGGCTTCCAGAAGGCCCTCGAGGGCCAGAAGGTCGGCTCGCAGGTCGTCGTCGTCATGCCGCCCTCCGACGGGTACGGCGCGAGCGAGGGACACGAACTGCAGAAGGAGAGCCTCGTGTTCGTCGTCGACATCCTCGCGACGACACCGGTTCAGGCTCAGCAGTAGCCGCTGCGGAGCCGCGGGCGTGACCTAGGCTGGCGGTATGCGTCGCGTCATCGTCCTCGGCTCCACCGGCTCCATCGGCACCCAGGCACTGGATGTGATCCGTGCCAATCCTCGTCGCTTCGAGCTGGTCGGTCTCGCCGCTGGTTCCAACGCCGAGTTGCTGGAGGAGCAGGCCGCGCAGTTCCAGGTCGAATCCACCGCTCTCGGTGCTGTCGAGGCGGAGCAGCTCGTCCGTGACGTCGAAGCCGATGTTGTGCTCAACGCCATCACGGGCTCGATCGGACTCGGGCCGACGCTCGCCGCCTTGAAGGCGGGCCGCACTCTCGCCCTCGCGAACAAGGAATCCCTCATCGTCGGTGGCGACCTGGTGCTCGCCGCCGCTGCCCCCGGACAGATCGTCCCGGTGGACTCCGAGCACTCGGCCCTCGCGCAGGCTCTGCTCGCGGGCACTCATGCCGAAGTGCGCCGTCTCGTCGTCACCGCGTCCGGCGGCCCGTTCCGAGGACGCAGCCGTGGCGAGCTGACCCAGGTGACTCCGTCGGAGGCGCTCGCGCATCCGACATGGGACATGGGACGCATGGTCACGACGAACTCCGCGACCCTGGTGAACAAGGGGCTCGAGGTGATCGAGGCGCATCTGCTCTTCGACATCGCCTACGACGACATCGAGGTCGTGGTCCACCCGCAGTCGATCGTGCACTCGATGGTGGAGTTCATCGACGGGTCCACCATCGCACAGGCCTCACCGCCCGACATGCGTCTGCCCATCTCGCTCGGTCTGGACTGGCCGCACCGCGTCGGAGGCGTAGGGCGACCGCTTGACTGGTCCGCTGCGACCTCATGGACGTTCGAACCGCTCGACGGCGAGGCCTTCCCGTCCGTCGCTCTCGCGAAGTCGGTCGGACGCGCCGGCGGCACGTTCCCCGCGGTCTACAACGCGGCGAACGAACAGGCTGTCGACGCCTTCCACGAGGGCCGGCTCTCGTTCCTCGGGATCGTCGACACCATCGCCCGCGTCGTCGACGCGCATGACGCGCCCGATGTGCTCACCGTCGAGACGCTCGCCGAGGCGGAGGCCTGGGCGCGCGCGACGGCGGACCGGATGATCGCTGCGGCCTGACCGCCGGGGCATCCTCGTCGCATCGTCCTGCACGCCGGTACCGGAGCGCGGGTGCGCCCCGGTGATCTCGATCAGTCTTCGTCGGGGTAGGGGACGGGCCAGCGGGAGTCGGGAACGGGCCACCCGGCCGCGCGGAGCGCACGACGGGCGAGCTCGCGTGCGGAGTAGGGAGTGCGGACACCGCGGATGTCGCGGTAGTCCTGATGTCCCGGTCCCGCCCAGAGTATGGCGTCGCCGTCGCCGACCAGGCCGACGGCGGTGACGATGGCGTCCTCCGGCGGTGAGGCCTCATGGATCTCAGCGTCCGGTCGCGCGCGGCGTGCACCGTCGATGAGAGTGGCCCGGATGGATGCGGGGTCCTCGAAGCGGGGGTGGTGGTCGGTGACGACGAGGATGTCGCTGCCCTCCACGGCTGTGCGCGCCATGTCGAACCGCTTGCTCGCGTCCCGGTCGCCATCGGCACCGAACAGCATCAGCACCTTGCCGGGAGTCACGCGGCGGACGGCGGCGAGTGTCTTCTCGAACGCGTCGGGGGAGTGGCCGAAGTCGACGAAGACCGCGGGGCCCGTGTCGCCGGAGACCAGTTGCGTGCGTCCTGGCAGATAGGCGCGGATGCCGCCGTCGCGGGTCAGGGCCTCGGTGATGCGATCCCAGGCATAGCCGCCCTCGAGGAGCATCACGATCGCCAGAGCCGCATTGGCGGCCATGTGCGGACCGATCACCGGGACGGTCGTCGTGAGCGAGCCGGCCGGACCGGTCATCGTGAACGTGGTTCCGGCCGCACGCTCGTCGTCGATGACGACGACCCAGCCCGCGGCGCGGGCAGCCTCGGGGTCGGCGGCGATCGACGGAGTGCCCACCGTGACGATGGGGATCTCGGAACGTTCGACGACGATCGCTCCCGACGGCGAGTCGAGGCAGATGACGCCCCGCTTGGCGCGGTCGGGACGGAAGAGCGGCAGCTTCGCCTCGAAGTACTCCTCCATGTCCGCGTAGTCGTCGAGATGGTCGTGGCTGAGGTTGGTGAATCCGGCGACATCGAACAGGATGCCGTCGACGCGGTGACGGGAGAGAGCCTGCGCGCTGACCTCGACGGCGACGGCCTCGACTGCTCGCTCCCGCATGAGAGCGAGCAGTGCATGCATCTCGGAGGCCTCGGGGGTGGTCAGGCGCGACACGATGACCTCGCCGGCGATGTGGCGCTCCGCAGTGGAGGAGAGTCCGGTGACGACGCCGATCTGGTCGAGGATGCCCTCGAGCAGGTGGGAGACGCTGGTCTTCCCGTTGGTCCCGGTCGTCGCGAACAGCAGAGGAAGCGGATCGTCCGCGCCGGTGCCGTAGACCCAGGCGCTGAGGTCGCCGAGGACGGCGCGAGGATCGTCGACCACGAGGATCGGGAGGCCGGCGGACTCCGCGATGACCGCTCCGGCCTCGTCGGTGATGACGGCGACGGCGCCCTTCTCGGCGGCGGTCGCGGCGAAGTCCGCGCCGTGCCGGTTGACGCCCTGGATCGCGACGAACGCCTCGCCGGGGCGCAGATCCGCGGTGGCGAGGGTGATGCCGGTGAGGGCCACGCCGTCGACATCGCCGCGGACGGTGCGGGCGAAGCGGGAGGCGAGTTCGGACAGCTCACGCCGGGGCGGGTTCGCGGGGCGGAGCACGGGAGGCAGGCTCGGTTGTTGTTCAATCGACATGGCGCATCAATGATCTCATGACCGGGGTGAGAACCCCTCGCGAGCGGCCTCTCGCGCGCCGGACCCCGGAGCACGAGAGGCCGCTCCCACGGTCAGGCGCGACGGCGGTAGGCGACGATCGCGACGACCAGTCCGGCGAAGCCGGCAAGCAGCCCTCCGGCTCCGAGCGCCACGCCCAGGGGGTCGGACGCCGTGGCCGGGCTCGAGGCCTCCGCCGCGGCATCGGATCCGGCGTGCTCACCGTGTCCGTCCGCTGCGGCAGCGGTCACCGAGACGACCGGCGCCGGCGCATCGAGGCTGTGCGGATCTTCGCCGTTCTCGGCGAGCTGCGTCCACTCGGTGGCACCCTCGACGCACGTCTGCACGACGGGGAACGCCAGAGTTTCCGGTGTGTCCTCATCCAGTCCGACGCCCATGCTCACTGCGCCGCGGAGATCCGTGGGAACGGGCGCGACCGCGGTGTAGGTGACAGCGCTGACGAGACCGTCGTCGCCCCGTTCGACCTGGATGTCCCAGTCGGAGTCCATGGTCGGTGAGACGGACGCGAGACCCTCTGGCATCGTGATGCGCAGCGCGGTCGTCGGCGAGTTCTCACAGCCGTGCGAGAACGAGAACGTGAGGACGCCGTGGTCCCCGGCGGCGAGCTCGTCGGGGCTGACCCCGACGTGCGCTCCGGCCATGAGGGGTGCGGTGACGGCAAGGGCAAGGCCGCCGACGAGGCCGGTGGTGGCGAGGCGCAGACGGTGGGTACGGGTGTTGCGGGTCATGAGATCTCCTGATCGATGTGCGGGCACGCCGATGGCGCGTCTCCGCGAAAGGGATGCCACGCGTGTCCGGGTGGCGTGTTCGAGTGCGACGGATCAGTCGCGCAGGAGAGCAGGGGGTCCGCGTCGCGGCAGAGCGGACGAGACCGCGGCGTCGAACGGCGAGAAGACCATCGAGCGCAGACGCGCCGGACGGCGGTGTAGCGCGGGCACCACTGCGGACGCACGTCGGAGGAGGGCATCGACCCAGCGCACGACCACCCGGACGATCGCCTCGCCGTGCCACACCAGCAGCGTGGTCAACACAGCCGCGACGAGGTGCGCCGAGAGCATGAGCGCGCCGGGGGCCGCAGCAGGGGACGGCGATGCGAGGAGGGAGAGGTCGAGGTGATGGGCGTGTCCACCGCCGGCGATCGGCGCCGCCACGGTGGGCGAGCCCAGCACCTGGAACACGACGTGGAAGGCGGCTTGCCCGAGGAACACGGCGAGGGCCACCCTGGCGCGTGACTGTCGGACTCCGACCAGGAGAGCCGCGAGCGGGGTGATCAGGCTCGTGACCGCGACGATCAGCAGCACATGCGGAGCCGCACCGCCCCCGAGCGTGTGGGACAGCGCCGCGAGCAGTGTCGCCACGGAGGAGACGGCGGCAGCACGCACGAGTCGCAGCTGCCGGGCATTCACGCTGACAGCCTAGTCGTGCCGCAGCGCCGGGCGGATTCCTAGCTGGGGGCACTAACGTTGGCACGTGGAATTCCTGCTCTATCTGGCCGGCATCCTCTTCATGCTGATCGGCCTCGGGCTGTCGATCGGCCTGCATGAGGTCGGGCACCTCGTCCCCGCGAAGCTCTTCGGCGTGCGCGTCGGCCAGTACATGATCGGCTTCGGGCCGCGGCTGTGGTCCAAGCGCATCGGCGAGACCGAGTACGGTTTCAAGCTGCTGCCTCTGGGGGGCTTCATCTCGATGTCGGGCATGTATCCGGCATCGAAGAACTCCGGTCCGGCGTCGGGCGTCTTCCGCTCTTTGATCCAAGATGCTCGCAGTGCCAACGACGAGACCATCGCAGAAGGCGCCGAAGACCGCGTCTTCTACCGGCTGCCGGTGTGGAAGCGCGTCGTCGTCATGCTCGGCGGGCCCGCCATGAATCTCGTGCTCGCGACGGTGATCTTCACCGTGCTGCTGTCCGGCATCGGTGTGCAGCAGGGGACGACCACGATCGCTTCAGTCACCGAGTGCGTGGTCCCGGCGGGTTCCACAGCGACCGAGTGCACGCCGGATGATCCCGCGTCTCCGGCAGCGGAAGCCGGCATCAGACCGGGCGACGTGATCGTGTCGGTCGACGGGAAGCCGGTGTCGACCTTCGCCGAGGCCACCGCGATCGTGCAGGCGTCCCCGGGTGAGACGATCGACATGGTCGTGCGGCGCGACGGAGCCGAGAAGTCGCTGAATCTCACGCCGATCGCCGCGGAACGCACGATCACGGATGCGAGTGGCCAGCCGATCCTGGACGACGCAGGCAAGCCCGTGGTCAAGGAGGTCGGCTACGTCGGCATGGGCGCGCAGATGGGATACGTGCAGCAGCCGTTGACCGCGGGGCCGGAGATGGCTGCGGACAGCACGGCGCGCGTCGCATCGATGATCGTCACGCTCCCTGTGCGTCTCTGGGATGTCGGCGTGTCCCTCGTGACCGGCGGTGAACGCGATCCGAACGGCCCGCTGAGCGTGGTCGGCGTCGGTCGCCTCGCCGGCGAGGTCGCCGCGACCGATGCGCCGATCCTCAACCGCTTCGCGTTCCTGCTCGGGCTGCTGGGCTCGCTGAACATCGCGCTGTTCGTGTTCAACCTGATCCCGCTGCTCCCGCTCGACGGCGGCCACATCGTGGTCGCGCTGTGGGACGGGATCAAGCGCGCATGGGCCAAGCTCTTCCGTCGGCCCCCGCCGGCACCCGTCGACGCGACCAAGCTCGTACCGCTCACCGTGGTGGTCGCCGTGGCCCTGATCGCGATGGGTGCCCTGCTCCTGGTCGCCGACCTCTTCAACCCGGTGAACCTGCTCGGCTGATTCCTTCGGGGTGTCTCTTCCCGGCGCGTTGGACCTCGGCCTTGCCGCGGCGGACATGCCGACAGTGCCGACACGCTGGCAGCGGACAGCCCGCGACCGTCAGCCTCAGGCGAGGGCGTGGGTCACGAGGCGTTCGAGCGTCCGGATGCCGTCTCGCGAGAGGATCGACTCGAGATGCCCCTGCACGGAGGCGAAACGGTCTCCTCGGAGCGCGTAGACATCGCCCGAATCCGCGTCTGCGGACACTTCGGCGTCGCCGACCGCGCTCGTGCCCGGGGCGACACGCGCGGTGAAGGTGTTGTAGAAGCCGATCGATGCGTCTTCGCCGAACACCGGGACCGACTTCTGCAGCCCCTGGTGCGGTGCGTCGAGAGGAGTCAGGGCGATGCCGAGGCGGTCGGCGAGGATCTGGTGGCTCAAGCACACGGCGAGCAGCGGCATGCCGGAGTCGAGGCGACGGGTGACGACGTCGCGCATCCTGGCGATGCGGGCGCTCTGCGCATCCCGCGGGTCACCGGGGCCGGGGCCCGCGACGACCAGGTCGGCGGCATCCAGGTCGGCATCCTGTGCGTCATTCCAGGGCACGATCTTCACGGCGAGTCCGAGATGACGGAGCTGGTGCGCGAGCATGGTGGTGAAGCGGTCCTCCGCGTCGACGACGACGGCGGAGCGTCCGGCGAACGGACCGGTGAATTCCTCGCCCTGCGGGTTGAGCCAGAACTCGGCCAGGCGCGCGTTTCGTGATTCCAACAGCTCGGCAACGGTCGGGTCGTCGGCGAGGGCGTGCGCGTCACCGGGAGCGTCCGCATCGCTGCGAGCCTCGGCCACATGATCGCGGTCGATCGCCCCGATGGCACCGAGCACACCCGCGGCCTTGCCGTGCGTCTCGGACACCTCGCCCATGGGGTCCGAGTGTCGGACCAGCGTGGCTCCGACAGGCACGCTGAGCGCGCCGTCCTGGAGATACACGGTGCGGATGAGGATGGGGGCGTCCAGGTCATGGCCGCCGTCCGCGTTCGGGGAGAACAGCGCCGCGACACCCGAGTAGTAGCCTCGCGGCTTCTGCTCGTGACGACGGATCACAGCGCAGGCGTTCTGCATGGGCGAGCCGGTGACCGTGGGAGCGAACATGGTCTCGCGCAGGATGTCGCGGGGGTCGAGCGTGCTGCGTCCGCGGAGCATGTACTCCGTGTGCGTGAGCCGCGACATCTCCTTGAGGTGCGGACCGGTGATCCGTCCTCCGTCGGAGCAGACGGCGCTCATCATCTTGAGCTCCTCGTCCACGACCATGAACAGCTCCTCGGTCTCCTTCGTGGAGGCGAGGAAGTCGACCAGCGTCTCCTTCGTCGCCCCACCCGCCGGGTGACGGAAGGTTCCGGAGATCGGGTTCATGGTGACGATGCCGCCCTGGGCGACCACATGCGCTTCGGGACTGGCGCCGACGGCGATGTGACCGGGGGTGAAGACCGCGAAGGTCCAGTACGCACCGCGCTCGTGTGTGAGCAGCGCACGGAACCAGGTCAGGGCCGCCGTCCGGTCATCGACGTCGACATTCGCGGTGAAGTCCCTGCGGATGACGAAGTTCGCGCCCTCTCCGCGGCCGATCTCGTCCGCGATGACGTTCTCGACGATCGCCGCATACTCTGCGTCGGCGATGTCGAAGCCCTCGTCGTGCAAGGCGACCGGCTCACTCGGCAGCGCGGAGAGGAGCTCGGCGGTCGGAAGGTGCAGGTGCTCGTCGACGACCACGCACCGCAGCGGTGCGGCGTCGTCCTGGGCGACGAAGCCGCGCTCGCGAACCTGGCGGTAGGGGACCATCGCGAACACCTCACGAGGCGTGCCGTCGACGGCGAGGGGGATGTCGGCGAGCAGGTCGACATCCCGCACGTCGCCGCTGAGCAGCTCGACGGTGTCGGCTCCATCGCGGGCGATGAGGACGAAGGACGCGGTCGGATCGGCGCGGAGCTCGGCGAGTCGCGAGAGGGTCATGAGTATCTCCTGTGCTGTGCTCCGGCTCGGCGCAACGAAAAGACCGCCCCGGGGGCGGTCTGAATTCGTGGGAACGCGAACACACCGCCTAGAAGGCGGGCCACCAGGTGAAGTTCGCGAGCATGGGGCCGAAACTACCACATCGGCCGCGATGACCCGCGCGGCATGACGTCACCAGATGCTGCCGCCCGGCTCCTTCGTCTCGGCATCGAGGGCGTGATCGACGACCAGGCGCACGGCGCGAGCCAGCTGCTCCTCGCTCAGATGAGGAGAGCCGGACGGCGCGGTCTCCGTCGACCAGGGAAGATAAGATGCACGAACCCGGCGACGGCGTCGGGGCGCACCGCCCCCAGCACGGTGTACAACACGTGATTGCAGACGTAGCTGCCGGCGGACAGCGAGGACCGGGCAGGGATGCCCGCCGCGTCGATGACCTGCACCAGATGCTTGACGGGAAGTGTCGAGAACCGCGCTTCGGGACCGCCCGCCTCGCTGGGAACGTCGATCGGCTGGGCGCCGTCGTTGTCGGGGATGCGCGCGTCCATCAGATTCACGCCGATGCGCTCCACCGCGACGTGGGCGCTTCCGCCGGCGAGCCCGGTGCAGATGACGACGTCCGGTGCGTGTCGGGCGATGAGGGCGCGAAGCCGCTGGGCGGATGACTCGAATGCGACAGGAAGAGTCGCGATGACGAGCTCGTGCGGTCCCTCGTAGTCGACCGCGACCGCGTTCACCGCATCCGCCGACGGATTGCGCTCGGCGCCGTCGAACGGTTCGAAGCCGGTGAGGAGGATGACTGCCATGGCTCCAGGGTAGGTGCGTCCGTCCAGCCCACATGCATCCTGGCGGCGTAGTCTTGAGGGGTGCCAGCAGTGAACCTCGGAATGCCGAAGATCCCCGAAGTCCTCGCCCCGCGCCGTAAGTCACGGCAGATCAAGGTGGGCAAGGTTCTCGTGGGCGGCGACGCTCCCGTCAGCGTGCAGTCGATGACCACCACGAAGACGACGGACATCAACGGGACGCTCCAGCAGATCGCCGAGCTCACCGCGTCGGGTTGCGAGATCGTGCGTGTCGCGGTACCGCACCAGGATGACGCCGATGCGCTGAAGATCATCGCGATGAAGAGCCAGATCCCGGTGATCGCTGACATCCACTTCCAGCCGCGCTACATCTACACGGCCATCGATGCCGGGTGCGGTGCGGTGCGAGTGAACCCCGGCAACATCCGCGAGTTCGACGGCAATGTCGGGAAGATCGCGGAGGCCGCCAAGGCCGCCGGTGTCTCCCTGCGAATCGGTGTTAACGCCGGCTCGCTGGACCGCAGGATCCTGGCGAAGTACGGCAAGGCCACCGCTGAGGCACTCGTGGAGAGTGCCGTCTGGGAGGCATCGCTGTTCGAGGAGCACGACTTCCACGACTTCAAGATCTCGGTCAAGCACAACGACCCCATCGTGATGGTGAAGGCGTACCGTCAGCTGGCGGAGCGGGGCGACTGGCCGCTGCACCTCGGAGTGACCGAGGCCGGACCCGCCTTCCAGGGAACGATCAAGAGCGCCACCGCCTTCGGCATCCTCCTCGGCGAGGGGATCGGCGACACGATCCGGGTATCTCTCTCCGCACCGCCGGCGGAAGAGGTCAAGGTCGGCCACCAGATCCTGCAGTCGCTCAACCTCCGCGAGCGCAAGCTCGAGATCGTCTCATGCCCCTCGTGCGGTCGCGCACAGGTCGACGTGTACACGCTCGCCGAGAACGTCACCGAAGGCCTCAAGGACATGACCGTTCCCCTGCGGGTCGCGGTGATGGGCTGCGTCGTCAACGGTCCAGGTGAGGCTCGCGAGGCCGATCTCGGCGTGGCTTCGGGCAACGGCAAGGGCCAGATCTTCGTGAAGGGCGAGGTCATCAAGACCGTGCCGGAGGCGGACATCGTCGCCACTCTCATCGAAGAGGCCAACCGGATCGCCGCCGAGATGGGCCCAGAGGCGCCGCTCGGCACCGCCCAGGTCGTCACGGTCTGAGCGGCGAGGAGCACGAGATGTCGGATTCCACCCTCCCTGTTCCCGTCAGGGCGATGATCGACGCGATCAACGCCGCGGACACGGATGCGTTCGTCGCCGTTTTCACGGCCGACGGGTTCGTCAGCGACTGGGGCACGGTCAAGGCCGGTTCCGACGGGGTCCGCGCATGGGCGGGCAGCGATGCGATCGGTGCCGGCGCGCGTATGACCGTGCTCACGGCCACGACCGAGGGAGACACCACGCGCATCCGCTTCGGCTGGGCGAGTCGGGTCTTCAACGGCGAATCCGACGGCATCTTCGTGGTCGACGGCGACAAGCTCGCCAGCTTCACCATTCCGCCGTCCCACTGACCGATCTGACCGAGGTCCGCGGGCGTCGAACTCGCCGCCATCTCGAGACCCCGACGTCGTATCCGAGGAGAACCATGTCGACGCCCACCATCGTGACCTTCCCGACAGGGACCGTGACCGGAGACGGGGTCATCGCCCGCGTGGAGCAGACGCCCGAGGGCACGATCGTCGTGGTCGACGAGACGCCCTTCCACCCGGTCGACCACACCTGGCCCGACCAGCCGGGTGACACAGGGAGTATCGCCGTCGGCGACGACACCGTCCGAGTGGTCGAAGCCGTCATGGCCGCGATCTCGGACGAGGGGGAGTTCGCAGTGGGAAGCGCGATCCCCGTCAAGCGCGGTGCTGAGGGCTGGACCTGGCTCGTCGGACACCTGATCGAGGGGGCCGCCCCGGCATCCTTCACGGAGGGCGCTCGAGCCGACCTGACCGTCGACGCCGCTCGTCGTGCCGGACTCAGCCGCGGGCACACCGCATGCCATGTCGCCTCGCTGGCGCTCGATCTGGCCCTCGCCGATCTCTGGCGCAAGGAACCGGGGGAGGACGCTCTCGGCAACCCCGACTTCGAGGGTCGCGCCAACCAGTCCAGCCGCATCCACGAAGATGGCGCTGTCGACGAGTACCGGCTCGGGAAGAGCCTGCGCCGGGCCGGCTTCGATACCGAGACCTTCGCCACGACCCTGTCCGAGCGCGAGCGACGGATCAATGAGCAGCTCGCGGCATGGGTCGCCTCAGGTGCTGTGAGCAGCATCGTGACGGAAGGGCCCACGATCGTCGATCGGCGGCGCTGGCACTGCGATCTCCCGGAAGGAGAGGCCGTGATCCTCTGCGGGGGCACGCACGCGGAGTCGCTCTCGGAGTTCGCCTCCATCGTCGTGAGCCTGGACCTGAGCGATCCTCAGCTGCTGGTCATGACGACCGTGGCGGCTTCCGCGCGCTGACGTCAGCGGACGAACCCCGCCTGCACGCGACCGCCCGCTCGCCTCAGTTCGTCTTCGACACGATCGGCGAAGGCAGTGAGATCACCGGCGAGCAGCGGAGCGCTCAACCTCTCGGCGCGACTGTCGCTCAGATCACGCAGCCGTCGGGGCAGCCATTTGCCGGTGGCAGTCCACCGACCGGCATCCAGGAGCATCAGCTCTGCGATCCGCTCGAAGAGCAGACCCGCCACGATCTGTCGCTCGAGTGCGTCTGTCGCGTCGCGCAGGTCGTCGAGCAGGTCGGTGATCATGTAACGACGAAAGCGAGACTCCGCGGCCTCGTCGCCGGGGTGCTCAGAGAGCGAACTCGACCTCTCCCGTGCCGATATCGGCACTGATGATGCGAAGCCGGACGACGTCGCCCGGTCGTGCCTCTGAGGGAATCGGCGCGGTCGCCGTGACCACCGGCTCGGTGAGTTGGACGGCAGCGCGCTCTCCGCGCAGCTCGATCACGGTGGCATCGACCGTCGAGCCGATCAGAGGCGTGAGGAGCGCGGCTTCCACGCTGTTGATCGTCGCCGTGTTCAGCCGCGACGCCCGTTGTCCCGACTCCTGCATCAGCGCGGGAAGCTGTGCGAGCGAGGAACGGACCCACCCGGGTACTGCCTCGCCGTTCGACACCGCGAGGCAGATCGCGAGGACCCAGCGATCGACCAGGCGGCGCAGGGGAGCGGTCGCGTGCGCGTAAGGGGCGCCGATCGCCGCCTGCACGGCATCGTCCGGCGCCTGGCCGTCGAACACCAGATACCCGGCGCCACGGAACAGCGACGACGCGGCTTCCAGCACCGGGAGGGTCAACGGGTCGGTACGGTCCAGGGCCCGGAGATAGTCCCCGTATGCGCCGGAGGTCCACAGGCGGCCGAGAGCTTCGGTCTGGTGTCGGAACGTGTCGAAGGCCGCTCCATCCGGTTCCGGCATCGTCCGCAGGATGCCCACTCCGGCGTCGAGCATCAGCGTGGCAGCGGCCATCCCCGTCATGAGCGAGAGCTGGGCGTTCCATTCCTCGACGGGAAGCGGGCGTCGACGTTCGATCGCGTAGGTGCCGTCGTCTCCGCGCACCACCTCCTCGTCCGGCAGGTTCAGGCTCGCCCCGCCGCGCAGTCGCTCCTGCTCGAGCCGCAGAGCACCGATCTCGGGCAGCAGCGCGGCGGGCCCGTCCGCTCCGCGGTCGAGCGCATCCTGGGTGGTCCCGTAGTCGAGCTGCGCGCGGGAGCGGATCAGGGCGCGTTGCAGACGGAAGTCCGAGACGATGCCCGCGGAGTCGAGCTCGAAGGTCCAGACGAGCGCCGGACGGTCGGCGTCGGGGAGCAGCGAGGCGCGATCCTCGCTCAACACGCGCGGGTGGAGCGGGATCGTGCCGTCGGCGGCGTACAGGGTCTGTCCTCGCCGGCGCGCCTCGACGTCCACGGCTCCACCGGGGACGATGAACCCCGGGACGTCGGCGATCGCATACCGGACGGTGTACCCCGTTCCGGCGCGCTCGAGGTGGAAGGCCTGGTCGAGGTCTCGGGAGCCCTCCGGATCGAGCGTGGCGAAGGGGATCTCGCGAAGATCGAGCTCCGGGACCACGGCGGTCGCGGCCTCCGCCTCGGCGATGACGTCGTCGGGGAAGTCGAGGGGCGCATCCATCGACTCGCGCAGAGCAGCGAGCGCCGATGCCAATTCGGTCTGCGCGGCGGACGGGGCGACGTGCGATCGGCGCTGAGGCATGGTTCCAGACTAGGCGCGGGTGCGGGCGAACCGGCCCTGCCGAAGCCATCCCGCGTTAGCGTGGAGTCATGATCACTGCAGCCAAAGCCCAGACCCTCGTCGGACTCTACGACGCACCGGAGATCCTCCGTGTCGTCAACGTGTGGGACGTCGTCTCCGCACGAGCGGTCGCCGCTCTTCCCGAGACGAAGGCGATCGCGACGGCCGGACACGGGATCGCCGCATCGTTCGGCTACGAGGACGGCTCGACGCCTCGCGACATCATGATCGACATGGTGGGTCGCATCGCGGCCGCCGTCCAGGTGCCCGTCACGGCAGACCTCGACGACGGGTACGGGGATGCGGGAGAGACCACCCGCCTCGCGATCGGAGTCGGCGTCGTCGGTGCGAACGTCGAGGATCGCCTCAAGCCGCTCGACGAGTCCGTCGCAGCGGTGGAGGCGATCGTGAAGGCCGCACAGTCGGAGGGCGTCTCCTTCGCTCTCAACGCCCGCACCGATGCGTTCGTCCGCGCCGGCGGTCGCCCCGTGCAGGAGAGCATCGCCGATGCGATCCAGCGTGGTCGCGCCTACCTCGATGCCGGCGCGACGGCGGTCTTCGTCCCCGGCATCCTCGACATGAACGTGACCCGCCAGCTCGTCGAGGGCATCGGCGAGCGCAAGGTGAGCGTCATCGGGATCCCCGGCGCCCTCGCCGCGTCCGAGTACGAGAAGCTCGGCGTCGCACGCATCTCGTACGGCCCGCTTCCGCAGCGGGTGGCTCTGACGGCCCTGCAGGAGCTGGCGGCCGACCTCTACGCGGGTGGCGTCGTCCCGGCGAACCTTCCCGCTCTCAACTGACGCGGTCGAAGACGAGTGACCACGGCTCACTAGACTTGCTCCGTGGTCACTCGTCTTTCGAACTTCTTCCTCCGCACGCTCCGTGAAGACCCTGCAGGCGCAGAGGTCGCCAGCCATCGGCTGCTGATCCGGGCGGGATACATCCGCCCGCAGGCCGCCGGCATCTTCGCGTGGCTGCCACTGGGGCTGCGCGTCAAGTCGAAGATCGAGACCGTCGTCCGGGAGGAGATGGCAGCCGCCGGCGCGCAGGAGGTGCATTTCCCCGCTCTCATGCCGCGTGAGGCCTACGAGGCCACCGGGCGCTGGGACGAGTACGGCGACCTGCTCTTCCGCCTGCAGGACCGCAAGGGCGGCGACTACCTGCTCGCGCCCACGCACGAGGAGGCGTTCACGCTACTCGTGAAGGACCTCTACTCCTCGTACAAGGACCTGCCCCTCACGATCTTCCAGATCCAGGACAAGTACCGCGATGAGGCACGCCCGCGGGCGGGTCTGCTCCGCGGACGCGAGTTCACGATGAAGGACGCGTACTCGTTCGACTCGTCAGACGAGGGCCTGGACGTCAGCTACCAGGCGCAGCGCGACGCGTACGAGCGCATCTTCCAGCGTCTCGGACTCGAGTACGTCATCGTCCAGGCCGACGCCGGCGCGATGGGCGGCTCCCGGAGCGAGGAGTTCCTGCACCCCACGCCTGTCGGGGAGGACACGTTCGTGCGGAGCGCGGGCGGGTACGCGGCGAACGTCGAGGCCTTCACCACGGCGGTGCCAGAGGCCATCGCTTACGACGCCGAGGCTTCCCCGGTCATCTTCGACTCCCCGGACACGCCGACCATCGACACGCTGGTGGCTCACGCCAACCGCGAACTCGACGGCGAGTACACCGCTGCGGACACGCTCAAGAACGTCGTCCTCGCCCTCACGCACCTCGATGGCACCCGCGAACTGGTCATCGTCGGCATCCCCGGTGACCGCGAGGTCGATGAGAAGCGCGCCGAGGTGGCCTTCGCGCCCGCCGAGGTCGAGACGGCCACCGCGGACGACTTCGAGAACAACCCGCTGCTCGTGAAGGGCTACATCGGTCCGTGGTCGCCGACGGGAGCAGTGCTCGGCGAGGAGTCGGCCACCGGCATCCGTTACCTCGTCGATCCGCGCGTGAGCGAGGGCACGAGCTGGATCACCGGCGCGAACATCGACGAGAAGCACGCGCACTCCGTGGTGGTCGGCCGCGACTTCGCCGCCGACGGCATCGTGGAGATCGCGAACGTGCGTGCAGGCGATCCCGCCCCCGACGGCTCCGGTCCGGTCGAGCTCGCTCGCGGCATGGAGATCGGGCACGTCTTCCAGCTCGGACGCAAGTACGCCGAGGCATTGGGCCTCAAGGTGCTGAACGAGAACGGCAAGCTCGTCACCGTCACGATGGGCTCGTACGGCATCGGCGTGACCCGTATCCTCGCGATCATCGCCGAGCTCAACAACGACGACAAGGGCCTCATCTGGCCGGCGTCCGTCGCGCCGTTCGACGTGCAGGTCGTCGCCGCGGGCCGCGACCAGGTCGCGTTCGAGGTCGCGGAGGGGATCTCCGCTCAGCTCGAAGCCGCGGGGCTCGACGTGCTCTACGACGACCGGCCGAAGGTCTCGCCGGGAGTGAAGTTCGGAGACGCCGAGCTCGTCGGTGTGCCGAAGATCGTCATCGTCGGCCGCGGGGCCGCGGAGGGCCAGGTCGAGCTGTGGGACCGCGCCACCGGGGAGCGCGAGGCCGTCTCCGTCGACGAGGTCGTGCCGCGACTCTCCGCCGCGCACTGACCCCACAGTGAGCCTTCACGGCCGCATCGTCAGCAGACGATGCGGCCGTGGTTCATGGTGTCGTCGTCCGGGGTGTCCCGGGTCACGAGCGACTTCAGCGCACCCGCCGCGAGCGCGAGCCTGCCTTTCGACGGCTCCCAGAACTCGGTGACCTTCGGCGTGACCTTGAGGAGGGCGATGCCCGGGGTGTCGAGGCCGTCCGCGAACCAGATCTCCAGCGACGCGGAGTAGAGCTCCTCCATCTTGGCGCGGTCGTGCACCACTTCTGCGGTGCCGGCGACCGACACGTATCGCATGCCCTTGGCATCGCAGTAGGCGAGGCCCACGTCGTGGTGCTTTCGAGCCTCGTGGACTTTCTCGGTGTTCTCAGCGGTGAAGAACCAGATGTCGCCCGCGTCGTCCATCTGCCTGGTCGACATCGGCCGACTCACGAGGTTGCCGTCGTCGTCGGTCGTGGTGAGCATCGTGATGTCGATGTCCTCCACGAGTTCGGCGATGCGGGCGAGGGCTTCGGGTCCTGTGATCTCCGTCATGGCGTCAGCGTGCCGTGCGGAGCGTGCGGGCACACGGGCATTGACAGGGAGCAGCCGCCGTGCTCGACATCGCCGAAGGCAGACGAGTGGACGGCGGGGTTCAGCCGCCGAAGTCGCAGTCGAGGGCAGTGCGGGCGTAGGAGAGGATGTTCGACCGGTACGTCTGCGCTCCCAGCTCGACGCCGATCAGCGGGTAGAGGTCGTACGCGTCCTCGAGAGCGACGATGTTCCGTGCGATCACGGTGAGGTCGGCGGTGGGGCGGAAGGTGCCGAGCGCCGTGCCGATCTCGATCGTCGATCTGTAGAGGGCGACCTGCCGTTCGACGATGGAGCGGTGCAGGGGACGGTACTGAGGCTGCTCCCGCAGCAGGGGGATGCTCTCGTACGCCATGCGCAGATGGTCGCTGATCTCGTCCGGGATCCCGGCCGTGACGAGAGCGACCAGACGCTTCGCCGGGTCGGGCTCGTTCTCGGCGAGTGCGCGTCGTCTCTCGTACATCTCCTCCAGGACACCCTCGACGGTTGCATACATCAGCTCGTCGAAGGTGGAGAAGTAGTACAGCACGCTCCCCGCGCTGACCGAGGCCTCCGCGGCGACCGCGCGCACGTTCGTGCCGAGGAGACCGCTGCGCCCGGCGACGCGCCTGGTCGCGGAGATGAGCTCCGCCCGTCGGGTGGCGTGCTTGCGCTGCTCGGCCACGTATCCTCCTCGCGCCTGGCGCTACTCGTCGTCGGGAACGAGCGTGGTGAGTTCAGCATAGTGGCGGGGACGACGTCGCTTCAGGATGATCCCGACGACGATGCCGGCCACGAACAGGGCGGGGGTGGGGGCGAGGAGCGCGAGGTTGACGGGCCCCTGGAGGCCGGTGACGAGATCGAAGTTGGTCGCGATGAGGACAAATCCGACGATCAGACCGAGCGCCCCGAGCGCCGGTGCGACCAGTACCCGCCAGATGCTGTGGCCTCGCCGCCCTCTCAGGAAGAAGCCGACCACGGCGATGGCGGCCACGGCCTGGGCGAAGACCAACCCGGCGACGCCGATCGAGTACACAGGGAGCGCGAAGCCGAGGAAGGGATCCGCTCCGCTGATGATCGTCACCGCGATGGCCACGAGCGACACGATCGAGATCACGAGGCTTGCGTGGTGAGGTGCCTGCGTCGTCGGCTGGGTCTGCGCGAGCCACGACGGCAGCAGACGCTCCCGTCCGAGCGAGAAGAGGTACCGGGAGCTGGCGTTGTGGAACGCGAGGAGGCAGGCGAAGAAGCTCGTGACGATCAGCACCCGCATCGTCACGGACGCCCAGGCGCCCAGGTACGCGTCGCCGGCGTGGAAGACCATGTCCTGGAAGTCGTCCTGCAGGGCGAGGCGCAGCACGCCCTCGATGCCGAAGGCGACCGTGAGGATCCAGAACGTGAAGGCGTAGAAGACGCCGAGGAACGCGATCGAGATGTATGTCGCGATCGGCACGGTGCGTGCCGGATCCCGCGCCTCCTCGGCGTAGATCGCCGTGCTCTCGAAGCCGAGGTAGGCACCGAACCCGAAGACGAAGAGCGCGCCGCTCCCGGCGGCGAAGAAGACGTTCTCGGGGGCGAAGGAGGCGAACGAGATCGGCTCGGGGCCGCCCGAGGCGAGCACGGCGATCGCGAGGACGAGCAGGATGGCGACCTCGGCCGTGAGCAGGACGCCCAGAACCTTGGCACCGACATCGATCTTGCGGTAGCCGAGCACCCCGACGATGACGAGCGCCAGCAGCGCGTAGACGGTCCAGGGCAGATCGATGCCGAAGAGTGCGGAGAACGTCATCTCCCCGAAGAACCCGACGAAGCCGTAGAAGCAGATGCACAGGGCGGTATAGGAGAAGATCGTCACGAACACGATGCCGATGCCGACGGGTTTGCCGAGTCCTCGAGCGCCGTAGACGTAGAAGGCGCCGGTGTTGCGCACATGCCTCGACATGGCGGTGAAACCGAAGGCGAACAGCATCAGCACGACACCGCTGGCGAGCATCGCGCCCGGGCCGCCGATGCCCGCGAGACGGAAGTCCGTGGCTGCAGCGCTGGCGACGACCGTGAGGGGAGCTGCGGCGGAGACCACGAAGAAGACGATCGCCCAGACTCCGAGGCGCCGCTGGGCGAGCGTCGTGGTCGTGGGGACGGAGGGATTCGGCTGAGACATCTGCGGCTCCGGAATCTGCTGTCGGGAGGGTGCGTATCGGACGGTACGAGCTCTTGAACAGTGATTCAAAAGGCAAAGCCGGGTTAAGTCAAGCAAAACATGCGTTGGATGACATACTCTCTGAACACACGTTCAGGTCAGAGTGGAGTACATGGTGGTTTCCTCATCGGCGTCGGAGTCGTCACGCAGGCGTATCAGGGCAAGGGATCTGGGGGTCCCGTTCGCGGGACGCAGCGGCACCCACGGCGCGATCACCGACGTCCCCGGTGTGGCCGTCGGATATCGCACCATGGTCGCGGGGGAGGGAGCGCACGCCGTCCGCACCGGGGTCACCGCCGTCCTGCCCCGGGGCCGCGAGGGAGTGGGCGTGCCCTGTGCTGCGGCCGTCCACGCCTTCAACGGGAACGGCGAGCTCACCGGCCGCGCATGGATCGACGAGTCCGGATCGCTGTCCATGCCGATCGGGATCACCAGCTCGCATGCGGTCGGAGCCGTGCACAGCGGTATCGACTCCTGGGTGGCGCAGATCGCCCCGCACGTCGCCGCCCAGTGGATGCTGCCCGTCGTCGGGGAGACCTGGGACGGATACCTCAACGACATCAACGGCGGTCACGTCACGCCGGCGGACGCGTGGTCGGCCCTGGAGGCGGCCAGCACCGCCGCACCGGCGGAGGGGAACGTCGGCGGAGGGACGGGGATGAACTGCTACGGCTTCAAGGGAGGCACCGGCACGGCATCCAGAACGGTGGCGTACGGCGGTGCCGAGTACACCGTCGGAGTCCTCATCCAGGCGAACTTCGGTGCGCGCGACGAGCTTCGGCTCGGCAGCATCGACCTGGGCGCACGATCGTCGGCGCCGAACCCGATGGGCGACGACGACTGGTTCGCTCGGGAGCGGCGCCAACATGCCCCGGGAGGAGCCGGATCCGCGATCGTGGTCATCGCCACTGACGCCCCCTTCCTTCCCGGTCAGTGCGCGGCACTGGCTCGTCGGGGAGCCCTGGGTCTCGGCCGCAGCGGCACCGCGGGCAGTCACTTCTCGGGCGACATCGTCCTCGCGTTCTCCACCGCGAACGAGGGTGCGCTCACGTCGCAGTTCCCGGAGGGGAGCGACGAGGTCTACGAGACCATGCGCCTGATCCCGTGGGGGCGGATCGATCCCTTCCTGACGGCAGCGGTGCAGGCCGTCGACGAGGCCGTGTGGAACGCACTCGTCGCAGCGCAGGACATGACAGGACGCGACGGGCACAGGAGCCTCGCGCTCCCGCACGACGAGATCCGGGCGGCCGTCGACGAGTCCCGCGGAGTCTGAGCGACGGCGTGGCAGGAGGCCACGGTCGCCCCGGAGCATGACACCCTGGAGGCATGATCGACGAACCTCTCCCTGAAGCGCTCAGCGCCGAGATCAACGCCGTCCTCGACGATGCGGGAGTGCACACCGACCGCAGGCTCGTGATGCGGATGCTGCGCACCGCGATCCTTCTGGGGGAGGACGGCGCCGACCGCCTCGATCTGAAGATCGCCTCGGCAGCGCTCGCCGAGATGCGGGATGCGTTCCGTCTCTTCGCTCCGTTCCGCGGCGTCCCCAAGGTCACGGTCTTCGGCTCGGCGCGAACCAGGCAGGACGATCCGCTGTATCTGACGGCGCGCGACGTCGCCTCGGCCCTCGCGGGGGATGGGTGGATGGTCGTCACGGGGGCGGGGCCCGGCATCATGCAGGCGGCTTCCGAGGGAGCGGGTCCTGCCCTCTCGCTGGGCGTCTCGATCAGGCTCCCGTTCGAGGAGAAGCCCAACGGCTTCGTGGCCGGCCAGGACCACGTGGTCGCGATGAAGTACTTCTTCACCCGCAAGCTCATGCTCATCAAGGAATCGCTCGGGTTCATCTGCCTGCCGGGTGGGTTCGGCACCCTCGACGAGATGTTCGAGCTGCTCACCCTGCAGCAGACCGGCAAGGCGGAACCGACGCCGATCGTTCTCCTCGACGAGCCGGGTGGCACGTTCTGGCAGGGGCTTCGCAGCTTCATCGACGACCATCTCGCCCCGACCGGGGTCATCTCGGAGGGCGACTTCGATCGCGTCGTGATCACGGATTCGGTCGATGCGGCCAGGGCGGAGATCACGGGCTTCTGGCACAACTACGACTCATTGCGCTGGGTGGGCGATGCGCTGGTGCTGCGGCTCAAGGCGGAGCCGACGGACGAGGAGATCGATCGGCTCAACGAGGAGTTCGGCTCGATGCTGTCATCGGGGAGGATCGAGCGGACGGGCCCGCGTCAGCCGGAGGTCGCCGACGCCGACAACCTCGACCTCCCGCGCCTGATCCTGCACCTGGATCAGCGGCAGGTGGGCAATCTGTTCCGACTGATCGGCGCGATCAACGCCCTACCGTCTGCTCCCGCGCGGTGATGCGGGCGGCGAAGTCGGCGAGATCGACCGGGCGATCGAGGATGCGCTCCGCAGCGCGGTGGCCGGAGTAGAACGCCGCCCCGACCGTGGCCGGCTCATCGCCCCAGGTGGCTTCGCCGGCGAAGTGCAGCACCCCGTCGACGGGGCCCGCCAGAGCATCGTGATCGTGGTGCGTCGATCCCAGGGCGAGGTGGGAGTACGAGCCGTTCGAGAACTCGTCCTCGCCCCAACGCGTGACCCAGTGCGCGAGCGGTTCACCGACGGCGTCTCCGTAGAGGACGTGGAGAGCGCTGACCGCGTCGGCGACGATCTCGGCATCCGCGAGGTCCTGCATCCGACGACCGAAAGGGCCGGCGGCGAAGGTGAGGAGCGTGGGGATCCCGCTCACTGCCGACACGTCGTACCAGGAGTGCCAGTGCTCGCCGGCGTCGCCGAGTGCGCGGATCACGTACGTCTCCTCGTCCCAGAAGCGCTCGGGGAACTGGACGAACACCTTGTTGAACACGCCCATCCCGAGGCGGGAGATAGGGCCGGAGACCGCTTCGGGGAGCTCGGGATCGAACGAGATCGTTCCCGCCTTGAGGACCCCGAGCGGCACGGTGACGATGACGCGATCCGCGCGGTACTCGGTATCACCGGCGCGCACGACGACGCCCGCTGCGGAACGGCTCACGCGGGTCACGACCGTCTCCAGGCGCACATCGAGGCCGTCTGCGATGCGGCGGGGGAGCTCGTCGTAACCGCGGGGGAAGATGACCTCGTCGCCCTCGATCGCATCCTCATCGAGGCCATGGGCATCGAGATCGCCGATCCAGGCGCCGCACTGCTCCTCGACGCGATGGCGGAAGAACTCGCGGATGTCGTCGATGCGATCAGGGGAGAGCCCCGACCTGTCCAGAGCGCGCTCCGTGACGTCCAGGTACGTGTCGCCGGAGGAGGATGCGGCGATCTCTTCCACGAGCAGGCGGTCGGCCAGGTCGACGTCGCTGACCCACTGCGCGGTCGCGGCTTCGTCCAGACGGCGGCCCTCGCCGTCGTAGTTCTCGATCGGGCGACCTCCCACCTGGAAGCTGCCCACCGTGTACTCGATCGCCGGGATGCGCAGCGCATGCACGAGGTCCCACAGCGGGGAGTTCCCGATGCCGTGGATCCATGAGGCGCCGAGATCGACCGGGAATCCGGCGCTGCGGTCGGTGTGCATGCGGCCTCCGATGCGGTCGCGGCCCTCGAGGACCACGACGCGCTGACCGGCGTCGGCGAGCATCCGGGCGCTCGTGAGCCCCGACATGCCTGCGCCGATCACGACCGTGTCGAATGTGCTCACGTGCTCCTCCTCGAGCGGCTCCGGGATTCCGCCACCGCCGCCGCCGTGCGGGAGCCGGTGGGCACAGGGTATCGTGGTACGGATGTCGCGCGTGCGAACAGGCGCGACGAGAGCTGAATAGAGAGGCCGTCATGGACATCGAACTGAGTCTGCTGCGAGGGATCGAGAAGGAGAAGGCGATTCCCTTCGATGAGCTCGTCGCCATCATCGAGCAGGCGATCCTGACCGCGTACTCCAAGCACGTCGCAGCCGACGGCGTCACGCCCGAGGGTGTCCGCGTCGACCTCGACCGCAAGACCGGCCATGTCGCCGTCCTGCAGGTCGTCAAGGACGAAGAGGGCGCGATCATCGGCGAAGAGGACGCGACGCCGGATGACTTCGGCCGCATCGCCGCCTTCGCCGCCAAGCAGGTCATCAGCCAGCGTCTCCGTGACATCGCGGACGACGTCGTGCTCGGCGACTTCAAGGACAAGGAAGGCGACATCGTCGCCGGCGTGATCCAGCAGGGCCCGAATCCCCGCATGATCCACGTCGACCTCGGTTCCGTCGAGGCGATCCTTCCCCCTGAGGAGCAGGTGCCCGGCGAGGAGTACACGCACGGCTCGCGCCTGCGCGTCTACGTCACGAGTGTGGCCAAGGGGCTCAAGGGGCCGCAGATCACCGTCTCGCGTACGCACCCTGGGCTCGTCCGCAAGCTCTTCGCCCTGGAGGTGCCGGAGATCGCGGCCGGTCTGGTCGAGATCGTGGCGCTGGCCCGGGAGGCCGGACACCGCACGAAGATCGCGGTGAAGGCGAACGACCCCTCGATCAATGCCAAGGGCGCCTGCATCGGTGAGCTGGGTCGTCGTGTGCGCGCGGTGACCGAGGAGCTCGCCGGCGAGAAGATCGACATCGTCGACTACGACGCGGATCTCCCGACCTTCGTGGCGCACGCGCTTTCACCCGCCAAGGTCACAAGCTCTTTCGTGCTCGATGCCGGCACCAAGGCGGTCCGCGCGCTGGTGCCCGACTACCAGCTGTCGCTCGCGATCGGCAAGGAGGGCCAGAATGCCCGCCTGGCCGCCAAGCTCACGGGGGCGAAGATCGACATCCAGCCGGACAGCGTCCTCGACTGACCGGCTTCGGCCTTCCGCCGCGCCCGGGAACGGGCGAGGCGGGGTGAAACGCAGGTGTAAGATGGAACCCGTACGAACGTGCGTCGGTTGTCGCACGCGTGCTCCCCGCTCCGCCCTTCTCCGGGTGGTTGCCCAGAACGACACCCTCATCCCTGATGAGCGTGCTGTCCTGCCGGGGCGCGGCGCGTGGGTGCATCCGACACCCGAATGCATGGAGGCCGCTCTGCGGCGACGAGCCTTCGGACGAGCACTGCGTGTGAACACTCAGCTGGACACACGGACCTTCGAACAGCACCCACCAAGAAACAAAGGCTGAACAGCTATGGAAACAAAGTGAACGGCTCGAAATGAGACCCGTCCGCGACTAGTGGTCTGCCCTGTCTGGGTGGACCGACTCAGACAGGAGAATTGTGGCTGGTAAACCACGCGTACATGAGATCGCCGCCGAACTCGGCGTCGACAGCAAGATCGCACTTGCAAAGCTCAAGGAACTCGGCGAGTTCGTGAAGAGCCCCTCTTCGACCATCGAACCGCCGGTGGCGCGCAAGCTGCGCGCGGCGATCGAGGCCGACAGCTCGCTCAAGAGCGCAGCCCCTGCTGCTCCGGCCGCGAAGCCGGCAGCGTCTGCGGCGAAGCCCGGTGCGGGTTCCGGCGCCAAGCCGGGCCCGAAGCCCGGCCCCAAGCCCGGTCCCAAGCCCGCCCCGGAGGCTCCGGCCCCCGCTGCTCCGGCACCCGCGGACCCGACTCCTGCACCTGCAGCAGCGGCCCCCGCGCCTGCAGCTCCGGAGGCGGCCGCACCCGCCGAGAGCAGTGCACCGACTCCGGGCGCTCCGCGTCCGGGTAACAACCCCTTCTCGTCCGCGCAGGGCATGGGCCAGCGTCCCGCCGGTCCCCGTCCCGGCAACAACCCCTTCGCCTCGGCGCAGGGCATGGGCCAGCGTCCGACTCCGGGCAACATCCCGCGTCCTCAGGCGCCTCGTCCCGGTGCACCCCGTCCGGGTGCGCCCCGGCCCGGCTCGCCTCGTCCTGGTGCACCCCGCGGTGGCCAGGGTGGTCGTCCCGGTGCTCCGTTCCAGCAGCGTCCCGGAGGCCCCGGTCGTCCCGGCGGCGCCGGTGGACCCGGTGGAGCAGGCGGCCCCGGTGCACGTCCCGGCGGCGGTTTCGCCGGTCGTCCCGGTGGTGGCGGCGGTCGCGGCCGTGGACCCGGCGGTGGCACGGCAGGTGCCTTCGGTAAGGGCGGCGGCAAGAGCAAGCAGCGCAAGTCGCGGCGGGCGAAGCGGCAAGAGTTCGAGATGCGGAGTGCTCCGGTCGTCGGTGGCGTCAACGTCACCCGCGGCAACGGAGAGATCATCCGCATGCGTCGCGGCGCATCGATCGCGGACTTCGCCGACAAGATCGAGACGCTGACCGGCTACACGGTGCAGCCCGGAACCCTCGTGACGATCCTCTTCAACCTCGGCGAGATGGCCACGGCCACCGAGTCGCTGGACGAGGCGACGTTCGAGGTGCTGGGCGAGGAGCTCGGTTACAAGATCCAGATGGTCTCGCCCGAGGACGAGGACAAGGAGCTCCTCGAGGGCTTCGGTCTCGACCTCGAGGCCGAGCTGGAGGCGGAGAGCGAGGAAGACCTCGAGATCCGTCCTCCCGTCGTCACCGTCATGGGTCACGTCGACCACGGTAAGACGCGACTGCTCGACGCGATCCGTCAGACCAACGTCATCGAGGGAGAAGCCGGCGGCATCACCCAGCACATCGGTGCCTACCAGGTCTGGACCGAGCACGAGGGCATCGAGCGAGCCATCACGTTCATCGACACCCCGGGTCACGAGGCGTTCACCGCCATGCGTGCCCGTGGTGCGCAGGTCACCGACCTCGCGATCCTCGTGGTCGCAGCCGACGACGGCATCATGCCGCAGACGGTCGAGGCGCTGAACCACGCACAGGCGGCGAACGTGCCGATCGTGGTCGCGGTGAACAAGGTCGACAAGCCCGACGCCAACCCCTCGAAGGTGCGTCAGCAGCTGACCGAGTATGGTCTCGTCGCCGAGGAGTTCGGTGGCGACGTCATGTTCGTCGACGTCTCCGCTCGGGCGAACACGGGTATCCAGGATCTCCTGGATGCCGTGCTGCTCACGGCGGATGCCGGCCTCGACCTGACCGCGAACCCGAACAAGGCCGCTCGCGGTGTCGCCATCGAGGCGAAGCTCGACAAGGGTCGCGGTTCGGTCGCCACGGTGCTCATCCAGTCCGGAACGCTCCGGGTCGGCGACGCGATCGTCGCGGGTACGGCCTACGGCCGTGTGCGTGCGATGGCCGACGAGAACGGCGAGCAGGTCCTCGAGGCCTACCCGTCGCGTCCGGTCCAGGTGCAGGGTCTGAACTCCGTACCGCGCGCCGGCGACGTCTTCATCGTCACCGAGGAAGACCGCATGGCCCGTCAGATCGCTGAGAAGCGTGAAGCGGTCGAGCGCAACGCCCAGCTGGCCAAGGCCCGCAAGCGCATCTCGCTCGAGGACTTCACCCGTGCTCTCGAAGAGGGCAAGGTCGAATCTCTCAACCTCATCATCAAGGGTGACGTCTCCGGTGCCGTCGAGGCACTCGAGGAGTCGCTGCTCAAGATCGAGGTCGACGACTCGGTGCAGCTGCGCATCATCCACCGCGGTGTCGGCGCGATCACCGAGTCCGACGTGAACCTGGCGACGATCGACAACGCGATCATCGTGGGCTTCAACGTCCGCCCGGACACGAAGGCGCGCGAGCGCGCCGCTCGTGAAGGCGTGGACATCCGCTTCTACTCCGTCATCTACAACGCGATCGACGAGATCGAGAGCTCGCTCAAGGGCATGCTCAAGCCGGAGTACGAAGAGGTCCAGTCGGGTGTCGCCGAGATCCGCGAGGTGTTCCGCTCCTCGAAGTTCGGCAACATCGCCGGTGTCATCGTGCGATCGGGAACGATCACCCGCAACGCCAAGGCTCGCGTCATCCGCGACGGCGTCGTCATCGCCGATGGTCTCGCCATCGAGTCGCTGCGTCGCTTCAAGGACGATGTCACCGAGGTCCGTACGGACTACGAGGCCGGTATCGGACTCGGGAAGTACAACGACATCCAGATCGGTGACGAGATCGAGACGACCGAGCTCATCGAGAAGCCTCGCGGCTGATCTATTCGAAACACTCTCGGGCGTTCCCCGTCTCCCCGTTCCTTCCGGATCGTGGGAGACGGGGGACGCCCTGAGGGTTCCTGGACAGGGAGAGAACAATGGCAGGCGAACGACAGGCCCGACTTGCGGATCGAATCCGCGTGATCCTCGCAGAGAGGCTGGAGAAAGGGCTGCGCGATCCACGCCTCGGCTTCGTCACCATCACCGACGTCCGTGTGAGCGGAGACCTCCAGCACGCGTCCGTGTTCTACACGGTTCTCGGCACGGAGGAGGAGCGCATCTCCAGCGGAGCCGCGTTGACCTCCGCGACCGGCATGCTGCGCAGCGAGGTCGGACGACAGCTGAGCACACGACTCGTGCCGACGCTCGAGTTCATCCCGGACGCGCTGCCGGAGAACGCCGACCACATCGGTGCGTTGCTCCGCGAGGCGCAGCAGCGAGATGCGGATGTCGCGAAGCTGGCTTCTTCGGCTTCGCACGCCGGCGACGCCGACCCCTACCGCACGGAAGACGACTCGGAGTGAGAGCCGTTTGATACGCTCGGCTCCGCGGGACCCGATCCCGCGAAGCTGAGGGGGATCGGCGCATCGAGGGTACGGACACGACTGGGGGGCCGTTCGTCGCGCCCGCCGCGGCCGGACTTCTCCTCACGGATCTCCTCGAGCAGGATCTCGGATGCGCTCCGCACGTTCTCGCGCGTCTGTCCGACGCCGTCGATGGCGACGTGCCGACGATTCGCGAGCTGGTCCAGCGTCTGACACCGGCTCAACGTCACGGGCTGCACTCGTTGCCGACGCCGCTCCCACTGGTGCCGGCCATCGCGCTCCGGTTCGCCGACCTGGAACTCGACGAACGTGATCGTGAGCTGCTGCTCGCGCTCGCGGTGCGCCTGGACGACGCTCTCGGTCTCCTCCTCGCCTTCGACGGACGAACGGCGACCGAACTGGCCGATGCATCTGTCGCAGATCACGTGCTCGTGCACGCCGGTCGCGCACGGCTCGTCGATGCGAGACTGTCCGTCTGGGTGCAGGCGACGACCTGCGCGGCCAGGACTGCGGCGGTTCACCAGCGGTTGAGCGCGCTCTTCCGTGCTCGGGGCGAACGCGCGAGTGCGGACTGGCACCAGGCGCGGGCTTCACTCGAGGGAGCCCCGTCCACCGCACCTGGACTCACGCGGCTCGCCCGGCGGCTCTCCGAGGCCGGACAACCCGACCGTGCGCTGCTGCTCGCGACCGAGGCGCATAGACACGCCGTGGGCGATGCCAAGGACGAGGCATGTCTCGTCGCCGGCGCCTCGGCCCTGAGCGCCGGACTCGCTGCGGAGGCCGCAGCATGGCTGGGAGGTCTCTATCCGCGCGGAAGCACGCATCATCGGATCGCCGGCCTCGGCGCGCTCATCGTCGCTCGGACGTTCGTGCAGGGCGCAGTACCCGCCGTCGATCCGACCACGCTGCGGTCGAGAACGCTCGATCAGGAGGACTGGCGCCACTGGACCAGGGCTGCTGCTCTCGCGGCCGTCCTGTGCGCCGAGCGCGGCGACCGGATCGGGATGCGCACCTGGCTCGATGTCCTGCGAGACGGGGCCGCCCGCGCGGATGCAGGCGATGAGCTCCGCGATCCCGCCGTCGCGTTGTGCTGGCTCATCGTGGGCGATCGCGGCGGCGACGCCGTGAGTGGAGCCGGTCCGGCGAGCGGGGGCATGCTCCGCGCACTGCGCGCCGCGACGGACGGAGACATCGATCGTGCGCTCCGCCTGCTGTCGACCGATGGATCGGTCCTGTCCGTCGGCCCCGATCCTCTCGTCCCTGGGTACGAGAACAGCCCGGTCATCCAGGCCTATCGCGCGGTCATCGAGGTGCTGCTGCTGGTCTGGCGGGGCGACATCGGGCTTGCGCGCGACCGACTGATGCAATCGGCTCTCCGGCTTCCGATCGCGATGCCGTTCGCCGGCCTCGGCGTGGTCCTCGCCCGGCGCCTCGACGTGGCCGTGCTCGGTGAGCTCGGGCCTTTCGCCCGTTCGCTCACGGCGGCCCTCCCCGTGGGAGTGAAGGTCGATCTGCTCGTGGACCGCGGCATCCGCTCGTTCCTCGCCGGTTCGTTCGATGAGGCTGCCGCGACGTTCCGGCTCTGGTCCGATCGCGGCGCACCGCAGCCGACGTTGGTGGTGCCGGGGCTGGAGGAGATGGCGTTCGTGGGTCAGGAGAGCGTCAGGACCGCGGCGGTCGAGCCTCCCGAGATCGCCCTCGCGCAGGAGCTGCGGATACGCATCGCGACAGCGGGGGACGGGCGGTGGCCCTCGGAGAGCGAAGAGGTGAGCGAGATCGCGCGTACTCTCATTTCGCCGTTCGCGAGGGCGCGGGTGGAGATGATGCTCGGGACGCAGCAGGCGATCCGTGACGATCACGCGTCAGCGAGGATCCACCTCCAGTACGCGGAGCGGCTGTTCGAGATCTCCGGCGCAACCGCCTGGGCCAGAGCCATCCGGAACAGGCTGGATCGCCTCGATGCCAGGGAAGGAAGCATCCTCCCCGTGGCGGAGGCTCTCTCCGCGTGCCGTTCGGCCTGGGCGCTCCGGCTCACGGCGCGCGAACTGGAGGTCGCGATGCGCGCCGTCCGAGGAGCCGCGAACCGCGAGATCGCGGAGGCGCTGCGTGTCTCGGTACGCACCGTGGAGGTGCACCTCGGTCGGGTCTTCGTCAAGCTGGACGTGCGGAGCAGGGTCGAGCTGACGGTGCTCGCGCATCGCACGGATCACCACGTCTGAGCGTGCGGACCCGTCGAGGCGTCGGCTGCCGTGATCGCCTGCGGAAGACGTTCAGCGCGGCAGGAACAGCGCTGACCCGTCGGCTTCCGCGAGGCCGTCCGCGATGAGGGAGTCGATGGCGCGATCCCGCTGACCCGCGTCAGGCCAGTCCGGCAGCACGGCCGCCAGCGGAACAGGCTCCGGATCCAGGGTCCGCAGCAGCCGCAGCACCGCGCCGCGGGCCTGTCTGTCCGACCCCTCGTAAGCCGCCTGGCGTCGCCGCTCATCCCCGGTGTCGGGTCTGCCGGCCGCCAGCCAGGCGCAACTGCCTGCCAACGGACACAGCTCGCATCGTGGTGATCGTGACGTGCACACGGTGGCGCCGAGTTCCATCGCCGCGGCGTTGAACATCGCAGCGGCATCGATGTCATCGGGAAGCAGCGAGGCCATCAGATCGAGGTCTCGGCGTGACGGCGCGCCCGGCTGTGCGCGGCCCTCAACGGCACGAGCGAGCACCCTTCGGGTGTTCGTGTCGACGACCGGGTGGCGGTCGCCGTAGGCGAACACGGCCACGGCACGGGCGGTGTAGTCGCCGATACCCGACAGCGCCAGCAGGTCGTCCACCCCGCGCGGTACGACCCCGCCATGCCGGTCGGTGATCTCGACGGCCGCGCGATGCAGCCAGAGCGCACGCCGGGGATAGCCCAGGTTCGCCCACTGCTGCACGACGTCCGCCGTCGATGCGCTGGCCATCCTCGCGGGCGTCGGCCATCTCTTCAACCAGGCATCGAGGTGCGGGATGACCCTCGCGACCGGCGTCTGCTGCAGCATGAACTCGCTCACGAGCACACCCCAGGCCCCGAACTCGTCGTGAAACTCGGGGCGTCGCCACGGCAGGTCTCTGGCGGTGGAGCGGTACCATTCGGGCAGGGCCGACACCACGTCGGAAGGGACCTGCGTGTCGGGCATCCCTCCAGCCTACGTGAGCGGGCCGAGGGGCCCGAGACCAGAGTCAGGGGCTTCATGATCCGTGCACGCGCCGCCGCGCTCATCCTCCTCACCGCTCTCGCCACGAGCGGTCTCACCGGTTGCACCGGGGGTGCGGCGCCCGCGCCATCCGACAGCCGGGAAGTCAGTCCCAGCCAGACACCGTCCGATTCTCCGAGCCCGACGACGGAAGCCAGAGTCGAGGTCACGACAGACCCGAGCACCTGGGTCATCGACGACGCCGGTGTCGGGCCGATCGAGATCGGTGGCGACTTCGCCTCGACGCTCGACGGTCTCGCACCGGGCTGGACCAACGACGCGGTCGACTGCTCATGGTCGGCGTGGTGGACGGCGTCGGATTCCGCCTACGGCATGTCCTTCGTGCGGGGCACCGAGAGCCCGAGCGCTCCCATCCGCGAGATCTCCGTCTCCTCTACGAGTGAGTCGCTCGAGGGGGTTCCAGGGCCCCAGACGATGACCGGGTTGGGCGTCGGCGCCACCAGGGACGATCTGCTCGCGGCATACCCCGCCGCGCAGCAGGGGACGTCGACGATCGGGAGCGACAGCTGGATCATGCTCCCGAGTGAGACCGACGCCCACGTGTTCTTCGCGTTCCGGGAGGGTGCGGATACCGCCTGGGACGTCACGGTGACGACCGGTGCGGAGCCCTCGTACGAGGTCTGCGGCTGAGCGCCGTGACCGCTCCGCCCCGTCCCCGTCGGTAGGCTGGGAGGATGGTCTCGCCCGGCATCCTCCTCGTCGACAAACCCGCTGGGCTGACCAGTCACGACGTGGTCGCCCGCACGCGGCGGGCGTTCGGCACCCGCAAGGTGGGGCATGCCGGAACCCTCGACCCGATGGCGACGGGTCTGCTGGTGATCGGCATCGAGGGGGCGACCAGGCTCCTGACGTACATCGTGGGTGCCGACAAGACCTACACGGCGACGATCCGTCTCGGCCAGACCACCGGCACCGACGATGCGGAGGGGGAGATCCTCACGACGGCCTCCGCCGATGCCTGGGCCTCGGTCACCGACGACGCAGTGTCGGCCGGCATCGCCGAGCTCACGGGGGAGATCTCCCAGGTCCCCAGTGCCGTCTCGGCGATCAAGGTGGACGGTCGCCGTGCCTACGATCGGGTGCGCGCGGGAGAAGAGGTCGTACTCGCGGCACGGGACGTCGTGATCTCGCGGTTCGACCTGCTGGCCACTCGCCGCGGAGAGGGGCACGTCGATCTCGATGTCATCGTCGAGTGCTCGTCCGGGACCTACATCCGCTCCCTCGCCCGAGACCTCGGGGCGGGCCTCGGCGTCGGCGGTCATCTGACGGCACTGCGGCGCACGAGGGTCGGGCCGTTCGATGTGACCGAGGCCGTCGGGCTCGATGCACTCGAGGGCGCGCCGACCTTGACTCCGGGCGAAGCGGCGGCGCGGATCCTGCCCGTGCTCGAGATGTCCTCCGACGACGCGCGCGACCTCCGCCACGGCAAGCGATTGAGCGGACAGGCTGCACGTCTGCACGAGGCGATGGGCGCGGCGATCGACCAGGACGGTGCCCTGATCGGCATCGTCGAGAAGCGCGGCGCGGATCTCAAGAGCGCCATGAACATGCCGGAGGTCGCACCATGATCCTGTGGTTCACGATCGCGCAGATCGTCATCGCGGTCGCCGCCGGTGTGTTCTGCGTCGCCGCGGGGCTGGTCGGCAGAAGGCCGAGCGACTTCAGCGTCGGTGCCCTCGCCCTCGTCGAGGCGCTCCTCGTCGTCCAGGTGGTCGTCGCGATCATCGCACCGCTGGCGGGCAACCCGCCGACCGGAGACCTCCTGGAGTACTGGGTGTACCTGGTCTCGGCTGCCCTGCTCCCGGTCGGAGCCGTGCTGTGGGCGCTCATGGAGCGCAGCCGCTGGAGCACGGTGATCCTCGGGGTCGCGGCATTCGCGATCGCCATCATGCTGTGGCGCATGCAGGTCATCTGGGCAGTCCAGATCGCGTGACGCGAGTGGTCGCCGCGGGAGCCCGGCGGCCTCCCGCGGCTCTAGGATGGAATGCGCTATGAGCTCCACCGCCCCCTCCTCTCGGATGACCGGAATCGGTCGCGTCCTCGTCATCGTCTACGCCGTCATGGCGCTGGCGGCGACAGGTCGCAGCTTCGTGCAGATCGTGCGCCGGTTCGACGAGGCGCCGCTGGCGTACTCGCTCTCCGCACTCGCCGCCGTCGTCTACATCCTCGCCACGCTCGCCCTCGTCCTGGCCCGTCGCCGTGGCTGGTACACGGTCGCCTGGGTCGCCATCGTCTTCGAGCTGACCGGCGTGCTCGTCGTCGGGCTGTTGAGCATCCTTCTCCCCGATCTCTTCCAGCACGAGACCGTGTGGTCGCTCTTCGGACGGGGCTACCTGTTCATCCCGCTGATCCTTCCCGTCTTCGGCATCTGGTGGCTGCGCACGCACCGGCCCGCCGATGTCGTGCGTCCGGTCGAGGTGGGCGCGTGATCGTCTTCCGCAGCCCGGAGGACGTGCCGAGCGACTTCGGTCCGAGCGCGGTCGCGATCGGCAAGTTCGACGGTGTGCACGCCGGCCATCGTGTGGTTATCGAACGCCTCGAGAAAGCCGCGGCCGCCACGGGAAGTCGGGCGGTCGCGGTCACCTTCGACCGCAACCCTCTCGCCGTCATCAGGCCCGACCGGTGCCCGGAGAACGTGGTCACGGTGGAGCGCAAGCTCGAGCTCCTGGGGGAGCTCGGACTCGACGCCACCCTGGTCCTCACGTTCGACGAGCAGCTCGCTGCCCGCAGTGCCGAGGACTTCGTCGTCGACATCCTCGTCGGAGCCCTTCAGGTCTCGACGGTTCTGGTCGGGCAGGACTTCCGCTTCGGCAACCGGGGAGCGGGCACTCCGGAGCTTCTACGGGAGATGGGCCCGCTGTACGGTTTCTCCGTCGAGGTCGTCGACGATGTGTACCTCCCCGGCTCCGAGCGACGCGTCTCGTCGAGCTGGATCCGCGAACTGCTGATGGAGGGCGATGTCGCCTCGGCGGCAACGGTGCTCGGTCGGTACCCCGACGTGCGCGGAGAGGTTGTGCACGGGCTCAAGCGCGGACGCGAGCTGGGTTTCCCGACCGCGAACCTGTCGACCATCGTCGACGCGTTCGTGCCGGCAGACGGGGTGTACGCGGGGTGGCTCGTCGACCACGACACCGGTATCCGGCACCCCTCCGCCATCTCCGTCGGCACGAACCCCACATTCGACGACGTGCTCGTCCGGCAGGTGGAGGCTCACGTGCTGGGCGAGACGGGCCTCGACCTGTACGGGCACGACGTCACGGTCGAGTTCGTCGACAGGCTGCGGGGGATGGTGGCCTTCGAAGGTATCGACAAGCTCATGGCGCAGATGGGTGCCGACGTGACGGATGCCGCGCGTGCCCTGGGGCTCCCGGGCTAGCGGGCCCGCTGTCCGAGTTCCGGCGCGGCGCGGCGCGGGCAATCGCGTTCGGGCGAGCGTCATGACATAGAATGGATATCGGCTCCCGCCGGACTTCGCGAATCTCGCGTACCACGACGGGAAGAAGACCCACTGTTCGTACGGTCCTGGCTCGTGCCACACGCGGACAACGAGAACGGCCCATGGCTTCCTGGGGGAAGCCGGAGCTTTCACGCTCAGGAGGAGCATGCCGACCACGGCAACCGCCGCCACGCGGCGCAAGAAGACGTCCCGTCGCGACGACGAGGCACCCCTCATCCCGATCCTCGCGCGCAAGGTGCGCGAGATCGAGGCGAAGTCGCAGCGCGGCAAGCTCGGACCCACGAACCGGGTGAAGTTCCAGGTGATCGCCTTCCTGGTGCGCGAGGAGCGCGCGAGAGTGAAGGCCGACAGCGAGATCACCGATCCCGCACGCGTCGAGCTGCTCAAGCGGCTCGACGGAGTCGCGACGATCCTCGCCAAGACGGCAGCCCGCGACACGTCGCTCATCCAGCTGCTCGAGGCCGACCAGGCGACGTCGCCGGTGGCGAAGCGCATGCGTCGGGACTGGCTGCTCGAATCCGGAGCCGAACTGGCGCCGGAAGAGCTCATCATCGCCGACGCTGCCCCGGTGCAGATCTCGGTGGTTCCCGCCGCGATCGCCGAGCGACAGGTGACCCCGCCCTCGGTCGAGGCGCGGCAACTGGCCAACCCGTTCCTGGCTCCCGACCTCACGCCGCGTCCGGCCGCCACCCCGCGCCGTCGTCTGGACGGCTGGGAGCTCATGGGTCCGCTCTACAAGGCGTTCGAGACAGGGGCCGGCGGCGCTGCGGCGTCGATGGAGCTGCCGCCTGCACCCGAGTTCGACCACATCTCGCCCAAGGGCCTCGAGGTCATGGTGCACCAGTCGCGGTTCCTCGAAGCCGTGAAGGCCGGGCACCGCAGCTTCCTGCTGGCGGACGAGCCGGGTCTCGGCAAGACCGCGCAGTCCGTGCTCGCAGCCTCCGTCGCCGGTGCATACCCGCTCCTGGTCGTGGTGCCCAACGTCGTTAAGATGAACTGGGCACGCGAGGTCGAGCGGTGGACGCCGCAGCGTCGTGCGACGGTCATCCAGGGAGACGGCGACGACATCGACGCCTTCGCCGACGTCTTCATCGTCAACTACGAGATCCTGGACCGGCACATGTCGTGGCTCGCGTCGATCGGCCTGCGAGGCATGGTCGTCGACGAGGCCCACTTCATCAAGAACCTCTCGTCGCAGCGGTCGCAGAACGTGCTGTCGCTGGCCGCTCAGGTGCGCGAGCGCACTCCGGGTCACAACCCTCTGATGCTCGCCCTCACCGGCACGCCGTTGATCAACGATGTCGAGGACTTCGATGCGATCTGGCGTTTCCTTGGGTGGACGACCGGTGAGAAGCCGGGCCCTGAGCTCATGGAGAAGCTCGACGCGACGGGCTTCACGCCGGCAGACAAGGCCTTCTACCCGGAAGCGCGCGACGCCGTCATCTCGATGGGCATCGTCCGTCGCAAGAAGAAGGACGTGGCGGCGGACCTTCCGGACAAGCTCATCGCCGATCTGCCGGTCCAGCTCGACGACGAGTTCGGACGCAGCATCCGCCAGGCCGAACGCGAGCTGGGGGAGCGGCTCGCCGCTCGCTACCGTCGCATCATCGAGGCGCGAGGAGATCGCGGCCTCGCCCCCGGCGAGATCGACGAGGACATCGTGCGGCTGGTCGCTCAGAACGAGCTCGAGGAGTCGAAGGCCGCTGGCACAGGCGGAGACAACGTCTTCACCATGGTGCGCCGTATCGGTCAGGCGAAGGCTCCGCTCGCAGCGGACTACGCCGCACAGCTCCAGCGCTCGGTGGGCAAGGTCGTCTTCTTCGCGAAGCACATCGACGTCATGGACCAGGCGGAGGCGCACTTCGCCGCCGCGGGCATCCGCTCGGTGTCGATCCGTGGAGACCAGACCACCACGGTCCGGCAGCAGGCGATCGACGACTTCAACGGCGACCCCGAGGTCGGCATCGCCGTCTGCTCGCTCACCGCGGCGGGCGTCGGTCTCAACCTGCAGGCCGCGTCGAACGTGGTCCTCGCCGAGCTGTCCTGGACGGCTGCCGAGCAGACGCAGGCGATCGACCGCGTGCATCGGATCGGCCAAGATGAGCCGGTCACTGCATGGCGGATCATCGCCGCGCACACGATCGACACCAAGATCGCGGAGTTGATCGACCAGAAGCAGGGGCTCGCGGCTCGCGCGCTCGACGGGGAAGCGGTCGACGAGTCGGCGGCCGAACCGGTGCAGCTGGCGGCACTCATGCATCTGCTGCGTCAGGCGCTCGGCGAGATCTGAGCGTCAAGAACCACTGTTCTTAACGCGCTGCGGAGGGTCAGATCTCCGGCGATCGGGAAGTTCATCGATTTCGGAGAATCCAGCCGTCAAGATCGACGTTTTTCGTCGCTCCCGAATGGCGCCCGGACGTGCCGGGGCGCTAGGGTCGATCGAAGGCAGCGTCGCCTTTTCCCCCCCATCTCCCGAACGTCTGAAGGCACCAGCATGAAGATCGGCATCCTGACGAGCGGCGGCGACTGCCCCGGCCTCAACGCGGTCATCCGCGGCATCGTGCTCAAGGGCACCACCACGTACGACCTGGAGTTCGTCGGCATCAGAGATGGATGGCGTGGCCTGGTCGACGGTGACTTCATGCCGTTGACCCGACACGAGGTGAAGGGCTTGTCGAAGGTCGGCGGCACCATCCTGGGCACCAGCCGCACCAACCCCTACGAGGGCGAGCGCGGGGGAGCCGAGAACATCGCCAAGACTCTCTACGGGCACAAGATCGACGGCATCATCGCGATCGGCGGCGAGGGCACACTCGCCGCGGCCGACCGTCTCGCGAAGGACGGGATCAAGGTCATCGGCGTCCCCAAGACGATCGACAACGACCTGCAGGCGACGGACTACTCGTTCGGCTTCGACACCGCGGTCAACATCGCCACGGACGCCATGGACCGCTTGCGCACGACCGGCGACTCGCACCAGCGCTGCATGGTCGCAGAGGTCATGGGCCGGCACGTCGGCTGGATCGCGCTGCATGCCGGCATGGCCGCAGGCGCTCACGTGATCTGCATCCCCGAGGTGCCGATGTCCATCGATGACATCACGGAGCTCGTGACCAGTGCACATGATCGCGGACGTGCACCACTGGTCGTCGTCTCGGAGGGCTTCAAGCTGCTCGGCATGGACGAGGCATACAGCGACAAGGGGCTCGACGCGTTCAATCGCCCGCGCCTCGGCGGTATCGGAGACCAGCTCGCCCCTGAGATCGAGCGCATCACGGGGATCGAGACGCGGGCGACGATCCTCGGACACATCCAGCGTGGTGGATCGCCCTCTGCTTTCGACCGCGTTCTCGCGACGCGGCTCGGACTGCACGCGGCTGACGCGATCGTCGACGGTGCATGGGGTCAGATGGTCGCGATGCAGGGCACCGACATCGTGCGTGTGCCGTTCGCCGACGCGCTCGGTGAGCTGAACACGGTTCCCCGCTACCGCTACGACGAGGCGGCTGCACTCTTCGGTTGAGCCCGGGGCCCGTCTGCAGCTCGCGCCGGTTCGGGTCACCTCGCGGAATCATCCTCGACCCGCATTCTCGGGACGACGCGGCGACGGGCCACCGCGCCGGAACAGGCCGCTTGAGTCGCAACCTGCCTGTTCCGGCGTGATCGCCTGTCCTCGCGCTCGCACTCACGCAGGCGTGTCCTCGCGTTCGTTCAGGCGCGAACGCGAGGACAGTCCGGTGTCACACCTCGGCGAGGCCGAGAGTGTCGAGGAGCCAGGCGAGCTCGAACGCCCGCTCCTTCCAGGAGTTGTAGCGTCCGCTCACGCCGCCGTGCCCCGCGACCATCTCGCACTTGAGCAGCACGTCGGTGGCCCCGGCCTCGCGCAGACGGGCAACCCACTTCGCCGGCTCCACGTAGAGCACCCGGGTGTCGTTCAGCGAGGTGACCGCGAGGATCCGCGGATACCGGACGCCGTCGCGGACGTTCTCGTACGGGCTGTACGACTTCATGTAGGCATAGACATCCTTGTCGTGAAGCGGGTCGCCCCACTCGTCCCACTCGATCACGGTCAGTGGCAGCGACGGATCGAGGATCGTCGTCAGGGCGTCCACGAAAGGCACGCCGGCGAGGATCCCGGCGAACAGCTCGGGCGCGAGATTCGTCACGGCGCCCATGAGCAGACCGCCGGCGCTGCCACCCTCTGCCACCATCCGGCTCGGAGTGGTCACACCCGTCTCGACCAGATGCTCGCCGCAGGAGACGAAGTCGGTGAAGGTGTTGCGCTTGTGGAGGAGCTTCCCGTCCTCGTACCACTGCCTGCCCATCTCGCCGCCTCCGCGCACATGGGCGACCGCGAAGATCACACCGCGGTCCAGCTCGGAGAGACGCGCGACCGAGAATCCGGGATCGATCGAGTGCTCGTAGGATCCGTAGCCGTAGAGGTGCACAGGGCGCGGTTCCGCTCCCGGCTCCCCGAACGAGCGCTTCCAGACGAGTGAGATCGGCACGCGCACGCCGTCGGCCGCGGTGGCCCATTCGCGTCGCTGGCCGTAGTCCGTCGGGTCGTAGCCACCCAGCACGGGTACCTGCTTGCGCAGCACCAGCTCACGGGTGGCGAGTTCGAGGTCGTACACGGTTCCGGGCGTCACGAACGACGTGTACCCGAGGCGGAGGAACGGCGAGTGCCATTCCGGGTTTCCGCTCACGCCCGCCGAGTAGAGCGGCTCGTCGAAGGCGAGTTCCTCGACCGCATCCGTGACGTAGTCGAGCAGGCCCACACGCTCCAGACCTTCGCTGCGGTACTCCACGGTGGCGAAGTCGCGGAAGGCCTCGACCCCGAGCAGTCGCCGTCCCTGCTCGTGGGGGAGCACAACCCGTCGTCGGCCCTGCGGATCGGAGGCGGAGACCGAGACGAGCTCGAAGTCGAGCGCCCCGTCGTTGTGGAGCACGAGCAACCGGTCATCGCCGTCCACGACCGCGTGCTCGATCGAGTACTCGACCCCTTCTCGTCGGGGCCAGACGAGACGCGGTTCAGCGGTGAGGTCGCCGTTCAGATCGACCAGATACTCCTCGCTCGTGATGCTCGATCCCACGGCGATCACCAGGTACCGGCGGCTGCGGGTGATCCCGGCGCCGAGCCAGAACTTCTCGTCGGGTTCGTGGAAGAGCTTCACATCCTCGGACACCGGGGTGCCGAGTCGGTGCAGCCACAGGGTATCGGGGCGCCAGGCCTCGTCACGGGTCGTGTAGAGCACACCGGTGCCGTCCGGGGTGAAGAAGGCGCCGCCCGTGTTCGGGATCTCGTCGTCGAGGGTGGTGCCGGTGGCGAGGTCGCGCACGTGCACCGTGTAGAGCTCGTCGCCCTCGAAGTCCGTGGACCAGAGCAGCTTCGTCGCATCGTCGGAGGTGTCGAAGGCGCCGAGCGAGAAGAACTCGTGGCCCTCGGCCTCGTGGTTGCCGTCGAGGAGCACGACCTCGCCGGGGACGGGGACTCCCGGTTCGAGGCGCGGGGGAGTCCAGTCGCCGGGCTCGGCGGCCGCGCGGCAGTGGATGCCGTACTGCGCGCCCTCTTCGGTGCGGCTGTAGTACCACCAGTCACCACGGCGGGTGGGGACGGAAAGGTCCGTCTCCTGCACCCGTCCCTTGATCTCCTGGAACAGCGTCTCGCGGAGCGCGGAGAGATGTGCGGTCTCGGAATCGGTGTGGGCGTTCTCCGCTTCCAGATGGGCGATGACCTCCGCGGAATCCTTGGCGCGGAGCCATTCGTATGGATCATCGAAGGTATCGCCGTGGTGGGTGCGGAGCGTCGAACGGCGGTCGGTGGCGGGGGCATCAGTCACCGTCTCACGCTATCCCAGGTCGAGTTGACCGGCACGGGGGAGGGTGGGAGGATTTACCGGGGCCGGTTAACGGAAGTCAAACCCACGGTGAACTCTTCGTTCGTCACGTCGATCACGTCGACATCTCCTTCTTCCTCAACGACCGAAAGCGAACGGTGGAAACCGCAGCCCTCATCGTCGTGCTTGTCATCGCGCTGGCACTCTTCTTCGACTTCACCAACGGCTTTCACGACACGGCGAACGCCATGGCGACGCCGATCGCCACAGGTGCGCTGAAGCCCAAGACCGCCGTCCTCCTCGCCGCGGTCCTCAACCTCGTCGGCGCCTTCCTGTCGACGGAGGTCTCCAAGACGATCTCCGGTGGCATCATCCGCGAAGACGCGATCATAGACGCGGGGACCGACCTGTTCCTGTCGCTGATCTTCGCCGGACTGATCGGCGCCATCACCTGGAACATGCTGACCTGGCTGCTCGGTCTGCCGTCGAGCTCGTCCCACGCCCTCTTCGGCGGACTGATCGGCGCGACCATGGTCGGCGCGGGCATCAGCGGGATCGACTTCGGCATGGTGCTCTCGAAGATCGTGCTCCCGGCTCTGATCGCCCCTGTCACCGCCGGCCTCATCGCATTCGCGGCCACCAAGATCGCCTACTCGATCACCCGTCGCTACGACGGGAAGCCCGATGGGCGCGATGGCTTCCGGTGGGGGCAGATCTTCACTTCGTCCCTCGTCGCGCTCGCGCACGGGACGAACGACGCGCAGAAGACGATGGGTGTGATCACGCTGGCGATGATCACCATCGGATGGCAGTCGGGAGCGCACCACGAGCCCGAGCTGTGGGTCATCATCGCCTGTGCGTTCACGATCGCTCTCGGCACCTACCTCGGCGGCTGGCGCATCATCCGCACCCTCGGCAAAGGGCTCACCGACGTCAAGCCGGCGCAGGGTTTCGCTGCGGAGAGCTCGACCGCAGCCACCATCCTCGCCTCCAGCGCCCTCGGCTTCGCCCTCTCCACGACGCAGGTGGCCTCCGGCTCGGTCATCGGCTCCGGTCTCGGACGTCGTGGCTCCACCGTTCGCTGGCGGACCGCCGGCCGTATCGGTGTCGGCTGGCTGCTGACGCTCCCCGCGGCAGGAGGCGTCGGGGCTCTTGCAGCGCTGCTCGTCGTCTGGCTCGGCAACTGGGGTGTCGTGATCGATGCCGTCATCGCGCTCGCCATCATCCTCGGACTCTTCATGCGGTCACGCCGCAACGCCGTGACGCCGGCGAACGCCATGAGCGACGTCGCCGAGTCGGGCCGTGCGATCGAGCTGCCGGACACACCTCCGCCGACGAGGCGTCAGCAGCGCATCGAGCAGGCCAAGGCCGAGGCTCGGGCCCGGGCCGAGGCGCGTGACAAGGCGAAGGCCGAGGCCAAGGCCCAGGCGAAGAAGGACGCGGCGGCGAAGGCGAAGAAGAAGGCCGACGCCAAAGCGACCACCAAGGCATCGAAGACCGCGTCGACGACGCAGAAGCCCGACGCCGGCCGGAACGGAGAGTCCGAATGAGCGTCTCGATCGACTGGTTCGCGTTCCTCCAGGTGTTCGCGGCCGCCCTCATCGGCGCCGCCGCCATCGTGACGTTCTACGCACTGGGGCTCCGCCTCCTCGTCCGCAGCGGTCGTGCACCTGTCGTGAGCCCCGCCGAGTTCACCGACGCGATCACGGTGATCACGGAGAAGGAGCTGAGGCGCGCCGAGAAGCAGGCTGCCAAGGCCGCCCGCAAGAGCCCGCTGACCGAGGGGCAGAAGTCCCTCGCACTGGTCGGCGCCTATGCCTGTTTCGCGCTGTGCGGTGTCGCCGTCGTCAGCGGGATCCTGCTCCTGGTCCTCGGACACTGATCGACGGCGAACCGCACGGATCCCGCTCCTCGGTGAACGCTCGGCCATAGGCTGGGGCTCATGTCCGCAGGAACAGGCAGCCCCTACGTGTTCGGCAGGCACGAGCCCGCATCTCATGTGCTCGTCCACGTCAGCGACCCGCATTTCCTCGCCGGGGGGATCCGGCTGGGCGGACGCTACGACGTCGAGTCGAACTTCGCCCGCACGCTGGAGGCGATCCGGGCAGTGCATCCGCACCCGGCTGCGATCGTCGTGACGGGCGACCTCGCCGACCTGGGGGAGCCCGAGGCGTACCGGCGACTGCGGGCAGCCGTCGAGCCGGTGGCCGATCAACTGGACACGCCGGTCGTCTGGGTCGCCGGCAATCATGACGAACGCCCTGCACTGCGCGCCGAGCTGCTCGGTCTGGAGCCGACGGAAGACCCTGTCACGGGAATCTGGGACCTCGACGGCCTGAGGGTCATCGCGCTGGACACGAGTGTGCCGGGCTGGCATCACGGCGACCTCGATGAGGGCCAGCTCTCGTGGCTGGCCGACGTGCTCGCCGAACCCGCGCCGCTCGGGACGATCCTGGCCATGCACCACCCGCCGCTGCCGAGCCACCTGCCGCTGTTCGACATCCTCGAGCTGCGGCACCAGGACGAGCTCGCCGACGTCATCCGGGGAAGCGACGTCCGCGGAATCCTCGCCGGCCACCTGCACTACTCGTCCCACGGCACCTTCGCCGGTGTTCCGGTCAGCGTCGCATCCGCCACCTGCTACACGATGAACGTCGCGCGCCCCGCCGCCGAGGTGAACGGCATGGATGCCGCGCAGGCATTCCAGCTCGTCCACGTGTACGCCGACACCATCACGCACACCGTCGTCCCCGTGACCGGCGCCGAGACCGGCGACTACTTCTCCGCGGACTGGCTCGAACGCATGGCGGAGCTCAGCCCGGAAGGGCGACTCGAGGCCTTCTCCCGCAAACCAGGACGCTGAGCGGCGTAGACTGAGGGGCATCCCCCACCCTTCTCACCCGCCACGACCCACGAGGATGTGACATGGCTTCTGCCGCGCCTACCCTGACCCGTACCGAGACCGATTCGCTCGGGAGCATGGAGATTCCCGTCGACGCGTACTGGGGGATCCATACCGCCCGCGCCGACGCGAACTTCCCGATCACGAAGCGGCCGATCTCCGTGTACCCCGACCTCGTGGTCGGTCTCGCGATGGTCAAGCAGGCGAGTGCGCGTGCGAACCGGGAGATCGGCGTGCTCGATCCGGAGCGGGCTGATCTGATCGATCGCGCAGCGCAGCGCGTGATCGACGGCGAGTTCCATGAGCAGTTCACGGTCGGCGTCATCCAGGGTGGTGCCGGAACCTCGACGAACATGAACGCGAACGAGGTCATCACCAACATCGCGCTCGAGATGGCCGGTCACGAGAAGGGCGACTATGCCTTCCTCTCGCCGATCGACCATACGAACCGCAGCCAGTCCACGAACGACGTGTACCCGACCGCGGTGAAGATCGGCCTCTCGCTGACCCTGCGCTCACTGCTCGAGGAGCTCGACCTGCTGCGGCTGTCCTTCCTGGGCAAGTCGCGCGAATTCCACGATGTGCTGAAGGTCGGTCGCACCCAGCTCCAGGACGCCGTGCCCATGACGCTGGGGCAGGAGTTCAACGGTTTCGCCACGACCCTCGGGTACGACCACACGCGACTCACCGAGAACGCGTCCCTCATGTTCGAGATCAACATGGGCGCGACGGCGATCGGTACGGGGATCACGACCCACCCGGGGTACGCACCCGCCGTCCTCAAGCACCTGCGTGAGATCACCGGTCTCGACCTGCGCACGGCCGGCGACCTCGTCGAGGCCACCAGCGACACCGGGTCGTTCATGTCGTTCTCCTCGACGCTGAAGCGCAACGCGATGAAGCTCTCGAAGATCTGCAACGACCTCCGTCTGCTCTCGTCCGGACCGCAGGCGGGTCTCGGAGAGATCAACCTCCCCGCCATGCAGGCGGGCTCGAGCATCATGCCAGGCAAGGTCAACCCGGTCATCCCGGAGGTCGTGAACCAGGTGGCGTTCGCGGTCGCCGGCGCCGACATGACCGTGACGATGGCGGCAGAGGCAGGACAGTTGCAGCTGAACGCCTTCGAGCCGGTGATCGCGCACTCGATCTTCCAGTCGATCACCTGGATGCGTCAGGCGATGTGGACCCTGCGCGTGAACTGCGTCGACGGCATCACCGCCAACCGTGACCGCCTCGGCGCCATGGTGGGGGCATCCGTTGGCGTCATCACAGCCCTCACGCCCTTCATCGGCTACGCGGCGGCGGCCGCTCTGGCGAAGACGGCGCTGCTGACCAACCGCAGCGTTGCCGACCTCGTGGTCGAAGCCGGTCTGATGTCTCGCGAAGAGGTCGTCAAGCAGCTGTCGCCGGCACGTCTCTCCGGCCTCGAGACGATCACGGCGGCGATCCCGGTGGTGGCGTCGGAAGACCTGATCGAGATCTGACCGTATCGATACGACGAGGGGGACGGATGCGGCGCATCCGTCCCCCTCGTCGTATCGTCCGTGCTCAGTCGGTGATCCGGCAGTGCGTGGTCAACTCGCCGATGCCGTCGATGCCGACGGTCACGGTGGAGTGGTCGCGGAGGAAGATCTGCGGGTCGCGTGAGTATCCGGCACCGCCGGGGCTGCCGGTCGAGATCAGGGTGCCGGGGAGCAGCGTGAGCGACTGCGAGAGGTGGGCGATGAGCTTCGCGACCGACCGGACCATCTGGTCGGTGCTCGCGTCCTGCACGGTGTGGCCGTCCACGACGGTCCAGATGTGGAGGTCCTGCGGGTCTGCCACCTCGTCGGCGGTCACGGCGAAGGGCCCGGTCGGAGTGAATCCGTCGAACGACTTGCAGCGGGACCACTGCGCCTCGGAGAACTGGATGTTCCTGGCCGTGATGTCGTTCACCACCGTGTAGCCCCAGACGTGCGTCAGGGCATCGGCCTCGGCGACGTCCTTGGCGGGGGTGCCGATGAGCACGCCGAGCTCGGCTTCGTAGTCGACGGCTTCGCTCAGAGCGCGCGGCCACGACGTGGTCTGGTCGTGACCGGTGAGCGAGTTCGGCCACAGGGTGAAGACCGTCGGCGCGGCGTCCGTCTTCAACCCCAGCTCGCTCGAGTGGGCGGCGTAGTTGAGGCCGACGGCCAGCACTGCGGGGGGAGTGAGCACCGCGGAGTCGAAGGCCCACCCGTCGAGCGGGTGCCGCGGGGCTGAGCCGTTCTCCAGGGCCCCGCGAAGAGCGTCGAGAGCCGATTCTCCTCCCTCGATCAGCTGCTGCAGGGTGGCAGGAGGGTCTGTCAGGAGGTCAGAGACGAGAATGGCGTCCGATCCCTCGACCACGGCGAGAGCCGCGTGGGGGGAGTCAGGACGGCGCAGGTGAGCGAACCGCATGCTCCTACGCTACCGGGTGGGTGCAGGTAGCCGGGTGGAGGGCGTCGCCATATCCGGACCATCGACGTTGTGCCCATAAGCTTTGCCTATGAGTTCCGGAGGACCGACCCAGCCGCAGCAGCCCTCGCCGTATGCTCCTCCGCCCGCGTCGCAGCCGACGTCCGGACCGACACCGCCGCCTCCCTACTCACCCGCTTATCCCGTGGCCTCGACGCCGCCGACCGCTGCGAGGAGGTCTGTCGCGGGCTACGCCTCTCCTCTCGCGCAGCCGACTCCGTACACGCCGCCGGCTCCGGTCGCCCCATCGCCCGCGGAGTCGCTTCCCGCTCTGCCCGTGCCGACGAGGAAGGGCCGCACGATATCGCTCTGGCTCTTCGGCGTGCTCGGTTTCCTGCTGATCGCGCTCGTGGGCTACTTCGTGTGGGCGCTCGGATCCTTCGCCTCCGTGGTCGGTCTGGTCCTCGCGCTCATCCCGCTCACGATCGTGTTCCTCGGCGTCCGGCTGATCGATCGCTGGGAGCCCGAGCCCAAGCGGCTCGTCGCATTCGCGATCGCCTGGGGTGCGGTGGCCGCGGTCGGGCTCACGCTGCTGGTCGACACGGCGCTCACGCTCCTGTTCGGCATCCGGTCTGAGGAGTTCGGTGCTGTCGTGCAGGCACCTGTCGTGGAGGAGCTCTGGAAGGGCCTCGGCGTCTTCCTCATCTTCCTGCTCGCCCGTCGGGCGTTCGACGGTCCTGTCGACGGCATCGTCTACGGAGCCCTGGTCGGTGCGGGCTTCGCCTTCACCGAGAACATCCAGTACTTCGGGGTGAGCTTGATCGAGGGCGGGGGAGAGCAGCTGACCGTGACCTTCGTCGTGCGCGGACTCCTCTCGCCCTTCGCTCACGCCATGTTCACCGCGATCACCGGTTTCGCGATCGGCATGGTCGCTCGTCGCCACGGCTCGGCGCGGGCTGCGGCCGGAGCCGGAGCACTGGGTCTGGTCGGAGCGATCCTGCTGCACGCGCTCTGGAACGGGTCAGCGACCTTCGCGGACTTCTTCGGGCTCTACTTCACTCTCCAGGTGCCGCTGTTCATCGGTTTCATCCTGGGCATCGTCGCGCTGCGACGGGAGGAGGCGCGACTCACGAGAGCCCGCCTGGAGGACTACGCCGCTGCGGGGTGGTTCACCCCGGAGGAAGTCACGATGCTGGCCACACCCGGCGGACGCAAGGTGGGTCTCGCGTGGGCATCCCAGCTGCGCGGCGACCGGCGTCCGCTGATGCGGGCGTTCATCAAGGACGCGACCGAGCTCGCCTCCGTCCGGCAGCGGGCTATCACGGGACGCGACCCGATGGCCGTCAACGACGAGCGTGCGCTGCTGATCCGCACCAGGGCCACGAGGGCGGCTCTCCTGGCCTACTGACGTGCGGCCGCGGCCGGCGTACTCTTCTGGCAAGGAAGGGCGGTGGCGGATGAGGACGTTCGTCGTGATCCACGGCGGTGGTGACGTCGGCTGGTCGTGGCATCTCGTGGCAGCCGAGCTGCGCAGGCGTGGTCACGCGGTGTTCGCCCCTGACCTGCCCGCCGACGACGACACCCTCACGCTCGAGGACTATGCCGAAGCGGTCGTGGACATCGTCGGTGCACGCCGGGAGGTGACGGTCGTCGGGCACTCCTTCGGGGCGTTCACCGCGCCCCTGGTCGCTGCACAGCTCGCCGCCGATGAGCTCGTCCTGTTCGCTGGCATGATCCCCACGCCGGACGAGTCCCCGAGTCAGTGGTGGGAGAACTCCGGGTACACGGTCGCTTCCGCGTCCCGATCCGCGCAGGACGGAGGGCTGACCGGCAATGCGGATCCGCTCGTCAGCTTTTACAACGGCGTCCCGCGCGCGCTTGCAGAGGAGGCATTGCGGCGCGAGCGCGCGCACCCGTCGCAGGAGGCGATGGAGCGGCCGTGGCCGCTTCGGGAGTGGCCCGACGTGTCGACGCGAGTGGTGGTGTTCTCGGACGACCGCTTCTTCCCCTCAGGGTTCCTGCGCGACCTGGCTGCGACCCGCCTCGGGCTGACCGCGGATGAACTCCCGGGTGGTCACTGCGCGATGCTGAGCCACCCCGTGGAGATCGCAGACCTGCTGTGCGGAGACGCCGGGTGACCGCGGAGCGCGGGCCTGTGGCAAGACTCAGCGCCCGGTGCTGCGGCGATGCCTGCGAGTCTCCCGGGCGCTGAGTTGATCTGTAAACAGGGTGCACCCGGCCCCGCGCGAGTGTCAAGAGCTTCTTCCCCCGGCGCCTCGGTGAAGTTGCGAGGTGTTCGCTGTGAGCAGGTGCCGGTGCGTTGACCCGGTCCATCGCGCTCGGGTTTGATGGACGTATGACTGATCGCACAAAGCCTGAGTTCGACGCCCCCACCGGCCCTGCGCCCGCGGACCTCGTCATCCGCGACATCATCGAGGGTGACGGTTCCGAGGCGAAGCCCGGCGACACCGTCACCGTGCACTATGCGGGGGTCGAGTTCGACTCCGGCGAAGAGTTCGACTCCTCCTGGGGCCGTGGTGAGACCATCCAGTTCCCGCTGCGGGGTCTCATCCAGGGCTGGCAGGACGGCATCCCCGGCATGAAGGTGGGTGGCCGCCGCGAGCTGATCATCCCGCCGCACCTGGCCTACGGCCCCGTCGGCGGAGGTCACTTCCTCTCCGGCAAGACCCTGATCTTCATCATCGATCTCGTCGCCGTCGGCTGATCCGGGCTCGCTCAACGAGGCGCCCCGCTCCTTCGGGAGAGGGGCGCCTCGTGCTGTTCGGGAAAAGTTTCTTCATTCAGGGGAATACATGCTTCTGAATGTAAGTTGTCACAGTGGTCGCGGTGAACGCGGCCCCTGTCCCTTGCCGCAGCTGCGGCTGACGTCTCCAGAGGAGAAGCAATGACTAGCATCGACATCCCCGGCTACCGTCCCGGCACCTGGGTCCTGGACCCCTCGCACAGCGAGGTCACCTTCAGTGTCCGTCACATGATGATCTCGAAGGTGCGTGGCACCTTCGGCGTCAAGAGCGCCACCCTGATCGCTCCGGAGAACCCTCTCGAGGCCAAGGTCGAGGCATCCGTCGACGTCACGTCGGTCGACACCAAGGACGAGGGCCGCGACCAGCACCTCCGTTCCGCCGACTTCTTCGACACCGAGAACTTCCCGACCATGGAGTTCGTCTCGACCGGCGCACGCGCCGAGGGCGGCGACCTGTTCGTGGACGGCGACCTCACCATCCGCGGCATCACGAAGCCGGTGACCTTCGAGCTCGACTTCGGCGGATTCGGCAGCGACCCGTGGGGCAACTACAAGGCCGGCGCATCCGCCAAGACGGTCATCAACCGCGAGGACTTCGGCCTGACCTGGAACGCTGCGCTCGAGACCGGCGGCGTTCTCGTCGGCAAGGACGTGACCATCAGCCTCGACCTCCAGGGCGCGCTGCAGCAGGACTGACGCGTCGGATAGAGACCGGAACCCCGGGCCCGTCAGGGCTCGGGGTTCTCTGCGTCGTAGTCGTGGAAACGACGGCTGCGGCGGGCGAGCGTCGCCACCAGAGCGATCACCAGGAAGCCGCCGAGCATGGGCGGGAACCAGAGGCTCGTCAGTGTCGCGAGCGTCCCCGCGTACAGCGCCCCGACGCGGGGGCCGCCGGCGACGACGACGACGAAGAGTCCCTGGAGGCGTCCGCGCATCGCGTCGGGCACGGCGGCCTGCATCATCGTGTTGCGGTAGATCGAGCTGACGTTGTCGGAGGCGCCGGAGAGCGCCAGTGCGATGCACGCGGCGATGATGAGGCCCACGTGTGGCTCGACCTCGCTCGCCGGTGCGGAGAGCGCGCCGATGAGCAGCACGGCGCCGAAGAGCAGGATCGATGCGCCGTAAGCCTCGACGGCTCTCGCGATCCCTCGACCGTGCCAGCGGTACTGCACGACGCGGCCGGAGAACAGACTCGAGGTGAAGGTCCCGACGGCGACCGCGGCCGTCAGGATGCCGGTGGTCAGTGCTCCGCCGCCGAGGAGAACCGTGCCGAGCGCCGGGAACAGCACGAGCGGCTGTCCGAACGTCATCGCGATGATGTCGATGATGTACTGCATGCGGATGTTGCCGGCCCTGCGGAGGAACCGCCAGCCGTCGACCAGAGACTCGAGTCCGGGGCGGACGACCTCGCCCTCCGGGCGCAACGCCGGCAGCGTCCACAGCCCGAGGAACATCGACAGCATCAGCACCACGTCGATCGTGTAGGTCCATCCGTAGCCGGTGAGGGCCACGAGGAGGCCAGCCAGCGCGGGACCCGCCATGACGGTGAGCCCGAAGGCGACGCCGTTGAGTGCCGACGCCGCGGCGAGCTTTTCCCGCGGGATGAGACGCGGGACGATGGCGGTGCGCGTCGCCATGCCCACGGAGTTGGCGGCCGAGTTGATCATGCTCAGGGCGTACAGCCACCAGATCGTCTCCGTGCCCGTCCAGGTGAGCGCGGCCAGGAGCGCTGTGGAGGCGAAGGTGACGGTGGCGGCGATGAGTGCTACCCGGCGCCTGTCGAACGCGTCGGCGAGCATCCCGCCGTACAGGCCGGCGAGGATCATGGGTACCAGTCCGGCGACGGCGATCATGGAGACGGCGAAGGTGTTCTGCGTGAGCTCGAACACGTGCAGCATGACCGTCACGATGGTGAGCTGGCCGCCGATGCCCGCCAGGGTCGAGCCGATCCACATCCGGGCGAATGCGGGGCTGGATGCGAGAGGGGAGAGGTCGATCAGATGACCGCGTCTGGGGGTCACGCTTCGGACTGCTTCTGCACGGTTCGAGACTAGTTGACCACCGCCGACATCCCTTCGGTGCCCGTGTCACCCGAGCGAGCCGACGACTGGTAGACTCGTCAGGTTGCCGTTTGATCGGCCGCGGATAAAGAGAGCCCACGCATCAGGCGTCGGGCGCCGCGCAACAAGCTGAAAGGGGATCGAATCTATGGCACTGGAAGCAGACGTCAAGAAGGCGATCATCGAAGAGTACGCGACGCACCCCGGTGACACCGGATCCCCCGAGGTGCAGGTCGCGATGCTGACGCAGCGCATCAAGGACCTCACCGAGCACCTGAAGGAGCACAAGCACGACCACCACTCGCGTCGTGGTCTGTTCCTGCTCGTGGGTCAGCGCCGTCGTCTGCTCGGCTACCTCCAGGACATCGACATCGCGCGCTACCGCTCGCTGATCGAGCGTCTCGGACTTCGCCGCTAAGGCACCGCGACCCCTGCGTTCAATCGCGCAGAACATTCTTGAGAAGGCCGTCCCACGGTGTGGGGCGGCCTTCGTCGTGCCCGCGTGCGTAGCGGTGCCGGTTGCCACCCGCCTGACTTTCCGATAGGAAAGTCATAGAGCTTTCCACCTGGAAAGCGGGGGAGGTCGTCATGGAGCAGAAGCCGATCGAAGGTCAGGACGCTCTGGTGCCCCCGGACCCGGAGACCGCTCGGCGCTATCTCGAGACGGTGGAGGCGGTGGTGGACCGGCGTGACCGTGCCGTCGACCGACGCGCTCTCGCCCGACTGCAGATCGGCAACGCCGTGGTCATGGCGGCGTATTTCGTCGCCTTCGCGCTCGTCCTCCGGCAGGACGACGTGCTGGCGTCGCAGATCGTGCTGTTCACTCTCCTGGTCTGGGGGCAGCTGTCCGCCGGGATGGCGCAGCGCACGGGTATGCAGTGGCGGATGACGCGCTCGCGGTGGCCGCTGCTGCTCGGCGGCGCAGTGATCGTCATCGGTGCCTTCGTGGTGTTCGGGTTCGCTGCTCTGGATACGCGACTTCCCGTCGGGGTGGTGCTCATCCCGGCAGCCATCGTGCTCGTCGGAGTCGGAGGGCATGGCGTCGTGCAGCTCATACGGGCTGCGGGTGACCCGCGTCGTCCGCGTCCGGCTCCCCGGCCGCTGCCGCGTCGGCTTCGTTGGGGCACCGTGCTCGTCGGCGTCGCGTTCGCCGTGCTGACGATGCTCGCGGGATCGCCGGACGACGTGCTGAGGAGCGTCATCACCCTGCTCGTGATGCTGTGCCTCGTGGCGTGGATCGCCGCCTCCGCCTCCGAGCTCGGTCTCCCCGCAGTCGGCGCGTCCTGGCGCTGGCCGCACCTCACCGTCTTCTTCGTCGCCGCCTGCATACCCGTGGGCATCGTCGTGGGATCCGGATCCCTCGGCAACCCAGGAATCGCCGGCGTGTGTGCCGGTGCCGGCGTGATCGCGTCGTTCGTGGCTGTCTCCTTCGTCGCGGGGCACGGCGAACGTGCGTGAGTCCGCCTCCGTCCCGCACCCGCGCACGCGGCTGGACGACAACTTCGCCTCGCCGATCCGGTTCTCCCTCATGGCCGGACTGGGCGACGGGATGGAGCTCGACTTCTCAGCCCTGCGGGAGATGCTGCAGTGCGGCGACTCGCCCCTGAGCAAGGCGATCGCGCACCTGCAGGCCGCCGGGTATGTGGTCGCGCGCAAAGGCACGGTCGGGGGGCGCTCGCGCACCTGGGTGCGTCCGACGAAGGCGGGGCGTGATGCCTTCGCCGCGCACCTTCAGGCACTGCGCGAGATCGTCGCCCTCAGCGGTGGGGCGGAACTGTGACGTCCCTCAGGCGGTCGCGCCGACGAGGTCGGGGTGATGGATCGCCGCGACATCGGGGTGCGCACGAAGCCGAGACTTGAGCGCGTTCTCGCCGTAGGTCGCATGGATCGGATTGCCGGGATCCTCGGTGACTCCGGTCGCTTGCGCAGCGAGGTCAGCGGGGAGCTCGAGCAGTGGCAGCTGCTGATCGAGCGCGGGGTTGAAGAAGAACGGGATCGAGATGCGCTCCTCCGGTGCCCGCGGTGAGATCACACGGTGGTTCGTGGCCTTGAGGTATCCGCCGGTGGCGTACTCCAGCAGCTCGCCGATGTTGACGACGAAGGCGCCGGGCACCGGGGGAGCAGAGACCCACTCACCGTCACGCTCGACCTGGAGTCCGCCCTTGCCGGGCTCGACCCACAGCAGCGTCAGCACACCGGAATCCTTGTGCGCTCCGACGCCCTGCTGCGGTTCCGGCTCGTCCGTGCCCGGGTATCGCACGATCTTGATCAGAGTCGACGGATCGCGGAACGGCTCGTCGAAGTAGGTCTCGTCTGCGCCGAGAGTGACAGCCCAGGCGCGAAGAAGCTTGCGCGCGATCTCGGTCAGGGTGTCGTGCCACTCCGTGACGATCTCCTTCAGCTCCGGCTGGGCTGCGGGCCAGAGGTTGGGGCCGGTGAGCCGGTTGAAGGCGGGGCCGCCGTCGACGGGTTCGCGCTCGGGGCCGATGTCGATCTGCTCGCGCCAGTCGACCTTCCCCTGCGTCCGCTCGCCGCCCACTCGGGTGTACCCGCGGAAATGCGGACTGTTCACGTTCTCGATCGCGAGCTTGTCCTCTTCGGGCAGGGCGAAGAAGTCGAGCGCCGCCTGATGGAGCCGGGCCTCGAGCTCGGGGGAGATCCCGGTGCCGGTGAGGTAGAAGAAACCGACGTCGTGCGTCGCGGCCCGCAGTTCTTCACGGAATCGTGCGGCGGAGTCGGGGCCTTCGTCGAGCTGGGAGAGGTCGAGGACGGGGAGCGAGAGTTCAGCCATGGACCGAGGCTACGTCGCCTGGACGGGGAGGGTGCTCTGTGTTGCAATCCATTACTTCCCGCCGTCGGGGTTCGGAGCACGTCGATCGCGGTGCTAGAGTCATCCTTCGGTAAGGGCCGCCTTACCTCAGTCACCGCAGAGAGTGTTTTCCGTGCTCGCCACTTTTCTCATCGGGCTCCGCGAGGGTCTCGAAGCCGCGCTCGTCGTCGGTATCCTCGTCGCCTACCTCCGTCGTCTCGGCCGGAAGGATGCCCTCCCGAAGATGTGGGCAGGAGTCGGTCTCGCTATCGTCCTGGCGCTCGGCATCGGAGCTGTGCTCACGTTCGGTGCGTACGAACTGACGTTCCAGGCGCAGGAGCTGATCGGCGGAGGTCTCTCGCTGCTCGCCGTGACCATGGTGACCTGGATGATCTTCTGGATGCAGCGCGCTGGTCGCAGCATGAAGGCCACGCTGGAGGGCGGTATCGATCGCGCCCTCACCGCCGGCGGGCTCTGGGCCCTGATCGCCATCGGCTTCGTGTCGGTCGCGCGCGAGGGTATCGAGACCACGCTGTTGCTGTGGTCGATGGTCCAGTCCTTCGGAGACGCCCCCTCGGCGCTGCTGGGCGCGCTGCTCGGACTGATCGCTGCCGTGATCATCGGCTGGCTGATCTCCCGCGGCGCGCTGCGACTCGATCTCCGCCGCTTCTTCGCCTGGACGGGGGGCTTCCTGGTGATCGTCGCCGCCGGTGTCCTCGCCTACGCGCTCATGGACCTCCAAGAGGCCGGAGCGCTCCCTGGCCCGTTCACCGCTCTGGCCCCGATCGATGCGGTGACCGGGGGCGTGGCCGTCGGATGGGCGGCCTTCCCCTTCGGCTGGGCATTCGACGTGTCGGCGACGATCGCCCCGGGCGGCCCTCTCGCCTCGATCCTGCAGGCGACCATCGGATTCATGCCGGCGATGACCTGGTTGCAGGTCGTCGCCTGGGTCCTCTACATCTCCGTCGTCGGATGGCTGTACATCCGCGGCCTCCGCTCGAGCCGCGCGGCGAAGCCGCAGAGCCCGACGGAGCCCTCATCGACATCTCCCTCCCTCTCACCTCAAGGAGCAGCATGACCACCTCGCACCGGATCCTGGGGGTGCTGGCCGCCACCGGCGCCGCGGCGCTCGTCCTCAGCGGCTGCGTCGCGAAGAGCGATGCACAGGCCACGGCGGCGTTCGACGTCTCGTCGACCGACAGCGACTGCGCCGTGTCGGCGTCGACAGCCGAGAGCGGGACTCTCACCTTCGACGTCAAGAACGACAGCGGTCAGGTGACGGAGTTCTACCTTCTCGCCGAGGACGGGCTCCGCATCGTGGGTGAGGTCGAGAACATCGCACCGGCAGCATCGCGCACATTGACCGTGGTCGCCCAGCCGGGCGACTACTTCACCCTCTGCAAGCCGGGCATGGTCGGCGACGGCGTCGGGAAGACGGCGTTCACCGTCACCGGGGACCGTGTCGCGGTCGACGGGCCCGATGCCGAGCAGAAGCAGAAGGCGGTCGATCTCTACGGTGCCTTCGTCAAGGATCAGGTCGGTCAGCTCGTCCCCGCCGTCGAGGACTTCGTCGCCGCCTACGAGTCCGGCGACGACGAGACCGCCCGCACCCTGTTCCCGCAGACTCGCGCCTTCTACGAGCGCATCGAGCCCGTCGCGGAGGCGCTGGGCGACCTCGACCCGCGCATCGACTACCGCGAGGTCGACGCCGTCGCCGAGAAGCTCGATTGGACGGGCTTCCACCGCATCGAGAAGGATCTGTGGGTGCCTGCGCAGGACGCGCTGAACGCGGACGGTGAGACCCCTGCGTGGCAGGACTGGGCGCCGTCGACACCGGAAGAGCGTGCCGATTACGGCGACCTGCTGCTCGCCGACGTGCAGGAGCTGTACGACTACGTGCACTCCGACGACTTCACCACCGCGCTCGACGACCAGGGCATCGGCGGCATCTCCAACGGAGCGATCGCGTTGCTCGATGAGGTCGCGACCGGCAAGATCTCCGGCGAGGAGGACTGGTGGTCCGGCACGGATCTGTACGACTTCGCGGCAAACGTTGAGGGCTCCAAGATGGCGTTCTCGCTCGTGCAGGAGTTCGCCGCCGCACAGGGCGATCAGGGCAAGGAACTGGTCGCCGAGATCGAGTCCGGTTACACCGCCCTCGAGGACTCGCTCGCGACCCACGGTTCGCTCGCAGCCGGATTCGTGGGCTACTCGGAGTTGACCGAGGCCGACAAGCGCGAGTTCACCGATCTGATCAACGCCCTGGCCGAGCCGCTGTCGCAGCTCACCAGCACGGTCCTCGACTGATCAGCGTCGAGTCGGCCCACCGGATACGATCACGGACGTGAACGAGTCAGAAGCGGGTGCCGCGCACGGCGAATCGACGTCGGGCGGGGCATCCACCCCGACCGGACTGAGCAGGCGCGGCCTTCTCGGGCTGGCCATCGGTGGCAGTGTCGCGGGGCTCGCTGTCGGGACCGGCGCCGGCCTTACCGGGGGAGTCGCACTGGGGCGTGCCAGGGCTGCCGATGACGCGCATTCGGCCTACGACTTCTTCGGAGAGCATCAGGCGGGCATCACCACTCCGGTGCAGGACCATCTGCACTTCGCCAGCTTCGACATGATGCCGCGCACCGACCGCGATGACCTGATCTCCCTGCTGCAGGACTGGTCGTATGCGGCGTCGCGCATGGCGCAAGGACTCGAGGTCAGCGCGACCGGCGCGGTCGGCGGACCGGCCGAGGCGCCTCCGGACGATACGGGAGAGGCGCTGGGTCTGCCCGCTGCAGGACTCACGATCACGTTCGGCTTCGGACCCGGTCTCTTCGAGAACGAGGACGGTGACCGGTACGGCATCGCCGCGCAGCGGCCGGCGGGGCTGGAGCGTCTGCCCGCCTTCCTCGGCGACGACCTCGATCCTCAGACCTCTCACGGTGACCTCTGTGTCCAGGCCTGTGCCGACGACCCCCAGGTGGCGGTGCACGCCATCCGCAACCTCAGTCGCATCGCGTTCGGCCGCGCGCGCCTGCGCTGGTCGCAGCTCGGCTTCGGCAAGACGTCGCGCACCACGGCGACGCAGGCGACCCCGCGCAACCTCTTCGGATTCAAGGACGGCACCGCGAACATCCTCGCCGACGACACCGAGGCGCTGAGGGATCACGTCTGGGTCGCCGCGAAGGACGAGCCGGCGTGGCTGGCCGGTGGCTCCTATCTCGTGGCCCGGAAGATCGCGATGCTCATCGAGACCTGGGACCGGGTGCGGCTCTCCGAGCAGGACACGATCATCGGCCGCGACAAGGGCGAGGGTGCACCGCTCTCCGGCGGCGATGAGTTCACCGCTCCGGACTTCCACGGCAAGGCGATCGACGCCGACAGTCACATGAGCCTCGCGCACCCGGAACACAACGACGGCATCCGCATCCTCCGCCGCGGCTACAACTACGTCGACGGCAACAACGAGCTCGGTCGGCTCGACGCCGGGCTGTTCTTCCTCTCGTATCAGCGCGACCCCGCGCAGTTCATCGCGTTGCAGCGGCGGTTGTCGACCGACCTCATGAACGAGTACATCCGCCATGTCGGTTCGGGCGTCTGGGCGGTGCCGGCGGGCGCGAAGCCGGGGTCCTACGTGGGAGCCGCGCTGTTCGCCTGAGCTGTCACGGCTCGCGTGTGCTCGTGAGCGTCTCCACCGCGAACGCAGCGATGGCATCGGCGCCGAAGTGATCGTCGGCCGTGATGGTCACCACGGCGTCGTCGAGGAAGATGAGCAGTTGGCCGTAGGCGCCGTGAAGTCTCCACGCCGGCCCGGGGCCGCCCCATCCTGCAAGGGCGTAGCGATCGTAGTCCGCGCTCTCGCCGGCGACCCGCCATTGCGTGTGCATCGCGTCGGTCCATTCTGGGGCGATCAGCTGTCGGCCCTCCCACGCGCCGCGTTCCCTGATGAACAGGCCGAGGCGCGCCAGCTCATCGGTGCGCAGGGGCAGGCCCCCTCCCGCGGCGATGCGACCCTGAGGGCTGCGCTCCCATTCCACGTCATCGATGCCGAGCGGTCGGAACAGTCGGGCGTCGAGGTATTCGCCGACATCTCCGACGCGCGCGGCGAGCGCGGCCATGGCGGTGTACGTGCTCGCGTTCGAGTACTGGAACGAGCGTCCGCTCGACGGGCGTCGCAGGAACTCGCGGGCCAGGTCCGGCCAGTCCGTCAGCAGCGTCTCGGACCACGGCAGATCGATCCCGCTGGTCATCGAGAGCAGATCCCGCAGCGTGACGTCCTCGACGCCATCTCCCAGCTCGAAGTCGGGGAGGTAGATGCCGACGGGCACGTCGAGCGACACCGCGCCCTCGTCGGCTGCCATTCCCGCAGCCAGAACGCAGACACCTTTCGCGATGGAGTGGACGTCCTCCCGCACGTCGTCGGTCCAGCGATGTTCAGCGGTCTCGGTGGCGACGCGGACGTGCAGCCCGTGAGCGCCGAAGTCCGTCTCCTCGATGCGTTCGACGATGCGGTCTCGGACGGTCTGTGCGCGGCTCACGCCTTCGAGGCTATCGCCCTGGCTGGCGGGGGCGTCGTGAGCCCGTCGGGTCGTTCCGGCGCCCCTCCTTGGAGGCGAGCGCCGGGTCGGCGAACAGCCACCCTGGCCGGGGTTCCACCAGGGGGCGGAAGACCCACCTGACCGGCTTCGTCGCCAGCGCGAGGGCGATCAGCACCGACGCCACGGTGACGAGGGGGAGCCAGATCCAGGTCGGCTCGAGGCTCTGCAGGACCCCGCTCTCGCGGAAGGGGTACAGCACGAACGAATGCAGCAGGAACACGTACATCGTGTACTGCCCGAATGTCGTCCACCAGTGGGCGCCCCGCGGGATGAGGGCGAAGAAGGCGGCGCTGAGCACGACGGCGAGCATCATCAGGAGTATCCGCACCCCGCCGGCCCACCACTGCTCCCCGCCCAGATCGGCATAGGAGTCCTCGTAGAAGAGCCAGTGCCGCAGATCGGCCGCCTGCCACAGCGGAAGCCAGTTCCAGGCGGCCCAACCGGCCAGTGCGAAGATCGCGACGGCGCCGCCGCGGATCCACCAGGGACGGAAGTCGAGGAGACGGAACCTGTCCACGATGTCGTGCTCGCGCAGCCACCAGCCCAGAGTGAAGAAGGGAAGGAGCCCCAGGGTGCGGGACAGCGAGAACGTGCTGTCGACGTTCGGCAGGTATCCCACGCCGACCGAGATCACCACTGTCCACAGCAGTGGCCACCGAAGCAGCGCGAGGTACGGGAGCACGAGCCGGAAGATCCCGAGTGCGAGGAGGAACCACAGCGTCCAGCTCGGCTTCGTGATGTTCGGATCGACCTGTCCCTCGACGAGCCACTTGGTGAGTGTCCACAGCGTCTCGAAGATGACGTAGGGGAGCAGGATGTCCGTGATCACCCTGGCCATCTGCGTCTTGGAGGGGGAGCCGGACTTCGAGAAGTAGCCGGAGATGATGGCGAACGCCGGCATGTGGAACGCGTACAGCGCCAGGTAGAACGCGAAGGCGATGTCGGAGTCGTACGTCAGGCGCTGGATCGCGTGACCGAGCACGACGAGCACGATGCAGACGTATCGTGCGTTGTCCCAGAACGGCACACGCCTCCGCCTGCGGGGGACCGATCCTGTGGTGGGCCCTGAGACGTCGGCGCCGGCACTGCTCATCGTTCGAGGCTACAGGCCGGGAATAAAGTTGATGTAAGCGCGTTGACACAGATACATTCAAATGAATAGAACGGGATGCGAGTCGTCCGGTTCGGAGACACGGAGCAATCATGAGCGAGCAGTCAGGCGCGCAGGCGATGCAGTTCGGCATCATGTCGGTCAGCGACATCACCCGCGATCCCACCACGGGAATCACCCCCAGCGAGCAGGAGCGCATCAAGGCGACGACGGCGATCGCCGTGCACGCCGAAGAGGTCGGACTCGACGTCTTCGCGATCGGCGAGCACCACAACCCGCCGTTCTGGTCCTCCAGCCCCACGACCTTCCTGGCGGCACTAGCCGCGCAGACCGAGCGCCTCATCGTCTCCACGTCGACGACGCTCATCACCACGAACGACCCTGTGCGCATCGCCGAGGAGTACGCGATGCTGCAGCACGTGTCCGACGGCCGCATGGACCTCATGCTCGGCCGCGGCAACACCGGCCCGGTGTACCCGTGGTTCGGGCAGGACATCCGTCAGGGTCTGCCGCTCGCGATCGAGAACTATGCCCTGCTGCACAAGCTGTGGCGCGAGGACGTCGTCGACTGGGAGGGCAAGTTCCGCACCCCGTTGCAGGGCTTCACCTCGACGCCCCGTCCGCTCGACGGCATCGCCCCGTTTGTGTGGCACGGCTCCATCCGCACCCCGGAGATCGCGGAGCAGGCCGCCTACTACGGAGACGGATTCTTCGCGAACAACATCTTCTGGCCGAAGGAGCACTACCAGCGGCTCATCGAGCTGTACCGTCAGCGCTTCGAGCACTACGGCCACGGCACGCGCGAGCAGGCGATCGTGGGACTCGGCGGCCAGGTGTTCATGGCCGCGAAGTCGCAGGACGCGGTGAACCAGTTCCGCCCGTACTTCGACAACGCGCCCGTGTACGGTCACGGTCCGAGCATGGAGGACTTCACGGAGATGACCCCGCTGACGGTGGGCTCTCCGCAGCAGGTGATCGACCGCTACGCCGGCATGCGCGAGCACTATGGCGACTACCAGCGTCAGCTGTTCCTCATCGACCACGCTGGTCTGCCGTTGAAGACGGTCCTCGAGCAGCTCGACATCCTCGGTTCCGAGGTCGTCCCCGTGCTGCGCAAGGAGCTTGCGAAGGACCGCCCCGCATCCGTGCCGGACGCGCCGACCCATGCCGCGCGCGTCAAGGCCGAGTTCGGTGACGGGCCGACCCGTCAGGCGCGCCCCGGTGCGAACCGCGGAGACAACCTCACCGGGGACTCGCCCTACCAGGACACCCCGGCGCCCGCGGGTGCCGCCTTCGGACTCGGCCGGAAGGAGGCCTGACATGACCACGCGTCGTATCGCCGTCGTCTCGGCGGGATTGTCGAACCCGTCGTCCACCAGGATGCTCGCCGATCGCCTCGCGGCCGAGACCGTGAAAGCCCTCGCCGCACACGACATCGAGGCGAGCGTCGACGTGATCGAGCTGCGCGACTATGCGCACGACATCACGAACAACATGCTCACCGGCTTCGCGCCGCCGGCGCTCGAGACGGCGATCAACACCGTGGTCTCCGCCGATGCGCTGATCGCTGTGACGCCGATCTTCTCGACGAGCTACTCGGGCCTGTTCAAGTCGTTCATCGACGTGCTCGACCCGGACGCCCTCACCGGGAAGCCCGTGCTCATCGGGGCGAACGCGGGCACCGCCAGGCACTCGCTGGCGATCGACTACGCGATCCGCCCGCTGTTCGCGTACCTCCACGCCGAGGCCGTCTCGACCGGAGTGTTCGCGGCATCAAGCGATTGGGGCGGCGGGGGCGACGACGTCGCTCCGCTCGCCAAGCGTGTGGAGAAGGGGGCGAAGGAGCTCGCGGAGGCGATCGCACGTCGCGGAGCCTCCGAGACGGTCGATCCCTACGACCCTGCCACGTACCTGGGTGAAGGGCGCTCGTTCGGCCACATGCTCGGCGGTCTGGCGGGCGAGTGAGTCGCGCATGACGCCATCGACGATGTCCGAGGGATGTCGTACGGTGGCGTCATGCCAACGCACCCCGCCATCGTCGCGCTCCAGGACCGACTGACCGGAACCCTCGTCCTTCCCGCAGACACGGCGTACGCCGCGGCGCGTCGACCGTGGAACCTCGCGATCGAGCAGCATCCAGATGCGGTCGCGACGCCCGCCGACGTCGACGACCTCCGTGTGCTCCTGCGCGCAGCACGGGAAGCGGGGACGAGCCTCGCGATCCAGCCGAGCGGCCACGGCGCATCCAGCGACCTGAGTGGTGCCGTCCTGGTGCGCATGAGCGCATTCGACGAGCTGTCCCTCGACCTCGAGAGCGGGGTCGCGACCGTCGGCGCCGGCGTGCGCTGGGGCGCGGTCGTCGAGGCGCTGGAGGGAACCGGCTGGGTCGCGCCGGCCGGCACCAGCCCGGTCGTCAGCGTGGCCGGGTACACACTGGGCGGCGGGCACTCCTGGTTCAGCCGCGCGGGCGGTCTCGGCTCCGACAACCTGCGCGCGGCATGGGTGCTCCGCCCTGACGGCACGCATGAGCGCATCGACGATGACACCGACAGTGACCTCATGTGGGCATTGCGCGGAGCCGGAGGCCTGGTGGGGATCGTGACCGCGCTCGAGATCGAGCTCGTGCCGGCACCGGACATCTGGGGCGCCAACCTCACCTTCGATGTCGTCGACGCTCCCGCGGTCGTCCGTGCGGTCCGCGACCTCGCCGCATCAGCAGCCGCGACGCTCAACGTGTTCGTCAACTCGATGCGCATGCCGGATGCGCCGGAGCTGCCTGAGCAGATCAGGGTACGCAGCTTCCTCACCGTCCAGGTGCTGTCGACCGATGGGCCGCAGGACGAACTGGTCGACACGGTGCGTAGAGCAGGGGAGGTGCGCAGGGAGATCACCGGTCCGACTTCGCCCGCTGCACTGGCCGCCGCCTCGAACGAGCCCACGGAGCCGACCCCTGGCCGGGGTGCTTCGATGGCTCTGAGCATCCTCGACGACGAGACGATCGATGCCCTCCTCGAGTTCAGGGAGCTCCCGGAGCACTGGCCGATCATGGGCATCGACCTCCGCATGCTCGGCGGTGCCTTGAACGCCCCGCGCCGCTCGGGCTTCGCATCGCTGCAGTCCGTCGGCTGGCTGTTGCACGCTCTCGTCCCGGTCATCCCCGGTGTGCCGACCGAGCCTGGCGACGCGAGTCTCGTGGCGTTCCGCGAGCTCCTGGCGCCGAACGAGGCCCCGCAGACCGTGGCGACCTTCCTCGGCCCTGATCAGTCGCTCGACCGATGCGGCACCGCCGACGATCTCGCCCGACTGCGCAGCGTGCGGTCGCGCGTCGACCCCGAGGGACTGCTCCACGAAGGACGACTGCCGCGCTGACCTAAGCGGGAGCCGGTCCGGGGCGTCTCCAGTCGTACTCGGTCTCCGGTCGTCCCCGTGTGCCGTAGCGTGCGCCCCGTGTCAGCACACCCTCGGCGACCAGATGCTCCAGGTAACGGCGCACCGCGACCCGAGACATGCCGAGTCGCTCGGCTGCCTCCCGCGCCGAGAGCGGTTCGCCGGCGCGCAGTTCCGCGGCGACCCTGTCCAAGGAGGTCGTCGAGAGTCCCTTGGGCAGCGCGATCGTTCCCGTGGAGCGGCCGAGCAGTGCATCGATCTCCGCTTGGGTGGCCTCGCCCTCGGTGGAGCGCGCCTGTTCCCTGTATGCGCGGTACTGTTCCATCCGCTCGCGGAACACGGTGAACGGGAACGGCTTGACGAGATACTGGAACACCCCGAGCGCAGCCATCTGCCGCACCGACTCGGCGTCGCGCACACTGGTGATCGCGATTACGTCCAGCGCTGCGGAGCGTGCTCGGAGCGCACGGAGCACGTCGATACCCGAGCCGTCCGGCATCGTGATGTCGAGCAGTACCAGATCGAATGCGCCGGGTCGATCGAGCACTGCCGTCATCGCGGCGCGGGCGCCCGTGCACTCGCCGGTCACCTCGAAGCCGTCGAGACGGGCAAGGTAGTCGCGGTGCAGTTCGAGCGTGAGTGCGTCGTCGTCGACGATGAGCGTGCGGATCATTGCCGCCGCCGCCCTTGCCGTTCGCCCGCGGCGGGGAGGACGACTCGGAAGGTCGTCGGGGCATCCGTCACCGTCACCGAGCCACCTGCCCCGCTCACCACCGAGCGCACGAGGGCCAGGCCGATGCCGCGCCCTTGCGCATCGGCGGGTTTCGTGGAGAATCCCTGGTCGAACATCCGCTCGCGCACGGCCGGCGCTATTCCGGGACCGCTGTCGGAGACCTCCAGCACGATTCCGTGGCCGTCGTGCGCGCGCAGCGAGACCCGCACCCACCGGTCGTCCGACTCGGCCGCGGCATCCATGGCGTTGTCCACCAGGTTGCCGAGCACGGACACGGCGTCCACGGTCGACAGAGGAGTGCGGGGAGTGTCCGGCTCGATGTGCACCCGCCAGTCGATGCCGCGTTCCTTGGCCTGCGAGGCCTTTCCGAGGAGGAGCGCTCCGACGGCCGGATCGCCGTGGCGTCGCGCGGTCACCTGGTCGACGAGGGACTGGCTCTGACGGGACGTCTCCGTGAGGATCTCGATCGCCTCGTCACGGCGTCCGAGTTCGAGCAGGGCCACCGCGGCGTGCATCCTGTTCCCGTGTTCGTGCGTCTGCGCCCGCAGCGCTTCCCCCAGGGTGCGGATCGATTCGTACGACGACACGGCGTCGCGCAGCTGGCCGGGCGGGAGGTCGCCGGCGATTCGGCGGGTCACGCGGCGAGCGATGATCGCGCCACCGGCGCCGAGGGCGACGAGGGCGATCGTGATGCCGAGCGTGAGAGGCAGGCGGCGGATCAGCGTATCGCTGATGGACTCTGTCGTCACCCCTGCGGCGACCCAGCCGATCAGGTCGTCATCCGGCGCGGTGACCGGGACGATGGTCCGTACCGATGGTCCCAGGGTGCCGGTGAACTCCTCGGTGAGCGTGCGCGGCGACGCGGGGATCGTGCCCAGGTAGGTTCCGCCGATCTGGTCGGCGTCGGGGTGGGTGATCCGCGTGCCGTCGGGAGTCATCACCGTGATGAAGTCGAGCCCCGCACCGGCGACCACGGTCAGCGAGTAGGGCTCGAGCACCCGTGTGGCCGCTTCCCGGTCGTCCGAGCTCAGACCGTCGATCACGTCCGGGGAGGCAGCGAGCGAGACGGCAGTGGCGGCCGTGACCCGTTCCGCCTCGGCGCGGATCGATCGTTGCGCCTCCAGCACCAGGAAGCCCGCGACGAGGATGCCGATCACGACGGCGGCGACCAGCAGCACGGCGAACACACGGGAGGCGGTGCTGCGGGTGCGGGAGGGGCGCGCCATCGCTTCCTCCGATTGTCGATGCTCAGGTGCCGTGACCAATACGACCACAACTCGCCCCGATGCGGGAAGTCGAGGACCGTGAACTCTGATCGGCGGCGAAGCAGCCGCCCACCGGACGATGACGTCGATGATCGAGGAGGACGCGATGGCGCTCACAACAGGATTCTCACTGCCGAAGTTCAACTGGCGGCGAGGGAAGCAATCGTGGGACCGGCACACCTGGCTGTATGTGTCGGTGCTCCTGGCGGTCGTGCTCGGTGCGGTCGTCGGTCTCGTCTGGCCCGAGGTGGGACAGGCTTTCGAGCCGCTGGGCAAGGGATTCGTGGCTCTGATCAAGATGATGATCGCCCCGATCATCTTCTGCACGATCGTGGTCGGAGTGGGGTCGATAGCCAAGGCGGCCACCGTCGGCAAGATCGGCGGACTCGCGCTGCTGTACTTCATGGTCATGTCGACCTTCGCCCTCGCGATCGGTCTCGTCGTGGGGAACATCATCCACCCGGGCTCCGGACTCGACATGGCCTCGTCGACGTACGATGCGGTCGAGGCGGAGGCCAAGACGACACAGGAGTTCATCCTCGGCATCATCCCGACCACGTTCTTCTCGGCGTTCACGGGTGAGAGCGTGCTGCAGGTGCTGTTCATCGCGCTCCTCGTCGGCTTCGCCCTGCAGGGGCTCGGCGACCGTGGCGCCCCGATCATGGACGCGGTCAAGCAGCTCCAGAAGCTCGTCTTCCGCATTCTCGGCATGATCCTGTGGCTGGCTCCGCTCGGGGCCTTCGGTGCGATCGCCGCCGTGGTCGGCAAGACCGGTGTCGCCGCGATCTGGAGCCTGGGCACGCTGATGGTCGCCTTCTACATCACCTGCATCCTGTTCATCGTCGTCATCCTCGGGGTGCTGCTGTGGACCGTCACACGGGTGAACATCTTCGCGCTCATGAAGTACCTCGCCAGGGAGTACCTGCTCATCGTCGGAACGTCTTCCTCGGAATCCGCGCTGCCCCGGCTGATCGCGAAGATGGAGTTCGTCGGCGTCTCCAAGCCGGTCGTGGGCATCACCGTTCCGACCGGGTACTCGTTCAACCTCGACGGCACGGCCATCTACCTGACGATGGCTTCGCTGTTCATCGCCACGGGCATGGGCCAGCCGATGACGATCGGCGAGCAGATCGGTCTGCTCGTGTTCATGATCATCGCGAGCAAGGGCGCCGCCGGAGTCACCGGCGCGGGCCTCGCCACCCTCGCCGGCGGCCTCCAGGCATACCGCCCCGACCTGGTGGACGGTGTCGGGGTGATCGTGGGCATCGATCGGTTCATGTCGGAGGGGCGAGCACTCACGAACTTCACCGGCAATGCGGTCGCGACCCTGTTGATCGGCACGTGGACGAAGCAGATCGACCGCGACCGCGTGCGACGCGTGCTCAGCGGGGAGCTGCCCTTCGACGAGTCCCTGCTCGACGGCGTCGATGCGCACGAGCCGGTGGGCAGCGCCCAGGCCGCTGACATGCAGGAGCTCCGCGAAGCGGCGGTCTCCGAGATGGCGGCGAAGGAGGAGCGGGCCCGGCTCCGCGCCGACCGCCGCTGAGACGGAAGTGGGGGATGCGGGAGCCCGGCCGAGCCGGCTCCCGCATCCGCGCGGTCAACCGCTCTTGCGTCGGAACTCGCGCCGCGTCTGCGGGGCGTTCGCACTGTGCACGGCGGAATCGCCGTCGAGGTGTGCCTCGCCCTGCCGGTGGTGCGCGTTCTTCTTCTCGAGCGCTTCCTTGAACTTGCGCTTCATCTCCTCAGAAGAGGAGGCGCCTTCTTCGGTGCTCATGACCCGAGCCTAGGGCACGTGCCCGGGTGGGTCACCCTCTGGAGCGGCGCACGCACAGGTCGATCAGCGCCCCGATCCCGATCGCGAGCACGATGGAGACGGGCACGGCCACGAGCGGACCTCCGGGGACGAGCGTCGCGACAGTTGCGCCCACCGCGGCCTGGTACAGCGCCCACCCGGTCGCAGCGAGACTGACGAGCGCGAGGTAGCGCGGCGGGTGGACACGCGATGCCCCGGCGACCAGATTGATCGCAAGCCGCGCGAACGGCACGAACCTCGCGGTGAACAGCACCGTGGCCATCCCGCCGTCCAAGCGGCGGCGAGCCCAATCCAGAGCCTGGAGCACTCGTGGTGCCCGCATCCACCGCCAGCGCTCGGTGCCAACCGACCACCCGATGAGGTAGCAGCAGGCGTCACCCAGAGCAGCGGCGACGGCGGCACACACGATCACAGCCCACAGGGGCGGGGAGCCCGTCGTGACCGCGATCGCACCGAGGGCGGTCACCGCGACCTCACCGGGCACCACGACGAAGAAGGCGTCCCCCACCACGAGCACGCTCATCAGGACCAGGCTCCAAGGGCCAGCGAGTGAGGCGGTCAGCAGATCCGTCGGCACGTCGCCCACTCTGCCCCCAGAGGGTGAACGGGAACCAAAGAACGGATAGCCGGTGACCCGTTCTCCAGCATCCGGTGAACATCCGGTGCAGAAGGGCGTCTGCGGGCGTCCCCGCTCGTACGGGCCGTCATCCTGGGCCTGTGAGAGTAGCGATCGTCACCGAGTCCTTCCTTCCGCACATGAACGGTGTCACCGGCTCGGTGCTGCAGATCCTGCGACACCTCGAACGGCGAGGGCATGAAGCTCATGTCGTCGCGCCCGCGGCCGTCGACGCACCGTCCGAGATCAGCGGTGCCCCCGTCGAACCGATACCGAGTCTCGCTCTTCCGGGGTACCGGCACGTGAGGGTGGGAACGTCGAGCGCTCACCGCATCGCCACCTCGCTCGCTCGCTTCCAGCCCGATGTCGTGCACCTCGCTTCCCCTTTCGCATTGGGGTGGCGTGGGGTGCTGGCCGCCGAGCGCCTGGATCTGCCGGCCGTCGCCGCCTATCAGACCGACGTCGCCGCATACACCGAGCGCTATCGGGTCGCGGCGACCACGGGCATCGCCCAGGCTCACATCGCCCGCCTGCATCGACGCGCCACCATCACCCTCGCGCCCTCCGCCGACTCGGCCAGGCAGCTCACCGCGCTGGGTATCGACCGCCTGCGTCGCTGGGGGAGGGGCGTCGACGCCGAGCGGTTCCAGCCGTCGCGACGCGACGGCGCGCTCCGAGCCGGCTGGGGCGCCGACGTCGTCATCGGCTACGTCGGACGTCTCGCGCCGGAGAAGCAGGTCGAAGACCTCGTCGCACTCCGCGGTATCCCCGGCACACGCCTGGTGATCGTGGGGGACGGGCCCAGCAGAGCGAAGGTGCAGGGACTGCTTCCCGATGCCCTCTTCCTCGGCCACCTCGACGGGGACGCGCTCGCCGCGGCGATGGCATCTTTCGACCTGTTCGTCCACCCCGGCGAGAGCGAGACATTCGGTCAGACCCTGCAGGAAGCCCATGCGAGCGGTGTCCCCGTGATCGCGACGGGTCGCGGCGGTCCGCTGGGTCTCGTGCGCATGGGCATCGACGGATGGCTCTACCGGCCGGGGGACCTCGACGATCTGCGGGGTCGGGTGTCCGACCTCGCCGGCGATGCGCGCAAGAGGCGGGCTTTCGGCGAGGCCGGGCGCGAAGCCGTGCAGGAGCGCAGCTGGGAGAAGGTATGCGACCAGCTCCTCGACCACTTCGACGAGGCGAGGACGCTGCATGCGGTGGACTCCCGGGCTCGCGCTCGTCGCCTCGTGCGCCCCGAGCCGCCCGCGACGATCGTCTCCCGTCGGTGGCGGCGCTACGTCGCGCTCGGTGACTCTCTCACGGAAGGGCTCTGCGATCCGGCACCCGATGGTGCGCTGAGAGGATGGGCCGACCGTCTCGCGCTCCTGCTCGCCGCGAGAGGAGGTCTGCACTACGCGAACCTGGCCATCAGGTCCAAGCGCGTCCGAGACGTCGCCGGACTGCAACTGGCCAGGGCACTCGAGCTTCGGCCCGACCTCGTGTCGATCCTGATCGGTGCGAACGACCTCGTGAAGCCCCGCGTCGATGTCACCGCGCTCGCCGCGGAGCTCGAGGACGCCGTGCGCCGGCTGCGGGGAATAGGGGCGGACGTGCTCCTCGTCACGCCCTTTCTCCCCGGCCGTCGCGCTGCGTCGATCTATACGCGGAGGTTCTCCGCCTTCGCCACCGCGTTGAGCGGGATCGCCGCCCGCACCGGCGCGATCCTGATCGATACGGATCTGCACCCCTCGCTGGCCGAGCGCGCGAACTGGGGCGAGGATCTGGTCCACCTGAGCAGCCGGGGCCACCGTTTCCTCGCCTACCGTGGCGCCGAAGTGCTCGGTGTCCCCGATGCCGATGCGCTCGGGGTGCTCGACGCAGCGATGCACGACCATGAGACCATCGGCGCCGGTGTGTGGTGGCGACGGCATGCGCTTCCGTGGGTCTGGCGCCGCCTCAACGGTCGCGCGGCGGGTGACGGGAGGATCGCGAAGCACGATGGCTACGTGTACCTCGGTCGGCCGGCTGCGGCGTTCGCTGCGGTCGTGCCCTGAGACCCCGCTCGCTCAGCGCCGACCCATGCCGTGGTACTGCCAGCCGGCGGCGCGCCACGCGGTCGAGTCGAGGCAGTTGCGGCCGTCCACGATGACCCGGCCCCGTACGAGTGCCCCGGCGTGCTCCGGCGAGAGGTCCCGTCGATACTCATCCCACTCGGTGACGACCACGACGGCATCGGCCTCCCGCAGCGCCTCGTCGCGGTCACGGGCGTAGCCCAGCTGCGGATGCGCTTTGGCCGCGTTGTCGACGGCAGCGGGGTCGGTGACCACGACATCAGCGCCCAGACCGCGAAGACGCACGGCCACGTCGAGGGCCGGTGAGTCCCGGATGTCGTCGCTGAAGGGCTTGAACGCCGCTCCCAGCACGGCGATCCTGCGACCGAACACCAGACCGCCCAGTGCATCCACGACGAGCTGCACGGCTCGATCGCGACGCCGGAGATTGATCGTGTCGACTTCACGCAGGAAGCCGACCGCCTCGCCGCGGCCCAGCTCTTCCGCCCGCGCGGCGAACGCCCTGATGTCCTTGGGCAGACAACCGCCGCCGAATCCGATGCCCGCGCCGAGATAGCGCCGCCCGATCCGTGTGTCATGGCCGAGCGCATCGGCGAGCAGAGCGACATCTGCGCCGGACGCCTCCGCGATCTCCGCCATCGCGTTGATGAAGGAGATCTTCGTGGCGAGGAAGGCGTTCGCCGCTCCCTTGACCAGTTCCGCGGTCGCGAGATCCGTCACCAGGAACGGCACCCCGCTTTCGACGGCGGCACCGTACACGTCACGGAGGATCCAGACCGCGCGCTCGCCGGCGGCATCCGACTCGGCACCCACGACGAGACGGTCCGGTGTCAAGGTGTCGTGCACGGCCCAGCCCTCGCGGAGGAACTCCGGATTCCAGACGAGCGTCGCACCCGTGGGGGAGATGCGAGCGGCGAGCTCGCCTGCGGTGCCGACGGGAACGGTGGATTTGCCGGCCACCACGTCTCCTGGGCGCAGGTGGGGGAGCAGATCGTCGACAGCCGCGTCGACATAGCGGAGATCTGCGGAGTGCGCACCCGGGGCCTGTGGGGTGCCGACAGCGAGGAAGTGCACGTCTGCGCCCCCGGCATCGGCCATCCGCGCGCTGAAGCGGAGCCTTCCGGTCGACAGGCCTTCCGCGATGAGCTCGGCGAGTCGTGGTTCGAAGAACGGCGCAGCGCCCGACGCGAGCGCGGCGACCTTGTCCCGGTCGACGTCGATGCCCACGACGTCGTGTCCCAGGGAGGCCATGGCGGCGGCATGAACGGCTCCGAGATATCCGCAGCCGATGACGGAGAGGCGCATGAACCCACCACAGCCGATGCCCCCCTCGCTTCGGCATCCACGGGGTGAACGTGTCGTGGCCGGTCGATGTCGGATCCGCGTCGCGCGCCGACTCGCAGGATTCGAGGTCCGCGCTGATAGAGTGGATGAGGTTGATGTCTGTCAACCGCACAATTTCATATCGACTCATGGAGCGATCGGCGGAGAAGCTGGTCCCCTGTGGTGGGTTCCTCGGCAGATGTCGGGTGGCTTTCTACTGGTGGCCAGCGCAGGCGAGATTCGCGGGAATGCCCGCGCGCCCGAACCCTTCCGTTCCGCTCCTTTGAACATGCTCGCGCATCACATGGATTCGCGAGTCTAAACAAAGAAGGAGAGACCTCTTGGAAGGTCCTGAAATCACCGCCACCGAGGCCGTTCTCGACAACGGCCGCTTCGGCACCCGCACCATCCGCTTCGAGACCGGCCGCCTCGCGCAGCAGGCTCAGGGCGCAGTCGCCGCGTACCTCGACGGCGAGACCATGCTCCTCTCGGCCACGAGCGCAGGCAAGCACCCGCGCGAGGGCTTCGACTTCTTCCCGCTGACGGTCGATGTCGAAGAGCGCTCCTACGCCGCCGGCAAGATCCCCGGCTCGTTCTTCCGTCGTGAGGGTCGTCCCTCCACCGAGGCGATCCTCGTCTGCCGTCTGATCGACCGTCCGCTGCGTCCGTCGTTCGTCGACGGCCTGCGTAACGAGGTCCAGGTCGTCATCACCGTGATGTCGATCGCTCCCGGTGAGTTCTACGACGCTCTCGCCATCAACGCCGCATCCGCGTCGACCCAGATCTCGGGTCTCCCGTTCTCTGGCCCCGTCGCCGGTGTGCGCCTCGCGTTCATCCCCGGCCAGGGCGAGCACGCCGACCAGTGGGTCGCGTTCCCGACCGCCGAGCAGGTCGCGGAGGCCGTGTTCGACCTGATCGTCGCCGGTCGTGTCGTCACCAAGGCCGATGGCACCGAAGACGTCGCGATCATGATGGTCGAGGCTGAGGCCACCGAGCACAGCTGGAACCTGATCAAGGCCGGCGCCACCAAGCCGAACGAAGAGATCGTCGCTCAGGGTCTCGAGGCCGCGAAGCCGTTCATCGCTCAGCTCGTGAAGGCTCAGGCCGAGCTCGCCGCCACGGCGTCGAAGGAGCCGGGCGTGTACCCGGTCTTCCCGGCGTACAGCGACGAGGTCTACAGCTTCGTGTCCGAGCGTGCGTTCGCCGAGCTCAGCGACGTCTACCAGATCGCCGACAAGGTCGAGCGTCAGACCGCCGACGACGCGATCAAGGACCGCGTGAAGGCGGAGCTCATCGAGGCCACCGAGGCGGGTTCACTCCCGGCCGCAGCCCCGCTCGAGTTCTCGGCCGCGTACAAGTCGGTCACCAAGCGGATCGTCCGCGGTCGCATCCTCACCGAGGGCGCTCGTATCGACGGTCGTGGGCTGGCGGACATCCGTCCGCTCGACGCCGAGGTGCAGGTCATCCCGCGCGTGCACGGCTCTGCGATCTTCCAGCGCGGCGAGACCCAGATCCTGGGTGTCACCACGCTGAACATGCTCAAGATGGAGCAGCAGATCGACTCGCTGTCGCCTGTGACGAGCAAGCGTTACATGCACCACTACAACTTCCCGCCGTACTCGACCGGTGAGACCGGCCGTGTCGGTTCGCCGAAGCGTCGCGAGATCGGGCACGGCTTCCTGGCCGAGCGCGCCCTCGTGCCGGTGCTGCCGAGCCGCGAGGAGTTCCCGTACGCGATCCGTCAGGTGTCCGAGGCGCTCAGCTCCAACGGTTCCACCTCGATGGGCTCCGTCTGCGCGTCGACCCTGTCGCTGCTGAACGCGGGTGTGCCGCTGCGCGCTCCCGTCGCCGGTATCGCGATGGGTCTCGTGTCGGACGAGGTCAACGGTGAGACCCGCTACGCGGCTCTGACCGACATCCTGGGTGCGGAGGACGCACTCGGCGACATGGACTTCAAGGTCGCCGGAACCAGCGAGTTCGTCACGGCCATCCAGCTGGACACCAAGCTCGACGGCATCCCGACGCAGGTTCTCGCCGGTGCGCTCACCCAGGCTCGTGAGGCTCGTCTGACGATCCTCAACGTCCTGAACGCTGCGATCGACGCTCCCGACGAGATGGCGCCCACCGCGCCTCGCGTCATCAGCGTGCAGATCCCGGTCGACAAGATCGGCGAGCTGATCGGCCCGAAGGGCAAGACGATCAACGCGATCCAGGATGAGACCGGCGCGCAGATCTCCATCGAGGAGGACGGCACCGTCTACATCGGCGCCACCGACGGCCCGTCGGCTGAGGCCGCTCGTGCCCAGGTCAACGCGATCGCCAACCCCACCAACCCGGAGGTCGGGGAGCAGTTCCTCGGCACCGTCGTGAAGATCGCCACCTTCGGTGCGTTCGTCTCGCTGCTCCCGGGCAAGGACGGCCTCCTGCACGTCACCGAGGTGCGCAAGCTCGCCGGTGGCAAGCGGGTCGAGAACGTCGACGACGTGCTCTCGGTCGGCCAGAAGATCCTCGTGAAGATCACGAAGATCGACGACCGTGGCAAGCTCTCGCTCGAGCCCGTCCTCGACGACGCTCCTGCCGCTGAGGCTGCCCCTGCAGAGGATGCAGCCGCCGAGTAAGCGTGACGTTCGAACGGAACCCGGGCCTCTTCGCGAAGAGGGGGCCCGGGTTTCGTCGTCCAGTGGTGTGACCAAATCGTTATCCGGTGTTTCCGCGCCGTTCCCCGGATTGGTCGGGGCGTCCGGGGAATTCGCTTACTCTCGAAGTACGCACCGGGGGGTGCAGATCCAGCAGGTACGCAGGTCGGCACGCACCGATCGACGCGGGGGTGAGAGAGAATGCGGTTGTTCAGCGTAGGCGCAGGAGCGTCTGAGGAAGGCGCCAAGCAGGGCGTTGCCGAGCATCCGTCCGCGCCCATCCCGATCGTCGGACCGGGGATAGGGGAGTCCATCCGCGTCGCCCTGGGCGAAACGGGTTTCGAGACGTTCCCGCTGATGCTCGGCGCGGCGGAGTTCGGCTGGAACGTCGATCTCGAGACCAGTCACGGCATTCTCGACCGCTATGTGGAGTTCGGCGGAAACGCCATCCACACCGCTGACGGCTTCTCCGGCGGACGCAGCGAGCACATCATCGGGCAGTGGTTGCGGTCGCGCGGTCAGCGCGAGCGCAGTGTCCTGAGCGTCCGCATCGGCGCCCACGCCGACAACCCGGGCCTCGGTTCGGTCAACCTCGTGCGTGCCGTCGAGGGATCGCTGACCCGGCTCGGTGTCGACCGCATCGATGTGCTCTATCTCGATGCCACCCTCGACGCGACGACCAACCTCGAAGACACCTTGGCGACCGTCGAATGGATGACGGATGCCGGGAAGATCGGTTCGGTCGGTGCATTCGGTTTCGCCCCGGAGCGACTCGTGGAAGCACGCATCCTGGCCGCGGCCGGTTACCCGCGCATCCAGGTGATCGACACTCCCTACAACCTGGTCCGCCGTCAGCCGTTCGAGGGTGATCTTCGCCTCGTGGCCGGTGCGCAGAACCTCGCCGTCACGCCGTCGCACGCGCTCGAGCACGGATTCCTGTCGGGTCGGCATCGCAGCAAAGCGCTCACGTCGCGCGGTGTGCGTGGCGAGCAACTGCGTGGTCATCTGAACCGCCGGGGGATCAAGATCCTGCGCGCTCTCGATCAGGTCGCCGAGGAAGTGAGTGCTCCTGTCGCGGCGGTCTCCATCGCCTGGTTGCTCGCTCAGCGCACGATCGCCGCGCCCATCGTCAACGCGTTCGCGAGCGATCACGTCGATGAGCTGATGCAGGGAGCGGGTGTCTCGCTCTCGCGCAGCCAGGTGTCCGATCTCACCCGGGCGGGTAACTGAGCTTCCAGCCGCCCGTGACATAGGGTGGAAGAGAGGTCCGGCGGATGCTGGCGATGAAGCGAGCGATTTGTGACGCACTACATTTATCTGGTCAGACACGGTGAACATCAGGATGCCGAGTACGGTCTCGCAGACGGACCCCTCTCGCCGAGGGGGCAACGTCAGGCGGAGCTGATCGCGGATCGGCTGTCCGGGCTCCCGCTCGACGCCGTCTGGCATTCCCCGCTGTTGCGCGCGAACGAGACGGCGCGGGCGATCGCGGCTCGTCTGCCGTCGGTGGATCCCGAGCCCACCGCGCTGCTGTTCGACTGCGTCCCGACCGGGATGACGGAGGAGACTCCTTCCGTGTTCGAGCCGTTCTTCGGTTCCGTCACCGAGGCCGAGATCGAGGCGGGGCGGGCGCAGATGTCCGATGCCGTCAATGAGTTCCTGGTGCGCAAGACCGGAGACGTGCACGAGGTGCTCATCACCCACAACTTCGTGATCTCCTGGTTCGTGCGGGAGGTGCTCGCCGCACCGGAGTGGCGGTGGATGACCCTGAACCAGTCCCATTGCGGGCTGACGGTGATCGCTCAGAAGCAGGGGCGGCCGTGGACGCTGCTCACGCACAACGACACCGGCCACCTTCCGGTGGAACTGCGCACCGGGATCCCCGATGCGCTGCTGGTCTGAGCGCCCTGCTCCGACGCGCCTCCGCGGTGTCGCGGAATCCGAGGTGTCTGCCCGCGCGCCCCTGACCGTGCGCTGTCGGCCGCGAAATAGACTGGATGCATGACCACGCAGGTAGCACTCGTCGGCGGAACCGGGAAGCTCGGCACGATCATCGGTGCGGTGATCGATGAGCTCGACGGGTTCGAGGTGAGCCGTGTGCTGACCTCTTCCAGCGATCTCGCGGAGATCGACGGTGCCGACCTGGTCGTCGATGCATCGACGCCGCAGGTGAGCATCGAGGTGGTGCGCGCAGCCGTCGAACGTGGCATCAACGTGCTGGTCGCGACCTCGGGCTGGTCGGCGGAGCGGATCGCGCTCGTACGTCCTCTCGTCGAGGCGGCCGGCACCGGTGCCGTCTTCATCCCGAACTTCTCTCTCGGCTCGGTCCTCGGGTCAGCGCTGGCGGCGGCCGCTGCGCCCTTCTTCGGCTCGGCGGAGATCATCGAAGCGCACCGCGAGACTAAGATCGACTCGCCGAGCGGAACGGCCGTGCGGACCGCGGAACTGATCGCGACCGCGCGCGCGGAGCAGGGGCCCGTCAGCGCACCGCATGCGGACCAGCGTGCCAGGGGGCAGCAGGTCGGCAGTGTGCCCGTCCACTCTCTACGGCGCCCCGGGGTCGTCGCCAAGCAGGAAGTCATCCTCTCCGGCCCGGGCGAGTCGCTCACCTTCACACACGACACAGTGGACTCGGCTCTCGCCTATGCCCCGGGGATTCGGCTCGCCGTGCCCTTCGCGCTGAAGGCCGACGGCGTGTTCGTGGGTCTTGAGCACATGATCGACATCGGCATCCGATCGTGATGTCGCGTATCGGCGTCGCGTTGATGGCCGCGGCGCTGCTCCTCTATCTCGCCGTCGCGATCTGGCTCGCGGTGATGCTCATCTCGGTCGGCACCGGCGTGTCCATCGGCATGGGGGTCACCCTGCTCGTGCTGGCACCGATCGGAGCATGGGCGCTGGTCCGGGAGATGATGTTCGGCTTCGGCGCCGATCGTCTGGGACGCCTCCTCGATGCGGAGGGCGGGATGCCTCCGGTCGAGACGGAACTGACGCCCAGCGGGAGGATCGCCCGCGCGGATGCCGATCCGCTGATCGCCCGGTACGCCGCAGAAGCGGATACGGCGGGTGACGATTGGCGGGCGCGCTATCGGCTGGGTGTGGTCCAGGACGCGGCGGGCCGCCGGAAAGACGCCAGGGCCAGCATTCGCGAGGCGATCCGGCTCTCGCGCCGCTGACCCTGGTGTCCTGAACGGATTCCGCGCCGCGATCAGGCGAGTGTCGCCTCCAAGGTGATATCGATCCCCGAGAGCGCCTGAGACACCGGGCAGCCCGTCTTGGCTCCGTTCGCGATCTCCTGGAACGCCTCGGGCGTGAGATTCGGGACCGTCGCATTGACGTTGAGGTGGCTGCCGGTGATGCCGACGCCCGGCTTGAACGTGACCGAGGCCGTGGTGTTGACGCGCTCCGGCGGAGTGCCGTTCTCGGCGAGCGCGTGGGAGAGCGCCATGCTGAAGCACGATGCATGCGCGGCCGCGATGAGCTCCTCGGGCGTCGTGGTCGTGTCGCTGCCCTCGCTGCGCGCCTTCCAGTTGATCGGGAAGGTGCCGAGATGGGACGACGAGAACGCGACCGTACCCGACCCCTCCATGAGCGATCCGGTCCAGGTGCTGGCGGCTTCGCTGGTGACAGGCATGATTCCTCCGGTTCTCGCACTGCGGGCGCAGCGTCGGCTGGTCGCCAGCCTACCGAGCGGCGGAGGGGCGGGGAACAGCCTCAGGCGGCGGCAGGCCTGCCGATGAGCCCCGCTCGCTGCAGCACGAGGTAGAGCTGGCAGCCCAGGCAGAAGGCGAATGCCGCGTTGAGGAAGGCCGCTACGAAGGCGGCAGCGGTCGCGATCGGCAGAGCCCACGGAACGCCGAGGAGGTGCAGCACGAGACCGATGCCCACCACGAAGAGTCCGACACCCTGCGAGAACCTCGGAGGGCGGGGGTCTTCGAGCTCGGCGGGCGGAGCGAGACGCGGTCGCACCGCTGTGCGGAACAGCGCGCCCCAGGGAGCGGTCCGCGGCGACACCACACCCCACAGGAACAGCGCAGCGGCGACGGCGGTGAGGAGGAAACCGGGATCGAGAGCGCGCTGTGCGAGGGAGGCGGAGGAGATCGCCCACCCCGTCGGCGTGAAGGAGGCATCGGCGAGCGGCTGGTACGCGAACCAGCCGAACGTCGCGGCACCCGCCTGCGCTGTGGATATCCACGTCAGCGCGAGGAACGTCGCCACCAGCAGCAGCACCGCGGTGATCGCTGCGGCGAATCGGGGGCCTCTGGGGTCGATGCCGGCGGGATTGCTCATGGATGCTCCGTTTCTTCGGCTCAGAGGGTTGCGAGGGCGTCGGTGAGGGCATGCCGGTGAGGGACACCGTGGAATCGCGCGCGCACGGCACCCGACCCGTCCACGACGAAGGTGGTCGGTGTCTGGAGCACCTTGTAGCGGGTCGAGAGGTCGGGACGGTGAGTCAGATCCACCTCCACATGGCGGAGACCCTCGTGTTCGGCGGCGTATGCGCCGAGCAGCCTGCGCACCTGCGGGCACCGCGCGCACATCTCGGTGCTGAACTGCACCAGGGTCGCCCGGGACCCGAGTTCGGCGGAGTCCGCATCCGTGGGGACGAAGTGAAGCGTGCCGCCGTCGCGTCGCCGACCGTCACGGCGTCGCAGCGCGACACCGATGAGCGTCGCGAGCACGAGCAGTGCAGCAGCGAAGCCGAGGGCCAGGGCGGGAGACATGGGTCGAGGATATGCGGCTCCAGGGCGCTCGGGGCCGATGTTTCCGACGATGACGGCGACGTCCCGGTGGCGCGCTCATCCGCCCGACAGGGTGAGGGTGGCGGTATCGTGGCTGTCATGAGCGCAGCCGTCCCGACTCCTTATGAAGATCTGCTCCGAGACGTCCTGGAGAGCGGCACGCACAAGTCCGATCGCACCGGCACCGGCACGACGAGCGTCTTCGGTCGACAGATCCGCTTCGATCTGTCGAAGGGGTTCCCGCTCATCACGACCAAGCGCGTGCACTTCAAGTCCATCGCCTACGAACTCCTCTGGTTCCTGCAGGGCGATTCGAACGTGGGGTGGCTTCGGGAGAACGGCGTCACGATCTGGGATGAGTGGGCGGACGAATCCGGCGACCTCGGTCCTGTCTACGGGGTGCAATGGCGTTCCTGGCCGACCCCCGACGGCGGCAGCATCGACCAGCTGTCCGAGGTGATCGAGCAGATCCGACGGTCGCCCGATTCGCGGCGGCTGATCGTCTCGGCATGGAACCCCGCCGACATCCCCGACATGGCGCTCGCGCCGTGCCACGCGCTGTTCCAGTTCTACGTCGCCGACGGCAAGCTCTCCTGCCAGCTGTACCAGCGCAGCGCGGACATGTTCCTCGGAGTGCCGTTCAACATCGCTTCCTACGCGCTCCTCACGCTGATGATCGCTCAGCAGGTGGGGCTCGAGCCCGGCGACTTCGTCTGGACCGGCGGCGACTGCCACGTGTACGACAACCACGTGGAGCAGGTGCGCGAGCAGCTGAGCCGTGAGCCCTACGCATACCCGACGCTGCGTTTCGCGCGGAAGCCCGAGTCGATTTTCGACTACCGCTACGAGGATTTCATCGTGGAGGACTACCAGCACCACGCGCCGATCAGGGCGGCGGTCGCGGTATGACGTGGGTGGGCTTGATCTGGGCCGAAGCGCACGGTGGCGTGATCGGCGCGGAGGGCGGCATGCCATGGCATGTGCCAGAGGACCTGGCTCACTTCAAGGAAGTCACCCTCGGCGCTCCTGTCGTGATGGGGCGCAAGACCTGGGACTCTCTCCCTGAGCGCTTCCGTCCGCTCGCCGGCCGCGAGAACATCGTGGTGACCCGGCAGCAGGACTGGTCCGAAGAGGGCGCGCGTCGCGCGGCGACGGTCGCCGAGGCGGTCCGCGGACTCGACCGGGCATGGATCATCGGCGGTGCGGAGATCTTCCGACAGGTGATCGGCGACGCGGACCGTCTGGAGGTCACCGAGCTCGACCTGGACGTCGCCGGCGACGCGTACGCCCCGGACAAGAAGGGCTGGCGCCTGGTCGACGAGGGGGAGTGGCAGACCTCCCGCACCGGCGTCCGGTACCGCTTCCTGGGATACGAGCGCTGATGCCCACCGCGCTGATCACCGGAGCAAGCGCAGGGCTGGGCGCCGAGTTCGCCCGTCAACTGGCTCGGCGGCGGGCCGACCTCATCCTGGTGGCGCGCTCGGTGGGCGCCCTCGAGAAGCTGGCGGCGGAACTGCGGAGCGAGTACGGGGTCGCGGTCGAGATCGTGTCCGCCGATCTGGCGGAAGAGGCAGGAGTCGAGAAGGTCGCGGAAAGGCTGCGCGACACCACGGACCCTATCGACCTTCTCGTGAACAACGCGGGGTTCGGATTGCCTCTGCAGTTCGCCGACAACGACATCGACGACGAGGTCCGTCACCTACGGTTGCATGTGGAGGCGTCGATGCGCCTCATGCATGCGGCGCTCCAGTCCATGCGCGGTCGCGGCGGGCGCATCATCAACGTCGCCTCGGTCGCGGGATTCATCTCGCGCTCGACCTACTCCGCATGCAAGGCATGGCTCATCGGCTTCAGCCGCTGGGCCAACGCCGAGTACGCGAGGGACGGAGTCTCCGTGACGGCGCTGTGCCCGGGATTCACCCACACGTCGTTCCACGAGCGGATGGGGCTGCCGGTAGGTCAGGAGGGTGTTCCCGCCATCATGTGGCTGAATGCGCGCGACGTCGTCAGGATCGGCCTTCGCGATGCGGCGCTCGGCAAGTCGGTGTCGGTGCCGTCGCTGCGATACAAGGCGATCGTCGCTCTGGCGCGCGTGTTGCCGAGTTCACTCACCTCCGGTGTGGCGCGTCGCGGCCGGGTCTGATCACAGACCTTTCCGGGGTCGATCCGCGAGGTTCAGCGGAACCTTCCGAGCCGGATCCCGGCTTTCGCGATGGCGGCGATCGTCTCGCCGTCCGTGATCGTGTCCTCGGCGATCATCGTAAGGACGTCCTCGAACGGTACCCAGGAGACGGCACGGATGCCTTCTTCCGCCTGCGTCTCGGCAGAGACGCCGCGTGATGCGTCTTCGCCCGTGATCGGATGGAGGTCGCGGGCGAGGAAGACGTGCTCCGGGGCCTCGGCGATGCCGTTCAGAGCCAGCATGCCGCCGAGAGGGGTCCAGTCGGCCGCCTCGTACCCCGTCTCCTCGCGGAGTTCGCGCTGAGCCGCGACGAGTGTGTCCTCCCCGTCGCTGCCACCGGCCGGGATCTCGACGCTCGTGCCGACGGTGTATCTGTCGATCGTGACGAGGCACACGCGCTCGTCCTCGTCCATCGCGACGACGAACACGGCCGGATGCTGCATGGAGACGACACCGTAGATACCCTCGTCGCCTGAGGGCCCCGTGATCCGGTCCTCTCGCACGCGGATCCATGCGTTCTCGTACTTCGTGTCGGTGCTTCGTGTGAGCCAGCCCATCCCACGAGCGTACGGCGGAGCGCCCCCGGTCCGTACGATCGGTGCATGGGTTTGTTCAGGAGAAAGCGCGATCCTCAGGGTGCCGATGAGATGCTTCGGGCGTACAACGCTGCGGAGGCCGCTCGCCTCGCGGACCTCACCGCGGGGATCTCCGCCGATACGGCCGCGCCCATGACTGTCGGCAGTGAGGCCGGAGCCGGAGAGGTCGCCGTCGAGGACGTGTTCAGGATCACCGGCCGCGGTCTCGTGGCCACGGGCAAAGTGAGCCGCGGTGTCGTCCGTGTCGGAGACGCCGTCTCGGTCATCCGTGACGGTGCCGCGCTGTCGACGACCGAGATCACCGGAATCGAGATGTTCCGTAAGCGCGCGAACGAGGCGAGGGCCGGTGACATGGTCGGGGTGCTCCTGGCAGGGAAGAACGACGTCGCCCGCGGGGACGTCATCCGCGTCTTCGCGTCCGCATGACCGGTGGTCGAACCGATACGCTGGGTCTATGACGCACTCGGGCAACCCCTTCGGACAGGTTCTCGTCGCGCTCGTCACTCCGATGACGGCCGACGGCGAAGTCGACTGGCCCGCCGTCGAGAAGCACATCGATGACGTGATCACCGCGGGAGCGGACGGCATCGTCGTGACGGGAACGACCGGCGAGACCTCGACTCTGACGGACCCCGAGAAGCTCAAGCTCGTCGAGGTCGGCAAGTCCGTCTCCGCAGGTCGGGCGAAGATCATCACGGGTGGCGGGTCGAACGAGACCGCGCACGCGATCGAGCTCTACAAGGCCAGCGAGAAGGCAGGCGCCGACGGCATCATGATCGTCACGCCTTACTACAACAAGCCCACGCAGGCGGGCATCCTCACACACTTCCGTCTGGTGGCCGACGCCACCGACCTCCCGGTGATCCTCTACGACATCCCGGGCCGGACCGGTGTGCCGATCAAGTACGAGACGATCCTGCGTCTGGCGAAGCACCCGAACATCCTCGCTGTGAAGGACGCCAAGGGCGACTTCTCCGAGGTGAGTCGGGTGCTGAACCAGACCGACCTCATGTACTTCTCGGGCGACGACGCGAACGTGCTGCCGCACCTCGCGATCGGGGCGACCGGTTTGATCGGCGTGACGGCCAACGTCGCCGCGGCGCCGTACCGCACGATCATCGACGCGGTGAACGCGGGAGACCTCGCCACGGCCACGGCGGAGCACAAGCGGCTCGAGCCGCTCGTCCGCGCCGTGATGACGCATGTGCCTGGGACCGTCGCGGCCAAGTACATCCTGCACGGACTCGGTCGCATCTCGAGTCCGCGCGTCCGACTTCCCCTGGTCGGTCCCGAGGAATGGGAGGCGGCGCTCATCGAGGATGAGCTCGACCTCGTCCAGGACGTTCCCGGTGCCGACTTCTCGAACTTCCGTCCCGACCGCAATGCGGCCGCGGGCGGTGCCCTGCCGAAGGTGCACGGCACGACGCGCTGAGTCGCGTCGCCATGAACGAACGGACGCGCGGAGTGTCCGACTGAGGAGACAGCATGTCCATTCCCCTGGTAGAACCGACCGCTCTCGATGAAGGGACGCTGCGGGTCATCCCGATCGGCGGGCTCGGAGAGATCGGTCGCAACATGACCATGTTCGAGTACGACGGGAAGATCCTGATCGTCGACTGCGGTGTGCTCTTTCCGGAGGAGCACCAGCCGGGAGTCGACCTGATCCTCCCGGACTTCGAGCCCATCCGTGATCGCCTCGACGACATCGTCGGTGTCGTGCTCACGCACGGCCACGAAGATCACATCGGCGCCGTGCCCTACCTCCTGCGCCTGAAGAGCGACATCCCTCTGATCGGCTCCGGGCTCACCCTCGCGCTGGTCGAGGCGAAGCTCAAGGAGCACCGCATCAAGGCCTTCACCCTCACCGTGAAGGAGGGGCAGGAGGAGCGGGTCGGTCCGTTCGACCTGGAGTTCGTCGCGGTCAACCACTCCATCCCCGACGCGCTGGCCGTGGCCATCCGCACCCCCGCCGGCATGGTCCTCGCGACCGGCGACTTCAAGATGGACCAGCTTCCCCTCGACGGCCGGATCACCGACCTGCGCGCGTTCGCCCGCCTCGGGGAAGAGGGCGTGGATCTGTTCCTCGTCGATTCGACCAACGCCGACGTGCCGGGCTTCACCCCGACGGAACGCTCCATCGGCCCCGTGCTCGATCAGGTGATCGCGAAGGCGCCGCGTCGCGTCATCGTCGCCAGCTTCTCCAGCCACGTCCACCGTGTGCAGCAGGTCATCGATGCCGCACACGCCAACGGGCGCCGCGTCGCGTTCCTCGGCCGCAGCATGGTCCGGAACATGACGATCGCCGAGCAGCTCGGCTACCTGAAGGTGCCGGACGGCGTCCTGATCGACTTCAAGAAGGCACGTGATCTGCCCGACGAGCAGATCGTCTACATGTCGACGGGCTCGCAGGGAGAGCCGATGGCCGTGCTCAGCCGGATGGCGAACATGGATCACGCGATCGAGATCAGCGAGGGCGACACCGTCATCCTCGCCTCCAGCCTCATCCCGGGCAACGAGAACGCGGTGTACCGCGTGATCGACGGCTTGACCAAGCTGGGCGCCAACGTCGTGCACAAGGCGAACGCGAAGGTGCACGTCTCCGGGCACGCCGCCGCGGGTGAGCTCATCTACTGCTACAACATCCTGAAGCCGAAGAACGTCCTCCCGGTCCATGGCGAGTACCGCCATCTCATCGCGAACGCCAAGCTGGCGCAGGACACCGGCGTGCCGGAGGACAACACGATCATCGCCTCGAACGGCACCGTGATCGACCTCAAGGGCGGGGTCGCGAAGGTCGCAGGTCAGCTCGATCTCGGGTTCGTGTACGTCGACGGCTCAACCGTCGGCGAGATCACGGACGCCGACCTCAAGGACCGCCGGATCCTCGGCGAGGAGGGCTTCATCTCGGTCATCGTCGTGGTGGACGCCACGACCGGGCGCATCATCTCGGGCCCGGAGATCCATGCGCGCGGCGTCGCCGAGGACGACTCCGTGTTCGATGACGTCACGCCCAAGATCGTCGCCGCGCTCAAGGAGGCGTCCGGCAATGGTGTCCGTGACACCCATGCGCTGTCGCAGGTCGTGCGACGCACGATCGGTCGCTGGGTGAATCAGCGGCTTCGTCGTCGCCCCATGATCGTGCCGCTCGTCATCGAGGCGTGACGCCGGCGCGGTCCTCTCGCACTCACGGGTAGTCGTCATGCCGACGTAACACCGTCGGCCTATGCTCGCGTCATGCACAGGGGCTTCTCGCTTCGCAGGGCGTCGCAGACGGATGCGATGTTCCTCGGCGACATGCTCGTCGAGGCGGCGAACTGGCGAGCCGGGGGAGTGCGGCCACGGCACGAGGTGCTGACCTCGACGGAGCATCGGCGCTACCTCGCGGGGTGGAAACGCATGTCAGACGACGGCCTCGTCGCGCTGGGTGACGATGACGTCGCGGTCGGTGCCGCCTGGTATCGGGTGCTTCCGCAGAACAAGCCGGGATTCGGTTTCATCGGCATCGCGGTCCCCGAGCTGATCATCGGCGTGCACCCGCTCTGGCGCGCTCGGGGTGTTGGTCGGTCCCTGCTGCGCGGCATCGTGCAGCTCGCCGGGTCCCAAGGCCATGCCAGGATCAGCTTGAGCGTGGAGCGGGACAACTTCGCGCGCAATCTGTATCGTGCGGAAGGGTTCGCCGTGGTGGGTCAGGGGTCGACGCGCGACACGATGGCTCGCGGTACGGGGTAGCGTACGCTCTCTGCGATCCGTGGAAAGCCGCGTCATTACGCGGCGATGTCGCCTGTTGGACGTAACGTGAGAGCATGGCCAGGAGTACCACGAAGACAGAGCGCGCGTCGACGAGCGCACCGTCGCGCCCCAAGCGGCAGACGGCTCCCAAGGCCACGCCCGCTCGCAAGGCCCAACCCGCTCCCAAGAAGTACATCGACGAGGCCGACAAGCCTCCCGTCGCCGTCCGTGCCTGGGTCGGGCTGGCGCACGGGGTCGGAGGACTCTTCCGCGCGTTCGGCCCTGAGACCCTCGAGAAGGACGACCGTCGCGACGGCTTCCCGTTCTTCCTCGTGCTCCTCGCCGTGCTCGGTGCGGTCAACGAGTGGTTCTTCATCGGCAACGAGGTCGCAGCGAACATCAGTGCCTACTCGGTGGGTCTCTTCGTCGGACGCGTGGCCTTCATCATGCCCGTGCTGCTCCTCCTGCTCGCCGGATGGCTGTTCCGGCACCCGTCCTCCGTCCACGACAACGGTCGTATCGGCATCGGCTTCGGCATGTTCGTCCTCGCCCTCGCGGGGATCTTCCATGTCGCAGGGCCTCGCCCGCATCCGAACCAGGGGATGCCTGCGCTCAGCGAGTCGGGCGGTCTGCTGGGCTGGCTGGTGGGGCAGCCGCTGACGTACCTCACCGACATCCCGGCGTACATCGTGCTGTCGCTGCTCGTGGCACTCAGCATCCTGATCCTCACCAAGACACCGCCGAATCGCATCGGTTCGCGCCTCGGGGACCTCTACGCCTGGATGTTCGACGCGGAGCGACCGGAGAAGCCGGCGAAGGACGCCGCAGCGATCGACGATGCGGACAAGACCGATGACCCCGACGTACTGCCGTGGTGGCGCCGGAACAAGACCGGCCGCGAAGAGGACCCGGATGAGGGCACACTCGATTCCGACGACATCACCGCGCTCCTGACCACCTCCGATCCCACGCCTGCGTACGACCAGGCAGTGGTCGTCGAGAATCCTTACGACGCGGCCACCGAGGTGCTGTCCGAGGTCAGGTCGGTCGCCGACTCGCTCGCCGAGCAGCAGACCACGGCCCTGCTTGATGACTCCTCCGAGACAGGAGAGGTGCCGGAACTACCCGGTCTCGACGGGTTCGGCACCGATGGTCCGGGCGACCGCGGCCCGCAGGCCCCCGTCACGCCATACATCCTCCCGTCTCCCGGACTCCTGGTCGAAGGCCCGCCGCCCGTCATGCGCTCAGAGGCGACCGACAAGGTGATCGAGCAGATCACCAGCGTGCTGTCGCAGTTCAAGGTCGATGCCAAGGTGACCGGCTTCTCCCGTGGACCGACGGTCACGCAGTACGAGGTCGAGGTGGGCCACGGCGTCAAGGTCGAGAAGATCCTGCAGCTGAGTAACAACTTCGCCTACGCCGTGGCCTCGAACGACGTGCGCATCCTCTCGCCGATCCCGGGCAAGAGCGCGATCGGCATCGAGATCCCGAACGCCGACAAGGAGATGGTGGCTCTCGGCGATGTGCTGCGCTCGCCCGCTGCGCAGAAGAGCACGCACCCGATGACCATCGGCGTTGGCAAAGACGTCGGCGGCAACATCGTCATCGCGAACCTCGCGAAGATGCCGCACCTCCTCGTGGCCGGCTCCACCGGTTCGGGTAAGTCGAGCTTCGTGAACTCCATGATCACGAGTCTGCTGATGCGTGCCCGCCCGTCCGACGTGCGCATGGTGCTGATCGACCCGAAGCGTGTCGAGCTGACCAGCTACGCCGGTGTCCCGCATCTGATCACGCCCATCATCACGAACCCGAAGAAGGCGGCGGAGGCGCTGCAGTGGGTCGTGAAGGAGATGGACATGCGGTACGACGATCTCGCGTCGTTCGGTTTCCGGCACATCGACGACTTCAACCGGGCTGTCCGCGCGGGCGAGGTCGAGCTCCCGGTGGGCAGCGAGCGTGTCCTGAAGCCGTACCCGTACCTTCTGGTGGTCGTCGATGAGCTCGCCGACCTCATGATGGTCGCCCCTCGCGACGTCGAGGACTCGATCGTCCGCATCACGCAGCTCGCACGTGCCTCCGGCATCCATCTCGTGCTAGCGACTCAGCGCCCGAGCGTCGACGTCGTGACGGGCCTGATCAAGGCCAACGTCCCGTCACGACTCGCCTTCGCCGTGACGAGCGTCACGGACAGCCGGGTCATCCTCGACAGCCCCGGTGCCGACAAGCTCATCGGTCAAGGTGACGCCCTGTTCTCGCCGATGGGCTCATCGAAGCCGTTCCGCCTCCAGGGCGCGTGGGTCGATGAGAAGGAGATCGACGCGGTCGTCAAGCACGTCACCCGTCAGGCACGTCCGGACTACCGTCCGGATGTGCAGGAGGCGATGGAGCCGACGAAGAAGAAGGAAGTCGACGAGGACATCGGGGATGACCTGGAGCTGCTGCTCGCAGCCGCCGAGCTCATCGTCTCCTCGCAGTTCGGATCGACGTCGATGCTCCAGCGCAAGCTCCGCGTCGGGTTCGCGAAGGCAGGTCGTCTCATGGATCTGCTCGAGTCGCGCGAGATCGTCGGCCCCTCCGAGGGGTCGAAGGCGCGAGACGTGCTGGCGACCGCCGAGCAGCTCCCGCAGGTGATGGCCAAGTTGCGCGGAGACGACGTTCCGGCACCGACATCGGCATCGGCTGCGCCTGCGGTTCCGCCCGTCCCGCCGCTCCCGCAGACGCATGACCCGATCGCGGCTCAGTACGAGGGTCTTCCCGAGGTGGAAGCTGAGGGCGACGAAGATGCCTGGGGCTTGACGGGACGCGACTGATGGCTATCCCACGGCAGCTCCCCAACGCCATCACGGTCGCGCGCATCCCGCTGGCCGTCGTCTTCTTCGTCCTGCTCCTGCTGGGTGGCACCTATGGGTTCTCGGACCCGGGTCTCCGCTGGGCGGCCGGAGTCATCTTCATCGTCGGGATCTCGACGGACTGGGTCGACGGGTACCTCGCCCGCAAGTACGACATCGTCAGTGATTTCGGCAAGCTCTGGGATCCGATCGCCGACAAGATGCTCACCGGTGCCGGCTTCATCGGGCTCGCGATTCTGGGCGAGGTCAACTGGTGGATCGTCGCGATCATCCTCGTGCGCGAATGGGGCATCACGATCCATCGGCTCATGGTGGCCAGCGAACACGTCGTGGCCGCGGCCTGGATGGGCAAGATCAAGACCGCGTTCCAAGGGGTGGCGCTCGGGTGGGCACTCCTCCCGCTGCACTACGTCATCGGTCTCGACGCCTGGACATTGATCACGTTCATCATCATGCTCATCGTCCTGGTCCTCACGGTGGCGAGCGGCATCGACTACGTCGTGGCGCAGGTACGCGGGTCGCGCCGGAAGTCATGAGTCAGGCGGCAGCCGAGGTCCTCGCTGCGCTGGGCCGACGAGGATGGAAGCTCGGCGTGGCCGAATCCCTGACCGGGGGCGCCCTGTGCGCCGATCTCGTCGCGGTTCCCGGAGCGTCAGCCGTGCTGCTCGGAGGCGTCGTGGCATATGCCACGCCGGTCAAGTCGTCCGTGCTGGGCGTGGATGAGGGCCTGCTGTCGAGATACGGGCCGGTGCATCCGCAGGTCGCACTGGAGATGGCAGACGGCGTCAGACGCGTCGTCGGCGTCGACGGCGAGGCTGCCGATGTGGGGGTGTCCACGACCGGGATCGCCGGACCGGTGTCTCCGGACGGGCAGCCCGTCGGCACGGTGCACATCGGCGTCGTCACCCCCGCGGCATCGCGGACCAGGGCCTTTCTCTTCGTCGGCGACCGGGAATCGATCCGGGCGCAGACGGTGGACGCGGCACTCCAGGAGATGCTCGCCCTGCTCTCGGAATAGCAGAGCCCTGCGGCTGGTTGTCTCTGATGTGCTCACACGTAAACCACAGAGTGCAGGAGTAGATTCTGTGCACGCCAGGGGTACTAGACTGGCTGTCTCATCGGGGGAGACCTCGAGCGAACACATGGGGAGGAGGTTCCGATGATTCTTGTACGACAGGAAATCGGCGATGTGCTGAGGGACTTCCGCCTGCAGAAGGGGCGTACGCTCCGGCAGGTCGCCAGCAAGGCATCGGTCGCACTCGGCTACCTCAGCGAGGTGGAGCGCGGTCAGAAAGAGGCTTCGAGCGAGATCCTCGCCTCGGTCGCAGACGCTCTCGACGTCCCCATCTCGACGATCATGCGCGAAGTCGGTGACCGCATTTCGGTGCTCGAGGGCATTCAGGTCTTCCCTGACGTCGTTCCCGACGACCTCGTGGCGTCGGTCGAGCCTCAGCTCTCGCTGCACTGACCCCCGAATGGGGTGGTGATGCGTCGTAGCGAGTTCCTTCGCGCCGTCGAGACCGAGTTCGGGCTGAGGGCTTCCTCTCTGGTCAACGACCTCGGCCTGAGTGCCGTAGGTGGGCGTACCGCTCTCGAAGCTCTCGCCGACGGCACGCCGCCGCGAGACATCTGGCTGGCGCTGTGCGCGGAGATGGACGTTCCCGAGGACAGGCGCCACGGAGTCGGACGGCAGGAGCCGCGGCGGCGCTGACCGACGTTCCTCGTCCGCCCTCTACGGAACACGACACCCATTTGCGGCGTGTCGTCGAAGATCCGTTCGAAGCGGGCGTAGTCTTCTGCACAAGTGGTCCAGAGCGTTTGTTCTGCACTGTATGTGAGATCGTCGCACCGATGTCGGTGGTCCCTCCTACGGTGGAAACAAGCCGAAGAGCCATTACGCCTTGTCGGAGAGTTTCTCCCAACCGGAAGAGCCGCGACAGCCTACAGGCGGCATCACGCGCGCAGAAGGAGCACATTATGCCATCACCCGCCGACCGCGAGAAGTCCCTCGAGACCGCCCTCGCTCAGATCGACCGCCAGTTCGGAAAGGGCTCGGTCATGCGGCTGGGCAGCGATGAGCGTGCCCCTGTGGCCGTCATCCCGACCGGCTCCATCGCCCTCGACGTCGCCCTCGGCGTGGGAGGACTGCCGCGTGGCCGAATCGTAGAGATCTACGGACCGGAGTCCTCGGGTAAGACGACTCTCACGCTGCACGCGATCGCCAACGCTCAGCGGGCCGGGGGAATCGCGGCGTTCATCGATGCCGAGCACGCGCTCGACCCCGACTATGCCGCGAAGCTGGGCGTCGACATCGATGCTCTCCTGGTGTCGCAGCCCGACACCGGTGAGCAGGCGCTCGAGATCGCCGACATGCTGGTGCGCTCCGGAGCCATCGACCTCATCGTCATCGACTCCGTCGCGGCGCTCGTGCCTCGTGCCGAGATCGAGGGCGAGATGGGCGACTCGCACGTGGGTCTGCAGGCGCGACTCATGTCGCAGGCCCTTCGTAAGCTCACCGGTGGTCTGAACCAGACCAACACCACCATGATCTTCATCAACCAGCTGCGTGAGAAGATCGGCGTCTTCTTCGGTTCCCCCGAGACCACCGCCGGCGGTAAGGCGCTGAAGTTCTACGCCTCGGTCCGCATGGACATCCGTCGTATCGAGACGCTGAAGGACGGAACCGATGCCGTCGGAAACCGCACCAGGGTCAAGGTCGTGAAGAACAAGATGGCGCCGCCGTTCAAGCAGGCGGAGTTCGACATCCTCTACGGCGTCGGCATCTCCCGCGAAGGCAGCCTGATCGACTTCGGCGTCGAACACGCCATCGTGAAGAAGTCGGGTTCCTGGTACACCTATGACGGTGATCAGCTGGGTCAGGGCAAGGAGAACGCACGCACGTTCCTGCTCAACAACCCCGACATCGCTCTGGCTATCGAGACGCAGATCAAGCAGAAGCTCGGTATCGGCGGGCCGTCCGCTGCCCCGGCCGCTGCCGATGAGCTCGCAGAGCGTCGTCCGGCCTGATGAACGACTCGCGTGGGGGCGATCCTGACCGGATCGCCCCCATCATCCCCCTCTTCGGCGGAACAGCGAAGAAACCAGGAGCGACGCCTTCCACGCCGGTCACGAAGTACGGCGAATCAGCGACACTGCCATCATCGCGAGGCGACGGGGATGCGGTCTGGCGTACGACCTGGGACTCTCCTCCAGGCGACCCTGCTTCCATCGACACAGCCGACGATGCAGCTCACACGGGAACCCCGAGTGAGCGCCATCCGGCGCGCGGGCGCAGGGATCCCTCCGGCGCCAGGAGCTCTCATCCCTCGCGGTCGGCTCCCAGGCTCCGCGCGCTCGACGCGACGGAAGGAGACGGCGCGACCCAGCAAGAGGCGTCACACGATGAGATCCGGGTCGCGGCCGAGGAGTCGCTCCTGCGAAAGCTGCGAGCCCGGTCGTTGTCGATCTCTGAAGCCCGGCAGGTGCTGCGTGGTGCGGGCCTCGATGGCAGTGCGATCAGCGATGTGATCGAGGACTTCTGCCGTCGTGGTTACCTCGATGATGCGGCCCTGGCCGGCGTCCTCGTGAGGTCGGGAGTGGATCGAAAGGGGCAGGGGAGAGTCGCTCTGTCTCGCGCGCTCGCTCAGCGGGGGATTCCGCGTGAGGTCATCGATAGCGCGCTCGAAGAGCTTCCGGACGACGACGACGAACGCGCGCTGGAGTTCGCCCGCACCAAGGCGCGGTCGATGACTCGACTCGACCCCGACGCGGCGCTCCGTCGTCTGGTGGGACAGCTTTCTCGTCGTGGCTACAACGGAGCGGTCGCCATGAAGGCGGCGAAGGTCGCGCTGCGCGAGGCTTCGTTCGGCGGAGCGACCTCAGGGGTGCGGTTCGTCGATTCCGACTGAGCAGTGAGCGCCGCTTCCGCACGGAAACGGCTCGTACAATGGGGTGATCATGACTATCCCGCGCAGCGAACCGACGATCATCGGCGCGTCGTCGGCAGCCGTCGACGTCGACGGACGACAGCGATCGTATGAAGTACGCACCTTCGGGTGCCAGATGAACGTGCACGACTCGGAGCGCCTCTCGGGCTCGTTGGAGAGCGCAGGTTACGTCAGGGCAGTCGACGGTGCGGAAGCCGATGTGGTGATCATCAACACCTGCGCGGTCCGCGACAACGCCGCAGGCAAGCTCTACGGCACACTCGGCCATCTCGCGTCGGTCAAGCGCCGCAAAGACGGGATGCAGATCGCCGTCGGCGGCTGCCTCGCACAGATGGACAAGCAGGCTGTGCTCGACAAGGCGCCGTGGGTCGATGTCGTCTTCGGCACCCACAACATGGGTTCCCTTCCGGGGCTGCTCGAGCGCGCCCGCCACAACGGGGATGCCGAACTCGAGATCCTCGAGTCGCTCGAAGTGTTCCCCTCAACCTTGCCTACGAAGCGAGACTCGGCGCACAGCGGCTGGGTGTCGATCTCGGTCGGGTGCAACAACACCTGCACGTTCTGCATCGTGCCCAGCCTGCGCGGCAAGGAGAAGGACCGTCGTCCCGGCGACATCCTGAACGAGATCCGGCTTCTGGTCGAAGACGGTGCGATCGAGGTCACGCTTCTCGGGCAGAACGTGAATTCCTACGGCGTCGAATTCGGCGATCGACAGGCGTTCGGCAAGCTCCTGCGCGCGGCCGGTGAGATCGAAGGCCTCGAGCGCGTCCGATTCACCAGCCCGCACCCCGCAGCCTTCACGGATGACGTGATCGATGCCATGGCGGAGACTCCGAACGTCATGCCGCAGCTTCACATGCCGTTGCAGTCGGGGAGCGATCGCATCCTCAAAGCGATGCGACGTTCCTACCGCAGTGAGCGCTTCCTCGGGATCCTCGACCGCGTCCGCGCGCGCATCCCGAACGCCGCCATCACGACCGACATCATCGTCGGGTTCCCGGGGGAGACCGAGGAGGACTTCGAAGACACCATGCGTGTCGTCGAGCAGGCTCGTTTCTCCAGCGCCTTCACCTTCCAGTACTCGATCCGCGAAGGCACGCCTGCGGCGACCATGGAGGACCAGGTTCCGAAGGACATAGTCCAGGCGCGCTACAACCGCCTGATCGCCCTTCAGGAGCGCATCTCGCTGGAAGAGAACCAGAAGCAGGTGGGTCGGCAGATCGAGGTTCTCGTCTCCACGGGTGAGGGCAAGAAGGACACCGAGACCCACCGGCTCACCGGTCGCGCGGAGGACAACAGACTCGTGCACTTCGAGGTGACACCGGGGTCGGACCTTCCTCGTCCAGGAGACGTCGTCACCGTGACGGTGACCCATGGAGCTCCGTTCCACCTGCTCGCAGACGACCCGACGGGAGCGCCTCTCAAGATCCGTCGCACTCGAGGCGGAGACGCCTGGGACCGTTCGCAGTCGGAGTCGTGCGCCGTACCCGCTCCGAGCGGCAGCGGCGAGAAGAAGGCTGTGTCACTCGGGCTTCCGACACTGCGCGTCGGGGTGTGACCGAACCTCGCCTCTGGGCGATCGTCGGGGCGACCGGTACCGGGAAGAGCGACCTCGCGATAGAGCTGGCCGAGGCGCTGCGAGCCCGAGGGAACCCGGCTGAGATCGTGAACGCCGATGCCATGCAGCTCTACCGCGGCATGGACATCGGCACAGCGAAGGTGTCGTCGGCGGAGAGGCGGGGGATCCCGCATCATCTCTTCGACGAGCTCGATGTCGATGAGGACGCGGCTGTCGCGTGGTATCAGCCCCGAGCGCGCGCCGCCGTGGAGGACATCCACCGCCGCGGGGGTGATGCGATCCTCGTCGGTGGCTCGGGCCTGTACGTGTCGAGCGTCGTCTACGACTTCCGTTTCCCGCCGCGGGACACGGCGCTGCGCGAGCGCCTCGAGCAGGAGTTCGAGTTGCTCGGAGCCGCGATCATGATCGAGCGGCTGCGCGGGCTGGATCCCGAAGCGGCCGACCGTGTCGATCCGCGCAACCCCCGCCGCGTCATCCGCGCTCTCGAGGTGCTGGAACAGGGGAGCGCGACCCATGGTGCGGCGCTGCCCGACACGCCAGTGCTGTGGCACCCGCACACAAGACTGATCGGACTCCGCGTCGATCGCCCCGCACTGGTGGAGCGCCTCGACGCCAGGGTCGAGCGCATGTGGGCCGAAGGTCTGCCGGACGAGGTCGCCGGGCTGCGCTCCCGCGGGCTCGAGCGCGGAGGAACAGCGCCGCGCGCCATCGGCTACGCGCAGGCGTTGGACCAGCTCGACGGTCGTCTCACGCAGGACGAGGCCATCGCGCAGACCCAGGCCCTCACGCGGCGATACGCCCGTCGACAGGTGTCGTGGTTCAAGCGGTATCCCGACCTCGAGTGGTGGGACGCCCCCGCGGAGGTTGCTGCGCTCCTCTCGTCCTGATCTGCGATGTCGGTGGCCTGCGATGTCGGTAGTCCCTGACAGTCTCGATGGATGACGACTCACTTCTACACCGCATCCAGCCTCGACGGATTCATCGCCACCGACGAGCATTCGCTGGACTGGTTGCTCACGCAGGACATCGACCAGGACGGACCGATGGCCTACACGGGGTTCGAGCGGAACATCGGCGCCCTGGCGATGGGGGCCTCGACGTATGAATGGGTGATGCGCCACGAAGAGGGGCGTTGGGGATACTCGCAACCCACGTGGGTGTTCACTCACCGCGAGCTCGATCTGCCCACGGGCGCAGACGTGCGGCTGACCCAGGCCGACGTCCGGACGGTGCATTCTCAGATGGAGGAGGCCGCCGGAGGAAAAGACCTCTGGGTCGTCGGTGGGGGAGACCTGGCAGGCCAGTTCGCCGATGCCGGACTGCTCGACGAGGTCTGGGTGCAGTACGCCCCCGTGACGCTCGGTTCTGGCGCCCCGCTGCTTCCGCGCAGGCTCGACCTCGAACTGCTGGAGGTGGCACGCAATCGCAACTTCCTCTGCGGGCGCTATCGGGTTGCTCGCGACGGGCGTTCGTGACGGGAGCTGCTCCTCACGATCCCTAGACTGGAACCATGGTCGCATTCACCAAGGGTCACGGCACGGGCAACGATTTCATCATCATCGCCGACCCCGACGCCGAGCTCGACCTCACCGTCGAGCAGGTCGCGGTGCTGTGCGATCGTCATTTCGGCATCGGTGCCGACGGGATTCTCCGTGTCGTGAGGTCCTCGGCCATCCCCGAGGGCGTGGCGACTCTGGGGGAGGAGCCACAGGCGGAGTGGTTCATGGACTACCGCAATGCGGACGGATCGATCGCCGAGATGTGCGGGAACGGTGTCCGCGTGTTCGCCCACTACCTCGTGCGCTCAGGTCTGGCGACGATCGAACCCGGCTCCACACTGCCGATCGGGACGAGGGCGGGCGTGCGCGACGTCACGCGAAGCGCTACCGGATACCAGGTCGATCTCGGGCGTTGGAAGCTCTCCGGCGATGACCCGCTGGTTCGTGTCGACGGCCTGTCCGTGACGCGACCGGGACTCGGTATCGACGTCGGCAACCCGCACGTCGTGGTCGCCCTCGCCTCGGAGGCCGAGCTCGCGTCACTCGAGTTGCACAGGGCGCCCGATCTCGAACCTCCGCTCCCCGAGGGCGCGAACATCGAGTTCGTGGTTCCGGGTGAGCCGCTCGTGCGCGATGGAATCGGTCACGTGAGCATGCGGGTGTTCGAGCGTGGTGTGGGGGAGACCCTCAGCTGTGGCACGGGTGTCGCCGCGACGGCACTCGCGGTCAGGCACTGGGCGGGAGCGAACGCTCCGAGCAACTGGCAGGTCGAGGTGCCTGGAGGTACGCTCGGCGTTCGCATGTTCCCCGCAGAAGACGGCGAGCACGTCGCCCTGTCGGGGCCGGCGCAACTCGTCTTCCAGGGCGAGGTCGACCTCGTCTGACGGCTCCGTCCGGCCATCGCGCGGATCGACTCGGCCTCGGTCTGCTCAGCTGAGGAGAATCGGTTCCGTCGGCGGGTTTCCGTGCTTTCGCACCTTGAGGATGCGGTATCCCTTGCCCGTGGCGGTTCGGAACACGCTGTAGCCGGGGTGGAACGTCGATCCGATCCAGCGCTGGAGAGAATCGGCTCCGAGGTTGCGCTGCACGACCAGCCAGGCGTCGCTGCGCTCATCGAGGCGCGGGATCCACCGTTCGAGAAGCCCGTGGAGCTCGTTCTTGCCGACGCGGATCGGCGGATTGGAGCGGATCGTGCGGAATGACACGTGTTCGGGAACATCGTCGGGCAGTGAAGCGTTGACATTGGTGAGCCCAAGAGCTGCCGCGTTGCGACGCACGAGATCGAGGGCACGCTCATTGACGTCGACGGCCCAGACCGTCGCGTGGGGAGCAGCCAGAGCCATCGACAGCGTCACCGGCCCCCAGCCGCTGCCGAGGTCGAGAAGATCGCCGCCCGGCGGAACCGGGGGCATGTTGGCGAGGAGCACTGCAGTGCCGGCGTCGAGACGGTCTGGGCTGAAGACGCCACCGGCGGTGGTGACTTCCAGCTCTCGACCCGCGAGAGTCACACGGATCTTGCGCAGATTCTCGGGGCTTGCCGGGGCCGCAGTGAAGTAGTGATCTGACCCCATACGGTGAGCGTACCGGACACCGCGGGCTAAGGTTAAGGCTCGCAACAAAACCCAGAGACAAGGAACGGATGACGGAGACCACAACCCCCTCCACCGACGATCAGACGGTCGATCGTGTGCTCGCGAACGCGGAGAAGCGCTCGGACGTCCGAGTGTTCGGCGCCGCTCAGGCGCTGCAGGACGAATCGACCGCATCACACGGGAGCGCAGACGGCGCGCAGTGGGATCTGGAGGACCGTCATGCGCTTCGACGCGTCGGAGGTCTGTCGACGGAGCTCGAGGACGTCACCGAGGTCGAGTACCGGCAGCTGCGGCTGGAGAACGTCGTCCTCGTGGGCGTCTACCCCCAGGGAGCCCAGGAAGACGCGGAGAACTCGCTCCGAGAGCTCGCCGCCCTCGCCGAGACGGCCGGCGCCGTGGTGCTCGACGGTGTGCTGCAGCGTCGCCCGCACCCTGATGCCGCAACCTATCTCGGTCGGGGCAAGGCGCAGGAGCTCAAGGACATCGTCGCCGCGGTCGGAGCCGACACGGTCATCGCCGATACCGAACTCGCGCCCAGCCAGCGGCGTGCGCTCGAAGACGTCGTGAAGGTCAAGGTGATCGACCGCACGACGGTGATCCTCGACATCTTCAGTCAGCACGCGAAGAGCCGTGAGGGCAAGGCTCAGGTCGAGCTCGCTCAGCTCGAGTACCTGCTCCCACGCCTGCGTGGGTGGGGCGACTCGATGAGCCGTCAGGCCGGTGGCCAGGTGGGCGCGGGTGGTGCAGGTATGGGCTCGCGCGGTCCTGGTGAGACGAAGATCGAGCTGGATCGTCGACGCATCCGCACCAAGATGGCGCTGCTCAGACGACAGATCCGCGACTTCGGTCCCGCCAGGGATGCCAAGCGCGCCGAGCGCAAGCGCAATACCATTCCGTCCGTCGCCATCGCCGGATACACGAACGCCGGCAAGTCCAGTCTGCTCAACGCCCTCACGAGCGCGGGTGTCCTGGTCGAGAACGCGCTGTTCGCGACGCTGGACGCCACCGTCCGCCGGACGGAGACGGAAGACGGCCGCGTCTACACGCTGACCGATACGGTCGGGTTCGTCCGCAATCTCCCCCATCAGCTCGTCGAAGCGTTCCGCTCGACTCTGGAAGAGGTGGGTGAGGCCGACGTCGTGCTCCACGTGGTCGACGGGTCGCACCCCGATCCTGCGGGGCAGCTGCAGACGGTGCGTGACGTCCTCGGCGACGTGGGCGTCAGAGACCTGCCGGAGATCGTCGTCTTCAACAAGGCCGACCTGATCACGGAGGATGAGCGTCTCGTCCTCCGTGGCCTGCAACCTCACGCTCACTTCGTGTCGTCGAGGTCGGGCGAGGGGATCGCAGCGTTGCGGGCAGCGGTCGAAGCGGCGTTGCCGAAGCCCGCGGTCGAGGTGGAAGCGGTGATTCCGTACGATCGTGGCGACCTCGTCGCATCGATCCACGAGTCGGGCATGCTGCTCTCCGTGGAGCACCGCGAGGACGGCACGGCTGTGCATGCGCGCGTCTCGGAGCGCTTGGCTGCGGAGCTCGCGCCCTTCGTCGCACAGATCTGATCGGTCAGCGGGCGAGGAATCTGGCCTCGACGGTGGCGGAGATCACGATCTCCTCCGGCTCATACTCCATGGCGGGTGCAGAGTCGGCGGCGAATGCCGCGGCTCCTCGGGCCTTGAGCATCGGGGCGCCGGGCGCGGGCTGCCCCCTGGAGATGAGACCGACGTCAGCGATCTCCAGCGGGGTGACCTCATCCAGACCGAGCGCCCCGGCGTAGGCCTCGGCGCGGGTGACAGCCACGCCGACTGCCGATGCGGCGACGTCACGTTCCACCTGCGTGCGCGTCTCCGGGGTCAGGTGCCAGTCCACCCAGCCGATCTCGACGCCGTCCCAGGCTGACACGTCGGAGACCCAGAGGGAGAGCTCCGAGGCCTCGGCGAACGTCGCCGTGAAGTCGATGCTCGCGTAGTACACGGGATCGAGTCTTGTGCCCTCGCTGCTCCAGGGGCGTTCGGCCCGAACGGAGATGCGCTTGCTCGACCAGTCGACCACGGTGCCGGCATCCGATCGATCGCTGATGCTGCGGCGCACCGGGTCTGCGAGCCGTAGTGCGCTCTCGACGACGTCGGTTCGTTCGGAGCCGTCGGTGCGAACGCTCACGTTGACGGTGGCGCGCTCGGGCGCCACTCGCGCCTCGTGCTCGCCGCGGACGGTGACGGTGACTTCGCTGCTCATGGGGCGACTCTACGCCAGCCCTCAGTGCGACAGGGGAATGGTGCAGCGGCGGAGAACGTTGTAGTCTGAGATGCTCGGGCGGTCGCCGCCCGAGATGGTAATTCCACAGTGTGACAGCGGCTCCTTCGAGAGAAGGACCACGGGGCTGATCGGTTTCGACAGCGCCTGTGAATCCACGAGAAGCGGGCCGAGGATGCAGAGTTATCTCGTAAACGCTCTCTGCAAAAAAATAGTTGCCGAAACCAAGCGCAACGACTTCGCCCTCGCTGCATAAGCGAGCCCGATAGTCCGTCAGGCCGTATGCGATTCCGATACGGATCCTGGCGTCATCTAGGAATCTTGCTGCGTGATGGCGTCTGGACGTCACGTGGGACTCTTCCCAGGCTGGGCTCGTCGACTTAGGTGTCTGTGACAAAGGTCGGAGCCGAGCAGAACGTCTTCACAGACTGCGCCCGGAGAAGGCGTGGAGACTCAGCGTTGGACGGGGGTTCGATTCCCCCCAGCTCCACAAGGTCGCTGTCACAGGAATGAGGCCCGCCTCCCCTTGGAAACAAGGGGAGGCGGGCCTCTTCGCGTCTATATTGAGGTCTGTGGACACCACTGCTTCTGCGCGCCCGGCCGGCCTTTCCGAAACCGAGGTCGCGGAGCGGGTGGCTGCGGGCAAGACGAACGCGTTCGTCGCGGACACCAGTCGCAGCGCGTGGAGCATCGTGCGCGCGAACGTCTTCACCCTCTTCAACGGCATCGTGTTCGCCTGCTTCTTCGTGCTGTTCCTGGTCGGAAGGTGGCAGGACGCTCTCTTCGGTCTCGCGGCCTTCGCGAACGCGATCATCGGATGCATCCAGGAGTTCCGCGCGAAGTCGGCTCTGGATCGGCTCGCCCTGATGAACGCTCCGCGCGCACTGGTGCTGCGCGACGGCGACGAGCGGGAGATCGCACCGGGAGAGGTGGTGCTCGACGACGTGCTCGTACTCAGAGCGGGCGAGCAGGTCCCGGCTGACGCGCGGGTCCTCACCTCGCGCGGCCTGCAGATCGACGAGTCGATGCTCACCGGCGAATCGGACCCCGTGGAGAAGCAGCCCGGCGATGATGCGCTGTCCGGCGCCGTGGTCGTCGCCGGGGAGGGGACGGCCATCGCCACGCGGGTGGGCGCTGACTCGTATGCGAATCACTTCGCCGGAGAGGCCAAGAGATTCTCCCTGGTCTCCAGCGAGCTTCGCACGTCGGTCAACCGGGTCTTGAAATGGGTGAGTTGGATCATCGGCCCTGTCGGCCTGCTGGTACTGAACGCCCAGATCCTCGTCCTCGGTGGGTATTCAAGGGTGTTCTCGACCGATGCCTGGGTGCAGGCCGTCGTCAACACGATCGCCTCCCTGACGGCGATGATCCCGCTCGGCCTCGTGCTCATGACGAGCATCGCCTTCGCTGTCGGCGCGTCGAGACTGGCTCGCAGGCAGGTGCTCGTGAACGAGCTGCCGGCGGTGGAGGGTCTCGCGCGCGTCGATGTCGTCTGCCTCGACAAGACGGGCACGCTCACCGTGGGGGAGATCGGCTTCGACGCGGTGCATTCTCTCGACGATGCCGCGACGGAGCTGACCGACGACGCGGCGGCTGCCTTGGCCTGGTATGCGGCGGCTCCCGACGCCAACGCGACAGCGCGGTCGATGCGAGCGGCCTATCCGGTCGCGTCACCGCTCTCGGTCTCGGGATACATTCCGTTCTCGTCCGCGCGGAAGTGGAGCGCCGTGTCGTTCGACGGCGTCTCCGGCACATGGGTGATGGGTGCGCCGGAGATGGTGTTCGGCGACGAGGCCACGTCACCGCGCACGGAGCTCGGGCGCACGGTGACCGGCCTCGCGGAGACAGGGCGGCGCACGCTGGTGCTCGGGCACGCGGACTCTGGGCTCTCGTCGGCCGACATCGACTCCGAGCAGCTCCCCGGCGGACTCCGGCCCGCCATGGTGCTCACCTTCCGGGAACAGGTTCGCCCCGATGCCGCACAGACCCTCGAGTACTTCGGACGCCAACAGGTCGGCATCCGCATCATCTCGGGCGACAATCCCCGCACCGTCGCCGCCATCGCCCGCGAAGTCGGTCTCGACGTGGCCGACGGGTTCGACGCCAGGGAGCTGCCCGACGACGACGCGGAGCTCGCCGATGTGCTCGACCGGCATACGGTCTTCGGCCGCGTCACACCGGAACAGAAGAAGCGGATGGTCGTCGCGCTGCAGAGCCATGGACACACCGTTGCGATGACCGGCGACGGCGTCAACGACGCTCTCGCGATCAAAGCCGCCGACATCGGAATCGCGATGAACTCGGGGTCAGCTGCCACGAAGGCCGTGGCGAGACTGGTGCTGCTCGACGGGCAGTTCTCGCACCTGCCGGATGTCGTCGCCGAAGGACGTCAGGTCATCGCGAACATCGAGCGCGTGTCGATGCTTTTCCTGAACAAGACCGTCTACGCGACGCTGCTCGCGATCATCTTCGGAGTGTTCGTCCTCGAGTTCCCATTCCTGCCGCGCCAGCTCTCCATCACCGATGGCCTCACGATCGGCATTCCCGCGTTCTTCCTCGCGCTCATGCCGAACGCTGCCCGCTACCAGCCGGGCTTCCTCCGCCGTTCGCTGAGCTTCGCGATACCCTCAGGCGTCGTCGTCGCGCTGGGACTGACCTGGTACACGTTCGTCGCCCGCGGGCTCGGGGCGCACGAGGAGCAGTTGCGCACCGGAGCCACTGTGATCCTGGCCGTCGTCGGCATCTGGGTGCTGGCCGTTCTCTCCCGTCCGCTCAACCGCTTCAAGGTGGCTGTCGTGGGTGCGATGTTCGTCCTGCTCGTCGCGGTCTTCACGATCCCGCTCGCCCGCCAGTTCTTCGTGCTCGTCGATCCCGGCGCGGAGCTCGCGGTCGCGCTCACCGGGATCACGATCGCGATGGTGTTGGCGATCGAGGTGGTCCGGTTGCTGCATCGTCGTCTCGTGCTGTCCCCGGCGTCGAACCCCACCCACGGTGCGGCGACGCATGCACCCACGCCGTCCGATCCCGTTCCTTCCGGCGTCGCGACCGTGATCACGACGGTGGTCGCCGTCCTCGCCTACGGCTCCGGGTTACTGGCGACGGCCCTCGGCATCCTCGTGTTCCTGGGGCGCTACGACCCGGATGCGAGCACCTCCGCCTTCTCGCTCACCGGAGCCGCGATTGCGCTGTTCGGCTTGCTCATCCTGGCCGTCGCCGCCGGCGTCCGCCGAGGAAGCGGACTCTCCCGCCTGATGCTCACGATCTTCCTCGGCCTCGCCGTCGCACTCAGCACCGTGGTACTCGTGGGGGGAGACCGCTGGGACTGGGGTGCCGCGCTCACTGCAGTGGTCGCTACCGGCATCATCGTGCTCCTGTGGACGCCGCCCGTCTCGCGGACGTTCGGCCGTGTTCTCGAGAGCTCGATGGGGTCGCCGGGTCGCTGAAGCGTCTTCAGCGCGGCCATTCGATGAGGATGAGTCCCTGCCGAGTGTCGGCGAGCCGAACCCAACCGTCCCCGAACAGGTACGTCATCCCGTAGCCGTCTTCGTCGGTACCCATCGCGTATTGCGCATCCTCTGTGAAGTAGACGCCGTCAGGGCCGTCTTCTCGCTTCCACCCCTCGGCGAGCAGAGCGGCCTGCGCCGTCGCGGCGTCCGCACCGTCGATCGCCGACCAGCCGTAGAGCTGTCCGTGATCCGAACCGACGGAGTAGTCAGCCCAGAAGCAGAGCAGTCCTTCGGTCAGCTCGACGCCGCCGGCGACGAACTCCTTCGTCTCGGCGGTCCAACCGGCATCAGCGAGCGCGGTGACGGTGCCATCGGAGATCATCGACTCGCACGTGAGTTCTTCCTCGGCGTCCGGCGATGTCGGCGAGGAGGGCGGGGCGGGGGACTGTGACGGGCGCGTGTCGCCGGCGTCGGGCGTCGAGGAGGGGCCTGGCTCGGGGGCCGCGCACGCGGAGAGCGCTGCGACGAGCAGCAGGACGCCCGCGGCGGCGGACATGATGCGGGGATTCATCGCGAGGCCTCGTCGTTCCGGTCGGGCTGCAGCAGGCCGATCAGCTCTGCGTCAAGCTCAGGAACTCCTCGTGCAGAGTCCCGTTGGTTGCGAGTGTCGAGCGCGCGCTGATCGTCTCCGCGCCGTCGATCGCCGTCATCCGGCCGCCGGCCTCTCGGACGATGGGGACGGCAGCAGCGATGTCGTACTCTTTGACGCCGAACTCGGCCACCATGTCGATGCGGCCCTCCGCAAGGAGCATGTACGAGTACACGTCACCGTACGCTCTGTCCCTCCAGACCCGTGCGGCGACCGCGAGGAGCGTGTCGAGGCGCCCGGCATCCGACCACTGCGCGATGCTCTGGAAGCTCACGCTCGCGTCGTCGAGGGAGGAGACCGAGGACGCCTGGATCCGGCGCGGTCCGTTCTCGCCGTCCGTCCAGGCGCCACCACCGGTCGACGCCCACCAGCGTCGACCGAGCGCCGGCATGCTGACCACACCGACCTGGGGCACGCCGTCCACCGCGAGGGCGATCATCGTCCCCCACAGCGGGACCCCGCGGAGGAAGTTGGCGGTTCCGTCGATCGGGTCGATGATCCACTGGCGCTGAGTGCTGCCCTGGGCGCCGAACTCCTCGCCGAAGATGCCGTCCTCGGGCCGCTCCTGCTCGAGGATGCTGCGGATCGCGCGTTCCGTGGCGAGGTCGGCATCCGTCACATGCGAGTTGTCGGCCTTGGTCGAGATCTCGAGATCCGATGCGTCGAAACGCGGGAGGGACTGGGCGTCCGCGGCGTCAGCCAGGCGGAGCGCGAGTTCGAGGTCGTGACGCAGGGCATCGGCGTGGGGAGAGGTGTTCACGGTCTAAGAATAGTCGTCGACTCCGCGGCGCCCGAGGGCCGAAAGACCATGTCTGCGGTCTCTCATCGTCGCGGCGCGCCCGGGTGCCGACGCCGATTTCACATGGACCCGGTCGGCTGGTAATGTAATTCCTCGGTCGGGGTTATCCCGGGCCACGCACCTCTAGCTCAATCGGCAGAGCAACTGACTCTTAATCAGTGGGTTCTGGGTTCAAGTCCCAGGGGGTGCACGGAACAGCCTCAGTAGATCTCGCCATCTACCGAGGCTTTTCTGCTTCCTGAGCACCTTCCCACGCCTCGTCGAGCACGACTCCGATCGCCTCCTGCTCAGAAGAGTTCGAGAATCGCGTAATAGATCGCGCACCCCGTCGTCTCTCATATGGGGACACATGCCTTGCGCCTCCGTACTGCCGTTCCACAGCTTCAGCACCGAGCCGCGGGCTTCATCAAGAACTGGGGAAGATCTTGTACGAAAGAAATGGCGGCGCCGTCGTGCGCCGAAAGACAACCGCGATGATCGCTGCGGCCGCCGCGGCGCTCACCGCCGTGATCACTCTTGCCGGCGCCGGGAGCGCTTCGGCAGCGGAGTACGACTATCCCGCGGCCATCGATCCTGCGTCGATCACCGTGACGACCGTCAACGGCGGTGGAGGCGTCTCGCAGTGGGATCAGGTGCGTGTCGATGCCGATTGGGCGGTGCCGGACGGAGCGACAGGAGGCCAGACGTTCGGGTTCACACTCCCGAAGGAGTTCGCCCGCGCGGGCACCTCCTTCTCCGTGCCATCGGCTGAGGACCCGAGCGTGGCGATCGCCCAGTGCACGGTGAGCACGGATGCGGCTCCCGTCGTGACGTGCACCCTCACCGACTACGTGAACGGCCGAACCGGCGTCACGGGTTCGCTGTGGTTCGTCGCCTCTGCGGATGAGCAGACGACGCAGTCGACCGTCGAGTTCACCGTCGACGGCACGATCACACCGGTCGAGCTCCCCGGCGGGGGGATCGGACCCTCCGCACCGCTGCCCACCGAACCGCAGAAGTGGTCCTGGCAGACGGACGACGGCAGGATCGCGTGGGAACTGGCCCTCCCGGGAGCGAGGTTCGCCGGAGCGGAGTCGATCGTGATCGATGACACCCTCGTCGGCGCCGGTGACGGGCTCGCCGAGCACCACAACGAGGACGGCCAGCTCGCTGTGCGCAGCGCCACCATGCAGGATCAGGACTCGCAGACGATCACGGACTGGACGGGGTCGTGGAACGCTGAGGGCACGGCATTCCACCTCGAGATCCCCGGTCCGATCGACCCGACCCGGATCTACTTCGTCAAGTACTTCACCGTGCCGAGCACCCATGTGGACGGGGCGACCTTCGCCAACACCGCCGACGTGAACGGGATCAAGCTCGAGGACAAGGAAGTGTGGAACGTCACGGGCGGGGGAACCGGCGACGGCGACGCCACCGGGGCATTCACCGTGACCAAGGCGATGTCCGGCTCCGGCGCGCCGACTGTGCCCGCCGACTCCGTGTACACGGTGCGATACAGCTACGGCGATCCGGTCGTCGAGCGTACGGTCGCCATCACCGCCGGCGCCACCTCGCCGCTGATCACGCTGCCCGCCGGCACCGTGGTCACCCTCGTCGAGCTCACCCCGCCCGCGATCGAAGGCATCGACTGGGGAACACCCGCGTTCTCGGGCACAGGTGTGCAGGTACGTCCCGACGGTGGAACGCAGATCACGGTCGGCGCCGGTGCGACTCTCTCGGTGACCCTCACCAACACCGCGACCGCGACGCCGCCGGTCATTCCGCCGACGACACCGCCGACGACTCCGCCGACGACACCGCCGCCCGTGGTCTCTCCGCCGAAGGAGCTGCCCCTCACGGGCGGATCGTCGCTGGCGACCACGGGCGCCGATGCCCCCGGTGGGCTGCTGTGGGCCGGAGGATCGGCGCTCCTGCTCGGAATCGCCCTCACCCTGCTCGGAGCCGTTCGTGCTCGGAAGCGGGCAGCACACAGCTGATCGTCGAGAGAGCCGGGTCGTGGAGCATGCGCTTCGCGACCCGGCTCTCAGGGCGAACCGCAGCGTGTCCGGATGCGGGCCCGGCCCCTGCGTGAGGTGAGGGGGCGGAACTCACGCGACGGAGATCACGCGATAGAGGTCACGCGACGGAGATCACTGTTCCCCGGGTCAGGGCGGCGAGCTGGTCGAAGGTCAAGGGCACGACCGTGTGGGGATGGCCTGCCGCCGCCCACAGCTCGTCGTGGGCCCGCAACGCCTCATCGATGTAGGTGCGAAGCGGTGTCGGGTGACCGATGGGTGCGACGCCGCCGATGACCTGGCCGGTGGCCGAGCGGACCAGGGCGGGCGGAGCCATCGTCACCTCCTCCGCGTCGATGCTCGCCTTCAGCGCGTCGAGGTCCACCCGGTGCCCGCCGCTGGTCATGACCAGCACCGGCACATCGTCCGCGACGAAGACCAGGCTGTTGGCGATCGCCGCGATCTCACAGCCGATCGCGGCGGCTGCTTCGGCTGCGGTTCGTGCAGACTCGGGGAGCACCCGGATCCGGACATCGACGCCTGCCTCCAGGAGCTGCCGGTGCACCTGCCTGCTGCGTTCGGGGAGTGCGGGGGTCTCGGTCATCGATCCACGATATCCAACGCTCGTGCCCTGGCGTCGGAGCGGTCTTCGGTGACCACTCCGACGCCAGGAGTCCGGATCAGCCGGCGTCTCCCACCAGGATGGCCGCCGCATCCTCCGTCACCGTGTCGTCGGGCTCGTCGTCGATGTGGGCGAGTACCCGCCGACCCAGGAAGACGGTGAGCGCGGCCAGCAGGACGGAGGCCGCGGCGAACAGATAGGGAACCGTTGCGTTGAACGCGTGCCACAGGAGGGCGGCGATCGGGGGAGCCATGGCGCCTCCGAGGAACCGGACGGCGGAGTACGCCGACGAAGCGACGGAGCGCGGCAGATCGGTCGCCTCCATCACCGCTTCGGTGAGCACGGTGTTCATCACGCCGAGCAGAAGCCCGCCCACCACGATGCAGGTGACCAGCGCCGCGGTATTCTCCACCACGAGCCCGGCAGCGATCAGATCGACCGCCAACAGGGGGAGGACGACCAGGATGATGCGCGTCCTGGGCATGCGGCGCATGAGGAGAGGTGCGACCCAGACGCTGGTGACCGCGAGTGCGACTCCCCAGCCGAAGAAGGTGAAGCCGATGCCCATCGCGCCGAAGCCCAGCGGGAACGGGGAGAAGGCCAGGAGGACGAAGAAGCCGATGTTGTAGAACAGGGCCGTGACCGCGAGCACCGCGAGTGCCGGGCGGCGCAAGGCGCTGAACGGTGCGGAGAATTTGACGGGCTCGCGCTTCTCGCCCGGACCGCGCAGCAGCACCAGCACGGCGACGAAGGCGATCGCCATCAGCGCGACCACTCCGAAGAACGGTCCACGCCAGCTCTGCTCGCCGAGGAGGCCACCGAGGAGCGGACCGACGGCGATGCCCAGGCCGAGGGCGGCCTCATAGAGGACGATGGCCGCGCTGCTGCCGCCTGACGCGGCACCGACGATCGTGGCGAGGGCCGTCGAGATGAAGAGCGCGTTACCCAGGCCCCACCCAGCACGGAAGCCGATGACGGCGTCGACGCTGCCGCTCAGTGCGCAGAGCAGTGCGAACACCACGATCAGCGCGAGTCCGATGAGCAGCGTCGCCTTGGCCCCGATGCGGCTGGAGATCCAGCTGGTCACGAGCATCGCGAGACCTGTCACGAGGAGATAGCTGGTGAAGAGCAGCTCGGTCTCGACGGGAGAGGCCTGCAGCGATTCGGCGATCGCGGGCAGGATCGGGTCGACGAGTCCGATGCCCATGAAGGCGACGACGCACGCGAATGCGACGGCCCAGACCTGGGCCGGTTGTTTCCACACCGAGGGGGTGGCGGCGGTGTTCACCGAGGTTCTCCTGTTCGATCAGTGGCGGTATGCGCGGCGAGGATCTCCGCCGCACGTGTGAGGGCGGCCCACTCCTCGTCGTCCAGAGCGGCGAAGCGTGGAGCGAGAGTGTCGCGGAACTCGGCTCGCCAGGCGGCGAGCGCCGAGGTCCCCTGCGCGGTGATGTCGACGACGGTCGCGCGGGAATCGTCCGGGTCGGGGGAGCGGAGGATGAGTCCTTCTCGCTCCAGGCCGCCGAGGAGACGCGTCATTCCGGGTTGGGTCGTCCGTGCGGCGGCAGCCAGTTCGCCGACGCGCCGGGAGCCTGCCTGCTCGAGCAGGCTCAGCACACGCCACTGCGCCGCTGGCGCGTCGTTTCCGGCGTCCTGCGCGGCGATACGGCCGAGCGCGTACGCCGAGAGCACCAGGGAGGGGATGACGTCCGTGCGATTCATACCAGCAAGTATATACCCACTGGTATGAATAACGGTCAGCGTCGGGCGGTGGCGATGCGCGCGGAGAGTTGATGTGCGTGTGCCAGGAGGGTGCGGCCGAGCTCGGCCATCCGGTCAGGGCCGAAGCGGAACTCCACACCGGTGAGGCTCAATGCCCATTCGGGGCGCCCCGAGCGATCGAACACGGCGGCGCCGAGTCCCCAGCTGCCTTCGACGATCAATCCGGGGTTCACCGCGTATCCCCGTTCCTTGGTCTCCGCGAGGCGCGCGCGAAGGGGGCGCATGCCGTGGGCACGTCCCCACGCGCTCTCGAGGTCCGGGTGACGCTCGAGGTAGCCATCCACATCGTGGTCCGGAAGGAAGGCGAGAATGGCGAGGCCCGCGCTCGCGACGCCCAAAGGGAAGCGGACGCCCTCGCTCAGCACGAAGGAACGGATGGGGAACGAGCCTTCCTCGCGGAGGAGGCAGACCGTCTCGTCCGCTCGACGTACGGAGAGGAACGCGCTCTCCTCGGTCTTGACGGCGAGTGAGCGGACCACGTCGCGGGCGAGAGCAGTCACGTCGTACCGAGCGGCCGCGACGGATCCCATCAGGAAGAGATCAGGACCGGGCATCCACCGGGTGCTCTCGCCATCACGGTCGACCAGGCCCTCGGCGCGGAGAGCACTCAGCAGGCGGTGCGCTGTGGAGCGCGAGAGGTCTGCGCCGCGCGCCAGCTCCTGCAGCGAGGCGCCCTCGGCGCCGGCGGCCGTCACCAGACGCAGCAGGCGGGCGGCTCTGGCGATGGCCTGAGCGCCGGGCACGGCTGCAAGAGGTTCCATGATGTGGACGCTACCTCTAGGTTCTGCCACATCACAAGATCCTGCTTCTCCGGGCGGGTGCTCTGGACGGATGCTGGGGAGAGCACGGGATCGAAGGAGCCGACGTGATCGACAAGCACTGGGAGTCTGCCGAGGCAGCTGTCGCCGACATCAGGGATGGGGCGTCGCTGGCGGTCGGCGGCTTCGGTCTCTCCGGTAACCCGATCGCACTCATCGAGGCGCTCCTCGCACAGGGCACCACGGGCCTGAGCGTCGTGAGCAACAACTGCGGGGTCGACGACTGGGGTCTGGGTGTGCTGTTGGGCGCGCGGCGGATCCGCAAGATGACCTCGTCTTATGTGGGCGAGAACAAGGAGTTCGAGCGTCAGTTCTTGAGCGGGGAACTGGAGCTCGAACTCACACCGCAGGGAACCCTCGCCGAGAAGCTCCGCGCAGGCGGGTCGGGGATCGCCGCCTTCTACACCCAGACCGGGGTCGGCACACAGGTGGCAGAGGGGGGACTGCCGCGCAGATACAACCCCGACGGCACGATCGCCGTCGCCTCGGCCGCCAAAGACGTGCGCACCTTCGAGGTCGACGGGGCCCCGCGTGAGTTCGTCCTCGAGGAGGCGATCACCACCGACTTCGCGCTCGTGCACGCCGCCCGCGGCGACCGACACGGCAACCTCGTGTTCAACAAGGCTGCGCGCAACTTCAACCCGCTCGCAGCCATGGCGGGACGGGTCTGCATCGCTCAGGTCGAACAGCTGGTGGAACCGGGGGAGCTCGACCCCGATGGCATCCACCTTCCCGGCGTCTTCGTGCACCGCGTCGTCGAGGTCGGCACCGACATCCCCAAGCGCATCGAACGGCGCACCGTCGCCGTGGAAGGAGCCTGACATGGCACTGACCCGCGAGCAGATGGCCGCCCGCGCTGCGGCCGAGCTGCAGGACGGCGCCTACGTGAACCTCGGCATCGGTCTCCCCACTCTGGTGCCCAATCACGTGCCGCCCGGTGTCACCGTGGTCCTGCAGTCGGAGAACGGCATCCTCGGCGTCGGCCCCTATCCGCGGGAGGACGCGGTCGATCCCGACCTGATCAATGCGGGAAAGGAGACGGTGACCGCTCTCCCCGGGGCGGCTTTCTTCGACTCGGCGACCAGTTTCGGCATGATCCGAGGCGGCAAGATCGATGCCGCGATCCTCGGGGCGATGCAGGTCTCGTCAGCGGGAGACCTCGCGAACTGGATGATCCCCGGCAAGATGGTCAAGGGCCCTGGCGGTGCCATGGATCTGGTCCACGGCGCCGGCCGGGTCATCGTGCTCATGGAGCATGTCGCGAAAGACGGCTCCGCGAAGATCGTCGAGGAGTGCTCCCTGCCGTTGACGGGTCGAGGCGTCGTCGACCGGATCATCACCGACCTCGCCGTGATCGACGTGACATCGGAGGGACTCGTGCTCGTCGAGACCGCGCCGGACGTCACGGTCGATGACGTCGTCGCCGCGACGGAGCCACCCCTCATCGTCTCCCGCGCACTGCACAACGGAAGGACCACGCACCATGACTGAGAACGACGTCGTCATCGTCGCCGCTGCTCGCACCCCACAGGGACGTCTCAAGGGGCAGCTCTCCGCGTTCACAGCGCCTCAGCTCGGATCACTGGCGATCCGCGGCGCGCTCGAACAGGCCACGATCGATCCCGACGATGTCGATGCCGTCGTCGTCGGTCAGGTGCTCGCGGCCGGGTCGGGACAGAACGCGGCGCGGCAGGCGGCGATCGGCGCGGGCATCGGATGGGACGTGCCGGCGCACTCGGTGAACAAGGTCTGTCTGTCGGGGCTGACGGCGATCATCGACGCCGCACGCATGATCCGCACGGGTGATGCCGAAGTGGTCGTCGCCGCGGGCATGGAATCCATGACGCGCGCCCCGCACCTGCTGATGGGTTCCCGCGACGGCTGGACATACGGAAGCGTCGAGGTGCTCGACCACATGGCATACGACGGGCTCACCGACGCGTACGACCAGGAGAGCATGGGAGCATCGACGGAACGGCACAACGCGCGTTTCGGACTCACCAGGGCGGCGCAGGACCAGGTCGCGGCTCTCTCCCACCAGCGCGCGACGGCAGCGCAGGAGTCGGGAGTGTTCGACGCGGAGATCGTCGCCGTGGACGTTCCTCAACGACGGGGTGAGCCCGTGCGCGTGACGAAGGACGAGGGCGTACGACCCGACACGACCGTGCAGACGCTTTCGGGACTCAGAGCGGCGTTCGCGGAAGGCGGCTCGATCACCGCCGGTAACTCATCGCCGATCTCCGACGGTGCCTCCGCGGTCGTGCTGACGACCCGCGGCGTCGCGACGGTGAAGGGCTGGCCCGTGCTGGCGACCGTCGGTGCGAGCGGGCAGACGGCAGGACCGGACAACTCGCTGCAGGCGCAACCGGCGCGGGCGATCGAGCGTGCGTGCGCCAAACAGGGCATCTCGCCGTCCGATCTCGATCTGGTCGAGATCAACGAGGCCTTCGGCGCCGTCGTCGCACGTTCTCAGGACGAGCTGGGCATCGACGAGAGCATCGTGAACATCCATGGTGGCGGCATCGCGATCGGTCACCCCATCGGAGCCTCAGGCAACAGGCTCGTCGTGCACCTCGCGCACGAGCTGGCACGTCGGGGCGCGGGGACCGCGGCGGTCGGACTGTGCGGCGGCGGCGGTCAGGGAGAGGCGCTCATCCTCACCCGATGACGACGGTCCCGGCCAGCGGCCGATCAGGGACGTGAGTCTTTAGCGTGGTCCTGCGTGTCGGCGAGGGCCTTCTGCGAGCGGAACTGCAGTCGCTGGGCCTTCTTCGCCTTCTTGACCGACTGCGGGGAGTCGGCGTCCACCAGCACACCGCGACGTTCGCGGTTCATGTCGATCACGGCGCCGACGGCGAGGGCCATCGTGATGCCCCAGCTCACCCAGGACAGCACGGCACGCCAGGTGACGGGCTGCTCGCGGGTGCCGCGCAGCAGGGAGACTCCGGCGGAGATCGCAGCGACAAGTCCGGTGCTGAAGAGGTAGCGCATTCCCCCACGCTACCTTCCCGCACCCTTGGTCGCATGGAGCCTTGACAAGCCCCCGGTGGATCCGGCAGGGAACGAGCTGACGGACGGCACTCGGGCGCACCCGCTATCATGGCCTGGTCGCGGCTCGCCCGCGGCCGCACAACCGTGTATCTACCGGCCGTCGGCATTCCGGCGGACAGCGGCGGCACCCGACATCGCGTCTTCGACGCGCGAGAGCCATGACACGCGCAACAGCATCGCAGCAAATCGCCGAGCCGACCCTTCTCCGTCTCGCCGGCCTTCCCTACTTCCTCATCGCCTTCATCGCCCGGCTGCCGTTCGCGATGATGGTCGTCGGCGTGCTAACGGTCGTCGTCTCCGCGCGGGGCTCCCTCTCGCTCGGAGGTCTCACCTCTGCGGCCGTGGGTCTCGGCACCGCATGCTTCGGGCCTCTGCTCGGGGCAGCAGCCGATCGCTTCGGGCAGCGGGTCGTGCTGATGGTGCTCGCTGTCGCGAACGCGGCCATGCTTCTGCTGTTCACCGTGGTCGTCTACGGAACGGCGCCGGACGGATTCGTGCTGCTCGCCGCCGTCGGCATCGGGGCGAGCGCCCCGCAGGTCGCTCCGCTCTCACGGTCGCGGCTCGTCACGATCATCAGCGAACGAATGGCGGAGTCCCGCCGTGCGAAGACGGTGTCGGGCACGATGGCCTACGAGTCGGCGGCGGACGAGACGGTGTTCGTGTTCGGGCCGTTCCTGGTCGGGATCCTGGCGTCGGCGATCGCGCCGTGGGCTCCGCTGGTCGGTGCGGCCGTCCTCACCGTGGTCTTCGTGGGTGCCTTCGCGCTGCATCCCAGCGGTCGACACGTCTCGCAGGATCGCGACGCCGACGGGAAGGCGCCTTCGGCCGTCTCCGAGCTGTTCCGGCCCCAGCTGCTGATCGTGGTGGTCGGCATCCTCGGCGTCGGCATCTTCTTCGGCACGATGCTCACCTCGCTGACGTCGTTCATGGCCGACCGCGGGGCGCCGGAGCAGGCCGGCCTCCTCTACGGTGTCATGGGCGTGGGGTCCGCCATCCTCGCACTCGGTGTCGCATGGCTTCCCCCGCGATTCTCGATGCGCGCGCGGTGGCTCGTGTTCTCCGGGATCCTGCTGGCGGGCACGCTGCTGCTCGGATTCGTCGACACCCCCGGCACCATGATGCTGGCGCTCGCGATCATGGGCATCGGCATCGGTCCCACTCTCGTCACGCAGTACAGTTTCGGTGCGGCCCGCAGTCCCCGGGGACGCTCCGCCACCGTCATGACGATGCTCGGCTCCGGCGTCGTCGTCGGGCAGTCCATCGGAGCCGCCTTCGCGGGTGAGATCGCCGAGAACGTCGGCACGCCCGCTGCGCTGTTGCTGCCGATGATCGCGGCACTGATCGCCTTCATCGCGGGTGTGGCGAACTGGTTCCTCAGCGGTAGAGGGGACGCGAGGCCCGCGTCAACCCCTGACGCGCGATCCGCGGAGATCGACGTTCCTCGATAGCCTGGGGGAAACCCCGGGAGGAGCCCTCGTGGCCGCAGCAGATTTCGTCGTCGTCGCCAACCGCCTGCCCGTCGATCGGGTGGTGGGTCCCGGAGGTGAGGAGACCTGGCGCACGTCTCCCGGTGGTCTCGTCGCCGCGCTCGAGCCGATGATGCGCAGTGTGCACGGGGCCTGGGTGGGCTGGCCCGGCCAGGCCGACGTCGAGCTGGAGCCGTTCGCGGCCGACGGCATCGACCTGATACCGGTGACGCTCAGCGCTCAGGAGGTCGCCGAGTACTACGAAGGCTTCGCGAACGACACCATCTGGCCGCTCTATCACGATGTGATCGCGCCGCCGCAGTACCACCGGGAATGGTGGGAGGCATACGTGACGGTGAACCGCCGCTTCGCCGAGGCTGCTGCCGCCGCGGTCGCGAAGGACGGCACCGTGTGGGTGCACGACTACCAGCTCCAGCTCGTGCCGCAGATGGTGCGGGAACTGCGGCCCGACGTCACCATCGGCTACTTCCACCACATCCCGTTCCCCGCTCACGGTCTGTACGCGCAGCTGCCCTGGCGCGACCAGGTGCTGCGCGGACTCCTCGGCGCCGACGTCATCGGCTTCCAGCGCGCGCAGGACGCCACCTACTTCCTGACCGCCGTACGCCGCCGCTTGCGCTACGAGGTCAAGGGCTCGCACGTCGCGGTGCCGGAGGGCGAGCAGACCAGGACGGCGGTGGCGAGAGCCTTCCCGATCTCCATCGACACCGAGCCCTACCTCGAGCTCGCGGCCAGGGAGGACATCCAGGCCAGAGCCGCCGAGATCAGAGCCAGCCTCGGCAACCCCAAGCGCATCCTGCTCGGCGTCGACAGACTCGACTACACGAAGGGCATCCGGCACCGCATCAAGGCCTATGGCGAACTGCTCGAGGACGGGCGACTGAACGTCGAGGACGTGACACTGGTGCAGGTCGCGAGTCCCAGCCGCGAGCGGGTCGATGCCTACGTGCACCTGCGGGACGAGATCGAGCTCGCCGTGAGCCGCATCAACGGCGACAACGACACCATGGGGCACTCCGCCATCCGGTACCTGCACCAGGGGTATCCGCGCGAGGAGATGGTCGCGCTCTACCTGGCGGCGGATGTCATGCTCGTGACCGCGCTCCGCGACGGTATGAACCTCGTGGCCAAGGAGTACGTCGCCACCAGGGCCGACAATCGCGGCGTGCTCGTGCTGAGCGAGTTCACGGGAGCGGCGGACGAGCTGCGCCAGGCCGTGCGCGTCAACCCGCACGACATCGAAGGTCTCAAGGACGCGATCATGACCGCCGTGGACATGCCGGCGGGCGAGCAGTCGCGTCGCATGCGCTCGCTCCGGCGCCGGGTGCTCGACAACGACGTGACCGCGTGGTCGTCGTCGTTCCTCGCCGCGTTGGCGGAGGTGCGCGGTCGCTGAGCCCGCGCACGGCCCGCGATACTGGGAGAGCCCCCTTCGATTGGAGAATCCGTGACGCGCCCTTGGACCCCTGGAACAGCCGATGACGACCTGAGCGCTCTGGCCGGCACTGCACGGCTTGTGGTCGCGCTCGACTTCGACGGCACGGCATCGCCGCTGGTCCCGGATCCGATGGCCGCCAGAGCCCTTCCCGAAGTCGCCGTCCAGGTCGACCGCCTCGCCGCTCTTCCGGACACTGTCGTCGCCTACGTCTCCGGACGCAGCATGCATGACCTCCGTGTCATCACGGAGCACACCGACGACTCCGCGATCGCCTTGGCCGGATCGCACGGCGCCCAGTACTGGTTCCCGGGGGAGGGCGACGCCGATGCTCCCGGCGAGCCGACGGACGATGGTGCTCGTGAGGAGCTGTGGGCGGCGGCGAAGCCGATCATCGACCGATATGAAGGCGCCGAGTTCGAGCCCAAGACCTTCGGCATGGGCGTGCACACCCGTCGTGCCGACCGCGAGACCGAGGAGCGCGTCTTCGCCGAGATCGATGCCCTCGTCGCGGAGCGGTTCCCGCACTGGAGACGGCGTTCGGGCCACAGGGTGCTCGAGTTCTCGTCGCGAACGGAGGGCAAGGACGCGGCGATGGCCGCTCTCCGCGAGAGGTTCGACGCCACCGGGATCCTCTTCGCCGGCGACGATGTGACGGACGAGGATGCGATGCGTGTGCTGCAGCCCGGCGACCTCGGCGTCCGGGTCGGGCCGGGGGAGAGCGCCGCGACCCTTCGTGTGGACTCTCCACAACAGATCGCCGAGCTTCTGGAGGCGTTGGCGGACGAACGTGCCTCTCGGCGGCAATAGACTTCCGTCATGTCCTCGCATGATCCCTCCAGCAGCGCGCCCATCGACATCAAGCCCCGCAGCCGCGTCGTCACCGACGGCATCGAGGCCACGACCTCCCGCGGTATGCTCCGTGCCGTCGGCATGGGCGACGCCGACTGGGACAAGCCGCAGATCGGCATCGCGTCCAGCTGGAACGAGATCACTCCCTGCAACCTGAGCCTCGACCGTCTTGCTCAGGGGGCGAAGGAGGGCGTGCACTCCGGCGGCGGGTACCCGCTGCAGTTCGGAACCATCTCCGTCTCGGACGGCATCTCGATGGGCCACGAGGGGATGCACTTCTCACTCGTCTCCCGCGAGGTCATCGCCGACTCGGTCGAGACCGTGATGATGGCCGAGCGCCTGGACGGCTCCGTCCTGCTCGCCGGCTGCGACAAGTCGATCCCCGGCATGCTCATGGCCAGCGCCCGCCTCGACCTGTCGAGTGTCTTCCTCTACGCCGGGTCGATCGCGCCGGGCTGGGTCAAGCTCTCCGACGGCACCGAGAAGGACGTCACGATCATCGACTCGTTCGAGGCGGTCGGCGCCTGCCGTGCCGGCCTGATGAGCGAGGAAGACCTCAAGCGCATCGAGTGCGCCATCGCTCCCGGTGAGGGGGCATGCGGCGGCATGTACACCGCCAACACCATGGCCTCCGTCGCCGAGGCACTCGGGCTCAGCCTGCCGGGCTCCGCCGCGCCGCCCGCTGCCGACCGCCGTCGCGACTACTTCGCGCATCGGTCGGGCGAGGCCGTCGTCAACCTGCTCCGTCAGGGCATCACGACGCGCGACATCCTCACCAAGGAGGCGTTCGAGAACGCGATCGCCCTCGCGATGGCCCTCGGCGGCTCGACCAACGTCGTCCTCCACCTCCTCGCCATCGCGCGAGAGGCCGAGGTCGAGCTGAGTCTTCACGACTTCAACCGCATCGGCGACAAGGTCCCGCACGTGGCCGACATGAAGCCGTTCGGCAAGTACGTCATGAACGACGTCGACCGCCACGGCGGCATCCCCGTGATCATGAAGGCCATGCTCGACGAGGGCCTCCTGCACGGCGACGCGCTCACGGTCACCGGCAAGACGCTCGCCGAGAACCTCGCGGACCTCGACCCGCAGCCGATCGACGGCGAGGTCATCCACACGTTCGACAACCCGATCCACGCCACGGGCGGGCTCACGATCCTGCACGGCTCGCTCGCCCCGGAGGGTGCCGTCGTCAAGACGGCGGGTTTCGACGCGGCGGTGTTCGAGGGACCGGCCCGCGTGTTCGAGCGCGAGCGCGCGGCCATGGATGCCGTGGCCGAGGGCGAGATCGAACCCGGCACGGTGATCGTGATCCGCTACGAGGGACCCAAGGGTGGACCGGGCATGCGGGAGATGCTCGCGATCACCGCGGCCATCAAGGGCGCTGGACTCGGAAAAGATGTACTACTCTTGACGGACGGACGATTCTCAGGCGGCACAACCGGCCTGTGCATCGGCCACATAGCACCCGAAGCGGTGGACGCAGGTCCTATCGCCTTCGTGCGCGATGGTGATCTGATACGGGTCGATATCGCAGCTCGCTCTCTCGATCTACTCGTCGACGAGGCAGAGCTCGCCTCCCGCCGCTCTGGCTGGGAGCCGCTTCCCCCGCGCTACACCCGAGGCGTTCTTGCCAAGTACTCGCGCCTCGTGCGGTCCGCCGCCGAGGGAGCGACCACCGGCTGATCCATCGACAGGCTCAGGAACCCAGCCGATCGGACATCCGGCGTCCTCCACAGATCATCAGAAGGAAAGTCATGACTGCTGATTCCGCCCCGGCCGTGCCGAGGCCGCCCGCCCGTCAACCTGCCGCACCGGAGATCACGGGCGCTGAGGCCGTGGTCCGCTCGCTCGAGCTGCTCGGTGTCACCGACGTGTTCGGGCTTCCTGGCGGGGCTATCCTCCCCGTCTACGACCCGCTGATGGACGCTTCCGAGCTCCGTCACATCCTGGTTCGTCACGAGCAGGGAGCCGGGCACGCGGCCGAGGGGTACGCGTCCGCATCCGGCAAGGTGGGCGTGTGCATCGCGACCTCCGGTCCCGGCGCGACCAACCTCGTGACCGCGATCGCCGACGCCTACATGGATTCGGTGCCGATGCTCGCGATCACCGGTCAGGTGTTCTCGACCCTCATGGGGACGGATGCGTTCCAGGAGGCCGACATCGTGGGCATCACGATGCCGATCACCAAGCACTCCTTCCTCGTGAAGGACGCGGCGGAGATCCCGGGCGCGATCGCTGCGGCGTACGAGATCGCCGGCACCGGGCGCCCCGGTCCGGTGCTGGTCGACATCACCAAGGACGCGCAGCAGGCGACCGCGCCCTTCGTGTGGCCGCCCAAGATCGACCTGCCCGGCTACCGTCCTGTGACCAAGGCGCACGGGAAGCAGATCCAGGCCGCGGCGGCCCTTCTCGCCGAAGCCAAGAAGCCGGTGCTGTACGTGGGCGGCGGCGTGATCCGCGGCAAGGCGTCTGCAGAACTCCTCGAACTCGCCGAGTCCACCGGCGCCCCGGTCGTCACGACGCTGATGGCCCGTGGTGCTTTCCCGGACTCGCACCCGCAGCACCTCGGCATGCCCGGCATGCACGGCACGGTTCCCGCTGTGCTCGCTCTGCAGGAGGCCGATCTCCTCGTCTCGCTCGGTGCGCGGTTCGACGACCGTGTCACGGGTAAGGCGGCGCTGTTCGCACCCAACGCGAAGGTCGTCCACGTCGACATCGACCCGGCGGAGATCTCCAAGATCCGCACGGCCGACGTGCCGATCGTCGGCGATGTGCGCGACGTGCTCACCGACCTCGACGCGGCGTTCCGTGGCGCGACGGCCGACACGAAGCCCGACATCGAGGAGTGGTGGTCGTACCTCGACGGTCTGCGTACCGAGTTCCCGCTGGGATTCGCGCCGACGACCGACGGTCTGCTCGCTCCTCAGCACGTGATCCAGCGCATCGGCGAGCTCACCGGGCCGGAGGGCATCTTCGCCTCCGGAGTCGGCCAGCACCAGATGTGGGCTGCGCAGTTCATCAAGTACGAGCGTCCGAACGCCTGGCTGAACTCCGGCGGTGCCGGAACGATGGGCTACTCGGTGCCGGCGGCCATGGGTGCCAAGGTCGCCGAGCCCGATCGTCCGGTCTGGGCGATCGACGGCGACGGCTGCTTCCAGATGACCAATCAGGAGCTCGCGACCTGCACGATCAACAACATCCCGATCAAGGTCGCGATCATCAACAATTCCTCGCTGGGCATGGTGCGCCAGTGGCAGACGCTGTTCTACGACGGACGTCACTCGAACACCGATCTCAACACCGGTCACGGAACGATCCGCATCCCCGACTTCGTGAAGCTCGCCGAAGCCTACGGCTGCCTCGCGATCCGTGTGGAGAAGGAGGAAGAGGTCGACGCCGCCATCAAGCTCGCACTCGAGACGAACGATCGGCCTGTGGTGATCGACTTCGTGGTGAGTGCCGATTCCATGGTGTGGCCGATGGTGCCGCAGGGAGTCAGCAACAGCTACGTCCAGTACGCCCGCGAGCACGCGCCCGCATTCGACGAGGAGGACTGATCCATGTCGACCCATGTGCTGAGCCTGCTGGTGGAGAACACCCCCGGCCTTCTGACCCGTGTGGCCGGCCTCTTCGCCCGCCGCGGCTTTAACATCGATTCCCTCGCCGTCGGCGTGACGGAGGTGCCTGGCATCTCCCGGATCACCGTCGTCGTCGATGTCGATGAGCTCCCGCTCGAGCAGGTCACCAAGCAGCTCAACAAGCTGATCAACGTGATCAAGATCGTCGAGCTCGACTTCGCCACGTCGGTGCAGCGCGAGCACATGCTCGTGAAGGTTCGCACCGACAACGCCACCCGCTCGAACGTGATCGAGGTCGTCAACCTCTTCCGCGCTTCCGTGGTCGACTACGCCTCCGACGCGCTCGTGATCGAGGTCACCGGCGACAAGGGCAAGGTCGATGCCATGCTCCGCGCGCTCGAGCCCTTCGGCATCAAGGAGATCGCGCAGTCCGGTCTTCTCGCCATCGGCCGCGGTGGCAAGAGCATCACGGAACGCGTGCTGCGCGGTTGATGCGCCCCCCTCTACCTACACGAACCACAATCAAGGAGAAACACAAAGTGAGCACCGAGATCTTCTACGACGCCGATGCAGACCTGTCCCTGATCCAGGGCAAGAAGGTCGCCATCGTCGGTTACGGCTCGCAGGGCCACGCCCATGCGCAGAACCTTCGCGACTCGGGTGTCGAGGTCGCGATCGCCCTCAAGGAGGGCTCGAAGTCGGCAGCCAAGGCCGAGGAGGCAGGCTTCCCGGTCAAGACCGTCGCCGAGGCCACCGAGTGGGCCGACGTCATCATGATCCTCGCGCCGGACCAGCACCAGCGCACGATCTACAGCGAGTCCATCGCGCCGAACCTCACGGCCGGCAAGACGCTCGCGTTCGCCCACGGCTTCAACATCCGCTTCGGCTACATCGACGCTCCCGAGGGCGTCGACGTGATCCTGGTCGCCCCGAAGGCTCCGGGCCACACCGTGCGTCGTGAGTTCGTCGCGGGCCGCGGCATCCCCGACATCATCGCCGTCGAGCGCGACGCATCGGGCAAGGCCTGGGACCTGGCGCTCTCCTACGCGAAGGCCATCGGCGGCACCAGGGCCGGCGTCATCAAGACGACGTTCACCGAAGAGACCGAGACCGACCTGTTCGGCGAGCAGGCCGTGCTCTGCGGTGGTGTGAGCCACCTCGTGCAGGCGGGCTTCGAGACCCTCACCGAAGCGGGCTACCAGCCGCAGATCGCGTACTTCGAGGTGCTGCACGAGCTCAAGCTCATCGTCGACCTGATGTGGGAGGGCGGCATCGCCAAGCAGCGTTGGTCGATCTCCGACACCGCCGAGTTCGGCGACTACGTCTCGGGCCCGCGCGTCATCGACGAGCGCGTCAAGGAGAGCATGAAGGGCGTGCTGGCCGACATCCAGTCCGGCGCCTTCGCCAAGCGCTTCATCGACGACCAGGACAACGGGGCCGAGGAGTTCCTGGCGCTGCGTGCCAAGGAGGAGCAGCACCCGATCGAGGTCACCGGCAAGGAGCTGCGCTCGCTCTTCGCCTGGAAGCAGCAGGACGAGGACTACATCGACGGCAGCGCCGCGCGCTGATTCGATCTTCGAACGAACGGGCGTCCCTTCGGGGGCGCCCGTTCTGCGTCGAGCAGGTCCATCCACTCTCTAAACATCGGATGTCTGTGCCAGGATGGGAGGTATGCGACAGGAATGGTTTGACCGGGCTCGGTTCGGCATGTTCGTCCACTTCGGCCTCTACAGCACCGCCGCACGGCACGAGTGGGTGCAGAACTACGAGCGGCTCACGGACGAGGACTACCGTCAGTACTTCGAGCACTTCCATCCGGATCTCTTCGATGCCGCAGCACTCGCGCGCACGGCGAAAGCGACGGGCATGGGGTATGTCGTGCTCACCACGAAGCACCACGACGGTTTCTGCCTCTGGGATTCGAAGCTGACCGACTTCACCTCGGTCGCGAACACCGGACGTGACCTGGTGCGCGAGTACGTCGACGCGCTGCGGGCGGAAGGCCTGAAAGTCGGCCTGTACCACTCGGTCATCGACTGGCATCACCCCGACTTCACGATCGACTGGAACCACCCGCGTCGCGACGATGAGAACGCTCATGAGCTGAACGCCGGCCGCGACATGGCCGCATACCGCGCCTACCTCCACGGTCAGGTGCGCGAGCTCCTCACGGAGTATGGCGACATCGACTACCTCTTCTTCGATTTCACCTACCCGGAGGAGAAGGACGGGTGGGCAGGCAAGGGCCCCGGGGACTGGGATGCGGAGGCACTGCTCGCTCTGTGCCGGGAGCTGCAGCCGAACATGCTGGTCAACGATCGTCTGGGTATCCCCGCGGACTTCGTCACGCCAGAGCAGTATCAGCCCACCGCGCCGATCGTGCGAGACGGCGTTCCCCTCACATGGGAGGCGTGCCAGACGCTGAACGGATCGTGGGGTTACCACCGCGACAACATGGACCAGAAGTCGTCGACGTTGCTCGTGCAGATGCTCGTCGACTCTGTCTCGATGGACGGCAACATGCTGCTGAACATCGGCCCGGACGGGCGTGGGGCGATCGCTCCGCGGGATGCGAGCACGTTGGCGGAGATCGGGGAGTGGATGCGCCTGCACCGGAACGCGGTGGTTGGCGCGGGGTACGCGGCCTTCACCCCACCGCGTGAGGGCGTCTACACGCGCAGGGGGAACCGGCTCTACCTGAGCCTCTTCAGCTGGCCCATGGGTTTCGTCCACCTCCCGGAGCTCGCGGGCAAGGTGTCGTACGTCCGGCTGCTCAACGACGGATCCTGGCTCCAGACGAGCGTGTCCGACCCCGATCGCGAGGCGGATCTCATGACACCCGCAGGCGAGGCCGAGGGGACTCTGACCGTCCACCTCCCGGTGCGTCGACCCGATGTGCTGGTCCCCGTGATCGAGCTGACCCTGATCGAGGACTGATCTGCACCGTGGCGGTGGCTCAGGCGGCCGCCACGGGGATGTCCATGCCCTCGAGCGCGAGTCGGGCCGCGCCGTGCAGGATGGCGTCGGCGCCCGTCGCCGCGGACTCGATGCGCAGTCGCTGGGTGGCGAGCGGGTGGCAGGCCTCGTAGACGCGGCTGCGGACGGCCGCGATGAACGGTTCGGATGCGCTCATGCTGCCGGTGAGGAATACGGCGTGCGGATTGAAGAAGTTCACGACCCCGGAGAGTGCCTGACCCAGGTGGGTGCCGGCGGTTCGGACCAGAGTCGTGGCGAGGGGATCGGCGTCGCGCGCCAGGCTCAGCACGTCGGTCGTCGTGCGCACGGCGTCGTTCCCGCGCTCGCGCATCTGTCGGACCAGACTCGCCCCGCTCGCCACGGTTTCCAGGCATCCGGTGTTTCCGCAGGAGCAGGGGATGTCGCCGCTGCCGTCGATGCGCGTGTGGGTGATGTCGCCCGCGGCCGACGTGGCGCCGCGGTGCACGTGCCCGTCCACGATGATGCCGCTGCCGATGGCGGTTCCCGCCTTCACCGTGATGCTGTGACAGGTGTGGCCGAAACGCTCACGGTGCTCGCCGAGCGCGGCGAGGTTCGCGTCGTTGTCGACGGCGACAGGGACCCCGTAGCGCGCGGAGAGGTGCTCGCCGACGCGGAACCCCGGCCATCCGGGCATCCGCGAGGGTTGGTCGACGGATCCCGTGGAGATGTCGACCGGACCGGGGAGGCTGATCCCGATCGCATGGATCCTCCCCGAGGACAGGAGACGGTCGAACACGACCGCCAGGCGATCCAGGGTGGCCTGCGGTCCCTCGGTGACATCGACGGCGATGGATTCACTGTCCAGGAGGGCACCGCTGAGGGAGTGCCTGCCTATGCGCGCGTGTCCGCCGCCGAGGTCAGCGGACAGGACGAAGCCGTCCGCCGCGATCTGAAGGACACGTGGGCGCCGCCCTCCGCGTGACGTGCCGTCTCCGGCTTCTCTGAGCACGCCGGCATCCAGCAGGGACTGCACGCGGAGACCGACCGTCGATGCGGCCACGCCGAGCGAGGCGGCGAGCTCGGAACGCGATCGCGCCTCACCGCGGGCGACGAGGTCGAGGATGCGTCGCGTGTGCGGATCGTCGACGGCGGTGTCAGCGGAGTTCGTCATGAGAGCACTTTCCTGTCGGAGCATCGTCAGCGTAGCGGGGGTTCGTCGTGTTTCCCGGGAGTTACGAATTATCAAGCTCCGATAAACATCGGATGTTCGGCTTGCGGCCACTTGCGAAGTATGAAACGGTAACTTCATACGAAATCCTACTAGGTTACTTCGACCCGCGAATTAACCGGTTCCCTTTCCAGGAGGCATTCAATGAAGAAGTTGCGTGTAGGGGCTGTGGTCGCCGTCGCCGGCGTCGCGGTCGCGATGACCGGCTGCGCGAGCGGCAGCGGCACGGGTGGTTCGGCAGACGGCGACACCATCGTGGTGGACATGTGGGCCGGGAGCGAGTCGGACGTGGACGCCCTCGAGGCGCAGGTCGCGTTCGCGCAGGAGCAGAACCCCGACATCAAGATCAAGCTGCAGACGTCGCCGTGGAGCGACTTCTTCACGAAGCTGACCACCAACATGGCCAGCGGCAACATGGCGTGCGTCACGGGCATGAGCGGCGCGCAGCTGGGAGGCTACACCGGCGGCTTCCGCGAGCTGAGCGATGCCGACCTGAAGACGGCGGGAATCGACTGGGCCGACTTCAATCCGAGCGCCGACGGGATCCTCAGCTTCGAGGGCAAGACCTACGGCGTGCCGTTCGACGTCGCCACCATGCTCGTCTACTACAACCAGGACATGCTGACCGCCGCCGGCGCCGCAACCCCTGAGATCGGGTGGACGTTCGACGACTTCGACAAGATCGCCGCCGACGCCACCAAGGACGGTAAGTACGGCTTCGGCATGGGTATGGGCGGCTACCAGTGGATGTCGATGCCGATCGCCTACTCCGCCACGCAGCCGGCCTCCGAGGACGGCACGTTGCACATCGATGAGAAGGCCTTCGTCGACGCGTCGACCTGGTACGCCGAGCTCGTGACCGAGAAGAAGGTCGCCGCACCCGTGGCCTCCGCTTCCGACACGGGGTGGGGAGAGAACCAGTACACCGGCGCCAACGCGGCCATGGCCGTCGACGGCACCTGGAACGCGGTGAGCTACCTCGACAACGAGTCGGGCTTCGCCGCCGGCATGGTCCCGCTGCCCGCCGGAGTCGACGGCAACCCCGGTCCGATCCTCGGCTCGGGCTACGGCATCTCGGCCAACTGCAAGAATCCCGAGGCCGCGCTCAAGGTCATGGGCTCGCTGCTCGGCGAGGACGCGCAGGACTACATCGCGTCGTCCGGCCGCTCCTACCCGGCACGCACGTCGTCGCAGCCGCTGTACTTCGAGTCGATCGACGAGAAGTACCGCGACCAGGTGAAGTCCGTCTTCGAGGCTGCGTTCGGTGACACCGTCCCCCTCTACATGACGAAGAACTGGCAGAAGCTCGACAGCTACATCCAGCCCAACCTCGTCAGCGTCTACAACGGCCAGATGACGATGGAAGAGCTGCTGTCGAACGCGCAGGCGCAGTTCGGCGAGTGATCGGGCCTCGGCCACCACAGCAGCAATGCAGTAACAGAGGAAGAAACTGAGATGACGATCACGACGAGACGTCGACGATCGCTCGCCAAGGTGGAGGCCGGTCAGGCGCTGGGATTCGCAAGCCCAGCCCTGATCGGGCTCGCCCTGTTCACGATCGTGCCCGTCGGGCTGTCGATCGTGATGAGCGTCTTCGACTGGCCGACCTTCGGCGAGCGGACCTTCAACGGCGTGGACAACTACGTCAAGCTGTTCACCAGCAGCCCCGACTTCTGGCCGGCGCTGCGCAACTCGGCGGTGTACACCCTGCTGTACGTGCCGTTGAGCGTCGCTCTCTCGCTCGTGCTCGCTCTCGGTCTGAACTCCCGGATCCGCGGTCGCGGCGCACTGAGGGTGCTGTTCTTCATCCCCGTCGTCACGCCGATGGTCGCCAACGTGCTGGTCTGGAAGATGATGCTCCAGCCGCAGGGACTCTTCAACGGCCTCTCGCAGACCTGGTTCGGCATCGAGCTGCCCAACTTCCTCGCCGATCCGTCGTGGGCCATGATCATGGTCGTCGTCATGAGCGTCTGGCAGGGACTCGGCTACAACATGCTGATCTTCTCGGCCGCCCTCGAGCAGCTCCCCGAGAGCGTGCTGGAGGCGGCGAGCATCGACGGCGCACAGGGGATCCGGCGGGTGTGGAGCATCATCGTCCCGATGATCTCGCCATCGATCTTCTTCGCCACCATCATGACGATGATCACGTCGCTGCAGGTGTTCGTGCAGCCGCAGATGCTCACCGGCGGCGGTCCGGGCAATGCCACGAAGCCGCTCGTCATGTACATCTGGGAGCAGGGATTCACCTTCGGTGATCTCGGCCTCGCCGCTGCAGCCGCGTGGATCCTGTTCGCGATCATCATCGCGATCACCGGGCTCCAGTTCGCCGCACAGAAGAAGTGGGTGCACTATGAGCACTGAGACCCTCGTCCGGCCCGCCGGACGCACCGGCCGCGCCGACCGCGAACGCGAGCGCGCACGCGGTGCGGCGACGACCCCCGGCGCCCGCGCCCGTCTGATCCTCGCGCACGTCGCGATCTACGTGGCTGCGCTGATCTTCATCTCGCCGTTGATCTACGCGTTCTTCTCGGCTCTCAAGCCGAACGCGGAGATGTTCTCGATGCCGCCGACCCTGGTGGGCTCCGAACTGCGGTGGAGCAACTTCGTCGACGTGTTCGCCTACGGGCCGTTCCTGACGTACATCATGAACTCCTTCATCGTCGCGATCGGCGGAACGCTCGTCGTGCTGATCGTCTCGACCACAGCCGGATACGCCTTCGGGCGCCTGCGGTGGAAGGGCCGGGACGCGGTGTTCGTGCTGTTCCTGGCCACCCTGATGGTTCCCGCCGAGGTGCTCGTCATCCCCATGTTCCAGGTCATGCAGTGGTTCAACTGGGTCGACACATACCAGGCGCTCATCCTTCCCTTCGCGTTCGGCGCCTTCGGCACGTTCCTGATGCGGCAGTTCTTCCGCGGCATCCCCTACGAGCTGGAGGAGGCGGCCCGTGTCGACGGCGCAGGCCCCGTGCGATCGTTCCTGCAGATCATCCTTCCGCTGTCGAAGTCGGCGGTGGCGGTGCTCGCGGTGTTCACGTTCCTCTCGTTCTGGAACAGCTACCTGTGGCCGCTGATCGTGACGGTCGACTACAACGCGCACGGCACGCTTCCGGTCGGCCTCGCGAGCTTCGCCGGTCTCACCGGCACGCGGTGGGACCTGCAGATGGCAGCCGCGATCATCTCGATGGTGCCGACCACGATCCTCGTGATCGTGCTGCAGAAGCACCTCGTCAAGGGGATCGCGATGGCCGGGCTGGGTGGTCGCTGAGCATGATCGGTCAGGAACAGGGGACCAGCACGCTCATCGGTGGCGCAGCCGGACCCGGTGCGGCTCTCGTCGGGATCGACATCGGCGGCACCAAGATCGCCGCCCTTCTGGTGGACGGTGACGGTGCCGTGCTCGGCCGGGGCAGCGTCGGCGCACCGGCCGCGCTCGGCGGTGCAGCGATGGCGGATGCGGCAGCGACCCTCGCCATGTCGCTGGCAGCGGAGGCGGGAGTATCGCTGGCCGCAGCCGGAGTGGGGGCGGCCGGAGTCATCGACCACGAGACGGGGACGATCCGTGCGGCGTCGGCGACCTTCGTCGGCTGGACGGGGTTCGCCCTCGGGCATGAACTGGCGTCACGCCTCGGCGTCCCCGTGCGGGTAGAGAACGACGTGAACGCCTTCCTGCTCGGTGAGGCCGCGGCGGAAGGGCGCACGGATCGGGACGTGCTCGGCGTCATGCTCGGCACGGGGGTGGGCGGCGCCGTCCTCATCGACGGCGAACTTCACCACGGACCGCACGGTGCCGCCGGTGAGATCGGACACACACCCGGGTACAGCGACCTCGTCTGCACCTGCGGCCAGATCGGGCATCTCGAGACGCTGGCCTCCGGCACTTCCATCGCGCTGCGCTACCAGGAGAGCACGGGCGCCCCGGTGCGCGACGCTCGCGAGGTCGCCGACCGTGCGCGCCGCGGCGACACGGAGGCGATTGCGGCGTTCGACGCTGCGGGTCGGGCGCTCGCCCTCGCCTGCGCGACCGCGGCCACGATCCTCGACCTGCCCTGCGCGATCGTCGGGGGCGGGGTCACGGCCGCATGGGACCTCCTCGAGCCGGCCATCGCGCGTACGCTCGCCACCGACTCGCCGGTGTCGGGTATCCCGCTGCGCATCATTCCGGCCGTCCTCGGTTCCGACGCGGTCGCTCTCGGCGCGATCGAGACGGCCCGCCGTGCGCTCGTGCCGGCAGGCGCACGCTGAGAGACGACCCCACGCACGACCCTCGCACCACAAGGAGCACCTCACGTGACCGCACGTCCTGAAGCCCACGAGATCTGGATGGGCCCGCTTCCCACCGTCGCCGACGGCGGTCTCGCCCTGCCACGCATCGGCATCGCCGGGATCTCCATCGAGTCGAGCACCTTCTCGCCTCACATCTCCGGTGACGAGGCGTTCACGGTTCGTACCGGCCCGACGTTGCGGGGGTACTACCCGTTCCTGGACGATGGACGCGAACTCGCCTCCGCCGCGGACTGGGTGCCGCTGACCCACGGACGCTCTCTTCCTGGCGGAGCCGTCGCGCCGGAGACCTATCGCCGGATGAAGGATGCGATCGTCGCCGGCATCCGGGAGCACGGTCCCTTCGACGGGTTCTTCTTCGACATCCACGGCGCCATGAGCGTGGTCGGCATGGACGACGCCGAGGGCGATCTCGCGCTCGCGGTGCGCGCCGCCCTCGGTCCCCACACGCTGGTCTCGACCTCGATGGATCTGCACGGCAACGTCTCGGAGGTGCTGCGTGACGCGGTAGACCTGCTGACGTGTTACCGCATGGCTCCGCACGAGGATTGGATGAACACCAAGGAGCGTGCGGTGTGGAACCTGCTCGCCCGGCTGAGGGGACCGCACGGCTCCGACCCACTGCGGCGGCGCCCCTTCTCCGCCTGGGTACCCGTGCCCGTGCTGCTGCCGGGGGAGAAGACCAGCACGCGGCTGGAGCCGGCGCGCAGCATCTACGCCCAGCTGCCCGAGATCGAAGCCCTCCCCGGGGTGGTCGACGCCTCCGTCTGGATCGGCTACGCCTGGGCGGACGAGCCGCGGTGCCAGGCCTACGTGGTCGTCACCGGGGACGACGAGCAGGTGATCGCACGGGAAGCCGAGCGTGTCGCGCGGATGTTCTGGGACGCGCGCGAGGACTTCGTCTTCGTGGCCGAGACCGGCTCGCTCGACGACGCCCTCGACAAGGCCCTCGCTCCGGGAGCACCGCGGCCGTACCTGATATCGGACTCGGGGGACAACCCGACGGCCGGTGGCGCCGGCGACGTGACCTGGACGCTCGCGCACCTGCTGGGACGCGCCGAGCTCACCGACTCCAGCCGCACCACACTCGTGGCCTCGATCTTCGACCGCGAAGCCGTCGCACGGGCTGTCGCGGCCGGCGTCGGAGCCACGGTGTCGCTCGATGCCGGAGCCCGGGTGGATTCCGGTCCACACGGACCTGTCACGATCACCGGGACCGTGTTCTCCATCAGCGACGGCGACCCGGATGCGGGTACGCAGGTCGTCATCGCCGTGGGCGGTCTGCACGCGATCATCACCGAGCGCCGCAAGCCTTTCCACCACCTCTCTGACTTCCGGATGCTGGGCCTCGAGCCCACCACCGCGGACATCGTCGTCGTGAAGATCGGCTATCTCGAACCCGAGCTCTACGAACTCGCCGCGGGGTGGACTCTCGCGCTGACCCCTGGTGGCGTCGACCAGGACCTGCTGCGGCTGGGCCACCACCGTCTGCAGCCGGGTGTCTACCCGTTCGACGCCGACGGCGATCCGGACCTGACCGCCACCGTCGTCCGCCGCGGAACCGCAGAGGAGCAGAACGCATGATGAACTTCGAGAAGCGGACAGGCCCCGACTTCGGCACTGACGCCCCGGTGTACCCGACTCAGGGTGTGCCCGACTGGTATCGGGACGCCAAGCTCGGGTTCTTCGTCCACTGGGGGCTGTACTCGGTGCCGGCGTGGGCGGTGCAGCACGGCGACGGCGTGAACATCCCGACCGAGGATGCGTACGCCTGGCATCAGTACGCCGAGTGGTACGGCAACACGGTGCGGATCGCGGGCAGCCCCACCTGGGAGCGCCACCAGCAGTTGTTCGGCCCCGGCACCTCGTACGAGGACCTGGCCGATCGGTGGGACGCCTCGGCGTTCGATGCGGATGCCTTCGTGGGCGAGTTGGTCGGTGCCGGGGCCAAGTACATCGTCCCCACGACCAAGCACCACGAGGGTTTCTGCCTCTGGGACACGGCGACCACCGGTTTCAACGCGGTCGCTCGTGGTCCGCGCCGCGACCTGATCTCCGAGTTCCACGACGCCACCCGTCGCGCGGGGGCGAAGTTCGGGGTGTACTACTCCGGTGCGCTCGACTGGCACGTGAGCGACTTCCCGCCGATCGAGTCCGACACCGATCTGTTCCGCTTCCGTCGCAACGATGCGCACTTCGCCCGCTACTCGGCTGCCCAGCTCGAAGAGCTCGTGTCCCGCTTCTCGCCGGACGTGCTGTGGAACGACATCGAGTGGCCCGACGGTGGCAAGGGGCACGACGAGTATGCGGTCGCCGCCCTCCTGCAGCGGTACTTCGATGCGGTGCCCGACGGTGTCGTCAACGACCGTTGGGGCGTCCCGTACCACGGCTTCCTCACACGCGAATACACGGACATCCCCGAGATCATCCCGGATCCGTGGGAGTCGACGCGTGGACTCGGCTACTCCTTCGGCTTCAATCAGGCAGAGGACGAACGCCACTCGCTGTCCGGCGCGGCGCTGATCCGTCTGCTCGTCGACGTCGTGGCGAAGAACGGCAACCTGCTGATCAACGTCGGCCCCGCAGCGGACGGCTCCATCCCCGAGCTCCAGCGTCGTGCGATGCGCGAGCTGGGTGCATGGCTGCAGACGAACGGCGACACGGTCTACGGCACGCGCCCGTGGATCCGGATGGGGGAGCGCAGCGGTGCCCCGCGTCGCTACACCACCACCGGGTCGACCGTGCACGTGCATGCTCTCGACCCGAGCATCGGGACGCTCGACCTTCCGGACGAGCTCGTACACTCCGACCTGCGGTGGACCGACGGCAGTGCGGTCGAGAAGTCCGACGGTGATCGTGCGGTCGTGGTGATCCCCGCGCGTCTGCGTGGAGAGGCCGTCGCGGTGCTGTCCGCAGGCTGAGACGGACAGTTCGCGACGAGACGAGGGCCCCTCCGACGGCGTCGGAAGGGCCCTCGGCGTCTTCGCACGGAGTCAGCCCCGCGTGAGCTCCTCGAGCACCTCGATCACGTGACGGTACGGCCGGCCGGTGGCGCGGGACATTCCGATCTCGCAGGTGCGGTTCGCCGAGACGAAGGCGTCGAAGCCGCCCTGGGCGCGCTCGGCCGCTGCGATCTCCGCGGACTCCTGTGCCGTCGCGCTGGCGGTGAGCTCCGGATGCAGCATGCCGCGGTCACCCGCGAATGCGCAGCAGCCCCACCCCTCGGGAACGAACACGTCATCCGCGACGGCGGCGGCGATCGCGGTCAACGCTCCCGTCGCTCCGAGCGCCGTCGTGGAGCATGTCGGATGCACGGCGACGGTGGGCAGCTTCGCGGGCACGGTCAGCTTCGGCAGTACTTCGCGTGCCACGAAGGTGGTCGCATCCTCGATCCGCAGCCCGGCGTATCGAGGGCTCTTCGCGACGGCCTGTGCGAGCATGACGTCCAGGCCCTCGGTGCAGGAGGCCGCGTCGCACACCACGGGAAGCTCGCCCGCGCGACTGGCCTCCCACAGCGAATCGAGCACCCGGTCCGACATCAGGGCATAGCCGTCGAGATGCCCCTTCGACTTCCAGGGTGTCCCGCAGCAGAGGCCACCGTTCTCCTCCGGGATCACGACGGGGATACCCGCGCGGTCCAGGAGCGCTCGCAGCGCATTCCGTGACCCCTCGCCGTCGCCCTCCGCGCCGAACATGGTGCCGATGCACGCGCCGAAGAAGACGGCCTGCGCATCGGTCGGCGCCTCCGGACGCGGTGGCTTCGAGCCGCCGTGGGGGAGTCCTCCGTCGTACAGCGGTACGGTGTCGGCCCCCAGCACCGCGCGGCCGAGGTGCGTGACCCCGCGCACCAGAGGGGCGGGGAGGGCGTCCGCGACGGTGAGCGCGACGCCGCCGGCGCGGGTGACCGTACCCCAGTGCTTGGCCGCCGTGCCCCACACGGTCCCCTCGATCGCGTTCGACTGCTCCGCGCGAAGTCGACGCACCAGGTCGCCCGTGTTGATGTCGACCGGGCAGGCCACACCGCACATGCCGTCGACCGCGCAGGTCTGCACGCCGTCGTAGTCGTAGTCCTTCTGCAGATCGCGCAGCAGCTCGGTGTCGCCTTGTTCCTCGGCCCACACCATATCGCGACGGATCACGATGCGCTGTCGAGGCGTGAGCGTGATGCTCTTGCTGGGACAGGTCGGCTCGCAGTACCCGCACTCGACGCAGCGGTCGACTTCCTTCTCCACCGTCGGCACCCGTTTGAGGTCGTGCAGGTAGGAGTCGGGGTCGTCGGAGAGCACAACGCCCGGGTTCAGGATGCCGTGCGGATCGAGGAGGTTCTTGATCTCCCACATCATGTCGGTGAGCTGGTCGCCGTACTGTCGGCGGACGAACGGCGCCATGATCCGACCGGTGCCGTGCTCCGCCTTCAGCGACCCCTGCTGCGAGAGCACGAGCTCGACGAGGTCGTCGGTGAAGCGCCGATAGCGCGCGACGCTTTCCGCATCGTCGAACCGCTCGTTGAGGAGGAAGTGGATGTTGCCGTCCTTGGCGTGTCCGAAGATGACCGAGCCCTCGTAGCCGTGCTCGGAGAAGAGCTCGATGAGGCGCTCGCAGGTGTGGAGGAGACGCGGCACCGGGACCACGATGTCCTCCAGCAGGGCGGTCGTTCCGGACGGTCGGGCGCCCGCGACCGCCGTGTAGAGCCCCTTGCGCACGTGCCACAGCGCGGCGCGTTCGGCCGCATCCGTGGTGAGGCGCGGGGCGACGGCGAGCGGGAGGGCTTCGAAGTGCGTCTGGGCGGCGGAGCTCGACGCGGCGAGGGTGTCTGCGTCCGGAGCATGGACTTCGACCAGCAGAGCGGCGTGTCCCTGCACCTCGATCTCGGCGATGGCGTCCGGCACGTCGCTCAACCCCTGCGCGACACGCAACGAGGCGGCGTCCATCAGCTCGATCGTGGCGAGACCGAGTCGCGTGAGATCAGGCAGAGCCGTCATCGCGGCGGACAGCGTGTCGAAGACCAGGAGGCCGGTCGCGATCGAGGGGAGCACCTCGATCGTGCGGAAGCGGGCTTCCGCCACGAAGGCGAGCGTGCCCTCGGAGCCGATGACGAGATGCTCCAGGATGCGCACCGGATCATCGAAGTCGAGCAGTGCATTGAGCCCATAGCCCATCGTGTTCTTCATCGAGAACTGCTGACGGAGGAAGGCGACGTGCTCGGGGGATGCCAGCAGACGCTCCCGCAGGGAGAGCAGGCCCTCGGCGATGGCGGGTTCCGCCGCGCGGAGCATCTCGTTCGCATCCGGGTGGCCGGTGTCGAGGATCGTGCCGCTGGGAAGCACGATCGTCATCGACTCGATCGTCCGGTACGAGTTCTCGGTGATACCGCACGCCATGCCGCTGGAGTTGTTGGCGACGACGCCGCCGATCGTGCACGCGATCTCACTCGCCGGATCGGGGCCGAGCTTGCGGCGGTACCTCGCGAGCCTGGTGTTCACCTGGCGCACCGTCGCACCCGGACCCACCCGGACCGCAGCGCCGTCGTCCTCGACACGGATGTCGCGGAAGCCGCTGCGCGTGTCCACCAGGATGTCTCCGCTGACGCTCTGGCCGGACAGGCTGGTGCCTCCGGAGCGGAACGTCATCGTGCGACCGGCAGCTCTGACCGCTCCGAAGGCACGAGCGACACCCTCCGCGTCAGCGGGGGAGAGGACGGCATCGGGGATCAGCAGGTAGTGGGACGCGTCGTGCGCGCGGGCGAAACGGTCGATCGAGCGTGCGTGCACCTGCGTCGTCGGCCCCAGCAGGGCAGGATCCAGCAGCTCGGCGAGGGTGGTCTTCACGGTGCTCCTCTGCTCCGTCATGAGATTGTCAGACAAGTGTACCGACTGCGCGGCTCTTCGATAGGCTGACCGGATGAGCACCACCTCGGAAGCGCCGCTCGGAGTCGTCGGCGTCGTCGATGCCGTGACAGCGCAGCTGCGCGGTCGCATCCTGAGCGGTGCGATCCGCTCCGGCTCCCCGATCACCGAGGCCGCGGTGTCGCAGAGCTTCGGAGTCGCACGTCCGAGCGCGAAGGCGGCGATCGAGCAGCTCGTCGCCAGCGGCCTGCTCGTGCGCACCGCGCACCGGAGCGCGCGCGTCGTCGACATCGACTCCGTGACCGTGCGCGACGTGTATCGCACCAGAACCCGCCTGGAGAGTGCGGCGCTTCGCGAACTCGCCGCGTCGAAGAACGTTCCTGCCGCGGCCCTCGCGGCGAACGCGGAGATCATGGCGATGCCCGGGGGCCCCGACCCTGCGACCGTCGCTCCCGACCTGCGCTTCCACACGGCCCTCATCGACGCGCTCGACAGCGAGCGCACGGGCCGCATGTACCGCAGCGTCCTCGACGAGGTGCGGCTGTGCATGGCGCAGGTGCAGGGCCGCCGTCTTCTCGATGCCGCGGACATCGCCGCGCAGCACGCCGACATCCTCGATGCCGTGGCGTCAGGGGACGGGGAGCGGGCGGCCGCCCTCCTCGAAGCCCATCTGTCGTCAGCGGAGGATCGGCTCGTGGAAGCGCTCGACGCGGACTAGCGTCGAGCGGGCGTCACGGCGCCGATGCCTCCTCGACCACGATGGGTGCCTCTGCGGGGTCGGCCCACACCGGTGCGGGGAGGACCGTGTCGACCTGGCCCGCCTGGATCGCGCGCAGAGCCTCGGTGATCTCCTCATCGTTCTCCGGCACCGGGAGACCGCAGGCTCGCAGCTCGGAGCCGAACTGCAGGGTGAGGCGGATCTTCCCGGCCTCGACGGCCTGTGCGGTCGCACCGGTGCGGATCTCGCTCCCCGTCTGGATCGCGGGCACCTCGTCGCAGACGTGGTAGACCTTGCCACCGTCGACCCAGACGACCTCGTCCTTTCCGAGGAGCTGGATCACGGCCGACTGGTCGGCCGTGTACTGCTCGACGGACGGCGGGTTGAAGTCGGCGCCGATGAACACCGCGAGGGCGGCGAGCACGACGCCGACGATCCCGGCTGTGGCCTTCTGGCCCTTGTCCATGTCCTTGTTGAGGAAGATCAGGATGACGAGCGGGAGGAAGGCGACCACGGCGATGATGGCCCCGAGCTGGTTCTGCACGAAGAACCGTGTCTTGTCCGCTCTGCGGGCCGGGTCGAGGCGATTGGCCTTCTTCCAGAGCACGGAACCGGTGATGGACAGAGCAGCGATGACCACGAGCAGCACGAGGAGTGTGATGAACGCCCACTGCGGGAAGGTCGCCGTGACGCCCTGCTCCTCCAGCAGTCCGGTGTCGGGGTCGCGCACCAGAGTGCCGTCCTCGCCGACGAAGACCCGCTGACGCAGGAGCCAGAAGATGCCGACGCCTTCGCCGATGATCGCGACCGCCCAGAGGATGCCGGCGATCCAACGGAACCGCGTGGCCTTCGCCTTGGCTTCCGGAGTCGGGACCCAGCCGGCGGGCGGCTCGGGAGTCGAGGTGGTGGATCGAGAGGTGGCGGGTGCAGAGCCTGCGGGTGTCGATCCGCTGCTGGCTTCCGTCTTGTCGTTGTCGGCCACGATGCTCCCCCATAACGTCCGATGCCCGCCGTTCCGGCTCGAGGCAACCCCGATCCTAGTGGACCGCGTGTCCTACGCTGGGGACATGACTTCCGATTCCGACGACGCCCTCAGCTGGGACGGCGACGAGGCCTCGAACCCCAAGGAGCGCGCCCTACCGCGCGGCTGGAAGGCCGTCGGACGGGGGAGCGACGAGGTGGGGACGATCGAGGAAGGCGGCACCGCCGAACAGGCGCCAGCGGTCGAGCAGGTGCCGGCAGAGGAACAGGCGGCTGTCGAGGAGCAGGCGGCTGTCGAGGAGCAGGCGGGCCTGAGCACGCCGATGCTGCTGCTCGTCGGCATCGTCGGGGGCATCTATCTCCTCTACACGATCGGCTGGATCGTCGGCGGACTGCGGCTGCAGCCCCTCGCGTCGTTCCTGGTCTCCGATGTGATGTTCCTCCCGTGGTTCTTCCTCGCGATCGCCGCCCCGGCCCTCTGGTTCCTCGCGAGCTGGGTGCTCACGCGGGGGAAGGCAGGCTGGATCCGCGTCGCCGTGCTGCTCGCCGGCGTCGTCCTGCTCGTTCCCTGGCCGTTCGTCACCGTGGGGGTGATCGGATCATGATGGCTTCCGCGGTCGGAACATCGACGTCGGCGGGTTCTCCCCGCTGGCTCATCGGGCTCGTCACCGGACTGGCCGGACTCTTCTACGCCTACGCCGTGTGGAACGCCGTGGCGCACCTGATCACGATGGCTCAGACGGGGCTGACCGGGGGAGGTTGGGCGACCCTGCTGTTCGGAGTCGTCTTCCCCGCGATCGTGTTCGCCTTCGCGTATGTCATCGGACGGCGTCGCACGGTGGGCGAGCTGGCCCTCGTCTTCCTCGCCGGACTCGGTGTCGTCGCCGTGTTCTGGATGAGTCTGATCGCGCTGAGCCTCACGATGCCGAGCGCCTGAGCCGCCCGTCGAGACGCGTCACACGGCACGGAGCGCTGTCGGCGCTCCGGTAGAGTTGTGGCGATCGCGCCCCCATGGTGTGCGGCGCATCGGCCCCTGCCGCGCTGCCCCGAAGGATCCACTGTGCCGAAGCCTGTCGTGCTCATCGCCGAAGTACTCTCTCCCGCCACGATCGACGCTCTCGGTCCCGACTTCGACGTCCGCGACGTCGACGGCACCGACCGCGAGGCGCTGTTCGCCGCACTCGCCGACGCCGACGCCGTGCTGGTCCGCTCGGCCACGCGCATCGACGAGGAGGCGCTGAGCCACGCGCCGAAGCTCAAGGTCGTCGCCCGCGCCGGCGTGGGCCTCGACAACGTCGACATCAAGGCGGCCACGGCTGCCGGGGTCATGGTCGTCAACGCCCCGACCTCGAACATCGTCTCGGCCGCCGAGCTCACGGTCGGCCACATCCTGAGCCTCGCCCGCCGCATCCCTGCCGCGCATGCCTCTCTCTCCGCCGGAGCGTGGAAGCGCAGCTCCTTCACCGGAGCCGAGCTCTTCGAGAAGACCGTCGGCATCGTCGGCCTCGGTCGCATCGGTGCTCTCGTCGCCGCGCGCCTCGCGGCCTTCGACATGCGTGTCGTCGCCTATGACCCCTACGTCACCTCTGCACGCGCCCAGCAGCTCGGCGTGCAGCTGCTCTCCCTCGACGAACTCGTCGCCGAGTCGGACTTCCTGACCATCCACATGCCCAAGACCCCGGAGACGACGGGCATGATCGGCGCCGAGCAGTTCGCGGCGATGAAGCCGACCGCGTTCGTGGTGAACGTGGCCCGTGGCGGCCTCATCGACGAGGAGGCCCTGCACGCGGCGCTCGTCGCCGGGGAGATCGCGGGAGCCGGTCTCGACGTCTTCACCTCGGAGCCGCCCGCTGAGGGCGGCACGGCTCGTCCGCTGCTCGACCTCCCGAACGTGGTCGTCACGCCCCACCTCGGCGCGAGCACCGAGGAGGCGCAGGAGAAGGCAGGCGTCTCGGTCGCTCGTTCTGTGCGCCTCGCCCTCGGCGGTGACCTCGTCCCGGACGCCGTGAACGTGGCCGGGGGCGTCATCGACCCCTACGTGCGTCCCGGCATCTCGCTCGTCGAGAAGCTCGGCCAGATCTTCGCCGCGCTCGCGACGTCGCCTCTCACCAGCCTCGACGTCGAGGTGCACGGCGAGCTGAACGACTACGACGTGAGCGTGCTCAAGCTCGCCGCGCTCAAGGGCGTGTTCACCAACATCGTCAGTGAGACGGTGTCCTACGTCAACGCTCCGCTCCTCGCCGACCAGCGCGGGATCGCGGTGCGGCTGCTCAAGGACGATGTGAGCGACGAGTACCGCAACGTCATCACTCTCAGCGGTGCGTTGTCCGACGGCACTCAGCTCTCGGTGTCCGGCACGCTCACCGGTCCGAAGCAGACGGAGAAGCTCGTCGGCATCAACGACCACCGGCTCGAGCTGCCGATCGAGAAGCACCACGTCGTGATGCTCTACACCGACCGCCCCGGCATCGTCGCCGTGTACGGCCAGAAGTTCGGCGAGGCCGGCATCAACATCGCCGGGATGCAGATCGCCCGTCAGGCGGCAGGCGCCCAGGCGCTCAGTGTGCTGACGCTCGACTCGCCCGTCTCGGACGAGCTGCTCGACGACGTGCGCGGTGCCATCGACGCCGACCTGTTCCGTCAGATCGAGATCACCGAGATCTGATCGGCAGACGCAGCAGAGAGGGCGGGAGCGTGAAGCTTCCGCCCTCTCTCGTGTCTGCGGTGATCCTCAGGCGGTCGCCTTCAGAACCAGGGTGATCAGCTCCGCGAGTTCATCGCTGCGGGGCACGAGTCGCTCGGGGCCGTGCACGTCGAGCGAGTTGTTGAAGTAGAGTCCGTCGCTCACCAGCATCACCAGATCGAGGCTCGCGTTGTCGCGCACGTGCGGGCGGATCGTCTCCGCCCAGCGGCGCCTCGTGTCGCGGAGCATGTCCGCTGCGGGGATCGACCCGCCCTGGGCGAGGCGCGTCGTCGCGATCAGCACGCGATCGAGTGCGTCGTCCTCCATCACGGAGGTGCGCACGTAGTAGGCGACGGGACCTTCCTCCGCGGCGGCCATCCGTTCGAGGTCCATGGTCGTGAGGCGATCGAGCCGTTCCACGAGGCCGGCCTCGAGCTCGTCCTTGGAGCCGAAGTGATAGAGCAGGCCGCCCTTCGACACACCGGCCGCTTTCGCCGTGGCGTCGAGCGTCGCGGCTCGTTCGCCGTCTTCGATGAGGATCGCTTCGAAGGCGTCGAGCACCTTCTCGCGGGCGAGCGGAGGTCGGGGCATCGTGGATCCTCTGCGGATTCGGGGGCGGGACTTCTGTTACTATACCATCTGGACGGTTCACTAACCGTGCGATCAAGATCCTGAGAGGTGTTCCATGACCCGTACTGCGTCGATCCCGACGACAGAGACGGATGCTCCCCGCGTCGGAGCCCGCGGCTGGGCGGCGCTCGTCGTCCTCATGCTGCCGGTGCTGCTGGTGTCGGTGGACAACACGGTGCTGAGCTTCGCGCTCCCCGAGATCTCCATCGCGCTCGCGCCCACAGGGGCCGAGCAGCTGTGGATCATCGACGTGTACCCCCTGGTGCTCGCGGGCCTGCTCGTCACCATGGGTACCTTGGGCGACCGATTCGGGCGTCGGAAGATGCTGCTGATCGGAGCCACCGGTTTCGCGGCGGTCTCCGCCCTCGCAGCCTTCGCGCCCACGGCCGGTCTGCTGATCGCCGCTCGTGCTCTGCTCGGCTTCTTCGGGGCGATGCTCATGCCGTCGACCCTGTCCCTGCTGCGCTCGATCTTCCAGAACCGCGACCAGCGCCGCATGGCGATCGCGGTGTGGGCCTCGGCCTTCTCCGCAGGATCGGCGCTGGGACCGATCGTCGGCGGTTTCCTCCTCGAGCACTTCTCCTGGGGGTCCGTCTTCCTCATCGCGGTGCCGGTGCTGATCCCTCTGCTCGTCGCTGCGCCGTTGCTGGTGCCGGAGAGCCGCGACCCCCACCCCGGTCGCATCGACTTGATCAGCATCGTCCTGTCGATGGCCACGATGATCCCGGTGGTCTACGCGATCAAGTCGCTGGCCGTGGATGGTCCGAGTCTGAAGGCCGGTGCGTGGGCACTTCTCGGCCTCGCGATGGGTTTCCTGTTCGTGCGGCGCCAGCTGCGTGCCAAGACGCCGATGCTCGACATGGCGCTGTTCAAGCGGGGGTCGTTCTCCGGGGCGATCCTGGTCAACCTGCTCAGTGTCGTGGCTCTGGTCGGCTTCCTCTACTTCGTGTCGCAGCATCTGCAGCTCGTCCTCGGGCTGTCGCCGATGACGGCAGGTCTCGCGCTGGTGCCGGGAATGGTGGCGATGATCGTGGCCGGGCTGTCGGTCGTGCCGATCTCGCGCCGGATCCCGCCGCACATCGTGATCCCCGCCGGGCTCGCGTTCTCCGTCGCCGGCTACCTGATCGTCGCTCTCACGACGCACGAGCACGGCGTCCTGCCGCTGGTGATCGCGTTCGTGGTGCTGGGCATCGGGATCGGCGCGGCCGAGACGATCTCCAACGAGCTCATCCTGTCGAGCGCTCCTGCGGCCAAGGCAGGAGCGGCCAGCGCGGTGTCCGAGACGGCGTACGAACTCGGAGCGGTGCTCGGAACGGCTGTGCTCGGCGGCATCATCACGGCCTTCTACCGCGGAGCGCTCGTTCTTCCTGCGGGTCTTCCCGCCGACGTGGCGCATGCAGCGGAGGAGACTCTGGCTGGCGCCTACACCGCTGCGCAGGCTCTGCCGACGCAGCTCGGCGATGCGCTGTGGCAGGCCGCGTCGGACGCGTTCGGCTCCGGCGTCACCGTCACCTCGCTCATCGGTGCCGGCCTCGTGGTCGCGGCCGGAGTGATCGCGGCCGTCACACTGCGCAAGGCACCCACGCACTGACCAGTACGCTGGGGGGATCGGCTCTCCTGCTCTCGGGCGGGAACGAGTCGGTCCACCCCCGTGCAGTGCGCAAGGAGTCTCATGTCGCGTGTCGTGAAGCTGGCCGTCATCCCGGGTGACGGCATCGGTCCCGAGGTCATCGCCGAGGCGGAGAAGGTGCTCGACGCCGTCACCGTCGACAGCGACGTGACGTTCGACAAGACCCGCTTCTCGCTCGGTGCCGGCCGGTACCTCGAGACCGGCGACACGCTCACGGATGACGACCTCGCCGCGATCTCCGCACACGACGCGATCCTCCTGGGTGCCGTCGGCGGCACGCCGGGCGACCCGCGGCTGAAGGACGCGAACATCGAGCGCGGACTGCTGCTCAAGCTGCGGTTCACTCTCGACCACTACGTGAACCTGCGCCCCTCGAAGCTCTTCGCCGGCGCATCCGGTCCGCTGTCGAACCCGGGGGAGATCGACTTCGTCGTCGTCCGCGAGGGCACGGAGGGTCCCTACGTCGGCAACGGCGGGGCGATCCGGAAGGGGACGCCGCAGGAGGTGGCGAACGAGACCTCCGTGAACACGGCCTTCGGTGTCGAGCGGGTCGTGCGCTACGCGTTCGCCCTCGCGGAGCGTCGTCGCAAGAAGCTGACCCTCGTGCACAAGACCAACGTGCTCGTGCATGCGGGCGCCATCTGGCAGCGCATCGTGAACGAGGTCGCCTCCGAACACCCCGACGTCGCCGTCGACTATCTGCACGTCGACGCCGCCACCATCTTCCTGGTCACCGATCCCTCGCGCTTCGACGTGATCGTGACCGACAATCTCTTCGGTGACATCCTCACCGACCTCGCCGGCGCCGTCACGGGCGGCATCGGCCTCGCCGCATCGGGGAACATCAACCCCGATGGCGCCTTCCCGTCGATGTTCGAGCCCGTGCACGGCTCGGCTCCGGACATCGCGGGTCAGCAGAAGGCCGACCCGACCGCCGCGATCCTCTCCATCGCGCTGCTGCTCGACCACCTCGGCCTCACGGTCGAGTCGGCGCGGGTGAGCGCCGCGGTCGAGGCGGACATCGCCGCCCGGAGCGGTGCCCGCACCACCGCGGAGATCGGCTCCGCGATCGCTGCCCGTCTCTGAACAGCGGGCGTAGGCTGACAGGGCGCGAGGATGCGCCCGCCCACGAGGATTGGATGATGACATGACGACGATCGACGCCGAGACGAGCGTGGCTCCTCTGGAGTTCGCCGTGACGAAGAACCTGAACGCGGCCTCGCCGGCACGCGTCGCCGAAGTGCTGGAGAACCCCGGGTTCGGGGTCGTCTTCACCGACCACATGGTCGACATCTGCTGGTCGGCCAAGGGTGGATGGCACCGTCCGCGCGTGCAGCCCTACGGTCCGATCCCGCTCGACCCCGCCGCCTCCGTGCTGCACTACGCACAGGAGATCTTCGAGGGCATCAAGGCCTACCGGCACGCCGACGGCTCGATCCACACCTTCCGTCCCGACCGGAACGCCGCGCGTCTGCAGGCCAGCGCCCGCCGCCTCGCGCTGCCGGAGCTGCCGACCGAGTACTTCATCCAGTCGCTGCGGGAGCTCATCGCCGTCGACGGTCGGTGGGTGCCCTCCGGTGCCGACCAGAGCCTGTACCTGCGACCGTTCATGTTCGCCAAGGAGGCCTTCCTCGGTGTGCGGGCGGCGCAGAAGGTCGCCTACTACGTGATCGCGAGCCCCGCCGGTGCCTACTTCACCGGGGGAGTGAAGCCTGTGCGCATCTGGCTCTCCGAGGACTACGCCCGCGCGGGTCGCGGTGGCACCGGCAAAGCGAAGACAGGCGGCAACTACGCCTCCAGCCTCCTTCCCCAGGCCGAGGCCAGTGCGAAGGGCTGCGACCAGGTCGTGTTCCTCAACGAGAACCGCGACGTGGAGGAGCTCGGCGGCATGAACGTCGTGTTCGTCTTCAAGGACGGCCGGGTCGTCACGCCGGAGTCGGACAGCATCCTCGAGGGCATCACCCGCGACTCGCTGCTGCAGCTGGCCGAGGACCGCGGCTACACGGTCGAGAAGCGTCCGATCTCGATCGACGAGTGGCGCGCGGGCGTGGCCTCCGGCGACATCGTCGAGGTGTTCGCCTGTGGCACGGCCGCGGTCGTGACCCCGATCGGCGCGCTCGTGGGCGAAGGCTTCGACGAGCCCCAGCCGCTGGGCGAGCTGGCGCTGTCCCTCCGCGAAGAACTCACCGACATCCAGTACGGGCGCCGAGAGGACAAGCACGGCTGGCTCCTCCGCCTCGACGCCTGAGTTTCCTGCTGCCGAGACCCACGTCCCCCGCCGACACCCATGCTGTCGTCCGCCCGGGGCCGTGGGTCTCGTCGCGAGCAGGGGGTCTCGGAGGTTGCTGGGGCTCCAGGCCTGGCGAGGCGCTCGATAGGCTGATCCCATGAAGATCGCCCGGTTCAGCCACGACGAAGCCATCATGTACGGGATCATCGACGAGCGTGAGCTCGTGGTGCTCGCCGGAGACCCGATGTTCACGGGGTACGAGACCACCGGTGCCCGCGTGCCGCTCGCGGATGCCGCTCTGCTCGCTCCGGTGATCCCGCGGTCCAAGGTCGTCTGCGTCGGCAAGAACTACCACGATCACGCGGCGGAGATGGGGGGAGAGGCCCCAGAGGAGCCGCTGCTGTTCCTCAAGCCGAACACCTCGGTGATCGGGCCCGGAGACACGATCGTGCGTCCGGCGATCTCCGAGCGCACCGAGTACGAGGGTGAGCTCGTGGTGGTGATCGGCAAGATCGCGAAGAACGTGAAGGCAGAGAACGCACTCGACTACGTGCTCGGATACACGATCGGCAACGACGTCACCGCGCGTGACCTCCAGCGCAAGGACGGTCAGTGGTCGCGGGCCAAAGGCTTCGACACCTTCTGCCCGCTCGGTCCCGTGATCGAGACGGACTTCGATCCGGCGCAGGCCACGATCGAGACACGGGTGAACGGCGAGGTGCGGCAGCAGGCGCCACTCACCGACATGATCCACTCGGTGCCGGCGATCATCGAGTACGCGTCGGCGGTGTTCACGCTGCTTCCGGGCGACGTCATCATGACGGGGACTCCGGCGGGCGTGGGCACGTTCGTGGCGGGAGACGTCGTCGAGGTCGAGATCTCCGGACTCGGCATCCTTCGCAACACCGTGCGCGACGCCGTTCCCGCGTCATGACCGATGTCGCCCTGACGGCGACGCAGCAGCAGGCGGTTCAGCGACGTACCGTCCTGGTCCTGTCGCTGGGGCAGGTGCTCGGCGGGATCGCCTTCGGTGCCACCGTCTCCCTCGGCGCCCTCCTCGCGGCGGACATCTCGGGCAACGATGCCCTCTCCGGTCTCGCGACAGCTTCCGTCACACTGGGAGCGGCCGCGTGCGCCATCCCGCTCGCACGTCTCGCCGCCCGTGTCGGGCGTCGTCGTGCGCTCACTCTCGGCAACCTGTTCGCCCTGGTGGGCATCGCGGTGGTCATCCTCGCCGCGTCTCTGCGGATCTTCCCGATGCTGCTCGTCGGCATCCTGATGATCGGGGCCGGCAACGCGGGAAACCTGCAGTCGCGGTTCGCGGCGACCGATCTCGCCGCGCCGCAGCACCGCGGACGAGACCTGTCCATCGTCGTCTGGTCGACCACGATCGGCGGGGTCGCCGGTCCGCTGCTTCTCGGGCCGGGGGAGATCGTCGGCCAGGCGGTGGGGATGCCGCCGCAGACGGGTTCGTACCTCTTCTCCTTCGTCGCGCAGTGCGCTGCGCTCGTGCTGTACGTCGTCGCTCTGCGTCCGGATCCGCTGCTCGCGGCGCAGCGTCTCGCGAAGGCCTCGGCTTCGACGGACGGGGCGGTGGCCGTGGATCGGCCGCGCGTCGCCCGGTACGCGATCTTCGCGATCGCCGGATCCCACGTGGTCATGGCCTCGGTCATGGCCATGACTCCGGTGCATCTCTCGCACATGGCGCACGGTGCCGGGGGCATGGCAGCGACCCCCGCCGATGTGTCAGCGCTCGTGGGGATCACGATCGCGTTGCACGTGGGCGGCATGTACGCCCTCTCGCCCGTCTTCGGCGTGCTGGCCGACCGCTGGGGCAGGCTCCAGGTGGTGCTGCTCGGACAGGTGCTGCTCGCCGGTGCTCTGGCGTTCGCGGTGTTCACGGGGACGGAGGCCTGGGGTGTGATGGTCGCGCTCATCCTGCTCGGACTGGGATGGAGCGCGGCGACGGTGGCCGGTGCCGCCCTTCTCACGGAGTCGTCCGCACCCGAGCTCCGCACACGGAGGCAAGGGCGCAGCGATTCCCTGATGAGCTTGTCCGCGGCGGCGGGATCGGTGCTGGCGGGCGTGGTGCTGGCGAACTTCCAGTACGCGGGACTCGGCGTGGCGGCCTTCGTCCTGGTCATCGCGATCGTGGCGCTGTCCCCGCTCGCCCGCTCCGGCTCCCGATGAAGGACTGGGCCGGCGTCGGCGCGGCGTATTCCGCATCGTACGCCGCGCTCTGCGCAGGGACCTTCCCGGCGATGCAGCTCGGCCTCGGCGCACCGCGAGGGCGCAGTCTGCTCGACGTCGGCGCGGGTGACGGCAGGCTCGCTGCAGCCTGGGCCGACGCGGGATGGCGCGTGCAGGCGTGCGAGCCGGAGGCGTCCATGCGCGCGGTGTCGCGCCGCGACCGTCCGCAGATCGTCACGATCGATGCGGGGCTGCCGGATCTCCCGTTCGCCGACGGCGCGGTCGATGTGGTCGTCGCGAACTTCGTCTTGAACCATGTCGGCTCCCCACGCAGGTCGGCGGCCGAGCTGCGGCGCGTGAGTCGTGGCCCCGTGGTCGCGACGATCTGGACGCTGTCGCCCTCATGGTTCTGGGCGGAGGTCGCTGAACGCGCGGGAGTGGCGCCGTTCGCCGGTGCGAAGCTCCCTGCCGACGAGGAATTCGAGCGGAGCGCCGCCGGCTTCGCGCAGATGCTGCGGGACGCGGGCCTGGAGCGCGTGACCGCCGCCGAGCACGGCTGGACCTGGCACGCGGACCCGAATGCACTCTGGCGTTCGGTCGAAGGGGGCGTGGCCGGTGCCGGTGCTCTCTACGCCCGGCTCGGACACGATGATCGTCGGCGATTCCGTGCAGCGTTCGAGCTCATCGTGGACGAGCGCAGCGTCCAAGGCCTCCTGCCCCTGGAGCATCGTGCGGCGGTCGCCGTGAGCATGTCGCCCTGAGCATGTCGCCCTGGGTTCCGGCGGATGCGTTGCGCACTGCGCTACGGTCAGAGCCATGTCCTCTCTCGCCGGACGGATCGCCGCAGGTGCCGTGCTCGCCGCCACCGTCGGTGTTCTCGCCGGGTGCGCGCCGAGCATCGGGACCCTGATGAGGGACAGCCTCGCCGACTCCGTGGAAGATGCGCAGGACGTGCTGTGGGAGGACCGCGACCAGATGATCGAGGATCCGGAAGCGACCGTCGCCGGACTCGACTTCATCGTTGATGCGCGAGGCGGGGCGGACACCGGCAGCCACCTCTACACCCTGCTGGCCGTCGAGGAGGCCGGGGACGGCGTGGCCCTGACGCTCGCGGTGGAAGGCGGGGCGGAGACCGGCGGAGGGCTCTGGTACCAGCAGTCGACCGCCGTCACGTGCGTCGACTTCGTCTTCCCTGAGGCTGCCGCCGAGATCCGCACGGAGGGCGCTGCCTGCGGTGACGCCGTTGATGCGGCCAGCTACGACGAGGTCGTCCCGTTCTCAGACCTTCAGGTGCGGGAGACGGTGACGGCGGCGGATCACCCGCCTCCGATCTGCCAGTGTCACAGCGGTGGCGATTGCGACTGCCCAGGAGGCTGAGCCCTCGCGCCCGCCGACGGGCGAACGCGCGGTCCCCGTAGAATCGAAGGGCTATGGCTACCCCTCACCCCCTCACCACGACCGTCAGTGGTGCCGACGTCCGCGTCCGCTTCTGCCCCTCGCCGACCGGTCTGCCGCATGTCGGCATGGTCCGCACGGCTCTCTACAACTGGGCGTACGCCCGTCACAACGGCGGGAAGATGGTGTTCCGCATCGAGGACACCGATGCCGCCCGTGACAGCGAGGAGAGCTTCCGCCAGCTGGTGGACGCGCTCACCTGGCTCAAGATCGATTGGGATGAGGGTGTCGAGGTCGGTGGACCCCACGCTCCGTACCGGCAGTCGGAGCGCCACGACATCTACCGCGAGGTGATCGACAAGCTCATCGCCACGGGAGCCCTCTACGAGAGCTACTCCACTGCCGACGAGATCGACGCGCGCAACGAGGCCGCCGGGCGCGCCAAGCAGCTCGGTTACGACAACTTCGACCGCGACCTCACCGACGAGCAGAAGGCGGCGTTCCGTGCGGAGGGTCGTCAGCCGGCGCTGCGCCTTCGGGTGCCGGACGAAGACGTCACGTATGTGGACCTCATCCGCGGCGAGGTGACCTTCCCCGCAGGATCGTTCCCCGACTTCGTGGTCGTGCGCCCGAACGGTGTGCCGCTGTACACGTTCGTGAATCCGGTCGACGACGCGCTCATGGGCATCACGCACGTGCTGCGTGGTGAAGACCTGATGCCGTCCACCGCCCGGCAGCTCTCGCTGTATGCGGCTCTCATCGATGCGGGTGTGACGACGTTCGTCCCGCGGTTCGCGCATATGCCGTTGGTGCTGGGGGAGACCGGCAACAAGAAGCTCTCCAAGCGCGACCCGCAGGCGGATCTGTTCCTGCACCGCGACCGCGGCTTCATCCCCGAGGGACTGCTGAACTACCTCGCCCTGCTCGGCTGGTCGATCGGACATGACCGCGACGTGTTCTCGCTCGACGAGTTCACCGCCGCGTTCGACATCGTCGACGTGAACCCGAACCCGGCGCGCTTCGACCAGAAGAAGGCCGAGTCGATCAACGGCGACCACATCCGGATGCTCGGCGAGAAGGACTTCGCCGAGCGGACGATCCCGTACCTCGCCGCAGCCGGACTCTTCGACGAGCCGACGCACGAACAGCTGGTGACGGCATTCCGCGTCGCGCCTCTCGTGCAGGAGCGGGTGCAGCTGCTCGGCGAGGTGCCCGGCATGGTGGGCTTCCTGTTCACCGATGAGGTCTCGTACGCGGAGGACGCCCTCAAGGGCCTTCCGGCAAATGCTGCCGAGGTGCTCGACGCGTGCGTCGTGGCTCTCGAGCCCCTCGACGACTTCACCCCGGAGAAGATCCAGGAGGCCCTCGCCGCGGAGCTCGTCGAGAGGCTCGAGCTCAAGCCGCGCATCGCCTACGGTCCGCCCCGTGTCGCCATCACCGGCCGCCGGGTCTCGCCGCCGCTGTTCGAATCGATGGAGCTGCTGGGCAAGGAGGAGTCGCTGCGTCGGCTCCGCTCGCTCTCGGTGTTCCTGGCCGGCTGAGTCGCGACGCGCCCGGGCGGCGGTCCTCGGTCCACCGGTTTTGGTGTTCCGCCGCCGCTCGGGTAGGCTGGACTCTCGGTGCGAGGCCCTGGTTTCGCCCTTGGGGTATGGTGTAATTGGCAACACGACGGTTTCTGGTTCCGTTATTCTTGGTTCGAGTCCAGGTACCCCAGCCACATCGTAGTTACTCAAACCCTGGTCAAATGAACTGGCTCTGGGATTGACTGAAACCAAGCTCCCCGCATCAATGCGGGGAGCTTCTTTCGTCTCCGGGTGATGCTGCGAGTGCTCCAGTCCGACTCTTCCTTGGAGCTCGCGCAGGATGTTGTTTGCCTCGTGCCGCTCCGACGTGATCCGGAGACCCTCGTCGGTTATGTAGACGACGAGCTTCGAGAAGAATGCCGTCAGAAGCTCTCGTCGAACAGCATCGGAGGCGTTCTCGTAGAGTGCGCCAGGGTTCACCAAGAGCTCGAGATAGGCCAGTGCGCCGTCGGCGCCATGCTTGAGGCGATCGGCCGTGAACTCGAGTTTCTCCTCGATGGCGGAACGTTGGAGGGCCGTCTTCTCGATGCGTGTCCGGATCTTGCTCATCGGCAGGGAGCCGGTTGCCGCGAGCTCGATAAGACGTTCTTCCTGTGCTTCGAGCTTCTCGAGCTGTTTCTTGAGCTGTGCCTTCACGTCCCGATCCTGGGCGAGGATGTTCGCGACCGACGCGGCTAAGGCATCCCGCATGCTGGTGATCACCTCGGCGGTTAGGCGCTCGCTCGCGACGACTGGGACGATTGCAGCTTCGATCTGATCGACGCGAATATTCGGCATCGAACAGAGCCAGCGCTGATGGGCCGCACAGATGAGGTATTCGTAGGTTCCACCGCGTCCGGTGTTCTTGCTGTAGAGGAGGCGGCTCGTGCGGCCTGCATCACGGCACTCGCCGCAGAACAGCAGACCCTTGAGGTAGTGGAAGTGGACGATGTCGCGCGTCCCATCGCGCTTACGCATGTCGAGCACTTCTTGAACTTTCAGGAACGTCTCCTTGGAGACGATTGCCTCGTGCCGTCCTACGTAGAGTGCGCCCTTGTAGCGGATCACCCCGGTGTAATACGGATCGCGCAGCATGGTCGCGAGACGGCTCGTGCTGACCGATCGCCCAACGTAGGTGGGTGACGGGCGGGTGGTAAACCCCTGAGCCTCGAGAAGCCTCTGGAGACGAGCGATGGAGTAGCGACCCGTCGCGTACTGCTCGAACGCCCACGCGACGAGTGGTGCTCGTTCCGGGTCGACATCAATGGTGTTGACGAGTCGGCCCCCGAAGTCCTTTCGGACGTTGAGATAACCGATCTTGGCCCGCCCGACTGACCCGCCCTGTTCCACTTTGTGCGCCATCTTGACCTTGACGTCCTCGCCGTTCATACGGACTTGGACTTCGTTCATGATGTCGGTGATGGCTTCCATGGCGTCGGCCATGTACCCCTCTCCGAACTCCTCCTTGGCGGAGATGAGTCTCACGCCCTTCTCGAGGAGTTGGCGTTTCGTGATCGCGGCGTCTGTGAAGTTGCGGAAGACGCGCGAGCGCATGTAGATGACGACGAACTTCACTTCTGGGTGATCATCGACGTAGCGCAAGAGCTTCTTGAACTCGTTGCGCTTTGAGATGGTTTGGGCGGATTGGCCCGGCTCTACGAACTCCTTTGCGACAGTGACGCCGAGCTCGCGTACCTTGCGCAGTGTCTCGACGCGCTGAGTCGCGATGCTGTTGCCGTCCTCATCGATGTCCGCGGCAGTGTGTAGCTGCCTGGGCGTCGATACGCGCAAATACACGAGGGCTTGCGCCGCCGCGGCTGGTGTATCTTCTAGCTCGCCGGTTGTCGGCGACTGCATGAGATGCTCGAGGCCATCGAGCGAGTTCACGGCAGCCGTCGGCTCCGCGGTGATGGCTACAGTTTGGGGCATTGTCGGGTTCCCTCCTCCGTTACGGTCCTCCGGATTAACCCTCTGTTTGGCCTCAAAGTCCAGCCCTGCTTCGGCACTCCGGGCCATTTCGCCCCCTCCCCGTAGGGGTCGGGCGTTGTTGTAGAAATCTCCTCGGATGTCATGGTCAGGCATGGCATTTCTCCGTCCTCAGGAATCGGTGGCGTAGGGCGAAACGGCGTTAGGCGTCGGCCCCGTGTGGGCTGCCTGAACGCGCAGGCGGGCCAGACGGCGGCCTTGCGGCTTCCGCGCGGGAAACGGCCTCGTGTGGGCGGACAGGGGCACCCGCCTGACCTTGCTCGGTCGCCGCCAATCCGGACGCTCGGACAACGTCGAAGTCTTCCTGGGCGAGGCGTAGGAGCGCGCTCCCCAAGTGGTGCAGATCGATCTCTTTGAGCCGCTCGGGGGAGATGGCGACTCGCCGTTTCGTGAGCAGACGAGCTGTCCGGCGTGGTGCACGATGATTGCCGGGCGGCCGAAACTCAGGATCACTTGGTGAAGGCATGGAGCACCCCCTCTCCCTCGACGAGGTCGTACAGGTCGGCCAGGCGCTCGAGGAGCGGCGCAAGGTTCCACTCGAGTGCCTCGGTCTCGATGCCGCGGTCGATGCACCAGTCGGCGAGTTCTTGCTCCCAGTCGCCGTAGGGGCTGAGTGCTCGTAGTGCCGCTTCTTCGTCGGGGTAGGTTCCGGCGAAGGCTTCGTGGAAGCTCTCCATGATGTTGTCAGCGCCGATGCTGACGTCGGGGAGCGACAAGAATGCCTGGAGGGCGGGATCCTCGGGGAGCCGCAGATCTGTCAGGAGTTCGACCAGCGCGTCCTCGTTCCCACTGTGCCAGCTCGCCGGGACGTGGACGAGGAAGCGTTCGTCCCCGATGCGGATGCTTGTCCGGACGAGGAGCTGTTCCAGTTTCGGGGGCTGGTGCTCGTTCATGAAGCGTCGGCCGCTGCCCGTGTTCTCGCGTTGGACGAGGTAGGTGCCGAGCCAGTCGATCCATTCCTTGGTGACTGCGTCGGCGCGTTCGTCACCGTAGAGGTCCAGGTACTCGTCGCGCAGGCTCAGGTAGTGGCCCTCGCCGTTACGGCCGAAGCCTGCGAGGGAGGATTCCCGCCCGTAGGCACGTCCCAGGACATGAGCGATGCAGCGGGCGGTGACCTCGCTGACTTCCGTCCCTGCTGCCATGGCCTGGGCGAGTCCCTCGGCGATGCGGTCAGAGAACTTGTTGCGGGCGACTTCGAGGCGTCGCCAGTCCGGTTCTTCCGGTCGGGCCGCTTCGCGCGCTACGGGGCGGGGTTCGTGTTCATTCACGATCGGCCTCCACGGGTGACGATGTACTTGCCGAGTGCATCGACCCAGCCTTCGCGCTCCAGAGGCACGGTGACCTCGTTGAGTTCGGCGAGCGCTGCTTCGGCATCGAGTTCGCCGGATGCGGCGAAGTGCTCGAGGGCGGTGCCGGGGCCCTCGTGCATGGTGGCGGCGAGGAGCCGGGCGATGCCTTCGTCGGCGACGTCGTTTCTGCCTTCGCTCCAGTCATCGAGGATGGCGAGCGCGGTGTGGGCTTGGTCGAGAGACGCGGGGAGCGTCTGGTCGAAGTCGAGTTCTGATGGTGTTGTGGTCATGGTGAAACCTCCTTTCAGGTATCGGATGATGTGAGGAAGCCGCTGACCGCCTGCATGGCGTTGCTGGCTTCCGCGATGGTGAACAGCGCGCCGGGAAGCTCCTTCTCGCGACTGATCGCGGTGTGAAGCTTGCGTGCCCGGTCGTGGTCTGGGACGACCCAGAGCACTGCGGGGAAGACGCCGCTTTGGTGTTGCTCGATGCCGGTCTGTCGGTAGAACTGGTAGGTGCGGCACTTCTTGATGACGGCGGGGAGATGCTCTGTGCCGCGGTCGATCTCCACGAAGACGTGGGCCTCCAGCTCAGCGTTCGCGACCACGACCGCCAAGTCGGGCTTGAGCATGGTGTTCCCGCTCGTGGTCTGGAACGCGCGCCAGCAAGAGGGCTCGGTCGTGAGTTCCAGGACGTCGAGGGTGCCGGTGGTCTCGCATTCACGCAACTGGGCCGCGAAGGATGCGACGTCCAGGGTGTGTGCGAGGAAGGGACGAGACGGGATAACGTATCGACGCCGGGAAGGATCTCCGCGCCGTGCGCGCAGTAGACGCTCTCCGGTCGCACCGAGGTGCCACGTCGTGCCAGCCGACCCTCTCGTGGCACCACCGACGGAGCGGCCCTCGATACGTGCGATGAAACCGTCGGCTTCGAGGCGAAGCAGGACACGGTTACAGAGCCTGGTTGCGGTCTGCTGCGTGCGATGAAGTCCGTGCGGCCCTGCCGGGAAGTGCAGCCGTTGGATCAGCCGAGTTGTGAGTGCGCGGAACTGCTCGAGGCTGCCGAGGACCTGAGCATCACGGACGGTGAGTTTGGCTTCGAGCTGCTCGATCTTGTAGGGCGTCCAGCGGTCGCTCATGAGGTGCCTCCGCTGGCGGAGCCGTCTGCCCGCGGCCCGCTCGAATGAGCGGGAGTTCCATCCCAGATGGGGCGGAGGAGGCCGAAATGATGCGGCTGGAAGGTGTTTGTCAGTGCTGCGACGGGCGCATCGACTCGTACACTTCGGTTCACACTTAGTCGCTTCCTCAACGGCAGGTTCATGCTCGCCTCCGCTTCAGATGCGAGCTTGATGATGCTGCGGTCGGATTTTCGGACGTCGGGGTTTTCGAGGACTCAGGCGTCGGGGTGTCTATTGACCGTTGGTGCCTCTGTCGAGACGCGTCGAGAAGCATGGCCCCGTGTCCCCGCCGGACGGGCGGCGGCAGCGTTCGGGCTGAGAACCAACCGCTGGAACCCTGGCTGGTGAGCAGATTGGCATAGACCTCGTACTTAGGGAGCTCGAGCACGTCCTCGGCGCTGAACTGTGTGGTCTGCCGTGCGATCAGGCGAGCCTCTTTCGCACCCGCCGCGAAGGCGATCTTGCTCTTCGTGTTCTCTCCGACGGCATCGGCAAGGTCCGTACCGAGTTGGTAGTACCCCTGGCCGAACAGCGCCCACCCGACGCCGAAGCTGCGACAGATCTCCAGCGCCTCATCAATCGGAATCGGCAGGTGGAGAAACTTCCTCACCTCATCGACATAGACGAACCCAGGCGTCTTCTTTGGGTCCTTCTCGGAGGCGCGCTCCTGCGCGGCCATGAAGACCTCGGCACAGATGAAGCCGCCCACCAGCTGGCTGGTCTGAACACCGCTGAGCGCGTCGTTCAGCGCGACCAGTACGATCTTGTTCGACTTCCAGATGTCGCGGAGCCGGAACGCCGGGTCGGACTCTCCGAGCACGGCCGTCACGCCTCTGCGCATCAGGTAACGGCGCAGCTTGTTCATCGGTGCGGCGATCTCATGCTCGCGCTGAGCGGGGTTCAGGCCTTCGTACCGAGCCCAGAAGCGGGCGATCTCCGCTTCTGAACTCACGGCACCGACGACTCCGCGTCGGAACGAGTCGTCCGTGAGGAGCTTCGGGATGTCGAGGATCGTGTGCGGTTTGTTCCTGCGCTGCCCGTCGATGGCGAGCGTAAGCAGCGATGCGTGCAGGATGTCCTCTGTTCGAGGCCCCCACCCATCGTTGAACACGGCCTTGAAGACAGCCATGCAACTATCGACGACTGCGTAGGCGTCCCGCCCACGCGCATCGAGAGGATTGAATCGAGCGGTCCCGTCGGGGTCCGCCGGGTTGAAGATCTCCAACCGGTCGCCGACGTCGGGGCCGAGGCAATCCGTCAGGTACTCCACCAGCTGCCCCTTCGGGTCGACCAGCACCACCGGACGGTCAGCCTCGACGTCAGATAACAGGAGCGGTGCCAGTACGGCCTCCGACTTACCTGATCCGGTTGGTGCCATGACCGACAGGTGGCTGAGACGCGCGTCCGCCGTCAGACCGATCAACCGCTCCGGGCCGGGTGTCGTGCCGACAGCGAAGACAGACTCGCCCCCACTGACGGTCTTCGGCACAGGGAGCCGCTTGGGGTGAAGTCGCTGCACTCCGGGGAACTCACCTTGACCGACAGGCCAGCCGAGTAGCGGAACCAGTTCGTCAGGAGTGACCTGGAGACCAGGCTTCGTCGCCCTCGCCGCATGGACGGCGTTTGCGACGTCCCGAGTGAGCCGCAACGTGACTCCGGCGCTCTGCAACGACTGGAGGCTTCCGAAGAACGCATGGGCGAGCGCTGCACGGCGGCGGGAGTCTGCCGCATGGACGCCGATGCGAAGCGTGACGGCGAGACGGATATCGCTGGCATGTGCTTGGAGCCGGCGGCGGGTCTCTGTACTCGCCGTCTTCGTGCCGTTCCATAGGCGCGACGACGTCGACTGCAGCGGATCTGGAACCTCGGGATGCACTGGCTCGGGGGAGCGGGCCCGCCCGAGTACTGCCTGTAGGACGAGCGTCTCGCCCGCCTTCCGCGTGGCGAGCGTGCCATAGATCGCCGAGATGATCGCTTCCGGGTTGGGTGTGCCCAACGTGAGGCCTTGGCGTGACGCGCTGATGCAACCGCTCGACGTCACCGGAGTACGGATGGCGCTGTCGAAGATGATGTCGGGAAGCGCGTGTGCCAGCAGATGCTTGAGCGTGTGCACGGCAGTCGGTGCACAGCCGAGGATGTGCTGGATCCCGGCATCGTCGGCGCGGATCTCGAACGCGAGCGGCCGTGGAACATCCGACGCGGCGAGGCGGACGAGTAGCTGCCGCACCGAGTCGGTCTCGATGGGACGCGGAATGTACAGCCGCGTGAAGACGAACGGGCTAGACATGGGGGTTCCCTTCCGGCGCTGCCAGACGCGCCTGATGTTCGGCATGCGCTATCGCCTCTTTGCGGGCTTGTTCGAGGCCGACGCGGGTGATGACCGCCGCGACCCTCGACGGGCTGAGCGCAGGGTCAACACCGGCGCACATCCAGACGCGGCGGTCGCGCTTCCGGTAGCTCCTGCGGTTGGTTCGTTTGGTCATGAAGGGCACCTCCTTTCCGAGTTGTTGATGTGCACCTCGCGAGGCGCCGTGGCGGCAGAATTCGCGGAGGGGACGACGTGTTATGAACGCATGGTCACGATTTGTCAATGGTTGTTGTGCATTCCACATCGACCCGACAGAGATGATCGTGCTCATGCTCACCAGTGCCGGTCTCGCCACCAGCGCAGCCCGTAGATGATGCAGGCCACCAACAGGGCGATGACCGCAGCGAGGACGAGCCAACCCCAGAATCGCTCGAGGAGCGACACGGCGAGCCAGAGCGCGATGACTGCGCCGAGCAGCAGCAGACAACTGTGGAAGAGGCGCGTCATGAGGGGCTTGGGCTTGTCGTCGGCCACGGCTCAGCCCTCGCCTTCTTCGCTGGGCTCGTCCTGTCGGGAGTAGTCGCTCGGCACGGGGTAACCCCAGGGCGCCAGCGAGACATCGCTCTCGATTTCGTTCCCCCACACCGACCAGTTCGGAACAGGCGGACGACGGCGAGCGAACAGCTCGAGCTTCTTGGTATCTCGACCGCTCACGCGATCGACCACGCTGTAGATCTCATCGGGCTTGACAGAGTGCTCGAGCAGCGGCCAGTACGCCCAGGTGGGCTGGGATTTGAACAGCACCGGTGCCTTACCCCGGGTGCCGAAGAGCACATGCTCGGTGGCGTTACGCAGGTAGTTGCCCAGCGTGAAGCGCGGCTTGATCCAGGTCAGCGGAGAGCGCGGGGTGAAACCCCAGGCCTCCATGACGTCGTAGCCATCGCGGAGGGTCGCGTTGGTTACCCAGAGCCAGAGGTGGGCGTCGTCGTCCGTCAGCGCCTTCACCGCATCGCCCATGCCCTTGATCTGTTCCAGCGTCATGAGGTCGTAGTGCTCGCTGGCGCCGCGAGCGCCGGTCTGATGCTTCATCCATGCTGGATCCGCCATCACACATCCGAATCGCTGTGGCGGAGCCGCCGCGCAGGGCTCTGTTTCTGCCCGCAGCTTGTCGGTTGGGACAGAAGCGGTGGTGTTGGTGGTCATGGTGAGCCTCCTTCTCCGCCCGTGGTTATGGCGGGCAGACGGATGAGTAAGAACGGGTCGGGCGAAGTTGTCAATGAGCGAGTCGCTCCGGAACGGGGGTGAGATTCGCGTCCGTAGGGTCTGCGACTGGTGCAGGCAGGAGATGGGGTGCTCAGTCATGGCAGCGCCTGCTTTCCCCCACGCACGCTGTGAAGTACCGAGTACCGCACAGCTCGCCGGGTCGCCGTCAGTGAACGATGGATTGCTGCAGCGAAGGAGCCCGGCGCGTCGCGCTCGGAGAGCGGCGTGACGGTGACGTGGTCTGCTCCGAGTAGGTCGAGTGGTGTGCGTCCGCCCAGGACGACGGCATGCACCTCGCCGGGGAAGGCGACGAGCCGCGACAGCACGCGCTGCGGGTCGGTGTCGGTGAGCTCGAAGTCCGAGAACACCGTCAGACGCACATCGTGACCAGGATGGGCCGCGGCGAGCCGCTCGGCCTCGGTGAGGCTCGGGAGGAGGTCACTGGTGCCGATGCCCCGACGCGGTGTGCACAGAGACGGGTCGACCTTCTGCCCGAGACGTTGCTCCGTCAGCGCGTGAACGCCCGAGGCGCCGTGTGGATGGTCGAAGTGCAGGACGGCGAGCTTGGAACGGCTGCTGCGACTCCAGTTCGCGACCAGGCGGATGGCCTTCCTTGCCTCGGAGAAGCGGTTCCCGACTGGGTCGGAACCGAACGCCGCCGTAACGGAACCGGAATCGTCGAAGTCGACGATGTCGAGGCAGGGTCGCTTCGGATCGAGACCTGGCCAGCCGAGTTCGACCCAAGGCTCGGCCACGAAGCGTTCCGCGCGCAGGGGCAGGACGCCACCAGGGAGAACGCCGGAGGGCTGGATATAGGCGCTCACTTCGCACCACCCCGCCGCGCGGTCTGACCGATGGCCGCCGAATTGGGCGCCAGACCATGTCCGACAACCTGCGGATTGCGGCGCAGGATGCCGAACCGCAGCGCCTTCAAGTGGTGTCGTGCCGCCTCGCCACGGTCGCGGTGCTCTGCGACGAGCAAATCGGACTCCACGAGGGCTTCCTCACGACGCTTCCACGCGGCGCTCGCTGCGAGACGCTGATGACGGGCGACCTCGCGTTCATAGTCGGCGTCCGCGTTGTCGAGCAGGTCGGCGATGTCATCGGCGTACATGTACGACTCGATCCAGCTGGCCGCGGCGATCGACGCAGCGATCCCGCCGAACACGAGACCGACGATCGGATCTTCAACCACAGACCGCAAGGCGAAGATGGCGGTGGCGATCGTGCCGGCTGTGGCGACTGATACCCAGGTAAGTGCCTTGATGAACGGCCAGCCACGATCTGGAGCTTCGAAGAGATGCGCGTACGGCTGCTGTTTCTCGGGCAACTCCTCGAATGGACGAACACGCCGGTCACGGTTGCGGACATCCCGCACCTCAATACCGGAGAGGCCAGCTGCAACGGTTGCCGTTGCGGCAGAGACAGCCATGACGACAGCGATGGCGGGCAGTTCGCCCATCCAGATCGCCGCACCTGCGATCCCGGTCACGTCGCCCACGAGCAGCGCTCCCTTAGCCAGGAAGTGCCAGGGCTTGCTCCTTGCCGGGCGACGGCGGAAAGAGGCCAATGCATCAGTGGTTTCGATGTGGCGCCGCTGTGCTGCTTCCAGCATTGGGAGGTGTCCGTCGACGAGGCGTCTGCCACCTTCAGCCGCGGGTGCGAGACCTGCGGCTTCGGCCTTCGAGGCGCGAGATGCTTCGGTGCCGGTCGCGGCGAAGAGAGCGGGCTGCTCGTCCTCGAGTGCGCGGTTCTCCATCTCGGCGTAGGTGTCGCCGATAGTGGTGGGACGAGGAAGCGCGGCAGCTTCATCTATGCGGGGGAGGGCGATCTGCTCTGCCCTGCCGTCCGCTTCGGCGGCGGCGATCATCGGGTCGGTATCTTTCGGCATGATCGTTACTCCCCGTCCGTGACGACGAGGCACCGTTCGGCCTGGGTCTTCTCGCAGAGGCGCGTGTAGAACGCCTTCATGCCCTCAATGAACTCCGACGGCAACGGGTCGCCGGCCACTCGGCCGATCCCGACGACGGACAGACTGCTTTCGGAAAGATCCGGCACCGTGACCGCGTCTGCAAGTGCGGAGGCTTCGTCGGGTGTGAGCGAGTGATCGAAGACGATGCCCTGGTTAGTGACGCCATCGGTGAGGGCGACAGCTTCGAAGCGCATGTCCGGACGCAGTGCCTTGGCCTCGCCGAATACCCGATACACACCGACAACATCGGTGCCGCCAGAGGGAAGCGCCGCGACGGCGGGCTCGTAGCCGCTGGTGACCTGCGTCATGACCTCCTCGACGACGTCGGGGACCTGACGGAGTCGGGCTAGGTCGGTCGAGCCGTCGATTTGGATGTCGGCGTCGTAGATGGGCACGGTCACCGAGTTGGTGGCGAACGCGGTGACGGTGAGGTGCCCTCCGCAGACGGCGACGCGCTCGACCACCGTCTTGATGGCCGTGAGGCGCTCGTTGATGATGGCTTCGGCGCTGCTCGTTGCGCTGCCGTCGGTGGTGACGTAGGCGTTGACGAGCTGATCTTTCGGGCAGTTCTGGTGGAGCGACTGGAGGCGGCCCAGATCGCCAGGAGCCTGTGCGTTGCAGCTTGCCAGGAGTGTGACCCCGGCTGCCAGTGTGAAAGCTGCCAGCGTGCGGGATATGGCGCGACGCGTCCTCGATGGTCGCGTTGTCGAAGGAGACGGGGCGGGCGGGTGCGCTGTCGGTGTTGCTTCCGATGCGAGGCTGGTGGTCGTGTTCATGTTGCTCAGCCTCAGTGCGGGCCGTGACAGACGCGACGGCGCTTCCATGTCACCGTGTCAGTGTTGTGCCACGCTGCTGGACAATGACCTGTTGGTTCGAGAAAAAGAGAATGCCCGCACCGAGAGAATCGGTGCGGGCAAGCGGCCCAGAATGTAGATGGTGTGGTTTCAGCGCTGCTGCCGGGATGGCTTCGCGCCGTAGAGACGTTCGGCCTCGCTGATGAACAGCTCCGTGTCGTCGAGATGATCGATGACCTTACCGTCGTCGCGGAGACCGAAGTTGAGCTCGTCGAGCATCGCGAGGTACTCCTGGAGGCAGCAATACGTCCAGCGATAGGACGCGTCGCGCACCCCGGGGACACCGTCTTCGATCAGGGCGAACAGCCCCGAACTCTCGATAATCACCGTCACCGGCTCATGCCAGGACGGTGGCATCGAGCGCAGAAGCTGTGGGAGCGTGATCTGCTCCCACAGTGACTGCTGGTGCTCGATGCTGAGATAGGCGATGACGGGGTGATATCCCCGAACGGTTCCGTCTGTCATCGCCTGCGCGACTCTGCTGGCGATGGTGTACAGGTCGCGTATCGTGTGGTCGTAGTTCCCGCGTGCGTAGAGCTTGTCCATCACGCTGAACAGCGCCAGGACCAGGTGTCGCTCGAACAGAAACCGCTGATACTTCCTCCGCTCATCATCTTCTGACGAACGAGGAATCTTGTACCGCGCGGCGACCGTGTGGGTCGAATCGTCTGACAAATTGTGTTGGGCCATGAGGTGGCCTCCCTTGCATGTGAAGGGGCCGCCCTCATGGAGACATTATATCATTAATGATAATTATTGTCAATAAGGAATCGGTTAGTAGGATGGAATATGGCCCTGTCCGCACCGCTCCCGCCTGTAAGCCGCTCAAAGGCCCTGGAGGAGTTGCGGCTACTGTTGCACTGGCAGCGGCCCGGAGATCATAAGGCAAGGCCTCGGTCACCACTGGATGTGACGACAGTGACCGGGTGCCCGGACACGAACGCGGTGTTCCGTGATCTCGCGATTGTCGATGCGGGGTGGACGGATGCGGACACGTGGGAGCTGTTGAGGTCTCGGATCACGTCGTTAGCGACGGAGGGGCGTGAGCGTGCGGCGCTTCGTCACCTGCTGCGACTCACGGCCGCACCGGTCAGCGACACCACATCGCGTCGGGATGAGAAGGCGTGGCGGCAGCGAGCGGCTTGGAAAGAACTCGGTGTGCCGGCGCCGGATCAGATCCGCCAAGACCGGGACAGCGAGGTCATCAACCGACTCGCCACGCATCTTCTTCGGGAGATCGAAGTCCTTGCGGGGGAGCGGCGTGCTCTGCAGGGATACGGATGGCCGGGTGCGGTCCGGCAGGAGATGTTGAGGAGGTTGGAGCGGCTGCCGGAGCACTACCCCCATCATCTCACTACCTCCGCTCTCGCCCCTTTGTTGCACCCGCAGCCGCGACGCGACGACCCGAGTCCCGTCGATGAGGCCGGCGTGCCGAAGCTGCCGCCGCTCAGGGAGGACCGTTCGGGAGACGTCGACGGGGTGTTGCGGTCGCCCGGCGCGCGGGTCCTGGTGCAGGGTGGCCCGGGCGCGGGGAAGTCGACCATGCTGCGGGCGACGATGCTCCGGCACATGGGGGAAACCCCGCACGCGGTGGCACTATTTCTGCCGCTGGTGGAACTCGCGGATGTGCTGCCGGAATATGCACTGACCCCCGAGCAGCTCCTGGATGCCATGCTGCTCGTCGCGGCCCGCATCTACGGGCCGATCGACGCCACCGCCCGCGCTACCCTCACTGCGGCGTTTGTGGAGCGCACGGACACCCTGATCTGTTTGGACGGGTACGACGAGGCCGCGGACGGGGCGCCTCGGTGGCGCCTGGATACGGCGATCCATACCCTGCAGATGTTGCCCGGCGCGCTCGTGCTCTCCACCCGTCCCCTTCCGCGCGTGCACGCAGTGACGGCGCCCGGCTGGGATCTGGTCGACATGCACCCCATGCCCAGCGGCCACGTCCGCACCCTGCTTGATCTGTGGTTCCCCGATGCGACCGATCCTCGGAAGGAGCGCGCGCTGGGGGTGTTGGGGCGCGGTCTGGCCGTCGACATCGCGGGGAGCCCGTTGCTACTGGGATTTGTGGCATACGCGGCAAGCTTCGATCGCGAGTTCGACACGATCGATGACCTCTACGACCAATACATTGCGTTGACCCTGGAGCGGATCTGGAAAGCCGCAGGCGGGCAAGAAGGTGATGATGTGATCATCGCTGATCTCATCGGCATCGCCACCACGCTAGCCTGGCGGATGGCCGACGGCTCTGCATTCACCCGCCCCGGCGCCGGTCCTCAGTATGGGCGGGGATGGCGGGAGGTGGTCACGCTGGACGCGATTCTGAAGGTGTCGAAGAAACGTGACCGGGACATCACCAGCAGGCTGGTGCGCGCCGAGGGTCTGTTCGTCATCGCGGAGCACGCGGCCAGCCGCCTGCATACTGCGTACCGCTGGGTGCATCGCTCCGTCCAGGAGCACCTCGCCGGTATGTACCTGCTCAAGAGCTTGCAGGTCGAGGATCCTTCCGCATTCCTCCTAGACCTGGAGGACCTGATCGCCCGCGGTGACGATTGGTCCGTCGCGATCTCGCACCTGTACGCCGTGCTCTCCGACGACGCCCGCATCGCGCTCGCGGAATGGCTCATTGCACACGAGGACGACCCGAAGTTCGTCACCGGTACGACCGCTCGGATCATCAACAAGCTTGCCGAACGGACCCCAGAAAACTCGCGCGTGGACGCCCACTTCCATGCACGCCGTCTCGCCGCTGGGGAGTGGGATGCCCGCCTGTACCTGGAGCCGGAGAAAACGCTCCGGGAGCTGCTCCGCGCCGTGGCCGATGGAGAAGAATTCGGTCAGCGGCCACCCGACCTGAGTCTCGCCGGCGACCATGTTGATGCGGCGTACCTGACCCGGCTGATCGCAGGGCTGCAGGAGCACCCGAACCGAAACCCGGAGATGCTCGCGGACGCCTGCAAGGACCTCGCCATGCTGTCCGCCGACGATGGGGTGCTGGCTTACGTCGACGCGGTCGATAACGGCCTCGCGGGGCTTGCGACCAGGTGGGACCCCCGCCTGCGAAACCGCCTCGATATTCCCCGTGTGGTTTCCCGTATCGCGCAGACCGCATTCCCCGAACCGCGGTGGCGACTGGCGCACTTCTTCGCCCGTACGTTGAAAATCAACCCCGGACCGTTCATCGGCGACGTCGGCCCGTTGACTCCGGCCGAATTTGCCATCGGCGCCGTCGCACATAAGGACACCACCGGTGACGTGAATGATCTCGGGCAGGCGCTGATCGGTATGTTCTCCGGGACATACGGTGACGTCCTCGCTTATCTCGCCACGCAGAGCGGCATCAGCGCCGACGCCGTCCGGGGTGCCATTGACTATCCGTGGGCCGTCGTCGGTGCGTGGGAATACGTCCTCCTGACCGGTGGTAACCCCGACGGTACGGCCCTTATTCGCGCCGAACCACAGGCATCCGAAGACGTCCTCGCCCAGTTCCACCCGGCGTGGACTACCGACGCGGAACTCATGCGGCGCACTTACCGGGCCGTCGCCGACTCGTTCCTCTTTCCTGACCAAGTGAGCGTGGGCGCGATTGTCGACATGTACCGGCGCGTCGCGTGCGTCGACCTTGCCCCTTTCGACCATGTGACAGCACGCATCGATCCGACGCAGTTTAGGAAGGTGCTCCGAGTTGCCGTACGCCACCGCGGCCTCGAGGACATCGTCGAGTACATCCTTAACACCGATCCCACCGACTGGACGGACACGAATGGATACATCGGAGTGATCACGGAGTGGGCGGAGAACGTTGTCGAGGAATCCGCACCTGACTGGACAGCTGCACAATATGAGGCCCAGTGTGAACGAGTAACGTCGCTGTTTCTTCGCGTCGTTCACTGGGGCGCCGCGGGCGGCATCCCCACCATGGGGCTGTTCCCGATCCACACCGTCGCAGCACCAGAGGTTCGCGCCGCGATCCTCGACAGACTCGACTGGACAACGGCACGCTTCCCTAAAAACCGGGCCTGGCTCGATCGAGCGATGGGTCTGTTCGGAAGTGACGTATGGCCCGCACGTCGCAACCAATTCCTCGCGCCAATCTTGCGGCCCACCGGAGGGCAAGCGAATGATGGGCACCACACGTAGCGTCTGACCCGCAGTACAGACGCTATTTGCTGTTGACAAATTAGAACAAATGTACGATAATGTAGCAATCGAGCAAGGCGGGACACGCGCTGCTCGATCAGGATGCTCGCCCCAAGTCGGGGCTGGAAGCATCCGCATGTCTCGCCTTTTTCGGGTGCGGGAGCAGCGACACCTCGTAGCAAACGATGTCGCCGCTCCTGCACCCGCAGGGCAACAACACCTACCCATGGAGGAGACATGTCAAACGCACTAGCTGCTATTGGCGGCGCAACACCGAACACACGGTTTGACGCAGGCGAACCAGAGATTGTAGAGATTGCTGGCGAACGCTACAGGAGACATCGGTTCGGCGGCGGATTGGTCGCACTAACCGCAACAGTTGGATCTGGGGTCTACGTAGCGCCGCACGCGATCGTCCGAGGCCGTGCCGTCGTCGTCGGAGCTGTTCGGCTATTCGATGAAGCCATAGTTGAGGAGTTTGCGATCGTAGCGGGATGCTGCACGCTCAAGAATCGTTCGAGTGTCGGCGGTGAGGCAGTGCTGCGGGGCAACGTCGTGCTGGCCGACTTGGCTCGGGTTGATGGATGTGCTCGATTAGGCGGCAACATCAAGCTGCGACACTTCGCGCACGTCAACGCAGGCAGCTTCAGCGGTGCCATGACGGTTTCGTAGATAGCAACGACCTTCGCAGCGAGCGCGGTTGTGGGCCGGGGTTACGTTCACAACGCGTTTCAAGCGCATCCCGTGAGCATGCATCATGCATGATCTAATGGGCCGACTCGACGTCGGCCCATTTTCATGCCGTCGTGCGATCAAGATGTGGGACGATCAAGCTTCCGGCGTCGAAGATGCAGGCGTAACCCCCTACATCTTCGGCGCCGGTTTCGAATCGGAATGGTGTGCGTCTCCAGTTGCTCAAGGATGGCGCCGTCCACACTTTGAACTCTTCCCTGCCAACGTGACCGTCGTGCCTGCGCGTACGACGATCTGGTTCTCGCCTTCCGCGTCTTCCGATCCAGGTGGCGATGCATGGGAGCTATCCGATATTACGACCCCTGCCGCTTGCGAACGAACTGGGTCTGGTCACGTCCCGACTTCGTTTCCCCGGACGCCACCCACGGCGGCGGCGACGCGGATCGCGTTGGCGGGCTGTCTATCCAGGGGACAATCCGCGAGCCCGAGTCGGACCGCTAGCCGAGCCTCACGTACGAATTTGCGCTGCCAGGGAGTTTCGACCGCGCCGCGACGGTAGGCAGAGCGGACCCAGGACACGGCTTCATCGGCTGGTACGCCGTCGTATCGGGCGAGGATGGCGAGAGCTAGCCGTGCCCGTCCGACCGTTGCCCCCGCCGCAGGCGATCTCCACTCTCTCGACCGAGCACCGTTCGAATGCCTCGCGTAAGGCGGTAATCGCGTCCGATGGCGTTCTGGGCAGGCGGAAGTCTGGCCACGCGAGCCACTGCGACTCCCAGCTCTCCTGGTGCCGTCGCGAGGTGAGGTAGAGACCGAATTACGGTACTTCCTCGGCGTCGACCGGCCCGCTCCTCAGCCCGCGGACGCGCACGCGACGGCCACTCCGCGTTGTCACTACGCCACTGCGCTCACCCGCCCAGGGTTCCATCTTTTGATGTCGATCTGCGTGAGCGCGGACGAACCCTTGCGACGGGCGCTCAGTGCTGCGAGAGCGGTGCCAATCTCGAGTTCACCCGCGCTAGAAGTTCAGGGATCAGTGCTTGACGCGCCGAACAACGTCGCATACTCTGCTCGGTAATCGATTACCGAGTTGGCTCGATAGGCCGTCATCGACCCGGGTTGTTTCACTTGAGCGAAGATTGGGGCCAGCATGGGCCGTGTGTTCGTGGTCGGGTCGCTGAACCTCGACCGGGCAGTCACTGTTAGTCGGCATCCTGCTCCGGGGGAGACGGTGGCAGGCGGTGACGTCCGCACCCTCTGGGGCGGCAAGGGCGCAAACCAAGCGGTGGCCGCGGCGCGGGTCGCTTCTGGGAAGGCCGTTATGGCCGGGCCGGTCTACCTAATCGGGCGTGTGGGTGATGACGAAGGCGGGCTGACGTACCGCCGACGCTTGTCGGAGTTTGGGGTCGTTACTAGCTCCGTCGTCGTGACCCCTGCTGTGCCCACCGGGTCGGCAATCGTGATTGTGAACAGTGAAGGAGAGAACGCCATCGTTGTGTCGCCCGGGGCTAACTCCACCTTGACTGCCAGCGACCTAGAGCCGCTTGATGATCTCGGCGCCGGAGATGTCGTGGTGGTTTCGCTGGAAGTTCCACTATCCATCGTGACTGCAGCGTCGCAACGAGCTGAGGCCGTAGGAGCAAGGTTTCTATTGAACCTGTCGCCGTTTGGGCCAGTGCCGGAGGACGTGGTGATGAGCGCTGATCCGTTGATCGTCAACGAGCATGAGGCAGCGCAGGTTCGGGCGGATTTGGGCTCGCACCCCTCGATGTTGATCACTAGGGGAGCAGCCGGCTCTGACTGGAATGGGCTGCACGTTCCTTCTCGCAGAGATGTGCAGGTGATTGACACGACAGGAGCGGGAGACGCGTACTGCGGAACCCTCGCTGCGGCTCTTGCTGGGGGCGGAGACGCGGAACACGCTATGCGACTTGCGACCGATGCTGCGGCGGCCGCGGTCTCGCGTGTCGGCGCGCAGTAGTTACTCGCCCCGGCGGTCGAAGTTCATCAACTTGAAACATGAACGTATTGGCAGGCCGAAGTCGACCTGCTTTAATCGGGTAATCGATTACCCAGCGGACGGATTCCCGAGCCGCCCCACTGAAGGGACATCATCATGACACGAGTCACAACCGGCCAATCACGTCGGCGAATTTTGCGCGCTGCTGCTGCCGTCGGCGCCGTAGCGGTAGTCGGGGGTCTTGCCGCATGCTCCGCTGAGACGGACGAACCGGGCGATGATGATGCCCTGACGTCGATCAGATTTGTGCAGGAGTGGCCGGTTCCGGATGGCTTCTGGATCCCATGGGTGGTGGCGAAAGATCAGGGCTTCTACGAAGACGCGGGCCTTGATGTTGACATCATGACCCCACCGAATGTGGCTGCCACGATGCAGTACCTGGGCACTGACGAGGCCGACATCGCATTCACAACCAGTGTGGATATCGTGACGGCTCGGTCGCAGGGTGTACCGGTGGTGGGTATCGGCGCGTACGGAACGAGCAATAACTGGGGCCTCATGAGCAAGACCAGCGAACCGATCGACCCTGCCGACCTCGAGGGCAAGCTCGTAGGGACCTACAACGACGCGTGGTCGAACGCTCAGCTCTCGATGATGTTGGCTTCTGTCGGGAAGACCATCAGCGACGTCACACTCGTCACTGCAGATTCCAGCACAGTCCCTCTCCTGGTCGAAGATCAGGTGGACGTCATCACAGGCATCACGAACGCCGAGGGCAGTGAGCTCGAGTCTCTCGGCGTCACTGACTACTCCATTGCTTACTCGAAGGACTTCGGCGCGCCGGATGCGCCCGTACTGATGCTCGCTGCGAACGAGGAGTGGTTGTCCGACAACACTGAGGCCGCTCAGTCGTTCATGGAGGCGACGATCAAGGGCCTGAACTACGCGCGGAACAACCCCGAGGAAGCGATCCAGATCTTCATGGATACCTACCCGGACGCGCAGACGCTCGAGTTCACGCAGCTGCAGTGGGATGCCACGGCCGCCTTGTTCGGCGAAGAGGGGGAGGAAGTAACTGCTGCGAACCTCGAGCAGTCTGCCGAGGTATGGCAGAACCTGGTCGACGTATCCGTTGAGTTTGACCTGATCGACGAGGCAATCCGCGTCGAGGAACTTTTCACGAATGAGGCATTGAAGAAATGACGCAGAACCGTACCGTCCTCCTTGCTGGAGAATCTTGGAGCACCACGTCGGTGCACACCAAGGGATTCGACACCTTCCACACGAGTGCCTATGAAGAGGGAGCCTGGCCATTCATCCGCGCTCTTGAGAGCAGGGGGTGGGCGGTTGACTTCCAGCCCAACCATGTTGCCTCCCTCGACTTCCCATACACGGCCGAGGAACTCGACAAATATGACGTCGTGGTCCTCAGCGATATCGGCGCCAACACGTTGCTACTGACCCAGTCCGTCTTCACCCAGGGCAAGCCAGCACCGAGTAACCGCCTGCGGGTCCTCGCGGATTGGGTACGGGAGGGGGGAGCGCTGCTGATGGTCGGTGGCTACCTCTCGTTCCAAGGCATTGAGGCGAAGGCCAACTACCGAGCGACACCTCTCGCTGATGTTCTTCCGGTGCTGATGGAGGTGGGGGATGATCGCGAGGAGGTACCTGAAGGCGTTCGTCCTCTGTCGTCCGGGGAGCACGACGTCACGGCCGGCCTTGCCGGCGAATGGCCCGCAATTCTGGGATACCAGCGGTTCGCGGCTCGTGAAGGCGCTGAAGTGGTCGCAACGGCAGGCGATCATCCGCTCGTCGTGGTCGGCGAGGCCGGAGAGGGAAGGGTCGCCGCCGTCGCCACAGACATGGGGCCGCACTGGCTCCCGTCTGAGTTCATCGAATGGGACGGCTACGCACAGCTGTGGGATCAGCTGATCGAGTGGCTTGCCGACAGCGGAACTCGGGAGCAAGCATGAACGCTGATATGTCCCTCGCTGACGAACCCCCTGAGGGTCTCGTCCGTGCGCAACGTCTCGCTATTCGGGTGGCCGAGGAGTTTGCGGAGTCTGTCCAGCCGGGCATGACAGAACGGCAGGTGCATGACGCCATCGACGAACGAGTCATCGAACTGGGCGGCACCGGGGTTTGGACCCCGACTGTGGTGGGTTTCGGTATAGGCACGCTCAGCTGCTTCCCAACGGATGTGCCCTCCGTTCGACCCCTCTGGAACATCGACTTGGGCACTATCGATGTCCACCCCATAACCCAGGACGGCTGGTGGGGAGACTGCACGCGCACGCTAATTCGCGGTGGAAATGTTCCGCAGCAGCAGGCACTGGATGCAGTAGAGAGAATCCATGAAGGGTTGCTCTCGTCTGCCCGCCCCGGGATGCGCGCCTGCGATTGGTACGCGGAGTTCCGGTCAGCGCTCGAGCCCACCGGGCTCGTGCCGCTTGACCGCCTGGGAAACATCGGCCACTCCCTGACCCAGGATTCTTCCTATGACCTCGGCTACATCGATGCCTACAACGCCACAGTGATGACCGGAGCCTGGGCCGTCGAGCCGTTTATCGGCAACCATCTGTATGGCGTCAAGCGCGAGGACGTCGTCTGGTTCGGCCCTTCAAAGGTGACGGTCATCTCATGACGGAGACGACCGTCCCACCCAAGGTGGAGCTGAGCCAGGTCTCGCAGCGCTTCGGAGACACGCAAGCTCTCGCGCCGACCAACCTCACCATTCGTCGCGGTGAATTCGTCTCGGTCATCGGCCCCAGTGGCTGCGGAAAGACAACCCTCTTCAACATCCTCTCCGGGATCTTGTCTCCCAGTTCCGGGGTTGTGAAAATCGACGGCGAGGATACGACAGGCAAGCCGGGGCACGTGGGCTACATGCTCCAGAAGGACCTGTTGGTTCCCTCGCTGAGCGCCCTCGAGAACATCACCCTGGGGGCACGGTTACATGGGCGGGTCACATCAGAGCAACGCACAGAAGCAGCAGAGCTGGCACGGCATTACGGGTTGGGAGATTTCCTCAACCACTTCCCGCACGCGATGAGCGGGGGAATGCGTCAACGAGTGGCCCTCATGCGTACGCTCGCCTTCGCGAAGGACGTCATGCTCCTCGACGAACCTTTCGGAGCGCTGGATAGTCAGACGCGGCTCGACATGCAGCAATGGCTGCTGCGAGTGTGGGCAGAGACGAGCTCCACTGTCTTGTTCGTCACTCATGACATCGACGAAGCCGTCTTCCTCGCCGACCGGGTGGTCGTTATGTCCCCACGCCCGGGCCGGATCAGCGAAATCCTCGATGTCAACCTGGAACGGCCTCGCGGAGTTGACATGCTCACCTCCGAGGCATTCATGTCACTCAAGAAGCGCGCGCTCGATCTCATCTACGGGCGTAGCCGCGGCAACCTGGACACGGGAGACCTGAACCCATGAGCATTAACGCAGAGCTTGCCGGCGGCAGTTCACGACGCTGGGTGACTATCATCACCCCTCTACTCTCCATCGCGGGACTAGTGCTGATCTGGGACCTGGCGGTTCGGATCTTCAGCATTCCAAAGTTCGTACTCCCCTCGCCCGGGGCGGCCTTCGCCGCCATCATCACCGACTGGGATGCCATCAGTCGAGGGATCGTGGCGACCGCCCAAGTGTTCGTTCTCGGATTCATCATTGGCGCGGCCCTGGGGTTCATCCTCGCGATCGTGATGTCTTCGTCGAGGGTGCTGTTTCGGTTCCTTTACCCGATCATGATCGTGAGTCAGGCCATCCCGGTCGTCGCGATCGGAGCGGCGCTCGTGATCTGGCTCGGGTTCGGACTCGCTCCGAAGCTCGTTGTTGTGGCGATGATCGTGTTCTTCCCCGTCCTCGTCAACGTCTTGGACGGGCTGCGCTCGGTCGATACAGACAGCATCAACCTCGCGCGCGCCATGGGAGCCTCGCGTTGGCGCACATTCCGGGTCATCAAACTCCCCGCAACGCTGACACCTCTCTTCTCAGCGCTGAAGATGTCGGCGACGTTCTCCGTTACCGGAGCCATTTTGGCGGAGTCGCTTGCATCGACGACCGGTGGCCTTGGTGTGTACCTTTCCACGATGCAGGGCCGATTCAACACCCCTGGTGTTTTCGCAGCCATCATCGTGCTCGCGTCGATTGGCCTGCTCGCGTTCCTTCTGATTTCGCTGTGGGAGTCGGCCGCGACGCCGTGGCGCAGAACGAGCGTCGTGCCACGACGTCGGCGATACCGAGATGCACAGACCTAGACTGACTAGATGAGTAGGCGTCCAACCGTCAAGGATGTGGCCGAGGCGGCTGGGGTATCCGTAGCGACCGTTTCGCGTGCGCTCTCAGGCGCTCGCGCCGTGCGTCCGGATCTCCGAGAAGTAGTGGTTCGCACTGCAGAGAACCTCGGCTACCGGCCGCATTCGATTGCTCAAGCGCTGCGTCGCTCGCGTTCGGGAGCGATCGGGATGGTTGTTCCCAAGATCGAGAATCCGTTCTTCCCTCAGCTCGTGGGTCATGCCGATCGGGTTCTTCAGGGGCACAACCTGGCTCTTCTGCTGTGCAGCGCTGACGATGACCCAGTGACGGAAGCGAAACGGATCTCCATCCTCGCTGAACGTCAGATCGACGGCCTCCTCATCAGCCCGTGCTCTCAATCGGCTAGTGCGCAGGCGTTGGCCGATGCTGCGGCGCGGATGCCTGTTGTCCAATTCGACCAGCGGGCGCCTTCCGTGCATGCCCCGTTCGTCGGAGTAGACGACGCGGCGGGTATCGCAGCTGTCACTGCGCATCTGGTAGCGACCGGCCGGCGCCGTGTCGCCTTCATCGGTGCGGACACAGACAACTGGTCCGGGGGAAGACGCCGCGAGGGTTTCGAGACGTGGGCTCGTTCGATGGACCCGACTGCGCTAGGCCGGATGGAATCAGGGGATTTCTCCCGAGAATTCGGGCATGGGGCGGCGAGGCGACTTCTCTCCGCGGACGAAAACATCGACGCGATCGTATGCGCCAACGACCTCCTGGCACTTGGCGCCCTTGATGCCGCTACGGAGCTTGCAATTGACGTGCCCAGTCGCCTCGCCATCACCGGCTTCGATGACATCAATATTGCGACGGTCTCTCGCCCCACGCTGACAACGGTTCGTCAGCCAGTCGCGGAGATCGTAGAGACGGCTATCGGTATTTTGCTTCGCGCAATCGAAGGTGACGAGGACGGCGTATCCGACGTCCTACTGCCCGTCGAGTTGGTCATCCGAGACAGCGCACCCTGACTTCAACCCAAAGCCTTTCTATCCCAGGCATCGAGCAGCTCGTCGTAGATTGAAACAGCCTGCTCTAGAAGGCGCATCGACACCGACTCATTCGTGGTGTGAGGTTGGTCAGGGTCACCGGGGCCGACGATATAGCTGCGGCTGAGGCTCGGGTCGAGAACAGCGGCATCAGTGAAGTAGGACACGCCGCGGGGCTCATCTCGCCGCCCAGTGATAGCCGCCACCAGGTCGACAATCGTCTGAGTGACGGGTGATTCTGTGGGGGACCACACCGCCGGCAGCTCCAGCACGGTATCGACTCGGCCGAATCGTTCTAGCAATGTCCGCACAGGCTCGGAAGGCGCACCCGGAACGGGACGGACATCCACAGTCATCCGTGCGTGATCGGGAACCAAGTTGGTCTGACTGCCACCTCTGATGGTGCCCACGCTTGTCGTTCGCGCGCCGAGCTCAGCGTGCACAGCCCCCTGCCCTACCGCTCGAAGAGCGGTGATCGCGTCCGCCAACGGCTCGATCGCGTTGACGCCGAGGTCTGGCCTTGATCCGTGAGCGGACAAGCCTGAGGTTGTCACTTCAAACCACGACGCGCCCTTGTGCCCGAGCCGGACAGCGTTCGACGTTGACTCGCCAACAATGAGAATCTCGGGAGGCTGCATGAGGCCAGTCTCAAGGACGGTCTGTGCTCCGCCGCAACCCGTTTCTTCCCCGGCTGTCAGGACGACCGTGAATCCACGTGCGTTACGACGGGCGGCCGCGGTGGCGGCGAGCACTATCGCTGCCACCCCTCCCTTCATGTCGCTGCTGCCGCGACCGAAGAGACGGTCACCATCCTGATCCGCAGACAAGGGCCCGTGCTTCCACTCGGCGTCCCCATAGGGCACGGTATCGACGTGACCTGATAGGACGAACGCGCCGCCCCCGTTCCAACTCGCCACCAGGCTGGTCCGCTCAGGCGACCAAGGAACGGTCGAGACGTCAAAGCCGGCACCAGCCAGCAGAGGAGCCAGCAGACTGACTGCCTTCTCTTCACCATGCCCAGCAGTGTCCGTCCGAATCAACTGTGATGCCAGGGCGACTACGGCTTCCCTCATCGCGATGCCGTAAGGAGGTAGGCCTCCATCCGCCGGTCTTTGACGGGGTTATTGAACTGGCCCCAGCCTCGGCTTCGACGAGCGTCAGAAAGATCGACACTTGCCATGAGGAGCTCGGGATCGGTCGGGCTAGCGGGGCCAGCAACGGGCCATCCCGTGTGCGAGACGATTAGGCTCTGGCCGATGAACGGCTGCCCTCGCTCAACTCCCACACGGTCGGCTGCCGCGATCACTACGCCGTTGCTGTGAGCGGAAGCCATGGACAAAATCGTGGCCATCGCTGGTTGACCTTCTTGCTGTCCAGGTATGGGGACCCAATTTGTTGGGACACAAACCAGGTCAGCACCCGCCAGGACGAGCGAGCGGTAGCTCTCGCCGAACCACCCGTCGTAGCAGATCATCATTCCGATCCGACCGATCTCAGTGTGCACGACAGGAAAGCCGACGTTGCCGGGTTCGAAGTAGAGCGCTTCCTCGTCCCAGAGATGTACTTTCCGATACACCGTGTGGGTGCCGTCCGGAAGACACATGATGCTGGCGTTGAAGAGGGCTGTGCCGTCGCGCTCGGGGAACCCGGCAACGACAATGATGTTCAGCCGAGCAGCTAGTTCCATCCATGCAGACGTAGCCGGACCCACACCGGGGACTTCGGCCAGGTCGTACGCCTCCTCGCGGGACCCCATCATGTACCCCGAGCTGACGAGTTCCGGCAGCACAACGAGACGCGCACCTGCGGCAGCCGCTTGCTCGATCACGTCGGATGTCAACCGAATATTGGCGGGTATGTCGCCGAACACGGGTTCGACTTGGCCCGCAGCAATGATGATGTTGGACATGAGATGCCTCCGGGGTGGGTAATCGATTGCCCGTAGTCTGCCACGAGGTTGCACCCTCTGCGGAGGAATTCACACCCTCGAAACATCAGCGTTGCGGTCATCGATGAGGATGACTGCACCTCGGACGCACTCGTATCGAAAGGTTCTGCTCGCACGACATCACACTGCGCCCTAGTTGTCCGAGGCCGTGGGCGTCCCAAGCAAACGCCGCGGGGTGCGTGCACGAGTGCAATCCAAATCTCTCAAACTTTCTCTTGCCGCGCAGAGTAGTTGTACTTAGTATCCTGAGTATGAGAAGAGAAGCACCCCTGTACGCGACTCTCCGAGACGATCTGCAGCGGCAGATCACGTCCGGACGACTCGAGGTCGGCTCCTGGCTTCCCTCTGAGGCGGAACTGCAGAAGCAGTTCGGCATCTCGCAGTCTCCAGTGCGTCGCGCGCTCCGTGATCTGGAGCAGCTCGGATTGATCTCTCGGCATCAGGGTCGCGGCTCGGTAGTACGGAGTCGCGAGTTGTCAGCGGCCAACCGGATGATCGGTCTCGGCACGGAGCTGCGCGAGCGTGGCCACGTTGTCGAGTCAGTCACAGTCGAGCCCGCACGCCTCGAGACGGCACCCGACTACGTCTGCCGGGAACTGGAGCTCCCCGAGGGCTCCGCCGCATACAGGTTGCATCGAATGTTCCTTGTCGATGGGGAGCCGTGCGTCGTTTTCATCCATTTCCTGTCGCCGACTATCGGCGATGGTCTGGGTGGAGACCTTGACCGAGCCTCATCGCTGTACCAGTTTCTGAGCTCGAGGGGGTTTGCTCCGATCGGGGCGAGGGAGACCATCAGCGCCGGAACGCTTTCGAGCGCACAGGCCGCGGAACTGGATCTAGAGGCCGACGCTGTTGCGCTCATTCGCCATCGGGTCGCATTCACTGCCAATTGGACTCCGGTCGAGTCCACGACCTACTGGGCACGAGCTGACCGTTACTCCATGACTTTGGACATCCACGACCCATCGCAAGCCTGACGGGTTCTCACTAACTCGAAACACCTTCACGCTGTACCGCGGTACCCGCGCCGTCAGTTCGTCGACGCGGTCCAGCTTTGCCGAAAGGAACTGAGAGTGAAACAGTCCACCAAGACCTTGCGCTCCGTCGCATTGGCCACAGTCACATTGTTCGCAATCTCCGCTCTGTCGGGGTGCGGAGCCTCCACCCCCTCGGGTGACGCGGGGGAGGAGAAGATCAAGATCTCCTTCATCGGCGAGTCGTCTTCGACTGACGTGATCTGGTCCTATCGGGCGGATCGGATGCGCGAGGAGGCAGAGAAGCTCGGGGCAGAGTTCGTCGACCGATACGCCGAGGGCGACTACGCCCTTCAAGCTCAGATGATCGACGAGGAGGTTGCTCGCGGAGTGGATGCGATCATCGCGCCGTTCTTTGACCCGACCGTTGCGAACGACGCGATCTTGAACGCCCTGGACCAGGGGGTGGCGGTGTACGCGCTTCTTGGGGCGCCGGACCTTCCCGAGGCTGACATGGCGAAGATCGCGGTTGCGCTCACAGATTGGGGCGACGTGGGAACCGAGCTCGCAAGCGTCGCGACCGACTACGTCGACGATGGTGACACGGTCGTCTGGCCCGCAGAGGCACCCGATGGCACTTACATCACCGATGCGGTCGCTGCGTTCAAGGAAGAGATGGCTGGCGAGGGAAAGACTGTGACCGTCGACGTCATCGATGCAACAGGAGACCCCACCACAGCATCGTCCAACATCCTGTCGTACCTGGTGGCGAATCCTGATGTCTCAGCTCTCGCTACGTCCGGGGCCATCGCAATCGGTGCTGCGAACACCGCGATGACGCAGGGCAATCTCGATGCCGGCAGCCCTCCATTGTTCGGGCAGGTCGTGAACCCATCATCGTCGAACGGCATCTTGACGGACTACATGCCGGCTGGGGTCAACCTCGAGCTGACCGAATCCTCATACGAAGCCGTGCGGACCGTCGTCGACATGGTCAAGTCGGGAACCGTCCCGGACCCGGTGACCGTGCCCCTGATCGTGGTGACGAAGGACAATCTCGAAGAGGTCGTCCCCGAAGCGCTTCGCGACTGACCGACGGACAGCCAGCACAAGCAGATCGGACTCAACGTGTTAGCACATACAGATGACACCGGCCCGTTCAAGGATCGGGTTGCAGGAGGCCTGGCGGCCACGCTGCTGGGCGACGCTCTTGGCAGTGTCACTGAACAACTGACGGTGCGACAGGTCCGCGAAAGGTACGGACGTGTCACCACGTTGTTGGCGCCCGCCGAAGGCACCTTCGCGGACGGCAGGGAACCGGGTGAGCTGACGGATGACGGACTTCTCACTTTGAGCGTCCTCCGTCAGCTCGCAGCCGGGTCGGGCGAAATTGAGCCCATTGATGTGGCCCGTTTGCTCTTGGAGTGGGCGTCAGATCCGGAACTTCTGTCGCGTTTTGCCGGGCCGTCGAGTCGGAAAGCTATTCATCTGCTTCGCGGGGGAGCCACTCCTAGCGAAGCGGGCGCTCCCGACCCCTTAACGAACGACCTTCGAACATCCAATGGCGCCGCGATGAAGGTCGCCCCCGCGGGATGGGCGTTCCCGGGTGACCTGGTTGGTGCCGCGCGGACTGCAACGAAGATCTGTGTCACCACTCACAACTCCGACATCGCGTACGCGGGAGCAGCTGCTGTTGCGGGTGCAGTAAGTGCCGCGACGAGCTCGTCTTCAACAACGGAAATCGCTCACGCGGCAGTGACCGCCGCACGGATTGGCTACGACTTCGCGCGAGTCCACGCCATCGAAGTGCCCGGACCCTCCATCACGACTCGGATCGAGCTCGCTTGCGATATCGCGACAGCAGGGTCTGCCATCGAAGTTCGAATCCGCCGGTTGGGAGAGATCTTCGGAAGCGGTCTTCCGATCACTGAGGCAGTGCCGATGGCGATCGGAATGTTCGTCGCGATGCCGGACGAACCACTCGACCTCCTCCTCAAGATCGTCAACCTGGGTGGCGACTCCGACACCGTCGCGGCGATCGCCGGGGCAATCAGCGGCACCTACCAAGGGTTCGACGCCCTGCCCGCCGATATGGTCCGAACTCTTGAAGCGGCCAATCACATTGATATTCGTGCCGAAGCGTCACTTTTCGTGGACGTGATCGCGCGTCGAAGGGCGAAGGAGTCCCTCGCATGACCGAAAAATCAAGTTCCCCAATCGGAAGATTTGCACTCCAGTCCCCGCGACTCCTCACAGCGACTCCCCGCGCGATCCTAAACATGGGACCGCAAGAGTTGCTCAACGGCATCCGGATGTCGGAGGGACGCACCATCACCGCCGTTGCCCGAGTGAGAGGACCCAACGCCTGCGACGGCGTCTCCAACATGGAACTCTGCGCTGCGTTCGGCGCGGACATTGTCGCGCTCGGCCTGTACGACCCCCACAACCCATACTTTCCCGGGTTGCCGAACAAGGTCCAGCTCGAGCCTGACGACACCATACTCGCTCAGGTCCAAGCTGACCTCGGTCGTGGTTGGACTCTGAAGGAGGTGCGAGAACATGTCGGACGTCCTATCGCCGCGGCACTCTATGGGACCGAGACCAGCTTCCCCGACCAGATGGAAGCTAGCTTCGTGAAGGCCGTCGCCACCGTCGAGAACGCACGTCTTCTCGCCGATCAAGGCGCCGACATCATCCAGATCATGGATTGGCTGGCCGAACCGGACGTACTCGCTGACCGGATACGCGACATCAAGCGCGAAGTCGGCAATGACGCAATCGTCGCCTTTGCTCGCCCTAACGGATGGGGACTCTTTGGGAGCTTCGCGCCGCGAGAAGCGATTACACCAACCGAGATCGCAACCCTCGCGCGCGCGGGAGCCCAGATCATTGAGATTCCTGCGGTGGGCACATTGCCGGGTACCACCCCCGAGCTCGTCGGCTCCTGGGTGAGTGCCATCCATGAGGCAGGAGCTCTCAGCAACCTCTGGATCGCGTCCTCTCAGGAAGGCGCCGACACCGACACCATTCGCCATATCGGATGGGGGTCAAAGCAAGCCGGCGCTGACATCATCACGATCAGCGACGTCGGCCTCACGGAGTCCGTCCCAGATCCCGAGAACATACTCGCGTTGAGCATCGCGATTCGGGGGCGCCGGCACACCTACCGTCGCATGGCGTTCTCGACGCATCGATGAGCGATATGACCGTCGATCTACTGCTCATCAACTCGTTCCTACATCCCGATCTCATCGTCTACCCGAGCGGTTCGGGGTTGGTGGAGGGGCGACTCGCTCCGGCGTACAAACAGGATGTTCGCGCGGGGGGAGGGGCCTACACCGGAAAAGTCGCTGCGCAGTTCGGACGGAACGTCTCGTACCTGGACTGGGTAGGCGACGATGTCTTCGGCAACGTCACCATCGAGCAACTCTCCGCGATGGGCCACGACACGAGCGGCATTCATCGGTACTCCGGCCAACATATGTTCTGCGTGTCAGTGGCGGACTCCCACAGCCAAGGCGCCACCATGGTTGCCACGTACCCGCCAGACTGGCAACGGACTTTCACGGAAATATCTGACGGAATCCACTCTGCGGCGTCGGCCGCTGATGCCTATGTCTACTCGTGGTTCTGGTCGTTCGCTCACCCGGATCTGCACGACGCCCCGACAGCCGATCTCATGGGCGATATTCACCGGCATCATGGTCGAACGGTGCTGGATCCGAATTGGAAGCCTGACGGGCCACCACCCCCACACGAACTGGCAGAGCTGCGAAAATCGTTGCCATTCGTCGACATGCTGCTCCCCAACACTCGTGACGCGAGCCTCCTGGTCGGCGAGCACGATCCTGCAGAGCAGGTGCGCCGGCTCCTGGGCTTGGGGCCAGCCGCTGTTGTCCTGACGGCCGGCGGCACTCGGGCGTACTGGGGGGAAGCGCACGATGGCCGCGTTTACTCCATCCCCACACCACGCGTTGACGTCATCGATACCACCGGCGCGGGCGATGCCTTCGGCGGAGCAATCGTCAGCACGGCGCGAGACCTGCCATCCAGCGTGGCGATCGCCTGCAGCGCCGCATCCCTCACCACCGCCGCCCAACTGGGTGACGGACCACTGCCAAACGATTCGCTTCGTGCGCAGAGCACTCAGCTGCTTGCCGAGATGGAGGAACACCGATGAGCGTGACAACAAATCAGCCGGGGAAGAGATCGACCACTAGAACCTGGCGCAGTGTCATCCCGCAGAGCAACACCGCTATCTCCGCCGGTGTCCTTGTGCTTGTTGTGATCGTGATGACCGTCGCAACCAACGGTCTCCTGCTTACACCCCCCACTCTGTCTGTTCTGGCGACCTTCGCACCCGAGATCCTGCTGATCACGATTGCGATGGGTTTTGTCCTCCTGATCAAGGAGATCGACCTGTCCGTCGGGTCCATCTACGTCGTCTCGGCAGTAGTCTTCGGAAGCGTCCACAGCTCATCAGGGTTGCCCCTCTGGGTTTGTGCTCTCATCGCGATCGCGGCGGGTGGTGCCATGGGCATGATCAATGGCCTACTGGTCGTCGGGACCGGTGTCACCGCCTTCATCGTCACCCTCGGCACCATGTGGGCCTATCGAGGCCTCATGCTCGTGAGCGTTGGAGGTTCCAGCATCTCGGTGCGCCCGGCTGATGAAGACCCCACCCTCGAGATCCTCGCCGGCAACCCACTCGGTGTCCCGAACCAGGTGCTCTGGCTGATCGTGATCGTGGCCGTCCTGGTCTATCTGAGGAACAAGACGCGGCTAGGAGCGTGGATGCAAGCAACAGGCAGCAATGAGCGCGCCGTTCGCATGATGGGCGTGCCAGTGAAGAGAGTGCGAGTCTTTGTCTTCACCCTGTCGGGACTCCTCTGCGGCATCGCCGGAGTCTTTCAAGTCGCGCACTCGAACCAAGCCGTCCCGCAATCCGGGGACGTGGTCATGCTCACGGCCCTTGCTGGCGCCATCATCGGTGGGGTCAGCCTCAACGGCGGCCGTGGTGGTGTTCTCGGGCCTCTATTCGGCGGGCTCACGCTACGCGTCATCGGCATCGGCCTGGTGATGATGGGCGTCATCGAGTACTGGACGAACGTCATCACCGCCGTTGCGGTCATCCTCACCGCCTGGGCATTCATGAGCTTCGACCGTTGGAGAGTAGGCCGCAAATGAACACGACAAACACCACAGCACCTGCAGTTATCAGCGCCAGGGGCGTTACCAAGAGCTTCGGAAACGTCCACGCCCTTCAAGGCGTTGACCTCGAGCTGGCGCGAGGCGAAGTGCTTGGCCTGATCGGCGACAATGGAGCCGGAAAGAGCACTCTCATCAAGATCCTGAGTGGTTTCGAGAGGCCCACCTCCGGCACCATCTCGCTCGATGGCGAAGAGGTCACATTGCGAAGTACTGCCGACGCCCGAAACGCCGGCATCGAAACGGTCTACCAGGAGCAGGCACTGGCCGATGATGTGACCATTGCCCGCAATCTCTTCCTGGGCAAGGAACTGAGGCGCGGATTTGGTCCCTTCAAACACCTCGACGACCGCCGTATGGCGACGGAAGCGCGCCGGATGCTCGACGACCTCCGACTGCGGGTGGGTGTAGACCAGGAAGCACGGTACTGCTCGGGTGGCGAACGCCAAGGAGTGGCCATCGCTCGTGCGGTGTACTTCAACGCGAAGCTTGTGATCCTTGACGAGCCAACCAACGCTCTTGGTGTCGTCGCGGTCGAGCGAGTGCTTGAGCTCGTGGAGGAACTCAAGTCACGCGGAATCGCGTGCCTATTCGTATCCCACAACATCGATCACGTCTTCCGAGTCTGTGACCGCATCGCGATGTTCGTGCATGGGACGAAGGTCCTCGATTCACCCACCACGCAGCTCACCGAGCGCGCTGTTCTGGACATGCTGAACGACCGCAGCGGCCAGCGGATGCGGACCGACCCTTCGGAGTGACGCGGAACCACAGACCGATCTACAGCTCAGTGAGCTGGTCTTCTTCGAAGTAGTAGATGTTCTCGTGCTTGAAGCCGACGGTGGCTCCGGGACGACGAATGTGAGGTTCAAAAGTGAAGAACTGGACATCCGCCAACCGGCGAGAATTGCCCTGCTCGATGTACACACGATCGTCTCGGTCGCGCTCGATTGAGTGGCCGAGATTCCCCATGAAGTCGAGGTTCTCGAACCCGAGTTCATCGATGCAGCGATTCATCATCGTGTGCAGCTCCTCGAACCGCATTGAAGGCTCCGCCCGGGCTAGCAACTGCGTGTGCAGGAACTCCTGCGCCTGGATTCCTGCAGACCACTCGGCGTTGGTCGTTCGATGTGAATCGAGCAGTGCTCGGCCGTCCTGCACCAGGATTGTGCGAGCAAAATCTCCCCATACGCCGCCTCGTTGCGGGCTGAGGTCGACGGTGATGATGTCATTGAACTGGATGACGCGATCGGGAGTCTGATAGTCGCGACCTGAGACTGACTCGACGGTTGATTCCCCGCAGAAAACGAAGGCACCGATGTCCCAGTACCAGAACGAGTCGGCGCCGAGAGATCTCAACGACCGCTCACAATATTCACGGACGGACGCGAGCGTCTGTCCTGCACGAATATGCTGGCGCGCCAGATCCATGGTGGTGCGGGCGATCTGTTGAACATCGTGGTGAGTGACCATTCGTGCTCCTTCTCGATGCGGCGTTGTGTCTTCATGATCGAACGGTGGGGCCGCTGAACGACTGCTCAGCGGCCCCACCGTTTCTCGTGCAGCGGTCTGTTACCGAACGGTAGCGAACAGGCGCTTGGCGATGCTGGCAATGTCGATGGGGTTAGCCTCGAGCACCTGCTCGTACTTGTCACGCGGCACGGCAGTGAAACCCGAATAGGCGCCTGCTATCGATCCGGCCATGCACGCGACGGTGTCGGTATCATCGCCTGCATTGGCGGCTGCTTGAACGGAGAGCCATGGATCGCCGGCGGCGGCGACGAAGAAGCCGAGGGCTGCCGGGACTGCCTCAGCTGCAGGCAGGCCGGTGCCGATCTCGGCTGCGATGCGGGTGGCGAGCCGATCTTGGTCGCGCTCGACGATCGCGATCTGCGCTGCGCGTTTGGCTCGCTCGTAGACGCTTGGCGCCGGAACTTCTCGACCGAGCTCGCGGCCCAGTCTCTCTCCTTCCAGCGCTGACCAGAGGAAGGCGTCCACAACGCCGGTGACGGTAGCGTCATCGACGAGGGCAGCGGCGACGGCACCAGCTATGGCTGCGGCGCCAGCAACGCCGACCGATGTGAAGTGGCTGGGGCGTGCCGTAATCAGGGCAGCCTGCACTGCGCCGTTCACGTCTCCAGGGTGAGCGAGTCCGGCCGCGCCGGCGCGCATGGCGGCGCCGTTACTCGCGCCGGTGGTGGCTTCGTCGCCGGCGGCACCTACGGTCTCGGGGTCAGCGCCTTCTTTGAGGGCTGCGATGGCACGGCGTGTCGTGGGCCCAGCGAAGTGCGGGAAGTAGTCGGTGTTCGTTGACCACTCGAGGATCATGTCTGCGACATCGCGCGCGGTGATCTTGCTACCCGTGCGAATGAACACCTCGGTGAGCATGAGCAACTGGCTGCTGTCGTCCGTGATCTGCGCCGCATGGCGACCCTTGGAGTAGGGCGAGTCCGGTAGTGGCTCGTGGAACTCCGTCACCGGTCCGTTGAAAAGCGCGCGGATTTGCGAGATGCTTCGCGTTTCCGTCGGCGCGCCGAGTGCGTCGCCGATCACAGCTGTCGCGAGGGATCCGAGGATCTTGTCCTCGAGGCGGGTGAATCGGGTCGGGTCGGTCTGCGGTGTTGTAGCCGTTGGGCTATACATGGCTGTCTCCTTCAGGTGATGAATAGGTGGCGTGTGGCCAACCGGGTAAACCGCCAGAGCGGGATCCCAGATGTCGGATCGTTTGGGCCGCTTGCCGTGCGGCGGCCGTCAGAGACTCCTCGGCGCCGCGGCCAGCGAGGAGCGTGGCAACGATGGTGCCGGCGAAGGCGTCGCCTGCCCCCGTCGTGTCGACGACCTGTGGCACCTTGACGCTGGCCTGAGACCATTTTGCGATCTCGCCATCGGCACCGGTGGCCCCGAGCATTGACCCATTCGCGCCGCGGGTGAGAACTGCGACGCGGTGCGCGGTGCCCGAGAGGATGGATGTGAGCGCCGACTCGTCGTCGGTTGTTCGAGTGAGTGCCTGTGCAGCTCCGGTGTTGATGATCGCCATGTCCGCGAGCTCGACGAGTGTTCTGGCCCGATCCGGATCCTCGATGACAAAGCTGCCTTCGACGTCGACGCTGGTGCCCGTACCCGCCGCCCGTGCACGCTGGATAAGGTCGTCAGAGCCAGGAACATCGGCGAGAACGTGCAGCCAGCGAGTCGTAGATAGTACGTCCGCGCCGATACGAGAGGCGTCGGGGAGTGAAGCCGATGTGCGACCGCCCAGGAGGCTCTTTTCTCCATCGGCGGCTACTGCGACGGCGCACCACCAGGTGAGTTCGTCTGTCATCACCTCGACGTGATCTGTGGCGATCCCTGCATCGTCAAGGGCACGGATACATCCGACACCGAAAGGATCCCCGCCCACTCGCGAGAAGAGCGCGACGCGCAGTGAGGGCTCAGCTGAGCCAGCAGCCACAGCGAAGTTCGCGCCCATGCCGCCGGGGTGGATGCCAAGGCTCCTCCCGATGGACTTCGCATCCCGACCGGGTAATGCCTCGACATCGACCATGAGGTCGACACCGGTGTCGCCGACCACTAGCAGGTCGACGCTTCGCTCTCCGCGAGCCGGTGTAGATGGGATGAGGGTACCGAGTCCACTCATGTGCGTTGCCTCCGCACTCGCAGGGTGTCGATCAGAACGCTGGCAATGAGGACGGCGCCGAGAAGACCGATTTGCCACGTGTTGCTCACCCCCGCCAATTGCAGACCCGAGTTGAGGACGATCACGAGCACAAGGCCCAACAGCGTGCCAGACACCCGGCCTATGCCACCTGTGATGATGATGCCGCCGAGGACAGCGATGGTAATCGACTGCAGTTCCATGCCTGTCCCCGCCGCCGCCTTAGCGTTCAGCAACCAGGAGGCGTTGACGACAGCGGCGAGACCGGCGAGCGCACCGGAGGTGATGTAGAGGCCTGCGCGGGTGGCGCGCACGTTCACTCCCGTGAGGAGTGCGGCCTGTGCGTTGTTGCCTGTCTCGTAGATGCGCCGACCGGTCGGTGTTCGGGACAGGATGATCGCTGCGATCACATAGGCGGGGAGGAGCACCAATATCACCTGCGTCGGGAATCCGGCGATCTTGCTCTGCCCAAGAAATGCGAAGCCTGAGCGGTCGAAGCCGTTGATGTCGATGCCATTCGTGAGCACCAATGCGGCTGAGGCGAACAGATAGAGGGTGGCGATTGTGGCGATCAACGGAGGAATGCGGAGCAGTGTGATGAGCGCTGCGTTGACTGCGCCGAGGAGCGCACCGGCGGCGATTGCGCCGAGGGCGGCCACCCAGGGGTCCAGTCCCACGTTCACGGCGAGGAGCCCGAAGGTGACGCCGGAGAGGCTCATGGTGGAGCCGACGGAGAGATCGATGCCTCCGCCTCCACCGAGGATCACGATGCTCTGTCCGAGGGCGAGCAGGCCGAGCACGGCGCCGTACTGCGTCATGGAAAGTAGGTTGTCGGGGCGGAGGAAGTATGGCGACAGCAGGCTCATCACGATGGTCGCGATGATGATCAGCACCACGAGCGAGATGCGGCGGTCATTCCAGGGGACGGACCTCATGATGCGGTTCATGCGAGACCTCTCAGGAGGGGGCGATTGGCCTTTCGTGCAGCGAGGACGTCGATGGTCACGGCCAGGATGATCGTGGTGCCGACCATGAGTCCATTCCACAGCGGCGGGACACCCGCGAGAACGATCCCGTTCTGTAGCACGACGATGAAAACGAGGCCCCCGAGTGTGCGAAGAACCGAGCCTTCTCCGCCGAGGATGGAAGTACCGCCAACGACTACGGCTGCGATCGCAAGGAGGGTCACCTCATTGCCGCTGGATGCTTGCACGACGCCGACGCGGCCGACGTAGATCAGCCCGGCGAGGCCGACAAGTACGCCGATGGTGAGGTAGGCGAGGAATGTCAGTCGGTTGACTCGAATGCCGGCGAGGCGCGCGGCCTCGGGGTTCGAACCTGTCGCGTACAGCTCGCGACCGGCGGGGCGCTTGTACATGAACCAAGCGAGGACCGCGTAGACGATGATCACGGGGACGACGACCATTGGCACCCCGAGCACACGCTCTCCTGAGAAGATCGGAGCGACGGGGGCCGCGAAGAGGTCGTTGCTGTTCCAGAGCGCAAACAGAGCTGTCTGGAAGATCGCTGCCGTGCCAAGTGTCGCAATGATTGGCGGCACCTTGCCGAACGTCACGAGGATCCCGTTGATGGCTCCGAGTAGCGCTCCGACAACGACGGCCGCGACGACCACCACAAAGGCGGGAAGACCCGCGCCGCTCAGCTTTGCGACGGTCCAAGCGACGATCCCAACGGCGAAGCCGGTAGAGACATCGATACCCCCCAGAATCACAACGAGCGTGACGCCAGCGGCAACGAGGGCAAGACCAGCCGAGTTATAGGCGATATTCGCCAGGTTCTCCGGAGTAAAGAACCGCGGCGACAGCAGGGAAAAGACGATGAACTCGACGATGAGGAGAATCGGAAGCAACGCGAGCTGTACGCGTCGAAGTGAGCGGGGATCAGCCATCTGCGTTCACCCCCGCTCCCACTGCGGCGCGGAGCACACTGTCCTCGGTTGCCTGTTCGCGGGTGAACGATGCAATCATGCGACCCTCTCTCAGTACGTGGACATGGTCGGACAAAGCGATCAGTTCCGGCAGCTCGCTGCTGATCACCAGCACGGCGACCCCGGTCGCCGCGAGCTCACGGATGTCTCTATGAATCTCTGCCTTGGTAGCGACGTCGATGCCGCGGGTCGGTTCATCGAGGATCAGCAGCCTTGGCTCCGTGGCGACCGCGCGCGCAAGAAGTGTCTTCTGCTGATTCCCACCCGACAGGGTGAGAATGCCAGCGCGACTGGTCGCTGTCTTGATGGAGAACTTAGAGATCCAGGACGCCACGAAGCGCTGCTCCTTGGCGACACGGATGACCCCGGTGGTGGTGACCTTCTCGTGCGTGGACGCGGTGAGGTTCTCGGTGACGTTCATATACGGGAAGACGCCTTGCGTTTTGCGATCTTCGGGCACGTAGGCGACACCGTGATTGAGCGCGTCCCGGGTGCTTCGTGGTGCGAACGGGCGCCCGGCCAGGGTCATCGTGCCGGAACTGATCCCGGTCGCTCCGAAGATCGTGAGCGCTACCTCGCTACGGCCAGCACCAACGAGCCCATAGAGCCCCGTGATGCGCCCCGGGAACACCTCGAAGGAGATGTCGGCGAACTGGCCTTCTACTGTGAGCTCATTGACCGTCAGTGCAGGTGCGGTGCCCTCAGGGAGTGGCGGGCGATCCTCAGCCGCGAGCGGCACAAGGGCTGCCCCGGAACGCCCTCCCATCAGCTTCAATAGGGGCTCCTGAGCGGGGTCGTCGGTCTCGCCAACGAACTTCCCATCACGGAGAACGATGAACCGGTCGCCCAAGCGCTCGAGTTCGTCAAAGCGATGGGTTATCGATACAACCGAAGTGCCCGCGGCAATAAGAGTGTCGACGATCTCAAAAAGGCGCTCGGACTCCGCCCGCGTGAGGATCGAAGTCGGCTCATCGAGAATGAGGACTCGAGCATCGACGCGCACCGCACGGGCAATGAGCACCTGCTGCTGCTCCCCTAGGGACAACTCGCCCATCTTCCTATCGAGGAGCTGCTCGGGCAGGTTGAGTCGGCGGAGGAGCGTCGTGGCTTCACCTCGCATCGCTCTAGCGTCCACTGACCCGATCTGGGTGCGTGGCAGATTCCCCATGAACAAGTTCTCAATCACAGAGAGATGCGCGAAGAACGCCGGCTCCTGGTACACGGTCGACACGCCAAAGGCGAGAGCCGCGTGCGGATCGACAGGAGCGTACGGTTCGCCGTCGAGGCTCATGGACCCCTCGTCGGGGCTGTAGACCCCCGCGAGGAGCTTCATGAGCGTGGATTTCCCCGCTCCGTTTTCTCCCATGATCGCCAGGCGTTCCGCTCGCCTGACTTCGAGGGAGACATCCTCCAACGCGACGACTGCACCAAACCGCTTCGAAACCCCACTGACCGTGAGGAGCGCGGACGGGTCAGAAGTCGAAGTCATCGACATTCTCCTTGGTGAACACAGTCGGCTCACCGAGCAGAAGCGTCTGGGTGGCCTCGTCGTACCGGACGGGGTCCTTGAGACCCGGCACGTCGTTCTCTGCTGCGAACTCATTGCCCTCGATCACCTGGGCAAGGGCCCAGACCGTGAGGTAGCCGAGGTCTTCGACGTTCCAAAGCACGCTGGACTCCATAACGCCTGAGGCAATGAACGGAGCGACGGTCTTCGGGCTGCCGAAACCGGTCACCGCAACATCGCCAGCTTTGCCCGCGTTCTGTACCGCCTGTGCAACGCCGGGGACAGCTGTCGACGGTACCGCGATGATGCCGACGAGATCCGGGTAGGCGGTCAGTAGGTCCTGTGCTTCCCTTAGCGCCTCGGCGCTGTCGGCAGTGTGGCGGATGCCACCCACGAGCTCCATGTCGGGGTACTCGGCGAGTTGGTGGTCGATGGCTGCCTGCGACCAGGAGTTGAAGGTTGCGACATCGGCAGCGCCAGAGACGATCGCGTACTGGCCCCTTCCGTCGGACTGCTCAGCAATCTGGTCCATAGCGGTCTGACCGAGTTCCTCGTCGCTCGCCTGCGAAACAAAGACCGTTCGTTCGCTGTTCGGCGCGTCCGCGTCGGAGGTGATCACTGCGAGGCCGGCGGAGGAGGCGGCGGCGATTGAACCATCCATCGAAGTGGGGTCGAGTGGCGAGATCGCGATGCCGTCGAAGCCTTGAGCGACGAGACCGTCGACGATGCGCTTCTGCTCGGCAGAGTCGGCTTTCGCCGGTCCAGACTGCGTGTACGAGACCCCGAACTCTTCGGCAGCCTTGTCGGCGCCGGCCTTGAACCCGGAGAAGTATGGGATGCCTTCAACCTGCGAGACGAAGGCAATGCGGATGTCGCCATCACCGTTGCCGGAGGTTGCCTCCGGTGAACTTGAGGAGTCGGGCGCTGTGCACGCGGCAAGTAGACCAAGGCCGGCGAGGAGGGTGAGGCTCGTGACAGCGGTGCGGCGGAAGAAGCGGTGGCGTTGCATGACGATCTCTTCTCTATTCGTTGAACGAAGGGATGACTCGCGTGACTTGCATCGTGCGGACGAGACAGAACCTATCAAGTTGTGGGTACAACTTTCAATAGATGTTGGTACATGAATCCTGTGGCAAGGTGGCACCATGACTAAGTCGGCATATCAACAGATCGCCGATGATCTGCGACGGCAGATCGCTGACGGTCGGTGGAAGCCCGGCGAGCGCCTACCCGGTGAGCTGGAGCTGGGAAAGCTCTTCGGCGTCAGCCGCAATACGGTGCGTCAAGCGCTCCACGTTCTCACCCAGGTCAACCTGTTACGGCGCCAGCGTGGATCGGGCACCTACGTCAGTGAGCAGGGTATGACTCATACGCTCGGAGACCTCCGCAGTTTTACCGACCTAATGCGCGATCTCGGACTGAAGCCCGGCATCCGTGACATTGCGATCCATCCCGATCCCTCGCCGCCTCTCAACGCCACCGACTTTCTGCCCGGCGCGCACCTCTGGCGCGTCTCGCGACTTCGACTCAACGACGACAGACCGTTCTGCCTCATGGTCTCCTGGGTGCCGGACGAGATCGGCGCCCAACTTGAGGCTGCGGAACTCGCTCGCACGCAGTCGCTCTATGCGCTCTTTGCTGAGCGAGGCGTCTACGTGAAGGAGGCCAGCGAGAAGATCCGGGCTGAGGCGGCGACTCCTGACCAGGCTGCCGCGCTCGGGGTAGCTGCAGGTTTTCCGCTGCTCACCATCAATCGCTGGACCAGTGACACGTCTGGGAGACCAGTCGAGTACGTCTCGAGTTCATCTCCGGGGGACCGATACGAGTACTTCGTGAAGCTGACCCAATAAGGGGCTGACTCCTTTGTGGTCCCCGAGGTGATCACAGCGCAACAGGTCCGTGCCGCCCTTAGCGTCGTAAGCTGGCACGTGGATCGCAGCGGGAGCGAGCAGCTGCTTCGACCTACGGAGCGCCGGTGGTGCCGTGAGCGTGGGTGTGTGGCCGCAGCCGCGAATCACACGAATGTGATTCGATGTCGGAGTTTCTGCTGGGCGAGTGTCGGTGCATTGCTTTAGCATCAGGCCATGAGTCGTCTGGCTGATGTAACCCCGAACCTGGAGGATGCTGTCTCTACCGCAGGGCTCGCTGGTACCGTGGTGTTTCTGCGGGACCCGATGGGTTCCCACAACGCCTGCGAGGTTGACCTAGCTTCGCCGACGTCAACAACTGTTGACAAAGACCGGAGGCATCGTGCATAATACGCGACGTAATGGACAGGTACCCACCGCAAGATTCGGATCCGGAACGCAAATCGCGTCCAATCTTGAAGTGCCTTCAGCGAATGCTTGGAGATCAGGCAATCCGATGTTGGCGCGAACTCGATCTTCCGCCTCCTCCGGAGGGGGCGAAAATGTCTAACACCCACGCGATGTCAGAGCTGGTCGAGCTCGACTACCACGGGGATCACCTTCTCATCGACGACGCCATCATTCGACGGTCCCGGCCTTCAGCGCCTCATCTGTCATTCTATAATGCGCGAACTAAGCAGTATGCGTACGCGAAGCTCTCCGATATTAAGATCGAGCACAAAGGGCGGCACATCAGCTACATCCGCTACCTGAAGCTTGTCGGTAGTCCTACGGTTTACTGACGTCTTCGATGAAGATCCGTTCTGGAAGCGCATCTTTCCTTAAGTCGCGAACGTACGGGAGATTTATTCAGCGACTCCTGGACGACCCCGACTACTGGATCCGTCGACGAATAGATGACGTCTCGTCACCTTCTAGTACGGAGTTGGTGCGGCGGATTAGCTTCGATATCCATCTCTCTCGCGTCATTCTCCTCGCGCAGAGATGCGGAATTCTTATCTCATCCCAAGTACTTTTGCCGCTCCTTGTCTTGCCGCGGGAGATCATCGCTGGAGTCGACATCTTCGGCCCAGACGGCCGATCCCTTCACCTCTTGAAGCGAAGCGAGAACTCCTTTCTTGCGGAGGCTGCTGCAAAGTCCACGATGTCCTGGTGGAGTGCACTGAGGGCGGGGTCCTATGCCGAGTACTATCAATCGACCGTTGTGGCTGGAGCCAAACCGCCGCCGGCGCCTGAAGGCGAGTCCGGCGTACGTATCGGAGACTCTGACTACATTTTCGCGGTCGCCCTTCCGCTAGACCGAGGCATGGTCTCAGCTGCACTTCGGGGGGAGGATCGCTTGTCCCTCGTAAAAGTGAGCCTACGTTCAACGTCAACTTCCAGCGATCCACTCGCGGCTCGCTGGAAGGGCCCGGGAATCGTGCCGAGGGCCAGCTTCGACTATCCACTAGATGCTCATCCCGCCGGGCCCTCTCACCAGGTGCGCGTCGACATCCCGGAGGGCCTTGAGGTTGTCTCTGCGGAGTTCCGCACTCGCGCCGGGGAACGTCGCTATGCAGATGCAGAGGCGCGTGGATCAATCAAGTTCACCGCGGGTCAAGTCGTGGCCAACGCGCGATATGAACGAAACGAACTCCTCCGCGAGGGCAAGGAGGATCTCGCGAGAACCCTGGGGCGAGTCGTAGTCGAGTGTCGGCTCTCAGGCGAGCTCGTCATGCCCGTGATTATCGCACTTTGTTTCGTGGTCGCGGTGCTCGTCATTCTCGACGTCCTTCGCAACCAAGTCGCAGGACTGGACAGCAGTGCTAAAGCGGCCGTTGTTGCTCTCCTGCTCTTCGCGCCAGCGCTGATCGGGTTGTATGCTGCGCGGCCAACGGCGCATTTCAAAGTCCGATTCGCCGTCAATCTGTACCGGTCTGTTCTTGCGCTTGCAGCGTTGGCGCTTGTAGCGGTGGCGTTCATGCTCGTCATGCTCCCGAATGAGTCACAAGCCGAAGAAGGCGAATTGGAATCGGCCATAAGTACCTTGGGTGTCGTACTTGAGTCGTCAATCTGGTCGATCTCTGCTCTAGCCGCCCTTATCTTGGGCGCGTGGCTTGCAACCTTCATCCGGTGGCGTCCGAGCTTGTGATTTGGCGTAGTCGAGAGTGTGGTCCATCACTGGGCGATGGGCCGACTCTCCAGCATCCTACGGGGGGTGCATCGTCCCGGTGGGTGGCTACTAATGTTCGGCGTTGAATCCACCAAGGCCGTGACGTCGCAGGTCGCACTTCACGCTTCCTTGGAGGCTTGTCGACGCATAGTGAAAAGTGCTGATTGCTTGAATGCTGATGCGGGCACCCATCGGCTACATTGATTTGATTGCACTAGTGTCGGCCAGGTAGGGACAACCATGACGGACAAGAACGTGGACACGCTCGGCGACTGGCTCAAACGACCCATCACATGGCTTGTCCTCGCAGTCGCGGGGATCGTCTTCGTCGTGCTGCAGGTCTTCGCGCCGGGAATCTTCAGCGGTTCCGACCGTGAGACGACTGCAGGAACGGAGATCGGCGTGGAGCGTGCTCCAGGCGTGGAAGTGGCGCAGGGGTCCGAAATCGTCGCTGTCTATCCGGCGGAGAATCGCGAGGACACCGCGGTCGAGATCTCGGCTGCCGAGATCACCTATCTGCGTGTCGAGGGTGGTCCGGAGTGCACGGGGGCGAGCCGCGCCGGTGTGCAGGCCAAACTCGAGAACCACCTCGTCGGCAAGCGGATCGACCGCGGGAGCGGATACGAGTTCGAAGTCATCTACACCGGACGCGACGAGCCGGTGCCTGATTGCGTCGGTGCGACGATTCAGGCCGAAGTCGAGATCCGCGTCGTTCCGTACAAGTAACCATGGACGCAATTTTTCTGACCTAGATGAGGGCCTCTAGAACGCCGTCGCGGGTTGCCGAGCGGCAGTTCCTTCTGCTCGACGGTTCATCCAATCGCCACTCGGACGGAAGGGTCGCGGCTTTGCGTGGCCTCCGTTTGCGGTGGCCGGCCGGTTCATGCTGAAGCCGCTGCCGCTCGTGTCGGACTCCGTCAACGAGCGCGCTTCCCGGATCGAGCGAGCCCGGCGCCGCCAGTTGAGGAGAAGCGTGCGCAAACTCAGGATCGCGCGCCGTTGAAGTGTTCGGGGACAGCGTCTCCAGCGGCCCAACGGTGGTCGGGCGTTGCGGAATGGACAACAGGTATTGATTTTCAAGACGACGACTTCATACTCAGAGATCCGCTCCTCGTCGGCATGCGGCTTGCAGGAGAACCATCCAGGTTCGCCGGCCGCTCCCGATGAGGAGGGCTCACTATGAGTGAGAACAACCCTGCCGAGGTGCCGATGTCGGCACTCGGCCCCACGCGACCGCTCAGCGTTCGCATCACCGACGGGTTGCGGGCGCAGCTGGACGTCATCGCCCAGCTCAACGACCGCTCCGTCACCGAAGAGATCCGTATCGCCCTCGAGGCCTGGGTCGAGACCAGCAAGGCCGACCCCAAGGTGCTCGCCAGGGCCGAGACGGTGCGCGCCGAGATCGACCGCGAGGCCAAGACCAAGCAGTCTGCGATCGAGGCCATCTTCGGCGACGCTGGAGCGAAGGCTCCGCGTGCCAAGTCAGGCTCCGCCTGACACACAAGGCTCCCTCTCACTGGGGGAGAGGGGCGGCTGTCCCGGGGATCTGAGCGTTTGGGGACGCTCTCCCCGGGCAGCTGCCCGGAATCACTTCCCTGCCCTCGTTGCTGCCCCGCGGCTTGCCAGAGAACCATTCAGGTTCTCGGCCGCGACAACAGTAAGGAGGTGGGAACGATGGTTCAAGGAATCGTCATCCCTGCGGATGCTGAATCGCCGCTCGAGCTGCGCAACTTCGCGCAGCTGGAGGACTACCAGGTTGCAGTCGGCGGATGGATCGAAGCCGTCGATCTGCTCGACTTCGGGGTCACCATCTATGTCAACGAGGAAGGACTGCTCCGGCACCTGCCGATCAACAGCCGAGCCTCGTTCCTATGGTGGTATCACGTCCCCGAAGCGCGACAGAAGGCGATGCTCGTCGGAGATGCCGTGCTGATCGGCTTGCCCGGCCGGGACGGCAACAACACCGACCTGCCGACAGCTGTGCGGGAGTTGCTACTCTCGCCGCGATGCTACGGCGTTGAGGTGCGTACCGTCGGCGATGCTGCGTGGTGCCGGAACGAGACGATCTATCCCGACTACTGGGAAGCGATCGTCTGGGCAATGGTGCTCCTCGAACGGATGCCGGAGGTCACGGATACGCGAGTCGTTCCTGTCGATGGCGACGCCGAGGCCGCCTGATTCACACCAACTCATCCACTATGGCGGCGACTGCCCAGCCTCGAGACCCATGCGCTCTCGGCTGGAGCGGTCGCCGTTTTTCACTTTGCAACGCGACTTGAGATCCGACGTTGGTGTCCGACGCTCCTGCCAGGATGGAGTCGTGGACGTAGAAGCCCTGGCCGTCGCGAAGATCCAGAATATGATCGCGCGCTGCACCCATCTCAAAGCCTTCATCGCGTCGAACGACAAGACGCCCTTCACGGACGGTCATATCGACCTGTACGGAGCGCTGGGACAGAGGAAGTCGGACTTCCACGGACGCGTTCCCGTGCAAGTCAAGGGACGCACTCGCTCCGGGAAGCTGCAGAATGAGTTGACGTTCGGCATCGATCGGACTGACCTCCTTGGCTTTCAGAGGGACTCAGGCGTCCTCTACTTCTACGTGCCTGTCGACCGGCAGGGCAAGCGCTGTACCCCCTACTTTGCGATCCTGTCGCCGTTCGCTATCGAGGACTATCTGCGGAGCGCCTCGGAGGAGCAGGCGAAGATTGCTGTCACGTTCAAGAAGCTTCGAAACGATCCGAACGAGATTGAACGAATCGTCGCGCTCGCTCTGAAGACGCGCGACCAGAATCCGTCACTCGGCTTTGAACCTGAGCTGTTCCAGAAGATGCAGAGCATCACGGTTCACACGCTCAGCGACCTCACCTTCGATGAACCTGTCGTCCTTCGCCCGCGCAACTTGGATTACGCAGTGGAGCTGGTCACCGAAGGCGGGATGCGGATCCCCCTGGGAGGCGAGCTTCATATCTTCCCCGGGCTGTATATGGAGCAGCCCTTCGACGCCATAATCTCTGCTGGCGGCGTGAGTTACACGCAGGTGACGCGCCAGCAGATTTCCCCGCACTCGATCGTCGTGAAGCTCGCCCCCGGTCTCAGCCTCACGATGACCGAAAGCGATAAGCAGAGACTATGGAACTTTGCCTTTTCGGAGGAAGGAAGCTTCGCAGATCGTCTCAAGGCCGCGCGCTTCATCGAAGGCTTCCTCGCGACCGGCGCGATTGAAGTCAACGAGGAGTCGACGCCGCTAGGAGTGATCAGCGATTCCAGCGAGACCGACCTCGCCGAGCTTCGACGTCAGCTCAACTTGATCCACCTGATGGACGAGCTCTTCGAACACTTGAACATCGACGGCTCCCTCGTCGACCTCGACGCGGTAGACGACATCCAGATTCGGAACGTCCACACCCTCCATCGCGCCCTGGTCCTTGGGGAACAGGTCTCCAACCCCGATGGGGAGGTGGCCAGAGGCATGTTCAGCATCGGTCGCGGAGCAGTGATGCTCGTCATCCTTCAAGGTGACGCCCCTGGCAAGTGGCGTTTCGTCGATCCATTCGACCCGCAAGCACCGCATCTCTTCCGCTGGTCCGCCGATGACGACGACCCAACGAGAGCATTCCCGGTCACGGTCTATGACGTCCTCGAGAAGAAAGACCTGCCGACCATTCTGAACCTGCGGCTCGAGTCGATCGTCAAGGCCTACGACGCGATCGTCGATGCTGAGCGCACTGCGAACCTTGCGAACCATCAGGTGTTGGCGCTCCTGAACGCAGCCGACGCCAGCGAGCGGCGCGCGAAAGAGTTCCTTGACGCCGCCGAAGCCCTCAACGACTGGGTGATCGAGCATGAGGGAGCAATTCCCATTCACCTGATCAATCGGTGGCAGATTCGCTGGCGCATCGCGCCCCTGTCAGCTCAGGATCTGGGAGCAATTCGTGAGCTACGGCGATCGGTCGTTCGTGATGGAGGTCCACGGGCCGCCGAGCTTGAGGTGGCATGCGGGCTGCTCCTCGGAGATCGCTCCGAGGCCGATTACCTAGTCGAGCGGCTGCCCGACGAGACGCTCGATGAAATGAAGAATTGGCCGATCTGGAAGTTGCGAGGATCAGACGAGGAAGCAGCGCTCGAGCAGACCTGACCCAGCGCTGGAAGCATTCCCGTGACGGTCATGCCGACGCTTGGGGACGAACCAGCGGCGTGTACGGCTGTCCGGAGCGGTCGAGGTGATCAGGTATAGGGTCAGCGAAGTTGCCGACGCCGTGCGCCTAGTCGAGAGATTCCTCGGCTATGTAGACGACGGTGTGGGGTGTTGGTTTTAGGAATCGAGGCCCGACGGCCCGAAACCGAAGGTCGCGGGCTCGCCACAGTGGCAGCGTCGGCATAAGCTCGTGCAGTTGTCCCTAGTTGATGTACGCCCGTGTCTGAGCGTTTCGAGATCCGCATCCTGAAAGATGTAGCGGCGATCGCTCGTCGGCTGTGCGCGGTACGCGCCGAAGTGGCCGTGCACCCACTCGAACGACACCGTACTTTCCAGCCAGCGCCGAAGCGCGAGCTCGTCGTAGATAACCTCCCCGTCGCTGAGGACACGAGCAGGCGGTGCAGTGATCCGTGACGAGTACGGCGCTTCTCGCCGAATGTAGTCCAGGCGGGCACTCGTCAGCCCCGGCGCGATGCTCCCCGCTTCGGCGCGTGTGATCCACACGATCCTGGCCTTTTCGTGTTCTCGTTCGTCTGCACACCCATCAAGCTACCGACGCGGGCGCGGGCCAAGTGCTTTAGCCGCGCGACCCGACACTGACGAAGAGTGGGCGGTACGCCAGATCGCCGTCAGTACGTGGGAAGTGCCTCCAACCTACTTTGTCCCAAAACGCGTCTGCGTTCTCGGAGAACGCGAACAGTGGCTGGCCTTGATATCGCTGTTCGAGCAGCCGGACCGCTGCAGTCCCGGCTCCGTCGCATCGCCGGTCCGCGCGAACCTCGAAGAACACAACTTCGACCAATTCATGGGGTGCCGACAACCCCGCGTACTCCGCGTGCAAGGGTGTCCGCGTGTGAACTTCGGCACGGGCCACCTCCTGTTCGCCTTCGACAAAACTGATCAGTTCCACGTTCGGCTTCGACCCAACCGTGCCAGCTCGATCGCGCCACCAGTGCGTCGTGAAGCCGTTCGTCGTGTGCTCGAACGGCTTCACGTAGTCACGCGTCTGCTCGAGCACTGTCAAGACGATCACTCGGGTCCTCCTACATTTCGCGCCGTGCGGGATGCTGGTTCCCGGCTGCGCCCCACCGATCGTATAGCGGTGAACGCGCAAGCTGACGTGACGTTTGACTACCTGACGCCAGCCAACTCCGTTTCGCCCGCGCGCTTCTGGATCAGCTCGAAGATGTCGATGTACGCCACCTGGACTCGGTGCCTTATCCGCCTACGCATCGCGGCGGACACGGTCAGTGGCGGCCACCGTCGGAGGCGCGCGTTACCGTGATCTAGGCGGCCGAGTAAGTTCCAGCAGTGGCGATTCGTGCGCGGGTGCCGACACGCATCAACGCCCGGCGTCTCTCGAAACCTAAGGAAGGGGCAACAGACCATACTGGTCTGTTGCCAAGTGTTGGTCCGATGTGGCAGACTTCATCTATGGCCCTGACGGAGCGAGATACCCGCACACAGCTCATCGATCCGATGCTGGCTGCGGCTGGTTGGGTTCCGTCGCAAATTGAGGAAGAGTACGTTTACCGCCCGGGAAAGCTGCGTCTTCTGGGGGAGCAGACGGTGCGCGACGACCCGCAATTCGTCGACTACGTGCTGCGCGCGGAAGCCCGCGGTCCGATCTTGGCCGCTCTCGAAGCGAAGGATGAATCGCACTCGCCGGGTGCCGGTTTACAGCAGGCGCTGGCGTACGCTTTCGACGTCTCGGCACCATTCGCACTGTCAACGAATGGACACGAGATCGTCGAGCAAGATCTGCGCAACGGGGTGGTCCGTCGGCTCAAGGATTTCCCCACGGCCGCAGAGCTCCTCGCGCGGTGGGAGTCGACCGAACCATGGCGCGGTGAGACCGTCACTACCCCGCGGGGAAACAGCGTCCCGAACCCCCTTCTCCAGCCGGCATTCTCGCTGCCTGGAGCTCCATCGATGCGGTACTACCAGGAACGCGCCGTTTCGGCATCCATTGGCGAGATGCTGCGTGGACGCCATCGGGCACTTCTGTCACTCGCGACGGGTACCGGCAAGACCTTCATTGCCTACAACGTCGTGCACAAGTTGCTCGCCAGCGGGTATGCCAAGCGGGTGCTCTTCATCGCGGATCGGGTCAGCCTGCGCGATCAGGCCTTCAATGAGTTCGGGGCGCTCGGGGACCGACGCGGGGTAGTCGCGAACGGGCAAGTCCCGCTCCAGCGGGACGTGCACTTCGGGATCTATCAGTCGCTCTATGCCACCTCTCCGAGCGGAGCGCACGTCTACGAGCAGTACCCAGCCGACTACTTCGACCTCGTGATCATCGACGAGTGTCACAGAAGCGGCTACGGAGACTGGGGTGCCATCCTCGACCACTTCTCGAGCGCCTTCCACCTCGGTATGACGGCGACGCCGAAGCAGGACGATTCCATCGACACCTACGCATTCTTCGCATCGGAGAATGCCGACGACCAGGGGCAGCCACGGCCCATCTACGAGTACTCGCTTGGTCGGGGAATCGATGACGGCTTCCTGGCTACTTACAAGGTCCTCCGCGTGTCGACGTCCGTTGACGACGGACTCGTCATAGGCGATGAAGTCGAGCGTGGCGCCGAGCTCATCGTCCCGGAGGGCACCACCCCACGGGACGTCTATGACATGCGTGACTTCGAACGCGAGATTGTCGTGCCTGACCGCACGCGCGCGCTGTGCGAGCACCTGGCTGCGACACTTCGGACGTACGGAGCGCTGGATAAGACGATGGTCTTCTGCGTCACGATGGAGCACGCTGAACTGGTCCGGAATGAAATGCAGCGACTGCTGGGTTCGGAAACCGGCAAGAATCTCTACGCCGCCCGCATCGTCAGCGAAGAGCGGGACGCCCAGCACATTCTCGAACAGTTCCAACTCGCTGGCTCGAGCGAGCCGGTGGTGGTTACAACCGTCGATCTCCTGTCCACAGGTGTCAATGCGCCCTCTGTGCGCAACATCGTCTTCATGAAGCCGATCGGGTCGGTGACGACGTTCAAGCAGATCATCGGCCGTGGCAGCCGTCTGGATCCCCTGACCGGCAAGACCTTCTTCCGGGTGATCGACTACACCAATGCGACTCGTCTGTTCGACGATTGGGATCTTCCGTCAACGCCTGTCGTGGACGGGCCGACGACCGGCACGGAAGCGATCGCCGGCTACGTGCAGGATGAGGAGCTGGCCGAGGCGATCCCTGGAGCAACCATCTCTGTCCGCCTTCGTGGCCGTCTGCTGGCGGAGGCACGCACGGATAATGCTGGAAGCTTCGCGATCGGCGACCTCCCGGCCGCAGCGCTCGATGTGTTCATCGCGGCAACGGGCTTCACCCGACGCCATCTTCGAGTCGACACGACGTCCAGCGACGCGACGTCGCTCGTCGTCGCCCTGCGTAAACCTGCAGTTGGTGAGCGCCGCGTGCGCATCTCCGGCGTGGAGGTACTCATCGCGGACGAGATCGAAGTGGACCTCGGTAACGGGCACATCCTTCCCGTCCCCGAGTACCTCGGCCGGGCGCGGACGGCGATCCGTGAGCGGGTGGATTCCCTGGGTGCCCTTCACGACTTATGGGTGTCGCGACCGCAGCGCGTGGCCTTCGAGGAGGAGCTCGCCATGCGGCAGATCACCCCGGAACTGCTGGGTCTCGTGCTCGGCCGCGCCGACGTGGATGCCTACGACCTCTTCGCGGCGGCTGCCTTCGACGCGTCGATGGCGAGCCGCGATGCCCGTGCGTCCTCCGCGGCACACGCGCTCGCCGGCGTCTCCCCGTCACTTCCTGACGGCTTGCTGTCGGCGGTGTTCGACAAGTTCCGCATCGGCGGCACCAACGAGGTGTCGACGAGCGAGCTGTTCAGTCTGTCTCCGTTCGCCACCGATTGGGGAGGCGTCCTCGGCGTTGCCAAGCTGCTCGGCGGCCCGGAGCAGGTCGCCGCCTTCCTTGATTCCATCCTGACCGCACTCTTCACCTCAGAAACTGACGCATGACGCTCTCCGAACTGCAAGCCAAGATCAAGTCTGCATCCGACAAGATGCGGGCCGACGACAACACCAAGAACGCACTGAAGTACCTCGAGCAGCTGACCTGGCTGATGTTCCTCAAGGTCTTCGACTCGCTCGAGGAGACGCGCGAGATGGTGGCCCGCATCGACGGCTCGGCCTATACGCCGCTCATTGCTGGCAAGTACCGCTGGGCGTCCTGGGCTCGGAGCCGAGACCTCACGGGTGACGAGCTGATCGTCTTCGTAACGGACGAGCTCCTGCCCTATCTTCGGGAGCTCAGCGGTAGCCCCCGCGCCGAGCGGCTCGCGGCGATCTTCGCCGAGGTGCGCACCGTCATGAAGTCGGGCTACTCGCTGAAGGAGGTCGTGGCGATCGTCGATTCCATTGACTTCCACGCGCTCGACAACCACCACGCCATGAGTGTCGTCTACGAGTCCTTGCTCGCACAGACTGCCGACGCAGGATGGTCAGGGGAGTTCTACACGCCGCGGCCCGTCGTCGAATCGATGGTTCGGATCATCGATCCGAAACTTGGCGAGCGCATCTACGACCCGTGCTCGGGGTCGGCGGGATTCCTCGTGGGATCGGCGCAGCACCTCGACGGCGCCGCGCGCACTGTTGAGGAGAAGGACGTCTTCAACTCGGCCTCATTCTTCGGTCAAGAGTCCGGCGAGATCGCGGCCCTGGTCGGCACGATGAACCTCATCCTTCACGGCGTGGAGGATCCGCAGATCATCAGGCGCAACACCCTCGAGCAAGATGCGCGTAATGTCAGCCCGAGCGAGCAGTTCGACGTCATCCTGACCAACCCACCGTTCGGCGGCACCGAGAACCCGCAGGTGCAGCAGAACTTCCCGAGTAAGTCCGCGGCAACGGAGCTGCTGTTCCTGCAGCATTGCATGGCGAAGCTCCGCGACCGAGGGCGTGCCGCCATCGTCCTGCCCGACGGCATCCTGTACCGCACCGAGACGGCGTTCTCGACCGTTCGACGTCGGCTTCTCAACGAGTTCACGGTGTCCGCCATCGTGCGACTCCCGACCGGCGTCTTCCCGACAGCAGCAGATACGCGCACCAACCTCATCTTCTTCTCCAAGGGGGGTCGCACGAGCACGGTGCGCTACTACCAGGTACCGACTCCTCCGGGAAAACGCTCCTACAGCAAGACCAACCCACTCACCAAGGACGTGCTCAGAGGCGTCGAGGCTTGGCTTGTCGACGGGGTGCCCAATGAGTACTCGTGGGAGGTCGACTACGACACCATCGTCGACAGTGGTTACGACCTCGACATCCCGTGGCCGAACGCGTCGCTGATCACCGATGGTGCGGTCGCAGGGGAACGAATCGAAGCGCTCCGCGCTCGACTCGGCACGCTCCTCGACCTGACCGACGCGCTGGCCACGGCACACGGCTCGCTTGACTCATATCCCCTCGTGGAGGCGCAGCCAATCGGCGAATGGGTCGTCGAGTCTGGTGCTCGTGCGGGCCGCACGGAGCCTGACCGGTTCGTTGGAGTCAGTAACGAGGGTGGCCTCGCCCCGTTCAAGGGCAAGCCTGCCAAAGACACGAGTCGCTACCGCCAGCTGCGTCCTGGAGACTTTGTCTACAACCCCATGCGTGTCAATGTCGGATCGATTGCGCTCTGTCGGCGCGAGGACGAGGCGGGATGGGTCAGCCCCGACTACGCCGTCTTCCGACTCGCAGAGGATGCTCCCTTCGATGAGGAGTTCTTGCTGATGTTCCTCAAGAGTGAGCAGGGCAAGGCGGAGATCGTCCGCGAGAGCCGCGGCGCGGTACGACGACGCCTCTATATGGACGGGGTGAAGAAGATTCGCGTCCCGATCCCGGGGGACGCCGAATCGTGGTCGGCGCTTATCGGGTCCTTCGCCTCCGTCAGGCGCCACCTGCGCGAGCTGCCGAGTACCTCCGCGGGAACACTGGCGGCATTCGAGGCTGCCGCCTTCGGGCCTCGTGACATCGTAGATGACACCCCTCAGTAATGGTGAACCAGGCGCAACCATATGTCTGATATGGTTAAGTGTCGGCAACCATTAAGGAGCTTTCATGCGACTCGGCGGATCGAGCGAAGTAGCGAAGGCGCTCGGCGTCTCTGCCTCTCGCGTGACGGTACTGCGCCAGCGCGCAGATTTCCCTGACCCCATCGGCGAAATCGCACAGGGGCCAATCTGGGATCTGGACGTCATAGCCGAGTGGGCGAGCTCGGGCCTGCGCAAGAGCGGTGCGGGGCGGCCCAAAGCTGAGGATGTCAGTCGTCTGCTCGGCGGTCGCTTCATCTTGGAGTATCCTGCGATCGGCCGTGGTGGCTTCGCTGATGTCTATCGAGCGACGGACAAGAAGACCGGCGTCACCGTCGCAGTCAAGGTGCTGCGCGACGTTGAGGGTGTCGAAGAAGAGGCGATCAAGCGGTTTCAGCGTGAGCTGCGGATCATGGAGAAGCTGTCGGATCCCAACGTGGTGCGCGTTCTCGCCCAGGGAGAGACTGTCGGAGGCGAGATCTGGTACGCCATGCCGCTAGCCCAGGGCAGCCTCGCGGATTACGTGCAGGCCATCGGCCAGAACCCACCCCTAATCGTGGACATCATGCGGCAGATCTGCTCTGGGCTCGAGTACATCCATGCGCAGGGCATTTTCCACCGCGACCTGAAGCCCGGGAACGTGCTGCGCCTCAAGGATGCCGACACCGAGGCCGACACCTGGGCGATCTCCGACTTCGGCCTCGCCGTTCAGGCTGAACGGGATACAGATCCGCTCACATCGACGTTTCGCCAAGGCCTAGGGTCTTGGGTCTACACCGCGCCCGAGCAATGGCAGGCTGCCCGCAGCGCAAACCACCTGTCCGACGTCTACAGCCTTGGCAAGGTCCTCCAGGAGCTCGCCACTGGCGAGTGGCCGGTGAACGCGGAGATACCTCCAGGCGTACTTCGGCCAGTCATCGAGAAGGCCATCGCGAACCTCCCGGCCGCTCGCTACCAATCGGTCTCCGAGTTCCTCGAAGCACTAGAGCGGACGATCGGGACTCAGGCCGTTCATCAGGATTGGGAATCACGCGAGGAGCAGGCCGAGCGGCTCCGAGATCGTCTTCTCGGGCAGCCAAGCCCGGAGGACCTCGTGGAGGTCATGGACTGGGCGCTCGCTCTCGACGAAACGGATGAGAGTGACATGAGCGCTCTCATCCGAGTGATTCCGTGGATGAGCGCGTCATCGATCACCTATTTGTGGGGCCGCGACTCCGGTGCGTTTCTGCGTGTGGTCGACCGCTTCTGTGCCTACGTCTCGACGAACGGCTTCTCGTTCGAGTACTGCGACACCCTCGCCAACTTCATGCGTCGGCTCGCGGAGACTACCGGTGATCCGAAAGTACTTGGCAAGGTTGTGCTCGGGCTTGCTCGCCTCGGCGCCCACCACAACCGCTGGCACGTGCGCGATGTACTCGTCGGCCTACTGCAAGGCGTGAAGTCAAAGGAGGGGGCGACGGAAGTCGTCGAGGCGCTCTGTGCCATCCCGATTGAAGAGGCGCAGTGGTCGGTCACCGATTTCACACTGCGGACTCTGCCGGCATCGATTCGCGCCGGACTCGGACCTGTAATCACAGTGGCATCCTGATGACCACAGGGACTCTCTCTCCCCCCGCAGAACACGTAAGTAGGGAGCGCAGCTGATCGCTCTAACGCTCGGCACGATCCTGCTCAACGCCGTCATCGACCTGTCGGACGCGCTAGTGGTTCGTCATGCATGTGTAGCCCAACCTGAGGACAGCGGATCTCCGGGTATCCACGCGGACTCCACTGGCGCGGAAATCTTGGAGTACACGCGGAACCAGTCAGCGAACACCAGGCGCTTCCTCCTTTCGCTAGATGAGCGTGGGCGAACGAATTGTCCGCACTCTGCACTACTGTCCTGAATGTCGGCATGTGGCCGAGTAGGTACCTGGGGAGCGGCGATGCCAGAAGACGAATCCGTGACAGACAGCGATGCAGCGCTTTCTGTGCAAGTACACGGCGCAACTGACGGAAATGATCAAGATGGTTCCGGCGGTCTGTCTTCGGCCACATCGACGGCGTTGATAGAGGTCCTTCCTGGCACGGCCGTCTTGTTCGGTCAAGTACCGGAAGGACTCGAGCTCGTCGACTTGGGATTGATCTCGCCAGCTGATCGTGATCGTCTGTCTCAGGCGCTAGGCACTGTCGGCAACCTCGCAACCGTGGCTGGAAACGTAGGCAACGCAGTCGCGAGCGCTCAGGGGCTCTATCGCGTCACCGATGCGACGTTGGCCCTCCTCAACAACGGTGCGCAGCTCGCCGCGAAGGATGGCGCCAGCCTCGGAGCGATGTTCGCCAATGGGAAGCTCATAGGGCAGGCCCGCTTTGTTCCTTATGGAGTGACCGCCGCGCAGGCTGTTGCGGCGATCGGGCCAGCCATCGCGATGCTCGCGATCCAGATGCAACTCAGTGAGGTCTCCGGTCTCGTGCGGGCCAACATGGCACTGACGACGCAGACTCTCGAGTCGATTCGTCGCGAGCAGTGGGCAGAACTTTCCGGCTTGACGAAAGCGATTGACCGCGCCATCGACGAGGCGACCGAAGTTCGTAGCGTCACTCGACTGATCTGGGAAGATGTCGCGGGCAGCAGCAAGGAGCTCGACAAGCAGGTTGATCTCTACAAACAAAACATCAAAGCGCACGCTCGGAAGCTTGGATCCACGCGCGGCACAAGCCGACGCCAATATCTAGAGGCGAACGCCGAGGCGATCGCCTTCGATGCCAACGCACTTCTCCACTCGCTCAAGGCCCATATGGGCTACCAAGCGCTTCGCGCATCGCGAGCCCACCTCGAAGGCGCAAACAACGCGGGAGAGGCGCAGCTCGCGGAGGTGATCGCCAAGAACGCGCGCTCCGAGTTTGAGTCCTCACTTGCTGACGCTGGAGACTTGCTCGTGGCGTTGACGCGCGAGCTGCGGATCATCGCGGAACTTCCCGGACGAGCGACCATTCCGCTGACGAAGAAGCGGCGCGACGGAAAGGCCGCCAAGCTCACTTGCGCTCAGTTGCTGGCAGCGATCGAGCCTCTGGCCGACTCAATTCATCCGCCAGCCGCCGAGATCGTTGCGCCCGATACCGTGTGCGCACCTGACGGATTGAATATCGACACATATCTCCGTGTGTTGCGGTGGTTCATGCAGGACGGCGAGACGCTTTACGGACTCGCGTTTCCATATCAGCTCGGCGCGCACGAGTTCGTTGACGCTGTCCCGGGTTTGCTTCAGCGTCGCGTTGATGCGGCCTGGTCGGGCCTTGAGGATGGGCGGCGGGGCACGATCGTAGACAAGGTTGCGTCTTGCACGCTCGTTGCGGTTACGGATCGTCGCGTCATCACTGCGGGCGCGCGTACGTTCCGCATGCAGGGTGAGGTCGAGGAGACTTTCCCGCTCGACGACGTCCGCTACGTCCGGACGAGTAGCGATAGCCAGCGATCGCATCGTGCATCGATTGACATCACGACGCCCAGAACCGACGTGCGCTGGATATTCCCGGCATCTGCAAACGCCGAAGCGGCCAGCCGGATCGCATCGATGCTCGCAGAGCACATGAGCATTCCTGATGGCGAACGATCGCTGCATGAGGCGAGCCGGCGAGCAGCGATCGAGAGCGAAACCGAGCAGCATGGTGCCGTCGAGGTCCCTTGAGCTCTACGGCATGAACCCCGACGCAGCACTCCGAGGAGCTCACGTCCGTTGGTGGTCGAATCATGATTGGCAAGCAGGGTGCATGAAAGCGCAAGAGGAGGAGTGCGTCGGATGGCATTGACGTTTGGCCCGATTCTGCATGATGCAGGAGTCGCTCCTTCAGAGGCGCTGGTAATCCGGCACGCGTATGTGCGTGAGCATGAGGGCAGCGGAATCTCAGGCATCCACGCGGACTCCACCGATGCGGAGATTCTCGAGTACACGAGGAACCAGTCGGCAAATCCACGGAACTTCCCGGCGATTCCGCCTCCCTATTGGGTCGTTTTCGTCAAAGAAGGCGGTGACCAATCCCGTCTGTGGTCCGTGATGGAGAATCGCGGAGAGCTTTCGAATGATGGGATGCGTCGAGTATTCGATCTCGTCGAGTCGGAGCACATGGCAGACCTTCGAAGACGGCTCGTGATCGGATGGAGCTCGCCCCGCAGATGGTGGATGTACGGCGCGACGGCCGTCACCTACCCGGTGATGGGCATTGCGGACGCAGAGCCTGTTCCGTTCCCGGGGTTCGACCAACTCGTCCTGGACTACGCGTCACTCCAGGCGGTGATGCGTGAGCACCGTTATGCCTCGTGGCGTACCGCGCTCTCCTCAGTAGTCGGTATCTACCTGATCACCGATACGCGCGATGGGCGCCACTATGTCGGCAAGGCCGATGGCGAGGAAAACATCCGCCAGCGCTGGAGTGTGTATGCGACGAGCGGACACGGCGGCAACGTCGAGCTGCGAGGACTCGATCCGTCGACCTTCCGCTATTCACTGTTGCGGGTGTTCGACCCGTCAACGCCGACCTCGGCGATCGATGTCTCGGAGAGCCACTTCAAGATAGCGCTCGACACTCGCCGGCACGGGTTGAATCGAAACTGACGTTCACCCACTCCTACCGCAAGGGGAAGCGGCCGCGACGCACCACCAACGCCGATCCGCTAGCATCTCGATACCACATCGAGGAGGTGCGGAATGGCCGAGCAGCAGCAATCAGATCACTCTGCGGATGGTCTTGCTACGTGTGTCGAAGGCTTGATTCCGTATGTATCAGAATTCATCGTGAACACATGGGACTGGCGTCCATGGATGACCGAGCCGCCCGCTGTTCCGCTTGCTGAGGGTGGGCCGACCGCCCGACCGCCGGGTTTCCTCTCTGACACCACATGGACGATCAGCTTTGAAGGCGCATACCCGTGGGCGATCGGTTTTACGCACGCGACGAACCACGAGGGCCCTCTCAAGCAGTACCTAGATGAGCAGAACTTGGTTGTCGACTGTGAAGCAGGGTACGCAATCAGCGTGACTGGTGGGGCCAACCGCTAGCGCTTTCTCCGAGCTCTCGGCCGCAACGGTACGCCGGTGCGATGCAACGCGCGCAGTACTGCTCCGTGCGACAGGCCGAACATTGCCTCGATTTCCCGCATGGTCGCTCCGGCCTGGTACTCCGTCGCCATGCGTCGTGCTTCCGCGTCGGTCACCTTCCGCTTCCTGACCACGACGTTGTTCTCGCGGAGCAGCCTGATGAGCGCCGATGCGGCGACGCCAAGTGTTTCGGCCAGTGACCGGGCGCTCTCACCTTCCTCGTATCGCCGAACGATGTCTGCCACGGTTTCCGGGGAGAGCCGCACCGACAGCGCCTGGGCGCGGTACGACGGCATTGTGCTCGAACCATCGTCGCGGTTGCCGGGGAGGCCAACTTCCGCAGCTCACCAGGGGTAAACGGCAGGTTCCAATGGTTCGAACAGAGGTCGTTTACGTCAGCCAAGCATAAGCGTCATGCTGAAAAATAACCTCCAACCGGGGGTTATTTTGATTGATGGGGTCTTTGCTGATCGCGCAGCGGTTTGTCCCGTTTTGCCGTCTGACCGGGGTTAAAGCGCCCGTTAGAAGGGTTTGAGTCCAGCTAAGTGTCTGGCCACCGGTACATACTTTCGGCCTGCGATTCACCCCTGTCGGATGTACCGATAGGTTGTGATCGCTGTCGTGTGCCGCGGGTAGTGTCGGCGCTCGACGCGATACTGGACGAGCGCGGTTGAGCCGACATCAGTTGACCGATGCGCCAGAGAAGCTCATGATGCGCCCAAAGGAGAGATGCATGGTTACAGAAGATCAACTTGCTGGCTGGACGGGGCCGTCCAGCGCCACGGAGCAGGAGAAGCAGCAACTTACCGAACGAATGATCAAAGAGGCCATCGCCGCCCATGCCGCGTTCGATGGGGTCAGTCTTTCTATCTATGCCAAAGGCTCTTACGCCAACAACACCAACGTGAAGACCGACAGTGATGTCGATATCGTCGTTGAGTGTCGCGAGGTCGAGTACTGGGAAGAGTTCAATCCCGCCGAGGGTGGACATCCCGCCGGGTCTCCATATGAGGGGGAGTGGACACCGGAGCGTCTGCGATCGGAGGTGAAGGCTGCGCTTGAAGCCAAGTTCCCGACAGGGTCTGTCACCCCGGGCACGACCGCGTTCGAAGTTGAGGCGACGTCGTCTCGTGTGAACGCGGATGTCGTACCCTGCTTCACCTACCGCATGTACTTCCCGGACGGAAGCTACCGAGAAGGAACCAAGCTCTTCAAGTCCACGAGTGGCTCGATCGAGAACTACCCGAAGTTGCAACTGGAGAACGGGCGCGCAAAGAACAACCGAACGAACGGTGCTTACAAGAAGACCGTGCGTATCCTCAAGCGACTTGAGAACGTTCTCGTAGATGCCGGCCTCAGCGAAGAGGTGCCCTCATACCTCATGGAGTGCTTGATCTATAACTGCCCCGACGATAATTTCAACCGCGCGACGTGGCGAAGTGTGATGCAGGGCTGTCTCGCAGATATCTTCAACTACACGAACCGGGCGGAACCCGCGGAGAACGACGATCGTTGGCTCGAAGCAAACGGCGCGAAGTTTCTCTTCTACCCAGCGCAGAAGTGGACCCGTGAGCAAGTCCATGCGTTTGCCAGCGCTGCGTGGGACTACATGGAGTTCGAATGATGGTTGGCAAGACCCTGCTCACCGCGATCGCCATCATCATCTCGGCGGTGTTCGTCGTCGGCGCATGGATCACGACCGGCACGCCAAACATCGAATTCCTGCGCTTCTTCTCGGTAGCAGTTTTGCTCTGCTCGGTTTTGCTGTTTCTGTGGGACCAGTGGGCCTGGAAACTGCGTCCGTTCCAGCTCCTTACCAGTGTCCCTCGTGACGTCAGTGGGACCTGGGAGACGACTCTCGAGTCGCTCTGGATTGATCCGAGGACGAAGAAGTCGCCGGCGCCCAAGACGGTCTACCTCGTCATTCGACAGACCAGCTCGAGCGCATCCGTCACGTTGATCTCGAACGAGTCCAGATCCAAGTCGTCCATTGCCCGTGTTATCAAGGAGGACGGATCCTGGCTGATTCACTACATCTACACGAATGAACCGCAGGTCGACCTTCGCGCCCACAGTCCGATTCATCATGGATCCGGTGTCTTAGCGATCGTTGGAAGCCCGGCGCAGCGGATCGCTGGAAGCTACTGGACGGACCGTGACTCGAAGGGCAAGCTGACGCTGACGCGGAGATCAAAGTCGCAGGCGGAGGACTTCGAAGGCGGCGTTCACCTCTTCGAGTAGGTACCACTGTAGCGGCGGGTAGCGTGCACTTCGTCAAGTCGATCTCGCCGCAACGCTATCGACAAAAGTATGCACCAAAGTCCTTTCGGACATTCAGGTAGCCGAGCTTCGCTCGCCCGACCGTGCCGCCCTGCTTGACCTTGTGCTCCATCTTCAACGCAACGTCCTCACCGTTCATCCGCACCTGGACCTCGTTCATGATGTCCGTGATCGCCTCCATGGCATCCGCCATGTAGCCCTCGCCAAACTCCTCTTTGGCGGAGACGAGCCTTACGCCCTTCTCGAGGAGCGCCCGCTTCGTTATCGCAGCATCAGTGAAGTTGCGAAAGGCTCGCGAACGCATGTAGATCACGACGTACTTCACGTCCGGGTTGTCTTGGACGTACTGCAGTAGCTTTTGCAGCTCCGGCCGCTTGGCGATCGACTGCGCCGACTGGCCAGGCTCGACGAACTCACGAGCGAGTGAGGCGCCGAGCTCTCGAACCTTGCGGAGCGTCTCGATGCGCTGCGTGGCAATACTGTTGCCGTCCACATCGACGTCTGAATCCGTATGAAGTTGCTTCGGAGTCGAGACCCGCAGTAGCTAACGGCAAGTGCGCCGCGATCATCGTCCGATGCTGAGCGTCCGATCGATCTCATCTGCGCCTGACTATGAACCGACCGTCACGCGACGTCGAGACTTACCTCTTGGTGCTTTCGCTCGCATCTCCACGCCAGCACGGTGCAGAGCCCGAAGCACCGCGCCATGCGACAGGTTGAAGGACTTCTCCAGCTCGGCGATCGTGTTGCCTGCTTCGTACGCGCGAGCCAGTGCCAGTTCGTCTTCGGCACTGACCTTTCGTTTCTGGATTGTGACGCCCTCCTCGCGCAGCATCCTCGTCAGTGCTGAGTTCGCCACGCCGAGCTCCAGCGCGAGTGATCGCGCGCTTTCGCCTGAGTTCGCGCGACGGACCATCTCGTTCACCTTTTCGGCTCCGAGCCGCTTCGAAAGCTCATGGGCTCGGTACGAAACGGGCGTGCTCAAACCACCGCCTCTGTCGCCAGGAACCGCGAGTTTCCGCAGTTCATCAGGGGTGAAAGGCAGATCCAAAGGGTTTGAGTAGACACTCAGAATGTCAGCAAGATGAAAACCCCCGCTCAGGCGGGGGTTTCTTCGTTTCCGAGACCATCGCGTCGCGTCGAGGTACGACGAGGGCGCCGACTATTCTGGAAGGTGTGACAGGCACTCGAGTGGAAGCGGCATTCTCCCGCGCCGTCACCGCCTTCAGTACTCCGACTCTCGACCTGCTGCACGGCCGTTTCGCCCCCTTCGTCGTGGCGTCGCTGTCTCTTCTGTTCACGGCGGACCGGGTCTCCATCCCGATCGCCGACGCCCAGGCCGAGCTCGCGGAGATCCTCGATGAACTCAGGGATGCGGGCGACGATGACGACGATCGCCGGGTCCCTTCGGGGACCGGCCGCGATGTCGCGAGGAACTGGGTCCGCCTGGGCTGGTTGGTGCAGCAGATCGACGAGGACGTCGAGGTGTATCGACTCTCCGCGCACGCTGTCGAGGCTCTGGAAATCGCGGGGCGCACGGGCGGCGGGCGCACGCGCGTATCCAACTCCCGAGTGCGCACGCTCCTCGAGGCCGTGGAGCATCTGGCCGACAGCGCCGAGGCAGACCCCGTTCGTCGACTCGCCCGCCTCCGGGAGGAGCGCGCCGCACTCGATGCCGAGATCGATGAGATCGAGGAGTCGGGCAGAGCCGATCCACTCGATGATGAAGAGCTCTTCGAGGAAGCGGAGAACGTGCTGCATCTGGCGCGCGAGCTTCCCGCCGACTTCACCCGGGTCGCCGAATCCCTCAAACTCATGCAGCGCGACGTCGTCGCCCATCTGCGCCGTGATGAGCGGCCGACGGGTGAGGTGCTGCGCGAGTACCTGCAGCGTGCGCAGGATGTCATGAACTCGACGCCGGAAGGACGCGCCTTCGCCGGCGCTCTCAAGCTGATCGGCGATCCGGAGCGCATCGATGCCCTCACCGACCAACTGCACGGTCTGCTCCGACAGCCGTTCGCCCGGATGCTCGACAGCACGCAGCGGGCCGAGCTCGACGCGATCGGACGCCGCGTGGAGCTCGGGGTCGAGGAGGTGCTGGCTGCGCAACGTCGAGCCTCGCACGTCATCACCGGCCAGGTGAAGACACACGATCCGCTGCGGGACCGTCAGATCGACGACCTGCTGCGTGACGTCATCGCCGCGCTGCACGTGTGGGACGGGACGGGGGCGAGTGACGCACCGGTGCGCAGTCTTCCGCTCGCCGACCTGGGGCACCTCAGGCAGACCGTGAGCAGCATCCGTCCACCCGCGGTCCCCGCCCCTCTGGCCGACGCCGGGGACGTCGAGTTCGCCGACGTCGACTCCCGCGCGTGGGGTGGTCCGAGGTATGCGGAGCTCGAGCAGTACGTCGCGGGGCTCGGACCCGAGTTCGATCTCGCCGCCGCATTCGCCGAGAGCGACGACGACACCCGGCGCCCTGTCGACCTCGTCGGACTGCTCGAGATCGCCCACCGCAACGGCATGACCGAGAGCGAGACGGTGTCGGTGGTCGAAGCTCTGCGCCCCGACGGCTCGACGCGACGCTTCGCGTTCGGTGCCGTCACGGCGCGCAACACGAAGGAAGACGCACATGCCTGAAGAGAGCCCCGCGCCGGAAGCAGCGGTCGATGACCCGTTCATCGCTCCCGTCCCCATGGAAGAAGACATCGAGGAGCATTTCGCCGGCGACCGCGGCACCCTCGATCCGGAGATCCGCCGTCTGCTCGCCCACGTCCTTCAGCGGCGCTTCATCGCCGCGGAGCGCAACCGCAAGGAGTGGACGCTGCTGCTCGATCATCAGCACGTGATCGAGTCGCGTCTGAACGACCTGTACCTCCGACTTGTCGTCGACCACGGTCGCGGTTTCGCCTACAAGCAGCAGCTGCGCTCCGATGAGATCGACATGCCTGTGTTGCTGAAGGACTCCCCGTACACACGTGCGGAGACGCTCGTGCTCGTGCATCTGCGCACCGTCTACCAGCGGGAGTCCGCGGCCGGAGAGTCGTCGGTGCGCATCGACATCGAGGATCTCGAGCAGACCGTGCTGAGCTACTTCACCGATGTCGATGGCGGAACGGCACGGCAGCAGAAGGCGATCAGGAACGCGATGGACAGACTGGATCGCGAGGGGATCGTGCAGGAGGAGACCAGCGGGCGCTATCGGATCACGGCGCTCGTCGAGGTCGTCCTCAGCGCCGAGACCCTGAAGGAACTCCGCGACTGGCTGCGGTCGCAGGAAGCGGTGCAACGATGACGATGGTCGACACGCTCTTCGGGCTCATCCCCGCCGGCTCGCGGGGACAGCAGTGGATCGCGGACGAGCTGCAGCTGATCAACTGGGGTGGATACGACGGGGGCCCGCACCGGGTGCGCTTCTCGCCGAACGCCACGCTGCTGTGCGGCGGCTCCGGCTCCGGCAAGTCGACGCTGATGGACGCGTACATCGCGCTGATGATGCCTCACACGACGCCGTTCAACGGTGCGTCGAACGGCGGAGTGACCGGCCGACCGCGCGGCGAGGAGCAGCGGAACATCCTCTCGTACGGGCGAGGGAAGATCGACGAATCCCGCACGGAGGACGGCACCAAGCTGCGAGTCCTCCGCGGCGACGGCGAAGACACGTGGAGTGCCATCGCGACGACCTGGCTCGACCACGACGGGTCGCGGTTCACCGCTGTGCGGGCCTGGTACATCCCGGCGGATGCCCGCGTGCTGGAGGACACGACCCGGGTTCGGGCGACCGTGAACGGGGCGTTCGACCTGGCACAGCTGGAGAAGGCCGCGACGCAGCGGCTCTCCGATGCGTCGGTGCGGGCAGCGGGACTGGAGACGCTGGCGACGGACCGGGAGTTCTCTGCCCGGCTGCAGGCGGTGCTCGGGATCGGGGCGGCCGGGTCCGGGGCGAAGGCGATCAGCCTGCTGGCCAGGATCCAAGCGGGGCAGCAGATCACCACGGTCGACGATCTGTACAAGAAGCTCGTGCTGGAAGAGCCGGAGACGATGGCCACAGCGGATGCCGTCGTGGCGCACTTCGATGAGTTGGAGAGCACGCGCACCCGGATGCTGACGGCGAAGCAGCAGGTCAGCGCACTCGAACCCATCCGCGGAATCAAGGAGCGCATCGCGGCTTCAGCCGAACGGGTGCGGATCATCGACGAAGTCGGAGTCTTCACCGATCCGTCGTCCCTCGCCGCGCTCTGGAACGCTCAGCGCCGCCTGGATCTGCTGCGCGAGGTCGAGGTCGAGCTGGGGGACCGCTCCCGCGCCCTCAGCCTCGCTGTGCGGGAGAAGCGCGCCCTCGTCGACGCCGCCGATGCCGAGCGGGAGGGTCTGCTCGATGTCCTGCGGCAGTCCGGCGGTGACCGCCTCGAGACAGCGCAACGGGAGCTCCGCGTCGCCGAACGTCGCCTGGACGACGTGCGGCGGGAACGCGCGAAGTTCGACGCCATCGTGCGGGATCTCGGTGCGGAAGTGGAGAACGCCGCCCAGTTCGAGGCCCTCGTGGCCGACAGTCGGGGGTCATCGCCGAGATCGGGGATCCGGGACGCGCGCGCGGCCTTCGCCGACGCCGAGACCGCCCGCAGGACGACCGAGCTCGAGATCTCACGACTGCGTCAGGAGCGCGAGCGCACCGGTCTGGTGCGCGGCAGCATTCCCTCCCACCTCGACGAGTCCCGCGCCATGCTCGCGGAGGCGGCTGGTCTCGACCCTTCGGAGCTTCCCTTCGTGGGAGAGCTCATCGAGGTGCGGACGGAGTTCGAGCCGTGGCGCGAGGCCTTCAACCTCGCCCTCGGCGGCTTCGCCAGGACGCTCCTCGTCGACGCGGAGAAGCTGTCGTCCTTCCGGGCGGCGATCAACTCCACGCGCACCCCGGAGCGCCTGAACTACGAGGGCGTCCCCACCGGACTCCTCGAGGTGCGCAACGCCGATCCGCAGACCCTCCCCGGGAGGCTCGACTACCTGCCGACCCCCTTCACCGGGTGGCTCCAGCAGCGGCTGCAGGACCGGTTCGGATACGTGTGCGTCGACTCATCGTCCCCGTTGGACGCCCATCAGAAGGCGCTCACCATCAACGGCCAGGTGTCGCAGGGCAGCAGGGGAGCCCACGGCGGTCAGGGACGCGCCAACGTGCTCGGCTTCACCAACGACCGTCGGCTTCGCGAGATCGATGACCAGCTGCGGCTGCTGACCGATCGTCACGACGGCTACGCATCGGCGGCGCAGGACGCCGAAGCCGCCCTCGACCGCATCGAGGCACGATCGACCGCATTCGCGAAGATCGAGGACCTCACGTGGGAGCAGATCGATGTCGATGCGGTCGAGGCCGAACGGGAACGTTGGCTCGCCGTCGAAGCGGAGGTCACGACAGCCAGCCCCGAGATCGCGCAGCTCAAGCGTCAGGCGGAGGATCTGCGGTCCCGCGCGAGCACGCTCCGGGACGAGGAGGCGCGCCTCAGCAACGAACTCGCCCAGACCCAGGAGCACTGGGGACAGGTCACCGACGACGTCGACGCCTGTCAGAGAGTGATCGATTCCGCGGCAGCCACGGACCTCTCGCTCGGCGAGACACATGCGTCGTTCCTGGACGGCCGGTTCCTGCACGCCGAGAGCGGGGCGAGCGTAACCGCGTCGGAGCGGCTCACACACCTGGACACCGCGCTCAGGACCGCCGCTCAGCGCCTGCACGAGGACCGTCGTGAGGCCGCGGAGGCCCACGAGCAGCAGCGCGAGAGCATGCGGCGACTGATGACGGGGTTCCTCGAGCGCTGGGACAACCTCACGATCCTGCCGGACCCCGACGAGTCCGTCGGTGAGTTCGAGAGCATTCTGGAGGCGTTGCAGACCAACGGGCTCCACGAGCTGGAGACCGAGTGGCGTGACAGTCTGCTCAAGCTCTCGGGAAACGACCTGACGAGCCTCGACTCGACTCTCAGCCGGTCGCTCCGCGAGATCAAGGATCGCATCGACCCGATCAACCGCATCATGGAGGAGCTGCCGTTCTACGACGACGACCATCGTCTGCAGATCACCCCGCGCGAGAATCAGAGCGAGGCACGCAAGCGGTTCCGCCGCGAGCTCCGCGAGGTGCGGGGACTGATCGACGCTGCCGAGACCGACGCCGAGCGCGAGGCCGTGTACCGCAAGATGAGCCGTCTGATCGGACGGATGCGCCGTACGGCCCCCGACTTCGCCGAGCTCATCGACGTGCGCAACCACGTGCGCGTGAGTGCCGAGCGGGTCACAGCGACGACGCGGGAGCATGTCGCGCTCTACGACCACATCGGCGAGAAGTCCGGAGGGGAGTCGCAGGAGCTCGTCGCGTTCATCGTGGGAGCAGCGCTGCGTTACCAGCTCGGAGATGCGGGCGCTGCCCGGCCGCGCTACGCCCCCGTCTTCATGGACGAAGCGCTCATCAAGGCGGATGCCCACTTCACGAAGCGCGCGATCGGCGCATGGCGTGGACTCGGCTTCCAGCTCGTGATCGGCGCGCCGAACGACAAGTACAGTGCGATCGAGCCGCACGTCGACGTCGAGTACGACATCCTCAAGGACACCCGCGGGCGCTCCTGGGCGAAGGCGAAGGTGGGTCTGCCGGACGCGGCGATCTGAGCGCGGCGGTGCGGGGCAGGAGGGTCCGCCTGCCTACTCGCACTCGCCGAGGAAGCCGAGGTAGCACACGGCTTCGTGGGTGACAGCCGCCTCGTAGTCGTTGTTGGACACCTGCCGCGTCGCGATCTCCGGGGTGCGCGTGAGGTGCCCGAAGTCGCCGAGCGAGGCCACGACCGATCCCTCCGAGTCCTCGGCGCGCATACGGTCGATCTCGGCACGATGCTGTCCGCAGAGGGTAGCCGCGGCGGGGACCAGCTCGACCCCGGCGCAGGCTCCGGCGTACTGGGCCTCCATCGCGTTGATGCAGTCGGTCCAGTCCTGATCGACGGCGCACGGGCTCACACCGTCGTCGGCCACGAGGTAGAGGCCGGTCTCGTACTCCTCGCTGTGGAAGGTCTCGGGCTTCTCCGGCGAATCCACCTTCGTCCAGTGCCGGGCGGTGGTGAGGGCGACGACCACGACGATGAGGGCGATGAGCAGGAGTGCGCCGATCACCGACAGCGTCACCCAGAGCCCGACCCGGCTCTTCTTCTCCGGCCCGACGCCTGGCGTGACATGCGGTCCCGCGGCAGGCGGAGTGCCGCCATAGGCCGGGGGAGCGGCAGCGAAGGCGGCGGCGTGCACCAAGTCGTGGGTGCCGAGCGGCGCGGCCTGCGCTGTCACGGCCAGCCAGTACTCGTACCAGCTCAGGGTCGCCTGCGCGTCGGCGGCCACCTGCTGCGCCTCCGCATCCGTGAGGGGGAGGCCAAGGCCCGGCCGGGCACCGGGGTCCTGCAGCGAGGTGCGGAATTCGTCGAGAGACAGCGCCATGCTGGCGATGATGGCAGAAACCACGCTCGGCGGACAATCCGCTCGTGGATCGCGATGTCCCCGGCATCCGGAAGAATGTCGAGGTGATCGGTATGAGGAGCTTCTGGAATGCCCTGCCAACGGAGGGGCGCTGGCTGCTGTCGACGGTCGCGATCCAGACACTCGGACGCGGCATGACGCTCCCGTTCACGATCATCTACTTCCACGAGGTCCGTGGGTTCGACCTCGGGGTCTCCGGCGCTCTCATGAGCCTCATCGCGATCACCGGACTCGTGGTGACGGGCCCGGGAGGAACACTGATCGATCGGTTCGGTGCACGCCGGGTGCTGATCGTCGGGCTGCTGTCGATGATCGTGGGGTGCGCGCTTCTGGCATTCGCCACGCACCCTGTCGTCGCCGCGATCGCCGTCATGCTGATCGGCGTGAACTTCGGTGTGTCGTGGCCGGGCTTCAACGCGCTGATCGCGTCGGTGGTGGAGGGCGAGGTGCGCCAGCAGTACTTCGGCGTCAACTTCGCTCTCGTCAACCTCGGCATCGGGGTCGGCGGAGTGATCGGAGGCTTCTTCGTCGACGTCAGCGACCCCGCGACGTTCACCACGATCTTCCTCGTCGACGCCGCGAGCAGCCTCGTTCCCCTCGCCCTGCTCCTGGGCCCGCTCCGACGTGTGCGCACTCAGCATGAGGCCGAAGAAGACGCACCGCCTGCCGGTGGATATCGCGAGATCCTGCGTCGCCCCGCCGTGCTCTGGCTGACGCTGCTCACGTTCCTCTCGGTGTTCATCGGCTACGGGCAGATGGAGGCGGGCTTCCCTGCCTTCGCCCGACAGGTGTCGGAGGTCTCGACGCAGGTGGTCGGCATCTCGTTCGCCGTCAACACCGCGGTGATCGTGCTGCTGCAGTTCGCCGTCCTCAGACTCATCTCCGGCAAGCGTCGTACGCGGGTGATGCAGGTGATGGCACTCAGCTGGGCGCTGTCATGGGTGCTCCTTGGGGCGACCGGATTCCTGCCTGGCACCCTCGCCGCGGCGATCGGCGTGATCGCCTACATGGGTGTCTTCGCCTTCGGCGAGACGATGCTCCAGCCGACGGTTCCCGCGATCTACAACGATCTGGCTACCGATCGCACGCGCGGTCGGTACAACGCCATCAACTCGGCCGCGTTCCAGGGAGGGGCGATCCTCGGGCCGCTCGTCGCGGGTGTGATGCTCGGAGGAGGACTCGATGCCGGATTCATCGGCGTCATGATCGCGGGCAGTCTCGCCGTCGGAGTGCTGGCGATCGTCCTCGAGCGGGTCGTCTCCCCGACCGCCAACGGCGTCGCCGGCATCCATCGAACGGACGAGGCGGACCGGCTCCCGACCCAATAGGCTCCGAGCATGGCTCTGGAGTCCCTCTTCCTCCGACTGGATCGGATCGCCGGTGGGCGGCAGGCCGGCATCGCCATCAGCGAGACCGACCGCACGCATCCCAAGACGGTGCGTGCGTTCACCTGGATCATCTGGCTCCTCATCGTCGAGCTCGTCATCGGCGTCGGGGCCGTCGTCGTCGCGCTGGTGCTCGCGGTCGACGGCGAGTCGGTCTCGTTCGCCGTCTGGATGCGCACGCTCGTGGTGCTCGCGATGACGGCGACGCTGTTCTACTTCGCCTGGCGTGCACAGCGTGGCTGGCGGTGGGCGTATCAGCGCCTTCGTCCGTTCGCGCAGATCTTCCCCGTCATCACGCTCGTCATGGCGGCGATCCCCGGGCTCTACCCGCTCTGGATGGTGTCGGAGCAGATCGTCTTCAGCCTGATCATGATCGGCATCGCCGACTTCCTCACCAGCGACCACATGCGCAGCGCCTTCGCGGCGCCGCGCGCGGAAGCCGGGACCGAATAGCACGGGGGCAGGGTACAGCGCCACTCCCTTCCACGGATCCGTGCCACGGGGCATCCTCGAGCGCAGGCAGTCGAGGAAGGGCTCACGATGGCGAAACTCATCCGGGTTGTCCCCGGGCAGGATCCGGGGTTCCGGCGCGTGCGATCGGGATCGGGGTTCCGGTACGTCGATCCGGCAGGGAACACGGCGCCCGAGGCCGATCGCGAGCGGATCAACGACCTCGTCATCCCACCCGCATGGCGGGATGTGTGGATCGCCGCGGACCCGCTCGCTCACATTCAGGCGGTGGGCGTGGACGGCGCCGACCGCAAGCAGTACCTGTACCACCCCCTGTGGCGGGTGAGCCGAGATCGCAAGAAGTTCGTGCGCGCCCTCGATCTGGCCGCCGCGCTGCCGCGCGCGAGAGCGCAGGTGACCCGGGCGTTGGCCCAGCAGGGGCAGACGAAGGAGCGCGCCCTCGCCATCGCCTTCCGCCTTCTCGACGACGCAGCCCTCCGTATCGGGTCGGAGCGTTACCTGGTGCGACACGGCAGCCGCGGTCTCACGACACTGCGACGAAGAGATGTGCGTGTGGCGGGGAGTGATGTCGCATTGTCGTTCCCCGCCAAGAGCGGCCGCACGGCGTCGATCGAGATCACGGATGAATCCCTGGCCGATGCCCTGACCGACTTCGCCGCGGGCAAGTCGGGCGCTTTCCTGCTCGCGTACCGCCGAGGCCGGCGTCGCGTGCGTCTCACGCCCGCAGAGGTCAACGCCTATCTCCGGGAGGTCACGGGGGAGTCCTTCACGGCGAAGGACTTCCGCACGCTGCACGGCACGATCATCGCCGCGGACGCCCTCGCCCGGATCGGCGAGCTCGACAGCCGGAACCACCGGAGTCAGGCAGAGCGCCTTGCCGTGCAGGCGGCGGCGACGGCGCTCGGCAACACGACCGCGGTGGCACGAGCGAGCTACATCGATCCTCGGGTCTTCAGCCAATACGGACGCGGACGGACGCTCGACCTCTCCGTGACGCCTGAGAGCGCCATCAGGAGACTCCTCGGTGGTCCGGAGATCTCGAGGAAGGTCACCCGGCGATCCGGAGCCAGACGACGGCGATGAGCATCGGCACGAGGGGCGTGGCCACGGCTGCGATCACGGGCCACCACCGGGTACGCGTGTCGACGTGGCGTGCGCGACCGGCGAGCGTGTCGCCGTCACGCCGGTAGGTCCCCGGATCGAGAGGCGTCGCGGCCTCGTCGCGGTACAGCAGGGTTCGTCGCCCGACGCGATCGTGAAGCGCCGCGATCACGGTGAGGAAGCGCCGCAGTTCCTCCCCATCGGTCAGATCGACGGCGGGGAAGTAGACATACAACGTGCTGTCCACGATCTCCAGGTCGAGGTCGGCGCTCTCGTCGACGAGGATCGCCATGAGGTCGGGGGTGAGCACATAGAGCGCGTCCGTCTCGTATCCCGGCGGCACTGATACGTCGAACACGTCGCTGAAGTCCCCCTCGAGCCGGATGCGGGTTCGGCCGGTCGGACGCCGAGGGAGCACGCTGAGCGCCCCGCCACCGCGCCGCGACCGGAGCATGATCCTCGGAGCCTCGGACGGCAGCGGGATGCGGACAGCGCGCACGGTGTGCATCGTCGCGCCCTCTCCATCGCCGACCACGAAGGTGCGTTCGACGCTGTCGAAGGGGACGGCGCTGTGTCGGGCGTCCAGGTGGTCCTGCGCGGTGCGGTCGCCGCGATCGACCTGCTCGTCGATGGAGCCGCCCCACGGGTGGTCGCCGATGTCAGCGCGATACCGCCAGCCCAAAGCCGCGGCGATCTCGGCGAGGGCGGTGCGCCGTCGACGATGCCGACTGATGGACATCGTCGACCACGCGACGAGTGCGGCGCCGAGCAGCATCGTCGCGACCTGGGCGTACACGAGCGTCGTCCCGGACAGCGCGAATCCGACCGGCAGGAGATAGAAAGCCAGGGCTCCGGCGATGACGAGCGTTGCGACCGACGACGCGACCAGTGTCAGGCTGCCCCATCCGCGAGCCGTCGCGAGTGGGGCGGCCCGACCGGCCGAGAAGGGTGCCACGTCAGGGCTTGTACACGATGGCGATGTTCAGCTGTCCGCCCTCGCGCGCCCAGGCGAGCCACCGGGGCTCGCCCGGACCGGTGAGCCGCTGGATCGGCACGACGTGGATGCCCTGATCGAGGCGGCTGAGCTCGCGGAACTCGGGCTTCTTGGAGATCCAGATGGTGCCGCCGCCGTCCCACGGCTCCAGGCAGGTGTACACGTATCCGTGTGCACGCAGATTGACGCGGTCGACGAGCGCCTCGGCCTGCTGCTTCAGCTCGTCGAGGACCTCGGTCGGGATGGCCCCTTCGAGCGTGAAGGCGGCGACGTCGTAGACGTTCCCCTCGCCGAAGTCCCTTGTGGCGAGCAGCGCCAGCTCGGTGACGCCCTTGTCGGCGGTGCGGGTCCACAGGGCATGCGAGTTCTTGGCGCGCTTGTTCATCAGGAACCCGCCGAAATTCAGCTTCTGGTACGAGAAGTCGTCGAGCTTGGCCGCGATCTCTGCACGTGTCGTCATGGGGATTCTCTCCTCTTCCGGGAGGTCGGGTGGCCTCTCCGTCGAGAGAGCCTAGGTGTGCGCTGGGCGGGCCCGTCGGAGTCCGAACGAGCCCGAACGCACGGCGCCGACCCCGCCGACCGCGTGTCCTAGGCTCGACTCATGCCCGTGCCCCGCACCCTCGACGAGCTCTGCCTGGGCCTCGGGCGGATGCGTGTGGACGCGGGCTCGCCGTCGTATGCCGAGATCGCCCGTCGGATCGGCGGGGTGCGTCACGGTGCCGAACCGCCGAAGGTGACCGTCTACGACTGCTTCCGTCCGGGACGGCGACGCGTGGACCATCGTCTGGTGGGCGATATCGTCCGCGTGCTCGGGGGCGATGACGAGGAGGCTGCGCGGTGGCGGGAGACCGCGCGGCTTCTCAACGGTGCGCGATCGGGGGTGCACGTCGAGGTGGCACTCGGAATCCGGGATCCCGCGGGCGCGGAGATCGGACGCGAAGAGCTGCTGACCGCTCTTCCCGATGCCGACGTGCTGGTTCTCACCGGTCTGCCGGGGGCGGGGAAGACCACTCTCGCCTCGGCGCTGGCCGGCCGTTCGCCGGTGCTCACCGTGCACTTGCGCGAATCCGACACCGAACGCCCTCCGGCGGATCCGATCGACGTCCTGCGGCGGATGCTGGGGGCTCTCGGAGTCCGCTCCCTTCCCTACGAGCTGCCGCGTCTTCGTGAGCAGCTGCGGATCAGCGCGCGCGAGTTGACGGTCGTCATCGAGGACGCGGGTGACCCGGTGCGGTTGGCTGCGCTGCTGGTTCCCGGTGTGCGGTTCATCGTGACGGCGCGCGTCGACCTCGGGGGCCTCGAGGAGCGTCTGTCCCCGACGGCTCTGCGCGTGGAGAGGGTCGTCGTCCCGCCGATGTCGCACGCAGAAGCCGAGCGCCTGCTCGATCACCTCCTCTCCCTCGACGGGGCTTCCTCGACCGTGATCAGAGGGAGCAATGAGCGTGCGGCGGCGTTGCGGCGCATCGTCACCGTGGCGGGTGGCCTGCCGCTCGATCTGGTGATGCTCGCCGGGATCATCCGTGAACACGAGGGGTGGTCGTTCGCGGACCTGGCATCGCGGTTCGAGCATGAGCCACGCGACGTGCGCATCCGACCTGTTCTGGAGGCGGCGACACGATCCCTGCCGACGGGCGAAGCCGATCTCCTCGCGAACGCCGCGCTGCTCGACCGAGAGGTGGAGGAAGGTGTGCTCATCGCAGCCGGAGGCCCCGCCGCCGCACGCGATCTGCACCGTCTGCATGCCCGGCACCTCGTGGAGCTGCGCCAGGGACGGGTGCGGATGCACGACACGGTGTTCTCCTTCGCCGCAGAGCGGTCGCGCTCCCTCCGCCCGTCATCCGTCCGCAGGGACTTCGTCCGCGACTCCGCGTCCGCCGTGCTGGTCCGGATGGAAGAGGATCCCGACTTCGCCGCGCGTGAGGTGGGGACCGTGCTCGCGGTGGCGTCGGCGGCTCGCGAGCACGGTCTCGATTCCGAAGTGGAACGGCTGGCGATCACATCGCACCCGGTGCTGTCCCGCTGGTCGCTCTGGAGCGAATCGCTGCAGCTGCACGATCTGGCAGCCCGCGGAGACGGCCTCGACCTGGTGCCCGACATCGCTCTCGGCGTGGCGCACTGCGCGGAGAAGCTCGGGCGGCTGGACGAAGCGCTCATCATCCTGCACCGCGTGCGTCGTATCGCTTCGGGCGCGGCTCTCGCCCGCACCTGGAACCAGATCGGCAACGTGCAGCGCTGGATGAGTCACCTCGAGCAGGCGCTGGTCTCCTATGAACGGGCGATCGCACACGCGCGCGACGCGGGGGACAGGGTCGTCGAAGGGCGGGCAACCGGCAACCATGCGGACACCCTTCGCATCCTCGCCCGCTACCGGGAGGCGCTGCAGGGCTACACCGCTGCGCTGAGCATGGCGAAGGCGGAGAGGGACGAGCTGAACGTGGCTGTCGTGCGCGGCAATCGCCCGCTGCTGTTCCTCGCGATCGGACACCTCGATGCTGCGGACGAGGAACTGCAGGAGCTGATAGACGAATCGAACGGTGAACCGCTGCCGTTCGTCCGCCGGACGCGTGCGCTCATCGCGGAAGCACGGGGTGACGACCTGCGGGCCCGTGGACTGTGCGCCGACGCGATGGGCGCCCTGCAGTCCGCAGGAGAGTTCGCGACATCGGCCGATCTCGAACTCCTCGGCGCCCGGATCGACGGGCGGAACGGCCAGTCCGATCGCGCGCGGACGACGGCGCAGCGGATCCTCCGGGAGGCGGAGCGCGCGGGGTCGCCCTTGATCGCCACCGAGGCTGCGAATTCGCTCGCCGAGATCCTGGTCCTCGCTGCGGCGAGCGACTCCGCGTCCCCGCATCTCCTCGCCGAGGCCGAGCGGCACGCAGAAGAGGCGCGGAGCGTCGCGGAGGCGACCGGAGACCGCGCCGAAGTCGCACGCAGCGACGCGATCCTGTCGCGCATCGCGTTCGCACGTCACGACGACGACGCAGCAGCGGCCCGGTCGCACGCGTCCGCACAGGTGTACTCGGCGATCGGACACCGGCTCCGACCGACGTGAGCGTGAGGACGATCCGTCGGGCATCCGGGTGACAGGATGGATGCATGGACACAGCCAACCTCACCCGCGAGGAGACGGCCGCGCGATCCGCCGCCGTCACCGTGCATCGCATCCGCGTCGAGCTCGACCTGACCGGTGCGCCGGAGCGCGCCCGTACCGGGTTCCCGACGGTGACGACCCTCGAGTTCGATGCGACGGGGGAGAGCACTTGGCTCGACTTCATCGGCGAAGAGGTCCGGAGTGTCTCGGTGAACGGCGTCGATCAGGAGGTCGTCTACGACGGCGCGCGCATCTCGCTCTCCGGTCTCGCGGCCGCCAACGTCGTGCGGGTCGAGGCGGTCGCGGCGTACAGCCGATCCGGTGAGGGACTGCACCGTTTCCATGACCCTGTGGACGACGAGACCTATCTCTACACGCAGTACGAGCCGGCGGACGCGCGCAGGGTGATGGCATGCTTCGAGCAGCCGGACATGAAGGCCGAGTACACGTTCGTCGTGGACGCCCCCACCGGGTGGCAGGTGCTCTCGAATCAGTCGCCTGCGCACACCGACCTGGGTGTCGGCGTGCAGCGTGTGGAGTTCGCCCCGACTCTGCCGATCTCGAGCTACATCACAGCGGTCGCTGCCGGTCCGTACTCGCGCGTCGACGGCGAGTGGCGGCGCGATGAGCAGCACATCGCCCTCGGCGTGCTCGTCCGGCGTTCGCTCGCCTCGCACCTCGACGCGGACGAGATCCTCGAGGTCACCAGGCAAGGGCTGGACTTCTTCACGGAGGCGTTCGCCTACCCATACCCGTGGGGTAAGTACGACCAGATCTTCGTGCCGGAGTACAACCTGGGCGCGATGGAGAATCCGGGTCTCGTGACCTTCACGGAGGCGTATCTCTCCCGCGGGGCGGCCACGGATGCACAGCGCGCTGCGCGGGCGAACACGATCCTGCACGAGATGGCGCACATGTGGTTCGGAGACCTGGTCACCATGACCTGGTGGGACGACCTCTGGCTGAAGGAGTCGTTCGCCGACTACATGGGCGCGCACGCGTCGGCGGTGGCGACGCGCTACCAGGACGCCTGGGTGACGTTCGCCGCGCGACGGAAGGCCTGGGCCTATCAGCAGGATCAGCTGCCCACGACCCACCCGATCGTCGCGGACATCACCGATCTCGAGGCGGCGAAGCTGAACTTCGACGGGATCACCTACGCCAAGGGTGCGGCTGTTCTGAAGCAGCTCGTGGCATTCGTCGGCGATGACGCGTTCTTCGAGGGCGCCCGCCGGTACTTCGCCGCCAACGCGTTCGGCAACACGACGCTGAACGACTTCCTGGTGCAGCTGAGCGCGGTCTCGGGCCGCGACATGAGCGACTGGTCGGCGGCATGGCTGCAGACCTCCGGAGTGTCGACGCTGTCGACGGAGACGGACGAGGAGGGACGCTCCGTCCTGGTGCAGACGGACCCGAGGCCCCACCGGCTCCGCATCGGCATGTACGAACGTCTCGACGGTCGTGTGCTCCGTCGCGAGCAGCAGGAGCTCGACGTGATCGGTGAGCGCACCGGGATCGAGCTGCCCGACGCCGATCTGGTGCTGCTCAACGACGACGACCTCACTTATGTGAAGGCGCGTCTGGACGCACGCTCCCTCCGCACGGTCGAGGAGTCCCTGTCCGCGATCGATGATCCGCTGGCACGTGCCCTCGTGTGGTCCTCGCTGTGGAACGCGACCCGCGACGGCGAGCTCGACGCGCTGCGCTACCTCCGAATCGTGCGCAGCCATGCGGCGGAGGAGTCCAACATCGGGCTGTTGACGGGCGTGCTGCCGAACGCGATCTACACGATCCGTCACTTCGTGCCGGACGCGAGTCGCGACGAGGAGCAGCGCCGCTGGACCGACACGGTGTGGAGCGCACTGGAGGCCGCCGATGCCGGCAGCGACGCGCAGCTCTCCTGGGCCCGAGCGTTCGCGACCGCGTCCGCTTTCGACGATCGTCGTCACGAAGAGGTGCGCGCGCTGCTGGAGGGGAATGTCCCGGAGGGGCTCGTGATCGACCCCGACCTGCGCTGGCAGCTCCTCACCGCGCTCGTGACCGTGGGGCAGGCTGATGACGAAGACGTGACGGCGGAGCAGGAGCGGGACGACACCGGCGACGGACGCACGGCTGCACGGCGCGCCCGTGCCTCACGGCCCGACGCGGATGTGCGGCGCGACGCATGGGACTCCGCGTGGAACGACCTCTCGCTCAGCAATGATCATCTCGATGCGGTGATCGGCGGCTTCCGTGCGGGGGGACGCCGTGATCTCATCTCCGAGTTCGACGACGAGTATTTCGTGCGGATCGGCCGAGCCTGGTCAGAGCGCAGCATCGAGATCGCGCGGCGCCTGGTCATCGGGCTCTTCCCCGCGTCGGAGTCGGTGGAGCCGGTGGATGCGTGGCTGGCCGCGAATCCGGCAGCGCCTGCCGCCCTCCGGCGGCTCGTGATGGAGCAGCGGGACCATCTCGCGCGCGATCTCCGTGTGCGTGCAGCTTCGGTCAGCTGATCAGTTCGGCGGCCGTCTGCTGACCGAGCGCGCGCAGATCCGCGCGATCATCGCTCGAGTGGCAGAGGATCGCGGCCATGGCCGCAGCCCAGGCTCGTGCCCTGACCCAGGTCGCGTCGTCGTACCTTCCGCCGGTGGCTCGGCGGAAGACATGTCGACCTTCGGCGTCGAAGGCGAGCCACCCTGCTGCGAGGTCGTAGGCGGGGTCGCCGGAGGTCACGTCGCCGAAGTCGATCACGGCGGACAGCCTGTCGCCGTCGATCAGGATGTTTCCGGGATGCAGGTCGCCGTGGATCCAGACCGGCTCCGTGGCGGGCTCGGCCTCGAGTCCCGCTGACCAGAGTTCTCCGAGAGGCGTGGCGATCGCTGCGGTCAGTTCGGCGAGTCGATCTCTGATGCTCTGGTCGCGTGCCACCAGCGGGACGCCGCGCACAGGGTTCACGGGTGCGTCGGCGGGCGCTTCGCGGTGGAGCAGGAGGAGGGCTGTCGCGAGTTGGGAGGCCCACGAGGTGTTGTCGCGGCGGGGGAGCCCGAGCGCCTGCCTCCCCGGCAGCCAGGGCACGATCGACCAGGGCCAGGGGAACTCCGGCGTCGGGGCGCCTGCGAACACCGGTAGAGGCGTGTGGATGTTCACGGCTGCGAGATGCATCGCGAAGAGGGGGAGTGCGTGCTGCTCGTGACGGATGAGCGGCGCTGCCCTGAGCCGGCGGGGCATGCGCACGGCGAGGTCCGATCCGAGACGCCAGGTGACGTTGTCCCAGCCCTCCGCGAAGCGCGTCAGCGGGAGGTCGCCGAGCTCGGGAGCCACCGTCCGAACGAGCCGTCTCACGCCGTGCTCGTCCAGGGTGAGCTCCGCGGCGGGGGAGCCGACCATGTTTCAGAGGTCGAGGGAGTCGCCGGGTTCCAGCACGAAGAACTCGCCGCCGCCCTGTTCGGTCGCCCACTGGAGCCGCTGACGATGCATGTTCTTGCCGATCACGGAAAGCGTCATGTCGTGGGTTCCGAACGCCCGGCGCGGCGCGACAGCCAGCACATAGTCCATGGCCTCGCCGATCTTCAGCCAGGGTGCGCCGAGGGGAGCGGCGAGGGTGCCGACGGAGACGCCCTCAGGGACCGCGTACGAGTCGCCGGGGTAGTAGAGCTCGTCGTTGATCAGCACGCCGACGTTCTCGACCGTCGGAAGCGAGGAGTGGATGACCTCGTGGGTGCCGCCGAAGAACCGCAGTGTGAAGCTGCCGACCTCCACCGAGTCCCCGGGGTTGACGACCGTGATGTCGTAGCCCTCGGCGGCGCGGGCGACACCGGCCGGCGCGAAGATCGGCGTCCCCGGTGCGTCGCGCAGGAGGCGGTCGAAGTGCTCGGATGTCCAGTGGTCCGGGTGCTCGTGGGTGATCATGATGGCCACCAGATCGGTGAGGTCGTTCAGCGGAGCGGTGAACGACCCGGGATCGACCAGGAGGGTCTCATCGTTCGCATCGATACGGAGGGCGGCATGTTCGAACTTGGTGACGCGCATGGGAAGAGTCAACTCCTTCGGAACGCGCACGGCAAACGGATCCGGTGCGCCACGCCCGGGATTCGTGACGGGGAGGCGTCGATTTGGCGCAGTGAGAATCGCCGTGGCATACTTGAACGGTTGTCGCGGAACGGAAACACTCCGCCAGACGGCCCCATCGTATAGCGGCCTAGTACGCTGCCCTCTCACGGCGGTAACGCGGGTTCGAATCCCGCTGGGGTCACACAACAGAGAAAGCCTCCGGTTCGCCGGAGGCTTTCTCATTTCCCAGGGTGGTCGTCGCTCATACAGCAGGCCTCAACGACAGCGACCGGAATAAACGGTTGCTCAGGGGCAGGATCATCAGCGCCATCATGGCTCCTCCGAAGAGTGCGAACGGCACCCAGAGCGCCGTCGACGACGCGAGAGCACCGAATCCGGCCATCGCCAGCGGCATCAGACAGTCGTCGCCGAGGCGCGTGAGCGAACTCATCCGGCCGAGGTAGGCGGTGTCGACGGTGGCCGAGAACGTCGCGCTCAACAGCACCGATGCGTAACCAGCCGTCGCGCCGATGACGAAGGCCGCCACAGCGACGCTCCACGCCGGCCCTATTCCGAGCGCGATGATCCCGGCGCCCTGAAGCACCAGCGCCCGGAACCCGCCGCGGGCCTCGTGGCTCGGACGCCACTTCGCGACGGAGATCGCGCCGAGCGCTGCACCGAGCCCGAGCAGCGCTTCGAAGAGTCCGACGGCCTGCGCGCCCCACCCCTCCGCATGGGCGCGGAGGGCGAGTCCGATTCCGATCGCTGGGCCGACCGCCAGATTGAGCCCGGAGAGGGCGATCACGAGCGTGCGGGTCGTGGGATTATCGGCGAGGTGCGCGAACCCGCGTGCGATCCCGCGCAGTGCCGACTCCTTCTCCGCTCTGGCGAGGCGGAAGCGCGGGCGGAGCCAGATCGCGATGAAGGCGACGACCAGTGTGAAGGTCAGGGCGTTCACGGACGCGCTTCCCGCAAGGCCGGCATGGGCCACGATGAATCCGCCTATCGCCGCCCCTCCCATGGTCCCCAGCCGCGAGGCCGTCTGAGCTGCTGCGCCGTAGGAGGGAAGGTCGGCGGCTCGCACGAGCTGACGGGCGATCGTCCCGGCGGACGGCTCGTAGAACGCGTCGCACACCCCGAACGCGATCGCCGCGAACAGCAGAACCGAGACGGTGGGCGGGGTGGCGAGCACCCACAGCGCCACGGCGACGAGCACGCCCACGCGCAGCACGTTGAACACGAGCATGATGCGGCGCGGGTCCGCGCGGTCGGCGATCACCCCTCCGAACAGCAGGATCACGGCACGCGGCACGGTACCGGCAGCGACGATCAGACCGGCGACAGCGGGGGAGGCCACCTGGACGGCCGTCCAGGCGAGCGCGATGGTCCACAGCGCATCGCCGGCATCCGACAGCGCCTTCACTCCGATCCAGGCGTGCACGAGACGATCGCGACGGAAAGGGGGAGGGGCGACGATCTCCTCCGGGTCGCTGACGGCGGACATCAGGGCTCCGTCGGGAACGCGTGCGCGAACACGAAGACTGGAGCACGGCGTCGGCCGTCGTCGAGATCGATGCCGTCCTGCCACTCCCTGATCGTCTCGAGGAGCCGCGCGGAGAGATCCCGTAGCTCGTCGGGTGAGGCCCACGCCGTGGTCTCCGTGTTGGATCCGTCGTACTCGGCGTATGCGGGGTCATGACGATGGCGATGCCAGCGCTGGAGCCGGTCGATCTGCATACGGATACCCTGACGCTGCGCCTCACGGGCGAGGAGGGCATCGGCGGGCGAGTCCGCGTAATCGTCTGTCGACCAGGTGAGACCCCGACGTGCCACTCTCCACCAGCTCGTGCGCTTGTCTCCGTCGGGATCAGGGGCGCGTTCGACGACGCCGGAGCGCTCCAGCATGCGAAGGTGATGGCTGATGCTGCCGACCTGACTGTCCAGCGCGCGGGCGATCGCCGTGACCTGTGCCGTTCCGTACAGGAGCAGATAGTCGTAGATGCGGCGGCGCAGCGGATGGTGCACAGCGGTGATAACGGAGATGTCTTCCACGGAAGACGACGCTAGGCTCACGGCGTCAAACGCACAAGGGTTCTTGTATACCGCGGAAAATCAAGGAACAGGCCGGTTCCTCACGTCAGGAGAACCGGCCCATTCCACGTCGGGCGATCAGTTGCCTTCGGCGGCCTCGGGCTGGGACGGGACCTGCTGGTCGCGACGACGCCGGCGCCGCCGGGCGCGGCGGATGAGCCAGACGAGCAGCACGACGGCGCCCGCGATCGCGAGCCAGGGGAGGAGGAAGCCGACCGCGATCACCAGAGCATTCAGCGACACGACGAGTCCGTTCCATCCCGCCATCAGACCGTCCCCGAAACCCGCAGGGTCGGCAGTCGTCGGTGCGGTCGCCTTCGTCAGCTGCACCTGCAGCGACGACATGGCGACCTGGTCGTCGAGCGCGGCGAGTTGCTGTTCGTACGATTCGAGCTGCGCCTGACGGTCGGTGAGCGCCACCTCGGCCTCGATCAGCTCGGAGACGCTGCCCGACTGCGCCATCAGGTGCGTGAGCCGCTCGACGGACGCCTTGGTGGAGTCGACCCTGGCCTGCAGGTCGATCGTGACGGAGGTCACATCCTGCTTCGAGGTGGAAGAGGAGAGTACTTCGCCGGTGTCGTCGAGTGCGGCGATCGCCTTCGGGAGGTCGGCGGATGGCACTCGGATGCTGATCCAGCCGTATGCCGAGTCTGCGGGATCTGGAACGGGCTCGGACGAGCCGTCGACGGCGACCGACTTCCCGATCTCGGTGCTCTCGACGTAGCCGCCGTGCTCCTCGGCAAGAGCGGCGATCTCAGCTGCTGCTTCGGAGATGTCCTTCACCTGAACGGTCGCCTGCGCCGTGGCGATGATCTCGCGACCGCTGTCGTTCGCCGCAACGCCGGGAAGCGCACCCGCGCTCGCGTCCGGGCTCAGAGCGCCGTCCGGTGCCGACTCGGCGGTCAGACCCGTGATCCGCTCGGGACCCGACGGTGCAGCATCCGTGGCGGAGTCTTCGGACATGCTGACGCCGTCGGCGGTGACGGAGCTCGCCCCGCCGACCGCGCTGAGGATGGGCGGGGTCACGAGAACTCCGACAGCGAAGGCTGCAGCGATACCGCCTGCCGTGAGCCAGCCGCGTCGCCGCGACCGCGTCTCTTTCGCGGTGCGCGGTGCCCGCGCCCGCTCTGCGGCGATCTCTGTGAACACGGCGTCTTCGATGCGGGCGATGGTCTCGTCCGAGAGCTCTGGCAGGTCGCCGCTGGTGGTCTGGTCGTTCATGCGTCCCTCGCTTCGGTCACGGCGCCTCGCAGCTGCGTGCGCACTCGTGAGAGACGGTTCCGGACGACGGCGTGCGTCACCCCGAGCTCATCCGCAGCGACCTGGTAGGCGTATCCCTCCGTGGCGCACAGACGGAAGACCTCACGATCCAACTCGCTGAGCGTGCCCACCTCGCGGGTGATCCGCGCCGCGAGCTCCGCGGTGATGACCTGTTCCTCGACGCTCACCGTGTCCGCCAGCAGTGTCTCGTCGACGGCCTCGGCGGTGTGCGCCTGGTCTCGCCGACGCTGCCGGAGCCGATTCGCCGCCTGGAACCGGCAGATCGTGGCGAGCCACGGAAGGATCGACTCGCCCCGGAGTTCGAGGTCGGGCAGCTTCCGCCAGGCGACGACGAACGTCTCCTGTGTCACGTCCTCGGCATCCGCCGACGAGGCGAGGATTCCCTGAGCGATCCAGTACACGGGTCGCACGTGAGCGCGGTACAGCTCGCGGAAGGCGCTCTCGTCGCCGCCCGCGGCCTGCGCCGCCCATCTCTGATCATCTGTGTGCAGGGGCATCCTGGTTCCGTTCGGTGTCTCTCACGAGGAGAGTGTCGATCGCCGCCCCATCGTCTCAGATCGGTGGTCCATGCCGAGCGGGCGGATGAGATTCGAATGCAATCCGTTCCCGCTCGCCCCGTGCCTCGGGTAGCATTGCCCGGGCGAGAGGGAGTATCCCGCAAACACGCGTCCGTCATCACGAGCACCGTCATCGTTGCTCCGGGCGCGCGACGCACATCCGTGCGGGGGAGAGACTTTCGACTCCTTCCCGACCCCTCCGCGAAAGGTCCAGTGCGCCCTTGGAAATCCCCGTCTGGTTCGAGATCACCTCGATGGTCGTCCTCACGATCATCCTGATCGGTGACCTGCTGCTCATCCGGCTGCGGCCGCACATCCCGTCGACGAAGGAATCCACCCTCTGGGTCGTGTTCTACGTCGGCCTCGCGCTGCTGTTCGCGGTGCTCCTCGGCAACGTCGGCGGCTGGCAGAACGCGGGCGATTTCATCACCGGGTGGGCGCTGGAGTACAGCCTCTCGATCGACAACCTGTTCGTGTTCGTGCTGATCATGGCGCAGTTCGCCGTACCGCGGCGCCTGCAGCAGCAGGTGCTCATGATCGGCATCATCATCGCGTTGGTGCTGCGCGGGCTCTTCATCCTGGCCGGTGTCGCGATCGTCGAGAACTTCTCGCCGATCTTCTACATCTTCGGCGCGTTCCTCATCTGGACCGCGATCCGTCAGGCGATGCCGGAGGGTGACCACGAGGGAGAGGTGCAGCGCGAGAACTTCATCGTCCGTCTGCTGCGTCGTCGAGTCGACATCAGCGAGACCTATGACGGCTCGAAGATCCGCACGACGGTCGACGGCAAGCGGATGTGGACGCCCATGGTGATCGTCTTCATCACGATCGGTGTGACCGACCTGATCTTCGCGATCGACTCGATCCCCGCGATCTTCGAGATCACGACGAACGGCTTCCTCGTCTTCGCGGCGAACATCTTCGCGCTCATGGGTCTGCGTCAGCTGTACTTCCTGCTCGGCGATCTGCTCGATCGCCTGCGCTACCTCCACTACGGCATCGCCGTCATCCTCGGCTTCATCGGCGTGAAGCTGATCCTGCACGCCCTGCATGTCAACGAGCTGCCGTTCATCAACGGCGGGGAGCACGTGGAATGGGTCCCCGACATCAGCAACATGGTCTCGCTCGGCGTGATCCTGGCGTCGATGACCATCGCCACGGTCGCGAGCCTCATCGCCTCCGCGCGTGAGAAGCGGGCGGCGCGGACCACGACCCCCGTCGAATGACGCGGCACGGTATCGCGCGACACATCGCGAGCAGACGTAGGGTGAGCAGATGCACACGCCGCGCCCCATCGTCCCCGCCGCTGGGCAGGAATCCGTCTGGGACTACCCGAGGCCACCGCGTGTCGAGGCAGTCGTGGAGCGCATCACGATCCGGCTCAGCGGCCAGCTGATCGCCGACACGGTGGACGCCGTCCGCGTGCTGGAGACGAGTCATCCTCCGGTCTACTATCTTCCGATCGCGGACTTCGTCCCCTGTGCTCTCGTCGCCGCCGCCGGCTCGTCGTTCTGCGAGTTCAAGGGCTCCGCACGATACTTCGATGTGCGCGCCGGCGACACAGTGCGCCCAGGAGCCGCCTGGACCTACCCGCAACCGGCTCGCGGGTTCGAGATCCTGTCCGATCGGGTCGCCGTGTACGCGGGGCAGATGGATGAGTGCACCGTCGGCGACGAGGTCGCTTCTCCGCAGCCGGGCGGGTTCTACGGCGGCTGGGTCACCTCGTGGGTCGTCGGCCCCTTCAAGGGCGTTCCCGGCTCGCGGGGTTGGTGAGGCTCGGTCGGGATCGGTCAGAACTGGTGGAGGTTCGCCTGCAGGCCGCCCTCCGCGTACTCGCGCCGGAGGATGCCGCGTCGACGCAGGACGGGGACGAGCTCGTCGAGCGTGCGGTGGAGGGTCACCGGATGGAAGTCGCCCCAGAGCAGCACGCCGTCGTTGCCCCATTCGCCGAGCTCCTCGATCAGATCGGCGAACTCGTGCGCGGTCCCGACGAACCCCGTACGGTCCGTGATCCTGCCGGTGCGGGCGAGGGCTGTGAGGTGAGCGCGCAACGGGGCATCCTGGTCGCGATCGCCGACCAGACGCTGGATGCTCCCACGGGAGACGTGCGCTCCGAAGATGGAGATGTCGAGTGGCTCGTCGAGGTCGAGGGAGGTCAGATCGGTCTCGAGGTCGCTCGACTGCTTGCGCGCGATCTGGACGAGGGCGGAATCGTCGGGCTGCGCCGACGCCGCGACGATCCGATCGGCCTCCTCGCTCGACGACGTGATCACGGGCTGGATGGCGAAGAGGATCTTGATGTCCTCAGGTCGCCTTCCCTTCGCGAGCGCGGCATCGTGCACCTTGGCGCGATACTCTCGCACGGATTTCTCGTGCAACGGAGCGAGCGCGAGCTGCACATCGGAGTTGGCGCCTGCGAAGCCGAGCCCGCGGCCGGAACCGCCGGGTGAGACGATCGCGGGATCCCCGTCGGTGAAGGGCACGGCGTTCAGCGGCCCGTCGAAGGCGAAGTACTCGCCGCGATGCTCGGTGGCCCGCAGCCGGCTGCCGTCCGCGAAGACACCGGTCTCACGGTCGGCGATCAAGGCGCCGTCATCCCAGCTGCGCCACAGGGCGCGGATACCGGAGAGCCATTCCTCTGCCCGGTCGTATGCCTCGTCGTGACCGAGCTGCGCCGCGTCGGAGAAGTGCCGTGCGCTGCCCGTGTCGGTGACGACGTTGAGGCCCAGCCGGTGTCCGCTCAGGTGCTGCAGCGTCGCGAACTGCCGCGCCGCGGTGTACGGGAGGTAGGCCGCCGGGTTGACGGTGGGCACCACGCCGAGGTGCCTGGTGGCCTGGAAGAGGTAGGGCGCGAGGAGAAGAGGGTCGTGTTTGGGGCCGCCGAACGCATGCCGCACGCGCAGGTCGATCGTCGAGGGCGATCCCAGCGACGGCGCATCCTCGATGATGACGAGATCGAACCCCGCCTGTTCGAGCGTGCGTGCGGCGTGCTGATAGACGTCGGGGCGCGTCCAGTCGTAGTCCCAATCGAGCGCGGGGTAGCCCCACCCCTGCGGCCCGAAGCCGCGCGCGAGGAACCAGCCGAAGTGCTGTGGGCGGCTCATGCCACCGTCTCCCGCACGTGCTGCAGCACGTGGGACAGGTCGGAGATGAGATCGTCCACGTCCTCGATGCCGATCGAGAGTCGCAGAGTTCCCGGACGGACGCCGAGGACCTCGCGCTCCTCTTCGGTCCGCTGGGCATGACTCGTCGTTCCTGGGTGCAGCACCAGAGAGCGCACGTCGCCGATGTGGGTCATGTGCGTGAAGACCTGCACGTGCTCGACGAATCTTCGAGCCGCCGGAAGCCCTCCTCGCAACGTGAACGTGAAGATCGAGCCGGAGCCACCATCGAGATACCGTCGCCCGAGTTCGTGATCCGGGTGGGAGGGGAGCCCGACGTAGTCCACGCTCTCGACTTCGGCGTGCTGCTCCAGCCACTGCGCGATCTGCAGTGCATTCCGTGACTGCCTCTCCACACGCAGCCCCAGGGTCTCCACGCCCTGCCCGATCAGGAAGGCGTTGAGAGGCGAGGGGGAAGCGCCGAATCGCGGGGCCACGGACTCTCGCGCGTACCCGATCCGTGCGCGTCCGCCGTGGCGGGCGAAGACGCTGGGCGTGTCACCACGACCGGGAAGGACCAGGTGGGGTGCATTGTGGCCGGCGAGGTCTGCGTCGAAACGGCCGTCGTCGACGATCACACCGCCGAGGACGGATCCGTGCCCGGCGAGGAACTTCGAAGCGGAGTGCACCACGATGGCCGCACCATGCTCGATCGGACGCAGCAGCGCCGGCGTCGCCAGCGTGTTGTCGACGATCAGCGGGATCGCGTGCTCGTCGCCGATGTCGCTGACGCCGCGCACATCGAGAACGTCGTTGCGGGCGTTCGCGAGCGACTCCGCGAACAGTGCCCGCGTGTTCGGGCGGATCGCGGCACGCCAGGCCTCCGGGTCGGAGATGTCGTCGATGAACGTGGTCTCGATGTCGAGTCGGGCCAGGTTGTCGAGGAAGAGACCCCTCGTCCCTTCGTAGATGTGCGTGGAGGAGACGATGTGATCGCCGGCACCCGCGACGGTGAGCAGAGCCGTCGCCACGGCGGCCTGCCCGCTCGCGACCAGAACCGCGTCCGCCCCCGACTCGAGAGCGGCGAGCTGGCGCTCCACCGCGCGCACCGTGGGGTTCCCCGTTCGGGTGTACCCGAATCCGGTACCGGTGCTGAAATGATCCGCCGCGTGGTCGAAGTCGTCGAACTCGAAGCCCGCAGTGAGGTAGATCGGCGTGGCCCGAGAGGCGGCCGTCTCTCTGCTTCTCGCCGCATGGACCGCGCGGGTGGCGAAGCGGGCGGTGTCGACGGTCATGCGGTGCCTCTCGGTCGGTCGATGCGCAGCTGGTGCGGGTGTCCTCAGAGTGTCATGACGGGTCGGGGCATGTCGGAGCGGTGGTAATCTGACGTCATGCGGACCGTGCTCCTTCTTCTTAGGCGCCGCGACGAGACCTCGTTCTGAGCCCCTCCTCGTCGCGGAGTCCATCGTGGGCCGAACCGCCAGCCACAGGAGACACGCCATGACCACCACCGCCGGTGCGGATTCCGCACGCCCCAGGACACTCGCCGAGAAGGTCTGGGACGACCACCTCGTCGTGAAGGGCGAGGACGGGGAGCCCGACCTCATCTACATCGACCTCCACCTCGTGCACGAGGTCACCAGCCCGCAGGCGTTCGACGGCCTGCGCAGCGAGGGGCGTCCACTGCGGCGCCTCGACCTGACGATCGCGACCGAGGACCACAACACCCCGACGTGGGAGATCGACAAGCCGATCGCCGACCTGACCAGCCGGACGCAGATCGAGACGCTCCGACGCAACGCTGCCGAGTTCGGTGTGCGTCTGCACTCGCTCGGCGATGCGGAGCAGGGGATCGTGCACGTCGTCGGTCCTCAGCTCGGATTGACGATGCCCGGGATCACCGTGGTCTGCGGTGACTCGCACACGTCCACCCACGGCGCGTTCGGTGCGATGGCGTTGGGCATCGGCACCAGCGAGGTCGAGCACGTCATGGCGACCCAGACGCTTCCGCTCAAGCCCTTCAAGACGATGGCCATCAACGTCGAGGGCACTCTGCGTGCCGGCGTCACGGCGAAGGACATCATCCTGGCCGTGATCGCGAAGATCGGGACCGGAGGCGGTCAGGGCTACGTCCTCGAGTACCGCGGCAGTGCGATCCGAGCGCTCTCCATGGAGGGTCGCATGACGATCTGCAACATGTCGATCGAGGCCGGTGCCCGCGCCGGGATGGTGGCGCCGGACGAGACGACCTTCGCCTACCTCGAGGGCCGCCCGCACGCCCCGAAGGGCCAGGACTGGGACGATGCCGTCGCTTACTGGCGCACGCTCCCGACCGACGACGGGGCGACGTTCGACGCGGAGGTCTTCATCGACGCCGACGAGCTGGAGCCCTTCGTGACGTGGGGCACCAACCCCGGACAGGGGAGCTCGCTCTCCGCCGCGGTTCCGAATCCCGCCGAGATCGCCGACCCGAACGAGCGCGCGGCCGCCGAGCGCGCCCTGGAGTACATGGATCTGACTCCGGGTACGCCACTCAAGGAGGTGCCGGTCGACGCGGTCTTCATGGGCTCGTGCACCAACAGTCGCATCGAGGATCTGCGCGCGTTCGCATCGATCATCCAGGGCAAGAAGAAGGCCGATGGCGTGCGCGTCATGGTGGTGCCCGGATCCGCCAGAGTGCGCCTGGAGGCTGAGGCCGAGGGCCTGGACAAGGTGATCAAGGACTTCGGTGCGGAGTGGCGCTTCGCCGGCTGTTCGATGTGCCTGGGCATGAACCCCGATCAGCTGGCCCCGGGGGAGCGCTGCGCATCGACATCGAACCGCAACTTCGAGGGTCGTCAGGGCAAGGGAGGGCGCACTCACCTCGTGTCGCCCCTCGTCGCCGCTGCGACGGCGATCCGCGGCACCCTGTCCAGCCCGAGCGACCTGACGGAAGGGTTCTGACCCATGGAGAAGTTCACCACCCACACCGGCATCGCCGCTCCGCTGAAGCGTTCGAACGTCGACACCGACCAGATCATCCCTGCGGTGTTCCTGAAGCGCGTCACGAAGACCGGCTTCGAAGACGCGCTGTTCCACGGCTGGCGCCAGGACCCCGAGTTCGTGCTCAACCAGCCGTCTTTCCAGGGTGCCTCCGTGCTCGTCGCCGGTCCTGATTTCGGCACCGGTTCCAGCCGTGAGCACGCCGTGTGGGCGTTGCGCGACTTCGGCTTCAAGGTCGTGCTCAGCCCGCGTTTCGCCGACATCTTCCGCGGCAATGCGGGCAAGCAGGGCCTGCTCGCCGCGACGATCTCGGAACAGGATCTCGAGCGGTTCTGGGCCGAGATCGACCGGAATCCCGGTGCGCAGATGACCGTCGACCTCGAGGCGCGCACCGCGTCGATCGGTGACGTCCAGGCCGAGGTCGGGATCGACGATTACACTAGATGGCGGCTCCTCGAAGGGCTCGATGACATCGGGCTCACGCTGCGCAACGAAGACAAGATCGCGCAGTTCGAGGCCCGTCGCGAGTCGTGGCGGCCCCGAACCCTTCCCGTTCAGTAGACGGTGGGGGCGGGGGAGCCAGGGGCAACCCGCCCCCGAAATCCGTAGATGAAGTGAGGCTCCGAATGACGACACCTGTGCGCGACGCTCTTCCGGACGGAGTCCCTGCACTCACCGGAGACGTCCTCGCCATTCGCGGCGGACGCCCGCTCCGGGGACGCGTCGACGTCAAGGGCGCGAAGAACCTGGCCACCAAGGCCATGGTCGCCTCGCTCCTCGGCGAGACCGTGAGCACACTGCGCGATGTGCCGGCGATCAGCGATGTGGCCGTCGTCCGCTCGTTGCTCGAAGTCCACGGCGTCCGCGTCTCAGAGGGCGATGAGCCCGGTTCGCTCGTGTTCGACCCGAGCGATGTGGAGTCCGCGCACTTCGAGGAGATCGACGCGCACGCGGGGGCATCGCGCATCCCGATCCTGTTCTGCGGCCCGCTGCTGCACCGTCTCGGCCAGGCGTTCATCCCCGACCTCGGCGGCTGCCGCATCGGCGACCGTCCGATCGACTTCCACCTGGACGCACTGCGCAAGTTCGGCGCCATCGTCGAGAAGCTCCCCAGCGGCATCCGCCTCTCGACCGGGGGAACCCGCCTGCACGGCGCGAACATCCACCTCCCGTACCCGAGCGTCGGCGCGACCGAGCAGGTGCTGCTGACAGCAGTCCGTGCCGAAGGCGTCACCGAGCTGCGCAACGCGGCCATCGAGCCCGAGATCATGGACCTGATCGCGGTGCTGCAGAAGATGGGCGCGATCATCTCCTACGAGCCGAACCGGGTCATCGTGATCGAAGGCGTGGAGAAGCTCCGCGGCTACGACCACCGCTCGATCTTCGACCGCAACGAAGCCACATCGTGGGCCTCCGCAGCGCTGGCCACCGACGGTGAGATCTTCGTCGGCGGCGCCAAGCAGCAGGAGATGCTGACCTTCCTCAACGTCTTCCGCAAGGCTGGCGGCTGGTTCGACATCCAGGAGGACGGCATCCTGTTCCGTCGCGACGGCGACATCAAGCCGGTCGTGATCGAGACGGATGTGCACCCCGGCTTCATGACCGACTGGCAGCAGCCGCTCGTGGTCGCACTGACCCAGGCGCACGGTCGATCGGTCGTGCACGAGACGGTGTACGAGAACCGCATGGGCTTCACCGACGCGCTCGTGAAGATGGGTGCCGACATCGTCGTGCACCCCCGGGGTCTGCAGGACGGACCGCGCCGCGTGCCGCGTCGCGACCTCGAACAGGCCGCCGTCATCACCGGCCCCACGCCGCTGCACGGTGCTGACATCGTGGTCCCCGACCTTCGCGGGGGATACAGCCACGTGATCGCAGCCCTGACGGCCACGGGCGAATCGAAGGTGTCGGGTGTCGACATCCTGAGCCGGGGGTATGAGAAGTTCCTCGCCAAGCTCGACGCGCTCGGCGCCGACTTCGACGTCATCCGGTGACCGCCGTGACGTCCCGTTCATCGGAGACGAAGCGTCCGAGCATCTTCTGGCCGCTCGCGGCGCTCGTCATCCCCCCGGTGTCGCTGATCGCGAAGATCCGGATCCGCGGGGCCGAGAAGCTGCCGCAGCAGGGTTCCTACATCTTGGCGCCCAACCACTACTCGGAGTTCGATCCGCTGATCGTCGCGGTCGCCGTGTGGCGTGCCGGTCGTGCGCCGCGGTTCATGGCCAAGGAGAGCCTGTTCAAGGTTCCCGTTCTCGGCTGGTTCCTGCACCGCACGGGCATGATCCCCGTCGCGCGGACGTCTTCTGCGGCGTCCGCGCGTCAGACGATGAAGCAGTCGGAAGAGCTCGTGGAGCACGGCCGCGGCGTGATCGTCTATCCGGAAGGCACGCTGACGCGGGATCCCGACCTGTGGCCGATGCGCGGCAAGTCGGGCGCGGTGCGACTGGCACTCGCCGACGGCATCCCGCTGATCCCGATGGCACAGTGGGGCACGCAGGAGATCATGGGGCGCTACCAGAAGGGTCTGAGCCTCTGGCCGCTGCGCAAGCCCGTGACGGTGCTCATCGGCGACCCGGTCGACGTGTCCGATCTGCGAGGGCGCGCCGGGGAGCCGGCAGCCCTCAACGAAGCGACCACTCGGCTCATGAACGCGATCACGGCGCTCCTCGAGGAGATCCGCGACGAGAAGGCACCGGCCGAACGTTGGAATCCCGCAACCCACGGCCAGAAGGAGACGGGACGCCTTGACTCCTAAGAGAACCGCGCCGGTCGGTCCACGAGTCGCCGTGATCGGCGCGGGCAGCTGGGGCACGACCTTCGGGAAGATCCTCGCCGACGGCGGCGCGCAGGTGACGATGTGGGCGCGCCGAGCCGAGCTCGCGCAGGAGATCAACGAGGGCAAGCGGAACTCCCGCTACCTGCCAGGGATCAACCTTCCGCGCACCATGGCTGCGACGCATGAGCTCGCGACCGCGCTCGACGGCGCCGACCAGGTCTACCTTTCCGTGCCGAGCCAGTCGTTGCGGGAGAACCTGAAGGCGCTGCGGCCGCTGATCGCCGACAGCGACACGAAGATCATCAGCCTCATGAAGGGCGTCGAGCGCGGCACCGGGCTGCGGATGAGTCAGGTCATCCAGCAGGAGCTGCGCTGCGACCCCGATCGCGTGGCCGTGGCGTCCGGGCCGAACCTCGCACTCGAGATCGCCCGTGAGCAGCCGACCGCAGCCGTCATCTCGTCGCGGAGCCAGGAGACGGCGGAGATCGTCGCACGCGCAGCACGGAACAGCTACTTCCGCACCTTCGTGAACACCGACGTGATCGGGACCGAGTTCGGCGGCGTCCTGAAGAACCTGATCGCGGTCGCGATCGGGATCGTCGACGGCGTGGGCTACGGCGAGAACACCAAGGCGTCGATCATCACCCGCGGACTGGTGGAGATGACCGACTTCGCCGTGGCGAACGGCGCGCATCCGGAGACTCTCCAGGGTCTCGCGGGTCTCGGCGATCTCATCGCCACATGCCAGTCCCCGTTGAGTCGCAACAACACCGCCGGGCGTCTGCTCGGACAGGGGTACAGCTTCCAGGACGTGGTGAAGCAGATGCAGCAGACCGCAGAGGGGCTCGCGTCCGTCGCGCCGATCCTCCAGCTGGCGCGCGAGGCGGAGATCGACATGCCCATCGTCGAGCAGGTGAAGATGGTGCTCGACGGCAAGATGGATCCGCGGGACATCGCACCCCACCTGACGACGGACGACGACACCCCGCAGGGTGAGAGGACCAACCATGGACAAGCAGACGGTGGTGGTGCTCTTCGGCGGGCGCTCCAGCGAGCATTCGATCAGTTCCGCAACGGCGGGGGGCGTTCTGGGGGCGATTGATCGCGACCGATACGACGTGATCCCCGTCGGGATCACTCGCGAGGGCGCTTTCGTGCTCGAGGACGACGACCCGGCGAAGTTCCCCCTGGACGCGGAGCACCTCCCGGAGGTCGTCGACAACGGCACGCGTGTCCTGTGGCCCGAGCCGGGAGGCGATCGCTCACTCCGTGTGGTGCAGACCGACGGCTCCGTCGCGGGCCTCGGTGAGATCGATGTCGTGCTCCCGATCCTGCACGGACCGCACGGCGAGGACGGGACGATCCAGGGATACTTCGACACGCTCGAGGTTCCCTACGCCGGTGGTGGCGTGCTCGATTCCGCACTGTGCATGGACAAGCACTTCATGAAGATCGCCCTGGAGGCGGCCGGGATCCCGGTCGCGCCCTGGGTGACGGTGCGGCGAAAGGACTGGGACCGTGACGCCTCCGACGTGCGCACGCGGGCCGCGGGCCTCGGTCTTCCTGTGTTCGTGAAGCCCGCGCGGGCGGGCTCGAGTGTCGGCGTCTCCAAGGTCGAGAATGCCGACGAACTCGATGCGGCGCTGGCCGTGGCGTTCGCCGAGGACGACAAGGTGCTGATCGAGACCGGCGTGAGCGGCCGCGAGATCGAGGTCGCCGTGCTCGAGGGCGTCGACGGCGTCCGTGCATCGCTCCCCGGGGAGATCGTGCTGACGTCGCGGGGTTTCTACGACTTCGAGGGCAAGTACCTCGGTGGGGACGGTGTGGACGTCGTGTGTCCTGCGGACCTCACTGAGGCAGAGCGCACCGCCATCCAGGAGATCGGTGTCCAGGCCTTCGAGGCGGTGGACGGGCGCGGGCTCGCGCGTGTCGACATGTTCCTGACACCGTCCGGCGAACTCGTGGTGAACGAGCTCAACACGATGCCGGGGTTCACGCCCATCTCGATGTTCCCCAAGTGCTGGGTCGCGTCGGGTCTGAGCTACGGCGATCTCATCACCGAGCTCGTCGAAGCCGGCCTTCGCCGCTGAGCGTCCGGTTCCTCGGGGGGTCAGCCTGCGGGGAACTCGACGCGATCAGTGCACTGCCCGGTGGCAGGCTGAAGCCCCGACTGGATGCTGGCCGAGATCTTGTCGACGATGGTCTGGAAGTCGATCTGCTCGCCGCGCTTGATCGTGACCTCCACCGCAGGGTCGCGACCGAATGTGACGAGGCGCTGACGCTCCTCCTCCTGCTCGAGGACCAGCCAGTCGACTCCGCCGATGGTCGTGCACACCAGCGCGGACGGAGCAGGGGGTTCTACGCCGCAGCGCAGAACGACCGTGGGGTCTCCCCACGCACCTGTCGCCTGCGCATCGGTGAAGACGCGATCGAGACCGCCGACGCTCTCCGGGAGCAGTACAGACACGTTCGCGCATGCGGGGTTGTTCGCATCCGCTGCGGGCTCGAGATGTACGGTGGTCGCACAGCCGGCGAGCACAGCGCTGAGTGCCGCTGCTCCGGCGAGGGCAGCGAGGCGACGGGAACGGGGCATGCTTCCAGGCTACCTTTGACAGCATGCCCTCCCGACCCGACGCCGACGATCCACGCCTGGGAGATGTGCCCGAAGGGCGCATTCTCCGCGCGATACTGTCACGCACACCGGCCGCCTCGCACGCGCTCATCGGGCCGGGCGATGACGCCGCAGTGATAGCGACCCCGTCGGGCTCCGTGGTGGCGACGACCGACACGCTGGTGCACGGCCCCGACTTCCGCCTCGCCTGGTCCAGCGGATACGACCTCGGCTGGAAGTCCGCGGCGGTGAATCTCGCGGACGTCGCTGCCATGGGCGCGCGCCCGACGGCGCTCCTGGTCGCACTCGCGGTGCCGCGTGAAATGCGGCTCTCCTTCGTCGAGCGACTCGCCGACGGCTTCCGGGATGCCTGTGCCGCGCTCGCGCCGGGCTGTGCGGTCGTCGGTGGTGATCTCACCGTCTCCGACACGTTGACCGTCGCGGTCACGGCCCTGGGCGACCTGGAGGGACGCGCAGCGGTGACGCGGAGCGGCGCACGTCCTGGTGACGTGGTCGCCGTCGCCGGGGAGCTCGGTCACGCGGCACGCGGTCTCGCCGTTCTGTTCGGGAGGTTCCGGGATGGGGATGTGCCGGTGCCCGTCGACCCTGGCGCTCTCGCAGCAGGCGAGAGCGAAGCGGTGAAGGCGCAGTTGCGCCCGTCGCCCCCGATCGGTCTCGGTGCGGTGGCGGCGACGGCCGGCGCGACCGCCATGATGGACATCTCCGACGGGCTGGCACTCGATGCGCGACGGATGGCTGCCGCGTCCGGCGTGACGATCGCCCTCGACAGTGCGCTCCTCGGCGCCGATCCGGCGCGAGCTCTCGCCGGGGGAGAGGATCACGCGCTGCTCGCCACCTTTCCCGAGGCGCTCCTGCCGCCGGCGTTCCGAGCCATCGGTAGGGTGCGCGCCGCCGGCGATGAGGACCTGCTGTGCGATGAGCAGCCGGTCGACCTCAGCGGTTGGGATCCCTATCGGGACTGGGACTCGGCCGCGGGCTGACCCACGGGGCCAGGGTCCTCGTCCTCCGTCGCTGGCTCGGCCCACCACAGGGTGGTGTCGCCGTACGACTTCTCGCGGAACTGCTCCAGGTTCGCGGCGCCGAAGTCCGGAGGCGTGGACCGACGAGCTCGTTCCACCACCACCACCGCGTCCGAGGACAGCAGCGGTGCGAGCGCGACGAGGTCGGCCGTCATGGCCGCGTCGTCGAGGTCGTAGGGCGGATCGCTGAACACGAGGTCGTAGGGTCCGACGGCGCGATGCAGGAAGGCATGCGCCGTGCTCTCGTGAACGCGTCCGAGCGGGAGGCTCCCCGCCTTCGCGACGACTTCCGCGTTGCGTCGGACGATGGCTGCGGCCTGGCGACCGCGTTCCACGAATTCGACGCTCGCTGCTCCACGGCTGAGCGACTCGAGTCCGAGGGCACCCGAGCCGGCGTACAGGTCGAGGACCCGTGCACCGGCGATGGCGCTCAGGGACTCCAGTGCGCCGAACAGCGATTCGCGTACACGGTCGCTCGTGGGTCGGGTTCCCGAGCCCGGAACCTCGAGCCGGGCCCCTCTCGCGCTGCCTGCGATGATCCTCGTCACCCGTTCACGATACGACAGCTCGCGTGCCCGCCGTGTCCGTCGTGTTCCCTAGACTCGGAGCATGTCGCTCACGCTCGATTCCTCGTTGGAGGACGCCATCGGTGCGGCGTCGTCCAAGACGCTCGGTCGGGCCTTCGGCATGAAGAGCGTCGGCGACCTCCTGTCCCACTACCCTCGCCGCTACGCCGATCCGGGAGAGCTGACGCCCATCCGTGACCTCCCGCTCGGCGAGACAGTCACCATCGTGGCCGAGGTGCTCTCCTCGAGCTTCCGACGGATGCGGAACCGTCCCGGTGCGATGGTCGACGTCGTGATCGGCGACGGCATCGGACGCATGTCCCTCACGTTCTTCGCGAAGAACGTCGGCGCGGCGGAGTGGCGCTCGAAGGACCTCGCAGTCGGTCGTCGCGGCGTGTTCTCCGGCAAGGTGGGGGAGTTCAACGGCGTGACGCAGTTCGCCCACCCCGAGTACGAGCTGTTCGATGACGAGGACGCCGCCCGTCGCAGCGCCGACGCGCGCGCCACCGTGCCGATCCCCATCTACCCCGCCACGTCCACGATCCAGACATGGCAGATCGCCCGACTCGTCGGTCGGGTTCTCGACGACCTGGCAGAGGCGCCCGATCCCCTGACCGCGGAGATCAGGGAGCGGGAAGAACTGCTCACCGCGCGCGAGGCTCTGGAGCTCGTGCATCGCCCGCGGACGCGGAACGACATCGATCCGGCCGTGCGGACGCTGCGGATGCATGAGGCCCTCACCTTGCAGACGGCACTCCTCCAGCAGCGCGATGCGATCCGGGCGCTGGCCGCCACGTCTCGCCCCTCGATGCCCGGCGGGTTGCTCGAACGTTTCGATGCGAGCCTCCCGTACACGCTCACCGCCGACCAGGAGACGGTGGGACGACAGATCGCCGCGGACCTCGTGGGCGCCTGGCCCATGAACCGTCTGGTCCAGGGAGAAGTCGGCTCCGGCAAGACCCTGGTCGCTCTGCGGGCGATGCTGCAGGTGGCGGAGAGCGGCGGCCAGGCCGCCTTGATCGCGCCGACGGAGGTGCTCGCAGGGCAGCACCTTCGCTCGATCACCAAGATGCTCGGTCCCGATCTCGCGCCGCTGTTGATGCCGACACTCCTGACCGGTCAGATGGCGGCGGCCGATCGCCGCAAGGCTGCCCTGCGGGTCGCCTCGGGTCAGGCACTGATCGTCGTGGGTACTCATGCGCTGCTGGGCGAGAAGACCACCTTCGCCGATCTCGGTCTGGTCGTCGTCGACGAACAGCATCGGTTCGGCGTCGAGCAGCGCGAGGCGCTGCGCGCGAAGGGATCGAGTCCGCACGCGCTGGTGCTGACCGCGACTCCGATCCCGAGGACGGTCGCGATGACCGTCTTCGGCGATCTAGACACCTCCGTGATCCGCACCATGCCGGCCGGGCGTGCCGGCATCGAGTCCTTCGTCGCCCCGCTCGCAGAGCACCCGGGGTGGTTCAACCGTGTGTGGGAGCGCGCCGCCGAGGAGATCGCCCAGGGACGGCAGGTCTTCGCGGTGTGCGCCGCGATCGACACGGCCAAGAAGACGACAGAGGCGGGGGAGCAGCAGGCACTCGCTCCGGAGGGAGCGTCAGGGCCGCGCTGGGGCGTGGTGCAGCTCGATGAGGCGTTGGCGACCCATCCGACGCTGGGCGGACTGCGGCGTGCCGTGCTCCACGGTCGTATGCCAGCGGATGAGAAGGATGCCGTGATGCAGTCGTTCGCACGCGGTGACATCGATCTGCTCCTGGCCACGACCGTGATCGAGGTGGGCGTCGACGTGCCGAACGCGTCGACGATGATCGTCCTCGACGCGGACCGGTTCGGGATCTCTCAACTGCATCAGCTCCGCGGCCGGGTCGGTCGAGGCGGCGTGCCAGGGCTCTGCCTGCTCGTGACCGAGGCCGAGGCGGGCACGCTGGCCCGTGAGCGCGTCGATGCGGTGGCGGCGACTCTCGACGGGTTCGCCCTGGCGGAGGTCGATCTCGAGCTGCGCGGCGAAGGCGACGTGCTGGGCGCCGCCCAGGCGGGCGTTCGCTCCTCTCTGAAGCTGCTCAGGGTGGTGAAGGACGCAGGGCTGATCACCCGCGCACGCGAGGTCGCGGAAGGTATCCTCGCCGCCGACCCGCAGCTGGCTGATCACCCGGGTCTCCGCGAAGCCATCGGGCGCCGGGTGAGCGACGAGGATCGGGCGGCGCTGGCGAAGAACTGACGGGGAACCGGCGTGCCCTAGGCTGGAACCATGAGCAGCCGGATCGCCGTCGTCCCGGGTTCCTTCGATCCGCCTACCCTGGGTCACCTCGATGTGATCCGGCGCGCCGCGGCCCTCTACGACGAGCTGCACGTGCTGGTCGTGCACAATCCGGGCAAAGAGGCGATGCTCCCCATCGCGCAGCGGCTCTCGTTGCTGGAGAGGTCGATCGCCGACGACGGCATGCAGGGCGAGATCGTGATCGGTTCGTGGAGCATGGGGCTCTTGGTCGACTACGCCCGTGACGTCAACGCGGGAGTGCTCGTGAAGGGCATCCGCTCGCAGATCGATGTCGCGTATGAGTCACCGATGGCGATCGTCAACAGACACCTCGCCGGCATCGAGACGGTTTTCCTCCTTCCCGACCCCTCGCACGCCATGGTCTCGAGTTCCCTCGTCCGCCAGGTCGCGTCTCTCGGTGGCGATGTGAGTCCCTTCGTTCCGCCCGCGGTCGCTGCATTCCTGGACACGGGATCCCGAGGGATCTGAACCTCTCGCCTGGACGCGGATTCAGGACGACAGCGTGCAGCGGCCGGTAGCATGGGAGTGTGCGCTCTCGAATGAACGGCCCTTTCGTGCTCCCCGTCCGTGACATCGTCCGGCGTCCGGGGGAGATGCGGGAACACGAGTTCACCGTCGCCCTCGCCGAGTCATGGGGTGAGGGGATCGTGTCGTACGAGGCCGGCTCCGAGCTCGATCTCGATGTCCGCCTCGAGTCGGTGCACGAGGGCATCCTCGTGTCGGGAATCGCCGAGGCCGAGTACGCCGGCGTGTGCGGAAGATGCCTGATGGACATCACTCGGCCCGTCGAAGTCGAGTTCCAGGAGCTTTTCGCGTATCCTGGTGAGGAAGAAACTGACTTCGAGGTTCAAGACGACCACGTGGATCTTGAAACTCTCGTCAGGGATGCGGCCGTACTGGCACTTCCTTTTCAGCCGGTGTGTCAGCCGGATTGCCCGGGTCTCGACCCGAAAACGGGTGAACGACTGACCGTGAGCACCGGAACGGAGCAGGCCGCTCCCATCGATCCTCGGTGGAGTGCGCTCCAGAACATCACAGACCAAGACGGCACGGAAGAATCTCGTGCCGCCGAGAAAGAAGAGAGCTAGTCATGGCTGGTAACCCCCCGAAGCGCAAGGTATCCCGTTCGAACACCCGCTCGCGTCGCGCGCAGTGGAAGGCGGCGCCCGTCGCGCTCGTCAAGACCATCGAGAACGGCCAGGTCGTCTACAGTCGTCCTCACCAGGCCAAGGTCGTCACCGACTCGCAGGGCACCGAGCTCTTCCTTGAGTACAAGGGCCGCAAGGTCGCCGACGTCTGAGTCGCGTACCGTGACGGAGGTCCCCGGGGGGACGAGACCTCTCCCAGAAAAGCTCCGCGTCGATATCGACGCGGAGCTTCTGGAGTTGGCCCTCACCCACCGCTCCTACGCGTACGAGCACGGCGGCATCCCGCACAACGAGCGGCTCGAGTTCCTCGGTGACTCGGTGCTCGGGCAGGCGGTGACCGTCATGCTCTTCACCACGCATCCTGATCTCGACGAGGGCGAGCTGGCGAAGCGACGAGCCAGCGTCGTGTCGACCGTCGCCCTCGCCGAGGTGGCTCGGGGCATCGACCTCGGCAGCCATCTGCTGCTCGGCCGTGGCGAGGAGCAGACCGGCGGTCGGGACAAGGACTCCATCCTGGCCGACACCATGGAAGCCGTCATCGGCGCGACCTACCTCTCGGCAGGTCCTGACGCTGCCACGGAACTGGTGCTCCGACTGACGAAGCCCCTGCTGGCTGACCCGGAGCGCTACGGTGCGGCCATGGATCCGAAGACCAGCCTGCAGGAGCTCGCCGCCCGGCTCGGCGCCACCCCGCCTCGCTACTCGGTCGAGGCGAGCGGACCAGACCACGACCGTCGTTTCCTGGCCACGGTCAGCGTGGGCGACGTGAGCATGACGGGTGTCGGCAGCAGCAAGAAGACCGCCGAGATGGCAGCAGCCCTCAGCGTGTGGCGTACCCTCAGCGAGCGTGCCTGAACTTCCCGAAGTCGAGGTCGTCCGCGCAGGCCTCGCACCGGCCGTGATCGGATCGACCATCACCGCGGTGAGCGTGTTCGATGAGCGCGCCCTCACTCGTCACGTGGCCGGTGCCGCTGACTTCGTCGCTCGCCTCGAGGGACGCATGTTCACCGACGCATCGCGCCGCGGGAAGTTCCTGTGGCTGCCGCTCGATGACGAGGATTCTGCGCTGATCGGGCATCTCGGAATGAGCGGTCAGATGCTGTTGCGCGCGCCCGACGCGGGGGCCGAACGACATGAGCGGGTGCGGATCGGAATCGAGCATCCCCGGCACGGCGAGCTCGCGATCGTCTTCGCCGATCAGCGGACCTTCGGATCCCTCGCCGTCGACGCGCTGATCGACGACGGCGGATCGCGGATCCCGACTCAGGTGGCGCACATCGCTCGTGACCCCCTGGATCCGGCATTCGACGACCGTGGCTTTCGAGCAGCTCTGGGGCGACGGGGGAGTGCGATCAAGCGTGTTCTCCTCGATCAGGGTGTCGTGAGCGGGATCGGCAACATCTACGCAGACGAGTCGCTGTGGGCAGCGCGGATACACCCCGAAACGCCGGCCGATCGTCTGTCGACGCAGGCCGTCCGCAGGCTGCTCGCCGAGGTCCGGCTCGTGCTCGCGAAAGCCCTCGCCGAGGGCGGAACCAGCTTCGATGCGCAGTACGTCAACGTCAACGGCCAAGCCGGCTATTTCGCGCACTCGCTCAACGCCTACGGGCAGCAGGGCAAGCCCTGCCCGCGGTGCGGAACGCCCATCGTGCGCGAGAGCTTCATGAACCGCGGCTCTCACTTCTGCCCGCGCTGCCAGCGGCTGCCGAGATAGCGCGGATCGAGAGGCTCATCAGGAATAGCAGCTGAGTGGCGTGATCACAGAATCGTTATCAGCGCCCATGAGCGGGGCGCCTGCCCAAAGCGGCTCGCCCGCATGGGCGACCTGGACGTCGCGGAACTCCCAGAAGGTGTCCGGGACCCACACGAGAGTCGTCGGATCGTCCACGTTCACCGGTATGGGTGACTCGCGTTCTCCGTAGTTCGCCGAGGCCTGATCCACCATGCCCACCACTCCGTGATCCACGACGCCGCCCCGTGACGATGTCGAGTACAGCCCGCCTGAAGGGGCGATGATGTACGTGTAGGCGTCGACGAACTCGGGCCAGTCCCAGCTCTTCCGTGGTTCGACCCAGGTGAGCTCCCGGATCGGCTCGGGCCATCGCGTGACTTCGGCGACCGGTACGGAGACGCTGCTGCAGGCCGGAATCCCCTCCAGGTCGAAGCGAATCGCATCGAACCGATCCCAACCCTCGGTGCTTCCCACGAGCCAGGTCGTCGTGGACATGATCGCGCTGCGGGACCGGTTCTCCAGGACGAACATGCCTTCCTCGACCGACACCGTCACAGCACCGACCGTCGCCCAATCGGATGTGCGCTGAAGCGCTTGAGTCTGTGCTTGGGCTGACTCTGCCTGAGCGTAGAGGGGGGCGAGCTGAGCCATTGAGAAGAACAGCGTTCCTAGAGCAGCGAGGGCGCTGCCGATCGCGGTCACGCCGCCGACCCACACCCATGTACGCGACCTCTTGATGCTCGAGACTTCCGCGACCAGGCCAGCTACTTGTTGCTGCAGCGCGTGGTTCTTGCCTGCTTCGTGCTTCATGGCCGACGCAAGAGTCGCTACTTTCTGTTCGAATCTCGCTTGTGCTCGGCGTCGACCTCTGAACGTCATCCCCCACGGATATCACAGCCCGCGGCGACAGTTCTCGCCACACCCCGGCATGCTCACCGAAACCCCATAGAGGCGGCACGGTGTTCACGTAGCCACGAAGGAGCGCTGCAGGAGTGGACGGGTCGCCCACGTCGTCGCCCAGACGACACCGATCCCGACCGACACCACGAGCGCGATGGTCAGCAGCGACTCGGGCGCCGTGATCAGCGCGATTCCGACCAACGGGAACACGAGGATCGCGGCCACGAGCGCGGAGCCGATCGCGGTCACCAGCAGCGGTGACATGATCGCCCGCCGTCGCGCCCTGTCCACGGTCTCGAGAGGCATACCGAGGTGATGCAGACTGCGGTGCAGCTCGCGTTGGTCGAGGACGTCTGAGGCCTGGTTGACCCCGACCGATGCCGCGACCATCAGGAAGGAGCCGATGAGCGTGATGATGAGACCGGTCCGGATGTCATCGGCGAGCGCGATGTCGGCGGCAGCGGCATCGGAGGTGCTCATCATGCTCAAGAGCGCGACTCCGGTACCGGCGAAGACGGCCATGAAGCTCGCCATGGCGATACCACCGACCTGCCGCCAGGCCGCTTTCGGCGAGTCCAGCACGATGCGGGCTGCGAGCAGTCGCTCCGGTCGCTCGGCTCGACGGAGCTGCCCTGAGGCGACCACCTTGAGCACCCACGGCCCGACGAGGTTCAGCACTGCCAGCACGGCGCCGAAGAGGCCGGCGAGTACGACGATCGTGAGGACGAGTCCGCCCACGGAAGGGAAGACCTTGATCAGCACGAACGCGACGGCGATCGCACAGACGGCGAACACCGCCCGGATCCAGTGCACCTTGGGAACATCGGTGCGTGTGCGCACGCCGAGCGGTGAGATGACGACACGACGCAGACCGATGATCGCACTCGTCGACGCGAGGGCGAGCACGGCCGCCACCACGAGGGCCGTCTGCGCCGGCGGGAGGACGACGGCACCGAATCCGAGGGCTTCGCCGCGGAACGGGATGAGTCCGATGAGGGGGCTGAGGGCGACGTGCGCGACGACACCGACCAGGGCACCGGCCGCGGCGACGAGCACGGATTCCGCCACGGTGGCGACGGTCACGCCCGCCGGCGACACACCGAGCAGACGGAGCGTGGAGAGTCGTTCGTCGCGTCGACGCGCGGAGAGTCGAGCTGCCGCTCCGCCGACGGACATCAGCGGGACGACCAGCAGCACGAGGGCGATGGCCGCAAGGGCTTGATACAGAGGAGCGAACTCGTCGGTCCATCCCCAGAACGACTGCGCCCCGCCGATGACGGTGAGAACCAGCGTCGTGACCACGGCGAAGGCGACGACCGGCAGAGCGATAACGCTGCCCTGACCGGGAGCGGGGCGAAGCAGGAGGGTGAGCACATTGCGGTTCATGCGGTCACCGCCGACGAGATGATCCGTCCGTCGCGCACTGCGATCGTTCGCGTGCACCGAGCGGCGACCTCGGCGTCATGCGTGACGACGACGAGGGTGCGGCCCTGTCCGGTCGTGGACCACAGGAGCGCGTCCATGACCTCCGAGGACGTGGTGGAGTCCAGCGCTCCGGTGGGCTCGTCCGCGAAGACGACCTCCGCGCCGGTGGCTTGGGCGCGTGCGATGGCGACGCGCTGTGCCTGCCCACCCGACAGCTCGCCGATCCGGCGGTCCTCCATCCCGGCGAGTCCGAGAGCCGCCAGCCAGGATGCCGCGTGCTGCACGGCGTCCTGACGTCGGATGCCGTTGATCATCGAGGCGAGGGCCACGTTCTCCACCGCGGTCAGCTCGGGGATGAGAAGGCCCTGCTGAAAGACGAACCCGAACTTCTCGCGTCGCAGTCGTGAGCGCGCTGACTCTCCGAGCGCGGTGACCTCGATAGCGGATCCCTCGGCGGGGCGGAAGACGACTCCGCCCGCGTCAGGTGCGGTGATCCCCGCCAAGACGTGGAGGAGAGTGGTCTTACCCGAACCCGAGGCTCCCATGATGGCGACGGACTCACCGCGATGGATGGCGAGGTCGACGCCTGCGAGGGCGCGTGTCGACCCGAAGTTCTTGCTGAGGGCGTGGGCTTCGATCACGGGGATGTTCATGATTCCAGCCTCGCCGTCCCGCCCGGCTCGGTCGTCGCCCGGGCGGATGACGGTGCGGGCTCGACGTCATCCCGGAGAATGAGATCGGGCCCGCACCCTCGTCAGAGCTTCTTCTGCCATGCCCCGGCGTAGGAGACCGGCACGAAGCCGATGGCCTCGTTGATGTTCAGCATCGGCCGGTTCTCCTCGGCGTTGAAAGTGGAGACGACGGTCGACTCAGGCATCAGCTCGCGCCAGCGGAGCAGGTTGGCGCATTTCACGATGGTTCCCAGACGATGGCCACGGTGGTGCTTGCTCACCAGCGTTCCGAACTGGTGCGTCACACCCGTGCGATCGGCGGCGATGAGGAGTTCGTTGTACGCGACGATGGTCCCGGACGGGACATGACGCACTGCCGCCACGGAGACAGCCTGCCCGGCGCCGAGCAGTCGCGCCTCACGCCGCACCACCCGCTCGGCGTCCCAGACCTCTTCGACGAAGTCCATGTCGCCGCTGGGTGCGTCCGTGGACAGCCGGGCGAGCACAGCGGCGAACCCTGCCCTCAGCTCCGGAGGCGTGGGCATGTCCCATTCGAGCAGTGCGTAGTCTTCGCCCGCCAGAGCGATCGCGTCGCTCAGGGCCGCGCGAAGCAGTTCCGGGTCGCCTCGGAGGTCGTACTCACTGTTGCGCTCCACCTGCTCGAGGACGAAACCGCGTGCCTCCACGAGGTCGGAGAGCGGCGTCGCCGGTACGCGCCCCCACCCCGTGCGGGGAACCAGCATCCGTTCGCTCTCCTCGGGACGGTGCAGACTCCAGATCTGCAGGACACTCCGACCGTGCGCGCGCGCTTCCGCCTCCGCTGTGTCGAGGAGCGCCTCTTCGACGCCACGGCCCCAGTGGGCCGACGGAACCAGCAGGTCGATCTCCGCGGCGTGAGCATCGGCTTCCTGCGCGAAGGAGATCGTCACCATGCCGACGATGCCGCCATCGATCCGGGCGACGAAGCCCACGTCGAGTGCGTCCGTGTCATCCTGCCAGTTCGGCAGCATCTGAGCGGCGTCAGGCGCGAGGTCGGGGAGACCCACCTGCTCATCGCAGACGCGCCTGTTGAGCTCGCCGAAGGCGAGGAACTCGGCGGCATCCTCGCTCTGGAGGCTGGCCGGGACGACCAGCGGCGTGATCGTGGTTTCCATGGTCTTCATGTCTGTTCTTCCGTGCGGGGTGTGTGGAGGGGATTGTGATGGGACGGCGCCCGCTCGCGGGTGAGGCGAGCGGGCGCCGTCGCGGAGATGCTCGTCACGGCCTCGACGGTCTCAGCGCATGCCGCGCTGCATGTCGTACGTGAGCAGGGCGTACGACTCTGCGGCGGAGCGATGACGCTGCTCGCCGAGGAGGAACAGGTCGGCCGGATCGATGCGCAGGCCGCGACGGGTGTGCCGCGGACGCTGTGCCCTCTGGAAGAGCCAGAGGCCGATCCTGAGGGAGAGACGATCTGCCATCGAAAGGCGACGCAGTTCATCGGGGCGGGGAATCTGGAGGACCTCGTGGTCCTCGATATCGGGCGGGTGGATGTCGCTGCGGTGCAACGTGGTGTTCACGGTGGTTCCTTCGGAAGTGATGGTGATGATGGGTGCGGAAGCACCGCACGTCGGCTGCGGATGCAGCTGCGAACGGTGCGGGAGAGCAGGCGTCGACGCAGGCCGAAGAGGCGGCCAGCGGATGCGGGATGTGCCGAGATCTGCGGGGCAGATCTGCGGAGGGGGCGCGAGAGAAACGGCCGGACTGGACCTACGGGAGGTCTGGAGAGTCGGGTTGCGGTTCTACGAGAGAGCGCTCATGCGGACGCCGGCGGTTACCGAGAACGCAGGGCGCGGCGCAAAGTGCGCGGGCGCGGCGAGGCCAGTGGCCTGTGCGTTGAGCTGAGTCGTAATCATCGGTAACCTCCTTTCGTGTGGCGATCCGGAGGCCACCGTAGCGAACCCGCGAGAGCCACGTCAAGCACATACTGTTCCGCTCGGCGTGTCGCCGGCCTCTCGAGTTCGCCGTCGACCCGCGCGGGATGAGGCTCCAGGCCCGGAATTCCGGTAGCGTAGCCGCGTGATTCTCCCCGGACGAGCGGTGCCCGTATGCATCTGAAGAGCCTGACGCTCAAAGGGTTCAAGTCGTTCGCGCAACCGACGAGCTTCGTCTTCGAGCCCGGGGTCACCTGCATCGTCGGGCCGAACGGTTCCGGAAAGTCGAACGTCGTCGACGCGCTCGCCTGGGTGATGGGCGAACAGGGTGCGAAGACTCTCCGCGGCGGGAAGATGGAAGACGTCATCTTCGCCGGCACGTCGACACGCGGTCCTCTCGGTCGGGCCGAGGTGCAGCTGACGATCGACAACTCCGATGGGGCGCTGCCGATCGAGTTCGCAGAGGTGACGATCAGTCGCACCCTGTTCCGCAACGGTTCGAGCGAGTACGCCATCAATGGCGAGGGCTGTCGTCTCCTCGACGTTCAAGAGCTTCTGAGCGACTCGGGACTCGGACGCGAGATGCACGTCATCGTCGGCCAGGGACGTCTCGACACCGTGCTGCAGGCGTCGCCCGAGGACCGCCGAGGATTCATCGAGGAAGCAGCGGGAATCCTCAAGCATCGACGTCGCAAGGAGAAGACGCTCCGCAAGCTCGATGCGATGGAGACGAATCTCACCCGATTGAGCGATCTCGCGGGCGAGATCCGGCGGCAGCTCAAGCCTCTGGGAAGACAGGCCGAGATCGCGCGCGAGGCGCAGACCATCGCCGCCGTGGTGCGTGATGCCAAGGCGCGCCTCTTCGCGGACGACGTGGTTTCTCTGCGTGCCGCTCTCGCTGACCACACTCGGACCGAGCACGAGCGCCACACCGAGCGTCTCGTTCTGTCCGACCAGGCGGAGACGGTTCGCGCGAGCATCGCGCGACTCGAACAGGATCAGAATTCCGTCGCCGTGGACGAGGCGCGCAGCGTGGCGTTCGGTCTCGAGCAGGTGCAGGAGCGGATGCGCGGGCTCTACACGCTCGCGAATCAGCGCCTCGCGCTGCTCGGCACGGACGACGACGATGCCGCGGTCACCGCGATCACCGTGACACAGGCCACGATCGACGAGGCGAGAGACGAGATCGACACGATCTCTGCGGGACTGGGTGACGCCCAGGACGCGGCAGCCGCCGCGAGCCGAGAGGTCGTGCACGCGCGCGCGGAACTCGACACCCTCGATGTCGACATCGCCGAGCAGAGCGCGCTCGTCTCCCAGTACGACATGCGACTGTCTGCCTTGCGGGGATCCGCCGAGGCTGCGGCGTCAGCTCTCGCCGCGGTCCGAGGGGCGGTTCTCCGCCAGGAGAACGCCCTCGAGGCCGCGAACGCTCGTCGGCGGGAAGCGGCTGAGGCACTGGAGTCCATCGACGACGCCGAGGCACCGGAGGGTACGGCCGTCGAGCATGCGGCGGCATACGAGAGCGCGCAGCGGGCCGCCACGGCGGCGGAGACCGAGCGCGAGTCGCTCCGGGAGCGTCTGCACTCGGCTGAGCGTGAAGTCGACTCCTTGACCGCCAAGACATCCGCGCTGAGCAGCGCTCTGGCGCTCTCCGGCGGTGCGGCGGAGATCGTCAGCGCCGGAGGACGTGGCGTCCGCGGCCTGGTCGGCGATGCCGTGCAGGTACGTGCCGGCTATGAGGCGGCGGTGTCCGCGGTCCTCGGGCCGCTTGCGGAGGGCGTGCTCATCGACACGGCGTCTGATGCCTTCGCGATGGCCGTCGAATCGGCGCAACAGCGCAGGGGAGTGGTGGACTTCGTCATCGCCGACTCGCCGCGACCGCACGCGGCGTTGCCGTCCCTGGCAGGCGTCGTGCCCGCCGTCGACGTCGTTACCGCCCCCGAGGGAGTGCTGGGCATCCTGTCGCATGTGCTGATAGCGGATGACCTCGACTCGGCCAGAGCGGCGCGGTCTGCACTCGATGCGAAGGGGGACACCGGGACCACCATCGTCACCCTCGGCGGAGACGTGATCACGGCTCAGACGCTTCGCACCGGCTCGGGCGGTGAGCGCTCGCGTCTCGAGCTCGCGGCTGAACGCGATGCCGCAGCCGAACGCTTGGCGGAGATCCGGATCGTGGCGGACTCGCTCCGTGAAGCTCGTCGGGATGCCGACGAGGCGGTCGAGACCACGAGACGGCAGGCCAAGGAGGCTCTTCGAGCGCTCCGCGAACACGACGCTGCCCTCGCCACGCACGCGGAGCAGGTCAACCGGATCACCGTGCGACACGAATCCGCCGTCGCGGAGTGCGAGAGGCTGGAGACCGGGCTCGCGCAGGCGCAGTCCGCCGTCTCCGAGGCGGAGGAGAAGGCGGAGGCGGCGAAAGCGGCATTGGACGAAGCGATCGCAGCGCCGCGGCCGGTTCTGGATGCATCCGCACGGGACGGACTCCTCGAAGCTCTCGAGCTGGCACGTGAGGGCGAGGTGCGGGCTCGACTCGAGATCGAGACCCTGCGCGAGCGCGTCCGCGCCGCGCAGTCCCGGGTCGCGAGCCTGGAACGGCAGCGCGAGCAGGAACGTGACGCTGCGGCTGAGGCGGCCCGACGCGCGGTCATCCGCCGCGCGCAGCGGGAGTCGGCCTCAGGCGTTGCGGACGAGTTGCCGCGCATCCTCGATTCGCTCGATCGTTCCGTAGCCGAGGCACGTCTCGCGCTCAAAGAGGCCGAGGCCGCTCGGTCGGCCCAGAACCAGGAACTCGTCGGCCTCAGGGCTCAGGAGGCATCGCTGCGCGAACGTCTGACAGGGCTCACCGAGAGCGTGCACGGGCTCGAGCTGCAGATACACGAGAAGAAGCTGCACCTGAACAGCCTGCTGGAGCGGGTCTCCTCCGAACTGGCCCTGGACGAAGATATTCTCATCGCGGAATATGGTCCTGACCAGCTCGTCCCGCGCGATCCGACCACGACGACAGCGGCGGACCGAGACGCCGGAGACGGCGCCGCGGCGATTCCTTTCGATCGCCGCATCCAGCAGCGCCGTCTCGCAGAGGCGGAGCGCAAGCTGGCGCAGCTCGGACGCGTCAACCCGCTGGCCCTCGAGGAGTTCGCCGCGCTGGAGCAACGCCACGCCTTCCTCACCGAGCAGCTGGCCGACCTCACTCAGACGCGACAGGACCTGCTGACGATCATCGCCGACCTCGACGAGCGGATGCAGACCATCTTCGCGAGCGCCTTCGAGGACACGAAGGAGGCCTTCGGCCAGGTGTTCCCGCTGCTGTTCCCGGGGGGAACGGGCAGCATCTCGCTCACAGATCCCGACAACATGCTGACCACCGGCATCGAGGTGTCGGTCCGTCCTGTGGGAAAGAAGATCGAGCGCCTGTCGCTGCTGTCGGGCGGCGAGAGGTCGCTCGCGGCGGTGGCTCTGCTGGTCGCGATCTTCAAGGCTCGGCCGAGCCCGTTCTACATCCTTGACGAGGTGGAGGCAGCTCTGGACGACGCGAACCTCGGTCGTCTGCTGACCGTGTTCGAGCAGCTGCGGGAGAGTTCGCAACTCCTCGTCATCACGCATCAGAAGCGCACGATGGAGATCGCTGATGCGCTGTACGGCGTCTCGATGCGGCAGGACGGCGTCTCGGCGGTCGTAGGACAGCGGGTCGGCGACCGAGCTGCGGCCGCGGTCTGACCGAGTCCATCGGCGCGCACGCCTTCCATCCGCTGAGCACCCCGTAGGCTGGTGGGATGGCGGAGAAGTCCTGGTCTCTTGGTCGTGCACTGCGCGGCATGTTCGTCAAGCCCACCATCGATGAGACGACCTGGGAGGATCTGGAGACCGCGCTCATCACGGCTGATTTCGGCCCTGACATCAGCGAGCGCGTCGTCGACGAGCTGCGCCAGAAGGTCGACCGTTACCGGACGACCGACCCCAAAGACCTCCAGCGCATGTTGCGGGAGACGCTCGAGGAGCACTTCGCGAAGTTCGACACGACGCTGAAGCTCACCGAGCGCCCCGCAGTGGTCCTCGTCGTCGGCGTCAACGGCGTCGGCAAGACCACGACCATCGGGAAGTTCACCAAGTTCCTCCGGGGGTACCAGCGCAGTGTGGTGGTCGGTGCCGCCGACACGTTCCGCGCAGCAGCGGTCGATCAGCTCGCGACCTGGGCGCAGCGCGGTGGGGCGGCGATCGTCCGTCCGCAGCAGGAGGGTCAGGACCCCGCCTCAGTGGCATTCCAGACGGTCGAGTATGCGAAGCGCGAAGGCATCGAGATCGCGATCATCGACACGGCGGGCCGCCTGCACACGAAGGGCGGCCTCATGGACGAGCTCTCGAAGGTCCGGCGCGTGATCGAGAAGCAGGCGCCCATCAGCGAGGTGCTGCTCGTGCTCGACGCCACCACCGGCCAGAACGGCGTGATGCAGGCGGAGGCATTCCTCGAACACGCTGGCGTCACCGGACTCGTCCTCACCAAGCTGGACGGGTCGGCCAAGGGCGGCTTCGTGCTGGCCGTGCAGGAGCGCACGGGCATCCCGGTCAAGCTGCTCGGACAGGGCGAGGGGATCGATGACCTCACCGGTTTCACTCCTCATGTCTTCGTCCAGTCGCTGGTCGGTTGACGACGGGACTACCGCAGTGAGCACGAGGCTGGTTTCATAGCGTTATGGCGATCGAACACGACTACTTCGGACTCCTGTCCTCGGGCCCGGACGGATCGATCTTCTGGTCGGAGACCGTGGAGCTCGGTGATCAGAGTGTGACCGTGGACCTGACCGCTCCGGACCAGGACGACGTCTCGTCCGATGCGCTCGACATCGCCGCCTCGCTCATCGCGGGCCTGGAGAGCGTCGACGACACGGCGCGTCGAGGCATGCTCGCAGAGGTGGACGACCGCACCAGCGAGGTCACCGAGTACATCCTTCAGCAGCAGGAGGCGTACGGCGATGACTTGCCCGACGTGCTCGTCGACGTGTCGGGAGACGCCGCCGTCGACATCATCCGCTCGCTCCGGCTCATGAGCATGACGATCCTCGCCGACGAGCATGGGGGCTCGGAACCATTCGCGGTGCTCGAGTACGCGCTCGACGACAGCTCGTCAGATGACGTCCTGCTCGTCAATCTCGGCTCCGACGGCAGCGTGCAGTCGGTGATGAGCGCGGACTAGCCGCACGAGCGGCTACCCCGGGCAGCGACGAGGTCAGACGGCCTGGGCGAATCCGAGATCGGCGCTCTCTGCGATGTGGGAGAGGTGCGCGGGGATCTCGCGGCCCTTGGACGTCATCGACTGCGCCCACAGGCGCCCCGCCCGGTAGGAGGAGCGCACGAGCGGACCGGCGAGGACGCCGAGGAAACCGATGCGCTCGGCTTCCTCCTTGAACTCCACGAACTCCGCTGGCTTCACCCAACGAGAGACCGGGTGGTGCCGCGGTGTCGGGCGGAGATACTGCGTGATCGTGATGATGTCGCAGCCGGCATCGTGCAGATCGTTGAGCGCCTGCACGACCTCCTCCGGCTCCTCGCCCATGCCCAGGATGAGGTTGGACTTCGTGATGAGCCCGGCGTCGCGGGCTTGAGTGAGCACGTTCAGCGAGCGCTCGTAGCGGAAAGCGGGTCGGATGCGCTTGAAGATGCGGGGAACGGTCTCCACGTTGTGCGCGAACACCTCTGGTCGGGCGTCGAAGATCTGGTTGAGGAAAGCCGGATCGGCGTTGTGCTCGTTCGCGAGCAGCTCCACCCCGGTGTTCGGGTTGAGCTCGTGGATCTTCCTGACAGTCTCCGCGTTGAGCCAGGCACCCGTGTCGGGCAGGTCGTCACGGGCCACGCTGGTCACGGTCGCGTACCGGAGGTTCATCCGCTGCACACTCTCGGCGACGCGGCGGGGCTCGTCGGTGTCGTAGTCAGCCGGCTTGCCGGTGTCGATCTGGCAGAAGTCGCAGCGACGCGTGCATTGCGACCCGCCGATGAGGAACGTCGCTTCGCGATCCTCCCAGCACTCGTAGATGTTCGGACAGCCGGCCTCCTGGCACACGGTGTGCAGGTCTTCGCTCTTCACGAGCGAGTGCAACGCCGTGTACTCCGGACCCATCTTCGCCTTGGTCTTGATCCACTCGGGCTTGCGCTCGATCGGTGTCTCGGCGTTGCGGATCTCCAGACGGAGGAGCTTCCGGCCCTCGGGTGCGGCGGTCATGCGTGGGCTCCTGACAGTTCGGGGGTCGAGTATTCGGCGAGAAACGCACGGGTCACGGCATCGACGAGGTCACGGGGCGAAACGGAGGATCCCGTGACCTCGCTCACGGTCGTGACACCCGCGTCGGTGATGCCGCACGGGATGATGCCGCGGAAACCGGCCAGGGAGTTGTCGCAGTTGATGGCGAAGCCGTGCATCGTGACTCCTTGCTGCACCCGTACCCCGATCGCGGCTACCTTGTCCTCGGAGAGCGGGCGGCGCACCCAGACGCCGCTGCGGCCCTCCACCTGATAGCCGTCGACTCCGAGCGGGCGCAGCACCTCGATGAGCAGACGCTCCAGTCGGCGCACGTGGGCGACCACGTCGATGGGCTCGCCGAGGCGGACGATCGGATAGCCGACCAGCTGTCCTGGGCCGTGCCAGGTGATCTTGCCGCCGCGATCGACGTCGATCACCGGCGTGCCGTCGTGCGGACGCTCATGCGGTTCCGTGCGCTTGCCCGCCGTGTACACGGCTTCGTGCTCGAGCAGGATGAGGGTGTCCTGCCGAGTGCCTGCGACCACGTCGGCATGGACCCGGCGCTGAAGCTCCCACCCGTCGAGGTACGGCACCGGCGTAGGAACGAACCCGGGCGTGAGGATCTCGAGCATCACAAAACCGCCTTCGGTGTAAATGGACTGAGAGCAACAATACTCCTTCGGGTCGAGGACGGCGTTCTCGATCCGCGCCGCGCGGTAGCGTGAGTGCATGAGTTCGACGGGGAAAGCCGGGCGCCCGAAGGCATCGTCACGGGAGACGCTCGCCGAGGCTGCGTGCGAGCTCTTCTTGGAACGCGGTTACGCTGCCACTTCGGTGGCGGACATCACGCAGCGCGCCGGGGTGAGCCGTTCGAGTTTCTTCAACTACTTCGCTTCGAAGAGCGACGTGCTGTGGTCAGGAATCGACGAACGGGTCGGTGAGGCTGTCGAGTCTCTCCGGGGCCTGGGCCGGGTCGCGACGGGGGAGTCGGTGCGGGAGATCCTGCTGCGGGTCGTCCACGACTTCGCACCGGATCCGCTTGCTCTCGCCCTTCGCAACGCGGGGGCGATGGGGCTGGAGGACGAGCTCGTGCGCGACACCGGCCTGCGAATGGCACGCTTGTCCGCTGCCGTGTCGCTCGCGGCGTCCTCGGCGGGCGTGGACGTGATCCGGGCCGACATCCTCGGGGCGGCGCACGCGGCTGCGGTGCTCTCGTCGCTGCGCGTGTGGGCAGAGCAGGGCGCGGGGCGCGGAACGCCGGAGACCGTGTTGCGGGAAGCGCTGGCGATGATTCACGACCTGCCCTGGTCCTGAGCCCGCACGGCGCTGAGCGGCGCCGCTTCACTCGCGTAGAATCGTACGCACCATGGCTACCTTTGGCACGCTCTCCGATCGGCTCACCGAAACCTTCCGCAATCTGCGCACGAAGGGAAAGCTCACCGCCGCCGATGTCGACGGCACCGTGCGCGAGATCCGTCGCGCTCTGCTCGACGCCGACGTCGCGCTCGTGGTGGTCAAGGACTTCACGGCGAAGGTGCGCGAGCGTGCCCTCGGCGACGAGGTCAACAAGGCGCTGAACCCGGCGCAGCAGGTGGTGCAGATCGTCAACGAGGAGCTCGTGCAGATCCTCGGCGGCGAACAGCGCCGCCTGCAGTTCGCGAAGACGGCACCGACCGTGATCATGCTCGCGGGACTCCAGGGCTCGGGTAAGACGACCTTCGCCGGCAAGCTGGCCAAGCAGCTCGAGGGCGAGGGGCACACGCCTCTGCTCGTGGCCGCAGACCTCCAGCGTCCGAATGCCGTCAACCAGCTGCAGGTGGTCGCGGAGCAGGCGGGCGCGACCGTGTTCGCTCCGGAGCCCGGCAACGGCGTCGGCGACCCGGTGAAGGTGTCGCGCGACGGTGTCGAGTATGCCCGTCGTCAGCAGCACGACGTCGTCATCATCGACACCGCCGGACGCCTCGGCGTCGATGCCGAGCTGATGAAGCAGGCTGCGGACATCCGCAAGGCCGTGAGCCCCGACGAAGTGCTGTTCGTCATCGACGCGATGATCGGTCAGGATGCGGTGAACACCGCCAAGGCCTTCCAGGAGGGCGTCGATTTCACCGGCGTCGTCCTGTCGAAGCTCGATGGTGACGCCCGTGGTGGCGCTGCGCTCTCGGTGGCCTCCGTGACCGGACGCCCGATCATCTTCGCCTCGACCGGTGAGCGTCTCGAGGACCTCGAACCGTTCCACCCCGACCGCATGGCGAGCCGCATCCTCGACCTCGGCGACATCCTGACCCTCATCGAGCAGGCCCAGCAGGCCTTCGATGAGGAAGAGGCCATGAAGATGGCCGAGAAGCTCGCAACCGAGGCCTTCACCCTCGAGGACTTCCTCGAGCAGCTTCAGCAGATGAAGAAGATGGGCTCCATGAAGAAGATGCTCGGGATGCTCCCGGGCATGGGGCAGATGAAGCAGCAGCTCGCCGACTTCGACGAGCGCGAGATCGACCGCACCGAGGCGATCATCCGCTCGATGACTCCGGGCGAGCGACGCAACCCGAAGGTTCTCAACGGCTCGCGTCGGCTGCGTATCGCCCGCGGCTCCGGCATGACCGTCACGGATGTGAACCAGCTCGTGCAGCGCTTCGAGCAGGCCGCGAAGATGATGAAGACCGTCGCTCGTGGGGGTACCCCCAACATCCCCGGCATGGGACCCGTGCCTGGTATGGGACGACCCGGCGCGTCGTCCAAGCGAGGGAAGAAGAGCAAGTCCTCCTCCGGCAAGTCCCGCTCGGGAAACCCTGCGAAGCGTGCAGCGGAGAACGCGGGCATCGCATCCTCCACGACCACGCCCACCGGATCGGGGTTCGGGATCGGCGGCGGTGCTGCCCAGGCTCCGAGCGAGGCCGACCTCGCCGAGATCCAGAAGCTCTTCGGCAAGAACTGAGTGCACTCAGCGCGGCGCCGAGAGCGCTTCGCCGAGTGTCTCCTCGGCACGTCGGTCTGAGCTCGGCTTCGGACGCGTGACGAACTGCCCCAGGACGAGCGCGCCGAGCGTGAGCACGAATCCGATCGCCTGAGGCGCGGTGAAACGCTCACCGGCGACCACCAACCCCAGAAGTGTCGCGACGATGGGGGACAGGAGTGCAAGGAGCCCCGGCGCGACGACCGGTAGCTGCTGGACGCCTCGGAACCAGAGCGTGTACGCGATGATTCCCCCGGCGGTGGCGAGCCACAGGTAGCCGAGAGCGGCATTGCCGTCGATCTCCCGAGGCACGCCCTCGACCATCAGAGTGACCGGTAGCAGCAGCATGCCGCCCGCGCTGAGCTGCCAGCCCGCGTAGGACACGGGCCCCACCCCGACGGGGCGACCCCAGCGTTTGGTGAGGATCATGCCCACACCCGTCGCTGTGACACCGCCGAGCGCAGCGAGAACGCCCCAGAGATCGAGTTCGGCGGCCGGGCCGAGCACGACCAGAGCGACGCCTCCCGCGCCCACGAGAGCCGCTGCGGCCGTGATCGGCCGGATGCGCTCGTGTAGGACGAGCGCTCCGAGAGCCAGGACGATGAGTGGCTGCGCTCCGGCGACGGCGGCGGCGACGCCGCCGGGAAGCCGCACCGCGGCCAGGAACAGCAGAGGGAAGAAAGCGCCGATGTTGAGCGCGCCGAGGGCGAAGGACTTCCACCACCACGACCCTGACGGAAACCGCCGACTGATGGCGACCGCGAGAAGACCCGCAGGGAGTGAGCGGAGCAGACCCGCGAACAGCGGGTGCCCGGCCGGAAGCAGTTCGGTGGTCACGAGGTAGGTGGTGCCCCAGGCGATGGGAGCAAGAGCAGTGGTCAGCACGAGCGTCATGCGGTTCATGCCTTCAGCCTGCGACCATGGAGCCGATGAGTCCAACGCATAATTGCACCATGACGCATGAAGAGAGATCATGAATCGTGGAACTCCAACAATTGCGGTACGTCGTGGAAGTCGCCGACACCCTGAGCTTCACCCGCGCCGCCGAGCGATGCTTCGTGACGCAGTCCGCGCTGAGCCATCAGGTCGCCTCACTCGAACGCGAACTCGGCCGGCGCTTGTTCGTTCGCTCCAGTCGCCAGGTGCGCCTGAGCGAGGCGGGCGAGGCATTCCTCGGTCATGCGCGCGCTGCCCTCCGAGCTGCTGAAAGAGCCAGAGAGGATGCGGCCGCGGTAGACGGTGTCGTCGAGGGGACGCTTCGGGTCGGTGTCATCCCTACGGTGACCGCCGTCGACGTGCCGGCCGTGCTCGTCGCCTACCGTGCGGCGTACCCGGACGTGCGGGTGGAACTGCAGGTCGGGAACAGTGATGTCCTGATGCGCAGGCTCCGGCACGATGAGCTCGATGTCGCCCTGCTGGGCCTGCGCGAAGGCGTTGAACCTCTGGGAGTGGCGTCCCGTGTGCTCTCTCGTGAGCGGCTCGTCGCCGTCTTCCCTCGAGGGCACGAGCTCGCGCACAGGAGCGACATCGCACTGGAGGACCTCGCGGGGATGACGTTCGCGGACTTCCCCGTCGCGACTTCGGGACGAGCCCAGAGTGACGCGGCATTCCACGCGGCCGATCTCCCGCGCGATGTGGCTTTCGAAGCCGACTCCGCGACCCTCATCCTCGGCTTGGTGGAGGCGGGCTTGGCGGTGACCTTGCTGGCGCCGGGAACCGTCCAGCGCTCCGCGTTCGACGTGTCCATCTCGACAGTGCGCGGTGGCCCGGTGCGGGTCGAGTATCTCGCCTGGGATACGGCGGCACCGAGGAACGTCGCTCGCGCGTTCGTCGGTGTCGTGGAAGCCGTCACGTCGAGCTGGGAGAGCTCGGACAGCGCATGGAGAAGCGGGTCCGGAGCATGAGCTCCGAACCCGCTTCGCCTTCGTGTCAGATCACTTCACGTCGTCGTCGACCCAGTCCATCGACTTCGTGACGGCCTTGCGCCACAGCCGCAGCTGACGGTCGCGCTCTGCTTCGTCCATCGACGGCTCCCAGCGCTTGTCCTCCTGCCAGTTGGCGGAGAGGTCGTCGAGCCCGTTCCAGAACCCGACTGCGAGGCCTGCCGCATAAGCGGCACCGAGGGCCGTGGTCTCCGCGACGACCGGACGCACCACCGGCACGCCGAGGACATCCGCCTGGAACTGCATGAGCGCGTCATTCGCGACCATGCCGCCGTCGACCTTGAGCTCGGTGAGGTCCACACCGGCGTCCGCATTCACGGCGTCGAGCACGTCGCGCGTCTGGAAGGCGACGGCCTCGAGCGCTGCGCGAGCGATGTGGTTCTTGTTCGCGTAACGGGTGAGCCCGACGATCGCGCCTCGGGCGTCAGGACGCCAGTACGGTGCGAACAGACCGGAGAAGGCGGGCACGATGTACACGCCGCCGTTGTCCTCGACCTTGTCGGCCAGCTCTTCCACCTCAGGGGCAGAGGAGATGATGCCGAGCTGGTCGCGCAGCCACTGGATCAGGGATCCGGTGACGGCGATGGAGCCCTCCAGCGCATAGTGCGTCGGCTGGTCGCCGAGCTTGTAGCCGACGGTCGTGAGCAGCCCGTTCTTGGAGTGGACGATCTCCTCGCCCGTGTTGAAGATGAGGAAGCAGCCCGTGCCGTAGGTGTTCTTGCTCTCGCCCTTCTGGAAGGCGGCCTGCCCGAACGTCGCGGCCTGCTGGTCGCCCAGGATGCCGGCGATCGGGGTCTCGCGAAGCAGCGAAGAGTCCTCCGCCGCACCGTAGACCTCGGAAGAGGAGCGGATCTCGGGCATCATCGAGCGCGGCACGCCGAACGCCTCGAGGATGTCGTCGCGCCACTCGAGCGTCTCGAGATCCATGAACATCGTGCGCGACGCGTTCGTCACGTCCGTGACGTGCACACCGCCGTCGACGCCGCCGGTCAGGTTCCAGAGGACCCAGCTGTCGGTCGTTCCGAAGATCAGGTCGCCGGCCTCCGCCTTCTCGCGAGCGCCTTCGACGTTCTCGAGGATCCAGGCGATCTTGGTTCCCGAGAAGTAGGTCGCCAGGGGGAGCCCGACGACCGGCTTGAACCGCTCCACGCCGCCGTCTGCCGCGAGACGATCGACGATCGCCTGCGTGCGGGTGTCCTGCCACACGATCGCGTTGTAGGCGGGCTTGCCGGTGGTCTTGTCCCAGACCACCGCGGTCTCGCGCTGGTTGGTGATGCCGACGGCCGCGATGTCGTGGCGCGTCAGGTCGGCGCGGCTCAGGGCGAGTCCGATGACCTCCTGGACGTTGCGCCAGATCTCCGAGGCGTCGTGCTCGACCCAGCCGGCCTTCGGCAGGATCTGCTCGTGCTCCTTCTGGCCCGTCGCGATGATGCTGCCCTTCTTGTCGAAGATGATCGCGCGGCTCGAAGTCGTTCCCTGGTCGATGGCGAGGATGTAGTCAGCCATGTTGTTCTCCTTTGAATTCAGGTCGTTCAGGCGAGGTGCAGCAGGACGGGCGCTGCGGCAGCGGCGATCGCGCCACCGATCAGCGGACCGACCACCGGGACCCAGGAGTAGGACCAGTCGCTGGAACCCTTGCCCTTGATCGGGAGGATCGCGTGCGCGATACGCGGACCGAGGTCGCGGGCAGGGTTGATCGCGTAACCGGTCGGGCCACCGAGCGAGGCACCGATAGCGACGACGAGCAGAGCGACGGGGAGGGCCGTGAGCGGTCCGAGGCCTCCGGGGGTTCCCACCTCGATGTCGCCGTAGTCCGCGAACGCGAGGATCACGAAGACCAGCACGAAGGTGCCGATGATCTCGGTGACCAGGTTCCATCCGTAGGAGCGGATCGCGGGGCCGGTCGAGAAGACGCCCAGCTTGTTGGCGGCCTCCGGCTCCTCGTCGAAGTGCTGCTTGTAGGCGAGCCACACGACGATCGCACCGATGATCGCACCGACGAGCTCCGCCGCGGTGGCGACGAGGAACATCGGGAAGTCGATCGTGCCGGAGATCAGCAGTCCGATGCCGACGGCCGGGTTGAGGATGGCACCGGAGTACGCGGAGACGAGCACACCGGCGAAGACCGCCAGACCCCATCCCCAGTTGACCATCAGGAAGCCGCCGCCGAAGCCTTTGTTCTTCGCGAGCGCGACGTTGGCGACGACACCACATCCGAGCAGGACCAGCATCGCTGTTCCTACCAGTTCGGAGAGGAAGTAGAGACCGAGATTCACATCAGCCATGTCTTCTTTGACCTTTCTTGTGTGTCGGGGCCCCTCTGCCCCGACACTTTATGGGAGTTGCACCGCGAGGAGGGCGGCAGTCCGAGACCCCGTCAGCCGCGGGCGCGGGACGGGATATCGAGTCCGTGACGTTCGTTCAACAGTTCGCGGGTCTGCTCGACCTCGGCATCGTGGCGCGCTCGGTCCCAGCCGAGCATCGGCGCGAGGGCATCGGCGATCTCGTCAAGAACCTCGGCGGTCGCCCCGCCGGTGAACGCGATGCTGGTGCGACGCAGGATGACATCCTCCAGGCGGGTCACCAGCTCGTTCTGCACCATCCACTCGAGTTCACGCGTGGAGAGGTCACCGCCGGCGAGTGGCGCGTCCGCACCCTGCTCGACGAACTCCCAGACCTGTGCCGCGCGGGTACCGTATCGGGCCAGCAGCTGATCGGCACGTGCGCCGGCGCCGGGAAGGTTCTCCTGGAACCAGATGCGCTTGGCCTTCTCGGTGCGGGGGAACTCGCGCCCACCGCCGATCGCGCGCCCTGCCGTCGAGACCGTCCTGGTGCGATCGATCAGGCCGAGCACCGTGTCGGAGAGGGACTCGCCGAGTGCGCGGAACGTGGTCCACTTGCCGCCGACGAGGCTCACAAGCGGCACGGCGCCCTTCTGGTCGACCTCGACGCGGTAGTCGCGGGAGACGAACCCGGGGGCCGTGTCCTCGTGACGAGGCAGGGGACGGATTCCCGAGAACTTGTAGACGATCTGCTCGCGCGACACCGGAATGGTGGGGAACACGTGGTGGATGAGATCGAAGAAGTAGTCGACCTCCTCCTCGGTGCACACGGCCACTTCGCGTGGATCGGCATCGATGTCGGTGGTGCCGACGAGAACGCGTCCCTTGAGGGGGTAGATGAGGACGATGCGACCGTCGGAGTGCTCGAAGAAGATCTCGCGTCCGCGGGTCGCCTCGAGCAGTTCGGGGTGGTCGAGCACGATGTGCGAGCCCTTGGTTCCTCCCATGAACCTCGTCTCGGTGCCGAGGGCATCGTTCGTGAGGTCGGTCCAGGGACCCGATGCGTTCACGACGACATCGGCCTGCACAGAGAACTCCGTGCCGCTCTCACGGTCGCGGAGCACGACCTTGTCGCCGTCACGAGAGACGGCTTCGACGTAGTTCAGCGCGTGCGCGCTCGGGTGGGCGGATCGTCCGTCCTGGAGCACGTCCAGAGCCAGGCGCTCGGGGTCGTGCATCGAGGCGTCGTAGTAGGTCGCGGTGTACTTGATCTTGGGGTCGAGAGAAGGCAGCTCGGCGAGCGACTTCTTGCGGCCGAGGAAACGGTGCCGAGGAACGGTGCCACCATCGCGCGAGAAGGTGTCGTAGATCGTCAGCCCGATCTTGATGAGGAAGGCTCCGCGCTCCTGCGGCTTGCCGCTCTTGTGCGTGAGGAAGCGCAACGGCGCGGAGAGGATGCCCGAGAAGGTCGAGTAGATCGGGATGGTCGTCTCGAGCGGCTTCACGTAGTGAGGGGCGATCTTCAGAAGACCGTTGCGCTCCTCCACGGATTCGCGGACGAGTCGGAACTCGCCGTTCTCGAGGTAGCGGATGCCGCCGTGGATCATGTGGCTCGACGCGGAGGAGGCGCCGGAGGCGAAGTCCCCTCGTTCGACGAGCACGACGTCGACTCCCTGCAGCGCCAGGTCGCGGAACGTGGAGATTCCGTTGATCCCGCCGCCGATGACGAGGACGCTCGTGCGCCCGGATTCGCGGACAGCGCGAATCTCCGCGCGCTCCGCCGACGAGTGTGCCGAATCGATCATCGTCGACCCTCTCTTCCTTGCTTGCCACCAGCATCGACCTGTGTGACATCCCGCGCAAGCCCACTGCACATATGTGCAAGGATCGAAGCTGAGGAGGACGTCATGGCCGGTGCAAGCGCGGAATCTCGCGACAGCAAGCTGATCGCGGCGCTCACAGCGGCGCAGCTCTACTACATGCAGGACAAGACCATGGAGGTCATCGCGAAGGAACTCGGCACGTCGAGATCATCGGTCTCACGTCTGCTGAGCTTCGCGCGGGAGAGCGGACTGGTCGACATCAGGATCAACTCGCCGCTCGAGCGTCTCGGGATGCTCGAACACCGGATCCGGGATCGGCATCGAGTGGCCGCGCACGTCGTGCCGATGCCGGAGATCCTCAGCGAGGTCGAGCGCCTCGAGCGCGTGGCTCTGACGGCAGGGCGTCTGCTGTCGCAATTCGTCGACTCGAACATGGTCATCGGCGTCGCGTGGGGGTCGACGATCAGCGCTGTGAGTCGTGGACTCACCCAGAAGGAGACCCACAACACGACCTTCGTGCAGCTCAACGGCGCAGGCAACACCCAGACCACGGGTGTCGAGTACTCCAGCGACATCCTGCAGCGATTCGGCAGTGCGTTCGGCGCGCAGGTCCAGCAGTTCCCGGTGCCCGCGTTCTTCGACGATCCTGCGACGCGCGAGGCGATGTGGCGTGAACGCAGCACGCGACGTGTGCTCGATCTGCAGGCGAAGATGGATGTCGCCGTGTTCAGCCTCGGTTCGCCCGCTGCCGAGGTGCCGAGCCGTGTCTATGTGGGCGGGTACCTCGGACGTGACGACTATCGCAGCCTCCGCGAGGACCATGCGATCGGCGATGTCGCCACGGTCTTCTTCCGCTCCGACGGGTCGTGGCGGGACATCCGGGTGAACGCGCGCGCCACGGGCCCCGGCCTGGATCGACTCCGTCGGGTTCCACGCCGCGTGTGCGTCGTATCCGGCATCCCGAAGCTGGTGAGCCTCCGCGCCGCCCTGGCGGCCGGACTCATCACCGATGTGGTCCTGGACGAGGGACTCGCGAGGCGCCTCGTCGAGGACTGAACAGCGGCGTCCGCCGTCAGGCGTGCCGGGAGCTACGGCTCTTCGGTCGACGACTCGGGTCCGGAACGGAACTCCCTGATCAGATGATGCACGACCGCTGCGAGGTCGCCGTCCGCGGCGTCGGCGACGGCGAGCTGACGCGCGTAGCTGGCACCGCCGTCCAGGATCGTGGCGATGCCGCCGAACTCCCGGCCGCATCCGAGTTCGACAGCGGTCGGTGCCAGTGATTCGAGAGCTTCGGACAGATGCTCGCGAACGGGGCGCTGTGTGCCTGTCGCATCCACGATCACACGGGCGTCGAGCCCGTAGCGTGCCGCCCTCCACTTGTTCTCGCGGTGGAACCAGGCGGGAAGCTCGGGGAGGGTCCGCCCTTCGTCGAGCTGACGTGAGAAGTCCTCGACCAGGACCTGCACGAGCGCGGCGACCGAGGCGAGCTCGGGCAACGTCGACAGCCCGTCGCAGGCGCGCACCTCGATGGTCCCCCAGCGCGGAGCGGGACGGATGTCCCAACGCACCTCCGTGGCATCGGCCATCACCCCGGTGCGCACCATGTCGTCGAGATACGATTCGTATTGCGCCCAGTCGTGCAGGGGCCAGGGGAGCCCGGCGGTGGGAAGCTGCTGGAACACGAGCGCGCGGTTCGATGCGTAGCCGGTCCGCTCTCCCGCCCAGTAGGGACTCGACGCGGCGAGCGACTGTAGATGAGGGAGGTACCCCGCGAGGGCGTTGATGATGGGGAAGACCTTGCGCTGATCCTCGACGCCGATGTGCACGTGGATGCCCCAGATCATCATGTTGCGCCCCCACCACTGCGTGCGCTCGATCAGCGTGTGGTAGCGCGACTTGTCGGTCACCTGCTGGTCGTACCACTGTGCGAACGGGTGACTTCCCGCCGACAGCAGCTCGATGCCAGCGGGATCCGTCGCCGCGCGGACCGCCGCGATGGCGTTCCCGATGTCGTCGACCGCGTGCGCAACGGAGTCGCCGATGCCGCTCGTCACCTCGATCGTGTTGGTGAGCAGCTCGCCCGTGACGGTGTGTCGCTCGTCCGCACTCTCGGCTTCGAGCGCGGCGAGCAGTTCGGGTGCGCGCCCGACGAGGTCACCGCTCACCGGATCGGCGAGCATGATCTCCCATTCGAGACCGACGGTGGACCGGGCCGAAGAGGCGAACTCGAGTTTCACCCGCACAGTCTGGCACGCAGCAGGCGCGACACGGCAACGGGGGTTTCGCCACGTTTCGCGCCCGGCCCTCGGATCTGGCAGAATAGAGGGTCGGACGACCTGCTCGACCCTCTATCCAGCAGGAGTCCACACTCATTAGAGCTTCCGCCGGGTGTGCACCCCACTCTCCAGGCGACCGGTTCGTTTCCTTCCACACAATTCAGGAGAATCGTGGCTGTCAAGATTCGTCTCAAGCGCCTGGGCAAGATCCGCGCGCCGTACTACCGCATCGTCGTCGCCGACTCGAAGACCAAGCGCGATGGTCGCGTGATCGAGGAGATCGGCAAGTACCACCCCACCGAGGAGCCCTCGTTCATCGAGGTCGACTCCGAGCGTGCGCAGTACTGGCTCTCCGTCGGCGCACAGCCGACCGAGCAGGTCGCTGCCATCCTCAAGATCACGGGTGACTGGGGCAAGTTCAAGGGCGACAAGGACGCGAAGTCCACGCTCAAGGTCGCCGAGCCGAAGGCCCCCTTCGAGATCGACGCGTCCAAGAAGTCCGTCGTCAAGCCCAAGGCCGAGAAGAAGGCGGAGGCTCCTGCTGAGGAGGCTCCCGCCGCGGCCGACGCGGAGGCCGCTGAGGCTCCCGCAGCAGACGCAGAGTAATCCGCCGTGCTCGCCGCCGCGCTCGAACACATCGTCAAGGGGATCGTCGATCACCCGGAAGATGTCCGCATCAACGAATCCACATCGCCGCGAGGCGACCTCCTCGAGGTGCGTGTGCACCCCGACGACCGTGGACGCGTGATCGGGCGCGGCGGCCGCACCGCGAAGGCCCTTCGCACCCTCGTCAGCGCACTCGCTGACGGGCGGCGGGTCCGCGTCGATGTCGCGGATGACTGACGTGGTGGCGAAGGACCGCAACCAGGGCAAGAACCAGCTGCGAGTCGGGCGTCTCGTCAAGGCGCATGGGCTCAAGGGCGGACTCAAGCTCGAGCTGTACACAGACAACCCCGAGGGGCGCTTCGTCCCCGGAGCCGGTTTCACGTTGCAGGTGCCCGAGGCATCTCCGTGGCACGGCAAGGAGATCACGGTGCGCGAGTACCGGGTGATGAACGGCAACCCCGTCGTGTTCTTCCAGGATGTCGAGGACCGCGACGCGGCTGACAGCCTCGTCCGTGCCATCCTCTGGATCGATCAGGATGTCGACGAGGCCGAAGACGATGCGTGGTTCGATCACCAGCTCGTCGGCCTCGAGGTGGTCCGCGATGACACCGTGATCGGTCGGGTCGTTCGGGTGGAGCATTTCCCCGCACAGGACCTCCTCATCGTCAAGGCAGGCGAGGACGAGGTGATGGTGCCCTTCGTCTCCGCCATCGTCCCCACCGTCGATGTGCAGGCCGGTCGCGTGATCGTCACCCCGCCGCCCGGCCTCTTCGAGGAGGTCCCGGAGTCCACTGACGCCGAGCCGCAGGCAGGCGCGGACGCCGACGCGTCCGAGTGATCGCTGATACGGGTCCCCGTGCGCATCGACGTCCTCTCGATCTTTCCGTCCTACTTCGACGGTCTGACGCTCTCGCTGCTCGGAAAGGCTCAGGCGACCGGGATCATCGATCTCCGCATCCGAGACCTTCGCGACTGGACCTCGGACCGTCATCGCACCGTTGACGACACCCCCTACGGCGGCGGAGCGGGCATGGTGATGAAGCCGGAGCCCTGGGGACTCGCCCTCGATGACATCAGTGAAGCAGCTGCCGCAACGGTCGCTGAACGTCCCACCATCATCTTCCCGTCGCCCGCCGGAGAGGTGTTCACCCAGAAGACCGCGCGTGATCTGGCGACTCGCGAACATCTCATCTTCGGCTGCGGCCGCTACGAGGGCATCGACGAGCGCGTGTTCGAGTACGCCGCCGAGCGGGGCGATGTCCGGCTGATCAGTCTCGGCGACTACGTCCTCAACGGGGGAGAGGTCGCCACGATGGCGATGATCGAGGCCATCGGCCGGCTGATCCCTGGTGTCGTCGGCAATCCCGAGAGCCTCGTCGAGGAATCCCACGAGGACGGTCTGCTCGAGTATCCGTCGTACACCAAGCCCGCATCGTGGCGGGGACGATCGGTGCCCGACGTGTTGCTGAGCGGAAACCATGCGGCGATCGCCGCGTGGCGCCACGAGCAGCAGATCGAGCGAACACGGTCGCGCCGTCCCGATCTCCTCGACGACACGTCGCCGTCTTCCTGACTGAGGCCTCGAACCGGGAACGTGTCTCTCAGAGCATGCGCTCGGAGGCACCGTCGATCTCGAACACGACCCCGTGTGGGTGCCTCAGCCCGAGTGCGGTGGAGGCATCCAACCCTCGCAGTTCCGCACGCAGCATGCGCCCGATCATCTCGTGACTGATGAGAAGGGGGATACCTTGTGACACCCATCCGCAGCTGCTGAGCGCCTTGCGTGCGCGCGCTCTGGCCTGCGCGTAGCTCTCCCCGCCGGGAAAGGCCCACCCGTAGCGGTTGGCCGCCCGCTCTTCCCTTGCGGTCGGATACTCCGCGTCGATCTCCTCCCACGTCAGGCCGCTGAGCTCGCCATGGTCGAGCTCAGCGAGCTCGGGCACCTCGACCACGTCGGCACCGAGGCGCTCTGCGACGATCGTCGACGTGTGTACCGCCCTGCCGAGCGGACTGGAGCACACCGTGCGCACGTCGACGTCCGTCAACCGATCCGCGATCGCATGCGCTTGTTCGACTCCCTCGGGAGTGAGGGGCGAATCAAGCTGCCCCTGCAGGCGATGCTCTCTGTTCCACTGGGTCTGCCCGTGACGCGCGAGGAGCACTCGCTCCGGCACATGACGATCCTGCGGAATCATGGACTCAGGATGGCACACCGGAGCGCCGACCGCGCCTGCGTGCTACGTCTGCACGACCCGATACGACGATCAGTACCGTGGCAGGTCAGTCGACGCCGAGGAACGACCGGTCGGTCAGGATGATCGGGCCCTGCTCGGTGATCGCGATCGTGTGCTCGGAGTGCGCGCCGCGGGACCCGTCTGCGCTGCGCAGCGTCCACCCGTCGGGGTCTGTGACGAGTTCGTCGGTCGTGGCGAGAAGCCAGGGCTCCAAGGCGAGGACGAGGCCGGCGCGCAGGGGGAAGCCACGACCGGGGCGGCCGTCGTTGGGGACGTGGGGATCGCCGTGCATCGTCCGGCCGACGCCGTGGCCGCCGAAGTCGGTGTTGATCGAGTAACCCTCACCGTGTGCGATCGTGGCGACCGCTGCGGAGATGTCGCCGATGCGGTTCCCGACGGATGCGGCGTCGATCGCCGCGGTCAGGGCGCGCTCGGTCGTGTCGATGAGTCGGAGATCTTCGTCGCTGGCTGTTCCGACGACGAACGAGACGGCGGAATCGGCGACCCAGCCGTCGACTGCGACAGCGAAGTCGAGGGTGACGAGGTCGCCATCGCGGAGCACGTAGTCATGGGGGAGGCCGTGCAGCACGGCGTCGTTGACGGAGGTGCAGATGACCTTCCCGAACGGACTCGCTCCGAACGAGGGGTGATAGTCGATGTAGCACGACTCGGCGCCGGCGCGACGGATCATGTCGTGTGCGCGACGATCGATCGAGAGCAGGTTGGTTCCGACCTTGGTCTCGTCACGCAACGTCGCCAGGGTTTCGGCGACGAACCGCCCTGCGGCGCGCATCTCTTCGATCTCGGCGGGGGTGCGCAGTTCGATCATCGGTTGTCCTCTCGTCCCTCCCATTCTCCCTGATCGTGAGGCCGAGGAAGGCCGAGCGCTCTCAGCGAACACAGGAGCGCGCGTCGGATCGTCGTCGTACGATCTCAGCATGTGGTTGCGACAGGCCTACTTCCGATGGCTTCTCCCGGCGGCCTTCCTGCTGCCCCTGTGGCTGCTGATCGGGTGGGGTGTCTTCCAGGGCGGCTGGTCGATCCTGTGGGTGCTGCTCGTCGCCATGCCCTCCGTGTTCCTCGGGCAGCTTCTCCTCACCCTTCTGACGCGGTCCCGTCCGTCCGTCCGCATCGAGCGAGCGGTCTCGTGGTGGGACGTCGCCGGGTTCACGATCTGGAACGGCCTCACGATCGCGGTCGGGTTCTTCATCGACGGCGCATTCCCGTGGTTGCTCACGGGGGCTATCGTCGCGGGGATCGCGCTGATCTGGCTGCAGTTGTGGCAGCTGTGGAACGAAGCGAGGGGAAGTGGGGCGCGGTTGCGCGAGACCATCTCCTGGTCCACGATCCCCACCGTCGATGAGCCGACCGTGCCGACGCGTGCGCACGAGGTCATCGTGGTGCGGGAGACGGACACCCGGGACTGACATCGCGTTTTGGTCCGTCACCGCATTCGTGGCAGAATGAATGTTTGTGCTGTGACCGGCTCTGCCACAGGGGAGCCCGCGGACGCGTCAGCTCCGTACAGTTCAACCCTTTTCTTGTTCCTTTGAATACATGCATGCGACCTGTGGCGGGTGCAGAGAGAGACGATCATGCAGATCCTCGACGCCGTCGACGCGGCTTCCCTCCGTTCGGACATCCCGGACTTCTTCCCCGGTGACACCGTCAAGGTGCACGTCAACATCACCGAGGGCAACCGCTCTCGTATCCAGGTCTTCCAGGGCGTCGTCATCGGTCGCCAGGGTGACAGCGTGCGCGAGACGTTCACCGTGCGCAAGATCAGCTTCCAGGTCGGCGTCGAGCGTACCTTCCCGGTGCACTCCCCGGTGATCGACCACATCGAGGTCGTCACCCGCGGTGACGTGCGTCGCGCGAAGCTCTACTACCTCCGCCAGCTGCGTGGCAAGAAGGCGAAGATCAAGGAGAAGCGCGACCGCTGAGTCGACGCATCTCCGAAGCACCCCGGGACACGATGTCCCGGGGTGCTTCGTTCTCCCTCCGGTGTGCGACCCTAGATATCGTCGCCGCGCGCCGGCGCATGATCGCGAAGGAACCAGATGACTGAATCCCCATCCGCGCCCACGTCCAGACGACGCCGCGGGTTCCTGGTCTTCCTTCGAGACGTGCTGGTGATCGTGGTGATCGCCGCGTTGGTCTCCTTCGTCGTGAAGACCTTCGTGGTCCGTTCGTTCTACATCCCCTCCGCGTCGATGGAGCGCACGCTCCTGGTCAACGACCGCATCCTCGTCGACGAGCTCACTCCGCGCTGGACCGACTACGAGCGCGGAGACGTCGTCGTCTTCAAGGACCCGGGAGGCTGGCTGGACGGACAGCCGCAGACGCCCGCGCAGCCGCCTCTGGTCGAGGCCGTCGACTGGGTACTGAACTTCGTGGGCATCTCCGCCACCGACTCCCAGGATCATCTCGTCAAACGGGTGATCGGGCTTCCCGGCGACCACGTGGTCTGCTGCAATGCGCTCGGACAGATCACGATCAACGGTGCGCCCATCGACGAGCTCAGCTACCTGAATCTCCCTCAGGGCGACACTGCCGCGTCGAACGAGCCGTTCGATGTCGTGGTCCCGGAGGATTCCGTGTGGCTGCTGGGTGACAACAGAGACCGCTCGCGCGACGCCCGCGCGCACCAGGACCTGCCCAGCGGAGGCTTCGTCCCGATGGAGAACATCGTGGGCAAGGCGTTCCTCACGACCTGGCCGTTGAACCGGCTGGGACCGATCGACGGCCACCACGAGATCTTCAACGGCGTTCCGGATCCGGAATGACCGTCATCGCGCCGAAGCTCACCCTGGAACGTCGGCTCCTCGGTGAATGCGAACTGATCATCTCCCTGGACGAGGTCGGTCGTGGTGCGCTCGCGGGGCCGGTCGCGGTGGGTGCTGCCGTGATGGATGCGACCGGTGCCCGCCGTCGTGTGCCCGAAGGATTGCGTGATTCGAAGCTCGTGACGGAGAAGCGCAGGCCGGAGGTGGCCGCCCGTGCCGCCGCGTGGGTGCAGGCGTCAGCGGTCGGTTGGGCGAGTGCGGCGGAGGTCGACGAGGTCGGCATCATGAGGGCGCTCGGACTCGCCGCGTCCCGCGCGGTCTCGGCCGTCGCTGCGCAGGGTGCCGTGCTCGACGGAGCCCTCATCCTGCTCGACGGGAACCACGACTACGTGTCGAAGGTGCACCCGACTCCGCTGAATGTGCGTCCCGTGGTCAAGGCGGACCGTGATTGTGCTTCGGTATCGGCGGCCTCCGTCATCGCGAAGGTCGCGCGGGACGGCTACATGGCGGAGCTTCATGAGACGCATCCCGCGTATCAGTGGAACCGCAACAAGGGCTATGCCAGCATCGAGCACCGCGATGCGATCCGGACGATCGGGCTGTCGCCGCACCACAGGGCGTCGTGGGCCATAGCTGACGCTCCCACGCTGTTCTGACAGAGGCACCGAGGACGCGCCCCGGCAGCCGATGACGCTCCCCGGTGCCCGCGACTCTAGGATGGACACATCATGGATGAGGAAGCCTTCGACGACTACGACCGCGAACTCGAGCTGGCACTGTTCCGGGAGTATCGGGATGTGGTGTCGCAGTTCCAGTACGTCGTGGAGACCGAGCGCCGGTTCTACCTGGCCAATGACGTGAACGTCGTCCGCCGGGACACCGAGCACGACTTCTATTTCGAGATCTCGATGACGGACGTCTGGGTGTGGGACATCTACCGTGCCGATCGCTTCGTGAAGGCTGTGCGCGTGCTCACGTTCAAGGACGTCAACGTCGAGGAGCTGCAGCGCAGGGAGTTCGAACTCCCGCAGGAGCTCTCGCTCGACGGCGAGTGACGAAGACTCTCGCGCCGATGCGCCCGGACTCACTCCACACTGCGCTGAAGAGCTGACTTCTCCCCAGACGCCGTGAATCTGCAGCCGTGCCCCGACCCCGGGAAGCGTGTCCACGTGATGCTGGGCAGATGGCAGCGAAGGATGAACTCGGAAGAGCGGGAGAAGACCGCGCCGCGCAACATCTGAGGAGCAGCGGGTACACCGTGCTCGCGAGGAACTGGCGGTGCGCACAGGGTGAGATCGACATCGTCGCCGTATGCGGCGATCATCTCGCCGTGGTGGAGGTCAAGACACGGCGGACGGACGCATTCGGGCACCCGTTCGAGGCGATCGACGCGCGCAAGCGCCGGCGGCTCTGGCAACTGGCGCAGGCGTGGATCGCAGAGCATCCGGGAGTCGCGCGAGGGCGAGACGTGCGCCTCGAGGCGATCGGCATCATCGGAGCCGATCCGACCACCGGTGTGCTCGAGCATCTCGTGGACATCGCGTGAGCACCGCGCGCACCTGGGCCGTCGCACTGACCGGCGTGGACGGACACCTCGTCGAGGTCGAGGCCGACATGTCGAGCCAGACGCCCGAGTTCCGGATCATCGGTCTTCCTGACAAGTCATTGGGCGAAGCCGTCCAGCGCGTGCACAACGCCTGCAAGAACGCCGGTTTGGATCTGCCACGTCGACGGCTCACCGTCAATCTCTCGCCCGCAAGCCTTCCGAAGCATGGCGCCGGGTTCGACCTGGGCGTGGCCGTGGCGTGTCTGGCGGCGGGCGGAGCCGTCGAGTCGCGTTCCATCGCCCGGACGGTCCATATCGGTGAACTCGGTCTCGACGGCAGGATCCGACCGGTGCCCGGTGTCCTCCCCGCGGTCTTCGCGGCGGCACGAGCGGGATTCGAGACGGCGATCGTGCCATACGGGAACGAGGCAGAGGCGAGGCTGGTGCCCGGTATCGACGTACGCGCAGCCGGGTCTCTGGCGGAGGTCGCCGTCTGGCACGGCGCCGACGTGGAGGTGCCCGATGTCGAATTCGTGGAGGTCGCATCCGACACGCGGAGCTCGCGCGACGCCCTCGATCTCGCCGACGTGATCGGGCAGGAGGAGGCCGTCGAAGCTCTCGTCGTCGCCGCTGCCGGTGGGCACCACTTGCTCTTGAGCGGTCCTCCCGGCGCCGGAAAGACGATGCTCGCCCGGCGTCTCCCCGGCATCATGCCCGCACTCGATGAAGAGGAGGCACTCGAGGTCGCATCCGTTCGCTCGCTCAGTGGAGAAGCGGTGTCCGCGCTGGATTCTCTCCCTCCGCTGGAGGCCCCGCACCACAGCGCGTCGGTCGCGGCACTGGTCGGTGGCGGGTCCCGTGCCGCGAGACCGGGAGCGATAGCGCGTGCGCACCGCGGCGTGTTGTTCCTCGATGAAGCGGCCGAGTTCTCACGCGTCGCGCTGGATGCGCTGCGCCATCCGTTGGAGTCGGGGGTGATCGCTGTGCATCGGGCCGGATTCACCGCGACCTTCCCCGCGAAATTCCAGCTCGTGCTCGCGATGAATCCCTGTCCCTGCGGAAATCATGGGGTGCGCGGTGCGGAATGCGTGTGCCCGCCGATGGCGATCAGACGCTACGCCACCCGTCTGTCCGGACCGCTCCGCGATCGCATCGACATCGATCTCCAGGTGACGAGGGTCGCCGCATCGCGGGCGATGGGTGACGCGAGTGCGGAGCTGACAACCGAGCGGGCGCGGGACCGTGTCGCGGACGCGCGGGCGAGAGCAGCGTCGCGTTGGCGGAGCACCCGATGGCGTCGCAATGCGGATGTGCCGGGCACCTGGCTGCGGCAGGGAGCGCTCCGGCTGCCCGCTTCGACGCGATCGCCGCTCGATCGGGCCCTGGAGCGTGGAGCGCTGACACTTCGCGGCTACGACCGCGTTCTCCGGGTCGCATGGACGATGGCGGACCTGGCTGCGCTGGACAGGCCGGGAACCGATGAGATCGGCCGCGCGCTGCACCTTCGACGGGGGTTGCCGCGATGATCGACGAGCTCCTGGCCGACGCCGAAGCTGTGGCCCTCACGGAACAGATCCACCCGGGTGGGAGTATGGACGAGTGCATGGCACGCGCCGCATGGACCGTGATCGCGGAGCCGGGCGATGCCGTCGCCGGCGCTCTGATCGCGGAGCTCGGTGCTGCGGAAGCACTCGCCGTGGCCGTGGGGCACTCGTCATCGCTGCTGTCTCCCGGGCGCGCGAACGCGGCGGCATCCCGCATGCTCGCCGACGGGCGTGCACGTTGGACCCCGCGGGCAGCACCACGAGCCGTGCTGGCAGCGCTCCACGGAGCCGCTGCCGCTGGTGTCCGGCTGCTGATTCCCGGCGACGCGGCGTGGCCCGTCGCCCTCGACGATCTCGGACCGCATGTCCCCGCCGCACTGTGGGTGCGGGGTCGTGTGGAGCTGCTCGACCATCAGCCTCGCGTGTCCATCGTCGGTGCGCGCGCCTCCTCGGGATACGGCGAGCACGTGGCCTCAGAGATCGCGGGAGATCTGGCAGCCACAGGCGTGGTGATCGTTTCGGGCGGTGCGTACGGGATCGACGGAGCCGCCCATAGAGCTGCCCTCGGAGTGGAGGGCGCGACGGTGGCCTTCCTCGCGGGCGGGGTCGACCGTGCTTATCCGGCGGGGCACCAGGCGCTCCTGAGGCGGATCGCCGAAGAGGGGGCACTGGTGAGCGAGCCACCCTGCGGCACGGCGCCCACGAAGTGGAGGTTCCTGGCGAGGAATCGTCTGATCGCCGCACTGGGACACGCGACGGTCGTCGTGGAAGCGGGCTGGAGGAGTGGATCGCTGAACACCGCCGGTCACGCTGCGACGCTCGGGCGTCCACTCGGTGCCGTCCCCGGAGCGGTGACCTCCGCGTCCTCAGCGGGATGCCATCGGTTGCTGCGCGAGTACGACGCGCAGTGTGTCACATCGGCGCAGGAGGTGCGCGAGCTGTTCGGCGCGATAGGTCATCGACCCGACACGAGCCCGGGGGAGCGGGATCCTCACCACGCTCGCATCCTGGAGGTCATGACCGTTCGGGCACGCCTCTCCATCGACGAGGTCGCCCGCCGGTCGGGGCTCTCCCCTGATCGCGTCCGATCAGTGCTCGGACTGCTGCACCTGGAAGGAGATGTCGCACTCGACAGCGCGGGGTGGCACCGGGCTGCGCCGCCCAGACGGTAGCCGATCCGACGGCGAGGCTGCCGGTCAGGGAGCTCGATCGCGGCAAGCTGGGGTCATGGAGATCGCGGCGGCCGCAGACGCATTCGCCGACCACCTGCTGCGGGTGCGTCGGCTGTCGTCGGCGACGGTGAAGGCCTATCGCTCCGACCTTCGCGACCTCGCCGCTTCTGCAGGGGGAGTCGCCGTCGAGGACGTCGACCTGGAAGTCCTCCGGGACTGGCTCTGGAACGCCACGCAGCGTGGAGACGCGCGGTCCACTCTCGCGCGCCGCGCCGCGACCGCACGGTCCTTCTTCGGCTGGGCAACTGAACAGGGGATCGCCGCGCATGACCCGAGCCTGAGATTGGTCGCGCCGAAGAAGGGGAGGACGTTGCCGACGGTCGCCTCGCGCGATGCGATGTCCGAGCTCCTCGACGCGCATCGCGCCACAGCGTCGGAGGTTGACCCGCTCGCGCTGCGAGACCATGCCATCCTCGAGCTGCTCTACGGGTCCGGTATCCGCGTCTCCGAGCTTTGCGGTCTGGACGTCGACGATCTCGACCTCGAGCGCGGCACAGCCCGAGTGGTCGGCAAGGGAGACAAGGAACGCGTCGTCCCCTACGGGGCGCCGGCACGAGATGCGCTCTCCGCGTACCTGCGACGAGGAAGGCCGGTCCTCATCGCCAGGTCACGGACCTTCACCCCCGCCGTGATGCTCGGAAGCAGAGGAGGGCGAGTGGGCCCGCGAACGGTGTACGAACTCGTCGCGCGTGTCCTGGCACCGATCGTCGGCGCGGAGACGATCGGTCCGCACGCGCTCCGTCATACCGCCGCCACCCACCTCCTCGACGGCGGAGCGGACCTGCGGGCGGTGCAGGAGATACTCGGGCATGCCAGCCTCGGCACCACGCAGATCTACACGCACGTCTCGACCGAGCGCCTGACGGCCACCTACCGGCTCGCCCATCCCCGCGCCTGACTCCGACGACTCGGAAGCTCGATCACGGGGCTTCGCAGCAGGGGAGGAGCACTGCGCGCGGAACATCGCCGAAGAGAAGCATCGGGTTGATGTAGTCCCCGTCGAGACGCACGCCGAGATGGATCGCGCCGGGCGGTGTATGCCCGCCAGCATCGACCACTCCGATCTCCTGACCCTCCGCAACGAGATCGCCGACCAGGAGATCGGATCGCAACGGTTCGAATGTCGACACCAGCCCGCCGGCGTGCTCGATGGTGATGAGCTGCCGATCCACGACCGTCCCGCGGAAAGCGACGACTCCGTCAGCAGGAGCCGAGACCGTCGTCCCCATCGCGGCGCTGAGATCGACGCCACGATGCCCGGCGCCGTATCTATGAGCCGGAGCGCGGTAGGGCGCGATGACCGAGCGTGGTCCGGTGACCGGCCAGCTCCAGGCGGGTACGTCAGGCTCGTCGGACCGCGCCGCCGCGCCGGGGGAGAGCATCACTGCGAAGACGACCGTCGAGACGACGAGAAGAGTCGCGGTGAGCAGGGCTCGTGTTCTGGATCTCAAGCGCATGAAGGCATCCTGATGGCTCGACGCTGCCGCGGTGCACCGTGCGCAGTACGGCGTACACATCCGGGGAGTAAGACGTGACACGACGCCACTGTGCAGAGGAAGCCACTGTGCAGAGGAAGCCACGGTGCAGAGGAAGCCACGGTGCAGGGGAAGCCACGGTGCAGGGGAGCCGGCCGTCTGATCCTGTATGCTGGAGGAGCACCTCGAGATCGAGGTGACTACGCGTGCCCAGAGCGACTCGTTTCGCGGCATCCACTCCCACAGGTCCTGTCCTCCGACAGGCGGGTGTGAGCCGGGCACCAGGGAGTCCGATCATCCGGTCGGCTTGCAACCTCAACGGCGCAGAATCGCGCCAGAACCAGGAGACGACCATGGCTGTGGTCACCATCCGCCAGCTGCTCGACAGCGGCGTGCACTTCGGACACCAGACCCGTCGGTGGAACCCGAAGGTCAAGCGCTTCATCCTCACCGAGCGCAGCGGCATCCACATCATCGACCTCCAGCAGTCGCTCGGCTACATCGACAAGGCGTACGACTTCGTCAAGGAGACGGTCGCCCACGGCGGCACCATCCTCTTCGTCGGCACCAAGAAGCAGGCGCAGGAGATCCTGGCGGAGCAGGCGACGCGTGTCGGCCAGCCGTTCGTGAACCAGCGCTGGCTCGGCGGTCTCCTCACCAACTTCCAGACGATCTCGAAGCGTCTGGCTCGTATGAAGGAGCTCGAGGAGCTCGACTACGAGACCCCGGCGAACAGCGGCTTCACGAAGAAGGAGCTGCTCCTCAAGAAGCGCGAGCTCGACAAGCTGCACAAGTCGCTCGGTGGTATCCGCAACCTCACGAAGACGCCGTCTGCCATCTGGGTCGTCGACGCCAAGCGCGAGCACCTCGCCATCGACGAGGCCAAGAAGCTCGGCATCCCCGTGATCGGCATCCTCGACACGAACGCCGACCCGGACGACTTCCAGTACCCGATCCCCGGCAACGACGACGCCATCCGTTCGGTGTCGCTGCTCACCCGCATCATCGCGGACGCTGCGGCCGAGGGTCTGCAGCAGAAGCACAACCCGGAGACCGGTGACGCCGAGCCTCTCGCCGACTGGGAGAAGGAGCTCCTCGAGGCCCCCGCACAGGAGGTCCAGGAGTCCGCTGACGCCGCCGAGGTCACCACCGCGGATGACGCTGCCGCGGTCGTCGAGACCCCCGCTGCCGACGAGACCGCCGCCGACGAGGCCGGTGCAGAGGCACACGACGAGGCGATCGCCGCCGCTTCCGGTGAGGAGACCGCTGAGGTCGCCGCCGCCGAAGCCGCTGACGCCAAGTAATCCCTCGTACACACACCTAACGAAGCAAGGAGCCACCACACATGGCCAACTTCACCATCGCTGACCTGAAGGCGCTGCGCGAGCAGCTCGGCACCGGAATGGTCGACACCAAGAAGGCGCTCGAGGAGGCCGACGGAGACGTCGCGAAGGCCACCGAGATCCTGCGTCTCAAGGGTGCGAAGGGCAACGCGAAGCGCGCTGACCGTTCGACCAGCGAGGGACTCATCGTCGCTCGCGAGCAGGATGGCGCCGTGACGCTCATCGAGCTCGCGTGCGAGACGGACTTCGTCGCGAAGAACGAGCGCTTCATCGCGCTGGCCGACAAGGTCGCCGACGCCGCTGCCGCGGTGAAGGCCGACTCGGTCGACGCCGCCCTGGCTGCATCCGCCGGCGACAAGAGCGTCGAGCAGGTCATCTCCGAAGAGGCTGCGATCATCGGCGAGAAGGTCGAGCTGCGTCGAGTGCGCACGATCTCCGGCGACAAGGTCGAGGTCTACCTGCACCGCACGAGCAAGGACCTGCCGCCGCAGATCGGCGTCGTCGTCGCCTACACGGGTGACGACGCCGAGACCGCGCGCAGCATCGCTCAGCACATCTCCTTCGCCAACCCGTCGTACCTGTCCCGCGAGGACGTCCCGGCGGACGCTGTCGAGAAGGAGCGCGAGATCGTCACCGAGATCTCCCGCAATGAGGGCAAGCCGGAAGCGGCTCTCCCGAAGATCGTCGAAGGCCGCGTCTCCGCGTTCATCAAGCAGGTCGCCCTGCTCGAGCAGGACTACGCCAAGGACAACAAGCTCTCTGTCGCCCAGGTGGCGAAGGACGCCGGTATCACCGTCACGGACTTCGCGCGCTTCAAGGTCGGCGCGTAGCAACGTCGAAGGGGTTCGGATCGTCATGATCCGAACCCCTTCTTCATGCCCACGAGGCACTATCTTGAATCGGGACGAGAGGACACCCACCCATGACTGAACGCACCGGACGCCGCCGCGTCCTTCTCAAGCTCTCCGGAGAGGCCTTCGGCGCTGGACAGCTGGGCGTCAACCCGGATGTCGTCAGCCAGATCGCGCGCGACATCGCCGCTGCCGTCGACCGCGTCGAGGTGGCGATCGTCGTCGGGGGAGGGAACTTCTTCCGCGGAGCCGAGCTGAGCCAGCGCGGCATGGACCGTGGACGCGCCGATTACATGGGAATGCTCGGCACGGTCATGAACGCACTTGCGTTGCAGGACTTCCTCGAGCAGGCCGGTGCCGCCACGCGCGTGCAGTCGGCGATCTCGATGACTCAGGTCGCGGAGCCCTACATCCCGCGTCGGGCTGAGCGTCACCTCGAGAAGGGGCGCGTCGTGATCTTCGGAGCCGGCGCGGGTCTTCCGTACTTCTCGACCGACACGGTCGCGGCTCAGCGTGCGCTGGAGATCGGTGCGGAGGAGGTCCTCGTCGCCAAGAACGGCGTCGATGCCATCTACACCGCGGATCCGAACAAGCACGCCGACGCCGAGCGCATCGAGCGGGTCACCTACAGCGACGCACTGCAGCGGGGCCTGAAGGTGGTCGATTCGACAGCGTTCAGTCTCTGCATGGACAACAACATGAACATGCGGGTCTTCGGCATGGAGCCGGCGGGCAACGTCACCCGCGCTCTGCTCGGAGACCCGATCGGCACGCTGGTCACCACCTGAGTGTGCGACGGGCGGAGACGACTTCGCCCGATAGAATTTGCAGAACACCCCGACGATAGGAGTCACCGTGATCGCGGACGTCCTCGCTGAAACCACCACTCGCATGAACCGGGCGGTCGAAGCTGCCAAGGAGGACTTCTCCACGGTGCGCACCGGTCGTGCGAACCCGCAGATGTTCCAGAAGGTGCTCGTGGACTACTACGGCACTCCCACGCCGATCGCGCAGCTCGCGTCCCTGGCGAACCAGGAGGCGCGGACGCTCATCATCACGCCGTACGACAAGTCCGCTCTGAAGGCGATCGAGCAGGCCATCCGCGACATGCCGAACCTCGGTGCGAATCCCACGAACGACGGCAACCTGGTGCGTGTGACAATGCCGGAGCTCACCGCCGAGCGGCGCAAGGAGTACGTCAAGCTCGTCAAGACCAAGGCAGAGGACGCGAAGGTCCACGTCCGTGGCATCCGCCGCAAGGCCAAGGATGAGCTGGACGCGCTCAAGAGCGAGCTCGGCGAGGATGAGATCGCTCGCGGTGAGAAGGAGCTCGATGTTCTGACGCGCCAGCATGTCGATCTCATCGATGACGCGCTGAAGCGCAAAGAGGCAGAACTCCTCGAGGTGTAGTCGGGATGTCTGACGAAACGCGAGATGCCGACGACGACAAGCCGTTCGCGCGTCGAGACGCGCATCACGGTACCCCGTCCGAAGGCGTCCCGCTCGTCGATGCGGCGTTCCCCACGTTCGACAGTGCCGAGGTACCCCCTCGGCCGCCACTTCCAGCCCCCGCGGACCGCGTCGCAGTCGGGGACATCAGCTCCCTGGACACGGCAGATCACAACGCCATCCGCGAGCAGTGGCGGGCGGCGAGGGATGAGCTCGGCAGCCACGTCTCCCACGCACGTGACCAGCTCGACCAGGCGAACGAGCGCATCAAGGAGCGCACCGGCCGGGATCTCATCCTCGCCACGGTGATCGGCCTCGCGTTCGGAGCTGCGCTGCTCGGCTCCCTGCTCTTCCTCAAGGTGCTCTTCGTCCCGTTCGCCCTCGCGGCCGCGTTGCTGGGCGTGTACGAGCTCTCGAGAGCCCTGCGGGGTTCCGGGCGGCGAGTCGACGTGGTGCCCCAACTGATCGCAGCCACTTTCCTGGTGCTTTCGGCATACTTCGCGGAGCCGTGGCTCTGCTGGGTGATGCTCTTCGTGTCCGTTGCCTTCGTGATCGTCTGGCGACTCATCGCGCAGATGGTGGAGAAGGACGGACGGACTTACGGCGACGTGCTCGCAGACGCCGTGATCAGCGGCTTCGTCCAGGTGTACGTCCCCTTCCTCGCGGGTATCGCGCTCATCCTGCTCAAGCAGGAGGGCGGTGAGTGGTGGGTGCTCAGCTTCATCGCGATCGCCGTCGCCGCCGACACGGGTGCCTACGCCGCCGGTCTGGCCTTCGGCCGACACCCCATGGCGCCGAAGATCAGTCCGAAGAAGACCTGGGAAGGGTTCGGAGGTGCGGTCGCCGCGTCCATCGCCGCTGGCGTGCTGCTGGCGATCTTCCTCCTGGAGCTGCCGTGGTGGTGCGGCCTCGTGTTCGGTGTCTCGATCCTGCTCTCAGCGACGCTCGGCGACCTGGGCGAATCCATGCTGAAGCGCGACCTCGGCATCAAGGACATGAGTTCCTGGTTGCCGGGTCACGGCGGGCTGCTCGATCGACTCGACAGCATCCTTCCCTCCACCATCCCCGCTCTGTGTCTCTACTTCCTCTTCTCTCCTTGGGTGGCTCTGTGATGACCGAAGATCAGTTGGACGAACAGCCCACGCAGGCGCCCGCGGCGTTCGCCCTCACCTCCGGACGCGTGCGCGGATACCACCGTGCAGCCGTCGACACGTTCCTCGCCTCGGCCCGCCGCGCCTTCGAAGAGGGCGGCGCTGACCTCAGCGCGGAGGATGTGCGGACGGCCTCGTTCCCTCTGGTCAAGAACGGCTACGTGGTCGCCGATGTCGATGCTGCACTCGGACGCGTCGAAGATGCCTTCGCCGCGCGGGAACGCGAGCGAGTGGTGCGCGCACAGGGGGCCGGAGCCTGGGTCGAGCGGGCACGGGAGGACGCGCAGGTCATCTTGGATCACCTGGCTCGCCCCCGTCGGCATCGTTTCGCCCGCACCGGGGTGCTCACTTTCGGCTATCGTCTCGACGAGGTCGACCACGTGTCGACCCGCATCGTTCGTTACCTGCGTGACGGGGACGCCCTGACCGCCGAGCAGCTGCGGTCCGCAGCCTTCCGGATGCAGCGCGGCGGGTACCGCGAGGAGCAGGTGGATGCCCTTCTCGACGCCACGATCGACGTCATCCTCGCGGTTCGTTGAGGTTCCTGATGGTCGATTCAGGCGACCTTGCGTAGACTGTCCCTCATCGTGAACTCCCGAAACGACATGACTCTAGACAGAAACGACCGTTCGCCTGTGCCCGCAGCGAAGGCCGGTTCGGCGCGCACGGGCACCCGTCGCTGGTCTCGGAGCCGCGGCGTCGTCGGCGTCTTCAGCGCCCTCGCGGTCGTCGGCTTCGCCGGCGCGCTCGTCGCTCCGACCGGGGTAGCACTGGCCGCGCCGGCACCGGAGGAGTCGCCGGACTCGGCGTATTCGCTCGCGCTCGCTGACACGCAGAACCTCACCGTCACCGTCGAAGGTGCCGAGATCGCGCCGGTCGTGCGCGGAGGCTTCGAAGTGTACGTGAAGCCGAAACCGGCTCCCGTCCCCACGGTTGCTGCAGCGCCCAAGACCGGGTCGTCCGGCGGTTCATCCCGCGGCGCGCTTCCTCCGTACACGGGTGGTGGGGCTCCTGCGGAGTGGATGGCCGCCGCCGGTATCGCGCAGAGCGACTGGCAGTACGTCGACTACGTCGTATCGCGTGAGAGCGGCTGGAACCCCAACGCCACGAACAAGTCGTCAGGGGCATGTGGACTGGTGCAGGCTCTGCCCTGCAGCAAGGTTCCCGGCAACGGCTACAACCCGGTCGACAACCTCCGCTGGGCGACGGGCTACGCGACCGGCCGCTACGGCAGCTGGGCCGGCGCCTACAACTTCTGGGTCAACAACCACTGGTGGTGAGCAGGCACGATGCCCCGCTCTCGCAGACGCCCTTCGGCGCGCCCTGAATCCGAGGACTCATTCGATCGTCTCCTCGCCGGCTGGAAGCGCACCGAGACTCGACGTGGCAGCGAGTGGACCGTTCAACCGGTGTCGGCCGCGCAGGCGCAGAAGGAGTACGTGTGCCCCGGCTGCGGCCGGGGCATCGTCGCCGGGACAGCTCATCTCGTCGCCTGGCGTGCGGACGGGGTACTCGGGGACGCCGCTGACCTGGCGGCCCGTCGGCACTGGCACACGCGCTGTTGGAGGCTTGCATGACCATCGAGATCCGTGGACCGCTGGAGTTGCCCGCACGACGCGAGGACATCGAACTGATCACGGCGGACGGCCTCACCCTCGTCGGGGAGCTCTCTCAGCCCGAGGACGCACCACCGGTCGCGACGCTCGTGACGTTGCATCCCCTGCCGACCGCCGGCGGCTTCATGGACTCGCACATCATCCGGAAGGCGGCCGCACGGCTGCCCGCCCTCGCAGACCTGGCCGTCCTGAGGTTCAACACGCGAGGCACCACATCCCCACGAGGCACCAGCGACGGGAGTTTCGACGGGGGAGCCGCTGAACAGTTCGACGTGGCCGCCGCGATGGACTTCGTCCGCGAGCGCGCTCTACCGCGCCCCTGGCTGCTCGGATGGTCCTTCGGCACGGAGCTCGCTCTGAAGTACGGCCGGGAGCACGACATCGAAGGCATCATCCTTCTCTCGCCGCCGCTGCACCGCGCCACGCCGGAAGAGGTCGCCGCCTGGGCGTCGACCGACCGCACCGTCGTGGTCCTGGTGCCGGAGCTCGACGACTATTTGCGTCCGGCCGAGGCAAAGGACCGCTTCGCCTCGATTCCGCACGCCACGCTCATCGCGGTGGAGGGCGGCAAGCATCTCTGGGTGGGCGAGACGCAGACGCGGCGCGTGCTCACCGAGATCGTCGCGGCGGTCAACCCCTCCGCATTGCCTCTCGCCACCCACTGGCCCGCCGACGACTGAGAGGCTGACGGTCTCGACGTCAGAGCTCGTTCATCCGAGGGATGAGCACCTGGCGGTAGATGATCAGGATGCTCGCGGCCACGGGGATCGCGATCAGAGCGCCGAGGAGGCCGAGCAGGCTTCCTCCGGCGAGGGCCGCCACCACGACCACGGCACCGGGCACCGATACGGCGCGGCTCATGATGCGAGGCGAGATGATGTACGCCTCGATCTGCATGTAGATCAGGTAGTAGATCGCGGCGGCGATGGCGGTCGCCGGGGAGCCGAGTCCGGGGATGAGACATACCAGCACGATGATCGTCGAGCCGGTGAGCGTGCCGACGAGCGGGATCAGCGAGAAGAAGAAGGCGATCACGGCCAGGACGGCGGGGAAGGGCGCATCGATGATCGAGAGGTAGATCGCGCTGAGCACACCGTTGAGCACACCCTGCGATACCTGGCCCATGACGTAATAGCCGACCGAGTCGGTGATCTGCTCCGACAGGTCGATGAATCGATCGCGCTTCGACGCGGGCGCGAGCTGGTAGACAGCGCGCTTGAGCGACGGCGTCGATGCCGTCAGGTAGATCGTCAGGATCAGGACGATGAACGCTCCGAACAGACCGCCCAGCACAGCGCCGCTGGCAACGAGCACGCCCTGACCGATGGATCCGCCGATCTCGGCGAGGTTGCTCGTCAACCAGTTGGTGACGTACGTGAACACATCGTCGACGAGAAGGTTCGGGAAGGCGTCCTGTATCCACTCTTTGAGATCGGGGATCAGATTCCCGCGCTGGACGATCGCCGAGATCTGGGCGACCAGCTGGGAGATCTGGTCCACCAGGACCGGGAGGACGATGAGCACGATGCTCACGAAGACGCCGAGCACCGCGAGGATCGTCACCAACACGGCCGCCCAGCGGGGGAGCCGTCGGCGTTCGAGGAACGAGACGAGCGGGTCGAGTCCGAGACTCAGGAACAGGGCGGTGCCGAGATAGAGCAGCACGGTGGAGAGATTCTGCACGCTGTTGATCAGCAGGATCCCCAACCCCACGCCGAGCGTCGCCACCAGGGCGGTGCGGAAGGGATTGTGGATCTTCATCGGAGACTCCTCGGGACGGCTCCCGCAAGATTATCCAGACGCGCTTCGTCGGCGCGGACGACGTGCCGGTCCAGCCGTCACTGCGTCTGCTCGTGGGCAACACACAGCTGATTTCGCTAGTCTGAAATGTCGAGTGTTGCGTCGCGGACAGAGGTCCGTGATGCGTGAGGAGACTATTCGTGCGTTTCGTATGGGCCGTGGTGGCCTTCGTGCTGGCTGCCGTACTGATCGGTGCAGGGATTGCTCAGCGCACCATCTTCATGGGCCCCTCCACTCAGAAGACCCAGGTCGAGATCAGTGAACCGGCACCGTTCGTTCTCATCGACGGCGATGTTCTTCGAGCGAATCCCGGTGCCCAGACACTGATCGTCCGTGGGCAGGGCGAGATCTTCGGCAGCTACGGTCGCACGGCCGACATGGAGGCCTGGCTCGCGGACTCCGACTACAACCAGGTCACGATGAAGAAGGACGGCGATCTGGCCGTCAAGCACATCGCCGCCTCCGACTCCGAGACCGACACGTCCACCGATGCTCCGAGCGACGGACAGGCCGATCCGTCAGAAGGCGCTCCGACGGGCCGTGACCCGCGCGGCTCCGACCTCTGGCTCGACTCCTTCGTCAAGGAGGATCGCCTCACCGCGGAGAACATGCAGCTTCCCGAAGGCACGAGTCTGCTCGTCGCCTATGACGGGACCGCCGACGCTCCCGATGACATCGTGGTGTCCTGGCCGCTCGACAACTCGACCCCGTGGGCCGGACCGCTCATGGTCGCGGGTGGGGTCATGCTGCTGCTCGGCCTCATCCTCTACGTCCTGGCCATCCGGCATCAGCGTCGGGGCCGTGGTCCGCGTCGCAAGGGACCCGGTCCGCTACCGATCACCGAGCCCATCGACCTCGCCACGCTTCCGCCCGCGGAGCGCGCGGCGATCGAAGACAGCGAGTCCGCCACGGCGACGGCCCCCGCGGAGTCGAGTCCACGGCAGGACGACGATGCGGAGGAGGCCGAGATCGTGGACGAGGGTAAAGACCCCGGCTCCAAGACATCGATGCGAGCCGCGACCGTTCGTCGTCGGCGCCGTCTTCTCGTGATCCCCGCGCTCGGGCTCACAGCCATACTCGCAGCCGGTTGCTCGTCCGACTCCTGGCCGCAGCTGGGCGACGCCTCGCCGACCCCCTCGCCGAGCCCCACGGTGGTCGCACCGGAGAACCAGAAGCCGCCGGCGGTCACCGAAGCTCAGGCCAAGCGCATCCTCAAATCTCTCGCCGGCACCGTGAGTGAGGCCGACGCAGCCCTCGATCTCGATCTGCTCGCGACGCGCTTCGAAGGACCCGCACTCGCGACCAGGACGACGGAGTACGCGTTGCGGACGAAGATCCCGGAGACGGTGCCGCCCGCCGCCATCCCGACCGACGACGTGGAGGTCGTGCTTCCCGAGGCGACCGACCAGTGGCCTCGCACCGTCCTGATGCTGTCGAAGACGGGAGACGACACCGTGCCGCCCGTCGTGCTCACGATGACGCAGGCCGACCCGTGGTCGAACTACAAGGTTTCGCACATGGCGGAGATGTCTGCGGACGCCGCCTTCCCGGAAGTCGCTGCATCCTGGCTCGGCACGTCTCTCGTGCCGTCCGACTCGGCCTTCCTCACTATCCCTCCTGCCGATCTGGCCACGACGTTCGCCGACGTCGTCGATCAGGGGGAACAGAGCGCGTCGTACGGGAAGTTCGACGATCTCGCCCTCACCTACGCGAAGTCGATCACCGACAGCCGTCAGGCCGTGGTCCAGGCGCTCGCGGACAAGGGTGCCGCCGAAACCTCGAAGGCGGCCTTCGATATGGCCGCGACGCAGGATGCCCCCATCTCGATGACGACTCTCGACAGCGGAGCCATCGTCGCCGTCACCCTCACCGATACGGAAACAGTGACGCCGACCGGCGAGGACGTCTCCATCCGCTTCGGTGACAACGCGCAGGCGAAGGCGCTCACCGACGCGACCGAGTCGGCGAAGGGCGTCGAGACGACCTACGAGTTCCAGCTGTTCTTCTCGGTCCCTGCCAAGGGATCGACGGAGCAGATCCGGCTCCTGGCAGCCCACCAGGACCTCCTGTCCGTGAAGGTGATCAAATGAGTGAGATCTCTCCCGCCGCCCTGCGTGGTGCCGTGGACCTGTCGAGCCTCCGCAACCGGCCGGCAACTCCGACCGAGGCGGCCTCCGCACCGCCTGTCGCCGATGTCGTCGTCGATGCGACCGACGAGACGTTCGGACAGATCCTCGAGCTCTCGCGGACCGTCCCCGTGGTCGTCGACCTCTGGGCGGAGTGGTGTGGTCCGTGCAAGCAGCTGAGCCCGATCATCGAGAAGGTGACGCGCGAACTCGGGGGACGAGTGCTGCTCGCCAAGGTCGACGTCGATGCGAATCCCCAGCTCGCCCAGAGCTTCCGCGCGCAGTCGATCCCGATGGTGGTCGCGCTGATCGCCGGGCAGCCCGTGCCCATGTTCACGGGTGCCGTGCCCGAGCAGCAGGTGCGCGATGTGTTCGCCCAGCTGCTCCAGGTGGCGGCCCAGAACGGTGTCACCGGGTCGCTCTCGGTGTCCGAGGAGGGTGCAGAGCCGGCGCCCCCCGCAGAGCCGGAGCTTCCACCGCTGCACGCTGAGGCGTTCGCAGCGATCGAGCTCGGGGACTACGCGGCGGCCATCACGGCCTATGAGAAGGCGCTCGCGGAGAACCCCCGTGACGCGGACGCGATCGCGGGGCTCGGCCAGGTGCGCCTCCTCGACCGCGTGCAGGGCCTCGATCTGCAGGCGGCGCGCGCTGCGGCAGCGGATGGCCCGCTCGATGTCCAGGCGCAGTTCGACGTGGCCGACCTCGATCTCGCCGGGGGACACTTGGAAGACGCCTTCGGCAGGCTGCTCGACCTGTTCGCGCAGCTCCCGGCGGATCAGCGCACTCCGGTGAGGGAGCGTCTTGTCGAGCTCTTCGGACTCATCGGCGCGGAGGATCCGCGAGTGGTGTCGGCGCGCAACCGACTGTCGTCGCTGCTCTTCTAGGGCGACGTTCTCCGGTACCGTTCTCGGCCCTGGCGCGCGTACGCGCCAGGGCGTCTCAGCCGTGGTTGACGGTCGGCACGTGTGGGTCGGACTGGTACCGCAGCCACAGAGTGGACAGCGCAGGCAGCGTCAGGCTCGCGACAGGAGCGCCGCCTTCTAGCGGCTTCGCGTACACCAGGCCGAGGTTCCCCGATCCGCGGCCCCCGTAGTCGGCGGCATCCGTGTTGAGCACCTCCTGCCACACGCCCTCGCGGGGCAGGTTGAGCTGGTAGCCCGTGCGTTCCACGCCGGCGAAGTTGCTGACGACGACCAGGCGCCCCCCGTGGGCGTCACGTCGTTCGAAGGCGATCACCGTGGGATCCCAGCTCGGCGCTCCGAGACGGCTGAACGACGAGCCGTCGTTGTCGCGCTCCCACAGCGGCGCCTGCGCCCGGTAGGAGCGGTTCATTGCCCCGACGAAGTCCTGCAGCTGCGCGTGTGAGGGCTGGTCGAGAAGCCACCAGTCCAGCTCCCGACCCTCCGACCACTCGGCGAGCTGACCGAATTCCTGCCCCATGAAGAGCAGCTTCTTGCCGGGATGACCCCACATGTAGGCGAGATACGCGCGGACGTTCGCGAGCTTGTGCCAGTGATCGCCCGGCATCTTGGCGAGCAGACTGCCCTTGCCGTGCACGACTTCGTCGTGACTGATGGGAAGCAGGTAGTTCTCTCCGAAGGCGTACACGAAGGAGAAGGTCATCTCGCCTTCATGGTGACCGCGGTACATCGGGTCGCGGGCGATGTACTGGAGCGAGTCGTTCATCCACCCCATGTTCCATTTGAAGCCGAACCCCAGACCCGCGTGATCGGTCGGAGCAGTGACCCCGGGGAAGCTGGTCGACTCCTCCGCGATCATCAGGATCCCCGGGTGCAGCCGGTACGAGGTGGCGTTGACCTCCTGCAGGAAGCGGATCGCCTCGAGGTTCTCGCGTCCGCCGTGGATGTTCGGCTCCCATTGGCCGGGTTCGCGCGAGTAGTCGAGATAGAGCATGGAGGCGACCGCGTCAACGCGAAGGCCGTCGACGTGGAACTCCTCGAGCCAGTAGAGCGCGTTGGCGACGAGGAATCCCCGTACCTCCGGCCTGCCGTAGTCGAAGATCAGCGTCCCCCAGTCCTGGTGCTCTCCCCGTCGCGGATCGGGGTGCTCGTAGAGCGGCTGTCCGTCGAAGCGGGCGAGGGCGAAGGCGTCCTTGGGGAAGTGACCCGGCACCCAGTCCATGATGACGCCGATGCCTGCCTGGTGCAGCCGGTCGATGAGGTAGCGGAGGTCGTCGGGGCTGCCGAAACGACTGGTCGGGGCGTAGTACCCGCTCACCTGGTATCCCCAGGATCCGCCGAAGGGGTGCTCCGCGAGCGGCATGAACTCGACATGGGTGAATCCCGCGTCCGTCACGTGCTGGATGAGCGGATCCGCGATCTCGCGATAGCCAAGTCCACCTCGCCACGATCCGACGTGGACCTCGTAGACCGACAGCGGTTGCGCGACGGCATGGGTGGCCGCCCTCCTGGTCATCCAGGCGCCATCGGACCAGGAGTGGGAGGAGGTGGTCACCACGGACGCTGTGTCCGGCGGCACCTCCGCCGCGAGCGCCATCGGATCGGCCTTGAGGATCCACGCGCCGTCGCGGGTGCGGATCTGATACTTGTACCTGGTGCCGATCGGGATCCCGGGGACGAAGAGCTCCCAGACGCCGCTGACTCCCATCGAGCGCATGGCGTGCGACTCGCCGTTCCAGCCGTTGTGGTCACCGACCACGCGCACCGCTGAGGCATTCGGGGCCCAGACGGCGAATGAGGCGCCGATCTCTCCGTCGAAGGTGCGCACGTGTGCTCCCAGCACCTCCCAGAGACGTTCGTGACGCCCCTCAGCGATGAGGTGGAGGTCGAGGTCGCCCAGAGTCGGGGGATGGCGGTAGGGGTCGCCGACGACCGTCTCCTCGTGATCGCCGTACCGCGTCGCGATCCGATACGGGAGTGGAGGGCCGTCGTGCTGAGCTTCCCAGATGCCGTGCGCCACATGGGAGAGTTCGAGCCTGCTCCCGTCGGCGAACACGGCAGCGACCGCACCTGCGAGGGGGCGTCTCGCCCGGATGACGGTGACGGTACGATCAGCGGCATCCTTGTGCGCGTGCGCTCCGAGAACCGCGTGCGGATCGTGATGCGTGGCCGCTGAGATCGCCTCCCACTCGGTGGATGCCGCGACGTCTTCGGTGTAGCTCATGATCGCTCCCTCACCTTCAGGATGTGCACCGGCTCGGCGAACGCGTCGAGTCGTACGTAGTTGTGGTCGCTCCAGGTCCAGATCGCTCCGGTGAGGAGATCCTCCACCTCGAAGGCTTCCCCCAGCGGGATTCCCCATTGCGTCGTGTCGAGGTGCACGGTCGTCTCGCGAACCGAGTGCGGATCGACGTTGGCGACCACGATGATGGTGTCCGGGCGTCCGGTACCGGTGAACTCGGCAGCAAGGTGCTTGCTGTAGACGAGAACGGCGTCGTCGTCGCTCCAGTGCACCCGGAAGTTGCGAAGCTGCTGCAGCGCCGGGTGTGCCTCCCGGATAGCGTTGAGTCTGCGCAGGAGGGGAGCGAGCGATTCGCCTCTGGCTTCGGCTCCCGCCCAGTCGCGGAACTTGAACTCGTACTTCTCGTTGTCGATGTTCTCTTCCGAGCCGGGCCTGGCGACGTTCTCGAACAGCTCGTATCCGGCGTACACGCCGTAGACGGGGCCGGCCGTCGCCGCGATGCAGGCCCGGATACGGTAGGCCGCCCTGCCGCCGAACTGCAGGTACTCGGTGAGGATGTCATGCGTGTTCATGAACAGGTTCGGACGCATGTAGTCGGAGGTCTCCTGCGACACCGACGTCAGGAACTCCTCGAGCTCCGCCTTCGTGTTGCGCCACGTGAAGTAGCTGTAGCTCTGCTGGAAGCCCACGGCCGCGAGCGCGCGCATGACCGCCGGGCGTGTGAACGCCTCAGCCAGGAAGATGACGTCGGGGTCGGCCGCATTCACCTCGGCGATGAGCCACTCCCAGAACTGGAGCGGCTTGGTGTGCGGGTTGTCGACGCGGAAGATCTTCACGCCCTGCGCAACCCAGTGCTGCACGACGCGCAGCATCTCGGCGTAGATGCCCGCGGGATCATTGTCGAAGTTGAGCGGGTAGATGTCCTGGTACTTCTTCGGCGGGTTCTCGGCGTAGGCGATCGTCCCGTCGGGGAGGGTCGTGAACCACTCAGGATGCTCCTGCACCCACGGGTTGTCGGGAGAGGCTTGCAGCGCAAGATCGAGAGCGACTTCCAGGCCCTCCTTCCGGGCTGCACGCACGAAGGCGCGGAAATCCTGGGCCGAGCCGAGGTCCGGATGGATGGCGTCGTGTCCGCCCTCCGCTGCGCCGATCGCGTACGGGGAGCCCGGGTCTCCCGGTTCGGCCGCGAGGGTGTTGTTGCGGCCCTTGCGGTTGGTCGTGCCGATCGGATGGATGGGGACCAGGTAGACGACGTCGAACCCCATGGCTGCGACCTCGGGCAGCCGTCGTGTCGCCGTACGGAACGTACCGCTCCTGACCGTACCGTCCTTGAGGCGTCTGGCGCCCTCGGAGCGCGGGAAGAACTCGTACCAGGCGCCGACACCCGCGGCGCGCCGGTCGACGTCCAGCATCTGGGGGAGTGTGACGGAGCGCAGCGACGTGACAGGACGCTCTCGGAAGATCTGTGCGAGCTCTGCATCCGTCGAAAGGGCGATGGTCGTCGCGGCATCTCCGTTGCGGAGCGAGAGGGCATCAGCGGCCAGTCGTCTCCGCTGCGCTGCAGGACGGTCCTTCTCAGCGGCGGCGGTGGTGAGGAGATCGGCGCCGAGCGCCGCCATGACCGGGACGTCGACGCCGGCCGCCACCTTCAGCGCGGCGGCGTGGGCCCAGGTCGCGAAGTCGTCGGAGAAGGCTTCGAACCGGTAGCTCCAGGAGCCCTGCTCGTCGAGCGCGATCTCCGCCACCCACGCGTCGGTGCCGTCATCGCGCGGCGTGAGGCGATGCAGGCTCTCTTCGCCGGAGGGCGATGTGAGGCGGACATGCACGCCGATGATGTCGTGCCCCTCTCGGAACGCGACCACCCGGAACGGGACGACCTCGCCGACGAAGGCCTTCGGAGTGAACCCGCCAGGGACGGTGGGCGCAGGCTCGAGGAGCGGGATACGCGTCGTCCGCAACGAGCCGGGAGCATCTGCTCCGTCCGCGGCGCGCGCCGGGATCTGAGCGGGGCTCCGAAGAGCCGAGGACCGAGTACCAGCACGAGCAGCCACCTCCCGAATGTACCGCGCGGACGTGGTGGCGGGTAGCGCGCAGGATGGTGCGTCGGCCGCCGGACTCATTCCACGCGGAAAAGCCTCATCGACGTGCCGGACACCGGAAGGACATCGCCGGGTGCGAAGACCTCGGCGTCGTCAGAGGGACGTTCCTGCGCGCTCGACCACAGCGAGACGAAGCGCGTCGCTCCATCAATCTCCTCGGGGAGACGGACATCGACGGGGGACTCGGTTCCGTGCACGATGAGCAGGATGCGGTTGTGCGCCTCGGTATCAGGCGTGGAGGCGGCGACGTACTGCAGCGTTCTGTTGCCGGGGTCGGCCCATTGCTCCTGTTCCATCGTCTCGCCGTTCTGGTCGTACCAGTCCATCACCGAGGCATTGGGAATATGCTCGCCGAGTCGCGCATAGCGGCTGGGGCGCAGTGCGGGGTTCTCCTGACGAAGGCGGATCAGGCGCGAGACGTGGGCGCGCAGGTCCTCTTGCCACGGCTCGAACTCCCAGCCGAGCCAGGTGAGCACGGAGTCCTGAGCGTAGGCGTTGTTGTTGCCTCGCTGGGTGCGGCCCACTTCATCGCCGGCAGTGAGCATCGGGATACCTGCAGAGAGCAGAAGGGTCCCCAAGAGGTTCCGCATCGCCTTGCGGCGGGCGGCGAGGATCGCCGGGTCGTCGGTGGGCCCCTCGACGCCGTGGTTGAAGGCGCGGTTCATATCGGCGCCGTCGCGGTTGTGCTCGCCGTTCGCCTCGTTGTGCTTCACGTCGTAGGAGACGAGATCATGCAGGGTGAATCCATCGTGGGCGGTCACGAAGTTCACGCTGGCGAGCGGGCCGCGGTCTTCGCTGAACGTGTTGGAGGATCCGGCGAGGCGGGTCGCGAACCCGCCGATGCCGACCGGGGCGGACGCGCGGCGCGCGTAGTCGATGTCACTCAACCAGAAGTTGCGCACCCTGTCGCGATAGCGGTCGTTCCATTCATGCCAGCCGGCGGGGAAGTTCCCCGTCTGCCAGCCACCGAGGCCCACATCCCACGGTTCGGCGATGAGCTTGGCGTCTGCGAGGACGGGATCATCCGCGATGGCGGCGAGGAGCGGGTGCTCCGGCGAGTAGGCGTGCGTCTCGTCTCGCGCGATGGCGGTGGCGAGGTCGAAGCGGAACCCGTCGATCTGCATCTCCTGCGCCCAGTAGCGCAGCGAGTCCAGCACGAGTCTCGCGCCCGCAGCGGTCGATGTGTTGAGGGTGTTGCCGCAGCCCGTGGTGTCGATGTAGATCCCGGACTCGTCCTGACGGTAGTAGCTCGCGTTGTCGATGCCCCGCAGGCTCGATCTGGGGCCGCCGATACCCTCCTCCGAGGTGTGGTTGTACACGACGTCGAGGATCACTTCGAGCCCCGCCTCGTGCAGCAGCCGCACCATGCCCTTGAACTCGGCCAGTACGGCTTCGGGGCCCGCCTTCCGAGCCTCCTCCGTCGCGTAGGCGGTGTGCGGAGTGAAGAAGTTCAGGGTGTTGTAGCCCCAGTAGTTCGTGAGTCCGCGTTCGAGGAGTCGTGGTTCCGGCACGAAGGCGTGCACAGGCAGCAGCTCGATCGAAGTGATGCCCAGCTCGTGGAAGTACTCGATCATCGCGGGGTGCGCGAGACCGGCGTAGGTGCCGTGCAGCGCGGGTGGGACGTCCGGGTGACGCTTCGTGAGCCCCTTGACGTGACCTTCGTAGATCACGGTGCGGTCCAGGGGCACGCGCGGCTTCTGCGAGTCGCCCCAGTCGAAACCGTCGACGATGACGACCGAGCGCCATTCCTCGTACCCGTCTCCTTGCGCGAGGCCGCGAGCGTAGGGGTCCAGCAGCAGGGTCTCCGGGTTGAAGGTGTTGCCCGGGCCGTGTGGGCCGCTGACGCGGATCGCGTAGCGAACCCCCGGCTGGAGCATCTCCGTCGTGACTTCCCAGATCCCCCCTGGCAGCCGCTCGAGCGCCACTTGATCGGTCGCCCAGTCGAGATCGGTCGCGTCGAAGACGACCAGTTCGACGGATGAGGCGTTCTGCGACCAGACACGCAGTGTGCCGACACCGTCGTGCAGACGGACGCCGAGGTTGTCGAGGACGGGGCCGCCGGGCGCGGTGAGGTCTCGGGACGCGGGCATGAGTACACATTAGGCGTGATGTGTTGCCGTCTCATGACAAGGAGGACCCGGTCCCAGGCGCGAAGGCCCTCTCCCGACGGTTTCGCGAGAGAATCGAAGGATGCGGCACTATCTCGACCACGCGGCGACCACGCCCCTGCGCCCCGAAGCGCGTGAGGCGTGGCTGGCAGCGTCGGAGACGGTGGGCAACGCCTCCTCGACTCATGGCGCCGGCCAGGACGCACGACGGCTTCTCGAGGAGTCCCGTGAGCGCGTGGCGGCGGTGCTGGAGGCCGACCCGATCGAGATCGTGTTCACCTCAGGCGGCACCGAATCGATCAACCTGGCGTTGCAGGGTTTGTGGCGCGCCCGGCCCACGGGGACGTCGGCGATCGTGATGCCCGACGCCGAGCACCACGCGACCACGGACACCGTCGCAGCGCTCCTCGATGAGGGGGCGGAGGTGCGACAGGTGCCGGTCTCGCCCTCGGCGCGCATCGTCCCGGAGCGCTTCGCCGAGGCTCTTCCCGGAGCTGCCCTCGCCACGGCCCTGGTGGCGAACAACGAGGCCGGGACGATCAACGACGCACGGTCGCTTGCGGCAGGGTCCGCCGGTGCCGGAGTTCCCCTCCACCTCGACGCGGTCGCTGCGCTCGGCCACGTGCCCTTGTCGTTCCGAGGCCTTCGAGGAGAGGCGGACAGCGGGGTCGGGCTCGTCGCGATGAGCCTCGCCGGTCACAAGATCGGCGCACCGGTGGGGGTCGGGGTGCTCGTCACCGCCCGCTCCGCCCGGCTCACGGCGTTGCTACGCGGGGGAGCCCAGCAACGAGGCCTGCGCGCCGGCACACAGGATGTCGCCGGAGCCGCCGCCCTCGCCGTGGCTCTCGAACTCGCGGAGCACGAACGACAGGACGAGGCTGCGCGTCTCAGTGCGCTGCGCGACCGCCTCGTGGCCGGGATCGTTGCCGCGGTGCCGACGGCCGAGCTCCTGGGCGACCCGACCGACCGTCTTCCCGGCAACGCGCACATGCTGTTCCCGGGTGCGGTGGGGGAGAGCCTGCTGTTCCTGCTCGACGTCGCAGGGGTGGCGGCGTCGACCGGATCAGCCTGCCAGGCGGGCGTGGCCGAACCTTCGCATGTCGTGATGGCGATGGGACGCCCGGAGCGCGACGCCCGCAGCGTGCTGCGCTTCTCGCTCGGGCGGACATCGACCGAGAGCGACGTCGATGCCGTGCTCGGTGCGATCGCCGAGGCGTACACGCGCGCATCCGGCGCCGGCACAGCCGCACGCTCGTAGACTGGTCGTATGCGGATCCTTGCGGCGATGAGCGGTGGAGTCGACTCCGCCGTCGCGGCAGCCAGGGCCGTGGAGGCGGGGCACGACGTGGTCGGCGTGCATCTCGCGCTCTCCCGGGCGGGCGGAACGCTGCGCACCGGCAGTCGAGGATGCTGCACGATCGAGGATGCCCTCGACGCGCGTCGTGCAGCCGACGTGCTCGGCATCCCGTTCTACGTCTGGGATTTCTCCGAGCGGTTCCGAGACGATGTGATCGAGGACTTCATCTCGGAGTACCAGGCAGGCCGCACCCCGAATCCCTGCATGCGCTGCAACGAGAAGATCAAGTTCGCCGCCCTTCTGGAGCGTGCGATCGAGTTGGGCTTCGACGCGGTGTGCACGGGGCATTACGCCACTCTGGTCGACGGCGAGGACGGCCTCGAGCTGCACCGGGCGTCGGACAACGCCAAGGACCAGTCCTATGTGCTCGGCGTCCTCACGGCCGAGCAGCTGGCGCACACCTACTTCCCGCTCGGCACGACGCCCACGAAGGCCATCGTCCGCGCAGAGGCCGAAGCACGCGGCCTGAGCGTCGCGCAGAAGCCGGACAGCCACGACATCTGCTTCATTCCCGATGGGGACACGCGCGGCTGGCTCGCCGAGAAGGTCGGCACGGCCACCGGCGAGATCGTCGATCGTGCGGGCGAGGTCGTCGGATCGCACGAGGGCGCGCATGCCTTCACCGTCGGACAGCGACGCGGGCTCAAGCTCGGCGTTCCCGCGGCAGACGGCAAGCCGCGCTTCGTCCTCGAGGTGCGACCGGTCTCGAACACGGTGGTCGTCGGCCCCAAGGAGGCCCTCGCGATCGCCGAGATCGCCGGAGAGCGGTTCAGCTGGGCCGGTGCCGCACCCACGGAGTCCTCGTTCGAGTGCCACGTGCAGATCCGAGCGCACGCTGAGCCGGTCCCTGCGAGGGCCGAGATCTCCGAAGGCGGCGTGCGCGTGACGCCCGAGGTCGCGTTGGACGGCGTCGCGCCGGGACAGACCGCCGTGCTCTACATCGGGACGCGGGTGCTCGGACAGTTCACGATCGACACCACGGTGTCCGCGGTCCCTGTCGGCGCGTAGCCTCCTCCGGTGTCCGCACCCGCTCGTAGACTGACGGGGTGCCGGAGAACATCTCGTTGGAAGACGCCCGAACCGAAGCCGAGGAGCTGACCACGCGCATCCTCGATGCGAAGGAGGCCTACTACGGCCGCGACACCTCGATCGTCGACGATTCCACCTACGACGGCTGGATGCGCCGACTCGAAGAGCTCGAGCGTCTGCATCCCGAGTTGCAGGGGCAGGACTCGCCCACACAGATGGTGGGGGCGGCTGAGGCGACGGGCCTCGCGACCATCGAGCACGCGGAGCGCATGCTCAGCCTCGACAACGTCTTCTCCATCGACGAGCTGCGGGAATGGGCCGCGAAGACGAAGGCCGCCGCCGGACGCGATGTCGCCTGGCTCACCGAGCTGAAGATCGACGGCCTCGCCATCAATCTCCGCTATGAGAACGGCGTGCTCACTTCTGCTGCGACCAGGGGCGACGGACGCGTGGGGGAGATCGTCACGGAGAACGCGCTTCGGCTGCCCGAGATCCCGTATCGACTGAGCGGTGAGGGCCACCCGGCCATCGTGGAGGTGCGCGGGGAGGTCTTCATCCCCGTCGCCGCGTTCGAACGGCTCAACGCGGCCCAGGCGGCGTTCCGCGACCGCGCCTACGCCGATGCGCTCGAGCGCTGGGAGGCGCGGGGCGGAGCGAAGAAGCCCTTCGACGAGGAGAAGGCTCGCACCGCCGCCGCGCGCCGATTCCCCGCGTTCGCCAATCCCCGCAACGCGGCGAGCGGCGGCCTGCGTCAGCAGATCGACAAGAAGAACGGCCTCGAACTCGAAGCCGGCCTGCTGCGCATCGAGTCGCTCGCGCTCTACGTGCACGGCGTCGGCGCATGGTCGAACCCTCCCGTCGCGGCGCAGAGCGAGGTCTACGATCTGCTGGCCGAGTGGGGGCTGCCGACGAGCCCGCACACCAGGGTGTGCCACACGATCGATGAGGTTGTCACGTTCGTGGAGTACTTCGGTGAACACCGCCACGACATCGAGCACGAGCTCGACGGCATCGTGGTGAAGGTCGACGAGCTCGAGCTTCATGACGAGCTCGGCGCGACCAGCCGGGCACCGCGCTGGGCGATCGCGTACAAGTACCCGCCGGAAGAGGTGCAGACGAAGCTCCTCGACATCGTGGTGTCGGTCGGCCGCACCGGCCGCGCGACGCCCTTCGCGGTGATGGCTCCTGCGCAGGTCGCGGGGTCCGTCGTCCGGCAGGCGACTCTGCACAACAAGGACGTCGTGAAGGCGAAGGGCGTGCTGATCGGAGACACGGTCGTGCTGCGCAAAGCCGGCGACGTCATCCCCGAAGTCCTCGGTCCGGTCGTCGAGAAGCGCGACGGCACGGAACGCGAGTTCGTGATGCCCCTGGAGTGCCCGGAGTGCGGCACTCCGCTTCGGGCGATGAAGGAGGGCGACATCGATCTGCGGTGTCCGAACGCGCGTTCGTGTCCGGCGCAGGTGCGCGGACGTGTCGAGCACATCGGCTCCCGCGGTGCCCTCGATGTCGAGGCCCTCGGCGAGGTCACCGCCGCCGCCCTGACACAGCCGACGTCTCCCGCGGTGCCGCCGCTCGAGACCGAGGCCGGCCTCTTCGCCCTCACGCTCGACCAGCTCGTCCCCATCGAGCTGGTGGTCCGCGACGCGGAGACGGGGCTTCCCAAGGAGGACGAGGACGGGATCGTCAAGACGCGCGCCCCGTTCCGACGGAACCCGACTGCGGCCGAGAAGAAGTCCGGCCTCGAGGGTCCGCAGCCCTCGTCCCAGGCGCTCACTCTCCTCGCCGAGCTCGAGAAGGCGAAGAAGAAGGAGCTGTGGCGTCTGCTCGTGTCCTTGAACATCCGCCACGTCGGACCTGTCGCTGCGAGGGCGCTCGCGCAGTGGTTCGGCTCACTCGACGCGATCCGCACGGCTACGCGCGACGAGTTGGCTGCCGTGGAGGGCGTGGGCGGCATCATCGCCGACTCGCTCCTGGCCTGGTTCGAGGTCGACTGGCACAAAGAGATCGTGGAGCAGTGGGCGGATGCGGGGGTGCAGTGGAAGACACCAGGTCACCCCGGTCCCGGCGCTGCCGTCGCCGCAGGGGGAGTGCTCGAAGGGCTGACGGTGGTCGCCACCGGCTCGCTCGACGGCTACACGCGTGAGGGTGCGCAGGAAGCCATCATCAACGCGGGAGGAAAGGCGGCGTCGAGCGTGTCGAAGAAGACGGACTTCGTGGCCGCCGGCCCCGGCGCGGGGTCCAAGCTCGCCAAGGCGGAGGAGCTCGGTCTCCGGATCCTCGATGCGGCGCAGTTCCACATCCTGGTGACGGAGGGACCGGACGCGCTCCCTCCCGCGGGCGAAGGGGCGTGAGACGCTACGGTCCGCTGATCGTCGTCCCCGAGGCGTTGGCTGTCGGTGATCCCGGTCGGAACCACCTGCGGCTGATGCCCGAGGCCGTGATCATCCGCGACGGAGTCGAGAATCGCGGAATAGTGCCGTGGACGGGACTCGAGCAGATCGAACTCGACGTTCCGACGACGAATTTCCGCCTCCCCGGTCTCACGGGCACTGTGCTGCTCGGAGCGTTGACCGCCCTGATGCTGAGCGATCCCGGGATCGATCCCGATGACGGTTCCGCGAAGCTCGTCGTCGAAGGAGAGACGCGCACCGTCCCGCTGAGCCGTCATCACGTCGGAGGTTACTGGACCCCGACCGTCACGGGAGCGCACCGACTGATCGCTCACCTGATCTCGCACCCGGAGCAACGGGCCCTTCTGGCACATCCAGAGCCGCTGATCGCCGTCGCCGCACGGCTCGCGCGCGGAAGCGACTAGACACCGCCGCGCGCGATCCGCCGTCAGTTCTTGTGGCGCGGCTTGCGGAAGGGCTTCTCGTCCCGGCTTTCGCGCGCAGGGCGCTCGTCACGGTCACGACGATCGAAACGGTCACCGCGACCGCCGGAGGGACGATCCTCGCGAGGGCCGCTACGTCGAGCGCCAGGACCGCGGTCGGGCTTGATCTCGATGAGGCGACCCGAGATGCGGGTGTCGCGGAGCTTGTCGAGCACGGCGGGATCCATGTTCGACGGGAGCTCGACGGTCGAGAAGTCGGGGCGGATGTTGATCGCCCCGAAGTCGTCACGACCCAGGCCGCCCTCGTTGGCGAGGGCGCCGACGATCTGGCGCGGCTCGACACGGTGACGCCTGCCGACCTCGATGCGATAGGCGGTGTAGTCGCCACGGCTGCGGCGTTCGCCCCGAGGCTCGCGCGCGTCACGAGCGGGGCGCTCCCGCTGCGGCCGGTTGTCCGCCTCGACGGCCCTGGTGAGCGCATCGTTGGCGGGATCGAGGAGCAGAGGCTTGTCTCCCTGCGCGACCACGGCCAGCGCCGCGGCGACGTCGCTCTCCGGCACATCATGATGACGGACGTAGTGCGCGATGATGTCGCGGAACGCGTCGATGCGCCCGGTCTCCGAGAGAGCGGTGGTGATGGCATCGTCGAACCGGGTCAACCGGGTGGTGTTCACGTCCTCCGTGCTCGGCAGCTGCATCTGAGTGGGCTGCTGTCGGGTCGCCTTCTCGATGTGCTTGAGCAGGTAGCGCTCGCGCGGGGTGATGAAGCTGATAGCGTCGCCCGTTCGTCCCGCGCGCCCGGTGCGACCGATGCGGTGCACGTAGGACTCGGTGTCCGTGGGGATGTCGAAGTTCACGACGTGGCTGATGCGCTCGACGTCGAGCCCGCGCGCGGCCACGTCGGTCGCGACGAGGATGTCGAGCTTTCCGTCCTTGAGCTGGTTGACGCTGCGCTCGCGCTGCACCTGAGGCACGTCGCCGTTGATGGCTGCGGCTGAGTAGCCGCGGGCGCGGAGCTTCTCGGCGAGCGTCTCGGTCTCGTTCTTGGTGCGGACGAAGACGATCATGCCGTCGAAGTTCTCGACTTCGAGGATGCGGGTCAGCGCGTCGACCTTCTGCGCGTACGAGACCACGAGGTACCGCTGAGTGATGTTCGTGCCCGTCGCGGTCTTCGACTTGATGCTGATCTCTTCCGGCTCACGCAGGTACTTCTGCGCGAGGCGGCGGATCTGCGGCGGCATCGTGGCGGAGAACAGCGCGACCTGCTTCTCCTCGGGTGTCTGCGCGAGGATCTGCTCCACATCCTCCGCGAAGCCCATCTTCAGCATCTCGTCGGCCTCGTCGAGCACGAGGTACTGCAGCTGCGACAGGTCGAGCGTGCCCTTGGCGAGGTGATCCATGATGCGGCCCGGTGTCCCGACGATGACATGCACCCCGCGGCGCAGAGCCGAGAGCTGCACGCCGTAGCCCTGTCCGCCGTAGACGGGGAGGACGTGAACACCCTTCATCTTGGACGCGTACGACTCGAACGCCTCGCACACCTGGAGGGCGAGCTCACGGGTCGGAGCCAGCACGAGCGCCTGCGGCGTCTTCTGCGCGACATCGAGACGCTCGAGCACGGGCAGCGCGAATGCCGCGGTCTTGCCGGTTCCGGTCTGCGCCATGCCGACGACGTCGCGCCCGGCGAGGAGGGTAGGGATAGTGGCCGCCTGGATGGGCGACGGGGTCTCGTAGCCGAGGTCCTTGATGGCTTTGAGGACGGGCCCGGTGATTCCGAGTTCCTCGAATCCGGGGGTCGCGGGGGAGTCCTCGGGGGCGTCGGTCAGCACTGCATCTTCAGGGGTCACTTCCCAAGGGTAGCGCGCCGAACGTCTCGCCGCCTGTGAGGGCGTCCTCAGGAGCCGGTGTTCAGGGCGACCAGTTTCTCCTTGACCTGCCGACGGAGCACCTTGCCGATGAGCGACTTCGGGAGTTCGTCGACCACGAAGATCCTCCTGGGGACCTTGTAGGGCGTCAGGATGCTGCGCGCGAACTCGCGGATGGCCTCCACGTCGACCTCGGTCTCCGGATCGACGACGATCGCGGCCACGACCTCCTCGCCCGAGTGCTCGCTCGGTAGTCCGATGACCGCAGCGTCGACCACCTGCGGGTGCTGGCGCAGCGCATTCTCGACCTCGGTGGGGGCGACGTTGAAGCCGCCGGTGATGATGAGCTCCTTGATGCGGTCGACGATGCGCACGAAGCCGGCTTCGTCGATCGTGACGATGTCGCCCGTGCGGTACCACCCGTCGACGAACACGGCCTCCGTCTCCTCCGGCTTGCCGTAGTACCCGGAGAAGACCTGCGGTCCGCGAACCACGAGTTCTCCCGCCGCTCCTGCAGGCACGTCCTCCGTGGGGTTCTCCGGGTCGACCACCCGGCATTCGGTTCCGGGCAGCGGAAGTCCGACGGTGCCGGGCACGCGGTTGTCGGCGACGGGGTTCGCCATGAGTACGGGCGAGCACTCGCTCAGGCCGTAGCCCTCGACGAGGTAGCCGTTGGTCGCCTCCTCGAAGGGCACCACCAGCTCGTGGGGCAGTGCCATGGCCCCGGAGATCGCGACCTCGATGCCGTCGAGCGACACACCCTTGGCCTTGGCAGCGCTCAGAAGGCGGTCGGCGATCGGTGGCACGAGCGGGAGGAACGTCGCGGGATGCTTCTTCACGACGTCGAGAACCAGATCGGGATCGAACTTCGGGAAGAGCACGAGTCGCGCGCCCATCGACATCGCGAACGTCAGACAGAGCGTGAGGCCGTATGCGTGGAACATCGGCAGCACCGCGTACACGACGCATCCCTTGCCGCGCTGGATCGACGGCACCCAGGCCTGCGACTGCGCAGCATTGGCGAGGAGGTTGCGGTGTGTGAGCGCGGCACCCTTCGGCGTCCCGGTGGTGCCTGAGGTGTACTGGATGATCGCCAGGTCGTCTGCTGCGGGCGTCGGGTGCGACGACGGAATCGGGTCAGCGGCGATCAGCGAGTCCCAGAGCACCGTGCCGCGGACCTTCTCGGTGAGCGCTGCGCGGGACTCCCTGGCCTTGGCGACGGGCAGACGCAGGGCGAAGCGGGTGAGGAAGGGCATCGCGCGGGTCACGTCGACGGAGACGAGGTTCGTCACCGCCAGGTCGGCGGGGAACTCCTGCACCGTGGAGACGACCTTGTTCCACACGATCGCATGCTTCGCGCCGTGGTCCTCGAACTGCTTGCGGAGCTCGCGCGGCGTGTACAGCGGGTTGTGCTCGACCACGACCGCGCCGAGTCGGAGCACGGCGTAGAACGCCACGATGTGCTGCGGACAGTTGGGGAGCACGATGGCCACCGGGTCGCCGGCGCGGACGCCCAGGTCTCGCAAGCCCGTCGCCGCCCGGTCGATGGCGGCCTGCAGCTCGGCGTACGTCGTCTCGCGGCCGAAGAACTGCAGGGCGGGGGCATCCGGATAGTCGCGTGCCGAGGCGGCGACGATGTCGACGAGCGATCCGTCGACGGGAGGCAGGTCTTCCGGGACGCCTGCGGCGTAGCTGGCGGTCCACGGGCGCGGGGGCTGGAACGTGCTCACCCGCCCAGCATATGTCGACGGCCGTGCAGGGAAGAGGAGTGACGGGTGCTCCAACTAGACTGGAGGAGTGTCTGAAATCACCCCTGAACTCGTGCGCCACCTCGGTGTGCTCGCACGCATCCAGCTGAACGACGACGAGGTGTCGCGGCTCACGGGCCAGCTCGACGCGATCGTCGACAACATCGCCAAGGTGTCGGAGGTCGCGACCGCCGACGTGGCAGCGACGAGTCACCCCATCCCGTTGAGCAACGTCTTCCGCCCCGACGTGGTCGGGCAGACGCTCACGCACGAGCAGGTGCTTCAGAACGCCCCGGATGCCGCCGACGGCCGATTCCGTGTGACCGCGATCCTGGGAGAAGAGCAGTGACCGACATCATCCGTCTGGACGCGGCGGATCTCGCCGCGAAGCTCGCTTCCGGCGAGGTCTCCAGTGTCGAGGCCACCCGCGCTCATCTCGACCGCATCGCCGCGGTGGACGGCGACGTCCACGCGTTCCTGCACGTCAACGAAGGGGCGATCGAGGCGGCTGCAGCCATCGATGCCCGTCGTGCGGAGGGTGAAGAGCTGGGCCCGCTCGCGGGAGTCCCTCTCGCGATCAAGGACGTCCTCGTCACGACGGACCAGCCCACCACGAGTGGCTCGCGCATCCTGGAGGGCTACCGTTCGCCGTATGACGCGACGGTGGTCGCACGCTCTCGCGCCGCGGGACTGATCCCGCTCGGCAAGACCAACATGGACGAGTTCGCGATGGGGTCGTCCACCGAGCACTCGGCATACGGCCCCACGCACAACCCCTGGGACCTCGATCGCATCCCGGGCGGTTCCGGTGGTGGCTCGGCTGCGGCCGTCGCCGCGTTCGAAGCGCCGCTCGCGCTCGGTTCCGACACGGGCGGCTCGATCCGTCAGCCCGCGCACGTGACCGGCACCGTCGGCGTCAAGCCCACCTACGGCGGTGTGAGCCGCTACGGCGCGATCGCCCTCGCCTCGAGCCTCGACCAGGTCGGCCCGGTCTCCCGCACCGTGCTCGACTCCGGACTGCTGCACGACGCGATCGGCGGCCACGATCCCAAGGACTCGACCTCCCTGCGCGATGCGTGGCCCTCGTTCGCCGAGGCTGCCCGTGAGGGCGCGCGCGGTGACGTGCTCAAGGGGCTCAAGGTCGGCGTGATCCGCGAGCTTCCCGACAGCGGCTTCCAGCCCGGCGTCGCCGCGTCCTTCCGCAGCGCTCTCGCGCTGATGGAGGCCCAGGGCGCGGAGATCGTCGAGATCGGCGCGCCGCACTTCGAGTACGGCGTCGCCGCCTACTACCTGATCCTCCCGGCGGAGGCGTCGAGCAACCTCGCGAAGTTCGACTCGGTCCGTTTCGGCCTGCGGGTGACCCCCGACGGCAACCCGACGGTCGAGGACGTCATGTCCGCGACGCGCGATGCCGGATTCGGCGACGAGGTCAAGCGCCGGATCATCCTCGGCACGTACGCGCTCTCGGCGGGTTACTACGATGCCTACTACGGCAGCGCCCAGAAGGTTCGCACGCTCATCCAGCAGGACTTCGCGAACGCGTTCGCCGAGGTCGACGTGATTGCGACGCCCTCCGCGCCGACCACGGCGTTCAAGCTCGGCGAGAAGATCGACGACCCGCTGCAGATGTACCTCAACGACATCACCACCATCCCGGTGAACCTGGCCGGTGTCCCGGGGATCTCCATCCCCAGTGGGCTGTCGGACGAAGACGGCCTCCCCGTGGGCATCCAGTTCATCGCTCCGGCGCGCGAGGATGCTCGTCTCTACAAGGTCGGCGCAGCGCTCGAGACGCTCCTCGTCGATTCGTGGGGTGCGCCGTTGCTCACCCGTGCACCGCAGCTCGCAGGAGGGAAGCGCTGATGGCCGCCGCCAAGCTCATGGACTTCGACAAGGCGCTCGAGCTGTTCGAGCCGGTCCTCGGATTCGAGGTGCACGTCGAGCTGAACACCAACACCAAGATGTTCTCTGATGCGCCGAACCCGGCGAACGAGGCCTTCCATGCCGCCGAGCCGAACACGCTCATCGCGCCGGTCGACCTCGGGCTCCCGGGCTCGCTTCCGGTCGTGAACGAGACGGCAATCCGCTCCTCGATCAGTCTCGGTCTGGCTCTCGGCTGCTCGATCGCCGAATCGAGCCGGTTCGCGCGGAAGAACTACTTCTACCCCGACCTGGGCAAGAACTACCAGATCTCGCAGTACGACGAGCCGATCGCGTACGAGGGTTCGGTGGAGGTCGAGCTCGAGGACGGGACGCTCATCACGATCCCCATCGAGCGCGCGCACATGGAAGAGGACGCCGGGAAGCTGACCCACATGGGCGGTGCGACCGGGCGCATCCAGGGCGCCGAGTACTCGCTCGTCGACTACAACCGCGCCGGCGTGCCCCTGGTCGAGATCGTGACGAAGACGATCTTCGGCACCGACCACCGTGCGCCGGAGGTCGCGAAGGCCTATGTGCAGGCCATCCGCGACATCGTGCGGGGACTCGGCATCTCCGAAGCTCGTCTGGAGCGCGGCAACCTGCGCTGCGACGCCAACGTCTCGCTCCGTCCGCGCGGACAGGAGAAGCTCGGCACCCGCACCGAGACGAAGAACGTCAACTCGATGCGTTCCGTCGAGCGTGCCGTGCGATACGAGATCCAGCGTCAGGCGCAGATCCTCGCGGACGGCGGCACCATCACGCAGGAGACCCGGCACTGGCACGAGGACACCGGCACGACCTCGCCGGGACGGCCCAAGTCGGATGCCGACGATTACCGCTACTTCCCCGAACCGGATCTGCTGCCCGTGGAGCCGGCAGCCGAGCTGGTCGAGGAACTGCGCGAGGCGCTTCCGGAGCAGCCGGTGGCTCGCCGCCGCCGCCTCATGACCGAATGGGGATTCACCGACCTGGAGTTCCAGGACGTCCGCAACGGCGGTCTGCTCGAGGTCGTCGAGGCGACCATCGCCGCCGGGGCGACCCCCGCGACCGCGCGCAAGTGGTGGACCGGTGAGATCACCCGTATCGCGAACTCCCAGGAGAAGGACGCGACCGAGCTGATCAGCCCGGAGAGCGTGGCTGCTCTGCAGCAGCTCGTCGATGCGGGAACCCTGACCGACAAGCTCGCGCGTCAGGTGCTCGAGGGCGTCATCGCCGGGGAGGGTTCGCCGCAGGAAGTGGTCGACTCGCGTGGGCTCGCGGTCGTCTCCGACGACGGAGCGCTGATCGCCGCCATCGATGAGGCCCTCGCAGCGCAGCCCGATGTGATGGCCAAGATCAAGGACGGTAAGGTGCAGGCCGCCGGCGCCGTGATCGGGGCCGTCATGAAGGCGATGAAGGGCCAGGCGGACGCCGCCCGTGTCCGTGAGCTCATTCTCGAGCGCGCTGCGCAGTAGCGCGCCGTCCCGGGCCTCGTGTCGGAGGCCCGGGGGAGAATGGTCGTATGGGACACGGTGACGGGCGGGGGCGGATCGTATCCGCCCCCGACGCCGACGACTCCGGCACGCGGATTCTCCATGTCGACATGGACGCGTTCTACGCCGCCGTGGAGGTGCTCGACGATCCTTCCCTCCGCGGACTGCCTCTGATCATCGGAGCTCCCGATGGGCGTTCCGTGGTGTCGAGCGCATCGTACGAGGCGAGACGCTACGGCGTCCGGGCGGCGATGCCGGTGTCGCAGGCCCTTCGACTGTGCCCGACCGCGCGCATCGTCCCGCCGCACTTCCACCGCTACCAGGAGGTCTCCCGGCAGGTCATGGCGATCTTCGAGTCGTTCACCCCGCTGGTCGAGCCGCTGTCCGTCGATGAGGCGTTCCTCGATGTGCAGGGTGTGCGTCGACTCTGGGGGAGTCCTGCACGCATCGCCGAGCTCATCCGACAACGAGTCCTCGACGAGGTGGGAATCACCTGCAGCGTGGGAGTGGCGGCGACCAAGCACGTCGCGAAGATGGCCTCGACGATCGCCAAGCCCGACGGGATGCTCGTGGTCGCAGCGAGGGACACCCTCGACTTCCTGGCGCCGAGATCGGTCCGGGCCATGTGGGGCGTCGGTCCGAAAGCGGCGGAGGCTCTGGAGGCGCGTGGTATCCGCACGGTGCAGGACGTCCGCGATGCGCGCCCCGGTATGGTCGAACGCGCCGTGGGCACGGCCCTCAGCATGCGTCTCGGAGAACTCGCGCGGGGGGAAGACCCGCGAGCGGTGCACACGGAGCGGGTGGAGAAGAGCATCGGCCACGAGGAGACGTTCGACCACGACATCCTCGACCGTCCGTTCCTGCGAGCCGAACTGCTGCGGCTGGCCGACCGGGTCGCGGCTCGGCTCCGGCGCGCGGAGTGGGAGACCTCGACCGTCGCCGTCAAGATCCGCTTCGACGACTTCCGCACGGTCAACCGCTCTCAGACCTTGAGCGAACCCACCGCGGTGGGGCAACGCATCGGCGAGGCCGCGCAGTCGCTGTTCGAGCTGATCGATCGGCGAGACCCCGTCCGGCTCGTCGGTGTTCGCGCCGAGAACCTGCGTCCTGCCGGCGGCGGGGGCCTGGCTCTCTGGGACGAAGACGAGGACTGGCGCAAAGTCGAGGGGGCCGTCGACGAGGCCGTCGCTCGGTTCGGCACGGCGACGATCAGTCGCGCGCGGCACATAGGTCGCGGAGACGGTCGGGGAGCCGCTCAGCATCCGAAGGCCCATGGCGTGAATTGATCCCGCACCGGCGCGGTTCCTGGACTAGCGTGGGGGTATGCCGAACATTGCACTGGAACTCGGAAAGCAGGCTGCGTCCTTCGGCGTGAAGAGCGCATACGGAGAACCACAGGACGTCGGTGGAGTGAGTATCACCCCGGTGGCGTTCACGTACTCCGGTTTCGGTGGCGGCAGCGGCGACGGCGGCGAGGGTGGCGGCGGCGGTGGCGTCTCCGTTCCGGTCGGCGTGTACGTGCGTCGCGAGGAGGGTCTGCGCTTCGAGCCCAACATCATCACGCTGCTCGTGGTCGCTGTCCCCTTCGTCTGGGTCGCCGGACGGGCGCTCACTCGCATCATCCGTGCCCTCAAGAAGTGACGATCCGGTCGCGGCTGCACTGGAGCACGCCGCGGCACTGATCGAGCAGGACGTCCGTGCCGTGGCCGCGGCGAACCCGGTCGTCCTCATCGACGGCGGCAGCGGGGCCGGCAAGTCCTCTCTCGCGGCATTGCTGGTGAGACGTTGGCCCGTGGTCGGGCACGTGCAGCTCATCGCCCTGGATTCCCTCTATCCGGGGTGGGACGGACTCGACGGCGGCGCGGAGCGCGCCCGCGAGTGGATCCTCGGTCCGCACGGACGCGGCTACATCGGCATCTGGCGCCGCTGGGATTGGGAAGAGCAGTCCGAGGCGGAGAGTCATGCCGTCGACCCCTCCCTCGGAATGATCATCGAGGGGAGCGGCATCCTTCGCCCCTCCACGGCGGGTCTCGCCGATGTCAGAGTCTGGGTGGAGTCGGGGGAAGCCTCGCGGAAGGCGCGCGCCCTCGCTCGCGACGGGGACACCTATCGCCCGCACTGGGACCGCTGGGCCGCGCAGGAACGCCGTCACATCGAGCGGGATGATCCTCGCTCCCTGGCGACGCGTATCGTCGAGGTTCCCTGACTACGCGCCCGACTCGGCTTCGTCTGCTGCCTGGATGAGAAGCTCCAGGCGATAGCCCAGCCAGTCGTACACGTCGTGACGTCTGTCCGACATCGCGTGCTGGTCCGTCGTGATCCCCAGACGATCAGCGATCACGAGGCGCAGGGCCGTCACGGTGCGGAGCCACGATTCCAGATCGCCCAGGGTGATGGAGAGGTCACGAGTGCGAACCGCTTCTGCATCCGTGAGGCCCGCAGTGGGGGCAGAGACCTCTTCAAGCGCAGCACGCATGCGACGCGCGTCCGCGAGGCGCCGATCGAGCAGATCCTTCCGCGTGCTCCCGGCGAAATCGGCAGCGGCGTCGGGGTCATCGGGATACGGGTTGGGCGTCAGGCGGTCGACGGCCGGGTCCTCGCCGTTCCGCGATTCACCGATGAGCTCGATGAAGTCGTCGAGCAGCATCGCCAGGTGATGCTCCTCGATGGCGCTGATCGTGACGGTGATGCGGTCTGAGGTCATGGGGAGGCCCTTCTGACCGTCGCCCAGAGGCCGTAGTCGTGCATCGCCTGCGCGTGGACCTCCATGGTCTCCCGGGGACCCGTGGCCACGATCGCGTGCCCGTCGTTGTGCACCGCGAGCATGAGCGCTGTCGCGTGGTCGAGCGAGTAGCCGAAGTACTTCCGGAAGACGCGGACGACGTAGCTCATGAGGTTCACCGGATCATTCCAGACGACGACCTGCCACGGCTCCAGAGGTGCGGCACTGAGTTCGATCGTCTCCTCGAGATCGGGGACTGCCGTGGGCATCGTCATGCCCAGCCCAACTCGTGCAGCTGCGCATCATCGATCCCGTAGAAGTGCGCGATCTCATGCACCAACGTCCTGTGGATCTCGTCGCGGAGTTCTTGCTCCGTCTCGCACTGCGCAAGATGCGGTTCGCGGTAGACGACGATGCGATCGGGGAGTTCGCCCATCCCGTACTGCGTCCGCTCCGTCAGCGCCAGTCCGTCATAGAGACCGAGCAGATCGAGGCTGCCGTCCTCCGGGCGGTCCTCCACCACGAACACCACGTTGTCGAGCCCTTCGACCATGTCGTCGGGGAGCAGATCGAGCTCGTCGATCACGAGCTCTTCGAAGGCGGCCGCATCCATGTCCATCCCCTCCAGCCTAGGGGCGACAGCCCTCAGTGGAGGAGAACGAGAATCGCGGCGACCGCTATGAAGAGCGTGCCGAAGACCGTGTTGAGCACTCGCTGTCCGCGCGCGGTTCGCGTGAGGCGACGGAACGGACGCGCGGCTGCTGCGAAGAACCCCCACATCACGATCACGTCCACCACGATCACGGTCGCGATGAGCGTGAGGTACTGGGGGAGCGGGGGCTGATCCAGTCTGACGAATTGGGGGATGAACGCAAGGAAGAACACGATCGCCTTGGGATTGAGCAGGTTCACCCAGAAGCCGCGGCGGATCATCGACCACGGGCTCTCACGGGAGTCGACCGGAACGGGTGCGTCCTCGACCGCCACGGTCGGCTTCGTCAGGATCAGCCGGACGCCGAGAAACACGAGGTAGGCCGCTCCGGCGTAGCGGATCCCGTTGAAGAGAAGCTCCGAACGGGACACGAGGAGCCCGACTCCCGCGGCGACGACCGCCACATGGACGATCAGGGCGATCTGCTGGCCGACGATGCCCCAGATGGAACGACGCCATCCCTGATTCATCGCATTCGACATCGTGTTGATCGCGCCGGCCCCCGGCGTGAAGCTGATGACGACGGAAGCGGTCAGCAACGAGAACCAGACCGCGAGCGACACGTCGTCAGTCTAGGGCTTCGCGGGGGCGCATCATTCGAGGCACAGATGCGAAGAAGGCCCGAACCTTGCGATTCGGGCCTTCTTCTGGAGGGTGAGTAACGGGACTCGAACCCGCGACATCCGGCACCACAAGCCAGCGCTCTACCAGCTGAGCTATACCCACCATGTGCCCACCGGAGCGGGCAACCATACGAGTCTATTACATGTTCGGAGTGAACTCTGACACCGTACGGGAAGCGATCTCGCGAGCCTCGTCGCTCGACGGACCCGGCTCATCGACGAACACGGCCTCCCGGTAGTAGCGGAGCTCCCTGATCGACTCCAGGATGTCAGCAAGGGCGCGGTGACCGCCGTCCTTCGGGGGAGCCTGGAAGAACACCCGCGGATACCAGCGGCGCGACAGCTCCTTGATGCTCGACACGTCGACGTTGCGGTAATGCAGCCACTGATCGACCTGGGGCATGTACTTTGCCAGGAACATCCTGTCCGTGCCGATCGTGTTGCCTGCCAGAGGAGCCTTCCGCTCGAGCGGAACGAAGCGCTTGATATAGGCGAGAGTCTGCGCCTCCGCCTCTTCGAGCGAGAGACCGCCTGCGATCTCGTCGATGAGCCCCGAGGTCTCGTGCATGTTCGTGACGAAGTCATTCATGTGATCGAGGGCCGCTTCGCTGGCTCTGATCACCACCTGGAACCCCGCATCGACGGGGTTGAGTTCGAAGTCGGTGATCACGACCGCAATCTCCACGAGTTCGTCGACTGCGAGATCGAGGCCCGTCATCTCGCAGTCGATCCATACGAGACGGTCGTTCTCGGACGCAGATACCATGTCGCCATCCTATCGACGGTCCCGACATCCCCGACCGGAACCGGCGTCATGATCGTTCGGCAGGAGCGCGATACTCTAGACGCGTGCGCCTCCGTAGCTCAGGGGATAGAGCAGGAGCCTTCTAATCTCTTGGTCGCAGGTTCGAATCCTGCCGGGGGCACCACGCAGCATCGAATCCCGGTGAGAGACGCGGAAGGGGACCGGCCTCCTGGCCGTCGTCAGGAAGCACGCAGAGCCGCGACCGCGTCGTCCACACTCCAGAACTCGCCGACGACGCGGAACACGCCCGTCGCGAGGTGCAGCCGTTCGGCGCGGTACCGAAGCCCCAGCGGATCGGCGACGATCCGGAGATGACCCAGGATGTGCTCCCGGCGATCCTGGACCCTCCAGAGGTGATCGGCAGCGCGGACCAGATGCTCGCGCGCAGAGGAGAGTCGAGGCGTGGCGAACGGGACGTCGGGTAGGGAAGTGGTCAGGTGGTCGGACATCGGTACTCCTTTCATGATTCGAAGATATGACCGACCACCGACATTCGCCGTCGCAGGTTCCGTCGCTGTCATCGGGGCTTTCTCTCCACCGTCCGCGCGATCTGCAATCTGTCCACCGGTTGCGTCTTCACCGCATCCGCGGCCCGAGGCTCCCGCGCAAGCTGGAGAAAGCCGGAAGAGACCCGGCGATCGAGAGGATACGAACATGATCGACACCCTGACCATCGTGGGACGAGTCGCCACCGACCCGGCGCAGACACAGACAGGCGGAGGGGTCCCTGTCACCAACTTCCGCCTTGCCACCACGCACCGTCGCTTCGATGCCGCGACGCAGACGTGGACGGATTCGGGCACCAACTGGTACTCGGTGGCGGCGTTCCGCCACCTCGGAGAGAACGCCAAGGCGTCGCTGCGCACGGGAGACAGCGTCATCGTGACGGGGCGTCTCAAGATCCGCAACTGGGAGAGCAACGGGAAGCACGGCACCAGTGTCGACATCGAGGCAGATGCGATCGGCCATGATCTGCGGTGGGGAACCACGGCGTATCGCCCGCAGCCGCGTCCGCAGACGGGTACTCCCGACACGTCGACCGAATCACCGGATACGCGTGTCTCCGAGGATGACGTCGATGCGCTGGGCTCGGGGAGCGATTCATCCGCGTTCGCACTCTCCTGGTCGGCACCGGACGTAGAGGTGGCCGGGAGCGCGTGACGGGCGCTGCCTCGGCGACGGCGCACGGCTGCGCGCGTGAACGGGGGCACGAGGACAGCGCAGGTGTGATGAGAAGGCGACGTAGACTCGGCACGTGCTTCGTCGATCGGTCCTTCCTCCGCCGCGCACAGCCGGTGCACTAGCCGCCGCCGCTGTCGTCGCCATGCTCCTGTCCGGCTGCACGCCGACCGCCGCACCGTCTCCCTCCGCCACGGCCTCCGCCTCACCGGACGCGGAATCGACGGCACCCGTCGGGCCCGTTCTCGTGCCGGATGGCAGCGCCGACGACAATCTGCCGCTGTTCACCGCTACCGCGGAGGGCGTTTGGGCGACCGAGCAGCGCGGCGAAGGTCGGGCGTACATCGACGCGCTGATCGGCGCAGGATTCGATCGCGATTCGATGCAGGTGACCCAGGACCTGACCACGGTGGGCAACCCGGCGGAGAGTCTGCAGTTCTCGGTCCGCTGGGGCAATGACGAGTGCCTCGTCGGCCAGGTCGGCCCTTCCACCGGTCAGGTCGTCACGGCGGTTCTCCCGCAGCTCGCGGAGGGGCGCTGTCTCGTCGGCACCACACGTCCGATCGACTGGTGAGATGCCAGGGGGCCGGTAGGCTGGAGTGTCGATCTTCGACGCCAACAGAAGGAGCGGTTTTCGGTGGCTGAGTACATCTACTCGATGGTTCGTGCGCGCAAGGCGGTGGGCGAGAAGCTCATCCTCGACGACGTGACCATGGCGTTCCTCCCCGGGGCCAAGATCGGCATGGTCGGTCCGAACGGCGCGGGTAAGTCGACCATCCTCAAGATCATGGCAGGACTCGACACCCCGTCGAACGGCGAGGCGAAGCTCTCCCCGGGCTTCACGGTCGGCATCCTGATGCAGGAACCTGAACTCGACGAGACCAAGACCGTTCTGGAGAACATCCAGGACGGGATCGCGATCAAGGCCAAGCTCGACCGGTTCAACGAGATCTCCGCTCTGATGGCGGATCCCGATGCCGACTTCGACGCTCTCCTCGCCGAGATGGGCTCGCTTCAGGAGGAGATCGACGCGGCAGACGGTTGGGACCTCGACTCGCAGCTCGAGCAGGCCATGGACGCCCTCCGCACCCCTCCGGGAGACGCGGCCATCGCACCCCTGTCGGGTGGAGAGAAGCGTCGTGTGGCGCTGGCGAAGCTGCTCCTCCAGAAGCCCGATCTGCTGCTCCTGGACGAGCCGACCAACCACCTCGACGCCGAGAGCGTGCTCTGGCTCGAGCAGCACCTCCAGGCATACAAGGGCGCCGTCATCGCCATCACCCACGACCGGTACTTCCTCGACCACGTGGCCGAGTGGATCGCCGAGGTCGACCGCGGCCGTCTGATCGGCTACGAGGGCAACTACTCGACGTACCTGGAGAAGAAGGGCGAACGCCTCGAGATCCAGGGCAAGAAGGACGCCAAGCTCGCCAAGCGCCTCAAGGAGGAGCTGGAGTGGGTGCGTTCCAGCGCGAAGGGTCGCCAGACCAAGTCGAAGGCGCGTCTCGCCCGATACGAGGAGATGGCTTCCGAGGCGGAGCGGACCAGGAAGCTCGACTTCGAGGAGATCCAGATTCCGGCGGGCCCGCGTCTCGGAAGCGTTGTCATCGAGGCCAAGAACCTGAAGAAGGGCTTCGACGGGCGCTCGCTCATCGATGGACTCAGCTTCAGCCTCCCGCCGAACGGCATCGTCGGCGTCATCGGGCCGAACGGTGTGGGAAAGACCACCCTGTTCAAGACCATCGTCGGGCTCGAGCCGCTCGACGGCGGAGACCTGAAGATCGGTGAGACGGTCAAGATCAGCTATGTCGACCAGTCCCGCTCCAACATCGACCCGAACAAGACGCTGTGGGAGGTCGTCTCCGACGGCCTCGACTACATCACGGTCGGCAAGACCGAGATCCCGTCGCGCGCCTACGTGTCGAAGTTCGGCTTCAAGGGCCCCGATCAGCAGAAGAAGGCCGGCGTGCTCTCCGGTGGTGAGCGCAACCGCCTCAACCTGGCGCTGACCCTCAAGGAGGGTGGCAACCTGCTTCTTCTCGACGAGCCCACGAACGACCTCGACGTCGAGACCCTGAGCTCGCTGGAGAACGCGCTGCTCGAGTTCCCCGGCTGCGCCGTGGTGATCACCCACGACCGGTGGTTCCTCGACCGCATCGCCACGCACATCCTCGCCTACGAGGGAACCGACGAGAAGCCGGACCAGTGGTATTGGTTCGAGGGCAACTTCGAGGCGTACGAGGAGAACAAGATCGAGCGTCTCGGAGCCGATGCCGCCAAGCCGCACCGCTCGACCCACCGCAAGCTGACGCGCGACTGACTCCGTCATGACCGCGACGCCGGGGCCCCGCCTGCACATCCCGATCCAGCTCCGCTGGGGCGATCTGGATGCGTTCAACCACGTCAACAACACCTCGATGCTGAAACTGCTCGAGGAGGCTCGCGTGCGAGCGTTCTGGCGTGCGGGCCCCGGCGAGGAGGCTCCATCGACGGCGGTGCTCGATTCGGGCATCGAAGAGGGGATCCTCACGCTGATCGCCCGCCAGGAGATCGAATACCTCGCGCCGGTGCCGTATCAGCGGCGACCGCTCGAGGTGCAGATGTGGTTCGGCAAGCTCGGCGGATCCAGCGTCGAGGTCTGCTACGAGGTACACAACGATCCGACGGCGGAACCTCGTCAGATCTACGCGCGCTCGACGGCGATCATCGTCCTGGTCGACGCGCAGACCGGTCGCCCGACCCGCCTGACCCAGGAGATGCGCGACGTCTGGGAGCCGTACGTCGGCGAATCGATCGAGTACACACACCGCTGACACCGGCCGCGGTCCCGGTCGCAGCGCGCCTCGACCGAAGCTGCCAGCTCTTCAAGCCGGTCGGGCCAGTCAAACCCGGCAGACGCTTTCAGCGCTGCTGGTCAGTGCTGCTCGTCAGTCCTGATCGTCAGGGACGCGGATCATGATCTCCTGCGCGACGCTCGCCACGAACTCGCCGTCACGGGTGAAGATCCGGCCGGTGGCGAGTCCCCGTCCGCCGCGCGCGTTCGGCGACTCCTGCACGTACAGGAGCCACTCGTCCACCCGCGCGGGCCGGTGCCACCACATCGCGTGATCGAGGCTCGCGACTTTGAGACCGGGAAGCGCCCAGTACACGCCGTGCGCCCGAAGGATGGACTCCTGGATCGTCATGTCGCTGAGGTAGGCGATGGCTGCGCGATGCAGACGCGGGTCGTCGGGGAGCGGAGCGCGCAGGCGCATCCACACGGCCTGCTGCGGTATGCGCTCGTCGTCACTGGGCAGATACAACGGCGAGTCGACGTGACGGATGTCCGCTGCCCGCTCGCTCAGCATCCGGGCCGTCCCGCCGGGGAGCCCCTGCACGCGGGCCTCGTCCGGAGCCAGGTCTTCCGGTGCGGGAATGCCCTCCGGCATCGATGCCGCATGTTCGACACCGGGGTCCGCGTCCTGGAAGGAAGCGATCATCGAGAAGATCGGCACTCCGTTCTGGTACGCCTGGGCACGGCGCGTCGAGAAGGAACGTCCGTCGTGGATGCGGTCCACAGAGATCGTGATGCCCTGGCTCGCGTCGCCGGGGCGCAGGAAGTAGCCGTGCATCGAGTGCGCAGCCCGATCCTCGGGGAGCGTGCGTTCGGCAGCCAGGAGCGCCTGAGCGAGGACCTGGCCACCGTAGATCCGTCCGCTCGGCATCGGGTGCGAAGAACCCGTGAAGATGTCCTCCGTGGTCCGTGCCTGCGTCGAATCGAGATCGAGCACCTCGAGCAGTCGCTCGACGGTCCGGGTGGCGTGCTCGTCCGTGCTCATCTGTTCCTCTCCGCGCCCCGAGGCGCCGCTCCGTTGGTAGTTTAGAACGCGTGCCGCATCACCTCCTCCTCGCCGACCCGGACACAGCGAAGGACGTTCTCACGTTCGTGGGACGCGCGTCACGGATCACGGACGAGGGAGTACGGTTGCAGGCGGGGAACGGTGTGCTCGCCCTCACGACCGCGGCGCTCGCTCCCCATGGACTCTTCGACCAGACACCGACGATCCTCGCGATGCGGATCGTGCACGCCGACCCCGAGCTCGAGTGCGACATCGTGGTCGACCAGCTCTCGCAGACCGATGAGCCGCAGCGGCTCGGTCTCCCGGAGACCGGGATGTCGCCCGCCTGGGCCGGGGTGGCTCCGCCCCGTGGCTCTTGGGAGCCCGTAGGGGAGCTCGACGCATCTGTGATCGCGCAGCGCGCGCAGTGGGGAATCTCCGCCGTCGCCCGCGGCGCAGCCCCGGGATCCGGCGAAGAAGCCGTACGCGCCCTGCGTGCGGCGATCTGGGGCGAACCCGACGAGGACCTCGACTGCCTCCCTCGGGGAATCGCCTTCGCTGCCGACGCGATGGGGTTCATCTCCGGTGAGGAGCAGGTCCGCGTGTCGAAGTCGGGGCGGTGGACACGTCTCGCCTTCCGACGTGGTCACGTGCTCTCGCGCGGTCCCGTCGCATCGGGTCTCACGAGCGTCCGGGACACCGGCTCCGCGGGCTGAGATCCTCCGGGCGCCCGCGAGTCCAACCGCAGCGCCACGATCCTGCTCACCAGCGCGCTTGTGCCACCCAGTACGAGCACGAGTCCCAGAGCGTCCAGGAGCGGGAACAGCCAGAGGTCGATCACCCAGTACTGCCAGTTGACGGATCCCCCGAGCAGCCCTGGCACCAGGGGGACGAAGAACCCCGCCACGATGACGAGCGCGAACGGAACGAGCCGGACACCGGCACGCGACCTCCCCTCTCCGCGCATCCGCCTCGCCCACCGCGGAGCCCTCAGCGTCGTGACGAGCAGAACGATCGACGCGAACGCTGTGACACCCAGGAGGATCCTGTTCGCGATATCCAGCGGATTCTCGTACGTCGCCGCGGACGCGTCGCCTTCGATCAGGTGACGCACCAGCTCGCCGGGGGAGCCCACCCCGTTCGTCAGCACCACGGCTGCGGTACCGGTGGTGGTGTCGAAGGCCATCGACCCGCCGAACGTCGCGAGAGTACCCCCGTGCGACAGGACGCCGGGCGCTGGTGCTCCGTCCGGACCGAGGTTCTGCCATCCCAGGGCATACGACACGGCGCCCGGTTGCACAGAATGCAGTTCCTCCCGCAGCACCGGATCCAGGATGTCCGCACCGACGTCACCCTGGTTGAAACCCAGCCATTGCACCATGTCGGAAAGCGTCGAGACCACACCACCGTTGCCGCCGCACCGGCCCGGCATCTCCGGCATGACATAGGCGACCCTGAGCACCACGGAGTAGCCGGGTGTGAGCCCGTCGACGCTCTGATCACAGGCGTCGACGCTTCGAGAGTCGCGCATCCCGAGCGGGGCGAAAAGCCGCTGACGGAGGAACTCGTCGAGGCTCTGCCCGGAGACGACCTCGACGATGCGGGCCGCGAGCGAGTAGTTCGTGTTGTGGTATTCGAAACGAGCACCCGGATCCGCGACGAGTCGTCGTCCTGTGAGTTCAGCCACCACCGCCCGCGTGTTACGCGGCGCCGGCAGCGAGAACTCGTCGTTCGTCTGCAGCGAGAGCCCCGACGTATGAGACAAGAGCTGTCTGATCGTGATGTCCCGATGCCTGGGGTCGGCCATCGTGAATTCAGGGAGCCGCTCGACGACGAGGTCGTCGAGCGCCAGCGCTCTATCCTGCACGAGGAGCATGATCGCGGTCGCCGTGATCGACTTGCTCATCGACGCGATCCGGAACGGCGTCTGCGGAGTGATCGGGTCGCCCGCTCCGTCACGGCCGTGCACGATCAGGTCGACGTCACCATTCGTGATGACCGCTGCCGCGACCCCGGGCGTCGCGAACGCCTCGGCGTAGCTCCCGACCGCGCTTTCATGCGCCGTCGACGCCTCGGCGGCGGCAGCGGAGAGCGTACCGCCGAGGATCGATGCCGAGACGAGACCGAGGATGCAGAGGATGCGCACGAGTCCACGGTAGGGAGCTGGACGCGACGACTCGAGACCCGCCGCCGCCGCTTCGGGTTACCCCGAACAAGCAGGATGGATGCCCCGAAGAGGTTCACCCGGAAAGCCCGGGACCGAGATCATCCGGCCAGAGCCGCAGCCCGTCCGGCGATGCGGCCGGAGAACAGACACCCGCCGAGGAACGTGCCCTCGAGCGCACGGTAGCCGTGCACTCCGCCACCGCCGAAACCGCTCGCCTCGCCAGCCGCGTACAACCCGGGGATCGGCTCGCCGACCGCGTTCAGCGCGCGCCCTTGGAGGTCGGTGTTGATGCCGCCGAGCGACTTGCGGGTGAGCACGTGCAGCTTCACCGCGACGAGCGGCCCCGCGGCCGGATCCTGAAGGCGATGCGGAGCCGCCGTTCGGATGAGCTTGTCGCCTCGATAGCTGCGCATGGAACGGAGCATGCCGATCTGCGCGTCCTTCGTGAAGTCGTTCTCCATCTCCCGATCGCGGGCGAGCACCTCGCGCCGCACGTTGTCGATGTCCAGCACCTCGCCGCCGGCGTGCCTCTGCATCTGCTCCAGCAGCGAATCGAGGTCGTTCTCCACGATGAAGTCCTCACCCTCGTCGAGGAACGCCTGCACCGGCCCTGTGGGCCCCTTCGCCAGGCGGGACTTCAACAGGAGGCCCACGTCCTTCCCGGTGAGGTCGGGGTTCTGCTCGCTTCCGGAGAGGGCGAACTCCTTCTCGACGATCTGGCGCGACGTGACGAACCAGGAGTGGTCGTGCCCGGTCGTGCGCAGATGAGCGAGAGTCCCGAGAGTGTCGAATCCGGGGAACAGCGGCACGGGCAGGCGAGTGCCGGTCGCGTCGAACCACAGCGAGGACGGCCCGGGGAGGATGCGGATCCCGTGCGACGGCCACACCGGATCCCAGTTGGCGATGCCTTCGACGTAGTGCCACATGCGATCGCCGTTGATCAGCCGGGCACCGGCGGCTTCGCTCACACCGTGCATCGAGCCGTCGACATACGCGGGCACCCCGGTGAGCATGTGCTCCGGTGCAGTGCCGAGGCGCGCGGGCCAAGCGGCGCGTACAAGGTCGTGGTTTCCACCGATACCGCCCGACGAGACGATGGTCGCTGTCGCCGTGATCTCGAAATCGTCGACGACGTCGCGCGATGAAGGCTCACCGCGCTTCGACCCGCTCGTCGCGAGGATCTGCCCGCGTGCCCCGGTGACGGTTCCGTCGGTCACCAGCAGCTCGGAGACGCGGTGGCGGGGGAGCACGGTCAGGCGCCCCTCTCGCTCCCCTTGCTCGACAGCTGCGGCGAACGGCGCGACGATTCCCGGGCCGGTGCCCCACGTGATGTGGAAGCGGGGCACGGAGTTGCCAGGTCCGATAGCGCCGTAGCCGCCGCGCTCCGCCCAGCCGACGACGGGGAAGAAGCCGACCCCACGTTCACGGAGCCACGCGCGCTTCTCGCCGGCGGCGAACTGCAGGTACGCCTCGGCCCATCGCCGGGGCCACTCGTCTTCCGGTCGATCGAATCCGGCGTTGCCCACCCAGTCCTGGGTCGCCAGTTCCAACGAGTCCTTTATGCCGAGGCGCCGCTGCTCGGGGGAGTCGATGAAGAACAGCCCTCCGAACGACCACCAGGCCTGCCCACCGAGGTTCGTGCGCGGTTCCTGATCCACCAGGATGACACGCCGCCCGGCATCGAGCGCCTCGGCGGCGGCGACCAGGCCCGCCAACCCCCATCCGATCACCAGGACGTCTGCGGACAGGGGCGTTGTCGTCATGGGGTCTCCGTTGATTCCTGACGTGAGCGGGTCTCGAGCGTGGGCCGGCCGCCGGGTCCGGCGCCGATCCCGGAAGGTTCGCGTGTGTTCACCATGGCATAGGCCGCGCGCTCCAGGTAGTCCCACAGCGTGGTTTCGTGCAGGGGAGACAACTGCGCCTCGTCGAGCGCGGTGCGCATGTGACGAAGCCAACGGTCTCGCGCATCCGCATCGATGTGGAACGGCATGTGCCTCATGCGCAGACGCGGATGCCCGCGGGTTTCGCCGTACGTCGTGGGGCCGCCCCAGTACTGCTCGAGGAACATCCGAAGACGGTCTTCGGCAGGACCGAGGTCTTCCTCCGGGTACATCGGCTTCATGACGGGGTCCAGCGCGACCTCGCGGTAGAACACGGAGACGATCTTCCGGAAGGTCTCGTGCCCGCCGATCTCGTCGTAGAAGGTCACTTCTGGGTGCTCCCGTCGTCGTTCGGCTTCTTCCGCCGCCAGATACCTCGGTCGGGGACCACCGGCACGCCGGTCACCGCGTTCGGGCGCGTTCTCGGCGGGTTCGCACCGCGGACCCGCCGTGCACCGTCGAGCCCCGTCGGCACCACGTCGACCATTCGGGGCACGCCGATCTCCTTCTCGAGGAGGGCAGCGCGCAGGCGGCGACGCAGCTCCTGGGCCACGTCGTCCTTGGCATTGGCCCTGGCCTTGATGACGATACGCACCACGAGCGCGTCTCCGTCGATGGACTCCAAGCCCCACAGCTCGGGCTTCTCGATGATGCGCGTACGCCACTTCGGGTCCTTCGACAGTCCCTGCGCGGTCTCGAGCATGATGTGCTCGACCTGTTCGAGGTCGGAGTCGGCCGGCACGCCGATGTCGATGATGGAGCGCGCCCACCCCTGCGACATGTTGCCGATCCGGGTCACCTCACCGTTGCGCACGTACCACAGCGTGCCGTTGACGTCGCGCACCTGGGTGATGCGCACACTCACGTATTCGACCACACCGCTCGCGAGACCGAGATCCACCACATCGCCGATGCCGATCTGGTCCTCGGCCACGAGGAACATGCCGTTGAGCACGTCCTTGACGATGTTCTGGGCGCCGAAACCGAGACCAGCGCCGACCGCAGCGGTCAGGAGGGTCAGCGAGCCGAGCAGACTCGAATCGAGCGCGTTCACGATCAGCACGATCGCGATCACGACCAGCATCACGTTCACGATGTTCTGCAGGATGGTGCCGAGCGTGCGTGTGCGCTGCACCAGGCGCATATCCGCGAGCGGAGAGCGCTCGAGTGCCTGAGTGTCGTCGACCGACGCCTTGTTCTTCGCGCTGTCGACGATGCGGTGCACCACACGTCGGATGACGAGCCGCAGGACGAGCCCGATCACGATGCAGCTGACGATGATGATGGTGACCGTCAGGGCATTCATGCCGACCTGGCCGAGCCAGGCGAGCAGCGCCTTCACCCAGTCGGGGAGGGGGATCTCCGCAGGTGGTTCGGTGACAGTGGAGGGAAGAATCATCACCTCCGATCCTAGCGAGCGGGCCTCTGCGCGGGCTGGGTGGAACCCCGCGTCAAAACGGAGACCATCCGGCCCGACCGCAGCGTGTCATTGGTGGACACACGGGGATCAGAGCGGATGGTCTCCGTTTTCGCTGGTGTTCGGGTATCAGTCCTCGGCGTCGCGGGGCTGCGCGGCCAGGGCGCGCTCGACATCGGCGAGGTTCTCGAGCACGAGGCGTCGCAGAGCAGGGGCGACATCCTGGTGCTCCGAGAGCCAGCCGCGGGTCGCGTCGCGCAGGGCGATGTCCGCCAGTGCGGTCGGGAACAGCCCCACGATCAGGTACTGCGCGATCTGGTAGGTCCGCGACTCCCAGATCGGCAGCAGCATGTCGAAGTACGCCGGGACGAACTCCTCGAGCACCGCAGCTCCCGCCGGGTGGGTGAACCCGAGTGCTGCGGAGCGCACGATCGTGTTCGGAGCATCATCGCGCTCGATCAACGACGCCCACGCGGCCTTCTTGGAGGCGGAGTCCGGCAGGGACGCGCGTGCCTGAGCCGCGAACTCCCCGCCCTTCGCGGTGTTGTCCGCGGCGAGAGCGGCATCGATCGTGGCGGCGTCCGTCGCGCCGATCGTGGCGAGCCCGGCGAGCAGCTGCCAGTTCAGGTCAGCGTCGATCTCCAGCCCGGGGAGCGTGTCCTCACCGGAGCGCAGACGTCCGACGATGCCCGCGTGCTCAGGAGTGACCAGAGCGTTGGCGAAGGCCGTGACGAACTGCAGCTGGCTGTCGCTGCCGGGGTCGGCCGACTCTGCCAGGCTCCACAGACCATCCGCCACCTTGAGGCGCGCGGCCTCGCGGTCGGCCGGTGCGACGTAGAGGTTCGCCGCGGTGCGCAGTTGCGCGAGCGTGGTGCGCACCGTCGTCGACTCGGTCTCACGCCCGATGTTGCCGAGCACGAGGTCGATGTACTCGGAAGCGCCGGTCTCGGCGTCGCGGGTCTGATCCCATGCCGCGCCCCAGACGAGCGAACGGGCGAGCGGGTCGTGGATGTCGGCGAGGTGTGCGATCGCGGTGGCCAGAGACTTCTCGTCGAGGCGGATCTTCGCGTAGGCGAGGTCGTTGTCGTTGAGGAGCACGAGGTCGGGGCGGGTGAGACCCTGCAGCTCGGGGATCTCGGTGCGGTCGCCGTCGACGTCCACTTCGAGGTAGTGCGTGCGGGTGAGCGAGCCGTCCGTGAGGGTGTAGAAGCCGATGCCGAGACGGTGCGGACGGATGGTCGGGTAGTCGGCCGGAGCGGTCTGCGTGATCGCGAAGCGCGAGATCGTGCCGTCGTGGCCCTCGGCGATGACCGGCTCCAGCGTGTTCACGCCGGCGGTCTCCAGCCACTTCTTGGACCACGTGCCGAGGTCGCGGCCGCTGGTGGCTTCGAGCTCGGTGAGCAGGTCGCTGAGCTCCGTGTTGCCCCAGGAGTGCTTCTGGAAGTACTGCGAGACGCCCGAGAAGAACGCCTCGATACCGACCCAGGCGGCCAGCTGCTTCAGGACGGAGCCGCCCTTGGCGTAGGTGATCCCATCGAAGTTCACCTGCACGTCTTCGAGGTCGTTGATCTCGGCGACGATCGGGTGGGTCGAGGGGAGCTGGTCCTGGCGGTAGGCCCAGGTCTTCTCCATGGCGTTGAACGTGGTCCATGCCTCGGTCCACTCCGTGGCCTCCGCCGTGGCGATGGTCGAGGCCCACTCGGCGAACGACTCGTTCAGCCAGAGGTCGTTCCACCACTTCATGGTGACGAGGTCGCCGAACCACATGTGAGCGAGCTCGTGCAGGATCGTGACGACGCGACGTTCCTTGACGGCGTCCGTCACCTTGCTGCGGAAGACGTAGGTCTCGGTGAAGGTGACGGCTCCCGCGTTCTCCATGGCGCCGGCGTTGAACTCCGGCACGAAGAGCTGGTCGTACTTGGCGAACGGGTACGGCACGCCGAACTTCGACTCGAAGTAGGCGAAGCCCTCGCGGGTCTTGTCGAAGATGTAGTCGGCGTCGAGGTGCTGCCACAGGCTCTTGCGGCCGTACACGCCGAGGGGGATGACGCGGCCGGAGGCGCTCGTCAGCTCCGAGAAGGTCGACTCGTAGGGACCGGCGACCAACGCCGTGATGTACGAGGAGATGCGCGGCGTCGGCTCGAAGCCCCACGTGGCGGTGACGTCATCGTCGTGCACGATGGGCTCGGGGGTGGGCGAGTTGGAGACGACCTTCCATGCGGCCGGTGCGGTCACGGTGAACTGGAACGTCGCTTTGAGGTCGGGCTGCTCGAAGACCGCGAACACCCGACGCGAGTCGGGCACCTCGAACTGCGAGTAGAGGTAGACCTCGCCATCGACGGGATCGACGAAACGGTGCAGGCCCTCGCCGGTGTTCGTGTACTCGCAGTCGGCGTCCACGACGAGGACGTTCTCCGCCTGCAGTCCCTCGAGCGTGATGCGCGAGTCGGCGAAGACCTCGTTGGGGTCGAGCTGCTCCCCGTTGAGGGAGATCTCACGGACCTCCCGCGCGATCAGATCGATGAAGGTGAAGCTCTCGGGCGTGGCGGTGAAGCGGACGACGCTCCGAGAGCCGAAGACCTCGGCGCCCTTGGTCAGATCGAGGGCGACTTCGTAGGACTGCGTGTCGACGACGTCGCGGCGCTCCTGCGCTTCGATACGGGTGAGGTTCTCTCCAGGCACAGCTGTACTCCCAGGGGTGAGGGGATGTCACCGGGGCTGGGCGCAGTTGGCGCCGACGGCAACCCTGACAGCCTACGCCAGTGCGGGGAATGCCCGATCTCCATCGCGGTGCAGGGGAATCGGATAGAAACGGTGCTCGCGCGCACTCCGGCACTCCGTAGAAGTGGGAGGATGGACGGGTGACTGCGATCGAGCCGAATGTCGTCCCCTTTGCCTCGCCTGCTGCCTCCGGTGGTGCACCTTTCGTGACCGCACCGGTCGCCTATGACGCGATCCTGCTCGCCGGATTCGGCGGGCCCGAGGGCCAGGAGGATGTGATCCCGTTCCTCAGGAACGTGACGCGCGGCCGCGGCATCCCCGACGAGCGGCTCGAGGAAGTCGCGCACCACTACCGCCACTTCGGCGGGGTGAGTCCGATCAACGGTCAGAACCGCGTGCTCAAGGAGGCGCTGCAGAACGCTCTCGCCGAGCGGGGCATCACGCTCCCGGTCTACTGGGGCAACCGCAACTGGGCGCCGTACCTGGAAGAGGTCGTGACCGAGGCATCGGGCAACGGGCACAACACCCTGCTCGCCTTCGCCACGAGTGCGTACAGCTCGTTCTCCAGCTGCCGCCAGTACCGGGAGGACTTCGCCCGCATCCTGGAGGAGACCGGCCTGGGCGAGACCGTCACGATCGACAAGATCCGCCCGTTCTACGATCACCCCGGCTTCGTCGAGGCGTTCGAGACCGGTGTCCGTGAGGCCATCGAGAACTTCCTCGCCGAAGGCATCGCAGCCGCGGACATCCAGATCCTCTTCTCGACGCACAGCATCCCCACCGCCGACGCCGAGCGCTCGGGTGCCCGCGACATCGAGTGGGGTGAGGGCGGCGCCTATGCCGCGCAGCACCTCGCCGTCGCCGCGTGGGTCATGGATCGCGTCCGCCAGACCGTCCCGGCGGCCGCCGATGTGTCGTGGGAGCTCGTCTACCAGTCCCGCTCCGGTCCCGCCTCGCAGCCGTGGCTCGAGCCCGATGTCTGCGACGTGATCGGCGAGCTGCCCGAGCGCGGACGCAAGGCCGTCGCCGTCGTGCCGGTGGGATTCATGAGCGACCACATGGAGGTCCTGTGGGACCTCGACACCGAGGCGGCGGAGGCCGCGGAGGAAGCGGGACTCTCCTTCACCCGTACTCCGACCCCCGGCGTATCGCCGGCATTCGTCGCGGGCATCGTCGATCTGATCGAGGAGCGCCTCCAGGGGCGTCCCAACGAGGAACGCGCTCACGTCACTTCCCTTCCCGGCGGGTTCGACGTCTGCCGCCCCGGTTGTTGCGAGAACATCCGGGCGGGCTTCAAGCCGGCTGCCGCAGGCGTCGCTCCGTGACCTCTCGGTGACCGGCGCGCGCTTCTAGGATGGGACACATGCGCATCCATATCGCCACCGACCACGCGGGCCTCGACTTCTCCACGCAGCTGCAGGACCATCTGCGCGCCGCCGGGCACGAGGTCGTCGATCACGGCCCCGTCGAGTACGACGCGGTCGACGACTACCCGGCGTTCTGCATCCGCGCGGCGCAGGCCGTCATCGCCGATCGGCGTGCGGGCGTCGAGGCGCTCGGCGTCGTCTTCGGCGGCTCCGGAAACGGCGAGCAGATCGCCGCGAACAAGGTCGAGGGCGTACGTGCGGCGCTCGTCTGGAACCTCTCGACCGCGGAGCTGGCCCGCGAGCACAACGATGCGAACGTGATCTCCATCGGCGCGCGTCAGCACACGTACGACGAGGTCACCTCGTTCATCGACCGCTTCATCACGACCCCGTTCTCGGGCGACGAGCGCCACGTGCGGCGCATCGGACAGATCGCCGACTTCGAACGCGACGGCTCACTGCTCCCGGACCCGCGGGCCTGACATGCCCGAGGGTCATTCCGTCCACCGGATCGCTCGGCAGTTCGACCGCAACTTCGTCGGCAAGACGCTGAGCGCTTCCAGCCCGCAGGGTCGGTTCGCCGAAGGAGCATCCCTGCTCGACGGCCGTGCCGCGGTGAGCGTGCAGGCGGTCGGCAAGCAGATGTTCCTGGAGACGGAAGGCGACCTGTGGCTCCGGGTGCATCTCGGCCTGTATGGAGCGTGGGACTTCGCCGGTGAGATCGTCGTCGACCCGACCATCGCCTCCGCCAACGGCCGCATGGGCCAGACCAATCAGCGGGGCACGATCCTCGAGGACCCGATCCTCGATGATGCGGGGGAGAACTCGCTGTCCTCGATCGGTGCGCCCCGACGCACGCGGGTGCACGTGCGCATGTCCGAGCAGACGAAGGGGCTCGCTGATGAGGGCATGGAGTGGCCGCCGCCCGTGGTCGGTCAGGTTCGACTGCGTCTGATGACCGACATCACTGCGGCCGACCTCCGAGGGCCGACCGCGTGCGTCCTGCAGACACCTGAGGAGATGTTCGCGACCGTCGCAAAACTGGGCCCTGACCCCCTGGTCGGCGATCCGGTCGAGAACGAGGAGCGTTTCGTCCGCGCTGTCAGGAAGAAGCCGACGGTGATCGCACTCCTGCTCATGGACCAGTCGGTCGTGAGCGGCATCGGGAACGTCTACCGCGCCGAGATGCTGTTCCGGCAGAGGCTGAACCCGCACACGCCGGGTCGCGACGTTCCCGAAGACGTCGTGCGCGCGCTCTGGCACGACTGGGTGCGTCTGCTCGCCATCGGTGTGGAGACGGGGCAGATGATGACGATGGACGGTCTGACCGGCGCGGACTACCGCGCCGCCATGGCCAACCGGGACGATCGTCACTGGGTCTATCACCGCGCTGGTCTGCCCTGCCGTATCTGCGGGACCGAGATCGCGCTGGAGGAGATCGGCGCTCGGAAGCTCTACTGGTGCCCGCGTTGCCAAGCGTGATCCGCCCGCGCCGCCACCACCGGATCTAGGCTGATCGAATGCGACAGAATCCCAGCTTCACGCTGGCCGATGTGCCCGAGATCCGCCGCGTGATCGAGGCGAACCCCTGGGCGACGATCATGAGCTCTGGCGGAGAGGGGCTCGTGGCCTCGCACTACGCCGTCCTGCTCGATGACGCCCACGACGACCTCACCGTCGTGGGTCACGTGGGTCGTCCTGACGACCTCATCCACGGGCTGGGGGAGGACCGAGAGATGCTGGTGGCCTTCCAGGGCCCGCACGGCTACATCTCGCCCGGATGGTACGGCGATGTGCCCGCGGTGCCGACCTGGAACTACACCGCTGTCCATCTGTCCGGCGTTCCCGAGATCCTGAGCGCCGAGGAGAACCTCGTCGTGCTCGACCGCCTCGTCGCGCACTTCGAATCCCTGATGCCGGAACCGCGACGCATGTGGGAGCGCCCCAACGACGCGGCCTACGTGGAGCGGCTGGCCGCGGGAACGGTGGGTTTCCGGTTGACACCGACACGAGTCGTCGCCAAGAGGAAGCTCAGCCAGAACAAGGCGCCGGAGACGATCGAGACGGTGATCGAGGAGCTCTCCGGCGACGGGCCCTATGCGAACCCGGCCCTCGCCGCGGAGATGCGGCGCGCGCAGGACGCACGCCGAGGAGGGGTACAGCAGTGACCGAACGCGGCGCCGCCATCGACACCATCACAGCCGTGCGGATCGCCGGACCAGGACGCGAGTTCCTGATGGACGACGAACCGGTCGACATCTTCATCGCCGATGGACGCATAGTCGACATCGCCCCGACCGGTGCTCTGTCCGCCCGTGGCCGCGTCCTCGCCGCCGACGGCGCCTGGGCGGTTCCCGGTCTCTGGGACAACCACGTCCACACCGTCCAATGGGCGCTGACATCGGAGCGCGCGCCGCTCGGACACGCGGAATCCGCAGCGGCCGCCGCGGGTGCGATGAGTGGTGTTCCCCCGCTGGCGGACGGTCGACGCGTCGGGACCGGTTTCCGAGATGCGCTGTGGCCGGATCGTCCGTCACTCGAACTCCTGGACACGGCCACCGGCGGCGTTCCCACCTACCTCATCAACGCCGACGTCCACAGCGTCTGGTTGAACAGCGCTGCACTCGCTCGTGAGGGCTTCCGCAGCGAGGACGGCGTGCTGCGCGAGACCGATGCTTTCGAGATCTCGCGGCGCCTCAATGCCGTCGACGCCGCTCATGGTGACCGTGCGATGGTGCGGGCAGGGGAGCAGGCCGCGGCACGAGGTGTCACCGGCCTCGTCGACTTCGACATGGCGTGGAGTGCGGAAGCGTGGCCGCGACGGGTGCAGGCGGGCTTCGCCTCCCATCGCGTTGAGTTCGCGGTGTACCCGTTCGACCTCGAACGCGCCATCGACGCCGGGCTCCGCACGGGTGAACTCCATGAACTGACCGAGACTCCGGCCCGCGGGGCGGGGCTCGTGCGCGTCGGGCCGCTGAAGATCATCACAGACGGTTCCCTGGGCACTCGGACAGCCGCGTGCTCGCACGCCTACCCGGGAGATCCCGGCAACTTCGGCATGCTCACGGTGCCCTCCGACGAGTTGGTCGACCTCCTCACCCGCGCGACCGGCGCAGGACTGGGGGTGGCGGTGCACGCGATCGGCGACAGGGCCATCACCTCGGCGCTGGATGCCTTCACCACCACGGGCGCAGCCGGATCGATAGAGCATGTCCAGCTCGTGCGACACACCGACCTCGCGCGGTTCGCTCGCCTCGGTGTGATCGCCAGCGTTCAGCCGCAGCACGCCGTCGATGATCGCGATCTGGTGGACCGGCACTGGTCGGAGCAGACCTCGATCGGCTATCCCCTCGCATCACTGCGCGCATCAGGGGCACAGTTGCGCTTCGGTTCCGACGCCCCGGTGGCCCCGCTTGATCCGTGGCAGGCCATCTCCGCAGCGGTGTCCCGGACGGCCGACGCGCGAGCAGCATGGCATCCGGAAGAGCGGATCACGGTCGCCCAGGCACTGGAAGCGAGCGTGCGTACTTCGCTGCGGCCGGGTGAGCCCGCCGACATCGTCCTGTGTGCGGCGGACCCGCTGACGTCGACGGGGCCGGCTCTGCGCTCGATGAGCGTGCTCTCCACCGTCTTGCGGGGATACGTCACACACGCGCACTGATGGGTTACTCGTGCAGCAAGGGCGGCCCTCGGAGAACCGAGGACCGCCCTTGCCACGTTCAGACGATGTCTGCGATCAGGCCGCGATGTGCGAGACGAGGAACCAACGGTCCTTCTCGAGGCCGCGCTGGATCTCGATCGCGACGTCCTGGCTGGTGAGGTCGACCTCGTCGAGGCCTTCCACAGCGGCCTTGACGTCGACGAGGATGGCGTCGATGTCGGAGATCACCGCGCGGATCAGCTCGTCGGACTGTGCGAAGCCGGCCGCGACCGACGTCGAGCCCGCCTTCTCCGCGACGGCGCTCACGCGTGCATCGATCGGCAGACCGAGAGCGACGATACGCTCAGCGGCGGTGTCGGCGAAGTCGCCGGCGTGGGCGACGATCGTGTCGAGCAGCTCGTGCACGCCGACGAAGTTCGCGCCGCGGACATGCCAGTGGGCCTGCTTGCCGTTGATGGTCAGTGCCTGGAGACCGAGGACGACAGGGGAGAGGAACTGGGCCGCCCCTGCAGCCACGGTCGGGTCGATGGCGGTGGTGGAAACGGTCTGTGCCTTGCTCATCTTGTGCTCCTCCGGAACGGTTTCTCGTATCTGATGAAGACAACGCTACTCAGCGTCAGACATTCCGCAAGCAAGCTGAGGCTCGGCTCACTTCCGCGTGATTCCGCGGAAGTGAGGGTAGTCTCGCCTCATGAGCATCGCGTCCGGAGCCTCCATCCTCGCCCTGCCGAACAGTACGCCGTCGATCGACGCGACGGCATTCGTCGCCGACGGCGCTCGCATCGTCGGCGACGTCAGCCTCGCGGCGGGCTCCAGCGTCTGGTACAACGCCGTCCTTCGCGGGGATTCGGCGCAGATCGTCATCGGCCCCGGCTCCAATCTCCAGGACAACGTTTCCGTCCACGTCGATGCAGCGCATCCTGTGGTGATCGGCTCCAAGGTCTCGGTCGGACACAACGCGGTCGTGCACGGCTGCACGATCGGCGACGGAAGCCTGGTGGGAATGGGGGCGGTGATACTCAGCGGTGCCGTCATCGGCGAAGGATGTCTCATCGCCGGAGGAGCGGTCGTCCTCGGCGGGACGGAGATCCCCGCAGGCTCTCTCGTCGCCGGCGTGCCGGCGAAGGTGCGTCGAGCGCTCAGCGAAGAGGAGCGAGCGGAACTCCTGGCCAACGCCGACATCTATCTCGGACACTCGCAGACGCACTCGGCGGCGACGCGGGTGTGAGCGCCCCGGCCGCTAGGCTGGGACCCGTACGGGGCGGTGGCCAAGCTGGTTAAGGCAGTGGGCTCATAACCCAACGATCGTCGGTTCAAGTCCGACCCGCCCTACTCGCGATCCTCAGCGGATCCCTGGTCGCTCGATGACAGCAGCAGCGTGCAGCGATGCGGCGTCACGAACGGATCGAGTCGCCGCATCTCCAGAGGACCATCGCCCAGTCGGAGCACATCGCGCACGAGTTGCGCATGCACGGCGCATACGAGCGCCTGATCCTCGGCGAGCAGGCCGCGGTACCGGCAGGGAGCAAGATCGAATCGGAGCGTTTCCTCGTCGACGACGGGGTTCAGACCGGCATCGTCGAGGTGCTCGTACAGGACGTCAACCTGCCGGAGGGCCTGCTCGCCGAGGCGCGGACTCTCCGACGTCACGGCGCGGAGCATGCGGCCCCTCACATCGGCGCCTTCGACCCGTGACCGTGCTCTCTGGCTCGACGATGTCTCACGCACAGGGTGGAAGACGAGGGGTGGACGACCGCGATGGCCGGTGTTGACGGGCTCACTGCGAATCAGGCCTTCGTCTTCGAGCACCCGCAGGTGGTCACGTGCGGTGTTCAACGGGATCCCGCTCTCCTCGGCGAGCGCGCCGGCGTCCCGGCCGGGCCTCTCCTGGATGGAGCGGAGCAGGCGCAGGCGCCGCGGTTGGGTCAGACCTCGGAAGTCATGGGCTCGACGGGGCATGGGGCGAGGATAAGCACGCCGGCAGAGAGGAGGGCGCGTTTCGGCCGGAAATAACCCGGTGAAAGGGCGCGCGCACTCCGTCTGGTCCGGCGATGGTGGAACGACCATGACGCTGAAGAGAAGGGAAGTCATGAAGCTCTCAACGGAGTCCGAGGCGGTCGTACGTGCGACCGCAGGAGTCGTAGCCGCGCACGCGGATGAGATCACCACGCTGTTCTACCGGGAGATGTTCACCGCGCACCCCGAACTGCTGCGGGTGTTCAACCGTGCGAACCAGGCTATCGGCGAGCAGCCGCGAGCTCTGGCCGCGTCGGTCGTCGCCTTCGCCGTGCACCTCATCGACCCGGACGCCCCCGACTTCACGCCGATCATGAGTCGGATCGCCCACAAACACGTCTCGCTGGGTGTCCAGGCACGCCAGTACACGATCGTCGGCCACTACCTCCTCGATGCGGTGCAGACGGTGCTCGGCGATGCGGTGACCACAGAGGTCAGAGCCGCCTGGGACGAGGTCTACTGGCTCTTCGGGTGCTCCCTCATCGCCGAAGAGGCGAAGCTGTACGCGCAGGGCGGCACCGATCCCGCCCATCCGTGGCGCAAACATCGGGTGGTGGAGCGCGTCGTCGAGTCGGACGACGTCATCTCGCTCCTCCTCGCGCCTGTCGACGGCGTCGTCGCGTCACATCGGACGGGGCAGTACGTCGCCATCGCGGTGGACCTGCCGGACGGGTCCAGACAGCCCCGCCAGTACACGATCTCCTCCGGTCCGCGAGGCGATGCGCTGCGCGTGACCGTCAAGCGCGTCCGCGGCAGTGCAGGCGTCCCCGACGGTCAGGTCTCGACCTGGCTCCACGAGCACGCCCACCCCGGCACCGTGCTCGATGTGTCCCAACCAGCAGGTGACGTCGTGCTCGATGACACCGGGCATCCCCTCGTCCTCGTCTCCGCAGGCATCGGCATCACACCGATCACCGCAATCGTCGAGGATCTGTCCCGTCGCGCCCCGGACCGCACCATCCGACTCTTCCATGCCGACCGGAACCACGACGCCCATGTGCTGCATCCCTCCTTGCGGCGACAGGTGCTCGCGATGAAGGATGCCAAGGCGCAGAACTGGTACGCGGACGGGGCGGACGCGGCCCCGACCCTCCACCCCGCGCTCCCCGGGCGGATGGACCTCTCGAATGTCGAGCTCCCGGACGACGCGGTCGTCTTCATGTGCGGCCCTCTCGAGTTCATGCGCTCTGTCCGGGCGACTCTGATCGGCCGGGGGATACCTGCGGAGCGGATCGCCTACGAGGTCTTCGGCCCCGACCTCTGGCTGCAGCAGCCGACCGTCGACGCCGCCTGACGCGCGGAGCGCCGCGGAGGAGAAGGGTTCGCGCCGATGTCAAGCCCCTCCTCGGCGCCGCGACCCCACGCCATGCTTCCGAAGTGCGGCACCGCGCCGCAGAGACAGGAGGAACAATGAGCATCGGCAGCGGAATCGCGCTCTTCGTGATCGGGGCGATCCTCGTCTTCGCGATCAACGTCGACGTTCCCTGGGTCGACCTCGACATGGTCGGCTACATCCTGATGGGAGCAGGAGTCATCATCTTCCTCATCGGCATCGTGCTGCTCGCGCGTCGCCGGCGAACGGAGACGGTCTCACGCACATACGTCGACCCCGCCACGGGGGAGCCGACCACTCGTCGCTCCGTGAGCTCCAGCGGCGACGAGGCCCTGTGAGTTGCGCCGCCCTGTGAGTTGCGCCGCCCTGTGAGCGACACCGGCTTCTGAATACACGCAGTGACGGCGTCGGTCACCACGGTGTCCGACGCCGTCAGTGCGAAGCGGTGATCAGTCCGGCGCGATGGTCTCGAGGTGCTCCTCGACCAGGACGATGCCGCCGCTCGAACTCGCCGAGTGCGCGAGCTCCTCGATCCACCTCCGGCTCAGATCGGGAGACTCCGGTTCCTGGAAGACGAACCTCAGAGGAATCGACGGGTGGAGCCAGAGGGTCGATCGCCCAGGGGCCTCACCCTCGGGGTGACGCCAGGAGAGGGTGAAGCTCTCGTTCCGGCGGAGCTTGGTGGCGATGACCACCTTGAGGTGCGCCAAAGCGCGATCCTCGATGTAGATCGGCGTCGATGTGTCGCCGTAGTACAGGCTGCCCATCAGCAGTGGCGGCGGGACACGACGGTCAGGGGGCGGGCCATGGTTCTCCTCGATGGCATGCTCGACGGACCGGGAAGTGGTCCGGGAATTCGAACTCTAGCCAACAAATCGACGCGCACCCTGCGCCTGACGCCCCACATTGCGCTGAGCGAACAATCTGTTCGCTCAGTGTCACGTTCACAAGGCGAGTGTCACGTTCACAAGGCGAGTGTCACGTTCACAAGGCGAGCGTCACGATCACGAGGCGAGGACGGGCGCTGCACCGTAGGCGTCACGATACGCCGCAGTGAAGCGAGACGAGTTGCTGAAGCCCCAGCGGCGCGCGATCTCGGCGACCGATCGGCCCTCGCCGTTGCGGAGATCACGGTGCGCCCCGTCGAGGCGCGCCCGCCGCAGAGCGTCGGCGGGCGTCATGTCCAACGCTCGTCGAAAGGCGTACTGCAGTCCCCGTGTGGAGATGTACGACGCGGCGGCGACGTCATCGATGGTGATCGCCAGGTGCGCATTCGCGTCGATGTAGGCGAGCGCACGACGGACCGAGGCCGGCGCTCCGGCTCGCTGTGCCGGCCGCCTGAGGGAGTCGGTGAATGTGGTCGGGAACGCCGAAAGCGTCATCGTCAGGGCGTGCCGTTCGAGTTCGGCGAGGAGCAGATGATCGGTCGGCCCCGCGTTCACGGACTGATCCACGTACTCGAACATCCGCTCCCAGCGCCGAGCGTCGGCAGGGGAGTGCGGCACGAACCCCGTCGTGCGCAACTCCCGTCGGTCATCACCCGTGATCTGCCTCGCGCGCGCCTGGGCGGCGCGGTGATCGAACACGAACGCCCGTACGCGCGCTGTCCGGTCCCATCGGGCTTCGACCTCGGTGCCGTCGGACATCCAGGCCGAGCCTGCATCCAGGGACTCGCGTCCCGACCAGACACGCGCATCGGGAGCGTCGACCCGACACACCAGCAGCTGCTCCTGAGGTTCTGCCCGAGAGTGCACCTTGGCGGTGAGTCGGTAGTCGATCAGGGACGCGGTGCCGAGTTCCTCGGATCGCCAGTCGAAGCGGAAGCTGCGCGGATCCGCATCCTGCAGCGACGACGACGGAACGTACTGCTGCCATATGGACTCCACCTGGGCCAGATCGGTGGACGTGAACTGCATGGGCTACTCCTCGTGCTACGCGCGTCGATCCCACTCGAAAGCGCACGATCAGGAGCTTATCCCACGATGCCTGAGCCTCCGCCGTGCAGGTCTCCGGGATGCACCAGAACCCGCGAGGCCGCTCGTAGACTCGGGAGTATGAGCGTGCCTTCCCCATATGCGGACCGTCTTCGTCGCCTTCCCGTGCAGCGTCGCGAGGTCGAGGTGCATGGGGGGACCACGGCATACTGGGCGTACGGCCCCGACGACGCAGACACCACGGTCGTCGCGGTGCACGGTTTCCGAGGGGAGCACCACGGCCTCGAACCGGTGCTCGCGTTCCTGCCCGAGGTGCGGGTGATCGCGCCGGATCTTCCCGGTTTCGGCGAGTCTGCCCCTGTGCCACGACGCACGCATGATCTCGACGAGTATGCGGAGTGGCTCACCGACTTCGTCGCCGAAGTCGCCCCAGGTGCCGTGATCCTCGGCCATTCCTTCGGTTCGATCGTGGCCTCAGCCGCCGTGGCACGCGGACTGCAGACCCCGCGCCTGATCCTGCTGAACCCCATCGGTGCGCCGGCGCTCGAGGGGCCGAAGGGACTGATGACACGACTTGCGGTCCTCTACTACGCTCTCGGCGCCAGGCTCCCCGAGAAGGTCGGGACGGCCCTGCTGCGCAACCGGATCATCGTCCGCGTGATGAGCATCACGATGGCCAAGACGAGGGATCCGGAACTCCGCCGGTTCATCCACGACCAGCACGACACCTATTTCTCCCGATTCTCGGATCGGGATGTACTCCGGGACGCCTTCGTCACGAGCGTTTCGCACGACGTACGCGAGTTCGCCCCCGAGATCGACGTTCCGACACTGCTCGTCGCAGCAGAGCGGGACGACATCACACCCATCGAAGCGGAGCGGAGGCTGGCGACGATGTTCCCGGACGCCCGCCTTGTCGAGATCGCGCACGTCGGACACCTGATCCACTACGAGACCCCGGCCGAAGCTGCGGGAGCCGTTCGCCGCTTCCTCAGGATTCCCGTCGCGCGAGGCCGATGAGGCCCGCCACACGGAACGGGATGACCTCACCCATCGCCAACGACGTCTCCGTGCGTTCGACGCCCTCGATGGACAGGATGCGCGCGTCCGTGTCGAAGAGGTGTCGCGCATCGCGGCAGGCCACGCGCGCGAGCAGATCGATCGATCCGCTGAGGCCGTGCGCTTGCACGACCTCAGGGATCCGGGAAAGCTCGTTGATGATGCGGGGCAGTTCCGTCTGACGGACCCCGATGCTCACGAAGGCCTGCAAGGGGAAACCGAGCACATCGGGCGAGAAGGACCGCTCGTAGGACAGGAAGATCCCGCTCTGCTCCAACCGCGCCATCCGCGCCTGGATCGTGTTGCGCGAGAGCCCCAGGTTCTCCGCGAGCGCGACGATCGTCGTGCGCGGGTCGTCGGCGAGCGCGGCGAGAAGCTCGAGATCTATGCGGTCCAGTCCTGGCATAGTGCCAAACCTTAGCAGCACTCTCTCGAGCGAAATTGAGCAACATGCTCAAGCGCTCTTGGAATGCTTGAGCGAGGTGTTGACCAGACGTACTCTCAGACCATGCCGGTGATGACGCTGGCATCAGTGCGCGGAGCCTCACGAGGGCCGCCGAGGACGAGGAGGACGACGATGTCACCGCAGGCCACGCCCATCGCAGACACGGCACAGGATCTGGAGCTCTCGGAGCGCCTCCTGAACCCCGACGGAAGCCGCATCCCGAACCCCCGGCTGGACCCGTTCGTCGCCGACGTCGATGCCGAGCAGCTGCGTTCTCTGCTCCGGGACATGGTCATCCTCCGCCGCATCGATGCCGAGGGTGTCGCGCTTCAGCGCCAGGGACAGCTCGGACTCTGGGCGCCTTGCCAGGGACAGGAAGCGACGCAGATCGGCACGGCCCGTGCCCTCGCTCCCGAGGACTTCGTGTTCCCCAGCTACCGGGAGACCGGAGTCATCTACGCGCGGGGCGCGGAACCCGGAGACTACGTGCGCATGTGGCGCGGTGAGGAAGGTGCGGCTCACGATCCCGCCGACCTCGGTGTCGCTCCCTTGCAGATCATCATCGGAGCGCAGACACTGCACGCGGTCGGCTACGCGCTCGGCATCCAGCACGACGGCGCTGACGAGGTGGCGGTGACCTACTTCGGTGACGGAGCCACCAGCCAGGGTGACGTGAACGAGGCGATGATCTTCGCCGCGTCGTACCAGGCGCCGGTCGTCTTCGTATGTCAGAACAACCACTGGGCGATCTCCGAGCCGGTCGCCGTGCAGTCGCAGTATCCGATCGCGGGAAGGGCGCCAGGATTCGGCATCCCCAGCCTGCGGGTGGACGGCAACGACGTGCTCGCCTGCATGGCGGCCATGCGCTGGGCTCTCGACCACGCGCGGTCCGGCAAGGGCCCCGCCTACATCGAAGCCGTCACTTATCGCATGGGTCCGCACACCACGGCCGACGATCCGACCCGCTACCGCGACCAGGAGGAACTGGATTCCTGGCGCCGTCGCGATCCGATCGCGCGGTTGGAGGCACACCTGCGCGCCAGCGGGGAGCTCGCCGAAGAGCACGCCGCCGAGACCCAGTCCGCAGCCGATCTCGTCGCCAAGGAGATGCGTGCCGCGTGCCTCGGCATGGTCACACGGCCGGCACTCGCCGTGTTCGACGGCGTCTACGCGGAGCCGCACACCGGACTCGAGCGGCAGCGCGATGAGTACGCCTCGTACCTCGCCACCTTCGAGAGCGAGGTGTGACCATGACCGAGCTGACTCTCGGGAAGGCCCTCGGAGCCGGTCTCCGCCAGGCGATGCGCGATGACGACAAGGTCGTGCTGCTCGGGGAGGACATCGGCAAGCTGGGAGGCGTCTTCCGCATCACCGACGGACTGCTCGACGAGTTCGGCGCTGCGCGCGTGATCGACACGCCGCTCGCCGAGTCCGGAATCGTCGGCACGGCGGTGGGCCTCGCATTCCGCGGCTACCGACCCGTCGTCGAGATCCAGTTCGACGGCTTCGTGTATCCCGCCTTCGATCAGATCGTCGCTCAGGTCGCGAAGCTGCACTACCGCACTCAGGGCCGGGTGAAGATGCCCATCACCATCCGGATCCCGTGGGCGGGCGGCATCGGCGCTGCCGAGCATCACTCGGAGTCTCCGGAGGCCTACTTCGTGCACACGGCAGGACTGCGCGTGATCGCGGTCTCGAACCCGGAGGACGCGTATCGAAGCCTGCGACAGGCCATCGCCTCCGACGACCCCGTGATCTTCTTCGAGCCGAAGCGGCTGTACCACCACAAGGGCGAGGTCGACCTCGAAGCCCCGCTGGCCGACGCGCCGCCGATGGGTCTCGCGCGCGTGGTGCGGACCGGGACGGATGCGACCCTCATCACGTACGGCGCCATGGTGTCCACCGCGCTGCAGGCAGCGGACGCCGCGGCGGATGAGGGAACGTCGCTCGAGGTCATCGATCTCCGTTCCCTCTCGCCCGTCGACTATGACTCCGTCGCGGCTTCGGTGCGGAAGACGGGCCGCGTCGTGGTCGCTCACGAGGCGTCGCGGGAAGCGGGAGTGGCCGCGGAAGTGATCGCGAGCATCACGGAGCGCTGTTTCGAGTACCTCGAGTCGGCTCCACTGCGGGTCACCGGCCACGACATCCCCTACCCGCCCGCGAAGCTCGAGAAGTACCACCTCCCGGACCTGGATCGACTGCTCGACGCCGTCGACCGGGTATTGGACCGGCCGAACAGCCTGACGGGAGCAGAGGCATGATCGCGGAGTTCCGCCTTCCCGACCTCGGGGAAGGACTGACAGAAGCCGAGGTCGTGACCTGGCTCGTCGCTCCCGGCGACAGCGTCACTCTCAACCAGACGCTCGCAGAAGTCGAGACCGCGAAAGCGGTCGTCGAGCTGCCCTCGCCCTACGAGGGCATCGTCTCGACGTTGCACGCGGAAGCAGGACAGACCATCGCCGTCGGTGCTCCTCTGATCGCCTTCGATGTCGTGGGGGAGGAGCCGGCGGCCCCGTCGCCCTCCTCGGAGCCTGGGGAGAAGGCCGAGCCGAACCTGGTGGGGTACGGCGCCGCGCCCACGAGCTCAGGGCGACCAGCGCGGCGGGCACGGAGGATCGGCGCGTCCGCTCCGGCCACCATCGACACGGCCGTTCTCGAGGCGGCACCGCACGACGCTGCTCCGTCAGCCGTCGACGCCGTGATCGAGCGCCCACGCTCGACGCCCCCGGTGCGCGCCCACGCGAAGAGGCTCGGCATCGATCTCGTGCTGGTTGCGGCAGAAGTGGGCGACCGCCTCATCACCCGCAACGATGTAGACGCCTATGCGGAACGCGTCGGCGCGCACGATCGCGCCGGCGGCGGCGTGCATTCCACGTCGTCCGCTGCACTTCCGGCCAGCCCTGCCGCACTCGCCGGCGAGGAGCGCGAGACCCGGATCCCCATCCGCGGAGTGCGCAAGCACACGGCGGCGGCGATGGTCCAGAGCGCCTTCACGGCCCCGCACGTCACCGTCTTCCATACCGTCGACGTGACCGCGACCATGGATCTGCTGTCGAGTCTCCGCGAAGATCGATCGCTGAGCGCACATCGGATCGGGCCGCTCGCCGTGGTGGCGAAGGCGGTCTGCCTCGCTCTCGGGCGGACTCCTGGCCTCAATTCGCGTTGGGATGAGGCCGCCGGCGAGATCGTCCAGCACAACTACGTCGATCTCGGGATCGCGGCAGCGACGGAGCGCGGACTGATCGTCCCCATGATCAGAGATGCCGAGCGGCTGACACTCACCGAACTCGCGGACGCCGTGAAATCCCTCGCCGAGGTCGCGCGTTCGGGGAAGACCTCGCCGGCGGAGCTCGCGGGCGGCACCTTCTCGATCTCCAACATCGGCGTGTTCGGTGTCGATGCCGGTACGCCGATCCTTCCCCCCGGTCAGTCCGGGATCCTGGCCGTGGGCGCGGTACGTCGTCAGCCCTGGGAACACCGGGGCGAGATCGCGCTGCGGCAGCTGATGACCCTCAGTCTCTCTTTCGACCACCGGATGGTCGACGGCGCGGAGGGCGCCCGGTTCCTGAAGGATGTGGCCGACCTCCTCGAGGAGCCGGGGCGGGCGATGCTCCTCAGCTAGTCGCGCGCACGGCAGCATCCGCCATCGCGATCAACACGGTCGCGGTGGCGGAGTGCCGTCTGGCCGCCGCACGCGTGCTGTGCGGCGTGGAGTTGATGAGTCCGAAGCAGGCCTGCACGCGCAGACGCAGCTCGTCCGGATCGGCGCCGTCCGTGCCGCCTCGATGCAACGGAGCCAGGGCCGCCATCCACAATTCGATGTAGGCGCGTTGCAGGCGGCGTACCTCGGCGCGGTCGGCATCGGACAGGAACGCGACATCGCGGTCCTGCACCTGGATCACCTCGGCGTTACCCAGGGCGAAGTCCACGTGGAACTCGATCAGCGCACGCATGCGCGCGTCGGGCGTCGGGGCCTCGTCAGCGACGCGGCGTCCGCCGTGGATGAGGTCCTGACTGACTTTGACGAGGACCGCTCCCAGCAGAGCCTGCTTACCGGCGAAATGACGATAGACGGCCGGGCCGGACACACCGACGGCAGCGCCGATGTCCTCCAGGCTCACGCCGCTGTACCCGCGCGCGGCGAACAGTCGTGCTGCGGCGTGCAGGATCGCATCGGACCGCTCGGCCTTGGCGCGGTCTCGGGCGGTGACCGGGCTTGTCATCTCAGTTAATCCTCGCTAACCTGAATCAACGGGTTAGTGAACACTAACCGAAAGTGCATGCACCGCGCCAGGGTTCGGCCCAGGGCGGACGTGGGTCGAGGAGGACATCACGATGCCGACATCCCAGGAGTCGCTCGCGCACGAACTGCGAGACCGCCTCGCCGCCGCCGCGCGCGGAGGACCGGACGCTTCTCGCGAGCGTCACCTGGCGCGAGGGAAGCTGCTCCCTCGCGATCGCGTCACCCGTGTGCTCGATGAGGGCAGCCCCTTCCTCGAGGTCGCGCCCCTCGCGGCTGACGGCCTGTACGGGGGAGAGGCGCCGGGCGCGGGCGTGATCGCCGGTATCGGTCTCGTGCACGGGCGGCACGTCATGGTGGTCTGCAACGACGCGACGGTCAAGGGCGGCACGTACTTCCCCCTCACCGTCAAGAAGCATCTTCGCGCGCAGGAGATCGCGCTGGAGAATCGCCTTCCCTGTCTCTACCTCGTCGATTCGGGGGGCGCGTTCCTCCCCAAGCAGGACGAGGTCTTCCCGGACCGCGAGCACTTCGGGCGGATCTTCTTCAATCAGGCGCGCATGTCCGCGGAGGGCATCCCTCAACTCGCCGCCGTTCTCGGCTCGTGCACCGCCGGCGGCGCCTACGTACCGGCGATGAGCGACGAGACCGTCATCGTGCGCCGCCAGGGGACCATCTTCCTCGGTGGCCCCCCGCTCGTGAAGGCCGCCATCGGGGAGATCGTCACGGCGGAGGAACTCGGCGGCGGCGAGCTGCACGCACGACGCAGCGGCGTCGTCGACCATCTCGCCGAAGACGACGAGCACGCCCTCGAGATCCTGCGCGACATCGTGGCCACGCTCCCGCCTCCCGCCGCCCCGGCCTGGGAGGTGCTCGGCAGCCGCGCTCCCTCCGAGCTGTCCAGCCTCTACGACGCCGTCCCTGTCGACGTCAATGCCGCGTACGACGTGCACGAGGTCATCTCGCGGTTGGTCGACGGCGACTCGTTCCTCGAGTTCAAGCCCGAGTACGGCACGACCCTGGTCACCGGCTTCGCCCGTCTCCACGGTCACCCCGTCGGCATCGTCGCGAACAACGGCGTACTCTTCAGCGAGTCGGCGCTCAAGGGCGCCCACTTCATCGAGCTCTGCGACCAGCGGGGGATCCCTCTGCTCTTCCTGCAGAACATCACCGGTTTCATGGTCGGCTCCGACGCGGAGGCCGGCGGCATCGCCAAGGACGGCGCCAAGATGGTCACGGCCGTCGCCAGCACCCGTGTACCGAAGCTCACCGTCATCATCGGGGGATCGTTCGGAGCCGGGAACTATTCGATGTGCGGGCGCGCGTACTCGCCGCGGTTCCTGTGGACCTGGCCCGCCAGCCGCATCTCCGTGATGGGGGGCGCGCAGGCCGCGTCGGTGCTCGCCACTGTCAAGGAGGACCAGCTCTCCGCACGCGGCGGCTCCTGGACGGCGGAGGAGCGAGCAGCCTTCGAGGCCCCGGTCCGGGAACAGTACGAGCACCAGGGCGAGCCGTACTACGCGACCGCGCGGCTCTGGGACGACGGCATCGTCGACCCCGCCCAGACCCGCGACCTCCTCGGCCTCGCCCTCGACGTCGTCTCCCGCAGCCCGCTGCCCGAACCGCGCTTCGGCATCTTCCGGATGTGAGTGCCTTGTCCATGAATCCGGCACCGACGTCGTCCGACGTCCTTTTCCACACCGTCCTCGTCGCCAACCGCGGGGAGATCGCCCGCAGGGTGATCCGCACGCTGCGGGCGCTCGGCATCTGCAGCGTCGCCGTCTACAGCGACGCCGATGCGACGAGCCCTCATGTCCGCGAGGCCGATCTGGCCGTGCGGATCGGGCCAGCGCCCGCTGCCGACTCCTACCTCGACATCGACGCCGTCATCGCCGCGGCGCGCGCCACCGGTGCGCAGGCCATCCACCCCGGCTACGGCTTCCTCTCCGAGAGCGTCGGACTCGCCGAGGCCTGCGAGGAGAGCGGGGTCGTCTTCATCGGTCCCTCCGTCGACGCGCTGCAGATCATGGGAGACAAGGCCCGCGCCCGCGATCATGTGCTGCGGTACGGGGTCCCCGTCGTCCCCGGCTTCGATGCCAAGGGACTGTCCGACACCGAGATCGCCGAAGAGGCCGAGACCGTCGGATATCCGCTGCTGGTCAAGCCCAGCGCAGGGGGAGGGGGAAAGGGCATGGAGGTCGTCGCCGACGCGGCGGGGCTCCGCGGCGCTCTCGCCTCCGCCCGCCGGGTCGCGTCCGCCGCTTTCGGGGACGACGCGCTCATCCTCGAGCGGCTGATCAGACGACCACGGCACATCGAGGTACAGGTCTTCGGCGACGTGCACGGCACCGTCATCGCCCTCGGCGAACGCGAGTGCACGTTGCAGCGCCGGCATCAGAAGGTCATCGAGGAGGCCCCGTCGGCGGGGATCCCGGCCGACACGCGCGAGCGCCTGCTCTCCGCCGCGGTGCTCGCCGCCGAGAGCGTCTCCTACGTGGGGGCCGGCACGGTCGAGTTCCTCGTGGATGCCGACGCGCCGGACGAGGTCTTCTTCATCGAGATGAACACGCGGCTCCAGGTGGAGCACCCCGTCACCGAGGAGGTCACCGGACTCGACCTCGTCGCGCTTCAGCTCCGCGCGGCAGCGGGTCTTCCCCTGGACGTCACACCTCGCCTGCGCGGCCACGCGGTCGAGGCTCGGGTGTACGCGGAGGCCCCTGAGCGCGGCTTCCTTCCGTCCACGGGGACGGTGCTCCTCTTCGACCCACCGCCGGGTGTCCGCGTGGATGCGGCCATCGAGAGCGGCAGCGAGGTCACCGGATTCTACGACCCGATGATCGCGAAGGTGATCGCCTTCGCCGATGACCGCGCCACGGCACTGGCACGACTGGACCGAGCACTCGCGAGCACCGTCGTGCTGGGCGTCGAGACCAACATCGCGTTCCTGCGGATGCTGTGCCAGGACGCGCGGGTCATCGAAGGCGATCTCGACACCGGTCTCATCGAGTCCCTGCTTCCCCTCGAGACGGTGAAGCCTTCGGCGTCTCAGTTGGCTGCGGCGCGGGACGCCGTTTCGGATCCCCCCGCATCGGTGCGCACCAGCCCGCTGTGGCGTGAGCTGCCCGGGTGGCGCCTGGGGACCCAGGACGCGCCGTATGCCCCGTTCGTCGCGCTCACGGACGACGGCGACGAGGTCGAGCTCGATGAAGCGTCTCCTTCCCCCTCCAGAGCGGGCGTGCTGGCCGCAGTCGATGCCGAGGGAGCGGTCTGGGTCGCGGAGGAAGGTCGCACGATACGCCTGCGCCCTCTCGACAGGCGACAGCGGATGCAGCGCCGGTTGTCCGCACGCGACGCGGGAGCTGCGGCGACCGAGCCGGAGGGCCGTGCCCCCATGCCGGGCAGCGTCGTGGCGGTGCACGTGACCGACGGCGACACGGTGTCCGCGGGAGAAGCCCTCGTCTCGATCGAGGCGATGAAGATGGAGCACCCGGTACTGGCACCGCATGACGGTGTGGTGCATCTGCTGGTCGCGGTCGGCGACCAGGTGCGGCGTGACCAGCCGGTCGCCCGCGTGACGACGGAGGAGAGCTGAACATGGAAGAGCTGACCGACGAGGAGCGCGAGCTCGCCGCCATGGTGCGCGAATTCGCCGACACGGTCGTCGCACCGCAGGCCTACGAGGCCGATCGCACGCACACGCTGTCGATGGACGTCGTTCGCCAGATGGGCGATCTCGGATTGTTCGGTCTACCGTTCCCCGAGGAGTACGGCGGACAGGGCGGCGACTACATGGCACTCGGCATCGCGATCGAGGCGCTCGCGCGCGTCGACCAGTCCATCGCGATCACGCTCGAAGCAGGGGTCAGCCTCGGCGCGATGCCGATCTACCGCTTCGGCTCGGAGGAGCAGCGCCAGGAGCTGCTGCCGGACCTGCTCGCCGGGCGAGCCCTGGCGGGCTTCGGCCTCACGGAACCGGAGGCCGGCAGCGATGCCGGTGCGACCAGGACCACGGCGCGCCTCGACGGCGACGAGTGGGTGATCGACGGCTCGAAGCAGTTCATCACGAACTCCGGGACCCCCATCACGCGGTTCGTCACGGTCACGGCGGTGACCGGGAACGAGGATGGGCGCAAGGAGATCTCCACCATCATCGTGCCGAACGGGACACCGGGGTTCACGGTCGAAGCGCCGTACGACAAGGTCGGGTGGAACGCGTCGGACACACATCCCCTCACCTTCGACGCCGCACGGGTTCCCGCCTCCAACCTGTTGGGTACGCGGGGGAGCGGCTTCCGCAGCTTCCTCAGCATCCTCGACGAAGGACGCATCGCGATCGCGGCCCTCTCGACCGGCGCCGCCGAAGGATGCCTGGAGGCCGCTGTCGAGTACGCCAAGAGCCGCACGATCTTCGGGGCCGCCCTGAGCACGCGGCAGAACGCGCAGTTCACTCTGGCCCGCATGCGCGCACGGGTGCACACGGCACGTCTCGCCTGGCATCACGCGGCTCGACTCCGAGACGCGGGCAAGCCGTTCGCCGAAGCCGCGGCCATCGCCAAGCTGGTCGCGGGCGAGGCGGCGATGGACAACGCGAGAGACGCGACGCAGATCTTCGGCGGCAACGGCTTCATGAACGAGTTCTCCGTGGCACGGCACTACCGCGACTCCAAGATCCTCGAGATCGGCGAGGGCACGACCGAGGTGCAGCTGCTGGTCATCGCCCGCGGTCTCGGACTCGCCGGGTAGCGTGGCGGCATGAGCACGCACGACGTCGTCCAGAGGGGTCTGTACTACGAGGAGTTCGAGACCGACGCCCGCTACCTGCACCGCCCAGGACGAACTGCGACCGAAGCCGACAACGTGCTGTTCACCACCCTCACCATGAACACGCAGGCCCTGCACCTCGATGCGGCTTTCGCCGACGGTCAGGAGCCGTTCCGCGCGCGACTGATGAACTCGATGTGGACTCTGTCCACCATGGTGGGTTCGTCCGTCGCGCAGCTGACGCAGGGGACCCTCGTCGCACAGCTCGGCTTCGGCGATGTCGCGTTCCCGCATCCGCTGTTCGCGGGAGACACCCTCTACACCGAGAGCACGGTCGTCGAGAAGCGGCTCTCCTCCTCCCGGCCGGGGCAGGGGATCGTGAAGATCGCCCACACCGGCCGGAACCAGGACGGTACCGTCGTCGCCACGGCCGTCCGCTCGGTGCTCGTCCACTGCCGTCCGGAAGGATCCCCCGCATGACGTTCGACCTCGGTCCGGCGCTGTTGTTCTGCCCTGCCGACCGGCCGGAGCGCTTCCGGAAAGCCGCGGAGCGGGCTGATGCGATCATCCTCGATCTCGAGGACGCGGTGCTCCCGGAGGCGAAGGACGAAGCGCGCAGGAACGTGATCGCCGCCGATGTCGACCCCTCTCGAGTGGTCGTGCGCGTCAACGCCCCCGACACCGAGGCCTTCGCCGCAGACCTCGCGGCGCTGGCTCAGACCGACTTCCGCACCGTGATGGTGGCGAAGACCGAGCGTGCGGACAGCTTGTCGGCGTTCGACGAGAGGTACTCGCTGATCGCCCTGTGCGAGACCGCCCGCGGCGTCCAGGCAGCCGACCGCATCGCCGCACACCCGCAGGTGTCCGCGTTGATGTGGGGGGCCGAGGATCTCGTCGCCTCCCTGGGAGGCACGTCTTCGCGCAACGCGGATGGCGCGTATCGCGACATCGCCAGGTACGCCAGAGCGCGTGTCCTCCTCGAAGCCGGTGCGCACGGCAAAGCAGCCATCGACGCCGTGCACATCGACATCGATGACCTCACTGGACTCGAGGAGGAGGCGATCGACGCCGCCGCTTCGGGATTCCGTGCGACGGCCTGCATCCATCCGAACCAGGTGGCGACGATCCGTGCGGCGTACCGTCCGGACGACGCGCTGCTCACCTGGGCGCGCGCCGTGCTCACTGCGGCCGAGTCGCAGCGCGGCGTGTTCCGGTTCGATGGACGGATGATCGACGAGCCGGTCCTCCGTCACGCGCGTTCGGTCGTGTCCCGCGCCGTCTGATCAGAGGACGGGCGTCTCCTCCAGCAGACGGAGATAGCCCGGTGCGGCGACGAACCGGTGCGCCGAGCCGTTCTGCAGCACCTCGCCGTCGCGCGGGAGAGTGCCGCCGGAGACGTGGTCGATCACGGCGCGGATCACGCCACCATGAGCGACGACGATGACCGACTCCGCACGCGGGGAGGACCGACGCCGCGCCTCGCGAGCGATCGTGTGCAGTGCTTCGATCGCGCGTTCTCCCACCTCGTGCAGCGACTCCGCACCAGGAACCTCCGCGTGCCAGTCGCCATACGTCGCGATGTAGTCGGGCACGAGCATGCCCTCACCATCGCCGAACTCGCGCTCGCGGATATCGGGGACGACGCCGGCGACTTCCAGCCCCAGGCGCTCCGCGATGATCTCCGCGGTCTCCTTGGCGCGCAGCAACGGGCTCGTGTAGACGGCGTGATGGGTTCCTGCCGCGAGCTTCTCCGCGGCCCATCGCGCGTCTTCGCGTCCCTTCTCGTTCAGGGGGATGTCGGTGGAGCCCTGGATGCGCCGCGCGAGGTTCCAGTCGGTCTGACCGTGGCGGACGAGGGTGAGGTGGGTCACGAGAGGAGTTCCTGGAGGGCGGGGAGCACGTCGCTGGTGCCCGCGGCGATGGTCACATGCGCCCAGGCATCCGCGCGCGTCGGCTCACGGTTGACGATGATCAGGGGGATGTTACGTCGCCGCGCACGCTCGACGAGGCGGACACCGGAGTTGACCACGAGGGAGGAGCCCGCGACGATCAGGGCGGAGCTCGAACTCAGCAGCGACTCCGCTGCGCGGAAGCGATCCTGTGGCACGTACTCGCCGAAGAACACCACGTCAGGCTTGAGCATGCCCGCGCAGACGGTGCACACGGGGATGACGAAGCCTTCCGTGCTCTCCGGGAGCACGTCGCCGTCGGGGGCGAGAGCGACGTTCTCCGGCACGGTGATCCAGGGGTTGAGCTCCTCGATCTGCACGGCGACGTCGCGGCGATCGAAGACCTGACCGCACTGCAGACACAGCACGCGACGCATGGTCCCGTGGACCTCGATGACGTGCGAGCTCCCGGCCCGCAGATGCAGTCCGTCGACGTTCTGGGTGATCACGCCGGACACGTTCCCCGATGCTTCGAGTTGCGCCAGGGCGATGTGTCCCGCGTTCGGCTCGGCTCTCGCGAAAGCGCGCCAGCCCAGGTGCCCGCCGACCCAATAGCGCCGACGCGCAGCCTCGTCACCCAGATAGGTCTGGATCGTCATCGGATCGCTGCGCGTCCTCGCGCCTTCGCCACGGTAGGCGGGGATGCCGGAATCGGTGGAGATGCCGGCGCCGGTGAGGAGTGCGATGCGCTTCTCGCGCAGCAGCTCGGCGGCGTGGGCGATGGTGGCCGACAGCTCGGCGGGAATGGACACGCTCACAAGACCTCCTTGAGCGAGTCTACGGTGCCGAGGCCGACCAGGGCCTCCACGAGAGCCGCCGACGCCCCAGCGACCGGTGCTGCGCCGTGTCCTGACGGCGGCAGAGTGGACATCGTGGATCTCCTGCCTGTGACCGACGCCGCCGACCGACGTCTCGACGACTACCGCGGCCTCACCGATACCGCCCTACGAGCACTGTCGGAGCCGTCCGGTGGTCTCTACATCGCGGAATCGACGAAGGTGATCGCGCGCGCGGTCGCCTCCGGTCACCGTCCCCGCTCCGTCCTGGTGCAGGAGCGCAGGGTGGACGACATCCGTGCCATCGTCGGTGACCTCGACGTGCCGGTGTACGTCGTTCCGGACGAGGTGGCGGAGGCGGTGACGGGTTTCGCGGTGCACCGCGGCACCATCGCCTCCATGCACCGACCAGAGCTGCCCTCCGTCCGCGAGGTGATCGACGGCGCCTCCCTCGTGCTGATCCTGGAGAACATCGGGGATCACACCAACGTCGGAGCAGCCTTCCGTGCTGCAGCAGGTCTCGGCGCCGACGCGGTGCTGGTTTCTCCGGGCGGGGCCGATCCGCTGTACCGGCGCAGCGTCCGAGTCAGCATGGGCACCGTCTTCCAGGTGCCGTGGACGCGTATCACGGACTGGGAGTCCGCGATCGCGGATCTCCACACCGACGGCTTCGACATCGCCGCGCTGGCGCTGCGCGACGACGCGGTGACGCTCGACGCGTATGCGGCCGCACGTCCGGCGCGGGTCGCGCTGGTCATGGGGTCGGAAGGCGACGGACTCTCGCGCGAGGCCATGGACGGAGCGGACACCGTCGTCACGATCCCGATGTCCGGTGGGGTCGACTCCCTCAACGTGGCATCAGCGGCAGCGGTCGCACTCTGGGCGATGAAGGCCTGACGCTCAGTCCCTCCCGGGAAGGACGACGGGGGAGGGCTCCGGACGCTTCGCAGCGAGGTTGTCGCCAGATGACTGGTGACGGAGCCTTCTGAGCACCCACGGAACCAGGTGCTCCCTGGCCCAGCCCAGGTCTTCCGAGCGTGCCTCTCGCCAGGTGCGCAGCGGGAACGGCTCGGGCTGCATGGCCTCGAGATCGTTCGGCACGTTCAGGGCACGCAACGCCATGCGGGCCACCTCGTGATGGCCGAGCGCGTTGTAGTGCAGTCGGTCATCGTCGAAGAAGCGCATGTCCTGCACGACCTTGAGCGCCCACTGGTCGGCCACGATGCAGTCGTATCGCTCGGCGATGGTGCGGACGTTCTCGTTGTAGATCGCGACCTTTCCGCGGAAGGCGCGGAAGACCGGCGTGAAGGCGGTGTCGATGCCCGTGAACAACAGCACGGCGGCGCCGGTGGAGGACAGCCGGGCGACGGCGTCGTCGAGCTGGCTCGCGATCGCATCCGGGTCGGTGCCGGGCCGGATCACATCGTTGCCGCCCGCACAGATGGAGACCAGATCGGGGCGCAGCGCGACGGCCGGCTCGATCTGGTCGGCGACGATCTGGGCGATCAGCTTGCCGCGGACGGCGAGGTTCGCGTAGGCGAAGTCGTCGACCTGCGCGGCGAGCACCTCGGCGACGCGGTCCGCCCACCCGCGGTGGCTCCCAGGATGCGCCGGATCGGGGTCGCCGATGCCCTCGGTGAACGAGTCGCCGACCGCGACGAATCGGCGCCACGGGTGCGCGGTCTCGTTCGGGATGTAAGGGGTCCGAGTCGAATCCTGGTCGGTCATCCAGCTCTCCTTCGCGAACGATCAGCGACGCGGCGGTGACCACGACGCAGTGACCGAGCCTACCCGCAGGGCTCGGTGCGGGGCAGGGCACGCGCGGGAATCGCGGGGAGTGATCCGGTGTCCCCGGCAGCGATTATCGTGGACTCGATGCTCTCTCCGTCCTTTCCTCAGCGTGCCCCATGGGGAACCGCGAACAAGCTGCGTGCCTGGCAGCAGGAGGCCCTCGAACAGTACTTCGCGGCGGATCAGCGCGACTTCCTCGTCGCCGCCACACCCGGCGCAGGCAAGACCACGTTCGCACTCACCCTCGCCGTCGAGCTCATGCGCATGGGCGAGGTCAACCGCATCATCGTGGTCGCACCGACCGAGCATCTCAAGACCCAGTGGGCGGACGCCGCGGCACGCGTGCACATCCGCCTCGACCCGCGCTTCCGCAACAGCGACTGGGCACCGGCTCGGCACTATCACGGCGCTGTCGTGACGTACGCGCAGGTCGCCGCGAAATCCTCGGTGCACCGGCATCTCACGGAGGACGCCAAGACCCTGGTGATCCTCGACGAGGTTCACCACGGCGGCGATGCGCTGAGCTGGGGCGACGCCATCCGAGACGCGTACGGGCCGGCGAAGAGGCGCCTGCTGCTGTCCGGCACGCCGTTCCGCAGCGACACGGCGCCCATCCCGTTCGTGGAGTACCACCCCGATGAGTCCGGCGCCCGCATCTCGCGCACCGACTACAACTACGGCTACGGCCGGGCACTGGCCGACGGCGTCGTCCGGCCCGTGCTCTTCCACATGTACGCCGGCAAGATGCGCTGGCGCACCACCACCGGCGACGAGCTCGAGACGCACTTGGGCCAGGACAACACCAAGGACGTGACGTCGCAGGCGTGGCGCACGGCGCTCGATCCCGAGGGCGAGTGGATGCCGGCCGTCCTGTCGGCCGCGGACAGACGGCTCACGGAGATCCGCCACCACGTCCCCGATGCCGGCGGTCTCGTACTGGCGACGGACCAGACGGTCGCGCGCGCGTATGCGAAGATCTTGCACAGCATCACGGGCCAGCAGGCCACGGTCGTGCTCTCGGATGATGCGACGGCGTCGGAGCGGATCGAGAAGTTCAGCGCCAACGACTCTCGCTGGATGGTGGCCGTGCGCATGGTGTCGGAGGGCGTCGACGTGCCGCGTCTCGCCGTGGGGGTCTATGCGACGTCGTCCTCGACTCCGCTGTTCTTCGCTCAGGCCATCGGCCGGTTCGTGCGAGCCCGGCGTCGTGGCGAGGCCGCGAGCGTGTTCCTTCCGCAGGTCCCCGTGCTCATGGGGCTTGCGAACGAGATGGACAAACAGCGCGACCATGCGCTCGACCGGCAGTCGAAGGAAGACGATGGCCTGGAGGATTCGCTGCTCGAGAGTGCGAACCGTGAGGAGGAGACCTCGGACGCGCTGACGCAGGAGTTCAGCTACCAGGCGCTCTCGTCCGTCGCCCACTTCGACCGCGTGGTCTTCGAAGGACAGGAGTTCGGTCAGCTGGCCGAACCGGGGACCCCGGAGGAGGAGGAGTTCATCGGCTTCCCCGGTCTCCTCGAGCCGGAGCACGTGCATGAGCTCCTCATGCAGCGTCAGTCCCGCCAGTCACGCCTGCGGGAGGCACGTGAGGCCTCCACACCGCCCGACGAGTCGACGACGCTTCCCCCGCCCCTGCACCGCACCCTCAAGGAGCAGAGGCAGCTGCTGAACAGCCTCGTCGGCCTCTACGCGCGCCAGAAGGGTGAGCCGCACGGCGCGGTGCATGCCGAGCTCCGCCGCATCTGCGGAGGACCGGCAGTCGCGCAGGCCACCGTGACGCAGCTGCAATCCCGCATCGAGGTTCTTCGGAAGCGCGTGCGGTCCTGACATGATCTGCGCCCCGTCCGTGCAGGGACGGCGCTTCGGATCCCCGAAATGCTGTCAATCCGCGCCTGGGTGAGGTCGTGCTGAGCATCCGCGGATAGCGTTGAACGGTTGCCCACGCATAGGGCGCCGCCATCTCTGGAGGATCCATGACAGCCCCCGCTGCCGCCACCCCGACCCCCGCCGATCGTCGGCGCTGGGCGCGCTACCTGGTCGAGGAGCGCGCCGAGGGCGCCGTCTATCAGAAGCTCGCTGCACGCCGAGAAGGCGAAGAGCGCGACATCCTGCTGAGCCTCGCCGATGCGGAACGTCGCCATGAGCAGCATTGGCTCGATCTCCTCGGTGAGGAACCGCGGCGTCTGCCCCGCGCCGGGGTCCGCTCGCGCCTACTCGGATGGATGGCCGGTCGTTTCGGATCGATCTTCGTGCTCGCCCTCGCACAGAGCGCTGAGGCACGGTCGCCCTACGATTCGGAGCAGTACGCCACTCCGGCCATGAGGGCAGACGAGAAGGTGCACTACGAGGTCGTGCGCGGACTCGCTGCGCGTGGTCGCAGGCGGTTGTCCGGTTCGTTCCGCGCGGCCGTGTTCGGCGCCAACGACGGCCTGGTGAGCAACCTCGCGCTGGTGCTCGGGATCGGCGCGACGGGCGTGAGCTCCGGCTTCGTGCTTTTCAGCGGGATCGCCGGTCTCCTGGCCGGCGCACTGTCGATGGGAGCAGGCGAGTTCGTCTCGGTACGTTCCCAGCGCGAACTGCTCGCGGCGACGGAGGCCAACGAGGACGCACACGCATCAGCGGGAGATCTCGACATCGACGAGAACGAGCTGGCTCTCGTCTACCGTGCCCGCGGCATGGAGCAGGAGGAATCCCTCGCGCGGGCACGCCGCATCGTGAAGGCGGCGCAGGCCGGCGTGCGTCAGGCGGCGACCGGTCCCGTGGACATCCAGCGCGGCGATGATCACGAGATCGTCGGCAGCGACTGGACGGCGGCCATCTCCAGCTTCCTCCTGTTCGCCTCCGGGGCGATCATCCCCGTGCTCCCGTGGATCTTCGGGCTTCAGGGCACCACGGCGATCATCGTCGCCCTCGTGCTCGTCGGCATCGCCCTCCTGAGCACAGGCGCGATGGTGGGAGTGCTGTCCGGGGGCCCGCCCCTTCGTCGAGCACTCCGCCAGCTCGCCATCGGGTTCGGGGCTGCCGCGATCACCTACGCGCTCGGTGTGCTGTTCGGCGTCGGCGCGGCCTGAACGATCCGCGATCCGGCGGGCGCTGCGTCCCCGCCGGATCGCGGAAGACGAACCGCATCGCGGAACGCGAAGAAGGCCCCGGATCCTGGGATCCGGGGCCTTCTTCTTCCTGTGCGCGGAGGGGGACTTGAACCCCCACGCCCTTACGGGCACTACGACCTCAACGTAGCGCGTCTACCATTCCGCCACCCGCGCAGGTTTTGGATGATCGTTGCCGACCGAAGAATAACATTACCATGTCCTCCGCGGCCTCTCGAACCGAGGCGCACGCCCGGGCGTGGCGCGACGTTTCGATAGCCTGGACCCATGACTGAACCGTCCCTCCCGGAGGTCGTGCGCATCGCGAGCGACCTGATCCGCTTCGACACCTCCAACTTCGGCGGTGGCAACGCGAAGGGCGAGCGGGAAGCCGCGGAGTATGTCGGGGCCTACCTGGAGGGGCTCGGACTCGAGGTCGAGTACTACGAGCCGATCCCGCGCCGCACGAACGTCATGGCACGAGTGGCGGGACGCGACAGGGAAAAGCCCGCACTCGTCGTGCACGGGCACCTCGATGTGGTCCCGGCCATGGCCGAGGATTGGAGCGTCGACCCGTTCGCCGGATTGGTGCAGGACGGGATGCTCTGGGGCCGTGGGGCCGTGGACATGAAGAACATGAACGCGATGATCCTCACCTCGGTCGCCGAGATCCTGCGTGCGGGTGAGCAGCCGGAGCGCGACCTCGTTCTCGCGTTCTTCGCCGACGAAGAGAACGGCGGGGTCGAGGGGTCGGCGCTCGTCGTGCAGAACCGCCCGGAATGGTTCGAGGGTGCCGCGGCCGCGATCAGCGAGGTCGGCGGCTACTCGATCACGGTCGACGACCGCCGCGCCTATCTGCTGCAGGTGGGGGAGAAGGCCCTGATCTGGATCCGTTTGGTGGCGAAGGGGCGAGCGGGACACGGCAGCCGCCTGCACGACGACAACGCGGTCACGAAGCTCGCTGAGGCCGTCGCGGCGATCGGACGCACCCGGTGGCCGATCCGCCTGACTCCGACCACCAGAGCGCTGCTCGAGGGGCTGAGCACGCTGTCAGGTCGCAGCGCGGACGACCCTGACGCTCTCGCCGCAGCCGCAGGGCCGGCCGAGGCCTTCCTCCGCTCCTCGTTCCGCACCACCACGAACCCGACGGCGCTGACCGCGGGGTACAAGCACAACGTCATCCCGGAGCGGGCGGAGGCGCTCATCGACGTGCGAGTGATCCCCGGCACCGAGGGCGAGGTCCTGGCCGAGCTCCAGCAGATCGTCGGAGACGAGATCGTCATCGAGACGGTCGTCCGTGACATCGGTATGGAGACGCCCTTCGAAGGGGATCTCGTCGAGGCGATGGTCGCCAGCATCGGTCGTCATGACCCCGGGGTTCCGGTGATCCCGTATCTGCTCGGTGCCGGTACCGACAACAAGGCGTTGGCGTACCTCGGGATCACGGGCTACGGCTTCGCACCTCTCAGGCTCCCGGCCGACCTCGACTTCACAGGCATGTTCCACGGAGTCGACGAGCGAGTACCCGTAGAATCGCTTGTCTTCGGCCAGCGGGTGCTGACCGATCTGCTGCGCACGTACTGAGCGCCGCGCGCTCCGTGCCTCCTCCGACCTGAAAGCCCTCCATGCACCTGCTCGAAGCACTGATCCTCGGCGTCGTCCAGGGACTCACCGAGTTCCTCCCGATCTCCTCCAGCGCACACCTGCGCATCCTCGGGACGTTCCTCCCCTCCGGTGAGGACCCGGGCGCGGCGTTCACCGCGATCACCCAGATCGGCACCGAGGCCGCAGTCGTCGTGTTCTTCTGGCGAGACATCGTACGCATCGTGACCCAGTGGTTCCGCTCCCTCGTGGGGAAAGCGCCTCGCAACGATCCGGACGCGAGGATGGGCTGGTTGATCATCATCGGCAGCATCCCGATCGTGGTGCTCGGGCTGCTCTTCCAGGATCAGATCGAGACCGTCTTGCGCTCGATGTGGATCGTCGCGGTCATGCTGATCGTCTTCGGAATCCTGCTCGGTGTGGCCGATTACGTGGGGGCGAAGCGCCGCAAGCTCGACGACCTGACCTACCCGCACGGCATCGCATTCGGTTTCGCGCAGGCGCTGGCCCTGATTCCCGGCGTCTCCCGTTCGGGCGGAACCATCACCATGGGCCTGTTCCTGGGCTACGAGCGCGCCGCGGCTGCGCGTTATGCGTTCCTGCTGGCGATCCCTGCGGTGTTCGGCAGCGGCTTCTACCAGGTCTTCAAGAGCTGGGACGAGCCCTCGTTCTTCTCCTTCGGCGACACCCTCGCCGCGACCGGCATCGCGTTCGTCGTCGCTCTCGGCGTGATCGCGTTCTTCATGAACTGGATCTCGAAGCGCAGCTTCCTGCCGTTCGTGATCTACCGCATCCTGCTCGGAACCGTGCTGCTCGTACTGCTCGGCACCGGCGTGATCGCAGCCTGAGCGCGAATCAGCGCTTGCGGTCTCCCGGACCGTCGTCCCGTCGACGGAGGTAGCGCTCGAAGGCCTGCGCGATCGCGTCTCCCGACGCTTCGGGGGAGTCCCACGTGTCGCGCGTGCGCTCGAGCTGGCGGATGTACTCCGCCATGTCCTCATCCTCGGAAGCGGCGGCGTCGATGGACGCCTCCCACGCGGCAGCCTCCGTCCGCAGCGCCTGACGGTCGACATCCACGCCGGTGAGTTCCTCGAGCCGGTCCAGCAGCGCGAGGGTCACCTTCGGCGAGGGAGTCGCCGAAGCGACGTAGTGCGGCACACTCGCCCACAGGCTCGCTGTGGGGATTCCCGCATTCTCGGCGAAGTGCTCGAACACCGTGAGGATTCCCACCGGGCCCTCGTACATCGATCGTTCCAGGGCGTGCGCCTCGCGCACCTGCTCGTTCTGGCTGGAGGCGAAGATCGATATCGGTCGGGTGTGCGGCACGTCGGAGAGCATCGCACCGAGGGTCACCAGCCCGGTGATGTCGTCACGCAACGCGACGTCGATGAACTCGGAGGCGAACGCCTGCCACGTGCGCGCGGGCTCGGCGCCGGTGAGCAGCCAGATCTCGGGACCGGGCCCGGGATCGCGCGGCCGCCACAGTCCTGCTTCCGGCCAGGTCAGCTGGCGTCGTCCCTCGGCGTCCATGCGTGTCGATGGGCGCGTGTACTGGTAGTCGAAGTACAGCTCGGGGTCGACGGAATGCACGAGGTCGTACTCCGAGGATCTCCGCAGTGCCTCGATGGCGCCGCTCGCTGCTTCACCCGCATCGTTCCAGCCGTCGAAGGCGGCGATGACGATGCGCGGACCGAGAACATCCATCGAGGCTCCCTTCGAGATGGCGGTCGTGATCCTTCCAGGCTAGTCCGCGGAGGCGGGATGCGGGCGGCACCACGGCTAGCATGGGTTCAGTGAGCAGAAAGCCCAGCGCGGTCCTGTGGGACATGGATGGAACACTCGTCGACACCGAACCGTATTGGATGGCGGCCGAGACGGCGCTCGTCCAGTCGTTCGGAGGCTCCTGGACCCATGAGGATGCACTTCAGCTCGTGGGAAGCGGCCTGATCGACAGCGCGGTCATCCTACAGAACGCCGGAGTCGCCATGGAAGCCGAGGCGATCGTCTCGCATCTCACCGACGTCGTGCAGGAGTCGCTGCGCACCCAGGGCGTCCCGTTCCGCCCCGGTGCGCGCGAGCTGCTCCGCGACCTCCGCGACGCGGGGATCCCGACAGGGCTGGTGACGATGTCGTTGCGCCGCATGGCCCTCAACGTGGTCGACCTGATCGAGTTCGACGCGTTCGACATCGTGGTCGCGGGCGACGACGTGGACAACCCCAAGCCGCATCCCGAGCCTTACCTGCAGGCAGCGGCTCTTCTGGACGTCGACATCGCCGAGGTGATCGTCATCGAGGACTCGCCGACCGGGGTGCGAGCGGGCCTCGCCTCGGGCGCGCTCACCCTCGCAGTCCCGCACATCGTGCCTCTCGACCACCTCGGCGCTCACGAGCTGTGGGACACGCTGGACGGCCGAGGCGCGGTGGACCTGACCGATCTCTACGACAGCCGCGCAACCGCGACAGGAGCCGCCCGATGACCGAAGCCAGCCCGAACCGGCCGAGTGGCCCCTTCCGCGCCGGCGACCGCGTGCAGCTCACCGGCCCCAAGGGGCGCCTGCACACCGTGACGCTCCGCGAGGACGGCGAACTGCACACGCATCAGGGCGTGCTCCGCCACCGCGACCTCATCGGACTTCCCGACGGCTCCGTCGTGGCGAACAGCTCGGGGCACGACTACCTGGCGCTGCGTCCGTTGCTGCGCGATTTCGCGATGTCGATGCCGCGCGGAGCGGCGATCGTGTACCCGAAGGACGCGGCGCAGATCGTGATGCAGGCCGACATCTTCCCCGGCTCGGTCGTGGTCGAGGCGGGTGTCGGCTCCGGCGCTCTCTCCCTTTCCCTCCTGCGAGCCGTGGGACCGGCGGGAACGCTGATCTCCTTCGAACGCCGCGAGGACTTCGCCGATGTCGCCCGCGGCAACGTGGAGACGTTCTTCGGGGAGCGCCCTGACACCTGGCGCGTCGTGGTCGGCGATCTCGTGGAGTCCCTTCCCCGCGAGGTGACGCCGGCCTCCGTCGATCGGGTGGTGCTCGACATGCTCGCTCCGTGGGAGTGCATGGACGCCGTCGCCGATGCGCTGACCCCCGGTGGCGTCGTGCTCTGCTACGTGGCGACAGCCACTCAGCTCTCCCGTGTGGCAGAGTACATCCGCGCCACGGGTCTCTTCACCGAACCCGATGCCTCCGAGACGATGGTTCGCGGCTGGCATGTGGAGGGCCTCGCCGTGCGGCCTGATCACCGCATGGTCGCGCACACCGGCTTCCTGCTCACCGCGCGCAGGCTCGCGCCGGGTGCGGTCGCCCCCTCCGTGAAGCGACGGGCATCCAAGAGCAGCTATGGCGACGAGGACGTGGAGGCGTGGACCCCCGGTGCCGTGGGCGACCGCGAGATCAGCGACAAGAATCTCCGCAAGCGCGCACGGGAGGCGGAGAAGGCTGCGGAAGGGGCGCGCCTTGCCGCCGCATCGCGCGATTCCGGGCACGCGACGGAATAGACTGGAGCGCGTGCGTAAAACGTCCGCCGTTCTGGCCTCCCTCAGCCTCGCCGTCCTCGCCCTGACGGGCTGCACCGCGACCGCATCCGACGGTGTCGCCGCCTGTGATCGCGGTGGTGACGACAAGATCCTGAACGTCGCCGACGTGAGCGGTGACCTCGGTTCGCTGCCCGACGTCGAGGTCTTCGGGCCCGTCAAGTCCGACAAGACGGCCTTCGCCGATGTGACGGTCGGCGATGGCCTCCCGCTGGGCTCGAAGTTCCAGCCCGTGGTGCTCGATATCGCCTTCTACGGCGGCGACAGCGGCGAGAAGCTCTACCAGTCCGAGTTCAACGGCGACCAGAGCCGCGTGCACAGCATCGACTACTGGGCGCAGCGCTCTGCCGGTCTGTCCGATGTGCTGGAGTGCGCGACCGAGGGCAGTCGCGTCCTCGCCGTGCTCACCCCGGAGGACTTCGGCGAGCAGAACGTCCAGGCGTTCGGACTCGAAAAGGGGGAGAACATCGTGGCGGTCATCGACGTGCTCGATGTGATGCCGGCGAAGGCATCCGGCGCGTTGCAGTTCAATGACGCGCGAGGACTCCCCACCGTGGTGCGCGCTCCCGACGGCACGCCGGGCGTCATCATCCCCGACGTTCCCGCCCCCAAGGAGATCACCACGCAGACGCTGATCAAGGGCGACGGTCCGAAGGTGAAGAAGGACGACATCGTCGTCACCAACATCATGGGCGTCGGTTGGGACGACAAGAAGGTCACCACGAGCTCCTGGGGTGCCGATGCCAGCGTCAGCGTGGCTGCCGAACAGCTCGTCGGAGCCACGGTCGGATCCCAGCTCCTCGTCGTCTTCCCCGCCGCCGAGAACGCTCCGGCCACTGCGGTCGTCGTCGACATCCTGGGCGCAGTGACGGCGCCCACGCCGTGATGGCAGCCCGGATCCCCGCGGAGGAGCGTCTGACGAATCTCGTCGTGGCGCTGATGGCCACGGAGATCGGGTTGACCAAGCAGCAGATCCTCGACAACGTCTCCGGCTACCGGCAGCGCGCCGAGGCCGGTACCCGGTCGGATGCGCTCGAGAAGATGTTCGAGCGCGACAAGGACGAGTTGCGCTCACTCGGCGTGCCCATCGAGACCATCGGGGACGCCGCGGATCCGAACGATCTCCGCGAGGCGCGCTATCGCATCCCGCAGGCGGAGTACGACCTCCCCAGCGACATCGAGTTCTCGCCGGCCGAGCTCGCGGTGCTACAGCTCGCAGGAAGCGTCTGGAGCTCCGAATCGGTCTCCGGGGACGCGCAGTCCGGCGTCCGCAAGATTCGCGCCCTCGGCATCGACGGCGACGAGCCGATCATCGGGTTCGCGCCGCGCATCACCGCGCGCGATGCGGCGTTCTCGCCTCTGCAGGATGCGATCGAGCGGTGCAGGGTGGTCACGTTCGAGTACTTGAAGCCCGGAGAGGATGCGCCGCGCCGCCGCCGTATCCGGCCGCTGGCTCTGGTCGACTACGAGGCACGGTGGCATGTCTACGGCATCGACGTCGATGTGGAGGAGGACCGCACCTTCCTGCTCAGCCGGATCGTCGGGGACGTACGCATGACTCCCCAGAGCTTCGATCCGGTGCTGCGCGACGGCGCAGGAGATCGCGCACTCGCCGGGCTGGAGCGCGTCGCCGCCGAGAACTCGGCCCTTCTGGAGGTCACCCCCGGCACGGAGGCGGCGTTGCGGCTGGGACGACGCGCCTCGCCGGCCACGCAGGGCATCAACGTGCCCTTCGTCGACCTGCACATCCTCGCCGACGAGCTCGCCTCGTACGGACCGGAAGTACGAGTGGTCGACCCGGCACCCTTGCGGGAAGCCGTGATCTCGCGGCTGCGTGCCGTCGTGAACGCCCACTCCGGAGCGGAGGAGACGAAGTGAGCGCGAGCTCGAAGCCCCTGCTCGCCGCCGATCGCGTGCGCCTGTATCTCACACTGGTTCCCTATCTCCTGGAGCACGGACAGGTCTCTCTCGAGGAGGCGGCCGCGGAGTTCGCCGTCACGCCGCAGGAGATGCGCGGGATGGTGGAGAAGCTCACCGTGATCGGTCTCCCCGGAGAAGCGGGGTACTGGCAGCAGCCGCAGGAGATGTTCGACATCAACTGGGACCTCCTCGATCTGGAAGACGTGATCGAGATCACGAACGATGTGGCTCTACGCCGCGTCCCGCGCTTCACCGCTCGCGAGGCTGCGGCGCTGCTCGCAGGGCTCCAGATGGTCGCGGCGGTCCCGGCCGTCTCGGACTCGGGTCTCGTCGCCGGACTGATCTCCAAGCTGTCCCGTGGCGCGGCGGACGCGCCCGCCGATGTCGTCGTCGCCCCCAGTGCCGTCGACGAGGTGCGCGAGGCGGTGGCCCGCGGACTGCATGAGGGCGTCGCGATCGCGTTCACGTATCAGGCTCCCGACGCCGCGCCGACCACTCGCACCGTGGATCCGATGCAGATCCTCATCACCAACGGTCAGTGGTACCTCCAGGGGTGGTGCCATCTGCGCAAGGCCATGCGCACTTTCCACCTCGACCGGGTCAGCGCGCCGGCGCTCACCGACATCCCGATCACGCATCAGGGAGATCACGTCCCCGAAGCCTTCGCAGGGCTCGAGGAGGAACGGACCGTCACGGTGCGGGTGCCGGAGAGGCTGGCTCCTCTGCTCGACGGATTCGTGCCCACCGGAACCACCGACGCGGTGGACGGTACGGTCACAGCGCAGCTGCACCTCGCGGACCCGCGGGGTATCAAGCGGCTCGCTGCGCGCTTCGGCGGGGCGATGGAGGTGCTGGAGCCCGCGCTGGGCCGTACGGCGACGAGGGAGTGGGCTGCTGCGGGACTCGCGCTCTATCACCAGCCCGAAGCAGAGGTTTGATCTGTAGACTGGATCGAACGCTCACCGACGACGGGAAACCTGACATGTTCGCTGGAATGCAAGGCTGGCACCTGCTGATTGTGCTCGCCGTGATCCTCCTCCTGTTCGGTGCGGCCAAGTTGCCGGCTCTCGCGAAGAGCATGGGCCAGTCGGCTCGCGTGTTCAAGGGCGAGATGAAGGCCATGAAGGACGACGCCGCTCGCACCGACTCCGCAGCCGCCGAGCCGACCACGGTGAAGGACTCGGGCATCGACCCTGAGACCCCGCCCCGCGCCTGACCGGCCGTGGCAGCCATCGAACCGACCGTGATGCCGAAGGCGGATCGGGATCGACGGATGTCGCTCGGCGCGCATCTCGTCGAACTGCGCAAGCGCCTCATGTTCGCTGCGCTCGCCCTGCTCGTCGGAATGGTGATCGCCTTCCTCATCGCCGATCCGATCATCAACTTCATCACCGAACCGGTCCGCATCATCGCCGAGAAGCGCGGAGACGATTTCAGCGCGCTCAACTTCGGCACCGTCACGGCCGCGTTCGACATGCGCATGCGCATCGCGTTCTCGATCGGCATCTTCCTGTCCGCACCCGTGTGGCTGTGGCAGATCTGGGCGTTCATCATGCCCGGACTCACGCGCAAAGAGGTCAGGTACACCGTCGGCTTCGTGGTCGCCGCCGTTCCGCTGTTCTTCGCCGGCTGCTACCTCGGCGTCATGATCATGCCGCACATCATCGAGCTGATGTGGAGCTTCACCCCGGCAGGCGCGACGAACCTGTACTCGGCGCAGGAGTATTACGACTTCATCTTCAAGCTGATGATCGTGATCGGCATCTCCTTCGTGCTCCCGGTGTTCCTCGTCGCCCTCAACCTCGCAGGTGTGATGTCCGGACGGGCGATCCTCAAGGGATGGCGCGTCGCGATCATCATCGCGACGGTCTTCGCCGCGCTCGCGACACCCGCGGCAGACGTCGTCAGCATGCTGATGCTGGCCGGCATCCTCATCGTGCTGTTCTTCGCCGCTGCCGGTCTCTCGCTCATCTTCGACCGGCGCAAGCGCAAGCGTGACGAGGCATCAGGGCTTCTGCCGGATCCGGCATGAGCTCGCCTTCGGAGAAGTACGCTCGCGCGCGGGAAGCGGGTGAGCATCCGCAGTCAACGGCGTTCGCGGCGCTGCAGAAGTTCGATCTCGATCCGTTCCAGGTCGCCGGCTGTCATGCACTCGAGGGTGGACGAAGCGTGTTGGTCGCTGCTCCGACAGGTGCAGGCAAGACGATCGTCGGCGAGTTCGCGATCCATCTCGCGATGCAGACATCGAGCGACAAGGCCTTCTACACGACGCCGATGAAGGCACTGTCGAACCAGAAGTTCCGCGAGCTGGTCGACGTCTACGGGGCCGATCAGGTGGGCCTGCTCACCGGCGACACCAACATCAACGGCAATGCGCGGATCGTCGTCATGACGACCGAGGTCCTGCGCAACATGATCTACGCCGACTCGGCGGCGCTGAGGGATCTGCGCTACGTGGTCATGGACGAGGTGCACTACCTCGCTGACCGATTCCGTGGAGCGGTCTGGGAAGAGGTCATCATCCACCTCCCCGCCCGCGTCCGCCTGGTGTCGTTGAGCGCGACGGTGTCGAACGCGGAGGAGTTCGGCGACTGGCTGGACACGGTGCGCGGCGATACCGAGGTCATCGTCTCCGAGATCCGTCCCGTGCCGCTCGAACAGCACGTCCTCGTCCGTGACGACCTGCTGCCGCTGTTCGACGATCGGGCGGGTCTGGCCACCGCGCAGGTCAACCAGGAGCTCATGCGGATCCGCTCCGCGACGGGCACGACATACGAGAACAACCGGCAGGCGCAGTCGTACCGCAGCGACCGCCATGCCGGACGTCAGGCGAAGCGTCCGCCGCGCGGGGGACGACGTCCGGTCCGTGCTGCCAACGCGCGCCGCATCGAGCGAATGGATCGGCCCGACGTCGTCCGTCTGCTCGAACGCGCGAATCTGCTCCCTGCCATCTTCTTCATCTTCAGCCGCGTGGGGTGCGATGCCGCGGTGCAGCAGGTGCGCCGCTCCGGTATCAGGCTCACGTCCAACGAGGAGCGCGCGGAGATCCGCGCCATCGTCGAGGAGCGCACGCGGACCCTCCAGGACGAAGACCTCGGTGTGCTCGGCTACTGGGAATGGCTCGACAACCTCGAACGCGGAATCGCCTCGCACCACGCGGGCTTGCTGCCCGCTTTCAAGGAGGTCGTCGAGGAGCTCTATCAGCGCAAGCTCGTGAAGGTGGTCTTCGCCACCGAGACGCTCGCCCTCGGCATCAACATGCCGGCGCGCACCGTCGTCCTCGAGAAGATGGAGAAGTTCAACGGCGAAGCCCGCGTCGCCATCACGTCGGGGGAGTACACCCAGCTCACCGGTCGCGCAGGGCGTCGCGGCATCGACGTCGAGGGCCACGCCGTCGTGCAGTGGACCGAGGGCATGGATCCGCAGGCGGTCGCCGCACTCGCGTCCCGGCGCACGTATCCGTTGAACTCCAGCTTCCGCCCGACCTACAACATGGCCGTGAACCTGATCGACATGTTCGGCAAGCTCAGGGCGCGGCAGATCCTGGAATCGTCGTTCGCGCAGTTCCAAGCAGATCGGGCCGTCGTCGGGCTCGCACGCCAGGTGCGCGAGGCCGAGGAGTCGTTGGCCGGCTACCAGAGCGCGATGGCCTGTGAGCACGGGGATTACCCCGAGTACGCGGCCATCCGGCGCGAACTGAGTGACCTCGAGAAGAAGAACCGGCAGGACTCGAACGCCCCTCGCGCTTCACGCGACAAGCGGATGAAGCGAATCCAGTCGTTGCGCACGCAGATGCAGCGGCACCCGTGCCATCGTTGTCCGGATCGCGAAGCTCACGCGCGGTGGGCGGAGCGGTATTGGAAGCTCAAGCGCCAGACCGATCGGATCCGCCGTCAGATCGAGACGCGCACCGGCACGGTCGCACGCGTTTTCGACCGCGTGGTCGAGGTACTGGAGACGCTCGACTACCTCACCGAAGTCGACGGAGAGACGGCGCTGACCGAAGCGGGACGCACCATGCGTCGCATCTACGGCGAGCGGGATCTGCTCGTCGCGGAGTCGCTCCGTCAGGGGCTGTGGGCGGGGCTGGATGCTCCTTCACTCGCGGCGATGGCGTGCTGCCTCGTCTATGAGCCTCGCCGTGACGAGGCGAATTCGGGGGAGCGGGGTCTGCCCCGAGGCGCCTTCCGGGCCGCATACGAGAAGACGACGACGCTCTGGGCCGAGCTCGACGATCTGGAGCAGGATCACCACCTGCCCGGGAGTGAGCCGCTGGCGGCAGGGCTGGCCGGGGCGATGCACTCCTGGGCCCGCGGCGGCATGCTCGACCGCGTCCTGATCGACGCCGACATGGCTGCGGGAGACTTCGTGCGCTGGGCCAAGCAAACGATCGATCTGCTCGATCAGCTCTCCATCGTCGCGGAAGATGCCGCACTCGCACGAACGGCACGGGCCGCGCTCGATGGCGTGCGCCGCGGCATCGTCGCCTACTCGTCGATGTGAGATGGACGGAATGACCTCGAAAACCGCGCCACAACGCGCCCTCCTGCCCCTCTGGGCTGCTGTGCTCGCCGCCGGACTGGCCGCCCTGGTGATGAATCTGGCGTATCCGGAGGCTGCGATCTGGATCCTCGCCTTCCCAGCGACAGCTCTTCTGCTGCTCGCGCTGATAGGACGACGGTTCGGGGGTGCGCTGCTCGTCGGGCTGGTCTACGGCATCCTGTTCTTCGGGCTCCTGGTCTCCTGGACATCGCGATACCTCGGCCCCATCCCGTGGGCCGCCCTGAGCGTCGTCGAGGGCGTGCTGACGGCGATCGCCCTCATCCCGATTGCGCTCGCCTATCGCTGGCTCCCGAAAGCCTTCCCCGGGACAGCGGGGCGCCTTCTGGGGCTCCCGACGGTCGTCGCGGCCCTCTGGGTCGGCCGCGAGCTGTTCGTCGGCTCCTGGCCCTACGGCGGCTTCCCTTGGGCACGTATCGGCATGAGTCAGGCCGAGAGTCCCCTCGCGTCCGTCTCCTCCTGGGTCGGCGTGAGCGGGCTCAGCTTCCTCATGGTGCTCGTCGTGGCGATGCTGATCGAAGTCGTGCGGCTGCGCGCATGGCGCCGGCCCTTGCGGCTGATCGCGCCGGCAGCCCTCGTGGTGGTGCTGCTGTTCACCCCGCTCTTCCCGACCGCGACCAGCGGCTCGATGCGGATCGCCGCCGTGCAGGGGAACGGCCCGACGGGGTACTTCGACGATCGCGAGCCGTTCGCGGTGATCCAGGCGCAGACAGAGGCGACCGCCCCTCTTTACGGCGAAGACGTCGATCTGCTGGTCTGGCCGGAAGGGTCATTGGACGCGGACCCTTTTCAGAGCGATGCGCTGGCGCGGCGGATGACCCTCATCGCGAACCGGATCGACGCACCGCTCCTCGCCAACGCGCCAACAGGTCGTGACGACCGCTTCTTCAACACCTCGATGCTCTGGAACCTCGATGGCACCGCGAGGCAGCTGCACGACAAACGGCACCCCGTCCCCTTCGGCGAGTACGTGCCGGATCGCCCGTTCTTCAACGCGCTCGCCCCGGAGCTGATCGGTCTCATCCAACGGGAGTACACGCCGGGTTCGAACCCTCCGATCGTCGACGTCGACGGGGTCCGCGTCGGTCTCGCCATCTGCTTCGATGTGATCTACGACGATGTGATCTGGCAGGGCCTGAACGCGGGGGCAGAGGTGCTGGTGTTCCAGACGAACAATGCCGACTTCCGTGGCACGGACGAGAACCTGCAGCAGCTGGCCTTTGCACGCATGAGGGCCATCGAGACCGGCAGAAGCGTGGTGAACGTCTCGACCGTCGGCACGAGCCAGGTCATCCGTGCTGACGGCTCCACGGTCACGAGCCTGGACGCAGATGAGGCCGGAGCCATGCTCGAGGATGTCGAGCTGCGCTCCGGCCTCACGGCTGGTGTGGTGCTGGGCCCCTGGATCCAGGCAGTCGTGCTGTGGGGCGGTCTCGGCGCGCTCCTCGTCGGGTGGTGGCGCGCCAGGAGGCGCTAGGCGCCGATCTTCTCGCGGGTCGGGTCTTCTCCGGCACCGCGGCGGGCCCGGATGAAGGCGAGGCGCTCTTCCAGCAGCTCCTCGAGCTCGGCGCGCGTACGGCGCTCCAGCAGCATGTCCCAGTGGGTGCGGGCGGCCTTCTCGTCGCTCGCCTCGAGCGTGACGGCCTGGCCGTCGACGTTCAGTCGAGCCTCGGCACCGCAGGCGCGGCACTCCCAGGTCTGGGGCGGCTCGGCGTCCGCCGCGAACATCAGGTTCGTGACGTGGCCGCATGTGTCACAGGTGTAGGTGGTCTCACGGCGCTCCATGAAAACGACGCCCTCTTCGCTCTGTAGGCTCTGGGCGCCGAGTCGGATGCCGCGCAGGCTGCGATCTGCCATTGTGTGGTCCTCTCGTCGCTGTCAGGTATAACGCTCCAGCCTGTGGGCTTCATCCACGCGGGCGAGTTCTCGGCGGAACTCACAGGTTAATCCCAGCGGAGGAGGTTATGAGGCGGGTCGCCCCTAACGCGGGGCGAGAGTCTTCAGGGCGAGATCAGCGCGGTCCGACACGATGCCGTCGACACCGAGGTCGATGAGACGGCGCATGTCTGCGGCCTCGTTGACGGTCCAGATGTGCACCTCCACCCCGTGCCGGTGCGAGGCCTGAAGAAGAGCAGGAGTCAGCACCGTCAGCGCGCGGTGGCGCTCCGGGATCTGCAGAGCATCGATGCCGCGAAGGATGCGCGCGGGGGAGAGGCGGAGTGCCGAGAGCGCGCGCAGGGAGGCGATCGTCGCGCTGCCTCCGGACGTGGCCGGACGAAGCGCCGCCCCTGCCCGCAACACGGACGCCACCGTTCCCCGTCGATTGGCGTCGGAGAAGCTCGTCACGAGCACCCGGTGCGTGTCGTCGACCAGGATCTTCCCGAGAGGCTCGACAGCGGACGACGTCTTCACGTCGATGTTGAACCGCACGTCCGGGAAGGAATCGAGTGCTTCTGCGACGGTCAGCAGGCCCCCGTGCTCCTCGAACAGGGTGCGCAGCTCACGTGTACTCACCTCACCGACGGGCCGGGGGTCGCCGGTGAGTCGTGCGATGTCGTCATCGTGGAAGAGCACCACGTCGCCGCTCGCTGTGACCTGACAATCGGTCTCGATGTACTCGACGCCGGCGGCATGGGCGGCCGCGAAAGCCCCGGCGGAGTTCTCCCAGACGCCGGAGTCCTCGCCCGCCGCGGTGATCAGACCACGGTGGGCGAGGACTCGGGGATTCCGCATCTTCGAGAAGTACGGGTGCGTCACGCGCCGGGAAGCGTGTTCGACGGGCCCTGGCCGGGCTTCGGCGTGAACGCGCTGCCGATGCCCTTGAGCGCCTCGGTGAGTTCGCTGGGGATGATCCAGAGCTTGTTGGACTGCCCCTCACTGATCTTCGGAAGCATCTGCAGGTACTGGTAGGCCAGAAGCTTGTCGTCCGGCTCGCCCTGGTGGATGGCGCTGAAGACGTTCTGGATGGCCTCGGCCTCACCCTGGGCGCGCAGCACTGCGGCTTGCTTGTCACCTTCCGCGCGGAGGATCTCCGCCTGCCGCGCACCCTCGGCTTCGAGGATCGCGGACTGCTTGGTCCCCTCAGCGGTCAGGATCGCGGCGCGGCGGTCACGCTCGGCTCGCATCTGCTTCTCCATCGAGTCCTGGATCGAGATGGGCGGGTCGATGGCCTTGAGCTCGACCCGGCCGACGCGGATGCCCCACTTGCCTGTCGCCTCGTCGAGGACGACTCGCAGTTGACCGTTGATGTTGTCACGGCTCGTGAGCGCTTCCTCGAGGTTGAGGCCACCGACCACGTTTCGAAGCGTGGTGGTCGTCAGCTGCTCGACGGCGCCCAGGTAGTTCGCGATCTCGTAGGTCGCCGCACGCGCGTCGGTCACCTGGAAGTAGACGACGGTGTCGATCGAGACCACGAGGTTGTCCTCGGTGATCACCGGCTGCGGCGGGAAGGACACGACCTGCTCGCGCATGTCGATCAGAGGCCGCAGCCTGTCGATGAACGGCACGAGCACGTTGAGGCCCGGCGTCAGTGTCTTGTGATAGCGCCCGAGACGCTCGACCACCCCGGCCGTGGCCTGCGGGATGATGCGGATCGCTCGCGCGACGGTGACCACCACGAAGATGATCACGGCGATCACGAGGATCCACAGGATCGCTGTGGGGATGAACGATGCGTCGTTCACGGGGTTCTCCTAGTCGTTCACGGGACGGACGATGGCCGTGGCGCCGTTGATCGCGGTCACGGCGACCGGGGCACCCTGGGGGATGGGAACGGGGGTGGCGGTGCGCGCGGTCCAGGTGTCGCCGTTCGCGAGCTTGGCCTGGCCGGAGATCTGCGTGATGTCATTCAGCGCGATCCCGCGAAGGTCTATGAGGGCGTCGACGTTCGACCTGGTCGGATCCTCGCCGCGGTGCAGGCGTCTGAGAAGGGGAGGGCGCAGGAACAGGATGAACAGGGCGGCAGCGGCGGCGGCGATGATCACCTGCAGCCACACGGGGACGCCGACCAGATCCGTGACGAGACCGACGACTCCGCCGAAGCTGAGCATGAGGAACGTGAAGTCCAGCGAGAGCATCTCGATCACCAGGAAGACGGCGATGAGAACCAGCCAGCCGATCCACGCCCATTGCTCGATGAACGTGACGAACGTCACGATGTTGTCCATGCGGCCTCCTTTGTGGTCAACGTATCACGCGCAGAGCGCTGGATCAGGGCGCCACTGCGTGCGCTTGGTAGGGTGTGAAGGCCGTGCGATCACGGCTTTTTTCGCGCATCATGAGGAGTCACCGTGACCGACGTTCTTCCCGCAGGATCCCTCGACGGCAAGGTCGCCCTTGTCACCGGTTCATCGCGGGGGATCGGCGCCGACACCGTCCGCTACCTGGCGGAGGCCGGTGCCGACGTCGTCATCAACTTCCGCAACAAGGCCCCGCGCGCCGAGAAGCTCGCCGCCCAGCTGCGGGAACTCGGTCGCCGTGCGCTCGTCGTGGGTGCCGACCTCACCGACCCCGAGTCCGTCGCTGCGATGTTCGAGGCTATCCGCGCCGAGTACGGCCGCCTGGACGTACTCGTGCTCAACGCCTCAGGGGGCATGGAGTCGGGCATGGCTGCGGACTACGCGCTCACCCTGAACCGCGACGCGCAGCTCAACGTGCTCGACGCCGCTACCCCGCTGCTCTCTGACGGAGCACGCGTGGTGTTCGTCACCAGCCACCAGGCGCACTTCATCCGCACCACACCGACCATGCCGGAGTACGAGCCCGTCGCCCTCTCCAAGCGTGCCGGAGAGGACGCCCTCCGGGAGCGCATCCCCGGCCTCGCCGAGAAGGGCATCGGCTTCACGGTCGTGTCGGGCGACATGATCGAGGGCACCATCACGGCGACGCTGTTGGAGCGCGCGAACCCGGGGGCGATCGCCGAGCGCCGGGAGTCGGCGGGCAAGCTCTACAACGTCTCGGAGTTCGCTGCCGAGGTCGCCAGGGCGGCCGTCGACGCGGTGCCCGCTGACAACACGCGCCTCGTCGGTGACGTGAGCGCTTTCGCGGCCGAGTAAGAGCACGAGAAGAGCGGCCCCGTCTTGCATCGCAAGTCGGGGCCGCTCTCGTTTCAGACGATGAGCGTCAGCTCGTCGCTCCGCCCTGAACGGCGGAGACGTACTCCTTCGCATCCCGACCGAGTGTGATGGCACGGACGATCTGGATGATTCCGAGCACGACCAGCGAGATCCCCAGCAGCAGCCAGAAGGCGAAGCCGGCGATCAGCGGCGAGAACAGCACGATGATTCCCGCGACGATGCTCAGGATCGCGTAGAGGACCGTCCAGACGCGCGATCCGTCGCTGCCCAGCAGGGACAGAGCGACGATGCCGTCGACGATCCAGCTGACACCGATGAAGATCACGACGACGAAGGCGAGCGTGGCCGCAGCGACGTTCAGGTTGAAGAACGCGATCACACCGGCAGCGATGTAGAGCAGTCCGAGGACGATGTGACCGACGCGCGCCCACCCGCCCTTGGCACTCGAGAAGATACCGAGGCCGACGTAGACGAGCCCGGCGACGATCAGGTACGAGGCGAAGATCGCCGTCACGATGACCGCGGACTTGACCGGCCAGACGAGGAGGACGATACCCGCGATCAGCGCGAGAACGCCGGCGACGGCCAGCGTGACGCGGATCGACTTGAACAACGACTTCGCCTCTGCGAGTGGTTCAGACATGGTGGGGACCCCTTTCTGAGAAAATCCTGTGAGGATGCCCTTCAGGGTAGCGCCCCTGAGGGCAGGAGCGGGGGAGAAGCGCCCGCCCGCGTTTCTCTTCGTCACGCCGGGAAACTCCCCGACACGATTCCCCGACGTGGCAAGATCATCCTCGTGACGGACCTCGACCACGCTCGGCTGCGCGAGCTCGCCGTCATGCGACGGGTCCGCGATCGCATCGATCGGGAGTACGCCCGACCTCTGGATGTCGAAGCGCTGGCGCGCGGAGTGCACATGTCGGCAGGGCACCTGAGCCGGCAGTTCCGCGAAGCCTACGGGGAGTCCCCGTACTCGTATCTGATGACGAGGCGGATCGAACGCGCCATGGCTCTGCTGCGGCGCGGCGACCTGACGGTGACGGAGGTGTGCTTCGAAGTCGGATGCTCCTCGCTCGGCACCTTCAGCACGAGGTTCTCGGAGCTCATCGGTGTCTCACCCAGCGTGTACCGTGAACGCGCCACCACCATCGAGGGAATACCGTCCTTCCAGGCGAAGCAGGTCACGAGACCGATCAGGAATAGAGAAGCGCCGCGCCCCGATGCCCACCTAACGTGAGAGCCATGAGAATCAGCATCCACTACGCATTCCTTCCACACACCGATGGGGAAGCCGCTCTCGCGTTCTACCGCGACGCTCTCGGATTCGAGGTGCGCAACGACGTCGGCTACGACGGATTGCGATGGCTCACCGTCGGCCCCGTCGGTCAGCCTGAGACGTCGATCGTCCTCCACCCGCCGGCAACAGATCCCGGCATCACCGATTCCGAGCGGCAGACGATCCTCGAGCTGATCGCGAAGGGCAGCTACGCTGCTCTCACCCTCGCCAGCGATGACCTCGACACGCTCTTCGAGAGCCTGGTCGAGCACGGCGCCGATGTCGTGCAGGAGCCGATGGACCAGCCCTACGGCGTGCGCGATTGCGCGTTCCGCGACCCGGCCGGGAATCTGCTCCGTATCAATCAGACCGCTTAGACCAGACCACCTGATATCTCCACCGCAGAACCGAAGGACCCCGATGAGCACCGAAGCGCACCCTGCCGACACCCATGACCTCATCCGCGTCCAGGGCGCGCGTGAGAACAACCTCAAAGAGGTCAGCGTCGACATCCCGAAGCGCCGGTTGACCGTCTTCACCGGTGTCTCCGGCTCGGGCAAGAGCTCGCTCGTCTTCGACACGATCGCCGCGGAATCGCGCCGCATGATCGACGAGACCTACAGCGCTTTCGTGCAGGGCTTCATGCCGTCGGTGCCGAGGCCCGACGTCGATGTCCTCGAGGGACTGACAACCGCGATCATCGTGGACCAGGAGCGGCTCGGTGCGAACCCGCGTTCGACGGTCGGCACGGTGACGGATGCCAACGCGATGCTGCGCATCCTGTTCAGCAAACTCGGGCAGCCGTACATCGGCGGACCCACCGCCTTCTCGTTCAACATCCCGACGCAGAGAGCCAGCGGGGTGATGACGGGCCCTGGCGGTGAGAAGAAGATCGTGAAGGACGCGATCTACCTCGGCGGCATGTGCCCGCGATGCGAAGGCAGGGGAGCGGTGTCCGACCTCGATCTCGCCCAGATCGTCGACGAGTCGCGGTCTCTCGACGAAGGGGCCATCATGGTTCCCGGCTACACGGCGGACGGCTGGATGGTGAAGGGCTTCTCTCAGTCGGGGTTCTATCCCGCCGATAAGCCGATCTCGCAGTTCACCGACAAACAGCGTCAGCTCTTCCTCTACGGAGAGGTCACGAAGGTCAAGATCTCCGGGATCAACATGACCTACGAAGGCCTCATCCCGAAGATCACCAAGTCGATGCTGTCGAAGGATCTCGATGCGTTGCAGCCGCACATCCGTGCTTTCGTCGAGCGCGTCGCCACCTTCGCGGTGTGCCCGGAGTGCGACGGCACGCGACTCACCGAGGGTGCACGGTCGTCGAAGATCGAGGGCGTGAGCATCGCGGACGCATGCCGCATGCAGGTCACAGACCTCGCGGACTGGGTCCGGGGGCTCGACCTTCCCGGCGCGGGTCCACTACTTCAGGCGCTCAGCGCGAACCTCGATGCCTTCGTGACCCTGGGACTCGGCTATCTCAGTCTCGAACGGCCTTCGGGCACGCTGTCCGGGGGAGAGGCGCAGCGCATCAAGATGCTGCGCCACCTCGGTTCCTCGCTCACCGACATCACCTACGTGTTCGACGAGCCGACCATCGGATTGCACCCGCACGATATCCAGCGCATGAACGGGCTCCTGCTGCAGCTGCGCGACAAGGGGAACACGGTGCTCGTGGTCGAGCACAAACCCGAGACGATCATGATCGGCGACCATGTCGTCGACCTGGGTCCCGGTGCGGGCAGCGCCGGCGGAGAGATCTGTTACGAGGGAACGGTCGAGGGTCTCAAGGCCAGCGGCACCAAGACCGGCGATCACCTCGAGGACCGGGCGCAGTTGAAGGAATCGGTGCGCACCGGCACCGGCGCGATCGACGTCAGAGGCGCGACGGCCAACAACCTGAAGGACGTCGACGTCGACATCCCGACGGGCGTGCTCACGGTCGTCACGGGCGTCGCGGGCTCGGGCAAGAGTTCCCTCATCCACGGGTCGGTCTCGAAGCGCGACGGCGTCGTGGCGATCGATCAGGCCGCGATCAAGGGCTCGCGACGAAGCAACCCCGCGACGTACACAGGCCTCCTGGAGCCGATCCGCAAGGCGTTCGCCAAGGCCAACGGCGTGAAGCCGGCTCTATTCAGCGCGAACTCAGAGGGCGCCTGCCCGTCGTGCAAGGGCGCCGGCGTGATCATCACGGAACTCGGATTCATGGACACGATCGAGACGCCCTGCGAGGACTGCGGCGGCAAGCGCTTCCAGGCAGCTGTTCTCGAGTACAAACTCGCCGGCAAGGACATCACCGAGGTGCTCGATCTGCCAGTGTCCGAAGCGCGGGTGTTCTTCGGTGAGGGCGAGGCGAAGCTCCCGACGGCTTCCGCCATCCTCGGCCGGATGGAAGACGTGGGTCTCGGCTACCTGTCGCTCGGGCAGCCGTTGTCGACCCTGTCGGGTGGTGAGCGCCAGCGGATCAAGCTCGCGATCCAGATGGGGGAGAAGGGCGACGTCTACGTGCTCGACGAACCCACGACCGGCCTGCACCTCGCCGATGTCGACAAGATCCTCGGGCTGCTCGATCGGCTCGTCGACGCCGGGAAGACGGTGATCGTCATCGAACATCATCAGGCGGTGATGGCCCATGCAGACTGGATCATCGATATCGGGCCCGGGGCCGGTCATGATGGCGGCAAGATCGTGTTCGAAGGGACACCTGCAGATTTGGTGTCCCAAAAATCCACACTGACGGGGGAGCACCTCGCTGCCTACGTCGGAGCGTAGGGGCATGCCGGTCGACCGCTCCCACATTCGTGTCAAAGCCATGCTTGTGGCCACCCACAGCGACGGCGCTCGGCACCTCGTCAGCCAGCACGGTGCGACGGCGGAGAACCCGCTCGGCTTTCACCGGCTGATCGTCGGCGGTGTCGAACTCGGCGAGACACACGAGAAGGCGATACTCCGCGAAGTCCAGGAAGAGCTCCAAGCCGATGTGGTCGATCTGGCTTTCCTGGGCGTCGTTGAGAACATCTTCCGATACGACGGCGAGCTCGGTCATGAAATCGTTGCGCCGTACTGCGGCAGGCTGCACCCAGAACCTGCATTGGAGGGCGGCACCCTCACGGAGTCCGACGGATCGATCGTGCCGATCCTATGGCGCCCATTCGACGACAACGATGTGTCGGCACCGCTGTACCCGTCAGCGGCGAACCGCTGGATTCGCGACGTCGTCTCCCATACAGCAGCCCAGGGAGCATGAGGGGCCCGAGAGCACAGAGTCCCATCTCTTCGCGCCACTCTCGACTCGCGAGCTATATCCGATAATGCACATTATGTCAGCTAGCAGAAAGCAGCCCGTCCCCCTCAGACTCGCGTGAGCGGGAGATGCGGGTGCGGTGGCAACTCGACATCGATCGGATCTCCCGCAGCCACGCGCCCACCCCGCGACACGATGCCCATCACGCCGGCGAGGCGGACGACCTTGCCGTCACCGGCGTTCCGCACCACCTGCTTGAGCAGCCCCGACTGGAATCCGTTGATCTGCTGGCACGGATTGCGAAGCCCCGTGACCGTCACCACAGTCTCTCCGATTCGCAGTCGTGATCCGACAGGCAGCGCGAGCAGATCGATGCCCTGCGTCGTGATGTTCTCGCCGAGGTCCCCTGGAGCCACGAGATGGCCACCCTCCTTCAGGGTCTCGAAGAGCTCGCCGTGGATCAGGTGCACCTGCCGGAGATTCGGTTGGGACGGATCGGCGGCCACCCGCGATCGGTGCTTGACCGTCGCTCCACAGTGCGCATCGCCGTCGACGCCCAGACCCTCTAGCAGCGAGATGGATCCCCGTGTCTCCTTGCTGAACGTGTGAGAAGCACTGGAATGGACCGCGACGACCCGAGCAAGCATGTCTTCATTGTTCCACGAGCCATCCAGCCGCTCACCGTGCGATGATCGGGGCGCGAGTCCCCCTATGCATGCGCCCGCGGGCTACGTCTGCCCGTTCTGCGCTTTCCTCGAGGGCACGCATGACGATCACAACCTGCCCACAGACGTGGTCGCTGTCACTGAACGCGCTTACGCCCGGATCGCTCCGAAGTGGTGGCCTGGGAACCCGGGCGCGGTGCTTGTCATCCCTCGGACGCATGTGGAGAACATCTACGACCTTTCGCCGTCGGACAGCGCGGCGGTGTGGGACCTCACCCAGAGAGTCGCCATCGGCATCCGCTCCTCATACGCGTGTGAGGGCACCTCGATCCGCCAGCACAACGAACCCGCCGGAGGCCAGGACGTCTGGCATCTTCACGTTCACGTGTTCCCCCGCCACCCGGACGACCGTCTGTACCAGCGGCATGATGACGCGGAATGGGTCGATCCGGCTCACCGCCAAGCCTTCGCGACCAGGCTCAGGACAGCCCTCGGCATGCCGTTCCAGCTCACCTGACGCCCGTCAGACCCGAGAGTATTGCGAGAATGGCCCGATGGCTCTCACAGGCAGCGGCTCCACTCGTCTCGTCATCCTTCGCGGCGATGCGGCGTCGGGGAAGACGACCACGGCGACATCGTTGCGCACAGCGCTGGGCGCGCGCGTCGCTCTGATCTCTCAGGATCACTTCCGCCGCGAGCTCCTCCGTGAGCCGGATCGGCGGAAGCTCTCCCGCGACGCCAGTGTCCTCATCATCACCACCGCCCGCCAGGCGCTCGACCTCGGGTATGACGTGATCCTCGACGGCGTGTTCAATCTGCGCGACTACTCGGAGGCGTTCGAACGGTTGTACCGAGACCACCTCGGGTCCACACGCATCTACCAGTTCGACGTCGGCCTCGAGGAGACGATCCGCCGCCACGCGGGCCGGCAGCTTGCCCAGGAATTCGGGGAGGATAAGATCCGCGAATGGCACGATGGGTGGCAGCCACTCCCCTGGTTCGATGAACGACGGATCGGCCCCGAGATCGGTACCGACGAGCTGGTATCGATCATCGTGGAGGATCTCAGGGGCCCGGCACTCCCCTCCCCTGGGCCGTCATAGGCTCGGCATACTCCATGCCCCTCTGTCAGGCGTGCAGCGCGCTGAACGTACCCCCGGAGGCGTCGGCTCCCCTCAGAGGCCGACACTGAACGTGATCATGGGCTCGCCGCCGAGCGGATGAGGGACCGGACCGGAAACAGGCCGGAATCCCTGCAGCTCATAGAGCCGGACGGCGGGGTTTCCTCGCCGCACAGCGAGCTCGACCGTGGAGTACCCGGCGTCCTTCGACGCCCGTATCGCGTCCTTCAACAGAGCTCTTCCCATCCCCTTGCCGGAGGAAGCAGGGAGCACAGCGATCCGCTCCAGCACTGCCGTGGTCTCGTCACCGGATTTCGGTGCCGTCAGAGCGAACCCAGCGAGAGGCTCCCCTGCCAACGCGAACCGCAGGAGAGGCCCGTCGAACAGCTTGCGCATGCGGGCGGCGACTGCGGCCGCGTCGACCTCTCCATCGCGGTATCGAAGAGCCTGCACCCAGAGATCGACACATCTCGCGATGTCGTCGGTAGTACCCGCGGTGATGTCCGTCATACGGGCAATCGTCGCACGCTCGAAAGGTCCGACGCCGGGAACCGGGCGCTAGTGCGCGGACCACACCCCGAGCTCGGTGCCAGACGGATCCGCGAAGTGCAGCCGACGCCCACCCGGGAACTCATACGGCTCCTGCAGGATCTTGCCCCCGGCCGCCACGATGGCCTCCTTCGTGGCGTCGAGGTCCTCGGAGTAGAGCAGCACCAGAGGGCCGCCGGCGGGACGCACCTCGTCGGCGAGCAGCAGACCACCGGCCTCGTTCCCGTCGGCGCGCGGAGACACGATCCCCGCATAGCCCGGGCCGTAGTCGTTGAAGTGCCAGCCGAACGCATCGGCGAAGAAGCGCTTCGAGACGTCGAGGTCGGTGACGACGAGCTCGATGTAATCGAGTGAGTGATGCAGAGGTGTGCTGGTCATGGCGTGAGCGTAGCTCCCACCTGCGACATCACAGATCTCATCTGCGACATCGCAGAGGAGTAGCGTTGAGGGGTGCCGCAGGTCTCCCACTCCCCCGTCTCCACACCGGGGTGGCGGGCCTGGCTGATCTGGTCGGTCGGCGTCGCCGCCTATGTGCTCGCGATCACCAACCGCACCTCGCTAGGGGCTGTCGGCGTCGAAGCGGCCGACCGGTTCCAGGCCGACGCTTCCACGCTTGCCCTGTTCGCCGTGGTCCAACTCGCGGTGTACGGCGGGATGCAGATCCCCGTGGGAATCCTGCTCGACCGTTTCGGATCCCGGCCGATCATGACGATCGGGATGCTGCTCATGGCCGCCGGCCAGTTGACCATGGCGCTCTCCCCCAGCATCGGCATCGCGATCGTCGCACGCGTTCTGCTCGGCGCCGGAGATGCCGCCATCTTCCCCGCCGTGCTGCGCCTGGTTGCCACCTGGTTCCCCTCGCAGCGAGGACCCCTCATGGTGCAGTTCACCGGCATCATCGGCCAGGCGGGGCAACTCATCGCGCTCGTCCCCGTCGCCGCGCTGCTGCACGCCACCACCTGGACGATCACCTTCGGCAGCATCGCCGGGCTCGGGGTGCTGTTCACGATCCTCGTGGCGCTCGTCATCCGCAACCATCCGGTCGAGCGCGGCGCCGATGTCACGGTGAACACCGACACGGGAGTCGTGCGCGTCGTCACCTCAGCGATAGATACCGGCGTCGGCATACGCGCCGCCTGGGCGCACCCAGGGACCCGTCTCGCCTTCTGGTCGCACTTCACCACGCCGTTCGCGGGAACCGCGTTCGTGCTCCTCTGGGGAATGCCGTTCCTCACAGCGGCGGAGGGCCTGGATGCTGCACCCGCCGCGGGTATCATCTCCGTATATGTCGTTTCCGGAATGCTTCTCGGTCCCATCATCGGCGACCTCTCGCGTCGACTGCCGAACCATCGCTCTCTCGCCCTCGTGCTTCCGGCCGTGGGGGTTCAGATGGCAGCGTGGATCTCTGTCATCGCCCTCCCCGACACCGCACCGCTCTGGCTCCTCTACGTCCTGGCGATCGCTCTCGGGACCGGTGGTCCCGCCTCGATGATCGCCTTCGACCACGCCAGAACGCACAACCCGACGCACCGCCTCAGCACCGCCACCGGCGTCACGAACGCCGGAGGTTTCATCGCCGCGCTCATCGCCATCTTCCTCATCGGTCTCGCGCTCGACCTGCAGGGCGCCGGCACGCCGGAGACCTACTCGCTGGAAGCCTTCCGGATCGCATTTCTCATGCCGATCCCGCTCTGGATCATCGGCACCGTCTTCATCCTCGTCGAGCGCAAACGTACGCGTGTCCGCATGGGGCTCGACCCCGAGCGCCGTCGCTGACGCGGCACGCGGACAGAGTCCACAAAATCAGCGCAGGAGGTGCTGCAAAGTCTCGATCACGAGCTCCACGCTGAGATGCTCAGGGACTTCGGCGTCTCCCGCCTCGAACTCCGCGAGCTCCACGCCCTGCACGGCACCTACGGGCAGTGCGGCGAAGATCCCGGCGATCTGATGCGGCAGCAGCCCGCCCCCGATGCGATAGGCCGCAGGGATGTAACCGGGCTCGAGCACGTCCCAGTCGACGTGTATCCATACCGGTCGTCCGGCGATGATGTCGACGACGCGTTCAGGCGTGCTCTCTGCCGGCCGAAGTACGGTGACCCCTGCCTCCGCCAGAAGGTCCCCCTCGGCGGGGTCGATGTCCCGGCCACCGACGACGATCACCTGCTTCGGGTCGATGCCGGAACCGTGGCCGCTATCCCAGAGGCCGCACGCCGCGGCGAGCACCATGCCGCCGAGGTACCCCGACTCCGTCGTCTCCGGGGTGTTGAAGTCGCCGTGCGCGTCGATCCACAGCACCACCGCATCCGGGTGATGCTCCGCGACCGCGGGGAGCGTGCCGAGGCTCACAGCGCAGGTGTTGGTGATCAGCAGGGGTGTCGTCCCCGCGGCAAGGGCATCCTGCAGCGCCGCCCGGATCCCCTGGAGCGTCTGCTCCGCCTCCGGTAACGCCTTCGTCCAGTCATCGACGACACTCGGGGTCGGAGTGCCGATGGTCTGTGCTTCGATCGACATCAGGGACGACACCGCCTCGCCCACTCGGCGCGCGCCGATCAAGGCGCCGTCGGTACGGTCGGCCACCCGGCCCTGAGAGACGATGAGCGAATAGAAGGATGCCATGTCCCTCAGCCTGGCATCAGCACAGCCAGCGGGACAAATGCGCTCCTCTCGCACATGTCGCCGACGAAGAATCGGGGCGCCTCAGCCGCGGCGAGGAGTCCATCCCGATGGAAGCGGGCCATCCTGGAAAGCACGCTCTCGATCGCTTCGCGCCGACCAGCCCTGTGCCTGATCCGTGGTGTCGAAGGCGCCTCGAGCGAGCCTCAACCCCACGTCGTCGTGATGCATACGCGGCGCTCCCCCGCGACGAACGGATGCCCGAACGCTCCAGGCGTCGTCGGCGAAGCCGCCTCCGCGGAACACCCGGTAGTCGTCGTAGCGGGCGGGGTCGAGCAGGTCCCAGCACCACTCCCAGACGTTGCCGAGCGTGTCGAAGAGCCCGTTGAGATTCGGGAGCTTCCCGCCCACGTCCTGTGGCGAGGCCACCCCGTCCGCCGCCGTCCAAGCCGCATCCGCGAGCGGCGCATAGTGAGGGCCCGTCGCGCCGGCACGACAGGCGAACTCCCACTCCGCCTCTGTGGGCAGCCGGTATCCGTCCGCGGTCGTATCCCACGTGACGACCTCGCCGTCGAACGAGTAGCTCCGTTCCAGCCCCTCCCACTCCGACGCGGCATTGCAGAAATGCACCGCTCGCAACCAGCTGAGATCCGCGGCGGGGCGGCGGGGATGCCGTGCGGGAATGCCGAGCACCTCGGCGAGCTGTTCCTCCGTCACCGGGTACACACCGATCTCGAATGGTTCGAGAGCGACATCGCGCCTCTCCTGCCTGCGAGCATCATGCAGCGACACGGTGCCGGCACTGATGGCCGCGAGCTCGAAGTCACTCACCGGATTCGGCAACTGTCGGACGACGTCATGCGGGAACCCGTTCTACCCACGACGGGTACTTCGCCGCGCGGCCGTCTCCCGACGACGTCCTGGTCACACGCCGCCGCACCCAGGGCCCGACGAACTCGCGGTAATAGGCAAGGCCGGAGGGGCCCGTACCGAGCCGATCGCTCGGCGCCCACCACGTCTCCGGAGGCTCGTAGCCGAGAGCGTGCAGCACGCGGGCGGCCACACGGTGGTGACCCGATGCATTCATGTGCAGCCTGTCCTCCGCCCAGTACGCGCCGCGGGAGAGCTCACGGTCGGGCCAGTTGAGCGCACGGATCACGTCGGGACGATCTTCGACGCGACGCAGCACGGCCTCGGACAGCAGATCACCCCGCCGCTGCACGAGAGAGCCCATCGGGAGCTGACCACTCGGGTTCGCGCCGGAGAGCAGGATCATCGTCACCCCCTCCTCGTCGCATCGGCGCAGCACCCGGCTGAAGGCGTCGGCGATGTGCTCGACGTCGGTACGCGGGCGCAGCATGTCGTTGCCACCGCCGTTGAACGAGAGATGCGTGGGACGCAAGGCGAGCGCGGGTTCGAGCTGCTCTTCCACGATCGGCCAGGCGAGCTTGCCCCTGATCGCGAGGTTCGCGTACTGGATGGGGTGCCCGGCGGCGTCGGCCCACCCTTGAGCCGCCAGGTCGGCCCAGCCGCGCTCCCGTCCGTCCGGGAGGACATCACCCACACCCTCGGTAAACGAGTCGCCGATCGCCACGAACCGCACATCTGCCATCATCCCAGCCTATTGCGGGACGACGACGCACGGCGCCGGGACCGGATGGGTCGCCTCCGCCTCAGCGGTCGTCGAGAGCCTGGCCGCCGCGATCGACGAGTCCCCACGCCGCAGCCGCAGCACCGAGGAAGCAGACGCCGAAGACCGCGAACAGGAGCGGCGCGCCGCCCCCGACCAGGAGGATCGGGACAGAGAGCGGTGCGACGATCGATGCGATGCGCCCCACTCCAGCGGCCCAGCCCGCGCCCGTGCCCCGCAACGAGGTCGGATAGATCTCCGGGGTCACCGCGTACAGGGCACCCCAGGCGCCGAGGTTGAAGAACGACAGCGCCATGCCGGCGGCGATGATGGTGCCCTCCGTCGTCGCCGTGCCGAAGACCACGGCAGAGACCGCCGAGCCGAGGAGGAAGACGGAGAGCGTCAGTCGACGGCCCCAGACCTCGATGAGCCACGCGGCCACCGCGTAGCCGGGGAGCTGAGCCAACGTGATGATGAGCGTGAACCCGAAAGACCGCACCAGATCGAACCCGGCATCGACGAGGATGCTCGGGATCCAGATGAACGCTCCGTAATAGGCGAAGTTCACACCGAGCCACACCAGCCAGAGACACAGTGTGCGCAGTCGGAACTCCCGATTCCAGAGTGTCGCCAACCGTGCGCGGGCGGTGACGGCGATCGCTCGTGATGCCGGCTCCTTCCTGATGGCCGGAGTCGCCTCCACCCGCGCCTCCGCCTCGAACGCGGAGACGATGCGGTCGGCCTCTGCGATCCGTCCCCGCGACGCGAGCCAGCGAGGCGACTCGGGCATCCGCCACCGCACGAAGAGTGCGTACACCGCCGGGATGGCCCCGAGGGCGAACGCCCAGCGCCAGCCATCCTCCGAAGCGGGTATGACCAGGAACCCGATGAGAGCAGCTGCCGTCCACCCGAGTGCCCAGAACGCCTCCAGTACGACGATCAGGCGACCGCGGATCCGGGCGGGGGCGAACTCGCTCACGTAGGTCGATGCCACAGGAAGCTCGGCGCCGAGCCCGAGGCCGACGAGGAATCGGAGAACCAGAAGCGCCGCAAGCCCGCCCACGAGCGCGCTGGCTCCGGTGGCGAGGCCATACACGAGCAACGTCAGAGCGAACACCTGCCGTCGTCCGTAGCGGTCCGCCAGGAGACCGCCGAGCGTCGCACCGATGGCCATGCCGAAGAACCCGACGGAGGCGATCCAGCCCGCCTCGCCCTTGGACAGCCCCCACTGCTGCGTGAGGGCCGCGAGGATGAAGGAGATCAGACCCACGTCCATCGCGTCCAGCGCCCAGCCGAGACCGGAGCCCGTGAGCAAGCCGAGATGCCGGCGCGTGAAAGGCAGGACGTCCAGTCGCTCAGCCAAAGATGAGCGGCTCGGCAAGGCGGTGTTGGCCATGCTTCTCATCGTAAAGCCGAGCGCCGGGCGTGCTGCGCTCGATGACGTCAGTCCTGCGAGGCGAGGATCCGCTTCACGCGCGGGATCACCTCGGTGCCATACAGCTCGATGCTGCGCATCATCGACTCGTGCGACAGGGTGCCCGTGGCGTACTTGAGGTCGAAACGCCCGAGGCCGAGCGTCGTGATGGTGTCGGCGATCTTCGCAGCGACCCGGTCCGGCGACCCTGCGTAGATCGCCCCCTCAGGTCCCACGTCGTTCTGGAAACGTGCACGGCTGTACGCCGGCCACCCGCGCTCTCGGCCGATGGTGTTGTTCATCGCCTCGAATCCGGAGTAAGCGGCATCCCAGGCTTCCGCGTCTGTCGCGGCGATGTGGCCAGGCGAGTGCACCGAGACGGGATGCGACGTGGTACCGAACGATGCGACCGAGCGATGGTACAGATCGACGAACGGCTTGAACCGCACCGCCGGCCCCCCGATGATCGCGAGCATGAGGCCGAGACCGTGGCGAGCGACACGGACGACCGACTCCGGGCTTCCGCCCACACCGACCCAGGTACGCAGACCCTTCTCGGTCTTCGGGAACACGTTCGCGTTCTCCAACGACGGACGCATCGTTCCCGACCAGGTCACCGGCTCCTCCTTCAGGAGCTCCACGAACAGTTCGAGCTTCTGCTCGAAGAGCGCGTCGTAGTCTCGCAGGTCATAGCCGAACAGGGGGAAGGACTCGATGAAGGAGCCGCGCCCGAGCACCACCTCGGCCCGGCCGTTCGACAGCGCGTCCAGCGTCGAGAAGCGCTCGAACACGCGTACGGGGTCGTCGGAGGACAGCACCGTGACCGCAGTGCCAAGCCGGATGTTCTCCGTGCGCGCGGCGATCGCCGCCAGCACCATCTCCGGGGCGGACACGGCGAACTCGGTGCGGTGATGCTCCCCGACCCCGAAGAAGTCCACGCCCACGGAGTCTGCGAGTTCCGCCTGCTGAACGATGTTGCGGATCGTCTGCGCCCCCGTGAGGAGCTCCCCGTCCGCATCTCGCGTGATGTCGCCGAACGTGTCCAGCCCGAATTCGATGCCCATGTCATCCCTTCCTATTCAGATGAATGAACACGTGACCGTCCGGCCGCATTCCCGTCAGCGCGGGAGCAGAGCGGTGCGCAACGTGTCGAGCCCGACGCCGCCCATATCGAGCGCCCGCTTGTGGAAGTCCTTGAACGAGAAGGCATCGCCTTCCGCCGCGCGAACACCATCGCGGACCTGCTCCCAGATGCGCTGGCCCACCTTGTACGACGGCGCCTGTCCCGGCCAACCCAGGTAGCGGTTCACCTCGAACTGCACGAACTGATCCGACATGTTCACGTTCGCGCGCATGAAGTCCAGCGCGTACTCCGCGTCCCACACACCTGTGCCGTCGAGACGGGGCTTGCCGAGGTGCACGCCGATGTCGAGCACCACACGGGCCGCCCGCATGCGCTGACCGTCGAGCATGCCGAGTCGATCGGCGGGGTCGTCGAGGTAGCCGAGCTGCTCCATGAGGCGCTCGGCGTAGAGCGCCCAGCCTTCTGCATGGCCGGACGTGCCTGCGAGCAGACGGCGCCAGGAGTTGAGCTCTGCCCGATTGTAGACGGCCTGCGCGATCTGCAGGTGATGTCCGGGGACGCCCTCGTGGAACACCGTGGTGAGCTCGCGCCAGGTGTCGAACTCGGTGACGCCTTCGGGGACCGACCACCACATGCGACCGGGACGCGAGAAATCGTCCGTGGGCCCCGTGTAGTAGATGCCACCCTCCTGGGTGGGAGCGATCATGCACTCGAGTGTGCGGATCGCCTCGGGAATGTCGAAGTGCGAGGCGCCCAGTTCAGCGACGGCCCTGTCGCTCGTCTCCTGCATCCACTTCTGCAATGCGTCGGTGCCGACGAGCTTGCGTGCGGGATCGGCCTCGAGATGGGCGACGGCCTCCTCGACCGACGCACCAGGGAGGATCTCGTTCGCGATGGCGGTCTGCTCCGCCACCATGCGGGCGAGCTCTTCACGACCCCATTCGTACGTCTCGTCGAGGTCGATCGTCGCGCCGAGGAAACGGCGGGAGTTGAGGGCGTACAGCTCGCGGCCGACGGCGTCGACCTCGCCCGCGACGGGGGCGAGCTCCTCGGCGAGGAAGCGGCGGAGTTCGTCGTAGGCGACGCGTGCAGCTGCCGAGTTGTCCGCGAGCGTGCGTGCGAGGGAGGCCGGGAGCTGGCCCTCCTCCGGGTCGGCCTCGGCGACGAAGGCGGCGAAGAACCCGTCGTCGGCCGTGTAGCGGTCGATCTGTGTCGCGACCTCGACCACCTGACGACGCGCCGGCGTCACTCCCTCAGCGATCCCGGTGCGGAGCGTCTCGACGTATCCGCGGAGCGCATCCGGAACCGCGGCGAGACGGGTCGCGATCACGTCCCAGTCCTCGACGGTCGCAGTGGGCATCAGGTCGAAGGCGGCGCGCACGTCCTGCGCCGCCGAGGCGATGACGTTGAGGTCACGAAGGTGCCACTTGGCATCGTGGAGTTCGAGATCGAGGCGGAGCTCGGCGCTGAGATCGGTCTTCGTCACCTCGTCGATCGCGTCGACGGGCTCGAGTGCCGAGAGACGGTCGAGTGTCGCGCGGGTGGCTGCAGCGATCTCTTCGTGCCCCTGCGGGCTCAGGTCGCCGAAGCGGTCGTTCACCTCGTCGCGGCCGATGTACGTCCCGAGTGTGGGAGCCAGTACCGCGATCGTGTCGACCCATTCATCGGCGACGGCGTCGATGGCAGAGGGGGTGCGAGGAGCTGAAGTCATACCTTTCAGCCTAATCCCCGGCCCCCTCCCACCGCCGGAGGTCAGTGCGCGGCTTCGTTCCAATCGCGACCCCGACCGACCTGCACATCGAGCGGCACGGACAGCTCGGCAGCATCGCCCATCCGCGCGCGGACGATCCGCTCCGTGGCGTCCCACTCCCCCGGCGCGACCTCGACCACGAGTTCGTCGTGGATCTGCAACAGCACCCGCGAGGAGAGGTTCTCGGACCGGAGGTCGTCGTGGATGTGCAGCAGCGCGATCTTCATGATGTCGGCGGCACTGCCCTGGATCGGAGCGTTGAGGGCGGCCCGCTCGGCGTTCTCGCGGAGCACGCGGTTCGGACTCGCGAGGTCGGGGAACGGTCGACGGCGGCCGAAGATGGTCTCGGTGTAGCCGACCTCCTTCGCCTTCATCACGGATGCACGCAGGTAGTCGCGCACGGCGCCGAACCGCGCGAAGTACTCGATCATGAGCTGCTTGGCCTCGGACTGCTCGATGCGCAGCTGCTTGGAGAGGCCGAACGCGGAGAGCCCATAGACCAGACCGTAGGACATCGCCTTGACCTTGGTGCGCATCGCCGCCGTGACATCGCTCGGCTCGACACCGAACACGCGCGCTCCGACGAAACGGTGCAGGTCTTCCCCGCTGTTGAAGGCCTCGATCAGCCCCTCGTCGCCGGAGAGGTGCGCCATGATGCGCATCTCGATCTGGGAGTAGTCAGCGGTGAGCAGAGCCTCATACCCTTGGCCCACCTCGAAAGCACTGCGGATGCGGCGTGACTCCTCGGTGCGCACCGGGATGTTCTGCAGGTTCGGGTCGGTGCTCGAGAGCCGTCCGGTCTGGCTTCCCGTCTGCACGTACGTGGTGTGCACACGGTGGTCGTCTCCGATCGCCGAATCGAGCGACTCGATGATCTGGCGCAGCTTCGTGGCCTCACGGTGCTGCAGCAGCAGGCTCAGGAACGGATGCGGGTTGCTCTCCTGCAGATCGGCGAGCACCGCAGCGTCGGTCGAGTAGCCGGTCTTGGTCTTGCGGGTCTTCGGCAGCTGCAGGTCTTCGAACAGCACCTCCTGCAGCTGCTTGGGCGAGCCGAGGTTGAACTCGCGGCCGACGACGGAGAACGCCTCCTGTGCGAGGCCCTCCGCTCGGGCCGCGAGCTCACCCGAGAAGGTCGACAGCACGTCGTGCGACACGGCGACACCCGCGACCTCCATGTCGGCGAGGGTGAGCAGCGTGGGCAGCTCGATGTCGTCGAGGACCTTCGCGACCGACTCCGGGATGTCCTCGCGGAGAGCATCGGCAACTCGCAGAGCGAACCACGCCTCCTGAGACGGCGTCGCACCCTCGGTCTCGGGGACGAGCTGGGAAGGATCGGCCTCGGGGAGCTTCTCCCCCAGGTAGCGCTCGACGAGGTCGGAGAGGGTCTTGTCGGGGAAGCTCGGTCGCAGCAGCCAGCCGGCCAGACTCGTGTCGTATGCGAGCCCGCGAAGGCGGATGCCCTGGCGGATCAGCGCCTTCACCTGCGGCTTCGCGTCGTGGAGCACCTTCGGTGCGTCGGACTCCAACCATCCGCGCAGAGCGCCCGCGGCCTCATCCGACCAATCGGCTTCACGTACTTCGGTCAGCGTGGCAACACCGATGCGTACGGGGACACCGCCCTGGGTCGTGACGCGGAGCGCGACATCGCCTTCCTGCGCCGCAGCCCAACTCGCGAGGTCGGCCGCAGGCGCCTCGACGGGCACCGGGAGCACCACGACGGAGGCAGGGTCGTCAGCGACGTCGCCGGCACCGACGGCCTCGAACACCCGCGGCAGCAGGGTGCGGAACTCGAGACGGGCGAAGATGTCGCGCACGGCCTGCGCATCGATCGGTGCGACGGCGAGGTCAGCCGGGCCCACCGGAAGCTCGACGTCGGTGAGCAGACGGTTGAGCTTGCGGTTGCGACGGACGTCTTCGATGTGGTCGCGGAGGTTGCCTCCGACGACGCCCTTGATCTCGTCGGCGCGGGCGATCAGTTCATCGAGCGAGCCGAACTGCGTGAGCCATTTGACCGCCGTCTTCTCGCCGACCTTCGGCACGCCGGGCAGATTGTCGCTGGTCTCGCCCACGAGCGCGGCGATATCCGGGTACTGCTCGGGTCGCACCCCGTAACGCTCCTGAACGGTCGCCGGGTCGTAGCGCTTGAGTTGGGAGACCCCCTGCACCGACGGATACAGCAGCGTGACGTCTTCGTTGACGAGCTGGATGGTGTCGCGGTCCCCCGAGACGACGAGCACTTCGAAGCCCTGTTCGGCGCCTTGGGACGCGAGGGTGGCGAGGATGTCGTCCGCCTCGATCCCCTCCTTCGTCAGGACCGGGATGGACATGGCGGCGAGGCAGTCCTGCAGCAGCGGGATCTGCCCCTTGAACTCCTGCGGCGACTCGGACCGTGTGGCCTTGTACTCGGGGTACTCATCGGTGCGGAAGGAGTGCCGCGAGGTGTCGAAGGCGATCGCGAGATGCGTCGGCTTCTCCGCCTTGATGAGGTTGACCAGCATCGACAGGAACCCGTAGATGCCGTTCGTGTGCTGCTTGTCCTTGGTCGTGAAGTTGTCGACCGGGAGCGCGAAGAAGGCGCGGTAGGCGAGCGAGTGGCCGTCGACGACCATGAGGGTAGGCTTTGCGGAGTCCGTCACCCTGTCAGCCTAACGAGGACGACGGACACCCGCTGAGGAGGATGCATGGGCGATGTCGCGATGAGCGAGGGACTCGACTGGGCGACGGCCCGGGGAATGGGCGCCCTCGCCGAGAAGATGGGCATGGAGTTCGTCGAGTTCAGCGTCGAGCGCTGCGTCGCGACGATGCCGGTCGAGGGCAACACCCAGCCCGTCGGACTCATGCACGGCGGGGCCTACGTCGTGCTCGGAGAGTCACTCGGCTCGATGGCTGCCAATCTGCACGCCGGTGCCGGAAGGCTCGCTGTCGGGGTGGACATCAATGCGACACACACGCGGTCGGCGACCTCTGGTCTGGTCACCGGCGTCTGCACGCCCGTGCACCTGGGACGGAGCATCACGGTGCACGAGATCGTGGTGACTGACGATCAGGGTCGTCGTTGCTCGACCATCCGCATCACCAACATGATCAAGGACCTTCCCGCCGGGCGCTGAGCGGTTCCTCCAGCAGGCGCTGGAACAGCAGATGATCCTGCCACTCCCCCGCGATCAGGAGGTACTTCGGCGCCATCCCGATGCGCTCGAATCCGTTTCCGAGCAGCACCCGCTGCGAGCCGAGGTTGTGCAGCAACGTGGCCGCCTGGAGTCGGTGCAGCCGCAGCTCGGTGCGGGAGTGCTCGATCACCCTCGCGACCGCGCGGCTCGCGAGCCCACGGTGCACGCGCGTCGCATCCACCCAGTAACCGAGGTCTGCGCTCCAGAACGCCCCGCGGACGATGTTGTTGAGGTTCATCCGTCCGCGGATCTCACCATCGTCGGACTCGATCACGAAGCGGATGCCGCGTCCGGCCGATGCGTCGTCCACACAGTGCTGTGCATGCGCCTCCTGCGAGGCAGCGGTGAAGAACGCCTCCGAGCGCGTCGGCTCCCACGGCGCGAGATGCTCGCGGTTCGCCAGATACGCACGCGAAAGGGCGGCACCGTCGCCCAGGCGCACGGGCCTGAGGATGTGCTCGGAATCGAGCCGGAAGGATCCGGCGCTCACCGCTACTTCTTGGGAGCCAGCTGCTCGATGATCGCCTTCGCGACGTCCTGCATCGTGAGACGACGGTCCATGGAGGCCTTCTGGATCCAGCGGAAGGCCTCGGGCTCGCTCAGCCCCATCTTCTCGTTGAGCAGACCCTTGGCCCGGTCGACGAGCTTGCGGGTCTCGAAGCGCTCGACCATGTCGGCGACCTCTGCCTCGAGCGTGATGATCTGCTCGTGGCGGGCCAGCGCGATCTCGATCGCCGGAAGGAGGTCGTTCGGCGTGAACGGCTTCACGACGTAGGCGAGGGCGCCGGCCTCGCTGGCACGCTCGACGAGCTCCTTCTGGCTGAACGCCGTCAGGAGCACGACCGGGGCGATGTTGCCCTTGTGCAGCTTCTCGGCCGCGCTGATGCCGTCGAGCTGAGGCATCTTGACATCCATGATGACCAGGTCGGGGCGGAGCTCAGTGGCCAGAGCGACCGCGGTCTCCCCGTCACCGGCCTCGCCGACCACATCGAAGCCGTTGTCGCGGAGGATCTCGACGATGTCGAGACGGATCAGCGACTCATCTTCGGCGACGACGACGCGTCGGGGTGCGGATGACGTGGGCTGCTCAGCCTGCTCTTCTTGCTCTGTCACACACCCATCCTAGTGGAGTGCCCCTGTCTGCAGGCCTCAGGCGCTCGGCGCGGACGGTCGCGCCTCCTGCTCTGCGCTAAAGTCGTAGACGCGACACACGAGCCGGCGTGGCGGAATGGCAGACGCGGAGCACTCAAAATGCTTTGTCCGAAAGGGCGTGTGGGTTCGAGTCCCACCGCCGGCACCCAACATCGATCGAACGAACGCGCGAATTCCGGCGCGGGCGACTGATCGACTATTCCGCGAGCACCGCGAGCTCCGCCAGAACGCGTGGATGCGCGAGGATCCGGAAGTGCCCGCCCGTATCGAGGCGCACGTTCTTGGCGCCGGCCAGTTCGCTGCCTTCGGGGATGTGAGGGTCGAACGCCGCGTACACCGAGACGATCCGCTCGTTCACCGTCACCTGCTGCGCCAGATCCACGATCGACGGGTCGCGCGGTGAGAACGCACGAAGCGTTCTGGAGAGCATCAACCGCGCATAGCGCGACCCGCCGAACGGTGCGGCGATCGCGAGCATCGACCGCACGCGCGTGCCCGCCGGACCGGTCATCACGGTCTTCCCCGCAAGGCCGCCCTTGCTGTGCGCGACGAGGATCACGTCTTCGAGCCCGCGCTCCTCGAGGAACGCCGCCACGACCGCGGCCATCTCGGCCACAGGACGCTCATTCCGGTGGAGCGCCTCGACGATGTGCACCGGATGACCACGTTCATGCATCGCGACGACGAGCGGCTGCAGGAACCGCCAGGTCTCGTAGACGCCGGGGAGCACGACGATGTGTGCAGCATCTCCGGAGACGAAAGACGACGGATCGGTGCGGTCGAATGCCGCACGGACCTGCCAGTACCCCGCGTACGCGTAATCGGCTATCCACCATCGCGCGTTCCTCAGCACGCCGATGACGGCCTCCTTCGACGGCGATGCGTTTCCATGCCTGAAAGCTACCCGAAGCGGACGACAGAGGGGGCAGGACCGAAGTCCCACCCCCTCTGGATGACGTACGTCAGACGCCGGCCTTGTAGATCGGCGCGGCACCGCGGATCGCATCGCCGACCTTGTGCACGCGAAGGTCGTTCGTGGATCCGACGATTCCGGGAGGGGAACCGGAGATCACGACGACCTTGTCCCCTTCTTCTGCCAGACCGTTGCCGAGCAGATACTCATCGACCTGGTGGTACATCAGGTCGGTGTGCTGGACCATGTCGACCAGCGTCGAGCGGATACCCCACGTAAGCGCCATGCGGCGACGGATGCCGGGCTCCGGGGTGAAGGCGATCATCGGGATGCGCGAGCGCAGACGCGACAGGCGACGGGCGGAGTCACCGGACTGCGTGAAGACGCAGAGGAACTTCGCGTCGACGAACTCGGCGACCTCGAGCGCGGCGAGGGTGATCGCACCACCCTGCGTGCGGGGCTTGGCCGTGAGCGGCGCGATGCGCTCCAGGCCGTGCTCCTCAGTCGACTCGATGATGCGCGCCATGGTCTCGACCACGACGACCGGGTAGTCTCCCACGCTGGTCTCGCCCGAGAGCATCACAGCGTCGGCGCCGTCGAGCACGGCATTCGCGACGTCAGACGTCTCGGCGCGAGTCGGCACAGGGCTGTTGATCATCGACTCGAGCATCTGCGTCGCGACGATGACCGGCTTCGCCATGCGGCGGGCGATCTCGACGGCGCGCTTCTGCACGATCGGGACTGCCTCGAGCGGCAGCTCGACGCCCAGGTCGCCGCGGGCCACCATGATCGAGTCGAACGCGTCGATGATCTCCTCGAGCGCGTCGACCGCCTGCGGCTTCTCGACCTTGGCGATGACGGGGACGCGGACGCCCTCCTCCGCCATGATCTCGTGGACGCGGATGACATCGGCGGCGTTGCGCACGAAGGACAGCGCGATCAGGTCGGCGCCGATGCGCAGACCCCAACGGAGGTCCTCCTCGTCCTTCTCGCTCAGCGCGGGGACGTTCACGGCGACGCCGGGCAGGTTGATGCCCTTGTTGTTCGAGACCGCTCCGGCGACGATGACCTTGGTGGTGACCGTCACACCGTCGGTCTCGACGACCTCGACGCGGACCTTGCCGTCGTCGATGAGGAGGAAGTCACCGGGCTTGACGTCCTGCGGGAGCCCCTTGAACGTCGTTCCGGAGATCTCCTTGTTGCCGATGATGTCCTCGGTGGTGATCTTGAAGATGTCGCCCTTGGCGAGTTCGTAGGGTCCGCCCTCGAACTTGCCGAGACGGATCTTCGGACCCTGCAGGTCGACGAGGATCGCGACGGGGCGACCAGCGTCCTCAGCGGCACGGCGCACGTTGGCGTAGTTGTTCTCGTGCACGGAGTAGTCACCGTGGCTGAGGTTCAGTCGGGCGACGTCCACGCCCGCATCGATCAGTGCGCGCACCGTCTCATAGGTGGAGGTGGCGGGGCCCAGGGTGGCGACGATTTTCGCGCGTCTCAAAGATTGCTCCAGGGTAGAAGTGGGGGATGGTGAATCAGGCGACGGTGCCGGCCTCAGCCTACGCGGGCTGGAGTCCGATCGCGACATCGCTCGGACGCACCGGCTCCGGGAGCACGGTGGTGCCCATCAGGAACCGGTCGACGTTGGCCGCGGCTGCACGCCCCTCGGCGATGGCCCACACGATGAGCGACTGTCCACGGCCGGCGTCGCCGGCGACGAACACGCCCGGCACCGTCGACTCGTAGGAGGAGTCGCGCCGGAACGCACCCCGATCGGTCACCTGGGGAAGCGTCTCCTCGGTGTAGCCGTCCTGCTCCGGTCCGGTGAAGCCCATGGCGATCAGGATGAGATCGGCCGGGATCTCCCGCTCAGTGCCGCTCTTGGGCACACGCCGACCATCGACGAACTCCGTCTCCGCCACGCGCAGTGCACGGACCTCGCCGACGTCGTTGCCGAGGAACTCGACGGTGGAGGCGAGGAACACACGCTCTCCGCCCTCTTCGTGAGCGGAGGAGACCTCGAACAGGGTCGGCATCATCGGCCACGGCTGGTGGTCGGGACGGGTGTCGCCCGGCTGCTTGCCGATCGCGAGGTTGGTGACGCTGAGTGCGCCCTGCCGGTGCGCGGTTCCGATGCAGTCCGCACCCGTGTCGCCACCGCCGATCACGATGACGTGCTTGCCCTCGGCGCTGATCTGATCCGTCACCTTGTCGCCCGCCACCGCATGGTTCGACTCGACGAGGTACTCCATGGCGAAATGGACGCCGTCCAGGTCGCGGCCGGGGATCGCGAGGTCACGCGGAACCGTGGAGCCTGTGGCGATCACCACCGCGTCGTACCGGGCGCGCAGGTCCGGCCAGGAGATGTCCTTGCCGATCTCGACGCCGGCGCGGAAGCGGGTGCCCTCCTCCTGCATCTGGCGAAGGCGGGACTCGAGCTGCGTCTTCTCCATTTTGAAGTCGGGGATGCCGTAGCGCAGCAGTCCGCCGATGCGGTCGTCACGCTCAAAGACCGCGACGGTGTGCCCGGCACGGGTGAGCTGCTGGGCAGCGGCGAGTCCCGCAGGACCGGAACCGACCACTGCAACCGTCTTGCCCGTCAGCCGCTCCGGCGGCTCCGGCTCGACCCAGCCCTTCGAGAAGGCCTCGTCGATGATCGAGACCTCGATCTGCTTGATGGTCACAGCCGGCTGGTTGATACCGAGCACGCACGAGCTCTCGCACGGCGCAGGGCAGAGCCGCCCCGTGAACTCCGGGAAGTTGTTCGTCGCGTGCAGGCGCTCGATCGCCGCGCGACCCTCGCCTCGCCACGTCAAGTCGTTCCACTCCGGGATCAGGTTGCCGAGCGGGCACCCCTGATGGCAGAACGGCACGCCGCAGTCCATGCAGCGCCCTGCCTGACGGCGCAGGACCTGCTTGTCGCCGGGCTCATAGACCTCTTTCCAGTCCATGATGCGCACGGGAACGGGACGACGCGCGGGAACCTCCCGCTCGGTCACCTTCAGAAAGCCTTTGGGGTCAGCCACCGGTCACCTCCAGGATGCGGTTCCACACGATGTCGCCGTCGGGGTCGATCCCCTCGGCCAGCGCCTCCTCGCGCATGCTCCGCACGGCGGCGAAGTCACGAGGGAGCACCTTCACGAACTCTGCGGCTGCCGCCTCGAAGTTCTCGAGAAGACCCGCGGCCAGCGGAGACGCGGTGCGCTCGACATGCGCGACCAGCAGGCTCCGCAGCACTTCGAGATCCGCGCGGTCGAGCGGCTCGAGGAGCAGCTCGCCGCTCCCGAGCGACTGCGCGTTCACCTTGCTGGTGTCGAGGGCGTGCACGTAGGCCACTCCCCCGGACATCCCGGCGCCGAAGTTCCGTCCGGTCGAGCCGAGGATCACCGCGAGCCCACCGGTCATGTACTCCAGAGCGTGGTCGCCCACGCCCTCGACCACGGCGGTCGCACCCGAGTTGCGGACGAGGAAACGCTCGCCGACGACGCCCGAGATGAACATCGTCCCCGAGGTCGCGCCGTAGCCGATCACGTTGCCGGCGATCACGTTCTCGTGCGGCGCGATCTTGGAGCCTCGCGGCGGACGGATCGTGATGTCGCCGCCCGAGAGCCCCTTGCCGACGTAGTCGTTGGCATCGCCCTCGAGCCGCAGGACGATACCCGGCGGCAGGAACGCCCCGAGCGACTGACCGGCGGTGCCGTGCAGAGTCACATCGATGGTGCCCTGCGGCAGACCGTCTGCTCCGTGCCGTGACGTCACCTGATGACCGAGCATCGTCCCCACCGCACGTTCGGTGTTGGCGATGGGCAGCTCGACCACGACGGGCTCGCCGTTGAGCAGCGCGCCCTTCGCGATGTCGATCAGCTTCACGTCGAAGTGCTTCTCGAGCTCGTGGTCCTGGGTGCGTGCGCTACGACGCGGTTCGCCTGCCGGGAACACCGGGCCTTCCAGCACCGGAGTGAGGTCGAGCCCCTCGGCCTTCCAGTGCTCGACCGCGGCGTTGACCTCGATGAGGTCGGCACGGCCGATGATCTCGTCGATCGAGCGGTAGCCGAGCTCGGCGAGGAGCTCACGCACCTCTTCGGCGATGAACTCCATGAAGTTCACGACGAACTCGGGCTTGCCCGTGAACCGCTCGCGCAGAACCGGGTTCTGCGTGGCGACACCGACGGGGCACGTGTCCAGGTGGCAGACGCGCATCATGATGCAGCCGCTGACGACGAGCGGAGCGGTGGCGAAGCCGAACTCCTCCGCGCCGAGCAGCGCACCGATGATGACGTCGCGGCCGGTCTTGAGCTGGCCGTCGACCTGCACCACGACGCGATCCCGCATGCCGTTGAGCATGAGCGTCTGCTGCGTCTCCGCGAGGCCGAGCTCCCACGGTGTGCCCGCGTGCTTCAGCGAGTTCAACGGGCTCGCACCTGTTCCACCGTCGTGACCCGAGACCAGGATCACGTCGCTCAGCGCCTTCGCGACACCGGCCGACACCGCGCCGATGCCCGACTGGCTCACCAGCTTGGTGTGGATGCGGGCCTCGGGGTTCGCCCTCTTCAGGTCGAAGATCAGCTGCTTCAGGTCTTCGATCGAGTAGATGTCGTGATGCGGCGGCGGGGAGATCAGTCCCACACCGGCGGTGGCGTGACGGGTACGCGCGACCCAGGGGTACACCTTGGTCGGCGGCAGCTGGCCTCCCTCGCCGGGCTTGGCACCCTGGGCGAGCTTGATCTGGATGTCGTCCGCCTCGGTGAGGTACAGGCTCGTCACCCCGAACCGCCCCGACGCGACCTGCTTGATCGAGCTGCGACGCTCGGGGTCGACCAGGCGGTCCGGATCCTCGCCGCCCTCACCGGTGTTCGACTTCGCGCCGATGCTGTTCATCGCGACGGCGAGCGTCTCGTGCGCCTCCTTGGAGATGGAGCCGTAGCTCATCGCCCCCGTGGAGAAGCGCTTGACGATGGCGGAGACGGGCTCCACCTCGTCCAGCGGCACGGGCTTGCGAGTGCCGGTGCGCAGCGTGAACAGTCCGCGCAGGGTCTTCAGCTCGGCGGCCTGCTCATCGACGAGCTTCGTGTACTCGCGGAAGATGTCGTAACGTCGCGTCCGCGTCGAATGCTGCAGCTTGAACACCGTCTCCGGATTGAAAAGGTGCGGAGAGCCGTCGCGGCGCCACTGGTACTCGCCGCCCGTCCAGAGCCTCTCGTGCGCACGTGCTGCCGCATCCTCCGGATAGGCGTAGTCGTGGCGCGCCTGGTTCTCGGCGAAGATCTCCTCGATGCCGATGCCGCCGAGCTTCGACTCGGTGCGCGTGAAGTACGCGTCGATGAACTCCTGGCTGAGGCCGACCGCCTCGAACACCTGAGCACCGGCATAGGACGACACGGTGGAGATGCCCATCTTCGACATGATCTTCAACACGCCCTTGCCGAGCGCGTAGATCAGGTTCTTGACGGCCTTCTCGGTCGTGATGCCCGTGATGTAGCCGGTGCGCACGAGGTGCTCTACCGTCTCCATCGCGAGGTACGGGTTGACGGCGGAGGCACCGTAGCCGATCAGGGTCGCGACATGATGCACTTCGCGGACGTCTCCGGCTTCGACGATGAGACCGACCTTCATGCGGTTCTCGCGCCGGATGAGGTGGTGGTGGATCGCCGAGACCATGAGCAGGGACGGGATCGGTGTCAGATCCTTGTTCGAGTCACGGTCCGACAGGATGATGAACTCGGCACCGTTCTCGATGGCCTCGTCCACCTCGGCGCACATCTCGGTGAGCCGGTCGGCGAGCGTCTGGGGGCCGGCGTCGAAGTGGTAGAGGCCGCGGATCGTCGCGCTCGATCGACCGGGCATGGCCTTGTCGATGTGGCGGATCTTCGCGAGCTCGTCGTTGTCGATCACCGGGAAGTCCAGAGACACCGTACGCGTGTGCTCCGGCCCCCAGGTGAGCAGGTTGCTCTCCGGCCCGAGGCCCAGCTTGAGGCTCGTGACGACCTCTTCGCGGATCGAGTCGAGCGGCGGGTTGGTCACCTGGGCGAACTGCTGGGTGAAGTAGTCGAACAGCAACCGCGGACGCTTGCTGAGCACGGCGATCGGCGTGTCAGAGCCCATCGCGCCGAGCGGCTCGACACCGGTCTGACCCATCGGCGTGAGAAGGATGCGGACCTCTTCCTCGGTGTAGCCGAAGGTCCGCTGACGACGGGTGATCGACGCCGGCGGGTGCACGATGTGCTCACGCTCGGGAAGCTCGGCAAGACGCACGGCGCCGGCGTCGAGCCACTCCTGCCACGGGTGCATCGTGGCGAGATCGTGCTTGAGCTCGCTGTCCTCGATGATCCGACGCTGCGATGTGTCGACCAGGAACATCTTGCCCGGCTGCAGGCGGCCGCGACGCTTGATGCGCTCCGGTTCGAACTGGAGAACGCCGGTCTCGGATCCGATGACGACCAGTCCGTCGGTCGTCTCCGTCCAGCGTCCAGGACGCAGACCGTTGCGGTCGAGCGTCGCGCCGACGAGGGTCCCGTCCGTGAAGATGAGAGCGGCCGGTCCGTCCCACGGCTCCATCTGGTTGGAGTGGTACTCGTAGAACGAGCGCAGCTCCGGAGAGATGTCGGCCTGCTTCTCGTAGGCCTCCGGCACCATCATCATGATCGCGTGCGGCAGGCTGCGCCCGGTCAGCGTGAGCAGCTCGAGCACCTCGTCGAACGAGGCGGAGTCGCTGGCGCCGTCGGTGCAGATGGGAAGCAGCGGCGTGATGTCGCCGAGGAGCTCGGATTCCAGCTGCGATTGGCGGGCGCGCATCCAGTTGCGGTTGCCGCCGACGGTGTTGATCTCGCCGTTGTGGGCGAGCATGCGCAGCGGCTGCGCGAGCGGCCACGACGGGAAGGTGTTCGTGGAGTAGCGGGAGTGCACCACGGCGAGCTCCGAGGCGAAGCGCTCGTCCTGCAGGTCGGGATAGAACGGCTCCAGCTGCAGGGTGGTGACCATGCCCTTGTACCCGAGGGTGCGGGCGGAGAGCGAGACGAAATAGGCACCGAGTTCGTGACCGGCGCGCTTGCGCAGACGGTAGGCGACGCGGTCGAGCGCGATCCCCGTGAGGGGCGCATCGGAGTGCGTCGCTCCGCCCGCGCTGACGAAGAGCTGCTCGAACGCGGGACGCGCCTCATCGGCGAGCTTGCCGAGGTTCTCGTTGGCCGTGGGAACCTCACGCCAGCCGAGGACGCGAAGCCCCTCGGAACGGGCGATCTTCTCGATGCCGGCCTTCTGCTGGCGGCGCTCGCTGGAATCGCGAGGCAAGAACGCCAGTCCTGCGGCGTACTCCCCTACCGGCGGCAGTTCGAACCCGACCACGGCGCGGAGGAACGCATCGGGCATCTGCGTCAGGATGCCGGCGCCGTCCCCGGTGCCCGCATCCGAGCCGATGGCTCCGCGGTGCTCCAGGTTGCGCAGGGCCTCGAGGGCCAACGCGATGATGTCATGCCCGGCTTCGCCGCGCAGGGTCGCGACCATGGCGAGGCCGCAGGCGTCCTTCTCGAACGCCGGGTTGTACATGCCCTGCTTCGGGGGGTATGCGCCGGAGGCGCCGTAAGGGGGCTGGAAGTACACCAGTTACCGTCCTCAGATCTTCGAGTGAAACCCGGGGACGACGTCGGCCCGCTCGTTCAGTGCAATGGTTCTCCCGCTACGAGGCGGCGTTATCGAGAGCCGCCCTCGCTCGTGGGAGCAGTGCTTGTGGCGGTGGCTCCTGCGGTGACTTCTTCGGCCGGAGGCTCGCTCACGTCTACGAAGTCAGAGGTATTGTCCTGCGATTGTACAACAGCGTCCGGGTCGGTCCGTTCGCGGCCGGGCTGGTACGGTGACGGCTCCAGTCCGGGGTGACGACGCGTCTGCACGATGAGGATCGCGACACCGATGAGCACGCCGATGATGGCCGCGAGGACGTTGCTGCGCAGGCCCAGGATGATCTCGCTCGGATCGATGCGGATCGACTCCCAGAGGATGCGACCGGCGCTGTACCAGATCAGGTAGATCGCGAAGAGGCGACCCCACTGGAAGAAGAGCTTGCGACCGAGCCACAGCAGGACGATGACGCCGAGACCGTTCCAGATCACCTCGTACAGGAAGGTGGGATGGAACAGCGTGCCCTCGGGAAGTCCAGGGGGGAAGGCCGAGTTGGTGGACGGGATCTCCAGACCCCAGGGCAGATCGGTGGGAAGCCCGAAGAGTTCGTTGTTGAACCAGTTGCCGAAGCGACCCATGGCCTGTGCCAGCAGCAGACCGGGTGCCAGCGCGTCGGCGAACGTCCAGAAGCGGATGCCTGTCCAGCGGCACCCGAGGTACGCACCGATGGCACCGCCGATGAGCGCGCCGAAGATCGCGATGCCGCCCTCCCAGATGGCCCAGACGGAGCCTGGCTGGAACGGGTTCCAGGTGTTGATACCCTCGCCGAAGTAGTCGTTCGGGTGGGTGAGCACGTGGAAGATGCGCGCGCCGATGATCGCCAGCGGCACTGCGAGGATCGAGATGTCGATCACGACCCACGGCTCCGCTCCACGCTTGGTGAGGCGGTGGTTGGTCAGGAACGTCGCGGCGATGATGCCGGCGATGATGCACAGCGCGTAGAAGTGGATCCGGATCGGCCCGAGGTCGAAATACGAGACCGTGGGGCTCGGGATGCTGGCGAGCACGTTCGTGAAGGTGCTGTGGAGCGCGAGTGACATGAGTGCGATTCTAGTTCTCGTGATCGGGGCGTGCCGACGAGGTGCCGGAGGCCAGGTTTCGGGTGACTTCTGCGAGGGCCGGTACTCCGCCGTCACGCAGAGCGCGGACGAGCGCTGTGCCGACGATGGCGCCGTCGGCGTACTCGGAGACTCCGGCGATCTGCTCGGCGGTGGAGATGCCGATTCCGACGCAGGCGCGGTGAGCTCCGTGCGCCCGCAGGCGTCCGACGAGGGTGCGGGCAGCGCGGTCGAGTTCGGCGCGCTCCCCCGTGATGCCCATCGTCGAGACCGTGTACACGAACCCCGTGGAGGACTTCACCACCAGGTCGAGTCGTTCATCGGAGGAGGTCGGCGCCGCCAGGAACACCCGGTCGAGGCCGGTCCGCTCGCTGGCTGCGATCCACTCCCCTGCCGCGTCCGGCGTGATGTCCGGCGTGATGAGCCCAGCACCGCCCGCGGCGAGCAGGTCATCCGCGTAGCGATCGATGCCGTACTGCAGAACAGGGTTCCAGTAGGTCATCACGAGCACGGGGACATCGGTGGCCGCCGTGATGGCGCGGATCGCCGTGAAGAGGTCGGCCATCCGGAAACCCGCAGCCAGAGCCTTGGTGGTCGCCTCCTGGATGATCGCGCCGTCCATCACCGGGTCGCTGTACGGCGGTCCCAGCTCGATGATGTCGACGCCGTTCTCGGCCAGGGCGATGGCTGCCTGGATGCTCGTCTCGAGATCGGGGAAGCCGACGGGCAGGTACCCGACGAAGGCGCTGCGGCCGGCGTCCTGCGCACGCTGGATGGCTTGTTCGACGCGGCTCACAGCTGCGGTTCCCCCTTCGCGATGCGTCCTTCCTCTTCGCTCTCCTGCTCGACGTCGTGGGCCAGAGCGGCCTCGTCGTAGAGCTGGAAGTAGCGGGCCGCGGTGTCCATGTCCTTGTCGCCGCGACCGGACAGGCAGACGGCGATCAAGCCGTCGGGGCCGAGCTCGCGACCGATGCGCAGGGCCCCGGCGAGGGCGTGTGCCGATTCGATGGCGGGGATGATCCCTTCGGTCCGGCTGAGCAGACGCAACGCCTGCATCGCCTCGTCGTCGGTCGCCGGGATGTACTCGGCGCGACCGATGTCGGCGAGCCAGGAGTGCTCGGGGCCGACACCGGGGTAGTCGAGACCGGCCGAGATGGAGTGGGACTCGATCGTCTGGCCGTCGGCATCCTGGAGGACGTAGGTCTTCGCACCGTGGAGCACGCCAGGGCGGCCGCGCTCGATCGATGCCGCGTGCTTCTCGGTGTCGACGCCGTCGCCGGCGGCCTCGACCCCGTAGAGTCGGACACCCTCGTCGTCGAGGAACGCGTCGAACATGCCGATCGCATTGGAGCCGCCGCCGACGCACGCCATGACCGCATCGGGAAGCCGTCCCACTTCGTCGAGCAGCTGCGCGCGGGCCTCTTCGCCGATGATCTTCTGGAAGTCGCGGACCATCGCCGGGAACGGGTGCGGACCCGCCGCCGTGCCGAAGATGTAGTTGGTGGTCTCCACCGAAGCGACCCAGTCGCGATAGGCGTCGTTGATCGCGTCCTTGAGCGTGCGCGAGCCGGAGGTCACCGGGACCACCTCGGCGCCGAGGAGGCGCATGCGAGCCACGTTGAGCGCCTGCCGTTCGGTGTCGACCTCGCCCATGTAGATGGTGCAGTCCAGACCGAACAGCGCTGCCGCCGTCGCCGTCGCCACGCCGTGCTGTCCGGCACCGGTCTCCGCGATCACGCGGGTCTTGCCGAGGCGCTTGGTGAGCAGAGCCTGGCCGAGCACGTTGTTGATCTTGTGGGACCCGGTGTGGTTGAGGTCTTCGCGCTTGAGGAAGATGCGCGCACCGCCGGCATGTTCGGCGAATCTCGGGACCTCAGTGATCGCGGAGGGGCGCCCGGCATAGGAGCTGAGCAGATGCGCGAGCTCGTCGCGGAACGACGGGTCGACGATCGCGGCCTCGTAGGCCACCGTGAGCTCATCGATCGCCGCGATGAGCGACTCGGGCATGTACCGCCCGCCGAACTCGCCGAAGAAGGGGCCGTGCTGGTCGCGCAGGCTCATCATGCCTCCAGGAAACTCTTGAGGGTGGCGACGGGGTCGCCGGTCACGAGCGCCTCGCCGATCAGCACGACGTCGGCGCCCGCGGAACGGTAGTGCACGACGTCAGCCGGAGTGAGCACCGCCGACTCCGCGATCTTGACGGCCGTGTCGGGGATGCGCTCGACCAGGCGCCCGAACAGGTCACGATCGAGTTCGAGGGTCTTCAGGTCCCGCGCGTTGACGCCGATCAGGGGGGCGCCGAGGTCGACCGCGGCTTCGAGCTCATCAGCGGAATGCGTCTCGACGAGCGGCGTCATGCCCAGCTCGCCGATGAAGCCGAAAAGATCACGCAGCACGTCGGGCTCGAGGCCGGCGACGATGAGCAGGACGAGATCGGCGCCGGCTGCACGCGCCTCGAGCACCTGGTAGCGGGACGCGATGAAGTCCTTGCGCAGCACGGGGAGCGAGACCCGCGCCGTGACCGCCTCGAGGTCGGCGAGGCTGCCACCGAAACGACGCTCCTCCGTGAGCACGCTGATCGCGGACGCACCGCCCGTCTCATATAGCGATGCCTGAAGAGCCGGGTCGGGGATGTCGGCGAGTGCGCCTCTCGAGGGACTCGCACGCTTGACCTCGGCGATGATCTTCACGCGATCCGCAGGGGCGAGGAACGAGAGTGCGTCCTTCGCTGCGGGACGGGCGAGAGCGTCTCGCTCGAGGGCGGCCAGCGGTCGCGACAGGGCGCGACGCTCGGCGTCTGCGACAGCGCCGGCCGTCAGGTCGGCGAGCACCATTAGTGCGCCTTCGGAGCGTACTTCGGACCCTTCACGCCGTAACCGGCCTTTGCCAGCGCCCAGCCGACGATCGCGCCGATCGGGACGAGGGCCACCGAGGCGATGACGAGGACGGGCTGCTCGAAGCAGAACGCGACCGTGGCGGCGGCGAAGCCGACCAGCATGATGACCACAGCGGTCCAAGCGGCAGGCGAGTGTCCGTGGCCGGGATCGGCGATCGGGTTGGTCATGTTCTCCTCCGGGGGACGACGTGCGGTTCGGATTCAGTCTATCGGGGTCAGCGTGTCGGATCGGTTCCCCGGGACAGCTCGTCCCAGGAATCGACGGCATCGACGGGCCCGTCGTGCGGGACATCGACGCGGTCGGTGCGGTATCGGCGTCCACCGGCCTTCCACCCGCGCCACGTCGTGAGGACCACGACCGAGGCCGCCAGCAGGATCGCCCAGCCCACGAGCGCGATGTACGGCCAGGCCGAAGGCACGATGCTCGCGACCACCTCATGGACCGCCATGCCTCCCGCCAATCCGGTCACCTCGGTCACGGTGGCCCCGACGGCGTCGAAGGGTTCGGAGAGCAGCAGCTGGAGAGTCGACCAACCGAGGAACACGGCTGTCGCCGCCGCGAGCACGCCGAACACGAGGCGCACCGGCTTGCCCGCGATCGACAGCGCGGCGCCGAGAGCGAGCACAGCCAGGCTGAGCGGGGCGAGAAGCACCAGGGCGGACGCCCCGGGGACCAGGATCGCCTCGCCCGCGTCGGCGCGCTCCACGGTCAGCCAGGTCTGAGTCGACGAGATGATGCCGATCGCCCCGGCGAGAAGGAAGCCGGAGACGGACAGCGCGCGACCGCGTTTCGCGAGGCTCATGACCGATCCGTTCCGGTGACGGCCTCGAGGTCGTTCGTGTCGAAGCAGGTGCGCGTGCCAGTGTGGCAGGCGGGGCCGGTCTGGGCCACGAGGAGCAGGATCGCATCGCCGTCGCAGTCCAGACGCGCCTCGTGCACGACCTGGATGTGTCCGGACGTGTCGCCCTTGCGCCAGTACTCCCGGCGGGACCGGGACCAGTAGGTCGCCCGTCCGGAGGTCAGGGTGCGTCGCAGCGCCTCGGCGTCGACCCAGGCGAGCATCAGCACCTCGCGCGTGTCCCACTGCTGCACGATGACCGGCGCGAGCCCGTCGGCGTTGAAGGCGACCTGCGCGATGCGCTCGTCGACGGATGTCGTCTGTGCTTCCGCGTCGCTCATCGGACGAGAACCCCCTCCGCGCGAAGCGCGTCCTTGACGTCGCCGACCGTGAGCGCGCCGGTGTGGAACACGCTGGCCGCGAGCACGGCGTCGGCACCGGCTTTGATGGCGGGCGCGAAGTCCGATGCCTTTCCGGCACCGCCCGACGCGATGACGGGCACGGACGCCGCCTCCCGCATCAGGCGCACGAGCTCCAGGTCGAAGCCGTCTCTGGTGCCGTCCGCATCGATCGAGTTCACGAGCAGCTCGCCCGCTCCACGCTCCGCCGCCTCCCGCGCCCAGTCGAGGGCGTCGAGAGTGGTCTGCGTGCGGCCGCCGTGCGTGGTGACGACGAAGCCCGAGTGGGTCGTGGGCGCGCGCTTCACGTCGAGCGAGAGCACGAGCACCTGCGCACCGAAGCGGTCGGCGATCTCGCCGATGAGCTCCGGGCGCGCGATGGCCGCCGAGTTCACGCCGACCTTGTCCGCGCCGACCGAAAGCAGGCGCGCCACGTCGTCGACGCTGCGCACTCCCCCGCCGACGGTGAGCGGCACGAACACCTGCTCCGCCGTCCGCTGCACGACGTCATACGTCGTGGCGCGGGCGTCGACCGTCGCGGTGACATCGAGGAAAGTGATCTCGTCTGCACCCTGCGCCGCGTAGTGCCTGGCGAGCTCGACGGGGTCGCCCATGTCGCGCAGGTTCTCGAAGTTCACGCCCTTGACGACGCGCCCATCGGCGACGTCGAGACACGGGATGACACGGCTCGCGAGCGTCATCAGAGCCTCGCGTTGTGGATCGCGGTGACGAGGATGGCCCGTGCACCCAGCGCGTAGAGAGCGTCCATCACGGGGTTGACCCGGGAACGAGCCACCATGACGCGCACGGCCACCCACTCGGGGTCACGCAGCGGCGAGACCGTCGGCGACTCCACGCCCCCGGCGATCTTCACGGCGTCATCGAGGAGGGCGACCGGAAGGTCGTAATCGATCATGACGAAGCGTCGAGCGACCATCACACCGCGCAGGCGGCGAAGCAGCGTGTCCGCGCCCTCGGCGTCGACGGGTCCGGCGATGAGCACCGCCTCCGACTCCAGAATCACGGGGCCGAACACCTCGAGCCCGGCCTGACGCAGCGTCGTACCGGTCTCGACGACATCGGCGACGGCGTCGGCGACACCGAGGCGGACCGCGGACTCCACGGCGCCGTCGAGGGGCACCAGGTCGACGGCGATGTCACGCTCGTCGAGGAACGCGTCGACGAGGCCGGGGTACGACGTCGCGATGCGGAGCCCGTCGAGCTCGCTCACATCGGTGTAGCGTCCGGTCGGCGCGGCGAAGCGGAACGTCGAGCCGGCGAAGCCGAGAGCTTCGATCTCGCGCGCACCGGGCATGCGTGCATCGAGCAGCAGGTCACGACCGGTGATGCCGACGTCGATCGCGCCGGAGCCGACATACGTGGCAATGTCCTTGGGCCGGAGGAAGAAGAACTCGACGTCGTTGTCGGCGTCGATGACGTGCAGGGTCTTGGGGTCTCGACGGCCGGCGTAGCCCGCCTCGGCGAGCATGTCGGCGGCGGTCTCGGAGAGCGAGCCCTTGTTGGGAACAGCGATGCGCAGCATGGATGGCTTTCAGTTCGAGGGGATCGGAACGGAGCGCATCACAGATGTCGATAGACGTCCTGCAGGCTGAGCCCCTTCGCGAGCATCATCACCTGGACGTGGTACAGCAGCTGGGAGATCTCCTCGGCGGCGGCCTCGTCGGACTCGTACTCCGACGCCATCCACACCTCGGCGGCCTCTTCCACGATCTTCTTGCCGATCGTGTGCACGCCGCCGTCGAGCTCGGCGACGGTGCCCGATCCGGCAGGGCGGGTCTCGGCCTTGACGCTGAGCTCGGCGAACAGCTCGTCGAAAGTCTTCACGCTTCCAGGCTAGCGGCTCGGGCGAGGTCTCTCAGCCGGGTGACGGCCGCCTCGATGTCGTCAGCCCCGTACACGGCCGAGCCCGCGACGAATGTATCGGCGCCCGCGGAGGACGCGATCTCGATCGTGCGGTCCGAGATGCCGCCGTCGACCTGGAGCCAGACACGGGAGCCGCGCCGACGGGCTTCTTCCGCGAGAGCGCGCAGCTTCGGCATCGTCTCCGGCATGAAGCTCTGCCCGCCGAAGCCGGGCTCCACGGTCATCACGAGGATCTGGTCGAACTCGTCGAGGACCTCGAAGAGCGATTCGACAGGTGTCGCCGGCTTCACCGCGACCCCGGCTCGAGAACCGATGTCACGAAGACGACGGGCGAGAGCGACGGGCTCATCGGCGGCCTCGAGGTGGAAAGTCACGCTCGCGGCGCCGATCTCGGCATACTCGGGCGCCCACCGCTCGGGGTCCGTGATCATCAGGTGCACGTCGAGCGGGATCGGGCTGGTGGCCTGGATGCGCTCCACCATCTGCGGCCCGAACGTCAGGTTGGGCACGAAGTGGTTGTCCATCACGTCGACGTGCGCGAAGTCGGCGGTCGCGATCTTTGCGAGATCCGCCTGCATGTTCACGAAGTCGGCGGCGAGGATACTCGGGTTGATGCGCGGGGCGCGAGGGAGTTCCACAGTCCTAGTCTTCCTTCCCGGATGAGGTGTCGTCGATCGATGAGCGCTGCAGGAGCGCGAGGAACATCGCATCCGTCCCGTGACGGTGCGGCCAGAGCTGTGCGCTGCCGGAACCGACCCTGCCGTCGTCCGCGAGATCGATCGGGGCCATGGCGACATCCGCGATGACGGCCCGCGCATCGAGCTCGCGCACATCTGCACGGTCGCGGAGCACCTCCTTCACCACGCCCGTGGTCTCCGCGAGATGAGGAGAGCACGTGACATACGCGACGATGCCGCCAGGGGCGAGGGCATCGAGCGCGGCAGAGAGCAGCTCGACCTGGAGCGGCACGAGCTCGGCGACGTCGGCCGGGGACTTCCGCCACCTCGCTTCAGGGCGCCGCCGCAGCGCCCCCAGACCCGTGCAGGGGGCATCGACGAGGATGCGGTCGAACTCCCCCGGCCGGGATGCGGCCAGAGTCCGCCCGTCCTGCTCGTGCACCTCGATCTCACCGGGGACGGCCCGCAGTGCCTTGCGCACCAATCGGGCCCTCACCGGGACGACCTCGTTCGCCTCCAGAGTGACGTCATGCTCACGGGCGACAGCAGCGAGGAGCGCCGTCTTGCCACCTGGCCCCGCGCACAGGTCGAGCCAGCGCTCACCGGCGGTGATGGGCGCGGCGCCGGCCAAGGCCAGTGCCACGAGCTGGGATCCCTCGTCCTGCACGCGCACGGTCCCACCGGACGCCTCGACGGCATGCCGGGGGTCGCCGCCGGCCGAGGCGAAGGCCGTGGGCGCGTACGGCAGACGAGGCTCCCCCGGCTCGGCGAGCCCGGGGAGCGCGACGAGCGTGACATCGGGTGAGGCGTTGTCGGCCTCGAGAAGCGCCTCCAGCTCCTCGCCACGCCCCTCGGCGATCAGAGCACGACGCAGAGCGCGGATCACCCACACCGGGTGCGCGGAACGCAGGGCGAGTCGTTCGTCGTCGGAGCGTGCGCTGCTCTCGATGCGTTCCTGCCACTCGTCGCCTGATTCCCGGGCGATGCGACGGAGCACGGCGTTCGCGAAGCTCGATGCTCCACGCCCTGACTCCGTCGCGACCAGGTTCACCGACTCGTTCACCGCGGCGTGCGAAGCCACCCGCGTCGCCAGCAGCTGATGCACGGCGAGGCGCAGAGCGTCGAGGACGGCGGGATCGATGCTGTCGGGAGAACGATCCGCCGCCGCGGCGATGATCGCGTCGTAGGTGCCGAGCCGGCGCAGCGTGCCGTACGTCAGCTCGGTCGCGAGAGCAGCGTCCTGGGGGCTGAGTTGCGCTTCGGCGATCGCGGAGGGCAGCACGAGGTTCGCATAGGCATCGGTCTCGGAGACCGCACGCAGCACGCCGTACGCGACTCGTCTCGCGGGCTGCACGGTGCGGGCGGGACCGCGCTGCCCCCCGCGATGCACGTCTCCCGATCGCTGCGCGCCACGCGGACCGGCGTTCTTCGGTGCCGTCCTACGGTTCCGTCGTTCATCGCTCATGAGCCGGCCACCAGTTCGTCGCCTCCACGCAGACCGCGCCACCAGTCGACAGCGTTCATCGCGCCCTTGCCTGCCGGCTGGACCCTGGTCACCGCGAGTGCACCGGTGCCGGTGCCGATGTGGAGAGCCGTCTTGGTGCCGCGGAGCCGCCCCGGCGCGAGGGGATCGGCATCCGGGGCCGGCGTGGCTTCGAGCACCTTGAGGGGTTGACCTGCGACCGTGGTGTGCGCACCCGGTTCCGGGGTCACACCGCGGAAATGAGCGAACACGGTGTCGAGCGGCCGACTCCAATCGAGCAATCCGTCCGCGAGCGTGAGCTTGGCCGCGAAGGTGGGCTCTCCCTGCTGCGGTATCGACGACGCCGTACCCTCGGCGATCGCAGAGACCACCTCGGCGAGGAGCTGCGCGCCGTCGGCGGCGAGGAGCTCGAGTGCCTCCCCTGCGGTGGTCGTAGGGGGAATATCGACCTCACGCATGGCGAAGACATCGCCGGCATCGAGTTCCGCGACCAGCTGGAAGACGCTCGCGCCGAGCACCTGATCCCCGGCGATCAGCGCGCGTTGGACAGGGGCGGCTCCGCGCCAGGCCGGCAGCAGCGAGAAGTGCAGGTTGATCCACCCCGCACGGGGCGCGGACAGCAGAGGCTCGCGCACGAGCCCGCCGTACGCCACGATCACCCCGAGATCCGCCTCGAGCGCGGAGATCTCCACTGTCGCCGCGTCGTCCAGGCGCGCCGTCTTGATCACGGGGAGACCCAGTCCGACCGCCGATTGCGCCACCGGAGACGGGGTCAGGGTGCGACGACGCCCCAGCGGGGCGTCGGGACGTGTGATGACCGCAGCGATGTCGTGGGACTCCGCGAGTCGCTGGAGGCTGGGGACGGCGGCGGCCGGTGTGCCGGCGAAGACGAGGCGCATGAATGTTCTCCGGAAGGGTCAGAGCTCTGGTTCGAGGATATCGAGGCGGACGGAGAGGGTGCTCTTGGTGGCGCGCCCCTTTCGGCGACGACCGCTCACGGCTTCGGCGACGACCGCCGCGCGCAGGGCCGTCGCCACCCGCGCTCCGGCACCGTAGTCGAAGCGCACGAGCGCACGCACCCGTGGGGGCACGTCGTCGGTCTCGACCGGGACGGGCCCGAGCACCGCGTCCGAGGGCAGGGCGAGATCGCTGAGTGCGGCGAGGGCATCGGCGACGGCGGGGACCGATCCCTGCACGAGCGCCACGCGCGTCGTCGGAGGCATGTGCAGAGGTGCTCTGCTCTCCAGCTCCGATCGGGCATGGCCGGCCTGGTTCCAGGTGGCCAGCGCCTTCGCGGCCGCCCCGTTGACGCCCACGAGATGCACGGGCGCGCCGGGAGCCGCCAGCGCGGCCGCGTTCGACCACCACCGCAGACAGGACTCGGCGACCCGCAGGTCGGGGGCCTGAAGCATCCTCGGCCCGTCGAGCAGCACGACGGCACGGTATCCCCCATCGGCGATCGGCTCGGCACCACGGGTCGCGACGACGAGTGCGGGCTTCGCCGGAACCCGCTCCACCGGATGAGCGCCGTCCGCGACGATCACCCGCACACCGGGGAACGCGCGCCCCAGCTCGTCGGCCGTGCGCTCGCTGCCGGACGAAGCCAGGCGAAGCTTCGTCGACGAGCAGGCAGGACACGTCCAGGCACTGGCTCCGCGTCCGCACCATCCGCACACCGGCACGGCACCGCGATGCTTCGCACCGAGTGGACCGCCGCAGTGGGCGCACCGGGCGGGCGCTCGACAGTCCGCGCACACCAGTGAAGGAGAGAATCCGGGGCGCGACACCTGCACGAGCACCGGGCCCTCCGCCGCCGCGGTGCGTGCGGCGAGGAACGCGGACGACGGCATCCGCTGAGCCGTCGGCTGCTCCATCTCCTGGGGCGTGCTGAGGACGACTCGCGGCAGCACTCGACGTGCTGCTCTGACGTCCTGCAGCCAGCCGAGGACGACCAGCCGTTCGACATCCGTCGTGCGCGTGTGGCCGGCGAAGAGCAGCGCCGACCCCTCCAGCTCTTGACGCAGCAGTGCCGCGTCCCGTGCATTCACATACGGGGCCAGCGGTTCCCCGAGAAGCGGGTCGCCGTCGTCCCAGATCGCCACCAGGCCTGCGACGACGGGTGAGTACACGGCCGAGCGGTTGCCCACCACGATGCACGGGGCGTCTTCGAGCGTGCGGAGGAAGCCACGATAACGGTCGGGGTTGGTCTGCCGGGAGTCGTGACGGACCACTGCGGCGGCGGGGACGAGCGCCTCCAGAGCCGCGAGGAGTCGATCGAGATCGCGACTGTCCGGGACGACGATGATCGATGATCGCCCCGCGGCGAGCATCCGCGCTGCCGATGCCGCAAGCAGACGGGCCCAGCCCTGCACGCCGTCGACGAGCTGGGGAATCGCCTCGACCGCGGCGCGACCACCGGAGTCGAGAACGGCGCCGAGCCCCTCGTACAGATCGACCGTGCTCTCCGCCACGGCCAGAGCATCGGCGTCGGGGACCTCGGCGGGCGTATCGGCCGTCCACGCCTTCTCGACACGCACCTGACGTTTGGGGATCACCAGGCGCAACACGTCGGAGGCCGAGCCCGCTGCCCGGTCGGCGACGCGACGAGCGAGGGCGTGCAGACGCGTGGGAAGCACGGGCACCGGAGACACGACGCTCTCGACCTCCGAGAGCGCCCGGTCGGCATCGTCCTCCGCGTCGATGTCGACGACGTAGCCGTCGATCACGCGTCCGGCGGTGCGCAGGGGCACACGAACGCGAACTCCCAGGGGCACATCCCCCAGCTCAGGGGGAAGGGCGTAGTCGAAGAGCCGATCGAGTTGCGGAAGAGGGGAATCGAGGAGCACGCGCGCGATGCGCCGGCTCTCCGCAGGCATCAGGACCGCGGTCCCATCAGAGACCGGCGGCGCGGCGCAGCTCTTCGACGCGGTCGGTGCGCTCCCAGGTGAAGTCCGGGAGCTCACGGCCGAAGTGCCCGTAGGCCGCGGTCTGCGCGTAGATCGGGCGCAGCAGTTGGAGCTGCTCGATGATCGCCTGCGGGCGGAGATCGAACACCTCGTTGATCGCGCGGGTGATGATCTCGTCCGACACCTTGCCCGTGCCGAACGATTCTACGTACAGACCGACCGGGCGTGCGACGCCGATGGCGTAGGCCACCTGCACCTCGAGGCGGTCGGCCAGCCCCGCGGCGACGGCGTTCTTGGCGACCCACCGCGTTGCGTACGCGCCGGACCGGTCGACCTTCGACGGGTCCTTGCCGCTGAAGGCACCTCCCCCGTGACGCGAGGCTCCGCCGTAGGTGTCGATGATGATCTTGCGCCCGGTCAGACCCGCGTCCCCCTTGGGGCCGCCCGTGACGAAGGGCCCGGCGGGGTTGATGTACAGGGTGACGTCGTCGAGGTCGAGGCCTGTGGTCGCGAGCACGGGATCGATCACGTGTTCCCGGACCTGGGCCTTGACGTCATCCTGCGAGATGTCGGGGTGGTGCTGGGTCGAGACGACGACCGCATCGACGGTCTTCGGCGTGAAGCCGTCGTAGCCGAGCGTGACCTGTGTCTTGCCGTCGGGGCGCAGGAACGGCAGCTGGCCGTTGCGACGCACCTCGGTGAGCCGCTCGGCGAGGCGGTGTGCCGTCCAGGCGGCCATCGGCATCAGCTGCGGCGTCTCGTTCGTGGCGAAGCCGAACATGATGCCCTGGTCGCCGGCACCGAGCCCGTCCAGCGGATCGATAGAAGACCCGTCGCGGTGCTCCTGGGCGCTGTCGACGCCGTGGGCGATGTCGGTCGACTGCTCGCCCACCGAGACGCTGACACCGCAGGAGGAGCCGTCGAAGCCGGTGTCGCTGGAGGTGTAGCCGATGCCGTTCACGACCTGGCGGACGATCGTGGGGATGTCGACGTAGGCCTCGGTGCGGATCTCGCCGGCCACGTGGACGAGACCCGTCGTGACGAGCGTCTCGACAGCGACGCGGGAGCCCTTGTCCTTCGCGATGAGCCCGTCGAGGATGCTGTCGGAGATCTGATCGCAGATCTTGTCCGGATGTCCCTCGGTGACGGACTCGGACGTGAACAGACGCAGGGCGCTCATCGATACTCCAGAACGGGACGGACAGAGAGAGGGTGTTGCACCCATTCTGGACCGCGCCTCCGACAGAACGGAGGCGCGGCCTGGAATATCACTCTGCGTGACGAAGGCGGAGCTTGTCCTCGTTGATCTCGTGCAGCGCGATCGTGAGCGGCTTGTCCTCGACGGACGAGTCCACGAGCGGGCCGACGTTGTCGAAGAGGTTTCCCTCGTGCAGGTCGGAGTAGTAGTCGTTGATCTGACGCGCGCGCTTCGCGGCGTAGATGACGAGCTCGTACTTCGAGTCGACGCGGTCGAGCAGGTTGTCGATGGGGGGATCGATGATGCCGTTGTTGTGTCCGGCCATGGTGAGACCTCCTGATCAGGCGACGGGATCGTCGCGAAGACGGTGCGAAAGGCGCGCGAAGACGCTCAGCGCGCAGAGCTTGTAGACAATTCTACGACCTCGCGGGCCGCAGTGGCGACGTCCTCGTTCACGATGAGGTGGTCGAACTCGTTCTGAGCGGCGAGTTCGACCTTCGCGGTACGCAGCCTCCTGGCCCTTTCCTCGGCGTCTTCCGTGCCCCTGCCGACCAGTCGATGCACCAGTTCGTCCCAGCTCGGAGGCAGCAGGAAGATCAGCGTCGCTGCCGGTTCGGCGGCACGCACCTGACGCGCGCCCTGCAGGTCGATCTCGAGCAGTACCGTCTTGCCTTCGGCGAGAGCGGCGTCGATCGGCGCCCGCGGCGTGCCGTACCGCGAGCGGTTGTGCACCACGGCGTACTCGAGCAGCTCCCCGTCGGCGATCAACCGGTCGAACTCGTCGTCGTCCACGAAGTAGTAGTGCACCCCGTCGATCTCGCCGGGACGCGGGGGCCGGGTCGTGGCCGAGACCGAGAGGTGGATCTCGGGGTTGTGCTCGCGGATGTGCGCGGCGACCGTGCCCTTTCCCACGGCGGTGGGACCGGCGAGAACCAAGAGCCGACTGCGTGCGCCGCGGGGAGCCGCGGGCGGGAACCGGGAGTCCAGCCAGGCCTCCAGCACCCGACGCTGCCGAGCACCGAGCCCTCCGAGACGCTTGACCGGCGAGATGTGCAGCTCTTCCAGCACGCGGTCGCGCTTGCCCGCACCGATCGCGGGGAGCGCCAGCAGGAAGTCGGTGATGCGCATCGATCCCTCAACCGAGTCGGCGTCCGCCGTCGCGCGGTGCAGTACCGTCTGCGGCGTCACCACGCGCATCGTGAGGTCGCGTTTCACCGACGCTCTCGCGCGTCGACGCTCCACGGCACGGCGTGCGGCGGCCGCCCTGTCGACCTCGGGAACCGTACGCTGCGCGTCAGGCACGCGCCACCTCCAAGTACTCGGCCGCGCGAGCGGTGATCGTGGCAACCAGATGATCGGGTCCGGCGCCGAGGATGCTGCGGCTCTCGCTCGCGATCACCGCATCCGACATGGGCCCGAAGCGCACCCGGAGGTCGGCAGGCGTTGCGCCCTGCGCGCCGAAGCCGGGAGCGAGGATGGGAGCCACGGGTCCGAACGGGTGGATTCCCGCGAGGTCCCAATCCACGGTCGCACCGATCACGAAGCCGAAGCTGCCCCACTCCCCCGCGTCTGCCAGCGCGGCGTTGCGGGCGGAGACCTCGCCGATCACCGATCCGGAGACGGTCTCACCTGTCGAGGTGACTGCGCGCTGCAGCCCCTCGGCCTCGGGGTTGCTGGTCGCGGCGAGGACGAAGACTCCCTTGCCGTGCTCCTCGGCGAGGGCGAACGCCCCGTCGAGGGCGCCCACGCCGAGGAAGGGGCTGACGGTGAACGCGTCGGCTTCCAAGGGCGAGCCGGGTGTGAGCCATGCGCGCGCGTAGTCGCCCATGGTCGATCCGATGTCCCCGCGCTTGGCATCGGCGATCACGAGCAGATCGGCCGCCCGTGCGGCCGCGAGCACGTCTTCCATCGCGGCGACGCCCCGCGAGCCGAAGCGCTCGAAGAACGACACCTGGGGCTTCACGAGAGCCACTCGCCCCGCGGCCGCCTCGACCGTGCGCAGACCGAAGTCCCGCACACCGCGCGCGTCGTCGGGGAGCCCCCACGCGGCGAGCAGGGCCGCGTGGGGGTCGATTCCGACGCAGAGAGGGCCGTGCGCGCGCAGCGCTGCCCGTACGCGTTCGCCGAAGCGTCGGCTCACAGTGCCGCCTTCCGGTCCAGCGCGTACTCCTGGAGGCTCTTCACCTGGAAGCCCTCATGGGCGGCGTCCATTCCGCTCACCGCTGCGCCGAGCACGGCGATCGTGGTGAACAGCGCCTTGTCGGCGGCGACGGCCGCAGCGCGGATCTCGTAGCCGTCGGCGCGAGCGGCGCCACCCGACGGAGTGTTCACGACGATGTCGATCTCCCCGTCGTTGATGAGGTCGACGATGTTCCGGGCGCCCGACTCCTGCGTCTCGCTGTACTTCTCGACGACCGTCACGGCGATGCCGTTGCGCGAGAGGATCTCCGCGGTGCCCTCGGTCGCGACGATCGTGAAGCCGAGCTGCTGCAGGCGGTGCGCGGGAAGGATGACCGCACGCTTGTCCGAGTCGGCCACCGAGATGAACACGGTGCCGGACGTGGGCATGCCCCCGTAGGCGGCAGCCTGGCTCTTGGCGAACGCCGTCGGGAAGTCACGGTCGATGCCCATGACCTCGCCGGTGGAGCGCATCTCCGGTCCGAGCACGGAATCGACCGTCTTGCCGTCGGCGGTGCGGAACCGCTTGAAGGGCAGCACAGCCTCCTTGACCGAGACCGGAGCGTCCAGCGGGACACGCGAGCCGTCCTGCTCCGGCAGCATGCCCTCGGCGCGCAGCTCGGCGACGGTGGAACCGGTCATGATGCGGCTCGCGGCCTTCGCCATCGGGATGCCCAGCGCCTTGGAGACGAACGGCACCGTGCGGCTGGCGCGCGGGTTCGCCTCGATCACGTAGAGCACGCCGGCGCTGATGGCGAACTGCACGTTGAGCAGTCCGCGCACGCCCACGCCCTTCGCGATGGCGAGGGTGGCCTCGCGCACGCGGTCGACGTCCGTGCGACCCAGCGAGACGGGAGGCAGCGTGCAGCTGGAGTCGCCGGAATGGATACCGGCCTCCTCCAGGTGCTCCATGACGCCGCCGATGTACAGCTCGGTGCCGTCGTAGAGGGCGTCCACGTCCAGCTCGATCGCATCGTCGAGGAATCGGTCCACCAGCAGCGGCTTGCCCTCCTCGATGACGACCTCGCCTGCGGTGCGCACGAAGTAGTCGCGCAGCGACGCCGTGTCGTAGACGATCTCCATGCCGCGCCCGCCGAGAACGAAGCTCGGACGCACGAGCACCGGGTAACCGATCTCCTCGGCGATGCTCACCGCTCCGTCGACGTCGATCGCCGTGCCGTTGCGCGGTGCCACGAGACCCGCCTCGTCGAGCAGACGGGAGAACAGCTCGCGCTCCTCAGCGAGGTCGATCGCCTCCGGACTCGTGCCGAGGACCGTGTAGCCGGCCGCTTCGATGCCCTTCGCGAGTCCCAGCGGCGTCTGGCCGCCCAGCTGGCACACGACGCCGAGGATGGTGCCGCTCGCCGCCTCCGCGTCGAGCACCTCGAGCACGTCCTCGAGCGTCAGCGGCTCGAAGTACAGGCGGTCGGAGGTGTCGTAGTCGGTCGAGACCGTCTCCGGGTTGCAGTTGACCATGATGGTCTCGAACCCGGCATCGGAGAGCGCGAACGACGCGTGCACGCACGAGTAGTCGAACTCCACGCCCTGACCGATGCGGTTCGGCCCAGAGCCGATGATGACCACCTTGGTGCGCTCGGACGGAGCGACCTCGGTCTCGAAGTCGTAGCTCGAGTAGTGGTAGGGCGTGAGAGCGGGGAACTCGCCGGCGCACGTGTCGACGGTCTTGTACACCGGACGGATGCCGAGGCCATGGCGGACGCCGCGGACCTCGGTCTCGGACGTGCCGCGGAGCTCGGCGAGCTGCGCGTCGGAGAAACCGTGCTCCTTGGCGTAACGGAGAGTCGCGGCGTCCAGCTCGGGAGCCGTCCGCACGATCTCCGCGACCTCGTTGATCAGCACGATCTGGTCGAGGAACCACGGGTCCATGGCCGTCGACTCGAAGGCCTGCTCGACCGTCGCGCCCTTGCGCAGTGCCTGCTGCAGCGTGACGATCCGGCCGTCGGTCGGCGTCTTGGCGACCTCCAGGAGCTCTTCCACCGAACGGGTCTCCTCGCCCCAGTGGAAGCTGGAGCCGCGCTTCTCGAGCGAGCGCAGCGCCTTCTGCAGCGCGGTGGCGTAGTTGCGGCCGATGGCCATGGCCTCGCCGACCGACTTCATGGTCGTGGTGAGCGTGGCGTCCGCCGCAGGGAACTTCTCGAACGCGAAGCGAGGCACCTTGACGACGACGTAGTCGAGCGTCGGCTCGAAGCTCGCCGGCGTGACCCCGGTGATGTCGTTCGGGATCTCGTCGAGGCGGTAGCCGAGGGCGAGCTTCGCGGCGAGCTTCGCGATCGGGAAGCCGGTGGCCTTCGAGGCGAGGGCGCTCGAGCGCGAGACGCGCGGGTTCATCTCGATCACGATGATGCGCCCGTTCGCCGGGTCGACCGCGAACTGGATGTTGCAACCGCCGGTGTCGACGCCGACGGCTCGGATGATGTCGATGCCGATGTCGCGCATCTTCTGGTACTCGCGGTCGGTGAGGGTCAGCGCCGGGGCCACCGTGATCGAGTCACCCGTGTGCACGCCGACCGGGTCGACGTTCTCGATCGAGCAGACGACGACCGTGTTGTCGGCCGTGTCGCGCATGAGCTCGAGCTCGTACTCCTTCCAGCCGAGGATCGACTCCTCCAGGAGCACCTCGGTCGTCGGGGAGTCACGCAGACCGGCGCCTCCGATACGACGCAGGTCCTCCTCGTCGTAGGCGAAGCCGGAACCGAGGCCGCCCATCGTGAAGGACGGGCGCACCACGAGCGGGTAGCCGAGCTTCTCGGCACCGGCGAGGAGGTCGTCCATGGTGTGGGCGATGACGCTCTTCGCGACGTCGGCGCCCGCCTCGAGCACGAGCTCCTTGAAGACCTGGCGGTCCTCGCCCTTCTTGATCGCATCGACCTTGGCGCCGATGAGCTCGACGCCGTACTTCGCGAGGATGCCGCGCTCGTCGAGCGCCATGGCCGCGTTCAGAGCGGTCTGCCCACCGAGTGTCGGGAGGATGGCATCCGGCTTCTCCTTGGCGATGATCGTCTCGATGACCTCAGGGGTGATCGGTTCGACGTACGTCGCATCGGCGAAGTCGGGATCGGTCATGATCGTGGCCGGGTTGGAGTTGACCAGGATGACCCGGACACCCTCCTCGCGCAGCACGCGGCACGCCTGGGTGCCGGAGTAGTCGAACTCGCAGGCCTGACCGATGACGATCGGGCCGGAGCCGATGACGAGGACGGAGTTGATGTCGTCGCGCTTGGGCATTACTTGGAGTCCTTCTGGCTGGCGATGACCAGGTCGCGGAACCTGTCGAAGAGGTAGTTGGCATCGTGGGGGCCCGCAGCCGCCTCGGGGTGGTACTGCACCGAGAAGGCCGGGATGTCGAGGGCGCGGAGTCCCTCCACGACGTTGTCGTTGAGGCCGACATGGCTGACTTCCACCTTGCCGTAGCCGTGGGGGCTGTCGAACGTGCCCTCGATCGGCGCCTCGACGGCGAAGCCGTGGTTGTGAGCGGTGATCTCGACCTTGCCCGTCTGCTTGTCGAGCACCGGCTGGTTGATGCCACGGTGTCCGAACGGCAGCTTGTAAGTGCCGAGGCCGAGAGCCCGACCGAGCAGCTGGTTGCCGAAGCAGATGCCGAAGAACGGGAGTCCTTCGTCGAGCACCGAGCGCAGCAGCTCGACGTGGTCACCCGATGCCGCGGGGTCGCCGGGCCCGTTCGAGTAGAAGACGGCGACGGGATCGACGGCGCGGATCTCGTCGATCGTCACGTTCTGCGGAAGTACGTGCACCTCGAACCCGCGAGCGGCCAGGTTGTCGATCGTCGCCTGCTTGACGCCGAGGTCGAGCACGGCGAGGTTGCCGATCCGCTCCCCCAGTGCCGTGGTCACGGTGGCGACGTCGACCGAGACCTCCGCCGACAGGTTGCGGCCGGCCATCTCGGGAGCCTCGCGGACGATGCGCACCTGCTCCTCCGGGTCGAGCACGGCATCCGGACCGGAGAAAATGCCACCGCGCATTGAACCCGCCGAGCGGATGTGTCGGGTGACCGATCGGGTGTCGATACCGCTGATGCCCACGATGCCGTCCTCCACGAGAACGTCATCGAGCGAGGCGTTCGCACGCCAGTTCGACACCACCCTCGAGGGGTCGCGGACGATGTAGCCGGCGACCCAGATGCGACGCGATTCCGCGTCTTCGTCGTTCATGCCGGTGTTGCCGATGTGCGGTGCCGTCTGCAGCACGATCTGCCCCGCGTAGGACGGGTCGGTGATCGTCTCCTGGTAGCCGGACATGCCGGTCGAGAAGACCACCTCGCCCAGAGTGCGCCCACGGGCGCCGTAGGCGCGGCCGATGTGGCGGGTGCCGTCTTCCAGGACGAGGACGGCAGGGTCGGGGAGCCGAGCCGCTGAGGCCTGCTCGGGGGTGGTGGAGAGTGTCATGACGTTGCTCCTGTGTCGGGGGCGGCGGGGACGAGCCGCTGCAGGTCGGAGATGAGGTTCTGAGGTTCGCCGGTGGCGACGCGCAGGTAGCTGTCGACGACAGTGTCGTCGTCGATGTTCCATGCGATGCGCACGAGACCACCCGGCTCGACGACACGGTCGATCGTGACCGTGGCGCGGTCGACGGCGACGAGACGGTCTTTCGCCAGGAAGACCGTCGGCGTGCCGTCGAGGCAGAGGGCGATGCCGCGATCCGTGACGGCTACCTCACCGCGGGCCCGGTATGCGAGAGGCGACACCGCGAGACGCTCGAGCGGCTGTCCGTGCCGTGTCGTCGACACGTACAGCACCTCGTCGCGGCGGGCGACCTCCGCATGCTCGGGCACACCCAGCGGGGCCGAGAACACGGAATCGCGGCGGATTCGTCGTCGCCAGGCGCGCAGCATCACCAGCAGCACCAGGAGGGCGACCGCGATGGTGATCGCGACGGCGAGATCCCGAGCGCTCATGCGCCGAGCTCCTCGACGACGCTGCCCCCGTCGACCGTGAGGACGCCGCCGTGCACCGTGTACTCCACCCGCCCGGGAAGAGCACGGCCGAGATAGGGCGAGTTCACGCTGCGACCGTGCAGGTCTGCTTCGGTGAAGACGCCGTCCACCGACGCGTCGTAGAGCGTGAGCTGCGCCGGCTGCCCGACCTCGAGCGGTGTGCCGTGGCCGGAGAGGCGTCCGATCCGTGCCGGTGCCGCACTCATCACGCGCGCGATGTCCGCCCACTCGAGCAGCCCGGTCTGCACCATCGACTGGTGCACGACGCGCAGCGCGCTCTCGAGACCCACCATTCCGTTCGCCGCAGCCTGCCACTCGCACGCCTTGTGCTCGCTGGGGTGCGGCGCGTGGTCGGTCGCGACGATGTCGATCGTGCCGTCGGCGAGGCCCTCGCGCACGGCGAGGACATCCTCTTCCCGGCGCAGGGGCGGGTTGACCTTGTAGCGCGCGTCGTATCCCCGCACGAGCTCGTCCGTCAGCAGCAGGTGATGCGGCGTCACCTCAGCGGTGACGCTGATGCCGCGCTTCTTGGCCCACCGGATGATGTCGACGGAGCCCGCCGTCGACAGGTGGCAGACGTGCAGCCGCGAGCCGACGTGCTCTGCCAGCAGCACGTCGCGCGCGATGATCGACTCCTCCGCGACCGCAGGCCAGCCGGCGAGGCCCAGCTCGGCGGACACCGTTCCCTCGTTCATCTGCGCCCCCTCAGTGAGGCGGGGATCCTGGGCGTGCTGCGCGATGACGCCGTCGAAGGACTTCACATACTCCAGAGCCCGACGCATGATGAGCGGGTCGAAGACGCAGAAGCCGTCGTCGCTGAAGACGCGCACCTGGGCGCGCGAGGTGGCCATGGCGCCGAGCTCGGCGAGACGCTCGCCCTTCTGTCCCACGGTGACGGCCCCGATGGGCTGCACCGTCGCGTAGCCGGCAGCCTCGCCGAGGGCGAGCTCCTGCTCGACCACCCCCGCCGTGTCGGCGACGGGCGAGGTGTTCGGCATCGCGAACACCGCGGTGAACCCGCCGGCGGCGGCCGCCCTGGTACCGGTGAGAATCGTCTCCGACGCCTCGTAGCCGGGTTCGCGCAGGTGGGTGTGCAGGTCGACGAGCCCCGGCAGCGCGACCAGGCCCGCAGCGTCGATCACGCGCGCACCGGTGCGGGTGAGACCCGTCCCGATCTCGGCGATCCGCCCGCCCTCGATGATGATGTCGGCGCTCTCGGCACCGAGCAGCTGCGCACCGGTGATGACGAGGGTCTCGTTCACAGGTCTCCCCCTCGTTCGTCGTCTCGTTCTCCTGCGAGCAGCAGGTACAGCACCGCCATGCGGACGGATACTCCGTTGGTGACCTGTTCCAGCACCGTCGAACGGGCGGAATCAGCAGCTTCGGAGGAGATCTCCAGTCCCCGGTTCATGGGTCCGGGGTGCATCACAATGCTACCGCCCGGAAGCGCGGCCACACGCCGTGCGTCAAGACCCCAGCGGCGGGAATACTCCCGCTCAGTCGGGAAATACGCGGCATTCATGCGTTCCAGCTGAATGCGGAGCATCATGACGGCATCCGGCTCGTCCGCCAGCGCCTCGTCGAGGTCGTAGACGACCCGGACCGGCCAGAGCGACACGTTCTGCGGAACCAGCGTCGGCGGCGCGACCAGGGTGACGTCCGCGCCGAGCGTGGTGAGCAGCCAGACGTTGGACCGTGCGACCCGCGAATGCAGGACATCGCCGACGATCACCACACGCAGTCCGCTGAGATCCCGTCCGCGGCTTTCGGCACCGAAACGGCGCTTGCGGATCGTGAAGGCGTCGAGCAGCGCCTGCGTGGGGTGCTCGTGGGTGCCGTCTCCGGCGTTCACCACACCGGCCGATATCCAGCCGCTGGTGGCGAGGGTCTGCGGGGCGCCGGAACCCGGGTGCCGGACCACGACCGCATCGGCGCCGATGGCCTCGAGCGTCTGGGCGGTGTCCTTGAGGCTCTCGCCCTTGGAGACGCTGGATCCCTTGGCGGCGAAGTTGATCACGTCGGCGGAAAGGCGCTTGGCAGCGGCCTCGAACGAGATGCGCGTACGGGTGGAGTCCTCGAAGAAGAGGTTCACCACGGTCTTGCCCCGCAGCGTCGGGAGTTTCTTGACCTCGCGCGACTGCGTGTCGGACATGTCCTCGGCGACGTCGAGGATGCGAAGCGCGGTGGTCCTGTCGAGGGTGCGGGTGTCGAGGAGGTGTCTCATTCGCCGATCGTCACCTCCTCCGCCCCGTCGTTCTCGAAGAGGCGCACGTTGACCCGCTCCGTGCGGGCCGAGGGGATGTTCTTGCCGACGAAGTCGGGGCGGATCGGGAGCTCCCGATGTCCGCGGTCGACGAGGATCGCCAGGCGCACGACGGAGGGGCGTCCGATCGACTGGATCGCGTCCAGCGCCGCGCGGATGCTGCGGCCCGAGAACAGCACGTCGTCCACGAGCACCACGGTCTTGCCGTCGATGCCCCCGACAGGGATCTCCGTCGGCTGCGGCGAGCGGGTCGGGTGCTTCGCGAGGTCGTCGCGGAACAGCGTCACATCGAGGGAGCCGACCGGGACGGACTGCTGCGCGATCTCGCTGATCAGCAGGCCGAGGCGATGGGCGAGAGTGACGCCGCGGGTCGGTATCCCCAGCAGGACGAGGCTCTCGGCGCCTCGATTGGATTCGAGGATCTCGTGCGCGATCCGGGTCAGCGCTCGTGAGATGTCGGCTTCGTGCAGCACAGTGCGCATGCTCATCGGCCGCTCCCTTCTCCGCCTCACAGGACGGTGTTAAAGGTTGCTTGTGATGTCAGTCTATCGGAGCGCTCAGGCCTCCGCTGATCAGCTCGCCTCCTGCAGCACGGGATCGGTGACCTCGTCGATCTTCGAGGAACGGATCGGGTGCCCCGCCGTGGACAGGCAGCGTCCCGTCTTCAGGTCCCACTTCCAGTCGTGCATGCTGCACGTGAGGATGCCGTCCTCGTCGACCTTGCCGGTCTTGGTGAGGTCGGCGCGCAGATGGGGGCAGCGGCGCTGCACGACCCAGTCGCCGATCTCGGCGTCCTCCGTCTGGTCGGTCTGCTCCTGGTACCAGTTCTCGACGTACTCGATCCGGTCGACCGAGAGGCACTTGAGGAACGTGGTGAGGAACTCGTTGAACTTGCCGCTGCGGCCCACCGAGAACTGCATCGAGAGGAAGATCGAGTTCGACCAGTCGATCTCGTGGTCGACGATGTTCGTCGAGACCAGATCGGCGGGGATCGTGTACCAGTAGATGCACTCCTCGCCCGCGTACTCGCGGACCTTGGCGCGGGGGAAGTCGACCACCATGTCCAGCTCGCCGATGCGGAACCGGACGCATCCGCCGACGCCGAGTCGGATCGTGCGGGACTTCTTCAGCAGCGGCTCCCACCACTCCTTGATCGCAGCCAGCATCTCGGCCGGCGGGATGATCTCGGCGCGGGAGGCCTCCTCGTCGCGGATCTCCTGCTGACGGGATGCGCGCTGCTCTTCGAGATACTCCCACTTCTCGTCGAAGATGTGGGCGATCTCCGCTTCGGTGTACAGGGTCTGCTCGCTCGTCACCTCTCCACCCTCGACCGTGACGACGGTGCCGGGGATGAAGAGCTGTCCGTCGTACTGCGGAGCGAGCTCCTTCATATGCGCGAGGAACTGCTTCTGGTCCGTGAAGATCGACTCGCCGTTCTTTCCGAGTCCGTTGAAGTCGAACAGGTCGTCGCGAAGGAACATGGGCGGCCCTGCCATCGGGAAGACATGCGGGGCGTCGACCTTCTCGATGTAGTACATGGCGCGCTTGTTCTGCGCCTCGCGCTTGAGTCGGGCGAAGTTCTGCTTGGCGTCGAGCGGCAGGTCGTAGACCATGGGCCACCAGATCGCGCCGGAAACCTGGGTGAAGTATGCGTCGGGCTTGCCGAAGTCGAGGAGCTTCTCGAGGTCGAGCGGGTGCGAGTCGTTCTGGTTCAGCATCGAGCCGGTGCCGTCGTCGACGCTCAGCGAGGAGTCGCCGATCGGCCCGTCGCTGGGTGCTCGGAGCGGCGTGACCATCATCTTCAGCTCGCCCCGCTGGATCACCTGTCCGGCCGGGGCGTAGGTGATGTTCGTGTAGCCGAGCGCGCGGATGTCCTTCTCGAGATCATCCGTCGGGTACTCGGGCAGCAGCACCTCGATGTCCTTGCGGATGTACCGCTCGAGGAGGCGCGGGTCGAAGTGGTCGCGGTGGCGGTGCGAGATCCAGAGGAAGTCGGCGTCGCGGCCGTAGCGCTCCCAGTCAAGGCCGCGGTTGTCGGGGAACGGGAACCATGATCCGTAGAACGACGGTCCGAGGACCGGGTCACAGATGATGTTCCCGCCGACCGTCTCGATGAACATCCCGGCGTGGCCGAGTCCCGTGATCCGCATTGCATTCCTCCCGAAAGTGAACCGTTCGATTGTACCGAGGGGTCCCTGTGCGACCGGTCGGCACCGCCGTGAGTATTCCGGTCAGCCGTCGAACAGCCCGCGGATATCGTCGGCGGAGAGCGACTGCGCGAACAGCGCCTCGTCGTCCAGTACCGCGGTGAACAGCCGTGCCTTGCGGCGCTGCAGGTCGAGCACCTTCTCCTCGATCGTGCCGGTGGCGATCATCCGATAGACGAACACCTGGCTGTCCTGGCCGATGCGGTGCGTGCGGTCGACCGCCTGCGCTTCGGCGGCCGGATTCCACCACGGGTCGAGCAGGAACACGTAGTCGGCCTCGGTCAGGGTGAGACCGAATCCTCCGGCCTTCAGGCTGATCAGGAACACGGGCTGCTCGCCGGACGTGAACCCGTCGACCACCTGCTGGCGATGCCGCGTGGAACCGTCCAGGTGCGTGTACGGGATGCCTGCGGCGTCGAGGCGGGCCGCGGCCAGGTCGAGGAACGACGTGAACTGGCTGAACACGAGCGCACGGTGGCCTTCCGCCTGCAGCTCGATAACCCGCTCGATCAGCACGTCGAGCTTGCGGGAGCCGATCTTCGCGTCTTCGGGATCGATCAGCGCCGGTGCGAGGCTGAGCATGCGCATCAGGGTGAGCGAGCGGAACACGATGAATCGGTTGCGATCGAGGTCTTCCAGCAGCCCGAGGACCTTCTGGCGTTCGCGCTGCAGGACCACGTCGTAGAGGGCGCGGTGGGAGGCACTGAGTTCGACCTCGAGGATCTGCTCCTGCTTCGCCGGCAGGTCCGGCGCCACGATCTCCTTCGTACGCCGGAGCAGGAGTGGTCGGATGCGCCGACGCAGCTGCTCGAGACGACGCTGGCGATAGGCTCCGCCCTCCTCGTTCTCCGGCACCTTGCCCTGCTCGATCGGCTGGATGTACTGCTCGCGGAACTTCCGTGCAGAGGCGAAGAGTCCGGGAGCGGTGAGCTTCAGCAGAGCCCAGAGCTCGCTGAGGCTGTTCTCCATCGGTGTTCCGGTGACGGCGAACGTCACATCCGCTCGGAAGGAGGCGACGGCCCGGTGCAGCTTGGTCTCCGGGTTCTTCACGAACTGTGCTTCGTCGAGGATCAGACCCGCCCAGTCGATGCCCGCGTACTCGACCTCGTCGAGACGGGCGACAGCATAGCTCGTGATGACGACATCGGCCCCACGGATGCCCTCGTCGAGGGACGGGCCCTGTGTGGACCCCCGCAGTAGCACCCGCAAGGTCGGGGCGAACAGCGCCGCCTCGTTGCGCCAGGTGGCGAGCACCGAGGTGGGAACCACCACGAGGAAGGGCCGCCGCTCCCCCGCTTCCCGCGCGTGCACGATGAGTGCCAGCAGTTGGAGCGTCTTGCCGAGACCCATGTCGTCGGCGAGGATGCCACCGAGGCGATGGCTCCACAGGAAGACGAGCCAGTCCAGCCCTTCACGCTGGTACGGACGGAGGTCGGCAGTGATACCCGACGGCACGGCGACGACAGGCACCGAGGCGGCGGTGCGCAGGCCCTCGGCGGTCGCGCGCCAGGTGACGGCGGGCAGAGCTTCATCCGCGAGGTCTTCGAACTCCTCCCAGAGGTCCGTCTGGTAGCGGCTGATCCGCGGGCCGGTCTCCCATTCCTCGAGCTCCCCTGCCTCGTCGATCAGCTCGCGCAGCCGATCGAGGGCACGATGATTCAGCGAGAAGTAGCTGCCGTCGACGAGGAGGAGCTTCTTCCGGCCCCTGCTGAGCGCCGTGAACAGCGGTTCGAACGGGATGGTGCGTCCGTCGATCTTGACCAGGACTCCGAGATCGAACCAGTCCCGGTCGCTGCTCTCCACGGTCGACACCGTGATCTCGGGCTCTCCCGTGAGCTCGTGATAAGTCTTCCGACGCCCCGAGACCACGACCACGACGCCCTCGGCCTCGAGAGCGGGCACGAGGCGTGTGACGAACTCGGCGGCCGAGACATCATGGAACGAGCCTGTCGAGGCGAGCTCTTCTCCGAGGTGATCGGCCCACACCGCACGCAGAGTCTCGCGGAGCACATCTTCGGCGGCGGTGTCGCGCACGGCATCCCCGTCCTGCGCGAACGGAACCCTTCCGAAGCCGCGATACTCCCACTCGAACATGTACTTGACGGTGTCGCCTCTAAGGAATGACAGCGCGAGCACCGGGCGCGGGGCGGGCAGTGCGGGGAGCTCGACACGACCGGTCGGGCGCACCTCGATCCGACGTGCCAGCAGCGGGTAGGCGTCACGGAAGAACGCGCCCTCGTCTCCCGGGGGAACCTCGAGACCTGTCCTCGCACCGAGCAGGGCGTGCACCGGCTCGCTGAGTGGCACCTCGGCGAGCGTCACCCTGATCGCACTCCCCCGCTGGGAGATCTCGTACACACCGCTGTGTCCGATGGTCTGCACCGAGGAGGGTTCCGCATCGTGCCCGTCGATCACGATGTGAGGGTGCACGGTGAGACCTCCGTCGTCGCCGCGTCCGACGGTCGCGCGGATCTCGGCACGATCGGCGAGCACGACGGTCGTGCTCTTCTGCATGGCGACGAGAGGGATCCCGACCTCCGAGGCGGCGCGAAGATGTCCCCAGAGGAGCCCTGACTCGATCAGATCGGCGACGAGCCAGTCGCCGGCTGTGCCGGACAGGAGCGTGTCACGCGCGATGCTGAGCAGGTCGGCGAACCACCGTGAGCGATCACGTCCGTACTGCGTCGGCGAGCGTCGTACCGCGTCCCAGGTCGCAGTCCCCTGCACCCAGGACCCGGTCGAGAGGCTCTGCTCGAGCGGCCGGATCCCGAGCAGGATCTCGCCTGTGCGTGTCGCGACGTCGCGGGCGGTCGCGGTCCGTTGGGGACGGGATGCCCACGGATTCGCCCCGCGGCCGTCGCGCACTCTGAGTTCGATGCCGAGCGCGAGCGGCGTGTCGGCGTCGACGCGCGCCGGACCGAGGATGCTCCTCCAGTTCGCCGACGACGCGTCTTCCGGACGAGTCGGGTCAGAAGCGAGGGACATGCAGCCATCCTCTCCGACACCGCCGACAGTGCAGTCACCGACAGTGCCGCCACCGACAGGGCTGCCGTGTGCGACGGATCAGGCGGCTCGGGCCACCCGCGCGAGGACGCCGTGCACGAAGGCCCCGGAGTCGTCGGTCGAGAACTCCTTCGCGAGCTCCACCGCCTCGTCGATGGCGACGGCAGTGGGAACCTCGTCGTTGTGGAGGATCTCCCACACGGCGATGCGCAGCAGGGCGCGGTCGACAGCGGGCATCCGCTCGAGCTTCCAGTCCCTGCTGTGGGTCGTGATCTGCTCGTCGATCTCGTCGCGCGAGTCGATGATGCCGTCGACGATCTCACGGGCGTACAGCCACGAGGCCTCACGGGCGGGCTCGCTCGCCGCGCGTTTCGCCTCGGCAGCCAGCGTCACCGCGAGGTCGTCTCCTCGCACGTCAGAGGAGAACAGGATGTCGAGAGCGCGCTTGCGCGCCTTCGTCCGGGCGCTCACGCCTTACTTCTCGCGGCCGAGGTAGTCACCCGTGCGAGTGTCGACCTTGACCTTCGTGCCGCTCTCGACGAACAGCGGCACCTGGATCTCGTAGCCGGTCTCGAGCGTGGCGGGCTTGGTCCCGGCCGAGGAACGATCGCCCTGCAGGCCAGGCTCGGTGTAGGTGATCTCGAGGACCACCGACGCCGGCAGGTCGATGTACAGCGGGTTGCCGTTGTTCAGGGCGATCGTGACGTTCTGGTTCTCGAGGAGGAAGTTCTTCGCGTCGCCGACCGTGGCGGCGCCGACCGTGATCTGGTCGAAGTCGGTCTGATCCATGAAGACGTAGCCGTCGCCGTCCGTGTACAGGTACGTGTAGTCGCGGCGGTCGACGTTCTCGATCTCGATCTTCGCGCCGGCGTTGTAGGTGCGGTCGACGACCTTGCCGGAGACGACGTTCTTGAGCTTGGTGCGCACGAACGCACCGCCCTTGCCGGGCTTGACGTGCTGGAACTCGATGACGCTCCAGAGCTGCCCGTCGATGCTGAGGACGACGCCGTTCTTGATGTCTGCGGTAGATGCCATGCGCTGCGAGTTCCGTTCGTGAGTCTGCGGGGTCGGGCGGAGCCGACAGTCGATTCTAAGGGATGAGTGCTGCGAGCTGCCGCACGGCGTCCGCGTAGCCGTCCACTCCGCGCCCGACGACGCGCACGGCGGCGACGTCGTCGAGGTACGAGTGGTGCCGGAACGCCTCTCGAGCGTAGACGTCGGAGATGTGCACCTCGGCGAAGGGCAGGGACACTCCGGTGAGCGCGTCGCGAAGGACCACGGACGTGTGCGTGAGTCCGCCCGGATTGATCACGATGGCCACGCAGTCTTCGCGTGCCGCGTGGATCGCGTCGATCAGCACCCCCTCGTGATTGCTCTGCACTGCGCGCACCTCGAAGCCCACGTCCGCCGCGGCATCGGCGGTGAGGCGCTCGACGTCGGCGAGCGTCGCGGTGCCGTAGATCTCCGGTTCGCGCGAGCCGAGCAGATTCAGGTTCGGCCCGTTGACGAGGAGGATGCGTCGGGTCACGCGCCCACCTCCTGGTAGGCGGCGAACATCAGCGATTCGTCCGGGGCCTGCAGCACCGTCGGCTTCGCGATGTCGTCGAGCAGGATGAACCGCAGCATGCCTCCGCGGCTCTTCTTGTCGCGCTGCATCGTGGCGAGCAGCTGCGGCCAGGCACCGGCACGGTACGACGTCGGAAGTCCCAGCGATTCCAGGATGGTGCGGTGGCGCTCGGCTGCCGTGTCCGACAGCCGTCCCGCGAGACGCGAGAGCTCGGCCGCGTACAGCATGCCGACCGAGATCGCGGCGCCGTGACGCCACCGGTAGCGCTCCGCGTGCTCGATCGCGTGGCCGAGTGTGTGGCCGTAGTTGAGGATCTCCCGCAGTCCGGCCTCGCGGAAGTCGTCCGACACGACCTCGGCCTTCATCCGGATCGCGAGCTCGACGGCACGACGGAACTCCTCGGTCGTCGGGTCCACGGCGCGTGCGGGATCTGCTTCGACGATGTCGAGGATCTCGGGCGCCCAGATGAAGCCGGCCTTCACGACCTCCGCGAAGCCCGCCGTCGCCTCGTTCGGGCTCAGGCTGGCGAGTTCGTCGAGGTCTCCGACCACAGCCGTCGGTGCCCAGAACGCTCCGACGAGGTTCTTGCCCTCGGCCGTGTTGACACCTGTCTTGCCGCCGACAGCCGCGTCCACCAGTCCGAGAACGGTCGTCGGCACCTGGATGAGCTGCACGCCGCGGAGCCAGGTCGCGGCGACGAAGCCGGCGAGGTCGGTGACGGAGCCCCCGCCGTAGCCGATCACGGCATCGGAACGTGTGAAGTCGGCCTGACCCATGACCTGCCAGCAGAAGGCGGCGACCTCGATCCGCTTGCCCTGCTCGGCATCGGGGATCTCGGCGAGGAGCACCTCGCGCGGCCCATCGGCAGCATCGGCGAGGAGGCGGTCGCGCAGTTCAGCAGCGCGGGCCGCGAGGGTCGGCGGGTGCACGACGAGCACCTTGCGCACCCCCGGTGCGAGCGCGGCCGAGACCCGATCGAGGATCCCCCGTCCGACCGTGATGTCGTAGGCGTCGTCTCCGGTGACGCTGATGGTCGTCGTGCTCATCGCTGCTCTCTCCTCCATGCCACGATGTCGTCCGCGATCTTCTGCATCGGACGACGTGAGGTGTCGAAGGTGGCCGAGGAGACCTCGTCGTACCACCCTCGACGCTCCTCAAAGATCTTCTTCCAGCGCTCCAGCGGGTCCTCCCCCGCCAGCAGCGGACGGCTGCTGCCGCGCAGCCGATCGGCGACGGCCTCGGGACTCACGGTCAGGAACACCACCGGATGCTCGACGAGCAGATCCCGCGTCGCGGCCTTCGTCACCGCGCCTCCGCCGAGCGATATCACTCCCCCTTCGGAGAGCGCCTCGGCCACGGCCGCCCGCTCGAGGTCGCGGAAGTGCTCCTCGCCGTGCTGCTCGAAGATCACCGAGATCGGACCGTGAGCGGCGACGATCCGCTTGTCGGTGTCGATGAAGTCGACTCCGAGCCGACGCGCCACCCGCCGACCGACACTGGTCTTGCCGGCGGCCATCGGACCGACCAGCACCAGCGTCAGCGGATCAGCCGCGCTCGTCATGCGCGATGAGCGCCGCCTCGGACGCGGGGGTCGTGCGCAGCTCTTCGGGGATGCCAGCCAGGTATCCGTCAAGGTTGCGACGGGTCTCGCGGATGCTGTCTCCGCCGAACTTCTCCAGCACGGCGTTCGCGAGCTCGACCGCGACCATGGCCTCGGCGACGACGCCCGCCGCAGGCACGGCGCACACGTCGGATCGCTGGTGGTGGGCGGTGGCATCGTCTCCGGTGGAGATGTCGATCGTCCGCAGCGCATGCGGCACGGTGGCGATCGGCTTCATCCCTGCGCGCACGCGGAGCACCGTCCCCGTCGACATGCCGCCCTCGGTGCCACCGGCTCGATCGGAACCGCGGGTGATGCCCTCGGCGGTGGCGAAGAGCTCGTCGTGCGCCGCAGACCCCCGTCGGCGCGTGGTCTCGAAGCCGTCGCCGACCTCGACCCCCTTGATGGCCTGGATGCTCATGAGCGCCTGCGCGAGGCGCGCGTCCAGGCGACGGTCCCAGTGCACGTGGGAGCCCAGTCCGGGCGGCAGCCCGTACGCGAGGACCTCGACGATGCCACCGAGGGTGTCGCCGTCCTTCTTGGCGTCGTCCACCTCAGCGACCATCAGCGCGGAGGTCGTCGGGTCGAAGCACCGGAGCGGATCCGCGTCCAGAGCATCCACGTCGTCCGGTGTGGGCAGCGACGATCCCTCCGGCACGCGGACCGGACCGATCGACAACGTGTGGCTGACGAGCCGGATACCGAGCTCGCCGAGGAACGAACGGGCGATCGCACCGAGTGCGACGCGTGCGGCGGTCTCCCTGGCGCTCGCCCTCTCGAGGATCGGACGGGCCTCGTCGAAGTCGTACTTCTGCATGCCGACGAGGTCGGCGTGACCAGGACGTGGACGCGTGAGGGGTGCGCTGCGGCCACGGGACTTGTCCGTGAGCTCCACCGGCTCGGGGTTCATGACCTCGATCCACTTCGGCCACTCGGTGTTGCCGATCCGGAGCGCGATCGGACTGCCGAGGCTCTTCCCGTGTCGCACGCCGCCCGAGATCGTCAGCTCGTCCTGCTCGAACTTCATCCGTGAACCGCGACCGTAGCCCAGCTTGCGCCGAGCCAGATCGGCCTGGATGGCCTCGGAGGACACAGGGACGCCGGAGGGCAGTCCCTCCATGACGGCGATGAGTTCTGGGCCGTGCGATTCGCCGGCCGTGAGCACGCGGAGCATTGCTCCAGTCTCCCACGGGTTCGACCTGCCCCGCGCCGCGTTTCGTCGTCCGCGCCGACCGTCTCAGAGAGCGGCGCGCATGGCGGCGATCACAGAGTCCTCGTCCTGCAGCGCGATCGCCGGATCTCCGTTCCGGAAGATGCGGATCTGGCGCACGGCCTGGTGCAGCAGCATGCCGAGTCCGGAGATGGCACGGTCTCCGCCCCACAGCGCGGCGAGGGCAGATGGCCAGGGTGCGTACGCCACGTCGAAGAGGACTCCGCCTGACGCGGCCAGTGCTGCGGCGACATCCGCGGAGAGCTCAGCGCCTCCGGGCAGCGTCGCCACGGTGAGGTCCACGTCAGTCAGCGGCGCGTCGAAGGAGTCGACGTCGACGATCACTCCGAGCCGTTCACCGAGTTCCACGAGTGCGGCAGCGGCTTCGGGGCGCCGCGCTCGGACGTCGACACGCACGGCGCCGAGCTCGGAGGCGGCGACGAGTGCGGACGACGCCGTGGCTCCCGCGCCGAGGATGCGCACCTGCCCCGCCTCGGGCACGTCGGCCTCGGTGAGAGCGTCGACGATGCCACCCACATCGGTGTTGAAACCGGCGAGATGCTCCCCCAACAGGAGCGTGTTGACCGCTCCGGTCAGCTCTGCGTGACGATCGACCGTCACCGCCGCACGGAACGCCGCCTCCTTCAGGGGCATGGTCAGCGAGAGGCCGCGCCACGTGTCGTCCAGCCCCGCGAGTGCCGGCTCGAACTCCTCAGCGGCGACTTGACGCCGGCCATAGACCCAGTCGAGTCCGAGCACGCGATATGCAGCGGCATGGAGCGCAGGCGACTTGGAATGCCCGATGGGATCGCCCCAGACCGCCAGACGAGACCGCGTCACCGGCTCAACAACCGGCGTCGGGGTTCGCCCGGCACCACTCGCGCCATTTCTCGATGCCCTGCTCGTGCTCGGCCATCGTTTCGGAGAACTGCGTCTCCCCCGTCGCCAGGTTGATCGTGACGAAGTACAGCCACGGGCCGTCGGCGGGCGCCATCGCGGCCTTGATGGCGGCATCGCTCGGGCTGGCGATGGGCGTGAGCGGCAGACCGGTGCGCACATAGGTGTTCCAGTCGTTGTCGTCCTCCAGAGCTTCCTTGGAGCTCGAGACGACCCCCTCATGCAGCGAGCCGTACCCGTACTGCGCCGTCGAGTCCATCTGCAACTTCATGTCGATGTCGAGACGGTTCTGGATGACCCGCGACACCTTCGCGAAGTCGTCGAGCCGGCCTTCGCGCTGGATGATCGACGCGATCGTGAGGATCCGCTCCGCATCGGCCGCGGGCACGCCTGCCGCGTCGAGCGATTCCCGCGTGCGGTCCACCATGCGCTGGATCACCTGCGGCGCCGTTACTCCCGGGTCGAACTCGTACACCGCGGGGAACAGCCAGCCTTCCAGACTCGGTGCGTCCACTCCGTACGCCGAAGGATCCTGAACCGCCGCTTCGAAGTCGGCCAGCGGAAGACCGAGCGTCTCGGCCATACCGGGGAGCGACGAGACGATCGTCCCGCCCTCGGAGACGGAGACGGCGTTGGCCATCTTGTTGCCATCGTCCTTCAGCGCCGCCAGGGCGGCTTCTGCCGTCATCTTCTTCTGTAGGCGGTACACGCCCGGATAGAAGGTCACGGCGAGGTTCTCGTCGACGATGTAGTCGTAGAAGACGTCTTCGGTCTTCGTCACACCGGCTTCATAGAGGGCGGTGGACACAGGACCCCCGGTGTCCCCCTGCTTGATGGTGACGAGGGCTTCGCCGTTGGCCAGCCCGGGCTCCCAATCCTTCGACTCGCCCCACCCCATCGCATCACTGATCTTGTCGCCGTAGGTGTTCCACACCCACGCGCCGCCGGCGGCGATCCCGCCGAAGATCGCGAGAACGATCACGAGCGCGATCAAGCAGCCCTTCCGCCGCTTCTTCTTCTTGGGCTTCGCGTCGACGTTCTCATCGTGGGGGACGAAGAGGGCGTCGAGGCCACCGCCGATCGCGGGTCCCGCTGCATCGGCGACGGGAGCCGACGCCGGGACGGCCTCGGCTTGTGCCCGTGTCGTCGCGTCAGCAGAGGCCCGCACCGGAATCGGAGACGGTGCCGACGCGTCCGCGCCGACGGCGTCATCGGCAGAGGCTCGCACCGGCGCGCTCGAAGGCTGCGCCGCCGGGCCGGCGGTGCCGCGGGCCGGTGTGGCCGTCCCCTCCCCCGAGGCCGCTTCCCTCGCGGCACGTCGCGATCCGGGAGCAGGCGCGCTGTCGTCCACGGTCGGAATCTGTCTCGTCGGTTCGGGCAGATTCTCGAACAGGTCCCCCAGCCGGGCATCGGTGTCGGGCTCGGGTGTGGCGCTGTCACGTTCAGACATCGTCAGGCGTGCTCCTCGTCAGGCGAGATGGTGGCACCGGCCGGGTTTCCGGTGCTCTTCTCCATGTCGATCGCCTGCTGCAGAAGCACCACGGCGGCGACCTGATCCACAATGCTACGAGACTTCTTCTGAGATCTCCCGGAACTGCGCAATGCCGCGTGGGCGGTCACGGTGCTCAGCCGTTCGTCCACGAGCCGCACCGGGAGCCCACTGCGCACCTGGAGCGCGGCCGCGAACTCGCGGGCATCCGTCGTCGAGGGGGTGTCCGTTCCCTGCATGTTCACTGGCAATCCGACGACGAACTCCAACAGGTCGTACTCCTGTGCGATCTGGACGATGCGGTCGATCGAGGCGTCATCCCGCGGCACGGTCTCCACCGGCACCGCGAGCATCCCGTCGGGATCGGAGCGCGCGACACCGACCCTCGCTCTTCCCACGTCGATGCCGAGACGCACTCCGCGACGGAACCCGCTCACGCGCTGTGCAGCTCCTGGGAGATGGCGTCGAGCGCCGCGGGGAGTGCGGCGACATCCGCTCCACCGCCCTGTGCGACGTCGTCTCGTCCGCCGCCGCCGCCGCCGAGCACGCCGGCTGCGCGCTTCGCCAGCGCACCGGCCTTCGCGCCGGCCGACCGCGCCGCCTCGTTGGTGGCGACGACCACGACCGGGCGTCCGTTGACCACGGCGCCCAGTGCCACGACAGCCGCCTCAGAACCGAGCCGATCACGAACACCGTTGACGAGATCGCGCACGTCATCCGCAGAAGCCACGTCACCGAGGTTCTGCGCAGCCAGACGGAACTCTCCGACGCGCGTCGCAGCCTCGACGATCGACGGGACCTGACCCGCCCGCTCCTTCGCCTCGAACTGCGCGATGCGCTTCTCCGCCGCCTTGAGGCTCGCGGTCAGATCGGCGATACGCTCGGGCAGCTGCTCGCGAGGAGTCTTCAACGAACTGGTGAGCTGCGACACGATGGCACGCTCAGCGGCGAGCTCGCGGAAGGCATCGGCGCCGACGAGCGCCTCGATACGGCGGTTCGATGCCCCGACCGACGACTCGCCGACCAGGCTCACCAGTCCGATCTCGGCACTCGTGCTCACGTGCGTACCCGCGCACAGCTCGCGGGACCACGGGCCGCCGATGTCGACCATGCGCACCACGTCGCCGTACTTCTCGCCGAACAGGGCCATGGCCCCGGCTTCCTTGGCCTCGTCGAGCGAGACGATGCGCGTGGTCACTTCGAGCGAGTCCTGCACCGCGCGGTTCGTGATCTCCTCGATCTCGCTTCGGGTGTCTGCCGAGAGCGCCTGCGACCACGCGAAGTCGAAGCGCATGTAGCCGGCGCGGTTCAACGACCCTGCCTGCGTCGCCGTCGGACCGAGCGTGTCGCGGAGCGCGGCGTGCACGAGGTGCGTCGCCGAGTGCGCCTGGCGGGCGGCACGGCGGTTCGCGGCATCGACGACCGTGGTCGCGATGTCGTCGACGGCGACGCTTCCGCGCGTGACCTCGACGGTGTGGCTGATCAGACCGGGAACCGGCTTCTGCACATCCAGCACTTCGAGGACGTAGCCCGGGCCAACGATCGTGCCCTTGTCAGCGACCTGGCCGCCGGACTCTGCATACAGCGTCGTCTCGGCCAGCACGACCTCGGCGATCTGACCCTCGGCGGCGCTGCGCACCGGAACGCCGTCGACGAGGAGTCCGAGCACACGCGACTCGACCTCGAGCGCCGTGTACCCGTCGAATCCGGTCTCGCCCAGGGCGCGCAGTTCACGGTAGACCGACACATCGGCGAGCTGCCGCTTGCGGTTGCGGGCGTCGTCCTTGGCGCGCTGACGCTGCTCCTGCATGAGATTGTCGAAGGCGGCACGGTCGACGTCCAGCCCCGCCTCCTCGGCGACCTCGAGCGTGAGGTCGATGGGGAAACCGTAGGTGTCGTGCAGAAGGAACGCCTCCGGCCCGCTCAGCGTCTTCCCGCCGCCCTTCCTGGTCTCGTCGAGCGCGAGGTCGAGGATCGTGGAGCCGGCGACGAGGGTGCGACGGAACGTCTCCTCCTCGGCGAACGCCGACGCCGAGAGCACCGGCCAGTCCTTCTCGAGCTCGGGGTAGGTGGTCTTCATCACGTCGCGCGACGCGGCGAAGAGCTCGGGGAAGACCGGCTCGTCGACGCCGAGCAGCCGCATCGAACGGACCGTGCGGCGCATCAGACGGCGGAGGATGTATCCGCGCCCCTCGTTGGAGGGGCGGACTCCGTCGGAGAGGAGCATGAGCGAGGACCGGACGTGGTCGGCGACGACGCGGAACCGCACGTCGTCCTCATGCTGCACGCCATAGGGCCGTCCGGAGAGTTCGACGGCACGATCGAGCACGGGCCGCACCTGGTCGGACTCGTACATGTTGTCGACGCCCTGCTTGAGGAAGGCGACGCGCTCGAGGCCCATCCCGGTGTCGATGTTCTTCATCGGGAGCTCACCGACGATGTCGAACTCGGTCTTGCCTCGGATGTTCTCGATGAAGTCCTGCATGAACACGAGGTTCCAGATCTCCAGGAACCGCGAGTCGTCGACGGCGGGGCCGCCGTCCTTGCCGTAAGCGGGGCCACGATCGAAGAAGATCTCCGAGTCGGGGCCACCCGGGCCCGGCTGACCGGTGTTCCAGTAGTTGTCCGCGCGGCCGAGACGCTGGATGCGCTCGGGCTTGAGCCCGATGATGTCGCGCCAGATCGCTTCGGCCTCGTCATCGGTCTCGTAGACCGTGACCCAGAGGTCCTTCTCGTCGAAGCCGAGACCGCCGTCGGACTCCGCACTGGTCAGCAGCTCCCAGGCGTAACGGATCGCGCCTTCCTTGAAGTAGTCGCCGAAGGACCAGTTGCCCAGCATCTGGAAGAACGTGCCGTGACGGGCGGTGCGGCCCACCTCTTCGATGTCGTTGGTGCGGATGCACTTCTGCACGTCCGCGATGCGCGGGTGCGGAGCGGGCACGACCCCGGTGAGGTACGGGATCATCGGCACCATTCCGGCGACAGTGAACAGCAGGGAAGGATCGTCGCTGACCAGAGAGGCGGAGGGGACGATGAGGTGGTCGTTCTTCTCGAAGAAGTCGAGGTAACGCTGCGCGATTTCCGCAGTTTTCATAGGGGTGCCAGGTGTCCTAGGTCGCGTGGAGAGATGGTCGCGTTGAGCGATGCTGCGCGAGGCGCGCAGGAGGTGTCAGTTCTGTTCGGGCTCTGCAAGCCGAGCGTCTTCGGCGCGGTAGGCGTCGCCGATCAGGGAGGTGAAGCCGTTGATGCGGGCATCGACCTCGGCGAGGATGTCACGACCCCGCGGGTCCTTGTTCATGAAATGGGCCGCGACGAAGCCGCCGATCACTCCGATCAGGAACCACTGCAACTTCTTCATGACGCCATCCTTGCCTCTGAGCCGCGAAGGCGCGGTGATCCCATCGTATGCAAAAACGACGAGAGGCGTCGGGTTTCCCCGACGCCTCTCGTGTATGCGGTGTATCAGCGAGCCGCGTAGTACTCGACGACGAGCTGCACTTCGCAGGTCACGGGGACCTCAGCGCGCTTCGGGCGACGGACCAGACGCGCCTGGAGCTTGTCGAGCTCGACCTCGAGGTAGCCGGGAACGGGGGGCAGGACCTCGGCGTGACCGCCGGCTGCTGCCACCTGGAAGGGCTCGGTGCCCTCGCTCTTGGGCTTGACGTGGATGAGCTGACCCGGCTTCACGCGGAACGACGGGCGGTCGACGAGCTGGCCGTCGACCAGGATGTGACGGTGCACGACGAGCTGGCGAGCCTGTGCGGTGGTGCGGGCGAAGCCCGAACGCACGACGAGGGCGTCGAGACGCATCTCGAGAAGCTCGACCAGGTTCTCACCGGTCAGGCCGTCCTGACGACGAGCCTCGTTGAACGTGTTGCGCATCTGCTTCTCGCGGATGCCGTACTGCTCACGCAGGCGCTGCTTCTCACGCAGACGGACGGCGTAGTCGCTGTCTGCCTTGCGCTTGGTGCGGCCGTGCTCACCCGGAGCGTACGGGCGCTTCTCGAGGTAGCGGGCGGCCTTCGGGGTGAGTGCGACGCCGAGGGCGCGGCTGAGACGCACCTTGCGGCGGTCCTGGGACTTCGTGGTCACGAAGCGTTCCTTCCGATGACGCGGTCGCGGCTTTCGCGACTCGCGGACGTATCGTCCGCGTTCTGCCTTGGAGCGCACGCCGGGGCGCCAGCAAGGTGTGGTGTGAACGAGGAGATGCCCGAAAACTCGGTTTCGAGCCGCTCAAGTCTAACAGATCGTGTCTCTCGACCGGATCTGCGGGTCAGCGATCGCCGAGGATGCGACGGATGCGCTCGAGCCGGGAGCCGATGTCACGCTCCGCACCGAGGTTCTTCGGCTGGTAATAGCGTCGGCCGTCCAGCTCATCCGGCAGGTACTGCTGGGGCACGATCCCGAACTCGCTGTCATGGGAGTAGACGTACCCGCGGCCGTGCCCGAGTCGCTTCGCGCCCGGATAGTGAGCGTCGCGCAGATGAAGCGGCACCCTGCCGAAACCTCCCGCACGGATGTCGGCGATCGCGGCGTCGATGCCCACATAGGCGGCGTTCGACTTGGCGGTGGTCGCCAGGTACACGGTCGCCTCCGCGAGCGGGATGCGCCCCTCCGGCATACCGATGAACGCCACGGCATCGGCAGCGGCGACGGCGATGACCATTGCCTGCGGGTCGGCGAGGCCCACGTCCTCCGACGCGGAGATGACGAGGCGCCTGGCGATGAACCGCGGATCCTCCCCCGCCTCGATCATGCGGGCCAAGTAGTGCAGCGCCGCATCGGGGTCGGATCCCCTGATCGACTTGATGAACGCACTGATGACGTCGTAGTGCTCATCACCCTGACGGTCGTACCGCAGCAGCGCCTTGTCGACCGCCTGGGCGATGTCATCGGCAGAGACCTCGGGCGGCCCCGCACTCTCGTGCTCCTCGCCACCAGCGCCGTCACCGGGCTCTCCTGTCGTGGCGTGCGACAGGGCCACGGCCGCACCGGCCTCCAACCCCGTGAGGGCGCGCCGAGCATCCCCCGATGCGAGTCTCAGGAGGGCGGATCGAGCTTCGTCGCTGAGCGTGACGGCTCCGTTGAGTCCCCTGGCATCGGTCACCGCACGGTCGACGAGCACGCCGATGTCCTCGTCGGTCAGTGGCTGCAGGGTCAGCAGCAGAGAGCGCGAGAGCAATGGTGAGATCACGGAGAAGGACGGATTCTCCGTGGTCGCGGCGATGAGGATCACCCACCCGTTCTCGACCCCGGGGAGCAGAGCGTCCTGCTGCGCCTTCGTGAAGCGGTGGATCTCGTCGAGGAAGAGGATGGTGGTCTGACCGTAGAGATCGCGTTGGTTCACCGCCTCCTGCATGACTTCGCGCACGTCCTTGACGCCGGCGGTGATGGCGGACAACTCGACGAAGCGTCGCCCCGACGAACGCGCGATGGCCTGTGCCAGCGTGGTCTTGCCGGTGCCCGGCGGCCCCCACAGGATGATCGATACGGCTCCCGGCGCTGCCGCCTTCGGATCAGCGAGGGCGACGATCGGCGAACCGGCCCGGAGCAGGTGACGCTGCCCGGCGACCTCGGCGAGGGAAGTCGGGCGCATGCGCACGGCGAGGGGCGTCTGCCCGGAGAGCAGCGGCGCGGAAGGGGTCACCCGCCAAGGCTACTCGGGGCGAGCGACATCGCCGTCTCAGGAAGTCGCCGTCACTGGAAGAGGTCGACGAACTCGAGCTGCCTCGCCTGCCCGGTCGTGCCGAGGGAGATCTGGGTGCCCGGCGCCGAGGAGACCACGCGCGGTTGCCACCCGATGCTCGACACGTGTCCTCGTCCGGACACCGTGTTGCCCGGACTCCACACCCGGAGAGCCTCCATTCGAAGCCCTCGACCGGTCGTCCCCGCCGTCACCTCGGTACCGGCACCCTGCGTGCAGACGGGTGTCATCCACCCGATGTTCTGCACATGGGCCTGAAGGCAGATGACCTTGCCGGTCTGCTGCCGCACCGCGACGGCTTCAAGACCCAGCCCCTGCCCCGTGGTGCCCCCTCCGGCGATCCATCCCCGCTGAGCGACGTGGCTGCGCACGGAGGCGTCCTGCCGCGAGACCGTCGGAGTGGGCGTCGATACCGGATACTTGGCGAACACCTGCGTGGCGTAGCCGTTGACGAGACCGATGCCGATCGTCGTGTAGTCGCCGAGGATGTTCGCGCGGTGCCCGGGCGAGTTCATCCATGCGGCGACGACGGTCGCCGACGAATAGCCGGATGCGACGTTCTCGGCTGCCCTGCTCCAACCCCCGGGAATCTGGCTCGAGTACTGCGGGTTGTGGTACATCCGGCCTTCGCGGGACTGGGTCGCCGACCAGTTCTGCGCGACCGCCGTCACATCCCCGTCCAGCACCAGCGGCGCCAGTCCGTTGGCGGCCCGCGCGGCGTTCGTATCCGCGAGGATCCGTGCGACATCCGCGTTCGGCGGTGGGATCTCCGCCGCGCTCACCGGCGGCACGACGCCGAGCACGGCAGTCGCGCTGACGACGAGAGCCGCGACCAGGTTTCGGGTCCACCGCATGAGCGTGCTCCTTTTCGGACTGAGGCGATCAATAGCCTAAAAGTAGTCGGTCCATCACGGAATGACGAGCGTTCGCCGTTGAACCGTGCCGAACGGCCGAACGCAGCGCATCGGTGCGACGGGCCGACGACGCTAGGCTCTGAGGCGAGGTCGCACAGCGACACAGTGAGGGGAAACAGGGCAGATGGCAGCACGCGGGTCCAAGAATGCACAGCAGCGCACGCAAGCGGAACGCGCCCGCATCCATGCGGCCCGCAACGCCGTGCATGAAGGACTGATCCGGCGCCGCACCCGAGACAACGCGATCGGGATCATCGTCGGCGTCGTGATCGTGTCGGCGGCGATCGCGAGCCAGGTCGTGCACGCGCAGGTCACTGCCCCCGAACCCACGCCCACACCCACGGTCGCTCCGACCGGGACACCGGCCCCCAGCGAGACACCGGCTCCCACCGAGGAGCCCGTTCCCAGCGAGGAACCGGCGCCCACCGAGTAGCCTGCACACGCTCTCCTGACGAGCGCCCTCATCGGGGCTCGGCCACCGCCAGGCGATAGCCCCGCTTGACGACCGTCTGGATGAGATCGCCACGCCCCAGGGAGTCGCGCAATCGCCCGACGGCGACTTCGACCGCTCGATCGCTGCGATGGCCGCCGGGAAGCACCTGACCGAGCTCCGCGCGCGAGAGCACGCGGCCGCGAGCGAGGAACAGCGCTTCGATCAGTGCCACCGCTCCACCCGACAGGGGGACGAAGCCGTCGTCGAGAATGACGCCTCCGCTGCGAACCTCGAGGCGTCCAGCCACCGTGAGAGCGGATCCTGCCCCGCTCCGATAGTGCGCGAGGACGCTCTCCGCCAGCCCGGCCTGCGTCGACGGCTCGACGTGTCGAGCACGCAGCCCGATCGCCCGCAGTCGGGTGGCCTCCCGTTCCTCGACGGCGATGAGGAGCAGCCTTTCCGCCTCCGTCCGCCGCCGGTTGGCGTCGAGGGCGCCGGAACTCTCCGCCGCGTCGACCCACGCCGCCGTCGACGCCGTGAACAGCACAGCGTCAGCGCCGCCGGCACCTGCGCGGTGGACGGCGCGACACAGGGCGACCGGAGCCGGTGTCGTCACTCGAGGCGTGACGACACGCAGCAGCTCCGCCCCCGCTCGTTCCAGGACGCGACGCCAGCCGTCGTCGTTCGACCCGCCCCTCCCGGCGGAGGGACCTCCGGCGGATCGCGCCTCGTCCGACACGATGATCCTGCATCCTGCGAGCACCGGGCGTGCCCCCGAACGCCCGGTCGTCATGCGGGGTTCTCCGCGCGCAGCGGCGAGGCGCGGTGCCGACCCATCGAGTGACCTCGATCGGCCCAGCCTGCGTCCATCGCTCTGACAGCGTTCCGTGCAGCATCGCTTGACGGCCTCGGATGCGGTGACACAGACTCGCCGCTGGGGAGCGACTGCTCCTGGGCATCGCCCGAGCCCGTGCGCAGCGGGGACTCTTCGCACAGGATCCCGACCGCGGCCAGCCGTTCCCGCAACGCCGAACGCTGCCCCCGACGGACTCCCCGCAGCTCGATCCGCGAGTCGACGACCTGCAGCGACAGGCCGAGGTCCAGCGCGATGCAGCCGATGTCGACGAGCTGCTGCGGGCCGAACTCCCCTCCCCCCGCTTCGGAGAGGCTCACGCGACTGCCGTCAGACGCCGAGCCGACCACACGACGTGCCCGCTCGCTGGAGGCGTCTTCCCCTTTCTGCGGCAACCGCTCGTCAGCCAGCTCCAAGAGCGCACGAGCCACAGCCAGACTGCAACGCGCACAGTCGGGCTCCCTTCCAAGACGCCCCCCGAACTCGGTGAATGTGGTCAATCCTTCTGTGCGGATCACTTCCCGGAGTTCGCGCGACGACATCCCGATGTGGACGCAGGCCGGGATCGTCCCACCCTCGTCCGGAGCCGTACGCCCCAGCTCCTCGGCGACCTCGCCCCGTAGCCGTTCGCCGACGGCCCGCCGAAAGGCGACATGTCCGCTCGTATCGCCCACGAGGATGCCCCCGAGGAGAGTCTGCGCATCGTCGCTCAGGACCAGCTTGCGGTAGACACCGCCGCGACGGGAGAGCGTGACGACGTCGACCGCCCCCGGAGAAGCCGCCCACGGCTCGCCGAAGCTCACGATGTCGACCCCGGCGATGGTGCGGTGGAGATAGGCTTCGTGCCCCGTGAACCGCGACGCTCCCCCGCACGCCCGCTCCGCTGCGACCTCCGCCATGGAGTGCGCGCCCGCGGCGGAATCGACAGCACGGTCGTCGAAGCGGGCCGCTTCGCCGATCGCGAGGATGTGTGGATCCGAAGTGACGCACCGATCGTCGATGATGACCCCGCCCTGCGCGTGCACACCGAGCCCCGCGTTGCGGGCGAGTTCGTCACGCGGACGCACGCCGACCGTGAACAGCACGACATCCGCCCGTTGGAAGGTCCCGTCCTGGAACTCGAGAGCAGTGACCGCACCCGAGTCGTCCGCGTCGAGCCGCGTCGTCCTCGTACGCGTGCGCACCGCGATGCCTCGATCTGCGAGAGCGGACTGCAGCACGCCGGCACCCACCTCATCCAACCGGTCGGGCAGCAAGCGATCCGCATGCTGCACGATCGTGGTTGCGACCCCCGCCGCGTCCAGAGCGACCGCCGCTTCGAGCCCGCGTCGACCTCCCCCGATCACGACGCCGCGCAGCGGGCGCCCCAGGACGCCGGATCGCGCCTCGACGAAGGTCCGGATCGCTTCCGCGTCCTCGATCGAGTGCAGCACGAAGCACCCGGGAAGCCGAGCTCCCGATACGGCAACCTGCGAAGCGAACGAACCGGTGGCGAGCACCAGCGTGTCGTAGGAGTATGTGCGCCGGGAGCGCGTTCGCACGGTGCGGGCCGTGCGATCGATGCGCAGCACGCGGTCATCACGCACCAGCCGGACGCGGTCGTCACGGAAGACGGAGCGGTCCAGTTGGAGCTCTGCGGGATCGTCGCCGGAGAGGAGCCCCGCCACCTCGGACCTGTCGTACGGACCGTACCCCTCGTCTCCGATGACCGTAACCCGCGCGGCCGTGCCCGGGTCGCGGAGCAGCCGCTCGACGAATCGATGCGCCGCCATCCCCGCTCCGACGACGACGATCTCGCCCGGTGGGGATGTGGTGTCCTTCATACTGCTCCTGTCGACCGGATGACTGTCGTCCTGGCGACCCTAAGAGGGTCGTGTTTCCCGGAGATGACGAGCTGTGTGTCCTCCGTCGAAAGATCTCATTACAGAACGGTAACGATCCCGCGTGACGCCCGGGCCTCACCCGCGGCGCTTCGGCGTACTAGGCTGAGCCTCGTCCTTTCCGCCTCCCGCGGCCCGACCGCGCAAGGAGAATCACGTGTCTGCCAACGAGCCCACGAAGCCGACTCCCCCCATCCCCGGACCCCCCTCCGTGCCGATGCCCCGCAAGGCACCGACGCCGGCCGCCGTCGCGCCTGCCGCACCGGTGCCCGCCGCATCGTCGACGTCGGCGGAATGGGGGCGCGTCACCGAGGACGGAACCGTCGAGGTCAAGGAAGGCGACGCCTGGCGCGTCGTCGGCCAGTACCCGGACGGTACGCCCGATGAGGCCCTCGCCTACTTCGTCCGCAAGTTCGACGACATCGCCTTCAAGGTGCATGCACTCGAACAGCGCCATCAGGCCGGCGGCGCATCCGCGAGCGACCTCGCCAAGCAGGCGAAGCACCTGATCGACGAAGCCACCGATGCCGCCGCGGTCGGTGACCTTGCCGGTCTTCGCGATCGACTCAACGCTCTGACCTCGTCTCTCTCGGAGGCGACGGAACAGAAGGCGAAGCAGGCGAAGGAACTCGTCGACAAGGCGATCGCCGAGCGAACCGAACTCGTCGAGCGCGCCGAGGCGATCGCCGCACGTGACCTCAGCAAGGTGCAGTGGAAGCAGGTCACGGCTGAGCTCGGAGAGCTGTTCGACGCCTGGCAGGCGCAGCAGCAGAACGGGCCGCGCCTGTCGAAGGGAATCTCCCAGCAGCTCTGGAAGCGTTTCCGGGACGCTCGGGCCGTCGTGGACAAGCAGCGCCGCGCCTTCTACTCCGAGCTCGACGACGCTCACAAGGTCGCCCGCGACGCGAAGACCCGTCTCGTGGAGCGTGCGGAAGCCCTCGCCCCCCGCGGTACCGACGGAATCCCCGCCTACCGCAACCTCCTCGACGAGTGGAAGGCGTCCGGCCGCGCCGGACGAAAGGCCGATGACGCGCTGTGGGCGCGCTTCAAGGCCGCGGGCGACGCCCTCTATGCCGCCCGTGCCGAGCAGGCTGCCGCTGAAGAAGCGGATTCCGCTCCGAAGATAGAGGCACGCGAAGCACTCCTCGAAGAGGCGAAGGGTGTCGCAGACGAGCCCAACATCAAGCGAGCTCGCGCGCTCCTGACCCGCATCCAGCGGCAGTGGGACGAGATCGGACGCATCTTCCCCCGGGACAAGGAGCGGGCGCTCGACGACAAGCTCCGCGCCATCGAACAGGGTCTCAAGGCCCGGGAAGATGTGGACTGGAAGAAGAACAACCCCGAGACCAAGGCGCGCGCGAACGACATGAGCTCCCAACTGCTGGAAGCCATCGAGAAGCTCGAGGCCGAGGTCGCCGCGGCGGAGAAGGCCGGCGACACGAAGGCTGCCAAGGCCGCAGCGGATGCTCTGGAAGCACGCCGAGCCTGGCTGAGCGCACTCGGAAGCTGACCCGTTCTCCACAGGTCCCGCACGACGACGGACGAGGCGGGGTGCACTGCGTCAGACTGACGTGATGCACCCCGCCCTTCTGTACCTGCCCGGCGTTCGGCTGAGTGAGGCGGAGCTCAGCGCGGCACGGATCGACGGGCATGTGGTCGAGGTCGGGGACGCCTATGTCCCGGCGGACCTGATCGAGGGATCGGATGTCAGGGCGAGCGCTGTCGCATCGCTGGTTCGCGCAGGAACCGCGGCGTCAGGGCCGACGGCTGCGTGGATCCATGGCGCCGGCGATGGTCCACCGGGCGTGCATCATGTGCGACGGTGCGTCGAACGACGGATCCGTGCGACGACGAACTCACGACTCGTCTTCCACGACACCGTCGTCGCCTCTTCCGAACTGGAGTCGATCGGCGGAATCCTCGTCACAACGCCGGTGCGGACCATGCTCGATCTCGCCACGACCGTGCACCGCGATCCGCGCGTGCTGACCTGGATGGACAGACTCGCGCTCGTGTCGCCCGACGTGCCGGAGGAGGCGTCCGCCATGCTGCGCCGCATGTCGCGCGTTCCTGGAAGCCGCGCGGGACGGGCCGTGCTGGACAGGCTCGCGGTCAGGAAGAGGTGACGCGATAGACGTCGTACACGGCGTCGATCCTGCGTACCGCGTTGAGCACGCGATCGAGGTGCACGGCATCACCCATCTCGAAGACGAATCGGCTCAGAGCGAGTCGCTCGTCCGTCGTCGTGACCGTCGCCGAGAGGATGTTGACATGGTGCTCGCTCAACACGCGGGTGACATCGGAGAGAAGCCCCGAACGGTCGAGCGCCTCGACCTGGATCTGCACCCTGAAGACGCTCTTGGTGGTGGGAGCCCAGGAGACCTCGACGAATCGGTCCTGTTCGGCACCCAGCGCCTTCACGTTCACGCAGTCCGCACGGTGGACCGAGACGCCGCTGCCACGGGTCACGAACCCGACGATCTGGTCGCCCGGAACCGGGGTGCAGCATTTCGCGAGCTTGACGAGGATGTCATTGGCGCCGCGCACCAGCACGCCGGAGTCACCCGACCGCGGCTCACGCGTCTGCACGCTGCCGGGAAGGTCGATGGCCCCCGTCGCGGGGTCGTTCGCCGCGACGAGTGCGGTGACCTTCTCCAGCACGGATTGGGTCGAGACGTGCCCCTCGCCGACCGCCGCATAGAGCGCGGAGACGTCCTCGTAGTGCATGCCCCGTGCCACTTCCGTGAAGGAGTCATGGCTCATGAGTCGCTGCAGCGGCAGGTTCTGTCGACGCATCGCCCTCGCGATGGCCTCCTTGCCCTGCTCGATCGCCTCCTCGCGGCGCTCCTTCGTGAACCACCCGCGGATCTTGTTGCGGGCGCGCGTGCTCGCAACGAACCCGAGCCAGTCCTGGCTGGGTCCCGCGTCGGGGTTCTTCGAGGTGAACACCTCGACGACGTCACCGCTCTTGAGCTCGGACTCCAGAGGCACCAGGCGACCGTTGACCTTGGCGCCCATCGTGCGGTGGCCGATCTCGGTGTGCACGGCGTAGGCGAAGTCCACCGGGGTCGCGCCGGAGGGCAGCCCGATCACCCGGCCCTTCGGCGTGAAGACGTAGACCTCCTTCGCGCCGATCTCGAACCGGAGGGATTCCAGGAACTCTCCAGGGTCGGCGGTCTCGGCCTGCCAGTCGGAGATGTGCGCGAGCCAGGCCATGTCGGTGTCGGACGCGCGGACCTCGGTCTTGCCGCCGCCGTTCATCCGCTCCTTGTACATCCAGTGCGCAGCGACGCCGTACTCGGCCTGCTGGTGCATCTCATGGGTGCGGATCTGGATCTCGACCGTGCGGCCGGCGGGGCCGATCACCGTGGTGTGCAGTGACTGGTACAGGTTGAACTTGGGTGTGGCGATGTAGTCCTTGAAACGACCCGGCAGCGGAGTCCAGCGTGCGTGGATGGCTCCGAGCACCGCATAGCAGTCGCGCACGGAGGACACCAGCACCCGGATGCCGATCAGGTCGTAGATGTCGTCGAACTCACGGCCGCGGATGACCATCTTCTGGTACACCGAGTAGAGCTGCTTGGGGCGCCCGACGACCTTGCCACGGATGCGGAGATCCCGCAGGTCTTCGTCGATCTCCTCGACGACCTGGTTCAGGTACTTCTCGCGCTGCGGGGTGCGCTGCGCGATGAGGCTGTGGATCTCGTTGTAGATCTTCGGGTGCAGCACCGCGAAGGAGAGATCCTCGAGCTCCGACTTGATCGCCTGGATTCCGAGCCGATTCGCCAACGGAGCGTAGATCTCCAGGGTCTCCTTGGCCTTCTTCGCCGCCTTCTCCGGCGGAACGAAACCCCAGGTGCGCGCGTTGTGGAGGCGGTCGGCGAGCTTGATCAGCAGCACTCGGATGTCCTTGGACATCGCGACGATCATCTTGCGGACGGTCTCGGCCTGCGCGCTCTCGCCGTACTTCACCTTGTCGAGCTTGGTGACGCCGTCGACGAGCATCGCGACCTCGTCGCCGAACTCGGCGGTGAGATCGGTCAGCGCGTACCCGGTGTCCTCGACGGTGTCGTGCAGCAGCGCTGCGGCGATCGCCCGCGGCCCGAGACCGAGTTCGGCGAGGATCTGGGCGACCGCGAGCGGGTGGGTGATGTACGGCTCACCGCTCTGGCGCTTTTGCCCCTCGTGCTTCTCCTTGGCGACCGCGTAGGCCCTCTCGATCACCGAGAAGTCGCCCTTGGGGTGGTTCGCCCGGACTGTGCGGATCAGATTGTCGAGGTCATTGATCCTCGACGCGCGGGAGAAGATACGGGGAACCAGCCGTCGCAGACTCGAGCCCTGCGATGACGTCTGCGGTTCCGCCATCTACTCACCTCCTGATCGATCAATCCTACGCGTGCTGTGCGGAACCGGCCCCGCTGAGGAACCGATCAGACCTCGACGGCCGCCCTGCTGCGAGCTTCTCGGATGCGGGCATCCCGTGCCTTCAGCTGCGGCTCGTTCTCGCGGAACAGCGAGTAGAGCGGAGCAGCCACGAAGAGCGTCGAGTAGGTGGCTACGAGAATGCCGACGAAGATCGAGAGCGAGATGTCGGTGAGCGACTCCGCGCCCAGCCAGAACGCGCCGATGAAGAGCACCGCGCCGACCGGCAGAGCAGCGACGACGGACGTGTTGATGGAGCGCACGAGCGTCTGGTTCACCGCGAGGTTGACCGACTCGCCGAACAAGCGGGCGGACTTCTCCCCGTCTTCGGTCGTGTTCTCGCGGATCTTGTCGAACACGACCGTGGTGTCGTACAGCGAGTACGCGAGGATGGTGAGGAAGCCGATCACGGCCGCCGGCGAGATCTCGAAGCCGGCCAGCGCGTAGATGCCCACAGTGATCACGAGCACGTCGAGGAGACCGATGATGGCCGCAGCCGACATCTTCCAGGTGCGGAAGTAGATCGCCAGGATCAGGAAGGTCAGGGCGAGGAAGATCGCGAGACCCCACAGCGACTGCTTGGTGACGTTCTCACCCCACGCGGGTCCGATGAAGGAGGAAGTGACGTCGGACGGATCGACGCCGTATGCCTTCGCCAGTGCCTCGCCGACCTGCTGGGTCTCGGCAGCGCTCATCTGGTCGGTCTGGACGCGGACGTCCTTGCCGCTGACGACGACGACCTTGGTCGCAGCGCCGGGGACGACCGATTGCACGGCTGTGGTCGCCGTCTCCTGATCGAGGCTGTCCGGCGCCTGCACGGTGAACTGCGATCCACCCGTGAACTCGATCGAGAACTGGATAGGACGGATGAGCGGCACCAACGCCGAGCCGACGACCAGGATGATCGCGATGATGAACCACAGACGGCGCTTGCCGACGAACGGGAAGGAGGTCTTCCCGGAGTAGAGGTTGTTGCCGAACTCATTCATGGAAGGCATCAGGCGTCTCCCTCACTTCCGGCTTTGGTGGATCTCTCGCCCGTGAGGGCCTCGGCGCGCTTGCGTTCGGCGATCGTCTGTCTGCGGTCGGCCTCGCCGCGGGACCGCGCGTTCTTCGCGCCCCGCCCGACCGACGCCGTGGTGACCTCTCGGTACTGCGAGCGGCTGCGGTACACGGCCCCGAGAGCTTCGGGATCGAGTCCGGACAGCTTGTGGCCGCCGCCGAAGAAGCGGGTGCGCGCGAGAAGTTGCATCACCGGGTGCGTGAAGATCACGAAGATGAACACATCGATGAGCGTCGTGAGTCCGAGCGTGAAGGCGAAGCCCTTCACCGTGGCATCGGCCAGGATGTAGAGGACGACCGCCGCGAGGATGTTGATCGACTTGGAGATGTAGATCGTGCGCTTCGCACGACCCCAGCCGTCCTCGACCGCCGCGGTGATCGACTTCCCGTCACGGAGCTCGTCTCGTATTCGTTCGAAGTACACGATGAACGAGTCGGCGGTGAAGCCGATGGACACGATGAGACCGGCGACACCGGCGAGCGAGAGGCGGAACCCGATTCGCCACGCCAGGATGCAGATGATGATGTAGGTGAGCACCGCCATCACCGCGATCGACGCGATGATCACCGACCCGAGCGCTCGATAGACGATCAGCGAGTAGATCGCCACCAGCGCGAGCCCGATGAGGCCCGCGATGAGACCGATCTGCAGCTGCTGCGTACCCAGCGTCGCCGAGATCGTGTCGGAGCTCTGCACCGTGAAGCTCAGCGGAAGGGCGCCGAACTTGAGCTGATCGGCGAGAGTGGTCGCGGACTCCTGCGTGAAGCTTCCGGAGATGCTGGGGCGACCATCGAGGATCTGCCCGTTCATCCGCGGAGCGCTGATCACGTTGCCGTCCAGCACGAAGGCGAACTGATCCCGCGGCGTGAGCCCGTCGATGCGGTTCTGGTTCAGGCGGGTGCTGACCTTGCCGAACGCATCGGCCCCGTCGCCGTTCATCGTGAGCTGCACCAGCCAGGCACCCGACTTCGGGTCGCGACCGGCCGAGGCGTCGGTGATGGCGGTGCCGTCGAGCTCTGCCGGTCCGAGGATGTACTTGGCGCTCCCGTCCGCCGAGCAGGCGATGAGCGGCTGGTCCTTCGGCGCCTTGGAGGCGTCGTTCTCCGGGTTCGCGCAGTCGTATGCCTGGAACTCCGCGGCCAGCTTGTCGGTGACCCAGGAGAGGTCGCTCGCGTCGGTCGGCTCGGCCGTCGGCGTCGAGTTCAGACCCGGATCCGGGCTGGGATACGGCGTCGAGTTGCCGTCCTCGCCCACGAACTCGTTGGTCGCCGCCGTCGTGTAGAGCACGGGACGGAACTCCAGCTGAGCACTGGACTGGATCCGCTCCCGCGTCTGCGCGTCGGCCTCACCGGGGATCTGGACGACGATGTTCTGTCCGCCCTCGGTCGTGATGTCGGCCTCGGCGACGCCGGACGCATCGACACGCTGCCGGATGATCGCCGCGGCCTGGTCGAGCTGCTCGGACGACGGAGCCGCTCCGTCCTCGGTCTCCGCACTCAGCACGATCTGTGTGCCGCCCTGCAGATCGAGGGCGAGCTCAGGTGTCCACGAGCTCGCGGCCTCCCCGTTGCTGTCCTTGAAGACGTACACGCCCAGTGCGTTGATGCCGAAGAGCACGCCCGTCACGAGGAGCAGGCCGAGAAGGACCCGCCAGGCGTGACGGACGGGAGAGGATGAAGCCACGTGTGTTCAGCTTTCTGGAAGGACGGAGATCCGAGGGGCCGCGTCGGCCTCGGCGTTACTTGTCGTCGGCGTCGCGCTCGAGGCGAGCGCGGGTCTCCTCGGGGGTCTCGACAGCCGGAGCGACCGGCTCATCGGCGACCGGCTCCTCGACGACACGCTCCTCGACGATGTCGTCCGACGGTGCGTCGACGACGACATCCTTGGGCTCGACCACGCGCAGGATGGCCTGGCTGTGCACGTCGATGATGGTGCCGGGAGCGATCTCGACGAGCGCGGGGGTGTCGAGGTCGTCGGGGTCGTACGCGACGATCGTCCCGTAGATGCCGCCCTGCAGGAGCACCTTGGCGCCCGGGACGGTCTTGGTGGCCTTCTCCTCCTGCTCGGCCTTCATCTGCTTCGTGCGCTTGCGCGTGTTGAAGATCATGAAGACGAGGAGAACGGCGAGGAGGCCGAAGAGCAGGAATTCCATGGGCATGGGGGAAGCGCCTTTCTCAGGTGCACGCTCCAGCCTTTGGGCGCGCGAAGGTATCCGGGAAGTCTTCAGTGATTATAGGTCATCCAACTTAAGCATCCCGTCCGGATGCGCGACACCCAGGTGCGCGTACGCCTCCGGCATCGCCACACGGCCGCGGGGCGTGCGCCCGAGGAACCCGATGCGCACGAGGTACGGCTCGACCACGCTCTCCACGGTCTCGGCTTCCTCACCGACGGCGACAGCGAGCGTGCTGAGGCCGACCGGGCCACCGCGGAACCGTCGGACGAGCGCTTCGAGCACGGCACGGTCCAGGCGGTCGAGACCGATCGGATCGACGTCGTACAGATCCAGGGCCGCACGGACCTCGCGGATGGTCGCAACTCCCCCCGTGTGCACCAGCGCATAATCGCGCACCCGGCGAAGGAGGCGATTCGCGATGCGCGGGGTGCCGCGGGACCGTCGGGCGATCTCGGCGAGCGAGTCGGTCGGGAGGTCGACGCCGAGCACGGCCGCGGATCGTGCGATCACCTGCTCCAGCTCGCCCACCTCGTAGAACTCGAGGTGACCGGTGAACCCGAAGCGGTCGCGGAGCGGGTTGGGCAGCAGCCCGGAGCGAGTCGTCGCGCCGACCAGGGTGAACGGCGAGAGCTCGAGCGGGATGCTCGTCGCTCCCGCGCCCTTTCCCACCATGATGTCGATGCGGTAGTCCTCCATCGCGAGATAGAGCATCTCCTCGGCGGAGCGCGCCATGCGGTGGATCTCGTCGATGAAGAGCACTTCACCGGGGACCAGGCTCGAGAGCAGGGCCGCGAGATCACCGGCGTGCTGGATCGCCGGGCCGCTGGACAGCCGGAGCGGACGTTCGCTCTCGTGTGCGACGATCATCGCGAGCGTCGTCTTCCCCAGGCCGGGAGGTCCCGCCAAGAGGATGTGATCGGCGGGACGACTCTGGATGCGGGCGGCCTCGAGGAGCAGCTGCAGCTGACCGCGCACCTTCTGCTGGCCCACGAACTCTCCGAGGCTCGTCGGCCGCAGGGCGCCTTCGATGGCGAGTTCGGTCTCGTCGGAGGGCTCGCTGGCGTCGAGGGGATCAGACACGCGCCTGGCCTCCCTGCGCCGGGCCGAGCAGGGCGAGCGTACGACGAAGCAGAGAGGCGACGGACGCGCTCTCCGCCTCTGTGGCATCCGCTGCCGTCTGGGCGGCGGCGTCTGCGGCGACCTTCTCCGACCAGCCGAGCCCCACGAGTGCCGCGGCCACCTGCGTGACGACATCGGCGCCGCCGCCCGCGGCGGGCTTCGCCGGAGCCGCGAACGCCTGCACCTTGCCGGCGAGCTGCAGCACGATGAGCTTCGCCGTCTTGGGGCCGATGCCGGAAACGCGTCGGAAGGGGGCGTCATCCTCCGCGGTGACGGCCTCGGCGATCTGATCGCTCGTGAGGTGCGAGAGCACGCCGAGTGCCGACTTCGGACCGACGCCGGTCACGCTGATCAGCAGTCCGAAGATCTCGAGCTCACCGCGGTCGGCGAAGCCGAACAGCGACAGCGAGTCCTCACGGACGATGAGGCTGGTGTGCAGCAGCAGCTTCTCTCCCACCGTCGCGGTGTGCGCGACATCGGCGGGCACCGCGACCGCGAATCCGACCCCGCCCACATCGATGACGACCTGATCGGATGCCGCATGCAGGACGACGCCGTGCAGAGAGGAGATCATCCCCTCAGCCTACGGCGTCGCTCGTAGGTATGTTCGACCGACACGCTTCTCGGCCTCGGCCCAGGCACGCTGAGCGGGAGTCAGAGCCCCGGGGGCGGTCGCCGCTGCTCCCCCGCGTCGCCAGGCGTGGCAGAGGGCGATGGCCAGTGCGTCGGCGGCATCGGCCGGTTGCGGCAGTGCGTCGAGGCGCAGGATGCGGGCGATCATCGTCTGCACCTGCCGTTTGTCGGCAGCACCATATCCGGTGACGGCGGCCTTGACCTCACTGGGTGTGTGCGTGGCGGCGGGGAGCCCCGACTCGGAGGCGATCAGCAACGCGACGCCGCTGGCCTGTGCGGTGCCCATCACCGAGTGCGTGTTCTGCTGCGCGAAGACCCGCTCGACGGCGACGGCATCAGGTCGATGCTCGGCGATCACGGCGCGGATCCCGGCGGCCACGATCGAGAGACGCTCCCCGATCTCCGCTTCCGGCGAGGAACGGATCACCCCGACGTGCACGAGCGTTCCGCGGCGCGATCCGTCGACATCCACGACCCCCACACCGCAGCGGGTGAGACCGGGGTCGATGCCGAGCACGCGCAGAGAGGAGGTCACTCCCCCAGGCTAGGCCGCCGATCCGACACCGGTCGCCCGGCGCGCCTAGGCGTCGTCGTTCTCCAGCTCCGCCTGGACCTCGGGACTCAGATCGAAGTTTGTGAACACGTTCTGCACGTCTTCACTGTCTTCCAGGGCATCGATCAGGCGGAAGATCTTGCGCGCGGTGTCGGCGTCGATCTCGACCTTGAGGTTCGGGACGAACTCGACGTCGGCGGACTCGTAGTCGATGCCGGCCTCCTGGAGCGCGCTGCGCACAGCCACCAGGTCGGTCGCCTCCGTGATCACCTCGAAGCCCTCGGCGTGCGGTTCGATCTCCTCCGCACCGGCCTCGAGCGCAGCCATCATCACGTCATCCTCGGTGGTGCCCTCGGAACCGACGACGATGACGCCCTTGCGGCTGAAGTTGTAGGCCACGCTGCCGGGGTCTGCGAGCGTGCCGCCGTTGCGGCTGAGAGCCGTGCGAACCTCAGCGGCCGCCCGGTTCTTGTTGTCGGTCAGACACTCGATCATGAGCGCGACGCCGTTGGGGCCGTATCCCTCGTACATGATCGAGAGGTACTCGACGGCCTCGCCGCCGATACCGGCACCGCGCTTCACCGCGCGGTCGATGTTGTCCTTGGGGACCGAGGTCTTCTTGGCCTTCTGCACCGCGTCGAAGAGGGTGGGGTTGCCCGCCAGGTCCGGTCCGCCGAGCTTGGCGGCGACCTCGATGTTCTTGATGAGCTTGGCCCAGGACTTCGCGCGCCTGGAGTCGATGATGGCCTTCTTGTGCTTCGTGGTCGCCCACTTGGAATGCCCGGACATAAGTCTCCGCTCGTCGTATCCGCATGAGCTCGCGCTCAGCGCATCGTCCATTCTAACGAACGCCTCGGGTGGCGCAGGATGGGAGCATGCGCAGATCACGACACATCTCTCCCGCCCTCCGCTCGGCAGAGGTTCCTGACGGCGCACCGGCGCCCGCCGACACCCTGCGGTACCTGCTCCACCTCCCTGATGGCTACGACGATGATCCGCACCGGCTCTGGCCGCTCGTGCTCTTCCTGCACGGTGCAGGCGAACGGGGTTCCGACCTCGATCTCGCCGCCGTCCACGGTCCGCCCAGACTGGCGGACGACGGGCAGGAGTTCCCCTTCATCCTCGTCACACCCCAGTGCGCCGCGGCGAGTCAATGGGTCGCCGAGCTCTCGACGCTGGCCGCACTGATCGATGAGGTGAGCTCCACACACAGGGTCGACGAGGAGCGCGTTTCGGTGACAGGACTCAGCATGGGCGGTTTCGGCACCTGGTCGCTCGCGGTGCGCTACCCCGATCGATTCGCGGCCATCGCACCGATCTGCGGTGGCCTGTGGATGCAGAGCGCCGCTCCGATCCGCGCGATCCCCTCCTGGGCGTTCCACGGCGACGCGGACGACGTCGTGCCGATCGCCGCGACAGAGCAGATCGTCGACGAGCTGCAGGCCCTCGACGCTGACGTGCGTTTCACCCGGTACGCGGGCGTCGGTCACGACTCATGGACCGAGACGTACGAGAACTCCGAACTCTATGAGTGGATGCTCTCCCATCGGCGCGGAGTCGAACGCGACGGACCCGGCGTCGAGAAGACAGCACGATGACGACGGGAGCAGATCGGCTCCGGCCCGACTGGCATACGCTCCCGATGCCACTTCGATCTCGGATCATCTCCGCGATCGGGGGTGATCTCGTGCAGGAGGCGCCAGCCCATGGCGGCTTCAGCGCCTCCTACGCGGGCGTCGTCACGACCACGACGGGGCGCGCATTCGTCAAGGCCTGCGGTGCGGATTGGCACGCGGACTCGCTGCACTTCCTCCGCGAGGAGATGCGCACGCTCTCGCATCTGCCGACCGCCATCGCCCCACGACTCCTCGGAGCCATCGACGACCCGACGGGTACGGCGCTCGTAATCGAGGCGATCGACGGCCGCCACCCCGGCCAGCCGTGGACGACGGCGGACCTGCACGCCGTAGCCAAGGCCCTGCGCGTGCTGTCGACCACCCCTGCGCCTTCGGATATGCCTCGAGCAGAGGCTGTCATGATCCCCGGTTTCACCAGGTGGACGGAGATCGCTGCGGATCGGGGGATGCGCGAGGCGCTCCCCCACGGCCTCCCCGCGCGGATGCCGGCGTTGCTGCGCCTCGAGGAGAGCTTCCGCAGCGCGGTACACGGCGACGTCATCGTGCACGACGATGTGCGCGCAGACAACATCCTGATCAGCGCTGGACGGGCACACCTGCTGGACTGGCCGCACGCGCGCAGGGGCGCCGCGTGGATCGACCTCCCCTGTCTGCTCCCCAGCATCGAGGCATCCGGAGGCCCCGCCTGCGAGGAGGCGTGGGCTGTGTTCGAAGAGCACGGCGCACCACCTCAAGCTGAGCTGCTCGCCGTGATCTCCGCCTTCGCATCGTTCCTCTGGTTCCAGCAGGCGCAACCCGATATCCCGCAGCTCCCCGGCCTGCGGGAGTTCCAGCGCGCGCAGGCGATGCCGGCTCTGCGGTGGCTCTCGGGCCTGATCTGAGCCGACGACCTATCGCGCCGCAGCGCGGCGACGTGCGTCTGCGCGAGCGAGAAAGCGCTCGTGGAACCTCGTCTCTCCCGTGATCTCCGGGTGGAAGCTCAGACCGAGCAGGTCGCCCTGCTCCACGGCGACCACGCGTCCATCGGGCAGGGATGCCAGCACGTCGGCCCTCGGACCGACCGACTCGACAACCGGTCCGCGGATGAACGCGGCGGACACCGGATCCGCGCCGAGTGCGGGAACGTCGAGTCGCGCTTCGAAGGATTCGACCTGACGGCCGAAGGCGTTCCGGCGCACGACGACATCCAGCCCTCCGAACGACTCCTGTCCCTCGATGGCGTCGACGATCTCGTCGGCGAGCATGATCAGTCCCGCGCACGTGCCGATGACCGGCATGCCTGCCGCGATGGCCTCGCGGATGGGCTGCTGCATCCCGAAGACGCGCGACAGCTTGTCGATCACGCTCGACTCGCCGCCCGGGATGACGAGCCCGTCGACCGATGCGAGGTCGTCGGGGCGTCGCACCAACGCCACGTCGGCACCGAGACTCGAGAGCAGGGCGGCGTGCTCGCGCACGTCGCCCTGCAGCGCGAGCACGCCGACCCTGGTGTTACCAGCCACGCTCGGCGAGACGGTGCGGCGCGGGAAGGTCGCTGACGTTGATGCCCACCATGGCCTCACCCAATCCACGCGAGACCTCGGCGATGACCTTCGGGTCATCGAAGAAGGTCGTCGCCTTGACGATCGCCTTCGCCCGCTCCGCAGGGTTGCCCGACTTGAAGATCCCCGATCCGACGAACACGCCGTCGGCGCCGAGCTGCATCATCATGGCTGCGTCTGCAGGGGTCGCGACACCACCGGCCACGAACAGCACGACGGGAAGCTTGCCGGTCTCGGCGATCTCGGCGACCAGCTGGTACGGTGCCTGCAGTTCCTTGGCCGCCACGAACAGCTCGTCCTTGGGCAGGGACGTGAGAGCCGCGATCTCGCCGCGGATCTTGCGGATGTGCTTCATCGCCTCGGAGACGTCGCCGGTTCCCGCCTCACCCTTGGACCGGATCATGGCTGCGCCCTCGTTGATGCGGCGGAGCGCCTCACCGAGATTGGTCGCGCCGCAGACGAACGGGACCGTGAAGCCGTACTTGTCGATGTGGTTCACGTAATCGGCAGGCGAGAGGACCTCCGACTCGTCGATGTAGTCCACGCCGAGTTCCTGCAGCACCTGGGCCTCGACGAAGTGACCGATGCGCGCCTTCGCCATCACGGGGATGGACACCGCATCGATGATGCTGTCGATCATGTCGGGGTCGCTCATGCGAGAGACACCACCCTGCGCGCGGATGTCGGCCGGGACGCGCTCGAGCGCCATGACGGCGACGGCTCCGGCGTCTTCGGCGATCTTCGCCTGATCCGCCGTGACGACGTCCATGATGACGCCGCCCTTCAGCATCTCGGCGAGACCGCGCTTGACGCGCGGCGATCCGGTGGTTGTCTGGTCTGCCATGGGAACTCCTGTCGGATGCACCGAAGTCGGGTTTGATCTAGATCAAACATAGCACTGTCCGATTCGACCTAGAATCGCTGAGGAGGACCATGAGCGACCAGATCACAGGCACCACCGCAGCGGACATCGCCGACAGCGTGCGCTCCCTGCGCGACCGCGGAATCCTCCGCCCCGGCAGCGTCCTCCCCCCGGTGCGGGAGCTCGCCGCCACGCTCGGCGTCAACCGGAACACCGCCGTCGCCGCGTATCGACAGCTCGCCCAGGCGGGGCTCGTGCTGTCTCGCGGACGAGCAGGGACCATCGTCGCCGGCTTGGAGGCAGTGGCGCAGGAAGGCTATGCCCCCGACACCGTCCTCCGCGACATCGGCACGGGGAACCCCGACCCCCGCCTGATCCCCGATCCTGCACCGGCCCTGATGACCATCGCCTCCCGCCCTGTGCTCTACGGCGAGCCCGTGATCGATCGCGGACTCGAGGAGTGGTCGACGCGCTGGATCTCGCGCGACCTCGACGGCGTCGACTTCCGTATCACCGTGACCAGTGGAGCTGTCGACGCCGTCGAGCGGCTGCTCGCCCAGGCGCTGATGCGCGATGACGCCGTCGCCCTGGAGGATCCCTGTTTCCTCGCGAGCATCCACACGGTGCGGCTGGGCGGCTATCGCGCGGCTCCCGTCCCCGTCGACGCCGAGGGCATGACCGTTGACGGTCTGCGAACCGCGCTGGAGGCGGGCGTCCGTGCCATCATCTGCACGCCGCGGGCGCAGAATCCGACCGGCGCGAGCCTCACCGCTTCCCGGGCCGCCGAACTCCGTGCCGTGCTCGCCGACCACCCGTATGTGCTGATCATCGAGGACGACCACTTCTCGATGCTCTCGCAGCGACCCTACGAGTCGCTCATCGGACCCGAGCATCGCCGGTTCGCCCTCGTACGCTCTGTGTCGAAGTTCCTTGGTCCGGACATGTGCCTCGCGATCGCAGCGACGGACGCGGAGACCGCCGAGCGCCTCGCGATGCGGCTGAGCCCCGGAACGACATGGGTGAGCCACCTGCTGCAGCGTCTCGCTCTTACACAGCTGACCGACGAGACGGCGATGTCGGAGGTGGCAGCGGCTGCGGAGCACTACGCGCAGCGCAACGCCGCCTTCGCCGAACGACTCCGAGCGAGTGGTATCGAGGCCACGGTGTCCGACGGCATGAGCCTGTGGGTCGAGTTCTCCCAGCCGGCTCGGACCATCGCCGACCGCCTCATGCGCCGCGGATGGCTCGCCCGCACCGGCGACGACTTCGCGCTCGATGAGAAGGCGGAGCCCTCTCATCATCTGCGTCTCACCGTGCATGACCTGTCCGACGATGAAGCAGAGTCGCTGGTCGCAGACCTCGTCGCCGCCGGGCGATGACCACACCTCGCGGGCACCGGCCCGCCCTGAACGAAAGAGTCGGAGAATGAAGATCCTCTCCATCCAGTCAGCCGTGGCCTACGGGCATGTGGGGAACTCGGCCGCCGTGTTCCCGCTGCAGCGCATCGGTGTCGAGGTGCTGCCCGTCTACACCGTGAACTTCTCCAACCACACCGGCTACGGCGCCTGGCGCGGTCCTCTGATCGCCCCGGGTGACGTCCGCGAGGTCATCACCGGCATCGAGGAACGCGGTGTCTTCGGCCAGATCGACGCCGTTCTCAGCGGCTACCAGGGCGGAGAGGGCATCGGAGACGTGATCATCGACGCCGTCGCACGAGTGAAGGCGTCGAACCCGAACGCGGTGTACGCCTGCGACCCGGTCATGGGCAACGCGAAGTCGGGATGTTTCGTCGCCCCCGCGATCCCGGTGCTGCTGCGTGAGCGCGTGGTTCCCGTCGCCGACATCATCACCCCGAACCAGTTCGAGCTCGGCTTCCTCACCGACACCGAGCCTGACACGCTGGAGTCCACTCTCGCGTCGGTCGATCTCGCGCACGCGATGGGTCCGCGCACCGTGCTCGTCACCAGTGTCGAGCGCCCCGATCGCGAAGAGGGGACGATCGAGATGCTCGCCGCCGATGAGAAGGGTGCCTGGCTCGTGCAGACCCCGCACCTGCCCATGAAGGCGAATGGTTCCGGGGACGTGACCGCCGCGCTCTTCACTGCGCACTACGTCGAGACCGGCAGTGCCAAGGTCGCGCTCGAGCGCACGGCGTCCAGCGTGTACGACCTGCTCAAGGCGACGCTCGAGTCCGGAGAGCGCGAGCTGCAGCTCGTCGAGGCCCAGGAGTTCTACGCGAACCCGCGGCTGCAGTTCACGGCGCGCCAGGTGCGCTGAGCCGGGCGTCCGTCATCCGGTGGGGATGGGCAGCTCGCGATACGCGGCGAGCCAACCGGGGTGGTCATCGGGGCAGAGATACTTCATGCCTGAGATCGCCAGGCCTCCGAGCATGAAAGGCAGACCGGGGTCGCTCTCTTCGAACGCATTCGACCAGGAGCCGATGATCTCGGAGGAATCGATGTGGTCACCGACCTTGCTCGCATCGACCCGGTGCTCGGACTCGATCGCGACGAGGCAGACGTCGATCGTGAGCTCGAGGCTCATCCAGGCGACGTCCTCATCGGGTATGCCTGCCCAGACTCCGCTCTCGATCACGTCGTCGACCAGCGCCTGCTGTGCCGGGGTCTTCGGAGAGAGGCGTCCCTCGTTCTCCGCGAACCCCTGGGCGAGGTAGAAGGCGCGCCCCTCGTCCTCTACGCTCGTCGGTGCCGCCGTCGGTGTCGCCGTCCGCTGGGGATCGGGCTGCGGTGCACAGGCGGCCATGGATGAGGCGACGCCGAGGACGATCGCTGCTGCGGCGAAGCGATGCCGGAGAGCCATCGGGTTCAGCACACCGCGAGTCACGCGTTCGGGCGAGGCCAGGCGTCAGCCACGGCTTCGCGCACCTCGCCCAGCAGCTGCGGGAGCGCCTTGGTCTTCGCGATGATCGGGAAGAAGTTCGCGTCCGACGTCCACCGTGGCACCACGTGCTGGTGCAGGTGGGCGTCGACGCCGGCCCCCGCCACGGCGCCCTGATTCATGCCCAGGTTGAAGCCGTCGCAGCGCGAGACCTCGCGCAGCACGCGCATCGCCGTCTGGGTGAGCGCGCCGATCTCGGCGACCTCCTCCGGCGTCGCCTGGTCGTAGGTGGCGATGTGGCGGTAGGGGCAGACCAGCAGATGGCCGGAGTTGTACGGGAAGAGGTTCAGCAACACGTACGCCGTCTCGCCGCGTGCGACGACCAGCCGCTCGGCATCCGGGAACTTCGGCGCCTCGCAGAACGGGCACTCTTCGCGCAGGGGCTCCGGTCCCGCCTGGATGTACGCCATCCGGTGCGGGGTCCACAACCGCTGGAACTCGTCCGGCACCCCGGCGAGGCGTCCGGCATCCTCCAGCGGCTGCTCCCCGTCGGTCACGCCAGGTCCCCTGCTGTCTGCACGAGGGCGTGGGAGTCGATGGCCGCGCGGATGCGCGCTACGGCGTCCGCGATCGGTACACCGTTCTCCTGCGCCCCGTCGCGGTAGCGGAAAGAGACGGTGCCAGCGTCGCGGTCCTTCTCCCCCGCGATCAGCAGCAGCGGCACCTTGCCGGTCGTGTGCGTCCGGATCTTCTTCTGCATGCGATCGTCGGACGTGTCGAGCTCGGCACGCACGCCCTGAGAGCGCAGTGTGTCGATCACGTCGCCCAAGTAGTCGGCGAAGTCGTCCGCCACCGGGATGCCCACGACCTGCACGGGAGACAGCCACACCGGGAAGTCACCCGCGTAGTGCTCGAGCAGGATCGCGAAGAACCGCTCGATCGAGCCGAACAGCGCGCGGTGGATCATGATCGGGCGCTTCTTCTGCCCGTCCTTGTCCATGAACTCGAGGTCGAAGCGCTCCGGCAGGTTCGGGTCGACCTGCACAGTCGAGAGCTGCCAGGTGCGACCGATCGCATCACGCGTCTTGAGGTCGATCTTCGGGCCGTAGAACGCGGCCTCACCGGGGACCTCTGTGAGCTTGAGCCCTGAGGCCACCGCGACACGGCGCAGCGCGTCGGTCGACGACTCCCAGAACTCGTCCGAGCCGATCCACTTGGACTTCTCGTCGTCCTTCATCGACAGCTCGAGTTCGAAGTCGGTCAGACCGAAATCGCGGAGCATCGAGAGGATGAAGTCGAGGACCTTGGCGACCTCGGCCTCGAGCTGGTCGGGCGTGACGAACAGGTGCGAGTCGTCCTGAGTGAACCCGCGCACACGCGTGAGGCCGTGCAGCGCGCCGGAGAGCTCGTTGCGGTAGACCGTGCCGTTCTCGGCGAACCGCAGCGGCAGATCACGGTAGCTCCGAGCGCGCTCCTTGTAGATGAGGATGTGCATCGGGCAGTTCATGGGCTTCAGGTAGTAGTCCTGGCCCTGCTTGGTGATGTTGCCCTCGTCGTCGCGCTCCTCGTCCATCACGATCGGCGGGAACATGCCGTCCTTGTACGTGACGAGGTGGTTCGAGGTGAGGAAGAGGTCTTCCTTGGAGATGTGCGGCGTGTACACGTAGGTGTAGCCGCCCTCGATGTGGCGCTTGCGCGCGTGCTGCTCCATCTCACCGCGGATCACGCCGCCGCGCGGGTGCCACACGGACAGGCCCGACCCGATCTCCTCGGGGAACGAGAACAGATCGAGTTCCTTGCCGAGGCGGCGGTGATCGCGCTTGGCTGCTTCCTCGAGACGGTGCTGGTAGGCGCGCAGCTCGTCCTTCGTCGGCCAGGCCGTGCCGTAGATGCGCTGCAGCTGCGGGTTCTTCTCGCTGCCGCGCCAGTACGCGGCAGCGATGCGGGTGAGGTCCCATCCGTTGCCGATCATGCGCGTATTGGGCAGGTGCGGTCCGCGGCAGAGGTCCTTCCAGACGACCTCGCCGTCACGGGTGGTGTTGTCGTAGATCGTCAGCTCGCCCTCGCCGACCTCGACAGAGGCGCCTTCGGCGACCTCCTTGCCCGGGCCCTTGAGCCCGATGAGCTCGAGCTTGAACGGCTCGTTCGCGAGCTCGGCGCGGGCCTCCTCGTCGGTCACCACACGGCGGACGAACCGCTGGCCCTCGCGGACGATGCGCTGCATCTCCTTGGTGATGGCCTTGATGTCCTCCGGCGTGAACGGGGTCTCCACGCCGAAGTCGTAGTAGAAGCCGTCGGTGATGGGCGGGCCGATCCCGAGGTTCGCCTGCGGGTTGATGCGCTGCACCGCCTGCGCCAGCACGTGAGCAGCCGAGTGACGGAGGATGTTCAATCCGTCCGTGCTGTCGATCGTGACCGCCTCGACCTCGTCGGTCTCGGTCACGGTCGTGGCGAGGTCCTTGAGCTCGCCGTTGACGCGCATCGCGACGACGTTTCGGTCAGTGAACAGGGCGAAGCCGTCATTCGGCCGGGCGTTTTCAGGCACAGAAACTCTCTCCATCTGGGTCGATACCCAGGTTACTCGCATGATCCCGTCGTCCTGACCGCCACGAGCATGTCCGGCCCCGTCGTCTCACGGGAGGCCGTTCACGCCCCGGGGATCACGACTCCCGACTCGTAGGCACGGATCACCAGTTGGGCCCGATCGCGCGCCTGCAGCTTGGACATGATGCGATTCACATGGGTCTTCGCGGTGTGGGGTGAGATCACGAGTGCTTCGGCGATGTCCTGGTTCGAATCGCCCCGCGCCACGAGGAGCAGCACCTCACGCTCGCGGTCGGTGAGCTGTCGCAACGGCTCATCGTGCCATGCTTCAGCACGCGGGAGCTGCGGCAGCACCGAACGCTCGATCAGCGAACGAGTCGCCGCCGAGGAGAGGAGCGCATCCCCCCGGTGCACGACCCGCACGGCGTCGACGATCTCCTCCGGCTCCGCTCCCTTGCCCACGAAGCCGCTGGCGCCCGCTCGAAGGGCTGCCACGACATAGTCGTCCTCCTCGAAAGTCGTCAGGATGAGCACGCGGGTCGCCGAGGACGGGGACGAACCCGTGATCTGGGCGGTGGCCGCGATCCCATCGAGCTCAGGCATCCTGATGTCCATCACGACGACATCGGGGCTGGACCGGCGCACCTGCGCGACGGCGTCTCGCCCGTTCGCCGCTTCGCCGATCACCTCGACGCCGCCGTCGATCAGGATGTCGCGAACGGCCTGGCGAACCAGCGGCTGGTCATCGACCACGAGCACACGGATCATCGCTGACCTCCTTCCAGCGGAATCCGCACATCCAGTCGGAACTCCTCGCCGACCCTGCCGGTCTGCACGTCGCCGCGAACGGCGACGACGCGCTCGCGAAGCCCTCGTAGCCCGTGACCCCCTGACGCGGCAGGAGCCCTCGCCTCATCTACCGCGGGATTGACGATGGTGAGTCGGAGCGAGTCCTGCTCAGTGCGGATCCGGACGAGCGCCGCGTCACCTGCCCCGTGCTTGTGGGCGTTCGTCAGACCTTCGAGGATCACGAGGAACGCGACGTGGTCGCTTGCCGGCGACAGCTGCGGTCGATCCGGGGCGTCCTGCAGCTCGACACGGAGCCCGGCCTCGCGGAACTGCGCGACCAGAGCGTCGAGGTCGGCGAGTCCCCGCTGCGGGCGCAGATCACGGACGTCCTCAGGATCGTCGGACCGAAGAAGTGCCATCAGTCCCCCGATGTCGGCGAGAACCGTGCGCGAGGAACGACGGATCGTGCTCAGCGCCTCCCGCGCCCGCTCCGGCCGGAGGTCCAACGCGGATGAGGCGACGCCGGCGTTCAGACTGATGACCGAGATCTGGTGCGCCACCACGTCATGCAGGTCGCGAGCGATGCGCACCCGCTCCTCGGCGACCCGACGTCGCGCTTCCTCCTCGCGTCCCTGCTCCGCACGTTCCGTGCGTTCGGTCATCGCGATGACGAATTCCCTGCGAGACCGGGTGGCGTCTCCCAGCGCGCCGGCGAGAGCGACGATGAACACGAACTGCAGCGCGCGGGCGTCCCAGAGATCGCCGCCGAGCGGAATCGCACTGACGAAGAACACGATCACCGTCGCCGCGCCGACGGCGGTGACCCCCACGAGACGCCCGCGCCGATCCACGGTGGCGAATGCACTGATCGCCACAGCGATGAGCGCACTCGGTGACACCACTCCGGCGAACGCCAGGAACACGGCGCATGCCAGGCTGACGCCGAGCGTGAAGAGCGGGAAACGACGACGGAGCAGCATCGCGGCCGCCGGCAGGAGCGCGACCACCATCAGCCATCCGTCCGCGCGGAAGCCGTCGTCGGGGAACGGCGACACGGCGAACAGCGTCACGATGAGCACGGCGAGCACGTCGCCGAACAGCGACGCGATTCGTGGAGGACGAGCTGCCGACATCACACCAGTATTCCGCGCACCGTCGCGCCGGGGATCCCCCGGCGGGATGAGACGGGATACCGCGATCGCGGTACACGAATGCCCACGGCACGACGATGCGGTAGCGCACGCGCATCGGAAAGCTGGAAGGGAGGCTGCACACGGAGTGCGCTCGGAGAGGTCTGCATGAACAAGCACGTCAAGAGAACGCTCATCGCGGTCGCCTCCGTCATCGGGGTGGTCGCGCTGGGCCTTGCGACGACCACCGTGGGAAACGTGGTCGCGACCGCGATCGAACAGGATCGCATCGAACCCTACGGGCAGAAGGTCGCTGTGGACGGTCGGGAGATGAACGTGCTGATCGTCGGCGAGGGCGCGGAGGACGTGGTGCTCCTTCCCGGCTTCGGCACCGCATCGCCCGTCCTCGACTTCGAGCCGCTCGTCGCCGAGCTCGCGCAGGACCATCGCGTGATCGTGGTGGAGCCCTTCGGCTATGGGCTGAGCGACGGTACGGATCAGCCGCGCACCACCGAGAACATCGTGAGCGAGACCCACTCCGCCCTGCAGCAGCTCGGGGTCGACGAGTACGTGCTGATGGGGCATTCCATCGCGGGCCTCTACGGCATCCAGTTCGCGAATCGCTATCCCGACGAGGTGCGGGCGTTCGTGGGGATCGACAGCAGCGTCCCCGGCCAGCCGGGCTCCGACACGGAGCTGCCGGTCGGGCTGTTCGGCGCTGCGAAGAACCTCGGACTCGCTCGTCTCATCGCCTCGATTCGCGGCACGGGGTACGACGAGGCCGTCTACTCCGAAGAAGCACGCGCGCAGATCGCCCTGCTCACCGATCGGAACACGCTGAGTCCGACCTACCTGAACGCGATGTCACTGCTCCCCGTGAACTTCCGAGACGCACTCGGAACGACGTTCCCCGAAGACCTTCCCCTGCTGCTGTTCGTCGTCTCCGACAATCCGACCGTGCCCACGTGGCTGCAGGTGCACGAGGAGCAGGCCGCAACCGTCGCGGATGGCACCGTCGTGCCGCTCGACGGCGAGCACTACCTCCATCACACCCACACTCCGCAGATCGTCGATGCGTTCCGCTCCTGGGAGAGCGAGAGGCCGTCCCTCGTGGAGTGAGGCGGAACTCACAGCGGACGTCATCCGCGCACCGGGGAGCATCACGTAACGTGAACGGATGGACAGAGCAGTCGCACGATGGATCCTGGCGGTCGCGCTCGGCGCGATCGGGGTCGGCCACTTCCTCAGCACCCGCGGATTCCGTGTGGTCGTGCCCGATTGGGCCACCCGCCTGACTCGACTCGACAAGGACACGATCGTGATCGCCTCGGGCGCCGCCGAGATCGCGCTCGCCGCAGGACTGCTCGTCCTCCCGAAGGAACGCCGCCGCATCGGCTGGGCGACCGCCGCGTTCTTCGTCGCAGTGATGCCGGGCAACGTCCACCAGTGGCGGACCAAGCGCTCGACGTCGGGACTCGACACGGATGCACGACGTCTCGGCAGGCTCTTCCTGCAGCCGCTCCTGGTCCTGTGGGCGCTGTGGTCCACAGGCGACTCGACCCCACGCGGCCGACGCAGCCACCGGCGTCGCGCGTGACCCGAGATCGCGCACTCCAGGAGAATGACATCATGACGTCCCCCTCGCTCGTATGGTTCCGAGATGATCTCCGGCTCGCAGACAACCCGGCGCTTCGGGCTGCCATCGATCGAGGGGAACCGGTGCTCGCGCTCTACGTGCTCGACGAGGAATCCCCCGGTGTCCGACCTCTCGGCGGTGCGGCCCGCTGGTGGCTCCACCATTCGCTCGCGTCGCTCGGGGAGCGCCTGCGCGAGCGTGGCGGTGATCTCGTGCTGCGCCGCGGCGCCGCCGAGCGTGTCGTGCGCGAGCTGGTTTCGGAGATCGACGCCGGAGCCGTGTTCTGGAACCGACGGTACGGCGGCGCCGAGCGCGAGATCGATTCGTCTCTGAAGACCGCCCTGCGGGCGGATGGGATCGAGACCGTCTCGTTCGCGGGCTCCCTGCTGCACGAGCCGTGGACTGTGACGACGGGCAGCGGAACGCACTACTCCGTTTACACGCCGTTCTGGCGCGCGTGCCTCTCTCTTCCCGCCCCCCGCGCTCCCTTTCCGGAGCCCCGCTCGATTCCGGGCGTGGGCGATGCACCCGCATCCGATGACCTCGGCGACTGGGGTCTGCTGCCCACCCGGCCCGACTGGGCAGGCGGACTTCGCGAGGCCTGGGAACCCGGCGAGCCCGCGGCGCGACGACGTCTGCGTCGGTTCCTCGACGAGGACCTCCGGGACTACGACCGGGCGCGCGACGAACCTGCCGCCGGAGCCACGTCGCTGCTGTCTCCGCACCTCCGCTGGGGGGAGATCAGTCCCTTCGCGGTATGGCAAGAGGCTGTCGGCGTCGAGGGGGCGGGCGGGTTCCTCTCCGAGCTGGGGTGGCGCGAGTTCGCCTGGCACACGCTGTACCACTCCCCCGATCTCGCCACCGAGAACCTCCGTCCGGAGTTCGACGCCTTCCCCTGGCCGCCGCTGGACCCCGCGCACCTGGACGCCTGGCAGCACGGCGAGACAGGTGTACCGCTCGTGGATGCCGGGATGCGCGAACTCTGGCACACCGGCTACATGCACAACCGGGTGCGGATGGTCGTCGCCTCTTTCCTGGTGAAGAACCTGCTCATCGACTGGCGCCGCGGAGAGGAGTGGTTCTGGGACACGCTGGTCGACGCCGACGAGGCGAACAACCCGTTCAACTGGCAGTGGGTCGCGGGCTCGGGCGCCGATGCGGCGCCGTACTTCCGCGTGTTCAACCCCGAGCTCCAGGCGAAGAAGTTCGACCCCCAGAACCTCTACATCTCCCGTTGGGCAGCCGACGCTCCCACAGAGCCGATCGTCGACCTCGGCGAGACGCGGAAGGCTGCGCTCTCCGCATACGACGTCGTGAAGAGAGCGCCGAAGTCACCGCGCGAATGAGCTGAGAGCGGACGCGGCGCTGCGGCATGCGATGAGGTGTCCGCGCCGTCCATGCCAGACTGGTGCCGTGACCGAGTCCAGGAAGCCAGCCGTCATCCGCGGCTTCGCTGCTTCCTCCCTGGCGATCTTCGTCGCCCTCGCCGGTCACGTCACCGGCGGAGGGCAGATGCCGGGGCCGCTCGGCATCCTCGTGCCGTGGGTGTTCTCATTCATGATCTGCGTGCTCCTCGCCGGGCGGTCGCTCTCGCTGATCCGCCTCGGACTGTCCGTGGCGATGAGCCAGTTCCTCTTCCACACGCTCTTCGTACTCGGCACGGTCACGCCGTCCGGCGTCTCGACACCACACGTGCACGGCGGCCCTCTGGTGATTCCCCCGACGACAGGCATTCCGGCGGAGGTGAGCGCTGACGCGTCCATGTGGCTCGGACACGCTCTCGCCGCCGTGCTGACGATCGCGGCGCTGTACCGCGGTGAGCGCCTGCTCATCGCCGTGCGGGATCTCGCCGCTCAGCTCATCCGGTGGGTGCGTCGGCGTGTCGATCACGTCCTCGTGCTCCCCGGTATCGACGTCGTCGATGCGTTTCCCGGGCGGTTCGACGTCGGTGAGGCCACCAGCCTCATCCTTCTCGCGACTCTCAGAGGTCGTGCACCCCCTCTCGCCGCTGCGATCTGATCCGCGCCCTGGGTCCACCGGCCCCGTGGTGCGTCACCGCCGCGCGCTCGATGCGCGCGGGTTCTGAACGCATGCATGAACGTCGCGCACGCGACGTCTGATGAGAGGCCATTCCCATGTCCCCTGTCCGCAGGATTGCGGCCGGGCTGGCGTTGGCGACGGTCGCGACCCTCGCGATCGCCACACCCGCGTCTGCCCACGACCAGCTGGTATCCAGCACTCCGGCCGCCGATGAGCGGTTGGCATCCGCCCCCGGAAGCATCACGATGACGTTCTCCGGCGAGCTCCTGATCCTCGACGAGTCGCTGACCGGGGCCGTCGTCCTGGTCGTCGACGCCTCGGGAAAGGACTGGGTCGCCGGCGACGTCACGGTCGCCGGGCGCACCGTCACGGCCCCGCTCGCTCCCGAGATGCCTGTCGCGGGCTATCAGGTGCGCTGGCAGGTTGTGTCGGAGGACGGCCACCCGATCGCGGGCGTCATCCCCTTCACGGTCGGCGATGCCGAGCCGATGCGGGCCCCGACGGCCGGCGGCTCGACAGAGAACCCTCCGGCATCCGCAGGACAGTCGGATCAGACCGCAGCAGATTCCGGCGGCATCCCCAGGGTGCTGCTCATCGGCGCAGGCGGGGCGACGATCGCCGTCCTCGTCTTCGTCGCCATTCGATTCCTTCGCCGTCCTCGGACGGCAGCCGCACCGCCGGAAGCCGGCGGTTCCGCGGCAGATGACCTGTGAAAGACACCATCATGAACACCACGAAGAACCTTCCCCGTCTGGCAGCTGTGATCGCTGTCTCCCTCCTCGCACTCACGGGGTGCACTCCGGAGAGCACTCCGACCGAATCGGCGCCGCGCCCGGCCGGCGAGACCGTGACTATCGAGGATGCCTGGGTCAAGTCGGCCGACGAGGGCATGTCGGCAGGATTCGGCACACTCGTCAACAGCGGAGACGACGATGTGACCGTCGTCTCCGTCGCGTCCGAGGCGTCGAACATGCTCGAGCTGCACGAGACTGTCGAGAACGAGGCCGGAGAGATGGTGATGCGCGAGAAGGACGGCGGCTTCATCATTCCCGCCGGCGGGAGCCTCCCTCTGGAGCCCGGCGCCAACCACATCATGATGATGGATCTGACGGGTCCCCTCACCGCAGGCAGTGACGTCACCTTCACCCTGACCTTCTCCGATGACTCGACATTCGAGTTCACCGCACCCGTCAAGGATTACTCCGGTGCGAACGAGAACTACGAGGGCGGCGACATGCAAGACGGCTCGGGGCAGTGATGTCGGCGCCCGCTGAGGGCGCCCGCTCCCGTCGCACCGGGTCGACCCGGCGACAGTTCCTCCTCGGAGGAGCTGTCGCCGGCGTCGGCGCGGTCGCGGCGGTCGGAGTGGATCTCGCCCTGAACGATCAGAAGGACGACGCGAAGCCGGTCGCCGCTCCGATGAACGGCGACCAGACGGTGCCCTTCTTCGGCACGCACCAGGCCGGTGTCGACACCGCAGCGCAAGCTCACGGTGTCTTCGTGGGCCTCGACCTCCATGATGACGTGGACCGCGAAGGGCTCGTTCGCCTGATGCGGATCCTGACGGACGACGCGGCCCGGCTCACACAGGGGGTCCCCGCCCTCGCTGATTCCGAGCCGGAGCTCGCCCTCGCACCTGCGCGGCTGACCATCACCTTCGGCTTCGGCCCCGACCTGGTCGCCCGCGCTGGCAGAACGAGCCCGACGTGGCTCGCGCCTCTGCCGGCGTTCGGTGTGGATCAGCTGCGGCCGGAGTTCTCGGACGGCGACCTTCTGATCCAGATCGCCGGTGACGACCCGCTGACGGTCGCCCACGCGACGAGGATGCTGTTGAAGGATGCCCGTGGCTTCGCGAGCATCCGATGGACCCAGCAGGGCTTCCGTCGCGCCTACGGTACAGAGCGCCCAGGGACGACGATGCGCAACCTCTTCGGGCAGGTCGACGGCACCACCAACCCCGAACCGGGAACGGCGGACTTCGACGGGGTCGTGTGGAGCGCGGACGGGTGGCTGGCGGGCGGGACGGGCATGGTGCTCCGCCGCATCCGGATGGACCTCGACAAGTGGGACCGGCTGGACCGCGGCGGTCGGGATGCCTCCGTGGGGAGGACCCTCGCCAACGGGGCGCCACTGACCGGGACGGAGGAGTTCGACGAACCGGACTTCGAGGCCAAGACATCGATCGGGTTCCCCGTGATCCCGCAGTTCGCGCACATCCGGCGCGCGCGGCGATGGCAGCGAGAGGATCTTCCGCCGCGCGTACAACTACGACGAACGTCCGGTCGGCTCCGAAGTCTCCGAGTCCGGGCTGATCTTCATCTCATTCCAGGCCGACATCGAGCGGCAGTTCATCCCCATGCAGCGTCGACTGGACGAGCTCGACCTGCTCAACGAATGGACGGTCCCGATCGGGTCCGCGGTGTTCGCCATCCCGCCCGGATGTATGGAGGGCGGGTACATCGGGGAGACGCTTCTCGCATGAACCGGCGGATGTCGGGTCCGGTGAACGGATGTCGGGGCGAAAGCCTGATTCGGGCCCGACATCCGTTCACCGGTCCGACATCCCTGCGCTCCGCCGTGCGGAGCGACGTGGAACACGAAAAAACCCCCGGAGAACCGGGGGTTTCTGTCTGTGCGCGATACTGGGATCGAACCAGTGACCTCTTCCGTGTCAGGGAAGCGCGCTACCGCTGCGCCAATCGCGCCCGTTGGGGCTATTCAGTTTTCCCGTGAGGTGGCGACGGGATTCGAACCCGTGTAAACGGCTTTGCAGGCCGGTGCCTAGCCGCTCGGCCACGCCACCGTGTGGATTGACCCCACGTGCTGCACGCCTTCCTGAGAAGACCTGCTGCACTCGAGCGGATGACGAGACTCGAACTCGCGACCCCAACCTTGGCAAGGTTGTGCGCTACCAACTGCGCTACATCCGCATTTCGTTCCCGGTTGTCCCGGGCACTCATGAAACATTAGCCGAAGATCCGCACTCCGCCAAACCGGCAGCGAATCTCGCGCGTGTCTCGCTGAGTGGTCTTCACCGCCCCGTAGCGTCCGGTAGTATCGGTTGACGTACCCCACAGGTATGGGCGATTGGCGCAGTTGGTAGCGCGCTTCCTTCACACGGAAGAGGTCATCGGTTCGAGTCCGGTATCGCCCACCATCCAGCCCCCGGTCTCCCCGGGGGCTTTCTTGTTCCCTCACCATGCGCCCCGCGAGTTTCCTGAGAACTTGCTATGGTCGAAAGACGCTCATCCCCCGGAGCGATGGTCACGCGTTCACGGTGATCTCAGGCGTCAGATGCCCGGAGGCTCACCGACGCGATCCACGAATCCCGTTCGAGGATGCACTGCTGTTCGGTGCGCCCGGAAACGGCCGTCCCGAAAGGAGCCGCACCCCGGGCCACTCGTCTGTGTGCTGCGATGCGCCTCAGTGGTCCAGGTTCGTTCTCGCCATGTCGACCGCTTACCGCAGCCCCCGCAATCCCCAACACCAGACGACGCAGTACTCCCCCACCTAGCGGGACTCGTTCTCCATCGACACGCGGCAACGCCGCATCACGACGAGAAAGCGAGTACCCGGTGGAAGAATTCACCACACTGTCAGGCCCGATCGTGGTCCTGCTCATGCTGCTGTTCTTCGGCGGCAGCCTCTACATGTCCATCCGCATCTCCCGGAGAAGGGAGAACGCCGACGGATACATGACCGGCGGCGGCAAGATCGGCTTCGGTATCTCGGCCGCGTCGATGACGGCCACCTGGATCTGGGCATCCTCGATGTACGCCTCTGCGACATCCGGATACACCTACGGCATCTCCGGGCCCATCCACTACGGCCTCTGGGGCGCGCTGATGATCCTGCTCATCTACCCCTTCGGTCGACGCATCCGCAAGGTCGCGCCCCACGCGCACACGATCGCCGAAGTGATGTTCGCCCGCCACGGGCGCTCGAGCCAGCTCATGCTCGCCGGCTCCAACGTGCTCGGGAGCCTCATCAGCCTCACGTCGAACCTGATCGCCGGCGGAGCACTGGTCGCGATGCTGTCACCGTTCACGTTCACGCAGGGCATCGTCGCCATCGCGATCGGCGTTCTGGCCTACACGCTGTGGTCGGGGTTCCGGGCCTCCGTGCTGACCGACTTCGCGCAGGTCATCGCCATGCTGGGAGCGGTCGCGATCATCGTCCCGGTGATCTTCTTCGCCGCGGGGGGACCTGAATTGTTCGTCACGGGCGCGTCGAACCTCACTCCGCAGCAGCGAGACTTCTTCTCCTCGGATGCCTTCTTCAACCAGGGAGCGCCGTACATCGCTGCCGTGCTCGCCTACGCCATCGGGAACCAGACCATCGCGCAGCGGCTCTTCGCGGTTCGCGAAGACTTGATCAAGAAGACCTTCGTCACGGCGACCTTCGGTTATGGCGCATCGATCATCGGCATCGGCATGCTGGGCGTGCTCGCCCTGTACGCGGGAGTCCAGCCCATGGACGGCGACGTGAACAACCTGATCCCGCAGATGGCGTCGACCTATCTGCCGCCGATCCTGATCTGCGTGTTCTTCGTCATGATCATCGGATCGCTGTCCTCCACCGCGGATGCCGATATGACAGCGCTCTCGTCGATCATGATGGCCGACGTCTACGGCCAGAACATCGCGGGGAAGAAGAACGCGAACCCGAAGACGATGCTGCTCGTCGGCCGACTCACGATGATCGGCGCGACGGCCGCAGCGCTCTGCTTCGCGTCGATGCAGTTCAACATCCTCGACCTGCTGGTCTTCGTCGGCGCGATGTGGGGAGCGCTCGTGTTCCCCGTCATCGCGAGCTTCTACTGGGATCGCGTCACGAACGCCGCGTTCAGCATCGCCGTGATCGCCGCCCTCGCCGCGTTCCTGCCGGTGCGATTCGAGTGGATCTCCCTGTCCGGCGGCTGGGGGCTCGTGAGTGACATCCTGTCGGTCATCGGGATCGGGGTGGTCCTCGCTCTGATGTCGTTCGGCTTCTTCGGCCTGCGGGTGGCACTGATCGTCGGTGGGCTCGCCACCGTCATATCGGCTCCGTTCGCGATCGGCTTCCTCCACGAGTATCCGGTGCTGTCGGGCTCGCTGGTGGCCTACGCGGTGAGCACGCTCGTCTGCGTCGGCCTCACGATGATGAACAGGACGAGGAGATTCGACTTCGATCTGATCAAGGAACGCACCGGCCGCTTCGACACCGTGGCGGTCGCGCCGACAGCCGATGTGAAGGGCGACAACACGCTCGCCGGAAAGGACGCCTGATGGAGACCCTGCTGTTGACCGCCTACGGGCTGGTGTGGCCGATCATCGTCGTCGGCGTGCTCGCCGTCGTGATCCGCGCATTCGTGAAGGATGCCAAGGAAGCGAAACGCGAAGGACGCGACATCATCTGACGATCGAAGACCCCGCGCAGGCATAGACGAACCGTCTGTGCGGGGTCTGCCGGGTACTGACCGTACCTCCCACGCTCTGACGACCGGGCATAGCGTCGAGTGATGACCACTCACCTCACCTTGAACAACGGGGTCGCGATGCCCGCACTGGGTTTCGGCGTCTTCCAGACTCCCCCCGCCGAGACGGCGGACGCCGTCGCTTCCGCTCTGGAGGTCGGATACCGACTCATCGACACCGCGGCGGCCTACGGGAACGAACGCGGCGTGGGCGACGCGCTCCGGGCGTCGCGTCTCCGCCGCGACGAGGTCTTCCTCGAGACGAAGGTCTGGATCTCCGACTACGGGTATTCGGAGACGCTCCACGCGTGGGAGAAGAGCGTCCGCAAGCTGCAGGTCGACGTGATCGACCTCTTCATCCTCCACCAGGCCCTCCCCGGAGAGTTCGATCGCACCATCAGCGCCTACAGGGCTCTCGAGGCCCTGCTCGCGGAGGGCAAGGTACGAGCGATCGGCGTGAGCAACTTCATGGTGCCCCATCTCGAACGGCTGCTCGCGGAGACCACCATCGTGCCGGCGGTGAACCAGATCGAGGTGCACCCGTACTTCTCGCAGAAGCCGCTGCAGCGGCTCGGCACGGAGCACGGCATCCTCACCCAGGCATGGTCGCCGATCGGCGGCATCACGTCTTACCGAGGGGACGAGTCCCGAAGCACGTTCAACGACCCCGTGATCCGTGCGATCGCCGAGGCGCATGGCAAGACGACCGCTCAGGTGATGTTGCGCTGGCATCTCCAGAACGGCGTCCAGGCCATTCCGAAGTCCGTCACGCCCGCTCGCATCGCCGAGAATTTCGACGTCTTCGACTTCGTGCTCAGCGCCGACGAGATCGGTCGCATCGACGATCTCGACTCCGGTGTGCGCGGTGGACCTGAGCCTGAGGCCATCACGCTCGAGGCGTTCGGGCGCGAGATTCCCGAAGAGTGAGGTCGGCGCCGGCCGCCGCGCTACTCGATCTGGACACGGACGACGCGGTCGTCGCCTTCGCGCGGATCACCACGCCCGTCCGTGTTGTTCGTGAGGATCCAGAGCGCCCCGTCGGGAGCGACCGCGACGTCGCGCAGCCTCCCGAGCGCGCCGACCAAGTGCTCCTCGGCGATGCGGAGAGCGGAGAGCGGCGCTTCCCGGAGCCGCTCCCCTCGGAGGTTCGCAATGAAGATCGATCCCGACGCGATCGCGATGCCGCTCGGACTCGCGATGTCCGGCGGCCACTGCTGGATCGGATCGACGAACTCCTCCCGATCGGCGATGCCCTCGACCGTCGGCCACCCGTAGTTGCCACCGGGCTCGATCACGTTCAGTTCGTCCCAGGTGTCCTGACCGAACTCACTCGCATACAGGGTTCCATCCTCATCCCGCGCGAGTCCCTGCGGGTTCCGGTGTCCGAAGCTGTAGACGGCTGATCCGGCAACAGGATTGTCCTCCGGGATCTCCCCGTCGGGCGTGATGCGGAGGATCTTCCCTGCCAGCGACTCCAGGCCCTGTGCGCCATCGCGATCTCCTGCGTCTCCGACCGTGACGTAGAGCATGCCGTCGGGGCCGAAGGCGATCCGTCCGCCGTTGTGGTTCCCGGCGGCCGGGAGATCGGAGAGGATCGTCTCCGATCGGCCGAGCTCCATCGCCCCCGGCAGCCCCGACAGGGCGAAACGCTGCACCCTGTTCTCGTCGGCGGCCGTCGAGTACGCGTACAGCCACGCATCCCGTACGGCGATGCCGAGGAGCCCGCCCTCGCCGCGCGGCTCGACGCCGGGAACCACGCCCACCTCACGCAGCGCCCCCTCGTCCGAGACATCGAGGATGCGGGCGGTGTCACGTTCACTGATCAACGCGACGTCTCCGGAGAAGGCGATGGACCAGGGAGCCGCCAGACCCTCCGCGATCGTCGTGACCTCTCCCGCTGGCATGTCTCCGGACTCCGCAGGGCGCGTCGGACCCGGTGGCGTGGGAGTCGTCGGCGTGACGGCCGGCGGCGCGCACGCGACGAGTGCGATCGCGCCGAGCCACAGCGCGAGCGACGCCTTCATCATCCGCACCGCCGCCATCATCCTCGTTCCCTCCGCCGATGGACTCGACCCTACGCACGTCGCGCCCCAGGGTGAAGAGCGCGGGTGTCCGAGGGGGCGCGTAGCCTGCCACGGTGTCGTCCGAACTCACACTGCCGGGTCCGTGCGCCCTCTGCGGGAACGCGCGAGGTGTCCGCCGAGACGGCGCCTTGTGCTGCAGCTCCTGCGGTTGGCGGTACGGTGATGCCCCCGATACCGACCTGCCTCTCCCCCGGGTCGATGTCGTCTACTACATCCGCTTCCACCGCCGCGTGAAGATCGGCACGAGCCGCCGTCCGCGGCAGCGACTGGCGAACATCCGGCATGAAGAGCTCCTCGCCTTCGAGCGCGGAGGGCGAGCTGTCGAGCAGCAACGCCACAGGGACTTCGCCAGCATCCGTGAAGGAGGCGAATGGTTCACGTTCACGGATGAGCTCCGCACCCACGTCGCCGCGCTCCAGCGGGAGGGCGATCCCTGGCGGCTCTACGGCCGCTGGTTGAGCGAGACGCTCCGCGGCGTCGAAAGCACACGCGACTAGCCCCGACATGACGATGCCGGGCGACTGCTTCGGGAAGTCCAGTCGCCCGGCACCGCGTCCGGGGGTGGGGTCAGGCCGTTGCGGCGCGTCCCCGGGCGGTCGCGGGCTGCGGCTGGGAGAACAGCACCACGACGATCACGGCGACTCCGACGACGACGTGCGGGAGCCAGACGTTGAGCGCCTCACCGGCGAATCCGAAGATCCACGGCGAGAGCGCCAGGAAGAGGCTGGCGACGATGTCGAACACGAGGTGGACGGGCATCGGGATGAAGCCGAAGGGGCCCCACTCGTACTTCGTGAAGAGGCTGTAGACGATCAGCCCGACGCCGAGCACGATCGGGATGATGACCGCTGCTCCGCCGACACTCGCGAAGCCGAACAGCCAGGGGGCGGCGATGAGCGCGATGCCGACGATGTAGTCGAGGACTCCGTGGACCTTGGTGGGGATGAAACGCATGATTCCTCCTTGGGTGGCGCCGCTTTTCGCGACTCACCGATGGTTCGAAGCACACGTCCGATCGGATTGCCCTCCTTCATGCGTCGATCGGAAATCGAGGTGTTCCGGCCGGTCCGGCACCGGACCGGCCCTTTACTTCCTCGCGGCCCGGTCCCAGACAGCACTGCTACGGTGAAGATGTCGGCATCTTGTCGGCATCAGGGAAGACTTCTCGTCGACCAACGGGCCTCATCGGTCATTTCGTTCTCCGTCGCCTCCTCTGTGTGAGCCCGAGGAGCGTCATGCCCACCCCGTCAATCCCGTCCTTCATCGACCCCGCGCACGCGTGGGCTGCGCCCATCGCCCTCCCCGCGGGGACGACGGCGATCGTCTACTGCGAAGGCCAGTTCGGCGAGCAGGACGGCAAGACCGCCAACGGCCTGGTCCGCCACTCCGAGAAGTACGAGGTCCTCAGCGTCATCGACAGCACTCACGCCGGCGCGGATGCCGGAATGTTCCTGGACGGGCGCGCGAACGACATCCCGATCCTCGAGGGTCTCCCCACGGCTATCGCGCACGCCGGCCAGGTCCCGGACTACCTGATCTGCGGCGTCGCCCCCGCCGACGGACTGCTCTCCGCCGACCAGCGGACAGTGCTCCTGGACGGCATCGCCCGCGGGATGCACATCATCAACGGCCTGCACGAGTTCCTCACAGACGATGCCGAGTTCGTCGCGGCCGCGCTGCTCGCCCAGGTCACGATCACCGACATCCGCCGCCCGAAGGACAAGAAGGATCTCCACCTGTTCTCCGGACGCATCTTCGACGTGACCTGCCCGCGTATCGCGATCCTCGGTACGGATGGAGCGATCGGCAAGCGCACGACAGCGACGATCCTCGTCCGTGCGCTCAACGAGCAGGGCATCCATGCCGTATTGGTCGGCACCGGTCAGACCACGATCATCCAGGGCGGGAGATACGGCGTCGCGCTCGACGCCCTCGTGCCGCAGTTCTGCTCGGGGGAGGTCGAGAACCAGGTGGTCGCGGCGTTCGAGGGCGAAGACCCCGACGTGATCATCGTGGAGGGTCAGGGTGCGCTCAGCCACCCCGCGTACATCACCTCCGCTCACATCCTTCGCGGAAGCCAACCCGCAGGCGTCATTGTGCAGCATGCCCCGGGTCGTGCGGTCCTGGGCGACTTCCCGATGGTCGCGATGCCGACGGTCACGAGTGAGATCACGCTGATCGAGGCTTTCGCAGACACGAAGGTCATCGGCGTCACCGTGAACCACGAGAACCTCACGGCACAGCAGCTCGCCACAGCCATCGACGAGATCGAACTCGACACCGGACTCCCCGCCACGGATCCGCTGACCCGGCCGCTGAGCGAGCTCGTCGAGATGGTGCTGCAGTCGTTCCCGACGCTCAGCCCGCGACGGACCAGCCGTAACGCCGCGTGAGAGCAGCCACGACCCGGTCGTAACGGCCTCGATCGAGGACGGCGGCCTCCCGCCGCAGTCCTCTCTCGTGCACGCTGTACAGCTGCTCGACGTCGACCCAGGACTCTCGACCCTGAGAGTCCCACGCACCCGTGCCGATCGAGAGGTAGTCCCGCTCGCCGTCGTGGGGTTTGCTGGTCATCCGGACCGCGTATACGCGATCGACGGATTCCCGGCCGATCACCAGAACGGGACGATCCTTCCCGCGTCCGTCGTTCTCCTCGTAGGGCACCCAGGTCCAGACGATCTCTCCGGCGTCCGGGGCGCCGTCCCGCTGCGGCGTGTACGCGACCTGCAGGTTCGTGATCCGCTCCGGGTCAACGCGGAAGGTCTGGGTACCGCGCGTGGCTCCGCGATCTGCTCCGGTGGTCGCGGTCCCAGGACGCTCGTGGGGTGTCCGTAGACGCGCGTCCGGGCGCCTCGGACCTGATGTCCGAGACGCCCGGCCGGAGCCCACTGCCTTGAGCAGGATCTCCGCGAGTGTTGCCAGGATGCCGTTGGTCTTGCTCACACGGTCACCCTAACCGCAGATCACGCGTCGGCGAGTGCGTAGCCCTCCTCGCCGTGCACGACCTGGTCGACACCGGCGATCTCGTCTTCGTTCGTGACGCGGAAGCCGATCGTCTTCTGGATGGCGAAGCCGATGATGAAGGCCACGACGAACGAGTAGATCAGCACGCCGAGGGCGGCGATCAGCTGCACCGCGAGCTGGCGCGCGTCCCCACCGACGAACAGTCCGGTCTCGGTGGCGAAGAACCCGAGGTAGAGCGTTCCGATGAGGCCGCCGACGAGGTGGATACCCACGACGTCGAGCGAGTCGTCGAAGCCCAGACGGAACTTCAGCTCGATGGCGAGTGCGCAGACGACACCGGCGAGTGCGCCGAGCAGCAGCGCCCATCCCGGAGTCAGGTTGGCGCATGCCGGGGTGATGGCGACGAGACCGGCGACGGCGCCCGAGGCGGCACCGACCGAGGTGGGCTTGCCGTCCTTGATCTTCTCGACCAGGATCCAGCCGAGGATGGCTGCGGCGGTCGCACCCAGAGTGTTCAGACCGATGAGTCCCACACCGCCCATGTCCTCCGCGAGCCACTCGGCGCCGGCGTTGAAGCCGAACCATCCGAACCACAGCAGAGCGGCGCCGAGAAGCGTCAGCGGCACGTTGTGGGGCTTCAGGATGCCCTTCTGGAAGCCGATGCGCTTGCCGAGGACCAGAGCCAGGGCCAGGGCCGCAGCACCCGCATTGATGTGCACCGCGGTTCCACCGGCGTAGTCGATCACGCCGATGCCGCTGTCCTCACCGAAGAGCGTGGTGCCGAGGTTCATGATCCAGCCGCCGCCCCAGACCCACGCGGCCACGGGGAAGTACCCGACCGTCGCGAAGATACCGGCGAAGATCAGCCAGCTGCCAAACTTCGCGCGGTCTGCGATCGCCCCGGAGATCAGGGCGACGGTGATGATCGCGAACGTGGCGCCGTAGGCGACGCCGAGGAGAGCGACGTTCGAGCCCTCGCCTGCGGCGAGGCTCGAGAGGCCGAAGTCGGCGAACGGGTTGCCTGCGAAGGCGGTCGGGCTGTCGACGGCGCTCATCGAGTAGCCGAAGAGAATCCACAGCACGGCGACGAGTCCGATGGAGCCGAAGCTCATCATCATCATGCTGACGACGCTCTTCGCCTTGACGAGACCGCCGTAGAAGAAGGCGACGCCGGGCGTCATGAGCAGCACCAGCGCTGTCGCGGTGATCGCCCACGAGATGTTGCCGGGAGCATCCATAGGAAAACCTCACATCCGAAGTAATTGAGAGCTTCAGTGTGACGACCTGCGGTTTCGTCAATGCGTGAGGTTTGTTTCCCCGCTGTTACAGCGCGGCTCCGCCCGTGAACATCGCGTTACGCGCGCCTACGGGCTTACGCAGAATGCGTGAGGGCGTTGAGTCGGGAGATGGCGCGCAGGTACTTCTTGCGGTATCCACCGGCGAGCATCTCGTCGGAGAACACCGCATCGAGGCTGAGGCCAGTGGCGAGGATCGGGATCTGCGCGTCGTACACACGGTCGACGAAGGCGACGAAACGCAGTGCCTCCGACTGATCGGTCAGCTGACGGACGTCGCGCACACCCACGCCGCCGAGTCCGTCGATGAGTCGGATGTAGCGCGACGGATGCACCTGTGCCAGATGGCGGATCAGATCGTCGAACCGGTCGTCAGACGCGGTGCCCGTTGCGGCGGCCGCAGCGACGGCCGCAGCGTAGGCGTCGTCGTCGAGCACGACGGCATGACCGTCGAGGGCGCGCTGGCGGAAGTCGACGCCGTCGATGCGCAGTGTCTGGAAGCTGTCGGACATGGCATGGATCTCGCGCAGGAAGTCCTGTGCGGCGAAGCGTCCCTCACCGAGTGCGTTGGGAGGGGTGTTCGAGGTGGCTGCGAGTCTGGTGCCGGTCGGCACGAGCTCGCCCAGCAGGCGCGTCATGACCATCGTGTCGCCCGGGTCATCGAGCTCGAACTCATCGATGCAGAGCAGATCGGCGCCCTTGAGCAGATCGACGGTGTTCTTGTAGCCGAGCGCGCCGACGAGGGCCGTGTACTCGATGAACGAGCCGAAGTACTTCCGGCGGGCCGGCATCGCGTGGTAGATCGAGGCGAGCAGGTGTGTCTTGCCCACTCCGAATCCGCCGTCGAGGTAGACGCCCGGCTTGAGCTCCGGCTCCTTCTTCGCCCGGCTGAACAGACCTCCGCGCTTCACGGGAGCACCTCGTCCGGCGAAGCGCATCAGCGTCTCCTTCGCCTCTTCCTGCGAAGGGTAGGCGGGGTCGGCGCGGTAGCTGTCGAACGTCGCACTGTCGAACTGCGGCGGCGGCACCAGGCTCGCCAGCATCTCGGGTCCGCTGACGGTCGGCTGGCGCTCGGTGAGGTGCACGATTCCCGTGCGGCTGGTCGGGTCGGTCATCACGGTCCTGGATCAGGTGCTCACCTGTGTCGAAGTCTTACGAATCGGGCGCAGGGTGCTCGGCGGGGATCTATCGTCGAAGGGACGGAACAACACTACGCCGTCTGCAGCAGCACCCTCGTCCGCTCAACGCTTCGGAGACCCCATGGCCATCGAGTTCGATTCCTCCTCCCCCAAGTTCGCCGAGTACGCCGAGCCCGGCCGCCTGGTGACCACGCAGTGGCTCGCGGAACGGCTGGGGACCCCCGGCCTCGTGGTGGTCGAATCCGATGAAGACGTCCTGCTCTACGAGACCGGCCACATCCCCGGAGCGGTGAAGGTCGACTGGCACACCGAGCTCAACGACCCGGTGGTGCGTGACTACGTCGACGGCGAGGGCTTCGCCGAACTGCTCAGCCGCAAGGGCATCGCCCGCGACGACACGGTCGTCATCTACGGCGACAAGAACAACTGGTGGGCCGCCTACGCCCTCTGGGTGTTCTCGCTGTTCGGCCACGAAGACGTACGCCTGCTCGACGGCGGACGTGACCGCTGGATCGCCGAAGGACGGGAACTCACCCGGGAGGCGACCTCCCGGCCGGCTACGGAGTACCCCGTGATCGAGCGCGACGACTCCGTGATCCGCGCGTACAAGGAAGACGTCCTGGCCCACATCGGCAGCCCTCTGATCGATGTGCGCTCCCCCGAGGAGTACTCCGGTGAGCGCACCACGGCACCCGCATACCCCGAGGAGGGGACGCTGCGGGCGGGACACATCCCCACCGCGCAGAGCGTTCCGTGGGCGAAGGCGGTCGCGGAAGACGGCGGATTCCGCCCCCGGGCCGAGCTCGACGTGATCTACCGTGACGGCGCCGGCCTGAATGACGGCGACGACGTCGTCGCCTACTGCCGTATCGGTGAGCGGTCGAGCCACACCTGGTTCGTGCTCAAGCACCTCCTCGGGTTCGAGAACGTCCGCAACTACGACGGTTCCTGGACGGAGTGGGGAAGCGCAGTGCGCGTGCCGATCGTCACGGGCTCAGAGCCGGGTACCGTCTGAGCGTGTGACAATGACAGGGATGAGCACGAGCGACGTTCCTGACACCCTTGCCGAGATCCGCGAGGGATTCCTGGAGACCCCGGAGTCGGATCGGCTCCTCCTGCTGCTCGAGTTCTCGGACGAGCTCCCGGACGTCTCGGACGCGGTCGCGGCGCATCCCGAGATGTACGAGCGGGTCGCGGAGTGCCAGTCCCCTGTGTACATCCACGTCGAGGTGCAGGACGACATCGTCACCATGCATGCGACGGCACCTCCGGAGGCGCCGACCACCCGCGGGTTCGCCAGCATCCTGGTGCAGGGGCTCACCGGTCTCACCGCCGACGAGGTTCTCGCCATCCCGAACGACTACCCGCAGTCGATCGGCCTCACGAAAGCGGTGTCGCCGCTGCGGATCGGAGGCATGACCGGGATGCTGATGCGGGCGAAGAACCAGGTCATGCAGAAGCGCTGAAACCCGTGGCTTCGAGCCAGTCCGTGATGGCGGTGGTCCATCCGGTCTGGTCGTAGTTCCACAGCTTCGTGTGACGGGCGACCGTGAACTTCGGCATCGTCACGAGGTCGGGGCGCGCATTCTGAAGGGCATGGGACGAATCCGCGGGCACGAAGCCGTCGTCGTCGCTGTGCAGGATCAGGATCGGTGCGGTCAGTTCGTCCGCTCGGGCGACCATGTCCAGGCGATCGAAGTGGATCGGCTCGTCTGCGCCGCTGAGGCGCGCGGTGAGAGGCATCTGCAGCGCCCCCATGGCCAGCTCGGGCAAGGGCGGCCGCACCCCGGCAAGCTTCGCCTGGAACCGCAGCACCGTGCGCCAGTCGACGACAGGGGACTCGAGGATGATCCCCGCGATGCGGTCTCTGTGACCCGAACTCACCGCGGCCTGCAGCGAGACCGCTCCCCCCATCGACCAGCCCATCAGGATGACCCGCTCTGCTCCGTGTCGGAGTGCGTACGCGATGGCGGCATCGACGTCACGCCACTCCGATGCCCCGAGCGCATACGCACCGGCCCTGGTGCGGGGAGCCTCACCATCGTTGCGGTAGGACACCACCAGGGTCGGAAGGCCCGCCGCGTGCATGACCGGCACGGCGCGCAGGCACTCCGCCCGTGTCGCTCCTCGGCCGTGCACCTGGATCACCCAGGTCGACGACGACCCGGGGAAGTACCAGGCCGGACACGGGCCGGCGGGAGAGCCGATCAGAAGGTTCTCCCACTGCAGGTGCAGCTCGCTCGGAGTGGAGTAGTAGTAGCCGCTGAATGCCGCAGCACGATCCACGCGCGCACCGGGTTCGATCTGCGTGAGCAGCTTGCGTCGAACGGTCGTGGCGTCTGCGCTGAGCACCGCACCGAGCTTGACGTAGCCGTATGTCCCTGTCGTGAACAGGCCGTAGCGCCCGGGGAGCTCGGTGTCGGGAGTGCGCTGCAGTTCGATGGTCTGCGCACCGGTGTCGACCGCGAGGATCTGTGTATCGGTGGGTCGGCGCATCGGGGTGACGACCCGTCGGGCGACCGCGAACACGACGAGAGCGAACGCTGCCCCGAAGGCGAACAGCGCGGGGACAAGGAGCGTAACGGCGTGCCTGAGACTCTTCATCGCTTCCTGACTCTAGCCTGTTGCCGTGACCGCACACCCCGAGGCCGGGACGCCTTTCGAGAGCGCCGTGGCCGAACTGCGCGAGACCGAGTTCCGCGATGACATCACGGTACGCGAGATCGCCACGCCACAGGGTCTCGCACCCTTCGCCATCGCCCTCGGCGCCGACGTGCGCCCGGAGAGCGACGGCGAGTCGGTGTACGGCACGGGCCGCTTCGTCCTGCTGCACGATCCGGACGAGCCGGGCGCTTGGGGCGGCTCGTGGCGCATCGTGATCTTCGCGCAGGCTCCACTGGAGACCGAGATCGGCACCGATCCCCTGCTCGCCGACGTGACCTGGTCGTGGCTGGTCGACGCGCTCGATTCGCGGGATGCGGTCTACCACTCGGAATCGGGGACGTCGACGAAGACGCTGTCGAAGGGATTCGGCGGGCTCGCCATCGAAGGCGACGGCGCGCAGATAGAATTGCGTGCGTCCTGGACTCCGGAGGGCCCGTTCCGACCGCACGTCGAAGCATGGGCCGAGCTGGTCGGAATGCTGGCGGGACTTCCGCCCGGCTCCGAGGGCATCGCCGTGATCGGCGCGCGAAAGGCTGTACGTGACTGAATACTCCGTGATCTCGGATGCTGAGGAGTTCCGCGCGGCTTGCGCCGTACTCGCTGCGGGCACCGGCCCCGTGGCCGTCGACGTGGAACGCGCGTCCGGCTTCCGTTACTCGCAACGCGCCTATCTGGTGCAGGTGTTCCGACGCGAAGCCGGGGTCTTCCTGTTCGACCCGCCGGCCATCGGCGATTTCGCTCCTCTCCAGGAGGCGATCGGCGACGTCGAGTGGGTTCTGCATGCCGCGAGCCAGGACCTGCCCTCGCTGCGGGAGCTGCGCCTCGAGCCTCCGGTGATCTTCGACACCGAACTCGCGTCCCGTCTGCTCGGGCACGAGCGGGTCGGACTCGGCGCCGTCGTCGAGGACACGCTGGGCATCACGCTGAAGAAGGAGCACTCGGCGGCCGACTGGTCGACGCGTCCGCTCCCCGACTCCTGGCTCGAGTACGCCGCGCTCGACGTGCTGCATCTGATCGATGTCCGCGACGTTCTCGTGCTCGAACTGGAGGAGCAGAACAAGACGGAGTATGCCGCCCAGGAGTTCGCCGCCACTCTGGCCCGCGCGCCCAAGCCGCCGAGGGAAGACCCCTGGCGCCGGCTCAGTGGCCTGCACCAGGTCCGCGGGGCTCGTAACCTCGCGGTCGCACGTTCGCTCTGGCAGGCCCGCGAAGCGTATGCACAGGACCAGGATGTCTCCCCCGGCCGGCTCGTTCCCGACCGGTCACTCGTCGCCGCAGTGATGGCCAACCCGCCGTCGAAGCAGGCCCTCGCCGGTATCAAGGAGTTCCAGGGCCGCGCGAGCCGCACGCAGCTCGACAGGTGGTGGCAGGCGATCGTCGATGGGCGGGCATCGGAAGAGCTCCCGCGCGAACGGGTCCCGAGCGATACGCTTCCTCCCCCGCGCGCATGGGCCGATCGCAACCCCGAAGCGGATGCGCGGCTCAAGGCCGCGCGCCCTGTCGTGGAAGCCATCGCCGAGGAGTTGGGGATGCCGACCGAGAACCTCCTCACCCCGGAATACCTCCGCCGCGTGGCGTGGGATCTCCCCGGTGAGACGGCGGAGGAGATCGGGGATGCGCTGGCAGCACTCGGAGCCCGCCCCTGGCAGATTGAACAGACCGCACAGAAGATCGCGGCCGCCTTTGTAGAGGCGGCGCAAACGCCCGACAGCACCTCCGCACCCGCTTCGTAGGTTCGAACCAACCGATTCCTCCCTGTTTCCCGGGCTTCATAGACTGAGGCCACGCACTAACTTGGAGGCAGAGTGGCCGAGATCTCGGACGTCTTCTTCGTCGATGGAGTACGCACCCCTTTCGGGCGCGCCGGCGAAAAGGGCATGTACTGGAACACCCGCGCGGATGACCTCGCCGTCAAGGCGACCATCGGCTTGATGGAGCGCAACGCCTCCGTCCCGGCCGACCGCATCGATGACGTCGCCATCGCGGCGACGAGCCAGACCGGCGACCAGGGGCTGACGCTCGGGCGCTCGGTGGCGATCCTCGCGGGCCTTCCGCAGACGGTGCCCGGCCTCGCGGTCGAGCGCATGTGCGCCGGCGCGATGACCAGCGTCACCACGATGGGCGCATCGATCGGTGTCGGCATGTACGACTTCGCCCTCGCCGGCGGCGTCGAGCACATGGGGCACCACCCGATCGGCGGGAACGCCGACCCGAACCCGCGGTTCGTGGCAGAGAAGATGGTCGACCCCGGCGCGCTCAACATGGGCGTCACGGCTGAGCGCATCTTCGACCGCTTCCCGCACCTCACCAAGGAGCGCTCCGACCGCTTCGGCATGTTGAGCCAGCACAAGGTGCAGGCGGCATACGACGCGGGCAAGATCCAGCCCGACCTCGTGTCCGTCGCGATCAAGGGTGCCGACGGCGCCTGGGGCCTCGCCACCGAGGACGAAGGTCGACGCCCGCAGACCACCATGGAAGACCTCGCCGCGCTGAAGACGCCGTTCCGCCCGCACGGACGCGTCACCGCAGGCACCTCCTCCCCTCTCACCGACGGCGCGACGATGTCGCTGCTCGCCGGTGGTGGTGCGGTCAAGGAGTTCGGACTGGCGCCGAAGATGCGGATGGTCTCGTTCGCGTTCGCCGGGGTCCAGCCCGAGATCATGGGCATCGGCCCGATCCCGTCGACCGAGAAAGCCCTCAAGAAAGCCGGTCTCACGATCGACGACATCGGTCTCTTCGAGCTCAACGAGGCCTTCGCCATCCAGGTGATCTCCCTGCTCGACCACTTCGGGATCGCCGACGACGATCCGCGTGTCAACCAGTGGGGCGGCGCCATCGCCCTCGGGCACCCGCTCGCCGCGTCCGGTGTGCGCCTCATGATCCAGCTCGCGGCGCAGTTCGCCGAGCGTCCCGATGTCCGCTACGGCCTCACCGCCATGTGCGTGGGTCTCGGCCAGGGCGGTTCGGTCATCTGGGAGAACCCGCACTACGACGGCAAGAAGAAGAAGTGAGCGCGAACGTGACCGACTACGACGACATCGACTTCTCCCCCATCCAGGCGCTCACCGAGGGCGAGGTCATCACACAGTCACCGGTGCGCGACATCCGCCTCGCCTCCGGCAAGGTGCTGGCACTGATCACGCTCGACAACGGTCGCGATCACACCCGCCCGAACACGCTCGGACCCGCGACGCTCACCCAGCTGGGCGAGACCCTCGACGGCCTCAAGGCCAGGGCAGCGGCCGGCGAGATCCAGGCGGTCGGCATCACCGGCAAGCAGTACATCATGGCGGCCGGCGCCGATCTCTCGGACATCAGCAAGGTCGGGTCCCGGGACAACGCACGCCTCATCGCGCAGCTGGGCCACAAGGTGCTCGGCAAGCTCGGCGACCTCGGCGTGCCGTCCTTCGCGTTCGTGAACGGACTCGCGCTCGGCGGCGGACTGGAGATCGCTCTGAACTCCACATACCGCACGGTCGACGCCTCGGCGGCGGCAGTGGCGCTTCCCGAGGTCTTCCTCGGCATCATCCCCGGCTGGGGTGGCGCCTACCTGCTGCCGAACCTCATCGGCATCGAGAACGCGCTCGAGGTGGTCATCTCGAACCCGCTCAAGCAGAACCGCATGCTGAAGCCGCAGCAGGCGTTCGACCTCGGGATCTTCGACGCGATCTTCCCCGCGGCGAACTACCTCGAGAACTCGCTCTCCTGGGCGGATGCGGTACTCGGCGGCACGAAGGTCGAGCGCAAGAACGAGCCCGGCAAGCTCGAGCGCCTCACCAAGTGGCCGATCGCGATCAAGATGGCGCGCGGCATGCTGGAGTCGAAGATCGGCACCGTGCCGAAGTCGCCGTACGCCGCCCTTGAGCTGCTCGACAAGGCGAAGAGCGGCACGAAGGCGGAGGGCTTCGCCCGCGAGGACGAGGCGCTGGCGGAACTCGTGACCGGGGACCAGTTCGCCGCGTCGATGTACGCGTTCGACCTGGTGCAGAAGCGTGCGAAGCGTCCGGTCGGTGCGCCCGACAAGCAGCTCGCGAAGAAGGTCACCAAGGTCGGCATCATCGGTGCCGGTCTCATGGCCAGCCAGTTCGCACTGCTGTTCGTGCGCAAGCTCCAGGTGCCTGTGCTCATCACCGACCTGGATCAGGCACGTGTCGACAAGGGCGTCGCCTACATCCACGAGGAGATCGGCAAGCTCGAGGCCAAGGGACGTCTCGACTCCGACAGCGCGAACAAGCTGCGTGCGCTGGTCACCGGCACGACCGACAAGAGCCTCTACGCGGACTGCGACTTCGTCATCGAGGCGGTGTTCGAGGAGGTCGGCGTCAAGCAGCAGGTGTTCGGCGAGATCGAGAAGATCATCGCCGAGGACGCGATCCTCGCGACCAACACCTCCTCCCTGTCGGTCGAGGAGATCGGGTCGAAGCTCGCGCACCCGGAGCGTCTGGTCGGCTTCCACTTCTTCAACCCGGTCGCGGTCATGCCGCTGATCGAGATCGTGAAGACCCCGGTGACCGCCGACGCCGCGCTGTCGACGGCCTTCGTGGTCGCGAAGAACCTGGGGAAGAACGCGGTGCTCACCGCCGACGCCCCGGGCTTCGTCGTGAACCGGCTGCTCGCGAAGGTCATGGGCGAAGCCGCACGTGCCGTCTACGAGGGCACGCCGATCGCCGAGGTCGAGAAGGCCTTCGGACCCCTCGGCCTCCCGATGGGCCCGTTCCAGCTGATCGACCTGGTCGGCTGGAAGGTCGCCGCCCACGTGCAGGACACGATGGTGCATGCGTTCCCCGACCGGTTCTACGCCAACGAGAACTTCCACGCGCTCGCCGAGCTCGACACGGTCGTGGAGAAGGACAAGGGCGGACGCGTCGTCGGCTGGAGCAAGCAGGCGGAGAAGGTCCTGAAGCCGGCGGTGGGCAAGACACCGGCCACGGCCGCGACCATCCTCCAGCGCGTGCAGGACGGTCTGGCGCAGGAGATCAAGCTCATGCTCGACGAGGGCGTCGTCCCTGAGGTCGAGGACATCGATCTGTGCCTGATCCTCGGCGCCGGTTGGCCTTTCATCGACGGCGGCGCCTCACCGTACCTCGACCGCGAAGGTGCATCCGAGCGGGCCTTCGGCGGCTCCTTCCACACCCCGCAGATCCGCGGCGTCGAAAGCCGCTGATCGCCGGACGCCATCACCGAAGCGCCTCACCGGATTCCCAGCGAATCCGGTGAGGCGCTTCGTCGTCCGGCGCTCGGCAAGCCCTACCCTGGATCGATGAGCCCTCGCCCGTCTCCGCGCACCACCGAGCAGCCGATGGCCTTCAGCCGACGCGAGTTCTGGCGCGGCGCCGTTGCGACCTGGATCACCTTCAACGCTCTGTTCCTCCTGGTGACGACCGTCGTCCTCGCCATCATGTCGCGCTCCCTGCAGACCGTCTTCTCGATCCTCATCCTGGTGGCATGGTTCCAGCTCCTCTTCGTCGTGGCCACCTCCGCTCTGGCGACCGTCATCGGCAGCGGGGCCGCCTTCGTGCTGGGCCGGCTTCTGCGGACCACGGCGGGCATGCGGCAACACCTCATCGCCTTTGCAGGACTCGGTCTCGTGGTCGGAGGCGTCGTCATCGCGGTCGTCGGGACCTGGCCCGCGAACATGACCGGAGAATTCGGGTCCTTGTTGACGAACATCACCGAGCCGTACATCGCACTTCCCCTGCTGGGGATGAGCGCCGTCAGCGTCGCCCACGGCTGGTACTGGACAGCGTCACGGGCGCTGTCCGAAGACCCTGCACCACAGAGCCCTGTCGCCGAGGCTCAGCTCGCCGGCTGAACCGGGCGTGCGTCGTCTTCGCCGCGACGAGGCCAGTACGACAGCGCCCGCTCCGCCAGTGCGGTGATCGTCAGCGAGGGATTCACCCCGGGATTCGCGGGCACGGCGGCGCCGTCGACGACGTGCAGGCCGGGGTGCCCCCAGACCCGGTGATACCCGTCGATGACACCGTCCGTACGTGACGCCGAGATGACGGCACCGCCGAGGAAGTGCGCGGTGAGGGGGATGCCGAACACCTCAGGCCAGGATCCACGTGCAGCGGCTGGGACCCCGCTGTCCACCTCGACCCGCGCGGCGATCGCCGCCGCCGCCGCATGGGCCTGGGGCAGATAGCTCGGGTTCGGCTCCCCGTGTCCCTGTGCGCTCGTCATGATGAGGCGGCCGAAGCGGCGGCGCAGGGAGAGCGTGAGCGAGTTGTCCGCTGTCTGCATGACCAGCGCGATGATACCCCGCTCGCTCCAGCGGCGGAGGCTCCCGAGACGGAACTGCCGCACCGGGGAACGGAGCATCTGGGCGACCAGACTGCGCAGTCGCACCCCTATCGGACGTCCGCCGGGGACGATCACGGTAGCGAGTGCACCCATCAGGTTCGACCCCGGCCCGTAGCGGACGTTCTCGACGTGGGTGCGGTCGTCGACGTGGAACGACGTGGTGATCGCGACGCCGCGGGCGAGCTGCAGCGAGTCCGGGACGCTCACGGCGACCGCGCCGTCGAGGGCCTCCGAGTTGGTGCGGGTGAGCCGACCTACGGCGTCCGAGACCCGCGGCAGAGCCCCGGACTCCTTCATCCGGTGCAGCAGCTGCTGCGTGCCCCAGGTGCCGGCGGCGAGCACGACCTCCCGGGCGGTCACGGTCTTCCGCACGCGGCGGACCCAGGCCCCGCTGCGCTGCGTTGTCACCGCGAATCCTCCTTCGGGGAGCTCACGCACCTCGCTCACCGTGCGGAGGGCCTCGATCGCGACTCCGTGGCGCTCCGCCAGAGCCAGGTAGTTCTTCATGAGCGTGTTCTTCGCGCCGACGCGGCAGCCCACCATGCAGTTGCCGCACAGCGTGCACCCGGTTCGATCAGGCCCCTCGCCGCCGAAGAAGGGGTCCGGCGTGCGCTCCCCCGGCTTCCCGAACCAGACCCCGACCGGTGCGTGCCGGAACGTCGAGCCGACGCCGAGATCGTCCGCGGCGCCGGCCATGATCCGCTCCACAGGGCCGGTGTGCGGGTACTGGTCGACGACGCCGAGCATCCTCTTGGCCGTCGCATAGTGCGGCGCGAGTTCGTGCTCCCACTCCGCGATGCCCTGCCACTGCGGGTCCGTGAAGAAGGCCGCGCCCGGCTGATACAGCGTGTTCGCGTAGTTGAGCGATCCGCCGCCTACCCCCGCACCGGCCAGGATCATCACATGCGGCAATCGGTGGATACGCTGCACACCGTAGCAGCCGAGCGCCGGCGCCCAGAGATAGCGACGGACGTCCCAGCTGGTCTTCGCGAAGTCGTCGTCCTCGAAGCGGCGACCCGCCTCGTAGACGCGAACTCGGTAGCCCTTCTCCGCCAGCCGCAGAGCAGCGACCGAACCTCCGAAGCCGGAACCCACGACCACGACATCCTCGTCGAACTCAGTCATCGCTCTCCTTCGGCACCATCATCGTGAGCGCGCCGGGAAGCACCGAGATGGTGCACTCATCCTCGCCGATGCGCTCGCCGTCCGCGTAGACCACGAGGCCGGGGGCCGAGACGGTCACGGACCGTGCACGCCGGTGCGCGACCTCAGCGCGCGCGAGATGCGTCCCACGCAGCAGCAGCGGGAAGAGACCCAGCAGGCGCATGCGGCCCAATGGCGCGACATGGACGATGTCGAGGAGTCCGTCGTCGGGGACGGCTCCGGCGCAGATCGGCATACCCCCTCCGTAGCTGGACGTGCTGCCGGCTGCGATCAGCGTGCCCGGCGAGCTCCTCGCCGCTTCCTCGTCTACGGCGATGCGGAATTCCATCGGCCGCAGTCGCACGAGCTCGATGAGCAGCGCGAGGTAGTAGCGAGGTGCGCCGTGCGGCCAGCGGAGCCTGTTGGTGCGGTCGCTGACCTTCGCGTCGAAGCCCAGCGCCGCGATGGTCAGGAATCTCCGACTGCCCTTCGCGGTGCGGACGACGCCGACGTCGATCGCTCGTGGCACGCCGATGAGGGCGAGCTCGGCGGCGGCCCGTGCGTCACCACGTGGGAGGCCCAGGGCTCGGGCGAGATCGTTCCCCGTGCCCGCCGGCACCAGGACGACCGGGACGGAGGCGGCGCACACCGTGTCGAGCACGCCGACCAGCGTGCCATCACCGCCCACGACCACGAGGAGACGAGGGCCGTCGGCCAGCGCGGCGACGGCGAGCCGGGCGGTGTCGGCGGCGGAGGCACCCGCGTACGTTCGCACCTCGGCACCACGCTCCCGGAGAAGTCGAACGGCTGCCTCCGCCGCTCGCCCGCCCCGCCCCTTACCGGCGAACGGATTCGCGAGCACGGCGATGTGCTCGGACACGTCAGTGCGTCCGTTCCGCGGGGATCACGGCGCCGGGGTTGAGTATGCCCGACGGATCGAGCTCCCTCTTGATGGCGGCGAGGATGCGGACCCCGGTCTCCCCGATCTCCTGACCGAGCCACGGCGCATGGTCCCGCCCGACCGCGTGGTGATGGCTGATCGTTCCCCCTGCGGTGATGATCGCATCGTTCACACGCGCTTTCACGGGCTCCCACGAACGGAGCATGTCGGTGCGCACTCCCGCGAGGACCGTGAAGTACAGCGACGCCCCGGTCGGGTAGATGTGCGAGACGTGGCACATGACGTACGACTTGGCGCCGATGTCTGCGAAGCCCTCCTTGAGCGCCGCCTCGACCGTCGAGCGCAGCGCCCGCAGGTTCGACCACGTCGTCGCGGTCTCCAATGTCTCGCAGAAGACACCGGCGTCGAGAAGTGAATCGCGCAGATAAGGTCCGTCGAACCGGGTCCTGAGCCAGTCCTCTGCCGGGCCTTCCCCCGAGGAGGTCCCGCCCGCCGCGGCGAGGTGAGCACCGGCATGAGCCCGTCGTTCCGCGATGTCCTCGCCTTCGTACACCGTGACCACGCTGGCGCCCTTGGCCAGTGCTTTGCCGATCCGCCCGACCTGGGCGAGGCTGACAGCCGTCTCCGCTTCGTCGGACAGCCGGATGACGGTCGGACCGCCGCTCAGCTGAGCGACACGACGAAGCCCCTCGGCTCCACTGGCGAAGTCCGGAAACGACCAGGCCTCGAACACCCTCGCGCGCGGGATCGGGTGGACGCGCACCCGCACCTCGGTGATCACGCCGAAGATGCCCTCGGAGCCGAGGAACACTCGAATCAGGTCGGGCCCTGCGGCAGAGCCCGGCGACCGCCCGAGCTCGATGTCGCCGGTCGGGGTGGTCACTCTGATCCCGGTCACCATCGTGTCGAAGCGCCCGTTCCCCGCAGAGTTCTGCCCCGAAGACCGAGCCGCCGCGAATCCGCCGATCGTGGCATAGCGGAAGCTCTGCGGAAAATGACCGAGCTCGAACCCGCGCGCGGAAAGCAGCGCCTCCGCCTCCGGCCCCGTCGTGCCGGCCGCGAGCACGGCCTCACCACTGGTCTCATCGAGCCGCACCATGCCGCTCAGCCGCCGCAGATCGAGGCTGACCACGGCGTGATGCGCGCCCCGTTCAGGATCGAGTGCGCCGACGACGCTCGTCCCGCCACCGAAGGGGATGACGGCGACACCTTGCGCCGCCGCGGCATCGAGACACGCACGGACCTCGTCGTGGTCGGCGGGGCGGACGACGGCGTCCGGTGCGTCCTGTCGTGCCTCGCGTCGGCGAAGCAGGTCGGGCGTCGAGCGCCCGCCCGCGTGACGGACACGGGCCTCCGGTGTGTCGTCGACGTTCTCGAGGCCGACGGCGAGGACGAACGCCGCGCGGTCTTCCGCTGTCAGACGCGACGGGCGCAGCTGCACCTCCGAGAGTTCGACGGCCGGAGCGGGCGTGCGGACGCGACCCAACAGCATCGGCAGCAGAGCACGCACCGGAAGAGGCAGCCCCTTCGCCTTGGCCGGGTCGCCCCAGCCGTTCCATCTCATCAGCGAGTCCGCATCGACCCTGCCGTTCTCTTGGCCCATGCGTTACAGTGTGACACATCATGGAAGAACGTCAACCTCTCTGGGATGCCACGCAGACGAAGATCCTCGATGCGGCCGATGCGCTGATCGAGAGGCGCGGCGTGCACGGCGTCACCGTCGCGGAGCTCGCCCGGCGCGCAGAGCTGAGTCGGCCGACGATCTACCGCAACTGGAACGACGCCGATGACGTCGTCCGTGCAGCACTGCTGCGCCGTGTGACCACCATCCTGAGCGCCTTCCCCGCGACTGCGGCCACCAGGCCCGCCCTCGTCGACGACGTGCTGCGCTTCATCGGCCTGTTCCGGAGCGACGCCCTGTATGCGAGACTGCTGGCCGACGAGCCGGAAGCGTTCACGCGATACACGCTGCAGCGCGTGGGTTCGAGCCAGCGCATGATCCTCGGGTGGCTGTCCGCAGCGATCGGAACCGCACAGCTCGACGGATCGGTGCGCGACGGTGCACCGCAGGAGATGGCCGTCATGCTGCTGCTCATCGCGCAGTCCGCGGTGCTCTCCCACGGGACCGTCTCCGATCTGATCTCGGAGGCGGCATGGGAGCGCGAACTGCGGGCCGCGCTGGACGGACTGCTGCGCCCATGATCAGGGAGCCATCCGCGCTCAATGTCGCGCGACGGAGGACGGAGCTCACGCTCGCAGCCGAGGAGCGGGTCGACGTGCTCGTGATCGGCGGCGGCATCACGGGCGTGGGAGTCGCACTCGATGCTGCCTCTCGCGGACTCACCGTGACGCTGATCGAAGCCGAGGATCTGGCTTTCGGCACCAGCAGATTCAGCTCGAAGCTCGTGCACGGCGGCCTGCGCTACCTCGCCACCGGAGACTTCGCGACCGCGCGGGAGAGCGCGCACGAACGCCATCTCCTGATGACCTCGATCGCCCCTCACCTCATCCACCCCCTCGGACAGCTCCTGCCGTTCTCGCAGACTGTCACACTCCGTCAGCGTGTCGCAGGCACCGTGGGCATGGGGCTGGGCGATGTGCTGCGGATGCGCGCACACACCCCGCGCCGGGTCCTCCCCGCCCCTGCCGTGGTCTCCGCGCGCACGGCCATGCGGTTGATGCCAGCCCTCGACCAGCGGGGCCTCCGCGGAGGAATGCTGGCCTATGACGGTCAGCTCGTCGATGATGCGCGCCTCGTCACGACGGTGGCCCGCACCGCAGCGGCCCTCGGCGCCCGCATCCTCACCAGGGTCCGTGCGCTCTCCCTGCGCGCAGATGGGGCCTCGGTCGAGGAGGCGACGACGGGCGAGCGTTTCGAGATCCGTGCACGTGCGGTCGTCAACGCGACGGGAGTGTGGGCGGGAGCACTCGATCCGTCGATCACGGTGCGACCGAGTCGAGGGACCCACATCGTGCTCGACGCCGCCGACCTCGGCGCTCCGTCGACGGCACTGACGATCCCTCACGAAGGGTCGATCAGCCGATACGTCTTCGCTCTGCCACAGGCACACGGACGACTGATCGTCGGACTCACCGACGAAGACTCACCCGGCGCGGTCCCGCGGGTCGCTCAGCCGACGGAGACCGAGATCGAGTTCCTCCTCCACAGCCTCAACCGCGTTCTCGCCACCGCGGTCCGACGCGATCAGGTTCGTGGCGCCTTCGCCGGCCTGCGGCCGCTTGTCGACAGCGGAACCGACTCGACAGCCGACATCTCCCGTCGGCACCTGGTGGCGGCATCGGAGTCGGGCTTCATCTCGGTGCTCGGCGGGAAGCTGACGACCTATCGACGCATGGCCGAGGATGCCGTCGATCTCGCCGTCACGACGCGGAGTCTGCCGTCGTCGCGACAGAGTCGCACCGCGTCGTTGCGGCTCGCGGATCGTGACGTCCCCTCATCGGACGAGCTGCTGGACGAGGCGACGGCCCTGACCGCGGCAGAGGTCGAGTACGCCGTCCGCGTGGAGGGGGCGATGACGGTCGACGATGTCCTCGACCGGCGCACGCGCATCGGACTCGTCGACGCGGATAGAGCCCGCTGTCGTCCAGTGGTCGAGTCCGTCGTGGCCCGCGCGGTCTCCGCGCTTCTCTGAGACCGGATCACGGCGCGGCCGGAGCCATCGCGTATCCGCCGCACAGCCGGGCAGGGAACGTGCGGGGAACACCGCATGAAATCACGGCGAGCAGGCCGCCCGACGACACATCGGCACTCGGCGAACCTGCACAGTGGTGACATGGACATGCTCTTCACGATGCTGGGCGGCAAGGGGATGTCGGGCCTGCTGAAGACCGGAACGGCCATCCTCACCACGCTCCTGGTGCTCCCCGCTCTCCTCAAGCTCTTCATCGTCACCGTCGACGAGGGCTGGGCGGCCATCCGAACCCGCAACGGCAAACCCATCATCCGCAACCGCCCTCAACGGCGTCCGTCCCAGCACGGTGGCGCGGTGGGCGAAGTCGTCGTGCTGGACCCGGGCTCACACGGGGCGTTCCCCCTGTTCTACTGGTACAAACTCGTCGACGTGCGGTGCCGCGCGACGGATCTGCCTGCGCGGGAGCTGAGCGGTGCGAGCGGTCATCAGCATCGCGTGCACGCCTCGTTCGAGTGGCGTCCCCTACCGACGGGGCACGATCTGCGCGTCTTCGAGTTGGATGTGGTGAACGTGAAGGAACGCGCCTCGAACATCGTCGGCGCGGCGCTGCGAGATGTGGTCCGCAGCCTCGAAGGAGCAGAGCTGCCGCACAACGACGAGATCAACACCCGGGTCATCGCGGCCAGTGCCGACGAGGTTCGCCGCGCCTGCGGCGTCGAGCTGGTGCGCGTGATGGTCACCGGCGACGCGCTCACCGACGGCTACCTGCTGTCGACCGCACTCCGAGAGGTGGATCGCGGAGCCCAGGCCGTCGCGGCACTGCATGCCCTGAACTGATCTCCCCCGGGCACCACCGCCGGTGCGGGCACGCTGCTGGAGCGGGAAAACCCTGGGACGGGTCTCAGTGCCTCTCGTGCAGGGGAAGGTCGATCGTCCCGGTCTCGCCCGCGTGACGCGCCTTGGGGATGCGGGTCCCGAGCACCTGCGAAACGATGTCCTGCGCGATCTTGGGCGCGGTGAGCCCCGCATCGGCGAGGATCTGATCGCGGGAGGCGTGATCGATGAACTCGTCGGGAAGACCCAGCTCGTCCACCGCCGTGTCGATCCCCGCCTCTCGAAGAACCTGCCGGACACGGGTGCCGATTCCTCCCACGCGGATCCCGTCTTCGATGGTGATCACGAGGCGATGGTGAGCCGAGAGCTCCACGATCGACGGCTGCACAGGGATGGCCCATCGCGGATCGATGACGGTGGCGCCGATGCCCTGCGCGCGAAGCCGGTCGGCGACATCGAGCGCCAGTTCCGCGAAGGGGCCGATGGCGACGATGAGCACGTCCTCCGTCTCGCCGCGGGCGAGTACGTCGACACCGTCGCTGAGCCGCTCGATGGCCGGGAGGTCGGCGGCGACCTCGCCCTTGGGGAAGCGGATGACCGTCGGTGCGTCCTCGACGTCGACCGCCTCTCGGAGGGCTTCGGTCAGTCGGGCGCCGTCGCGGGGCGCGGCGATGCGGATGTGCGGGACGATCTGCAGCATGGCGAGGTCCCACATGCCGTGATGGCTCGGCCCGTCGGGGCCGGTCACACCGGCGCGATCGAGGACGAAGGTGACTCCGGCGCGGTGCAGCGCCACGTCCATCAGCACCTGGTCGAAGGCACGCCCCATGAAGGTGGCGTACAGGGCGACGACGGGGTGCAGTCCCCCGTAGGCCAGTCCCGCGGCGGAAGCCACGGCATGCTGCTCGGCGATTCCCACGTCGTAGACGCGGTCGGGGAAGCGCTCGGCGAACGGCGCGAGGCCCGTCGGTCGCAGCATCGCAGCAGTCATGGCGATCACATCGTTGCGCTGCTCACCCACGGAGACCAGAGCGTCGGAGAAGACGTCGGTCCACCCACGACCGCCCGACGACAGGGTCTCCCCTGTCGTCGGATCGATCTTGCCGACGGCGTGGAACTGGTCGGCCTCGTCGTCGCGGGCCGGCTGATAGCCGCGGCCCTTCTCGGTGATCGTGTGCACGATGACGGGGGCACCGTACGACTTCGCCAGCTCCAGCGTCTCGAGCAGCGCGGGGAGGTCATGCCCGTCGACGGGGCCGAGGTACTTGATGTCGAGGTTCGAGTACAGCGCCTCGTTGTTCGTGAACCGCGAGAGGAACCCGTGGGTACCGCCGCGGACACCGCGGAACACGGCACGGCCGACGGGACCGAAAGCACGGAAGAGGCGGTCGGAGCGCTGATGCAGGTCTTTGTAGGCCGCTGCCGTACGCACCCGGTTGAGGTAGCGCGACATGCCGCCGATCGTTGGCGCGTAGGAACGTCCGTTGTCGTTGACGACGATGACCAGGTTGCGGTCATTGTCATCGGAGATGTTGTTCAACGCCTCCCAGGTCATTCCACCGGTCAGCGCGCCGTCGCCGACCACCGCGACCACATGCCTGTCGGCGCGGCCGGTCGCCGTGAGCGCCCGGGAGATACCGTCGGCCCAGCTGAGCGAGCTGGAGGCGTGCGACGACTCCACCACGTCATGGGCGCTCTCCCCGCGCTGCGGGTACCCCGCGAGTCCGCCGCGCACGCGCAGGCCGGAGAAGTCCTGGCGGCCCGTGAGCAGCTTGTGCACGTAGGACTGATGCCCGGTGTCGAAGATGAAGGGGTCGTCCGGAGACGAGAACACGCGATGCAGGGCGATCGTCAGCTCGACGACGCCGAGGTTGGGGCCCAGATGGCCACCGGTACGGGACACGTTCTCGACCAGGAACTCGCGGATCTCCGCGGCGAGTTCCGCCAGCTGCTCGGTCGAGAGGGCATCCAGATCGCGGGGTCCAGAGATGCTCGGAAGAATGGGCATCTGCGCCTCCTCACAGGCTTCGTCAAAGACGCCCGACACGGGTGCGGGCGTCGTCCTGATCCTACCGCCCCGGGCCGGGAAAGCTCCGAGGATGGAGGCCCCCTTGACACGACGGAGGGGCCCGTGTCCGAAGACACGAGCCCCTCCGTTACGCGATCAACCAGCGTGCGATCAGACGAGCGAACGCAGCACGTACTGCAGGATGCCGCCGTTGCGGTAGTAGTCAGCCTCACCGGGGGTGTCGATGCGCACGACCGCGTCGAACTCGACCGGCTGCTTGCCCTCGGGCGAGTGCTCGCTCGGGGTGGCCGTGACCTTCACCGTCTTCGGCGTGACGCCGTTGTTGAGCTCTTCCAGGCCGGAGATCGAGACGATCTCGGTCCCGTCGAGGCCCAGCGACTCCCAGCTCTCGCCGGCGGGGAACTGCAGCGGCACGACTCCCATGCCGATCAGGTTCGACCGGTGGATGCGCTCGAAGCTCTCCGTGATGACGGCCTTGACGCCGAGCAGGCTCGTGCCCTTGGCCGCCCAGTCACGCGACGAACCGGAACCGTACTCCTTGCCGCCGAAGATGACGAGCGGCGTGCCCTGCGCCTGGTAGTTCATGCTCGCGTCGTAGATGTACGACTGCGGGCCGCCCGGCTGCGTGAAGTCGCGGGTGTAGCCACCCTCGACGACCTGCCCGTCGTTCACGGCGGAGACCATGAGGTTCTTGAGACGGATGTTCGCGAACGTTCCGCGGATCATCACCTCGTGGTTTCCGCGGCGCGAGCCGAAGGAGTTGAAATCCTTGCGGTCGACGCCGTGCTCCGTCAGGTACTGGGCCGCGGGCGTCCCCGGCTTGATGTTTCCGGCCGGCGAGATGTGGTCGGTGGTCACCGAGTCGCCGAGCGTCGCCATCACGCGAGCACCTTCGATGTCCTTCACCGGGGTGAGCTCCATCGTCATGCCGTCGAAGTACGGTGCCTTGCGGACGTAGGTCGAGTTCTCGTCCCACTGGAACGTGTCGTCATCCGGCGTCGGCAGGTTGCGCCAGCGCTCGTCGCCGTCGAACACCGTGGCGTACTGCTTGATGAACTGGTCGCGCGAGATCGACGAGTCGACGATCTCCTGCACCTCGTCTGGCGTCGGCCAGATGTCCTTCAGGAAGACGTCTTCGCCGTCGCTGCCCTTGCCGAGGGCGTCGTTGTCGAAGTCGAAGTGCATCGACCCCGCCAGCGCGTAGGCGATGACCAGCGGCGGGCTGGCGAGGTAGTTCATCTTCACGTCGGGGCTGATGCGACCCTCGAAGTTGCGGTTGCCCGAGAGGACGGCCGTGACGGCGAGGTCGTGCGAGTTGATGGCCTCGGAGACCTCTTCGATCAGCGGTCCGGAGTTTCCGATGCAGATGGTGCAGCCGTAGCCGACCGTGTAGAAGCCGAGACCCTCGAGGTCCTTGTCGAGACCGGACTTCTCGTAGTAGTCGGTGACGACCTTGGAGCCGGGGCCGAGCGTGGTCTTGACCCACGGCTTCTGCTTGAGCCCCTTCTCGAGCGCCTTGCGTGCGACGAGACCGGCGGCGATCATGACCGACGGGTTCGACGTGTTGGTGCACGACGTGATGGCAGCCAGGGTGACGGCGCCGTTGTCGAGGATGTACTTCTCCCCGTCGGGTGTGGTCACGGGGACGGGCTTCGAGGCGTTGGCCGGCGCGCCGCTGTTGATGTGCACCGGACGCCTGGTGGTGGGCTCCTCCTCGCCGGGAACCGAACCGGGGTCAGATGCCGGGAAGGAGTGCTTCGACTCGAGGTCGACGACCGAGTCCGAGGTCGATGCGGTCGCGTACGCCAGGATGTCCTGCTCGAACTGCGACTTCGCCTCCGAGAGGAGGATGCGGTCCTGCGGGCGCTTCGGGCCGGCGATCGACGGCACGACGGTGCCGAGGTCGAGCTCGAGGTACTCGCTGAAGGTGGGCTCGTGCGATGCGTCGTGCCAGAGCTTCTGCTCCTTGGCGTAGGCCTCGACGAGTGCGACGGCCTCGTCGCTGCGGCCGGTCAGGCGCAGGTAGTCGAGGGTGACGTCGTCGATCGGGAAGATCGCCGCCGTGGAACCGAACTCCGGTGACATGTTGCCGATGGTGGCGCGGTTGGCCAGCGGCACGGATGCCACGCCCTCGCCGTAGAACTCGACGAACTTGCCGACGACGCCGTGCTTGCGCAGCAGGTCGGTGATCGTGAGCACGACATCGGTCGCCGTGACACCGGCGGGGATCTCACCGGAAAGCTTGAAGCCGACCACGCGAGGGATGAGCATCGACACGGGCTGACCGAGCATGGCAGCCTCGGCCTCGATGCCACCGACGCCCCAGCCGAGCACGCCCAGACCGTTGACCATCGTGGTGTGCGAGTCGGTGCCGACGCAGGTGTCGGGGTAGGCGCGGAGCACGCCGTCGACGTCGCGGTCGTAGATGACCTTCGCGAGGTGCTCGATGTTCACCTGGTGCACGATGCCGGTCCCGGGCGGGACGACCTTGAAGTCGCTGAAGGCGGTCTGGCCCCAGCGCAGGAACTGGTAGCGCTCACCGTTGCGCTCGTACTCGATCTCGACGTTGCGCTCGAGTGCGTTCTCGGAGCCGAACAGGTCGGCGATGACCGAGTGGTCGATGACCATCTCGGCCGGCGAGAGCGGATTGATCTTGTTGGCGTCGCCGCCCAGAGCCGTCACGGCCTCGCGCATGGTGGCGAGGTCGACGATGCACGGGACACCGGTGAAGTCCTGCATGACCACGCGCGCCGGCGTGAACTGGATCTCGGTGTTGGGCTCAGCCGCTGCGTCCCAGGACCCCAGCGCCTCGATCTGCGCCTTCGTCACATTCGCGCCGTCCTCGGTGCGGAGCAGGTTCTCCAGGAGGACCTTGAGACTGAAGGGGAGTTTCTCGAAACCGGGCACCGTGTCGATGCGGAAGATCTCATAGTCGGTGCTGCCGACTGTCAGGGTGCTCTTGGCACCGAAGCTGTTCACCGTGGACACGAATCCGTCTCCTTCTATTCGGATGGGAGCGACAGGCGCCTCCATCTTGCTCGCCAGTGAGCCCCTGCGGCTAGCAAGGGGGACCTAACCAGTCTGCTCCGGGAAGCGCACCGGCGAAAGCCTGCGATTTATCTTGATGTCAAGATAAATCTATCACGCCTCGGGGGCATCCTCGCGCGCAGGCTCGCGGGGGTGGAGCGCCCGTACGACCAACCAGGTCACGGCGATGAGCGGTGCGAACAACGGCAACCCCATGATGAGCTTGAGCGTCCCGAGTGCCGTGACGTCGCCGGCGAGATACAGGGGCAGCTGGACGGCGAGGCGCGCGAAGAACAGCGAGGCCCAGGCGATCCCGAGCCAGAAGTACGCACGTCGCTTGCGGCGGTCGGTGCGCCAGGTGGTGCCCTCCCCCATCAGGAATCCGACCGCGAGGCCGATCAGCGACCATCCGATCAGTGCGGAGATCAGGATGACCGATCCGTAGACCGCGTTCGTGATGAGTCCTGGCACGAAGTTGTCCGCGCCGCGTCCGGTCCACAGCGCGAGCGCCGCGGCGGCCACAGCCGCGATGAGACCGCCCAGCGCGGCGGAGGGCGGCGACTTCTGCACCAGTCGGACGAGGGTGAACACCGCTGCCAGGCCGACCGACACCCCCAACGACAGGATCAGCGGCTCCGGGCGGATGGTGAAGAGGATGACGAAAGCGAGGCTCGGCAGCACGGACTCGAGGATGCCGCGCCATCCCCCCATCGCCGTCCAGACCACCTTGTGGGTGCTGGAGCCCTCAGCGGGATCGAGACCGGCACGACGCGCGGCACCGCCGAGCGCCGCCCCGAGGATCTCGGAGGTGCTCTTCTCGCGTTCGGCGTCGGGCTCGGGAGCGCTCACGCGGAACCCGGAGTCGCCGGCATCTTGAGCGGGATCAGGTCGCGCGGGGGCATCGGCGAACCGCCGCGGACGACGACGATCGAGCGGAAGAGGTCCTCGACCTTCTCGGCGGCTTCGGGGTCAGACGCTCCTGCGCCACCGATCACACCGCGCAGGAACCAGCGCGGGCCGTCGATGCCGATGAAACGCGCGAGACGCAGCCCTGATCCCTCCGCCGCCGTGGCAGGAACCTCGGCGAGGAGCTCCTTGCCCAGTGGGCCTTCGCGCTCCTCGACGCGACCGCCCTGGGCTTTGACCTGGTCGCGGAGCTGCACTCGGGTCTCGTCCCACAGTCCGCCGGAGCGCGGCGCCGCGAACGGCTGCACCTGCAGCGAGGAGTCGGCGTAGTCCAGGCCGACCGCGACGATGCGCTTCGACTGCTCCTCGACTTCGAGGCGCAGATTCAGACCTTCGCGCGGCAGGATCTTGATGCCGCCGAGATCGATGTACGGACGGACCGGGTTCGCCTCGGAGTCATCGAAGGGCCCGTCGGTGGCACGGTTCAACGGTGCCGACTTCGAAGGGGTCTCGTTGTTGTCAGTCATTGGCTCGTCCTGCTTCGCTCTGGTGGGTCGCTGCCTGGTATCCGGTGGAGCCGAATCCACCGGCACCACGGACGCTGTCCGGCAGCACGTCGACCGGGATGAACGTGGCGCGCGTGACCGGCATGATGATCAGCTGCGCGATACGATCGCCGACCGCCACATCGTACGCGCTCTTGGTATCCGTGTTGATCAGACTCACCTTGATCTCGCCGCGATAGCCGGCGTCCACCGTTCCGGGAGAGTTCACGATCGAGATGCCGTGCTTCGCCGCCAGGCCGCTGCGCGGTACGACGAATGCCGCATACCCGTCGGGTAGGGCGATGCTCACCCCCGTCGGCACGAGAGCGCGCTCCCCCGGCTCCAGGTGCACCGCCTCGGCGGCGACGAGATCGGCTCCGGCGTCTCCCGGATGCGCATACCCGGGCAGCACTGCAGCGATAATGGGGACATCAACGGAATCGGTCACCCCATGAGGCTAATGCAGAACCCCGTCACAGACTCACGTCCCCGCTACCGCGAGAGGCTCTCGCCGAGCCTCTGGCTGCTCGTGACCGTCGCGGTCGCCGGCCCCATGGTCTCGCTTGTCTTCGTGCCGATCGGCTCGACCGTCGCGCTCGTCGTCGGTGCGGCAGTATCGGCCCTGCTCGTGTTCGGTGTCATCGCCGCCACACCGGTCGTCTCGGTCGTCGGCTCCACCCTGCATGCAGGTCGCGCGCACATCGACACGAAGCACCTCGGAGCACCCACTGCACTGACGGGCGAGGAAGCCCGTCATGCCCGCGGCCCCGGTCTCCCGGCGCGCGGGTGGCACCTGATCCGCGGCGGCATCGACGGCATCGTCGTCGTGCCGAACCTCGACCAGGACGACCCCGTGGACGCATGGACGATCTCGACGCGGACGCCCGACCGGCTCGTCGCCGCGATCCGCGCTTCCCAGACCTGACACGCTCACCCAACGACAGCGCGCCCCTGACCGAGACGGTCGGGGGCGCGTGATACGTCGCTCGAAGGACTGCTTACGCAGCACACTCCTTGCAGATGGGCCCGGATGCGCCCTCGTGGTCGAGCTGCGAGCGGTGCTTCACGAGGAAGCAGCTCATGCATGTGAACTCGTCCTGCTGCGCGGGCAGCACGACGACATCGAGCTCGAGATCGGAGAGGTCGGCACCCGGGAGGTCGAAGCTCGACGGGTTGTCGGAGTCTTCGTCCCCGCTTGAGCCGGAGTTCTTGTCCGGCACACGCTCCTTGAGGGCTTCGATCGACTCGGAGTCGTCTTCGCTCTTTCGGGGGGCGTCGTAATCGGTTGCCATGCGGTAGATCTCCACTTTCATGGTGCGAGTGGGTGGTGCGCCGTCGGGTATTCGGCGGCCATAGTTTGCACGACCGGACGACATAACGCAAATGCTCGTCCGTGCGACAGAGGAAACTCACGGCACGCCCACGCTATTCCCGTCCGCGACCCCTCACGCGTGACACCATGAACGGACACCCATCAGAGGGGCATTCGCATGGAAAACGTCACCATCGTCGGCACAGAAGCAGGAGTCCTCGTACTCGCGACCGAGTCGGGCGAGCGGTTCGCGCTGCCCATCGACGACATGCTGCAGCGCGAGATCCGCCGCGCCACCCGTCAGAGCGAGCCGACGGCCCAGAAGCTCGCTGCGAGCCCGCGCGACATCCAGGCCCAGATCCGCGCCGGGCTCACCGCGCCCGAGGTCGCGGAGCTGCTCGGCATCAGCGTCGACGACGTGGCCCGATTCGAAGGACCCGTCCTCGCCGAGCGCGAGCACGTGATCGGACAGGCCCTCGCCGTGCCCGTCCTGATCGGCAGCGAGGTCGAGCCCGACGCGCAGCCGACCTTCGGTGTGGCCGTCCGCGCCAAGCTCGCCGAGATCGAAGCCACCTCCGAACGCTGGGCGAGCTGGAAGGAGGACTCCGGTTGGACCATCAAGCTCGAGTTCACCGCCAACGAGGTCGATCACGACGCCCGCTGGAGCTTCGATCCTCGCCGCAGCGCGCTCTCACCGCTGAACGCCGACGCGACACAGCTCTCTCGGCAGGGCTCGCTCCCCGAGGGTCTCATCCCCCGCCTCCGAGCGGTCGATGCCGAGCGGACCTCGCCGTACAAGGACGAGAGTCGCTTCGACTCCGGCGCGTTCGGACCGCGGCTGGTACCCGCACCCGAAGCGGACGTGGAAGACCCCTCGCTCCCGGCCCGCTCCGACGCGGCAGCGCAGGACGCGGCGATCAAGCGCGCTCCCGCCGCGCAGACCACGAGTCCGGAGACGGCGGACCTCCTCGAGGCTCTACGCCGACGCCGCGGACAGCGGGAGACCGCGCCGCTGCTCGACGACGTGGAGGACACGGATCGATCGGACCAGAGTCCGATCGCACTGTTCGAGGCCCTGGAGCAGCCGGATGAAGAACCGGAGCCCCCGCAGCCCGCGCCGCAGAACAGCAGCTCGGACACCGGCGACTCCACGGGACGCCGCCGTCGCCGGAACGCGATGCCGTCGTGGGACGAGATCGTCTTCGGCGCACGCACCGATGAGTGAGACGCGACTGGTCTGAGCCCCACCCGCGGCGGGGATGAGGGGCTGCGTCAGCGCTCGAACGCGCCGAGCCGGATCACCGGCACCTGTCTCTCCTCCGGTGTGAGCGCGCCGTGCTGGCCCACCATCCCGCGACTGCGCTGGTCGGCCGCCGTACCGTCGTAGAGAGCCCAGGCACCGCGAGCGATCGCGAGCAGGTCGCCGACGCGCGATGCGGCGGCATCTGTGACCTTCGGTCCGAAGAGGCCGTGACGTATCGCCTCCTCGCGGGTGAGCACGTCGGCCACCCCCTCCAGGTCGGCGCGCCATCTCGACGTCACCGCCGCGCGGTCCGCGTCGGTCTCCAGGTACGCGTGCAGCATGCGCGGTTCGCCGCCGATGTGGCGAATCCCCGCGACGTGCTCCTCGGCCAGGACGACCTGACGGTTCGGCGCCACATCGACCATCCCGTGATCCGAGGTGACCACGACGCCCACGCCCGCCGGGACACGTGCAGACAGCGCCGCATCGACGTCCTCCAGCGCGGCGACCCACTCCGGGGAGGCGATGCCGTGCTTGTGACCTGCCTTGTCGACCTCCGGCAGGTAACAGTAGACGAGCGACCCCGGGTGCTCGCGAGCGAGCTCATATGCGGCTTCGACCCGCGAGGCCGCGGTCGTCGCGGGAACGAACTCGGCACCGCGCAGAGTGGCTCTGGTGAAGCCGCTGTGCGCGTACCCGGCGAACCCGACGGCGAAACTCTCGTGTCCGTCGCGGGCCGCTCGCTCGAAGATCGTCGGGGCCGACTGCCAGGTGAGCGGATCGATCCCGTCGGTCTCCCAGCCGCTGAGCTGGTTGACGAGCACATCGCGGTCGGGATCGAGCACGCGGTAACCGACGAGCCCGTGCTCCCCCGGCCATACACCCGTGACGATGCTCGTGAGCGCCGCCGCCGTGGTGGAGGGGAACACCGAGTGGGCGACGTCCTTCTTCGCCATCCCCGCGGTCAGGGAGCGCGCGTGTCCGGCATGGCCACGCAGGCTGATCGCCCCGAGCCCATCGATCACCACGAGCACGACCGAGTCCGCGCGCGGCAGAACCTCGGATTCGCCTCGGAGTGCGGCGAACAGGTCGCCCGCCACCCCGACGACACTCCGGGCGCTGGGCGCCGCGGACGGTAGCATGAAGGACATCCGAGCCAGTCTGACACAGGCTCCCGTATGCCCCCAGGAAGTCCATGCCGAAAACTCCGCCGCCCGAGCCCGTCGAGGAGCGCATCCAGGACATCGACCTCTCCAGCGAGATGCAGGGTTCGTTCCTCGAATACGCGTACTCGGTGATCTACTCGCGTGCCCTGCCCGATGCGCGCGACGGGCTGAAGCCCGTGCAGCGCCGCATCCTGTATCAGATGGCCGAGATGGGCCTGCGTCCGGACCGCGGCCACGTCAAGAGTGCGCGCGTCGTCGGCGAGGTCATGGGAAAGCTGCACCCCCACGGCGACTCGGCGATCTATGACGCGCTCGTGCGGCTCGCGCAGGAGTGGGCGCTGCGTGTGCCCCTGGTCGACGGGCACGGCAACTTCGGCTCCCTCGACGATGGGCCCGCTGCAGCCCGATACACCGAGGCACGACTCGCCGCCGCCGCGCTGGCCCTCACCGAGAACCTCGACGAGGACGTCGTCGACTTCATCCCGAACTACGACGGTCAGTTCCAGCAGCCTGCCGTGCTGCCGGCCGCCTTCCCCAACCTGCTGGTCAACGGCGCGAGTGGGATCGCCGTCGGCATGGCGACCAACATGGCGCCGCACAACCTCATCGAAGTGGTCGCGGCGGCCACTCACCTCCTCGAGAATCCGGATGCGACCACCGAGGAGCTGATGGAGTTCGTCCCCGGACCTGACTTCCCCTCCGGCGGGATCCTGATGGGACTCGACGGTGTCAAGGACGCGTACACGAACGGACGCGGCGCCCTCAAGGTGCGGGGCAAGACCTCCATCGAGCCGCTCGGCCCGCGGCGTACCGGCATCATCGTGTCCGAGCTGCCGTACATGGTGGGACCCGAGCGCCTGCTGGAGAAGATCCGGGATGCGGTGCAGTCGAAGAAGCTGCAGGGCATCAGCGACGTCACCGACCTCACCGACCGCAACCACGGACTGCGCGTCGCGATCGGCATCAAGACCGGCTTCGACCCGAACGCCGTGCTCGAGCAGCTCTACCGGTTGACTCCGCTGGAGGACTCGTTCAGCATCAACAACGTCGCCCTGGTCGATGGCCAGCCGCGCACGCTGGGCCTCAAGGAGATGCTGAGCGTCTACGTCGGTCACCGTCTCGAGGTCATCACCCGCCGCAGCCGATACCGTCTGAAGCGGCGCGAGGAGCGTCTGCACCTGGTGGAGGGTCTGCTCATCGCGATCCTCGACATCGACGAGGTCATCCAGGTCATCCGCTCCTCCGATGACTCGGAGCAGGCCCGCACGCGGCTGCGCTCCGTCTTCGATCTGAGCGAGCTCCAGGCGGAGTACATCCTCGAGTTGCGCCTGCGCCGTCTGACCAAGTTCTCGCGTATCGAGCTGGAGTCCGAACGCGATGCGTTGCTGGCGGAGATCGCCGCACTGCGGGAACTGCTCGACAGCCCGACCCTGCTCCGCGCCGCGGTCGCCAAGGAGCTCGACGCCGCAGCCGATGCATACGGAACACCGCGGCGCACACTCCTGATGAACGCGGCTCCGCCCAAGCCCCGAGCGACCAAGGGTGCGGTCGATCTGCAGATCGCCGATGCGCCCACCGTGCTCGTGCTCTCGACCACGGGACGTACCGTCCGCGTCGACCTCGGCGAGGGCCAGGAACTCACCGTCCCTGCACGTCGCAGCAAGCACGATGCGATCCTGACCACCGTCGAGACCACCGTCCGCGCCGAGATCGGGGCTCTGACCAACCTCGGTCGCGTCGTCCGCTTCTCCCCCGTCGACCTCCCGTCCGTGCCGGCGACGTCGGTGCAGCTCGCCGCCGGTACTCCCCTGCGCGACTACCTCGGCATCACGACCAAGGGCGAGCGCGTTCTGGGTTTCGTGCGTTTCGACAGCGAGACTCCGATCGCGCTCGGCACCGCTCAGGGCACGGTCAAGCGCATCGTCCCTTCCAGCCTCCCGGTGCGTCCTGACCTCGAGGTCATCGGCCTGAAACCGGGCGATTCGGTGGTCGGGGCGGCAGAGGCACCGGACGACGCGGAGCTGGTCTTCGTCACGACCGACGCGCAGCTGCTGCACTTCCCGGCTTCCGCTGTGCGCCCGCAAGGCGCCCCGGCGGGCGGAATGGCCGGGGTCAAGCTCGGCTCCGGCGCATCAGTGCTCTTCTTCGGCGTCGTCGATCCGGCCGCGGAATCCGTCGTCGCCACGGTATCCGGAGGTGACAGCGCTCTTCCCGGCACAGAGCCCGGGCGCGCCAAGGTGTCGTCCTTCGCGGAGTATCCAGCCAAGGGGCGTGCCACCGGAGGCGTACGCGCCCATGCGTTCTTGAAGGGTGAGGACCGACTGACGGTCGCATGGGTCGGACCCAACCCGCCGCTCGCCGTCGATCCGACAGGCGCGGTCCGCAAGCTTCCGGAGAACGGAGCACGCCGCGACGCGTCCGGCCAGCCCGTCGAAGGTGTCATCGGCAGTATCGGCCGCACACTGGTCTGAGCACAGGCGAGCGGTCCGACCGCGTGAGAGCGAAAGGAAGCCGGCCCGGTCTGCACCGGGCCGGCTTTCTTTCGTCTGACGTCTCAGGCGTCGATCGACTCGCGCGACAATCGGTCGGAGGAGTCGATGATGAACTCGCGGCGCGGAGCCACCTCGTTCCCCATGAGGAGCTCGAACACGCGCCCGGCGGCTTCCGCGTCCTCCATCCGCACGCGACGCAGCAGACGACCCGACCTGTCCATGGTGGTGTTCGCCAGCTGCTCGGCGTCCATCTCTCCGAGGCCCTTGTAGCGCTGGATCGGCTCGTGCCAGCGCTTGCCCGCCTTGCGGAGCTTCGCCAACAACGCGTGCATCTCCTGCTCGCTGTACGTGTAGATCGTCTCGTTCGGTTTCGACCCCGGATTGATCACGATGATCCGGTGCAGAGGCGGCACGGCTGCGAACACGCGACCATGCTCGATCAACGGCCGCATGTAGCGGAAGAACAGGGTCAGCAGCAGGGTGCGGATGTGCGCGCCGTCGACATCGGCGTCGCTCATGAGGATGATCTTGCCGTAGCGGGCTGCGTCGATGTCGAACGTCCGACCGGAGCCTGCACCGATCACCTGGATGATCGACGCGCACTCGGTGTTCGAGAGCATGTCGCCCACGGATGCCTTCTGCACGTTGAGGATCTTGCCCCGGATGGGCAGCAGCGCCTGGAACTCGCTGTTGCGCGCGTTCTTCGCGGTGCCGAGGGCCGAGTCGCCCTCCACGATGAAGAGCTCGCTGCGTTCGACGTCGTTCGTGCGGCAGTCGACGAGCTTCGTCGGAAGAGTCGAGGACTCGAGCGCGTTCTTACGGCGCTGGGTCTCCTTGTGCGCGCGCGCCGAGACGCGGGCCTTCATCTCCGAGACGACCTTGTCGAGCAGCTGCGACGCCTGGATCTTGTCGTCGCGCTTGGTCGAGCCGAAGCGCTCAGCCAGGTCCTTGCGGAGCACCTGAGCCACGATCTGCCGCACGGCGGGGGTTCCGAGGATCTCCTTCGTCTGACCCTCGAACTGCGGTTCGGGCACGTTCACCGTGAGGACGGCCGTCAGCCCGGCGAGCACATCGTCCTTCTCGAGCTTGTCGTTGCCGACCTTCAGACGTCGGGCGTTCTGCTCCACCTGCGCGCGGAGCACCTTGAGCAGCTCCTGCTCGAAGCCCTGCTGGTGCGTGCCGCCCTTCGGCGTGGAGATGATGTTGACGAACGAGCGGATCTTGGTGTCGTAGCCGGTCCCCCACCGCAGCGCGATGTCGACGGCGCACACCCGCTCCACCTCGGTCGCGACCATGTGCCCGTCCGGCTGCAGGACGGGCACGGTCTCCTTGAACGTGCCCTCTCCCTGAATGCGCCAGTTGTCCGTGATCGGCGGGTCGATCGCGAGGTAGTCGACGAATTCGGAGATTCCGCCCTCGTACAGGTAGGAGGTCTCGGTGGGTCCGAGAGTGGTCGTCTCGCCATCGGAGTCGGGCACGGGGACGACCTGACCCGCCGCACGCTCGTCCTTGACGAGGATCTCCAGGCCAGGCACCAGGAAGGCTGTCTGTCGGGCCCGGGTCTCGAGCTCGGAGAGCTGGAACGCCGCGTCCTTGGTGAAGATCTGACGGTCGGCCCAGTAGCGGACACGGGTACCGGTCACGCCCCGGGGAGCTTTGCCGATCACGCGCAACTCGCTGTTCTCCTGGAAAGGAGTGAACGGCGCATCCGGCCGCTTCTCACCGGAATCGGCGAAGATGCCGGGCTCCCCGCGGTGGAAGGACATCGCATAAGTCTTGCCGCCACGGTCGACCTCGACGTCGAGGCGCTCGGAGAGTGCATTCACCACGGAGGCGCCGACGCCGTGCAGGCCGCCGGAGGCGGCGTACGACCCACCTCCGAACTTCCCGCCTGCGTGCAGCTTGGTGTAAACGACCTCGACGCCGGTCAGGCCGGTGCGCGGTTCCACGTCGACCGGGATACCACGTCCGCGGTCGTGGACCTCGACGCTGCCATCGGCGTGCAGGATGATGTCGATCTTGGTCCCGTTGCCCGCGACCGCCTCGTCGACCGAGTTGTCGATGATCTCCCACATGCAGTGCATGAGGCCGGGCGACCCGTTCGACCCGATGTACATCCCGGGCCGCTTGCGGACGGCTTCGAGGCCTTCAAGCACCTGGAGATGATGGGCGGAGTACTCGGCATTCACAATCTCCGAGTCTAATCTCGCGAGCTGCCTCTCCTCCGCAGACACTCCCCGCGCGAAGCCAGTCGGGAAACCACGCGTACGCGCTGAGCGAAACACGCCGCAAACCGGGCATGCGTACAGGTGGCGCGTGGTTGTATTGACCAAATCGCTCAGCGAAGCCGACACCCGAGGAGGCACCGAGATGAATGCAACGACCGAACGTGACACCTCCATTGTCGAGTTCCGTCTGACCGCCATGGATCGCTGTGATTCGTGCGGCGCTCAGGCGTACATCGCCGCTGAGGTCAACGGATCCGAGCTCCTGTTCTGCGCCCACCACGGCCGCAAGTACGAAGAGAAGCTCCGCAGCATCGCCACCAGCTGGCATGACGAGACCGCGCGTCTCATCGAGACGGTCTGAGCGCTCCGCTGATCCCGGTCTGTCGACCGCGGTCCGCTGAACCGGTCGGCGGGCACGAGATCAGCCGATGACGGTCAGTCGGCGACGACTCTTCGCACACGCGGTGTGAGCCGGGTGAGGATCTCTTCTCCCACGGTGTCTATCCGCTCGGCGAGGGTCGTCGCCGAAGCTTCGCCCTGCGCGCCTGCGCCGAAGACGACGACCTCCGCACCCACCTCAGCGCCGCGCCATCCGTCGACTATCGATGAGGTGTGGCCGATGGAGACGAGAGTCCTGGCTCCTTCCGGTGTCCCGACCAGGCTCCCCGAGAGCGTGGAGGGAAGCCCGTCGAAGCTGCCGAGGCTGATCGTCACACGATCCCCGTCGACCGCGGACACCTTTGCGACGAGGCTCGCCGCTGGGCGGACTCCCTCGAGCTCCGGCCCCTCTGCCGACCGGATGCCGTAGCAGAACGCCCCGATGCGCGAGACCGTTCCGCGCAGTTCGGGACGCCACCACGATGCCGCGGATGCGGTCAGGTGCAGTGCCGCGGGGACCGATCCGGTCTCGCCCACGATACGCACCGCATCGAGGAAAGCGGCTTGCGCGATGTCATCTTCCTCGTCGCTCGCTTCCGCGATATGGCTCCACACGCCTTCGAGTTCGAGCGCACCGGCCCGCTCGGCCCGTCTCGCTTCGTCGACGGCCGATGCCCAGTCCTCCGGCAGGATGCCGTTGCGGTGCAGACCCGTGTCGATCTTCAGGTGCACGCGCGCCGTCGTCCCGAGCGCCTCGGCCCGCGCGATGATCCGTCTGAGGTAGTCGGTGGTCCCGACACCGAGATCGAGGCGCTGCATCAGCGCATCGTCTATCTCCGAGTCCGTCGACGTCGCCCAGGCGAAGATCCTGGCGTCGCCGCCTGCGAGTCTGCGGACGGAGAGTCCGGTGCGGATGTCATAGCTGCCGAACCAGTCGATCCCGGCCTCCACCGCAGCCCTCACCGCCCAGGAGAGGCCGTGCGCGTACGCGTCGTCCTTGACCACGAGCATCAGCGCGGACGGGGCGACACGGTCACGCACTGTCCCGATGTTCGCGCGAAAGATACTGCTGCTCAGGCGGACCTCGGGGCGGCTCACGCTTCCCACCCCCTCACGGCGTGGGCGCCGGCGACGGCGACCAGCTCAGCTGCAGTCATCCCGGTGATGTCCGCCCAACGTGTGACTCCGGATGCGGCCGGACCGGTGCCTCCGAAGTAGGTGACCTCGCTGTCGACATCGATGTCTGCGCCCTGGAGGTCTACGACGCACACGTCCATGGCGACGCGCCCCACGATGGGCATCGACGTCTCCCGGATCTCCACGGTCGCGTGATTGCCGAGTGCGCGCACGATGCCCTGAGCGTAGCCGCCCGTCACGAGTGCGACAGTGGTCTCCTTCTCCGCTCGATACGTGTAGCCGTAAGAGACGGCATCCCCTGGCCGGAGCCGCTTGATGGACAGCACCCGCCCTGCCAGCCGCATCACCGGCCGAGCCGCGAGCTGACCCTTCTCATCGGGGAGACCGTAGAGGAGGTTGGGGTCGATGTCGGGGTCACCGGTGGTGACGCCACGGATGCCCTCGAGCTGCAGTGCCTCGACCTCGCCCTGCGCGTCGACGAGGACGCGTTCCGCACCGGCGGCGGTCACGACTTGGGCGACGGCGAGGACGCCGTGTCCCCAGGCATCGCGCCTGAGGTCGGCGACCGTTCCACCGGCAGACACCGCTGCCGAGGCTCCCGCGGCCAGTGCCGCGCGGGAGATCATGGCTCGTGGCAGGGAGCTGGAAGTCGTCTCACACACGCCCTCCAGCCTAGCTTCCGGCTCCCAGGTCGACCTCGCCCGCCCCCGTAGACTGGAGGGGACCCCGACCCTGGAGCCTCATGTCTCGACTTTCCCTCGCGCCCCGCATCCGCTATCTGATGGGACGTGCCCGCCGCATCGACGTCGGATCGGTGGTGGAACGCGCCAAGGAGGCCTCCGCTCAGCACCACAGAGCCGTGCCGGCGATCGTCGTCGACATGCTGTGGTCGGCTGCCCGTCACAACGTCGGTTTCCAGGACTACATCGACTACGACTTCGCCATGCTCACGAAGGCCGAGCGCGACACGTACATGACCCATCCGGTCTCGAACCAGCTCTCGCAGCGCTACGATCACCCCGACTACCGCTGGATCTTCCAGGACAAGGTCGAGTTCGACAAGCAGTTCTCTCCGTTCCTGAAGCGCGAGTGGATGGTGGTCGAGGAGGGGAACGCCGAGGCCGTGCGCGAACTCACCCAGCGTCTCGGCACGATCGTCACGAAGGAGCCGGTGGGACAGGCCGGCACCGGAGTGCATCGCTATCACGCCGCCGAGATCGAGGACTGGGACGAGTTCCACCGCGGGTTGCTGGCTCGAGGCGAGCTCCTCATCGAGGAGGTCATCCGGCAGCACGATGCACTGGCGGCCGTCTGCCCCGGCACGGTGAACACCACCCGCATCACCGCGTTCTTCGACGGCGAGAAGGCTCACATCCTCGCCATGGCTCAGAAGTTCGGCCGCGGCGCCGTGAGCGACCAGATGACGTTCGGCGGGTTCTACACCATGCTCGACGAGAACGGCCACGCGGTCGGCGCCGGTTACGACTCCCACGGCCACGTCCATGAGACGCACCCGGACTCGGGCTTCCGCATCGCCGACTTCCAGCTGCCCTACATGGACGAGGTACGCGCCTTCATCGATCAGGTCGCCCGGGTCGTGCCTCAGGTGCAGTACGTCGGCTGGGACATCGTCGTCTCCCCCGACGGGCCGGTCCTCGTCGAGGGCAACTGGGGTGCGGGAGTCTACGAGAACAAGCCCAGCGTGACCGGTATCCGCACCGGCCACAAGCCCCGCTACCGCGAGGTCATCGGCTTCTGAGACGCGCAGAGACGAGAATGCCCCCGGAGAGAGCCGGGGGCATTCTTCGTGGAGGGCTCAGACTTCGCGAACGATGCCAAGCGGCGTCGACTCCAGCCCCTGACCGAGCGGGTTGTCGCCGAGGATCCTGACGAGACGCTGCTCGCCCGCCTTGTCGAGAGTCGAGCCGAGGATGTTCCCGCCGAGGTCGTTGATGTCCACGACGGCGACCTCTGCCTGACCTCCGATGAGCGCCTTCAGACGAGCAGCCACGCCATCGGGATCCTTGGGGCCGAGAACCACAGCCTCGTTGTACGGAGGAATGGTGTGCTTGGTCGGACCGTCGATCGCCCGTGCCTTGTCGCCGGCGATGCGGTAGAAGTCGCCGCGACGGCCGAAGGCCTTGGTCACGGCCGCGACCGCGGAGGCGAACAGGATGCGCGGAGTACCGCACTCCCGCAAGGCCATCTCCATCGTCTCCGGCATGCCGAGACCGATGCCGTAGGGCGTGCGAGTGACGTACTTCGAGAGGAAGAGCGCGAGCTTCCGGGGCTTGATCTCGTCGAGGCGGTAGGACCGCCCCTGCGTGATGGCCACGATCTTCTCGGTCACGAAGAGGAGGTCGCCCGGCTGGACGGCATCCTTCGCGTACTCGCTGATGATCGCGTCCAGGTCGTCCTGGGGCATGACCACGCGGGTGCGCAGCGGGATGCGCGCATAGCTCTTGCCGTCGACACTCGCCTCGAGGGCCTTGCCGTCGTTCGCCTGGCTCATTCGAGGTAGTCCCGCAGGGACTGCGAGCGGCTCGGGTGACGCAGCTTGGCCATCGTCTTCGACTCGATCTGGCGGATGCGCTCACGCGTCACGCCGAACGTGTCACCGATCTGGTCGAGCGTCTTCGGCTGACCGTCGCCCAGTCCGAAGCGCATCCGGATCACTCCGGCTTCGCGCTCGGAGAGCGAGTCGAGGAGCTGCTCGAGCTGACGCTGCAGCATCGTGAAGCCCACGGCGTCGGCGGGGACCACGGCCTCGGTGTCCTCGATGAGGTCACCGAACTCGCTGTCGCCGTCTTCGCCGAGCGGGGTGTGCAGTGAGATCGGCTCGCGGCCGTACTTCTGCACCTCCACGACCTTCTCCGGGGTCATGTCGAGCTCGCGGCTCAGCTCTTCCGGAGTGGGCTCGCGACCGAGGTCCTGCAGCATCTGCCGCTGCACGCGGGCGAGCTTGTTGATGACCTCGACCATGTGCACCGGGATGCGGATCGTGCGGGCCTGGTCGGCCATGGCACGGGTGATCGCCTGACGGATCCACCAGGTGGCGTAGGTCGAGAACTTGAAGCCCTTGGTGTAGTCGAACTTCTCGACGGCGCGGATGAGACCGAGGTTGCCCTCCTGGATCAGATCCAGGAACTGCATACCGCGACCGGTGTAGCGCTTGGCGAGGGAGACGACGAGACGGAGGTTCGCGCCGAGCAGGTGGCTCTTCGCGCGCTGGCCGTCGCGGGCGACCCACTGCAGGTCAAGACCGAGCTGGCTCGTCTTCTCGGCCGGGGTCATCGCCGACAGCTTCTCCTCGGCGAAGAGACCTGCCTCGATGCGCATCGCGAGCTCGACCTCTTCGGCCGCGTTCAGCAGGGCGACCTTTCCGATCTGCTTCAGGTAGTCCTTGACCGGGTCGGCCGTCGCTCCCGTGATCTGCGTCGAGTAGACCGGGACCTCTTCGTCGTCCTTGGACGAGATGACGATCGCGCCGGTCGGCAGCGGCTCGGTGAAGGCCGGCTTCGCATCCTCGTCTTCGTCCTCCTCGACAGCAGCAGCTGCGGGAGACTCGTCTTCTTCGACGACGTCCTCGGACTTCTTCTTCTTGACGGGGGCGCGCTTCGCGGCAGCACGCTTCGCCGCGCTCAGGGGCGCGGGCTTCTCGGGCGCATCGGTCTCGACCGGAGCGTCGGCGGTCGTCTCTTCGGCAGCCTTCTTCGTCCGGGTGTTCTTCGTCGTGGCAGGAGTCACGTTTCGCCTTTCACGGAGCTGCTGTGTAGCCCCGGGACATTTCGGACACTAGTAAGACCCTTGTCAAGTCCAGTGCTCGAAAACACTGATTGACAACGGGTCAGAGTCCTAGTATCGCACACGTGTGGCGATGCGGACGCATTCCGGCGAACTTCGCGCGAATCCCGCTGCGCGCCACCTCAGCCGCGGCCCGGCTTGTCTTCGTCGCCGGACGGCCGAGAGGCCAGGTAACGCTCCAACTCGGCCGCGAGCTCATCGGCGCTCGGGAGGTCCCTTTCGCTGAAACCTCCCTCGTCGTAGGAGTCGTCGTCGGGGTTGCGCCCCGCCATGTAGGCGTCGTACCGGCGCTCGAGGTTGTGGACCATCTGCTGCAGCTCGTCGTTCCCGGAGACCTGCTCATCGACGCGTGCCAGATAGTCCTCGCGGCGCTCCAGGACGGAATCCAGGATGAGGACGAGTCCCGTCGACGCCATCAGACGCTCCGCTGCCGCGATGACGGCATCGGGGTTCTCCGTCTCCGCGAGGTAATGCGGCACAAGCAGGACGAAGCCCACCGAGGCATCCCCACGCTCGACGAATCGGAACTCGAGGAGGTGACCGGCAGTCGCAGGCACCTGCGTGCGCGGACGCCATACGGAGTGCGCCACGGTCAGGTCACGCCGATTCCCGCTGACCGTCGTGCCGATCGGACGCGTGTGCGGAACGGGCATCGCGATCGAGTGCACCCAGTGCAGTCCCGAGACCTCGAACTCCGCCGCGAGGGCGAGCACCGTGCTCGCGAAACGATTCCATGCGAAATCCGGCTCGTATCCGGCGAGCAGCAGGAACGGACGACCGAGTGCGTCCGTCGCGAGCGACAGTTCGAGCCTCGGCGGCTTGAACTCGGTCAGGTGGTCCTGGTCGAAGGAGATCACAGGGCGGCGCGCCCGATAGTCGAGCAGTGCGTCGTTGTCGAACACGACGACGGGCTCAGGGGATGCGGTCTCCCGAAGGTGATCGATCAAGCCGGAGACGGCGCTTCCCGCGTCCGTGAAACCGGTCAGAAGCAGCACCAACGGCAGGCCGTGCGGCACTGTCGGCGCATTCGCGACGCGTTCGTGGATCTCACCGGAGAAGGGCATGTGTCCATGCTACGAGCAGCCGCCTACCCCGGGGCGCGGCGCATCATGCTGAGAGCGAACACGCGCAGAGTGGGCGGACGACCATGGTGTGGCGGAGATCCTAGGATGGAGGCATGACGCTTCCCGTGCTCTCGCACACCACCGATCAGTTCCCCGGAAGCGCTGCAGATGCCGCAGTGCTCATCGTCGCCGCTCTCCCCGATTCGGCGGAGTCACTGGCCGGCTACCCCGGACTCGCCGATGCGCTGGCCGGCGTCGGATTCACCGGTTCGGTCGGATCGTTCACCCGCGTGTTCGTCCCCGAGGTGACGTCTTCGCCGTTCGCGGTGGTCGGCGTCGGCAGCTCGCCGGACGCTGCTGCCGTGCGCAACGCGGCAGGTACGGCGCTGCGTACGCTCACCGGCTTCGAGCACGTCGCGGTGGCTCTCGCCGACGGCCTCGAGTCGTTCGCCGCTGTGGCGGCCGAGGGTGCGGTGCTCGGCGGGCACAAGTTCGACGGCTACCGCACGGAGAAGGGCAAGGGGCGCGCCACGTCGATCACGCTCCATGCCGCGGTCGACGACGACGACGTCGAATACGCGCAGGTCCTGGGAGACGCGGTAGCGCTCATCAAGGATCTCGTGAACGTGCCCGCAGAGTGGCAGAGTCCGGCACAGCTCGCGCAGAGCGCCGCCGACAGCGTGGCCGACCTCGACGTCTCGGTCGAGATCCTCGACGAGAAGGCTCTTGCCGAGCAGGGCTTCGGCGGCATCCTCGGCGTCGGTCAGGGGTCGGATCGCCCTCCGCGTCTCGTCCGCCTCGACTACTCCCCCGCCGACGCCTCACGGCACATCGCCCTGGTCGGCAAGGGCATCACGTTCGACACCGGTGGCCTTTCCCTGAAGCCGGCTGCCTCGATGGTCGGCATGAAGTTCGACATGGCCGGCGCGGCGACCTCTCTCGCCGCGATCCGCGCCATCGCCACACTGGGCCTCCCGGTCCGCGTGACCGCGTGGCTGTGCATCACCGACAACATGCCGTCGGGGCGCGCGCTGCGCCCTGGCGATGTCATCCGCATCCTCGACGGGACCACCGTCGAGGTCCAGAACACCGACGCCGAGGGGCGACTCGTGCTCGCCGACGGTCTCGTCGCCGCGGGCCGTGAGAACCCGGACGTCATCATCGATGTGGCGACTCTCACCGGCGCCATCGTCGCCGCGCTGGGCCACCGGCACACCGGTGTCTTCGGCGACGTCGACACTGTGTCCTCGTTCATGTCGGCGACCGCTCAGGTCGACGAGCCGGCGTGGCACATGCCGCTGCCGGACTACATGGAGGAGTCGCTCGAGTCCCCCATCGCCGACCTGCAGAACGCGAACATGGGCGACAGGATGGGCGGTGCGTCCTACGCAGGCCTGTTCCTGCGCCGCTTCGTCGGTCGCACCTCTGACGCCGAGGACGCCCCGCGCATCCCGTGGGTGCACCTCGACATCGCGGGATCCGGCGAACACGCCGGCGCCCCGTACGGCTTCACCGAGAAGGGCCCAACGGGGGCGATGGTCCGATCGATCGTCGCCTTCGCCGCAGCATCCCACACGGAGGCATGACCTATGACAACCCACACCTTCGACATCGTCGTCCTGGGCGGCGGCAGCGGCGGTTATGCCGCGGCGTTGCGCGCGAGTGAGCTCGGCGAGTCCGTCGCGCTGATCGAGAAGGACAAGGTCGGCGGAACCTGCCTGCACCGGGGATGCATACCGACCAAAGCGCTGCTGCATGCCGCTGAGGTGGCCGAGCACGTGCGCGATGCCGCGTCCGTCGGCGTCACCGCGAGCCTGGAGGGCATCGATCCGGCGGGGGTGCGCACGTACCGCGAAGGCATCGTCGCCAAGAAGTTCAAGGGACTGGAGGGGCTGGTCAAGGCGCGTGGGATCACCACCGTCAGCGGACTCGGCCGCCTGAACCCCGACCACAGCGTCAGCGTCGGAGACGACGTGTACGTGGGCACGGACGTCGTGCTCGCGACCGGCTCGTACAGCCGCTCGCTTCCCGGCTTGGAGATCGGCGGGCGGATCCTCACGAGCGAGCAGGCACTCGCCCTCGACGTGATCCCCGAGCGCGTACTGATCCTCGGCGGCGGCGTGATCGGGGTCGAGTTCGCGAGCGTGTGGCGGTCGTTCGGCTCCGAGGTCACGATCATCGAGGCTCTGCCGCACCTCGTCCCGAACGAGGACATCGCTCTCAGCAAGGGTCTGGAGCGTGCGTTCCGGCGCCGCGGCATCCAGTACTCCCTCGGAACCCGATTCCAGGGTGCGGTCCAGGATGGGACATCCGTCACCGTGACCCTCGAAGACGGCAAGGAGTTCACGGCCGACTACCTCCTCGTGGCCGTCGGGCGCGGTCCGGTCACCTCCGACCTCGGATTCGAGGAGGCTGGCGTGACGCTCGACCGCGGTTTCGTGACCGTCGATGACAACCTGCGCACCGGAGTCCCTGGCGTGTGGGCGGTCGGAGACATCGTGCCCGGTCTGCAGCTCGCACATCGCGGATTCCAACAGGGCATCGCCGTCGCCGAGCGCATCGCGGGGCTGTCCCCCGTGAACATCCCCGACTCGCAGATCCCCAAGGTCACGTACTCGAGCCCGGAGGTCGCTTCGGTCGGGGTGACCGAAGAGGCAGCGGTCGCCGCACACGGTGCCGACGCGGTCATCGCCTACGAGTACAACCTCGCCGGCAACGGCAAGAGCGAGATCATCGGGACGGGCGGGCTCGTGAAAGTAGTCCGCCTCAAGGACGGCCCCGTCGTCGGCGTCCACCTGCTCGGCGACCGCGTCGGCGAGCTCATCACGGAAGGACAGCTCGCCGTCGCCTGGGAGGCGCACCCGGAGGACATCGCGCCCCTGATCCACGCCCACCCGACCCAGAGCGAGGCCCTCGGGGAAGCCTTCCTCGCCCTGGCCGGCAAGCCCCTGCACGCCCTCTGAGCACCAACCGGTGCCCGAGTCACTAAGCTAGACAAGCGTCATACAACTTCTTGAAGGAGACTCAGTCATGAGCACATCCGTCGTCCTCCCCGCTCTCGGCGAGAGCGTCACAGAGGGTACGGTCACCCGCTGGCTCAAGCAGGTGGGAGACACCGTGCAGGCGGACGAGGGCCTGCTCGAGATCTCGACCGACAAGGTCGACACCGAGATCCCCTCCCCCGTCAGCGGCGTGATCGAGGAGATCCTCGTGGCCGAAGACGAGACCGTCGAGGTCGGCGCGCTCCTCGCGCGCATCGGCGACGGCAGCGGAGCGGCTCCCGCCGCAGACGCGCCCGCAGCCGCGGCACCTGAAGCCGAGGCCGCACCCGCCGAGGCTGCCCCCGCGCAGGCCGCACCTGCGGAGAACGCCGCTCCGGCTGCTCCCGCACCGTCGGCAGAAGCACCGGCGCCCGCCGCAGAGGCCGCTCCTGCCGCACCCGCGGGCGACGCCACCGACATCGTGCTCCCCGAGCTGGGCGAGAGCGTCACCGAGGGCACCGTCACCCGGTGGCTCAAGCAGGTCGGCGACAGCGTCGCCGTAGACGAGGCTCTTCTGGAGATCTCCACCGACAAGGTCGACACCGAGATCCCGTCGCCGGTTGCCGGTGTGGTTCAGGAGATCGTGGCCGGCGAGGACGAGACGGTCGCCGTCGGCGCCGTGCTCGCACGCGTCGGCTCCGGCGCTGCCCCCGCCGCTGAGACCCCGGCTCCCGCGCCCGCAGCCGAGGCACCCGCTGCGCCTGCGGCTCCCGCGCCCGCCCCCGCAGCCGAAGCGCCCGCTGCTCCGGCTCCTGCCGCCGCTCCGGCTCCTGCCGCCGCTCCGGCTCCTGCCGCCGCTCCGGCTCCTGCGGCTGCTCCGGCTCCCGCCGCTGCGACGCCAGCCGAGGCGAAGCTCGCGCTCCCGACCGAGAGCGACAACCTCTACGTCACACCGCTCGTGCGTCGTCTGGCCTCCCAGCAGGGAGTGGACCTGGCTTCCGTCACCGGAACCGGTGTCGGCGGTCGCATCCGCAAGGAAGATGTCCTGAAGGCTGCGGAGACGGCGGCGGCAGCGCCCGCCGCCGCGGCTCCTGCTGCTCCCGCGCCGCTCGAGGTCTCGCCGTTGCGCGGCACGACACAGCCGATGTCGCGGCTTCGCAAGGTCCTCGCGAAGCGTGCCGTCGAGTCGATGCAGCAGACGGCCCAGCTGACCACGGTCGTCGAGGTCGATGTCACCGCACTCGCCGACTACCGCGACAGCGTGAAGGCTTCTTTCCTCGAGAAGACGGGTGACAAGCTCTCCTTCCTGCCGTTCTTCGCGCTCGCAACCGCAGAAGCGCTGCAGGCGTTCCCGATCGTGAACGCGACGGTCGACGGCGAGAACATCGTCTACCCGGCCAGCGAGAACGTCTCGATCGCCGTCGACACCGAGCGTGGACTGCTCACGCCGGTGCTGCGCGACGCCGCCTCGAAGAACATCGCGCAGATCGCGCACGAGATCGCCGATCTGGCTGCTCGCACCCGCGACAACAAGCTGAAGCCCGACGAGCTGGCCGGCGGAACTTTCACGCTGACCAACACGGGCTCCCGCGGCGCGCTGTTCGACACGCCTGTGGTCTTCCTCCCGCAGTCGGCGATCCTGGGCACCGGTACCGTCGTCAAGCGCCCCGGACTCGTCAAGGTGGGCGGCGCGGATGCGATCGCCGTCCGGTCCTACGTGTACCTCGCGCTGTCCTACGACCACCGGATCATCGACGGCGCAGACGCGGCACGCTTCCTCGGCGCCGTGAAGGCCCGCCTCGAGGCTGCGCAGTTCGCCGCTCAGCTCGGAGCCTGACCGACACGAGTCATCCTGGCTGATCCGCGACGTCATAGACGTCGCGGATCAGCCATTTCTCGTCTGTGCGGAAAAGGACGACGATGGTCTCGTCCGAGGACGCGGCGTCGGCCATCCCCGCATCGCTCTCGGGGATCGCACGCAATCGCATGACCGCCACGTCGCCGTAGGCATCGACCAGCTCGGGTGCCGTCGGAACGCGGGGCTTCGCGCTGAGCGCATCGACGATCCCCTCCGCATTCCCGGCCACGGCGCTCTGACACGCGCCGTCTCCATCGGCGCTGCACTGCGCGATGATCCGCAGGAGCGCTGACAGCGCCGCGACGGGATCGTCGGCCGCAGCAGACCTCGGCTGCGTGGCCTCGCTCTCCGCGACATCCGTCGCACGGGGCGTCGGGACGTCGGACGCCTCCCCGGAGGATGCCGGCGCCGGTGTGTCCGTGTTGCCGGGCGCGCCACGGGCGCTTGTCTCCGACTCACCACCGGGAAGGAGCAGTCCTCCCACCAGCACAGCCGCTGCGGCGCCTCCCGCGATGGCAAGGGAACGCAGACGGACCTTCGAACGAGCCGTCGATCGCTCGCGTCCCCTCCTCGGCCGTGTGGATCGTCGGTGAGGATGTTGCGCCCCTCTCTCCGAGCGCGCGCGCAGCTCGATGATCGCCTTCTGCACCACGTCGACGATCGCGCTGATGGCGCGGGTGCGACCCGCGTCCCGATGGCGGACCCGGTCCGCGCGCAGGAGCGGCGCTCTCTCCCGAGCCACGGCGACGCGGGGACCGACCGCCCGAGCGACATCCCGAGCCCGCTCCGGGGTGTGGAACTCGCGCCGGAGAGGCTGCGGCGCAGCGACGTCGAGCACCATGGTCTCCCATGCCTCCGTGAGCTTGCGAGGCAGACGCGGCTGAGCGAGAGTCTTGTGCAGCCCCTCTCCGATGCCCGACAGGGCGCGACGGACCACCTTGTCCGCGGTCTGATCGCCGAGAAGCTCGACGAGCTCCACCACACCGGCCCTGACATCGGCGCCCTCCCCGATGACGAAGACAGGCCGTCCACCGTCGGTGAGCCACCACGTGCCCGTGTGCACCCCATCGATCCCTTCCCCCAACTCGTCGAGTCCACGAAGGAGGCTGACGACGAGAGTGCTGATCTCCCCCGCAGTGATGCCCGATCCCGCTGCCTCTCGACGGCCCAGGTATCCGCGCACCCGATCCGTGCACCACGGGAGCAACGCGTCGTGACCATCCCGGCGCCGGCTGACGTCGATGGGAGCGGCGATGTGTTCCGTCCCCGAGTAGCGCCATCCCGCCCATCCGCCGAGGCGCGCGACATCCACTCTGACGACCACCTCATCGCCGTGGGTCACGAGCGTGCCCGAGAAGGGCCCCTCCGCGGGATCGAGGGTGCGCACCACACGGTGCGCCCGCGGAACGAGCGGCGTTCCTCGACCGTCGTCGATCGCGATGTCTTCCATTCCTCCATCTCACCGCGGAGATCCTCCCGGAAGCCGCCAGGGCGGAGCGTCGGGACGGATCCCCTCTGATGCCTCTGCAGTGCAGGAGGAGTGGAATCCGGCCGCTCCGCTCCACGCGAACGCCGACATCACGAGGTCGTCAGACTCGGTAGGCTGGTGCTCATGGCAAAGCGTGCTCCTGAACCCGAAAAGCGTCCTGGGTTCTTCTCCCAGATCAAGTCCCTCTTCCGGTTCACACGTGAGGCCTACTCCTGGCTGCCGTGGGCACAGGCTGCGATCCTCATCGGCGGCGTCCTGCTCGGGCTCGTCGCGGGTTATCTGATCCCTCCCTTCCAGGTATGGACGCTCGTCCTGTGGGGCATCACGGGTCTGATGCTCGGCATCCTCGGCGCCCTGTTCCTGATGACGCGGCTCTCGACCTCTGCCATGTACAGCAAGATCGACGGCATGCCCGGTGCGACCGGCCACGTGCTGAGCACCAGCCTTGGTCGCAGTTGGCAGGCCTCGGAGACTCCCGTCGGCATCAACCCGAAGACGCAGGAAGCTGTCTACCGCACCATCGGCCGCGGCGGCATCGTCATCGTCGGCGAAGGCGCACGCGGACGACTGACCCGTCTCGTGAACGAGGAGCGCAGCAAGGCCCAGCGCGTCGCGCACGGCGTCCCGGTCACCGTTCTGTACGTCGGACACGGTGACGACGAAGTCGCGATCGCCGACCTCTCGAAGACGATCAAGAAGCTCCCCAAGGCGATCGACAAGGCGACGATGGCCGCGGTCATCCGTCGCGTCGACTCGGTGTCGCAGTCGCTTTCCTCGCTGCCGATCCCGAAGGGCATCGACCCGACGAAGGTGCGCTCTCAGCGTCCGCGCTGATCGCACGCACCGCACGACTCAAGAGCGCGGCCGTCCTCCTTCGAGGACGGCCGCGCTCTCTCCTTCACTCGGAGAGCGGCTGCCGAGGCAGACGACGGACTTTCGCCCGACGACGCCGACGTTCCGGGACCATCGATCGCATCTCGTCGAGCTTGCCGAAGCAGAACAGCCGGTCGTCGGCTTCGAGCACGACGTGCTTGCGGGGATTCGGGATCACGCTGACGCCGCGGTGCAGCGTGAGGACCGTGATGTCCCGCTCCCACAGTCCCGCCTCGCCCAACGTCTTCCCGACCAGGTCGACCGCACCGTGCACCATGAGCTCGGCGACACCGTAGCCCGTTGAGACCGTGAGACGCTGGCGCACGTCGATCTCCGGAAAAGCGACCTGCCCCGCGATGTAGTCGATGATGGCACCAGCGACATCGAGCTTCGTCGCGGTCTCGATGCCCTGGAGTCCGGGCGAGGAGTTGACCTCCATGACCAGCGGACCGTCTTCGCCCTCGAGCATGTCGACACCCGCGACCCGCAGGCCCATGATCTGCGCCGAGCGCACCGCCGCGCGCTCGTAGACGGGATCGAGTTCGACCGCCTCGACGGACCCTCCTCGGTGCACGTTCGATCGGAACTCGTCACCGGCAGCGGAACGTCGCATCGCGGCGACGACGCGGTCGCCGACGACCAGCGCTCTGATGTCGCGTCCGCGGCTCTCCGCGATGAACTTCTGGATCAGCACGTTCTGCTTGGTCGAGTGCAGGGTCTCGATGATCGCCTCGGCGACCTTCACCTGCGGAGCGAGGATCACCCCGATTCCCTGGGTGCCCTCGAGCAGCTTGATGACGACCGGGGCTCCGCCGACCCGTTCGATCGCCGGTCGCACATCCGCGCGGTTGCGCACGAAGGCCGTCGGCGGCATCGCGATGTTGTGGCGCGAGAGGATCTGATTCGCGCGGAGCTTGTCACGGGCGCTCGAGATGCCGTTGGCGGTGTTCGGCGTGTAGACGTCCATCTGCTCGAACTGACGCACGACGGCCGTGCCGAAGTAGGTGATCGAGTTCCCGATGCGAGGGAGGATCGCGTCGTAGTCGCTGAGCTGTCGTCCGCGGTAATGCAGGTCCGGTTCATCGGCCGTGAGGTCGATGGCGAAGCGCAGCGTGTTGAGCACCTTGACGTTGTGCCCTCGTTGGAGCGCGGCTGCACGCAGACGCTGGGTGGAGTACGCCTGCGGCGCGCGGGAGAGCACTGCGATCTTCACGGGGGGTTTTTCCTGCCAGGATGTATCAGGTGAGTAGGACTACCCCCCATTCAAACACCCTTACGGGGTGGCGAGAATGGGTGAGCCTGCCCGATCTCGGGGTGGATTGGCTGAAGGCCAAGATCGACACGGGTGCGCGCACCTCATCGCTGCACGCTTTCGACATCGTGGAGTTCGAGCAGGACGACGAGCCCTGGGTCCGTTTCAAGGTCAAACCCTGGCAGGACAGCCAGGAGGACGCGGTCGTGGTCGAGTGCCCGATCCACGACCGTCGTGCCGTGCGGAGCTCGTCAGGGCATGCCCAGGAGCGGCTCGTGGTCGAGCTTCTGATCCGGCTCGTGGATCGCGAAGTGCTCGCGGAGGTCACGCTGAGCAACCGTGACGAGATGGGCTTCCGGATGCTCATCGGGCGTGAAGCCCTGCGCCGCGGCTACATCGTCGACCCCGCCCGTTCCTTCCTCGGCGGACGAGCACCGCGCGAGGCGCGTCGGCGCAACCGCGGCCGCGACTGACTCCGTCGGGCGGAGCCGTCAGGTGCGGATGAGAACCGTGCCGACCGCCTTGTCGTGCAGACCGCGCTGGTCGGCGTCCCAGATCACGGCGGGTACGACAACCACGAGCAGGAGCGTGCGGACGATCGGGCGCCACAGCCCGACCCAGCCCCCGTCGAGACGGGCGAGACGCATGCCGAGGATGCGGTGCCCCGGGCTGCCGCCTGCGGTCGGGATGAAGACGATCTGCAGCACGGCGAACACCAGCATCGGGGCGAACTGGGTCAGACCCGCTTCCGTCGGCAGGGCGAACTGATTGAACCCGAGGAATCCGGTGGCGATGATCGTCGCCGCTGTGTAATCGATCAGAAGGGCGCCGATCCGGCGGCCGGGACGGGCGATGCTCCCCGAACCGGATTCGGGGAGTCCGAGTCGTTCACCGGGGTACGCGTTCACTGCATCCGTCACTCCCCCAGCCTACCGAGCGTGAAATGACGTGCTGACGCCCTCACGCTCGTAACACGCCCGAAACAAAGCGGATACCGTAGAGAAATCCCCCGTCCGTACTCTGCAGAGTGGCCGTGAAGCCATCGATCCGCATTACAGGAGTCGTACATGTTCAAAGATTCGTCCGAGGTACTGACCTACATCAAGGAGAACGACGTCAAGTTCCTTGACATCCGTTTCACCGACCTCCCGGGTGTACAGCAGCACTTCAACATTCCTGCATCGACGGTCGACGAGGCTTTCTTCACCGACGGTCAGCTGTTCGACGGCTCCTCGATCCGCGGCTTCGCGAGCATCCATGAGTCCGACATGCAGCTCATCCCCGACGTCACGACGGCGTACGTCGACCCGTTCCGCGAGGCGAGCACGCTCGTCATGCTCTTCGACATCTACAACCCGCGCACCGGCGAGATCTACTCCAAGGACCCGCGTCAGGTCGCCAAGAAGGCCGAGAAGTACCTGGCCTCGACCGGCATCGCCGACACCGCGTTCTTCGCCCCCGAGGCCGAGTTCTACATCTTCGACGACGTCCGCTACAACGTCACCTCGAACTCCAGCTTCTACAGCGTCGACTCCGAAGAGGGCGCCTGGAACACCGGTCGCGAGGAGGAGGGCGGCAACCTCGGGAACAAGACCCCCTACAAGGGCGGGTACTTCCCGGTCAGCCCGGTCGACAAGACGGCCGACCTCCGTGACGACATCACCCTCAAGCTGATCGACGCCGGTTTCATCCTCGAGCGCTCGCACCACGAGGTCGGCACGGGCGGCCAGCAGGAGATCAACTACCGCTTCGACACCATGGTGCACGCGGCTGACGACATCCTGAAGTTCAAGTACATCGTCAAGAACACGGCCGAGGAGTGGGGCAAGGTCGCGACCTTCATGCCCAAGCCCCTCTACGGTGACAACGGCTCGGGAATGCACACGCACCAGTCGCTGTGGAACGACGGCAAGCCGCTGTTCTACGACGAGGCCGGCTACGGCCAGCTCAGCGACATCGCGCGCTGGTACATCGGCGGCATCCTGGCGCACGCGCCCGCCCTGCTCGCCTTCACCAACCCGACGCTGAACAGCTACCACCGTCTGGTCAAGGGCTTCGAGGCTCCCGTCAACCTGGTCTACTCGGCCGGCAACCGCTCCGCCGCGATCCGTATCCCGATCACGGGCTCGAACCCGAAGGCGAAGCGCATCGAGTTCCGCGCACCGGATGCTTCGGGCAACCCCTACCTCGCCTTCGCCGCGCAGCTCATGGCAGGCCTCGACGGAATCAAGAACCGCATCGAGCCGCACGAGCCGGTCGACAAGGACCTCTACGAGCTTCCCCCCGAGGAGGCCAAGGACATCCCGCAGGTCCCGAACTCGCTGCTCGACTCGCTGGACGCCCTGGCTGCCGACCACCAGTTCCTCCTCGAGGGCGGCGTGTTCACCAAGGAGCTCATCGAGACCTGGATCTCCTACAAGTACGAGAACGAGATCCTGCCGATGGCGCAGCGTCCGCACCCGTTCGAGTACGAGCTGTACTTCGGGGTCTGATCGCCCTTTCGAAGCGACGACGAACGCCCGCCAGGGTCCTCCTGGCGGGCGTTCGTCGTGATCCCGGACGTCATCACGCGGTGCGGACGATCGCCGGGGGCTCGTAGGTCCCGTTCAGCACCGCCTCCCCCGGGATGTACATGCGGATGATCGGCCGGAACTCTCCGGACGGCGTCGGCAGCCAGTTGGCCCGCGCCAGGGAGTCCTCGGGTGCGGAATGGCTCATGGTGATGGTCAGCGAGCCGTCGTCTCCATAGACGATTCCCGGCGTCCGGTCCCCGAGGGAATATCGGTCGATCGGGTTGTCCACCAGGAAGAACTCCGGCAACGAGTACATCGTCACGGACCAGAACGCGCCGACCGGGGGCGGCGGCGCGAGGTGGAGGGTGTAGTTCCTCTCCCCGGTGAGCTGCTCCCCGCGATCATCGACGTACGTCATGATGTACGCCGCCTCGTAGCCGTGATTGCCCCAGAGCCCCGCCTTGGCCGATCCTGCTCGCAGAGCCAGGCGCTGAAGCCCCTCGGGTGCTTTCCACTGAGGGTCGTCCAGTGCACCGATCTGGAAGAAGTCGAGGTTGTAGTCGAACACATGCAGAGTCATCTGCCAGCCGTTGATCACGGGAGCGGATCCGGACTGAAGGATCGCATCGAGCGCAGCGCTTCCCTCCGCGAACGCATCCTCGAGACGGGCCACGGCGGTCTCGCCGAGTCCGCCGACCGGAGCCTCGCCGGTGATCCCGAGTTCGACGAACGTGGCCTCGAGCGCACGGTCTCGCGCCGCGCCGGGGAAGGCCCGCGACCACACGCGGAACTGCTCCCAGAAGTCCAGAGCCTCGGATCCCTGCGGCGCGGCGTCGGGAAGCCCCTGTCCGGCAACTCCGGTCAGCGACATCGCGTCCTGCAGCGCGTGAACGGCCGGAAGATCAGCATCGCCGTCGACGGCCCAGCGACCGACGAGCGAGACGACATCCGTCGGCGCATCGATCTCGATGACGTCGGGGACGGCCTGCGTCTCGGACCGAGTCGACGGTCCCCGCAGGACCACGTCCTTCGCCCCTCCGCCTGTCGCACGGGTGCCCACGTACGCGAAGTTGTTCGTCCACGCATCGACGAACTGCATCACGTGATACCGATCCCCCGCGTCCGGCAGATGCAGCCGTACGGGACCAGCGCTCAGATCGATCTGCGCGAAGGAGTACACCGTGTCGTTGTTGATCGAGACGAAGTCGTCGTCTGCGCTCGCGAGCGTGCGGGCGTGGGCGATGGCGTTGAGAGGGGTCGCCGCCATGGTGCCGATGCCGTTCTGCACCGAACGTCGAACCTGTCCGAGATTGAACACCAGCGGGAAGGCATACAGGTAGGCGGTGACGGCGAGGGCGTCGCGATGGGGAGCGTGTTCGGTCATGGCTCATCTTCTCGTCGAACGAGGGGGCGCGCCAGTGGCCGTTCCCGGCTTGACCCGGTGGACTCGCGAGTGTTCAACTGGTGAGTCTGAGCATCGACCGGGGGAACCATGCGCCGTAGAAGAGTCATCGTGAACACCGACGCACACACGCCGGTCGCCGCCGCACCGTCTCAGCCCTCGAACGCGGTCGTCGCATATGCGAGGACCAACCCGTTCATGTTCGGCCTGCTGGGCGCCCTCGGGGTGCTGGTCGCCCTGGCCATCGGCGGAGTGATCGGCCAGCTCGCGACCGTCTTCGTCTATATCGGAGTGGCGGTCTTCCTGGCCCTCGGCCTCGACCCGATCGTCTCGTTCATCGAGAAGAAGCTCCCGCGCGCCGCCGCCGTAGCCATCGTCGTCGCTGCTGTGCTCCTCGCGTTCGCCGGCATCATCCTCGCCATCGTCCCGCTCCTCGTGGAACAGGTCGGCAACCTGATCAAGGACGGGCCGAAGATGGTCGAGGACTTCATGGCCAGCGCCTGGTACAAGGACGTCAGCAGCCAGTTCGGCACCATCGACGACGCCGTTCAGGGCGTCCTCGGGTTCTTCAAGGATCCCAACAACTTCTTCGACATCGGCGGCGGCGTCTTCGCGGTCGGCGCCGGTATCGCCGGCGGCTTCACCGGTGTCACCATCGTCCTGATCCTGACGCTGTACTTCATGGCATCGCTGCGCAGCATGAAGCACCTCGCGGCACGCTTCGTCCCGGCGTACCAGCGGGACACCTTCAGCGGCCTCCTCGAGGACGTCTCCGGGGCCGTGGGCCGCTATGTGATGGGCCAGGCCAGCCTTGCGCTGATCAACGGCATCCTGAGCCTGATCTTCCTCACCATCATCGGCGCGCCCGTTCCGGCGTTGCTCGCACTCATCGCCTTCATCGGGTCGATGATCCCGTTGGTGGGAACGCTGACGGCGTCGATCATCAACTCTCTGATCTGCCTCTTCGTCTCCCCCGTGACGGCGCTCATCGCGATCATCTACTACCTGATCTACATGCAGATCGAGGCCTATATCCTCTCGCCGCGGATCATGAGCAAGGCCGTCGCGGTGCCGGGAGCGCTCGTCGTCATCGCCGCCGTCGCCGGCGGTGCACTCGGCGGTATCCTGGGAGCCCTCGTGGCGATCCCCGTCGCCGCGAGCATCACCATCATCGTGCAGAAGGTGACGTTCCCGGCCCAGGACAGGAAGATCGTCCCGCCGGCATCGGCGCGCTGATCACGGCTCCTGCCGGGGCGCCCTCAGCGGACGAGGAGAGCGCCGGCCTCGACGCGGACGTCGAATGCCGAGACCTCGCCCATCTCCTCGCCGTCGATCTCGAACACGAGAGGCGTCTTGAGCTCGACGGAGATGGTCTCCACCGGGAGGTGGCGTGCCGAGTCGGTGCTGACGGCCTCATCCGTCGCGCCGAACAGGCGACGGATGCCGTTGTCCCACACGAATGATCGCAGCGTATCGAGCCACTGCAGCGCGCCGTCGGCGCTGATCATCAGCACGTCGAGCTTGCCGTCGTCCAGCACGGCGTCCGGCAGCAGTCTGATGCCGCCCTGCACCATCCCGCAGTTGCCGATCAACATGGTGTGGCCCCGCACCGCGACGGCCTTCTCCCCGTCGATCGTGAGGGTGATGTCGGTCATCTCGGTACCGGCGAGAGCGCGTCCCATGGCCTCGACATAGGCGAGCCAGCCCGCCTTGGACTTGAGGTCGTCGTCGGTCTCCACCAGCATCTGGGCGTCGACCCCGAATCCGACCATCACGGCGAACGCGTGCTCGGTTCCGTCGTACGACACCCAGCCGAGGTCGATGCGACGGGGCTCGGCGTCGCGCACCCGCTCCAGTGCGGCCTTCACGTTGTTCAGCGGTACCTCGAGGTTCCGCGCGAGGAGGTTGCCGGTCCCCTGCGGGACGATCCCGAGCGCCGTCTCGGAACCCGCCAACGACTCGGCGACCGCGCGTACCGTGCCGTCTCCCCCGACGGCGACCACGATGTCGCGGCCGTCTTCACGCGCCTCGCGAGCCATGCCGCGACCCGGGTCCTCGGGGGTCGTCTCCCACCAGCGGATGTCGTACCCGTCGTCGAACACTTCGCTCACCGCGGCTTGCAGGACCTCCTGCTCGACCTTCGAAGGGTTCCAGACGATGCCGATTCGCGCGTTGGTCATATCGTCAGCTTGGGACACGACACGCGATACCGCAAACCGACGCTCTCGACTCACCCGTAGAAGAGCTGCTCGAAGGTCTTCCTGGCGCGCCGGGTCACCCCGAGGTAGTCCTCCTCGAGTTCTGTGGCGGAGCGATCGGGATAGCCGAGCAGACGACCGATCGCATCGAGCTGACGGCGATCGGCGGGGAGCACGTCGCTGGTCTGCCCGGTCAGCAGAGTGATCGCTGACCTGAGACGACTGGACAGCAGCCACGCCGCGCGAAGACGCGCGGCGTCCTCCTCTGCGACCAGATCGGCCGCGACGGCGGCTTCGAGCGCACCGAGCGTCGAGGTCGTGCGCAGCCCGGGAACACCGTGCGCATGCTGCAGCTGGAGGAGTTGGACCAGCCACTCCACATCGCTCAGCGAGCCGGGGCCGAGCTTCAGGTGGCGACGGGGATCAGCACCCTGCGGCAGCCGTTCCCCCTCGACCCGCGCTTTGATGCGCTTGATCTCGCGGGTGCCCTGGAGGTCGATGGCCTCCGGGTAGCGGATCGTGTCGGCAAGCGCCGTGAACCGGGCGATCAGCTTCGCGCTTCCCGCCACTCCGCGCGCCCGGAGCAGCGCCTGGGCCTCCCACGACAGCGACCAGCGGCGATAGTACTCCGCGTATGCCTGGATGGAGCGGACGATCGGACCGTTCCGCCCCTCCGGCCTCAGATCGGCATCGAGGTCGAGCGGCAGCCGGTGATCGGTCAGGTGCTCGCGGAGGCCGGCCACGATCTGCGTCGCGAGCTTCTGCGCGCGCTGGGGATCGACACCGTTCGCGTCGTAGACGTACAGGATGTCGGCGTCGGATCCGAACCCCAGCTCGGCACCCCCGAAGCGCCCCATCGCGATGACGGCGAAGTCGAGCGCCTCGTCATCGACCGGGACGACTTCGCGCATCACCGCGCGGAGAGCGGCCTGGATCGTCGCCTCGGTGATCTCCGTGAGTGCGGTGGCGACCTCTTCGATCGTGAGGACATCGAGCACCGCCCCCATGGCCGTGCGCAGGAGCTCTCTCCTCCGCAGCGCCCTGACGGCCCGCAGCGCATCGCCGATCGTCTCATGGCGCGTCTGGATCGCTCTGGCCTCTTCGTCGAGGGCTGCGGCCCCGCGCGGGCGCAGCCGCCCAGCGTTGTCCAGCCAGGCCACGGATTCCGGGATCCACTCCAGGAGCTCGCCGATGTACCGGGAAGAGGACAGCAGGCGGGTGAGGCTCTCCGCCGCCCCCGACGAATCGCGCAGCATCCTGAGGAACCACGGGGTGTCTCCGAGACGCTCGCTGATGCGACGGAAGGCGAGGAGCGCGTAGTCAGGATCGCTTCCGTCGGCGAACCACCGCACCATGATAGGCATCAGGTGTCGCTGGATGGTCGCCTTGCGGCTGAGCCCGCTCGTGAGCGCACCGATGTGGCGGAGTGCGCCCGCCGGATCCCGGAAGCCGATGGCTGCCAAGCGGTCGTGCGCCTGAGCGGCGGAGAGGGTCCGCTCCTCTTCCGGCAGACCGGCGACAGCGCTCAGCAGTGGGCGGTAGAACAGGCGCGTATGGATCTCGCGCACCTCCCGCCGGACGCTCTCCCAGCGGGCCCACACACTGTCACCGCTCTCCGCGAGGCGTGTGCCCCTCGCCAGGATCCGCAGGCCTGCCGGAGTCCGAGGCATCAGATGCGTGCGGCTGAGCTCTCTCAGCTGGAGGCGATGCTCCATGAGCCGGAGCAGGCGGTAGTCCTCGGCGAACGCCGCCGCATCGACCCGCCCGATGTAACCGCCCTCGACGAGCGCATCGAGGCTCTCGAGGGTCCCGCGCGTGCGCAGCGACTCGTCGGTGAGTCCGTGGACGAGCTGCAGCAGCTGCACGGTGAACTCGATGTCGCGAAGCCCACCCGCCCCGAGCTTCAGCTGATACGGAGCGTCGTCCGGGTCGATGTGCTCCATCACGCGCTCCCGCATGCGTTGCACGCTCTCGACGAAGTCCTGCCGCGCGGCACTGGACCAGATCTTCGGCTGCACTGCGGCGATGTACTCCGCCCCGAGTTCCGCATCTCCGGCGAGGGGACGAGCCTTGAGCAGAGCCTGGAATTCCCAGCTCTTGGCCCAGCGGTCGTAGTACGCGAGATGGGATGCGAGCGAGCGGACCAGAGCACCTTGCTTGCCCTCTGGACGCAGCGCGGCATCGACCTCCCAGAGCGGCGGTTCCACCTCGATCGCGTCGAGGTTCCGCATGGTCTCGCGCGCGAGCCTGGTCGCGATGTCGATGGCACGCGCCTCCGTGACGACCTCTTCGTCGCTGCTGCCGCCCACGAAGATCACGTCGACGTCGCTGACGTAGTTCAACTCCCGAGCGCCGGCTTTTCCCATTCCGATGATGGCGAGACGGGTCGCCGCCACCTCATCCCGCCCCATCGACTCCTGCACCCGGGTCCGCGCCACCGCGAGCGACGCCTCCAGGGCAGCACCCGCGAGGTCGGCCAGCGCTGCCGACACGGGGCCTACTGCCATCTCCGGTGCCGTGCGCGAGAGGTCGAACGCGGCGATGGCAGCGAGATTTCGTCGGTAGGCGACTCTGAGCGCGACGACCTCGTCGTCCCCACCCGACTGCGCGAACCCGTCGCACGCACCGACTGAGGCCAGCAGCCGCTCCTGGAGCTCCTCGGCCGATGGCAGTGCATCGCGGGGTGCTTCCAGGACGCTCAGCTGGTCCGGGTGACGGAGGAAGAACTCGGCGAGTCCCTCCGAGGCGCCGAAGACCCGCCAGACACCGCGGCGGGTCTCCTCGTCGACGAGGAGCCCACGCAATGACGACTCATCCCGACGGGCCACGCGGAGCAGCCCGCGGACGGCGGCATCGGGATCCGCGGCATCGGCAGCCTCGAGCAGCACCGTCCGCGGCTGATCGAGAATCTCCGCCAGCTCAGCGAGGCCTGCCGCGGCCTCGCTCAGCTCGGAGAAGCCGAGCCTGGCGAGGGCGGAGAGGGAGACCGAATCGTCAGGACGCGCCATCGGGCGGGTCAGAGCAGCTCGAGGTTGCTCTTCAGCTCGAACGGGGTGACCTGACCGCGGTAGGCCTCCCATTCCTTGCGCTTGTTGAGCAGCACGTAGTTGAAGACCTGTTCGCCCAGAGTCTCCGCGACGAGCTCGGACGCCTCCATGTACTCCAGGGCGTGGTCGAGACTCGCCGGCAGTGCCTCGTAACCGAGAGCTCGCCGCTCGGCGTCGCTCAGCGACCACACGTTGTTCTCGGCCTCCGGCGGCAGATCGTATCCCTCCTCGATGCCCTTGAGCCCGGCTGCGAGCAGGAGCGCGTAGGCGAGGTAGGGGTTCGACGCGGAATCGATGCCGCGGTACTCCACGCGGGACGACTGGCTCTTGTTCGGCTTGTACATCGGCACGCGGACGAGTGCGGATCGGTTCGCGTGACCCCAGGTGACGAAGCTCGGTGCCTCGTCGCCGCCCCAGAGCCGCTTGTATGAGTTGACGAACTGGTTGGTGACCGCGGAGATCTCGTTCGCGTGACGCAGGAGGCCCGCGATGAAGTGCCGGCCCGTCTTCGACAGCTGGTACTTCGCGCCCTCTTCGTAGAAGGCGTTCTGGTCACCCTCGAACAGTGACATGTGCGTGTGCATACCGCTTCCGGGCTGGTCGCTGAGCGGCTTCGGCATGAACGTCGCATAGACGCCCTGCTCGATCGCCACCTCCTTAATCACCGTCCGGAAGGTCATGATGTTGTCGGCCGTGGTGAGGGCGTCCGCGTAGCGGAGGTCGATCTCGTTCTGACCGGGCCCGCCCTCGTGGTGACTGAATTCGACCGAGATGCCGAGGTCTTCCAGCATCCGGACCGAACGGCGACGGAAATCGTGCGCGGTGCCGCCGGGCACGTTGTCGAAGTAGCCCGCCGAGTCGACGGGCACGGGCCCCTCCGGCCCGAACGACGAGGACTTGAGCAGGTAGAACTCGATCTCGGGGTGCGTGTAGAACGTGAACCCGGCGTCAGCGGCCTTCGCGAGCGTGCGCTTGAGCACGTGACGGGGATCGGCGACGGCGGGCTGGCCGTCGGGAGTCGTCAGGTCGCAGAACATGCGCGCGGTCGGGTCGATCTCGCCGCGCCAGGGCAGCGTCTGGAACGTCGTCGGATCGGGCTGGGCGAGCAGGTCGGACTCGTAGGTGCGTGTCAGCCCCTCGATCGCCGAACCGTCGAACCCGATTCCCTCCGCGAAAGCACCCTCGACCTCGGCCGGCGCGATGGCCACCGACTTGAGAGTGCCGATCACGTCGGTGAACCACAGTCGCACGAACTTGACGCCGCGCTCCTCGATGGTCCGGAGGACGAAGTCCCTCTGCTTGTCCATGGCTACTCTGCGCCCTGGCCCTTTGCGTCGCCCGTGTTCTGGGGGCCCTTGACGTCCCAGCCCTGCTCGACGGCCTCTTCCTCGGCCCAGGCGCGCGAACGCTCCTTGACGACCTCCGGAGCACGACGGGCCTCGGCCTCGGTGTCGAACGGACCGATGCGGTCGATGGAGGGCGAGATCATCCCGAACTCGATCTCGCCGGTCGTGGAGTTGTACCAGTACTTGTGGTCACCGTCAGACATGTCTGCCCCTTCTTCACGTGATGTCATCGATCCTACTGGCGTGCACCGTGGTCGCTAAGCTATCGCCCATGGCAAAAGCGATCGGCGTCGACATCGGCGGCACGGGTATCAAAGCAGGAATCGTCGACCTCGAGCACGGAATCATGGCGTCCGACCGGGTACGGGTACCGACCCCCGAGGGCGCATCGCCCCAGGACGTGCTCAATGCCGTGCAGACCGTGCTGAAGACCCTCGACGTGCACGACTCGACCCTGCCGCTCGGCGTCGCATTCCCGGCGATCGTCAAGCGCGGCAAGACCCTCTCCGCCGCCAATGTCTCCAAGGAGTGGATCGACTTCGACGCCGAGCGGTTCTTCCGGGACGGTCTCGGTCGCAACATCGTGTTCGTGAACGACGCCGACGCCGCCGGTGTCGCCGAAGCCCGCCACGGAGCGGCCAGGGACGTGCGCGGTTTCACGCTCCTCACGACGCTCGGCACCGGCATCGGATCGGCCTTCCTCTACGACGGCGTGCTCCTTCCGAACACCGAGCTCGGTCACCTCAACTTCGGCGAATACGAGTCGGTCGAGACCTACGCTGCGACGTCGGCACGGGAGCGCGAGAACCTCTCGTGGGCCGAGTGGGCCGAGCGTCTGCAGGCGTTCTACTCGCACATCGAGTTCCTATTCAGCCCCGACCTGTTCGTCGTCGGCGGCGGCGTGTCGAAGAACGCCGGAGACTTCCTCCCGCTGCTCGACCTGAAGACCCCGATCGTCCCGGCGATCCACCGCAACAACTCCGGCATCATCGGCGCGGCGTCGCTCGCCGGGGACTGACCTTCGACAGGCTCAGCCACCCGGATCCGCACGAAGGCCCCGACGACTCTCCAGTCATCGGGGCCTTCGTGCGTGTGAGGCGAATGGGCCGACCTGTACGCCGGGTTCTGTTCCGGGGTTCTTCGCCCCTTCGACGGCCATCTCTCTCGGCGACACGTTGCCGTGGCACTCTAGCGGTCTACCCGAGGACTCGGCGAGCCGCGTCAACATCCTCTGTCTGACCTTGCTCCGGACGAGGTTTACCTGGCAGGCCATGTCACCATGACCCCCGGTGGTCTCTTACACCACCCTTTCACCCTTACCCCTTGCGGGGCGGTCTGCTCTCTGTGGCACTTTCTCGCGGATTGCTCCGGGTGGGCGTTACCCACCGTCCTGCCCTGAGGAGCCCGGACGTTCCTCGGTACGGTTGCCCGTAACGCGGCCGTCCAGTCGACCCATTCGCCTCTCCAGTCTACGTTCTCCTGCGCACACGACCGGCGGCTACTTCTCCGCGGACTCCGCGATGCGCAGGTCGAGGGGCACGTCGATGGGAAACGAGCCGAAGAGCCTCGTCGTGGCCGTGGCCGCGGCCTCGCGCACCGCCTCGGCAGCCTCCTCCGCGTGTTCCAGGGGAACGTGGAGGATCACCTCGTCGTGCAGGAAGAACGCCAGGTGCGCAGAGCGCGCGAACGGACCGGACGCCGCCGCCTCGGCGAACACCTCAGGGATCTGCTGCAGGCGATGCCGGATCTCCGCCAGCCAGATCAACGACCACTCGGCAGCAGTGCCCTGCACCACGAAGTTCCTGGTGAACCGGCCCCAATCGCGTCCACGCCGCCGTGCGAGCGCGACGACCGCGGGGTCGGCATCCGCACCGGTCGCGTCCGCCTGCAGCCGCATCCACTCCGTCGACGGACGAGGCGATGACCGCCCTAGCCAGGTCGAGACGATTCCCCCGTCCTCCCCTGTGCGCGCCGCGGCATCCACGAGCGCCATCGCCTTCGGGTAGACCTTGCGCAGCCGCGGGACCAGCCGGCCGCTGTCTCCGGTCGTGGCGCCGTACATCGCTCCGAGAACCGCGTACTTCGCCTCCTCGCGGGTGGAGACGGCCCCGGACGCCACGACGCCTGCATAGAGGTCGCTCCCCCGCGCCGCGCGGGCCATCGCTTCGTCGGAGGCCATCGCGGCGAGCATCCGCGGCTCGAGCTGCGCGACGTCTGCCACGACCAGGGTCCACCCCGGGTCGGCTCGGACAGCGGGGCGCAGGCTCCGCGGAAGCTGAAGAGCCCCTCCACCGGCCGACGCCCAGCGACCGGTGACGACACCGCCCGGGATGTAGACCGGACGGAACCGACCCTCATGCACCCACTCCGCCAACCATGCCCATCCGTTGGCGCTGAGCAAGCGGGAGAGCTTCTTGTAGGCGAGGAGGGGCTCCACGACCGGATGCTCGTGCTGGGCGAGCTCCCATCGACTCGTCGACTCCACCTGGACCCCGACGCGATGCAGCGCCCTGAGCAGCTTCTGCTGGCTGTCGAGGTGGAGCGACGGATCGCCGAGGAGCGCGCGCACCCGATCGCCCAGCTCGACCATGCGACTCGGTGCTCCCCCGGCGGCAGGACGGGTGCCGAGGGTGTCGGTCAGGATGGCATCGTGCACGCCTTCATCCCAGGGCAACCCCGCGACCCGCATCTCCTCTGCGATGAGTCCGCCTGCCGACTCCGCAGCGCACAGGAGGGTGAGGCGTCCGTCCTGTGCAGCGGCCATCACCCTCCGCTGTGCGCGGTACTGATCGAGTGCGGTCGTGATCGCATCGTCACCGCTCACGTCGTCGAACACGTCGAACAGCGAGGGCACCGCTGCCGTCGGCTCTCGCCGCTCCCACTCCGGCGAGGCCGGGAGCGGGCTCTGCACCGACGACGTGTCGCGCAGGATGGCGTGGCACAGCACCAGATCGTGACTGCGGGTGATCCGAACGCCGTGCTCGAGCAGGAACGCGTAGGTCTCGGCGGCGCTGCGCATGACCCACCGCGGGGCATCGGAGTCCTCGACGGAGCGCACCCATTCCGGGAGCTCAGCAACACGCAAGGACGTGCGGTCCAGCTCCTCGTCGTTCCGATCGAGCTCGATCGCGACGTACTCCTGCGCTCCGACGGAGACGAGTGCGATGCGGCGTTCGACCCCCGCCGCCGGCGCCGTCATCGCCGACGCGCGCAGGCGCGACTCATGCGAGCCCGGACTCCTCGGTGCGCACCAGGATGCACCCACATTCGGGGCAGGACACCACGAGGTCATCCGCCGCTCGCCTGATGTCGTTCAGATCCGTGCTGGGGAGCAGGATGCGGCACCCCTCGCAGGTACCGCGGGTCAACAGGGCGGCACCTGCGCTGTTCTTCGCGCGGCGGTCGTACTCCGCCAGCAAGGCAGGCGACACGGTCTCCGCGACGGCCGCACGATCGCGGGCGAGCTGTGCGCCGAGGTCGGTGGCTGCTGCGACGTCCGCCTTCGCCTGCGCGGTGAGCGCCGACCCCTCGGCGGTCGTCGTGTCGAGGAGCGCCTGCTGCGCGGCGACGGCGGCCTCTGCCTCTTCGAGACGGCCCATCACGTCGAGCTCGGCATCTTCGAGGTCACTCTGTCGGCGGGCGAGGCTGCCGAGCTCGTGCTCGAGCGCCTGCGCGTCCTTCGGATTCGTCGATGCGGCCAGGCGTTCGGCGTCGCGGTTCCGGCGTGCCTCGACGACGGCGACATCCGACTCCAGCCGCTTCAGCTCGGTGCGCACGTCGTCTCTGGTACCCGCGAGTGCGGTCAGCTCGCGGAGCTGGTCCTGACGGATCGCCACGAGCTCGGTGATCCGCTCCGCCTGGCTCGGCTTGGTCTTGGCACGCTCGGCCTGCGCGATGCGCCGGTCGAGGTCGGCGATGTCGAGCAGGGTGCGCTGGTTCTCGGGGCTGGCGTTCACGCTCTCAAATCTAGCCGCTGTCGCGACATCCGCCCATCAGTGCACGTCGCCGTCGACGTAGTACCAGTGCCGGTCCTCGCGCACGAAGCGGCTGCGCTCATGGAGCGAGCCTCTCGTGGCGCGCTGCTGCCAGAACGCCTCGAACTCCACGATGCCCTCGCGGTCGAACGGGCCCCCGGCCTCGCGATCGATCACGAGCAGCCGCCGCCACCGCAGATCCGGTTCGAACTCGATCGTCCCCGGTCTCGTCGTCGGATGCCACGTGCGCAGGAGATGCGCCTCGTCTCGCAGAGAGAACGCGGTGTAGCGCGAACGCATCAGGCGTTCGGCCGTCGGCGCCGTCGCTCCGTCGAGGAGCGGACGGCAGCAACGGCCGTACACGTCGCCGGATGAGCAGGGGCACCGCTCGAGCTCGTCGATCATGACGTCATCCGACGCCATCTCCGCCTCCGATGTCATCCCCTCAGCGTACGCTCGGGGAAAAGGCCAGAAGGAGCACCGTGACCACTCAGCCCGTCGTCCCCTCGTTCACCGCTCACAACGGGTTCGCCCTCCCCGCGATCGGCTTGGGCACGTACGCCCTGAACGGCGATGCCGGGGCCGAATCGGTCAGCGCCGGCATCGGTGCCGGCTACCGGCTCGTCGACACCGCATTCAACTACGAGAACGAGGGCTCGGTGGGCCGTGGGGTCGCAGCTTCCGGGGTGGCACGTTCGGACGTGATCGTCACCACGAAGCTCCCCGGACGGCACCACTCCTCGGCGAAGGCGCGCACCAGCATCGAGGAGAGCCGCTCCCGCCTCGGACTCGACGTGACCGACCTGCACCTCATCCACTGGCCCAACCCCAACCAGGACGAGTACGTCCAGGCGTGGGCCGCGCTCGTCGACGCGCAGGCCAGAGGCGTCGTCCGCCAGATCGGCGTCTCCAACTTCCTCCCGGAGCACCTTGAGCGCATCGAGCGGGAGACCGGGGTCAGGCCCGTGGTCAACCAGATCGAAGTGCATCCGTACTTCCCGCAGGACGAGCAGCTGGCCTACCACCGCGAACGCGGCATCCTCACCGAAGCGTGGAGCCCGTTGGGGCGTGCGAAGGAGCTCTTCGACGAACCCGTGATCAACGAGATCGCATCGTCCCGGGGTATCACCACCGCGCAGACGGTGCTCGCATGGCACGTGGCCCGTGGCACGGTCTCCATCCCGAAGGCCTCGTCACTCGAGCACCAGGTGACGAACCTCGCCGCCGCGGAGATCGTGTTGGACGACGCGGAGGTGGCCGCGATCACCGCGCTCGGTCGCCCGGACGGGCGCCTGTTCGACGCCGATCCCCGGACCCACGAAGAGTCCTGACGACCGCTGGTCAGACGTTCTGCGTGCCGAGGACCCGCAGGAACTCGAGCTTGCTCGCGGATTCGCTCCCCGGCGCTGCCGTGAGCACGATGAGCGCCTGCGACTCGTCCTCGGTGAACAGCGCCTGACAGTCGACCTCGATCTCACCCAGCTCGGGATGCACCATCACCTTGTGCTGCTCGAATCGTCGACTCACCTCGTGCGCGTCCCACAACTCCACGAACTCCGAGCTGCGCACCGTCAGCTCCGCGACGATGTCACCCGCCCTCGATCGAGCACCCATCACCCCGTATGCGGCACGCAGCGAGCCCACGAGCGCACGGGCCTGTCGCGGATGGTCGGTTTCCCGGTAGCGCAGCCGTTCGGTATCGGGGTAGGCGAACCAGCGGTAGATGCCGCTCCGGTCGAGTCCGGTGAGAGTGGTCGCGTCGCCGATCAGCGGACGGGATGCGTCGTTCTGCACGAGCACTTCGTCGAGCACCGAGACGACGAACGCGGGGGTGTCGTGCAGCCGGTCGAGCACGCGGAGGATGCCCGGGCGCACGTACTCCGCGAGCCGGGCACGATCGGGGGCGCTGTGTCCGCAGAGCCGGAAGAGATAATCCCGCTCGTCTTCGGTCAGCCGCAGGGCCCGGGCCAGGGCGGTGAGGATCTGGACACTCGGCTGAGGCCCTCGTCGTTGTTCCAGTCGCGTGTAGTAGTCCGTCGACATCGTCGCCAGCTGCGCGACCTCTTCTCGGCGCAGACCCGCGGTGCGACGCCGCGGTCCTGCCGCGAGTCCGACGTCGGCCGGGCTCAGCGCCTCGCGTCGACGGAGGAGGAATTCGGCCAGTGCTTCGCGGTCCACCTCAGAAGTATCCCCCGCTGCCGGCTCGCGTTCCAGGGATCGCCCGTCCCTGGATGACCGCTCTCTGGAGCGGCTGCCACAGGAGGACGACGGTGGGGATATGAACATCAGCGGAAACACCATCTTCATCCCCGGCGCCACGAGCGGCATCGGTCTCGCTCTCGCGTTGCGGCTGCGGGAACGGGGGAACACCGTGATCGTCGGAGGGCGCCGCGAGGACCGTCTCGCGACGATCGCCGGCGAGCACCCCGACATCCACACCGTGCGGGTCGACACGACGGATGCGAGCAGCATCGAAGCAGCGGCGGCCGAGGTGCTCGCCGCGCACCCCGGTCTCAATGTGCTCATCACGATGGCGGGCGTCATGCGGGCCGAGGACTGGAGCACGCCCTCGGGATTCCTCTCCGCCGCGGAGGAGACGGTCGTCACCAACATCCTCGGCCCCATCCGACTCATCGCCGCTTTCGTCGAGCACCTCCGCGCCCAGGCCGACGCGACGATCATGACCGTCTCGTCCGGACTCGCGTTCGCCCCGCTCCGGGTGACACCCACCTACAACGCCAGCAAGGCCGCGATCCACATGCTCAGCGAGTCCCTGCGCCTGCAGTTCGAGGGGAGCAGCGTGTCGGTGCTCGAGCTCGAGCCTCCCGCTGTGCGCACGGCGCTCATGCCGGGCCACGAGGACAACGAGTCGGCGATGCCGCTCGACGAGTTCATCGACGAGGTCATGGCCTTGATCGAGGCCCAGCCCGACGCCGCCGAGATCCAGGTCGAGCGGGTGAAGTTCCTCCGCTACGGCGAGGCCCGCGGTGATTACGATCAGGTCGTCGCCACGCTCAACCGCACGGACCCGCACGGCCGGTGATGCGGAGCGGGGTGTCGGCTTCGCAACGATCCCCCGTTCACGGACGCAGGGATGCCGCCGCAGTCGTGAGGGCGTCGGCGGACTGGCGCAACAGGGCCAGCTCCCCGTCGGAGAACGATGTGTTCCGGATCGGCACCGCCCCCGTCGCGCTCACGATCGACGGCACCGAGAGTGCGACACCGTCGATACCGTGGAAATCACGCAGCACGGTACTCACCGGCATCACGGCGTGCTCGTCACTCAGGATCGCCTCGACGATGCGCGCACTCGACAGGCCGATCGCGTAGTTGGTCGCGCCCTTGCCCAGGATCACCTTGTACGCGGCGTCACGCACGTCCACGGCGATCTCCTGCAGCTCATCGAGGGTGAATCGCGAGTGCCCCGGAGTCTCCCACTCCAGGATCGGCACCGTGCCGATCGTCGCACGGGACCAGAGCGGGAACTCGGTGTCGCCGTGCTCGCCGATGATGTGCGCATGGACGCTCGCCGTCGAGACACCGGCGCGCTGTCCGAGCTTCCAGCGCAGCCTCGAGGTGTCGAGCACGGTTCCCGAGGCGAAGATGCGCTCGGGCGGAAGCCCGGTCTCCTCCTGCGCGATGACCGTCAGCACGTCGCAGGGATTCGTGACGATCACGTAGATCGCGTTCGGGGCGACCTCCAGCAGATCCGGCATCATGCCACGGATGATGCCTGCGTTGACCTCGGCGAGCTCGATGCGGGTCTGGCCTGGCTTCTGCTTCGCGCCGGCCGTGATCACGACGACGTGCGAACCCGCGGCGACGGAGATGTCACTGCCGCCGATGATGTCGCTCGAGCCGGTGAACTGCGTGCCGTGAGCGAGGTCGAGCACCTCGGCCTCGACCTTCTCGGTCGCGATGTCGTAGAGCGCGACATGCCGCGCGGAACCCCTGATCAGTGCCGCATAGGCGACACTCGACCCCACACTTCCCGCGCCGACGACCGTGAGCTTCGAGTTCTCGATGATCTCCATGCGCTCAGTCTCGCAGTGGAACGTGTCGATGCGGGAGGGCTGTCGCCGGAAGAATGCCCCAGAACGGTCAGAGCGCGGCGGCCACAGCGTCGGCGGCGGTCGGATGTGTGAATCGGAAGCCGGACAGCTCCAGCACCTGCGGACGCACATCCGCATCCGGGAGCAGGAGCGAGTCGGCGGCATCGCCGAGTGCGATCCGGAGCGCCCAGGCGGGGGCGGGGAGCCAGAACGGCCGGTGCATCCGCTCGGCGAGAGCGCGCCCGATGTCGTTCGCAGACGCGGGAGTGGGCCCCGTGAGGTTGACCGGCCCCGAGATCTTCGCGTCGAGGATGTGACGGATCGCACGCACCTCGTCGTCGAGTGAGATCCAGGGCCAGATCTGCGTGCCCTGACCGAGCGGGCCCGAGACGCCGAACCGGGTCAGCTGGATGAGCGGTTTGAGCACTCCTCGCCGATGGATGACGGGAGCGGTACGCAGCAGCGCGACCCTGGTGTGGTCCTCCGCGCGTCGGGCTTCGGGCTCCCACCGCACCGTCAGATCCGCCAGGAACGTCTGCCCTGCAGCGGAGTCCTCCGTGAGGATCTCGCCGGGAGCGGAACCGTAGTAGCCGACCGCGGACGCCGAGACGAGAGCCGGAGCATCGGACCGCAGCGCACGGAGGGCGGTCGTCAGGGTGCGGGTGGCCTGCAGACGCGAGTCGACCAGCTGACGACGATAGCCGCGCGTCCACGGAAGTCGTCCGACGCTGGCACCCCCGAGCGCGACCACGGCGTCGGCGCCTGCCACGACATCAGGGTCGAGCGCGCTCTCGCCCGGCGCCCACTGCGCCTCATCCTCGGATCGCGGCGCACGACGCACCAGGGTGGTGACCTCGATACCGTCGGTGCGCAGCGAAGCGGCCAACGCGGAACCGATCAGGCCAGAGGCCCCGCTGATGACGATGCGTCCCGCCATGTGTGAAAGCTCCCCGCTGTCGATTCTGGAGTCCTGCCGTGCGGTACAGCGTACGCGCCGCGCTGCGCCCGCCCCTCGGGCCTTGCCTCGGCGACCGCGACGCGGTATGCACCGGGCCGGATCACTCGGCGCGCCTGTAGTGCGTCACGATCGCTCCGTTGCGCAGCGGCTCCGCCGAGACCAGTTCGAGCTTCCGCGTGTCGGACGATCGATCCCGGAACAGGGTCGGACCGTGCCCCGCGATCCGGGGGTGGATGAGGAACCGGTACTCGTCGATCAGATCGAGCCTGTCGAGTTCGGCGGCGAGGGCGCCGCTTCCGAGGAGAACACCCTCCGGCGTGTCGTCTTTGAGACGCTGCACGCCCTCTCGCAGGTTCCCGGCTATCCGATGGGTGTTCGTCCAGGGGAACTCATCGCGCGTGGAGGACACCACGTACTTGGGTTTGACCTCGAGAGCGAGCGCCCACTCGCGCAGCGCCGGCGGGGCCTCCACCTCGCCGCGAGCGACCGCGGGCCAGGCGTCCTCCATCATCTCGTAGGTCGTGCGACCCCAGAGCACGGCGCCGGAATCCTCCAGCAACCGCGTGAAGTAGGCGTGGGTCTCGTCATCGGCGATCCCCTCCTCATGGTCGACGCAGCCGTCCAGGGTGATGTTGAGGCTGAAGGTCAGAAGTCCCATGTCGGGAGCCTAGATCCGCAGCGAGGCGACCGCCAGGGAGTCGACGGGAAGCCGAAGGGCAACGGACCCCGCATCTGCCCGATAAGGTCGCGATCATGGGTTTCTCGGTGCTCGGGCTCGCGCTGAGTCTCGCCGTGTTCGCCCCCAACCTGCTGCTGGTGTGGTTCCCTCCTCGACCGGCCATGGAGCGCGTCGCCGTGCCGAAGGTCGTCGAGGTCCTCGAACGGTCAGGGCAGGCACTCTGCGTGACGGTGCCGGTGATCACGGTGGGCGATCGCCCGCTCTGGTGGTGGGCGATCCCCGCGGCGATCCTCGTCGTGGCGTACTGGGCCCTCTGGGGGCGTTACCTCGTGTCGGGCAGACGACTGTCGTCGCTGTTCGCCCCGGTCGTCGGAGTTCCCGTTCCGATGGCGCTGCTACCGGTCGGCGTGTTCCTCGCCGGTGCCGCGTGGCTCCAGAACCCTTGGATCGCGATTGCGGCGGCGGTGCTCGCCGCCGGGCACATCCCGAACTCGGTGATCGCTGCGAAGCCTCGTTAGTGGTCGCGGCGGGGTGAGCCGTCTCGGTGGAGGTGGGCCCTGCCGGGATCGAACCGACGACATCCACGGTGTAAACGTGGCGCTCTACCAGCTGAGCTAAAGGCCCTGGTGTGCCCAGTCTATCGGGCGGACGATGCGCACCCGTGTCGTGGAAGAGGGATAGGCTGAACCCGGCGCGCGTTGTGCACAGCTGACAAGGCTGCCCGTGTCGCTTCCCGTTTCCTTGGCATGACCTGCCAGCTTGACGAAAGGTTCCCCCGTGACCGTGCACGACCAGGATCCGTACTCCCAGGGTCCCCAGGACAGCGACCCGGAAGAGACGGGCGAATGGCAGCAGTCGCTCGATGAGCTGGTTGACGCCAAGGGCCACGGACGTGGCCGCGAGATCATGCTCAGCCTCCTCAAGCGCTCCAAGGAGCTGCACCTGGGCGTGCCGATGGTCCCGACCACCGACTACATCAACACCATCGCGCCGGAGAACGAGCCCGAGTTCCCTGGCGACGAGGAGGTCGAGCGCCGGTACCGCGCCTGGATCCGCTGGAACGCGGCCATCACGGTGCACCGCGCCCAGCGCCCCGGCATCGGCGTCGGTGGTCACATCTCGACGTACGCGTCCTCCGCGGCGCTGTATGAAGTGGGCTTCAACCACTTCTTCAAGGGCGCCGACCACCCCGGTGGCGCCGACCAGATCTTCATCCAGGGCCACGCCTCACCCGGCACCTACGCCCGCTCCTTCCTCGAGGGGCGCCTCACCGAGGACCAGCTCGACGGCTTCCGCCAGGAGAAGTCGCACGCGCCGAACGGCATCCCGTCCTACCCGCACCCGCGCCTGATGCCGGAGTACTGGCAGTTCCCGACGGTGTCGATGGGCCTCGGTCCGATCAACGCCATCTACCAGGCGATGTCGAACAAGTACCTCGAGAACCGCGGCATCAAGGACACGTCCCAGTCGCACGTCTGGGCATTCCTGGGCGACGGCGAGATGGACGAGGTCGAGAGCCGCGGACAGCTGCAGGTCGCAGCCAACGAGGGACTGGACAACCTCACCTTCATCGTCAACTGCAACCTGCAGCGCCTCGACGGCCCCGTGCGCGGCAACGGCAAGATCGTGCAGGAGCTCGAGTCGTTCTTCCGCGGCGCGGGCTGGAACGTCATCAAGGTGGTCTGGGGCCGCGAGTGGGACGACCTGCTCGCCCGCGACACCGAGGGTGCGCTGCTCAACCTCATGAACGTCACCCCCGACGGCGACTACCAGACGTACAAGGCCGAGTCCGGCGCATACATCCGTGAGCACTTCTTCGGCCGCGACGAGCGGGCCGCGGCCCTCGTCAAGGACTACTCCGACGACGACATCTGGAACCTCAAGCGCGGTGGCCACGACTACCGCAAGGTCTACGCCGCGTTCAAGGCCGCGACCGAGCACAAGGGCAAGCCCACCGTCATCCTCGCGAAGACCGTCAAGGGCTACGGCCTCGGACCGCACTTCGAGGGCCGCAACGCGACCCACCAGATGAAGAAGATGACGCTGGACAACCTCAAGACGTTCCGCGACGCCATGCACATCCCGATCACGGATGCGCAGCTGGAAGAGAACCCGTACCTGCCCCCGTACTACAACCCGGGGCCTCAGGACGAGACGATCCAGTACATGCTCGAGCGCCGCAACGCGCTCGGCGGGTTCCTCCCGGAGCGCCGCTCGACCCACGTCGGGCTCTCCCTCCCGGACGATTCGGCATATGCCTTGCCCAAGAAGGGCTCCGGCACGCAGGAGATCGCCACGACCATGGCGTTCGTCCGCCTGCTGAAGGACCTGCTGCGCTCCAAGGAGTTCGGTCACCGCATCGTGCCGATCATCCCCGACGAAGCGCGCACGTTCGGCATGGACGCCTACTTCCCGTCGGCGAAGATCTACAACCCGAACGGCCAGCACTACACCTCGGTCGACCGTGAGCTCCTCCTCGCCTACAAGGAGAGCCCGCAGGGCCAGATCGTGCACGTCGGCATCAACGAGGCCGGCGCCCTCGCCGCCTTCACCGCGGCGGGCACGTCCTATGCCACGCACGGCGAGCCGCTGATCCCGGTCTACATCTTCTACTCGATGTTCGGATTCCAGCGCACGGGCGACGCCCAGTGGGCAGCCGGCGACCAGATGGCCCGCGGGTTCATCATGGGCGCCACGGCCGGTCGCACCACCCTCACGGGTGAGGGACTCCAGCACGCCGACGGCCACTCGCACCTGCTCGCCGCCACCAACCCGGCGACGATCTCGTACGACCCGGCCTACGGCTACGAGATCGCGCACATCGTGCGCTCCGGTCTCGAGCGGATGTACGGCGGCCAGCACGAGGACCCGAACGTGATGTACTACATCACGCTCTACAACGAGCCTCTCGTGATGCCGGCCGAGCCGGAGGATGTGGACGTCGACGGCATCGTCCGCGGTATCCACCGCGTCTCCGTCGGCGAGGGCGAGGGACACCGCGCACAGCTGTTCGCATCCGGTGTCGGACTCCCCTGGGCCCTCGAAGCGCAGGAGCTGCTGAAGAAGGACTGGGGCGTGATCGCCGATGTCTGGTCGGTCACCTCGTGGACAGAGCTGCGCCGCGACGGCCTCGCCGCCGACGAGCACAACTTCCTGCACCCCGAGGCCGAGCCGCGCACCGCGTACCTCACTCAGAAGCTCCAGGGTGCCGAGGGACCGGTCGTCGCGGTCAGCGACTTCATGCACGCCGTGCAGGACCAGATCCGTCCGTGGGTCCCGAACCGCTTCGCCACTCTCGGTGCCGACGGCTTCGGCTTCTCCGACACCCGTGCCGCCGCACGGCGCTTCTTCAAGATCGACGGCCCGTCCATCGTGGTCCGCACGCTGCAGTCGCTCGCCGAGGACGGCAAGGTCGACCGTTCGCTCGCGGCCCAGGCGATCGAGAAGTACCGCCTGCACGATGTGAACGCCGGGACCAGCGGCAACGCGGGCGGCGAAAGCTGAGCCCTCGGTGACAGGTTCTTCTCCCTCCGGCATGGACAAGGCCGCGACACTCACCTGGCTGCGCCGGATCTCCGGTGACATCGCTTCGGTGACGATCAAACGCCTGGAGGACACCCTCCCGTGGTACGCCGACATGCCACCAGCCCGCCGCTCCGCGGTCGGGCTGGTGGCCCAGGCGGGCATCACCTCGTTCATCCAGTGGTATGAAGACCCCACCTCCACGCCGTGGATCGCCGCCGACATCTTCGCGGCAGCCCCGCGCGAGCTGCTGCGCAGCGTGAGCCTCCAGCAGACTCTGCAGCTCATCCGCGTGACGGTCGAGGTCACGGAGGAACGCGTCGCCGGACGAGGCGACGATCTGCGGGAGGCGATCCTCCTCTACTCCCGCGATGTGGCCTTCGCCGCCGCTGATGTGTATGCCAGAGCCGCCGAAGCCCGCGGACTCTGGGATGCCCGGCTGGAGGCCCTCGTCGTCGATTCGATCCTCACCGGCGAAGCCGACGAGGAGCTGCCGAGCCGGATCGCCGCACTCGGATGGCATGGTCATGGCGAGGTGGCCGTGCTCGTGGGCACCACGCCCGCGCAGTTCGACGTCGACCTGGTTCGTCGCACCGCACGCAAGCTCGCGGTCGACGTGCTCATCGGCGTGCAGGGTTCCCGGCTCGTGCTGGTCCTGGGGCGCGCCCGCGTCGAGGGGCAGGACGGCGAAGAGGAAGAGCTCGGGTTCCGGGAGATCGCCTCCCGCCTCGAGCCCTCGTTCGGTCCTGGCTATGTCGTGCTCGGACCGGAGGTCGCCGCACTCGTCGATGCGAGCCAGAGCGCCCGTGCCGCTCTCGCCGGTTTCGCGGTCGCCCGTGCATGGCGCGGTGCTCCCCGCCCGGTCGAAGCCGACGACCTGCTGCCCGAGCGCGCCCTCGCCGGCGACCCGCTCGCCAAGCAGACCCTCATCGAACGCATCTTCCGCCCGTTGCAGGCCCACTCGACCGACCTGGTCACCACGCTGTGGAGCTACCTCGACAACGGGCGCTCCCTCGAGGCCACGGCACGCGAGCTCTTCGTGCATCCCAACACCGTGCGATACCGCCTGAAGCGCGTCAGCGAGGTGATCGGCTGGGATGCCACCGGTCCCCGCGAGGCCCTCATCCTGCAGACCGCGCTGATCCTCGGCTCGATCGGCGCCGCAGACCAGGTCCGTCGACGCGCACCGCTTCGCCGCCCTCCGCGCTGAGTCGGCTTTCTGTACGCCACACACAAGGGTTTTTCGGAATCTTGTGATGGATCATCCACCGCTTCGCCCCGATCGTTGGCAGACTGGGTGGGTGATTGTCGTCGTATGCCCTGGACAGGGCTCGCAGACCCCCGGTTTCCTCGCCCCCTGGCTCGAGCTCGACGGAGTGGCAGACCGCCTCGCCGTGTACTCGGACGCCGCGGGGGTCGACCTGATCGAGCACGGGACGGTGTCGGACGCCGACACGATCCGGGACACGCGCGTCGCGCAGCCCCTGATCGTCGCCGCGTCGCTGATCGCCGGTGACGCACTGACGCAGCGAGCCGGACGCCGCGCCGACGGGATCGCCGGTCACTCGGTCGGTGAGATCGCCGCGCTCGTCGGCAGCAACGTGATCGATGCCGACACCGGTATGCGCCTCGTGGGCATCCGCGGGCGGGCGATGGCTGATGCCGCGGCGCAGGAGCAGACGGGTATGAGCGCCGTGCTCGGAGGCGACGAAGACGCTCTCCTCGCGCGCCTCACCGAACTCGACCTCTCGCCCGCCAACTACAACGGCGGCGGCCAGATCGTCGTCGCCGGTGCCCTCCCCGCACTCGCCGCACTCGCGGAGGAGCCGCTCAAGGGCACCCGCGTGGTCCCGCTGCAGGTCGCCGGAGCGTTCCACACGCAGTACATGGCTTCCGCCGTCACAGCCCTCCGTGACGCCGTCGCCGACGTCACGCCGGCAGATCCCGACATCACCCTGTGGACCAACCGCGACGGCTCTGCCGTCACGGACGGCCCGCAGGCGCTGAGCTTCCTCGTCGACCAGGTGTCGTCGCCGGTGCGATGGGACCTCTGCATGCAGTCGTTCGCCGAAGCCGGCGTCACCGGTGTGATCGAACTGGCCCCGGCCGGCGCTCTGGTGGGTCTCGCCAAGCGCGGCCTCCGTGGTGTCCCCACCGTCGCCGTGAAGACCCCTGAAGACCTCGATGCAGCAGTCGCGCTGCTGAACGGAGAAGCCGCATGAGCGTCACCCTCGCCCAGCTCACGGGTCCCGCGTACACGCGCATCTACTCGTACGGCGCCGCCCGCGGTGAGAACGCCGTGCCCAACGAGGACCTGATCGGCCCGATCGACTCCAGCGACGAGTGGATCCGTCAGCGCACCGGCATCGTGACGCGCGCTCGCGCCGACAAGGGCACGGACGCGATCGACCTGGCCACCGCCGCGGCTGCCGAGGCGATCGAGAAGTCGGGTGTTCCGGCAGATCAGGTCGACCTGGTGATCGTGGCGACGATCAGCAACCCCAAGCAGACCCCCTCGGTCTCGGCGATCGTCGCCGATCGCGTCGGAGCGAATCCCGCTGCCGCGTACGACATCAACGCCGCCTGCGCCGGATACGCCTACGCGATCGCCCAGGCCGATGCGCTGATCAAGGCCGGGGCCGCCCGCTACGCGCTGGTCATCGGTACAGAGAAGCTCTCCGACGTCGTCGACCCGACCGACCGCAGCATCTCGTTCCTCCTCGGCGACGGGGCGGGCGCCGCACTGATCGGTCCGAGCGACACGCCCGGCATCGCCCCCGCCGTCTGGGGATCCGACGGTTCCAAGGCCGACGCCGTGGGAATGAACGGCACCCTCACCGACTTCCGCGACGGCGTGGTTCCGTGGCCGACCCTGCGCCAGGAAGGTCCCACCGTCTTCCGCTGGGCGGTCTGGGAGATGGCGAAGGTCGCGCGCGAGGCACTGGACAAGGCGGGTGTGGAGCCGGCCGACATCGCCGCCTTCATCCCCCACCAGGCCAACATGCGGATCATCGACGAGTTCGCCAAGCAGCTGAAGCTGCCGGAGACCACGGTCATCGCGCGCGACATCGAGACCACGGGCAACACGTCGGCCGCGTCCATCCCCCTGGCCAGCCACCGTCTGATGGCCGAGCACCCCGAGCTTTCCGGTGGACTCGCGCTGCAGATCGGATTCGGTGCGGGACTCGTGTTCGCCGCACAGGTCGTCGTCCTTCCCTGAGAATGCGCTGACTTTCCCTAGACTGTTCCACGGTTCCGAAAACAACCCGCAAGAAAGAGGAAGACCACATGGCTTTCACCAACGACGAGGTCCTCGCTGGCCTCGCAGAGCTCATCACCGACGAGACCGGCATCAACGCTTCCGAGGTCGCCCTCGAGAAGTCGTTCACGGACGACCTCGACATCGACTCCATCTCGATGATGACGATCGTCGTCAACGCCGAGGAGAAGTTCGGCGTCACCATCCCCGACGACGAGGTCAAGAACCTCAAGACCGTCGGCGACGCCGTCAACTTCATCGTCGCGGGCCAGGAGTAATCCCGGCAGGATGCCACCCCCGCACCTCGCGGGGAGTGGCATCCGCCGACCTGCCCTCTCACCCGTTCGACTTCGTTTCGACAAGGAACCACACCCCATGACCAAGCGCATCGTCGTCACCGGCATCGGCGCCACCTCCGCCATCGGCGGCACGGCCCCGGAGAACTGGACGAACCTGCTTGCCGGCATGTCCGGCACCCGCACGCTCGAACACGACTGGGTGCAGCAGTACGAGCTGCCCGTCACGTTCGCCGCCGAGGCGATCGTCCGCCCGGAAGAGGTCCTCCCCCGGCATGAGGCCAAGCGCCTCGACCCCTCGTCGCAGTTCGCGTTGATCGCGGCGCGCGAAGCCTGGGAGGATGCAGGTTCCCCCGAGGTGGCTCCCGAACGGCTCGGCGTCGACTTCGCCACCGGGATCGGCGGCCTCTGGACGCTTCTCGACGCATGGGACACCCTGCGCGAGAAGGGTCCCCGTCGGGTGATGCCGCTCACGGTCCCGATGCTCATGCCGAACGCCGCTGCGGGCAACCTGTCGCTGCAGTTCCATGCACGTGCCTACGCGCAGACCGTGGTCAGCGCCTGCGCGTCCAGCACCGAGTCGATCATCCACGCTCTCCACCACCTGCAGGATGGCCTCGCGGACGTGGTGATCGCCGGTGGCACCGAGTCGGCGATCCACCCCATCACGATGGCCTCCTTCGCCTCCGCGCAGGCGCTGTCCCGGCGGAACGACGACCCGGCCCATGCCTCCCGCCCCGGTGCGATCGACCGCGACGGGTTCGTCATGGGTGAGGGCGCCGCCGCACTCATCCTCGAGACCGAGGAGCACGCGAAGGCACGCGGGGCCAAGATCTACGGGTATGTGCTCGGCGGCGGAGTCACAGCCGACGCCTACCACATCACCGGGAACGACCCCGAGGGGAACGGTGCGGCACGAGCCGTGACCCAGGCCCTCGACGAGGCCGGCGTCACCGCCGACCAGGTCACGCACATCAACGCGCACGCGACGTCGACGCCGGTGGGCGACCCGAACGAGTACGTCGCGCTCAAGAAGGTCTTCGGCGAGCGGATCGACGAGATCCCGGTCTCCGCGACGAAGGCTTCGACCGGACATCTGCTGGGCGGCACCGGCGCGCTCGAGGCGATCTTCTCGCTCCTCGCCCTGCGCGACCGCGTCGCACCTCCGACGATCAACATGACGGAGCCGGACCCCGCGGTCCCGTTCCGTCTCTCGGGCGAAGCCACGCCTCTCGGCGACGGCCCGCAGATCGCGATCAGCAACTCCTTCGGCTTCGGCGGACACAACGCGGTCCTCGTTCTCGCCAGCGCCGACTGATACGCCACGCACACGAAGAGCGGCCCTCGGGATTCCGAGGGCCGCTCTTCGCGTATGCATGAGGATCACACGGATGCATGAGTATCCACCGGTACTCGGTCATGCCCGTATGCACAGGTCATGCAGATGCGCACGGATCCGTCAGGCGGAGCGGAGGCTCCCGAGCTTTCGCGAACGGGTCTCGCGCATCCGGGTGATGCGCGGGAGGAACCAACCGATCAACGGACCGACGCCGAAGGCGAAGAGGACGGTTCCTACTCCGACGGGGCCTCCGAGGAGGAAGCCGACGAGCAGCACGCTCCCCTCGATCAACGTGCGCACCAGCCATACCGCCCAGCCTGTTCGCCGAACGAGTCCCGTCATCAGGCCGTCACGAGGGCCCGGGCCGAAGTCGGCAGCGATGTAGAGGCCGGTCGCGAAGGCCAGCAGCAGCAGCCCGAAGACGAACATCGGAGCGCCGATCCATACCGAGGGCGGCTGCGGGATCAGGGCGAGCGCGAGGTCCGCACTCGGGCCGACGAGCAGGGCATTCAACACGGTGCCCAGCCCCACGCGTTGGCGCAACGGGATCCAGAGCAGGAGGACGACGATCGAGACCAGCACGGTCATGACGCCGTATCCGAGCCCGGTCTGCTCCGCGAGACCGAGTGCCAGCACGTCCCACGGTGCCACTCCGATGCCACCGCGCACCATGAACCCGAGCGCGACGCCGTAGAAGAACAGACCGACGAGCAGCTGCACGAACCGCTCGACGAGGTCACGCCGACTGGTGGCGGTCACGGGGAGGAGCACGGAACGGAGGATCATCCCTCCACTCTGGCCCCTGTCCCCCCATCCGAAGCGATACCACTCACCGCAAAGTGGCCTGCGTAGATCAGTCCACTTTGCGTCATGCTGGACATATGGGATCACGTCTCGTCGAACAGCTCGGGGTGCACAACGTCGCCGGCGCCACGGCATCGGCGCTCGCAGACCAGATCAGGGCGCTGATCCTCGACGGCCGCCTCACCGTCGGCGAGCGTCTCCCGAGTGAGCGCGCCCTTGCGCTCGAGCTGCGCCGTTCTCGCTCCACGATCACTCGCGCGTACGGCATCTTGGAATCGGACGACTACGTCTCACGCCTGCACGGGGGAAGCACGCGCGTCACCCTCCCGAATGGACACACTGCTCCTAGAGCCGAGGCCGACGACGAGTCGATCGACCTCTCCATCGCGTCAATGGACTCGACGCCGGGGTTGTACGACGCGACCGTGCGGTCGCTGCCCCGTCTCGCGGCGCTGCGCGGCACCAGCGGGTACTCGCTCCGCGGACTCCCCGAGCTGCGCGAGGCGGTCGCTCAGCGCTTCCGCGATCGGGGTGCACCGACGTCGGCCGACGAGATCATCATCACCTCCGGAGCGCTCAATGCGATCAATCTGATCCTCGCGGCGATCGGGCGTCGCGGAGAGAAGGCGCTGGTGGAGCAGCCGACTTTCCCTCACGCGCTGGAGGCCCTGCACCGCCACGGGTACCGGCTTGTTCCGACGCCCGTGGATGCCGACGGGTGGGATGCCAGGCACCTGAACGAGACGCTGCTCAGCGCCCGGCCGCATGTCGCCTACCTCATCCCCGACTTCCACAACCCGACCGGAGCGACCCTTCCCGATGACGAGCGGTCGCGGATCACGACCACAGCCCGCAACGTGGGTACCCACCTCATCGTCGACGAGACGACCACCGAACTCGACATCGACCGGGGATGGTCACCGACTCCGATGGCCGCGGGCGGGCCCAATGTGATCACCGTCGGATCGATGTCGAAGATCGCCTGGGGCGGGATGCGCATCGGCTGGATCCGTGCGGAGTGCTCCGTCATCGCGCGGCTGCTCGCCGTGCGCCCCTCCTTCGAACTCGGCACGGCCCTGCTCGAGCAGTGCATCGCCGTCGAACTCCTCGCCGACATGTCGGCGCTCACAGCGCATGTCCGTCGACGTCTGCACGCCGGACGCAGCGCCGTCGAGGAAGGGGTGGCCGCCATCCCCGGGTTCCGGATGCCACATACGCCTGGCGGACTCTCCGCCTGGGTCGACATCGGCGCACCGCTGTCGACCCAGCTCTCTCTCGCCGCCCGCGAAAGGCAGCTCGTCCTTCCTCCCGGCCCCCGCTTCACGACGGGCGGAGTGCTCGAACGCCGACTGCGCATCCCCATCACGCTGCCCCCCGAGCGCATGTCGGAAGCGATGCGGCGGTTGTCCCTGGCCTGGGACGACGTGCGCGGCGGGAGCCCGTCCGCGTCCGGTGCGTTGCAGCACGCGGCCGTCATCTGACACGGACGACGAGGACCCCGCCTCGTTTCCGGGGCGGGGTCCTCGTCGTGCGGAGCGGGGATACGTCTTCTCAGCGTCCGGGATCACTCACCGGCATCCGATACTCACGCCTCCCCCGTTCCGGTCTGTGGCGCCGGGCTAGCCGACCTTATGGAGCCAGACGACTCTGGCGTCGTCGCTGGCATGACGGAAGGGCTCCAGTTCCTCATCCCACGCCGACCCCAGGGCGATGTCGAGTTCGCGCTGCAACTCGACGGCACTCCCTGCCGCGATCTCCATCGCGTAGCGGATGCGGTCCTCGCCGACCACGATGTTGCCGGCTGCGTCGGTCTGGGCATAGTGGATACCGAGGTCGGGCGTATGCAGCCACCGGCCGCCGTCGCTGCGCGGCGTGGGGTCCTCGGTCACCTCGAAGCGGAGGTGCTCCCACCCACGGATGGAGGTCGCGAGAGCCGCGCCGGTACCGACGGGGCCGTCCCAGTAGAACTCCGCCCGTCGGGCACCCTCGAGCACGGGCTGCTCGGTCCAGTCGAAGTTCACCGCACGCCCGATAGCGCGACCCACCGCCCATTCGAGGTGCGGGCAGAGCGCGCGAGGCGCAGAGTGGATGAACACCACTCCGCGTGCGTAAGCCGTCGCCATGATCTCTCCGTTTCATCAGGTGCGTCTTCCCCAACGACCTGAACCACGAAGTGGCGAGAATATGCGGTTGTGCGCCCATTCTCGCCGAGATCCCCGCAAATCACAAGCATGTGGTTCCACGACGAGGGCCCCGGTCCGTAGACCGGGGCCCTCGGGCGCTTCGACGGGCTCAGCGACCCACCGTGGAGATGCTCACGCCTCGCTCATGGCCTGCTTGACCTGCTGGCCCTTCGCGGCGTAATAGGCCGCGCGAGCAGCATCCTTGCGGGCCTGCTCGGCATACCCGAACTCGAGCGTCTCCTGGTCGACCTCGTAGTTGGGCACGTCGTCGGTGCCGTGGTACTTCTCGATGTAGGCGTCGAGCTCGGGGCCCGAGGTCCACGACGTGATGAGGCAGTAGCGGGGCTCGGTGCCGTTGTGGGTGGCCGCGTGCCACAGGCGCTGCGTGTCCACGATGAGCTGAGCGCCGGCCGGGAGGGCGATACGGTACTCGATGCTCGGGTCGGTGCGGTTCTCACGCAGGACGAAGTAGCTGTCCTTGTCGTCCGTGAGGTTGAAGAAGCCACGGACGACCCAGCCGGTGCCATCCGGGTTGAGGCGGTTGTTGTCGTCCTGGTGGAGGTTGTAGAGGCAGTCACCGTAGGGCGTCGGCTGCAGCTCGATGACGCGGCACCGACCAACGTTCGCACCCGGCTCCTGAGCGCGCCGCGTCAGGTTCGGGGCCTTCTCGGTCTGGGAGTCGATCCAGACGCCGTCCTTGTCGGTGCGCGGCGGCTTGTGGTTCCAGAACCCGTTGCACTCGATGTCGCCGAAGGCACTGGCGAGAGGTGCGAAGCGGGTGTCGCCCGACGACTTCCAGTCGTTGTACTCGATGTCGAGCCACTCCTTGGGGTCGAGCTCCTGGTTGTAGCTGTCGAGGACGACGAATCCCTTTTCCTCGAGCGCAGCGGACTTGATGTATCCCATGATCGAGTCATGTTCCTTTCATCGGGGGCCAGCACGTTTTAACAGGCCCTGATAAGGCAAGCCTAACAGCGTCCCCCGCGAGCCCCTCGGAGGTCGACCGTGCATAACCGAATAGACTGATCGGGGCGCCCGGCCAGGCCTCGGCACCCGTCGCAACGGGAGGACGAGACACCAGCATGAGCACCGCGACCAACGTCGAGGCGACAGCAGTCAACACGATCGAGTGGCTCGCGGCGGGCGGCACCACCATCGTGGTCCCCGTGTATCAGCGGCAGTACCGATGGGACATCGGCGGCTGCGAGCGGCTGCTCTCCGACATCCGCGCCGTGGCAGGCGAAGACGACGCCCACCGTCACTTCATCGGTTCGATCCTCTCCGCGCAGGACAACGTCTCCTCCGATGCCGACCTCATCCTCATCGACGGCCAGCAGCGCATCACCACGCTGATGCTGCTCGTCGCTGCGCTGCATCACTCCATCCGCGACACCGACCCCTCACTGGCGGCCGATCTCGAACGCGTGCTCGTCCGCTCCGACTCCCCCGGTCGCACGAAGCTGCGCCCGCACGACGCCTGGGCTGACCTGTACGAATCGGTCGTGTTGGATCGACGCGGCGATGCCGATCGCGAGTCCCGCTTCGACGACAACTACGCCTTCTTCCGCAGTCAGATCCATGTCGACGAGGTACCCACCATCTGGCGAGGGCTGCAGAAGCTCGAGCATGTGTCGATCACCCTCGGCGCTCGCGCCAACGCCCAGCAGATCTTCGAGAGCCTGAACTCGACAGGCGAACCGCTGCGTGACCACGAGCTCATCCACAACTACATCCTCATGGGACTCAGTCACGCCGAGCAGATCGACGTCGAGACACGATTCTGGCTGCCGATCGAACGGCACACCGGTGAGGCGGTCGGCGCCTTCTGGCGGCACTACCTCGTGTTCGTCACCGGCCGCGAGGTCGCCGCGAACGGGGAGCACGGGGTCTACAGCGCCTTCCGGCAGTCGTTCCCCCGCGTCGACGTCGCCCACCTGCAGGCCCACGCGGCGCAGTGGCGACACTACGCGGAGATCTACGGCATCCTGCTCGACCCGTCGCAGGAGCAGGACCCCGGGATCGCGCAGCAGCTGCGTCACGTCAACACCTTCGGTCGTTCCTCGTACCCTCTCGTGATGAGCGCGTACAGCGACCACGTCCGCGGGGTCATCGACCGCGACGAGTTCATCGAGACCCTGGAGTGGTTGCAAGCCCTGTACCTGCGCCGTGCGCTGGTGAACCTGCCGGCCGAACGACTCGTCGCGAGACTGTGCCGGGCCCGCCGTGACGGCAGGGATGCGCTCGCGCGGGCGTTCGCTCGCATCACCCCGTCGGACGAGCGGGTGAGCGCGGTGCTGAAGTACAGCGAACTCCCCCACCCTGCCTACGTGCTCGGACGGTTGGAAGGCGTGGAAGACCTCGACGCCTACGACATCGAGCACATCGTCCCGACCGTGCCGGGCGACGCGTGGTCCGGCGACGGTACGCGCCAGTGGAGCGAGTACTCCGAGGACGAGCAGAACAGCCATCGCGCGCTCGCCCCGACCCTCGGCAACCTCACCCTGCTCGAGGAGCACCTCGCTGAGCGCGTGTTCGGCGCCTCGTTCCCTGTCAAGCGCTCGGACGCGTACGCACGCAGCGCGGTGCCGGCGACGCGAGAGCTGGCCGACGTCGACTCGTGGAACACCGCAGCGATCACACACCGCACCGTCGCGCTCACCTCCGACCTGATCCGCATCTGGGCGCGACCCGCCCTCCCCGAGATCGACGACGACGGACTGACCCCGATCCTGGATGCCGTGCGCCGCCGCGGGTGGCCGACCGGATGGGAGCGGGAGTTCGACTACGTCGAGTATCGAGGCGAGCGCTGGGAGGTGCCGGACGTGAAGTACCTCTTCAACCGGGTCTTCCGCCGCGCCTGGACCGACACGAGAGACGCAGCCCTCGCCTACTGTGCCGCACACGGAGGGCCCATCTATCAGGACACGGCCTGGAAGGGTCAGTGGGATGAGCTCGGCGAGGGGCACTTCCTCTACATGGGCTGGGATTCCAACTACATGATGACCGCTGTGCAGGGTGTGCTCGAGGAGTCGGGCATCGCCTCGGAGGTCTTCGTCAAGTACTCCTACATCGGGAATGTGATGTGAACATGAGCACCATCGTGCGCAAGCTGCAGGACCTCACCGTCGAAGAGCACACTCTCACCGTCCCGCTGGTATGGGGCGACCCCCTGGACCATCGAACCATCGACGTCTTCGCGCGCGTGGTCGCTCGCGAGGGCGGTGAGGCCCTTCCCTACCTGGTGTTCCTGCAGGGCGGACCCGGCCACGAAGCGCCGCGCCCCTTCCACTCCTCGACGTCGCCTGCCTGGCTCGACGAAGCGCTCGCCCACTACCGTCTGGTGCTTCTCGACCAGAGAGGCACCGGACGTTCGACCCCGGTCGGCGATCTCGACCTCGAACGCGGTTCGGCAGCGGTCGCCGAGCATCTGATCCATCTGCGGGCCGACGCGATCGTGCGCGACTGCGAGGCTCTGCGCGAGCACCTGGGAGCCACCACCTGGAGCGTGCTCGGACAGTCCTTCGGTGGCTTCACGACCCTCGCGTATCTCTCCACCGATGCCGGATCCCTCGACGACGTCTTCATCACCGGCGGGCTCAGCGCGGTGGGGCGTCACCCCGACGATGTCTACGCTCTCTGCTACGACAAGATGCGGGATGCCTCCGAACGCTACTACCGCCGTTTCCCCGAGCACCGCGACGCGATGCGAAGGCTCGTCGATCTCGCGGACGCGGGCGACATCGTCCTCCCCGACGGAGAGGTCGTCTCACGCTCGCGCCTGCGGTCGATGGGATCCGCACTCGGCACCGATGACGGATGGCAGACCGTCTGGTCGCTCCTGGAGCGCGATCCCGCCTCCAACGCCTTCCGATACGACCTGATGCACGCGATGCCCTATGACGGCCGCAACCCGCTGTACTTCACCTTCCACGAGTCGAGCTACGCCGACGGTCACGCCACTCGGTGGTCGGCCGAGCGCACCGAGCCCACGGACTTCCGCGACGACCCGACGCTGTTCACGGGCGAGCACATCCGCCGTGAGTGGACCGAGTCGGTGCCGGCCTTCCAGCCGTGGCGTGATGTCGCCCTCGAGCTCGCAGAATTCGAGTGGCCGCAGATCTATGACGCCTCAGCGATCGTCGCATCGGGGGCCACCGGCGCGGCCGCGGTCTACGTCAACGATGTCTACGTGCCGTACGAGTTCTCGATCGAGACGGCGAAGCTCCTGCCCGGGGTACAGCTCTGGCAGACGAGCGAGCATGAGCACAACGGCCTGCGTTCCGGCCCCGTGCTCTCCCGCCTGATCGACCTCGCCCACGGCCGACGCATCCGCTGACGGCATCCGCCGAGAGGAGGATGTCCTTTCTCGCCGACCTGCCTATCCTGTAGTCGTGAAGGATGCGATGGCGTGGACGACGGTGGTCTTCATCCTCGCCGTGGGTCCTGCCCTGCTGATCTTCGGAATGATGCACACGTTCTCGCGCAAGCCGGTGGAGAAGAAGTACGAGCGTGTCGCGAACGGCGGCCTCGTCGGCGTGTTCGACAGCGTTTGGTCTCCCACCGCGCACGAGGCGGCACAGGAGCGCGATCGCCAGACACAGCGCACAGCCCCCGCGCCCTCTCCGGGCGATCCTCCGAGCTCTATCGACGACGGCCTTATCGTCATCGACATCTGAGCACGAGCATCTGAGTACGAAGAAGGCCCCACGCTCCGAGGAGCATGGGGCCTTCCGTGCGGCAGTCGTTACTTGGACGAGCCGCCGAAGCCCTTGAAGCGCTGGTTGAACTTCTCGACGCGGCCGGCCGAGTCCATGATGCGCTGCTTTCCCGTGTAGAACGGGTGCGAAGCCGAGGAGATCTCGACGTCGATGACGGGGTACTCCACGCCGTCGAGCTCGATGGTCTTGTCGCTCGAGACGGTCGAACGGGTGAGGAACGTCTCGCCCGAACCCAGGTCGCGGAACACGACAGCCTTGTACTCGGGGTGAATGTCAGTCTTCATGGGATTCCTTAGTTGCTGCCCTGGATTGTGCCAGGGACGAGGGAAGTCTGCGGTGCAGAGAGCACCAAGGATCGATTCTATCAGACCCTGATCAGGACGCTGCGCGCGCGGCGTAGCGTCCGTCTTCGCTGCTGAGCACGATCGGCATCCCGAACGTGTCGGTGAGCGCCTCGGCAGTGAGGGTGTCCGCGATGGGACCGGCCGCGACGACAGCGCCGTCGCGGATCAGCATCACGTGGGTGAACCCGACCGGGATCTCCTCGACGTGGTGCGTCACCATCAGCATGGCCGGCGTGGTCGGAGACGACGCGTACCCGCTGAGGAGCGCGAGGAGCTCCTCACGGGAGCCGAGGTCGAGGGAAGCCGTCGGCTCGTCGAGCAGCAGGAGCTCGGGGTCGGTCATCACGGCACGCGCGATCTGGACCCGCTTCTGCTCGCCGTCGCTGAGCGTACCGAACGTCCGGTCGGCGAGGTGGTCGAGACGCCAGTCACCGAGGACGCGGAGCGCGCGACGCTCGTCGATGTCCTCGTAGTTCTCGTTCCAGCGACCGAGCACGGAGTATGCGGCGGTGAGCACGGTGTTGAGCACGGTCTCGTCTCGCGGCACGCGCTTGGCCATCGCCGACGACGCGAAGCCGATGCGCGGCCGCACCTCGAACACGTCGGTCCTGCCGAGGGTCTCCCCCAGCACGGTCACCGTTCCGGCCGTCGGATGCATGAGCGTGTCGGCCAGCTGGAGCAGGGTCGTCTTGCCCGCACCGTTCGGGCCCAGGATCACCCATCGCTGGTCGTCGTCGACCCGCCAGTCCACGTGATCGATGATGTTGCGCCCCTCACGGCGCACGACGACGTCGGTGAATTCCAGAGCGCTCGGCATGCCCCCAGCCTATCGGCTCAGGCGGTCAGCTCCGCGTAGAGCGCGCGCGTCGTCTCGGCGATCGCCGCCCAGCTGAACTCGTTGCGCGCCCTCTCGCGCCCGGCCTCGCCGTACGTACGTGCGCGGTCCGGGTCCATCGCGACCTCGGTGAGCACGGCTGCGAGGTCGGCCACATAGCGCTCCGGGTCGACCGGCGTGCCCGTTCCGTCCTGCGCCTGCTCGATCGGCACGAGGCGACCGGTCACGCCGTCGGCAACGACCTCGGGGATACCGCCGGTCGCCGTCCCGACGACCGCCGCACCACAGGCCATCGCCTCGAGGTTCACGATCCCCAGCGGCTCGTAGATGGAAGGGCAGACGAACGTCGTCGCGGCCGTGAGGATCGCCGAGAGCTCGTCGCGGGGAAGCATGCGCGCGACCCAGATGACGCCGTCCCGCTCCTGCTGGAGCAGACGCACACCCTCCTGGACCTCGGCCATGATCTCCGGAGTGTCCGGAGCACCCGCGCAGAGGACGAGCTGCACCTCGGGAGGGAGGAGCCGCGCCGCCTGCAGCAGATACGGCAGCCCCTTCTGCCTCGTGATGCGGCCGACGAAGACGACGGACGGACGAGCGGCGTCCATCCCGATCGATCGCAGGAAGGCTTCGTCGTGCACCGGACGCCACCGGTCGACGTCGATCCCGTTGTGGATCACCCGCACCCTCGCCGGGTCCACCTGCGGGTAGCTGCGCAGGATGTCGGCGCGCATCCCGGCGCTCACCGCGATCACGGCGGCCGCGTTCTCGTACGCCAGTCGCTCGATCCCGCTCGACACCGCATAGCCACCGCCCAGCTGCTCGGCCTTCCACGGCCGAAGGGGCTCGAGGCTGTGCGCCGTCAGGACGTGAGGGATGCCGTGCAGCTGTGAGGCGAGGTGACCGGCGAAGTTCGCGTACCAGGTGTGACTGTGCACGATGTCGGCGTCGGCGATGGCCGACACGATCTCCAGATCCGTGCCGAGCGTCTGCAACGCGGCGTTGGCTCCGGCGAGTTCCGTCGGCGTGCGATAGGCGAACGTACCCGCCTCATCGCGCGGTGACCCGAACGCGCGGACCTGGACGTCGAGGTGCAGTCGGAGCGCTGCCACGAGCTCGGCGACGTGCACGCCGGCACCGCCGTAGACCTCCGGCGGGTACTCCTTCGTGATCATTTCAACTCGCATGTCTGAACGCTAGTACAGCGAGGAGGATGGCATCTATGGTGGAGCCATGTCCGCTCCAAAGAAGGTCTTCGGGATCATCCTCGCCGGCGGCGAGGGCAAGCGCCTCATGCCCCTCACGGCCGATAGAGCGAAACCCGCAGTGCCGTTCGGCGGACAGTACCGGCTCATCGACTTCGCCATCTCCAACCTCATCAACTCGGGCCTCCGACAGATCGTCGTGCTGACGCAGTACAAGTCGCACAGCCTCGACAGGCACATCTCCCAGACCTGGCGCATGTCGGCTCTCCTCGACTCGTACGTCGCCTCGGTGCCCGCCCAGCAGCGCCTCGGCAAGCGATGGTTCTCCGGCTCCGCCGACGCGATCCTGCAGAGCATGAACCTCATCAACGACGAGAAGCCCGACATCGTCGTCGTGATCGGTGCGGATCACGTCTACCGGATGGACTTCCGGCAGATGCTCGAGGCGCACATCGAGTCGGGCGCCAAGGCCACGGTCGCGGGGATCCGCCAGCCGCTCGCGCTCGCGTCGCAGTTCGGCGTGATCGATGCCGACGCGGAGTCGGGCCGGATCAAGCAGTTCCTGGAGAAGCCGACCGACATCGCAGGGCTCGAGGATTCGCCGAACGAGGTGCTCGCCTCGATGGGCAACTACATCTTCGACGCTGATGCACTGATCGCCGCCGTCGAAGCCGACGGGGAGTCGCCCGTGTCAGGTCACGACATGGGCGGCGACATCGTCCCGTACTTCGTCGAGCGCGGCGAAGCGGGCTACTACGACATGAAGCAGAACGAGGTTCCGGGGTCCTCGCCGCGCGACCGCTCGTACTGGCGAGACGTGGGAACCATCGACTCCTTCTTCGATGCGCACAGGGACCTCATCTCGACACTGCCGATCTTCAACCTGTACAACATGGAATGGCCGATCCACTCGCAGGCGGTGAACTCTCCGCCGGCGAAGTTCGTCAGGGACTCCGTCGGTCGCATCGGCAACGCGATCGACTCGATCGTCTCCCTCGGATCGGTGCTGTCGGGCACGCACCTGGAACGCAGCGTGGTCGGTCCATGGACTCTGGCGGGGGGCGGATCGACCATCACGGACTCGGTCGTGTTCGATCACGTGCAGGTCGGGCAGGGTGCGCGCATCCACCGCGCCATCCTCGACAAGAACGTCGTCCTGGCCGATGGCGCGACGGTCGGGGTCGACCGTGAGCGCGACCTGGCCCGTGGCTTCACCGTCACCGAGTCCGGCATCACCGTCGTGGGCAAGGGCGTCTTCATCGAACGCTGACGCGTCATGCGGCGCTCAGGCGGTCCGGGCGGTCGCTAGGCTCGACGGGTGACCGCTGCGCGATTCCTCGTCGTCCTCGATGCTGATTCCACCCTCATCCGCAACGAGGTGATCGAACTCCTCGCCGACGAAGCAGGCCGTCGCGCCGAGGTTCAGGCGGCGACCGAGGCGGCGATGCGCGGCGAAGTGGACTTCGCGACGAGCCTGCGCTCCCGGGTCGCGGCACTGCAGGGAGTGCCCGTATCGGCGTTCGAGCGCGTCCGCGCACGGATAGAGCCCACCCCCGGAGTCCGCGAGCTCACGGCAGCAGTCCACGATCGCGGCGGTGTCGTCGGGGTCGTCTCCGGCGGCTTCCACGAAATCCTCGACGCCGTGGCGCCGGAACTCGGCGTCGATCGCTGGCGAGCGAACCGCCTGGATGTCGTGGACGGCGTCCTCTCCGGCCTTGTCGAGGGCGACATCGTCGACGGAGCCGCGAAGGCGGCGTCCCTTCAGGAGTGGGCTGCAGAACTCGGCGTAGGTCCGCGCGCCACGATCGCCATCGGGGACGGCGCCAACGACCTGCCCATGATGGCGGTGGCGGGGCTCGGCATCGCCTTCAATGCGAAGCCCACCGTACGGCAGACCGCCGCGCTCGTGATCGGCCCGCAGGACCTCTCCGAAGTCATCGCTCTGCTTCCGTAGACGGATCCCTCTGGAGGTTGTCCGACGCCGCCGCTAGCGTCGACGCATGGACATCATCCTCATCCCCGGGCTCTGGCTCGATGCGTCCAGTTGGGAAGACGTCATCCCCTCTTTGGAAGCGGCGGGGCACCGCGCTCATCCCCTCACCATGCCCGGCCTCGGCGAACCGGCGTCGGCGTCGTCCGAGGTCGGCATCTCGGACTGGATCGATGCCGCGGTCGCGGCGGTCGATGCGCTTCCCGGTGACGTCGTCGTCGTCGGTCACAGCGGCGGAGGAAACGTCGCATGGGGTGTCGTCGATGCGCGCCCCGAGCGCGTCGGCCGCGTCATCTTCGTCGATACGGCACCCCCGCCGACGGGAAGCGGCATCAGCGAGTTCGAGCTCGTCGACGGCGTGGTCCCCTTCCCGGGGTGGAACTTCTTCCCCGAGGAGGATGTACACGATCTCGACGAGGCGACCCGTGTGCGCACGACACCGCTCACCCGGAGCGTGCCCGCGAGGGTGCCGACCGACGGCATCGTCCTGCGTGACCCGGCGCGGTATCGTGTGCCGGCGACCCTGCTCATGGGTGGCGTGGATCAGTCCGCGTTCGAGAAGATGATCGCCCAGTGGGCCGAGTATGCCGACGAGTTCCGTGCGATCGACGATGCCGAGGTCGTTCGCATAGGTTCCGGGCACTGGCCGCAGTTCTCCATGCCGGAACGACTCGGAGAACTGCTCACCGCCTCGATCGCGAGGTGAACACCCCGGTCCGGATCAGTGGCCCATCCCGAGTCCACCGTCGACCGGGATGACCGCGCCCGAGATGTAACCGGCATCGTCACCGGCGAGCCATGTCACCACGCCCGCCACCTCGTCGGGGGTCGCGAACCGCGCGGCGGGGATGCTCGCCTTGTACTGCTTCTGCGTCTCCTCGGGGAGCTCCGCGGTCATGTCGGTCTCGATGAACCCCGGAGCGACGACGTTGGCGGTGATACCGCGCGCACCGAGTTCACGCGTGATCGAGCGGGCGAAGCCGACGAGCGCGCTCTTCGACGCCGAGTAGTTCGCCTGGCCGGCGGAACCGTACAGACCGACGACGCTCGAGATCAGGATGATACGACCGAATCGTGCGCGCAGCATGCCCTTCGAGGCGCGCTTCACCACGCGGAACGTGCCGCCGAGGTTCGTCGCCACCACGCTGTCGAAGTCGTCTTCGCTCATGCGCATGAGGAGGGTGTCCTTGGTGATCCCGGCGTTCGCGACGACGATCTCCACCGGGCCGAGCTGCTGCTCCACCTCCGTGAACGCGGCGTCGAGCGCGGTGGCATCCGTGACATCCGCCCGCACGGTGAGGGTTCCCTCTGGTCCTTCGCCGCTGCGCGCGGTGACCGCGACACGGTATCCGTCCCGCACGAAGCGCTCCGCGATGGCACGGCCGATACCGCGGTTTCCGCCGGTGACGAGGACGACGCGCTCAGCGCTCATGAGGACACTCCTGCTCTGGACCTGCGGTCCGAGGTCTCGGACCGTCATCGATCCTACCGACGATGCTCCGAGCGACGACGCCGCGCGCACCCTCATCGCGACGTTGACACAGGCGGGCGCTGCTGGAACCCTGATCGAGACGAAAGGGCAACATCGTGAGCGACAATCCTCCTCCTCCGGCAGGCGACGCGCCGTTCGCGCCGGTACCACCGGCCCCGCCGAGCGCCCCGCAGGCCGCCCCCGCTCTGCCTGCGTATCCGACCGCGCCGTACCCGCCCCAGCCCCCGCAGACCGCCCAGTCTCCGCAGACCGTCCAGCCCCCTCAGCCCGGCCAGGCGTACCCCGGGTCCACTGCTGCGTATGCCGCCCCGGCCCCGCAGGTATGGCCGGTGCAGCCGAATCACGGGACCGCGACCCCTTACGGAGCCTATGGGACACCGACGTACCCGGTTGCTCCACCGCGTCCCACGAGCGGACTCGCCGTCACCTCCCTGGTGTGCGGCATCGCCGGTGTCGTCCTCATCTGGGCGATCCTCCCGATCCTCGCCTCCATCGCCGCGGTCATCACCGGTCACATGGCGCTCAAGCAGACCAAGAGCGATCCGAGCGTCGGAGGACGAGGAATGGCCATCGCGGGCCTGATCCTCGGCTATGCGATGATCGCCATCGGCGCCTTCACGCTCATCAGCATCATCATCAGCTTCCTGTTCGTCGGAGCGTTCAGCCTGCCGTTCATCTTCTCGCGCTGATCCGCGGCAGAAGCGGCACGCCGGGAGGTCCGCACCGGCGTAGGCTTGAGGCATCGTGAAGAACGCGCGTCAAATCCCGGCCGTCACCTCCCTGCCGCAGTCTCCGCAGGATGAGGGTGACCACCGTGTGCGTCGTTACGTGCTCACGATGTCCATCCGCATAGCCTGCTTCGCCCTGATGGTGCTGGTGCAGCCGTACGGATGGTACACCTGGGTCTTCGGGATCAGCGCGGCCGTGCTCCCGTACATCGCCGTGGTGTTCGCCAACGCGGGCAGCGACAGCACCGAGATGACAGCCGAGTCGCCGCGACAGGAGCTGGAGGCTCCCGGCCCCGCTCCGATCGCGAATGAGACGACCGGCCCGCAGGTGTTCACGATCCACGAAGGCCCGAAGGACCGATGACAGAGCTCGAATGCTCGCGCGCCGGCTGCCGGAGCGCGGCGACCAGACAGGTCGTATGGCGCAACCCCCGCATCCACGCCGCCGACCGGGAGAAGATCTGGCTCGCCTGCGACGAGCACGTGGACTACCTCCGCGACTACCTCGCGGCGCGGGACTTCCCGGTGACCGTTCGTGACGGGGCTCCCGCATGAGTCAGCGACTGCTCCGGTGGGGCGTCTACGTGCTGATCGCCATCGGATTCGCGATCGCGTGCGTCTTCCTGTCGAACTGGCAGTTCGAGCGGAACGAGACGAGAGCCGCCCAGATCGAGCTCGTCGAGCAGAACTACGACGCCGAGCCTGTCCCCCTGGCAGACCTCGTCGGGGAGGACGGCGCGCTCGACCCCTCGGATGAGTGGCGCCCGGTGACCCTGCAGGGCGAGTATCTGGCCGACGAACAGCTGCTGGTGAGAAACCGCCCGCACGGAGGAACCAGCGCCTTCGAGGTGCTGGTGCCGTTCCGCGACGCCGACGGCCGCGTTTTCATCGTCGATCGGGGCTGGGTACCTCCGGGCGACGGCGACGCTCCGGATTCCGTGCCGGCACCGCCCGAGGGCGAAGCCGAAGTCACCGTGCGTCTGCGCCCGGGCGAGCAGCTTCCTGCTTCGGGCCGTGGCGCCCCCGAAGGTCAGGTGCCGACCATCAATCTCCCGGCCATCGCGAAGCTCGTCGACGGCGATGTGATCACGGGCGCCTACGGCCGCGTCATCAGCGAAAGCCCCGCGGGCGAAGGCACCCTCGGGGGATTCGACTCCCCCACCGACGACCCCGGCCCGCACCTGTCTTACGCGATCCAGTGGATCCTGTTCGCGCTGATGGGCTTCATCTTCATCGGCTACATCATCCGGACGGAGATCGTGAAACACCGCGAAGAGGTCGAAGGCGTGCCGTCTCCGGTCAAGGTCAGCCGCCGCAAGGACCATGACGCCGACGTGGAGGACGAGCTGCTCGACGTGCGCTGAGCGCGGTCCGCCGCAGTCACTCCACGGGCCACGGCATGGGACGCTCCGGCAGCCGCGAGCTGTCGTCGGGAAGGTGTGGAAGCGCCTCCCCACCCGCGCGAAGACAGAGCCACCGCAGTTCACCGGGACTGTCCGGACGAGCCCGCCACGTGCGGGCGACCCCTTGCCCCACACGGACCACGGTCCCCGGCCCGACTTCCACCACATCGTCGTCGAGACCCATCTGCCCTCGCCCATGAAGGAACACGTACACCTCTTCGATCTTCCGGTGTACGTGCCAGTAGCCGGCTTCCTCCCCCGGCTGCAGGGCATTCGCGGTCATCCCGATGTACTGCATCGTCAGTTCGTGATCCACGACACGACGCCCGTCCCGCGAACGCGCGGCGTCGAAGCCGCCGTGATGCGCTCGCCATTCCTCGAGCGCTCCGATCTCCACCACCTGATAGCCGCTCATGCGTGCTCTTCCTGTCCGGCCGTTGTCCCTGTCATGGCCGCGGCCCCTGTCACCGTGAGATCCCACGCCGCATCCGTTCGCCGATACACGATCCGCGTGTGATCACGGTCGGCCGCCCCTTGCCAGAACTCGACGCGGGTCGGCACGAGCCTCCATAGGGCCCAGTCCCCCGGCGCGATGCCCGCCCTGGCCGCCGCAGACCGCGCCGCGAGATCGGCTGCGCTCTCGGCCTCGCCGGCCTCCTGGACCCGTCCACGTACACGGACGGCTCGCGCCAGCGGCTGCCACCAGAAGTTCAGCGCTCCGGCAGGGGTGCTCGCGAGCTGTGGCCCTTTGCGAGACGAACGCGCACCGGCGAAGGCCCACCCTCGCTCATCGACGTTCTTGAGGATCAACGTCCGAGCATCCGGTATGCCGTCTCCGTCGACCGTCGCCAGGGTCGCCGCATGGGGTTCGGCGACTCCGACGGAAGCCGCATGTCGGATCCAGTCCAGGAAGAGCGGAACCGGGTCGACGGGAAGTCCTGTGACATCGAGTGCTGGCGCGACGCCGGTGAGCGCCGCTTGTGCACGCAGCCAGCTCCCGGTGTCGGGCGATCGGGAGTCCGTCGGCATGTTCTCGACTATGCCACGTCCTCAGCCGCCTGAGAATCGGAGCGCGCGCTCGGGCAGCACCCGCTTCGGTCGGGAGGCGACTCCGACGTCAGGCGAGCTCGATGAGGTCCTGGTACTCCTGGCTCCAGATGTCCTCGACGCCGTCGGGCAGGATCAGCACACGCTCGGGGTTGAGCGACTGCACCGCCCCCGGATCGTGGGACACGAGCACGACCGCACCTTCGTAGTGTGCGAGCGCACCGAGGATCTCTTCACGAGAGGCCGGATCGAGGTTGTTGGTCGGCTCATCGAGCAGCAGCAGGTTCGCCGACGACACGACGAGCGTCGCGAGCGACAGACGCGTCTTCTCCCCACCGGACAAGACTCCTGCAGGCTTGAGCACATCGTCGCCTGTGAACAGGAACGACCCGAGCACCTTGCGCGCCTCGGTCTCGGTGATGTGCGGAGCGGCCGAGACCATGTTCTCGAGCACCGAGCGGTTCACGTCGAGGTTCTCGTGCTCCTGGGCGTAGTAGCCGACCTTGAGGCCGTGTCCCGGCTCGAGCTGCCCGGTGTCGGGCTGATCGACGCCGGCGAGCATCCTCAGCAACGTGGTCTTGCCCGCACCGTTGAGCCCGAGGACGACGACCTTGGAGCCGCGATCGATCGCCAGGTCGACATCGGTGAAGATCTCGAGCGACCCGTACGACTTCGAGAGGCCGGACGCCATCATCGGGGTCTTGCCGCAGGGTGCCGGCTTCGGGAAGCGCAGCTTCGCGACCCGGTCTTCCTGACGCACCTCATCGAGCCCCGCCAGCAGCTTCTCCGCACGCGCGATCATCTGATGCGCCGCAGCGGCCTTCGAGGCCTTCGCACCGAAGCGGGCCGCCTGCAGCTGCAGGGTCGTGGCCTTCTTCTCGGCGTTCGCGCGCTCCTTCTTGCGGCGCTCCTCATCGGCCACCCGCTGACGCAGGTAGTTCTTCCAGTTCATGTTGTACGTGTCGATGACCTGACGGTTCGCGTCGAGGTAGAACACGCGGTTGACCGTCTCGCCGACGAGCTCGACATCGTGGCTGATCACGATCAGCCCGCCCTTGTACCCCTTGAGGAACTCGCGCAGCCACACCACGCTGTCGGCATCGAGGTGGTTGGTCGGCTCGTCGAGGATCATCGTCTGCGCGTCGGAGAAGAGGATGCGCGCGAGCTCGATGCGGCGACGCTGTCCACCGGAGAGGGTCGACAGCGGCTGGTCGAGGATGCGGTCGGGGAGCGAGAGGTTGTTGGCGATCGACGCCGCCTCCGCCTCCGCCGCATAGCCGCCCTGGGCCTCGAATTGCTCGGTGAGGCGGGCGTAGCGCTTCATGGCCTTGTCGGCCACTGCGGGGTCGTCCGACCCCATCGCGAGGGCCGCCTCCGTCATCCCGAGGTTGAGCTGACCGAGCCCACGGGCGTCGAGGATGCGCGTGCGCGCGAGGTCTTCGGGGTTGCCCGAACGCGGGTCCTGCGGAAGGTAGCCCAGTTCGCCGGAGCGGGTCACGCTTCCGCCGGACGGCAGCACATCGCCGGCGAGCACCTTGGTGAGCGTGGTCTTCCCGGCCCCGTTGCGGCCGACGAGTCCGATCTTGTCTCCGTCGGCGACGCGGAACGAGACGTTCTCCATCAGCAGGCGCGCGCCAACGCGGATCTCGAGGTCGTGCACGGCAAGCACAGCGGACGTCCGTTCTTTCGGGGAGGGTGTTCGGCCGATCGGCCAGCCTCCCAGTATAAGCCGCGTCGCCGAGAGTCGCGGTCAGCAAGATCAACCTGGAGAGTGAGCACGCCGATACTCCGGTGGGATGCCGCCCCTCCCACTCCCCGAATACCGTGCCGGAGTGGACATCCTCAACGACCTGATCATGCAGGCGATCGCCTCACCCTGGCTGTACCTGGTGCTGTTCGCCGTCACCATCGTCGACGGCTTCTTCCCCCCGGTGCCCAGCGAGACCGTGCTCGTGGCCGCAGCCGCCGTGGCCGCCTCGACGGGAGAGGGGAATCTCCTTCTTCTCGGGGCAGTGGCTGCCATCGGGGCGGCGATCGGTGACAACGTCGCGTTCCTGATCGGACGAGGGCTGGGCACCACCCGCTTCGCGTGGATGCGCCGACCGCGCGTCGCCGCAGCGTTCGCGCATGCCCAACGCGCACTCGACCGCCGCAGCGCCACGCTGATCCTCGGTGCCAGATACATCCCCGTCGGAAGGGTGGCGGTCAACATGTCGGCCGGGGCTCTCGATTTCCCGTGGCGCCGGTTCCTCCCGTTGAGCCTGATCGCCGGAATCAGTTGGAGCGTGTTCAGCCTCGTCATCGGTCTGCTCGCGGGCGCCTGGATCAAGGACCAGCCTCTGCTCAGCGCGGGGCTCGGCATCGTCGTCGCGCTGCTCATCGGTCTGGTGATCGATCGGATCGCCGCCGCTCGCCGCCGCCGTGCCGCGGCGCCGCAACTGGCAGGATGAGAGCCATGGCACGCCGCCGCGAGCGTTCACCTCGCCGAACACGCATCAGCCGTCGCACCGCCGCCTTCGTGGCACTGTGCACGGCAGTGGTGGCGCTGTTCACGGTGCTCGTCTCGCTGCAGAGCGTCCTGTACGGCACACCCGTCCCGTTGTCGTTCATCCTCGGAGCGGCTCTGTGCGTCTCCCCGCTGCTGGCGATCTCTCATCCTCGCTGGGCCGTCGGCCTCTTCACGGCCGGGGCGCTCGCTCTCCCACTCACCGTCGTTCCCGAGCTCGCGATCGCGTCCCCATGGCCCTGGTCGGTCCCTGCGCTGCTGACATTCATCCTGTTCGTCGGAGTCGTCACATTCCTCCACGGTGCACGGCTCGGCGCGTTCGCTCTCATCCTCGGGGCCATCGCCTCGCTCCTCTCGCCGATGCTCCGCCCCGACATGGTGGCCGTGCCGGAATCGTCAGCCAGCGCCACGGCCGACCTCATCGTGACGACCTCCCTCGCCTCGGCCATGTTCCTGATCGCTTCGCTGATCGCCGGACGCGTCAGGGTGGCGGCCGAGCTTTCACGGGAGAGGGAGCACAGCGCGCTCGAGGAGGCCAGACGCGCACTCGTGGAAGAGCGCACGAGGATCGCTCGCGAGCTGCACGACGTCGTGGCACACAGCATGTCGGTGATCCAGGTGCAGGCCTCCACCGCGAAGTACCGCATCCCCGACCTGGATGACGTGGCCGTCGCGGAGTTCGAGGACATCGCCGCGACCGCACGGAGTTCGCTCGCCGAGATGCGGCGCATGCTCGGCGTGCTGCGCACCGAGGATCAGAGTGCCGAGCTCGCTCCGCAGCAGGGCATCGACGATATCCCCTCCCTGGTCGACAGCATCCGCCGCGCCGGCGTCGAGGTCGGACTCGTCCTGGAGGGTGGGGACGCCGCTACGGCGGCGACGCCCGCCGTCCAGATCGCCGCCTTCCGCATCGTCCAAGAGGCTCTGAGCAACGCCGTCCGTCACGCCCCTGGGGCACAGATCGCCGTGCGCGTGCGCGCCGAGTCCCGATCGATCCGGATCGTGGTGCACAACACCGCCCCGCCCCGCCTTCCGGACGGTCACGTGGGCGGATACGGTCTGCGCGGCATGCGGGAACGCGCGGAACTCCTCGGTGGGAGCCTCTCCGCCGGCCCCTCGAGCGACGGGGGCTGGGAGGTCGAGGCCGTCCTCCCGGTCAGCCCGAATGATCCCTCACCGGCCGACCTCCCTTCATCTGCCACTCCTCTCGATGCCACCCCTCGCGACACCGCCCTTCGCGACACCGCCCCTCACAACACCGCCCCTCACAACTCCGCCCCTCACAACAAGGAACGCTCGTGACGATCAACGTGCTCATCGCCGATGACCAGGCCATGGTCCGTGCCGGCTTCGGGGCGCTCCTCGACGCCCACGATGGCATCAGGGTGGCCGGCCAAGCGGCCGACGGTGCGGAGGCGGTCACGCTCGCGGCGCGCCTCGACCCCGACGTGATCCTCATGGACGTGCGGATGCCGGAACTGGACGGCATCGAAGCCACTCGTCGCATCCTCGGGCCTTCGTACCCCGCGGCGCATGTCCCCCGGATCATCATGCTCACGACGTTCGACATCGATGACTACGTGTACGACGCGCTCGAGGCCGGTGCCAGCGGTTTCCTACTGAAGGATGCGCTGCCGGAGGAGCTCGTGCACGCCGTGCGCGTCGTCGCCGGCGGTGATGCTCTCCTCGCTCCCAGCGTGACACGACGCATGATCGAGCAGTTCGCCGGACGCCGACCCCGGACTCCACGCGCAGCGACGGCGCTCGCCGACCTCACCGACCGCGAACGGGAAGTCCTCGTGCTCATCGGTCGAGGCCGCTCCAACACCGAGATCGCCGCCGAGCTGTTCATCGCCGAGCAGACCGTCAAGACACATGTGGGCAAGGTGCTCGCCAAGCTGAACCTCCGTGACCGCGTGCACGCCGTGATCCTGGCGTACGACACCGGGCTCGTCGAGCCTTCGTCCTGACGACGCATCGCCGCGACTCATCCCGTCGTAGGGGGTACGACGGGACCCGAGGGTGATGTCTCCGCCCGCACCACGTCCATAGTCTCCTGGAACATCGCTTCCGAGGAGGACTCATGGCCATCGTCCAGACACCGCCCGTCGCCGCCGGGCTGCGCACATCCCGCGATACGGGCATCGACTTCCTGCGGGCTCTCTGCGTGCTCGGGGTCGTGTTGCTGCACGCGATCATGGTGGGCGTCACGGTCGGCGATTCCGGTCCGATCTTCGAGAACGCCAGCGACGGCACCGCGTGGATCGCTCCGCTGAGCTGGCTCCTGCAGGTGATGCCGCTGTTCTTCGTGATCGGTGGATTCTCCGGATTCCTCGCGCATCAGCGCATGCGGCAGCGCGGCGGCACGGCGGTCGGATTCGTCGCCGGCCGCGTTCACCGACTGTTGCGCCCCGCGATCCTGACGATCGCGGTCGTCGGGCTCGCGCTCGCTCTGCTCACGATCTTCGGCGTTCCCGCCGACCTCATCGCGACGGCCGGGTTCCGTTATGGCCAGCCGCTCTGGTTCCTCGGGGTCTTCCTCCTCTGCCAGGCGCTTCTCCCCCTCTTCGCCGCCGCTCACCGCCGTGCGCCGCTGTGGACGATCGGCGCCCTTGCCGCTGCTGCGATCGCGATCGACGTCCTCCGCGGAGTCTCCGGCGTCGAGGGCCTGGGCTTCCTGAATCTCGCCTTCGTGTGGATGGCCCTCCAACAGCTCGGCTTCTTCCTCGCCGATGGACACATCGAGCGCCTCAGCCGACGGATCCGCATCGTTGCGGGCCTCGCGGCCGTCCTCGCGCTCATCATGACGTTCGCCGTCGGCGTCTACTCCGCCGACCTCATCGCGAACATCAATCCGCCGACGGCTGCCCTCCTCCTCGTGGGGGTCGCGCACACGAGCCTGCTCTCCCTGCACCGCGAGCGTCTCGAGCGATTCAGCCGACAGCCGCACGTGGCCGCGTTCACCGCCTTCGTGACGGTGCGGACCATGACGATCTACCTCTGGCACATGCCCGTGCTGCTGCTCATGGCGGGCTCGACGGCCGCGTTCGCACTCTTGACCGGCGCCGCGCTTCCGGCCCTGGACAGCGCGGCGTGGTGGTCGGGACGCCCGCTGTGGCTCGCGACCGCGCTCGCTCTCACGGCCGTCGTCGCCATCGCGTTCACGCGGTTCGAATCGCAGGCCGCACCCGCCGCCGCGTCTTCGCCCGGTCGCATCGTCGCCAGCGCTCTCAGCGCCCTGGTCGGGATCGTCCTGCTGCTGGTCCTCGGCACGTCCGTCGCAACCGCCCTGATCGCACTCGCGCTGATCGCTGGTTCTCTGCGGCTGGCTTCGCTCCCGACGCCACGGACCGCAAGGCAGCGACCGTCGACGGTCCCCGTCGCGCCGGCCCTCGTGTGAGTCAGCCGATGCCTCTGGCCGCCAGGGCGTCTCCGACATCATCCGCATGCTTCAGAGCGAGCACGAGCAACGGCACCACCGTGCGGATACCCAGCCGTGCACCACGAGCCTGCTCCGCCTCCCGCACGCGCACGGCGAACCCCGCGATCACCGGGACGGTCGTGAGGGTCAGGGAGATCGTCAGGGCCACCGCCTCGGGATCGACTCCGAGCCGACGCAACGGTCGCAGCAGCTGCTGCAGGACATCGAGCAGCGCCGACATCCTCGTGGTCAGAGTGAGCAGACCGGCGAGGAGCAGCACCGCGACCACACGTCCTGTGCTGATCCATGCCGCCTCGGGCGACACGAAGATCAGGAGCGCAGCTGCGAGCACGAGCACGATCCAGCGCAGGCGCCACGCCTCGGCGGCGAGCACGCGGAACGGGAGTCCACTCACGCGGTAGAGCCCCACCACCACGAAGAGCACGACCGCGATGCTCACCGGATCGTGCGGATACAGCGACAGGACGAGGGCTCCGATCGCCAGCATCCCCAGCTTGAGCGCGGCCGGCGCCCGATGCACGATCCCCGTCCCCGGGTGATACAGCGCGATCACGCGCACGCCTCCCGATACGCAGCGATCACACGCGAGGGCACGCCGGAGGTCACGATGCGTCCCTCGTCGAAGAGCAACGCGCTGTCGCAGCGAGAGGCCAGTTCGAGGTCGTGTGTGACGATGACGATCTGAGCCTGGATCCCGAGCAGCAGATCGGCGATGCGACGGGAATTGCGCAGATCGAGCAGGGTCGTCGGCTCGTCGGCGACGATCACATGTGGATCGGCGATCAGCACGGAAGCCAGGGCGAGCAGCTGCTTCTGCCCGCCGGACAGGGCGGCCGCCGGAACGTCCGCGTGCTCCGCCAGACCGTGCGTCTCGAGCGTCTCCCTCACGAGTTCGGACACCTCGGACTTCGGACGCCCTCGGAGCGAGAGCGCGAGGTCTTCGGCCGGAGTCGGCATCAGGATCTGCGCATCGGGGTTGGTGAAGACGAAACCGACGAGCTTGCGCACGGCGGCGCGGTCTCGGACGGTGTCGAGTCCGTGTACCGAGACGGTTCCGTCTCGCGGCGCGATGAGGCCGTTGAGGAGGCGCGCGAAGGTCGACTTGCCTGAGCCGTTGGCTCCGATCACCGCCGTCGTCCGTGCGGTCAACCCGACGCTGACGTCGTGCAGCACCATGCGCCCGTCGATCTCGACCGACACCCGGTCGAGGGTGATCGGAGCGGGTCCGATCGATGAGGAACTCTCCACCGCTGCTTCCTCCGCGTCGCACCTGAACACTGTTCACCTGAACGTCGTTCACTATAATCGGAGCATGAGCCCAGAGCCCAATCCGGCCCGACACGACCGCGACAGCGTGGCACGGAGCGCACTCGCCCTGCTCGATGAGGTAGGACTCGCCGACCTCTCCATGCGACGTATCGCCGCGGGCCTCGACCTGCAGCCGAGCGCCCTCTACTGGCACTTCGCGAACAAGCAGGAGCTGCTCGCCGAGCTCGCCGACCGGATCACCGCGTCGATACCGCACGGTGGAACGGACATCATCGTCACAGCGCGCGGCATCCGCGATGCCCTCTTCGCCTATCGTGACGGAGCCGAGCTGGTCCTCAGCACCTACGCACTCCAGCTCGGTTCCTCCACTGCGCAGAAGGCTCTGGTCGACACCCTGCGTGCACAGGGAGCCTCGGATGCCGAGGATCGAGGAATCGCCATCCTCCACTTCGTGCTGGGCCACGCCACGCTCGTGCAGCAGCGCATGCACGCCGACAGCCACGGCGCGCTCCCGGCCGCGGAGGATGCGGATGTCACCGCCGGACTCGACCGCGTCTTCGACCTCGGGGTCGCCGCCCTCGCGGGAGCGCTCAGGTCGCCGGAGACTCGGCCGCGTGCCCGAGCCTGAGACCGGGCACCACAGCCAGCGCCACGAGGGCGATGCAGAACCCGAAGACGGCGCTGAACGCCCCGGCCCCGCCGCCGAGCGTCGCCACACCGAGACCCGCCAGCGCGATCGCGACAGCCGATCCTGAGGCGTCCGAGATCGACAACGCGGACGAGTTGAACCCCTGATTGGTCTCGTTCGAGTACGCGAGCGTCAACACGGTCAGGCGCGGGTAGAGCAGGCCCATCCCGCCGCCGGCGAATGCCCAGCCGACGACCACCAGAGCGGGCGAGACATCGAAGACCGTAGCGAAGAGCACGCACAGCATCGCGATCAGCAGCGAGCCCAGGCTGATCGCCGTGATGCGGCGGTTGCCCAGACGCTCTCCGAACCGCCCCTGCAGGGCTGAGGCGGTTGCCCACGCCAGTGCCGCCAGCATCAGGGCGATGCCCGCCCAGGTCGCACTGAAGTCGAACTTCCTCATGAGCAGATACGGGATGTAGGCCTCCGTGGCGAAGAACGCACCGGCGACGATGCCGCGCATCAGCACGACGCTGGGCAACCCGGGTCCGGCTCGAAGCGTACCCCGTGGCAACAGCGGCAGCACCGCGAACCCGATCGCCAGCACGGCTCCGATCGCGACGGGCCACCCGATCGACGGCTCCATCTCGGCCGAGAAGCCGATGACGACCGCGAGTACCGCCACCACCACTGCGAGCAGCAGCCGGACGACGAGCGCCCTCCGATCCTGCGGTTCCCCCTGCCCCAGGTCGACCCCACGGAGCCGCACCGCGATCATGAGGAAAGCCGAAGCGGTGAGCACGGCCACGCCGAGGAAGGCCCAGCGCCAGTCGAGATACTCGGCGACGGCTCCCGCGAGGAACGGACCGACCATCGACGGGACGACCCAAGCCGCGGCGAAGGCGGCGAAGATGCGCCCGTGCAGGTGAGGCGGGTACAGCCGCGCCACCACGACATAGAGCGCGACCGTCTGTCCACCCGTCCCCAGCCCCTGCACCAGTCGCCCGATCAGGAACTGGTGCATCGTGACGGCGAAGCCCGAGATCAGCAGGCCGACGATGAAGAGCGACACGGCGACGTACAGCGCGCCGCGGGGACCCCGGGCGTCCGACCATGCTCCGGTCGCGACCATGCCGATCACGCTCGTGGCCAGCGTCCCCGCGAAGGCGACGGCGTAGAGCGCCTCTCCATTCAGGGCCGCGCTCACGATGGGCATGACGGTCGTGACGGCGAGAGCCTCGATCGCCGCGAGGAAGATCAGTGCGACCGCGCCGAGGGTCACCCAGATGCGGTGACGATCCCAGATCGTCGCGGCCTCGGACGGGGCGGTCATCGGCCGACGAGCGACGCGATGCGCTCGATGGCCTCGGTGAGGATCTCCGGACTGGTGCCGAAGTTCAACCGCACGTGGCCTGCGCCCTCCGCGCCGAAGGCGGGCCCGAAGTGCAGGGCGACCTTCGCGTCCTTCAGGATCCGTCTGGCCGGGTTGTCGCCCCACTCCAACGCGGTGAGGTCGATCCACGCCAGGTAGCCGGCATCGGGAATGCGGTACCGCGCTCCGGGGAGGTGCGCGGCGAGCAGATCCCCGAGCAGCAGGCGGTTCTCGTCCAGAGTGCGCAGCAGCCCGTCGAGCCACTCGTCGCTCTCCTCCGAGAACGCAGCGACGGCGGCGAGCAGACCGAACTGCCCGGTGCGCCATTCGACCTCGACCGGGAGTCCGCGCACCACGGCGCTCGTCTCGTCGTCGGCCGTGACCATGAGGGCGCATTTGAGCCCGGCGAGGTTGAAGGCCTTGCTCGCGCTCACGAGCGCGTACCCCACCCGCTGCGCGACATCACTCACCGCGAGGAAAGGTGTGAACCCCGAACCCGGCTGGGCGAGCGGCGCGTGGATCTCGTCCGACACCACGGCGACACCGAACTCGTCGGCGAGCTCCGCGAGAGCAGTGAGGCTGTCGCGTCCGTGCACCGTACCGGTGGGGTTGTGGGGGTTGCAGAGCAGGATGGCCGTCGCTCCGTCTTCGAAGGCGGCGCGGATCCCGTCCAGATCCAGCTCCCACCGGGTCCCGGTGTCGCGGAAGGGAACCCGCTCCACCTCCGCACCGGCTTCGGCGACCAGGTCGTAGAAGGGCGGATAGACCGGCGGCGTCACGACCACGCGCTCCCCCGGCTGCGTGACACGGCGCAGGATCTCGACGATCCCCATGCTCACATCCGCCGTGCTGCGGATTCGCGCGGGGTCGGGCTCCCACCCGTAACGGCGGGATGCGAAGTCCGAGAAGGCCTGCGCAAGAGGGGTCCTCGACGCCATATAGCCGGTGTCGCCGATCTCGACCGCACGCTGCAGGGCCGCCGTGATGGCAGGCGCGAGAGGGAAGTCGGTCTCGGCGACGAACAGGGGAAGCACGTCGGCCGGATACTCCCGCCACTTCTCGCTCGTCCGCTCGCGAAGCTCGGCCAAGGGCAGGGCTTTCACCTGAAGCATTCGTTCTCCCGAGTCTCGCCCCGCACCGGTGCGGAGTCAGCGAAGCGGGCGCGTAGTCGCGCCCGCTTCGTCCTGCTTGACGTTCTGTGCGGTCAGATCGCGAATCCGAGAGCGCGCATCATGTCGCGCCCGTCGTCCGTGATCCGCTCCGGACCCCACGGGGGCATCCAGACCCAGTTGATCCGGAAGCGATCGACGACGCTGTCCAGAGCCTGAGCGGTCTGATCCTCGAGGACGTCGGTGAGCGGGCAGCCGGCGCTGGTCAGCGTCATGTGGATGACGAGAGCGTCGTTCTCGTCATCCCAGGCGAGGTCGTAGATGAGGCCGAGGTCGACGACGTTGATCCCGAGCTCGGGGTCCATGACGTCTTTGAGAGCCTCGGTGACCGCGTCGTACTTCTCGTCCGTGAGGGTCGCTGTCATGCGATCAGCCTACGCCTCGATGGGGGCTGCGGGGTCGAGGAAACGGTCGTATCCCTCGTTCTCCAGCCGGTCTGCGAGCTCGGGGCCGCCCTCTTCGACGATCTTTCCCGCGACCACCACGTGGACGAAGTCGGGGCGGATGTAGCGGAGGATGCGGGTGTAGTGCGTGATCAGCAGCACGCCGAGTCCGGTGGACTCCTTCGCGCGGTTGACGCCCTCGGAGACGATCTTGAGCGCGTCGACGTCGAGGCCGGAGTCGGTCTCGTCGAGCACGGCGAACTTCGGCTTCAGCACCTCGAGCTGGAGGATCTCGTGGCGCTTCTTCTCGCCACCGGAGAAACCCTCGTTGACGTTGCGCTGCGCGAACTTCGGGTCCATGCGCAGGTTCGACATGGCCTCCTTGACGTCCTTGGTCCAGCCGCGGATCGCCGGCGCTTCGCCGTCGAGGGCGGTCTTGGCCGTGCGGAGGAAGTTCGTCACCGTCACGCCGGGGATCTCCACCGGGTACTGCATCGCGAGGAACAGGCCGGCACGGGCCCGCTCGTCGACGCTCATCTCCAGCACGTCCTGACCGTCGAACGTGATCGAACCGGACGTCACCGTGTACTTCGGGTGACCGGCGATCGTGTACGCCAGCGTGGACTTGCCGGAGCCGTTGGGGCCCATGATCGCGTGGGTCTCCCCCGTGTTCATGGTGAGGTTGATTCCGTTGAGGATCGGGGTGGTCCCCGCCTCGGTCTCGACCGTCACATGCAGGTCGCGGATCTCGAGAACAGACATTCTTCAGACTTCCTTAATCACAGTCGGATCGATGAGCACGTCGTCGCCGTCGATCTGGACGACGTAAACCGGGACCGGCTCATACGCGGGGAGATTCTGGGGCTTGCCGGTGAGGAGGGAGAACGCGGAGCCGTGTGCCCAGCACTCCACCGTGTCGCCCTCAACGAAGCCCTCGGACAGCGAGATGTCGCCGTGCGTGCAGGTGTCGCCGATGGCGTGGATCACTCCTTCGCCGTCCTTGATCACCGTGATGGGCACGCCGCTCGGGTCCACGCGCAGCGGTGTGTCCTGTTCGAGGTCGGAGACTCCGCAGACGCGTTCGGCGGTCATGCGCTCACCTCGGCGAGCTCCGCCTCGATGGCCGCCAGCAACTCGGTCTCGAGGGTGGGGATGCCGAGGCGCTGCACGATATCGGTGAGGAATCCGAGCACGACCAGACGACGGGCCTCCTCCTCGGTGATGCCGCGGGCCTGAAGGTAGAAGAGCTGCTCGTCGTCGAAACGACCGGTCGCACTCGCGTGCCCGGCTCCCAGGATGTCGCCGGTCTCGATCTCGAGGTTCGGGATCGAGTCGGCACGAGCACCCTCGGTCAGCACCAGGTTGCGGTTCGCCTCGTAGGAGTCGGTGCCTGTTGCGTCGGCACCGATCAGCACGTCGCCGATCCAGACGCTGTGTGCGTCCTCGCCCTGCAGCGCGCCCTTGTAGAGCACGTCGCCCTTGGTGTGCGCACCCTTGTGGTGCAGGTAGACCTGGCTCTCGAGGTGCTGACCGCCGTCGGCATAGGACAGCCCGTAGAGGTATCCCTCGGATCCGGCGCCCGTGAGCTCGACGCTCGGGTTCACGCGCACGACACCGCCGCCGAAGCTGATGACGAAGTGCTTCAGCGTGGCATCGGCACCGACGGTGGCCTGGTGAGCCGCGGCGTGCACCGCGTCATCGTCCCAGCGCTGCAGGCTGATGACGGTCAGGCTCGCGCCGTCGCGCACGATGATCTCGACGTTCTGCGCGTACTGCGCGGAACCGGAGTGGTCGAGCACGACGGTGCCGCGCGAGTGCGGCTTCGCCTCGATGAGGATCTGACCGAACGCACGCTTATCGGCGCCCGTGCCCGTGATCGGGACCACGACCGGCTCGTCGAGCTCTGCCTCAGCCGGGAGCTGGATGTGCAGTCCACGCGGGCCATGCTTCCAGGCGAGGGCGCTGGAGAGATCTTCAGGACGGAAGAACTCCCCGTAGGGCCCTTCCTCATCCGAGGAGGGCTCCAGGAACGCCTCGACAGCGTCGAGACCGTAGGTCACGGCGTTCTCCTCGCCCGGCTCATCGGAGAAGAGTCCGGCGAGCTTCGCCACCGGCGTGTGCTTCCAGTTGACCTCGCGTCCGGTCGGTGCTCCGAAGTCGGACGGTTCGAACGAGTGCGGCCGCTCGGAGCGGGTCTGCACCGGGACGAAGCCCGCCGCCGCGACCTGAGCCGCAGGGTCGATGTGCGCGTTCGTGTGCTGCGCCTCACTGGGCGCTGTCGTCGAGGCCGCCATTTAGCCGACCGATCCTTCCATGCCCATCTCGATGAGCTTGTTCAGTTCCATGGCGTACTCCATCGGCAGTTCTCGGGCGATCGGCTCGATGAAACCGCGCACGATCATCGCCATGGCCTCGTCCTCGGGCATACCGCGGGACTGCAGGTAGAAGAGCTGCTCCTCGCTGACCTTGGAGACCGTGGCCTCGTGGCCCAGCTGCACGTCATCGACGCGGATGTCGATGGCCGGGTAGGTGTCGGAGCGCGACTTCGTGTCCACGAGCAGGGCATCGCAGCGCACGGTGTTCGCGGAGTGGTGCGCAGCGGCATCGACACGGACCTCGCCGCGGTAACCGGCACGGCCGCCTCCGCGTGCGATCGACTTCGAGACGATCGACGACTGCGTGTACGGCGCCATGTGGATCATCTTCGCGCCAGCGTCCTGGTGCTGACCGGGTCCGGCGAAGGCGACGGACAGGGTCTCGCCCTTCGCGTGCTCGCCCATCAGGTAGATCGACGGGTACTTCATCGTCACCTTGGAGCCGATGTTGCCGTCGACCCACTCCATGGTCGCGCCTTCGTAAGCCACGGCACGCTTGGTGACGAGGTTGTACACGTTGTTCGACCAGTTCTGGATCGTCGTGTAGCGCACACGGGCGTTCTTCTTCACGATGATCTCGACGACGGCCGAGTGCAGGGAGTCCGACTTGTAGATCGGGGCCGTGCAGCCCTCGATGTAGTGGACGTAGCTGTCCTCGTCGGCGATGATCAGGGTCCGCTCGAACTGGCCCATGTTCTCGGTGTTGATGCGGAAGTAGGCCTGCAGCGGGATCTCGACGTGCACGCCCTTGGGGACGTAGACGAACGATCCGCCCGACCAGACAGCGGTGTTCAGCGCGGCGAACTTGTTGTCACCGGCGGGGATGACCGTGCCGAAGTACTCCTCGAAGAACTCGGGGTGCTCGCGCAGAGCGGTGTCGGTGTCCATGAAGATGACGCCCTGGGCCTCGAGGTCCTCGCGGATCTGGTGGTACACGACCTCGGACTCGTACTGCGCGGCGACTCCGGCGACCAGGCGCTGACGCTCGGCCTCGGGGATCCCGAGACGCTCGTAGGTCTCGCGGATCTCGGCGGGGAGGTCTTCCCACGTCTGCGCCTGCTTCTCGGTGGAGCGGACGAAGTACTTGATGTTGTCGAAGTCGATCTCGCTGAGGTCTGCACCCCACGTCGGCATCGGCTTGCGCCCGAAGAGCTGGTATCCCTTGAGCCGGGTCTTCAGCATCCATTCGGGTTCGTTCTTGAGGCTCGAGATCCCCCGGACGACATCTTCGGAGATGCCGCGTTTCGCGATGGCACCCGCAGCATCCTCATCGTGCCAGCCGAATTCGTACACCCCCAGACCGTCAAGCTCCGGGCGGTCGATCAGCACATCCGACATCCAACACTCTCCTCACAGGTCCCAAACGGTGTCATCCGCCCCGACACACCTGATCCCCGTCGAGTCTGCGGGAGCGGGTGCCGTTGGTGGGCCCTCATCACCGGCGCTTCCATCGCGCCTAAACTGTTGACGATGCTTCAGCGCTGTCAGCGCCCATCGCAACAATCCGATTCTACAGGTTCCGCCTGGCGGACGGGCCATGCCCGCCACGTCTCGCGCGGTCCGGAGGACTTATGCCCGAGACGTTGATCCCCACCACCTCGACGACGCGAGGGGTCGCTCCTCGTTCCGCGTCCTGGGGGCGTGCGTTGACGGTCTTCGCGTGGTTGTCGTTCCTCAGCGAGACCATCATCATCGGCACCGGCGGAGCCGTCCGCCTCACCGGTTCGGGCCTCGGATGCTCGGACTGGCCGCTGTGCACCCCGGACTCCCTCGTTCCCATCCTCGAGGTGCAGGGCATCCACGGGATCATCGAGTTCGGCAACCGCCTGATGACCGGTGTCGTCGGGATCATCGCCCTCGTCGTCGTGCTGCTGGTGCTGCACCTGTTCACCGGAAAGCGCGGCCTCGTCAACGCGCTCTGGTTCGCCTTGGGCGGGATCGTCGCGGCTGCCGCCGCGTTCGCCATCGCCGCTCCTCTGCACTTCCCCGCCTCGCCGATCGCCCTGGGGGTGCTGCTGGTCGCCGTGATCGCTGCGGCAGTCCGCTCCGTGCGCTCGACTCCCACCAGGCGCGACCTCGTCCTGCTCGCCTGGCTCGTGCTGATCGGCGTCGTCGCGCAGGCCCTCGTCGGCGGCATCACCGTCCTGACCGGGCTGAACCCGTTCATCGTCGGTTTCCACTACACGTCGTCGCTGCTGCTCGTCTGCATCACCGCGGCGTTCCTGGTGCGGCTCCGGACGCCCGCCGGCCCGCGAGAGCGCGCAGTGCCCGCCTGGTTCGCAGCCGTGACCCACGTGACGGGCCTCGCACTCGCCGTCACGATCGTGTTCGGCGTCCTCACGACGGGGTCGGGACCGCATTCCGGTGACGCCGACGTCCTGCGCCACGGCTTCGACGCGACGGTGCTTGCGCACGTGCACTCCTGGCCCGGCTACATCCTCGCCGCGCTGGTCGTCTTCCTGACGGTGACCGCCTGGGTACAGCGTCTGGAGCCCCGCCGCTGGCTCCTCGTCCTCGTGCTCGCGATCCTCGTCCAGGTCGGTGTGGGCGTGTGGCAGGCACGAGAGGGCCTCCCCCCGCTCCTCGTCGGGATCCACATGGTGCTGGCCTCGCTCTCGGCAGCCACCTACACGGTCGTCGTGCTGCATCTGAAGCGCACGGCCGCCGTCGAGGACTGATCTCCGCACAGTCGACTCATAGCTCCCGCATCGCGGGCTCATCAGCGCATCCGCAAGGGTGGGTGTCATGAACAAGTCACTCACTCGAAGCATCGGATTCTGGCTGCTCCTGGTCGTCTCCCTCGCCACGACGGCCGTCGGCGCCTGGCTGATCTCCGGTCAGATCGCCACGATGACGACCACGCTGCTGGATGGCACCGCCACCGGCGTCGAGGTCTACGTCGGACAGTCGCTCGTCGTCGTGGGTGCCGGAGTGCTCGCCGCAGGGATCGTCGGCATCCTGCTCACGCTCGGACTCGTCGCCGCCCGCGCACTCGTCGCGTCCCCCGCTCCTGCAGTCGTCGAGGCGATCGACTGGACCGCCGCCCCCGACGAGACGCACGCTCCTGTCACGGACACCGCTTCGCCCGTCACGGACACTGCGGCGGACGCCGACGCGGGATCCGACGCCGCTGCGGCGCCGGCGGCCGCGCTCGATGACGCGCCGGCGAAGGACGCGAACTCAGACGACTCCCCGTCGATCACCCGCTGAGCGCCTGTGCGCAGGTGATCCCTGAGCACAGAACGACGGAGCGGCGCCGAGGACATCCTCGGCGCCGCTCCGTCGTTCTGGGAGACCAGCCTCCCTGCGTCAGGTCAGAAAGGAAGCAGCGGGTCGACCGCGACCGCGACGAAGATCAGCGTCAGGTATGTGATGGACGCGTGGAACACGCGCATCGGACGCGGCTCGGTCCCGTGGACGGCGCGGTTGTAGAGACGGTGCGATTCGTAGATGAACCATCCACCGAACACGGCGGCTGACACCGTGTACACGAGTCCCATGCCGGCGATCGGCACCAGGAGGAGCGAGCAGGCGACGGTGGCCCACGCGTAGAGGATCACCTGGAGGCCGACCTGGGAGGCGTTGCGCGTGACACCCAGCATGGGGACGTCGACGTCTTCGTAGTCGTCCTTGTACTTCATCGACAGCGGCCAGTAGTGCGGCGGCGTCCACAGGAAGACCAGGAGGAACAGGATGAAGGCGGGCCAGTCGAGCGAGCCGGTGACCGCCGACCACCCGATCAGCACGGGGAAGCAGCCGGCGATACCGCCCCAGATGATGTTCTGCTCGGTACGGCGCTTGAGGATCATCGTGTAGATCACGACGTAGAAGAAGATGGCCGTCGCCGACAGCGCAGCGGTGAGCCAGTTGGTCGTCAGCAGGAGCCAGCCCGTGGAGGCGACCGCCAGCGTCCAGGAGAAGATCAGCGCGCCACGCGGGCTGACCTCGCCCGTGACGAGCGGACGGTTCTCGGTGCGATGCATGTGCGCGTCGATGTCGCGATCGAGGTACATGTTGAAGGACGCCGCCGAACCGGCGCTCATCGAGCCGCCGATGACGGTGGCCAGCACGAGCCACAGGTTCGGCATTCCTCCCTGCGCAAGGAACATCACCGGCACGGTGGACACGAGCAGGAGCTCGAGGACACGCGGCTTGGTGAGGGTGATATAGGCCTTCACCGTGCGACCGACGGACGACTTCCTCACGGTCTGATCAGACATCGTCGAGATCTCGATCGCCTCCTCCGCACGTGTGACCGGACAACCTCTCCAGTGTATGACACGGGATGACGTGTTCCGGCTCCCGGTCCCGCGTAGTGCGACTCACGTCACCGCTATGCTGAAACCACTCGCGCGCCCGGCGATGTGCACCTCACCGTGAAGTCGCGGACCTGCCAGGGAATACGGGCGCCCTCGAAACTGTCGGAAAGGGCATGAACGTGTCGGAATTGCAGTGGGATGAGATCGATCGACGCGCGGTGGACACCGCACGGATCCTGGCGGCCGATGCCGTCGAGAAGGTCGGCAACGGTCACCCCGGCACCGCGATGAGCCTCGCTCCCGCCGCGTATCTCCTGTACCAGCGCGTTCTGCGCCACGACCCGACCGATGTCGACTGGCTGGGGCGCGACCGCTTCATCCTGTCGGCCGGCCACTCGTCGCTCACCCAGTACGTCGAGCTCTACCTCGGCGGCTTCGGGCTCGAGCTCGACGACCTCAAGGCCCTCCGTACGTGGGGTTCCCTCACGCCGGGCCACCCGGAGTACGGCCACACCAAGGGCGTCGAGATCACGACCGGTCCTCTCGGGCAGGGCCTGGCCTCCGCCGTGGGCTTCGCCTACGCCGCACGCTACGAGCGCGGCCTGTTCGATCCCGAGGCCGCTGCGGGCACGAGCCCGTTCGACCACTTCGTGTACGTGATCGCCGGCGACGGCGACCTGCAGGAGGGCGTGACCAGCGAGGCCTCGTCGCTCGCGGGCCACCAGCAGCTCGGCAACCTGATCGCGATCTACGACTCCAACCAGATCTCCATCGAGGACGACACGAACGTCGCCTTCACCGAGGACGTCGCCGCTCGCTACGAGGCCTACGGCTGGCAGGTGCAGGTCGTCGACTGGAAGAAGTCCGGCGAGTACGTCGAGGACGTCGCCGAGCTGTACGCGGCGATCGAGGCTGCGAAGGGTGAGACGTCGAAGCCGTCGCTGATCATCCTCAAGACGATCATCGGCTGGCCGTCGCCCGGCAAGCGGAACTCCGGGAAGATCCACGGTTCCGCGCTCGGTGCGGATGAGCTCGCCGCGACCAAGAAGGTCCTGGGCTTCGACCCCGAGGAGCACTTCGCGGTCGCCGACGACGTGATCGAGCGCACTCGCGGGCTCGCCGCCCGTGCGGCCGAGGTGCGTGCGTCCTGGCAGGAGTCGTTCGACGCGTGGGCCGCCGCCAACCCGGAGAAGAAGGCCCTTCTCGACCGCCTCGAAGCACGCGAACTGCCCACCGACATCGCTGCCGCGCTCCCCGTGTTCGAGGCCGGCAAGGAGGTCTCGACCCGCGCCGCGTCCGGTCAGGTCATCAACGCCCTCGCTGCGGAGCTTCCGGAGCTGTGGGGCGGTTCCGCCGACCTCGCCGAGTCGAACCTCACCACGATCAAGGGCGCCCCGTCGTTCATCCCCGCTGAGTGGTCGACGCATGAGTGGTCAGGAAACCCCTACGGTCGCGTGCTGCACTTCGGCATCCGTGAGCACGCTATGGGCGCGATCATCAACGGCATCGTCCTGCACGGCCCGACCCGGGCGTTCGGTGGTACGTTCCTGATCTTCAGCGACTACATGCGTCCGCCCGTCCGTCTGGCCGCCCTCATGAACGTGCCCAGCATCTTCGTCTGGACCCACGACTCCGTCGCCCTCGGCGAGGATGGCCCGACGCATCAGCCGATCGAGCAGCTCGCCACGCTTCGTGCGATCCCGAACTTCACGGTCGTGCGCCCGGCTGACGCGAACGAGACCGCTGCGACCTGGTTGGAGATCCTCCGTCGTCACGAAGGCCCCGCCGGCATCGCACTGACGCGTCAGAACATCCCGGTGTTCGAGCGCGGCGATGGTGCTGCCGAAGGCGACACCTTCGCCTCCGCCGACAACGCCGCAAAGGGCGCCTACGTTCTCGCCGAGGCGCCGAACGGCACGCCGGACGTCATCATCGTCGCCACCGGGTCCGAGGTGCAGCTGGCGGTCAACGCCCGTGAGGCTCTCGCCGCCGAGGGCGTGAACGTGCGCGTGGTCTCCGCTCCGTCGCTGGAGTGGTTCGACGAGCAGGACGCCGAGTACCGCGAGAGCGTGCTCCCGGCAGCAGTCACCGCCCGCGTGTCGGTCGAAGCGGGCTCCGTGCTCAGCTGGCGCGGCATCGTGGGCGACCGCGGCCGCTCGGTCGGCATCGACCACTTCGGCGCCTCCGCCGACTACAAGACCCTCTTCGAGAAGTTCGGCATCACCACCGAGGCCGTCATCGCGGCCGCCCGCGAGACCATCGCGGCCAACAGCACCAAGGAGAACGCATGAGCACCCCCACCGCGCAGCTCGCCGCCGCAGGCGTCAGCATCTGGCTCGACGACCTCTCCCGCACCCGCATCTCCTCCGGCAACCTGCAGAACCTCATCGACACGAAGAATGTCGTCGGCGTCACCACGAACCCGACGATCTTCGCCAACGCGATCACCGACAAGAACGACACGTCGTACGACGCGCAGGTCACTGAGCTCGCCGGCTCCGGTGCCACCGCGGAGGAAGCGGTCTTCGCTGCCACCACGCAGGACGTCGCCGCAGCCCTCGACGTGTTCCGCCCCGTGTGGGAGGCCTCCGACCACGTCGACGGCCGCGTCTCGATCGAGGTCTCCCCCGACCTCGCGCATGACACCGCGGGTACCGTCGCGCAGGCCAAGGAGCTGTGGGCCAAGATCGACCGCCCCAACCTGCTCGTCAAGATCCCCGCGACCAAGGCGGGGCTTCCGGCCATCGCCGAGGCCATCGGCGCCGGCATCAGCGTCAACGTGACGCTGATCTTCAGCCTGGAGCGCTACGCCGAGGTCATCGACGCATACCTGACAGGGCTCGAGACCGCGAAGGCGGCGGGCATCGACCTGTCGACCATCCACTCGGTCGCCTCGTTCTTCGTGTCGCGCGTCGACACCGAGACCGACAAGCGCCTCACCGCGATCGGCACTCCCGAGGCGGAAGCACTCAAGAGCAAGGCAGGCCTCGCCAACGCCCGCCTCGCGTACGAGCTGTTCGAGAAGACGTTCGCCGGAGATCGCGCCACGGCGCTGCTCGGCGCGGGGGCGAATCTGCAGCGCCCGCTGTGGGCGTCGACCGGCGTCAAGGACCCGGCTCTTCCCGACACCCTCTACGTCACCGAGCTCGTCGCCCAGGGCGTCGTCAACACCATGCCGGAGAAGACGCTCGACGCCACCTTCGACCACGGCGTCGTCACCGGTGACACCATCACCGGCGGCTACGACGACGCCCGCGCCGTGTTCGCGGGGATCGCCGAGCTCGGCATCGACTTCACCGACATCACACAGGTGCTCGAGGACGAGGGGGTCGCGAAGTTCATCGACTCCTGGCACGATCTGCTCGCGCAGGTCACCGAGGCTCTGGAGTCGCAGCGATGACCTTCTCGATCCACACGTCCGGCGCCGCGCGCGCCGCGATCGACGAGACGGTTCCCGCCCTCGTCCACGACCTCGTCGCCTCCCGCATCACCAGTGGCGACGCGACGCTCTGGGGTCCTGCGGCGGAGGCGGAAGCGTCTGTGCGACTCGGATGGGTGGAGGCCGTCTCCGTCTCGCGTCCCCTCGTCGCCGAGATCGTCGCGCTCCGCGCCGACCTCAACGCCAAGGGCGTCACCCGGGTCGTGCTGGCCGGCATGGGAGGCTCCTCGCTCGCGCCCGAGGTCATCGCGCAGACGGCCGGCGTGCCGCTGACGATCCTCGACTCGACCGCTCCCGGCCAGGTGCTCGCCGCCCTCGATGAAGGGCTCGCCGACACGGTGCTGGTCGTGTCGTCGAAGTCGGGCTCCACCGTCGAGACCGACTCCCAGCGCCGCACGTTCGAAGCCGCGTTCCGCGATCTCGGGATCGACCCCGTCGAGCGCATCGTGGTCGTCACCGATCCCGGCTCACCGCTCGACGCCTCCGCCCGCGAGGCCGGATACCGCGTCTTCAACGCGGACCCGAACGTCGGCGGCCGCTACTCGGCGCTCACCGCCTTCGGGCTGGTGCCGTCGGGACTCGCCGGCGTCGACATCGACGAGCTTCTGAACGAGGCCGAGGCTTCGCTGCTCGAGGTCGCCGTCGACTCGGCCGAGAACCCCGCTCTGCGACTGGGGGCGGCGATCGCGGCCACGAACCCGCGACGCGACAAGCTCGGTCTGATCACCGATGGCACGCACATCAAGGGCCTGCCGGACTGGATCGAGCAGCTCATCGCCGAGTCCACCGGCAAGGAGGGCACGGGGATCCTCCCGGTCGTGCTGCTCCCCGTCTCCCCCGAGCTCGATCCGGTCCCGGCCGACCTCCAGATCGTGCGACTGGTAGACGACGCCAACGAGTTCCACCTCCACGAGCGTCATGAGGGCGAGATCCTCGTCAGCGGGACGCTGGGCGCCCAGCTCATCGTGTGGGAGTACGCCACCGCGATCGCCGGACACCTGCTGCACATCAACCCGTTCGATCAGCCCGACGTCGAGTCGGCGAAGGTCGCCGCCCGCGGACTGCTCGACGCTCGCCCCGAGCCCACGGCGCCGGCGTTCGTCGAGAACGGTGTGGAGGTCCGGGTGTCCGACCCCGCCCTCGCCGCCTCTGGCACGGTCGAAGGCGTGCTGGACGCCCTCTGGGCCCAGCTCCCCGCCGACGGCTACGTGTCCATCCAGGCGTACGTCAACCGTCTCGAGGTTCCGCAGCTCCAGGGCCTGCGTGAGCTCGTCGCAGCAGACTCCGGGCGGCCGACCACGTTCGGGTGGGGACCCCGATTCCTGCACTCGACCGGCCAGTACCACAAGGGCGGCCCCGCGCAGGGAGTGTTCCTGCAGATCCTGGAGCGCACCGAGGTCGACCTCGAGATCCCCGACCGGCCCTTCACCTTCGGGCAGCTCATCCAGGCGCAGGCCGCCGGTGATGCCGCCGTGCTCGCCGAGCACGGGCGTCCCGTCGTCACCCTGACGATCACCGAGTCCTCGGACGACGTGCTCGCCCTCTTCGAAGCCGCACAGAAGTAACAGCAGGAGAATCCCCCACCGATGTCTGTTCCCATCTCGCGCGGGCACAACCCGCTGCGTGACCCCGATGACCGCCGTCTCAACAGGATCGCGGGCCCCAGCGCCCTCGTGATCTTCGGCGTCACCGGAGATCTCTCACGCAAGAAGCTGATGCCAGCGGTCTACGACCTCGCGAACCGCGGTCTGCTCCCTCCCGGGTTCGCCCTGGTGGGATTCGCCCGACGCGACTGGGAGGACCAGGACTTCGCCCAGGTCGTCTACGACGCCGTGAAGGAGCACGCCCGCACGCCGTTCCGCGAAGAGACGTGGACCCAGCTGCTGCAAGGCATCCGCTTCGTCTCGGGTGAGTTCGACAACCCGGACTCCTTCCGCAAGCTGCGTGACACCATCGAGAAGCTCGACGTCGAACGGGGGACGATGGGCAACCACGCGTTCTACCTGTCGATCCCGCCGAAGGACTTCCCGCTGGTCGCGAAGCAGCTCAAGGAATCCGGTCTCGTCGGCGAGAACAGCGACGATGACGAGCGCTGGCGTCGTGTCGTGATCGAGAAGCCCTTCGGACACGATCTCGAGTCCGCGCGGGCTCTGAACGCCGCTCTCGAGGTGGCCTTCCCCGCGGACTCGATCTTCCGCATCGACCACTACCTCGGCAAGGAGACGGTTCAGAACATCCTGGCCCTGCGCTTCGCCAACGAGCTGTACGAGCCGATCTGGAACCGCAACTACGTCGACCACGTGCAGATCACGATGGCCGAGGACATCGGCGTCGGCGGGCGTGCCGGGTACTACGACGGTATCGGTGCCGCACGAGACGTGATCCAGAACCACCTGCTGCAGCTGCTGGCGCTGACAGCGATGGAGGAGCCGATCAGTCTCTCGGCCGAGCACCTGCGCGCCGAGAAGGAGAAGGTCCTCGCGGCCGTGCATGTGCCCGACGACCTGTCGCTCGCGACCGCCCGCGGGCAGTACGCGGGCGGATGGCAGGGTGGCGAGAAGGTCACCGGCTTCCTGGAAGAGGAGGGGATGAACCCCGAGTCGACCACGGAGACGTACGCCGCGATCAAGCTCGAGATCGACACCCGTCGCTGGGCGGATGTGCCCTTCTACCTGCGGACGGGGAAGCGTCTGGGCCGTCGTGTGACCGAGATCGCCGTGGTCTTCAAGCGCGCGCCTCAGCACCTGTTCGGCCGCGGCAACGCGTCCGAGCTCGGACAGAACGCGCTCGTCATCCGCGTGCAGCCGGACGAGGGCGTCACGATCCGCTTCGGCTCGAAGGTGCCTGGCAGTGGCTCCAACGTCCGCGACGTGACGATGGACTTCGGCTACGGCCACGCCTTCACGGAGGCGAGCCCTGAGGCGTACGAGCGTCTGATCCTCGATGTCCTGCTGGGCGATCCGCCGCTGTTCCCGCGGCACGAGGAGGTCGAGCTCTCCTGGAAGATCCTCGACCCGGTCGAGAAGTACTGGGCCGCCCAGGGCGGTCCGGTGGAGCAGTATGCGCCCGGCTCGTGGGGACCGGCATCCGCCGACGACCTGCTGGCCCGCGATGGACGAGTCTGGAGACGCCCGTGATCATCGACCTTCCCGACATGACCGTCAGCCAGGTCGCGAAGCAGCTGGTCAAGGTGCGCGAGGAGGGCGGAGCTGTCGCCCTCGGCCGCGTGCTGACCCTCGTCATCGCTGCCCGCAACGGAGTGGCGGAGGCGGCGATCGATGCCGCCAACGACGCTTCGCGGGAGCACCCGATGCGTGTGATCGTGATCACCACAGGTGAAGGCGAGTCCCGTCTCGACGCGCAGATCCGCGTCGGCGGCGACGCCGGCGCCAGCGAGGTCGTCGTCCTGCGCGCCTTCGGGGATGCCGCGAGCAACGAGGAGAGCCTCATCACGGGCCTCCTGCTGCCCGACGCCCCCGTGGTCGCCTGGTGGCCGGAGTCCGCGCCCGTCGCACCGGCGCAGTCCCCGCTCGGCAAGATCGCTCAGCGCCGCATCACCGACGCCGCGACGGCGCACGATGTCCGCGACCGGCTCGCGCTCCTCGGTGAGACTCATGCCCCCGGCGACACCGACCTGGCCTGGACGCGCCTGACCCACTGGCGCGAGCAGCTCGCGGCCGTGCTCGACCAGCCGCCGTACGAGCCGATCACCGGGGTCGAGGTGCGCGGAGCATCGGCATCCCCGTCCACCGCGCTGCTGGCCGCGTGGCTGCAGATGGCTCTCGATGTGCCGGTGCAGTGGTCGTACGAAGACCCCGACCAATGGGCTGAGGGCATCAAGTCGGTGCGCCTGACGCGTGATTCGGGAGACATCCTCCTCGAGCGCCCGACGCCGGGCGTCGCCGTGCTCACGCAGCCGGGCCAGCCGAACCACGACCTGCACCTTCCCCGACGCACACTTCGCGAATGCCTCGCAGAGGAGCTGCGTCGACTGGACCCCGACGTCCTGTACGGTCGGGTGATCACCGAGGGCTGGGAGAAGCTGGGTCCGCCCGAGACTGGAGAGTGACGTCGATGACGACATCGTCCGCAGAGAAGCGCGTGGTGGTGGAAGCCACCCCCGCTGCCCTCGCCACCCGTGTGGCCGACCGATTCCTGACGCGGGTGCGTGCGCGCACCCGCAACGGTCGGCTCGCACACATCGCCCTCACGGGAGGATCGATGGGTGGAGCGGTGCTGCGTGCCGCGTCCGAACACCCTCGTGCCGCCGAGATCGACTGGTCTCTGGTGCACTTCTGGTGGGGCGACGAACGCTTCGTCCCGCGCGACGATGTCGACCGCAACTCTCTGCAGTCGCGACAGGCGCTGCTCGACCACATCGCCGTGCCCGCGGAGAACGTGCATGAGGTCGCCGGCCCCGACAGCGGCCTGACCCTGGACGAATCCGCCGCGGCTTACGCCGAAGAGCTCGCACGGTTCGGCACCGACGAGCACCCGTGGCCCTCGTTCGCCGTGTGCTTCCTCGGTGTCGGCCCCGACGGCCACGTCGCCTCGCTCTTCCCTGATCGCGAGGAGGTCACGGTGACGGATGCCGCCGTTCTCGCCGTGCGGGACTCCCCCAAGCCTCCGCCGGAGCGCGTCACTCTGACCCGCCCCGTGCTCAACTCGTCCAAGCGCGTATGGCTCGTACTGACGGGGGCGGACAAGGCCTCCGCGCTGGGCCTCGCTCTTGCGGGCGCCAGCTACACGAGTGTCCCTGCAGCCGGGGCGAAGGGCCGCAAGCGGACGGTCTTCTTCGTGGACGAAGCTGCCGCCTCCGAGGTCTCCGCCGACCTCATCGACCAGGCCTACTGAGTCCTGCGAGCACAGCCCCTCCCGGGGACTGCGTCACGGGTGTTCCGAGGATCCATCGCCCCGCTGCGGCGCATCCGGCCCGACGGTGCCGTCGGCGCGCTCGGGAGCGCCCATCGCCGAGGGCGATGCCGTGGAGTCCTCCTGCCCGCTCCGCCCGGGGGCGCCCGGCGCACTGCCGCGCGGTATCCCCAGTTCCTGGCTGTCGCTGAGCACCTGGGGATGGTACCGGGCGAGCCCGACGACACCCCATACGGCGATCCCGCCGGCCACGGCGAAGATCACGAGCACCCACCACGGCGCGGCGGCTGCTTCGCCCAGCACGACCATTCCGATGAGCACCGCCACGAGCGGGTCGACGACGGTGAGTCCGGCGATCACGAGGTCGGGCGGACCCGAGCTGTACGCCGTCTGCACGAAGTAGGCACCGACAGCCGCAGCCGAGATGAGGGCGAGCACGCAGATGGCGGTGATCCACTCGAACTGGCCCGCCTCGATGCGCTTGATGACGACCTTGGCGAGCGTGGCCACGAATCCGTAGAGGATGCCGGCGCCGATCACGTAGAACAGCGCACGCATGCGGCGACGCAGGATCAGCCAGCATGCGCCGAGGACGATGATGACGGCGAGCAGGAGCGCCAGGATGGTGAAGAGCTCGCGGTCGGTCACCTCTTGCTCTGTCGCGTAGATCGCGGCGAAGAACACGAAGAGGAAGATCCCGCCGACGCAGCAGATGATGGCGGTCAACGATTGTCGTGTCGGCGAGTGGCCGGAGATCCGCGCATTGAGCAGCGTCGTGATCACGAGCGCGATCGCTCCGAGCGGCTGAACCACGATCAGCGGCGCCTGCACGAGCGCGGCGAGCTGACAGATGACGGCGAGCCCGAGCATGAGCGTGCCGATGAGCCACGACGGGCGGGTCAGGAGCCGCTTGAGCTGATCGAAGCTCAGTCCCGACGCACCGGTGGCACCGCTGAGACGCTCGACCTTCTCGACGCCGCGGTGCTGGTATTGCGCGCCGAGGGACATGAAGACGGCGCCGGCGAGGGCGAGCGGGATGCCGAGCAGCAGACCGGGGTTCTGGAACGCGCCGACGAGCTGATCGCCGACGTCCTCGACCGCATTCATCCACACCCCAGCACTCACAGTACGACCCTACCTGGCGCGCACCGCCGACTAGGGTTGTGACGTGGCTGTACTTCCGATTCGCATCATGGGCGATCCCGTCCTGCACTCCCCCGCCTCCCCCGTCGACGAGATCACCGACGACATCCGAAGCCTCGTCGCGGACATGTTCGAGACGATGGATGCCGCACCGGGAGTCGGCTTGGCCGCCCCGCAGGTCGGCGTGCCCCTGCGGATCTACACCTACGCATATGTCGATGACGACGACCAGCCGTGGCGTGGTGTCCTCATCAACCCCGAGCTCTGGATGGTTCCGCTCGAACCGGGCGAGCCCGATCCGGACCTCGAGTCAGAGGGCTGCCTCTCGTTCCCGGGCGAGCGATTCCCCCTGCGCCGGTCGGAGCGCGTGCACGTGACCGCGACGGACCTGGAGGGGCAGCCGGTCTCGATCGACGTGGACGGCTGGCGTGCCCGCATCATGCAGCACGAGTTCGATCATCTCGACGGCATCCTGTACGTCGACCGTCTCTCCGACGGGGACTGGAAGACCGTGCAGAAGATCGCCCGCAAGCGCGGCTGGGGGCGGCCAGGCGCGAGCTGGATGCCCGGCGTCGACGACCTCGAGGGGTGAGCCGCTCCCAGCAGAACCACAGCCTCCTCCGAGTTGCATCACAGACTCGGTGACGGCTAACGTGTTCGCGGCGGGGGCTTTCATCGTGCCTCCACATCACGCTTCGGAGGGGAAACAATCATGATGAAGATGCGCGATCGACGGGCTCTGATGCTCGCAGGATCGGCAGTGGCGCTCTCGGTCGCCCTGACCGGTTGCAGCGCCCTCAACGGTATTCTCGGCAGCGGTTCCGGCGACGCCAACCGCGATGAGGAGACCGGCCAGGTCACCGAGAGCTCGAACGTCGGCGTCTTCTCGGTGAAGCTGGGTGACTGCATGCTCGACACCGGAACCGGCATGCTCACGGATGCCAACGTCCTCCCCTGCACCGACCCGCACGACCAGGAGGTGTACTACGAGATCACGATGCCGGACGGCGAGTTCTCCGACACCGACATCGACGCGGCGACGCAGGAGTGCGTCGGAGACGCGTACACCTCGTTCGTCGGCGTCGCCTACGACGACTCCGCTCTCAACGTCACCACGCTCGTTCCCACCAAGGACTCCTGGGAGAAGAACAACGACCGCGTGATCCAGTGCATCATCTTCGACCCGGCCGGGCAGACCACCGGCTCGCTGGCCGGCGCCGCACGCTGACCCGCAGTCGCAGAGAAGGGCTCCGCCTCGTGGCGGGGCCCTTCTTCGTACCCGCGATGGTTCAGTCGTCCGAGGCGCGCAGAGCCAACCAGGCAGCCACGCGATCGTCGGGGTCGGCCATGGACAGTCCCAGCAGATCCTCGATGCGTCGGATCCGCGCCGCCAGCGTCTGCCGATGGATTCGCAGTCGCGTCGCGCTCTCGCCCCAGGCGCTGTTCGTGGCGAGGAAGACACGCAGGGTCTCGATCAGCTCCGGGTGCTGTTCAGCACCCCTCAGCGGGTCGAGGAGCCTCCCGATGCGCTGCGTCTGATCCGGTCCCAGGTGCCCGAGCACCAGGGACACCGTGGGGATGGACTCGTACCTGACGACGCGCTCACCACCCGCCCGCGCGGTCTCACTCGCCTGGCGGGCTTCGTCGACGCTGCGCGCGAGCGCGTCCGTCGCACTCGGACGACCGAGACCGAGGTAGAGCGTCGAGGCGAAGGTCCGCACACGATGCGCGATCTCCTCCGCGTGTTCCTCCCGGACGACACCGCGGATCAGTCCGCGCTGAGCGGCGAACACATGCTCGGCCCCGAGCTCGTCGAGCCACAGCGCGAGCAGATGCTCGGTATCGACGCCGCTCGTGCGCGAGACGAGGGCGAATCCCATGAGACTTCTCTCGTGCACACCCCAGCGGCGGAGGAGCCGGGCGGCCTCCTCCCCACCCTCGAGCACGGTCTCCAGCATCATCGAACGTCCGAGACGCTCGAGGTGGCTGCTGTCGCGCGTGCGCATCAGCAGGTCCAGCAGGGCCGCCGCTTGAGAGCTGAGCTCCCTTCCGCGCCCTGAGCTGTCGTTGCGCGGGGCGGTGACGAGCTGCGCGGTGATGTCCTGACCGGGGCCGACCGGATGCACCTGCAGGGCGCGATGGCGCACCCGGACGGGGCGACCGACGGCGACCGCGATCGCGTCGTCGATATGCAGACTTCCCGCCCCGGCCGTCGTGATGACCTCGCCATGTCGGTCGAGAAGCACCGCCCAGCCGTCGATCCGGTGCGCGAGTTCGGCGATGACACCGGTGATCCCGCTTCGTCGAGCGGCGAGGGTCAGCACGCGCATCGCAGAGGTGATCGCCCTGGCTTCGGCTGCCTGGTCGACGGCGAGCAGCGCGGTCAGCGTCGGCGTCAACAGCTCGTCGGCGATACCCGCTCCGACGATCGACGTGATGCGTCGTTCCTCGAGCACCTGGTGCACCGCCGGCGTGTCCGCGGCGGTGACCACGACCGCGTCCTGGAGCAGTGCGAGCTTCTCCGGGTCGTCGACCAGTTCGCCGAGCTGAGCGACCTCGACGACGACCAGGGTGGTGAAGAGGTGCTCGGAAGGAGCACTGAAGGAGTCCAGACCGACGACGGAGTTCACGTGACGCGAGCTCGGCACCGCTCCGTCCAGAAGCCGTCCTTGGAGGTATCGCGCCACGGAGGCGACATCACGAGCCACCTGCCGATCATACAAAGTGTGACTCCCACGCAGTGAATCCACACATTCGTCGAATGACTCCAGGTCGGCAGTCTCCTAGCATCGTCGGCATCCCCACTTACCCGAAGGATGTCATGAAAGCTGTTGTCTTCCGCGATCCGCAGTCTCCGATCGAGTTCGTCGACGTCGACCTCGCTCCGCCCCGCGCCGGCGAAGTGCGCGTCCGCATCGCCGCTGCGGGCGTCTGCCACTCCGACCTCCATGTGAAGCGCGGCGAGTGGGATGCTGCCGCGCCCCTGGTGATGGGGCACGAGGGCTCCGGTGTCGTGACCGAACTCGGCGAGGGCGTCACGACCCTGGCGGTCGGCGACCACGTGGTCCTGAGCTGGGTTCCGCCGTGCGGGGAATGTCGATACTGCCGCGCCGGCCATGAGGCGCGCTGCCAGAAGGTGGCGACGGTCGTCGCTCCCTTGGGCGTGCTCTTCGATGGCACATCGCGTCTGAGCCGCGACGGGGAGCAGCTCCACCACTACCTCGGCGTCTCCTCCTTCGCCGAAGAGGTCGTCGTGCCCGCGTCGGGTGCCGTCAAGGTCCGCGACGACGCCCCGCTCGATGTCGTCGCGGTCGTCGGTTGCGCCGTGGCCACCGGGGTGGGTGCGGTCCTCAACACGGCGGCGGTCGAACCGGGATCGACCGTGGTGGTGATCGGCTGTGGTGGCGTCGGCCTCAATGTGGTCCAGGGCGCGCGACTCGCCGGTGCGGAGCGCATCGTCGCGATCGACGTGCGTCCGGAGAAGACGCAGATGGCGTTGCAGTTCGGCGCCACGGACCGCATCGACGCCTCCCAGGGCGATGCCGTGGCGCAGCTGCGCGAACTCATCCCGGACGGTGTCGATTACGCGTTCGACGCGATCGGACGCACCTCCACCACCGAGCAGTCGATCCAGATGCTCGGCCTCGGTGGTGCGGCCGTGATCGTCGGGCTTCCCCCGACGGGCGCCCGCGCATCATTCGAGCCCCTCGTCCTCGCCGAGGCGGATCAGCGCATCCTCGGCTCGAACTACGGCTCGGTGCGCCCCTCCATCGATGTCCCGGCCCTCGTCGACCGCTACATGGACGGACAGCTCAAGATCGATCCGCTGATCTCGGGCCGCCGGCCTCTTGCCGAGGCCGCAGCCGCGCTGGATGACCTCGAGACCGGCTCGGCGCTGCGTACCCTGCTCATCCCCTGAGCACCCCCATCCCCCATCCCCCATCCCCATCCCCGACCCTGAAACCCGAATCCAGGAGAACCATGTCAGACACCGTCGTCGCCCCGCCTGGCGTCCCCCGGGATGCCGGTCTTCGCACCGGCGTCATGAGCGGACCAGAGCTCGCTGCCCAGGCCATCGCCAACATCGCTCCCAGCGCCGTCATCGCCTTCACGGCGGCGGCCATCTTCCTCGGTGCGGGCAACGGCACCATCTACGCCTTCGCCCTCGCCACGATCGTGATCCTGTGCGTCGGGTACTGCGTGGTGGTGTTCGCCCGCAAGCACGCCTCCGCCGGGTCGCTGTACACGTACGTGTCCAAGGGCCTCGGCCCGTTCGGCGCGTTCCTCGCTGGTGTGACACTGCTGATCGGCTGCTTCGGCATCGCGGCGGCCTCCCTCAGCGGGTCCGTGAGCTACATGGCACAGTTCCTCAGCATGCTGGGACTCCCCGCCCAGGGCCTCGGCTGGGACATCGGCCTCGCGATCGTGCTCGGCGGCCTGGCGACGCTGTTCACCATCCGCGGCATCCGCCTGTCCGCGCGGGTGTCGCTCGTCCTCGAGCTCGTGTCCGTCGGCATCATCCTCGTGCTCCTGATCACGGCGCTGGTCTGGGCGGGTCCCGCCGCCTGGGACCCCGCGCAGGTGCTCGCCACAGGATCGTCGTTCCAGGGAATCGCGTCCGGCATGGTGCTCGGCATCCTCGGTTTCGTGGGTTTCTCCTCCGCCGATGCCCTCGGGCGAGAGGCCAAGGAGCCGTACAAGGCGATCCCCCGCGCGATCATGTGGAGCGCTCTCGGCGTCGGCGTGCTCTACGTCTTCGCCGCCTACACGCAGATCACCGTGCTCGGTGACGAGCTCGCCACCGCCTCCAGCCCGCTGGAGACCATGTCGGCCCTGATCGGGATGCCCGGCTGGTTCGCCGCCGTGCTCACCTTCGGCGTCTCCGCGTCGTTCTTCGCCGTCGTGGTCGCACCCCTCAACGTGATCGGCCGCATCGTCTACGTGATGGGCAAAGAGGGCGTCGTCGCCGAGCGCTTCGGACGCACGCACGAGCAGCACCTCACACCTCATCGCGTCCTGATCATCGCCGGAGCGGCGGCCGTCGCGGTCGACATCGTGCTGCTGCTCTCGGGAGCGGCGACCGGCGAGATCCTCGTGTGGGTGAACACCTGGGGCACCTACGGCTACATGGTCGCCTACGCCCTCGTGGCGATCGCCTGCGTGGTCTACACGCAGCGGGCGAAGATGCGCAACGGTCTCGTGAAGGTGTGCGCGACCGTCGCGGTCGGCACCATGGGCTACGTCTTCTTCGCGAACGTGTGGCCGGTGCCGGCGTTCCCGTACAACGTGATCCCCTACGTGTTCCTGGTGACGGTCGCACTGGCGCTCACCCGGTACGCGTACCTCGCCCGACGTCGTCCCGACGTCATCGCCCGCATCGGCAACACCGAGACGAGCGCGATGGAGGGTGTCGGCTGACCCGACACCGCCGATCGAAGGAGCCTCTCCCCACGGAGGGGCTCCTTCTGTCGAGTCTGGACTCGACAGGATCTCTCGGCCCGCCGGAGAACGAGAAAAGCCCCCTCCGTGGAGGGGGCTTTTCCGATTGGCTCCCCGGCTTGGACTCGAACCAAGAACCTGCCGGTTAACAGCCGGCTGCTCTGCCAATTGAGCTACCGAGGAATGTGCGCCGCTGAGCGGGCAACTCGTCAAGCTTAGCAAACTCCCGGAGGTGTTCACGACACGGCGGCGCGGTTCCGGGATGCCGGGCGTGTCGGGGTCAGTGCCGTGAGTCCGACTCCGCGTTCGGCACCCAGAGCAGGTCCTTGCCGACTCCGCGGGCCACGACATGCCCACTGCGGAGCATGAGGGTCTCGGCGTTCAGTTCGCGGATGAAGTCGGCGTCGTTGGTCACGAGGAGGGCCGCCATCGACTGCTCCCTGCGACGGCGGGTGATCGCGTCGAAGACCACCGGACGCACCTCGAGGTCGAGGTTCGCGAGCACCTCGTCGGCGATGAGCACCTTCGGCTCGAGCACGAACGACCGCGCGATGGCCACACGCTGGCGCATGCCGGCGCTGAGTTCGTAGGGGAACTTCGACGCGGTCCCGAGTGGCAGGTGCAGCTCGTCGAGCAGCATGGCCACGCGGATCGAGAGGGCCTTGGTGTTCACCCGGCGCTCCCGGATGAGGATCGGCTCCGCGATCACCTCGTTCACGGTGAGCCGAGGCGGCAGGTCTGCCCCGGCGCCCTGCGGTACGAAGCCGGTGCGATAGGTGAGGATGCGGTGTTTGCGACCGGGACGGCGCACATCGACGCCGCAGACCTGGGCACTGCCTCCGACGACCTTGACCGAGGGGTCGGTGGAGCCGGCAAGGGCGGCGACCAACGTCGACTTTCCTGAGCCCGTGGGTCCGGCGACGCAGATGAGCCCACCGGGCGCCAGCGAGAACGTGACACCGTCGACCGCGCGCGTCGGCATCCCGTGGCCGATGCGGTCGATCACCAGATCGGCGCAGTCGATCGCGTTCGTTGATTCGGGCCTGCGGGACATGACTCCATCCTGCCGCCTGCCGGCCCCCGCTCCCCGTTACGACTCGGCGAAGCGCTGACGCTCTGCGTCGATGTCGCGCAGGCGCATCCGCAGCGCGCGACCACCATCGGAATCGGCAGGCACGCGTTGCACCGCACCGAGGAGCTCCTGCTTCTCGTGCTCGAGCTGCCGGAGCACGAGCCTGCGGGCGAGGTCGGCCACAGTGGCGACGGCCCGCTCCTCCGTCCGCTCGGGGAACGGCGTCATCAACAGCTCCCCCGCGAGGGAGCGGTAGGGTTCACGCACGCCGTTCACGGCCTCGGTCACCCAGCCGGCCCTGGTGCGGTCCGGAGCCGCCGCAACCGCCTCACGCACGGCGTCCAGCCCTGGAGTCCGGAAGGGTGCCTCCAACGCCCGGTTGAGCAGCGCCTGATCGACCTGGTGTCCGTACTGGAGCGCACCCATCAGCGCGTCGCGTTCAACCGCGACGTCGGGGCTGCGCGGCAGACTCGCCAGCGTCACCGGAGCGACGAGGGGAGCCCCCGTGACCGAGTCGATCTGCGGGGCCTCCCGACGCGGCTGCTGCGGGGTCGAGGCTCCGCGAGCGGCGCGTTCGACCTCACTGCGCACTTCGGTGGGGTCCATCCCGAGCCGCCGCGCCAGTACGCGTTCGTACCCCGGGCGAAGAAGCTGATCGCGGATCTCCGCCACGATGGGAGCGGCCGCCCGCAAAGCACCGACGCGCCCTTCCACCGTGGAGAGGTCGAAGCCGCCGAGTTTGCGGTCGATCGCGAACTCGAACATCGGCTGCTTGGTGTCCATCAGCCCCCGAACCGCGGCATCTCCTCGCCGGAGTCGCAGGTCGCACGGATCCATACCGTCGGGCGCGACCGCGACGAAGGTCTGCGCGTTGAATCGGTCATCCTCCGTGAAGGCACGCAGGGCCGCCTTCTGACCGGCTTCATCACCGTCGAAGGTGAAGACCACCTCGCCTGAGGCGTTGTCATCACCCATCACGCGGCGCAGCACCTTGATGTGCTCGGTGCCGAACGCCGTACCGCATGTGGCGATCGCCGTCGTGAGTCCCGCGAGATGGCAGGCCATCACATCGGTGTAGCCCTCGACCACCACGACCCGGCGTGGGTCACCTCTGGCGATGTCGCGCTTGGCGAGGTCGAGCCCGTACAACACCTGCGCCTTCTTGTAGATCGGCGTCTCCGGGGTGTTCAGGTACTTCGGCCCCTGGTCGTCGTCGAACAGCTTGCGGGCGCCGAAGCCGATCGTCTGCCCCGACACGTCCCTGATCGGCCACACGAGACGCCCGCGGAATCTGTCGTAGACACCGCGCTGTCCGGTCGAGACGAGGCCGGCATTGCTGAGCTCCTCGCGGGTGAACCCCTGCGCGGTGAGCGCCTTCAGCATGCCGTCCCAGCCACGCGGGGCGAAGCCGACTCCGAAATGCGCTGCAGCACCTGCATCGAACCCGCGCTCCCCGAGGAAGCGACGTCCTGCCTCGGCGTCCGGGGTGAGCAACTGCGCGCGGAAGAACTCCGCGGCTGCGGTGTTGGCTGCATACAGCCGACTCCGCCCACTCGTCTCGGGGGCGGCTCCGCCGTCCTCGTAGTGCAGCGTGTACCCGATGCGGCCGGCGAGACGCTCCACCGCCTCCGTGAAGCTGACGTGGTCCATCTCCCGGAGGAAGGAGTACACGTCTCCGGACTCCCCGCATCCGAAGCAGTGGTAGTACCCCACCTGCTGCCGGACATGGAAACTCGGACTCTTCTCGTCGTGGAACGGGCACAGGCCCTTGAGGGATCCGACTCCGGCGGGCTTCAGCGCCACGCGCTCGCCGATGATGTCGGCGATGTTCGTGCGCGCCTTCACCTCATCGACATCGGCCTGACGGATCCGCGGCATCAGTGCGCTCTTTCCGCGACGGGAACGCGCTCGGTGTGCGGCCGCGCACCGGGGCGGGCGTGACGGGGAGTCCAGATCCCCACCTCGGCCGGGTCGATCTCCCCGACGAGACGGTTGTGCCAGTCGATGGCGCTCTGATCGGTGAGGCTCGCGATCTGATCCACGACGACTCTGGCGCGCTGGGCGTCGGTCTCCGCCGCGATGAAGTCGGCGGCGAACGCGGGCTCGAGCACATCGGAACCCGCGGACCACAGCGCATCGGTCGACCAGAGGGCGTCGGCGAGCCTCTTCAGCACGCGCCGCTGCTCCTTGTAGACACCCTTGCGGGCTTCGATCGTGACGATGGCCTGGCCCATGATGCCCTTCAACACGGCGATCTCCACCTCGATCACCCGCGGGACGATGACATGGGCGTTGTACCGGACCAGCGCCTTCGTACCGTACGCCTCCCTGGTGGCGGAGACCGAAGCACGGGCGAAACGTCCGATCAGGTCACTTGTGAGGTTCTTGAGCCGCGCGAGAGCCTGACGGGAACGGTCGAACGAGGAGAGCCACATCGGCTGCGACGCCAGACGGTAGAGCGCGTCGGCGAGCTCGTCACGCGTGAAGTCGTACCCGACCCACTGCTGGATACGCCCGACGAGTGCGTCGTGCTGAGCGGGGTCGGCGAGCTGGGCGACGTCGACGTAGCCGTTGACGATCGCATCCTCGAAGTCGTGGACGGAGTAGGCGATGTCGTCCGAGAGGTCCATGATCTCGGCCTCGATGCACCGGAGTCGACCAGGAGCGCCTTCGCGCATCCAACGGAACACGGCTTCATCCTCGGGGTACACGCCGAACTTCAGACGTCCACCGGGATCGGGGACCGGGCTGTCGACCGTCCACGGGTACTTGCACGTCGCGTCGAGGCTGGCGCGGGTCAGGTTCAGGCCGACCGAGCGGTCGCTGTCGTCGAGCACCTTCGCCTCGAGTCGGGACAGGATGCGCAGGGACTGGGCGTTCCCCTCGAACCCCCCGATGGGCTCTGCCCACTCGTTCAGTGCCCGCTCGCCGTTGTGACCGAAGGGAGGATGCCCCAGGTCGTGGCTGAGGCACGCGGTGTCGACGACATCGGCCGACACGTCCAGTGCGACAGCGAGCTCGCGCCCGACCTGAGCGACCTCGAGGGAATGCGTCAGACGGTTGCGGGCGAAATCCGCGGTGCTGGCAGGGCTGAGCACCTGTGTCTTGGCGGCGAGTCGGCGCAGCGCGGCAGAATGCAGGACACGGGCACGATCACGAGCGAAGTCGTTGCGCTCGGATCGATGGGTCTCGGCGAAGAAGCGTTCGGCGTCTCGCGCGTCGTAGCCGTCGGCACGCAGGCCTGGCCGGGGGTCAACCGCCACTGTTCTCGATCTCCGCTCCACGCATCATCTCCGAGGTGTCGGATGCGATCTCCCGCGACTCCAACCACTTGTCCGGCAGGGCCGTGCGCTTCGGGTGTCCCGCCCGCCCGCGCTGCCCCTCGGCGTCCGCACCGGGATACGGTGCCGTGTGATCGAGCCGGCCGAGGAGGTCGTCGATCTCGGCGAGGCTGGACGCCGTGGCGAGTCCGGTGCGGATGTCGCCCCCGACCGGGTAGCCCTTGAAGTACCAGGAGACGTGCTTGCGGATGTCACGGCATCCGCGATCCTCATCCTCGAAGAACTCGACGAGGAGCTCGGCGTGGCGGCGGAAGGCGTCAGCGACGAAGCCGAGCGTCGCGTCGACCGTCTTCCCCTCCCCGCCGAACGCGGTCGCCAACTCGCCGAACAGCCAAGGGCGTCCGAGGCAGCCGCGCCCGACCACCACTCCGTCGCAGTCGGTCTGCGCCATCATGCGCACCGCATCGTCGGCCGACCAGATGTCGCCGTTCCCCAGCACCGGGATGCTCGTGACCGCCTGCTTCAGCTCGCCGATCGCGTTCCAGTCCGCGAACCCGGAGTAGTACTCGCCGGCAGTCCTGGCATGCAGCGCCACGGCGGCGGCCCCGGCGTCTTCGGCCGCACGCCCTGCATCGAGGAACGTGAGGTGATCCTTGTCGATGCCCTTGCGCATCTTCACGGTGAGAGGGATGTCGCCGGCGGCTTTCACCGCCTGGTCGACGATGTCGGCGAACAGCTTCGACTTCCACGGCAGCGCCGCTCCCCCGCCGCGACGGGTGACCTTCGGCACCGGGCACCCGAAGTTGAGGTCGATGTGGTCGGCGTGATCCTCGGCGACGATGATGCGCACGGCCTCCGCGATGGTCTTCGGGTCGACGCCGTAGAGCTGGATGGACCGCGGCGTCTCGGACTCGTGATGCCGGATGAGTCGCATCGTGGTCTCGTTGCGTTCGACGAGCGCCCGCGAGGTGATCATCTCGCTCACGTAGAGCCCGGCGCCGTACTCGCGACACAGACGTCGGAAGGCGATGTTGGTGATCCCCGCCATGGGTGCGAGGACGACCGGCACGTCGAGATCGATCGGGCCGATGCGAAGAGGGCGGGCGGGGGCGGTGGCGAGAGTCATGTCCTGTCCATTCTCCCAGACGCGGAGCCCGGAGGGATGCGGCGATCTAAGCTGTGCATATGACCGAATCCTCGCTCCGCACCATCCCGTTCACCGACGCGAAGGGCGAGGAGAAGACGCTCGACGATCTGGGCGCCGATGTGGTGCTCGTCGTAAACGTCGCGTCCAAGTGCGGGCTGACGCCGCAGTACGAGCAGCTCGAGGAACTGCAGCGTCTGTACGGCGATCGCGGATTCACCGTCGTCGGCTTCCCCTGCAATCAGTTCTTCGGTCAGGAGCCCGGCTCTGTCGACGACATCCTCGAGTTCTGCTCGACGACCTACGGCGTCACCTTCCCCGTCAACGACAAGGTCAAGGTCAACGGCAAGAACGCCGCCGAGCTGTACAAGGCGCTCAAGGAGACTCCCGACGCCGGTGGCAAAGCCGGGCGCGTGGAATGGAACTTCGAGAAGTTCCTCGTGCTGCCGGACGGGGACGTCCTGCGCTTCCGGCCGAAGCAGAAGCCGGACGCCCCCGAGATCGTCAGTGCGATCGAAGCGGCGCTGACCCGCTAGAGCGCGCCGGCCCGTCAGACGGCCGCGGTCTCCGGCTCGGCCTCTCCGCGCTTGGACCAGAGGTCGCGGAGAACGTTCTCGAACGCCGCGGGCGGTTGCGCGCCGCTGATGCCGTACTGGCCGTCGACGACAAAGAACGGCACGCCCTGGATTCCGTAGGCGCGGGCCTGCGCCTGGTCCTGACGCACGGCAGGCAGGTACTGCTCGCTCTCGAGTGCTGCGCGGGCACGGTCTGCGTCCAGCCCGACCTCGACAGCCAGCTCGACGAGATCATCGATGCGACCGACGTGCTTGCCCTCGGTGAAGTAGGCGGACATGAGCCGCTCTTCCATCTCGTGCTGCAGCCCCTCTGCCTTGGCGAAGTGCAGCAGCTCGTGCGCCTTCACCGTGTTCGTGTGCTGCAGCAGATCGAACCGGTACTCGAGGCCGGCGTTCGCCGCCACACCCGTCACGTTCGAGAGCATCTGCTCGACCTGCTCGCGCGGCATGCCCTTGTGGCCTGCGAGGAAGTCGATCTCGTCACCGTCGAAGTCGACGGGGGTGTCGGGCGAGAGCTCGAACGAGTGGAAGGTGATGTTGACCTGCGGTGCGTCCTCGTCGGCCGCGACCGCTTCGAGACCCTTCTCGAGGTTGCGCTTGCCGATGTAGCACCAGGGGCAGGCAATGTCGGACCAGATGTCGATGGAGATGGGTTCAGTCACACTGTTATGCAACCGCATGCACCTACGGGGTATTCCGAACCCGATCCGAGCCGCGGATAGGATTCTCGGATGCTCTCCGCCGAAGACCTGCTGCCCTCCGTCCCCGAGCGCGTGCTCGTCGCCGGCGTCTCAGGGTCCGGCAAGACCACGCTCGCCCGACGGCTGGCCCGCCTGTGGAACCTGCGCCATGTGGAGATCGACGGCCTGTTCCACGGCCCCGAGTGGACGCCGCGCCCCGAGTTCCTCGACGACGTGCGGGCCTTCGCAGCGGAGGAGCACTGGATCACCGAGTGGCAGTACACGAGCAAGGGAACGGACGACATCCTCCCCCCGCGCGCACAGCTCGCGATCTGGCTCGACTACCCGTACCGCGTGGTGCGAGGCCGCCTGATCCGGCGCACGCTGGCTCGAGGCGTGCTGCGGCTCGAGCTCTGGAACGGCAACCGCGAGAAGGGGCCGTGGACCATGTTCCGCCGTGATCCGGAGGAGAACATCCTCGCGTGGCAGGCAGCGACACTTCACAAGTGGACGGAGCGCTTCCCCGCGTTGCAGGAGCGCTTCCCGCACCTCACGATCGTCCGTCTCCGTCATCCGCGGGAGACGAGACGGTGGCTGCGTGCTCAGGCAGAGGCGTCGGGAACGTCGATCGCACCGCCGAAGCGACGGTCGCGCGACAGGTAGATCCCGATCGCCCGCCACAGCTCCTCGCGCGAGAAATCGGGCCAGAGCGTGTCGAGGAAGACCATCTCGGCGTATGCCGACTGCCACAGCAGGAAGTTCGAGGTACGTTGTTCGCCCGAGCTGCGCAGGAACAGATCGACGTCCGGCATGTCGGGGACGTACAGATGGCGGCGGATCATCTTCTCGGTGATCGCCTTGGGCTTCACGCGCCCTGCCGCGACATCGTCGGCGATCGCCCGCATGGCATCCACGAGTTCGACCCTGCCGCCGTAGTTGACGCACATCGTGAGCGTGAGCACGTCATTGTCGCGGGTCAGTCGCTCAGCGTGCTGCAACTCCTTGATGACGCTGCCCCACAGGCGCGGCTTGCGGCCGGCCCAGCGGATGCGCACACCCCATTCGTTGAGCTGATCGCGACGGCGGTGCAGGACGTCGCGGTTGTAACCCATGAGGAAGCGGACCTCTTCCGGCGAACGCGCCCAGTTCTCGGTCGAGAAGGCGTACACCGAGAGGTGCTTGACCCCCGCCTGGATCGCGCCGGCGACCACGTCGAGCAAGACCTCCTCCCCCGCCTTGTGCCCCTCGATGCGGTTGAGTCCCCGGCGGTTCGCCCACCGGCCGTTGCCGTCCATGACGATCGCCACGTGCTCGGGCACGGCCCGGAACGCGGGCGGGTACGAACCTGTCCAGTCCAGCGGTCGATAGGGGACGGCGTCCTTGTGCGTATAGGGCTTCGGGCTCACCGTGCTCCTTCTGAAGTGATGTCTGACACATGGGAGAGGGAGCGGATGCCGCGCTCCAGGTGCCATTGGGCGTACGCGGAGACAAGTCCCGAGGCTGCGGCGGTGTCGGCCGGCGCCGCTGCGTCGATCACGTCCCACTCCCCCGCGATGAGCGAACGGAGCAACGCCAGGGTCTTCTCTGCGACACGCGGGCTGCCTGCCGGGGCGCAGTTCTGGCAGACGAGCCCACCGAGCTGAGCGACGAATCGCGAGTGCGGCCCTGGGGTGCCGCAGCGGGCGCACTCGTCGAGCGATGGCGCCCAACCCGACAGCGACATCACCCGCAGCAGGTACGAGTCGAGGATGCTCCGTGCGACGTGCTCTCCCCGCGACAACGCCCGCAGCCCGCCGACGAGCAGCAGGTACTGATCGGGAGTGGCCTCCGCGTCGCTCAGACGGTCCGCCGTCTCCACCATGGCGTTGGCCGCAGTGAAGCGGTCGTAGTGTGCGGCGATGTCGGTGCCGTAAGAGCCGAGGGACTCGGCCTGCTGCACGATGTCGAGCGAGCGGCCCTGGTAGAGCTGCACGTCGGCGACCATGAACGGCTCGAGCCTGGCGCCGAACTTGGACGACGTCCGGCGCACTCCCTTCGCCACCGCGCGGACCTTGCCGTGCCGTCTCGACAGCATCGTGACGATGCGATCCGCCTCACCGAGTTTGTGGGTGCGCAGGATCACCGCTTCGTCTCGATAGGTGGGCACCCTTCGATTATCCTCCGTGCGCGAGAATGAACGGGTGACCGAACCGCTCTTCATCATTCCGCTCTGGGCGGACCTGCTCGGCGTCGGCCTCGGCGGAGTCCAGGGCGCGATGTTCGCATCGGGTTTCCAGGGTCAGAGACGGCTCGACTGGCTCGGGGTGGCCATCATCGGCATCATGATCGGGATGGGCGGTGGTCTGATCCGCGACATCCTGCTCGGGCAGACCCCCGCCACGCTGCAGAATCAGTGGTACCTGGTCACTGCGGCCGGCGCCGCGCTTCTGGGCATGCTGCTCGCCGGGCTCTTCACCCGCCTGAACACCGCCATCGTCGTCCTCGATGCCGTGGTGATCGGCATGTTCGGCGCCTTCGGCACGAGCAAGGCCCTCGCCTTCGGGATTCCCGAGGTGCCGGCGGTCTTCATCGGCGTCTGTGCCGCGGTCGGAGGAAGCGTGCTCCGCGACATGCTGATGGGCCTGCCGACCGCGATCATGCACGTCGGCTCGCTGTACGCGGTCGCTGCCGGAGCGGGGTGCACGTTCATCGTGATCGCCGTCGCACTCGGGATGCCGATTCCCCTCGCGGCGGTCATCGGCATCGTCGTGACGGCCGTGATCCGGATCCTCGCGGTGACGTTCGATGTCTCGCTCCCGGAGCAGCGCCGTCTCTACCGCCGTAAGGTCGCCGCGGAGACCGGCGCGATCGCGATCGTGAAACCTCAGGACTGACCGGTTCAGGTGCCGCGGAGGCGGTCCGCGCCGCGTACCATGCCGGCGAGTCCGTCGATCACTCGCTCGAGACCGAAGTCCCACGCCGTTCGAGCGTCGTAGGGAACGCCCATGGTTTCCCCCGCAGACTGACCCACCGCCCTGGCGAGCGGCATCTCCTCACCGAGGTAGGCCGCCAGACGCGGTGCGGCCTCTGCCCACGATGCCGCGAACGCCGCTGCCCGCTGCTCCTCGCGCATCCGAGCCGCCGCAGAGAGAGTGAAGTCCAGCACGAAGCTCAGCGCCGCGTCACGCTCCACGTCGCTGAGACCGAGGTCGTCGAAAGCATGGAGTTCCCGATCGTACTTGGCGATGGTGCCAGGGCCGAATGCGACACGGGGATCGTGGATGTCGATGAGCCATGGATGAGCGCGGAGGAGGTGCAGGTTGTCCTCGGCGACCGCCCGGACCGCCGCACGCCAGCCCGAGGCCTCCGCGGGCTCACTGCGAAGACTGGCGTGCATCGCATCCGCCATCAGCACGAGCAGGTCGGCACGGCTGTTGACGTGCGTGTAGATCGACATCGCGGTGAGGTCGAGGGACTGCGCCAGCGAGCGGATCGTCACCGCGCCGAGGCCGTCGGCGTCAGCCAGTGCGACGGCACGATCCACGACGTCATCCGCCGAGTGACGTGCCTTCGGCCCGCGCTGGCGGGTCACGGGAGCCGCGGGGCTGTGCCGCCAGAGCAGATCGACGAGATTCTTGGCCATCGGGGAATAGCCTAGACCGCTTCCGCCTTGACCTTGTACACTGTACAGACTTTTGGAATGGAGAACCGTGAACATCACTCAGACCGCCCTCTCGTTCAACGTCCCCGACGTGGCGGCCTCCGCCGCATTCGCCACGACGCACTTCGGCTTCGAGGAGGCAATGTCCGCGGACGGCTTCGTCTCGTTGCAGCACCCGGGGCCCGTCCCGAACATGATTTTCCTCCAGACCGGGCTCTCGACGTTCCGCCCACAAGAGATCGCCGGCTCCGCCGGTCAGGGAACCCTGATCGTCTTCGTCGTCGACGATATCGACCGGGAGTTCACCCGCATCGCCGACGCAGGCGCTCGTGTGGTCACCCCTCCGGAGACTGAACCCTGGGGTGAGCGCTATGGTCAGTTCGCCGACCCCAACGGCCTCATCTGGCAGCTGGTGCAGTGGGTGGGCTGACCTCTACCTCGAATCGCGCGATCGGTCCCCTCCTGTCGACGGACACGACCGATCGCGCGATTCGAACCGGGATCAGACGGTTGCCAGCTCCTGCTGACGCGTGCGGATCGAACGGTTCACACCCGAGACGATCGCCTTGAGCGATGCGGTGGAGATGTCTCCGTCGATGCCGACACCCCACAGGCGCTGGTCGCCGACCTGCAGTTCGACGTAGGCCGCGGCCTGCGCGTCTCCGCCGGCGCTGAGAGCGTGCTCGACGTAGTCGTAGACCGTGATGTCGAAGCCCTGTCCACGCAACACCTCGACGAACGCCGCGACCGGACCGTTGCCGTTGCCCGTGACGGACACCTGCTGATCGTCGTCGCGCAGCACCACGTCGAGTGCCACGTCACCCGACATGTCGCTCCGGGTCTGGGTCGCAAGCAGCTCGAAGCGCCCCCACTTGGCTGCGGTGTCGGCGGCGGGGAGGTACTCGTCGTTGAAGATCGACCAGATCTGCTCGCTGGTGACCTCGCCACCCTCGGCATCCGTCTTGGCCTGCACGACTCCGGAGAACTCGATCTGCAGCTTGCGGGGCAGATCGATCGCGTGGTCGGCCTTGAGCAGGTAGGCGACGCCACCCTTGCCGGACTGCGAGTTCACGCGGATCACGGCCTCATAGGAGCGACCGAGGTCCTTCGGGTCGATGGGCAGGTACGGCACCGCCCACTCGATCTCGTCCACCGTGACGCCCTGCGCCTCGGCCTTGGCCGCCATGGCCTCGAACCCCTTCTTGATCGCGTCCTGGTGGGAGCCGCTGAATGCCGTGAAGACGAGGTCACCCGCCCACGGGCTGCGCTCGGGCACCGGCAGCTGGTTGCAGTACTCGACCGTGCGCTTGACCTGGTCGATGTCGCTGAAGTCGATCTGCGGGTCGATGCCCTGCGTGAACATGTTGATCCCCAGCGCGACGAGGTCGACGTTGCCGGTGCGTTCACCGTTGCCGAACAGGCAGCCTTCGATACGGTCGGCTCCGGCCATGTATCCGAGCTCGGCGGCCGCGATCGCGGTGCCGCGGTCGTTGTGCGGGTGCAGCGACAGAATCACGTTCTCCCGGTGCGCGAGGTTGCGGCTCATCCACTCGATCGAGTCGGCATACACGTTCGGCGATGCCATCTCTACGGTCGCCGGGAGGTTGATGATGACCTTGCGGTCGGGCGTGGGCTCGAAGACCTCGATCACCTGGTTGCAGATGTCCACGGCGAACTCGAGCTCGGTCCCCGTGTAGCTCTCGGGCGAGTACTCGTAGTACACCTTCGTGTCGGGGATCGTCTTCTCGAACTCCCGGCACAGCCGGGCGCCCTCGAGTGCGATGTCGATGATGCCCTGCTTGTCGGTGCGGAAGACCACCTCGCGCTGCAGCACGCTCGTGGAGTTGTACAGGTGCACGATGGCCTGCTTCGCTCCCGCGATCGCCTCATAGGTGCGGGCGATCAGATGCTCGCGCGCCTGCGTCAGGACCTGGATCGTGACATCGTCGGGGATGAGGTTCTCCTCGATGAGCTGACGCACGAAGTCGAAGTCGGTCTGGCTCGCCGAGGGGAAGCCGACCTCGATCTCCTTGTACCCCATGCTGACGAGCAGCTCGAACATGACGCGCTTGCGCTCGGGCGACATCGGGTCGATGAGCGCCTGGTTGCCGTCGCGGAGGTCGACCGCGCACCAGCGGGGCGCCTCGGTGATGCGGGCATCGGGCCAGGTGCGGTCAGGCAGCTGGACGGTGATCTGCTCGTGGAACGGCCGGTACTTGTGGATCGGCATCGCGGACGGGCGCTGAGTGTTCTGCATGATGGGGCTTCTTCTCTTCGTCAGGTAAACGGGCCAACACAAGCGCCGCGACGAGGAAGGCCCTAGCTTTAGGACTCGTCGCGGCAGCTAAGAAGAAGCAGACCGCCGAAAGGCATGTGGTCATGCTAGCAGGGTTGACTCCGCCGATTCGACGGGTGTGAGACGTTTCCTTCGCTGTCGACACTCCCCGATATGAGCACATCGCCGCGTCGCCTGACCCTCGCCGTCGCCTCCGTCTTCGGCCTCCTGCTCCTGAGCGCCTGCACCTCCGGGCCCGGAGGCTCCGCGGCGCCGACGAGCACGTCTGCACCATCAGGGCAGGGGCTCGAAGACGTCCGGCCTGACCTCCCGGAAGGGCGCGTGATCGGCGTGGGCACGGTGCTCGATGTGGCGGGCGAGGTACAGCTATGTCTGGGAGCGATCATGGAATCGCATCCGCCCCAGTGCAGCGGAGTGCCTCTCGCCGGCTGGTCCTGGGCCGGACTCGAGGGCAGCGAGTCCAGCGGAGAGACCACCTGGGGCGCGTACGCCGTCTACGCGACCTACGACGGTGAACGGCTCACCAACACCGATCCACCGATCATGCTCGCGTTGTTCGACCCGATCCCAACGGAGGATCCGACGGGCGGCGTCGACGGCACCACACCGGCCGACGAGCTCACGAGGATCCAGGACGACATCGCCACGCGTCTCGGTGGAGAGGCGCTCACCGTCAGCACGGACCGCGGCTACGTCCGGCTCAGCGTCACGTGGGATGACGGTGCCATCCAGGAGGCCGCTGACGCGGAGTACGGTGACGGCGTCGTGATCGTGACCTCAGCGCTTCGGGAGATCGACTGAGCTACGGGATCAACGCGAGCTTGCCTCCGGGGTGACCCGTGGCGAGAAGTCGGTGGGCCGCGCGTGCCTCGAAGAGCGGAAACGTGCGGGCCAGGGGAACGACGAGATCGCCGTTCTGCGCCAGAGCGATCAACTCGCTGCGGACCTCATCCCGGAAACGTGCGCTCTCGGGCATGGAGCCGGCGATGGCGAGGATGCCGTCGGCCGTCGCGCGGTCAGCCGCGGCGATGGTCACGATCCGCCGACGATCGCCTACCAGTTCGAGCGATGCATCCACCGCTTCGTGCGTCCCCACGGCGTCCAATGCCGCAGCGATCGGCCCGTCCGCCAGAGCGCGCACACGTGCGGCGAGCCCCGAGCCGTAGCGCACCGGGAGCCCTCCGAATCGTCGCACCTCGTCGAACCGGGACTCGCTCGCCGTTCCGATGACGCGTATGCCGCGCAGGCGTGCCTGCTGCAGCACGCTCGCACCGACAGCACCGGAGGCACCGTGGAGCAGGATCGTCTCCCCCGGCGCCGCACCGGTGACGGCGAGCATCTCCGCGGCAGTCGTACCCACGAGGAGCAGGTTCGCCGCCTCCGGATGCGTCAGGGTGGAGGGCTTCGCGAAGACCTTCTCAGCCGGGACGGTGACCGCGGTCGCATAGCCGCCTCGCACGCGGAAGGCGATGACCTCGTCGCCGATGTCGACAGCGCCCGAACCGATGCGGGTACCCTGGCCGATGGCCGCGACCTCTCCCGAGACCTCGTACCCGATCGGCACCGGCAGCTCGATGCCCGGTCGGGCAGCAGCGACATGTTTCGCATCAGCGGGGTTCACCCCGGCGGCGAGGACGCGAATGGTGACCATGCCGTGCTCCGGAGCCGGAATGTCGTGCTCGACGAACTCCCAGAGGTCGGGCGAACCCCACCCCGCGGCGACCCAGTGCCGCGCTCGAGAGACCACCGCCGTCATCGCTCGGACCTGCTCAGAGGACGCAGCGGAGGTTGTTGACCGTGCCTGCGAGGTTCGCCCAGCTTCCCGCGTTGACGGTGGTAACCGTGGTGCTGCCGTTTCGCGCCTGCACGTGGCCGGAGCTCCGCGCATTGGCGACCGACTTCGCGATGAACGTGGAGGGAATCGTGTTGACGCTGCACACGCTGAACGTGAGCTTGTTGCCGCCGAGCGACCCGGCGCTGTAGGCGCAGAACCGATCGGTCGCACAGCTCCCGACCGAACGCGCCGACCGGAGCGCGATGGTCCCGATCGCGAGTTCCATGCCGAGCGCGGGCCACGCCGCATGCGTCGAATCGATGATCACACCGCCGGGCACTTCCTCGAGCATCGCGATGATCTCGGGAGCGACGGCGTCGTCGCCCTCCAGAGCAGCCTGCGCCGGTGCCGCACTGAGAAGCAGTATTGCGCTCAGCATCGTCGCAGCGACGATAACCCTCGGCCTCATCTGATCTCCTCCTCATCGAGGTCCCACATCTGATACGAGATGATCGAACCGGCGGCGAAGACGTCGTCTGCGATCAACACGGTGCGTTCGACGCCCACGATCCTGCCGGTGTCACGGGAGACCAGGATCAGATCGCTGGCGGCGCCATCCGGCGATATGACCCTGACGCCGTTCACTTCCCGCCCCAGACGGTCCTTCGTCATCCCGAGCGCTTCCCCGCCCTGCGCCTCCTCGAGGAGCGCGAGCAGCTCGCGGTGCTGCGCGTTCGTCAGCGTCCACTGGTCGAGGACCGACGTGAAAGCCACCTCGACGTCGTACGCCGTCGGGTTCTCCGGCATGCCGAAGGCACGGAGGATGGCGATCATGTCCTGACGCGTCTCGCCCGGCACGTCCGTCCAGGGGGTGTAGAAATCGCCCGGCGCCATGACGAGGTCGGTGACGACCTCCCCACTGCTGGTCACCTCGGCGGCGTTGCTCGCCACCGCGTCCTCCGGATCGTAGGGGACGCCGGCGACGATCGTCATCCGGCCCGAGCCGTCCGGTTCCCACGTGAGCGTGGAGAGCTGCGGGACGACCTTGCTGACCTTCGCCTCGACCTCGACCGAGAACCCCCAGAAGGCGGTCCGCACGGCGCGCTCCGGCGCTGCGGGTCCGGTCGGATCGGCGAGAGCCGCGTCCGCGTCATCCACCGTCTGCGCGACCGTGGTCGAGCCTTCGAAGTCGAGAGGCGATGGCATCCCGGCCACCGCGGCGCCCTGGGGCGAGAAGACGGCGAAGGCCAGGGCGGTGGATGCGGCGACCGCCGTCAGCCCGGAGGCCCAGCCGATCGCCCGCCGACGTCTCCTGCGAGGCGCCGCACTCGTGCGGAGGATCCGATCCCTGGTCGCGAGAGCCCGGGCATCGGGTGCCGCCTCACGCGGCGTCGGTGCGGGATCGGCGTCGATCAGCATCCGTTCGAGTACGGCATCGTCAATCATCACCCGTTATCAGCCCCTCCAGACCCAGCTCCGCACGCAGGCGTTCCCGCGCACGTCCCAGCGACTTCCGCACCCGGAACTCGGAAGTGCGCGACAACTCCGCGATCTCCCCCACCGTGAGTCCGTCCCAGTACGTGAGCATGATGATACGCCTCTGGCGGGGAGTGAGGACAGCCAAAGCCCGCATGACCGCCACCCTGCCGACAGGATCGGGTTCACCTTCCTCGCCGGAGACGCCGAGACGCACGGCATCGAACACACCGTGCGGTGCTGACGTACGACCGGAGCGGGCACCCAGTCGCCGATCAGCTGCCCGCAGAAGCCAGACCCGACTCGGCGGACGGGCAGGGCGCAGCTTCGTCCAGGCGAGCAGGAAGACCTCCGAGACGATCTCGGTGACCTCGGCCTCGGCGCCGACCACGCCCTCGATGTGGTGTCGAACGGCTGCCCAGTGTTCGTCGAACACCCGGCTGAAGACCTCGTCGCGCAGCGGATTCGGGTCTTCGCTGCGGCCGCTCATGTCGTCGGGGTCGGCGGCCTTCCCGCCGCCATCGACGTAGTGCCGGATGTCATTTCAGAACCCGAGTCTGCCGAGCTGTTTCGGGTCGCGCTGCCACTCCTTCGCGACCTTCACATGCAACCCGAGGAAGACGCGCGTCCCCAGCAGTTCCTCGATGCCCGCACGCGCTCGCGCGCCCACCTCGCTGAGACGCTTGCCCTTATGCCCGATGATGATCGCCTTCTGGCTGTCACGCTCCACGACGATGGATGCGTGCACGTCGGTGAGGTCGGTGCCCTCCCTCGGCGCGATGTCGTCGATGACGACGGCGATCGAATGCGGAAGCTCGTCGCGCACGCCCTCGAGAGCGGCCTCGCGGATCATCTCGGCGATCCGGTCCTCCTGCGACTCGTCGGTCGTGATGCCCTCCGGGTACAGCGCGGGCCCCTTCGGCATCAGCGTCAGGATCTCGTCCGACAGCACGTCGAGCTGCTCGCGGGTGAGGGCGGACAGCGGGACGACCGCGGCCCAGTCCTCGCGCAGCGAATCGACCTCCAGCAAACGCTCCGTGACCTCGTCACGGCCGGCCGCATCCATCTTGGTCACGATCGCGATCTTCTTCGCGCGCGGGTACCCGTCGAGGGATGCCGCGATCCGCCTGTCCCCCGGGCCCACCTTCTCATTCGCAGGAACGCAGAATCCGATGACGTCGACGTCGCCCAGCACCTGCTCCACGAGGTCGTTCAGCCGCTCGCCGAGCAGCGTGCGCGGCTTGTGGATCCCCGGGGTGTCCACGATGACGAGCTGCCCCTCCGGGCGATTGACGATGCCGCGGATAGCGCGACGTGTCGTCTGCGGCTTCTCGCTCGTGATCGCGATCTTCTCGCCGACGAGGGCGTTCGTGAGCGTCGACTTCCCGACGTTGGGGCGGCCGACGAAGGTCACGAAACCGCTTCGGGTGTCGTCAGTCATCGTCTCGATCTCCTTCATCCTGCGAAGCGTCGGGTTCCCCCGCCGCACGTTCCACGAACACCGTCGCGATACCTCGTCCACGCCCCCGCGATGCACCGCCGGTGAGCACCAGACCTTCCACGGTCGCCGTGGCGCCGGGCTGGGGAACCTGTCCCAGCGCCTTCCCGAGCAGACCGCCGATCGAATCCACGTCCTCGTCCTCGAGCTCGAGCCCGAACAGATCGCCGACGTCTTCGAGCGAGAGGCGAGCACTCACGCGGTATCGTCCGTGACCGAGATCGACGAACTCCGCCGATACCTGATCGTACTCGTCGGAGATCTCGCCGACGAGTTCCTCGATGAGGTCCTCGAGAGTCACGAGACCCGAGATCCCGCCGTGCTCATCGATCACCAGACAGACGTGCACGGCATCGCGCTTCATCTGCTGCAGGAGGGTCTCCGCTCGCATCGATTCGGGGACGAAGGTCGCCGGCCTCGCGATCGGACGGATCGACGCCGCGCGCCACGCACTGTCGTCGCGGTAGGCGAACTGCACGAGATCCTTGAGGTACAGCACTCCCACCACGTCATCGGCCTCGTCGTCGACGACGGGCATCCGGGACACGCCGCGGTTCAGGAAGAGTGCCATCGCCTCGTCGGTGGTCGCCGTGGCATCGACCGTCACCATCTCGGTGCGCGGCACCATCACGGCGCGGACGAACTGGTCGGTGAAGTCGAAGACGGAGTGGATGAGGTCGCGGTCGTCCTCTTCGATGAGATCGTTCGACGCTGCCTCGTCGACCATGCTCAGCAGCTGATCCTCGCTGGTGAAGGAGCTGCGCCCCGTGCCGGGGGTGACCCGGTTTCCCAGCAGGACCAGGCCTTGCGCGAGGGGGCCGAGGATGATGCGGAGCCCGCGCACGATCGACGCGGTGCCGCGGATCATGCCCTCGGCGTGCTGACGCCCGAACGACCGCGGGCTCGCCCCCACGAGCACGAAGGTGATCGCCGTCATGAGCACCGCGGCGGCGAGCATCGCCCACCAGTTGTTCTCGATCAGGATGGTGAAGGCGACCGTCACGAGCACGGCTGCCGTCACCTCTGCGAGGACGCGGATGAACGCCACCGCGTTCACGTGGGCGTCGAGATCTGAGGCGATACGCTCCAGTGCCCTGGCCCTGCGGCCCTCGGTCGCCATGTCGGCGAGTCCGGCACGCGAGGTCACCCCGTACGCCGCATCGATCGCGGCCATGAGACCGCCGAACGCCACCAGCAGCACGGCGGCGATCAGGAGGAGAACAGCAGTCATCGTCGGCGTTCAGCAGCCGCGAAACCCTGGATCAGCTCCTTCTGCAGTCCGAACATCTCACGCTCCTCGTCGGGCTCGGCGTGATCGAAGCCGAGGAGGTGGAGCAGACCGTGGGTCGTGAGCAGGATGAGCTCATCCATCAGGGTGTGTCCTGCCGCCTGCGCCTGCGTCTCGGCCACCTGGGGGCAGAGCACGATGTCGCCGAGCAGGCCGGGGGCGGTCGGACGGTCTTCGGTCCCGGGGCGCAGCTCATCCATCGGGAAGCTCAGCACGTCGGTGGGGCCGGGCTCGTCCATCCACTGCACGTGAAGCGCCTCCATGGCGCCCTCGTCGACGAGGACGATGGCCACCTCGGCGTCAGGGCTGACGTGCAGCTGCGCGAGATTGAAATCGGTCAGTCGCTGCAGCACGGTCTCGTCGACGTCGATGGCCGACTCGTTGTTGATCTCGATCATGAGAGTCCTCGTTTCGGGGCGCGATCACGCGGTCCAGGTCGTTGTGCTCCCCGGCGATCGGCACGGTTGGCGAACTCCGCCGCCTGCTCGCGCTCGAATCGCGCTGCGGTGCGCTTCTCGTCGTACTCGCTGTACGCGTCGACGATGCGTCCGACCAGCGAGTGCCGTACCACGTCGTCGCTGGTGAGACGGGAGAAATGGATGTCGTCGATGCCGTCGAGCACTCGGGTCACCAGGCGGAGCCCCGACGACCCCTGCGGAAGGTCGACCTGCGTGATATCGCCCGTGACGACCATCCGCGTGCCGAAACCGAGACGCGTGAGGAACATCTTCATCTGTTCCGGCGTGGTGTTCTGAGCCTCGTCGAGGACGACGAACGAGTCGTTGAGGGTGCGCCCGCGCATGTAGGCGAGGGGTGCCACCTCGATCGTGCCGGTCGCCATCAGGCGAGGGACGATCTCGGGGTCCATCATCTCGTTGAGAGCGTCGTACAGCGGGCGGAGGTATGGATCGATCTTGTCGGTGAGCGTGCCGGGGAGGAAGCCGAGCCGCTCTCCCGCTTCGACCGCGGGGCGCGTGAGGATGATCCTGGTGACCTCCTTGCGCTGGAGCGCCTGGACGGCCTTGGCCATCGCGAGGTAGGTCTTGCCCGTACCGGCCGGACCGATGCCGAACACGATCGTGTTCTCCTCGATCGCGTCCACGTACTCCTTCTGCCCGAGGGTCTTCGGACGGATCACCTTGCCGCGCGTGGTCAGGATCGCCTCGCCGAGAACCTCGCTGGGGCGCGGTCCTCCTTCCTGGCGCAGCATCCGCGCGGAACTGGACACGTCGCTCGGTGCCAGGTCCTGCCCGGCCTTCGTCATGGCGAGCAGCTCCTCGACCAGCGCCCTCGCCTTCGCGACCGCATCGGTGTCACCGCTGAGTGTGATCTCGTTGCCGCGGACGAGCACCTGCACATCGCGGTGCTCACGCTCCAGCATCCGCAGCAGCCGGTCCTGCGGTCCGAGCAGCTGCACCATGGCGACGCCGTCCGCGTAGATCTTCTCGACCGCCTCAGGAGGCCGGCCGCCCAGGCTCCGCTCCTGGGGCTCGTGGTTCTCAGGCACCGACACTCTTCTCAGTCAATCCGCCGGCCAGCACGTGCGCGTGGACGTGGAAAACGGTCTGTCCGGCGTTCGCGCCGGTGTTGAAGACGAGGCGGAAGTCGCCGTCCTCCGTGTGCTCCGCCGCGAGCTCGCCCGCGAAAGCGACCATCTCGGCGAGCAGAGAGGGATCTGCGGCCGCGACCTCGACGATATCTCGATACTCTGCCGACTTCGGCACCACGAGCAGATGCACGGGCGCCTGCGGGGCGATGTCGCGCAGCGCGAACAGCCGGTCGGTCTCGCCGATGATCTCGGCAGGGATCTCCCCGTTCAGAATGCGCGTGAAGATCGAGGGTTCCGTCATACCGTCAAGTCTACTGACCGGAGCGTGACGACGACCTCGGGCCCGTCCCGTGCCGGTCGGGCGGGGTCACCATCGACCGAGTGCCACCGACAGCACGGCGATCGCGGCCGGGCCCGCCGTCGAGGTACGGAGCACCGTCTCGCCGAGGAGCACACGCTCTGCCCCCGCCTCCGTCAGGTGACGCAGCTCCTCGTCGGAGATCCCGCCTTCCGGTCCGACCACGAGCACCAGGTCGCGTCCGTCCGGCTCGATCTCCGACAGTCGCGTGGGCGCCGTCGGGTCGAGCAGCAGGAGGCGCTGCGAGGCCGCGCGCTCCCTGAGCTGAGCCGTCGAGACGGGTGATGCGACAGCGGGCACCCAGGCGCGGTGGGCTTGCTTGGCGGCCTCGCGGACGATCGTCGCCCAGCGCTCCCGTCCCTTCACCGCCTTCGGGCCCTCCCACCGCGAGACGCTACGACTCGCCTGCCAGGGGACGATCTCGTCGACGCCGAGTTCGCACGCCGCCTGCACGGCGAGCTCATCGCGGTCTCCTTTCGCGAGCGCCTGTACCAGAACGACCCGAGGCGTCGGAGCGGGGTGCTCGACGCGCTCCGCGACACGGACCTCCACTCGGGAGGGAGACACCTCCTCTGCCACACCGGTCAGCCACACGCCCGCGCCGTCGCCCACGGTGACAGCCTCGCCGACGCGAAGACGACGGACGACGGCCGCGTGCTTGGCTTCGGCTCCGGTCAACGACACCAGGTCGTCGACTCGGGCATCCGTCGACGATTCGACGAGGAAGTGCAGTGCCATGATCAGTGGCTGCGGAAGCGGTCGCGGAGCTTCGAGAAGAGTCCCTGCTGGAACTGGGCGAGCTGGGGCTCCGGGGACTTCGCCTTCTTCGCGAAGTCCTCGATCAGCGCACGCTGCGCGGAGTCCAGTCGAGTCGGTGTCAGCACCTGGACGCCGACCCGCAGATCGCCGCGCTGCGTGCCGCGGAGCGGGGTGATGCCCCGTCCCTTGATCGTGAGCACGTCCCCGGACTGCACACCGGGACGGATCTCGAGGTCCACCTCGCCGTCGAGTGCCTGGATCTTGGTCTCGGTACCGAGGATCGCGTCGGTCATCGACACCTCGAGGGTCGCGAGCAGGTCGTCTCCCTCGCGGCTGAACGCCGCGTGCGGGTTGACGGTCACCTCGACGTACAGGTCACCGTTCGGTCCGCCCGCCTTGCCGACCTCACCGGAACCGGGAAGCTGCAGGCGGAGCCCCGTCTCGACACCGGCGGGGATGTCGAGCGACACCGTTCTGCGCGAACGCACGCGACCCTGCCCCCCGCAGGTGCCGCAGGGATACGGGATGGTCGTGCCGTAGCCCTCGCAGGTGCCGCAGGGCTGAGAGGTGACCACGTTGCCGAGCAGGCTGCGCACCTGCCGCTGCACGTGGCCGGAGCCGCCGCAGATGTCGCACGTGACCGGCGAGGTGCCCTCCTGACAGCACGACCCCTGACACGTCTCGCACAGCACGGCGGTGTCGACCTCGATGTCCCGATGCGCCCCGAACACGACGTCGCCGAGGTCGAGCGTGACCCGGACGAGGGCGTCCTGGCCCCGCTCCCGACGCGACCGCGGACGCGCACCGCGCCCTCCCCCTTGAGAAGCACCGAAGAACGTCTCGAAGATGTCGCCGAAACCGCCGAAGCCGCCGAAGTTCCCCGCGGCGCCGTCTCCGCCGCCCATGTCGTAGCGCCGGCGTGACTCGTCGTCGCTGAGGACGTCGTACGCATGCGTGACGAGCTTGAACTTCTCCGCAGCGTCGTCCCCGGGGTTCACATCCGGGTGCAGCTGCCGGGCAAGGCGTCGGTACGCCTTCTTGATCTCATCGGTGGAAGCGTCCCGGGACACCCCGAGAACCTCATAGTGGTCCGCCACAATCGCCTTTCTGCGTGTGTTCTCGTGGCGACCGCGTCAGCGGCCGGCCTCGTCTTCGTCGAGCATCCGCGACAGGTAGCGGGCCACGGCCCGCGCTGCGGCGAGATTGCTCGGGTAGTCCATGCGCGTCGGCCCCATCACGCCGACTCGCGCCGTGCCGCTGGGGGCGGCGTAGTTGCTGGCCACGATCGACGCCTCACCGAGGCCGAAGGGGGCGTTCTCGGTGCCGATGCTGGCCGCGAGACCCTGCTCGTCGGTCACCATCTCGCTCATCAGTCGCAGCAGCGTCACCTGCTCCTCGATCGCCTCGAGAAGCGGATGGATGCTCCCGCGGAAGTCCTGTTCCCGACGCGCGAGGGTGGCCGCCCCCGCCATCACCAGACGTTCCTGACGGAAGCTGCCGAGCTCGTCGACGACGACGCCGGCGAGCGTGCGGAGCACCGCGTCCTGAGGCTTGTCCTCCGCCCCGAGCAGCAGCTGAAGACGGTCGGATGCCTCACCGATGCCCTGTCCGGTGATCAACGACGACAGGCGTGCACGCAGCACCGCGAGGTCGGACTCGTCGATGATCTCCGGCAGGGGGGCGATCCGCTGTGACACGCCGCCGGCATCGGTGACCAGCACGATCAGCAGCCGGTTCGGTGCCAGGGCCACCAGTTCGACATGCGTCACGTGCGCACGCGCGAACGACGGATACTGTGCGAGCGCGACCTGACCCGTCAGCTGCGTCAGCACCCGCACCGTGCGCACCATCAGGTCGTCGAGATCGGCCGGTTCGCCCAGGAACGACTCGATCGCCGAGCGCTGTGCCGAAGAGAGCGGGCGCAACTGGGCGAGATGATTCACGAAGACGCGGTAGCCCTTGTCTGTGGGAACCCTTCCCGACGAGGTGTGCGGAGCGGTGATCAGCTCTTCATCCTCGAGCAGCGCCATGTCGTTTCGGATCGTGGCGGCCGAGACGCCGAAGGAATGCCTGTCGACGATCGACCGGCTGCCGACGGGTTCGTGGGTCTCGACGTAGTCCTGCACGATCGCGCGGAGAACCTGCAGCCCTCGCTCTGTGACCATCGCCCTTCCCTTCCGCTGGCACTCGGACGTTCAGAGTGCCAATCCTACCCCGTGCAGCTGCGGGTTCTCCGTACCGCGGACCGACGACTCTAGGATGACGCTCATGACCTCCTCCCCGCATGCCACCCTGTCGACCGGCATCGTTCGTGGCGTCGAGGAGGCGGGGATCGTCCGCTACCTCGGCATCCCGTATGCCATGGCGCCGTTCGGCGAGCACAGGTTCCGCGAGCCGCAGCCTGTCGCGACCTGGGACGGCGTGCGCGACGCACTGGAGTTCGGCCCCACTCCGCCTCAGGTTCCGTATGCGGGCGCCATCGGCGAGCTGCTCGGCTCGGTGCGGATCGACGGAGACGACATCCTCACGGCGAACGTCTGGGCCCCGCCCGACGCCTCCGGCGCCCCCGTGCTGCTCTGGATCCACGGCGGCGCGCTCGAACGCGGCACCGCCGCTCTTCCGCTCTATGACGGCGCGGTCTTCGCGCAGGCGGGAATCGTCTTCGTGTCGATCAACTACCGACTCGGCTCGGAGGGGTTCTCCGTCTTGGAGGGCGCCCCACGGAACCTCGGCCTGCGCGATGCGGCCGCGGCCCTCGAGTGGGTGCACCGTGAGGTCGCCGCTCTCGGCGGCGACCCGACACGGATAACGGCGATGGGCGAGTCCGCCGGTGGAGCCATCGTCGCCGGGCTCCTCGCTCGGGCGGACTCCCGCGCACTCATCAGTCGCGCCATCATCGAGTCCGGACCACTCCAGGCGCAGACTCCGAAGAAGGCCGGACGTGTGACGGCTCGACTCGCGAAGCGACTCGGAGTACGAGCCGACCGCGTCTCTTTCGCCGCTCTGACGCCCGAGAAGCTGTTGGACGCACGGAGAGCTCAATCCGCCGGATCGTCTCCCCTCGGCGGGGCTCCGGCGTTCCAGTTGGCGATCGACCCCGAGAGCCTTCCCCGGTCACCGCATGAGGTGCTTCGCGAGATCGATACGCCGCTACTCATCGGGAGCAACACCGACGAGTATCGGCTCTGGTTCCCACCGGAGGTGCTGGCAGGCATCGGAGAGTTCAAGCTGCAAGCCGCGCGACTGCTCTCCCGCATCCCTCGACGTGCGGTGGCGGCCTATCGATCCGCGTTCCCCGACGCCGGCGCTGGAGAGATCCTGGGGCAGCTCGTCACGGACGTGATGCTGCGTGCTCCGTTGAGCCGGGTGGCAGCCGCGCGTCCGGAGAAGACGCACGTCTACGAGTTCGCCTGGCCGAGTCCCGTCCGCGATCTCCGCGCGGCACACGCGCTCGAGCTCGGGTTCGTGTTCGATCGCCTCGATGACGAGGAAGCCGCGCGTCTGGCAGGTCCCGACGCTCCGCGTGATCTCGCCGCCGAGATGAACGCGTCGTGGGTCGGGTTCGTGACGTCGGGCGATCCTGGCTGGCCGGCCTACGGTGACGATCGCCTCACGCGGGTGTTCGACGCCAGGAGCACGACGGTGCCCCAGAGGCGTGCGGCGGCGATGGATCTGCTCCCCGGGTGACGGACGCTTCAGCCTTCAGTCGGTCAGTTCGCGGACGACGGCATCGGCGAGCAGGCGACCGCGTAGCGTCAGCTGCACGCGCCCTTGAAGCGCTGCGAGTGGTTCGACGAGACCGTCGGCGATGAGTCCGGCGACCCTGCTCCTGTTCGCCCTCGGGACTTCGTCGATCGCGATCCCCTCGCGGATGCGGCTGAGCAGCAGGATCCGCTCGAGCGTGCGCGAGTCGTCGTCCGGACGCTCCGTGCCTGCTGCCGGCGACTCGGATGCGGCAAGGCGCTGGGCGTACGCCGCGGGGTGCTTCACGTTCCACCAGCGCAGACCGGCCACGTGGCTGTGCGCTCCGGGACCGAAGCCCCACCAGTCGTTCCCCCGCCAATACGCGAGGTTGTGTCGGGAGCGACGATCGGGCGTGCGCGCCCAGTTGCTCACCTCGTACCAGTCGAAGCCGCCGGCAGCGAGTCGGCCGTCGGCGAGCTCGTACATGTCGGCCTGGAGATCGTCGTCGGGGGTCGGCACCTCCCCGCGGCGGATCTGACGCGCGAGCTTGGTTCCGTCTTCGATGATGAGCGCGTAGGCCGAGATGTGGTCCGGCTCCAGCGCGAGTGCGGCATCGAGCGACGCCTGCCAGTCGGCGAGGGACTCCCCCGGTGCGCCGTAGATCAGGTCCACGCTCACGGCAAGGCCCGCATCCTTCGCGGCGGCGACGGCCGTGCGCACGTTCTCCGGGCGGTGCGTGCGATCGAGGGCGGCGAGCACGTGGGGAACGGCAGACTGCATGCCGACCGACATCCTCGTGACTCCTGCTCGTGCCAAGGTGTGCGCCACTTCGGGCGTCACCGTGTCGGGGTTCGCCTCGACCGTGACCTCCGCGCCCGCTGCCAGGCCGAACGCATCTGTCGCCGCTCCGAGCATGCGTGCGAGGTCGCCGGCGGGGAGAAGCGTGGGAGTACCGCCGCCGAAGAACACGGTGTCCATCGGCCGCAGCGCTCCCGCGTCATCCAGCACTCGACGAGCGAGGGCGATCTCCGCGATCAACGTCGACGCGTAGTCCTCCTGCTTCGCCCCGCGCAGCTCGGTCGAGGTGTACGTGTTGAAGTCGCAGTAGCCGCAGCGCACGGTGCAGAACGGGATGTGCAGGTAGGCGGAGAACGGCACATGCTCATCGATCCGAAGATCTGCGGGCAAGCGTCCGTCCGCCGGGGCGGGGTCTCCGAGAGGAAGTGGTCCCGCCATCAGACGGGAGTCGCGTACAGCGGGGAGATCGCCCGAAGATAGCGCGCGAAGAGCTCGCGGCGGCGACGCTTCACGAGAGCGGGGATCGTGCGGTAGAGCAGGCCGTTCGGCGCGTCGAAGGCGCGCACGGTGAACCACACCTCGTCGTTGTCTTCACGCCAGTCAACGTCGAACGACTCTTCTCCGCTGACCACCGATCCGCCGACGGTTCCGAGGACGAACCCGACACGACGGGTCTCCTCCGTGACGGAGATCACGCGGAGCTCGGAGTCGGCGCGCATGCCCGCGACGCGCCCGCGGAGGTGCAGGGTCATCCCCGCGCCGACGAACGGCATGCCCTCCGCGTCGTAGCGCTGCTCGACGTCGCGCTTGCTCGGAGCGATCGGGTTGCCCTCGGCGTCGAAGCTCACGCCCGCATAGGCAGGTCCCGGTGCGGGGCGCACGTCTTCGACCGTCAGGCCGGCAGCGCGCTGTGCCGTCCACGACAGAAGCGCTTCGCCGGCGGTCTGGAAGCGTTCGATCCCGCTGCCGATCCGCCAGGATTCCTCCGCCGGGATGCTGCGCTCCGGCGGGTACTGCATCAGATCCGGAGCATGGGTCGCACCCACGGCCGCATAGTCCACCGTGTCGTCTCGGAAAGTCCCGCGCCGCATGACTTCCACCCTACTTCGGGTTACCTGAGCGAACACCCCCACGCGCCGCGGAGCGTCACATCGTGGCTCGGCGCGAGACCGACGACGCCCCCGCCTCATCCTGAACGATGCGGACATACCGGTCGTGCGTGGCTCGCTGCAGCAGCAGGAGCGCCGGCGCCAGCAATCGCCAGAACCACGTCGAAGGACGCGAGACCGATCGCGCGACGAAAACGCCGTGCTCGTCGATCAGGAACGACTCCTCGCCGTAGATCGGATGCCCAGGACGGGTTTCGTAGCCGAAGCCGTTCTCATCCGCCCATACGACCCGTACGGGCTCCACGAATCGAATACCGAGCAGACGCTTCGCGAGCACGCCCTCGACGCCTGCGGCAGGCGCACCGACAGGGACTTCGAATCCCGCACGGCGCTTGAAATCCCACGAGCTCACCAGCGCGGCGACCGCAGTTCGCGCGGCAGGGCCGACGACCGTTGAACGCTCGGAGAGGCGCATCCCCTTCGGCACCGCGCGGATCGGGCCGCGCGTCATCCCCCGCTCATACGCCGGGAACGGCACCGGTTACTTCTTTTCCTTGCCTTCGACATCGCCGGAGAGCGCAGCGATGAACGCCTCCTGCGGCACCTCGACACGGCCCACCATCTTCATGCGCTTCTTGCCCTCCTTCTGCTTCTCGAGGAGCTTGCGCTTGCGGGTGATGTCACCGCCGTAGCACTTGGCCAGCACGTCCTTGCGGATCGCGCGGATCGTCTCGCGGGCGATGATGCGTGCGCCGATCGCGGCCTGGATCGGCACCTCGAACTGCTGGCGAGGGATGAGCTTGCGCAGCCGCTCCGCCATCATCGTGCCGTAGGCGTAGGCCTTGTCGCGGTGCACGATCGAACTGAAGGCATCGACCTTCTCCCCCTGCAGGAGGATGTCGACCTTCACCAGGTCGGCTTCCTGCTGCCCTGAGGGCTCGTAGTCGAGCGACGCATACCCCTGGGTCTTCGACTTCAGCTGATCGAAGAAGTCGAAGACGATCTCGCCGAGCGGCATGTTGTAGCGCAGCTCGACGCGCTCCTCGGAGAAGTACTCCATGCCGAGCAACGTGCCTCGACGCGACTGGCACAGCTCCATGACGGTGCCGACGTAGTCCTTGGGCAACAGGATGGCCGCCTTGACCATGGGCTCCGACACCGAGCCGATGCGCCCATCGGGGTACTCGCTCGGGTTCGTGACGGTGACGGTCTCGCCGGTGTCGCTCGTGAGCACCTCGTAGATCACGCTGGGCGCCGTGGTGATGAGATCGAGTCCGAACTCCCGCGCAAGACGCTCGGTCACGATCTCCAGGTGCAGGAGTCCGAGGAAGCCGCAGCGGAATCCGAACCCGAGGGCGACCGAGGTCTCCGGCTCGTACTGCAGGGAGGCATCGGAGAGCTTCAGCTTGTCCAGGGCCTCGCGGAGCTCCGCATAGTCGCTCCCGTCGATCGGGTAGATGCCCGAGAACACCATCGGTTTCGGGTCGGTGTATCCGGGGAGCGCTTCGGATGCGGGCTTGCGGGCGTTCGTGATCGTGTCGCCGACCTTGGAGAGACGGACGTCCTTCACGCCGGTGATGAGGTAGCCGACCTCACCGACCCCGAGCCCCTTGGTGGGAGTCGGTTCCGGGCTGGACACGCCGACCTCGAGAGCCTCGTGGTTCGCGCCTGTCGACATCATCTGGATGCGCTCGCGGGGTGACAGGCTGCCGTCGATCATGCGGACGTACGTGACGACGCCGCGGTACGCGTCATAGACCGAGTCGAAGATCATGGCGCGGGCCGGAGCATCCGCGTCACCCCTCGGCGCCGGGATCTCCTGGACGAGCCTGTCGAGCAGGTCCTCCACGCCGGCGCCGGTCTTACCGGAGACCCGCAGCACATCCTCCGGCTTCCCGCCGATGAGGGAGGCCAGCTCCTTCGCGTACTTCTCCGGGTCGGCCGCCGGGAGGTCGATCTTGTTCAGCACCGGGATGATGTGGAGATCGTTCTCGAGCGCGAGGTACAGGTTGGCGAGGGTCTGCGCTTCGATGCCCTGTGCGGCGTCGACGAGCAGGATCGCTCCCTCGCAGGCGGCGAGGGACCGGGACACCTCGTACGTGAAGTCGACGTGACCCGGGGTGTCGATCATGTTCAACGCGACGGTCTGCCCATCCAGCTCCCAGGGCATCCTGACCGCCTGGCTCTTGATGGTGATGCCGCGCTCACGCTCGATGTCCATACGGTCGAGGTACTGCGCGCGCATGTCGCGATCCGAGACGACGCCCGTGATCTGGAGCATGCGGTCGGCGAGCGTCGACTTGCCGTGGTCGATGTGGGCGATGATGCAGAAATTACGGATCTGCGCAGCCGGCGTCGCAGCAGGCTGAAGAGGAGTGAGAGCGCGTGGGGACATGTCCACTCGATTGTACGGTCAGGCGAGGCTAATCCCCGATTCGGCCATACCGGTGATAGTCTCCCGAAGTTGCCAGGGAAAATCCGTGACACCGGATCCCGCAAGCGATAAGACTCCGTCATACACCCCGTGATGGTCGTCGCGTCGCAGAGTTCGGTGGATGGCGATTGTGTATCCAACTGACTCAGCGTTGCGTCGGCAGATCCCGAGCGCGTCTGTAGAAGAGAAAGACTTACCCCCCTTGATCAAGTACCTCTTGCGCCGAGCACTCGGCTGGCTGCTCATGATCGTGGTCGCCACGAACCTCACGTTCTTCCTGGCGTGGGGCTTCCTCGATCCGCGCAGCAACTATGTCGGGCGCCGACCTCCGCTCACCCCGGAGCAGATCGACAACGTCCTGATCCCACGCAACCTCAGCGACAGCGTTCCGCTCATGGAGCGCTGGTGGAACTGGTTCAGCAGCATCCTGTTCCGGTGGGACTGGGGCCTGAGCCCCACGGGCCAGTCGGTCAACGAACAGGTGTCTTACCGCATGTGGGTCAGCGCCGAACTCGTGCTCGGTGCGACGATCATCGCCGCGCTGCTCGGTATCTGGCTCGGTGTCTACACGGCCTCACGCCAGTACAAGCTCGCCGACCGCATCGGGCAGGCGACATCGATCATCACGATGAACCTGAACATCATCGTGGCCGGTCTCGGCGTGGTCCTCCTCGCGATCTCGCTCAACGAGTGGACCGGGGTGCGGATCTTCTACGTCACCGGTTCATCGAGTCCCGGCGTGACCGGATTCTTCCCCGTCATCATCGACACCCTGCAGCACCTGACACTTCCCACGATCGCGCTCGTGATCGTCGGCTACGCCCAGTACCACTTCCTGCAGCGGTCGCTCCTGCTCGACAACATCAACGCCGACTACGTGCGCACCGCCCGCGCCAAGGGCCTCACGAAGGCGCAAGCCGTCCGCAAGCACGCGCTTCGCACCTCGCTCATCCCGGTCGCGACACAGGTCGCCTTCACGATCCCCACGATCTTCACCGGCGCGATCCTGACCGAGCAGATCTTCGCCTGGCAGGGCATGGGCCGGTACTTCCTCGACACCATCAACCAGAACGACATCAACGGCGTGGTGGCCGTCGCCGCCTTCGGCGCCGTGCTGACCGCGATCGGCGCAGTGCTCGCCGACATCGTCGTCGTCGTCCTCGACCCGCGAGTGAGGGTGAGCTGACCATGACCGCCGAAATGATCGATCCTCTCGTCGAGCCGCCAGCGGCCCCGCCGACCGCGGACCGCGCCACGGGGAAGTCGCTGTCCAAGTGGACGCTCTACACGCGACGTTTCATGCGCAACAAGGCCGCTGTGGGCGGTGTGGTCGTGCTCATCGTGCTGGTCCTCTTCTCGACACTGGGGCCTCTCCTGTCTCCGTACGCCGTCGACAGCATGGACTTCCTGGCGCTGAGCCAGCCGCCGTCCGCTGCGCACTGGTTCGGCACCAACGGCGCCGGCAACGACACATACACGCAGACGGCCGTGGGACTGCAGCGATCGCTCATGATCGCCATCACCGTGTCCGTCGGCACGACGGTGCTCTCCGCACTCGTGGGAACGGCGGCCGCCTACTTCGGTGGCTGGTTCGAGCGGTTCGCTCTGCTGTTCATCCACTTCATGATGGTGGTCCCCACCTTCCTGCTGCTGTCGATCATCTCGAACGACTCCGGTGGCGTGTGGTGGGTCATCGCGCTCGTGATGATCTTCGTCGGTTGGTTCTTCCCCGCCCGCATCATCTGGACCATGACGCTCTCGCTGCGTGAGCGCGAGTACGTGCAGGCGGCGCGCTACATGGGCGTGCGTGGCCTGCGCATCGTGACGCGTCACCTGATCCCGAACATCGGCTCGCTGCTGGTGATCAACTTCACCCTGGGCATCGTCGCCGCAGTGACGACCGAGACGGGCCTTTCGTTCATCGGGTTCGGCGTCAAGATCCCCGACGTCTCGCTCGGCTCCCTGATCGGCGAGGGAAGCACGACGATCACCAGCTCACCCTGGCTGTTCTACTTCCCCGCTCTGATCCTCACGTTGCTCACCGTCTCGATGGCGCTCATCGCCGACGGACTGCGCGACGCTCTCGATCCCACTTCGGCTGCAGGAGGCCGCGCATGAGCCCTGTACTCTCCGTCCGCGACCTCACGGTCAGCTTCGCCTCCGAGGCCGGCAGGGTCGACGCTGTCCGCGGCGTCTCGTTCGACCTCGAAGCCGGAAAGACCCTCGGGATCGTCGGCGAGTCGGGTTCTGGCAAGTCCGTCACCTCCCTCGCCGTGATGGGACTGCTCGACGAGAACGCCAAGGTCTCAGGGTCCATCGTGTTCGACGGTCAGGAACTCCTGGGAAAGACGGACTCGCAGCTCTCGGCCATCCGCGGCAACGGCATCGCCATGGTCTTCCAAGACCCGCTCACCTCGCTCACCCCCGTGTACACGATCGGCGCGCAGCTCATCGAAGCGCTGACGGTGCATCGCAGCCTCAGCATCAAGGAGGCGACAGCGCGTTCGATCGAGCTCCTGAAGCTCGTCGGCATCACCGAGCCCGAGAAGCGGATGAAGTCCTTCCCGCACGAGTTCTCCGGGGGCATGCGTCAGCGTGTCGTCATCGCCATCGCGATGGCCAACAACCCGAAGCTGATCATCGCCGACGAACCCACCACGGCTCTCGACGTCACGATCCAGGCGCAGATCCTCGACCTGATCGAGAAGGCCCAGGCCGAGACCGGCGCCGCCGTCATGATGATCACCCACGACATGGGCGTCGTCGCCCGCACCGCAGACGACGTGATGGTCATGTACGCAGGCAAGCCCGTCGAACAGGCACCGGTGCGCGAGCTCTTCCATCAGACGCGCATGCCCTATTCGATCGGCCTCCTCGGCGCGATCCCCCGCGTGGACAAGGCCGAGAAGGAGCCGCTCACTCCGATCAAGGGCAACCCGCCGCTGCTGATCAACCTCCCGGATGCGTGCCCGTTCGCCGACCGCTGCCCCATCGTGATGGACGCCTGCCGCACGCGTGAGCCCGAACTGCTGCCCGTGCTCACCGGCGGCGGTGAGGAGCACCGCGCCGCGTGCATCCGCGCGAACGAGATCGCCGATGGCGGCCTCCTCGGCGGCCTGCCGGTGTATCCGGTGCGCGAAGCGCCGGAGAGCGCGCTGACCCGCCTGCCCCGCGAGGAGCGGCCCATCACGCTCGAGGTGAAGAACCTCACCAAGACCTTCCCCCTGCTCAAGGGCGCGTTCCTGAAGCGCAAGGTCGGCGAGGTGCACGCGATCAAGGGCATCAGCTTCGACGTGCGCGAAGGTGAGACCCTGGCCATCGTCGGCGAGTCCGGTTCCGGCAAGACGACGACACTGCTGCAGATCATGGACATGGTGAAGCAGACCGATGGCGACATCATCATCGCCGGAACGAGCGTCAACGACATCCACAGTCACAAGGTGGAGCGCGCGCTGCGTCGCGACATCCAGATCGTGTTCCAGGACCCGATGGGAGCGCTCGATCCCCGCATGACGGTTGCGGACATCATCTCGGAGCCGCTGTCAGCGATCGGCACGTCGAAGGTCGAGGCTCATCGACGGGTCAAGGAACTGATGGATCTCGTCGGCCTTAACCCCGCACACAGCGACAGGTTCCCGCAGGCCTTCTCCGGCGGCCAGCGCCAGCGCATCGGCATCGCCAGGGCTCTGTCCACCAACCCGAAGATCCTCGTGCTCGACGAGCCGGTCTCCGCGCTCGACGTGTCCATCCAGGCCGGCGTGATCAACCTCCTTGACGACCTCAAGGTCGAACTCGGCATCTCGTATCTGTTCGTCGCGCACGATCTGTCCGTGGTCCGGCACATCGCCGACCGCGTCGCAGTCATGTACCTCGGCGACTTCGTCGAGCACGGCGACGTCGACGACGTCTTCGACAACCCCCAGCACCCGTATACGAAGGCGCTGCTGTCGGCGATCCCGGTTCCGGACCCCGATATCGAGCGCACGCGCGAGCGGATCGTGTTCGACCCGGCGACGGCGACGTCCCGCGCCGTCCCGTCCTGATCGGCCACGGTCACCGTCCGGTAACGGTTAGTCCGGATTCACTTGCCGCAGGCGCATTCGTGCACCCGGCGAACTATTCTCCCCTTATGACACGCCGCAAGGCGAAAGGAGCACCATGAAGCAGTACAAGCTGATGGGAGCGCTGGCACTCACCGGCGCTTTCGCACTCGCACTCAGCGGGTGCGCTGCCGGCAACACCGGCAGTGGCGACAAGAACGACGAGGGCGACGCCGCCGGGGTCGAGATGTCCAACTACAACCCGCAGCCGCGCGAGAACCTCAAGGAGGGCGGCGAGGTCAACTTCGCGCTCACCGAGATCCCCGCCCAGTTGAACGCCTTCAACAGCGATGCGAGCGCCAACACCACGCGCGTGGCCGCCTGGTACATGCCGCAGATCATCCTCATGAAGCCGGATGGCACGCAGTACAAGAACGACAACTACCTCTCCGAGTGGAAGAACGAGGTCAAGGACGGCAAGACCGTGCTGACCTTCACGTTCACCGACGAGGCGCACTGGAACGACGGCACCGACATGGACTGGACTGCCATCGACGCCACGTGGAAGGCCAACCGCTCGTACGACGAGGGCTTCAACCCCAACGCGACCGACGGCTACAAGGAGATCGAGTCCGTCGAGCAGGGCGACACCGCGAAGACTGCGATCGTCACGTTCAAGGGCGAGTTCGCCTGGCCGCAGATGCCGTTCAACGGCGGCGTCATCCACCCGGCCCTCGCCGACCCGACCGCGTTCAACGAGGCGATGAACGAGAACCCGCACCCTGAGTGGGGCGCAGGTCCGTACACGGTCGACGAGTACGACGCCACCAAGGGCTACATCTCGTTCAAGCCGAACCCCGAGTGGTGGGGCGACGCTCCGCTGCTCGACAAGGTCACGATGACGGGCATGGACTACCCCGCCGGCGTCAACGCCTTCAAGAACGGCGAGGTCGACATGACCGAGACCGGATCGCAGGAGCTCATCGATCAGGTGAAGGACGTCGATGGAGCCGTGATCTACCGCGCTCAGCAGACGGCCAACACCATCCTCCAGGTCGACTCGACCAAGCCGCAGTTCGAGGACGTCAAGGTCCGCGAGGCGTTCTTCAAGGCCATCAACATCGACCAGCAGAAGCAGATCGCCTGGAACGGCCTGGGCTACAAGGAGGACCCGGCCGGTTCGCTGACGCTGTTCTCGTTCCAGCCCGGCTACTCCGACTCCATGAAGGAGGCCGGTTGGAAGTTCGACGTCGAGGGCGCCAAGAAGCTCCTTGACGAGGCAGGCTGGGAGGAGGGCTCCGACGGCATCCGCGAAAAGGACGGCGTGAAGCTCTCCGTCGTCTACCCGATCTGGAGCGACTCCGCGACGCAGAAGGCTCTCGCGCAGTCGCTGCAGGCTCAGGAGAAGGCGGTCGGCATCGACGTCAAGGTCGAGGTTCGTCCTTCGAGCCAGTTCTCCGACGACTACACGTCGAAGAACTGGGACGTCTCGGGTCTCCGCTTCACGTCCTCCGACGCCTTCGGTGCTGCCTGGTTCTGCCAGCTGTACTGCTCGGACTCGGGTCTCAACCTGTCGGGTGTCGGTGACGCTGAGCTGGACGCCGAGATCAAGGACAAGGTCGAGTCGCAGAGCGACCCCGAGGCGCAGACCGCTGCCGCGATGAAGCTCGAGCCCGAGATCTACAAGCGCTGGGGCCTCATCCCGCTGTACAACGGACCGCAGATCTACACGGTCCGCGAGGGTCTCGCCAACCTGACGCCTGAGCCCTACCTGGGTCTGGATCTGTTCGGCATCAGCCCGGTCGAGAACGTCGGCTGGGAGAAGTAACACCCTCTGACACGAATCGTGTCGAAGCGGGGCCGGTGGTTCATCCACCGGCCCCGCTTTCCTTATGCTGAACCCGTGAGCGCACAGATCGTCTTCGTGCACGGCATCCGCACCTCGGCCACGATGTGGCGATCGCAGGCCGTCTATCTCGAGGAGCGGGGACACGCCTTCACCGCCGTCGACCTTCCCGGCCACGGATCACGGATGCAAGAGGATTTCGCGCTGCACGAGGCGCTGCACACGATCGACGTCGCAGTGCGCGCGGCCGCTGACAAAGGACCCGTCGTCCTCGTCGGCCATTCCATGGGCGGACTGCTCTCGCTCGCCTACGCCGGCGGTGCCGAGGCTCCGCCGATCGCTGCCCTGGTCGCCGCCGCCTGCACGTCCCTGCCCCGCGGCACCGGTCTCGCCGCCTACCGCCTGTTCGCCCGCGCCGTCGACTCCCTCCCCGATCGCGGGATGTGGCTGACACGCCAGATGCTCGCCGCCACCATCCCTCTCGAGAACCGTTCGGACTTCGCCGCCGGCGGCTACGCGCTCGACACGCAGGACGCCGCACTGCGCAGCCTCGCCGCACTCGACATCGCCGCAGCCGTTCCCCGCATCACTGTTCCGCTGTGGTTCGTGAACGGGCAGTACGACCAGTTGCGGCTGAACGAGCCTCTGTTCCGGCAGCTCGCACCACATGCGGAGCTGATCGTCGTGCCGCGCACCACCCACCTGGTCACCGCGATGCGTCCGGAGATCTTCAACGCCGTGCTGCAGCTCGCCATCGCGACCGTCGAGCAGGCGGATGCAGCGCAGGCGGATGCAGAAGACGTGGACGTAGAGGAGCTCGCGGCGCGCTCACGCCGCCGTGGACGGCTGCCGAGCGAACGCCGTGAGGAGTCCGCCGACCAGTGACAGCACGGCGGCTGCGACGAACACGAGCCAGAACCCGCCCACGAGTGCGACCAGGCCGGCTCCCAGCACCGGACCGATGAGTTGTCCGAGGGCGGCCGTCACGTTGACGATTCCCAGATCCCTCGCGTGGTCCTGCGCATCCGGGAGGAGATCGGCGGCGAAAGCGAGGCCGACCGTCGAGAACGCCCCGTATCCGAGCCCCATGAGGGCCGCGGCCACCATGGTCATCTCGAACGTCGGGACGAGCGCGATCGCCACCCCGGACGCCGCTTGCACGACCGTCGCGGCGACCGTGAGCGTTCTCCTGTTCCCGGTGCGGTCGGACACGATGCCGGTGACCACGGAGGCGAGGACGACGAAGACCGTGTACACGACGATGAGCAGCAGCAAGTTGTCCTGGGCTGTCGCGCTGGGCTGCCCGAGGCCGTGCAACAGGAAGAACAGGAACAGCGCGGTGCCGAGGGCATTCCCCACGTTCGTCACCAGTCGACCGGAGAGCATCCACGCGAAGTCGCGGTCGCGGAGCGAGGCGAGCCGGCGCCCTCCGCTGCGCTTAGGCCGCAGCGCCTCCGTACTCGGCGGATCCGGCAGCAGGAGTGCGGTCGCCGTGCCGACGACCGCGATGATCCCGGCGAGCAGCCAGTACCCTTCGCGGGTTCCGAGGCCGAGGAGTACCATGAGCCCCACTCCGACGACGATGCCGACGGCCTGGCTGGAACCGACCGCGGCAGATGCGGCACCTCGCTGCGTCGTCGGCAGCTGATCGGCGATGAGCGCGGTGAAGGCCGCCGATGACACAGCGACGCCGATCGACACGCCCACCCAACCTGCGCCCACGGTCCACGGGCCGTCGGCGTAGCCCGTGAGCACGAGGCACACCGCCGTCAGCAGAACCCCGCCGACCGCCCAGGGGCGACGGCGGTGTCTGCCTGCAGCCGCACGGTCCGAGAGCGCACCGGCGGCGGGACCCGCGAGGATGCCTGCGAGCCCGCCGATGCCCAGAACCAAGCCCGAGGAGACGACCCCGCGAATCCAGTCGTCTTCCGGAGTGTCGAGCTGCAGCGGGAGGAGGAGCTGCACCGGAGTGAGCTGCACGGTCCAGATCGCCAGCCAGGCGAGCGTGAACAGCGACATCCATCGCGCGCCGGCTCGTATGGTGCGGGGGTGCTCGGAGGTGTTCATCGCTTCTCCCCCGCTGCACGCGAACTCCGGATGACCTCTCGGTACCAGTCGTACGAGGCTTTGGGCGTTCGCTCGCCCGTCTCGAAGTCGACGTGGACGAGGCCGAATCGCTGGGTGTAGCCGTCGGCCCATTCCCAGTTGTCCAGCAATGACCACACCGTGTACTCCTCCACCGGCACTCCGGCCGAGATCGCGTCGCCGACGGCCTGCAGATGCCCGGCGAGGTACGAGATGCGGTCGGTGTCCTCCACGCGGGTCGCGCGCTCGGGTTCGGGGAAGGAGGCGCCGTTCTCCCCGATGATCACGGGCGGCATGTCGGGATGGCGACCATGCAGGTCGATCAGCAGGTCGCGCAGCGCGCCGGGCATGATCGGCCATTCGGGACCGAATCCGGTGACCGGAACGCCGGGCGTCGGCACGATGTCGAAGGGGATCGGGCTTCCCTCTTCGGCGTTCGTGACCGTCGTCGGATTGTAGAAGTTGACGCCGTAGAAATCGATCGAGTGGCCGATGGCTTCGAGGTCGCCTTCCTGCGCGGGCATCGGGGGCAGGCCGAGTGCTTCCAGGTCGGGGTAGGTGCCGGCGAGGAGCGGCTCGCTGAAGACCCTGTTGTGGATCAGGTCGTAGATCGCCGCGGCCTCATGGTCTTCGGCGGTGTCACCCAGCGGCAGGACCCAGGTGTGGTTGTTGACCAGACCCACCGCGACAGCACCGCGAGCTCGGAGCACCGCCGCTGCGCGGGCGTGCGCCAGCAGTTGATGATGGGCGGTAGGCAGGGCACCGAACAGGAGTTGCTTGCCTGGCGCCAATGCGCCGACCGCATACCCCTGGAGGGTCGTCATCGCGGGTTCGTTGAGGGTGTACCAGTTCTGCACCCGATCGCCGAGGCGATCAGCCACAAGCGCCGCATAGTCGGCGAAGCGCTCGGCGGTGTCGCGCTCGAGCCACCCGCCGTCGGCTTCGACGCTGCTCGGCATCTCCCAGTGGTACAGGGTGGGGAACGGCTGGATCCCGGCGTCGAGAAGCATATCCACGACGCGCGAGTAGTGGTCGAGCGCTGTGCTGTCTCCCGGACCCAGGCCGTCGGGCTGGACGCGAGCCCACGGGATCGAGAACCGGTATCGGTCGAGTCCGAGACCGGACGCGAGAGCGACGTCGCGTTCGGGGCGCCGGTAGCTGTCGCACGCGGGGTCGGCCATGGATCCGTCGAGGACGGCACCCGGCCTCTCGAGGAAGTCGTCCCAGATTGATCGCCCGGATGCACCGGTGGGCCGGGAGCCCTCGATCTGGAAGGCGGACGTCGCTGCGGACCAGCGGAGCCCGGAGGGCATGGGCGAACGGGAGGGCTCGAGGGTCATGTGGCTCCTAGACATCAGTGTCGGGATAATGATGATTCTGCACCCGGTACCGTCGAATCCGCGACTGAGTCTCGCGTTCTCGCCGCCGTTTCGCGTCAACGGCCCGTCTGCTGGTAGACTCGACTCTTGGCTTGCGTGTGGGTTCTTCCCTCACGACCGCTGTGCAGCAGCCCTCTTCTGCTGCCGGCATTCCGAACACTCCTGTACAGAAAGCGTCCACACGTGGCAAACATCAAGTCGCAGATCAAGCGCAACAAGACCAACGAGAAGGCTCGCGAGCGCAACAAGGCCGTGAAGAGCGAGCTCAAGACGGTCATCCGTACCACTCGTACGGCCGTCTCCGCCGGCGACAAGGCAGCCGCAGAGGCCGCCCTGAAGAAGGCCGCCGTCAAGCTCGACAAGGCCGTCAGCAAGGGTGTCCTGCACAAGAACCAGGCGTCGAACCGCAAGTCGGCTCTCGCCAAGCAGGTCGCTTCCCTCTGAACCGACGCTTCTGAGAAAGGCCCGTCCCGATATCGGGGCGGGCCTTCTTCGTGTTCGGGGTGAGCGCACCCGGCGATGGACTATTCGCCGAAAGGCTGTCGTGTGGCGATGACCGTCACCATGCGCTCCAAGGCGAAGATCGGATCGCGCGCGGCACCCTTCACCTCGCCGTCGGCTCTGGCCGTGGCCTGGATCGCCATCCCGAGCGAGCGCTCGTTCCAGCCCGCCAGATCGCGACGGGCACGGTCGACCTGCCAATCCTTCATCCCCAGGCGCTGCGCGAGTTGACGGCTCGGCTCGCGGTTGCCGGCCACGCGGGCCATGGTGCGCAGCTTCATCGCGAAGGCTGCGACCATCGGGACCGGGTCGGCCCCCGAGGAAAGTGCGTGGCGGAGGGCCATGAGCGCCTCGCCGTAGCGGCCGGCGATCGCGGTGTCGGCCACGACGAACGCCGAGACCTCGACTCGTCCGCCGTAGTACTTGGTGACGACCTCCTCGGTGATGTCGCCGTCGACATCGCCGATGAGCTGCTGGCAGGCTGCGGCCAGCTCTGTGAGGTCGTCGGCGAACGCCGAAACCAGGGCGCGCAAGGCCGGAGGAGCGATGCGCTTCTTCGCCGCGCGGAACTCACCGGCTGCGAAATCGACCCGATCGCCGTCGCGCTTGATCGCCGGGCAGGCGATCTCGATGCCGCCACCGGAACCACCGCGAAGAGCGTCGAGGAGCTTCTTGCCCCGCACGCTGGCTCCGGTGTGCCGGAGAATGACCGTCGCCCCCTCCTGCGGGTGGTCGAGGTACGACACCGCCTCCTGGATGAACGCATCCGAGCACTTCTCCACGCCGGAGACGCGCACCAGACGCGGTTCTCCGAACAGGGACGGCGACGTGAGCGACAGGAGCGTCCCTGGTGCGTAGTCGTCGGCGCGTACGTCACTGACTTCGAGCGCAGGGTCTTCGGCGCGGAGGTAGTCGCGCACACCGGCGATGGCCCGCTCGGCGCAGACCTCTTCCGGACCGGAGACCAGCACGACCGGGGCCGGGCGCGGCTCGCGCCAGGAGACCTGGGGGATCTTGGTGGGCTTCGCGCCGCCGCGGGAAGGGGTACGCGAAGCTGCCATGGAACCAGCCTACCGGCGGTCGCCAACATGGCTCCGCCGTCACGGTGGCGTCTTCTCGGTCCAGATCTGCAACTCCCCGTCATCGAGTGCGAGCAGGATGCGCCCGTGCACGTCGGTACGGAGCACGCGTGCACCGGCGTCGGTCAGAGCATCGATCGTCTCGGCGCGGGGGTGCCCGTAGTCGTTGTCCGCTCCGACGCTGAACAACGCCACGCGCGGCCGGATCCGCCCATACAGCTCCGGATCCTGATCCGCGCTGCCGTGGTGAGCCACCTTCACGACCGCGTACGGAGCGAGTCCTCCTGTCCTCTGCAGCACGCGCTGTGGTGCGGCGGAGAGATCGCCGAGGTAGAGGGAGCGCGGCACACCTCCCCCGGCGACTTCCAGCACGACGCTCGCGTCGTTGCCGGAGGGGAACGCCGGTGACCGGCGTGGCGGCCAGAGCACGCGCCAGGCGGCATCGCCGAGCATGCCGCGCCGTCCCGCCGATGCCTGCTCGACCTCGGCTCCCTCATCGGCGAGGTCGTCGATGAGGCGTCGATCGGGCGGATCAGCCATCGGACCGTGAAGGACCGTCGACACCCGCGCCTGCACAGCTGCGGTCCCGCCGACGTGATCGAGGTCGAAGTGCGTGAGCACCAGAAGATCGATGTGCTCGATGCCGAGCGACCGCAGACAGGTGGACAGCAGATCCGGATCGGGCCCCGTGTCGATCAGCGCCACCCGGCCTGCCGAGCGCACGAGCACCGCGTCGCCCTGCCCGACGTCGCACACCGCGATCGCCCAGCCATCCGGAGCCGCCGCGGTCGCCAGCGGTCCATCGAGGAGTACACGTGATCCGGCGAGCGAGAGCACCACCACGAGCACCAGTGCCGCAACCCGCCTCAACCAGCGAGAGATCCGCCCGGCTGGAGTCGCCTCCGTCGAGCTCGGGGCGCGTATGAGGACTGCGGCGATGGCCGCGCTCAGCAGAGCCACCAGGAACGCACTGCCGAGGCCCGCCGGCACGGTGACCTGCGCGCTCGGAAGCTCCGCCGTGGTGGTGGCGGTCGTCGCGATCCAGGCAGCGGGGAGCCACGCCGAGGCCGCAAGGAGATCGGCGAGCATGGGCAGCGGTGCGGCCAGGCACGCGAGGAGTCCGATCACCGTCGCGACCGGCGCCGCGGGCGCGGCTATCAGATTCGCAGCGACTCCGACCAGGGACTGCTGCTCAGCGAACAGCGCGATGATGGGGCCGCACGCGAGCTGCGCGGCGAGCGGGACCGCCAGAGCCAACGCGACGGGTCCTGGCACGGCTCGTCTCAACCCGTGGGCGAGAGACGGGGCGAGCAGGATCAACGCCCCCGAGGCGACGACCGACAGCGCGAATCCTGGCGTCGCCGCCAGCCACGGATCCGCGACGAGTATCCCCGTCGCGCACAGAGAGAGCACTCCCGCCCCGGCGCTCGGCCTCCCGCACAGGATGGTCAGCATCCCCGCCGCTGCCATCACCCCAGCCCGGACGACGCTCGGCTCCGGAGTCACCAGCACGACGAAACCCGCCAGGCCCGCAAGCGACAGCAGGGCGCGCAGCCAACGGCCGCCCCCGCAGAGGGCCGTGAGCCAGAAGATCGCGCCGACGACGATCGCGCAGTTCGCACCGCTGACCGCGGTGAGGTGGCTGAGCCCACTCGCGCGCATGTCGTCGTTCAAGGCCGTCGTCACCGCGCGGGTGTCGCCCACCGCAAGGCCGGGCAGGAGGCCTGCTCCGGGCTCCGGCAGGCGTAGCGCCCTCTCGACGAACGTGCTCTTGATCGCGGCTGCCGCGGCGAACACACCGGATGCGGGGTCGACGATCTCGGCCTCGCTCGCGAAGATCACGAGAGCCGAGCGCTCCCCGGCCTCCGTGATCGATGACTCGCCCACCACCCGTATCCGCGCACCGAGATCGAACCCGTCGGCGGGGTCCACTCCGACGCGGACCGGGACCGTGGAAGGGGCTGCCCGGCCAGGCGGCCCGAGTGTCGTAGCCGCCGCCTCGAACCACAGCCGCCCGTCCCGTCCGAGCGATGCCGAGGAGGTGACCTCGGCCGACGACTCGATGACGCGCCCGCCCCATGCGCGGGCCTCATCCCGCGCGGGAAGAGCGAACCCGACGGACACGGCCGCACCTGCCATCGCCGACAGCACGACGATCGTGACACCGGCCTCGGCGCGCTGAGTGTTCTTGGCTCGCAGCCCGGAGCGGCTGAACACCAGCACACCTGCCGCGGCTGCCGTACACGTGCCGGCACACACCCACGCGAGTTCAGGCAACAGCACGCACAGCAGCGCGGCACCCCATACGGCTGCCGCCACAGGGAGTAAGCGCAGATCGCGCGCTCTCACACCCTGACCCCGTCGCGCAGTCCCTCGAGGAGCTTCTCGCCGATGCCGGGCACGGCCAGAAGGTCGTCGATGGAGGCGAAGCGACCGTTCTCCTCTCTCCAGGCGACGATCCGCTCCGCCAGCGCGGGTCCGATACGCGGAAGCGTCTCGAGTGCTGTCTGATCCGCCGTGTTGAGATCTATCCGCGCGTCGCCCGGTGGCGCTGCCGCCCCGCCGGGTGCATCCGTCATCGCGCCTGTCGCCGGCACGACGATCTGCTCCCCGTCTTCGACCACCCGTGCGAGGTTTACGGCGCTCAGGTCCGCATCGGTGGTCGTTCCGCCGGCAGCGGCCACCGCATCGACGACTCGCGCGTCGAGATCGAGCACGTAGAGCCCCGGCCTCTCGACAGAGCCGAGCACGTGCACGTACAGCTCACCGGTCGACGAGGGCCCCGGGCTCGCACCTGCTCCGGCGCCGGTGTCCGTGCCGGTGTCCGTGAGTGACACGGTTTCGACAGGCGCAGACTGACCACGCAGAATGCCGACCCCGACGGCAGCCGACAGCACGACGAGTGCCAGCACCACCGCCGCTCCCACGCTCAGGCGCAGACGGCGCCGGTGCGGAAGAGGTGCCTGGGGAGAAGCCATCCGGCCACGCTAGGAGACAACGATCCCCCGGTGGTGCGCAGTAGACGCCCACAGTGGACAACCCGAGTGGATCCTCCTCAGTGGAGAAGAGACGATCAGCCCTTGACGACGAAGCTCACGATCTTCGGTGCGCGTACGACGACCTTGACGATCTCGCGGTCACCGATCGATCGGATCACACGCTCATCGGCCCGGGCCAGGGCCTCGAGCTCCGACTCGCCGATCCGAGCGGACACCTCGAGCTGCGCACGCACCTTGCCGCCCACCTGCACGACGGCGGTGATGGTGTCCTCGATCAGCAGTGCGGGATCGGCGGAGCGCCAGGTCACCAGCCCGACGGAAGGCTCATGGCCGAGGATCTCCCACATCTCCTCCGCGGTGTGCGGGGCGATGAGGTCGAGCATCACGGCGATCGTCTCCGCGGCCTCGCGCACGGCGGGGTCGCCGGCACCAGCGGCGCTGTCGATCGTCTTGCGCGTGACGTTCACCAGCTCCATCAGGCGCGCGACCAGCACGTTGAACTTCGTCTGCTCGACGAGCGCCGGCGCCTCGGAGAGGAGCTTGTGCGTCGCGCGGCGGAGAGCGGCGTCACCACCGTCGAAGACCACATCGACCGGGCTCGACACCTCCCCCGCGATGCGCATGGCACGCGCCAGGAACTTCTGGGCACCGGTCGTCGAGACGTCCGCCCAGTCCTTGTCGTCCTCCACAGGACCGGCGAAAGCGAGGCCGACACGCAGCGCGTCGGCACCGTGCGCGTCGAGCTCTTCCTGGAACAGCACCAGGTTGCCCTTGCTCTTGGACATCTTCTGTCCGTCGAGCAGGACCATGCCCTGGTTGATGAGATTCGAGAACGGCTCGGTGAAGTCGATCAGGCCCATGTCGAACAGGACCTTCGTGATGAAGCGCGCGTACAGCAGGTGCAGGATCGCGTGCTCCACGCCGCCGATGTACGAGTCGACCGGCGCCCAACGAGCCGCCTGAGCAGGGTCGAACGCGACGGTCTCGCTGTTCGGCGACAGGAAACGCAGGAAGTACCACGAGCTGTCGACGAACGTGTCCATCGTGTCGGGGTCGCGCAGCACGGGGTCGCCGGTCTCGGGATCGGTCGTGCGCACCCAGTTCTCCGCACCACCCAGCGGCGAGGTGCCCTTGGGCTTCAGGTCCAGCCCTTCGACACTCGGCAGCTTCACGGGGAGCTTGTCCTCGGGAACCGGGATGATCGTGCCGTCCTCGCCGTGCAGCATCGGGATCGGGGTACCCCAGAAACGCTGACGGGAGATGAGCCAATCACGCAGACGGTAGTTCTTCGCGGCACGACCGGTACCGGAAGCCTCCAGCTGCTCGATCGCACGCGCGATCGCATTGCGCTTGGAGAGCCCGTTCAGCGCACCGGAGTTGATCATCCGACCCTCACCCGTGAGCGCGATGCCGGTGGTGGCCGGACTCTGCTCCTCGAGCGCCGCACCGGTGTCGATCGGCACGCCCTCGTCATCGACCTCGATCACGGGCATCGCACCCGTGACAGGAGCCGTGGTGTCGACGACCACTTTGACCGGCAGGTCGAAGGCTCGGGCGAAATCGAGGTCGCGCTGGTCGTGCGCCGGCACGGCCATGACCGCGCCATGGCCGTAGTCGGCCAGCACGTAGTCCGCCGCCCACACCGGCAACTTCTCGCCGTTGACGGGGTTGATCGCGTAGCGCTCCAGGAAGACACCCGTCTTCGGACGGTCCGTGGACTGCCGATCGATGTCGGTCTCCTTCTGCACCTGCTCCAGATACGTCTGGAAACGCTCACGCACCTCGTCAGGCGCTCCGGCCGCGAGCTCCGCCGCCAGGTCGGAATCCGGAGCGACCACGAAGAACGTGGCCCCGTGCAGGGTGTCGGGTCGCGTCGAGAACACCGTGACCGGCTCCTCGCGCCCCTCGATGAGGAAGTCGACATCGGCTCCCACCGAGCGGCCGATCCAGTTGCGCTGCATCTGCAGCACCTTGTGCGGCCAGAAGCCCTCGAGCTGGTTCAGGTCGTCCAGCAGTCGATCCGCGTAATCCGTGATCCGGAAGTACCACTGCGTCAGCTTCTTCTTGACGACCTCGTAGCCGCAGCGCTCGCAGCGCCCGTCGACGACCTGCTCGTTCGCGAGCACCGTCTGATCGTTCGGGCACCAGTTGACGGGGCTCTTCTTGCGATACGCCAGGCCGCGCTCGTACAGCTTCAGGAACAGCCACTGGTTCCAGCGGTAGTACTCGGGGTCGGACGTGTGCAGTACGCGGCTCCAGTCGAACGAGACGCCGTACTGCTCGAATCCGACCTTCTGCTGCGCGATGTTCTGGTAGGTCCACTCACGCGGATCGGCACCCTGACGGATCGCCGCGTTCTCCGCCGGCAGACCGAAGGAGTCCCAGCCGATCGGGTTCAGCACGTTGTGTCCGCGGTGACGCCAGAACCGAGCCACGATGTCGGAGTAGAGGTAGTTCTCCGCGTGTCCCATGTGCAGGTCACCGGAGGGATACGGGAACATCGCGAGCACGTACCGACGCGGCCGGGTGTCGTCATCGCCACCCGTGAGGAACGTGCCGTTGTCCGCCCAGTACTTCTGCCACTTGTTCTGGATGGCGTGCGCCGACGGGGTCTCGTCGTCGGCAGGAGCGGTGGACAGGTTCTCAGACAACGAACGCACGACCAATCTGGTGGAAAAAGCGGGATCAGTTCAGGATATCGGAACGCCAGAGGGCAGGCATTCCGGCGCCGAGTGCGGCGAGCGGCGCCCGAGCCTTGGTCGCGACCTCGGCCACCTCGGATGTGGCGACGGACCCCCAGGTGATTCCTCCGCCGGCACCGACGACGGCCTGCTCCTCATCGATCAGGATGCTGCGGATCACCATCGCCAGGTCGAGGGCGCCGTCGACGCCGACGTATCCGAAGCACCCGGCGTACACGCCGCGTGGCCCGCCCTCCAGCTCGTGGAGGCTAGTCATCGCGGAGAGCTTCGGGGCTCCGGTCATGCTCCCCGCGGGGAAGGCCGCACCGAGCAGATCCCCGACTGTCGTCCCCTCGACCGCGACGCCGCTGACCGTGCTCACCAGCTGATGCACGGCGGGATAGCTCTCCACCACCCAGAGTCCCTCGACACGGATGCTCCCCGCCGCGCACACCTGTGAGAGGTCATTGCGCATCAGGTCGACGATCATCACGTTCTCGGCACGTTCCTTGGGATCTGTGGCCAGTTCTGCGGCGAGCGCGGCGTCTGCGACGGGCTCGGCGCCTCGGGGTCTGGTGCCCTTGATGGGTCTGGTGCGGATGATGCCGCCCGCTGCGTGGAGGAACTGCTCCGGGCTCGCACTCAAGAGGGTGCGTCCGCCGATCCGCACGAAGCCCCCGTGGTGCGCGGGGGTCGAGGTGCGGAGGCGGTCGTAGACCTCGACGGCATCATGCGTGCCGGACACAGTGAAGCGGGTGGTCAAGCACAGCTGGTAGGCGATGCCCTCGCGGATGAGCTCTCGGCAGCGTTCGATGAGTGCGATGTACTCGCGCGGGTCGTGCCGTGCTTCGGCGACGCGCGTCAGGGGCCCGGTCGCCGTGCGGAACCGATGCCGGTTCTGGCTCTCCCTCGTGTACGCGGTGACCGCCGCTTCCCAGCTCTCCAGTTCGCTCTCAGCGCTGAGCGCCCAGACCCGTCGGTGCGAATGGTCGAAGGCGATGAGTCGCTCGGCGCTCAGCCATGCCCCATCTGTCTCGTCGCCCGTAGGGGACACGGGTGCCCCCGCAGCCGCGGCGCCGCTCTCGTAGTCGAGCCAGCCCACCCAGCCCCCGGTGAACGGCGGCTGCCCCGGCGTCGGGGCTGCGACGTCGAGGCGGACGTCGCGCGGAAGCGTCGAACGCTCCCCTGTGCCGATGAAGCTCCATCCCGTCGTCGCATCCGCGCCGGCGTCGAGCCAGAAGACATCGGCGTTCCCCGTTTCGAGCATCGGGAACACCGACGACGGCTCCGTCCACTCGGGAAGGGGTCTGGCGCTCAGCAGTACAGGCACCTTGCCAGCCTAGGACCGGGCGGCTCCCGTATTCTCGTGGGGTGGACGACCTCCTGATCTGGCTCCTCGACACCGTGCAGTCGATCGACCCGGTCGCACGCACGCTCATCGCCGGGCTCGCCGTGATGCTGGAGACGAGCATCCTGATCGGTCTCATCGTCCCCGGTGACACGATCGTGATCATCGCCTCGATGGGTGTCGCCACTCCCCTGGAGGGCATCGCGATGGGCGTCGCCGTCGTGATCGGCGCCCTCATCGGCGAGAGCATCGGCTTCTGGCTGGGCCGCTGGCTCGGACCACGAATCCGCGTGTCCTGGTTGGGGCGCAAGATCGGCGAGCACAACTGGGTGCGCGCCGAGAACTACCTCGAGCGCCGAGGGGGCATCGCGATCTTCCTCTCCCGGTTCCTCCCCGTGCTGCACTCGCTCGTCCCCCTGACCGTCGGCATGAGCGAGTACCCGTACCGCAGGTTCCTGGCGTGGACGGCTCCCGCCTGCGCGCTCTGGGCAACCGCATACGTGAGCGTCACATCGCTCGCGGCCGGCAGCTTCCGCGAGCTCGTCGATCGCGTGCACTTCGCGGGCTACATCTTCGTCGGCGTCATCGCACTGTTCCTGCTCCTGGCGTTCCTCGGAAAGAAGCTGCTGCAGCGCCTCGAGGCCCGTCACCTGGAGGGGCCCGAAGCGGAGGCCGACGCCGACGTGAAAGACTGAGTCAATGGCATCGGCTCCCCCAGCCCCCCGGATCCACTGGTTCGCCCGACTCGAACACCGCCTCCACGTCTGGCGTGAAGGTCGTGCGCGCCGTCGTGGTCGTGTCGCGACGATCCTGCCCTTCCCCGGCTACGGCGGCCCCGGGTGGGTGCGCGTGGTCGGACGTGTGCTGATCGTGCCCCCGCAGCGCCGCACACGTCACGGCGAGCCGGCGAGTGTACGCGGGTGGCGCAGCTTCGTCGGCATCCCCGTGGGCTTCGCATCCGTCAGCGTGCATTTCGGTGACACCACCCATCAGGTGGCGGCCGACCGCGGTGGCGTGGTGGATGCCATGATCCGCGTCGACCTCGAACCCGGCTGGCAGACCTTCACCTTCTCCGTCGAGGGGCAAGCCCCCGTGGAGGCGAGAGCGTTCATCGTCGCCGAGGAGACCACGTTCGGTGTGGTCTCCGATGTCGACGACACCGTGATGGTGACGGCGCTGCCTCGTCCGTTCATCGCGTTCTGGAACTCCTTCGTACTCGACGAGCACGCCCGACTCCCCGTACCCGGGATGGCCGTGCTCCTCGACCAGTTGCTGCGACAGCACCCCGGCGCCCCCATGGTGTATCTCTCCACCGGCGCCTGGAACGTCGCCCCCACGCTGTGGCGCTTCCTCGGTCGCCATCTCTTCCCCGCCGGCTCCATGCTCCTGACCGACTGGGGACCGACGCATGAACGCTGGTTCCGCAGCGGCCGCGAACACAAGCTGACCAACCTGCGGAGACTGGCGACCGAGTTCCCGCACGTGAAGTGGCTCCTGATCGGCGACGACGGGCAGCACGACGAGGCCATCTACAGTCAGTTCATGGACGAGTACCCCGATTCCGTCGCCGGTGTCGCCATCCGTCGCCTGCTTCCTGCCGAGGCCGTGCTCGCCGGTGGGCGCGCCGGACACGAGCCGCACTCCGAGGACACCGCCCCCTGGGTTAGTGCCGAGGACGGCGCGGGCCTTCGCGACCTGCTGGGCGAAGCCGGCATCCTGCACTGACATGCCCATCGCCCGCCAGCAGTGGCTCCTCCGCGAAGAGAAGCACCGTGAACGTGCCGACGAGCTCACCGCCGCGCACCGTGACAGGGCGACCAGGGCCGAGAAGCACCCGGTGTGGGACTTCCTCTTCACCTACTACTCGTACAAGCCGGCTCAGCTGCGTCGCTGGCACCCCGGTGCCGGTGTCGAGCTCGCGGAGGCCGTCGAGCGACTCGAGTGGCGGTGGTACACGACAGGCAGCAGCGCGGACAGCGCAGTTCCCGATGCGGCGGCTTTCGGCACGGAGAAGGCAGAGCTGGCATCGCTCATCGAGAGGATGCTCCGCCGCACGGCGTCGCGTCCCGGACAGTTCGGATGCTTCGGACTGCACGAGTGGGCCATGGTGTACCGCGCGGACGAGACCCGTCACTCGGTTCCGTTGCGCCTCGGGCGGGATGGAACCGACGCTGTGGTCGAGAACCACGACCTTCGCTGCACCCACTTCGACGCCTTCCGCTTCTTCACTCCCGAGGCCGTGCCCCGCAACCGCACCTCGTTGAGCAGGGACGAGCAGCCGCTGTTCGAGCAACCGGGCTGCCTGCACGCCGGCATGGATCTGTACAAGTGGGCCACCAAGCTGGGACCCCTCATCCCGGGTGAGCTGCTCCTCGATTCGTTCGAGCTGGCCCGAGACATCCGCCTCCTCGACATGGAGGCCGCGCCCTACGACCTCTCGCCCTGGGGCATCGTGCCCGTGCCCATCGAGACACCGGAGGGCAAGGCCGAGTACGTCCGCCGGCAGCGAGGATTCGCAGACCGTGGTGCGGCACTCCGGTCGGCCCTGCTGGATGCCTGGCTCGGCGAGGGAGCCCGCGAGGCGGCCTGAGCGTCAGCCGACGGGCTCGCAGTCGTCGCAGGTCGCCCATCGAGCCGTCGCGGCAGCCATCTGCATGCGCAGCGCCACCACCCGCGTCGCTGCTTCTTCGAGCCTCTCGGCCGGAAGCGCGCCCGCATCGACCGCCGCCCCGATGCCTGCCGCCATCGCCCCGGCAGTCTGCGCGTCGGAACCTGCGATCATCAGCACCAGGTCGTTCCCTGCGGCGATCGCCGCCACGCCGTTCGCGACCGGATCGGCATAGGCGGGGTCTCCCGACGACAGCAGCATCCCCAGGTCATCTGTCACCGCCACCCCCGTGAAGCCGAGCTCTTCTCTGGCGATGTCGTGCCAGACCGGCGAGAGCGACGCGGGAAGCGGGTCGATCTCGGTGTAGGCGAGGTGACCGTACATGAGCAGGGAGGCCCCGGCGTCGATGCCCGCCTCGAAAGGCACGGCTTCCGTGGCACGCCATTCCTCCCGACCCATCGTGGAACTCGGGATCGCCCGGTGCGAGTCGCCGGGCGCGGCGCCGTGGCCGGGGAAGTGCTTCAGCGTCGAGGCGACGAACTGCTCCTGTGCGGTGGTCGCCGCCGCGACGCGCTCGGCGGCGCACGCGGAGTCGATTCCGAGTGCCCGGCCGTGGATGAACGAAGCGGGATCGGACGTGTAGTCCGCCACCGTGCCGAAGTTCACCGTGATCCCGGCGCGTGCCACCAGGGCGCCCCGTGCGGAGAACGCCGCCGACGTCTCCGCGACCGGGAGCCCCTTCAGCGAGGGCGAAGCGGGGAAGCCGTCGCCGTGCAGTCGAGACACGAAGCCGCCTTCCTGGTCCACGGCGATGAGCGGCGGAAGGGCGGGATCGACGGTGAGCGCGGCCGTGAGAGCCTGCAGCTCCGCTTCCGTCGCGGGGATGTTGGCGCCCATGAGGATGAATCCGCCCAGCCCCGATGCCATGTAGGCATGCAGGGCCGCCGGATCGGTTCCCGCGACGTGTCCCATGACCACCGTCGATGCCTGCTCCGCGACCGACATCTCCGCCACCCGCTCTTCAGCGCGTTCCACGAACTCCTCGGAGGAGACGCCAGACGATGTCTCGGCCGCCGCCGCGCGTATTGGCGTGTCCGTGAAGGTGGAGGAGGCTGTGGCCGGCGTCGCTGCGCACAGCCCCGCCATCGCGGCGAGCGCCAGGGCACCCACCCCGTACCTGCGGACCCGAGACGTCATGCTCGTCGCGGTGATGCAGAGGCGTCAGCAGGACAGCGCATCGGCGATGGGGGCTGCCGAGTCGGCGTCGCCGTTGCCGAAGCGGATCGTCCGGCCGACCGTGCACGGTTCCTGCAGGGAGGCTGCGATCACAGCTGCGACGTCGGCACGGGAAACGGCTCCCCGCCCCTCGGGATCGATCTGGATGCGTCCGGTCGGATCGTCGAAGGTGAGTGTCCCCGGAGCGAGGATCGTGCCTTCGAGGCCGGTACCGCGCAGGTGCTCGTCGGCAGCCCACTTGGCATCGGCGTAGGGGAAGAACGAGTCGTCCCGCGGGACACCGTGGTCGGCGGTGGAGCCGATCCACGACACCATCACGTACCGCCGGACACCTACGCGCTCCGCCGCGTCCATGGAACGCTGCGCAGCGTCACGGTCGACGGCATAGGTGCGCTCGGGTGACCCCCCACCCGCGCCGGCCGACCAGACGACGGCATCGTGCCCGCGGATGATCTCGGCGAGCGCGTCGACGTCCATGCTCTCGACGTCGGCGACCAGGGCTCTCGCCCCACCGGCTTCGACCTCGGAGGAATGCTCCGGGTTCCGGATCACCCCCGTGACCTCGTCTCCCCGTGCGGCGAGGAGCGGCGCGAGCAGCAGGGCGATGCGGCCGTGGCCGCCGAAGACGATGATTCGCGACATACCTTCACCCTACGCGCCCTCTCCGACCTCAGCGCGGGGTCTGGTCGCTGTCGATGACGAATGCCTGCGGATGGTCGGGGAGGTAACGCACCACGATCAGCTGGCCACCGGGGATGTAGGCGTCGCGGTCCGGGTACACGGCCGGGGTGAAGAAATTGCTCTCCAGCGTGTACTCGACGCCCTCGGCTGTCGTGAACGTCACCCAGTCGCCGTCGAGGGTCGCCGCCGTCGGCCGTCCGTTGTCGTAGATGTACGCGCGGGTCACCGGAACTCCGATGAGGCTGAGGATGCCGATCACCAGGCAGGCGAGCATGAGGAAAGCCAGGATCCGCGCCCCGATGCGTACGATCGCAGCCCCGGCCCGCCCGCGCGGACGCTGATCGGGGCGCAGCAGCCCTTCCCTCCGGCGGATCGCCCGCAACTCACCACCCGGCGCGGTTCCGCTGGCGGAGAGCGCGAACAGGCCGAGGATGGAGAAACCGGCGATGAACACCATCGCGTATCCGTGCGACGCCGGGAAGTTCACGAGCCAGATGAGGGTGTCCATCGGGTTCATCGTCCCGCCTCCTTCTCGATCGTCACCGCGACCGTATGCGGGTCCTCCCGCCGGTAGTACGCCCAGACCGGAGCGCCGACCTGCAGATGCGGGATGGCCTGCGGATACACGAACACGGTGGTGTCCGCCTCCCAGGTCGCCACGCCTTCCGGTGCCATCAGCACACGGAGCGCGAGCTCGCTCTGCCCTTCGCGACGTCGCCCCGTCGGACGGACCTCGAGCACGGAGGCCGTCACCGCGGTCCCGCTCGTGCGGGCGCGCACCTGTGACGGGTCGATCAGCCCCCGTTCGATCCTCCACTGGAGCATGGCGCCACGCACCGCGGGATCGGTGAGGTCTGCGAGCACCACGGTGTCCTGGTCGATGAGGCTGTATCGCACCGGCACGGGAAGTCCGACCTGCAGGGCGGACATGTCAGAGGCGTCGACCAGCATCCGCATCTGGGCGACGAACTCTTCCCCGCTGTTCGGGGTCACGCGGATGAACAGGTCGTACTGCGGCACATCGTTGACGGTCAGACCGGTCCGGCTGACCTCGACGATCGTGCCGACACCGATCTGCGTCTCTCCGCGCACCGTCTTGCGACGCCCGAGGCCGGACAGCATGCCGCCGAAGGTCAGCAGCAGCCCCCAGGCGACGCCGATGAGGATCGGGGCGCCCAGGGTGTCCGCTCCGGCGAAGGGAAGGATCGAGTGTCGTTGATCGACTCCGAACAGGCCCTCGCCGACCCACACGACGAGCCAGGCGGAGAGCAGCAGCCAGACGACGAGGAACACGATGCGGAGCATGCTCTCAGCGTATCCAGAGTCCGATCCCCTCCCCGCCCGGAGGGTGTTCCTCGTGCGGAACACCCTCCTCTACACTCGGGGCAACGACACCACCCCGAGGTGTCCTCCGGACAGCAGGACGACGATGCCCACACCGCTGATCGAGCGCGAGATCACCGCGCCTGTGTCTCTCACCACCCCGGACGGGGAACTGAACCGGGATGCGCTGGGATGGTCGCGCACCCCTGTCCACGACACCTCCGGCATCCCCGGGCGCGGACATTGGGGCCGCAATAAGCGGTGGGAGTACTGGAACGTGATGACACCGTCCCACATCATCGCGTTCACGGTGTCGTGCGTCGACTACATGTCGCTCCACGAGGTGTGGGTGCTCGATCGCGCGACCGGGCATGACATCGGCGCCACGGTGATCTCACCCGGGAGCCGAAGTGCGACGCTGCCTGCGTCGATCGGCGATGGGCCCGCGAGGGCGCGCACCCGTCGGATCACGGTGGACGTCGATGAGAGCTTCGACGGCACCCGCCTGCGCGGGAGTGCACCTCGCGTCTCATTCGACCTGCTCGCCGGTCGTCCCGCAGGGCATGAGGCGCTGGGGGTCGTCGTGCCGTGGCGTCGGGGCGACGACATCCCCCGGTTCCAGTACACGGTGAAAGACGTCGCCCGTCCGGCCAGCGGCACGGTGACGGTGGACGGCATCGCGCACGACGTACCCACGGGAAGCTGGGCGGTGCTCGATCACGGTCGCGGACGCTGGCCGTACCGGGTGCAGTGGAACTGGGCGGCCGCGAGCGGGGTCGTCGACGGACGCGTGATCGGACTGCAACTCGGCGCGAAGTGGACCGACGGTTCCGGGGCGACCGAGAATGCGCTGCTCGTCGACGGGCGACTGTCGAAGATCAGCGAGGAACTCGTGTGGGACTACGACCCCGGACACTTCATGCGCCCGTGGCACGTGCACGGAGTGAAGGCCGATCTCACCTTCACACCGTTCTACGACAAGCGCTCTCGCACCAATGCCGTGGTGATCGCCAGCTCCACGGACCAGTTGTTCGGCGTCTGGTCGGGCTGGGTGCTCGACGACACCGGGAAACGGGTGCGCGTGGACGGCATCGAGGGGTTCGCTGAAGAGGTGCTCAACCGCTGGTGACGCGCGATTCTGCGGACTTCAGCGCGCGCTGCACGCCCTTCGCCGCGGAGCGACCGGCCCGATTCGCGCCGATCGTGCTCGCAGACGGCCCGTAGCCGACCAGCTGCACGCGAGGATCGCGGACGGCGGTCGTTCCGCGTCCGTTCCGGTCGAGCTGGATGCCTCCGGCAGCGCTGCGCAGATGCAATGGTGCCAGATGACCGATCGCGGGTCGGAAGCCGGTCGCCCACAGGATCGCATCGACCCGCTCGAAGCTGCCGTCGGACCAGCGCACACCGTCGGGTTCGATGCGCTCGAACAGCGGACGCCGGTCCGCGTAGGCGCCCAGACGCTCCGCTTCCCGCTCCTGCGCGCGGAGCATGAGTCCCGTGACGCTGACCACGCTCTGCGGAGGAAGCCCTGCGGCGACGCGCTGCTCGACGAGCGCGACCGCTGCGGCTCCCGCCTCCGGGGTGAAGTCGTCGTCGCGCCAGACCGGCTCACGGCGTGTGACCCACAGCGTCTCGGTGATCGGGGCCAGCGCGCCGAGGAACTGCACGGCTGAGGCGCCACCGCCCACGACCAGCACCCGCTTGCCGATGAAGTGCTCCGGTCCCGGATAGTCGACGGTGTGCAGCTGTTCTCCGACGAACGTCTCCATGCCGGGGAAATGCGGGAGGAACGGATGGGACCAGGTACCGGTCGCATTCACGATGGTGCGGGTCGTCCACTCCCCCTCCGCGGCTCGCACGGCCAGGAGACCGTCGCGGTCCTCCACCCGATCCACATGGACGGGGCGCAGCACGGGAAGTGCGTGCCTCCGCTCGTACGACGCGAAGTACGCCGGCACAGCCTCATTGGCGCGAGCACCGTCGCGGGCAGGAGGCGTGTCTCCCGGCAGCTCTGCAACGCCGTGCACGTCTCGCATCGTCAACGCGTCCCACCGATGCTGCCATGCGCCACCCGGGCGCTCGTCCGCATCGAGGACCACGTGCGAGATACCCAGCCGGGACAGGTGGAACGATGCCGAGAGACCGGCCTGTCCTGCGCCGATCACCAGACTGTCGAGGATGCTCACGCCGGATCCAACACGCGACGCCGCGTGCTTGTTCCTCCGCGCCTTCTCATCCGCGCCCTCATCCGTCGTGACGCGCCCGGGATGCCCCCACCGATTGGTGCTCCCGTCGATTCGTGTAGTACTCTTTTCAAGTTGCTCCGGCTGGTTCGGAACAGCGTCTGGGCCTGTGGCGCAGCTGGTAGCGCACCTGCATGGCATGCAGGGGGTCAGGGGTTCGAGTCCCCTCAGGTCCACCCAATGTGTCTTACGGGAACACGTGACATCGGAAGATGTGGTGTGTTCCCGTAAGGGTTCCTCTCCCTCGTCGCTGGGGGTCTTGCTCTCGCGGATGATGGTGGCGAACGGCTCGGCCAGGCGCGGACGTAGTTGCTCGTCATCGGTGATGTCGAGGCGGGTGTAGAACGCCTGGTTCGCCAGCCGCCGGTCGGCATCACCTGAACGAGCGTAGGCACGGTGCGCGTCGGTGAGCAGCCGCAGCGAGTCGTGCAGGAACGCGCGTCCGCCGGTGTGGTGCTCATCGTGCTCGGCAAGGCGCTGGTTCACGTCGGACAGGCCCGCCCGGATGCGGTCTTGATGCCGCTTCAAGGTCGGCAGGTCAATCGCGTCGGCGAAGTGCGCGGCCAGCAGCTTGTCGCTCTCCGACTCCAACTTGGCCCGGTTCGCCATGAGGTCGGCGATCTCCTGGTCGCGGCCCGCCATGCGCTTGTCGAACGCCGCGTCCACCCGCTTGGCGAGGTCGCGGTAGGTGTCGTCGCTGATCGTGATGGAGGCGTAGGAGTCCGCGACGAGACGTTCCGCGACCGCGACCGGAACCGCCCGCCTCGTGCAGCTCGTCTTCTTGGCGGCGCGGCCGGAGCAGACGAAGTAGGCGTAGGTGGTGCCGCGCGGGTTGGTGGCGAAGTCGAGGAGCATCCGCGACCCGCAGGTGCCGCAGTACAACAGGCCTTTGAGGTGATGGGCGTGCTGCACATGCCGGGTCTGCTTCGCGGTCCGCGCTTTCAGTAGCGACTGCACCTGATCGAACAGCGCCGCTTCCACGATGGGCTCGTGCGCACCGGGATACAGGGCGCCCTTGTACCGGATCAGCCCGGCGTAGTACGGGTTCGTCAGCAGCTTGTAGAGCGTGTTCTTCCCCAGCGGCTTGCTCGGGCGCTTCGGCGTCGGCACCGTGACCAAGCCGCGTGCGGTGAGGTCGCGCAGCAGCCCGGTCACCGAGGTCTCACCCTCGGCATAATGCTCGAACGCCCACCGGATCAGCGGCGCACGCTCGGGGTCGACCTCAACGGTTCTGATTTCGCGGCCGTTCTCATCCGTCTTGCGGACGTTGAGGTAACCGATGGGGGCGCGCATCGGGGTGCCGCCCTGGGCGATCTTCTGCGATAGGCCCTTGGACACTTCGGTGGCGAGGTTGCGGCTGTAGAACTCCGCGATGGACGACATGATGCCGTGCACGAGCATCCCCGAGGGCGTCTGGTCGATCGACTCCGTAGCCGACACCAATGTCACGCCCGCAGACAGCAGTGCTTGGTGGATGGTCACGTCGTCGGCGCGGTTGCGGGCGAGCCGGTCGAGCTTGTGCACGATGCAGAACTGCACCCGAGACGCAGCGATGAACGCCAGCATCTCTTTCAGGCCGTCACGATCCGCCGAGCGTGCCGACTCGCCTGCGTCCACGAACTCGTGCACGATCCGCGCCCCGAGTTCGTCGGCCTTGCGCTGGTTGGCCTCACGCTGGGCGGGGATCGAGAACCCCTCGTCAGTGCCGCCACGCTCGGCCTGCTCGCGCGTGGAGACACGTAGATAGGACACGGCCAGCAGCACCGGCTTGTCGCCTGTCCAGCCGTCGGTGACGCCTGCCGGGGCGAGGGCGGGAGCGGTGATGGTGCTCATGCGGTGCTCCTTCGTTGGTGCGGTTGCTCTGCTTCTACTCTGCCTCGTTCGTCTGACACCGGCCCGAGTCCATCAGGTGCCGGGAGGTCGTAGGGGTCGGGTTCCCCGGCGCGGTGCGCGTCGTAGCGGGCCTGGGTGATGTTCAGCACCCACTCCACCAATTTGCGCATGTCTGGTTCCTCCCGTCGCTCCGCCCGCAGTCGCAACTGAGGCGGATCGTTGCCCTTGCCTGTTCCGAGCGCACCCCTGCTCTGCGCCGCGCGTCGCGGCGACTCATCACTCGTGCGTCGGGGCCGGTCGCTCATCTCTATCTCACGTCGTGGCAGATACGTGAGTTATAGAGTAGCACACACATGGCGTAGCGGCCATTGCATGAGGTCATGTAGGATTGGGAGCATGATCGAGGACTTGGAAAGTGTGCCGCTGCTGGTCGCGGCGGACTTGCCTGCGGGCTGGCAGATGCCCGACGCCTCGCCCATCGACCCCGAACGCGACAGCCCCGCGATCGACGCGGCACTCAGGTATGAGCAGTGGGTCGATCCCGCGCCGGGGCTGGATCGCAGGCTGAACTCCAGCCACAACAACACCGACTCCGGGCGCTGGTTCCTCATCCAGCACACCGAGTCGTCCACTCGTGTGCTGCTGCGCCTGCAACGCCAATACCTGCTGGACGAGGAACCCAAGGGCGAGGTGCGGATCACCGGGATCGTCTACCTGCCCGAGTGGGCAGGCGATCCCGTGGCGAGCCCGATGCTCCGCAACCTGCCCACGTCGCGGATCGAGGCGGCGATCAACCGCCGCCAGTTCGCCGTCACCGGAGCCAGCCGGTTCGAGGGCGGCACCATGACCATGCCGTCGGGTCGCGTCCTCCGCTCGGCGGATGTGATGAAGCCGTTGGGGAACCCGAAGCGCACCCCGGACTTCTACGAGGTCGTTGCCCTCCAGCACACCCGCCTCGTAGACGACGGCGAACCGAACCCGACCGCGAGAATGGCCGAGCTCAGCCGCGTGCCGCTCTCGACCGCGCAGGGCTGGGTCGCCCGCGCCCGCCGCAAAGGACTGCTCCCACCCGGACGCCGAGGCCGCGCCGGATAAGGCCCGCATGACGAGCTGGGCGGTTGACGACGCGGGCGTGGTGCGCCTGCCGGACGGTCGTCTGATCCGTGGCACAGGTGCGCGTCGGCCTCGCGGTCAGGCCCCGGCCCCTGAGTTCGCCGTCTACCTCCTGGGCCGCGACCCTCGCGTGGCCGACTGGCCCTACCGCTGGGTCAGGTGGCCCGACTTCCGCCTGCCTGCCTCCACCGAGGACGCCGTATACGCGCTCAGGGAAGCTCACACGCGGGCCGCGTCCGAGCGAGTCGAGATTGCCTGCGGCGGCGGGATCGGCAGAACCGGAACCGCCCTCGCGGTGCTCGCCGTGATGAGCGGCGTTCCAGCCGACACCGCCGTGGAGTGGGTGCGAACGAACTACCACCCCCGAGCCGTCGAGACACGCCGCCAACGCGCCTGGATCGCCACCGTCGCATCCTCCCTCTCCTGACACCAAGCCCCCGCCCCTCGCCGCACTCGCGAGCGCACCCGCTCACCACACCCCCCAGCGCTCCCAACCGCTCGCCACTCCCTCCCGGTTCTCGCCCTTATCTCAGTGAATGAACGTAATCTAAGTGACGTAGTTGCTGATACGCTAGATGGTGAGTGGGGCAGACGCAAGGGTGGTGGTCGAGATGCAGGGCGGCGTGATCCCGTTCCGGGGCACCGGAGCCGACGCGCTGCGCTACGTCGAGGCCGACTGTTCCCGCGCTGACGACTACTACCTGGGCGCGGAAGCGACCGTCGCGCAGTTCGCGGCACTCGACGGATCGGGCGAGGTGACCGCTGAGCTGGCGCTTGATCCTGTGGGGTATGCGAGGTGGGTGGACTGGGAGAACCCGCTCACGGGCGAGTCGATGGGCAAACCGCGCCGGGCGGGGTCGGATCGGCGAGGCTCGCCCCGGTTCATGGAGATGGTCATCAACACGCCCAAGAGCTTGTCGATCGCCGCCGCCCTGCACCCCGAGGTCTCGGAGGTGCTGGATGCGGCGCAACAGGATGCCCTCAGCGAGATTCGGCGCTGGCTCGCCCAGCACTCCGTGACTCGTGTCGGGCCGTTGGGGGCGCAGGAGGTCGTACCCATCGAGAGCATGCAGGTCGTGGGCATCACGCACCGCACGTCGCGGGCGGGTGATCCGCACCGGCATATTCATATGCAGATCGGCATGAGAGTGTGGGCGGCGGGCAAGTGGCGGGGCTTGAACGGCGCTGCGCTGTTCAAGCAGCAGGGCGCGATCCGCGCCCTCGGCACCGCCGTGATCGCCGCCCACCCCGACCTCGCCGCCGTGCTCGACCGGCACGGCCTGACCCTCGACCCCGCCACCGGCGAAGTCGCCGAGTTGGAGCCGTTCAACGCGCTCATGTCGAAGCGGGGCGAGCAGGTGCGCAAGAATCTCGAACGCCTCGAATCCGAATGGGATCAAGCGCACCCCGGCGAGATGATCGGGCCGGTCGTCGCCTCCCGCCTGCGCGCCGAGGCGTGGGCGTATGAGCGACCCGCGAAGAAGCCCACCACCCTGCGGGAGGAAGCCGCATGGGTGACCGAGCTACGCGAAGCCGGATACGACCCCGAACGGGTCGAACGCAAGACTGCGCAACCCCCAGTGCTGCTTGAAGACCTCAGCATGCAACAGGTCGCGTCGCGGGCGCTGGATCGGTGCGCCGCTAGTGCGTCGGCATGGACGCCGCACACTGTGGAGGAACATGTCACCCGGATCACGACCGAGGCAGGCGTGCAGGCCACACCGCAGGAGTTGCGCGAGTTCGTGAGCCTCGCAACCGATCTTGCGGTATCGGATTGCTTCTCCATCCTGCCGCCTGGCGCAGCTGCACCGGAGTACGTCGCCCACCTGACCAGCGTCGGCGTGGTCGCCGCTGAGACCGCGCTGCGCGACCAGCTCACCGCCGCAACCCTGCGCCGGGAGCCGAAACCAGCGGACGTGACCGAGGCCGCACACACCGCCGGGCTCGATGAGGGGCAGACGGTCGCCGCCGCTGCGGTCGCCTCGAACGATCCGCTGGTGATCGTGGAGGGTGCAGCCGGGGCCGGGAAGACCACGATGCTCGGCGGCGCCATCGAGGTCGCCGCCGAGCAGGGCAGGGCGTCGCGGGTGGTTGCGCCGACGCTGCGGGCGGCGCAGGTCGCGCACGACGAACTCGGCGTACCCGCCACCAGTGTTGCGGCGCTGGTGTATGCGCATGGGTGGCGGTGGAACGCCGACGGCGTATGGACACGCCTCACGCGGGGCGATACCGACCCTGAGACCGGGCGCGCATTCACCGGCCCACCGCGAGAAACGGTGCTGTCGCGGGGTGAGCGGGTGATCGTCGACGAGGCCGGGATGCTCGACCAAGACACCGCCCACGCCCTCCTCACCATCACTGCCGAAGCAAACGCGACGGTTGCGCTCGTCGGCGACCGCGCCCAACTCCCCGCCGTCGGGCGCGGCGGTGTGCTCGACATTGCCGCACAGATCAGGGGCCGTACCTACGATATGAGCGAGCTGCATCGCTTCACCGATGCCCAGTACGCGGCGCTCACGCTGGCGATGCGAGACCGCGAGAACCCCGGCGAGGTGTTCGACCGGCTCGCCGCTATGAAGCTCGTGACGTTGCATGCGGACGACGAGCAGGCCCGCGACCACATCACCGTCAGCGCCCGCGCCCGCGCCCGCGCCCGCGCCCGCGACGGCGACGGCGAGGCGATCACGGTGTCGACCAATGACGAGGCGGCGGCGTTGAATGAGCGCATCCGCGCCGGACGGATCGAGCGTGGCGAGGTCGACGACACGGTGACGGAGACCGGCAGCGACGGGCTGAGCATCGGGGCCGGTGACCTGATCCAGACCCGCAAGAACAACAGTGATCTTGGGGTGGCGAACCGGCAGCAGTGGATCGTGCAGCACGTCGAGAGCGACGGCACGGTCTACGCGCGTGAGGTCGGCAGCGGGCGCAAGAGCCCGCGCACCGTTGCCCTGCCTGCCGAGTATTTGGGTGAGCATGCGCACCTGTCCTACGCCGCCACCGCCTACGGCGTCCAAGGCGCCACCGTCGATGCCTCGCACACGGTGCTGTCGGAGGCGACGAGCGCGGCGGGCGTCTACGTCGGCATGACCCGAGGCCGCAACACGAACCGGCTCCACGTCGTCGCGGAAGACCTCGCGGATGCGCGGGCGCAGTTCATCGACGCGATGGAACGCGACCCCGCAGACCGGGGCCTCGACCACGCCACCCACGCCGCACAAGAAGCCGTGCGCGGCCTCGTCAACGACGGCCCCGTGCGGCTCGTCACCGAAGAACTCGCCCGCCTCGACCACGAAGCCGAACGCGCACAACGGACGGCGGCACGATGGGAGCAGATCGCCGCCAGGCTCGACGCCCAACGCTCCACCCACCGCGCCGAGGACGACGAGAGTGCTGCTGTACTCCGCAAGGCCGAAGAAGTCGCCGAGCAGGTGCGCGCCGAGGCCGCCAGGCCGCTCACCGTCCAAGCCGAGCACGACGGGGCCGCCTACCTCGCCGCCGTGGAGAACGAGGCCGCTACCAGCGCCCGCCTCGCCACCGTGGGCAGGTTCGGCAGGCGCAAAGCCCGTACTGAGCACCGCGCCGCGACCGAACACACGCAGGAGCTGCGTGGACAGGTCAGCAGCGAATGGGGCACCACCCCGACCTACGCCGATTGTCTCCCGGCATGGGCGAGCAGGGCCGCCGAGAAGCGTGCAGAGACCGATCCTCGCGTGGCCGAGGCTGTGCAGACCGTCGCCGCCGCGACTGCCAACCGTGAGGCGATGCGGGAACGCCATGAGCAGGAGCGTCTGGCGTTGCTGGTCAGCGAGTACGGGCCACAGCAGGCCCGCCGCGACCAGCTCGGCATTCGCACCACCAGCCCCCACCGCAAGGCTCGCGACACCAGAAACCGGGGCGCCATGACTCGGGCCGAAGCCGACCAACTCCGTAGCCTGCCCGTGAACGAAGCCGCCGAACGCATCGAAGCCAAGCGCGCCGAGCAGGAGCAAGCGCGGCAGCGAGTCGCAGAGCGGGCACAGCGGCTTCCCGACCCATTCGCGCACGACACCCACCGCAGCGGGCCGCACCGCGAGGGGCCGACACGCAGCCTATAGACCACGGTAGGCAGGCAGGGTGCTCACGGCGCAGTTCCTCGGGTCGGCAAGCACAAGACCAGGAGCGGGGCGGATGATCTACCGCCAGGTAGCGATACGTCCATTCGGGAGATAGCACAATGGGAGAATGTAGAAACAGGCGAAGAGTCATGGCGAAGAGAATCAGAAGACGAGGCAGCGCTTAATCGGCAACGGTCGTAAAGTTGCGGTGTTCAGCGCAGAAGACGCAGTAGCTTTGTCTGCATCGAGTACGGCGTGTCGTGCGCGATGCATGCGCCTGTCACGAAGTCGGGGCCGCTGCACCGCTGGGGAATGCGTTAGTCCTTTCATGCGGAACCTTGGTTTCTCGGGAAACTCTGCTGGTAGAACTGCTGCATTCATGTCACGCGTTGATTCTGACCCCAGCGTGCCCAAACTCGTTGCCACAGGGACTGGGGGCGAGGCTTATCTTGTGGCTCAGCCGTGGTCGCCGGCTTTCTGTGAGTCTTGCCAGTTCCTTCTTTTGCCCTCAGATGGAGCGTATGGTGGGGAACATGTGGACAGTTCTTCTCATCTTGCTTGTGGTATGGGCGGTGCTGTCGATCGTGGGATTCGTGTTCGAGGGCCTGCTCTGGTTGGCCATCATCGGAATCGTGCTCTTCGTCGGCACCCTGATCTTCGGGCTGCTCAGGCAACGCGCGAAGCGCTCGAAAGCATAACCTGCCTCTCCCTCACGTGGCTCAGCGAGGGATGCTCTTCTGCGGCATGTCGTGCGTACCGCACACCCCAGCACTGCTTGCTTGCGCTCAGTCAGTTCACCGGGCAACCCGGACTTGCAACGCACCGGGTCTGATGCCGACATTGACGCGGGTTACGTGGCCGAAGCTGTCTCCGTCGAGTTCGATCAGGTGCGGGGTATCGAACCGTGCCTCGAACTGTCTCCCCCGGACATAGGCAAGCGCGTGAATATCCGGCGCTCGTTCAAGCATGCGCCGGCTGAGCCGGGAGCGCCGTGCGATGCCCTGCAGCGTGAGGCGCGTGCCGATCCGAGCCCACCCGAACCGTCCTTTTGGGCGCATCATGACCACGTCGAGGAATCCGTCATCGATGACCGCGCCGGGGATCAGGAGCATGTTTCCGGTGAGCGTGCCGCAGTTGCCCACGATGACCGTGTGCGCTCGAGTGGATCTGACTCTGTTCTGGTCCACGCGGTAGTCGAGGTGGAAGAGCCTGTTGACGATGACCGATCTGGCGATGGGCGTGACGTACGCGAGCCAGCCGAGGTGCTTCTTCGCGATCGAGCTCGTGTGCTCCGCCATCTCCGCATCCAGGCCGATACCCGCCATGACGACGAAAGCATGCCGTCGTGAAGCGCCGTCAGCATCGTCGAACTCGGCGACCCCGACATCCACGGCTCGCGTCGAGCCCGTGAACGCCGCCTCGATGTTGCCCTCGACATCGCCGAGAGAGATACCGAGGTCGCGCGCCAGTAGGTTCCCCGTACCGGTGGGGATCGGTGCGATGGGAATCCCGGAGCTGTGGACGACGTCTGCGACGGCCCGGACGGTGCCGTCGCCACCGGGCACGATGATGACTGCCGGGTCACCCGCCAGGGCTTGCTCTGCCGCGGCGCGTCCGGAATCCTGTGCGTTGGTCTCGTACCAGCGTGAAGCTGCCCAGCCCAGCGCTCGCTCCTGCATCTCTACTGCAGCACGGACGCGCTCCAGTGGGATCTTCGCCGGGTGATAGACCACGGCGGCATGTGACCGCCTCACCGTCCCGTCTGCGCGAGGAAACTTCACGATGCTGCTGGCATCGTGAAGTGATTGCGCTGTTCGATGAGCGGGCAGGTGAACACGTCGCGTTCCCCGAGCCCGACACGGTTGATGTAGCGCACGACGATGGCGTACGAGGCGAACAATCCCGTCTGCAGATACGGGACATCGTGGGTTCGGCAGTACTCGGCGATGATCGGTGCTGCCTTGCGCAGATGCGGGCGAGGCATTGAGGGAAACAAGTGGTGTTCGATCTGATAGTTCAGGCCACCCATAGCAGTATCGAGAACACGGGTACCGCGGATGTTCCGGCTCATCATCACCTGGCGTCGCAGGAAATCGAGGCTCACGTCTCTCGGCACGACCGGCATCCCCTTATGGTTCGGCGCGAACGAGGCTCCCATATAGAACCCGAACACGCCGAGCTGCACGGCGAGGAACACGAACGCGATTCCCGGCGAGAGCACGATGAACACCAGCATCGGGAACCCGGTCAGCCGGATCAGCAGAAAGAGGATCTCCACCCAGCGCCGCTTCAGCTCACCCCTTGCGAGCACTCGGCGCACCCCGGACGCGTGCAACGACACCCCTTCCAGGAGCAGGATCGGGAAGAAGAACACGCCCTGATGCGCCCGAAGCCATCTCAGCGTCCGGCTTCTCGGAGGCGTTCGACCCGGAGTGACGACAATCACCGGAAGGTCGATGTCAGGGTCGGCACCCAACTTGTTCGGGTTTGCATGGTGGCGCGTGTGCTTATGCTGCCACCACCCGTAGCTCATACCGACCAGCAGGTCGCCGAGGACGATGCTCACCCAATCGTTCCATTTTCCCGATACGAAGATCTGGCGATGCGCAGAATCGTGACCGAGGAACGCGATCTGGGTGAAGAGGATCGCGAGGAGCACCGCTGTGAACAGTTGCCACCAGGTGTCGCCAATCCAGATGAATGCGAGGAGACCCACGGCGAGCAAGAGGGGCAGGCCGATGAGCTTCGTCCAGTAGTACCCGTACCGGCGACGCAGCAACCCCTGTTCTCGGATCGTTTTCGCCAATGTCGTGAACTCGCTCCCGCCCTTGCCATTGACTGGCCGGCTAGTTCGTGGAGTCCGGGTCGAACGATACTCGTTCATGATGCACCTGAGATCCTGCGGGCTTGGGCGTCAGGAACGTCCGTGACCGCCCTCATCGGTCCAGTCATCGATCTGAGCGCGATCCGACCGGACACGGTTCGCCTCCGCTCCCGCCGAATCCTGACCAGCTGGGGACGGGGCGAAAGTAACGGATTCCGCGAGAGCGGTGACCGCCGCAGTGCGCGCGTTCTCGCTCACAGCCGCGTTCTGGAACACGACCGCCGCCGCGTCCTGTCGATCCCGGACCCCTGCGCTGATGTCGGCCAGGCGATCTGCGAGGGCACTTGCGAGTCCGTCGCGCAATTCCTCGAGGTTCGTGTTCGCGATCTCGAGACGACGGTCCGAGATCGTCACCTCCACGGTCGGGTAGCCAGCCTGCGCGAGAAAGTCACGGGTCTCGCTCCCCAGAATCTCGATCACTTCGTCCCGTTCGGGGCGTCGCGTGAACACGGCCTCCACCGTGTACCGATCCGGAGCCTCATCGGTCATCAGGGCAGCAGGCAACGAACCCACCAGCACCGATCCCAGGCCCAGCGTCGCGGCGTCCACGCCGCTCGTTCGTGTCTGTGTATCCATGATCTGACGATACGCCCCAAACATGTACGCCTCACAGCTTCGTCAATTCTGCCAATGGGGCGGACGGGCAGGCCACGCGCAAGACTATTCGTCTAGGTCAAAGCGCCTTGCGGCGCTCGAGTCCAGCGCGACCGTACGAGCCCAGTGCGGCGGACATCACAGCGTCGCGGGCGTCTCTTCGCAGTCCGCCAAAGCTGAACGCCTCGCATACGGGCGAGCTACGGTGAAAACATGAATGCAAATGAGAACGCCCCCGAGAAGGAACCGGATCATCGAAGAATCGCGCGGAAGCGAGCGGAACGATGGGAACGCGCGATACAGGACTCCGGGCACGCATACGCGCCCACCGAAGAGACCACGCGCCGCCGGAACTCCGAGATCATCCGCGATCAACAGGACAACGACCGCACCGAGGAACTGAGGCAAGAGGGAGGAGGCGACTCCATTGACACTACTCGTCGGTAGTGCTGACTCTTGCGGTGAACGCAGGAAAGGTTTTGCTGCCCCGCGTATCTCATCCGCCTCCGCGCGAGGACTATGATGTGAGTCCGGCGCTGCCGGAGGTGCTATCGACAGGCTCGACGAGCGCCTCAGCAGGCTCAGCGCAGGCGCGTCATAATGGGGCCTGCTGCGGAGTGCGTTGGTTCGCGCCGGGCTGAGCGGCGGCTTCAGTCTTGAGGCGAGATTTCAGTCGGCATCACTAGGCTCGCCGTCGACGTTCGTCGGGACGCGAGGTCTCCGGGGCCATCGTCGATGTGGACGACAGTGAGGCGGATCTCCACAGGGGCACAGCCACGACCGGTACACAGCGCGGCAATCGCTGCGTGTACTCGGCGACTGGTTTCAGCAGCTCCCGCGGCGGCGAGCACGCCTATCGCGGCCTCTGCTCGCGGGCCGTCCGGCGTATGCTCCCAGCGGACAAGCGGTGCTTCATTCGGCTGAGCTCCGAGGAGCTGAGCGCCGGCATCGACCACTTTCGAGATGATGCCGCCAGTGCGGAAGATCGAAGCCACACCGGGAACGGCCCTGATCGCAGTCTCGATGTCCTCGGCCATTGCCTGATCCGTCGGCTCGGTCATCGGTTTCCTTCTGTCCGGTTCTGAAGCTGCTGGATATCGTGCACGGTGATGTCGATGCCGGTCACGTTCAGCGTGGTGTGTGTCATCACACGTGCACTGATCTCACTGCGGAGGCGTTCTGCAAGATCCGGGATCGGTTCGCCGTAGGGCACGCTGACATCGACGCGGACCCGCACCGGTTCGCCCGGCACCGTGACATCTCCGTCGAATCGGCATTTGCCGATAACGACGCCGGGCACGGTGTGCTCCGCCGCGCGGATCACGCCCCGGACGGCACCCTCGGTGATGCCCAAGTCGGCTTCGAGCGCGGGCGCAGGCAGTGGGATGCGCCGTCCGGCGCGCGCGTCCAGAGTGATGCCGGCGAGGATGCTCTGCACCCAGGTGTCGTCGGGCCCCGGTTCCGCCGAAGTGTCGGCTGCAAGGAGCTCGGGGGTAAGCTCTCGAAGACGGGTCAGGGCATCCAGTGCGATGCGGCAACCGGGCGAGCCTTCGATCGAAGCATCCACAGGGGTGCGCCCGGCATCGAGGTAGTCAGAGAGCTCTTCAATGGTGTGCCCGTCCAGATCCTCGAACTCGGTCACGCGGCCCCGCGGATCAGGGGTATCGTATTCGTTCATCGCCACTGCTCCATTCGAACAATGATGTCTTTTCGTGCACGGGCGAGCAATCCCCGAACCGTCGATATCGGGAGGTCCAGTTCTTGGGCGATCTCCTCGTAGCTGTAGTCGCCCAGCTCTCGCAGCACCCAGCATTCACGCTGGGAGTCGGGAAGCTGGTTGATCGCGTCGCTCAACGCCGCGATCCCTGCGCGAGCTTCTACTTGCCGCTGCGGGGCCATCCGATCCTGGGCCGGTAGCTCCATCTCGCTCAGATCGGAGTGGGGTCGGGCGGATCGGATGCGGTCGATCGCTTTGCGACCGGTGATCCGCATCAGCCAGTTCCTCACACGCCCGGGATCATCCAACTTCGGGAGCTGGTCCCAGGCGGTGATGAACGCGTCTTGGACGACGTCGTCGACATCCGCGCTGCCCGGAAGGATCCGCCGCGTGTAGGCACGCATCATCGGCGTGTACCTGCGAACAAGCGCCGCGAATGCTGCCGTGTCTCCGTCTGCGGCTCGTCCGGCGATGATCCGGTCATCTGCCGACTCCAACGGGTTGCGGCAAGGCTCACTGCTCATCCTTCATCCCCCTGACACCAAGGGCACCTCTCCTTCGAGGGCCAACGGGCGGTGCGACGACCGCCCGTTGACCCTCATCCTTACCCGTATCCGTCAGTTCGTCCATGGCTTGTGAGGTTGGGTCACTTCTTCGCGCGGCGACCGGTGATCAGGCCATAGATGAGCAACACCAGGATCGATCCGCCGATCGCGAGCAGCCAGGTCGACAGGTTGAAGAAGCCCTGCAGGTTGACGTTGAAGATGAGGCCGCCGAGCCAGCCCCCGAGCATCGCCCCGACAACACCGAGCAGCAGGGTGACGAACCAGCCGCCACCCTGTTTTCCGGGGAGAATGAGCTTGGCGATCGCGCCGGCGATCAGCCCGAGAATGAGAAAACTGAAGAAGCCCATGAGAGCAGTCCTTTCGAATGAGAGAAACGGGGTAACCGGGGCGGGCGAGCCCGCCCCGGAGGCGTGGTTACTTCTTGAACACGTCCTTAATGTCCTCGACCTTGTCCCTGATGACTCCCTTCGCCTGGTCCGCTTTGCCTTCGGCGACGAGCTTGTCATTGTCGGTCGCTTTGCCGACGGTCTCCTTCACCTGACCGGTGACCTTGTCGGCTGCGGCCTTCATCTTGTCTCCAGCACTCATCGTGTGAATTCCTTTCATTCTCTGGAACGCTCCCGGGTCTGGGAGCGAGGTTCTGGGACAGCGCCTTGCGGCTCTTGTGCCTTAGCTGCCGAGAAAGTTCTTGCGCGCCTTCTCGAGCGACTTCTTGGCGTTCTTCGCCATGCGCTTGCGTGACTTCTTCGCCTCCGGGTTTGTCCAGAGCCGTTCGAACTGGTGCCGCAAGTCCTCGTAGTTCTTCCCGCGCGCCTTTGCCGACTCCACGCCGACCAGATAGGCGGCGACGGCGATCACCGCAAGTATCAGGATGTTCTTACGCATCGCGTTCTTCCTTTCGTTAAGCCCCGCAACGCGAGGGTCAGTTCACTCGGGATTGGTCAGCCGCGAGCCGCGAGCGAATCCCGGAATGGATCGTCACGAGCGTCGAGATCTCTCGACCCAGTAGGGTCGCAAGGCGATCGACGAGTCCTGTCACCGTCTCGGCGACCTCGACAGGTGACACGTTCTGCCTCGGCATCACACTCACATGGAGGACGTCAGCGCCCCACAGTCTGCGCGCGTTCACTTTCGAGGAGAGGATCTCGTCATGCGACGCGAGCGATTGGGTGATCGCGTCGGCCGCGAAGCCGCCCCGGATCGTGACCGATCCCTGCACCTCGCCTTCCGCCTCCTCACGGATCACCACGCTGCTTCGCCCGCCACCCAGTCGGGCGATGACGAGCACCGTGATGACCACGAGCAGCACCAGCAGGGTGAGGAACGCCAGAGTGAACCAGCTCACCGTAGTCGCCTCCGAAATACGAGACGCGTTATCTGCGCTGAGCATCCAGTCCACCCCGGTCGATAGCCAGCTCTTCCAGAGGTCGCCGGCAACGGGCCACAGTATGGGCATCACCGTGGCGCTGCCGACGCAGATCAGAAAGATGCCAGCGATCAAGAGGATCACTCGGTTCACGCCTCGGTTCGTGGCATTCATGACTTCTCCTCCCCATCTGCAGCACGCAGGACTCTTGCCCTCACCCTGACACGGGGCGACAACTGATAGCCGACCAGTTCCGACTCGGCGACAGCGCGTGCATGACGCCTATCGACGGCTTGTCCGGGCTCTGGCCTGACGGTGATATCCGCACTGCGGTGACCGACACCTACGACGACAGCGCCTTTGGCGAGATCCAGTTCACGCCGCACCCGCTCAGCGACCGACGACGCGATCACTCCGTTGTCTACGATCACCGCATACGAGGAGGATCCGAGTTGATGCTTCGGTCTCCGGCCTGGGCCGAGGGCGAGCCAGACGAGAACCAGCCCGGCCACCAGCGCGATGAGTCCTCCTGCAATGATCAGGCTCGGAGGTTGGTCTGGCAGATCCTGCAGCCAGGTCAGCGCTGCCCCTGGTGCGACCAGCAACGGGCCGATGCCGAGGAGACGTAAGACGATCTCGATTCCCACGTAGATCGCGGCCAATGCGACGAGAACAAGGAGAATCACGGTGGCGACGGTGCGCGGAGAGTGCGTCTCTCGGCGCACGACACGTTTTAGCACGGCATTCGTCATCTACCTCACCCGACTTCGCTTCGGGATGACCGCTCCCGTAACAGTGAACGACACACGGCGGATGTCCCGTCCTGTCAAACGCGCGAACTCTTCAGCGAGTTCGGCCTGAAGCGCACGAACCCGCTCGAGGACCGGCACCGCAGCCTCGATCGCTTCGATATCGCTGAGATCGGGGACGGGCAGTTTCGCCGCGATTCGCACGGAAAGACCTCCGCCCCATTCAGCCGCCTCGACGCTCACGTCGTCTCGAGACACACCGATCGCGACCGCTGACGCTTCCCGAACAACCTTGTCGATGACGCGTTCATGCACCCGAACGCTCCCAGGCGCCGACGAAACAACATCAGGTGTGCTCGCAATGCTCGGGGATGCAACGGTCAGCACGCTCATGACGAGGTTCGCCTCCCCGTGAATGCGCTAGCGAGCGCGCGGAGGTCCAGCTGACCCGACAACACTCGCCCGGTCAAAGCACCGATCACCATGAGCAGCACGACCAGCAGAAATCCCCAGAACCCGAAGATCAGCGCAGCGAAAGCCAGCACTGCGCCGACCAGCGCCCCGGTCAGCGTCGCACTCATGAGACGCGCGACTCGGTGTCGTCGTCAGCGTCGTCGATCGGCAGGTGCACATCATTCACGTCGATATTGACCTCGACAACCTGCAAACCGACCAGACGAGTGATCGCCGCGGTCACCGCACTGCGCACGTTATCGGCGACCTCCTGGATCGGCGCCGGATAGTCGACCACGATCGTAATATCCGCGGCAGCCTGCGTCTCGCCGACCTCGACCTTCACGCCCTGCGTGAGATCCGTCGCGTTCACCGCGTCACGGATAGCACCGAATGCACGCGCCCCTCCGCCGCCAAGCGCATGCACCCCCGAAACCTCACGGGCAGCGATGCCCGCGACCTTCGCGACCACGCCCTCGGCGATCGTCGTCCGTCCCGCCGAAGCACTCTCCTCCATCGGAAGACGCGGTACCGCAGGCGCACGATCCACTCGCGACGAGCCCGCAGCCCCTACGCTTCGCGGCACCGATGCGCCGCCCTCAGAAGCAACAGTCTTGTTCATCTCATCCGTAGCCATCAGAACTACCTCCACAATCCAGCAGCACGACCGCTGGCCGCACCATCCAACGAGCGAAGAACAACGCTCTACACATAAGACGGCACCCGACCGCCGAACGTCACAAAATCTTTGTGACGGGCCGGAAACTTGTCGACAGCGAGCCCGATGATTCGAGAACCCATTCTGTGGCTGATGAAGGTCGAACGTCCCGTCTGCTTCTCCCCGCGGAGTCAGATGGAAAGATCTTCACACCTTCGTTTGCCTGTCCGGATGCGAAGGGTCCTCGGCCTCGCGGTTCAGATCCGACACATTCACCGCCTCGATACGGTCGCTCACTTGCAGCGCCGTCTTGCTGTTCTTGATCTCGTGCGAGCTCAGCTTGTCGACGGACAACGGTGGCTGGAGACGGGGCGTATGCGTGTCCAGACTCGCGTACTTCGCGCTCCCACCGCTCGATCCACTCGCCACGGGTTGGATAGTCACACTCGGCGATACCGGGCATTGATGGGACACTCGAACGGATCACGAGCCGAGAGACCGACACGGTTCAGGTAGTCAATGACGATCGCGTAAGAACGACCCAGTGATGTCTCGGTGTACGGGACGCCCAGTTCCCGGCAGTGTTCGCGGACGATACGCCGCGCGCGCGAAAGAAACGGGCGGGACATGCTCGGGAACAGGTGATGTTCGACCTGGTAGTTGAGGCCGCCCATGAGCGAAGTCGCCCACCACCCACCCCGAATGTTCCGCGAGGTACGCACCTGCTTCGTGAAGAAGTCGAGCTTCGCGTCGTGAGCGATCACCGGCATCCCTTTGTGATTGGGGGCGAAAGAGGCTCCCATATACACGCCGAAGACCGCGACTTGAATCCCCAGGAACGCGAAAGCCATACCTATAGGAAGCAAGAGGAAGAGCGGGGTGATCAGGAGGGCGAACCGCGCGGCGATGATGGCAAGCTCGATCCAGCGCCCTTTTACCGGTTCCCTGCTCAGAAGGTGGCGGAGGCTGTGGAAGTGGAGGTTCAGCCCCTCTAATGTGAGCAGAGGGAAGAAGAACCAGCCTTGTCGCTTCGTGATAGCGTGCCGCAATCCTCTCGCCTGGACCGCGTCTTCTTCGAGGAACGAGATGGTATCGACCTGGATATCGGGATCCTTGCCCACTCGGTTCGGGTTGGAGTGGTGGCGGCTATGCTTGGAGTCCCACCAGGAGTAGCTCATTCCGATGGCCCCGGCGAGGACGCGCGCAAGACGATCGTTTGCCGGACCGAGGGAGAGGATCTGCCGGTGCGCCGCTTCGTGGGCGAGAAACGCGATCTGCGTGAAGACGATACCCAGAGCTCCCGCGATGAGGAGCTGGAACCAGCTCTCTCCCAGCAGAACGAATCCGGCTATCGTGCCGCCGAGAGCGACCACGAGAACCAGTCCGACCAGAACGTAGAACCAGGGCGCCCGACGCAGGAGACCCGCATCCCTCACCTGCTGCGAGACCCGCGTATAAGCCTTCGCTATCGGCGGAAAGTCCCCGGCACGGGCGCGAGTCGCGCGTACGGGGCCGAGACCGTTGAGTTCTTGTATCTTGGTTACCGACATGGGCGGTACCTGCTTCCATCACGAGCACTTCTGAGGCGAGGCCCTTGTGGAGCTACGGCATTTGCCGATCGCTACTCTGACGATAGTTCGCCAACCCGGTGTTCCCCTGTACGCCGCCGCGAATCACGATGTCGAAGTCCGTTCCTGCCATAGGTGAAGGCATGCACCGGGATCGTCGCCGAGGGCTGGGTGGAGAACACGTTGGACTATTGCCAGACGCACAGACCTTGACCAGATGGTTGTCTTCCGTGTTCAGCCACAATCGTTACTGGCCGGTGCGGGTCTCGTCTCAGCCTCCGAACTGGACCAGGCTCAGTATCGTCTGAGCCGCGAAAAGTGCTAACGAAAGTGCTAAGCACTCTGTATTTCGGAGTATCGCCGTGGAGTTATCCACATGCCACACGTCGTAGATCGTTGATTTCATGCAGCAGAACGGCCTACCGAGATTCGCGGCGCGAGGGGGTCGAGGTCAGTTCAACTCCCGCGTCGCCGTCGGGTTCATCACCGCGTCTTCGCCCACACCGTGCCCCGGTGCACCCCGAACTGACGAGCCACGGCCTTCACGCTGATGCCCTGTGCGCGGGCTGTTCGCATAGCGTCCACTTCCTCGTCGGTCAGGCGTGTTCGAGGTCGTTTCTTTGGTTCCGCCGACACGCCGATCAACGGGTCGTCGGCCTCGCCGTCGGACTCTGCATCCGCGCAAACCCCTTGATTCCACGCGGAAACCAGGCTCTCGACCCGAGGTCGCCTGTTCCCGCAACGCTCCATTGCTTCCACCCCGCGCACAAGGCTCGAACCCTTGCCAATGGAATCGTTGGCTGGGGTTCGGGCCTTGTCGCCGTTCTGGGTCCAGTTGAGTGCGTTGGCGTTGACCTCGGGGTCAAGGAGCATCTCGAAGGGCCGGTTGTTCTCGACGCGGAGTTCGTTGTCTTCGTCGATGTAGACCTTGGTGAAGAAGGCTTGGTTGCACAGGCGCCGGTTGGCGTCGTCGCACCGTTGGTAGATGTCGGCGCAGTTGGCCAGGAGTCCGAGGGCGTCGTCGAGGTGGGCGCGGGCGTCGGCGTAGTCGCCGTGGTGGGCGTCGATACGCCGGTTGAGGCGGTCGAGTTCGCCGAGGATGCGGTCTTGTTCTCGTTTGAGGACGGGCAGCGGGATGGCGTCGGCGTAGTGGGCTTGCATGAGCCGGTCTTGTTCGTGTTCGAGCCGGTCTCGGTGAGTGGTGAGGCGTTCGAGTTCGTCGGTCTCGGCGGCCATGAGTCGGTCGAACTCGTGGTGGAGCATCCCGGAGAGGGCGTCGCGCTGGGCGGGGCTGATCTGTACGCGGGTGTAGTAGTCCTCGATCAGCTTCTCGACGTCTTCGATCAGGATCGCTCCGCGGGTGCAGTCGGTGCGTTTGGAGTGCCGGCCGGAGCACACGAAGTAGCAGTAGACGTTGCCGTGTCGGTTCTTGGCGTTGGAGACGATCAGCCGGGACCCGCATTGTCCGCAGTGGATGGTGCCTTTGAGGTAGTGGTCGTGGACCTGGGTGGCTTCGGCGGCGGTCTTGTGAGCGGTGAGCACGGACTGGACCTGGTACCAGACCTCGGGTGGGACGAGGGCACGGTGGGTGCCCTTGTAGCGGGTGCCGCGGTAGACGACATCGCCCTTGTAGTAGGGGTTGGTCAGCAGGCGATGTACCGAGGAGACCGCCAGCGGCTTCGATGGCCGCTTCGGGGTGGGCAGGCTGACCAGTCCGCGGGAAGTGAGTTCGTCGTGGAGCTGGCTGACGGTCCAGTTCCCCGAGGCGTAGGCCTTGAACGCCCACTCGATCAGGGGCGCTCGCTCGGGGTCGAGTTCGACGGTGCGGACCTCGCGGCCTTGGTCGTCGCGGGTGCGGACGTTGAGGTAGCCGATGGGGGCCTTGCCGAGGGTGCCACCGCTGATGGCCTTCTGGGTCATGCCCTTGGTGACCTCGGTGGCGAGGTTGCGGGAGTAGAACTCCGCGATGGTGGACATGATGCCGTGCAGCAGCATCCCGCTCGGGGTCTCGTCGATGTTCTCCGTGGCCGAGACGAGCATGACCCCGGCCTGTTGGAGGGCGAGGTGGATGGTCACGTCGTCGGCGCGGTTGCGGGCGAGCCGGTCGACCTTGTGGACGATGCAGTAGGCGACCTTGTTGGTCTTGACGTACTGGATCATCCGCATCAGGTCGGGCCGGTCGGCGGACTTGGCCGAGGCTCCGGCGTCGACGAACTCCTCCACGATCGCCGCGCCGAGCTGGTCGGCTTTGCGGCGCACCGCGTCGCGTTGCGCGGGGATGGAGAAGCCTTCGTCGGTGCCGCCCTTGGAAGCCTGTTCACGGGTGGAGACCCGCAGGTAGGAGATCGCGACAGCGGTGCTGATGGGCGGGTCGATCAGGCTGGCGGCTGGATCGGTAGCAGTCGTAGTGGTGGTCATCGGGTCCTTGCCTCTCACGCGATTCGACCCTCGCGCCCCAGACGCCTGGGAGGAGATGTTGATCGTGAGAGCAGCCATCGGTGTGGCTGTAGGACGAGACCCGACCGGGTCACGGTGCGTGTTGCCCACCCGTGCGGGTGAGGTTTGGGACCACAACACCCCGCGTACGCGAGGCTTGCTGGTGTCATTCTACCAACGGGCCTGCGACACTCGCCGCTGAGCGGAGGGCTGCGGCTGGGTCGCGGTAGGTCTCCGGTGGTTCGGCGGCGCGGCGGTCGGCGCGGCTGCGGCCGGTCTCCTGCAAGGTCAGCCGGATCAGCACCTCGGCGAGCTTGTGCAGGTCGGCTTGGTCCCGGTGCACGGCCCGGACGGAGAAGGAGCGGTCTTCGTAGCGGCGCCGGTCGGTCTTCTTCACGTAGCCGCCCATCAGTCCCGCACCTGCCCGGTGGTCGGGTAAACATCGAGGTCGAGGTCGTCGTCGAGGCTGGCGAAGAACTCGTCCTCGGCCTCCTGGCGTCTGCGGACCTGGGCTTGGACGAACTCCACGAACTCGGCGTCGCGGTCGGCGATCACCACATCCTCCACCGGCGGTCCGGGTTCTTCGCCGGGCCAGGTGGTCTGCCGGGTGGGCCGGTCACGATCGATCCGGGTGCCCGAGGCGGCCACCCAGTCCCGGAGGCGGGCGCGGGTGTCGGCGAAGTCGCGGTGCCAGCCGATCGCCGCGGAGGCGTTCTGCTCGGGGTCGTAGGCGCCCAGCCAGTGCAGGTGCAGCGCGGAGAGTTCCCAGACCAGTTCGGGGTGGTGGTGCCAGAACGGCGGCAGCACGCTGGCGGGAAGTCCGTAGGTGTGGCGCAACCAGTCCACCCATCGGTTCAGCGCGAGCCATTCGGTTTCCAGGTCATGCGCGGACAGCAGGTTCCAGTTCACCGGGTGCGGCGTCTCGGGCACATCGGCGTCGCTGACGCGCGGCGGACCGTCGAACACATCCGGCTCATCCAACTCCGGCCCCTCACCGTTGGTTGGGTCGGCGCCGGGTGGATCGGCCTCGGGGGTGTCAGTCATGATGCTCGGCTCCCGGCGTTCACAGGCCGATGGCCGTGGATTGCGGTGCCTGGGCGGGCCGGGACGGTGGCTCGAACGCGGCCGCGTCCCGCTCCGCTGCTGCGCGGCGTGGGGTGCGGTCGACCTCGTAGCGGGTGCGGGCGGTGTCGTGACCGATCTTCTTGGCCACGAACTCCTCGCTCTCGACCGCCTGGCCGTCGCGTTCGTAGTTGACCTCGCGGGTGTAGCCCTCGGCGATGAAGTTGTCGCCCTTGGCGAACCGGTCATGCGCGTGCTCGGCCGACCGGCCGAACATCACCATGTGGTGATAGGTCGTCTCGGTCTGGGTGAAAGACCCATCGTCCTCGCGACGGAAGTGCTCCTTGCCGACCCGGGCGTAGAACCGAGGATCACCCTTCGAGGTCTGGCTGAGCTGGGGGTCTGAGGCGATGAACCCCGAGAACGATTCCTGGGTGCGGATAGCCATTTGACTCTCCTCCTGACACTCACGCGACCCCGCCGATCGGAGCCGCTGATGTCAGGCAGGTGCACAGGCCGCACCACGCCCGCCCCGGTTACGAGCCGGGTCCACGCAGCAGTGCCTCGACCTCTGCCCGGTCGGCCGTCAACTCGGCCGCGTCAGGACGAGAGGGCCAGGGTCGTAGGTCGGTGACGATCGGCGGGGCACTGCGTAGGAGCGTGACGCCGGTGCCGAACGGGAGCGTCCTGATCCGGTCTGGCGGCAGGATCGGGACTCGGCGGACCGAGCGTTGGTTGGATCGGCTGCCGTGGTCACCCAGGGTCACCGAGTCGGTGTACTCGTCACGTTCGCCGATGAGGGTGGAGAGGTCTTGGAGGTCGCGGGAGTTGGAGGCACCACCGAGAATCACCTTGACAATGGAGGCGTCCCAGATCGCCCCGGCGGCATTGTCGGACCACTTCTCCCGCGCCTGAGCGAGCGACTGCAACACGGCCAGCGTCGTGATGCCGGTGCCACCGCCCTCGGCCATCAGCGTCGGGAGGCTCGGCAATGGGGCGAGGTTGCCGATCTCATCGAGTGCCAGCAGCAGTGGTGGGTCGAGACGGGCGCCGGGTGAGCGGGCCGCGATCCGGCGCGCGGTTTCGATGAGGTCTTCCACGAACGCCGCCACCAGAGCGGCGGATGCGCCGGCCCCCGCCCCGGTGGCCAGCAGATAGAGGGTGCCGCGGGCTTGGATGAAGGTCTCGGGGTCGAAGTCCTCACCCGGCCCCGGCGACACCGCGTCGAGCACCCGCGGGTCAGCCAGGGCACCGAGGGCCAGCGCCACGCCCTGCCAGATGGAGTCGCGGGTCTTGGGGTCCGAATCGATCATCGCCCCAAGCGAGTCCGCCCACCCCGTCGCCGCCTGGGTGCTGTTGGTGAGGATGGCGACGGCTTCGGCGGCGGCCGTGGGGTCGAGGGTCCAGCGGAACAACTCTGAGGGTGGCCGTCCGTCGAGGGCGGCGGCGTGCAGCAAGGCTTGGAGGGCGGTGCGGGTCTTGCCTTCCCAGAACCCGCCGGACTCCACCCCGCCCGCAGACAGGCCGGTGGCGGAGGCGAGGCCGGTGGCGCGGATCATCGCCGTGAGTGGGTCGTGGCAGCCGCGAATCGGTGACCAGCGCATCCCGGCAGGGATGCCTTCGGCCAGGTGCTGGGGGTCGAACACCGCCACCGGCCGTCCCTCGCGTTGGCGGGCGCGGAGGGTCGCGGTGAGGTTGTCCGGACGCGTGGAGGTGGTGACGACGGCTCCGGGTGCGTCGAGGATGGCGTTGATGACCACATGCAGGCCTTTGCCGGAGCGGGGTGGACCGATGAGCAGGATCGAGTCCTCCACCGAGGCCCACACCTGCTTCCCTCGTGAACGGCCCAGCAGGTATCCCACATCGGAGGGCGTCGGCTCATCGAGTGACGGGCGCAGTGTCGTGGCTCGGCGTAGCAATGCCTTCGAAGAGGCGGTCTGGGTGACCTCATGTGCCGTGGCCGTGCCGGCCAGGCGTCGCGGGTCGGTCTCGACCCTGCGCGAGTGGCGACGCAGCCTCACCCACACCCACCCACCAGCCGTCACGAGGCCACCGAGCAAGATCGCGGTGACGATCCAGTAGGCGACCGGGCTCAGCCCTTCGGCATCGAGCGCGGTGGCGGGGTCGGTGGGGTTGAACAGCACCCCGAGCCCGGATGCAGGTCCGGCGGCGGGTTGGGGTGTGCCGGTCAGGAACGCCGCCACACTGCCGGCGGCGCGCAGGACGAGTGCGACACCGAACGCGCCGATCAGGGCGATGATGGCGGCGTTGGTCAGCTCGTCGCCCAGGCTCCCGGTCTGCCGGCCCGGCGCCGGCCCGGTCATGGCAGCCGCCGCACCCGGACCGTGCCCGAGACCCGGCCCAGCAGCACGACCTCTCCGACGCCATCGTCGAGCAGCCCAGCGAGGCGACTGGCATCGAGCAGGGCGCGGGCGTGACCGGTGCCGGCGGCGTCCGTGTGCGCGACAATCAGGGCGACGGCGATGTCCTCACCGGGCACAAACCCCTCACCAGTGACCTCCACCAGCTCCGGTGCCGGCTTCGCCTTGGTGTGCTTGCTGCGCGGTTGACTCGGCTCGGTCTCTGCGGGTCGTGGCGGTGTGGGTTTGCGGACGTGGATGAGGTCGGTGAACACGGTCCCGTCGCTCTCGCGGACCTCGATCCGCACCGCGACCGTGCGGTCCTCGGTGATGGCGTCCAGCAGGGCGCCGAAGGTGCCCCGCGTCCACGCCTGCCCCTCAGCCGGTGGCGGGAAGGCGGCACCATCGATGGTGACATCCAGGGCACCGGTCTCGGCGGCGGTGATGATCACGTGCGGCAACACCACCGGCGGCCCATCGGGCGGCGTGTTGCGGCGGCTACGGCGAGAAGGAAGATCGGCGTTGGAACCCATACCGGCCAGGTGCACCAGTACGCCCGCAGAGAGGACCGGGAACCGTCTGCGGTCAGGGCGCAACACACTTCACCGGTGCTCGGCCTTCACAGGAGTGTTAGTATATGCGTATGAACGCAGATAAGCAGTTATGCGGGATGGACCCGGCATCGGAATACGTCGACCTGGCTGCGGAGGTGCTGGGCATCCTGTCCGATCCGACTCGGATCAGGATCGTGCTCGCACTGCGGCGCGCCGAAGAACTGCCGGTCAAGGCACTGGCAGAGATCGTCGACAAGAAACCTCCCGGGGTCTCCCAGCATCTCGCCCGGCTGCGGATGGCGCGGATGGTCACAACGAGGCAGGAGGGCACAAGCGTGCTCTACAAGCTCACTGACGAACACGCCCTCGCTGTCGTCGTCGAGGCGATCAAGCAGGCAGAGCACGCAATCGCCAACGGGCAGACACCACCGCACCACCACACACCTCAGTAGCGCCTGCCGCCCCCCTTTTGTTCTCGATCTGATCGGCCCGACCTCATGCTCACCGTCCTTAGGAATCCGACCTACGCGAAGCTGTTCACCGCGCAGGCCATCGCACTGCTGGGTACCGGACTGCTCACGGTCGCACTCGGCCTGCTCGCCTTCGACATCGCTGGCGGAAATGCCGGGATCGTCATGGGCGTCGCGATGAGCATCAAGATGGTCGCCTACGTCGCCGTCGCTCCGGTGACCACCGCCCTACTCGCACGTCTGCCCCGCAAGCCGGTACTCATCGGCGCCGATCTGATCCGCGCTGGAGTCGCCGTCTCGTTGCCGTTTGTGACCGAGGAGTGGCAGATCTACCTTCTGATCTTCCTGCTCCAGTCCGCCTCGGCGACCTTCACCCCCACATTCCAAGCCGTCATCCCCTCGGTCTTGCCTGACGAGAACGACTACACCCGGGCATTGTCACTGTCACGGCTGGCCTACGACCTCGAATCGCTGCTGAGCCCGACGCTCGCCGCCGCCTTGCTGACCGTGATCAGCTACCACAACCTCTTTGTCGGCACTGTGATCGGATTCCTCATCTCCGCAGCGCTCGTCATCGCTTCTCGTTTTCCGCGAATCGAGACGCCGCCACCGACACCGTTCCTCAACCGCCTTACCCGCGGCGCACAGGCCTTCTGGGTCGATAGAGAGCTGCGCGGGCTGATGGGCCTGAACCTCGTCGTCGCGACCACCACCGCTATGGTCATCGTCAACTCCACCGTGCTCGTTCTCGGCGAGCTAGGGCGACCTCAATCAGACGCCGCTCTCTTACTCGCTGCCTACGGAGGCGGCTCGATGGTCGTCGCTCTCCTCATGCCGAAACTGTTGGAGACACTGCCAGACAGACCGGTCATGCTCACCGGAGGGATCGCGCTCCCCACTTTGCTCCTCGCCACGGCCGGGAGTATCGCCTGGATGGAGGGCCCATCCCAGTGGATCGCGCTGCTGGCCATCTGGGCGCTGCTGGGATCTGCGACCTCCACGATCCTCACCCCATCGGCCAGGCTCCTGCGTCGAGGCAGCACTGAGCAGACCCGACCCGCCGTCTTCGCCGCCCAGTTCTCCCTCTCCCACGCCTGTTTCCTCATCACCTACCCTCTCGCCGGTGTTCTCGGTGCCACGATCGGTCTCGACGCCATCGCGCTTGTGCTCGTCGCAATCGGTATCCTCGGTGCGCTCTTCACCGCTCTCACCTGGCGTAGAGTTCCGCGCCCGTCGACGCCGTCTAACCACAGCGGCCGTCGGCAGCCTGCGGCCCAATGATGAGGGCGCATGTTCCACGAGCACGCACCCTCACAACCCTGAAAAGCGGCCCCCCATCCGCAGGTTCCCACGAATCAGGCTTCAGGATTTCTGAACCTGTGAGGCGGTGTAGCGCTGGTCGGTCCGGAAGAGTTCCAGCTCGGCCGGGTGCAACTGGTGCTGAGTCACGAAGCTCCTGGCCTTGATCCGCCACAGCCCCTGACCCACGCCCAGCGACGGGAGGAGTTTCTGTTCGGTGCCGGTGAGTCCGAGCGCGGTTGCGGTGGGGCCGAGCTGGTCGGATTCCTGCCGGTACACGATCCTGGTTTCTGCGTTCGCCAACAGGGAGTTGGCGAGGGAGCGCATGGCTGAGCCGACGTCGCCGACGTTGTCCAGGTCGGAGAGCTTGTGGAAGATCAGCATGTTCGCGATCCCGTAATGCCTGGCCAGCCGCCAGTGCGCATCCATCCGCTTCAACAGGGCGGGGTGGGACATGAGTCGCCATGCCTCGTCGTAGATGACCCATCGCTGCCCGCCGTTGGGGTCGAGCAGGGCCGACTCCATCCACGCCGACGAGCACGTCATCAGCACCGAGATGAGCGTGCTGTTCTCGGTGACCCGCGACAGGTCGAGGCTGATCATCGGCAGTGACGGGTCGAACGCCACCGTCGAGGGACCGTCGAAGAGGCCTTGAAGGTCACCGGCGACCAGGCGGCGCAGGGCGTGGCCGACGAGACGACCGTCCTCGGCCAGCCGGCCGTCGGCGTCCGTCTCTGAGCTGCTCGGGGTGAGGATGTGGTCGACAACCGTGGGCAGGATCGGCACGTCGTTCTCCCGCACCGTGGTAGTGAGGGCAAGGTCGATGGCGGTGTGCTCCAACGGCGTCAACCCTCGCGCCAGGACGGTCTCGGCCAGAGCGCCGATCAGGTCCCGACGCCGCGAAGCCACGGTCGTCTTCCACTGCTCATCGGTCAGCCCACCGGGACGGTGGCCTTCGTCGAGGGGGTTGAGGCGAGTGTTCAGCCCGTGGCCGAGGACGATCGCGCGTCCGCCGACCGCGTTCGCGACGGCGGTGTGTTCGCCTTTGGGGTCGCCGGGGACGTAGACGCGGCGCCCGAACGGCAGGGACCGGGTGTAGAGGGACTTGGCGAGGGAGGACTTTCCGGAGCCGACGATCCCCGCGAGCACCACGTTGGGTGCGGTAATGATGCCGCGGGCGTAGAGCACCCAGGGGTCGTAGACGAAGCTGCCGCCGGAGTAGAGGTCTTGGCCGACGAACACCCCGTCGGAGCCGAGTCCGCCTTCGGCGACGAACGGATACGCCCCGGCGAGGGTCGCTGAGGTGTCCTGGTGGCGCGGGAGGCGGAACCGGCCCGGTGTGCGTAGCGCGGCAGGGCCGGGTTCACCGGCGGCGGGCAGGTAGGTGGTGGCGCGGCGTTCGGCGCGCTCAATCTCGGCCTTCGCGCGGGCGGCGGTCTTCTCGGCGGCGTGCTGTTCGGCTTGGAGCCTCGCCGCGGCCTTCCGGCGCTGCTTACGCAGCCGGCGGCGCTCTTTGGCGGGGGCGACGAGAACCGAGGTGTGCAGCCGCTCCCGCTCGCCTCCCTCGCCGCTCACAGTGACAGCCCTCGCCCGGACTGGCCGGCGGTGCCAGCAGGGTGGGCGTACCAGTCGCGGTCCGCGCCGAGGGCAGCGCGCCGGGCAACCGACGCATCCCGATCCGGTGCGGGCGCGTGGTGTGACTGCTCGTTGACGACCGCCGAGGGCGGCTGCTCGGCCTCGTGCAGTGCGGGGTCGGGTGGGGTGTCGAACTCCCGGTACAGCCCCACATGCCCGAGCGCGTGGTTGTAGGTCAGCGCGTACCCGCCGTCCTGGACGGTTCGGTCGGTGCTGCCGGTGGGTGGCTGGTCGTCGTAGACGTACCCGTTCTCCAAGGCCGCCTGGGTGGTCTCCTCGCCATAGTCGTACCCGCTCAGATGCGCGATGGCGGCTTCGGTGCCGTCGCGGTCGATCAGATCGAGTACCGCATCGGCCTCCTCGCCCTGGAGGAAGGCCACGTTGAACCACCGCCGCCCCACCTGCGCGGGTCCGGCGACGCGCTCGGTGGACTCGCGCTCGCTCAGCTCGGCCAGGGCGTCGGTGTTGGTGCGGGCGGCCTCGGACACCCACACCGGGAACAGGCCCTCGTGCTCCGGGCTGCTGCCGGGCTGGTCGAGCGCGTACTGGCGAGCCTCACCCGCCGCGCTCAGAAAGCTCGCGAGGTCACGGAGCGCGCGGTCGGGGTCGACGGGGGCGCCGGCGCCGGCGAACAGGTCCCGGCCCTCCACCGCCTGGCCGGTGGTGGTGTCGGTGATCCGGTAGGCGTAGCGCTGATGCTCACCCACCGGGGCATCGGGCCACACCGCCAACGCGAGCGAACCGGCCCGCACGGTCCTACTGGCGGGGTCGCCGTCGAGCCGTGCGGCCAGGCGTTCCCGCTGGGCGTCTCGGTCGACGACCGGTTCGGAGTGCCAGGCGATCCGCCCGGAGTGCGAGAACGCGGCGTCGAGCCGGCCGTAGGCCTGATCCAGCAGCGTGCCGGCCTGGTGCAGCTCATCGGCCGCTGCCAGCGCGGACGCCGCACCCGCGGCGGCGCTGCCGTCATCGTCGAACGCCCGATCCCGCGCGTCCAGGTGGGTGGTGGCGAGCTGGTCGAGGACTTGGCGCAGCGACCGCACCCCCGCGACGAGGTCACCGAACACTCGGTAGGTATCGGCCGGGTCCTCGAACACGCGGGAGGCGTGGGCCAGGCCGCGCAGCGCCTCGGAGGCTTCGGCCGCATCGGCGAGCGGGTCGTGGAACGTAGGCATCACAGCCTCCAAGACGGTGGGCGAACAGAGAGGGGCGAGCCCGTGGTTCGGGCTCACCCCTCAGGTGCACGCACCACGCCACCGCCATCACTGGGCTGGGGGCCGGCGACTGTGCGCGATCAGACGCGGCGACACAGCGGCAGCGCGGCGGCGGTGAACGCCGCAGCCTGCTGGCCCACCAGGAGCCGGGTCTCACAGGAGGCTTGGATGGCAGCCTGCTCGATCGCCGCGACCCCGGCCTCGAGTTCCTCGACCGTGGGCGCGGACACCGAGATGAGGCCGGTGTAGCGCAGAATGCCGTGGCCGGCGGTCAGGTCGGCTTCCTGCTGGAGCACGTCCTGGTACTCCGCGGTCTGGGCGGCGTCTTCGATCTGCCCGATCTTCGCCCGCTGCGCGGCGTCGGAGATGTGCTCGACCTTCTTCTTGCGAATATCCCTGGCAGCCTGATCGGAGCGCATCGGCGTGCAGATCAGCGAGAACGACCGCTGGATCCCGGTCGACAACAGCACCGGCGACAAGAACCCCGGATACACCAGCGACCGCGGCCACTCGGAGACCCACAGCACGGCGTGATGGGCAGAGTCGGTCCGCAGCCGAGTCCAGGACTCGTTGACCGCGACCGGGCCGGCGGTGGCGAGGGACTGGCCGAGTTCGCCATGACGTTCCAAAGTCGCCGCGATCGCCGGGTCATAGGCCGAGCGGAGGATGACAGCGATCTCACCCGGGCTCAGCCATCCCGACGGGGTGAGGTCAGCGGACCGGAGCGCGGCGACCAGAGTGGACATCTCTTGGCGCAGGACAGCGGCCGCACCCCGGATACCACCACCAGCCGTTCTGATATGCCGTGCCGCGGTTCTCATGTCCAGCGACAGCGACAGGGTGGTGGCGTGGCGTTCGCCGGCGGGTCCGGCGCGGTCGATCAGCTCCGCGTAGGTGGTCGCGGCCCAGGTGTCGTCGTCGGTGCCGTGGGCTTTCCACCATTCGGCCAGCCCGGTGCCCGAGTCCGGCAGCGTCCGTTCGAGAACCTGCAGCGTGGCGATACGTCCGGAGCGGCAGACGGTGGCCAGGACGCGGCCCCAGGAGGTCACGCGCCGTTCCTGCTCGCCGGGATCGAGGAGCACGAACGCCGGATGGGTCACTTCGCAGACCACGGTCAACGTCTGCTGATGGGGGTCATGGATCATCCCCGCCTGCGTCTCGGGGTCGGTGTACTCGCGCAGCCGCGCCTGGTCACCGGGCAGGGCGAGGGTGCCCACAGGGCGGGGTGTGACGACCCGCCGGCGATAGAGGAACTGACCGCCGGTCGAACGCCAGAGCCACCAGAACGCCACCGGCAACCACTCCACCGCCGGACGTCCGGCGATCGGGGCCCACGTCAGCGCGGCGGCGATCACCCAGATGGGTGCGGTGTAGGCGAGCAGGATGCCACCCCCGGCGTAGAGGGCTCCGACGATGGACAGGACGCCGGTGGCGAGGGTGATGAGCTGCGACAGGGACAACCCCAACAACACCCCGCGGCGGGTGAGACGGGAGAACTTCACCGGCACCAACTCCGCCGAGGCCACAGCACTCTCGTTCTGCTTGGTAGGCACGAGGGTTCACTCCTTCCCGGTCGGCTTCGGTGCAGGCGGCGGAGGCTGCTTCGGAGGACGCACCTCCACACCCGACGACCCGCCGGTGGGTGTCTTCGGTGCCGGCGTTGATGGCGGTGGCGCCTGCGCGGCCGGTGGGGTGCTGCCGGTCTGGCCGGCGGAGTCGGCGGCGGCCTCGCCCTGGTTGCCCAGGGCCGTGCCGGCCTTGGGTCCAGCGGTCGCGGCGTCCTTGGCGACCTTCGCCGCGACCACGGCCGCGGCTGCGGGACCAGCCGCCGCGGCACCAGCGCCGGCGCCTGCTCCACCGCTTGCCCCGGCGCCGCTGCTCGCGGCCGCCTTCCCACCACCGGACCCCGTCGAGCCAGCAGTGCCGCTGGATGCCTGCGGCTTCGGGTTCTTCGGCTCCGGCGGCTTCTTTCCACCACCACCGCCGTTGTCACTCTTGCTTCCGCCGCTGTCGTCGAGGATCTTCTTCGGCTCCGCGCCGCCTTGCGGCTTCGAGGGGGTGGGGACGGGCCGGTTGAGGGCGTTCTTGGCGTCCTGTTCGGAGCCGATGGCGTGGTACATGTCGAAGCCCACGAAGTTCAGGAACTTGTAGGTCATGTAGGGGGCGAAGGCGGCCATCGCCATGAGGACGATCCCGGCGATCGGGTCGGCCACCGATGCCAGGTCACCATCAATGGGCGCGGAGACTTGGGTGATGGCGACGAGGAACATGACGACCAGGACGAGTTTGGAGACGATGAGGGCGATGACGAACATCGCCCACTTGCTGATCCACCCCTTGGTGGCATCCCATGAGGCGCCGGAGAACGCGAGCGGTGCGAGGACGATCGCGACCAGCAGCAGCGCCTTCCTGACCAGGAGGCTGAGCCAGACGATGGCGGCTGCGCTGATCGCGAGCCCGGCGAGGAAGATGGTGATGATCGCGCCGACGCCGGGGGCGGCGATGTTGATCCCGACCAGCCCGGCGGCGAGCAGGGTGATCTTGTCGCCCATCGACTCGGTGGTCTCGCCTGCGGCTTGGATGATGCCAATGCAGAGTTGATCGACGATCTCCAACAACAACGCCGTCAACGTGATCACGACGAAGCTGCCGAGGACGCTCTTGGCGAGCCCGAGGGCGGCACGGCTGAGTGCGGTGGGGTCGCGGCGGATGAGTCCGGTGATGAGTTGGAGGCAGAAGAACAGCAGCATCACGAAGATCGCGATGCCGAAGAGAATGTTGTAGACCGCCACGTACTCGTCGCTGGTGACGTCGACGAGGGTGGTGGTGTCGAAGACTGACCAGACGGCCTCGAACAGCCAGCCGGCGGCGGCGCCCATCGCTCCGGCGAGCCAGTCGAACGGGGCGGAGACCAGGCTGGCGGCGGCTTCGCCGGCGGTGTCGCAGACGGTCGAGACGAGGGGGATATCGCACACACCCACCGCGGATCACTCCTTCAGGAAGCAGAGTCGAGTGGGTGGGGTCAGACCTGCTGGCCGACGTCCCAGAAGAAGTTGATGAGCGTCACCGACGCCCCGCAGATCACGGCGGCGCCGCAGCTCACGAGGACGCCGATCTTCCCCCGGCCGGCCAGGTTGGGGTTGGAGGAGTTGGCGCCGAAGCCCCACACGATCGCGCTGACGATCAGCGCGAGGACGGAGAGGATGAGGCCGATCGTCATGACGGCGCCGACGATGGTGCGCAGCTGGGCGATGCCCGGCAGGCCGGAATCATTCGGGTTGATGTCGATGTTGGCCGGCAACACCACCGGCAGCGCGGCGGTGGTGGTTTCGGTGATCAGGCTCAGGATGGTCATGACGGGGGTGCTCCTTCGGGGCGTCGGCGAGACAGGGGGTTCTCGTCGATCAGGTGCACCGCCCGCCCCACACGGGCGGAGCCGATGAGGGGTCGGCTGGTGGGGTGCGTTCAGAGTTGTTGGCCGAGGTCGATCAGCCAGTTCAGCCACGCCACCCCGCTACCGGCCAGGACCGCGGCACCCAGGGCGGTCCAGGCGCCGATCCTTGCCCTGGTGGCGGCGGCGTGGTGACCGTTCGCGGTCGACAGCGCCCACACGATGGCGCAGACGATCAGCATCAGCACGGCGATGATGAGCACGAAGGTCAGCAGGGCACCGATGACCTCGCGCAGGTCACCGATCCCTTCGAGGCCGTCGAAGTCGGGGAACACGTCCATGCCCGATCAACTCCCAGCCCGGACGGTAACGTGCAGGTGGTCGTCGTGCCGGGTGGTGACGTCGGTGCCACGTTCGTAAGGCCGCCAGCCCTCATCTGCTCGGGCAGTCGACCAGATCTGGTTCTGCCAGATGAGGTAGTCGATGCCGAGGGTGTCAGCGTGCTCCCGCATCCAGTTCGTGACCTGCCAGCCGAGGTCCAGTGCTGGTCCGGTCGCCGCCCCGCCGATGGCGTTGCCGAACGTCCCGTCACAGGCTCGCCCGAGCGGGTGTTCAGAGACGGTGCCGGGGCGGGGTGAGTAGCAGGCCCAGGAGGTGTCGGGGAAAGCGGCGATCGTCTGGGTGTAGAGGTGCAGCATCCGTGCGGTGATCTGCCCATCCGAGGTCGGGTCATCGACCATGCGGTCGGGGTCGCCATCGACGGGGTCCGGCTCACCACCAGGAGTCCCGGAATCGGGGTCGCAGTCGCCGCCGGGTGCGCCGGTCTCGGGCTCGGGTAGGTCGGCGGCGTTGTGGGCATTCAGCCAGACAGCGGGGTCGGTGTGCTCACCGTTCGTGCCGCCGAGGCGGACCTCGAAATGCAGATGCGGCCCGGTCGAGTTGCCCGAGGAGCCGGTGTCGCCGATGTGCTGCCCGGCCGTCACCTGGTCGCCGACCTGGACGTGGACGCCGTGCTCCCACATGTGCGCATACGCCGTCGCGACCGTCTGCCCGTTGATGGTGTGCTCGATGACGATGAGGCCCCCGTAGCCGCCGGAGAACTCCGCCACCGTCACCGTGCCGTCCGCTGCGGCGAGGAGGGGTGTGCCGTCGGGGGCGGCGAAGTCGGTGCCGGTGTGGAAGGAGTCCTCACCAGTGATCGGATGCACCCGCGGCCCGTACTCGCTGGTGAGCACCCAGGTGCCTTCGGGCATCGGGAACACCACCCGCGACGTGCCCGCCGTTGTCGTCTGCGCAGCCGGGACCACAGCATCGCCGCCAGACGCGTCCGTGCCGGCCGTTGTTGTAGTGGTGAGGGTGGTCAGGATGGATTCGGCGACGGGCTCGTAGTTCCGGTACCGGTCCGGATACGCGCTGACCTCAACGGCTTGGGCGGCTTCGCCCTTGTCCATCTGTTCCCATCCGGGAATGTCCAAGAGTCCCCGTGGTGAGGGGTGGTTGGGTCCGGTGGGTCCGCCGAAGAACGCCTGCGCCTGGTAGACGGGGTCCATCAGCTCGGCGACTGTGCCCCAACCTGACTGCGGCCGCATCTGAAACAGGCCCAGGGAGTCGTGGTCGAAGCCGTCGCCGTCGTTCGGATAGTCACCGGATTCCGGGTAGGCGCTGGTGTTAGAGAGCATCCGCAGTGTGCTCTCGGTGAGCGCCGCCATGAGCGCGATGACCAGGCCGTCGCGGGTGATGCCGTCGATGCTGTTGCCGGTCTCGATGATCGTCGCCGCGTGGGTGAGCTGGGTCCGGTTTAGCGTGAACGTCTCACCGTTCGCGGTCGTCACGGTCAGTTCGTCGGGGACGTCGCCGATCGTGACGGTCGAGCCGCCGGGGATGGTGCAGGAGCCGGTGGCGCTCAGGGCGGGGTTCATCACCACGCCGATCCCGATCAGCACCAGCGAGGGTGCGAGGAAGGCCAGGGCGAGGGCGGCGACGACGAGCTTCTTCAACACGACATGTCACCGTCCTTACTGGAGGGGGTTGTCGAGTTGGGACAGCCGCAGCAGATGACAGGTCTCGTAGGTCGGGCCGCAGACCACGAACACCGTGAACGCCACCGCATGTTCGGAGGTCACCGGTTCGTCGTTCCAGAGTCCCTTGCGGTGGCGGGTGCCCTCGATCGTGACCGCGACCGTGCCCTCGGCGAGCTGACCGGGCTGGGCCTGCTCGACCGCGGTCGTCCACGAGTCGGGGATGAAGGTGTTGTCGATGGTGAGGTGCTGGGCGGTGGCGTACTGCCTCAGCTCCAGCCAGGCGTCCCGGGATGGGAGGTAGGCGGCGATGTCCGAGGCGAGCCCCGCTTGCTCTTGGCCGGTGGGGTCGCCGACGTCGAGGACCACGCTGGTGTAGTCCAGGGGCATGAACCCGCTCGCGGTGTCCCACTCGAACAGCACGGTGGCGACGTTGCGGGCGAAGGTCTGCGGATCATCTGAGGTCCGCACGACCGGCAGCCGCGGTGTCGTGGTGGGGGCCGGATCGGACGGTGCGGTCACCACTGGGCCAGGAGTCTCGCCTTCGTCGTTGTCGTGGCTGGGTGGGCCGGTGATCAGGCCGTAGACGCCCACACCGGCCAACACGAGGACTACGACCGCCGCGATCAGGGCAGCGATAAGTCGGCGGCGGGTCCGGGGTTCGGAGAGGTCGGGAGTCTTCATACCCACCAGGTGCACGCCCGCCACCCACCGGGCCAGAGGGAGGCTGGTTGTCAGAGGGCGCGCAGATGCGCGCGAGCCGGCACCGGCTCATCGCCGGCGGTGTCGCGGTCGCGCAGGGTGCGCAGCTCCTCGGCGAAGCGGCTGGTGCCCTCGACCGTGGCGAAGAACAGGTCGATCTGTTCATCGCTCAGCTCGGCGGCGAGGTGCTGGGCGTCATAGTGGGTCCACCACTGGTCCAGCTCGCCCCAGGTGAGCACGAATGCCCGCACCGGGTACTGGGCGGGCTCACCGTCATTGTCGGTGACCGGCCGGGGACGGGGCGTGCGGGTCTTCTTGGCGTCCTTGGCGCGTGCGAGGGCGTCGGCGGCGAGCTGATGCAGGTCGGTCTCACGTTCTGCCTGCGCGCTCTGGGCGGCGGCGCGGATCGCCTCAAAGATCGGATGCACCGGGGCGCCGGCGTCGATGCGCTCCAGCGCAGCACTTGCTTGTGCTCGGAGTTCGGCGGGTTGGGCGGGGTCTTCGGCGATCTTCTGGAGGTAGCCGATCTTCTCCAGCGTCGTGTGCGAGGCACCACCGGGGATCATCGCTGCCGCCTGCTCGCGGGCGATACCCGAGGGGCCGGGCGACGGTCCTGCAAATTTTGCAGGACCGTCCGATCCAGGCTGGTTGTCGGCGCTGAACTGCGTCGCGGCTTTCCGCCGGGCTGCGTCCTCGTGCATGAGGGTCTTCAGCTCGCGGTAGAGGGCGGCGGCCTCGGTCTGGGTCAGCGGCTTGTGGAGCACGTTGTCGTCCTGCTCGGCCAACAGGTGGCCAAGGCGGTCCGATATGCCGGAGCGGACCCAGACGTTGACCTTGCGCCAGCCGAGCTTCTTGATCGCCGCCAACCTCCTGGCCCCGCACACCAGCGCCCCGTCGGGGGTGATGGTGATGGGCTGCAACAGCCCGTCCCGCTCGATCGAGGCGGCGAGTTCGTCGATGTTGCCGAACGCGGTCCGGTGCCGGCGCCCGACCCGGATGGAGTCGACGGTGCGCTCCAGCTCGATGTACCCGGCCGGTGCGGTCACGACCGATCACCACCAGAATCGTCGCGGTCCTCATGGGTGCCGGGTGCGGCCAGGGAGATGGTCAGGATGAGGTCGTCATCGCGCAGCAGCACCGGCAGGGTCTCGCCGATCAGCAGTCGCAGCAGCACACCCCGCCCCGCGGTCGTGGCGGCGTAGGCGGGGTGCGGGTTGCCCAACAAGACGCGCAGCAGCGCGGTCCACGAAGAACGTGGGATGTCCAGCAGCGCGCGGGCGTGCTTGTCCCGCCGCAGCGCCTCGTAGGCGGCCTGGCGGGTGCCGGTCTTTGTCAGCGCCCCGCAGACATGCTCCACCCCGGCCCGGGCGGTGGCCGGGTCCCAGCCCAACAGCGTGAACAGCGCGATGGCGTCCTCGGCCGCCGACCCCGCGGACATGCATGCCCGATCCGACCCGCGCCCACCACCATCGGAGCCTGATCCGGCAGCGTCCGTCTCCGCGTCGGCGCCGTCGTCGTGGTTGTGGGTGTCGGTGATGTGGAAAGCCGGGTGATAGTCGGTCAGCGCGTTCTCCCGGTCGGAGAACCGCTCCGGGTCATGAAACGCCGAGACGTGCGGGCGCCTCGCTTGGTGGACCGAGCAGAGCAGTCCTTGGGCGCGTTCTTCGAAAATGCAGGTGATCCGCACCGCGTGCGTGATCACCGCCCACGGGTCGCGTGCCTCACGGGCGGCGCGGGTGATCATCACCTTGAACGCCGCCGACGCGGCCTCCCACGGGTCCAGGCCGTGCTTGCGGGCGAGGGGTTCGTACTTGGCCGCGGTGTGGGCCATCAGCTCCGCGGCCACCGGATCATGGCTCCACGAGCCCGCTCCCGCGGCGTGGAGCCGGTGCAGCAGCGTCCGCAACCCGTCGCTGGTAGTGAAGTCCTCAGCACCCTCGCCGTCAGCGATGTGCGAGTGGGTGGGTGTTGTCGTGGTCATGGTCTGGCACCTCCTGACAGGTAGGTGCACGCGCGTCCCCACACCACCGTCAGGGACGGCGACGGCGACGTGATGATGGGGGTGCGCATGTCAGGTCACCCCCACCCGATCCCCGAACGGCTCACCCACGACTGGTGCCGGCTGCCGCGGCCGAACTCCGAGACATCCGGCAGCCGCCGCGCCCGCTCACTGATCGCCTGCGCGGCCTTACCGAGACCGCGGCCGCTGGTCTGCGTGATGTGGCCGGTGAGGTTGCGGGTGCGGCGAGCGAGTTCGACCTCGAAGTCGATACCCCGCCCCGCGGCTATCGCGGATTGCCGGGCGAGCAGATCGGTGGGGCGCACCCACTCCACACCCCGCGCCCGCCGCGCATCGTCCACGCTCTTCGTGTTCATGCCGCGGTTGCACGCGGCGACCTTTGCGGCCTGCACCGCCTCCGGCGTCCCCGCCTTCTCCGGCTCCTCCCGGACCGAGTGGTCCTTGGTCGGCTCGGGTGGGTTCTGCCGGCGCTCGTACCGGTGACGGGAGTGGTCGGTGGGGGTGGTCATGGTGTCTTCGCCTCCTCGACGGTCTGCTTGTCGGGAAGGTGCGCGGGCGTGAACCAGCGGCCGACCGTGGACGGGTGCACACCGAGTTCGCGGGCGATGCGCTTGTTCGACCACCCCTGCTCACGCAACCTCGCGGCGCGCTCACGCCGGTCCGAGCGCGTGCCGCCGGCCCGCGTGTGCCGGGTAGTTTCGACCACCGGCGGTGGGGCATCTGGCGCGCTGTCCCCATCAGCGGCGTCCTCCACCGGCGCTGGCGTCGCCGGGAGCAGACTCGGTTCAGGCGCTTCGACGGGCACGGACGACTGCATCTGATGCTCCACCGGCGCGACCCGGTCACGGGCGACCATGCACGTGTCAGTCAGGGGGTCGGTGGCTGGTGGGAGTGGTCGGGTGAGGATGACGGTCAGGTGGGTGATCGCCAGCAGCACCACCGGCGGCACCGCCGCCACGGCGGCGGCCAGCACCCCAGGCACATCGGCATCGGCGGCGACCACGGCATGGAGGGCGTTGGCGGTCACCGAGACCGCGGCGCCGCCGATCAGCAGCGCCCACGGATACCACGCCGACCTTTGGCCTGCGAGGGCGACGACGGCGACGGTGGCCACGACGATGATGCCGTCCACGATCAGCGGCCACGCCCACGCCTGCCCGGCACCGACACCGCTTCGGGCCGCGAGGTCTGCCAGCGCGGTGAAAGACAGCCAGAAGGCGCCGGCGGCGATGAACACCGTCCCGGATACCGCCGTCACCACCGCCCACCGGCGCCCGGCGGTCCTGCTCACGACCCTGCTGCTGATGATTGGGGTGGTCATCACAGCCCCCGCACCCTCGACGACATCGGCGGGCGGGTGCTGGTGTTGCGGTCGAACCAGCCGTCCGCGGCCACCGGCGAGGCACCCCGCCCCGGCGACGAGGTGCCGCGCCCGGCAGGCGCGGGACGGACGGTCCGGTAGGCGGAGCGGACCGTGGCGGTGATCTCGCGCTCAGCGAGCCCGGCGTCCCCGGCGGCCACGGTGAGCACATCGAGGGCATCCGAGGCCGGGAGCCCGTTCTCCGCGAGCCGGCACGCTGCCCAGAACAGGCCACGGTTCCGCTCACCCTCGCCACGGGCAGCGACCCACGCCGCCAGCCGCGACACATCGACACCTCGGTCCAGACCCGCGGGCGTGGCTCGGGGTGTGGGGCGGGGGTCGAGGAAGTCCCGCAGCCGTCCCGCGGCCAGCGTGCTGGCGGGGCCTGTATTGACCTCCTCGACCTGGTAGCTGACCGTGGTGCCGTCGATGGAGCGGGCCGAGGGCGGGACGATGATGTAGCCGCCATCACCGCGGAAGTCGATCCCCGCACGCGCCGCCTGCCACGACCGCTGCTCTGTGCCGGGTGTGGCCGGGTAGTAGGCGTGCATCCCGCCGGTGGGTGTGCGCACCAGCAGCTCCCACCCCTCCACCAGCCCGGCGCGAGCGGCGCGGTCGAAACTGGTCCGGCCATCTACCGGGCCGTGCACGTCCACGTCCACCACGACCGCGCCCGAGGCGGTGCCGGTCGGGACACCGATGTTCGCGCCGGGCGACTGCCGCCACCACTCCTCGACCTGGTCCAAGTCCGTGGTGGCGTCATGGAAGCCGTGTCCGGTGGCCGGCCGCTTCCCCCACGGTGCGCAGGGGAAGACCGGCACCCCCGCGGATGCGAACTCACGCGCGGCGGCCGAGAGCGGCCACGCCGCGTTCATCCGCAGCAGCACCGAGGAGACGGCGCCGTGCTTGGTCATCACAGTCCCCGCCCCTCGAACGGCGACACCGGTGCGGGTCTGGTGGCCGGTTCAAGCGATGGAGTCGCCTGCCGCGGCGATGCCGGCTCCGCTGTCGGCGACGCTTGCGCTTGTGCGGGTGCCTCGCGCTGGGCGGCGTCCCGGTCCAGACCTGGCGGGGTGCCGTCACCGACCTGCGCGGTGTCGAGCTGGTCCAGGATCGTCAGCGCGGTCTTGCGGACCCGCTCCCCGGTGGCCCTGACCACTTCCACCGGCTCTTTCCCGTCGACGCGGGCCGCCCAGGTCGAGACGTACGGGACCGTGTAACCGGAGGTGTCCATCCCGTGGGCGGCGCCGATCATCAGCGCGACGGACTCGGCTTCGACCTCTCCGATGCCGCGATGCTGCCGGGCCTCATCCTGGTCGGGGCCGTGCAGGAGGACGTGGCCGAGTTCGTGGGCGAGGGTCTTGACCTGCGCGGCCGGGTCCATGTTCTCCCGGACCGCGACGGTGTTCGCGGTGTAGTCGGTCATCCCGTTGGCGCCGTGGATCATGCCCTCGTGCGGCACCCGCAGCACCGTGAACCCGGCCGCCTCAACCTGCGCCGTGAGCCCGTCCCACAGCCCGGCCGGGGCCCGGCCTTCCAGCAGCTTCGGTGCGGGTGGTTCGGGGATCGGGTCGCCGGCGGTCTGGGAGGCGTCCCACACGTAGGCGGGGCGGACGCCGACCATCCGCGTGCGCACGACCTCGCCGGCACGGGGCTTCTCGCCCTTGCCGAGACGGCGCCACGACTCCGCATCCGCCGGGGTAGCGGTAGCGAAGCGACCGGTCACCGGAGCGAGAATCTGAAACCCCGGCTGGCCCTTCTGCACCTGCCGGCCCAGGCCCTGCCACTGCCGATACCCGGCCACATACGACGGGAACGGCTCGGGCACCAGACCGGCCTCGAACGCGGCCTGGTGCTGCTCCCAGATCAGCAGGGTGTTGGAGAACGATCGAGTCCTGAACTGTGCCGCGAACGCGAGCGCCCGCGCCCAATCCTCACCGGAGACGAGCCGTTCCACAGCGCCACTGAGGCGCTCGTGCAGCTCGTTGAGCTTGGCCTCCCGCCTGGCTTGGGTCTGCTCCCGTGTTGTCGCCATCGTCGTGTCCTCCCGATACCCTGAGCACCGGGGCCGAACTGGGCCCCGGTGACCATCAGGTGCGCCGGGATCACCAGCAATGACGAGACGGACAACGGACGATGTGACCGTCAGGCGTGTGGTGAACCCGACGAGTCCGTACCGGACTATCAGCCCCTCAGCGGTCCCGGGCGCCGAGGCGGGCGATGATGCGGATGTGGGTATCTCAGATGCGGCGATCGGTATCGTCCGCTGATCAGGCCACAGCGCGTTCCCGCACCAGCTCGCGGTAACGAGCCGGGGTGACTCCGACCGCCTGGCGGAACAATCGGGCGGCGTGGCCGCGGCTGTTCCAACCGACCTCGCGCATCGCGGCCTCGATCGGCAGGTCGGTCTCCCGCAGCAACCGGGCGAGGTGTTCGGCGCGCACGGTCATCAGGTACGCCATCGGCGACTTGCCGTAGGCATCGACGAACACCCTTCCGAGTTGCGATGGGGACAGGTGCACCGCGTCGGCGAGTGCACCGAGCGTCCACCGTTGCGCCGGCGCCCCGCGCAAGAGTTCAACCACTGCGCGCGCCTCAGCCCGCAGCGGCGCAAGCTGACGCGGGAGTGGCGAACCGGGGTAGGCCGCTCTGCGTTGGGTCAGCGACCGGCGCACCGGTGTGGTCGTCACGTAGGGCGTGATTACGTCCAGGACCGCGAACAGCAACGCTTGCATCCGGTAGAACCGTTCCGGCGATGGGCCGTCCAGACTGAGAGCCACCAGCTCGTCCAGCCACGGCATCAACAGCCCCACGCGGTCCTCACCGAGACGGAGCACCTGCGCCGGCTCGGAGTACAGCTCGTCGGCGAAGTCCTGCGCGTCGAGCCGGTCAGCCAGCAGGGCCGCGTGTTGCCAGAAGACCTGGTCGATGACGTAGTCACGGTCTAGGTAGATCGTCGTCACCGTGATTGACCCTTCAGGCTCGCTCCCGCACAGCGTGTTCGCGCCGAGTACCACCACGTCGCCGACGGCAACGAGTCTCTCGCCGAACTCGCTGAGCAGGAGTGCCGACCCGTGACGGACGAAGATCAACTTCACACAGTCATAAGCCAGGGGTGGGACCGGAGCGTAGATGCTCTGACTACGAGCAAGGATCGGCCCACGCATCCTCTTCGTGTCGCGCCGCACTAGCTTCCGCGACGGTCAGCGGCACGCGACCGCGCAGCGTCCTTCCTCGCCTCGTGCCCTCCATCGGTCAGCGTGGCTCCTGCGAAGCTCGCTCATCGATCACCCACCCCGCGAGCGAACCGGATCGTGACGAGCCAGCGCATCGCCTGGCAGCACCGATGGGCAGACACTTCGACATCGCGGACGACGATGGAAGGCGTGAGCGTGCGTAGAAGGGCGAGCATGGCGAACCCCTATGACTTCACGAGGCGGGCGATGGCGTCGGAGGCCTCTTTGATCTTGGCCTCGGCGCTGAGGTCGCCGTCGCGGATCGCTGCGGTGACGCAATGCTTGAGGTGGTCGTCGAGCAGCCCGAGCGCGACATTCTCCAGTGCTGCGGTGACCGCGCTGATCTGGGTGAGGATGTCGATGCAGTAGGTGTCCTCGTCGATCATCCGGTGGATGCCTCGAGCCTGTCCCTCGATGCGCTTGAGGCGGGCCAGATAGCGGTCCTTGTCGTTGATGTAGCCGTGCCCGGCAGGGCCCTGCCGCATCGGAGGCGTGGTGGTGGTCGTCATCGTGCTGCTCCTTCCCGTGTCTGCTCATGGCGGTGCCCGGCGCCCATGGCCTGACTGGTCATGGTGTCGGTGAGCGGTCGAGGAACTTGGCGGTGCTGGCGGCCGGCGTGAGATCGAGGCGTCGCAACAGCTGAGCATTGAGGGCCACGACGACGGTGGAGGCGGACATCAGAATCGCGCCGATGCTCATTGGCAGGACGAACCCGATGGGCGCCAGCACGCCCGCGGCCAAGGGCACAGAGATGAGGTTGTAGCCGGCGGCCCACCACAGGTTCTGCTTCATCTTGCGGTAGCTCGCGCGAGAGAGATCGATGACCGAGAGCACCGAGCGCGGGTCGGAGGAGGCCAGAATGACCCCGGCCGAGCCGATAGCGACATCGGTGCCGGCGCCGATCGCGATGCCCACATCGGCCTGGGCGAGCGCGGGAGCGTCGTTAACGCCGTCGCCGACCATCGCGACCTTCCTGCCCTCGTCCTGCAGCTCTTTGACCTTGGCGGCCTTGTCCTCGGGTCGCACCCCTGCGAAGACGCGATCGATGCCGAGCTCTCCTGCGACGGTGGCGGCCACGGCCTGGGCATCGCCGGTGATCATCACGACCTGCGCCCCGGCAGCATGGAGAGCATCGACGGCGTCCTTGGACTCGGGGCGGATCTCATCAGCCAGCCGCAGGGCACCGATGACCTGCCCGTCGGCAAGGACGTGCAGGATGATCGCCCCCTCATCCCGCCAGGTCTCGGCTATCGGCAGCTCGGTGAGTCCGTGCTGTTCGAGTAGGTAGGGACCGCCGACTTCCACGGTGGTCTCTCCGATGATGGCTTTGACCCCCACGGCCGGCGAGGAGGAGAAGTCACGTGCCTGGGGGACGTCGAGGTTGCGGTCCTTCGCGGCGCCGGTGATGGCCCGGGCCAGGGGGTGCTCGCTGTCGGCTTCCGCGGCGGCGGCCAACGCCAGCACCTCGTCGTCAGTCCGGTCGCCGACCGGGTGGATGCCGGTGACGGTGGGTTCGCCCTTGGTGAGCGTGCCGGTCTTGTCGAACAGCACCGTGTCGACCGTGCGCATGGACTCCAAGGCGAGGCGGTCTTTGATCAGCACGCCGCCGCGGGCGGCGCGTTCGGTGGCGATGGAGACCACCAGCGGGATCGCCAGGCCGAGCGCGTGCGGGCAGGCGATCACCAGCACCGTGATGGTGCGCACCACCGCGGCATCGGGCATCCCGACGAGTGTCCATACGATCGCGGTGACGGCGGCGGCGCCGAGGGCGAACCAGAACAACCAGGCCGCGGCGACATCGGCGATCCGCTGCGCGCGAGACGACGACGCCTGAGCATCGGCGACGAGCTTCTGAATCCCGGCCAGCGCGGTGTCCTCACCGGTCGCGGTCACCTCCACCCGCAGCCCGGAGTCGGTCGCGACAGTCCCGGCGACCACGACATCGCCCACCTCGCGGCGGACGGTCTTGGACTCGCCGGTGACCATCGACTCGTCCATCGACGCCGACCCGTCGACGATCCGGCCGTCGGCGGGGACCGCGGAGCCGGGTCGGACGATGACCACGTCGCCGACGGTCAGGTCGGCGGGTGCGATCTTCACGACCTGGTCGCCGTCGAGCTTCTCGGCTTCGTCGGGCAGGAGCGCGGCGAGGGAGTCCAGGGCCGAAGTGGTCTGGGCCAGGGAGCGCATCTCGATCCAGTGACCGAGCAGCATGATGACCACCAGCAGCGCCAGCTCCCACCAGAAGTTCAGCTCATGGTCCAGCAGGTGCAGGCTCGCGCCCCAGGAGGCGAGGAACGCCACCGTGATCGCCAGCCCGATCAGCAGCATCATGCCGGGTTTACGGGAGCGGACCTCGCTGATCGCGCCGGTCAGGAACGGCCATCCGCCCCAGAAGTAGATGACCGTGCCGAGGATCGGGGAGACCCACCACACCCACTCGGCGTCGGGCAGATGGTAGCCGATCAGGTGGGCGAACATCTCGTTGAAGCCGACCACAGGGACGGCGAGGACGAGCATGATCCAGAACAGCCGCCGGAACTGCCCGACATGATCGCCATGCCCGCCATGACCCCCGTGCCCTTCGTGAGCGGAATCACCCGCGTGCACGTCGTGTCCACTGTGATCCTGATGGTCGGCGTGACCGTGGTGCCCAGCATCGTGGCCGTGAGCAGAGTGGCTCTTGTGCTGGTGGTCGTGATGCGCGCGACCATGCTCGGGCGCGGAGTGGTGCTCTCGCGTCGCGTTGCCGCCACCGTGATCGTGATGATGTTCGCTGTGCTTGTCGTTCATGCCGGTCTCACTGCTCCTGGTCCGCGTCCGTCCTGTGGCGGGTTAGCTGGTGGGTTCGATTTCGCTTTCGACGACCCACTTGTGGTTGGTCATGGTCATGCCGTCGGCTTCGTAGTCGACGACGTAGACGGTCTCCTCGGTGGAGGAGGCGATGGTGGCCGCAGCTCCGTCCATGCCGTCCATGTGTGCGGCCGCGAGGGTGACCTCGGTGCCGTCGGGCAGGCGTTCGTCGCCGGCGCCTTCGAGTTCTTCCTGGACGACCCACTTGTGGTCGGTGATGGGGTCGCCGCCGGTGGTGGGGGTGTAGTCCACGGAGTAGGTGTAGGTGTCGTAGGCGCCCACGATCGTCGCCGTCGCCCCGTCCATGCCGTCCATGTGGTCGGCGGTCAGGGTGACCTCGGTGCCGACCGGGTAGGTGGGGTCGGTGGCCTCGGTCATGCCCTCGGGCACAGGCCCGCCGTCGGCCGGGTGCTCCATCCCGCCATGTTCGCCGTGCTCCTCCGGGCTGTTTCCCGGCGGGTCCTCATCGGTGTTGTCGGCGGCGCAGCCGGTGAGCAGGATCGCGGCACTCAGCAGTCCGGCCCCGACGGCGGCACCCAGGCGTCGGTTCCGGCGCCGGGTCGTGCGTCCGTTCATGATGTTTCCCTCCTCATGATCGCTTCCCGCCAGCCTCCGTGGCCGAACGCCGGGCTTCGTGCCCACCTGAGTGGTTCTCGGGGGCACGAAGCCGGCTGCGGGTTACGGAGCCGACTCAGGCCGCGTTCGCGTAGCGGTCGGGGTCGGCGTCGAAGAGTGGGCCGCAGGCCGCGCAGCAGAACCAGTACCGCTTACCCTCGTAGTCGCGGTAGAGCCCGGCGGCCTCAGCGTCTGACTTGATGACCGGGGTGCCGGCCATGACCAGGCACTCGGTGACATCGTCGCTGTTCGCCTTAGCGAGGTCCTCGGTGTTGGGAGCGTGGCCGCTGCAGCCGCCAGAGGCGCTGCCGTGGTCGTGATCGTTTCCGTGGTTGTGGTGATCGTGTGCAGTCATCGTGAATGGTGTCCTTTCTGATTTGATGACGGGTTCTTCTCAGACCTGCGCCGGCTCGCGTGCCGGGACAGGGGCACTGTCTGCTGGGGTGTTCTGGTTGTCGGCCTTGGCCTTGAACCTGCGCAGCCTCAGGCTGTTGGAGACCACCGAGACGGACGAGAAGGCCATGGCCGCTCCGGCGAGCATCGGATTCAACAGCCCGAAGGCCGCAATCGGGATGGCGGCGCTGTTGTAGCCGAAGGCCCAGAACAGGTTCTGCTTGATCGTGCGCAGCGTGCGCCTCGCGAGCCGGATCGCATCCGCGGCCGCCCGCAGGTCACCGCGGACCAGGGTGATATCAGCGGCTTCGATGGCCACGTCGGTGCCGGTGCCCATCGCCAGGCCGAGGTCGGCCTGGGCCAGGGCGGGGGCGTCGTTGACACCGTCGCCGACCATGGCCACGACCTTGCCTTCGCCCTGGAGGCGGGCGACGACGTCGACCTTGTCCTTCGGCAGCACTTCGGCGATGACCTCGGTGATGCCGACCTCGGCGGCGACCTGCTCGGCCACGGTCTGGTTGTCCCCGGTCAGCAGCACCGGAGTCAGACCCAGGTCCTTGAACTGGCTGATCGCCTCCGCACTGGTGGGCTTGATCTGGTCCGAGACCACCAGCACACCGCGCGCTTGCCCGTCCCAGCCGACGGCGATCGCTGTCTTGCCCTCGGACTCTGCGGCCTGCTTGGCGGCTTTGAGCTCCTCGTCGAGGTGCATCGACCAATCAGCCAGCAGCGCCTCTCGGCCGGCGACCACGGCGTGACCGTCGACGACGCCTTGGACGCCCTTGCCCTCGATGTTGTCGAAGGACTCCGGGGTGGGCAGTTCACCGACCTGTGCGGTGGCGCCTGCGGCGATGGCCTGGGCGATGGGGTGCTCAGAGTAGTCCTCAAGCCCGCCGGCGATCCGCAGCAGCTCATCACGGCTCACGCCTGGGGCGGGGATCACGTCGGTGAGGGTCATCTTGCCGGTGGTGACGGTGCCGGTCTTGTCCAGCACGATCGTGTCGACGCGCTTGGTGGACTCCAGCACCTCGGGGCCTTTGATGAGCACGCCCATCTGGGCTCCGCGTCCGGTGCCGACCAGCAGCGCCGTCGGGGTGGCCAGGCCTAGGGCGCAGGGGCAGGCGATGATCAGCACCGCGACCGCCGCGGTGAACCCGGCCGAGAGCGGGAATCCTGCGCCGATCCACGCACCGAGCGTGGCGACGGCGATGGCGATCGCGATCGGCACGAACACCCCGGAGACCCGGTCGGCGAGGCGTTGGATCTCAGCCTTGCCCGACTGGGCGTCCTCAACAAGCCTGGCCATCTGCGCCAGCTGGGTATCCGAACCGACCCGGGTCGCCTTGACGACGAGACGTCCGCCGGCGTTCACGGTCGCTCCGGTCACCGTGTCACCCTCGCCGACCTCGACCGGCACGGACTCGCCGGTGAGCATCGACGCGTCGATCGCGGAACTGCCGGAGACGATGACGCCATCGGTGGCGATCTTCTCGCCGGGCCGGACCACGAACTCGTCCCCGACGCTCAGCTCCTCAATGGAGATCCGCTCTTCTTTGCCGTTCCGCAGGACGGAGACCTCCTTCGCGCCGAGTTCGAGCAGGGCACGCAGGGCGGCACCGGCGCGGCGCTTGGAGCGCTTCTCGAAGTAGCGGCCCAGCAGGATGAACGTGATCACCCCGGCGGCGACCTCCAGGTAGATGTGCCCGAGGCCATCGGAGCGGGAAATGGTGAGCTCGAACGGGTGCACCACGCCGCGATCACCAGCGGTGCCGAAGAACAGCGCGACGATCGACCAGATCATCGCCGCACTCGTACCTACGGAGATGAGCGTGTCCATCGTGGCGGCACCGTGCTTGAGATTCATCCAGGCGGCCTTGTGGAAGGGCCACCCGGCCCAGACCACCACGGGTGCGGCCAGAGCCAGGGAGGCGAAGCCCCAGTAGTCGAACTGCAGCGCCGGGATCATCGCCATCGCGATCACCGGGACTGCGAGCACGGCCGAACCGATGAGCCGCTGACGCAGGGTGCGCAGCTCGGCGTCCTCGCGAGACTCGCCGTCATCCTCGCCGCCGGGGGCGGCGGCGTCCTTGGGAGCGGGGAGCTCGGCGGTGTAGCCCGTCTTCTCCACTTCCGCGATCAGCAGCTGCGGGTCGTAGCCCTCCGGGGCGGTGACGCTGGCCTTCTCGGTCGCGTAGTTCACGCTCGCGGTGATGCCGTCGAGCTTGTTCAGCTTCTTCTCGATCCGGTTCGCGCACGACGCACAGGTCATGCCGCCGATCTGCAGTTCGACCCCAGCCAGGTTGGTCCCGGTGGACTGATCAGTGCTCATGGCCTTCTCCTTCCTCCTCGTGCCCGCCGCCGCTTCCGGCGTCGGCGCCGCCGTCGCCAGTGGTGGTGTCGATGACCAGCGACGCGGTGTGCACCTGCCCGTCAACCTGGAAGTCCAGGAACAGCAGGTAGCGGCCGGGCGTGGGTGCAGTGGCCTCGAACACGATCTCCGGGCCCGAGGTCTGCCCCGCGTCGGGCGCCTCGCCGTGGGGGTGGACGTGCAGGTAGGCCAGGTCCCCATCGCGCAGCGCGACCAGATGCCCGAACGCGCCCAGATACGGTTCCAGTACGGTGACCGGCTGCCCGTCGCGGGTAATGGTCATGGTCAGCGTCGAGGACTCGCCCGCGACAAGGTCACCGGTCACCGCGACGTCGAACCCGTCTACGGTGGTCTCCGCGGTCGGCTCCGCCGCCACGGTCTCGTAGCCGCCGGACACCTGCACGGTGGTCGAGAGCGTGATGCCCTCTCCGGTCTGGCCGGGCACGAAGTCCGCGAACACCCGGTAGGTTCCGGCCGCGTCCCACCGCCAAGGGATGGACCACGTGCCGTCGGCGTCCATCTCGGGGTGCACATGGCGGAACTGCTGCCCGTCGGCGCGCACGACGATCAGGTGCAGCTCCTTCTCATGTTCCAGCTCGAAGTCGGTCACCGCCTGGCCGTCAGGCCCGGTGATCGTCAGCGACAACTCACCGTCGGCGCCGGTCTCGGTCGGGGCGCCCAGGTCGGTCAGTTGGTAGCCGTCCTGTGCCACGCCCAGCCCGAGCGACGACGCGTCCGCGGCGTGGCCGGCGTGTCCGCCCTGCCCGTTCATGTCCTCTCCCTCCTCGCTGTTGTGGGCGGCGTGGTCACCGCTGTCTTCTGTCCAGGCCTGCACGGCGCTCTCGGGGACGACCGCGCTCGCCGTGGCGAACGCCACGGCGAACACGGCCACCAGCCCCGCGCCGTACAGGCCGAGCCGCGCAGGCGCCTTCATCTCAGCTCCTGACCGCGGCGTAGCCGGCCTCGTCGACCGCCGCGATCACCGCAGCGTCGTCGAGGGGCTGCTCACTGGTCACGGCCAGGCGCCCGGTCTGGGCACTGACCTCGATGCCGGTCACCCCGGCGATTTCGGAGACCTCGGACCGGATGGCGGTCTCGCAGTGTCCGCAGCTCATCCCGGTCACCTGGTACTCGGTGGTGGTTGCGCTCATCTCAGAACTCCTTCATCTGTGTACGAGTTATTCGAGACTATACCCATAGGGGGTATAGGTCAATGAGTGGATGCTTCCTCCGGACTGTCCTGCGACTGCCCGGTGGGGCGGATGTGACGCAGTCGCGTAGCGGCGATGATCGCCGCCACACCCGCGATGACCGCCGAGACGATGGCCGCAGTGTTGAGTCCGCCCGTGAATGCGGCTTGCGCGGCAGCGATGACCTGCTCGCCGAGCGCTCCCGGCAGTTCCGCAGCCGAGGCGAGCGCCCCGTCGATGCTGTCCGAGGCGGCGGCTGCCGCCTCGGGTGGCAGCCCCTCGGGGAGTCTGGACTCGATGTTGCCGCGGTAAGCGGCGATTCCGACACTGCCGATCACTGCGACACCGAGGGAGATCCCCAGGTCGTTAGCTGTGGTCGCGAGTCCTGAAGCGCCGCCGGTCTTCTCCGGCGGGACGGAGCTGACGACGAGATCGGTGGTCAGAGCCATCGATGGGGCCACGCCGGGGTAGGTGATGACGAAGCTCGCGATCACCAGCGCCAGTCCCGTGCCGGCATCCAGTTGAGTGAACAAGATGTAGCCGACCACCTGAGTGAGTAGGCCGATCGCGATCACGTTGCCGGGCCGGAACTTCCTCGCGAACACCGGCGAGAGCGTCGAGACGACGATCAGCACCGCCGCGGCCGGCAAGATCGACAGGCCCGCCTGCAGCGGCGAGAGCTCCTGCACGTGCTGGAGGTACTGCGTGAACAGCGAGTACACGCCACCGAGCGCTGCAGCCGAGAGCAGGAACACCGCCAGCGCTCCTGAGACAGTGCGGTTGGCGAACAGGCGCACGTCCAGCAGCGGCCGCTCGGCACGCAGCTGGCGAAGCACGAACCACAGTCCGATCAGCAGGCCTGCGACGAGCAATCCGATCGAGGGTCCCGCCGGCTCCTGCGCGGCGAACCGCTTGATGCCATAGATGATCGCCAACAGGCCGCCAACCAGCAGCAGAGCACTGAACAAGTCGATCCTCGCCGAAGGATCGCGGTGCTCTGGCACCAGCAGCGGGGCGGCGATAGCGACCAGTGCCATGATGGGCACGGCCACCAGGAAGGTTGCCTGCCAGCCAAAGCCCTCCAGTAGGACACCCGAGAGCAATGGGCCGAGGGCAACGCCCGCGGAGATTCCGCCGGCCCACACCCCGATCGCGACGCCGCGCTGCTTCGCGTCGGCGAAGAGCACGAAGATCAGCCCGATCGTCGCCGGCACCATCATTGCCGCGGCCAGCCCGAGGATGGCCCGCCAGGCGATCATCAGTTCCGGGATCGTCGTCAGCGCCGCGGCGATCGAGACGGCGGCGAACAGGATCGCGCCGATCACCATGAGCAGGCGCTTGCCGATCCGATCGCCGAGCACGCCCATCGCGACGAGGAACCCGGCCATCACGAAGCCGTAGATGTCGAGGATCCACAGCAGCTGGGTGCTCGACGGGTTCAGGTCCGCGGCCAGGTTCGGGGCGGCGAGGAACAGGATCGTGAGCATCATGAACAGCAGCGTCGAGGGGATCACCAGCACGGCGAGCCCCCACCACTGCTTGGCGCCGGCACGCGGCGCGGCGGTGTCGCTCATTGCGCACCCCCGGGGATGTGTGTCGTGGACATGGTCGTCATCTCCTCTCTGCCGGTCCCGCCTCGCCCTCCGAGCCGGAACTCGATCATCGGTGTACGAGTTGTAACGGCTACACTATCTCATACATTCCAGTACGACTTGTGAGGTGGATCATGACGGCGAAGAGGACGACGCCCCGCGGCGCGACGGCCGGTGCGTCAGGTGGCGGTGGGCGGGCGGCCAATCAGCGGGCGGATGCGCAGCGCAACCGGGCGAGGATTCTGGCCGCGACGGCGACGGCGATCCGTAAGAACCCCGACGCGTCGGTCGGCGACATCGCCGCCGAGGCCGGGATGGGCAGAGTGACCGTCTACGGGCATTTCCCGACCCGTGCGGAGCTGATCGAGGCTGCCCTGGTCGACAGCCTCGAACGCGGCGAAGAGGTGCTCAGCGGGGTGCCCTTGGATGGTGATCCGGGTGAGGCGTTCCGGCGGCTGGTGGCCTCCAGCTGGGTTCTGGTCGACCAGTCGCGGGCGCTGCTGGCGGCTGCGCTGAAAGAGCTGCCCGCGGCACGCATCCGGGAGTTGCACGAGAAGGCCGAGGGGCGGATGCGGGCTCTGCTGCTTCGCGGCCAGCGCGAGGGCGTCTTCCGGGTCGATCTGCCGGTGTCCTGGCTGCTGACCACCACGCACGTGGTGATGAACGGTGCTGCCGAAGAAGTGCGTGCCGGGCGCCTCGACGCCGACGACGCGCCGTGGTTCATCGAGGCGATCCTGCTGCCCGCCTTCACCGCCACCACCAGCACCACCACCATTGGGGAAGGAGCCTGATGAGTATGCCGAGCGTCGCGATCATCGGGGCCGGTGCCGCCGGCACCGCAGCCGCGAGAAGCCTGCACGCCGCCGGCCTCGACGTCGACCTCTACACGCGGAGCGGCGAAGCACCGTACAACCGGACGTTGGTCAATAAGGGCATCGCGATCGGGCTGCTCGAACCGGCCCAGGCGGCCCTGCCCGACACCGGGGCCACCCTCCGGTCGGAGACGGTGCGCGGCCTCGACCCGAGGTCTCGGCGGTTGCGCCTGGACTCCGGTGATACCCGCGCCTATGACGCGCTCCTGATCGCCACCGGTAGCCGGCCGCGCACGCTGGATGAGGAGGTGATCGGCCGCGACCAAGCGATCAGCGCCGGCAGATTGACCACCCTGCACTCGGCCGCCGACGCCGTCCGCCTCCGCGATCTGCTCGCGACCACCAAGCCTGCCCGGGTGCTCATGCTCGGCGGCGGCCTCGTCGCCTCCGAGACCGCGTCACTGCTCACCGACGCCGGCCACGACGTTGCCCTCATCACCCGCGCCGCGATCCCAGGAGCGAACGCCATCGGCGCACACGTCGCCCGGCGGCTACGCGACCTGCACCGCCCCCAGCACGCCGCCTACCTGGAACGAACCGTGCGCTCGATCCGCACCCACACCGACCGCATCAGCATCACCCTCAACGACGGCAGCCGGGTCGAGGGTGACCTCGCGATCGTCGCGCACGGCACCATGCCCGCCGCCCCCGCACCCTGGACCGGGCCCGACGGCATCCCCGTCGACTCCCGCCTGCGCTCCATGCACGCCCCGCGCCAGCGGATCTACGCCGCCGGCGGCGTCGCCGTGCATCACTATCCCGGCCACGGCTCCTACCGAATTGACCACTGGGACGACTCGGCCGCCCAGGGCATCCACGCCGCGAACACGCTGCTACACGACCTCGGTATCGCCGGCGACCCCGGCCAGTACCTGCCGAGCTCGACGTTCACCGCACGCATCCACGGCCACACCCTCACCGGCGCCGGACACCCCGCCCTGGGCAACCGCACCCGCATCCTTTCCGAGGAACCGCTGATCACAGCCCACTACCTCGACGAGGTGCTGGTCGCGCTCACCGGGGTGAATGCCGCCGGCCCTATGCGTGAGCTGATACCCCGCCTGCATCACCCTGATACCGCGGCTGATCCGGTGACGCAACAGGCCTGAAGTATCGTCGATCCAACCGGCGTTCAGACTGTGCGCACGCAGGCGTGCTGGCGCACACCGCGAGAGCGACTCGGGCAATCTCGGTCTTTGCGCACTACCCGATGGCTCGTCGTCTCTGCGGCAAAGCCCAGGCACATGCTTTCCGATCCTCACCGATCGAACCCGACTCAGCCCGACCAGTTCTGAGCGAATCGCCTATGCCCGTCTTCGCCAGCCCAAGCGCTGCGGAGCGACGCTCAGGCGGCTGATCACGCAGGTCCGAGCAGACGCCGTCGCCTCATAACTCATACACCAGTGCCTGTGTTTCTGGTACCGTAAGTCAAACAGCAGTGTTTGACTATCGGAGTTGGAGATGATGCCTCGCACCACGATCACCCCCGAACGTCGCCGCTCGGATGCGACCAGAAACACCGAGCGCATCCTCGCGGCAGCTATTTCGCAGCTGAGCACTCGCCCCGATGCCACCATCACCAGCATCGCTCGCGAGGCCGGCCTCGGTAGAGTGACCGTCTACGGGCACTTCCCGTCTCGCACGGCCCTCGTCGATGCCGCCGTCGGCCGCGTCATCGCCGACAATCAAAAATGCCTCGACGACGTCGCCGGGAATCCCGATCCCGTCCGCGCCTTGGAGTACGTGCTCGGGATCAGCTGGCAGCTGATGGACCAATCTCGGTCCATCGTGATGGCCGCCTCTGACGCGCTCACCCCAGCACGGCTGCGCGAACTCCACGCGGCGTTCGAGGCTCGCATCTGCGCACTCATCGAACGTGGACAGGCAGTGGGCATTTTCCGCTCCGATCTCCCCGCCTGGTGGCTCGTCACCGCCATCCACCGGATCTTCCACGGCGCCGCGAACGAGATGGCCGGGAACCGACTGGATCAGGGGAAGGTCCTGCCTCTACTGATCGGGACCGTGCTGGCACTGATTCGCGACCCCGCGGCCTCCCCGAAGGAGAGCACGTCATGATTACCACCCGCACCTATCTTTGCGACCGTGTCGACCAGATGGCACGGTTCCGGCCCGAGGCGATCGCCGTTGTCTGTGGCGACCTCCAGCTCACCTATGCTCAGCTCGCCGCGCAGGCAGCAGACCTTGCCGACGAACTCGCCCAACACGGGCTGCCCCTCAACGGCTCGGTCATGGTGGCCTTGCCACGCGGGCCTGAGCAGATCGTGGCCATGCTGGCGATTTGGCGAGCTGGTCTTGCCTACCTGCCAATCGACCACCGAGACCCGCCCCAACGCCACAACGAGATCCGTCGAATTACCGGCGCGGTCGCCACGCTGACCCTGCAACATTCCACTTCTACGGACGCGCAGGCCGTCACGATCACCCCTAACATCCCCGTGATAAACGCGACCTCAGCCGGTTCATGGCAGACCGAGGCTTCAGAGATCGCCTACGTGATCTTCACTTCCGGTTCCACCGGCCACCCCAAAGGAGTCGCCGCCTCCCATCAGGCCCTGGCTTCTCTACTTGATCAGCTCGTGACTCGCTACGGCATCACGGAAGAGGATCGCGTACTGCAGTTCGCGGCGTCGACTTTCGACACCTCAATCGAGCAGATCGGCGTGAGCCTGGCCGCCGGGGCGACGCTGGTCCTTCCCGAGACCCTCTGGGCGCCCTCGGAGTTTCACGACAAGATCAGCCAGGCCGGTGTGACCGTCATGGACCTCACGCCCAGCTATTGGCGCGAAGTCGTCGCACATTCCGCCGACGCCGACGTCGCCGACCAATCGATCCGACTGCTCATTCTCGGCGGTGCGGCAGTGTCCAACCGCGATCTCAAGGCCGCGCGGAGCCTCTATCCGCGGGCCCGCGTGCTCAACGCCTACGGCCTCACCGAGACCGGCATCACCTCCTGCCTCTCCGAAGTCCACGACATCGGCGCCCTCGATGACGGCCCGGCCGCCGTCGGGTTTCCTCTCGATGGTGCTGGCGTGCGCATCCTCGATACCCACGGCACTCCCGTGGTCGACGGCCGCGCCGGAGACGTCGCTGTCTCCGGGCGTCTGGCATTGGGCACTACACACGCAGGCGCCGGCCTGGACCCGCTGCCGAGCGTGAAGCTCGATGGTCACCATTTCTACCTCACCGGGGACACCGGCTTCCTGGACCCGCGTGCCGGCCTATTCATCACCGGGCGTGCTGACCGGCAGCTGAAGATCCGCGGCTACCGCGTCGACCCGGAAGAAGTCGAGAACATCCTGCGCAGCCACGACGCCATCAGTGACGCCGCAGTGCTCGGCGACAGCGAGGGGACCCGCCTGCATGCTTTCTACACGGTGGCCCCGGGGCGTCGGGATCCTGGCAGTCAGGCCGCACGAGATCATGTGAGTGCCGCGCTTCCGGCGCACGCCGTTCCCAATACCGCCACAGTGGTGGACTCACTGCCGCAGACCGCCCACGGCAAGACCGACTACAAGGCTCTGGCCGCCGGCCTTGAAGCGCTCCCCGCCGAGACCCCAAGCACCACCATCGAACTGGATTCGGCGATCGAGCACGCGGTGGCAGGCATTTGGACCGAGGTCCTCGGCATCGCCCGTCACCAGCTCGGGCTGTCCTTCTTCGACGCCGGCGGCACCTCTATAGCCGCTGCCGAACTCGTCGCCCGCACCCGGTCCAGCCTCGGCATCCACGTCCGGTTCGTCCGGGCGCTGATCGAGCGGCTGCTCAGAGACCCGTACTTCACCAGCTACTGCCAGGCCGTCGCGCACGCCCGCGCCGGAGTCCTCGAAGCCGGTAGCCATCCACGCACTGCCATGCAGGCAGACCTCCAACGCTCCATCACCCTCAACGGCGCAACTCCGAGCCCGGGCCCGCCGGTCCTGGAGGAGACCTCCACCATACTGCTCACCGGCGCTACCGGCTTCCTGGGCTCGCACCTGCTGCCACGACTGCTCGCATCGACCCCGGCGCGGCTGGCCTGCGTGGTGCGCGCCCCGTCAGAGGAAGCTGCACGCCAGCGATTGCGTACTGCTTGGGAGACCTACGGTTCGGCCCCGGACGTTCGTCCGGAGGATGAAGCCCGCATCGACATCGTCCTCGGGGACCTCGCCCAACCCTGCCTCGGGCTGGACGAGATCAACTTCGAGGGGCTGACCGAACGCACCAGCCTCGTGGTGCACTCGGGCGGAACGGTCAACTTCATCTACCCCTATGCGCAGATGAAGGCGGCCAACGTCGATGGCACCTATGAGCTGCTGCGCCTGGCAGCCAGACATGGCATCGCGTTCCACTACGTCTCCACAATGGCGGTTGTCGCCGGCCACGGCGTTGCCGGTACGCGCACCATCAGCGAGGACACTCCTCTGGATCACCTCGACCAGCTTGGTGTCGGCTACGCCGAAAGCAAATGGGTTGCTGAACACCTGGTGCAGGACGCTGCACGGGCCGGGCTGCCAGTGGCCATCTACCGGGCAGCCGACATCTCCGGACACAGCAGCCGCGGCACTTGGAATACCACCACCGAGATGTGCTGCATGAAGCGTTTTATTCGCGACATCGGAGCCATCCCACACGCCGAGCTCCCGATGGACTACACCCCGGTCGACGTCTTCGCCGACGCCCTGGTCCACATAGCCACCCACGAACCGGCCACCGGGCAGGTTTATCACCTGACAAACCCGCACAAGGCTCCCATCTCGCTGCTCCAGCAACGTCTCCAGGCGCGCGGCAACACGATCGCGGAGATCCCTTGGGCGGACTGGGTCGCCCAGATGATCGACCTGGCGGTCACTAACCCCGAGCATCCGATGACCCCCTTTGCGCCCCTGTTCATCGACAAGTGCCCCAGCGGGCAGATGAGCGTGGCCGAGATGTACCTCGAGGACACGTTCCCCGCTTTCACCCGAACCAACGTCGAGCAGGCCCTGGCTGGCACGGACATTACCTTCCCCGATGTCGACGCCGAGCTGATCGACCGCTACCTCGACTTCCTGGAGCGAAAGGAGTTCCTATGAGTCTCGACTGGACCGCGCTCAGCCGCGACACCCTCCCAGCCACCGGGCCCGTGGCTTTCGACGCTGACCTCTCAGCGCCGAACATCTTTGCCGCAGCGTCACACGGTTTCTACTGCTTTCCCGCTTCCTCCTACGAAGAAGCCATGCTCAATGAAATCCGCTACGCCGCGGACGCCGAGAGCGGCAGCCTCACCGTCAACGAGCAATCGTCCGAGCCTTACTCCGTCGCCTGGTTCAACCCGGACCCCCGGCCCGTAGCAGAGCTGACCACCCGCCGCACCGGCCGTACCATGCGCCGATTCGCCCGACGGCGCGCCGAGTGGCGCACGAGCATCAACGCCGCCTTCGACCAGGTCGTCAACGCCTGCGCCCAGACACACCAGAGCACCTGGATCACCGACACCCTCCGACCGGCCCTGCAGGAGCTCCATGAGCAGGGGCTGGCTCACAGTTGCGAGGTCTGGCACGACGGAGAACTGATCGGCGGAGTCTTCGGCCTCCAACTTGGCGCGGTCCTCTCCGCCGACTCCCAATTCACCCTCGTCGAGGGCGCTGGCAAGATCGCCGTCGTCGACCTCATGACGCGCTTCCTGCAAGGCGGAGGGCGTCTCTTCGACTTCCAGCATGACTCCCAGCACGCAACAAACCTGGGAGCAAAGCCGATGCCCCGTGCTGCCTACCTGCAATCCCTGCGCCAGCTCATCGAGAAGCCGGTCCATATTCCCCACGAGCAGCGCTCCGCCGAACACCTCGCAGAGTTGGTGACGACATGACAAATTCTATTCGGACCTTAACCCTCGCCCAGCGCCCGGACTTGCTGCCGGCATTCTTGAACTTGGACATCCCGTGGCCGGCGTTCATCGAACCCAACCGGCTGCTAGTGGAATGGGGCATCCACGCCCACGCCGAGCACCAGCTCATCGTGCTCGACGGTGATACCCCGATCGCCCGCGCCTCCTCTCTGCCCCTGCACTGGGACGGCAACCCGCAGACGCTTCCGAGCCGCGGCTGGGACGGAGTCATCGAGCAATCAGCGACCGATACCTACAGCGAGGCGACTCTCAACACGTTGTGCGCACTCGAAGCCGGCATCGACACCAGCCACACGGGCCGGGGCCTATCCCAATCCGTGTTCGCTGCTCTGCGCGATCATGCTCGCGAGGCCGGGTTCGAGCACTTCATCGCCCCGGTCCGGCCCAGCGGCAAGACCGAGTTCCCCGAGATGCCCATCGAGGACTACGTCGAGCGTCGCCGAGACGATGGGCAACGCGCCGACAACTGGCTGCGAATCCACGAACGGATCGGTGGGCGCATCATCGCACTCAGCCACACTTCCATGACCATCTCCGCACCCCTCGACATCTGGAGGACCTGGACCGCGGAACCCTTCACCACCACCGGCCTGATCATCGTCGGTGGCGGTATCGCCCCGGTCTACGCCAACACAGACCTCGACTACGCCGTCTACATCGAGCCCAATGTCTGGGTCAGACACCGACTCACCGACGCGCCCGCCGAGGAAGGACAGGGATCATGACAAGCCTTCAAGACCGCGACACCGTCATCCGTCTCATCGGCGGCTACATGGTCTCCGACGCTATCCGCGCGGCAGTACACCTCGCCGTCTTCACCCACCTGGACACGACCCCCGGGATGAGACTGGAAGAGCTAGCAGCCCGGACCAGAGCTCCGGCAGACCACCTCGACCGCGTCCTGAACCTGCTGCGCTATGCCGGGCTGATCGAACAGCGCGAATCTGGCCTGCACAATACCCGCCTCGGCACCGTGCTGGTGCCCGGCAAACCCGGCTCGTTGGCAGCCTTCGCCGAGAATTTCACCAGCCCCTTGTTCCAGCGCGCCTGGGACCATCTCGAAACCTCGACCCTCACCGGCGAAGCCGGGTTCGACCGCGAATACCACCAGCCGGTCTATGACTATCTCAGCCAGGACACTGGCGCGAACACCCTGTTCAACCAGGCCATGCAGGAAGAAGCCACCGCCACCGCCGAGTCCGCTGCCGCGTTGATCTCCATCGGCGAGGACGAGACCGTCGTCGACATCGGCGGCGGAGACGGCACCTTCCTGACCACCGTGCTACAGACAGCACCGACGGCGACCGGCATTGTCTTCGACAGCCCCGCCGGAATTGCCGCCGCCGAGAACGTCATCGCCCGCGCCGGGCTGACCGAGCGGTGCGCCAGCATCGCCGGAGACTTCTTCGCCGCGATCCCACCGGACGGGACGACCTACATCATCAAGAGCGTCCTCCAGGACTGGGACGACGAGCACGCCCTGGCCCTCCTCTCCACGTGCAAAGAGCAGATCCCGGATGGAGCACGTCTCATCATCATCGGGAACTTCCTGCCCGACGTTTACACCGACGAAGCAGCCGTGGGGTATCTGACCGATGTGTGCATGCTCGTCATCAGCGGCGGCCGCGAGCGCACCCTCGCCGACCTCACGGCACTGCTTGATCGGGCAGGGTTCAACACCGCCGAGCTGCGCCACCAGCGGCTCGGACCGCTGACCGCCGTCGAATTGGGGCCACGCCGATGACCGCACCGAGCCGCGACTACGACCCCAACTCCATCATCGACCAGATCCTCAGCGGACACGCCCCTGCGTCGGACCAGCCGAGCACTCGTACGGAGCTCTCACCCGAGGAAGCCCGCTTCGTGGTGAGCATCACCGACTGGTGCTCACGACATGACCTGGCAGAACGCATCGAATCCAGTGCCCAGATACCCGATGACCTCCTCCAGGATCTCGGACAGCTGGGCGCCTTCCGGATCACCATCCCTACCCGCTACGGCGGTCTGGGATTCTCCGATACCTGCCTACTCGCGGTGCTCTCCGTGCTCACCTCCGCGCATGCGAGCCTGTGCGAGGTCATCGCCGCGCACCAGGTCATCGGCGCCGTTCGCCCCCTCCTTGAGTTCGGCACCGAGACCCAGCGTGACCGCTACCTACCGCAGCTGACCGAACAAGTCTCGGCCTTCGCGCTCAACGAGCCCGAACTCGGCTACGGCAGCGGACCCCTGCGGACTACCGCCTTCTTCGACGCCGATGAGGGCGCCTATCGGGTCACCGGTACCAAGACGTGGATCACCAACGCCACGATCGCTTCCCACGTGATCGTCCTGGTCGACGTCGCCGCCACCGAGAACTCATCGGGCGGGATCACTGCCATGCTGATCGCCACCGATGATCCCGGCGTAATGCGTGGCCCTCAGAGTCGCTTCGCCGGCATGCATGGCCTGCCCAACGGCCGGCTGCAGTTCAATGACGCCCGCGTTCCTGCCGACCGGATCATCGGTGGGGAGGGCAACGGCGTCGAGGTCGCCCTAACCTGCCTGAGTCAGTGCCGTGCCGCTCTGCCGGTGGCGGGACTGACGACGATTCTCACCTGCCTGCAGCAGGCCGTGGCCTGGGCCGGCGAAGACCGGCAGACCCGTCGCGGACTGCACACCCACCCCCAGACTCAGCACCACCTCTCCACCCTCATGACCGAGGCACTGGTCGCCAACGCCGTGACCTGGCATGCCCTCGACGAGCAGTGTGCGCCGACCGACAGCGAAGCCGCCAAGCTCATTGTCAGCGAGGCCGCCGACCGAGCGACCGACACGGTGATGCAACTGGTCGGCGGACGAGGCTACGAAACCGCGGCCTCGGCACGAGCCCGCGAGGCAACACCATGGCCAATCGAACGTCTCTGGCGCGACACCCGCGTCACCCGCATCTTCGACAGCTCCACCGAGATGCTCAAAGACTTTCTCGCCCAACCCCCGAGCGATGCCCCCACGACGGCGCCGACGATGGCCAACGGAGATATGGCCGAGCGCGTGACCCGCCTGCACCGCGCGATCGCCCGCGAGCCCTACGACCCATGGATGAGAGCGAGCGCCGTCGACTGTGCTCTGGAGCTGTTCACCCTCGCATGCTTGCACCGGTACCGGCGGCACCTCGGCGAGGACAGTCATCCCACCACCACGGCATGGGAGACGGCCAGCGTCGAATTGCACCGCCGCATCGACGCACACTTGCAAACCCTCTCCAGCCCCTCCCGCCTTCAGCGGCAGCGAAAATTGTCCACCGAGCTCCTCAACATCCCCCGGGCAGGCCTTCCCGCCGCGTTCACTCGTCCCCTCAGCGACCTCGGAGTGCACCGATGACAGCAGAAATCCCGGACGCGGTCCTGTCTGAAAACCCACTGGCCCACGCCATCGAGTCTGGCAGCATCACCCCCGGCGACCTCGGCTCGCTGGCATCTCATCTCGACGCTCTCGTGGCATCAAACGTCGCCTCGACCCAGCTCATGATCGACCGGCACCACAACACAGCGGTCGCGGAGCTCTACACGCTCAGCCACCAATCCGAACAGGAAGCACACCGCCTCCTGCAACCGTTCGTCAGCGCCTACCACCAGTCTTCCGAGCGGGGGAGCGACTTGGACGCCTACGCCATGGTCTACCCCGCCCACATTGCTCGCATCGCCGTCACCGGCAGCCCCTGGGACTATCCGGTCTGCTTCCGCCACCTCGTGAACGCCTCCACACGCTGCTACCAGCAACTGCGCGAAGCCCTGGCGCACACCGGGGCGTTCACCGACAACCAGCTCGCACACTTCGACTACTTCGGCCATGCCGATGCCGCCGAGATCCAGACGATCGACACCTTGCTCGCCACAGCACCGCCGAAGGCACTGACCCCGGCCCTGGGACTAGCCAGACATCTTGCCGTCTTCGAAGACCTCTTCTGGCAACGCATGCTCGCCCTATGCACCCCGAGCCCCGCAGCCTAAGGAGATACTCATGCCCATCCCGTTTCACACCGCCCCCGTGACCACTCTGCCCAGTAGATCCGGTGCTTGCATGTACGCCAAGACCGAGGAACTCCGACGTCTCGGCCCCGCCGTTCCGGTCGAACTGCCCGACGGACTCACCGCATGGTCAGTTGTGCGCGGTGAGACCGTCTCCTATCTGCTCACCCACCCAGACGTCTCCCGCGACGTGACCCGCGCTGTGCCCACCTATGAGACCGGCGAGGTGCCTTGGTTGGCTCCCTGGATTGATCTGCAGAACATGACGACCAAGGACGGTGCCGACCACTCCCGTCTGCGCCGGGTCGTCGTGCCCTCGCTGACCTACCGTCGCATCCAGCAGTTGCGCCCAGCCATCGAGAACACAGTGCGTGGCCTTATCGAGGACCTCGCCAACAAGGCCGACGACACCCCCGTTGATGTCCACGCCGCATTCTCCTACCAGATCCCTACTCTCGTCATCTGCGATCTGCTTGGCATCCCCGAGGACCAGCGGCCCGAGGTGCTGCGTGTGTTCCGCCTCGTTGCTCGCACCGATGCTCTCAGCGAAGACGAAGCCACCCAGCTCAACCTCGATCTGCTCACCGCTATGCGCACACTCATCGACGAGAAGCGCGCCCACCCCGGCGACGACCTCACCAGCATCCTCATCATCGAAAGTCAGAAAGAGGAAGACCCTCTCACCGAGGACGAACTCATCGCCACGTTGCTGCTCATGATCGGCGGGGGCAGCCAGACGACCATCAACCTCATTGACCATGCTCTGGCCGATCTCACTGCCTGCCCTCACGCCCGACAGTCCCTGATTCGAGGAGAAGATCCGAGACCCATCATTGAAGAGTCTCTGCGCAAGGACTGTCCGGTGATGAACTTGCCAATGCGATGGGCTCTTGCTGACATCGACCTTGGCGAGGGTGTCATGATCCGAACTGGAGAACCCATCCTGCTCAACTACGGCGGCCACGGCAGAGACGAGAACGTCAACCCCGAACCCGCGCACTTCGATCCGGACCGGACGAACCCGCAGCACTTGGCGTTCGGACTCGGGGTGCATCGTTGCCCGGGCTCGCACTTGGCGATCCTTGAGGCAGAGGTCGCCGTAAGCCTGTTCTGCCAGGCCTTCCCTCATGCACAGCTCGTCGGCGCCATCGACGATTATGCAGGGCCGACATTCATCGGCAATGACTTGCTCGAACTGCCCATGCGACTCGGAAACGCCCATGAAGCCGCACAGCACTGACTTCTGACTCTGTCACTCTGATTTGGCCCAGGGATGTCGCTTTGGTCTGGCCCATGTTGCGACGCGCCGGGGTGTTCATGTCGGTTTGATTTGGCCCAC